>NZ_JAGHQX010000009.1 GCF_017744095.1 Shimia sp. R10_1 | reverse complement strand
TGGACTTCCAGGAGCGCCTTTGGATCTGTCCGGCTGCGCGGATGAAAACCAGCGAAGAACACCGTGTTCCGCTCACTGATGAGATGCTTGCCATTATTCGGCCGCTGCGAGACATGCAGTCTGAATAGGGACTGTTGCATTAATCGTCTTTGTTGGCGAGACTTTGGCTTTTGAGGTTGCCGATGCCGCGTAGATCCCCGTTCAAACACCACCGTTTCCCGCGTGAGGTCATTCTTTGCGCGGTTCGCTGGTATCTGCGTTTTTCGCTTTCTTACCAGGATGTCGTCGACCTACTTTCAGAGCGCAGCATCGATGTTGATCGGTCGACCGTGTTTCGATGGGTGCAGAAATTCGGTCCCGAACTGACCAAGCGCACTGAGAAGCATCTGCGCCGCGCCAGCGTCGACTGGCACGTGGACGAAACCTACATCCGCGTCGGAGGTAAGTGGCGGTATTTGTGGCGGGCTGTTGATGCGAATGGCCAAGTGGTCGATTTCCGCCTGACAGCTCGACGGGATGCAAAAGCTGCCAGTGCCTTTCTCAACAAGGCGATTGAGCGCGTTCGACTGCACCGACCGGTGACAATTGTCACCGATAAAGCACATACATATCGGCGTGTCATTCGCGAGATCAACCGCCGATATGACCCACATTTCGACAGCATCAGGCATGTCGACCGGAAGTGGCAAAACAATCTGATCGAGAGCGATCCTGCCGCCATGAAAAGGCTACTCGGATACCGCCAGAGCTTCAGATCCCTGCGAACGGCCAAAGCGACCTTGAGCGGGCTAGAGACCATCCGAACCATCAAACGAGGCCACATTCATCACAAACAACCAGGCGTTCTCGGAGAGGTTCAGTTTATCGCCAAGCTGTTCGATGTGGCGTAACTCATCGAAGCGCTCAGCACAAATTCGGACCAAAGCGATTAATGCAACAGTCCCCTTCAACTTCGCGTAGGCTTAGATTGAAACGAGCGTACAACCACACTACATGGGCGATTATTTGAGGAGGAAACCGGTGATGCTTGTAGCTGATCGATGATGAATTCATCAATGTCACCTATGCCCAAATCCAAACACCAGCAACCGAACGACAGTTAACGTGACAACACCAATACAACTGTTATCGCGGGCAACCTGCTATACGAAATGCTGTGTGTACTGCCGGGTGTACCTTACGGCAAAGAATAACTTCCCCAGAAGACTGGCGGCCATAAATTGGCCGCCCTTTTTTTGCCCTCTCGTCTGTCTGCGCAAACCCCGTGTGTCAGGCCGCCATTGATCAAAGGCGGAGTATCCAACTGGACAAGCACACCGCAAATGTGATGCTTTGCCGGTAGAAACTGCGCTTGGACCTTGGAAAGAGCTTGCGCCACAACATGGGAAGCGGGCTTGGGACGCGTCAAAATCTCTGACATAGCAAGCGCAGCAGGCGTTTCAAACGCGACTGTTTCATATGCTTTGAACGGTGGTGGGCGCGTGTCAGCAAAGACGCGGGACCGCATATTGGAAATTTCCCGCGAGTTGGGGTTCATCAGGGACGACAAGGCGGCGCAGCTGCGCACGGGCCGATCATCCCTGATCGGTGTTGTACTGAATACCGTCGTGAATCCCTTTTTCAGCGAGCTGGTCGCGGCCTTGGAAACCGCAGCCTACGAGGCAGGCTACCTGACCCTTTTGGCGACGGCACAGAACGACCCGGTTCGGCAGCACAAACTGATTGCCTCGATGATTGCGCAGGGGGTGGCGGGGGTGGTCATCAGCCCGGTGCACGGTCCCAACGCTGAATCCATCTCGGAAACACTACGCCGCAACATCCCGACAGTTGTTTGCGTGCGTGACCTGCCCGAATCAGGGGCCGCTTTTGTCGGCGCTGACGAGGTCATGTCCGGTTATTTGGCGGGGTGCCATTTGATCGAATACGGCCACCGCTCGTTCTGGTTTGTCGGGGGGTATGAGCAGACAACGACCTGGCAAGGAAGAAAACGGGGCGTGCTGAAAGCGCTTGCCGAGGCCGGGTTGCCCGCCAGCGCCTGTGTGCTGCACCCCGGATCACAACGCCCCGAGTTTGCCCGCGACAGGCTTTTGGCGGCGCACTCGGAACATCGGATGCCGACCGCCGTTCTGTGTTTCAATGACGATCAGGCCACAGGTGTTTATCGAGCCGCAAAGGACTTGGGAATTCTGATCGGCCGGGATTTGTCGGTTATGGGGTTCGACAACATCCAGCAGAATGATGCGATGATACCGGGGCTGTCGTCAGTGGACATTCACCCAACTCAAATAGGGCGGATATCGGCGGAAACGATTGTGAAACTACTGTGCAATGACAACGCGCCCGTAGACCCTGTGGTCCTCAGGCCCGAGCTTGTGCTACGCGAATCCGTCGCCCGCCTGACTTGACTGGGTCGATGCGCCTATGCCACCTATTGTAACCAGATGGTTACAAATTCTGGTGCAGAGGAACGCAAATGTCGCGTCAAATTTTCGACTATGTGATCGTTGGTGGCGGGTCCTCTGGCTGTGTGCTGGCCGCCCGCCTGAGCGAAGACCCCGACGTCACAGTTGCGCTGGTCGAGGCCGGTGGGCGGGATCGCAGCCCGTTGTTTCACATGCCTGCAGGTTTTGCCAAGATGACCAAGGGGATTGCCTCCTGGGGCTGGTCCACGGTGCCGCAAAAGGGTCTGAACGGTCGATCACTGTGGTACACGCAGGCGCGGGTGATCGGTGGCGGGTCTTCGATCAATGCGCAGATCTACACGCGGGGCAACCGCAAGGATTATGACAACTGGTCCGAGGTTCACGGCTGCGACGGCTGGAGCTATCGCGAGGTTCTGCCCTATTTCAAACGGGCCGAGGGGAACGAGCGGTTTGAAGATGACTATCACGGCGGTGATGGTCCGCTGGGCGTATCGATGCCGCGCGGCGCGCTGCCGATTTGCAGCGCTTTCATCCGGGCTGCGCAGCAATGGGGTCTGCCGTATAACCCGGATTTCAATGGCAAGCAGCAGGCCGGTTGCGGGTTTTACCAGCTGACGCAGAAAGACGCGCGCAGGTCCTCGACCGCGCAAGCCTATCTGAAGCCGGTCGAATCCCGACCCAACCTGACAGTGATGACGGGGGCTCAGGTCCGGCGGATCGTTCTGGACAAAAGGCGCGCGGCCGGCGTCGAGGTGATGAATGGATCGGACCGCACCACCCTGCTGGCCGAGTGCGAGGTGTTGCTGACCTCTGGCGCGATTGGATCACCCCGGCTGCTGATGCTGTCCGGTATCGGGCCTGCAGATCACCTGCGCTCGGTCGGGATCGACGTCCAACATGACCTGCCCGGCGTTGGGTCGAACCTGCAGGATCACGTTGATCTATGCACGATCTCGCAATGCACGGGACGTCATACCTATGATGGAACGGATCGGATCGACCGGACCATTCTGGCCGGATTGCAATACTACCTGACCAAGACCGGCCCGGTGACGGCGTCGCTGTTCGAAACGGGCGGGTTCTGGTACGCGGACGATGGTGCCGACGCGCCGGATATGCAGTTCCATCTGGGGCAGGGATCCGGGATCGAGAAAGGCATCGTCAAGATCGATGGCTGTGGAGTCACCTTGAACAGCACCTTTGCCCGTCCGCGATCCCGCGGCACCGTGCGGTTGGCCTCGGATCAACCGGACGCGGCCCCTTTGATTGATCCGAATTTCTGGGGCGATCCCTATGATCGGGAAATGTCCCTACGCGGGCTGGAAATAGCGCGCGAAATCATGCAGCAACCTGCGCTGAAAGACTATGTCCGGCACGAGGTTCTGCCCGGCCGAAATGCGTCCGAGGCTGAGGTGCTGGACTATGCCATGGGAATTGCCAAGACCGATCACCACCCGGTCGGGACCTGCAAGATGGGGCATGATGACATGGCAGTGGTGGACACCGAGCTGAAGATACATGGGCTTGAAGGCATCCGGGTTTGCGATGCTTCCATCATGCCAGCGATCAACTCGTCCAACACAAATGCGCCGACCATCATGATCGGGGAAAAAGCGTCCGACATGGTGCGGGGCCTTGATCCTCTGCCAGCGGTCATTTTCGCGGACGAACGCAATGAGGATCGCCGCGACCTGGCCTGAGGTGTTACCTGACCAATTATGATGACGGCGGGAAAATTCCTCCTTGACGAAGTAACCATCTAGTGCGTTAATCGTTTCATCAAACAGAAGGGAGGCTGCTTTGACCACATTGGGTTTACATCATATCGGTTTCACCGTGCCGGATATGGAAGAGGCTGTGGCCTTCTTCACCGACGTTTTCGGGGCGGTCACGATTATGGAATGCGGCGCGGTCGATGTGGATGACGATTTCATGCTGACCCGGCTGGGTGTTCCAGCGGGGTGTAGGATCTCGGACCAGCGGGTTTTGCAGATCGGACGCGGCGGATCGCTGGAGGTGTTCGAATATTCGGGCGTCTCCGATCCCACACCCATCAAGCACAATGGTGAGGTTGGCGCGATGCATATGGCCTTTGAGGTCGAAGACGCCTTTGCCACTGCCGAACGGCTGAAAGCCAAGGGCGTGGACGTGCTGGAAGGGCCAACTCTGATCGAAGGTGGGCCGATGGACCAACTGGTCTGGATGTATCTGCGTGCCCCCTGGGGCCAATACCTTGAGATCGTCAGCGCCAACGGGCCGTTGGGATATGAGGCAGAGGCGTCTGAGATGCTCTGGACTCCGTCGCAGGGCAAATGACCGGTGCAAAAAACTGACAAAAGGTTAAACGTTTCATCAAGACGCGGAAAGCGTCGCACAGCGGAGGAGAAACCATGAAACCATTAGGACTGACCGCATTTGCGTCAGCCGTCGCCATAACTGCGGCGACGGTGGGCTACGCAAAGGATTTTGACGGCGTTGAGCTAAAGATGCTGGCCATCGGTGACACCTCTGTCACCCGTCTTGCCCCGATCGTGGATGAGTTCGAGGAACTGACCGGCGCGAAAGTGCAGATCGACATGTTTCCCTATCCCGGCCTGATCGACAAGATCGTGATCGAGGCCAGCGCCAATGACCCGTCCTATCAGCTGATGTGGGTCGACAGCCCGTGGGTTGGCGTACTGGGGGAATCCGGCGCGTTGGAGGATCTGACTGATCTGGTCAAGCGCGACGCTGAGGAAATCCATCTGGACGACATCATCCCGATCCAATTGCAAGAGAACACATGGCAGGGTCGTCTGCTGGCCTTCCCGGCCTCGGGCATGATCTGGCATCAGAACTACCGCAAGGACCTGTATGAAAACGCCGAAGAACAGGCGGCGTTCAAAGAGAAATACGGTTACGATCTGGCCCCGGCACAAACATGGGATCAGTATATCGACATTGCCGAATTCTTTACCCGACCCGCTGGCGAAACCTTGGCTGGCGAAACGCTTGAGAAAGATTTCTATGGCAACGCACAGGCCTATAGCCGGGTAGCCGGTGCGATCACCCATGATTTCTTCCCGATCATGCGCAGCTTTGGTGGCAGCTATTGGGACCCGGAAACTGGCCTGTGCGCGATGGACAGTGAGGCTGCACTGGCCGCAGCGGATGTGATGAAACGCCTCGTGGCGTTCAACCCGCCGGATTATCTGGGTCTGATGTGGGACATCCGCACCGGTTACATGGAACGGGCCGAGGTCGCCCAGTCCAGCTATTGGTCGGTGCGTACCGTGCGTCTGACCAACCCCGATGAGGCCGTTCTGCCAACCGTGGGCGAGGCCGGCTATGCCGCCAGCCCGACCGGGGATGGCAACCCGCAGCCAACCATGACCGGCGCGCTGAGCTTTGGCATCAACTCCAAGGCCACCGATCAGGAAAAAGAGGCCGCGTGGGCGTTCATCAAATGGGGCACATCACGTGACATGATGCGCCGCTTTGCCGAGGAAGGATCGGGCGTCAGCCAGTTTCACAAGTCGATCCTGTCCGACCCCGAGCTGCAAGAGAAATACCCCTACTACAAGGTGCTTCTCGAAACGCAGGACAACGCGCGCCGTCGTATTTTCCACCCGTTCTATGCTGATGTCGAAGAAATCTTTGGCGTGGAACTGAATAAGTACATGGCGGGTGAAACCGAGACAGCGGACGAAGCGCTGACCAATGCCTGCACCAAGATCAACACACGGCTCAAGGTCTTCCCCGAGGATCTGCGCCTGCGCTGGATCAACGACGCACCGGCCGACATTTTCAACTAAGGCCGGCCTCCCCGCTGCCCCGGTTCCGCATGCCGGGGCAGCGCCAAGATACGAACTCTTTCACCAAGGCTCTGCTTCATGGCGTATATCCGCAAACGCAACAGACGGATTTTCTTGATCTTTCTGCTGCCTGCCATCCTGATCCTGTTCCTGACGACGATCTACCCGATGCTCTATGCAGGGTATCTGAGCTTCCGGTCTTACGATCTGGCCAAACCCTTTGTGCCGCGCGTGTTCGTGGGTTGGAGCAACTATCAGAACGTTCTGACGACCGGCGACTTCCTGCACGCGCTGAAGATCACCTTTCAGCTGATGGCCATCACGCTCAGCATCCAGCTGTTCATAGGTGTGGGTCTTGCGTTGTTGGTCACGCAGCGGCTCCCCGGAATGGGGATCGCGCGGACGCTGCTGCTGATACCGATGATGATCTCACCGGTGATCGTGGGGCTTGTCTGGCTGTTTCTCTACTTCCCCGAGCTGGGCTATCTGAACTATTTCCTCAGTTTCCTTGGCCTTGGCCCCGTCTCATGGATCACCTCGCCGGACTGGGCGCTTTGGGCAATTGCCATCGCCGATATCTGGCAGTGGACGCCGTTCATCATGATGGGCACTGCCGCCGCGCTGACCAGCCTGTCGCCCGAACCCTATGAGGCCGCGCGCATCGACGGAAACACCCGCTGGCAGGTCTTTCGCTATGTGACGCTGCCGCAGCTGAAACCGGTTCTGGTCAGCCTGCTGTTCCTGCGTGCCATCGATGCGTTCAAGATCTACGACATCATCTTTGTGCTGACCAAAGGCGGCCCCGGCGATTCAACCGAAGTGCTGTCTTTGTACATCTACCGGCAGTCCTTCACCTTCTGGCAGATGGGGGTCGGAGCGGCGGCGTCTTTCGTGTCGCTGATCATCATCGTCGTGCTGATCACCTTCTTCTTCAAATCCCTCAACCGCGATCCAATGCAGAGCTGACGGTGACGATATGAACAAACCTAGCACCCAACAAGCGATCCTAGTCTACACCCTGCTGGGGATTGCCCTAATCGTTTTCATGACGCCGATCTATTTGATCGTCTCATCCTCGGTCAAACCCAGCCCGATCATGTTCCAGCGACCTCCGGCGATGATCTTTGAGCCGACGCTGGATCACTATCGCGACCTGTTCGCGATGCGCCCTTTTGGCAAGTTCATCGCAAACAGCTTGATCGTGGCGCTGGGATCGACGGTGTTCTCGGTGTTTTTTGGCAGCATCGCCGCCTATGCGATCAGCCGGATCAAGCACAAACGGATGAACGATGTTGCCTTCTGGATCCTGTCAATGCGCATGTTCCCACCTATCGCTGTGGTCGTGCCCTACTACATCATCTTCAAAACCGTGGGCCTGCTGGACACCCCCATCGCGCTGATCATCGTCTATTCCACGGCGAACATCCCGCTGACCGTCTGGCTGATGAAAGGTTTCTTTGACGAAGTGCCAACCGCGCTGGAAGAAGCCGCTGCCGTAGACGGGCACGGGCTGATCTCGATCTTCTGGAAGGTTACGCTGCCTCTGGCAGCACCCGGCCTCGCGGTGTCGGCGGTGTTCTGTTTCATCTTCTCATGGAACGAGTTTCTGTTCGCTCTGATGCTCACTGGCTCGAACGCGCAAACGGCGCCTGTGGCAGTCATGTCGTTTTGGTCGTCAGATGCGGTGCAGTGGGGTCGTATCATGGCCGGCTCGTTTGTCATTCTCATTCCCGGTGTCGTCTTTGTCCTGACCTGCCAGCGTTGGCTGGTGCGCGGGCTGACGATGGGTTCGGTCAAGTAAAGGAAGTGCAATGTCGGCAATCACGCTGAGAAATGTCATCAAACGGTACGGGGCGGTCGAGGTCGTCCACGGCATTGATCTGGACGTAGAAGAAGGTGAATTCGTCGTTCTTCTTGGCCCCTCGGGCTGCGGCAAGACCACGACACTGCGCATGGTTGCGGGGCTCGAAGATGTCTCGGATGGCGACCTGTCGATCGGCGGCGCGCGCGTGAACGAGGTCGCGCCCAAGGATCGCGGCGTGGCGATGGTGTTCCAGAACTATGCGCTTTATCCCCATATGACCGTACGCCAGAACATGGAGTTCTCGCTTAAACCGCTGAGCCTGCCCGCTGACGAGGTCGCCCGCCGCGTCGATGAGGTCGCCTCCACGCTTGGGCTGGCCGAGCTGCTATCGCGCCGTCCTGCGCAGCTGTCCGGCGGACAGCGTCAGAGGGTCGCCATGGGCCGCGCCATGGTGCGCACACCGGATGTGTTCCTGTTTGACGAACCGCTCTCCAACCTGGACGCCAAGCTGCGCACGCAGGTGCGGTTAGAGATCGCCAAGCTGCACAATCGCCTCGGCACAACGGTTCTGTATGTCACCCACGATCAGGTCGAGGCGATGACCCTTGCCGACAAGATCGTCATCATGCGCGACGGCCATATCGAGCAGGTGGGCACGCCGGAACAGGTCTATAGCCAGCCCAACAACACGTTCGTTGCCACGTTCATCGGTTCACCCCCGATGAACATGATCCCGGCCCGTGTGCGACAGGGGCGGCTGGAGGCGGATGGCCTGCTCCTTTCTGTGCCAGACCGCTTCAAAGGTGTTCTGGCCGAAGATCAGGCCGTGACCATCGGAATTCGACCCAACGGCCTGTCTCTGGCAAAGGACGTTGACCACAACACCGCCCCTGCTCGGGTCGAAGTGACCGAGTATCTGGGCAACGAGGCCCTGCTGGACCTGCGCGCCGGACCGCACGAATTGATCGCCGAGGTTCCGGCATTGGGCAGGCCCGCTCCGGGCGCCGAGGTTACGGTGCATTTCGACCCCGATGCCCTCCACCTGTTTGACACCGCAAGCGGCGACAGCCTGTCGCTCTGACGAAAGGACACTCTAATGCCTCAGGAAATCGTCTTTCCCGCCAAAAACACCTTTGTGTTGTCTGACTATCAAGACGCTCCGCTTGCCGCAGACGAAATCAGGGGGCCGACGGTGGCGACCCTGATCAGCCAAGGCACGGAACTGGCCTGGGCGAGTGGGGACGATTTTCCCATTCGCCCAGGATACGCCGCTGTTTTCCGTGTCGATGAGGTCGGCGCGGATGTGCAGGGCGTTGCGGTCGGGGATCTGCGTTTTTGCATGGGTCATCATCGCTCAACCCAGCAGTATCAGGCCCGTCATACCTTGCCCGTGCCACACGGGATGACACCGGAAACCGCATTGCTGGCCCGGCTTATGGGTGTGTCCATGACAACGCTGATGACCACGAAGGCCCGTCCGGGGGATAGTGTCGTGATCTGCGGGGCTGGGCCTGTTGGCATTCTGGCCGCCCAGAACTTCAAAATTGGCGGTTACAACGTTTCGGTGGTTGAACCAGACCCGCTGCGCCGTGCGCAGGTTGAACAGTCGGGGGTAAACAGCACCTTCGCCGAAATGCCGGTGGAGGATCCCGCTTTTGCCCGCAAAGTGGCACTGGTGGTCGATTGTTCGGGCCATGAGGCCGCCGTGCTGGACGCCTGCCGCATCGTCAGGCAAGGCGGAGAAGTTGTTCTGGTCGGCGTGCCCTGGCATCAACGCACCGATATCCCGGCCCATGACATCCTGCGCGAGGTTTTCTTTAGCTATGTCAACCTGCGCAGCGGCTGGGAATGGGAACTGCCAATCCACAGCCGCGGGTTCGTCTGGGAAGAGTTGCTTGAGGGGTATAACAACGCGCCTCACAGTATCTTCTCGGGGTTTGAAAAAGCGTTGGGGTGGCTGGCTGAAAAAGGGCAGGATTTCAGCGCCCTGTCCGTCAGTGTCCCAGTGCAGGATATCGAACGTGTCTATTCAGATATTTCACAACGGGTGATCGAAGAACCGTTTATCATTCTGGATTGGGACGCCACGTGACCGGATGATGCAGCCCTTGCGCGTTAACTCTGCGACTATGGCTCGGCCAGACAACATTGCCGCGCCCTTGAGATCAGGTTCTTGATCGGGGGAAGCTCAGCAATGCTGGATCGAACGGCATATCCGCTGATGGGTGTTGTCACGTTAACCGATGATCCACATAGAAATCCTGGCTTGCGAATTTCAAGCGGTCTTTGTGGCAGCATTCCAGACATCAAATGCCTCGAGGTGGTGATATCTGATTGTGAGGGCTGAGCGGCGGTGTGCGGGGACACTGAAACGATTGCAAACGGCTGAATGGGTGGCCACAAACCTTTGCAACCCGCCGACAGTCCTGTGGCCTTGCATTGTTCGTTCCCGCTTTCGGAATGGTAGATGACTGTTTTCTGCCCGGTTGTTGAGGCCCTTGTGCGACCAGTGTTTCAGGCCCGGCGCGATCTCCCGTATGGCGGCGCCATATGAGCGCAGCTTGTCTGTGATGATCCGTTTGGGAATAAAACCAAGACGGTTTATCAGACTGCGCAACAGCCATTTGGCGGCACGTTTGTTGCGTTTCGGTTGGATGATTTCGTCCAGAACGACGCCATGCTGATCGACCGCGCGCCACAGCCAAAACTTGCGGCCAGATACTCTCACGACAACCTCATCGAGATGCCAGATATCGCCGAAGCGGCCTTGTCGCTGTCGAAATTTGCGCGCGATCTGTGGCCCGAACTTGACGACCCAGCGCCGGACAGTCTCGTAAGGGGACTGTTGCATTAATCGTCTTTGTTGGCGAGACTTTGGCTTTTGAGGTTGCCGATGCCGCGTAGATCCCCGTTCAAACACCACCGTTTCCCGCGTGAGGTCATTCTTTGCGCGGTTCGCTGGTATCTGCGTTTTTCGCTTTCTTACCAGGATGTCGTCGACCTACTTTCAGAGCGCAGCATCGATGTTGATCGGTCGACCGTGTTTCGATGGGTGCAGAAATTCGGTCCCGAACTGACCAAGCGCACTGAGAAGCATCTGCGCCGCGCCAGCGTCGACTGGCACGTGGACGAAACCTACATCCGCGTCGGAGGTAAGTGGCGGTATTTGTGGCGGGCTGTTGATGCGAATGGCCAAGTGGTCGATTTCCGCCTGACAGCTCGACGGGATGCAAAAGCTGCCAGTGCCTTTCTCAACAAGGCGATTGAGCGCGTTCGACTGCACCGACCGGTGACAATTGTCACCGATAAAGCACATACATATCGGCGTGTCATTCGCGAGATCAACCGCCGATATGACCCACATTTCGACAGCATCAGGCATGTCGACCGGAAGTGGCAAAACAATCTGATCGAGAGCGATCCTGCCGCCATGAAAAGGCTACTCGGATACCGCCAGAGCTTCAGATCCCTGCGAACGGCCAAAGCGACCTTGAGCGGGCTAGAGACCATCCGAACCATCAAACGAGGCCACATTCATCACAAACAACCAGGCGTTCTCGGAGAGGTTCAGTTTATCGCCAAGCTGTTCGATGTGGCGTAACTCATCGAAGCGCTCAGCACAAATTCGGACCAAAGCGATTAATGCAACAGTCCCCCTTGGTGCAATTCGCCGCCCCGAAAGGTGAAAATCCCGAAAACGGTTAATCCCGCAGGCGCCTGTTTAAAGGTGTTTAGGGCCGAGGGTTTCTTAGGTGTTTACAGCACAAAAAAGTTGCTAGATTTTTGACCGAGGGTGAAGTTTAACAATATCAATGACTTTCAGCCAGAGTGTTCCCCGCACGCGCAGGGATAAGGCGATCGCTCCGCCGGAGCAGACATATAGGTCGGCATTGCCAAGTAGATAGCGTATGTTATTTCGCCCAATGTCATTCGGTTGTAGGTGACACGATCTGGACCTAGATGGCATTTACTGATCCATCTTCTAGAAAGTGTAGTCTTCAGAGCCACAACATCCCCACACTAGGGATTGCCTATTTCAGGCGATCACAAGCAATTCTAAGCTAGCGATGACAGATTGGGCGCATGAAGTTCGAAGTGCATCGTGTGCTTGACTGGCCGCATGCCGCATAATCAAGCCAAACAAATGAACTGATCCTCTATCTCGGTTTGGTCTGTCACTAAGTCCGAAAGCTCTACCGCAGGAGTACTCTGAGTGGTACCTTATGTGGTATGAAATACTTGAAATTCAATTTAATTGATTGTTATCAGGGGTATGGTGTATTTGTTTTTCGGACACCTCCTCCGCCATTTATTAAGTGAAAACGATGACTTACCAAGCGGGCGGTCGTGGTGCCCCCTTGAGTGGGGCGTTAGGCCTGATCTCTATAGGATTGCATCTTACCCAAATCCGCCCTCATTGTTGCCCATCGTGCCAAACCGGCAGCTCTCCCCCCGGCCTCACCCGACGCAACGGCGCCTGATCCTATATTGCCCGCCGACAAAGCGTGGCATTTCTGAACAATTTGACCGCGCAGCCAAACCAATCTAGACTCAGGTTTTCCTGGTCACTCCAGCGGCTGGGTGATGTTTATGCGAACAAATGGAGCGCCTCGCCAGCGAAGGCCGCTCTAAAGGCAGCATTGAGGCTGCCTAAAACGTGTCGGTTTACAACCTTAGCCCCAAGCATCCAGCGGCAAAGCATTAAGTTCGGCGCGAGCGTTTTGCTATGTTGGCATCCATCGGTCTAAAATCGCGCGGAAGGCGTCGTCGTGGCGTGGCGAAATGAAATGTGCCACTTCGTGGAGCGCAACATGTTCGATAGAGCGGGACGGCTTCTTGGCCAGTGAAAGGTTTAACTACACGCGGCCGGTTTCAGGGTTGCAGCTGCCCCATTTGGTGCGCATGCGTTTCACGCCTAGCTCTGGCCGCGCAACACCGAGTAAATCTGCCCATTTTTCTACTGCTGTTCGCCCAGGGGCGCGTAGCTACTCTCAGGGCCAGTAGATAATAGCTGCTGTAAGTGTGATTCTAGTGAGAGCTCCGTCGTTCACGGGTGCAAGGCTTGGCGTGGGTGATGTCGGCTCCATCGACTTCAATCCGTCCAGCCGCGGGTTTTCTCAGCCCGATGAAACTGCCGCCTGCCGCTGCTGACATAGCGAAATTGCGGAGAATGGGGTGTTTCGACCAGATTGAAACCGGGTTGCCACAACTCTTGGCCGTCCATAAAAGCGAATGCTATGAGTGCGCCGAAACTTTCCAAGATTGATCAACAGCCCGCGACGTTGCGGGACATGGTTCAAGAACGGATGCGTGAAGCCATCGTCGAAGGTCTGTTTCAGCCTGGCGAGCGGTTAATCGAGCGTCCTTTGTGCGAACAGCTCGGCGTCAGCCGCACGGTCGTTAGGGAAACTATTCGTTATCTCGAGGCTGAAGGTTTGGTTGAGATCCTTCCTGGACATGGGCCAATCGTTGCGGTCATGCGTTGGGAGGATGCGCGCCAAATTTATGGCATCCGACGGCTTCTCGAAACGGCAGCTGCTGAACAATGCGCACGCAACATTGATGCAGATATCTCACGCAAGCTGGAGGCGTCGCTGAAACGTTTGCAAGAAGAGTCCGTCGGGAAGACGCGCGGTTCATTGTTTCGAGCAACGTCTGATTTCTATCAGCAGGTTTTTCGTGGAGCAGAACATCACATAGCTTGGGATATTGTTGAACGCTTGAATGGGAGGATCAGCCGGTTACGCATGTTGACGCTGACCTCAAAACAACGCAGGCGACCCGGCATAGCCTACATGGAAGACATTTGTGCAGCTGTTGTCTCGGGGAACCCAGAGGCAGCCCGGTTCGCAGTCGAATGCCATTTGGATGCTGTAACGTCGATTGCAGAACGGGTGTTCGCTTCCGAGGATGACTTGCAATGACTGATCACCCCAAAGGGTATTGGGTCGCTAATGTCACTGTGAGTGATCCTGAGGCTTATTCGGACTACCAAGCGCTTGCTCCTGAGGCCTTCCAAAAATACGGGGCTCGTTTTTTGGCGCGAGGGGAGGCTGAGACGTTGGAGGGGCAGCGTTGGCAACGGCGCGTGATCATCGAGTTTGACACTATAGAACAAGCGAGAGCCTGCTATAATTCGAAAGAGTATCGTCTTGCCCGAGAAAAGCGCGCGTCTGCCTGTCAGGCGGATATCGCGCTCATACAGGGCTTACCCAACTTCTGAGATTGCGGCTGGCGAAGTAACCGGGAGTCGATTGGGTCTCTATGCTCTTGCCAAGGGCTATCCTTGCTGTTCGTGGCGCCTCCTCTAAGTGGCGCATTGGTGGGGGGGCGTCTGCTTGGATGCTATCTGAGAACGCAGCTGACTGGTCCCGCTTCTTGATCGTGGTTTCGTAGACTGCGCAGTGATTGCGTGCGGCGAATTCGTGTTAAGTGTTTAAAAAGAAATAATTTTACGTCTCGAGGGCCTTTGCGCAGGTGCGGCGGTCTCGCCCGGCAAGATTTGAATTGACATTTTGGCATATGGTATACCATCGTACCACAAAGATGACGGACCTCTGTAGGGAGCCAAAAAATGCCGGCCGAAATTCGTAAAACACTTCTGCATGTCGAAGAAATGCTGATCGAGGGCGGTAAGGTTGCCGAGCATCCGCTCAAGATGATCGCAGCCATCGCCGTGATCAAAAACCCATGGGCAGGTCAGGGTTTCGTTGAAGATTTACGCCCCGCGATCCACGATTGTGCGCCAGGGTTAGGTGAGGCCCTCACCAAGATGGTGCTTGAGGCCGCCGGTGGTGGTGACAGGGTCGAAGCCTATGGCAAAGCGGCGATTGTGGGGATGAATGGCGAGGTGGAACATGCGTCGGCATTGATTCACACCCTGCGCTTTGGAAACCATTACCGTGAAGCGGTGGGTGCAAAATCTTACTTGGCCTTCACAAACACGCGCGGCCCTGCCAATGCGCCACTGCAGATCCCGTTGATGGACAAAAATGACGGCGGTAGGCGGAGCCATTACCTGACGATACAGCTGTCGATCGCCGATGCGCCCGGACCGGATGAAATCGTGATCGCTTTGGGGGCGTCTATTGGTGGTCGCCCGCATCATCGCATTGGTGACCGCTATCAGGATCTGCAGGAGCTTGGGCATGACGTTGACAACCCTGCAGCTGTCTGAGCCTTACGGGCGCGTCACCTTCAGGGTGTCTGGTCAGGGCTTTCCCTTAGTGCTGCTTCATGGTGTGGGAATGCAATCTGCCGCATGGTATCCTCAGGTAGAGGCGTTTTCCGCGCATTGCCAGGTGATCGCTCTGGATCTGCCAGGGCACGGAGGGAGCGATACGTTGGCAGGAGAGCCAGCTTTGCCTGACTATGTTGCGTGGTTACATGCGGTTGTGACGGCAATGCGCCTTGGGCCTATCCACTTGGTCGGCCACTCTATGGGGGCGCTGATCTCGGCGGGATATACGGTGTCCCATCCGCAGCGAGTGGCAAGCGTGGCGCTTCTAAATGGTGTATTCCGCCGCTCGTCCGCGGCGCGGAAGGCTGTTGTGGCCCGTGCAAACGACATTCAACGTGGTTGTTTTGACCTTGAAACGCCGTTGAAGCGATGGTTCGGTGACAGACCAGCAGAGCAGAAGGCACGCGGTAAGGTGTCTGACTGGCTGTCTTCGGTGAACACCAAAGGGTACGCCGACGCTTACGCGGCATTTGCTGCGGGCGACGAAAAGTATGCGGATCAGTTTTCTCAAATCCGCTGCCCGCTGCTGGCACTCACCGGCGCATTGGATCCGAATTCGACGTCTGAAATGGCTGAGGCCATGGCTGATATAGCCCCGCAAGGACACGCGGTTATCATTGAGGGGGAGCGTCATATGGTCAACCTAACGGCACCGGAAAAGGTCAATGCAATTTTGAAAGATTGGTTGCCCACTCCGGCAGCGGAAAGAGGAACGGCATGACAAGTTTTGATCCTCGTGTACTCAGGAATGCGTTTGGAACGTTCATGACCGGCGTGACGGTTGTCACAACCCATGATGATGAGGGGAAGCCGTTGGGTTTTACTGCGAATTCGTTCAGTTCCGTTTCTCTGGATCCAGCGCTGGTCTCGATCTGTCTGGCCAACAGCTCTCGCAATTATGAGACGTTTGCCCGGGCAAAAGGATTTGGCGTCAATGTTCTGGCTGAGACCCAGAAAGATGTGTCCAATACGTTTGCGCGCCCAGTCGAAAACCGCTTTGCGGCCGTGAACTGGCGCGCTGGTCCCCTGGGATCACCTATATTTGAAGGGGTTTCGGCCTGGTTTGACTGTTCGACCTTCAAAACAGTTGAGGCAGGAGATCACCTGATTCTGATTGGCAGGGTCGAAGCTTTTGACATGTCCACTGCGCCTGGGCTTGGCTACGCGCGTGGTGCGTATGTCACCCCAGCGGCAGAAGCGGAGGCGTTAAGCCAAGGTACCAATTTGATCGTGTCCGCACTGATTGAGCGCGATGGAAAAGTGCTGTTGGTTGGTAACGAACATGGGCGTCTGACGCTGCCTGCAACCAAAACCGGGAAGATGGGTGTCACATCGGCCTTGAACGGCATAATCGATCGATGTGGCGTAAATGCTCAGCCTGGATTCATTTATTCTCTGTATGAAGATGCCGCACAGCAGCAACAGCACATCGCGTTCTTGTGCCAGGCGGCCGAGGGGGAACCATCACAAGGCACCTTTGCAGAACTGAAAGAAAGCACGCTGATGGATATTGCAGACGCGGCGATGTGCACGATGTTGGAGCGTTTTGAGCAGGAGCGTCGCATCGGTAGTTTCGGGATCTATCTAGGCAATCAGATCAGTGGAAAAGTTCGCCCAGTCCCGTCTGAAAAAAGAGTAATGCAATGAAGTTTTCGCTATTTGCTCACATGGAGCGTATCAGTCCAAAGGATGATCAAAGACGCCTGTATGATGAGTTCGTGCAGCTGTGCGAGATTGCGGATGAAGCTGGGTTCCACGCGGTTTGGACAGGTGAACATCACGGGATGAATTTCACAATCGCGCCGAACCCATTCATCAATCTCGTGGATCTTGCAAACAAGACCAAGAATGTGCGTTTGGGCACAGGAACGGTGATCGCACCTTTCTGGCACCCGATCCGCCTCGCCGGCGAAGCGGCGATGACTGATCTGATTACGGATGGCCGATTGGAGCTTGGCATTGCACGCGGCGCTTATTCTTTCGAATATGAACGCATGATGCCCGGGATGGACGCCTGGGAGGCTGGGCAACGCATGCGTGAACAAGTTCCGGCCATCAAGAAGCTCTGGGCTGGCGATTACGCGCACAACGGTGAGTTCTGGCAGTTTCCAGAAACCACCTCGGCGCCACAACCAGTACAGGTTGATGGTCCACCTATTTGGATCGCCGCAAGAGATCCAAACAGTCACGAATTTGCTGTCGCAAACGGGTGCAATGTGCAAGTGACGCCGCTTTGGAACGGTGATCCAGAGATCGAGTCACTGATGAGCAAATTCAACGATGCTTGCGTCAAATTCCCTGACGAGCCGCGCCCGAGCATAATGTTGCTCTTGCATACCTATGTTGCCAGCGATGCAGAAGATGCAAAACAGGCAGCGGTCGAACTGAACCGGTTCTACAACTACTTTGGCGCTTGGTTCATGAACCAGCGCAAGATCAGGCAGGGCTTGATTGAGCCGCTTTCTGATGAAGACATCGCGGCGCATCCTTTCTACTCACCTGAAGCAATACAGCGCGATCTCGCGATTGGTACAGCCGAAGAACTGATAGTGCGGCTGAAAAACTACGAAGCAATGGGGTATGATGAATACTCCTTCTGGATCGACAGCTCGATGCCCTTTGAGCGGAAGAAGAAGTCACTTGAGCGGTTCATCTCTGACGTGATGCCAGCCTTTCAGTAAGGGAAAATTATGCAGCATTTTCAGCAATATATTAACGGTGAATTTTCTGACGGCACTGCGCAATTCGAAAGCAAAGACCCGGCTACCGGGCGGCCTTGGGCCATGATGCCTGAGGCGCGTTCCGCTGATGTGAACCGTGCTGTTGAGGCGGCTGATCGTGCATTCTTTGATCCCGAGTGGGCGCATATGACGGCAACGCAGCGCGGGAAACTTTTGGCGCGTCTCGCGGATCTGATCGCAGAGAATGCCCCACGTCTGGCCGAGCTTGAAACACGTGATACTGGAAAGATCATTCGCGAAACCTCAGCCCAGATCTCTTACGTCGCGGACTACTACCGTTATTATGCAGGGCTTGCCGACAAAATCGAAGGGGCTTTCCTGCCGATAGACAAACCAGATATGCAAACTTGGCTGCGACGCGAGCCTATCGGTGTAGTGGCGGCAATCGTCCCTTGGAACTCTCAACTCTTTCTGTCTGCTGTCAAAATTGGGCCCGCACTTGCAGCGGGTTGTACAGTTGTTTTGAAAGCTAGCGAAGAGGGGCCGGCGCCCATGCTGGAATTTGCCCGCATTTTCGATCAAGCGGGATTTCCGAAAGGTGTTTTGAATGTCATCACCGGGTTTGGTCCGGAGTGCGGTGCAGTTTTGACATGTCATCCGAAGGTGTCGCATGTGGCCTTCACTGGAGGGGCTGAGACTGCGCGCAGTATCGTGCGCAGCACGGCAGGAAATTTGGCCTCGACCTCACTTGAACTGGGTGGGAAGTCTCCGTTCATCGTCTTTGATGACGCCGATCTCGACAGTGCGGTGAACGCGCAGATTTCGGGGATTTTCGCCGCGACGGGGCAGAGCTGCGTCGCAGGATCCCGCCTTGTGGTCCAAAATGCCATCAAAGATGAATTCCTGGCTCGACTGAAACAAAGGGCTGAAAAAGTGGCGATTGGCCCCCCTCAAGAGATGGCAACCGAAGTTGGCCCACTGTGCACCTTGAGGCAGCGCGATCGGGCTGTGTCTCTGATTGAGCGTTCTCTGGCACAGGGCGCGCGCTTGATCACCGGCGGTTATATCCCTCAAGGCGACGGGTATTTCTTTCCCCCGACCATTTTGGATTGTGCGGATGCACCTGATGCACCCTGCGTAACCGAAGAGTTTTTTGCTCCTGTTCTTTCAGTCATCAGCTTTGATACCGAAGCAGAGGCACTGGCGATTGCCAATGATACGCAATTCGGTCTCGCTTCGGGCCTGTTCACTCGCGATTTGACACGGGCGCATCGGATGATGCGTGGCATTCGAGCAGGTATCGTCTGGGTGAACACATACCGCGCGGTCAGCCCGATCGCGCCGTTTGGGGGATTTGGCTTATCGGGTCATGGGCGAGAAGGCGGCGTGGAGGCCGCACTTGAATACACAACAACTAAGGCGGTTTGGCTGCGCACCAGCGATGAACCAATCCCGGACCCATTCGTAATGCGATAGCCTTGCAGATCGCAAAGCAAATTAAAGCGAAGGTCAACAAGACACGGAGAGAGCGGGACTTGTGAAGTCAGAATAATTTGAGTTGCTTGCTGTGGTTGGCGTTGTCCGGTTTAGCTCGGGTGCGTTTGCGGCTGCCGTGTCGTTGGTTCACGCTCTCTGAGCGGGTTCGAAAATTAGCCGTTTTTTTCACCTCAGAAATCTTCGTCTTCGCCCATCTTGCGGCGACTTCATGATCAACGATCGGCGGCGGGTAGCTGGTATTAAATCTCGGTCTAAACAGCGGTGTTTCGGAGGCATACGGGACATGAATGGTTTCGTTGGGCAAATGGTCGAGTTCAGGCACCCATTTTCGAATAAACATGCCATTGGGATCCTGATCGCGGCTTTGCTTGATAGGATTGTAGACCCGCAGTGCATTGATGCCAGTCACGCCAGATTGCATCTGAAACTGGCTGTAGTGAATGCCCGGTTCATAATCGGTAAACAACCTGCCCATGTAAGGCGCGGTCTTACGCCAGTCGAGCCAGAGCTGATAACTGGCAAAACTGACCAACATCGCGCGCATACGAAACGTGATCCACCCCGTTTCAATCAGTGATCGCATGCAGGCGTCGATAAAGGGAAACCCGGTTTGCCCTGTCGCCCACGCATGAAACCTGTTTTCATCATGGGCGTCTTCTCGCAGACCTTCAAAGGCGGGATTCATGCAGTTGGTTTCAATTTCTGGCTGATCTTCCAATTTTTGAATGAAGTGACAACGCCAAGCCAATCGCGACCCAAAGGCGTTGAGGCTGCGGCCAAAACTCTGTTTTTCCAGTGGGGTCAATTGGGCTTTGCGTTGTTTGAGCGCCTGTTCGACTTCCCTGACGGAGAGCGTGCCCCAGGCCAAATGCGCAGACAGACGCGAACAGCTGTGTTCTGATGCGATGGGAGAAGAAATGTTGCGTAGATAATCATGCGAGCGTTGGTCTAAAAAACTGCGCAACGTATCTATTGCGGCACTGCGTCCGCCTTGCTGGGGCACACGCAGCTGAGCGCCAAACATAGGATGATTTTTGGCAGGTAGGATATCTGACACGCATTCAGCGACAGGCGTGAGGGTCTGGGGCGTTGGCGCAACAGCGGAGGCCATTCGCTGGTTGCGTATTCGGCTCCAGTCATCGCGGTTCCTGAGCCGGCGCACCACGCCATTTGATGGAAATTCTGTGAACGAAACCCCCAGCCTTCGGCACATTTGGTGTACCTGCTGATCGCGTTGGTAGCTCCACAAGTTGCCGGTTTCTTCGTGTGCCAGAAGCTTGTTGGCGCCAGTTTGCGCAGCGAGCAAACTCAAAACTTCACAGGCGCTGCCGATGCGAATGATCAAAGGCTGGCCCAGTCTTTCGAGACTGACAGTCAATTCTAACAGGCTGTCGTGTATAAAACTCCAGTGCCGTGCGGAGGCCGAAGGCTGTTCCCAGAGTTCCGGTTCCACGATGTAGAGGGGAATGATCGGGGCGCCAGTTCGCGCGGCTGTGAACAGCGGTAAGTGATCCTGCACGCGCAAGTCACGTTTGAACCAGACGATTTGCGGTGCTGAAATCATAGGTCAAGGTCCCGAAGTAGGGCAGGGATTTGTTTCTTTAGCTTGAAGAAACCCTTGGTCGTATGGGGCCAGACATGTCTGTCATAGGCCCGTACAAAGACGTGTATGCGAATGTTCTTGGCGGCCAGGTTTTGGTATGTTTTTGCAAAGCCCGCTGCGGCCGGGCCAACAGGCAAATGTGCGCAGATGACATCTGAAGTGCCTGCTTTAGCAGCCGCACGGCAAATTGCCGTACTCCAATTATGGCCCACATCGGTTTGGCCGTTTGCGGTGGAGGCGGCATGGCGTACAGCGTTTATGGCGAAGCCTGTTGCATCGGGTGACACAATGCCAAGCACACCCGCTGGCTTGGCGCCGTCAGGAGGCGGCTGACAGTCCTCCTCGGTCATTAACCAAAGCGCACGGGTGGGTAGATCAGGCGATCTCGGTGTGATGGGCACAATCGGGTGCGTTTTTTCTTCGATCAGGGGCGCTGCATTTTCGTTCAACTGACCAGTTGGCTGAAAACGCCCATCGGTGAATTTGGCAATGTTCTCTGCTGTGGCAAGATAGTGCTTGCCGGGCGTGTGCAGACCCGCGACCCAGCGCCAGCTGAGCGTGTTGGATGCCGGATCAGCGTCTTGTAGATGCCGGAGAAAGAAATCTGCACCCAGCGGCCAAGGCAGACGCAATGTAAAAATCCAGATCGAAGCGAACCACATGCGCGCGTGGTTATGGAGATACCCGGTTTGGCGCAGTTGCTGACACCAGTGATCAAAGCACGCGATTCCAGTCTGGCCAGATACTGCGGTCTGGTAATTGGGTAGTGGGTCGAGCAACGACGCATCCCGCTCCGCCTGATACGCGGACCACACGCTTGGCCGCTGCTCCAGCCAGCCTTTGAAGTACCCGCGCCAAAACACTTCTTGCACAAAAGGCATTGCCGTTTTCAGCGTGTGGTGCGCCAGAATTTCTGACAGGATCTCACGTTCAGAAACCAATCGGTGGCGAATATAAGGTGACAGAAACGAAACCGCTGCCGCGCGCCGATTGCGATCAAAGTTACGCTCGGAGGTATAGGTTTTTCCTGCATGCGGCGCAAAGCGTGCAAGCCGTTGCAAACCTGCACGGCGTGTCGGCTCAAACATCATTGACAGCGCTTCCTTTGGTGGCAGGGCCCTTCTGTGATCTACACTTAGCGGAACAGTATTTGACTTCCTCCCAAACGCGAGCCCATTTCTTGCGCCAAACGAACGGGCGCTGGCACGCGACACGATTTTTTTGTGGAAGGTCAGACTTTTTCATTTTCTTCCAAAGCCTTGAAAAAACGTTGCGCATCTTCACGGATGGCTTGGCGCTTTTCATTAGACATGCGCTCATGGGTTTTGAACACAAATCCCATGCGAGGGTTTCCCCGCAGTTTCTGCGCGTTACGGTCGATAAAGTCCCAGTAGAGATAATTGAACGGGCAGGCCTTGGGGCCATTTTTTGCGTTTACGTTATAGGAACACTGCGCGCAGTAGTTCGACATTTTTTTGATGTATGCACCGCTTGCGGCATAAGGTTTTGACGCCAGAACACCGCCGTCAGCGTATAAAACCATCCCGTGTACATTGGGCAGCTCAACCCATTCGTAAGCATCCGCGTAAACCTGCAGATACCAGTCGTTCACCTGATCAGGATCGAGCCCTGCCAGCAGGGCAAAATTGCCCAAAACCATCAGACGTTGGATGTGATGTGCATATGCGTTTTGCTGGGTTTCCAATACCGTTTGGCGCAGACAGTTCATACGTGTTTGCGCGGTCCAATAGAATGCGGGTAACGGGCGGGAGGCGTGAAGGAAGTTTCTTTCCTTGTAGTCAGGCATCAAATGCCAATAAAGGCCACGCACATACTCTCGCCAGCCAAGTATCTGGCGTATAAAGCCCTCCACCGCATTCAGCGGGGCATGTCCCTGACGATAGGCGTGCTCTGCCTGTTGAATGCACTCCATTGGGTCCAGAAGGCCGACGTTCAAATAGAGCGCGATGTGGCTGTGATACATCCACGGCTCGTCCTGAAGCATCGCGTCTTGCCAGTCTCCAAACTTGGGCAGGCGCTCTTGGATAAAAGACGCCAAGGCCTCCAGCGCGCCTTGCCGAGTCACCGCATAAGAAAATGGTGCGAGGTCGCCAAAGTGATCGGGAAACTCTGTCTCAATAAGCTCCAGAACTTGCTGGGTGATGGTATCTGGATCGGCTGAGTAGGGCGCTGGAACATCGAGATTTGTGAGCGGGGCACGCCTGTTCTCTGTATCATAGTTCCATTGTCCGCCTGTTGGGCCATCGGGTTCCATGAGAACCGAGTGTTTTTTGCGCATTTCGCGATAGAAAAACTCCATGCGCAGTTGCTTCCGCCCATTGGCCCAATCCGCAAAATCGTTTCGAGAGGCGAGAAAACGGTCGTCTTCCAGAATGGATACAGGAATGCCGAGTTCGTGCTCCCAGTTTTGCACCGCGTCGAGCAATCGAAACTCACCAGGCGCTGTGATGATCAAAGCCTCTGGGGTGAGTTGGGCAACTGCTCTTTGGACTTCACCAGAGAGGGAGCCTTGGTTGTCCGGGGCATCATACTCTCGGTAAATGACATTAAGCCCACGCACTTTCAGGTCCTCTGCAAAGTGGCGCATCGCCGAAAAAACAAATGCAATCTTTTTCTTGTGGTGTTTTACGTAGGTCGCTTCTTCGCGCACCTCCGCCATTAAGATGACGTCACCATCGTTATGCTTCTGCAGGGAAGATACCGAAGGGGTCAGCTGGTCGCCCAAGACGAGGATAAGTTGCATATTTGGCCAGACGGTGGACGCGGCGCGCGCCTTTAAGTGACGTGATTGTGTCTGATACGCAGCGGCAAGTGGTGCGGATCAGCAGACATGCCGACGACTGGCTGTCGCAGTGGAAAGGTTGGCATTGTGCAATCGGCTTCGTATTGCACAATGCCTTATGTTGATGTGGACAAATCCAAAGCTGGTCTGACCGCATCAAGGATTTTCGGGCTAAGTCTTTGAGGTCACTGTGCACCAAACGCAATCATGGTCAGACAGTGGGCGGCCATTTGCGTCCAGCGCGGGCAGCAGGCCTTTGCTCATACATTGCAGGCCGCTTCCGGCGAACCAGTCCAGCTTCATCACACGATCGGGATGCGGGGTAATAAGACTGGGGCGGGTTGTCATTCCCTCCGCGGTGAAATCCCATGAAAACCCCTGCTGTTCAGCCAATGCGAACAGGGTTTCTTGCGTCCAGTCGAAATTGGGTGGGATGTGGTTGCCGGTGTTTAGATCGCCTCCAATCAGGATGGGCATGTCAGGCGCAAAACGCGCCACCTCTGTCAGAAGTTCTTCAAACTGTGCGTGGCGGTGGGCGGCACCGGCGTTGCTTTCCAGATGAGTGGAAACGACGCACACGGGTCCTGTTTCTGTCGGTACAATCGCGACAATTGCCATACGCCCCCCCAGCCTTGGCTGTTGCGGATCCGCCGCGCCCGCATCTGCGGCAAACCAATGTCCGTCTTTGTCGAGCCGGATCATGCCCACCTTTTGAAAGGGAACGGAAGACAAAATGGCATTACCGTGCCAGCCTAGCGTATTGAAATCATCTTTGCAGAAGGGGCGCTCTGTTGGGCCGCCAAGGTCGAGTTCATGGAACTCTACGCCAAAGGCGTATTGCATGCTCAATGCGTTTGCCATGTCCTCAGTGGTGTGACGTTGCCCTGTGCGGGACATGCCGTGATCCACCTCAGACAGAAGCACGATGTCTGGCGCAACCGTACTCAAATGGGCGGCAGTGTCTTCTGGAAACAGGCAACGTTCTACATTCCAGGCCGCCACGGTTATGTCCGTGGGGAGCGACGTGCGGTGACTTTCGCCGCCGATTTGAATGGCATTCATCGCAGGCGTGTCTGCAAGTAACGCTTGGTGAGCTGGCACTGTGCGCGGTGTATCTAAAATGCGTTGCTGCTCTGCTTTGCTGATCGCTGGCAAGGTCGCAAGGGTGTGGGTGATCATAGAGCTTTTCCCGTTTCCGCATCAAACAGCCGAAGCGCATCAGCCTTGAGACCGACGCGTACAGCTCCTGGTGCTGCTGCGACTTCTTTGCTGACATGCATTGTGAAATTTTGCGCGGCCAGTTGGCCATGCAACAGTCTGTGTGCGCCCAATTCTTCAACGATATCAATATGGAAGTCCAGCGGCCCAGCAGGGTCGAACGCGACATCTTCGGGGCGGATACCCAGAGTGACTGCCCCGCGTCCCTGCGCATTTGCAAGTGGAGTGCCACCATTGACAAACACCTGTCCGCCCTCAAGCCGGGCCTCGAGCAGGTTCATTGGTGGTGCGCCCATAAAGCTTGCGACAAAGGTCGAAGCAGGGGAATGATAAATTTCTGCTGGGGTGCCAATCTGCTCTATGCGACCCTCATTCAGTACGATGATCCGATCCGCCATGGTCATGGCTTCCACTTGATCGTGGGTGACGTAGATTGAGGTCACACCGAGTCGACGTTGCAAGGCTTTGATTTCAATGCGCATCTGATTGCGCAGTTTGGCATCGAGGTTGGAGAGCGGTTCGTCAAACAGGAACAGCGCTGGATCGCGAACCACAGCGCGGCCCATGGCGACCCGCTGGCGTTGCCCTCCGGACAGCTGACTTGGTTTGCGGTCCAGGTAGGGCTCAAGATTGAGCATCTTTGCGGCTTCGTCCACCTTGCGTTCAATTTCTTGCGCCGGCGTTTTGCGGTTCTTGAGGCCGTAGCCGATGTTCTTGCGCACAGTCATATGCGGATAGAGCGCGTAGTTTTGAAACACCATTGCGATGTCGCGATCAGCGGGATCGACGTCATTCACCACACGATCACCAATCGACAGGCTGCCCTCCGTGATGTCTTCCAAACCTGCCACCATGCGCAGCAAGGTAGATTTGCCGCAGCCGGATGGGCCCACGAGTACCACGAATTCACCGTCGGCAATATCAAAGCTGGTGCTGGTGACCGCCTCATAGCCGTTGGGATAGATTTTGCGGATGTTTTGCAGAGAGACCTGAGCCATTTCTCTTGTCCTTATTTGTCAGATTCCGTGAGGCCCTTGACGAACCAGCTTTGGAAGAAAATCACCACGAGTACGGGCGGCAGGATCGCAATCAATGCGAGCATATTGGCGCGGCCGTATTCAGGAATATTTGTGCCTTCGAGATCTTGGGTGATTTGTTTGATCCCGCGCACCAGCGTGTACATGTGCTCTTCGGTGGTGATCATTGTCGGCCAAAGATATTGGTTCCAGCCAAAGACAAACATGATGATAAACATGGCTGCGATCATCGTCTGGCTGAGAGGCACGAGGATGTCGATGAAGAATTTCACCGGTCCTGCGCCGTCGATCCGAGCGGCTTCAACCAACTCTTCTGGTACAGAGCGGAAGAATTGGCGGAAGAAAAACGTCGCGGTTGCCGAGGCGATCAACGGCACAATCAAGCCGCTGTAGGTGTTAAGCAGCCCGAGCTTTTGCGCGATCTCATATGACGGCAGAATGCGCACCTCGAGCGGCAGAAGGAGCGTTGTGAAGATGAGCCAGAACGCAAATGTTGCAAACCGAAGTCGGAAATACACCAACGCATAGGCCGCCATCATGCCAATCGCGATTTTACCAAGGGCAAAGCCGAGCCCGAGGATCAGCGAGTTCTTCAGCATGGACATGCCAGTATTCTCGCCAGAAAACCCGGAGGCCTCGAACATGGCTTTGTCGAAGTTGGCACCAAATTGATCCCCGATCACCAGACCAGGGCCGTTTTTGATGGTTTCAACATCGGTGGTTGTCGTAGTTTGCAGCACGATCAGTAGGGGCACCAGCATAAAGAGCGAGCCAAGGATCAGCACTGCATGATCGCCAATATCGCTCCAGCGAATGCGGAATTTGCGAACAGGCAGTGTGGGAGCCTGAGTTTGTGTTAGATCTGTCATGATTTGCGCCCTCAAGTGTAGTGAATGCGCCGCTCAACCAAGCGGAACTGGAAGATGGTCAGCGCCAGCACAAGCACCATGAGAACGACGGATTGTGCAGATGAACCTCCAAGGTCATTGCCGCGGAAGCCATCCACGTAGACCTTGTAAACCAGCGTCATCGGGTTGTTGCCGGGCTCGCCTTTCACCAGGGTGTCAACGATGCCGAAAGTGTCAAACAGCGCGTAAGTGATGTTGATGATCAACAGAAAGAATCCGGTTGGTGCGAGCAAAGGGAAGGTGACTTGCCAGAAGCGGCCTGTGGCGGAACGATTGTCGATCAACGCAGCCTCACGCACGGCTTTCGGGATGGACTGCAAGCCAGAGAGGAAGAAAATGAAGTTCACTGGCACCTGCTTCCAGACGGATACGATGACCATAGCAACCGCGGTGTCATTGAAGTTCACACCCAGTTTGAAATCCCAGCCCATGCTGCGTGCGAGCTCGGTCAGCGGGCCCCAACTTTGGTCAAACATGATCAGCCCGATAAAGCCTGCAACGGGAGGCGCAACCGCATAGACCCACATCAGCAAAGTCCGATAGCTGCGCGCGCCGCGCAGCACTTTGTCTGCTTTCACGGCAAGCAGAAGCGCCAGCGCAAGCGAGAAAAAGGTGACGAGCGTTGTGAACACCAGCGTGAACCGCGCAATCTTCATGTATTCGCCACTGCCTGCGAGGTCTTTGTAGTTATCGACACCCACAAAGGTGGAACCAAATCCAAACGGGTCCTGCAGATAGAATGAAGATTGGACTGCATGGGCGGCAGGCCAATAGAAAAAGATGGCAATGATGATCAACTGCGGCAGGAGCAACAAGATCGGCAACCATCTGGTGGTGAAACCGGCGCGTTTCATGGGAAGTGTCCTTTGAAAGAAGGAACGGCCGCGATGCTGCGCGGCCGCTCTTTGTGTGTTTGACAGAGGGTGTTAGCTCTGAGTCTTGGCGAATTTTGCCAGCAGGGCGTTGGCTTCTTTTTCGATGGTGGCAAACGCATCCTCGACAGAGGTTTCGCCAGTCAAAATGCGACCGTATTCGCGGTTCATCACGTCACGGATCTGCACGTAGAAGCCCATGCGGTAGCCCTTGGTGTTGTCACCGGCAGGCAGGGACAGCTGTTTGATGCCGACTTCCGCAGCCGGCGCGCGGTCATAGTGGCCGTCCGCTTTCGCCATTTCATAGGCGGCTTCGGTGATTGGTACATAGCCAGTTTCCTGGTGCCAGAAGTACTGGGTCTCTGGCTGGGTCAGGAATTCGAAGAACGCAGCGGTTGCCTTGTTGTCTTCGGCGTCGTGGCCCGACATGGCGAAGAGGGATGCGCCACCGATGAATGTTTGCTTTGGCTCAGCGGTCACAGCTTCCCAGTAGGGCAGGTAGGTCGCTGAGAAATCGAACGGCAGATCTTTCTTGGACAGGCCGCCAAAGGAGCCAGAAGAGCCAAGCCACATGCCGACTTTGCCTTCTTCAAACGGGGTTGCGTTGTCGCCCCAGCCTGTGCCGAACCATTCAAAATATCCAGCGTCCTGCCATTCGGTCACGGCAGTGAAGTGGGCTTTGATCGCGTCATTGTTCACAAGGATTTCGGTGCCCTCGGCGCCTTCATAGCCGTTGTTGTTGGTGGCAAAAGGCAGATCGTGACGAGACATGAAGTTCTCGGTGAAGATCCAAGGCAGATGGGATTGAGTCAGCGCGGTATAGCCGGCATCTTTCAGAGCAGGTGCAGTGACTGTCTGAAACTCTTCCCAGGTTTTTGGCGGCTCAACACCCGCTTTTTCGAACGCCTGCACGTTGTAGTACATGATCGGCGAAGAGGAGTTGAACGGCATGCCGATCATCTTGTCATCGGCGTCTGCATAGAAGTAGCGTACGCCCGAGATGTAGTCGTTGATGTCAAAGGCCACGCCATTGTCGGTCAGTAGATCCTGTACCGGCACGGTTGCGCCCTTGGCGCCAATCACGGTCGCTGCGCCTGCGTCAAATACTTGAAGGATGTTGGGCTGCTCGCCCGCGCGGAATGCGGCGATGCCTGCGGTCAACGCTTCTTCATAGGTGCCTTTGAAGACAGGGGTGATTTTGTAGTCATCTTGAGACGCGTTGAAGTCTTCCGCAATCGCATTCACGGTTTCGCCAAGCGCGCCACCCATGGCGTGCCACCAGGTGATTTCAGTTTCGGCAAAGGCAGAATTTGCCACCATTGCGAATGCGGCCGCGGCCGTGCTGGTCATGAAATGTTTCACAATTGGTCTCCAGTTGAGTCGACAGATCGACACAGATCTGCCTGTCCTTTTTTCCGTGAGCGATCGCCTCGAAAAGACGATCCAAGTAAAATCCGATCGCCCGCAAAAAGCGGTGCGTGAGATGTGCGTATGAGCTGCACACGTGTTCAACTAACGGGGTTATGCGACAGATCTGTGAAACGAGTTTTGCGTTTCTGTAACGATTTGCTTGCCGGTGCGGTGCGCGATCGCGCAATGCCGCGTACCAAGAGCGCGCAGCATGCTGTTTCAGGCATGAAGGCGCGACGTGGCGCCTTATTGCTGCAAAAACTCTACGAGGCGTTTTGCAAGGCTGTTTCTGCGCGATGTCCCCATCCAGACAGCTTGAATGGAGAGCGGTGGCAGTGCCCACTCAGGCAACAGGCGCAACAGTGACCCTTCAGCGAGATCGTCAGTGATCAAGGGTTCCGGAAGACTGCCAAAACCCACGCCTGCAAGTGTTCCGGCTTTCGCTGCGAGGATGCTTTGCACACTCAATTGGCAAACATCTAGTTTGATTTCTTGTGTATTCTGCCCCCGGACCAACGAAAACACGTCGTTAGAGCGCCCCATGGAGACGAAAGGCATGCTTTCTAGGTCTTTCGGTTGTTTAGGGGTGCCATGGCGGATTAGAAAATCGGGTGTGGCCACAAAGAGATGTTGAACAGAGCCAATCTTTTTACGAGTCAGACTGGAGTCTGGTAGGTCGCCAATGCGAATGGAAAGATCATAGGCTGCATCCACGATGCTCACGATGTGATCGCTGTATTCGAGGGTGAGCGCCACGCTCGGGTGACGCAGCATAAATTCCATAACGCGTGCTTCAAGATTGGGATCGGGCACAAAAGCAGGCAGCGCAATCTTTAGTGCCCCGGCTATGTGTTCTGACCCGGCCTTGATCCGGTCCGTCTCAAGTTCAATGCCTTCAAAGCCGCGTTGCGTAGTTTCAAACAGGCGTTTCCCATTTTCTGATAACGAGAGTTTCCGCGTGGTGCGATGAATCAGCGTTTCTCCCAATGCGTCTTCAAGTCGCGAAATATGGTGACTGATAACCGACGGCGTAACACCGAGTTGTCTGGCGGCCTTGACGAAGGCACCGGTCTGACCAACGGCGACAAACGCCACAAGGCTTTGGGCATAACGATACATTACTTCATTATATCGAATAAATAAATCGAATAAAGCCGTATAATCATACAAAGTGTCGTCTGCTACATGCGTTGGGTAACCTAGGTGAGGCTGCTCAATGACGTCATTGTCGCAAACAACGATCTTGTCCCCAAAGGCACGTGGATACGTCACGCAGCTAACCCAACACTTTGGTCACAAGATCCGGGTGGAACATGTGGAAAGCGAAAGTGAATGCACCGCAGTTTTTCATTTTTCAGCCGGCACAGCCCATGTGAGAGCCGATGAAAAGTCGCTCACACTGTCTGCACGGGCGGCAACGGTTGGCCAGCTCAGACAAGTCGAAGACATTATTGGCGCTCATCTTGAGCGCTTCGCCTTCCGCGAGGATCTGCGCGTGGTTTGGTCAGAAGAAAACAGCATAGAATAAGGTGAGACGTATTATGAAAGTTTTGGTAACAACAGCGGCTCTTTTTCTTGCCACTTCTGTCTGTGCACATGAGGCGCCAATTCATGAACATACAGAACTTGTCCCGATCCCGGCCTATGAATTGCCGTATGGCCCTGCATCAGGAGCGGCGGCTCTGCGCGCAGTAGAAGCTTTCCTGGCGCGCGTTGATGCCGACACCAAGGCGCAATTTATGTTCGCACTCGACAGCCCGATCCGTACAAAGTGGTCAAATTTGCCGGCTGGCATTGTCGATCGTTCTGGTATCTCTGTGGGGGAACTGGACGATGAACAGCGCAAATTGTTGTTTGCCTTCCTTGCCTCGTCCCTCGGACAAGAGGGGTATGAAAGCGTTGCAGAAGTGATGGCTGCAGAGACCTTCTTAAGCACGGACAGACGCGCCAAGCGGCTGCAATGGGCGCCCGAAAACTACTGGCTGTCTATTTATGGCACGCCTGATGCAAATGCCCCGTGGGGATGGCAATTCGGTGGTCATCACCTGGGCCTTAACATTTCAATTGAAGGCAATCGTGTTGAGACCATGTCCCCCACATTTGTGGGCACTGAGCCTGCGATCTTTACCGTGAATGGCATGGACTATGAGGCGGTGCGCGACATGCATCTGTCAGGGTATGCCGTTTACACAGCACTTGATGAGGAGCAGCAGGCGGCCGCGCATGCCGGGAAAGTGCCAGAAGATGTGTTGACGGGGCCAGGCAATGACGGACGTATTCCGCCGATGATTGGGCTGTCCGCATCAGAGATGACAGGTACGCAAAGGGCGGCGTTGCTGACTGCGATCAACGAATGGGTATCGATTCAACCAGATGAGAACGCCAAATTGCGTATGGCGGAACTGGCTGAAGGTCTGGAGGAGATATCCTTCGCCTGGGTTGGTACAGATGAGGTGAACACCCCCACTTACATGCGCATTCAGGGGCCGACGCTGATAATTGAAATGCTTTCAACCGGTGGGAACGTAGGCAGCAGTGCGCAAGGTGCTGGGCACTATCACACCATGTATCGCAACCCGACAAAGGACTATGGAAAATAAAGTTCTGAGATGCGCTTCAACCTTTGAGATCTTGGGGATTGCTCGCCTATCTGTGCGCGAAACAGTGACGCAAGTGTAGCGGCTAGCATAGGCCGTATGGTTCAGTGCTAGGCTGCGAATAAAATGTCGCACCCTGCCATTGGTGGCCAATTCGCCGATCTTTTTTGTGCGCGACTAGCTTGAAACCTTCCTTCCCTTTGAGAACTTGAGAAACACGCGCGCCATCCAAGTTTATTTCGCCGGAACGCCACTGTTGGACCGTTAAATGTATGTCCTGTGACACAGCAACGAAAGACCACGCCATGACCACGAAAAGTTTAACCCGTACCGAAATCAGCCTGCACTGGATTGTGGGGCTGGGTATGATCGCCTTGATTGCGGCGGGTCTGTATATGACCCGTGTCGATGGCGCGCGCTGGCTGTATCCGCTGCACAAATCTTTCGGCATCGTGATCTTTGCTGTCATCTTATGGCGTGTCGTGTTGAGGGTGCGCAAAGGATGGCCTGATGATGTGAGCAAGGGTGCCAAATGGGAGCATGGTATTGCGCGGGTCATCCATTGGGTGTTGATTGTTGGTACGATTGCCATGCCTCTTTCTGGGATGGTGGATTCCTACATGGGGGGACGTGGTCTCACCGCGTTTGGACTGGAAATCCTTGGAGCCAACATGGGTGACAATGGACGCCCAGTCGCAATCAACCGCACCCTAGGGGACATCGGCGAGACGGTTCATGTGCTTTTGGGCAAGGCTTTGGTGGCCGCGATCTTGTTGCATGTCTTGGGTGCGTTCAAGCACCATATCATCGACAGAGACAGCACCCTGCGTCGCATGGTTGGTCGTGCATAAAGCCTGACTTGCGCTGGCCGACGCCATGGGGTTCGGCCAGCGCTACCGCGCTGTGTGACAGGCTGTGGTGCGGTCAACTCCTCTTACGCAGCCGTCCGCTGTTTGCAGCCTTGTGAAACGGCTGCACCAGTATTCTAATCTTCTCAATTATGATGGCGCGCGCTCCGCTCTCACAGCTTCGCAATGTGAGTGCGTGGCGCATTTGCAGCGCGCGCGCGCAATCTCTGTCGGATCTGAAAGTGTTTCTGTCCGAATCCGAGGCCGGGAATGTGCTGACTGCGGCGTAGAAAGATGGGAGCAACCAATAGGAGCTCTTATGCGATTCTCGGCGCTGCGACTTTTTAAAGAGGCTTTGACTGGCCACAAAGGCTGGGGTGCGCACTGGCGTGACCCTGAGCCCGCTGATGCCTACGACTATGTGATCGTAGGTGGTGGTGGCCATGGTCTTGCAACTGCTTATTATCTTGCCAAGGAATTCGGCGGTGCACGCATTGCTGTGCTTGAAAAAGGCTGGATTGGCGGTGGCAATGTGGGACGGAACACCACGATCATTCGCTCAAACTATCTGCTGGATGGGAATGAGCCGTTTTATGAATTCTCGCTGAAGCTTTGGGAAAATCTTGAGCAGGACTTCAACTATAATGCGATGGTCAGCCAACGCGGTATTTTGAATCTGGTGCATACAGATGCGCAGCGTGATGCCGCCCGACGCCGCGGCAACGCGATGATCCTGAACGGATCAGATGCCGAGTTGCTGGACACTGACGGGGTGCGTGACATGTACCCTTTCCTGAATTTCAATGATGCGCGTTTCCCGATCAAAGGTGGTTTGCTGCACCGTCGCGGGGGCACTGTGCGCCATGACGCTGTGGCCTGGGGCTATGCCCGCGGCGCAGATATGCGCGGCGTGGATATCATCCAAAATTGTGAGGTCACGGGCTTCCGCATCGAAAATGGCAAAGTGCTCGGGGTGGAAACAACGCGCGGCTATATCGGGGCCAAAAAGGTTGGTGTCTCTGTCGCTGGCAGCTCCAGCCGGGTGATGGAGAAGGCGGGGATGCGCCTGCCAATTGAAAGCCATGTTTTGCAAGCGTTTGTGTCTGAAGGGCTGAAGCCGTTCATTCCCGGAGTGATCACCTATGGCGCTGGGCATTTTTATTGCAGCCAGTCTGACAAGGGCGGTCTGGTGTTTGGTGGCGACATCGACATGTATAATTCATATGCCCAACGCGGCAACTTGCCGGTGGTGGAAGACGTGATCGAAAGCGGTATGTCATTGATCCCGGCGCTGGGTCGGGCACGGCTGCTGCGCAGCTGGGGCGGGATCATGGATATGTCCATGGACGGCTCACCCTTCATTGATAAGACCCATATTGAGGGTCTCTATTTCAATGGGGGTTGGTGTTACGGCGGCTTTAAGGCCACGCCCGCGGCGGGCTACTGCTTTGCGCACCTTCTCAAAACTGACCGCCCTCATGAAACAGCAACTGCCTATCGTCTCGATCGGTTCCTGACCGGGCACATGATTGACGAAAAAGGGCAGGGCGCCCAACCAAACCTGCACTAAGGATACGGCCATGATCAACAAGTTCGCCCGCGACCTGATCGAAAATTGGCATCTTGGCTTTGTGGCCACCGCCGATGCTGAGGGCAATCCAAACGTTTCGCCCAAGGGGTCATTTGTCATCCATGATGACACCACGATCAGTTTCGCCGAGATCCGTTCGCCAGACACTTTGGCCAACATCAAGGTGCGCCCTCAGCTAGAGGTCAATTTCATCGATATTTTGACCCGCCGGGGAGTGCTCATCCAAGGGGAGGCAAGCTTCGTCGCTCGCGAAGACGCCCGCTACCCTTCGTTGCGTCCACCCTACACCACACGCTGGCCTGAGCTGGAGCCCGAGTTTTCTGGCTTTGTTGTCATCAATGTGACCGCCTGCAAACCGCTCGCCACACCGGCCTATGATATTGGCGTAACCAGCGAAGACTTGCGCGCCAAATGGATGCAGCGCGTCCGGGATATCAACATCATCCACAAAGGATCGGAGGACGCCGAATGCTGATCGATCACCCATTGTTGGGCCTGCGCGATGCGCAGGAATTTACCTATCTTGGCGATGCCTCACTGATCAATCGTCCTGATTGGCAGGCGGAAAATGCGGCGCAGGCGTTTCACGACTATCTATACCTGCGCGACAACCCTGCGGGTGAACATCGCGAGCTGTGGTTTCACGAACAGGGCGACCGGTCCTGGCTGGTGGTGACACGCAACACGCTCACCCATGAAATTCTGAAAGTCGAATTGGCACGTGATGTGGCCAAAGCGGCAGGGAAGGCAGACTAATGGCGCAAAACAATCGTCTGAGTGGTGGGCTGATCAATCGTGACGCCGCCCTGAATTTCACATTTGATGGCAAAACCTATCAGGGGTTTGAAGGCGATACGCTTGCCTCCGCCTTGCTGGCCAACGGCGTGCGCCTGATGGGGCGGTCATTTAAATATCACCGTCCCCGCGGGCCGCTGACAGCAGGCAGCGAAGAGCCAAATGCGCTGGTTGAGCTGCGCAGCGGCGGGCGGCAGGAGCCAAACACGCGTGCGACTGTGGCCGAGCTTTACGATGGCTTCAGCGCGAATTCACAAAACCGCTGGCCCTCGCTTGAGCGTGATTTCATGGCGATCAACGATCGCTTCTCAAATTTCCTGACCGCAGGGTTTTACTACAAAACCTTCATGTGGCCGAAGGCCTTCTGGGAAAAGCTCTATGAGCCGATCATCCGCAAGGCGGCGGGTCTTGGCAGTCTGACCGGCGAAGATGATCCGGATCATTACGACAAAGGCTTTCTGCATTGTGATTTGCTGATCATCGGCGCAGGCCCCGCCGGGCTGGCGGCAGCGCTGACCGCCGGACGCGCAGGCGCGCAGGTCATTGTGGCGGACGAAGACTTCCGTATGGGCGGTCGGCTGATCGCGGAAACCGGTGCTCTGGCTGAGATGGCAGGTGAGGCCTGGGTTACGGAGACGCTGGCAGAGCTTGCGTCGATGGGCAATGTGCGGGTGATGCCGCGCACCACCGTGTTTGGGGCCTATGACCACGGCATTTACGGCGCTGTAGAGCGTAATGCCGACCATCTGATAGCCCCGGCAACAGATAAGCCGCGCCAGACGCTGTGGCGGATCTATTCCAAACGCGCCGTCATCGCGACAGGGGCGATTGAACGCCCGATTGCCTTTGAAAACAACGACCGTCCCGGTGTGATGCTGGCAGGCGCTGTGCGGGGCTATGCCAACCGTTGGGCGGCGACACCAGCGCAGTCTGTGGTGGTCTTCGCCAACAATGATGATGCACATCAGACCGCGCGTGATCTTATGGCACGCGGTGTTGTTGTGCCTGCGATCGTTGATACACGCCCGGATGCGCCTGATGTGGCTGGCACAGAGGTGCTCAAAGGTGCTGAGATCGTGGACAGCTCTGGCCGTCTGGGGCTGACCTCGGTACGCGTGCGCACCGCCAACGGCCAGACCCGCGACATCGCTTGTGGCGCAGTGGCTATGTCAGGGGGCTGGAACCCAAATCTGGGCCTGACCTGTCATCAGCGCGGCCGCCCGGTCTGGCATAACGATATTCACGCCTTTGTGCCGGGAGAGGGACTGCCAGTTGGCCAGATTGTAGCTGGCGCTGCAAAAGGTGAGTTTACAACTGAAGCTGCGCTGAAAGGCGGGGCTGCGGCTGCGGTGGCGGCGCTTTCAGATCTGGGGATCACAGCCGCCGCCGCGGAGCTGCCAGCGGCAACAGACGCTCCGGTTGCGATCACACCATTCTGGCATGTCAAAGGCGCAAAACGCGCCTGGCTGGACTATCAGAACGACGTAACGGTCAAAGATGTGAAGCTGGCCCACCAGGAAAACTTCACCGCGGTGGAGCATCTGAAGCGCTACACCACGCTAGGTATGGCCACAGACCAGGGTAAAACATCCAACGTCGGCGCTTTGGCAGTGATGGCGGAACTGACCGGCAAGTCGATCCCAGAGACAGGTACCACGATTTTCCGCCCGCCCTACACACCGGTTGCGATGGGCGCCTTTGGGGGCCGTGCGGTGGGCAAGGATTTCCATCCCACCCGCCTGACACCGAGCCACAAATGGGCGGAAGAACAAGGGGCCGTGTTTGTCGAAGTTGGCAACTGGCTGCGGGCACAGTGGTTCCCGCGCAAGGGCGAAACCCATTGGCGTCAGTCCGTTGACCGCGAGGTCTTGCAGACCCGCAATTCTGTTGGTGTGTGTGATGTGACCACATTGGGCAAGATTGATGTGCAGGGCGCGGATGCTGCCGCCTTCCTGAACAAGATCTACGCCAATGGGTTTGCGAAGTTGGCAGTGGGCAAGACCCGCTATGGCCTTATGTTGCGCGAAGATGGCGTGGCCTATGATGATGGCACCGCGGCGCGTCTGGCTGAGGATCATTTTGTGGTGACAACGACCACCGCGAATGCGGTGCTGGCCTATCGCAATATGGAATTCGTGCGCCAGTGCCTGTGCCCAGAGATGGATGTTCAGCTGATCTCAACCACCGAAGCGTGGGCGCAATATGCTGTGGCAGGGCCTAACAGCCGAAAGCTGCTTCAGAAAATTGTCGATCCTGAATTTGACATCTCCAACGAGGCCTTTCCATTCATGGGTTGCGGCGAAATCACCGTTTGTGGTGGTTTGCGTGCGCGGCTGTTCAGGATCTCGTTCTCAGGCGAACTGGCCTATGAAATCGCGGTGCCGACCCGTTATGGCGACGCCATGATGCGTGCGCTGATGGAGGCGGGCGAGGAGTTTGATGCTGTTCCTTATGGTACCGAAGCGCTTGGCGTTATGCGGATTGAAAAAGGTCATGCAGCAGGCAATGAGCTCAACGGCACCACGACCGCGCTGAACCTCGGGCTTGGGCGTATGGTCAGCACCAAGAAAGACTGCATCGGCAATGTGCTCAGCCGCCGTGAAGGGATGAACACCAAAGACGCGCTGGCACTGGTTGGCGTGAAACCAGTGAATGCGGCAGATCCATTGCCTGCGGGGGCGCATCTGATGAATGCGACCGGGCCAGTCGATGCAGCGCATGATCAGGGCTATGTCACCTCTGCTGCCTACTCGCCGATCCTTGAAAGCTCCATTGGCTTGGCTTTCGTTAAGGGCGGTTTTGATCGCAAAGGTGAAAAGCTGCGTCTTGTGAACCCGCTGGAAGGTCAGGAAACCCTGGTCGAGATCGTCAGCGCCCATTTTGTGGACCCTGAAGGGGAGAAACTTCGTGCATAAACTCAAAGCAATCACTCCGTTGGGCAGTGACTCGCCGCGTATCGACACGATTGGTGCGCTGACCATCTCGGAAGGTGTTGACAGCGCACTTGCATCCGTCGCAGCACGCGCTGGACAGGAGACCGCGGTGCGTGACCTTCTGGCGGAAAAACTTAGTCTATCATTGCCTGATGTGGGGCGCTCGGCAGACGCTGCACCTCTAGCAGCCTTTTGGTCTGCGCCCGAACAGTGGATGATCACAGCGCCACATGACACTCATGAACTTCTGGCCTCTGAACTCAAGGCAGTGTTGGGTGATGCAGCATCTGTTGTGGAGCAAACGGATGGTTGGTGCCGTTTTGACGTGATTGGTGACACGCTTGAGGACTTGTTTGAGCGACTCAGCAATGCACCGATCCGCACAATGGGGGCGAGCTCTGTGCGCCGCACCACTGTTGAACATGTTGGTGTGTTTTTGTGGCGTCTCAGTGAAACGCACGTCGCCGTGTTCGGACCGCGTTCTTCCGCAGCCTCTTTGCATCACGGGTTGATCTCTGTTGCCAAATCCATCGCGTAGCGATGCCCAAACTAGCGTGCGGAGCGCTTTCTGCTGAAAGCGCCCATTCGTTATGATTAAACTCTGTGGACTTAGCCTGATGGCAAGGCGTCATCACTACCGACGCGCATGGAGTTCTTTGCGCGCCGGTCACTGACAGGTGTCACCCCATAGGTTTCACGATAGTAGCGAATAAAGGTGCCTGGTGTGGCGTAGCCCACCATATACGCCACTTCAGCGATAGAGACATTGGTGTAAAGCACAAGTTGGCGTGCCTGCTTCATGCGCATACGCCGGTAGTAAACGAGGGGGCTCTGCCCTGTCGCATTTTTGAAGCTACGCTCCAGTGAGCGCGCAGAGAGGCCCACAGAGGCCGCGACTTCGCTGATCTGGATCGGATTTTCAATGTGTTCAGCAAAATGCGCAATCGCTTTGGCAATTTGACTGGGCAGCAGATCTTCGCTTTGCGGCGTTGAAATCGCAGGAACTTTCTGAGTTACATTCTCGCTGCGGATGAAGGGGTGCTGAAACCAGCAGGCCACCTCCGCCATGATGTCGCCGCCCAGTCTTTCTTCGATGAGCTCAAGCATGTGGTCAAACACGGCCGAGGCGCCCGAAATCGTCGTTATGGAGGCTTCTTTGCAAATCACAGATCCATTGATTGGGATGTGTGGAAATTCTGACTGGAACGCGGCCTCATAACACCAATGCACAGACAGGGGTGTGTCCCCAGTCAAATTGGTGCGTGCCAGAGGGAACACGCCGCCGCTGATGGCGCCGATTCTGGTTTTGTTGCGGATCAGGCGTTGAAGCGCGGCGTTTGCTTTGGATGGGGCGTCAAATGCGCTGTTGGGGCTTGAGGCAAACAGAAGGTGATCTAATTTTTCTACCTCTGACAGGGCGAGATCTGGTGCAAATGTCACGCCCGCGGATGACTGAATACGGGCCGTGCTTTCGGAGATCACTACCCAGTCAAAAGCGGTTTGGCCGGAGATTTCATTGGCTGCACGCAATGGTTCGATACAAGATGTGAGGCAAGCCATGGGAAAGCCTGGGAAGATCAAAATGCCCAGCGTGGTGCATTCGGGTTGCGGGCTCATTTCTGTTGTTCCTTCTTGAGGCTGTCGACCGTTTCCAAAATATCGGCTTCGAGCCTTTGTGCTGCTGGGCTCATCGCCGAATCGGCACGGCGGAGCAGGTGTATATGGCGCTTTGCTTTCTCATCCGCGATAGGGCGAAAAATCAGATCTGTATGGCCTGCAGAGATGGCAGCCATTTCTGGCAGGATTGTGATGCCAATTCCCGCGCGGACAAGCCCCAAGATTGATGTAAGGTTGTGTGCAGAGAAGCGTGATCTTGAATGTAGCGCTTCAACTTCGGCCCCAAGCATGCCTTCGGACAAGCTATTGGCGATCAGATGCTCTTGCGCCAACGCATCCCATTCGATCGGGTCAGGCTTCAAAGCTAAAGGGTGCTCAGAGGGCAGCATAACGCCAAACCAGTCGGTCATTAGAAGTTGGCTGTGTAACCCCGTGTCATGGGTGCTGAGCGTGGCGATGCCAATATCGATACGGCCGCGCGTGAGTTCATGCAGCACAGATTTTGAATCCATATCACGCAAATCTATGCGGACGCTTTTGTAAGCCTTTATGTTCCCGGAAAAAACGCGTGGCATGATTGTTCCTGCGACCGAGGGAACAGTTGCGATGCGCACATGGCCCATGCTGGCATCCGCAAAGCTTTCTATGGCCCTGACAGTATTGTCGAAGTGTTGTAGCTGTTGCTCTGACTGCTCCAGCACGAATGCGCCTAGAGCCGTGAGTTTATTTTTCCGATCGGTCTCAAACAATGGCTCGCCAAGATGCGCTTCGAACTGTTTGAGCATCATGGAAACCGCAGAGGGAGTCCGCTTAAGGATGAGTGCGGCGTCGGTGAGGTTGCCGCTGCGAGCGACGGCGACGAAACCGCGGAGCGTTTCAATTTTGAGCGTCATCAGATGCTTCAGTTTTGTTGAAGTTATCTTCAATAATTTTAGTTTGATTGATTGATCGAAAAGAGTCCATACCCGGAGGTGACAATTTCTTAATGAGGTGACTCGGCGATGTCTGACATCCAAAAGAACCTGATCGCTGGCGAATGGCTGACTGGCGAAGGCGAAATCGAAAACCGCAACCCGTCTGATCTGAGCGATCTTGTCGGAGTGTTCGCACAGGCGAGTGCAGATCAGCTTGAGGCAACCCTTGATCAAGCGCGCATCGCGCAGCGGGAGTGGGCGGCCTATGGGTTGGAGCGCAAGCAGGCTGTGCTGAATGCGATCGGCAACGAGCTTATGGCACGCGCAGAAGAGCTGGGCACATTGCTCAGCCGCGAAGAAGGCAAGCCTCTGGCCGAAGGCAAGGGCGAAGTTTTCCGCGCAGGTCAGTTCTTCACCTACTATGCCGCAGAGTGCCTGCGCCAGATCGGTGAGAATGCTGACTCCGTACGCCCTGACATTGAAATCGACGTACGCCGCGAAGCGGTGGGCACCGTTGCGATCATCTCACCATGGAACTTCCCGACGGCGACGGCATCTTGGAAAATTGCGCCTGCGCTCTGCTATGGCAATGCCGTTGTGTGGAAGCCTGCCAATATCACGCCTGCCTCTGCTGTGGCACTGACAGAAATCATCAACCGTCAGGACATTCCCAAAGGATTGTTCAGCCTCGTAATGGGCTCCGGCCGGTCGATCGGTCAGCGTCTGGTGGAGAGCCCAAAGGTGGATGCGATTTCCTTTACGGGCTCTGTGCCTGTGGGCAAGGGTATTGCCGCCGCTGCAATCCAGAACTTAACCAAAGTTCAGATGGAAATGGGCTCCAAAAACGCATTGGCGGTGATGGATGACGCGGATCTCGATCTCGCGGTCACGCTGGCCCTTGGTGGCGCATTTGGTGGCACCGGTCAGAAATGTACAGCCTCCTCGCGTCTGGTTGTGCATGCTGCCGTGCATGATGCTTTTGTCGAAAAACTTGTGGCCGGTACGCAGGCGATGAAAGTGGGTCACGCGTTGGAAGCTGGTACTCAGATGGGGCCGGTCGTCAGCGAACAGCAGCTCACTGAAAACCTGTCCTATGTGGATTTGGGAAAATCCGAAGGTGCGGAACTGGCATGTGGCGGTCAGCGTCTGGAGATGCCGCATCAGGGCTTCTACATGTCGCCTGGTGTTTTCCTGAACACCACCAATGACATGCGCATCAACCGGGAAGAGATGTTTGCTCCGTTGACCAGCGTTATCAAAGTCGGCAGCTATGACGAGGCCCTGTCGGTCGTCAATGACACCAACTTTGGTCTGACATCTGGCATCGTCACCAAGTCTCTGGCACGCGCGACGCACTTCCGTCGCAACGCCCGCACAGGTGTAGTAACCGTGAACCTGCCAACCGCGGGCACGGACTATCATGTGCCATTTGGTGGCCGCGGCGACAGCTCCTACGGCCCACGCGAACAGGGCAAAGCGGCGGCTGAGTTCTACACCACCGTTAAAACCGCATACATCAGCGCAGGTCCTGTTTGACCTGAGTGTGCACGCAGCTGCGCCCGCTTGGGCGCAGCGCTCAAGGCGCGCATGTGCCCTGATTCCGAGACGAAATTTCGCAGACAACGCTGCTTGGGCGCTGACCACATAAAAATGGTTGCCGCATCGCTTTGAAAGCCAAGTGCACCGAGCGGGGGGAGAGATCACAATGAGCCATTTCCGTATCGACGGACTGCAATACGCCAATTGGTCTGAAAAGATCTTTCGCCAGTTGCGTGAAGGGCAAGTCGATGCCATCCATGTGACCATTTCTTATCACGAGAACTTTCGTGAAACGGTTCTAAATTTTGAGAAATGGAACCGTTGGTTCGAGCAATACCCTGATTTGATTATGAAAGGTCGCTGGGCCAGCGATATCGCCAAGGCCCGTGAAACCGGTCGCACTGCGGTGTTTTTTGGCTTCCAGAACCCGAGCCCGATTGAAGATGACATCGGATTGGTCGAAATCCTGCACGATCTCGGCGCGCGGTTCATGCAGCTGACCTATAACAACCAATCGCTTCTGGCGACGGGCTGCTATGAGGCTGAAGATCCTGGCATCACGCGCATGGGCAAACAAGTCATCAAAGAGATGAACCGCGTTGGTCTTGTGGTGGACATGAGCCATTCAGCAGATCGATCCACGATTGAAGCGGCGGAGATTTCTGAACGTCCGATCGCTATCACACATGCCAACCCCTACGATTGGTCGCCCGCACTGCGCAATAAACGAGACAGTGTGATACGCGCGGTTACGGAAAACGGTGGTATGCTGGGGTTCTCGGTGTACCCGCATCATCTTAAAGACAAGTCGAACTGCACGCTTGAAAGCTTTTGCGAGATGATCGCCCGCACCGCCGAAACCTATGGGGCGGAGCATTTGGGCATTGGCACTGACCTTTGCCAAGATCAGCCTGACAGCATCGTGGAATGGATGCGCGTCGGTCGCTGGACCAAAGAAATCGACTATGGCGAAGGCTCTGCTGCTGCGCCTGGCTTCCCGCCGATGCCAACTTGGTTTGAAGACAATCGCCACTTTGGCAACATCGAAGAAGGTCTGCGGGCCACAGGTCTCAACGCCGAGGAAGTTGCGGGGATAATGGGGAACAATTGGCACCGTTTCTTTGCGGAGAACTTCACACCGCGCGCTTAACGCCAGCCGAGAAAACAACACTCAAAAATAACGGCCGGGACCTATGTTGTGGTGTCGGCCCGACCAACGGAGGGGTCATGTCTGACGCAACTTTGGAAACCGGAGCAAAAGAAGGGCGGATCAACAAGCCGCTGTTTCTGATTTCCGGTGGGTTTATCGCGATTTTTTGTATCGCTGCGCTTGTAAATCTGCAGGCGCTGTCTGCGGCGGTTGACTGGGGCTTCAACATCTCAGCAACGTATTTTGGTCTGTATTGGCAGGTACTGCTGCTGGCAACGTTCCTGATTGGTCTGGTGCTTTGTCTTCTGCCCGGAGGGCGTGCGATCATGGGCGGCATCACCACGCCTGAGTTCACCACGTTCCAGTGGGGCTCCATGATCATGTGTACACTGCTTGCTGGTGGTGGTGTGTTCTGGGCGGCAGGTGAGCCAATTGCCCACTTCCTGTATTCCCCTCCGCTCTATGGGGCAGAAGGCGCAACCGAATCTGCGGTTAATCCGGCGATTGCCCAGAGCTTCATGCACTGGGGTTTTCTTGCATGGGCCATTCTGGGGTCCCTCACCACAGTGATGCTCATGCATTATCACTATGAAAAAGGCCTCCCCCTTGCGCCACGCACGCTGCTGTATCCGGTGTTTGGTGATAAGGCGATCAATGGCCCGATTGGGTTGATTGCAGATGCCTCTTCGATCATCGCTGTTGTGGCAGGCACCGTAGGGCCGATTGGCTTCTTGGGGCTTCAGGTCAGCTACGGTCTTGCAGATCTCTTTGGCCTGACTGATGGCTTTGCGCTGCAGGCGACTGTGATCGCTGGCCTTGTGGCAATTTACACGATTTCTGCCATGACCGGCCTGTCGCGGGGAATTCAGATCCTGTCAAAGGTCAATGTTCTTCTGGCGGCTGCGCTTTTGCTGTTTGTGCTTATTGCTGGGCCAACGGGCTTTATCTTTGGCTCGTTCTTCTCCGGTTTTGGCACCTATGTTGAGAATTTTTTCCAGATGGCACTTTATCGCGGCGATGCTGGGGTCTTTGGTGAACCAGGCTGGCTTGGTTGGTGGACTGTGTTCTTCTGGGGCTGGTTCATGGGCTATGGCCCGCTGATGGCAATGTTCATCGCCCGTGTATCCCGTGGCCGTTCGATCCGTTCGATCATCATTATGCTCTCCATTATTGCGCCCATCGTGACCAACTTCTGGTTCACCATCATTGGTGGCACGGGCATCGCAATGGAGCTGGAAGCAACAGGCTTGATTTCCTCAGCATTTGAGGGGTTCAATCTGCCGGCCGCACTTTTGGCAATCACCAACAACCTGCCGATGGGGTTTGTGATCTCTATCCTGTTCCTCATCCTGACCACGATCTTTGTGGCTACCACAGGGGACTCGATGAGCTTTGTGATTTCTGCCACCATGAGCAATGAAAACAATCCACCTGCTGCGCTGCGCGTATTCTGGGGGATTGCAATGGGCGTGATGGCAGTGATCTTGATCTCTGTTGGTTCTGGCGGTGTATCGAAGCTGCAGAGCTTTATTGTGGTCACTGCTGTACCGGTGTCGTTGCTGCTGCTGCCGTCGCTGTGGGATGCGTTGCGCATCACGCTTGCCAAAGGCAAAGCTGAGTAAACGGCCTTTGTTGGGCGCAAAACGCGCCCAACACTCCCCATTCAAAGACTGTCAGGCATCTTGTCAATTTCACTTAGATGCCAAAAGATCAGGAGGATATCGAATGACTGAGGTTTCCCGACGTGCCCCACAGGTGGTGATGCGTCTTGCGCGTCTTGGTTCTATGCACCAGTCGCGACTGTCCTTTATGCGCGTTCTAACCCGTCGCATGGCACGAGAGAACTGGCGGTTTGAGAAGACAGCTTTTGAAATCAACGATAATGGGGTTGGCCATGCAGTTTATACCGCGCATGGTCCTGAGAGATCGTATTCACTGATTGCGTTTGCACATGATCTCCCCCCTGAAAAGCGATCTGATCGGGTGATTGCGGATGCATGGGATGCAACCTACACTCTCTTTGATGGCGTGCCGACGGGTTCAGACATTGAGCGGCTTTCGGCCAACATACCTGTGCAGGAAGCGGGGCGCGTGACTAACACGGAGCTGTCTGTGTCGCGGTCAAACAGATCGGTGCGCTTGTGGGAACATGTTGTCGATGCTCTCGCAAAAGGGGACCAGCCTTCTGTGGAAAAAATCGACGCCGTTGGATACCTCATGCGGACAACAGCGGTGTATGGTTCAGGCAAATTGGGGGCCGCAGATCGCGAAATGATCGCGGATCGCCCTGAGTTTCGTGCCCCTTTTCAGGTCGAAATGTTGTCAGTTTATCTGACGCGCTGGTTTGTACTGGATTTGGTGCAGCATATGGCGGACGTGCGTGCGAGAGAGAATGGCTCCAAGGCTGTTGCGCTGGATGTTGATATTGCGCGCTCAATGGGCATCGGGAACTCAACGGGGCTCGGAATGGCGCCGTTTCTGCTGAACCATCCAGTTCTGTTCAACAATTGGATCGCGGCGCGTGAAAACGCCGTTCAAGTGGTGCGAGGTGTTCAATCCGCAACCGCAGAAGACATCGCGCTATTTCGGGATGTCTTTGAGCGAAATAAGAAAATTGCTGAGACTTGGGTCTCTGAGCATCCAATCCAAATAGAGAAACTCGCCGCTCTGCGTGAGGATGTTGAAAAGGTTGATGGCTATCTGGCCGACGCTGATTTGAACGCCGCGTCTCCTTGGAATACTTTGTACGAATGGGCCGAAGAGCACCTTTCGCTGGAAGGACAGGAATGGGTCGCATCGCTGATACTGGAGCCTTATGGCGCTTTGGTGGATGAGTTCGCCGAAGGCATGGCCGCCGATAACACCGCCACATTCCGTATCGCAGGCGCTATGAAAATCGGCGATCTCAGAGCGCTGCTGCGCGAGATCTATGGCTGGGCGATTGAAACCGACTGGACGGCCCCCGCGAGCAAGGCGCGGGCGTGGTATGTGTCGGAAGAAAAGCTCGAGCCGCGCTTGGGCGAACGCTTTGAAGAGCCTATTGAGGAATATGAGCAACCATTGGCGCCCGGACGGGACGCGGCACAACTGTATCAGGCGCTGGCGCATTGGTCAGAGGATGCGCAGGTTGCAGACTTCCTTCTGCGTCACCCAGAACATCGCCATGTGCTGCGGCGCGTTCAGATAGTCGGGCGCGCACCCTACGCAGAAATCAGAGACAATACAATTTCCGATCACGTGCTGCCGATTGACATGTTGCGCTGCAAGCTGTCGTTCTTCGGGGCAACTAAGTTTGATCCGCGATCCGACCGGTGGGTGCGCATTTGCATGTATGGCAACGCGCCGCTACCGCATGAATTGTCCAATGAAAACGCGGACTATTGGGTTTTCCCGCAACTTGAAAAGGCAACCGCATGAGGCACTCCCTGAACGAAATTGAAGCCATGAGCAAACGGGCAGCACGTGGCGCGGGCTTGTCTTGGGGACTGTCGGAAGAAGCCGCAAAAGGCACACGATGGCTTTCTGCTTTTGGCTTCCCCGGGGCAGGGTTGTTGGCGGACTTGCTGGAGATGAATGATCGCATTCCTTCAATTGATGTTTCGCCTGTGTCGCTGAGTGCGGAAATCTGGCATGCACCGACACGCCGCATGAGCCCCTTGATTGCAGGTGCCTCCCTGAGCGACAGCGCTGTGCGCCTCCTCGATCGCGGCACCATTGTAATGGAAAATGTAAGCATTCCATTGCTTGCGGTGCCGTTCATGGGCGGGGCTGCATTGCGTCTTGGGGTGCCGGTTGCCGCAGAATGGGATGGCGCGCGCTTGGCGACCGACGGACGTCAGCTTTGCGTTCAGGCCAGCCCAGAAGCACTGAACGCGGACCATGTTGCCAAGCTGGTGTTCTCCGCGCCTGCGGATATGGAAGGCCGGCGGGAGCCATTGCTGCGCGCGGATGTTCCAGACAACGACTGGGACAGATTGAGCGCATTTGCCCACCGCACTTTTGCCCCTGCGACAGAAGAAAGCCGTTTGCGCGGCGCTGGCTCCGGGCTGAGTGACAACGACTAAACCCCTGCGGTTTGCGCCAATCGGCGCATCACATATCAGAAGATTGGGAACCCACGATGACTGCAACCGAAACTCTCTCTCTTGCCGAGATTGAAGCACTTGCCTTTGACGCTTTGGTGAAAGCTGGCACCTCCGAAGAAAACGCGCGCCCACTGGCTGTCGCCACAGCGATGACAGAGGCGGATGGCGTGGCCTCTCACGGTTTGGCCTATATTCCAATCTACGCTCAGCATGTGGATTGCGGAAAAGTCGATGGGAAAGCCAAGCCCATTGTGACCCAGCCACGTCCCGCAGTTGTCGCGGTGGACGCGGCAACGGGGTTTGCCCATTCAGCGATTGATCTCGGCTTTGAAAAGCTGATCCCTTTGGCCAAAGAGCAGGGCGTGGCTGTGCTTGCAGTGAACAACTCTTACAACTGCGGTGTGCTCGGCGTGCACACACAGCGTTTGGCACAAGCCGGGCTTCTGGGCATTGGCTTCACCAACGCGCCTGCCTCCATTGCACCTTCAGGCGGCGCCAAACCCGTTGTTGGCACAAACCCGTTTTCCATCGCCGCGCCGGATGCTGACGGAAATGCAGCGTTGTTGATTGACCAATCCGCCAGCACCATTGCCAAGAGCGAAGTGATGAAACACGCGCGCGAAGGCAAACCCGTGCCGGAAGGGTGGGTTCTGGATGCGGATGGACAGCCCACAACCGATCCAGAGGCCGGCCTTAAAGGCTCCATGGTCCCCTCCGGCGGCTACAAAGGTGTCGGCATCGCGCTGACCGTTGAATTGATGGCGGCAGCGATGACTGGTGCGACGCTCGGTTCCGTGGCCAGCCCCTTCTCTGGGACCGCAGGTGGGCCTCCTAAGACCGGTCAGTTCTTCATCGCGGTCGATCCATCTGCCACGTCAGGCGGTGCTTTTCAGGAGAAGCTCGCTGATTTGATCGCGTCGTTCCATGAGCAAGACGGTGCGCGTCTTCCCGGTGATGGGCGCAGAAAGTGCCGTGAAGTCGCGGCAACCGAAGGCGTCGCGGTCAACGCTGCGTTGTTGGAAAAAGTGCGCGCACTTCTGTAACGAAAAAACTGGGGGCCGCGAAACACGCGGCTCCCGGACCTAAGGGGTATTGGTCGTATTGTCCAAAACCCAATCGCGGACCTTTTTGGCGTCTTCTGTGAGTGGGGTCTTTTTCGACCATACAAGATAGAACCCGTTTCCGGTTTTCCACTGCCATTCAAACCGTGCGGCCAGAACGCCCTGTGCCACAAGACGATCAGTCAGATGTTTCCAGCCAAATGCAAAGCCTTCTCCGGCCATGGCGGCTTGCAGGACAAGGGCATAGTCATTTAGCCGAAGTCCGGTGTTTGGCACGCCTGATTTGACCGAGAAGTTTTTGAACCAATCGCTCCAGCTCGGTCTTTGACGAATGGGCTCCTCCAGGTGGATCAGTCGCTGATTGAGCAGGTCGAAAATGTCTTCTAGCTGACCTGCGGCTTCCATAATGCGCGGTGCAGCAACCGGGTAAATCACTTCGTCTGCGATCAACTCTCTTTCGTATTCTGGCCAGTTCCCATCGCCTAAGCGGACAGCGAGGCTGATATTTTCTGCATCAATGTCTGGTTCGCGATCACTTGATTGTAAACGCAAGTCAATTTCCGGGTGTTGCGCCTGAAACTCAGCCAACCTTGGCATGATCCAGTAGTTGTTAAATGCGGTCGAGGCACTGAGGGTGACATATTTGGCCTGCTTAAGCTGCTGAATCGACGCCACAGAATGGGCAAGCTGGCTAAAAGCCCGGGTTACATCCGCCATAAGCCGCTCGCCCGCAGTGGTTAGAATCACTTTGCGGTGCTGGCGAATGAACAGAGCCGTGCCGAGCCCTTCTTCGAGGTGACGTATCGCGACACTCACCGCCGGTTGTTGGACATTCAGCTCCTGCGCTGCGTGCGTGAAGGATTGGAGACGCGCAGCCGCTTCAAAGACCACGAGGTGGCGCGGTGACCCGAGTTGTTTCCAGAGTTCTTGCATAAATTCTGTTTATGCCAACCATATATTTTTTCAAGCGTCACAGCCGCTTTTTCACAGGTTAATATTCTGAGTTGAAGAATATGGGGAGCAGGCCAATGGCACGTCGCGCAAGAGCGTCTAGGCAACGTAACACGCAAGGGGGAGGCGCGATTGCCAGCCCTTTTATTCGCCGTAAACTCAAGCATTTCGACATCTTGGATGAAGAGGACCTCGTCAAGATTGAGGCCCAGGTTGACTGGATCATTCAAGAGGTCGGAATTGCGTTCCGAGACGACCCTGAAGCGTTGGCGTTGTGGAAGAAAGAGGGCGCGCGCGTTGAAGATGATTTGGTGCGCGCCGATGCGAGTTGGATTCGTGCGCTCTGTGCCAAGGCGCCAAGTGAGTTTACCCAAGTAGCCCGCAATCCGGAGCGGTCTGTTACCATTGGCGGGACCAATCAGGTTTTTGCACCGGTTTACGGCTCTCCCTTCGTGCGCGATCTGGAGCGCGGTCGCCGTTACGGTGATATGGCTTCCTTCGAAGAGCTGGTGAAGCTGACGTATATGCACCCCAATCTGCATCACGGTGGTTTTGTGACCTGTGAGCCGACCGATGTGCCTGTTTCAAAGCGCCACTTTGACATGCTCATGGCGCACATCACATTGAGTGACAAACCACATCTAGGGGCGATCACAGAAATGAGCCGTGCGCAGGACAGCATGGACATGATGGATATCGTTTTCGGGCGCGATTTTGTCGATGACAACTGCGTTATTATGGCAAATGTGAACACCAACTCACCTTTGTTGGTGGATCGCGTGGTGACTGAATCTGTGCGGGTCTATTCCGCGCGGGGGCAGGGGGTCATTACGGTGCCGTTCATTTTGACAGGGGCGATGGGGCCTGTGTCGACTGCGGCGGCCGTGGCGCAAGCGATGGCAGAGGCGATGATGGTCTGCGCATATGTTCAGCTGATCCGCCCAGGCGCGCCGTTCGTTATGGGGAACTTCTTGTCCTCCATGTCACTAAAAACCGGGGCCCCCACGTTTGGCATGCCTGAGCCTGTGGTCTCGAACTACGCAATCGGGCAGTTGGCGCGCCGTATCGGGTTGCCGTTGCGCTGTGGCGGGTCGTTGACGGCATCCAAGATCGAGGATGCTCAAGCGGCCTATGAAAGCGCGGATTCAATGCATTCAACCATGCTGGCAGGTGCAAATTTTGTGCTGCACTCCGCTGGTTGGCTCGAAGGCGGATTGGTAACCGGATACGAAAAGCTGGTGATGGATGCGGATCGTCTCGGATCCTATCAAAAGGTTCTGAGCCAAGGTTTGGACACCAGCGACGAGAGTTTTGCGCGCGATGCCTATGGCGAAGTAGAGGCAGGCGGGCACTTCCTTGGGTCGGCCCACACGATGCGTCATTATCAGAACGCGTTCTACGAAGCCCAGCTTTCAGACAGCGAAAACGTTGAAAACTGGGAGGAGCGCGGCTCACTTGATATGCGCGCGCGTGCCTGCGCCCGCTGGAAGCAGATGTTGGCTGAATACAAACAGCCAGACATAGACGTCGCGAAGCTTGAAGAGCTTCAGACCTATGTTGCCAAGCGCAAAGAGGAACTGCCTGATGCCTGGTATTAAAATAACAGGGCTGAAGGCGACGCCGGTCAATATTCCGCTTGAAAAGCCGATGTGGTGGACCGGCGGATACTATCCGGGCACGTCAAAAACCATCATCGAAGTCGAGACGGATCAAGGCTTGGTTGGCCTTGGTGAAGCACCCTCGATCGATGTGGTGCGCACGATTGAGGCCATGGGCGAACGGCTGATCGGCGCAGACCCGTTGGATATTGCCGGCTGCGAAAGTCTATGCGTGCCGCCCTGGCAGATCGTACAAAACACAGACGACAGCTCTGTGGTGAAAGCATTTGGTGCGATTGAGATCGCGCTCTGGGATCTGCGCGGTAAGGTTGCCAATGAGCCCCTGTATCGCCTCCTTGGGGGCGCGGTGCGTAACGAGATCCCTTTCACCGAGTATTTTGGCTATCGTGTCGGGGGCGAAATGGCCCCTCAGGAGGTGGCGGACTACTGCGCGACGATGGCGGAGGAACATGGCTCAACCATGTTCGAAGGTAAGCTGATCCTCGGCGATCCCGAGCTGGAAATCGACACGGTCAAAGCGCTGCGTGACACGCTGGGCCGCAAGGCCATGATCCGTCTGGACAGCAATATGCAGTATTCGCTGCCAACAGCGATGCGTCTGTTCCGTGAAATCGAGCCCTATAATATACGCAACTACGAAGATCCGGTGGCCACCTTTGAAGAGATGGCAGAGCTGCGCCGTCACTTTACCATTCCGATCTCCACCCATGTGCCAGACATCCGCAAGGCGATTGCCGTAGGCGGACCAGATTACATCGTGACAAATTTCGCGGTTTTGGGCGGTATTGCGCGTGCGGTGCGCTTTATCGGGGCCTGTGAAGCGATGGGCGTTGGTTTCTGGTGCTATTCCGGCGATGCGGGCATCGCAACCGCTGGCTATCTGCATATGTCCGCAGCCATGCCCTGGATCTCTGAGCCATCACAATCGCTGTTCCGCTGGCAGATCGGTGATGTCATCGAAGGCGGCCCGTTCCGCCAGAAAAATGATGTGATCGCCGTCCCCGAAGGCCCCGGTCTGGGCGTGACGCTTGATAGAGACGCGCTCAACCACTGGCACAACCATCTGGTCGAAAACGGACCACTTGACCATTTTTATGACCCTGCAATGCCCGGCAAATTCCGCCGGTTGCCCCTGAACTGAGGAAAGATCATGCCTGAGATTCAAAAAGAAGAAAGCACTGGCGGCAAGCAGCTGCCCTCCCACGCCAAAGTGGTTGTGATCGGTGGCGGCGTTGTCGGCTGCTCGATCCTGTTTCACCTGGCTAAATTCGGCTGGAAAGACGCCGTCCTGCTGGAGCGTGACGAGCTGACCTCCGGCTCAAGCTGGCACGCGGCGGGACAGATCCACACGATCTCCTCAGACCCGAATATCTCGCGTCTGCAGTCTTATACCATCGACCTCTATAAAGAGATCGAAGAGACCTCTGGCCATTCGGTGGGCATGCACATCACCGGCGGCTTTTATCTGGCCTCGACCCCGGAATGGTATGACTATCTCAAGCGCGAGCGTTCCAAAGCGCGCTATATGGGCCTGCATCAGGAATTCATCAGCCCCAAAGAAGTGGCCGAGCGTCACCCGCTGATTGACCCGAAACACTATCATGCCGCCCTGTGGGACGAACAGGATGGCGATGTCGATCCATCTGGCGCCACCTATGCCTTCGCAAAATCCGCCCGTCACCATGGCGCGCAGTATTTCACCCATTGCGGCGTGACCGCCATGAGCCAGCGCCCGGATGGCAGCTGGGATCTGACCACCCCCAAAGGTAAAATCAACGCAGAGCACGTTGTGAACTGTGGCGGCCTCTGGGCGCGGGAAGTTGGCCATATGTCTGGTATTCACCTGCCTGTGCAGCCAATGGAGCACCACTACCTGATCACCGAAGCAATCCCAGAGATTGCCGGGCGCATGGACAGCATGGGCGAAGCTGGCCGTTTGCCTGCGGGCATCGACTATGAGGCAAACATCTACTTCCGTCAGGAACGTCAGGGGATGCTGCTGGGCACTTACGAGCCAAAATCTACACCCTGGAAGATCGAAGGCACGCCTTGGGACTTTGGCCACGAGCTCTTGCAACCGGATCTGGACCGCATCGCCGACCGTCTGGAAATGTCCTTTGAACGCATCCCAGCCATCGGCAACGCTGGTATCAAGGATATGATCAACGGCCCATTCACCTTTGGTCCGGATGGCAACCCGATGATCGGCCCAGTTCCGGGTATGAAGAACTACTGGTGTGCGGTTGGTGTCATGGCAGGCTTCTGTCAGGGCGGCGGCGTTGGCCTGACGATGGCGGAATGGATGATTGACGGTGAGCCGTCCATCGACGTCTGGGCCATGGATGTGGCGCGCTTTGGCGAATTTGCCACACCAGACTGGGGTACCATCAAATCGGCGGAGAACTACGAGCGCCGTTTTGTGATGACCTTCCCCAATGAAACGCTGCCCAAAGGGCGCCTGCAAAAAACCACGGCGCTTTATGACCGGCTGGTGGCCAAGGGCGCGGTGATGGATCAAGGCTTTGGTCTTGAAAACGCTTTGTGGTTTGCGGACGGTGCTGACGATGCGCATGAAGAGCCAACGTTTGAGCGCAACCGCTCGTTTGACTATGTCGCACGCGAAGTGAAAGCCGTTCAGGAGGCTGTGGGCGGCATTGAGATCGCAAACTTTGCGAAGCATGAGTTCAAGGGCGCAGGCGCGCGCGATTATCTGAACAAAACCCTCGCAGGCTATGTGCCAAAACCGGGCCGTCTGACACTGACGCCGATGCTTACGGAAAAGGGCCGTCTTTATGGCGATCTGACCGTGGCCTGTCTGGCAGAAGATCACTTCATGCTGTTTGGATCTGGCAGCATGCAGGAGGCGCATCGCCGCTGGTTTGAGAGGGACCTGCCGGATGATGTGAACTATGAGAACGTCTCTGACGATTGGCACGGCGTGGCTCTTTCCGGGCCGAAGTCACGTGAACTGCTGGCGCGCATCACCCGTGATGATGTGTCTGCGGAGACGTTTAAATTCCGCGACCTGCGCCAGACCTTTGTTGGCGGTGTTCCAGTTATCCTGAACCGAATTTCCTTCTCTGGTGAACTGGGCTTTGAGATCTACTGTAAGCCACAGTACCTGCTGCGCCTTGCGCAATCGATTGAGGATGCGGGCGCGGATCTGAGCTATCGCTGGTATGGCGCACGCGCATTGATGAGCCTGCGCTTGGAAAAAGGTTGGGGAGTCTGGACCACAGATTTCCGTCCAGACTTCAATGCGGTTGAAAGCGGCATGGATGCTTTCATCAACTGGAAGAAGGATTTTGTCGGCAAAGATGCCACGCTTAAATTCCGTGAGGAAGGCGTCAAACAGAAGCTTGTGACGATGACAATCGAGGTTGATGGCATCGATGTCTCCAACGATGAGGCGATCCTAAAAGACGGCGAGGCAGTCGGTTACGTCTCTTCCGGTGGGTATGGCCATCGCGTCGGTCAGTCTATGGCGATGGGCTATGTAGCGACGGCGCATGCTGCGCCAGGCACCAAACTCCAGGTGGAGATATTGGGCACAATGTATGATGCAGAGATCCTTGGCGCCCCAGCATATGACGCCAACGGTGCAAACATGCGTGCCTAAGAGAAGAGAGGGCTGAAAATGATGCGGGGTCCTGAAATCAGAGTCTCAAACTCAAACATCAAGCCAAGCGCGCGTGCCAAGTTCGTCTTCTTGATTTCACCAGGCTTCTCAGCCTTGGAACTTGGTGCAGGTGTAGACGCTCTGGCGACAGCAAACGCTGTCGCCGAGCACCCTGTGTTTGATTGGACCATCGTGAGCGAAACCGGTGGTCCGGTGACATCGTCTTCTGGCATCAAAGTAGAGGTTGAGGGAAGCTTGCCGCACACCAGCCGTGGCGATTGTATCGTCATCTGCGGCGCGGCGGGTGTTGCGCAAATTGTGTCCAACGAGCTCAAGTCCTGGCTGCGGCAGGCCCGAAGGTTTGGTGTTCAGCTCTGCGGCATCGGCGGCGGCGCAACGATCCTTGCCAGTGCTGGTCTTGCGACTGGGCAGAGGTTGAGCGCGCATTGGCAGCATCAGCCAGCGTTTGTGGAGCTGTTTCCGGAAATCGAATCTGTATGTTCGATCTATGAAACGGAACGTGGCATCACCACATGCGGCGGCGGGGCATCGACTATTGATCTCTTTGCGTCGATTATCAATCAGCAATGTGGTCAAGATACTGTCAGCAAAGTTGCAGACCACTTGCTTTATGCATCGGTTCGCGTGAAGGATGATCGTCAGACACAGACAGATCTGTGCCGTTTTGGAACGCGCCATGAAAAACTCGCGCGTGCGGTCACTCTGATGCAAGAAAGTTTAGAAGCGCCATTGTCGCCGAGTGTCGTTGCAGCCAACGCAGGCCTGTCAACGCGGCAGCTGGAGAGGCTGTTTCAAAAATACGTGGGTATGAGCCCCAAAACCTACATGACAAGCTTGAGATTGGAACGTGCCCGCACTTTGCTTCAGCAAACCGACATGCGTGTCCTAGACGTGGCCATTTCCTGCGGCTTTGCCTCTGCAAGTCACTTCTCCAAATGCTTTCGACAGCATTTCGGGATTTCACCGCATACGCAAAAGCGCGCGGGATAGTCGTAATTAGACGCGAAAGGAGTCGCTAAAAGGACAGGATCTATCGAAAAAAGGACAAAAACGACACGGGAGGAATAGTATGTCGATAAAAGAACCTTTTACGGACTTAGAGATAGAAACGGCTGATGCCGGTTTCTATGAAAATTACAGCGTGCCCATTGCCTTAATCAGTAAGGGCATCATGGTGGCGCTTGTGCTTTGGGCTCTGGTGTTTCCAGCCAATGCGACCGGCACGCTGGGGAGCTTGAACGGAAAGCTTCTTGAGAGCTTCAATAGCTTTTACGTTATCATTGTTGGCCTGTTTTTCTTTTTTCTTGCTGTGGTCGCGCTGTTGCCTTCCACTGGGAAGCGGATCATGGGTGCGCCGGGCGAAAAGCCTGAGTTTTCGAATTTCTCATGGTTTTCAATGATGTTTGGGGCAGGCCTCGGGGTAGGTCTGATGGTGTTTGCCACTGCTGAGCCTCTGGGACTTTGGGGATCGAACCCTGAAGTTGTGTCGGGGGCTGTGCCGGGCAATCAACCCGAGGCGGTTCAATCTGCTTACCGTTATACCTATCTGCACTATGGCTTCCATGCTTGGGCAATCTATGTGGTGACTGGGCTTAGCCTCGCGTATTATGCCTATACACGCGGTATGCCGCTGACCATTCGCTCCGCTCTGACCCCACTTTTTGGCCGTCTGATGAATGGCTTCTTGGGGCATCTTGTCGATGTGCTTGGTGTGGTTGCGACCATTCTTGGTGTGTCAGTGACCATCGGCTACGGCATCAGCCAGTTTGTTGATGGGATCTATGCGATCACCGGCATGACCTGGATCATGGATATGGGTGGTGAGGTTCCAACACCAAGCAAAGTTGGCTTGATTGCTGGGCTTGTGACCATCATGAGCTTGTCCATCCTGTCTGCGGTTTCTGGTGTGGGCCGTGGGGTGAAATACCTCTCCAACCTGAACCTGGTGCTGTCGATCATCTTGCTTGGCACATTTGTCGTATTTGGGTCCTTCGCTTTTGCAATGACCACCTATGGCACGGCGATGGTGGATTACATCCTCCACTTCCTGTCTCTGAGCTTTGGCGCATATAGCCCGCTGTCTGCGGAAGCTTTTGCCTCTTCCCTGCCTGCTGCGGCACAACCGCTTGCAGGGGATCTGATGGGAGGCGCAACCAATGCATGGGGCAGCTATGAGGGCTTTAAATCCGGTCTGACAGGCGCGGCGGCTGAGCTCGATGAAACCACGCTGACTGCGATTTACGCAGCGGGCGAGCAAGGTCGTCAGTTTGGCTGGCAGGCTGGCTGGACAACCTTCTATTGGGCTTGGTGGATTGCGTTCTCTCCTTTTGTGGGCCTGTTCTTGGCGCGCATTTCAAAGGGGCGCAGCGTGCGCGAGTTCATCCTGGGCTGTGTGTTCGCGCCGGCACTGGTGTGCTTTGCGTGGATGACCATTCTTGGTGGCACATCCATTGATCTGGAGCTCGCAGGTGTTGCGGATGGCGCAATCATCGGTGCATCCAACACCAACAAGCTGTTTGTCACCCTGTCTTACATGATCGACGGTGGTCTTCTGTCCATGTTGAACGTGATGTGCGTGGTGCTGGTGATGACCTTCCTCGTGACTTCGGCAGATTCAGGCATCTTGGTGATGAACACCATCATGTCCGGCGGTGCAGAAGAAACAGGTATCAAGCACCGTATCATCTGGGGCCTGATCCTGACGGCTGTTATTGGCGCGCTCATCTTGGCGGCTGGTGACAACAATCCGATGGACGCCCTGCGCGCGGCAATGATCATCGGCGCACTGCCATTTACAATGGTGATGGGCCTGATGTGCATTTCTCTGGGCAAGGCGCTGTATCGCGATGGCGTGCGTGACAACTACGATGGCGCAGCACAGCAAGCAGCTGAATAAATAGCGTAAAATAAACCAAGACGCCGCTCCTGTTCGGGGCGGCGTTTCTCGTTCGTGTCTCTTTTTTTGGCGGCAGGTTTACCCGACCTGTTGGGTATGGGTACTATTCTGAAACCAAACCTTCGCGCTTTTGTGAGACGCGTTCGTTGACAGATTGTTGTTCGCCAACACGAAACGACCGTTCGACAAAGTCTAAATGAGCCTTCGCCGCTGTTTCAGCGCTATCACCATCGCCGGCCAAAATGGCGTTCGCGATCTCGATGTGTTGTGCCAAGAGCTTCTCTCCGGTCCCATCTAGCGTGCGCAGATAGGCGCGATTGTAAAAAACACCCCGACGTGTCAGATCGTAAATTGAGGACATCATGTGGACCAGCATGGCGTTGTGACTGGCTTCAACAATCACCGAATGAAAACGCACATCGGCCTCTTGGCCCGCCTCCATGTCTCCGCATGCGTCGGCCTCTCGGATCGCGTCCAGATGACGTTTAATGCGATCGCGATCGGTTGCTGTCGCTCTCTCTGCGGCGAGTCTGGAGGCAAAGGCCTCCTGTGCGCGGCGGTACTCCAAGTAGTCAAAAAACGCCTTGCCATGACGCGCATATAGATCGATCAGCGCGGGTTGCATTGCTTGCCCGGTAAGCCGTGCCACAAACGTACCTTCCCCGTGCTGGACGGTTATGAGCCTGCGCGCCTCTAACTGTTTTAGAGCATCGCGCAATTTGGGGCGCGAGACATTCAGTTGCGCAGAAAGCTCCCGCTCAGACGGGAGCCGGTCTCCTTCCGCGAGAACCCCCTGAACGATGAGATCCTCAATTTGCTGAACGACCATGTCGGCGACAGGGGCAGATTCGATTCGGTCAAATATGGTTGCAAGTGTGCGCATCTGTGCCTCCTAGAGGTAAAATTAGAGTACCTCTTCATTCCAAAAGCGCAAGAAAAATCATCTATAATCTATTAGAAACAAGCGTTTAAATCTTCAGTGGTGCGGAGCAAATTGACACCTCTTTGGGGCATGAAGTACACCAACGACGAGAGGTAAATATATTTTACCACTTTTCGATCAAACGGATCGGTCTTGCATGAGGAGGAAAACATGAAATCCATCATCACCAGTCTTGCATTGGCTGCTGGCCTTGCGGCCACGCCTGCGCTCGCAAAAGATAAACTGCTTCTGAAGACGCCTGTCGCGTTCTCAACTGCGCTTCCTGGATTGGGAACGCCCATCCCACGTGTGGCTGATGCCGTACAAGCGATGTCCGGCGGCACTCTGAAGATGAAAGTCTACGAACCAGGCAAACTGGTGCCAGCCTTTGAAATCCTCGATGCGGTTTCTGCTGGCAAAATCAACTCTGGCTACACCACAGCTGGCTATTGGGCAGGCAAGATCCCCGCGGCACCGCTGTTCAGCGCTGTTCCCTTTGGCCCCGAAGCTGGCGAATACATGGCGTGGATGTACTACGGTGACGGCCTGTCCCTATATCAGCGCATGTATGACGAAGCGGGCTACAACGTGAAGGTTCTGCCTTGCGCCGTAATCGCCCCGGAAACATCTGGCTGGTTTGCCAAAGAGATCAACTCCCCAGAAGATCTCAAAGGTCTGAAGATGCGCTTCTTCGGTCTGGGCGGCAAAGTCATGGAAAAGCTTGGTGTTGCAACTTCGCTTCTGCCAGGTGGCGAAATCTTCCCTGCGCTTGAAAAAGGCGCGATTGACGCAACCGAATTCTCGATGCCAGCCATCGACCAGCGCCTCGGTTTCCACAAGGTTGTCAAATACAACTACTTCCCCGGCTGGCACCAGCAGGCGACCGTGTTTGAATTGCTGATCAACAAAGATGTGTGGAACTCAGCCTCTGAGCAGCACCAGTACATCCTGACCGAGGCCTGCAAGGCGTCTATGGCGGACAGCTTCGCCGAAGGTGAAGCCATGCAGTTTGATGCTCTGCAAAAGAACATCGAAGAGAATGGCGTGCAAATCCGCAAATGGTCCCCTGAGATGCTGACCGTCTTCAAAGACACTTGGGAAGAAGTTGCCGCCGAAGAAAGCGCCAACGATCCTTTCTTCAAGGAAGTCTATGAAAACATGACAACCTTCCGCAATCAGTACGACCTTTGGGAGCAGAACGCCTTCCTCCCGCGGATCAACTAACAGCACCCGTTAGCCCGCGAGAGATGCGCCGAGGACCTCCCAGTCTCGGCGCATCTTACTGACAGCCGAATTGAGATTTTGGGCAGGCAGATCGCGCCTGTCGCGGCCTACAGACACGCCGCAACCGGAGGAGTCCCCGATGACGATGCAAACCGACTATCGTGGTGATGTCGCAGAGACATTCGAAGAGATCATTGAACACCCAGACAAAGACACGCAGCCGATTGCGGTCTTTCTGGATACTCTGATTAAGAGTGTTGGCCATATTGTCATGCTGGCCAACCTGCTATTGATTGCGGCAATCGTGTCTCAGGTTGTGATGCGCTATGCGTTCAATCTGAACTTCCCCAAACTTGATGAGCTTCAGTGGCATTTTTACGGCTTGGTCACAATGTTTGGTGTGTCCTACGCGCTGGTGACAGACAGCCACGTGCGCGTTGATCTGTTTCACATGCAATTGTCACGCCGGGCCCAACGCATCATAGAAGTTCTGGGTATTCTCGTTCTACTGTCGCCCTTCGTCTATCTGATGATCGATCAGGGCTATGACTATTTTTATGAGAGTTTCCGCGTTGATGAAGGCTCTTCCAGTGCCACCGGTCTGCCAAACCTGTGGATCTTCAAGTCGGTCATCCCTCTCAGCTTCACGCTCCTTGGTTTGGCGGCGGTTGCCCGTCTGATCCACGATGTGCATGCGCTGATCCAAAACCCACCCGAAGAGCGGGAAGGCCGCTCGCTTCTGCTCGTGGCCTCGGTGTTTGTCATGACAATGGCCGTGGCCTGGGGCCTGCATTTCCTAGTGGAGACCACCGAGGAAATGATGGTCATGGGGATGTTCATGACTTTCATCGGCTTGTTGTTCACCGGCTTCCCCGTGGCTTGGACCCTTGCGGGCACAGGTATGATTTTTGGCTTCGCAGCCTATCTCTTTGACAATGACCTGATGCTCTGGACCGGGCTCGAAAGCACTTTCACGGGTCTCGACTATTTGACGCTGGGCGCGGTGGTTAACCGCGTCTATGCCACCATGTCCAACGCGGTTCTGGTGGCGCTGCCTATGTTTATCTTCATGGGGTTGATGCTGGATGAAAGCGGGGTTGCCGAACGTCTTATGACGGCCATGACACGCCTGTTTGGCACCGTGCGGGGCGGTTTGGCGATCACGGTTACCCTGATTGGCATCGTGCTCGCCGCATCAACCGGCATTGTCGGGGCATCGGTTGTGCTTTTGGGTGTTCTAAGCCTGCCAACGATGCTGCAGAACAAATACTCCAAGACGCTTGCCACCGGCACGATTGCAGCCTCTGGCACGCTGGGCATTCTGATCCCACCCTCCATTATGCTGGTGATTATGGCGGATCAGATGGCGCTGTCCGTAGGCGATCTGTTTATGGCAGCGATGGTACCCGGTGTTCTTCTTGGCACCTTGTATCTAGGCTATATCTTTATCGTGGCCCAGCTCAACCGCGCCGCAGCGCCGGTGCCGGAAGGGGCGAAAGCACCCGACTGGAGCGTCATCAAAGATGTGCTGGTCGCGGTGTTGCCGCCACTTGGGCTTATTCTGGCAGTCCTGGGCTCCATTTTTGCGGGCATAACCACCCCAACCGAAGCATCGGGTGTGGGCGCGATCGGGGCAACTTTGCTTGCCGTGATCTACCGCAAACTGACGTTTAAGAAGCTTTGGAACGTCTGTAAGGCAACCTTCAATTCAACCGCTTATATCTTCGCGATTTTCCTTGGGGCCACTGTGTTCTCCTTTGTGCTGCGCGAGCTGGGCGGGGACGAATTCATCGAACATCTGATCGGATCCACCGGACTGGGGCCAAATGGCACGATCCTCTTCATCCTGTTCATCTGTTTCCTTCTCGGCTTCTTCTTGGATTGGATTGAGATCACCTTGATCGTCCTGCCTTTGATGGGGCCGGTTGTCATGGCGCTGGATCTTGGCATTCCGGGGTTCGGTTTGGATGAACCTGCATTGATCTGGTTTGTGATCCTTGTGGCTGTGACACTGCAGACAAGTTTCCTGACCCCGCCTGTTGGTTTTTCCCTGTTTTATCTCAAAGGTGTTTGCCCGCCTGAGGTGAAGTTGACCGACATCTACAAAGGTGTGGTGCCTTTCGTGCTGTTGCAGCTACTGTGCCTTGGCTTGGTTTTCTTGTGGCCCGCTTTGGTCACGTGGCTGCCGTCCGTGGCCTATTGATAAAAAGGGAGGAGTGGCAAATGTCTGCGTTGCTTCAACAGCTTGATCAGATCGTTGGTTCCAAAAATCTGTTGACCTCCTCCAGTCAGACGGAACGGTTCCGCAAGGGGTTTCGGTCCGGCGAGGGCGAGGCCATTGCGGTTGTGATGCCAACAAACCTGCTGCAGATGTGGCAGGTTCTTCAGGCTTGTGTTGCCGCTGATGTTGTTGTTGTCATGCAGGCTGCCAACACGGGGCTCACCGAAGGATCGACACCCAAAGGCACCTATGACCGCCCCATTGTTGTGCTGAATTCGAGCAAAATCAAAGGTCTGCATCTCTTGCAGGACGGTGAGCAGGTGCTGAGCCTGCCAGGTGCCAGCTTGTTTGAGCTGGAAAAACTGCTGCGCCCCCTCGGGCGCACGCCGCACTCGGTGATCGGCTCAAGCAGCATTGGCGCTTCGATCACGGGCGGGGTGTGCAACAATTCAGGCGGGGCGCTCTGTGAACGCGGGCCCAGCTATACCGAATTGGCGCTTTTTGCCCGGATTGATGAAACCGGCGCGCTTGAGCTTGTCAACCATCTGGGCATTGAGCTTGGTGACACTCCTGAGGAAATGCTGACACGGCTGGAGGCGGGCGATTATGACAAAAACAGCCCAACGCCGGAAGGCCGCAAAGCCCGCGATACAGATTACGAAGAGATTGTGCGTGACGCTGATGCGCGCAGCCCAGCGCGCTACAACAATGACCCACGCCTGCTGTATGAAGTGTCCGGTTGTGCCGGAAAGCTCGTGGTGTTTGCGGTGCGTCTGGACACCTTCCCAACCTATGAGCGTGAGCAAACATTTTACATCGGCACCAATGATCCGGATCAGCTCACAGAGCTGCGCCGCCGCATTCTGAAAGGTTTCGAAACCCTGCCGGTCTCTGCAGAATACATGCATCGCGAGTGTTTCGATATTGCGGCGGTCTATGGCAAAGACACGCTGGTGATGATCGACAAACTGGGCACTGACCGATTGCCGATGTTCTTCGCCCTGAAAGGGGCGATCGACGCACGATTGAACAAATTCTCTTTGACCCGTGGGTTCACGGACAAGTTTATGCAGCTGGTGTCAAAGATCTGGCCACAGCACCTGCCGGCGTTTCTGCGATCCTACCGCGATCGATTTGAACACCACCTGATCCTGAAAATGCATGATGGTGGCATCGAAGAGGCAGCACAGCTCTTGCCGGAACTCTTTGACAACACAGATGCAGATTATGTGACCTGTTCTCCGCGAGAGGCAAAAATTGCTGGACTGCATAGGTTTGCAGCGGCGGGCGCAGCGGTTCGGTATGGCCATGTGCATGCCAAGGAGTCCGAAGGCATTCTTTCACTCGATATCGCTCTACGTCGCGACGATCGTGCGTGGCTTGAAAAACTGCCACAGGATCTGCTCGATCAGATTGCGGCGAAGGTCTACTATGGGCATCTTATGTGCCACGTGTTCCATCAGGACTATGTGGTGAAAAAAGGCTGCGATCCCTTAGCGCTGAAGGCCGCGATGCTGAAAATTCTGGATGAGCGCGGCGCTGAATACCCCGCTGAACACAATGTGGGCCACCTCTACACAGCCAAACCGGCATTGGCGGCGCATTATCGCGATTGCGATCCGACCAACTCATTCAACCCTGGCATCGGGAAAATGAGTCGGGCAAAGCACTATGGCGCAAGCTGATGATTTAGCTGTGTGCGCTGGTCGAAAGCCGCGCGCACAGTCCTGCGCCCTCCACGCGCGAGTAGGGCGAACGCCCCCTTGATCCACGGGCTTGTTTATCCCCACCTGTCGATGCTGAAGCCCGACCAAGCTTTTTCGCGAGTCTACGGAAATTGTGAAATAAATTTCAGCTTCTGAGAAATTTTGCTTGTTCGATTGATTGAGGTGCCATTTCCTCTCTAACTCAGGGTCAGTGCAAGAAACTGCACAGGATGAAATTTCTTGCGGCGCGCTTGAGGAGAGGCTGCGTCACAAGGTCAATCGACCGTGGGAGGAATAGGATTATGGTCAAATTTAAGCAGATGGCTTTATGCGCCGCTTTGTCGCTGACAACCGCTGTTGGCGTGGCGCAGGCAGACACGCTGAAGTGTGATCCGGGCGAAACTTACATCATGAATGTCATGGTGTCAGGGCATCCATACTGGGTGCCCGTCTATCAGGGCTTTAAACAAGCAGCGGCCGCTTTTGGGTGTGAAACCATTTTCTCGGGCACTCCAGATTACGACATCACCAAACAGATTGCCTCTTTTGAACAGGATCTGGTGAAAGCCCCGGCAGGTATCCTGCTGCACCCAATGCAAGCGGATCCATTCATTGAACCAATCAACCGCGCGATCGACAACGGCACCGAAATAACGACATTTGCCGCGGACTCGCCAAATTCAAAGCGCTCCGCCTACATCACCTCAGACAACCTTGCAGAGGCGAAATATGCCGCCGAGGCCTTTGTGGGTGAACTGGGCGACAGTTTCGAATTCGCAGTTCTGGAGAATCCGGGTCAGTCCAACCACGATCTGCGTGTCACAGCCTTCCTGTCCTACATGGAAGAGCACTATCCGAACACCAAACTGGTCGGGCGCCAGGCCACCAATCAGGACAGCAACGCCGCCTATCGCGCGACCGCATCTATCGTTCAGGCGAACCCAAACCTGAAAGCCATCTGGATCCCGGAGGCAGGCTCCGCCGAAGGTGCCGTGGCTGCTATTCTTGAGGCCGAGTCTGATGTGATGGTGATGCACGCTGATGTGACACCAACAACGCTAGAGCATATCAAAGCGGGCAACATCTATGCGGCGCTGAACCCAAATCAGGGCATGCAGGGCTTCATGGGCTTTATGTCTGTGTTCATGGCGGCGAAGTCTGACGTTTTTGATCCGTTCAATGACTACAAGGTCTCTGGCTACAACCCGGTTCAGATCCCGTTTGTGGACAATGGCTTCTCGGTCATCACCAAAGCGAATGCTGAGAGCTTTGATCTGAATGCCTACATGGAAGGCCGCGATCCGAGCTGATCGGATTGAGTTGAGTTTGGCTGCTCCGCTGGCGTGTGGGGCAGCTGCTTCCAACAACAAGACTTCAGAGAAAAGTGGGCGCTATGACTGGGGATGTAATCCTTAAAATATCCAAGCTCTCCAAATCCTTCGGGCCGGTGAAGGCACTGAAAGGGGTGGATTTCGAGCTGCGCAAAGGAGAGATCCACGCGATTGCCGGGGAAAACGGCGCGGGCAAGTCGACCTTGATGAACATCATCGACGGGATCTTGCAGCCCGACAGCGGCGAGATCTGGCTCGACGGTCACAAAGTGCGCATGCAGTCCCCAGCGGAGGCGCAGAAACGCGGGATTGGCTTTGTACATCAGGAGATTGCGCTTTGCCCTGATGTCTCTGTGGCCGAAAACATCTTTATGGCGACCACCAACGCTAGCCGCGCTTTTCTGATGGATTATAAGGGCATCGAAGAAAAAGCGCGTCAGGTCTTTGCGCAGCTTTCCAGCATTGATCCGGCGGTTCTGGTGCGTGATCTTTCAATTTCCAATCAACAGCTTGTTGAGATTGCTAAGGCGCTGACGCTTGATTGCCGCGTGCTTATTCTGGATGAGCCCACCGCCGCGCTGACCGAAACCGAGGCGCAGGTGCTGTTTGGCATCATGCGGCAGCTGGCGGATCGTGGGATTTCCATCATCTATATCTCACACCGGATGGTCGAGATCTTTGAAAACTGCGACCGGGTCTCGGTGTTTCGGGATGGGCGTTATGTACGTACCGACACTGTCGCCGACATCACTCCGAGCGACGTGGTGAATGCCATGGTGGGGCGCGAACTTGGGGATCTCTATCCAGACAAGCAACATCCCGATGATCGAAGCGACACAGAAGTGTTGCGGGTTGAGAACCTGACCGAAGCCACGCGTTTCAGCGATGTGTCCTTCTCGCTGAAGAAAGGAGAGATCCTGGGCTTTGCCGGTCTTATAGGCGCTGGGCGCAGTGAAATTGCCAAAGGTATCTGCGCGCTGGAGGGAGAGGTCACCGGCGACCTCTGGCTGAACGGAGCGCAGCTCAAGCTGCGTGACTATCAGGACAGCATAGAGGCGGGCATGGTCTATTTATCAGAAGACCGCAAAGGCGACGGCGTGTTTTTGGACATGTCCATCGCCAGCAATGTCTCCGCGCTGAAAGTAGAGCAGGTCGCCAGCGGCCTTGGTTTGATCCAGACGCGCAAAGAAGTCGATCAGGCGGATCGGCTCGGCCGCAAACTCAATCTGAAATGTGGCGGGCTGAATGATCCGGTGTCTTCGCTGTCTGGCGGCAACCAACAAAAGGTCGCCATCGCGAAAATGCTGTCGGTCAATCCGCGTCTGATCTTTCTGGATGAGCCAACCCGCGGAGTCGATGTGGGGGCCAAGGTGGAGATCCACCGTATCTTGCGCGATCTCGCCAATGAAGGCGTGGGCATCGTGGTGATTTCCTCAGAGCTGCCCGAATTGATCGGTGTCTGCGACCGTGTGCTGGTCATCCACGAGGGCCACATTACGGGCGAGGTAACGGGCGATCAAATGACAGAAGAAAATATCATGCATCTGGCCTCTGGCGCAGATGCGGCGCTCTCAGCAGCGCAATGAAGGGGGAGAAAATGGAGCAATCAGTGAACATCGGAGCCGTCGATGACAGCAAGGAGCACTCTCTTTTGGGGCGCTTGATCCGCATGCGGGAAACAGGGCTGATCGTCATTATTCTGGCGCTTTTCATCGGCATGTCCTTTGCCTCGCCCTATTTTCTGACTTGGGTGAACATCCGCGCCATGACCATGGCATTCGCGGTGGAAGGCATCGTGGTGGTCGGCATGACTGTCCTGTTGATTTCCGGTGGTATCGACCTTTCGGTGGGCTCAGTCACAGCCCTTGCTGGCGTCATTGCGGGCTGGTTGTTTTTGCAAGGGATCGATCCGTGGGTCGCCTCTGCGATGGCAATTTTTGCTTGCACCGCTATTGGCTCTTTCATGGGGTTTTTCACCACGCGGATCGGCTTGCATCACTTTATTGTCTCGCTCGCGATCATGGTGATTGCCCGTGGGATTTGTTTGCTGGCCACCGGTGGCCGCCCCATTGGCCTCTACACGCTGCCACCAGAGTTCAAATTCATTGGACAAGGCTCCATCGGCCCCATCCCTGTAGTGATCATCATCTTCTTTGTGGTTGTGATTGCGGCCGATTTCATGCTGCGCCGCACCACCATGTTCCGCAAAGTGTTTTACACCGGCTCCAATGAAAAAGCTGCGGCCTATTCCGGCATTCGCACCAAGAAGGTTGTGTTTCTGACCACCACGCTTTGCTCTGCGCTCTGTGGTTTTGCAGGCATCATCTATATGGCGCGCTTTGGGTCTGCGCAGCCGACCTTTGGTCTGGGGATGGAACTTAATGTGATCGCCGCAGCGGTGATCGGCGGGGCCAGCCTGAATGGCGGATCTGGCTCTATCTTCGGGGCGATCCTTGGTACGGTGCTGTTGTCTGTGGTGTCCTCCTCGCTCGCACTTTTGGATGTGTCGGTCTATTGGCAGGACATCATCCGTGGCTCGATCCTGCTCGCGGCTGTGACCATCGACCACTACCTCAACAAGAAACGGCGCTGAGGTGAAGGGGATGGCAGAACGCAGACAAGACTTTGAAACGGTGCGCCAAATCCACGCTGTGCTGGTCCTACATTTCATCGAAGGCAAAAAGCAGTCAGAGATCGCAAGCGAGCTCAACCTTTCAACATCCAAAGTGAACCGGTTGATCACCCAGGGACGCAAGCTTGGGATGCTCAAGATCGAAATCGACAGCCCGTTCCAGCGTTTGATGGATCTGGAGGACGCGCTTAGCCGCTTTGCGCGCCTCGACAGCGCCGTTGTCACCCCCACGGTGGACGGCAGTGAGAAGGCAACATTGCAGCAGGTTGGGCGCGCCGCGGCCAGCCATTTGACAGAAACCCTGAGAGATGGCGATGTGATCGCAATCACCGGCGGGAAGGCGGTCAGCGCTTTGGTCGATAGCCTGGAGGTGGAGCGCGCCTGGGACGTCACAGTGGTACCGCTCACTGGGGGAGTGCAGGGTAAGTACTTCACCGATGTGAACCATCTGGCGACACGTCTGGCGGAGCGCTTGGGGGGCAAGACCATGCTCCTGCATGCGCCACTCTTTGCGGAAAGTCAGGCGCAGAGGGACATGTTGATGGGGGTGTCCTCAATCAAAGAAGTGCTGGACTTGGCGCGGCGCGCGAACATCGCGCTTGTTGGGATCGGTTCCGTTCAACCGGCTCAGTCAAGCTACTACGACTTGCACCCCGTGCCCGAGGCAGACCGCAAAATGCTGGTGGGAACAGGCGTTGTCGGAGAATTCATGGCCCATCTGATCCGCGAGAATGGCGCGGTGGCGAATTTTGCCCTGAATTCGCGCCTTGTTGCGCTGTCTCCTCAGGAACTTGGCCAATGTGAGCGGGTGATCGGCATTGCCGCAGGCACCAGCAAAGTGAGCCCGATCAAAGCTGCCCTGAATGGTGGTTTTCTGGAGTCCTTGATCGTGGACGAAGACACGGCCGCAGCGGTGCTGCAGCAATATGAAGGAAGTGAACATGTCGCATGAAATGCTAAAACGCGAAATCGGCCAGTCGGGCATAAAGGCGTCCGCCATTGGGCTTGGCACCTGGGCGATTGGCGGCTGGATGTGGGGCGGCACGGATGAGGCGCGCTCAATCAAAGCGATTGAAGCCTCCATTGATGCCGGTATCAGCCTGATCGACACGGCCCCTGCCTATGGTCAGGGTGTTGCCGAAGAAATCGTCGGCAAAGCCATCAAAAACCAGCGAGATCAGGTGGTGCTTGCCACCAAATGCGGTCTTGTCTGGCACACTCAGAAAGGCAACCACTTCTTTGATTATGACGGCGCGCCCGTACATCGCTATCTGGGCAAAGATGCGATTGTCTATGAGGTCGAACAGAGTCTCAAACGTCTCGGCACGGACTATATCGACCATTACATCACCCATTGGCAGGATCCGACAACGCCCGTTGTCGAAACAATGGAGGCGCTGGAGCTTCTGAAGCAGCAGGGCAAAATCCGCTCTATCGGGGCAAGCAATACAACGCCTGCGGATGTGCGCGCCTACCTAGCCGCAGGCCAGCTAGATGCGGTCCAGGAGGAATACTCCATGGTCAACCGCGCGGTCGAAGTTGAGATGGCCCCGCTCTGTCTGCAGCAGGGCGTGTCGATCCTGAGCTACTCTTCGCTGGCGCTGGGATTGCTGTCGGGCAAGATGGGTCCTGACCGGGTGTTTGAAGGCGATGATCAACGCAAAGACAACCCGCGGTTCTCGATGGCAAACCGTCAAAAGGTGGCGCAGTTGATGGCGGCGATCGCCCCCATTGCTGAGGCCCATGGCGCGACCAAAGCGCAAATTGTGATTGCCTGGACGCTGCAACAGCCTGGCATCACATTTTCACTTTGTGGCGCGCGCGATGCAGATCAGGCGGCGGAGAATGCGAAGGCAGGCTTGCTCCGGTTGAGCGAAGCTGAACTTGCCACCATCAGTCAGGCCGCAGCCGCGCACCTCAGCAACCTAGACGGCTAACACGCTGTCCTTTCACCAGGCGGCTGTTTTGGTCGCCTGATCGGGGCAATGCCTCACCCACCACGGCAATAGAACGCGCCAGCCCCGGCTGGCAGCGAACGGAGAAGTCATGTCCGATCAGCGGAGCAAAAACTGGCAGAAGCTTCAAGCAGACGGAGCGTTTGACGTTGTGGTTGTCGGCGGGGGTGTCAACGGGATCGGCACGTACCGAGAGCTGGCGCTACAGGGGTTGCGCGTGCTGTTGGTGGAACGGGGCGATTTCGCCAGCGGATGCAGCGCTGCGCCCTCGCGCATGATCCATGGTGGCTTGCGCTATCTGGAAAATGGTGAGTTTGATCTTGTACGTGAAAGCTTGCAGGAACGCGATGCCTTGCTGCTGAATGCGGCGCATATGGTGCATCCGCTGCCCACCGTGATCCCGATCACGTCGACGTTTTCGGGGCTACTGAATGCCGGGGTGTCTTTCTTGGGGCTAAGTGGCAAACCCTCCCGTCGTGGCGCGCTTCCGATCAAGTTGGGACTGTCCCTGTATGACTGGGTAACGCGCAAACGCCGCCTGATGCCGAAACACAGTTTTGCCGGGGAACAGACCACGCGACGGGATTGGCCGGATCTGATGGCTGAGGCCAAGTATACCGCCACCTATCATGACGCATGGATCGGCTTTCCTGAGCGGTTGTGCCTTGAGATGATTGCCGATGTTGCCGAGGCGCATGCGGGCTGTGTCGCGGTGAACTACGCCGAAATTGCCCCCTCTGATGCAGGCTATACCCTGACGTGCCAGATCTCAGGACAGAAGACTCAGATCACAACCAAGCTCATTGTGAATGCCACCGGTGCTTGGCTCGATGAAACCGTTGCCCAATTGGGCGGGGGAACCAACAAAGCCATGGTGGAAGGCACCAGAGGATCACATGTGATCTTGGATCATCCCAAGCTGCACGCTGCACTTAAGGGCAGCATGGTGTTTTTTGAAAACGATGATGGGCGCATCTGCATCGTATTTCCCTTTCATGACAAGGTTCTGGCAGGCTCAACCGACATTCGGGTTCAAAAGCCAGGCCGCGTACGCTGCGAGCCAGAGGAAACACGTTATATTCTGGGGTCTCTGCAAAACGTGTTTCCGAACATGCAGTTTGACGAACGCGATATCGTCTTTAGCTACTCCGGCATTCGCCCATTGCCGCAAAGTGATCAGGATTTCACAGGCCGCATCTCGCGCGGCCATGACATTCGCCACCTTGCGGCGCGTGACGGGCGGCCCCCACAGCTTTGTATGATCGGGGGAAAATGGACCACCTTTCGCGCCTTTGCCGAACAGGTCTGTGATGAGGCTCTGGGGATTCTAGGCCAGTCGCGCAAATGCGATACCTTGGGGCTGTCGATCGGCGGCGGGAAAGGGTTTGAGGGGCAGTCTGCCGCTGTCTTGCAAACCTTGCGCGCAAAGAACGGGCTAAGCGCCGCGCGCGCCGCTCATCTGCTCAGCCGCTATGGCACCAATGCGCTGAATGTCGCCAAGCACTGCCCATACGGCGATCAGTCGTTGTCCCCGGCGACCCTATACAGCCGCGCAGAACTGGCACACCTGAGCCGCTCCGAACACGTCGCCACCCTGTCTGATCTTGCCCTGCGGCGCACGGACTTGGCGATTTCCGGTGTGCTCTCTGCCGAGATCATCGACGCCCTCGCAGAGGTGATGCGTGAGACGGTGGGCATCTCCGCAGAAACACTTGCCGCGCAAAAACAAGCGCTGACCAAGGAACTGCAGCAGTTCCATGGCGTCAGCCCCGAAACACTCAGATCACGTAATACCAAAGGGAGAGCGCAATGCGCATCAGTACAAAAGCACGCATGAACCGGATGTTCACCAATGGGGGGTGCCTTGACGTGGCCATCGACCATGGCGTCTGCAACGAACCGAGCTTTATGGTCGGGCTGGAGGATATGCCTGCCGTAATGAACACGCTGATTGATGCGGGTCCGGATGCCATTCAATGCGCCTATGGTCAGGCCGATCTGCTGCAAAATCGCCCCGAAAAAGACAAGCCTGCGCTGGTCATGCGCATTGACATGGGCAACCCCTACAATGATCAGCGTCACCGGGTGATGTGGTCCATGTTGCAAAACTCAGAGGAGCCGATCATCGGTGCGTTGGAGATGGATGCAGCTGCGGTGGTGGTGAACCTGTTCATGTTGCCGGATGAGCCGGAACTCTTCCGCCAATGCGTCGAAAACATCAGTCGCGTGCGCGCATCTTGTGAGAAATACGGCATGCCCCTGATGATCGAACCGCTGGTGATGCTGCCCAATGATGTGCGCGGCGGCTATCAAGTCGATGGCAATGCCGAAAAAATTGTGACCCTCACCCGTCTGGCCAGCGAAATGGGGGCCGATATCATCAAGGCCGATCCAACAGAGAACCCCGAGGATTTTCACCGTGTGGTCGAAGCGGCACGGGTGCCGGTGCTGGTGCGCGGCGGTGGCAAAGAAGATCTGAAAAATGTTCTGATGAAATCGGCTGCGCTGATGCAGCAGGGCGCGAAAGGAATGGTCTATGGCCGCAATATCTATCAGCATGACAATCCAAAGGCCGTGGTCAGCGCTCTGATGGCGATGATCCACAATGGCGCTGGCGGCGAAGAAGCATGGGACATCTATAACCGTGGCTGAAGAACAGACATATCTGCTGGGTCTGGATGCAGGCAACACAGTCATCAAGGCTGTGTTGTTTGATCTGGAGGGACGGCAAATCGCCATGCAGGCCATGGATGGGCAAACGCATTCGCCTAAAACAGGCCATGTAGAGCGCGACATGAACGAACTTTGGGCCAACGCCCAACAGGTGATCCGCAGCTGTATCGAAACCGCGGGCATTGATCCAAAACAAATTGCCGGGGTCGGGTGTGCAGGTCATGGCAATGGGCTTTATGCGCTGGACAAAGCGGGGGAGGCGCTGATCGGGATACAGTCTCTTGATACGCGTGCTGCGCAGCTTGCCACAGATCTCGCAAACACTCAGGGGGATGCTTTGCATCGCATCTGCCTGCAAAAGCCCTGGCCCTCTCAAACTCCGGTTCTGTTGGCTTGGCTGAAACGCAATGCACCAGATATCTACGCGCAGATCGGAACAGTGTTCCTGTGCAAGGATTACATGAATTACTGCCTGACAGGCGCACGCGTCAGCGATATTTCCGATATGTCAGGCTGCGGTCTCACCCGCTTGCCGGACGCGCTCTACGATGCGGATCTCATGGCGCTATATGATCTTTCTGAAGCGCTGGAGTGTCTGCCACGCTTGGCGGACCCTGCCGAAGTCATCGGATATGTCACAGCCGAAAGTGCCGCGCTCACCGGGTTGGCAGAAGGCACGCCTGTGATTGGCGGATATTTTGATGTGGTTTCCAGTGCGCTGGGGTCTGGTGCTGGGGTGCCCGGTGACGCCTCAATCATCGTAGGGACATGGAGCATCAATCAGGTGTTTTCAGACGCGCCGGTCTTTGATCCAGACGTGTTTATGGTCAGCGCCTTTGGCGACGGGCACTTTGTGAATATTGAATCCAGCGCGACCTCTGCGGTCAATCTGGAGTGGTATGTTCGCGAGTTGGTGGAGCGCGGCGCGCACCATGATGATCCGTTTGGGCACTGCAATCAGCGGGTTGGTGACATCACGCCGCAAAGCGATGATCCGTTTTTTCACCCCTTCTTGTATGGCTCTGGTCTGGGCGCAGATCACCGCGCTGGCTTTTACGGGGTCGCAGGCTGGCATGGCGAAGGCCACCTGCTGCGTGCATTGTTTGAGGGGGTGATGTTTGAGCACCGCCGCCACATTGATGTCTTGCGTGGCTCCGGCGTGCAATTTGACGCGGCCGTTCTGTCAGGGGGCGGGGCGCGCAGCCCACACTGGCCTCAGATGTTTGCCGATTGTTTGGGCGCTCCAATCTCTGTTGCTCAGGCGCAGGAAACCGGGGCGTTGGGTGCCGCTATTGGTGTGGCAGTGGCCACGGGGCTGGTGGCCGATTATGCCGAAGGCATCGCGAAAATGACGCGCCAGCGTGCCAGCTTTGCGCCCAATCCAGCAATGACGGCGCATTATGAACGCAGGTATCAGCTTTACGGCAAACTCACCGAAGCGCTCGCGCCGATCTGGGCGGAACTTCATGAACAGGCCGCTACGGCGTGAAATACGCCGTGGCAAATTTTCGGTTTCTCAAAAGAAACGCAGACTTTGAAAGAGACTGACATGACTGTCCTTGTGATTGCCGAAGTGTCAGGGCCTCTCGAAGAGTTTGATGCTCTGAAACACGCAGTGGATGCGCTTGCTCAAGCATCGCGCAGAGAGGAGGGGTGCCTGACATATCGTCCGTTTGAGGATCAGGAACAGTCTGGCTGCCTTGTGATTTTGGAAAAATGGGCAAGCCGTTCGGCGCTTGACGCGCACGGCAAGTCTGCCCACATGGCGCAGTTCAAGGCGTCCCTTTCAGACAAGATCAGTGTATCGGTTGAAAAGCACGACATCTGAGGCACGTTGCCGGTTAATCTCTTTTTAGGTGTGTGAATGCACCCTTCTAACCTAGACCTTCATGGCATTGTGCGTCAGTCTACGGGCTCGCAGCGAGCCTATCGGGCAGTGTCAAACTGAGTTGGTCCAACCAGATGGGAAAAGCGCGGGATTACTTTGCTGCGTCTCCTGCCTAATACTCCTTGAACGATGTGTGCCGTTATCCTGCACCTGCTGGACGAAGAGTCTTTCTTGCGGTTCCTCAGTTGACTTAGTTTTAACAATAACTTAACGAAGCAACGAAGGCGGACTGAATGGGCATTCACTTGCCTGCCGTTGCGCCTCCGCGAGCAAGACTAAGCTAGCACTTTCCCAAAATTTTATCTTGCTGCCGGAGGTTCCAATGGTTCCTAGGAACAACGCGCGTGTCTCGCTTTTTGCGACGACCGCTCTCGCTGCTTTGCTTGCAAGCATCCCAGCCATGTCACAACAAGTCGATGGTCAATCATCCCCCGATGAGGAAGCTGTCGCCGAAGATCTGTTTGAGTTAGACACGATTTATGTAAACACAGACCGTGTTGGCTCTGACCCGCTCGACATCCCCGCAAATGTCACCGTTGTTGGCTCTGAAGAGCTCAAACAGCGCAATATCTCAGACATCAATGAGCTTGCCCGCACGATCCCCGGTGTGGAGGTGCCACGCCAGACATCAGGCGCGAATCCCTACAATTCCTTCTCTGGGGTTACAATTCGTGGCGTTGGCGGCAACCGGGTCCAGTTGCAAGTTGACGGCTCGCGCATGGCCGAAAGTATCACCGATGGCACGCGAGACTACTTTGACACCAGCTTCACCAAGCAAGTTGAGGTTGTCAGAGGTCCAGCCTCGGTGCTGTGGGGGGCGGATGCGCTGGGCGGTATTGTTGCGCTCGAAACCATCGACCCCGAAGATCTGTTGCGTGGTCGCGAAAAGGGTGGAGAGGTGTCTCTGTCTTATGACTCGCTCGACAACGCCAGCACAGGGTCTGTGAGCTATGCGCAGCGCCTCGGCGATACTCTCGAAGTTATGTTTGGCTACGCTCACCGGGATGCCAACGAAGCGGAATTCTCCAATGCACGTGCAGACGGTGGAATCTACGGATGTCCCCGCAATCTGTCGTTTGGCGCAACGCCCTGTAACGAGTTGGACCCCACCGACATTTCGTCTGATCGCGGCCTCTTCAAAGCTGTTTGGACGCCAAATGCAAACAACCGCTTGGAATTCTCAGCAGATATTCTGGATCGCACCACAACCGTCAACAACAAGTATAACATCGGCCCGCAGTTCAGCAGTTTCACTGGAGCGCCCACTGGCGAAACCCTGCATTCTGACGATCGTGAGCTTGACCTGAGCCGCAAACGCTTTGGGCTTGAGCACGAACTGACTCTGGATACCGGTGTCATCAATTCGGTCAAAACTGTTCTGGCTTATACGCCGCATAGTTATAGCTCCAGCAGCCGCAGGCAAACGACCTCCGCGGCCGGGGATTCTGTGATCACCGATGATCAGCTTGACTTCTCAGAGGACTTCATCGAACTGGACATTCAGGCGGATGCATCTTTCGTGACAGGGTCCGCACAGCACAATGTGATCTTTGGCTTTGACGGTGATCTGACCTCAACAGACTATTCCCGTACGCGCGTGACCAACAATCTGACGCAAGGAACTGTCGATCCGGAGGCGGGGGTGGGCTTCAACTTCGCCAATGCAAAAACCACACGTGCTGATATCTATATTCAGGATCAGATCATCTTTGGCGATGGCCGTTTCGAACTGACCCCAGGTTTGCGCTATGCGACCTATGACATCGATCCAGAACCGGATGCAGACTACCAGGTTGCCCCCGGCAACGAACCTCGCACGCGCAGTGACAAGCGCCTGATCAAGAGCTTGGGCGCGCTCTATCGCTTTAACGACACATACTCCATGTGGGCGAAATATGGTGAAGGCTTCAAGATGCCAACGGCGTCACAGCTCTACACATCGCTGCCCGGCGCCTTCTTCTCTCTGATCCCTGCACCGAACTTGGAGCCTGAAGAAGTCAAAAGCTACGAGCTCGGTCTGCGGGGCGAATATGGCAATGGTTTCTTTGCCGTAAACGTCTTCCGCGCGGACTACACCAACTTCATCCAGCCATTCTACAACATTCCGGGGACATCAAACTATACCTATCGCAACCTGTCTTCTGTTGAGATTCAGGGTATCGAGGCGTCCGGGTCCTGGGCGTTTTCTGACACGCTGGTTGGGACCTTCTCCGCATCTTACCAAGAGGGCACGCAGGTTGCCTCTCCTGGCTCTGCACAAACCGATTATACAGCGCCACCTCTGACGGCGGTTCTGTCTCTGGCGAAAGATCTGCCGGATTATAACTTGCGTCTTGAGGCGGTTGGGACCTTTGCAAGCGCTGTAAAGAAAACATCGGGCGCGAACGATTTCAAACCGGGTGGTTACGGCCTGCTCGATTTGCATGCTCAGTGGCAAGTGATCGACAACGGCTATTTCAACTTCAGCCTGCTGAACGCGTTTGACAAACGCTACTTCGTCGCCAATGCCGCAAACTACGGTAGCTCGGCGTCTGCGGCTGTTGCACGCACCAACCCGATTGAACTGCAAACCGGCGCAGGCCGAACCTTTGCAGTGAACTTCGAATACAAGTTCTGATCGGCGCGATGCGCGTATTGCAACACATCTATCGAACAGTCAGGCGCGCGGTCTCAGGGCCGCGCGCCTGGCTGGGCTGTTTGATCTTCACCGTCGTCTTGGGGTTGAACTTCTTTCAAGTCTGGATCGGCATTCAGTTCATCGACTGGAACAAGGCGTTTTACGGCGCGATTGAAGACGTCGATGCCACCGCCGCGATTACGCAGCTTTTCGTTTTTGCCTATCTGACCGGCCTCTCTGCTGGCACCTATCTTGTAGGCACCTACCTGCGCAAACATCTCGGGCTGATGTGGCGCGAGCGTCTGACCCAGAAAGCGCTGGATGCGTGGGTCAATGCAAAGGCCTATTGGTATCTCCGCCCCGGCATGTCGCCTGACGCGCTGGACAATCCAGATCAACGCATTGCCGAAGATTGCAGAAAGTTCTTTGATATCTTCTTGGTGGAAGGCATCGAGCTGATCAGTGAAATCGTGGCGCTGTTTTCCTTGGTGTCTATCCTTTGGGGATTGAGCAACTTCCCATTGGCTTTCCAGATTTTCGGGCATGACATCGTCATCACACATTACCTGGTCTGGCTCGCTTTCGTCTATGTGGCGCTGTCCAGCGTGATCACCCATCTCATGGGCAAGCCTCTGAAATCGCTCGTGTTCCGACAGGAGAGGCGCGAAGCGGACTTTCGCGCTGCTTTGCTGCAACTCAGCGAAACCGCAGAGGATGTGGCGCAATCGCAGGGGGAGCTTGCCGAACGCCGTCGCCTCGACCTGCGCTTTGCTGCCATTAAGCGCAATTTCCATCGCTTGATCGGGCGAGAGTTTGTTCTGGGGCTGTTTTCGCGGCCCTACTTTCAGACCGTTTTGCGCATTCCGCTCTTTTTATGCCTACCCGGCTATTTTGCAGGCGCCCTGACATTTGGCGGTTTGATGCAGGTCTCTAGCGCTTTTGGGCGCGTTGTGACCAATCTCAGCTGGTTCATTTTCAGTTATCGCCAATTGGCAGAGCTCGCCGCCGTGGCGCAGCGATTGGACGATCTGTTTAACGCGACCAACCGCCTTGCACCGCACCCAGATGTGCCCGTCGACATCCATCATACACGTTCCAGCGACGGCGCCTTGCACGTCAAGGCGCTACAGCTCGCAACACCGGAGGGTCGATGGCTTGACTGTGTGCCGGATCAGACCGTGCATGCCGGGGAGTGCATCTGGATCTCTGGCGCGTCAGGCAAAGGCAAATCAACCTTGCTGAAGGCGCTCGCTGGTCTTTGGATCTACGGGCAAGGCGAGATCAAAACCCCAAACGCCAATATGCAGTTTTTGTCCCAAAGCGCGCATGTTTCACAGGAAGGTCTGTATGCTGCGGCCTGTTACCCGATGGATCCAAAGGACGTGCCAGCAGATGACCTCAATGCCGCGCTACAGAAAGTGGGTTTGGGGCTTCGGCTCACTAAGAGGCAACAGGCGGGTCGAGACGCGGCTGAAGGGCTCTCACTTGGCGAACAGCAACGCCTGGCATTCGCGCGCTTGCTCATCGCGAAACCTGAGTGGATCATCATGGATGAGCCAACCAGCAGTCTGGATCGCGAGGCAGAGCAGGCGCTGTTTTCCCTCTTGCGGGCGGAGGTGCCCAACGCGACCATTCTGTGTGTGTCGCATCGCGCTCCCAACGCGCTCAATTCCGACCGAACTTGGCAAATTGGCCATGTGGCAGATCGCGCCGCGTAAGCGCGCATAACAGGAGAAACCGATGAAATCCGGAAACTGGTTTGATCCCCGCACCGGCGCAGCTTTGCACCATCACGATGTGATTGCGCAAGCCGCGCAGGCACAGGCTGTCTTGCTCGGCGAACAGCACGACAAAGCGGAGAACCACCGCTGGCAGATGCATGTGGCCGCCGGCTTGCTGGCACTTCGATCAGACCTCGTGATGGGCTTTGAGATGTTCCCCAAACGCCTCAATCCCGTTCTGCAGGATTGGGTGGATGGCAAGATCGCCGAACCTGAGTTCGCAGAGCGTGTGGAATGGGGCACCGTTTGGGGCTTTGACATAAGCCTCTACATGCCGCTGTTTCATTTCTGCCGAGACTTTGGCATCCCGATGCTGGGGCTGAACTGCCGTCGCGGTTTGGTGACTGAGGTCGGCAAAGAGGGTTGGGATGCCATCCCAGAGCCAGACCGCGAAGGATTGACACAGGCGGCACCGGCCAGTGCAGCCTATCGCAAATACCTTTTTGACATCACCGGCGGGGCTTTTCCCAACCGTAAGGCAACATCGCCAGAGGATCCGCAGTTTGACCGTTTTGTGCGTGCACAACAGACGTGGGATCGGGCGTTTGCCTGTCGCATTGCCGAAATCGCGCTATCGTCTTCGGCACCGCTTGTGATTGGCATCATCGGTCGCGGCCATCTGGAGCATCGCTACGGCACGCCGTCACAGCTTGTAGATCAGGGCGTCAACAACTGCCGCGTTCTGCTGCCGCATGCGGAGGGCGCCGAGCCAATGGGCGATATCGCAGATGCGCTTTGCCAGATGCCGGCGGCGTCATAAGCGTTGCTGCGCTGTCCGGGTGGATTGGAACTCTTTGCACTGCTTAAATCAATTGGGGAAACGTGCCACCATAAAACGATGGCACGTTTTTTGTTGTGGGCACTTGGCCTCGTATCTCCCGTCAGGCCGCCGATTGGGTGGGCGAAGCAGCAGGGTTTCGTGCCCATGCGCTCTGTGAACCCGCAATCTTGAACCGATTGACAAGATCGACCAACGTTGCCGCATCCCCATTGAGCATATGCCCTGCGGCTGTGGCTTCTTCGACCATAGCCGCGTTCTTCTGGGTCACTTGATCGAGCTGCATAACCCCTGCATTGATTTCTGCAAGGCCTGTTGATTGCTCTGACGCACCTTCCGCGATGTCAGAGACACCTTTGGAAACCTGCACGACGCGTTCTGCGATGTTGTTCAATGCTTCGCCGGTTTTGCCAACAAGTTCCACGCCATGCTCTACATGTTTCGAAGACTCGTCGATAAGGCCTTTGATTTCCATAGCTGCCTCAGAGGAGCTGTGCGCAAGCTTGCGCACTTCAGAGGCCACAACCGCAAAGCCTCGTCCCGCATCCCCAGCACGCGCAGCTTCTACGCCAGCATTCAGCGCCAACAGATTAGTTTGAAATGCGATATCATCAATCACCGAAACGATCTGCGAAATCTGGCTGGAGCTTTGCTCAATCTCAGTCATGGCTTTGACAGCGCTATGCACAACCTGGCCGCTCTGTTCCGCTTCGAATTTGGCTTTCTCCATCGAGCTTTCAACAAACCGTGCTCCCTCTGCAGAGGTGCGCACCAAATGTGTCAGATCATCTAGCGCGGCTGCGGTCTCTTCCAGCGTCGCGGCTTGGTTTTCCGTCCGTTTGGATAAGTCGTCAGACGCCTGGCTGATCTCTTCCGCACCGTTGCGAATAGATCCGGCGGCTTCAATGACCTGTGTCATGGTCTGGCTCAAAGTGGTCACCGAGGCATTAAAATCTGCGCGCAGCTCTTCGTAGTCGAGAGGGAACTCTGTTGTGATTTTCGCGGAAAGGTCCCCGCGCGACAGGCTTGAAAGATGGCTCGATAGCGTCTGCACCACTTTGGACTGCTCGGCATCACGCGCGCGTTGCGCCACTTCCATGTCCCTTTGCCGCACCAGCGCGTCACGGAACACATCCAAAGTCCGCCCCATATCGCCAAGTTCATTCTGCGCCTGTGTGAACGGGATTTCGCTCTTTGTGTCCCCTTGTGCCAGACTGCCCATTCTTTCCCGCAATTGGCTAAGCGGGCCTGTGACGCTGCGTGTCAGGAAGAAGGCGGCACCGCACAAAATCACGAGAATGCCGCCCAGGACAGTCAGTGCCTTGTTACGGATGGTTGCCAACTGTGCGTCCATATCCGCCACATAGACGCCCGTGCCAACGGTCCAACCCCAGGGCTCAAAGTACTTCACATAAGCAACCTTGGCTTCCATTTCGGTGCTTCCAGGTTTGGTAAATTGATATGTGAGTGTCCCAGAGCCCTCGGTGACAGCGGCCTTCCGCAATTCGCGATAGACCAGCATGCCATTGGAGTCTTTGAAATCGCCTCGATAGCTGCCCACGGCGTCTGGTGACACTGGATGGGCTTGCATTACGAAGTCGCTGTCAAATGCGTATACATACCCTGTTTCACCAAAGTGAAACGTTGCGAGGCGATCACGCGCAAGTTCATAAGCCTGTTCTTCGGTGTATTTTCCAGATTGAACGCCCTTATCCAGATCTTCCAGCAGGCTGACGGCAATTTCGGTGATCTTATTCAGCTCAGCATCACGCAGTTGTTCTGTGGTTGTCCGCATTTGATTTTGCAAAATCATTTCCAGCACAATGGAGAGGCCAACGGCCAGCAACGCGAGCGCGACAACCCGTGTCGACAGTTTTGAAAGAAAGCCTAGCATGAGTGAGTTGAATCCTTTGGTAGTTCTTCGCGCTCAAGCGGCCTAGGGAGAGCCCCTTAACAACTCCTTGCTTGCCGAAATATTGAAAATGCAGCCTATTTTACCGGTTGAAGTCGATTTTCTTGAATTTTTCAATTTGAAAACAATTGCTTATGATGATCGTTTGCAGCGCTCGAAGTTTTGAAACATGTCATTCCAGCATCCCAAGTTCGGGCAGATATGCTGTCAGATCATAACTATGGTGCGCAGCCCCCTCATCATTGTCTTGAAATCTAGATCCGCGCCTGTTGCGGTCAGTCCCCTGACGGACCTCTCGAACACTGTTTAACTCTTCAACAAGCAAATTACGAATAGACGGGCCAGAACACGTTTAAACAGGATCAGAAACACGCAATGTACTCATTTGCAAAAAACCTGAGGATCTCTCAGAAAATTGGTGTCTGCTACTTCGTTCTGCTTGTCACCTTTGCATCCGTGGCAATCTACAATGTCAGATCCCTAGAGCAGGTCGCCGATGGCACCGAAGAAATCTATCAGAACTACTTCACCAGTGCGATCAATCTGGCCGGGGCTGAGGCGGCTTTAAGCCATCTGTTTATCGCACAAAAATCTCACATCATTGCGCCAGATGACAAAGCAATGCGGCAGCAGGAAGACATCATCCAGCATTCGATCACGCAGTTCAACGAGCGCATGAGCCAGTTTGAACAAACGCTCGATCCGGGCCTGGAAACAGAGACCTTTTTAGACCTGATGAAAAAAGCTGAGCGTCTTCTGGTCATGAACGATGAGATCGTTTCGCTTAGTCAAACCAACAATGATGTCAAAGCCGCTGATCTGAGTGCTGGGGCCTTTTCTACTCTCTTTCTCGAGATCGTCGAAATGAACGAAACGATGTTGCAAACCAACGTCGACGGTGCGGCCCACTTCTATGAGAAGGCGCAGAGCTCCTTCCAGCTGACAGAACGTATTGTGATCGTTGTCGCGGTTGTGTTCTGTGTTTTTGGTCTGGTGATGTTTGGCGTTCTTGCGCGGTCGATCAGCGCACCGCTTGGCAACTTGCGTGGTGTGCTCAATCAAATGGTGCGCGGTGAGGGGCAAATTGACGAAACGCTTCTCAATCGTCGTGATGAGATCGGTATGCTCGGTCAGTCTGTTATGGATCTGAAAGTCGCGATCGAAGAGAAATCCACGGCAGAAGCGGCATTCAAAGCCCGCGAGGCACGTGAAGTGAGCCATGTTGTGGAGGCACTGCGCACCAATATCGACAAGCTCTCCAAGGGTGATCTGACAGTCTCCATTGAAGAGGCATTTGCCGATAAATACGAAACCCTGCGTGCGGATTTCAACAATTTGACCGAGCGTCTGTCGCACACGGTTTCCACGCTGCAAGACAACGCCGCCTCCATTCGCAATGGCGCCTCAGAGATTAGTCAGTCTTCTGGCGCATTGGCGCAACGCACCGAAAGTCAGGCGGCGACATTGGAAGAGACGTCAGCCGCGATGGATGAGCTCAATGCGAGCGTGGCTGCTGGTGCAGATGCGACCCGTAGCGTGGCCACAACCATGGGCGAAGCCAGTGATCAAGCAGAGGCCAGCAGTGAAATTGTGGAAAATGCAGTCGGCGCGATGTCTCAGATCGAGCAAAGCTCCAGCCAGATTGCACAGATCGTTGGTGTGATTGACGACATTGCGTTCCAAACCAATTTGCTGGCTTTGAACGCAGGCGTCGAAGCGGCGCGGGCAGGGGACGCAGGGCGTGGCTTTGCGGTTGTCGCCTCAGAGGTGCGTGCGCTTGCGCAGCGGTCCTCAGAGTCGGCGATGGAGATCAAGTCGCTGATTTCTGAAAGCGAACAACAGGTTGAAAAAGGCGTGAAACTGGTTGGAAGCGCCGGCACAGCGATCAATGGCATCGCGGAACGCGTCAACCAGATCTCTGTTCTGGTATCAGAACTGTCCGTGCGGGCGGCGGAACAATCTGAAAACCTTGCCGAAATAAACAGTGGCACCTCGCAGCTAGAACAGGTCACGCAGCGCAATGCAGCCATGGCAGAGGAAGCAACAGCGACCAGCCAAGTGCTTGATGGCGATGCGCAATCTCTCACCGAAACGCTTGAGTTCTTTCATGTCGGGCGCGGTGGATATCGCTCAGCGACAGCTCAGAATGTTGCGGCATAGGCTTCGGGCGCGTTGTGAAATGCAGAACAGGCGTGGCATGTGCCACGCCTGTTTGGTTTACAGGATACGCCACACAGCCACGCCGTAGGCAGGCACCGTTGTCGTTCCAATCACAAAGGGCCGCCCCGCCGTATCGGGCACGCTGATGGGCTCCCGCCCGAAATTAAACGCAAATGCCAAGTCTCCTCGCTGTGTGATCCTAAGATCAGCGTGGCATGGGGTCGGTGTAAGCCCTGCCCAGTCCAGCGCATTTTTCAAGATCGCGCGCAAAAGCGCGCCGCGCGGAACCATGGCGACATAGGTGGCGCGGTCCGAGCGCACGACGGCCGCACTGCCATCTCGGTAGTCGCTGGCAAACGTGGCAAGCACCTCCGCATCCGTTTCAATCACCTCGCGCCAGCCGGAAAAGCCGAAAGCTGTACCGTTTTTCAGGCGCACGGACTCCTCGGCCAGATCAGGCAACGACTCCACCCGCAACACACGTACTGCCGCCAGTTCCGCCAGCACACCGGGTGCCAGATTGTGGGGTGTGTGCATCTGCGCTGTCTTGCTTCCGCTGCGCGCACCAATCAGCAGTTTTGCGCCGCTTTCTCTAAGTCTCGTTGCCAACGCGGCGGTCACAATCATGTTTTGTGGCAGCACGATCAGGGTGTACCCCGCCAAATCACTGTCTGGCCCGACAAAATCCAGATCCATACCCAAGGCGCGCAACTCCGCATACCACTCGCGTACGATCTGCGCATTGGGGAATGCATCGTCATGCGGCAGGATGTCAGCGGCCCAGATGGATTGATAATCCAACATCACAGCCACCCTTGCTTTCTGGCGTGTGGCTTCTGGCAGCAGCGCGCGCTCTTTGGCCACTTGCATCACCTCCAATGCGGCCTGATCCGGGCTTCCGTCAGAGCGCAGCAGCGCGGTGTGAAACTGTTCTTGGGCGTATTTCGCCTGCCGCCAGCGAAAAAACATCACCGCCTGCGCGCCATGGGCATAGGCCGCCCATGTCCAAAGCCGCACCATGCCATCCGCAGGGGAGGGGTTCTTTTCCGCCCAATCCACAGGCCCGGGCTGCTGCTCCAAAATCCACATGCGGCCGTCGCCCTGACTGCGGTAAAGATCGCAGTGAAAGCCCTGATAATCCGGCGTACCGGTTCTCAGATAGTGCCGCTTTTCTGTATCAGACAGGGTGGACCCCAACAAATTGCCCAGCGGGTAGCTGTCAAAACCGATGATGTCCAAATCCTTGGCCACGTCATGGTGGTCAAACTCAAAACTCCCGGCCATGAAATTGTGCGTGATGTCCCGACCCGGAGAATGCTTGCGCAAAATCTCCACTTGGGCCCGATTGAATAACTTCACGCGGTCAGAGCTATACTGCGCAAAATCAAGCGACTGCGTTGGGTTGGCCATCGCCACCAGCCCATTGGGCAATTCGATTTGGTCAAAATTGGTGTAAGACAGCCCCCAGAAAGCCGCCCCCCATGTGTCATTGAGCGCTTCAATCGTGCCGTACTTGCCTTCAAGCCAAAGCCGGAAACCGTCCCGGGCCGCTTCGGAATAGCTCAGCACCGTGTCATGGTCATTGTATTCGTTGTCGATCTGCCAGGCTTTGACATAGGGATTCTGCCCATAGCGCCGCGCATATTCTGTGGCGATCCGCTTGGCCTCTTCCAGATAAACGGTGCTGGAAAAACAGTAATGTCTGCGCGAGCCATAGCCGCGCACCCGGCCATCTGGCCCCACTGGCAGGATTTCGGGGTGTGCATCAATCAGCCATTTGGGCGGTGCCGCTGTTGGCGTGGACATCATCACCCGCAGGCCCGCCGCGCCCAGAATGTCGATCACCTCATCCAACCAATCCCAATGAAACTCGCCGCGTTTTGGTTCAATCAGCCCCCAGGTGAATTCGGCAATACGCACCCAGTCGATCCCCATCTCGACCATACGCTGCGCATCTTCGCGCCAAAGCGACGGGTCCCATTGCTCAGGGTAATAGCAAACCCCCAGTTCCAGTTTGCTCATCGGTTTTCCCTTGCTGTGCGGCGCTCAATCCATTTCAGAAAGCTCGCGCAGCACAGCGTGAGCACCACATAAAGGATCGCGGCGGTATTAAATGGTGCGAATGGCAGAAAGCTTGACGCCTGAAACTCGCGCATGCGCTGGGTCATATCGCGCACCGACAGGATCGAAAGCAGCGATGTGTCCTTGATCATGGCGATGAATTCATTGCCAAGGGGCGGCGTCACAACCCGCAAAGCCTGCGGCAGAATGATCAGCCGTGCGGTCTGCCAGCGTGACAGGCCGAGCGAGTTCCCAGCCTCAATTTGCCCCTTGGGAATGGCCTCGATTCCCGACCGAAAAATTTCCGCCATATAGGCGGAATAGCCCACCGAAATGGCGATAATCCCGCGCGTCATATTGGTCATGTCGATGCCGCCACCGGTGGCATCTTTCACGGCCCCCGCCAAGGGCAGGCCGATATAAAGGATGATCACCAGCATGGGAATGCCGCGGATCGTATCGACAAAAAACTCGGCCCCCACCGCGAGAGGATGCAACTTGTGTTGGGCGCCTCCAACGGTCAGAGTCAACAGCAGGAAGCCAAGGACCGCAAAGGTCAGCGCGGGGTTGCGCTTGGAATCCGGCAGAAAGCTGGTTTGCCAAAGCACAGGATATCCCTGTGTGTGTGCCTCCACAGGCACAAATGCAGCAGAAACTGATTTGACGGTTTCAATCTGCTCAAGCGCTGTGACGGCATCGGGCGCGCTGCGGATGCGGTACTTTTGCGCTGCGCTTTCTTCAAATTCGCCAAATCGGATGATGTCGGCCTGCGCCTGCGGCGTGCCGCGTACAATGGCAATACGCGCCTCCGTGCTGCCAACCAGAACGTAGGTCACTTTGGGCTGCATAAAGAAAAACGCGGATGCCGCCAGCATACTCATGCTGATCGCGGCATAGATCGCCGTGGTGCGTTTTTTCGGCGTAAAGGACTGGAGGCCCACCCAGATGAGCCCAAGAATACCCGCAAAAATATAGGCAAAAATCGCCGCGCGAAACGTGATCGCAACGCCTGTTGCGAACTGCCAGTGCGCCATGAAGAGTAGGTAAAACAGCACAGCTCCTGTCAGGATTTCCAGCCCAAGGCTGGCTGGATTGCGCAGTTGTGCGGGCAGCTTTGCCGCAAATGGAATGGTCAGCACAAGAAGAGCAAACAGCACGAGCAAAAATTGCAGGGCGGATTGCACCTGCGTCACCACCTCAGGAAACAGCGCCCAGGGTTTCACGCTGCGATCGATGAGTGTGGAGGTGTTCTCACCCAGCGCATTGAAGAAGACAGACTCGGCAAACGGCATCAAAACTTGTGGTGCGGCATATCCCACAGCCGCAACACCAGTGGCGCAGACCGGTGCCGCGAGTGCCGCAACGCGAAGCCACATCGGCGCAGAATCAACAAACCGCGCATGGCGCGCGCACAGATAGGCAAGCGCAGCGGTTACAAACAACAGCAGGAAACCCACGAAAGTTGGCCCCGCGTTTTCGCCAATGCCAAGGATCGCGACCAGCGACCTAAGGTATTTCGACGATGAGGCGAATAAATAGATGATAAAGGGCGCGGCCGCGAGCAGCACAAGGTTGCTCGGCCGGATCGAACTCAGGCGCGACATGGGATCTCTCTGCAGGTTGGATGGCCCGCCCCCCGGAAGGGGTCGGGCCTTGGGGTGAGTGGTGGTTATTCAGTGCCCCAGTATTTCCCCATCAGCTTGTCGAGCGTGCCGTCTTCTTTGATCATCGCCAGACCTTCGTTGATGGCGTCCACAGTGGCGTCGCCTTCCTGAAACACGATGCCAAGCGGGTCAGATTGCAGCCCGGTGATCCCCACGGTCAGCTCACCTGCAAATTCCTGCTCATAGGCAACAGCAGAGGTGCCATCGATGATCACGCCTTCCACATCGGCGTTCTGTAGCGCCAGAACCGCCGCAGAAAAATTGTCATAGAGGCTGACATTTTCACGCCCCACCAGATCTTCTGCAAGCTGCGCATTGGTGGTGCCGGTTTGTGCGGCAAGCTTGTTGCCGCCTGCCTTGAAATCGTCCAGCGTCAGGCTCGCATTGTCCACCGACAACAAGACCGCCTGACTGACAACGATGTAGGGATCGGAGAAATCCATCGTCTCTTCGCGCTCTGGTGTGATGGAGACCCCAGAAATCACCAGATCGAATTCGCCCTGCTGCAGGGCCGCAAAAATGCCGTCCCAAGCGGTGTTCACGAAATTAGGCACGCAATTCACCTTGGCGCAGATCGCGTTCATCACATCCACGTCAAAACCCACAACTTCGCCGGTGGCTTCATCAACGGTTTCCATGGGCGGATAGGTGGCGTCGGTTCCGATTTTCAGAACGCGCCCTTCCAGATCCGCGGCAAATGCGGCTGGAATCGTGAGTGCGGTTAGGGCCGCAGCTGTCAGTAACGACTTCATCATGTCTTTTGTAACTCCTCTGTTGGTTGGGGGTGGTGCGCCTCTTTGTGCGCAGGTGTGTCAGGTTGCCGCTCAATCAAAGTGGCCCTGATCTTTTTCTGGTTTTGGGTTGGGTCGACACCTGTCAATGCCCGCAGCATATAGTCGCCAAGCAGGCGGCTGGTCTCTTCAATCGGCACATAATAGGTGCTCGGTGGCGGCACAAAATAGCGGCTCAATTTCAGATCATCAGTGGAAACCACCACCAGATCGCGCCCGATCTTGCAGCCTGCCTCATGCGCTGCGGACAGCACCCCGAGCGTCATGGCTTCATTTGCACAGACACAGGCGGTTGGCGGCTCAGACATCGCCATCATGGCGGCAAAGGCGTCATGCCCAGTGCGCGCCGTGGTTGGTCCGCGAAAAATCAGCGCCTCATCAGGTATCAGCGCCGCTTGTTTGAGTGCGTCAATGTACCCTGCCTGCCGCTGGCGCGCGTAAATCAGATTTGACGGCGGATTGATCAGCGCAATGCGCCTATGTCCCAAACTGGCCAGTCGCGCCGTTGCATCATAAGCGGCCGTCTGACTGTCAATATCCACATAGGCATGGGGCTGCGGGCTGTCGCTCATGCCCATTGTAACAAAAGGAAATTCACATTCTTGCAGATACGCGATACGGGCATCGTCCTGCAGTGTGCCGGAAAAGATCACGCCATCCGCCAACCCATCCTGCACGATCCGTGCCAGCACCGCCATTGCGTCATCCATATTGGCGACGTTGAACACGCTGAGCTCATAGCGCGACCCCTGAAGCGCAGAGGAAATGCCTGCCAGAATGCGCGTGAATTCCACGCCTTCCCATTCGTCCGCATCCTCTGTGGAGACGCTGACCAAAACCCCAATGCGATAGGATTTCTTGGTGCGCAGCTTCAGCCCATCCAAGTTGACGCGATAGCCTACCTTGGCAGCCGCTTCTTGAATCTCTTGGCGTGTTTCTTCCTTCACCGATTTGTCGTTGCGCAATGCGTTCGACACCGTGCCGACCGAATAGCCCGTGAGCTTGGCGATGGATTTGATCGTCGCACGCGCCATCAAACCACGCTTTCTGCCAGCAGGTGGCTCAACACCCGCCGACCTGTGGCCAACGACCGAGCGGGCTCAGAAGGGGCATCATGTTCGACAAAAAGATCACGACAGGGCGTATTTGAAAGCGCGTTCAGCACGCTCGGCCAATCTACGACGCCTTGCCCAATGTCACGCCAGCGTGCATCACCGACGCCACCTTGCGGATCGACATCTTTTGCATGCACCGACACAATTTTATCTGCGTATCGCGTAATCCATGCCAGCGGATCGGCAACGGCGACAGCCAGCCAACCGATGTCGGGCTGCCAGTAAACGCCGGAGTGGGACAAAATTTGATCAAGGGGTGTGCTGCCGAAATCCCCCTGCAAATCAAAATCATGATTGTGGTAGGCAAACCGGATATCAAGCGCAGCAAGTCGATCCGCCCAGATGGCCATTTGATCAGCCAAAAGCTGCCAGCCTTCAGCCGTCGTTGGCCGCTGCTCAGGGGCAAGCCAAGGCATGACAACTGTTTTGCAGTCCAGAAGCACAGTCAGGCTAACAATGTCGTCCAGCCGCTCTTCAAAATCGGCCCAGTCAAAATGCGCTGACCGCAAAGTCAGTCCAGACTGCCGGACCTGTGCTGCAAGACGATGCGGGCTGAGATCGTGAAAACCAATCGTTTCAATGTCGCGGTAACCACACCCGCGGGCGGTAGTCAGCTGATGCTGCAACGTGCCCACATCCCTCACTGTGTAAAGCTGTGCCGATACCCGCATCTGCGATTCTCGTTAATTGAAACGTTTCAATTATGCTGTAAAAACCGTTTCAACTTGTCAAGCCGCTGGTTCAATGGATCTTGAAGGGGGCTGAATCTCTGCATCGCAAGACGCGGCCAGGGGAGGTGCTGCCCCTGCCAGCGTCTCACGCGCGGCATTGTGTCGTGGGTATTACGCGCGCAACAGGGATGTTGCGATGCTGTTTCTGATCTTGAGAAGTTCTGCCTCAATCTCCTCCATCGCAGCCTCGCAGGTGGCATTGTTGGCATATGGCACTGTCAGTGCGCCATGAAGTTGCCCGCCGAGAGACACCAATGGCACCGAGAGATCGACGATTCCCTCCATGAAGCGGCTGTTGAAGCGCAGCACACCGTTTTGAGACAGCTCGCTGCGATACGCGTCAAGATCTTTCGCTTGAAAGTCCGGGTTTCTCTGCAAAATGCGGGCCTCGGTTTCTGAGAACAGAAACGGGTTCATTGCGCACAGCATGACAATGCCGGATGCGGAGTCTTCCAACGGCCGCCGAGAGCCGATTGGCACGCTGATTGACATGCGCAATGGCGGTTCCCAGCGCTTCATCACAACCATCTCATCTCCGGAGGCAAGCACCAGTTGACAAGGGGCGCCTGTCAGGTGGGAAAACTGATCTGCCATGGGGGAGATCGCTTCCAGGATATCTTTTATTCTCGGTGAGTTAAGTCCCATTTCTAACAGTTTGGATGTCGTAACATACCCAAATCCGGCACCGGATTTTTCAAGGAAACCCTCGGCCTCCAGTACCGCGATCATTCGGAACACTTCGTTGCGGTTCCGGCCAAGTTCTGCCGCGATCTCCTGTGTGCTTAACGGGGTAGGGGCTTTGCTCACGATCTCAAGGATCTTCAACCCTCGCGTGAGCGCCGGAGCGGAATAGCTGGATTGAGTCGTCTTCGTCATGTGTCTCCCTTTCGTATTTGACACACTGTTTCAAATATGCAAACCATTCAACCCATAACGGGGAGAAGGATGCGGGTTAATGCCAAATTTCACGGCAATTCGCAGGGCGCAACGGATGGAAATGCACAGCTTGTTGCAAAGCTGCGCATCTTCCCTCCTCGCTGCTGAATGTTCGCAGATGCCGAACACCTGTCTTGCAGGGGCCGTCCCATCTGTTGTGGGGCCGCCCGCCTTCGTGTCGACGCCGCACCGTACCGACACCGTGTTCTGACTTTTCATTTATCAGTTTCTCAACAAATCCAGGGAGGAAAACCATGAAACTGTCTCAAATCCGCTCCGTCGCCATTGGTGCGACTGTTGCTCTTAGCGCAAGCGTGTCCATGTCTTGGGCGCAGGAAGTTCTGCGTTTCGGGCACGTCTATGAGGCGTCCACGCCATATCACGCCGCCGCTGAGCGTGCCGCCGACCTGCTCGAAAAAGCAACCGATGGCCGCTACACCATGGAAGTCTTCCCTGCGTCTCAGCTCGGCAAAGAGGCTGCGCTGAACGAAGCGCTATCACTGGGTACAGTTGATGCGATCTACACAGGTGTAGCGTTCCTTGGCCAGTCCTATGGCCCGATCAGCATCTCTGACTACCCTTTCACCATGCGGTCCTATGAGCATTGGAAAGCCTATGTGGCCTCCGATCTGTTTGATGAAATGAGCGGCGAGTATCGCAAGGTTTCTGGCAACACTATCGCGGCCATGACCTATTATGGCGCCCGCCACGTCACCTCCAACAAGCCAATTATGTCCCCTGAAGATATGGATGGGCTGAAGATCCGCACGCCAAACGCCCCTGCCTATCAGATGTTCCCTAAGGCCACCGGTGCCAACCCAACGCCAATGGCCTTTGCTGAGGTCTATCTGGCGCTGCAGCAAGGGGTGGTTGACGCGCAGGAGAACCCGCTGCCAACCATTCAGTTCAAAAAGTTCCATGAAGTTCAGTCCAACATCAACCTGACTGGGCACATCACGAACTCTCTGGCGATGGTGGTATCCCCGGTAACTCTGTCTAAAATGGGTGATGACGGTCAGGCCCTGATCGATGCGCTTGCTCAGGCTGCGTCCAGCACATCTGATGAAATCGTCGCCTCCGAGGCCGAACTCGCGGATTGGTTCCGCGATCAGGGCGTGACCGTAAACGAAGTGGACCGTCAGCCCTTCATGGATGCGGTGTCTCCAATGCTGACTGGTGCAGACGTGCCATGGAGCCCTGAAATCTTCGCGCGCCTTCAGGCCATCAAAGAATAAACAGGTAATGGGCCCGCCAGTTTTCGCTGGTGGGCCTTTTTACACATGGAAAGGAAGGCCCCGATGAAGGATGCGACCCAAGCGCCTGAAATTGATTTCGACGCTCTTGCCAAAGAAGACGAACTCCATTTCAGCAACTTCAAGGTCAGCCTGGCGGACTACCCCCTGCTTGCCCTCTTCGCAGCCCTGTTCTGCGTTGTGTTTCTGCAGTTTTTCACGCGCTACGTGCTCAATGACTCCATCGCCTGGACCGAAGAGGCCGCGCGATACCTGCTGATCTTGCTCACGTTTGCTGGCGCGATCCGCTGTCAGATCATGGGCTCACATATCGCGCTCGAATTTGTTGATAAGTTCTACGGGCGCCATCTGAAGTGGGTGCATGTTTTCGCCCTACTTGCCAGTTTTGCACTGTTTGCAACAATCCTCTGGTCCGCATGGGAGCTCATTCAGCGCACCTCATTTCAGCAAATGGTCTCGCTGCCTTTCCCAAAATACTATCTTTACGCGGGCGTCATGGCGCTGGCTGGGGTGAATGCGCTGGTGATCGTCGCGCAAATCATCAACGGTCTGAAAACCGCGACACGGAGCTAACCACCTATGGGTCTCTTTATTCTCTTTGCATCCCTTTTTGGTCTGATGCTCCTGCGCGTGCCAATCGCTTTCTCGCTCGCGTTGTCGTCTTTTGCCTATATCCTGCATTCCGGCCTGCCGCCCGTGCTGCTTATGCACAATCTGGTCAATGGCATGGACAGCTTTCCGCTTCTGGCCATTCCCTTCTTCATCCTCGCTGGAGCGCTGATGAATTCGGCGGGCATCACGGCGCGTATCTTTGGCTTTGCCCGCGCCATTGTGGGCTGGATGCATGGCGGTCTTGGCCATGTGAACATCGGCGCCAGCATCATCTTTGCCGGCATGTCCGGTGCGGCCGTGGCGGATGCTGGTGGCCTTGGCGCGATTGAAATCAAAGCCATGCGCGAAGCGGGATATGACGATGACTTCAGCGTCGGTGTAACCGCCGCATCTTCCACCATCGGGCCGATCATTCCGCCCTCACTGCCGTTGGTGATCTTTGGGGTGATGGCGTCCGTGTCGATCGGTCAGCTCTTTGTGGCGGGCATCGTGCCCGGCCTCATGATGGCGGCGGCGCTGTCCATCATGGTGTGGTGGATGTCACGCAAGCGCAACTACCCCCGTGATGTGTCCTTCAGCGTCAGCCTGATTGGCACGCGGTTCAAAGCGGCGTTTTTGCCCCTGATGACGCCCGTGATCATCGTCGGTGGCATTGTGTCAGGCGCCTTCACCCCGACTGAGGCGGCAATTTGTGCAGCGGCCTATGCTCTGGTTCTGGGCACACTGGTTTATCGCACGCTCACATTGCGCAAACTTGCGGTGATTTCACTGGAAACCATCGAAACCACCGCGGCCATTATGCTCATCGTGGGTGCAGCTTCTGTGTTTGCGTGGATCCTGACCGCCAATCAGATCGCCAGCCAATTTGCCGAATTTGTGCTCTCTTTCACCGACAGCAAAGCGGTTGTGCTTTTGCTTATCATGGCGATTGTGCTGATCGTGGGGCTGTTTATGGAGACCATCGCGGCGATCTCCATTCTGGTGCCCGTCTTGATGCCGGTGGCGGCGCAGTTTGGCATTGATCCCATTCATCTCGGCATCATTGTGATCCTCAATCTGATGCTGGGTCTGCTCACGCCGCCCGTGGGCATGGTGCTTTTTGTGCTGTCCCGCGTGTCCAAAGTGCCCTTTGAGCAATGTGTGAAAGCCACCCTGCCGTTTCTGGTGCCACTGATTGGTGTGCTGCTCCTGCTGACATTTATCCCACAGCTTGTGCTCTGGTTGCCCCAGATGCTGTATGGCTGATAAAAAAGCACCGGCTCTCAAATGGAGCCGGTGCGCCGCAGGCTGAGCCTAAGCCTGCAAATGATATTTCTTGATCTTGTTATAGAGTGTGCGGGTTGTCATGCCCAACTCCTCCGCGGTCTGCGCGCGCCGAAAACCATTGCGTGATAGGGCCGCCGCGATCCACTCCCGTTCAGAAGTGCTGGTCGCAGTTGGGGCTTCCGGTGTCTCTGGCGCAGGTGTCTCAACGGGCTGACGCCGCAGGAAGTCCACCGCCTTTAGATCCACTGTCCTCCCATCGGCCCGGCGAATGGCGCGATGCACCGCATGGGCAAGCTCGCGCACATTGCCCGGCCAGTCATGTTCCAGCAGTCTGCGCAGAGCGGCGTTAGAGAATTTTGGCACCTCGCCGCCAATCTGCTGACCAAGGTGCATTGCAAGCTCTGGAATGTCATCCACGCGTGCCCGCAAGGGCGGGAGTGTGATTTCATAGCCAGAAATGCGATAAAACAAGTCTTGTCGAAAGTCCTGTGTGTCTACGCAGCTCAGCAAGTCCAGCGCATTGGTGGCAATGATGCGGGCATCAATCTGACGTGCGCTATGGTCGCCAATCCGTTGCACGACCTTTTCATCCGTAAACTTGAGCAGTTTGCCTTGCAGATCGCGGGGCAATGCGGAGATTTCGTCAAAAATAATGGTACTGCCCGCCGCAAGCTCCAGCGCACCCCGTTGTGTGCCGCCCCCGCCAAATGCGCCCGGCGCTTTGCCCAGAAGATGCACCGCGCCTTCTTCGCCGTTCAGGGCAGGGCAGTCCACCACAACTGGCTGACGCCGCGCAGCCATCCCGGCTTCATGCAGCCCCAGCGCGGCCCGGCTTTTGCCGGTGCCGGTTTCTCCGATCAGCAATACGGGCACATCTTCATGGGCCAGCTCCTCAAGTTCCTGACGGATCATCTGCATCGCCATCGACGATCCAACCAGATCATGCCGTGAGGCTGGCGTGCTGGTCTCAACACGCGACAGGCTTGGAATGGCGGTGAAACCCTTTGTCACCTCATTCAGTGTTTGCTCCACAGGCAGACGGTCCAAGGTGGACCCGGCCACAAAGCCCTGAACTCCGCAAATCCGCGTGATCGCAAGCGCCTCTTCCGGCGAGGTGATCGGCCCGCCGTGGCACAGCTTGTCAACCGAGGCCGGTACACCTTCCAGCACCCGCTCAATCTGCGCCGCTGCCGTGTCTAGTGTCAGATGCGTTGTGACGCCGGTTCCCCCGCTGGTGAACCCGACGTTGACGCAAATTGCGGTTGCGCCCGCATCCACCATTTTGCGCGCCTGCATATTGTTGTGCACATAGGCAAAGCTGCCCAATCCCGCCTTGGTCGCTTCCCGCACAAGCGTGAGCTCGCGCTCAAGCCCCAGCCCTTCGCGCTCAAGCAGAGCGCCCAATCTGCCATCAATCAATGTGGTGGAGGGGAAGTTGCACACCCCCGCGAACCCAAGCGCCTTTGTGCGCGCCACGAGGGCCGCAATGTCGAGATTGGGGTCGCTCACCGAAAACCCGGCATAGATCGGCGCGCTACAACGCCCCAGCATTTCCCGCTCGGCAAATTCGATCACCCAGTCATTGGCCGCGCGCACCGGCAAAAAACTTGTGAGTGAGGAGGCCCCCTGCACCCGGAAGCGACCGGCATTCAATGCCAGCAAATAATCCGCCCCCGCTTTGTCGGCAGCTTTCGCGGTCAGACCAGAGCCGACTACAGCAGCAAACAGAAACTCTTTCTTCTGCGCACTCATGGCTTGGCCTCGTTCCAAATGATCCCGTCCACAGACAGTGTTTTGAGCGCCATCAACTGTTCATGCCATGCAGAGGAATAGGCGAAAATGCGTGCGCGATCATCTTCAGATCGCAGCGTATCAATCAGGGTTTGCAGCGACTTCAACACCAGCGCGCCGCTCTCAGTGTCCTCGATGCTCAACAATCCGGGATGCAGCACAAGCTGATCATTGCCTGCCCTCAGCGCCTGACGGGCCTGATCGAGGGAGAGGAAAAACGCCAACGTGTCAAAACCTGCCGCTTTGGCGCGGGCAAGAAAATCATACTCGAACGCGGGCGAGGCCGGGATTGTCGACATGGATTGCCGCAGGTTCCCTTCCAGCAAAATAGCAGAGGGCCAATTGGTGATCCCACGATAGCCAAGTTCATGCAGCCGGGAAAACAACGCATCTTCTGAACCAAACGGATCGCTGGCCAAGACCGCCGCCCAGTCGCCTTGCTGCGGGCTCTCTCGCAGGGCGCGGTTGTGGTCAAGTCGGGGCATAAGAAACCCCAGATCTGCCTGCGATGGGGAAAGTCCGGCCAGGGTAGGGCAAAAGATCCGATCGCGCTGGGGTGCGTCTGAAAGGGTGCGGCCAGCAAGGGTAAGTGTTTTCATGCTGCCATATAAGAAGAATATTCCGATAATAAGAAGCTATTTCTGATATTTTCTGATTGCGGTCAGGAGGCGGGTTCGTTGATCTGATTTAAGTGTATGAAAATAATACATTTTAAAAATCCGCGCCGCTGGTGTGTTTTCTTTGTTGGCCACGACATCTCTGTCAGTTTCTTTCTCAACGGGAGGAAACATGACTCTATTTCTTATTGTCACCCTCAATGGGCTGACACTCGCTGCGCTCTACTTTTTGGCGGCCAGCGGTTTTAGTTTGATCTTTGGCCTGATGCGCACGGTCAACATGGCCCACGGCGCGCTTCTGCTGCTGGGCGGCTATGTCGGCTACAGCATCGTCGATGTCACCGGCTCTTGGGGACTTGGCGTGCTTGGGGGCGGCCTGGCGGCGGCGCTGGCAGGCGCTTTGGTGCAGGCTGGCGTTCTTGGGTGGATGCAGGGCGATGAGCTGCGCCAAACCCTCGCCTCTATCGCGATTTCCATCATCATGGCCGATCTTATGCTGTGGTACTGGGGTGGTCTGACCTATCAGGTCGCGCTGCCAGAGGCGCTGGCAGGTGGGCAGAGACTGCCGATCCTCGGTGTGGGCTATGCCAACATCCGCCTCGCTCTTATGGCCTTTGCATTGGCCACCGGTCTTGCGCTTTGGTTCCTGATCCAACGCACCCGCTTTGGCGCCGTGATCCGCGCCGGTGTGGATGATCAGGACATGCTGCGCGCCCTTGGCTACCCAATTGGCCGCATCTTTGTGCTCGTCTTCGCCCTCGGCGGCATGCTTGCAGGCATGGCCGGAGTTGTCGCAGCAAGCGCGCTCTCCATTGCGCCGGGCACGGATCTTCAGTTCCTGCTGTCCTCGTTGGTGGTGGTCATCGTTGGCGGCATGGGCTCGATCGGCGGGGCTGCCCTTGGTGCGCTGCTGGTGGGTCTGGCTGAGCAATACGGCCTCGCCTACGCGCCGACCTATGGCGTGGTTTTCACCTTCGCAATCATGGTGCTTGTGCTCGCGGTGCGTCCGCAGGGCCTGCTTGGAAAGGCAGAACAATGAGACCCGCTGTCGTTCTTCTACCGCTTTTGGCGCTGCCTCTGCTGCTCAATGATTTCTGGCTGACACAGGTCGCGACCCGCGCGCTGATCCTCGGCGTCATGGCTTTGAGCCTCAGCTTTCTGGCCACCTATCTGGGCGTGGTCTCTTTTGCACAAGCCACCATGGCTGGGGTTGCGGGCTACACAATGGCCTATTTTGGCCCCAACACCGTTGGGCTCGGCGTGCCGCTGCCATTCTGGGTCACAATCCCCATCGCCTTGGCGCTTGCCACGGTGTCCGGCGCACTTGTCGGGCTGATTGCGCGTCGCTCACGCGGCATCTATGCCATCATGATCACGCTGGCGATTGGCGTGGCCTTCTTCTACTTCACCCGACAGAACTACACGTTCTTTAACGGCTGGACAGGCTTTTCCGGTGTGCGCGCGCCAGAGATCGCCGGGATCAGTCTGCGCGATCCGCTGCCCCTCTATCTTCTGTCGCTCGCGACAGCCGGTTTGGCTCTGGCGCTGGTCAGTGGCTTTGTACGCTCCCCATTGGGGCTCACCATTCAGGCGGTGCGCGATGCGCCGGGGCGCGTGCTGGCGCTGGGCATCTCTGTCACCACTCCGATTGTCGCGGCCTTTGCATTCTCAGGCTTTCTGGCCGGGGCAGGGGGCATTCTCAATGTCTGGTATCAGGAGCGGATATCGTCCTTTTCGGTTGGCCTTGGCCCGATCATCGACATCCTGATCATCTCTGTCATTGGCGGGTTGCGCCATCCAGCGGGGGCCTTTGTCGGCGCAGTGGTCTTTGTGCTGCTGGACACCTTCGCCGTCGATCTGATCGACCGGGAGCGCTTCAACACGCTGATCGGCTGTGTGCTGCTGCTGATCGTCGTCGTCGCCCCCGGCGGGCTGCATCAGCTTGGCGCGGACTGGATCGCCCGCCTGCGCAGCCCTGACGCGAAATCCAAATCATCTGTACGAGCAAACTCATAGGGAGGAACCTAGAATGAATAAGCTCAAATTAGCGGCTTCGGTGCTTGCGCTCAGCGCAATGTCAGTGCCAGCTTCTGCCGAGGAGGTCAAAATCGGCGTGATCTCCATCCTCGAAGGCGCGTTTGCCGCGCTTGGCCAGGATGGGATCCGTGGCGCAGAGCTCGCGGTGCTCGAAGTCGGCGGAGAGGTCGATGGCAACAAAGTCGAAGTCATCACCATGTCCTCAGACGCCAGCCCGGACAGCGCCGTGAATGCCGCCCGCAAGCTCATTGAGCAGGATGGGGTGGATATGATTGTGGGGCCATTGTCAGGCTCCGAAGGGCTCGCGCTGCGCGATCTGTCCAAATCTTATCCGGCTGTGACCTTCCTGAATGGCTCGTCAGCAGCGCAGGACACCACGCTGCGCGACAGTTCTGACAACTTCTTCCGCTTTGGCGGCGATGGCGCACAGTGGATGGTGGGTGTCGGCGACTATGCCTACAACGACATGGGCTACAAATCCGTCGCCGTGATCGCAGAGGATTACTCCTTCCCCTACACGCAGGTTCTGGGCTTTATGACCGAATTCTGCTCCGCAGGCGGCAAGGTGCCAGAGAAATTCTGGACCCCAATCGGCAACAAAGACTACTCCTCCGTGGTCTACTCGATCCCGCAGGACGTGGATGCGATCTTTGTGGCGCTGGGCGGCGCAGACGCGGTCAACTTCCTCACGCAATACAGCCAGGCCGGCGGTGACAAGCCGATCATTGGCGGCTCCATCACCATCGACCAGTCCATTCTGGACTCCAAAGGTCCGTTCAAAAAGCTGCTTGTCGGCGCGCCAGCTGGCACGCCAACAGTGAGCGACTATGACGGCGAAGAGTGGAGCGCCTTTTCGGCAAGCTACACAGAGGCCTTCCCAGATGGTTTCTCTGCACCGTCTATCTTTGCCCATCATTATTACATGAGCGCAAAAGCTGCGATGCTGGCTCTGGACGCGGTGGATGGCGATCTGTCAAACGATCAGGCGGCCTTCCGCGCGGCGCTCACGGATCTGACCTTTGTGACCCCAACAGGCGGCACCATGCGTCTGGACAAGAACCGCAATGGCATCGTCGATAACTTTGTGACCGAGGTCTATGAGCGTGAAGACGGCTCGCTTGGCAATCGTGTTGTCAAAGTGGTGCGCGATGTGGATCAGCTCTTGGGGCAAGACGAAGCCACTTTCCTGGCCTCTGGCCCTGTCAGCCGGGACAACCCTTCGTGCCCATAAGTCAGACACATACCAACGCCAATGCCCTGGAGGTCCGGGGCATCGGCAAACGCTTTGGCGGCTTCTGGGCGGTTCAGGACATCAATCTGACGGTGCAGCCCGGCGAACGGCGGGCGATCCTTGGGCCGAATGGCGCGGGCAAAACCAGCCTGTTCAATGTGCTGACAGGCGACACGCCGGCGACGGCCGGAACCATTTCGCTGTTTGGCACCAACGTCACGCGCGAGCCGATCAACAAACGCATTCAACGCGGGGTGCGCCGCACCTATCAGCACGCACATCTGTTCAATGGGCTCACTGTGCGCGAAACCCTGTTTCTTGCGGTCGCAGGCGTGCGGGGCGGTTGGCGGCAGGTGCTGCCCTTGCGTCACAATGATGCGCGCCTGACAGAGGCGGAGCGCTTGGCAGAGGTGGCAGGTGTCACCGATGTGTTGGAGCGGGAAGTTTCGGAGTTGAGCCACGGTCAAAGGCGCCAGCTCGAAATTGGCATCGCTTTGGCGGAAGACCCCAAAATCTTGCTTCTGGATGAGCCCGCTGCCGGGCTGTCCCCGGCAGAGCGCCCGAAACTCAGCGCCTTGCTCATGGCTTTGCCCAAAGACGTCACTGTTGTGTTGATCGAGCATGACATGGAAATCGCGCTGCAAACTTCTGAAAGCGTCTCTGTGCTCTACAATGGCCGCCTGCTCGCAGAAGGGTCTCCCAAAGACATCATGCAAAACGAAGAGGTGCATCGCGTCTATATCGGAGGGGCCCATGGCCATTGATGGATTGCTAAAAATCGAAGGGCTGGATTTGCGCTATGGCTCCAGCCACGTGCTGCACGAGGTGGATCTCACCGTGGGCACACGCCCGCTGGGCATTCTGGGGCGCAATGGCATGGGCAAAACCAGCCTGTGCAATGCCATCATGGGGCTGCATGCCCATGCCGCAGGTGAAATCTGGTTTGATGGGGTTGCGCTCACGGGGCTCGCGCCAGAAAAGCGCGCGCAGCTTGGCATCGGCTATGTGCCGCAGGGGCGGCGGGTGTTTCGCTCCCTCACGGTTGAAGAGCACCTCAGAATTGTAGAGCGTCGGGGTGGGGACTGGTCGGTTGACCGGGTGTATGAAACATTTCCCCGCCTGAAAGAGCGTCGCCGCAATCTGGGCGACCGCCTCTCTGGCGGTGAACAGCAGATGCTCGCGATTGGGCGCGCGCTCCTACTCAATCCCAAGCTTATCGTGATGGACGAACCCACAGAGGGTCTCGCACCCGCGATTGTGTCCGATGTGATTGACCTGATTGCATTGATTGCGCGCGAAGGCATCGCCGTGATGCTGGTTGAGCAAAACATGCACGCCGCATTGGCTGCCGTGCAGGATGTGGCGATCATGGTGGGTGGCGAGGTTGTGGAACGCATGAGCGCAGAGGCGCTTGAGGCAGACACAGCAATGCAGAAACGACATCTTGGTCTAGAGCCGGGTCAGGCAGGCTAAGGGAGGAGCTTATGACGAAGAAAGCTTATGTGATTGGCACCGCAGACACAAAGGGCCCAGAGCTGGCTTATGTGCGCGATCTCATCGCCGCAACCGGGCTGGAAACCGTGCTGGTCAATGTCGGCACCAAAGGTGGGGAAAGCGGCGTGGACGTGACCGCCGCCAGTGTCGCCGCCTGCCACCCGGAAGGCCCCGCAGCGGTGTTTGTCAATGATCGCGGCGCCGCTGTGACCGAAATGGCCCGCGCGCTGACAGCCTTTGTGGGTGGGCGGTCTGACCTGGGTGGCATCATTGGCCTTGGCGGGTCTGGCGGCTCGGCCATCATCGCGCCAGCGATGCAGGCTCTGGCGATTGGCGTGCCCAAGGTTCTGGTGTCCACGCTCGCCTCAGGCGATGTGTCTGCCTATGTCGGCGCCTCCGATGTGAACATGTTCCATCCTGTGACCGACGTGTCTGGCCTCAACCGTGTCTCCCGCAAACTGCTGGGCAACGCCGCTCACGCTCTGGCGGGCATGATGGCAAACCCGGTGCCCGAAGCTCCCGATGATCGCCCCGCCGTGGTGCTCTCGATGTTTGGTGTCACCACCCCCGCCGTGCAGGCCATCACAGAAGACCTGTCAGACCAGTTTGATTGTCTGGTGTTTCACGCCACCGGCAGCGGCGGCCGCTCGATGGAACAGCTTGTCGATCAGGGCGATGTGGCCGGGGTGCTCGACATCACCACCACGGAAATCTGTGACCTGATTGTGGGCGGCTTCCTCAGTGCAGGGGAGGGGCGCCTTGACAGCATCGCGCGCAGCAAGCTGCCCTATGTGGGGTCCTGTGGCGCTTTGGACATGGCGAACTTCTGGGGGCCAGAAAGCGTGCCGCCCCAGTTTAAGGACCGCACACTCTATCATCACAACGCGCAGGTGACGCTCATGCGTGCCAATGCCGAAGAAGCGGCGCAAATTGGCACCTGGATCGGCAACAAACTCAATGCCTGCGAAGGGCCGGTGCGCTTCTTGCTGCCGCTCAAGGGGGTGTCCGCTTTGGATATCGAAGGCGGCCCGTTTTACGACCCCCAAGCCAATGACGCGTTGTTTCAGGCGCTGCGCTCCACCGTAAAACAGACCAAAAACCGTCGATTGATCGACCTCGAAATGCACATCAACGATCCGGCCTTTGCCAAGGCTGCGATCGCTGAGTTCAACGAAATCTACAATGAAAAAGGAACCTAAGATGGCAGTCACAGGACGCGCAGACATCCTTCAGCGCCTTCGGGCCAAGATCGCCGCAGACAAAGTCATTGTGGGTGGCGGCGCCGGCACCGGACTTTCCGCAAAATGCGAGGAAGCGGGCGGCATCGACCTGATCGTGATTTACAACTCTGGCCGCTACCGCATGGCCGGACGCGGCTCGCTCGCAGGTTATATGTCATACGGCAACGCCAATGAAATCGTGATGGACATGGGGCGAGAGGTGCTGCCCGTCGTAGAAAACGTGCCCGTGCTTGCCGGCGTCAACGCGACAGATCCGTTCTGCATCATGGACAAGTTTCTGGATGATCTCGCCGCAATGGGGTTCGCCGGTGTGCAGAATTTTCCCACCGTTGGCATCATTGATGGCCGCTTCCGGCGTGAACTCGAAGCCACCGGCATGTCTTATGACAAAGAGGTGGAAATGATCGCCAAGGCACATGAACGGGATCTTTTGACCACACCTTATGTGTTCAGCGCGGAAAACGCCGCCGCCATGGCCAAAGCCGGGGCAGATGTGATTGTTGCCCACTTTGGCTTGACCACCGGCGGCTCCATCGGGGCCGGGGACAGCGCGCCTGACATCGCAGAATGTGCCCGCCTCTATGAGGAATGGGCTGCCGCCGCCCGCGCTCACCGGGATGACTTGATTTTCATCTGTCACGGTGGCCCACTGGCCGAGCCGGATGACGCGCAGAAGTTCCTTGATCTCTGCCCGGACTGCCACGGCTTTTATGGCGCGTCCTCCATGGAGCGTTTGCCAACTGAACGCGCGATTGCGGCGCAGACCGCAAGTTTTGGAAATCTGCGCCGTGGCGCGCAAATAGCAGAAGGAGCCGCCCAATGATCAAAGCCTACGCGTCCACAATCATCGCCGTGCCCGTCGATCAAGTCTGGGCCCGCGTGCGCGATTTCAATGGGTTGCCAAACTGGCATCCTGCCGCCACCGACAGCCGCATCGAGGAAGGTTTCAATGCCGGTGAGGTGGGCTGCGTGCGCAATTTCGCCCTCACAGATGGATCGGGGCGTATTCGGGAAACCCTGCTCGCGATCTCCAATGTAGAGCGGTCCTTGACCTATGATATGCTGCCCAATGGGCCGCTGCCTTTTGTGAACTATGTCGCCACCATGAAGGTCTCCGCGATCACGGATCGCAACGAAACGTTTGCCGAATGGTGGGCCGAGTTTGAAGCGGGCGATGGCCAGACGGCGCAGTGGCACAGCTTTGTGGAAAACGATGTCTTTCTCGGCGGCTTTCGTGCTTTGGAGCAGAGCTTCCAGAGCTGATCAAATCCGTTGATGCGAGTCAGATCAAACCCGCGTTGCAGGGGGCTCTTGGCGGCTTCCAGAACACCGCTTCGGTCACGCATGTGGCCGGAGCGGTTTTTCTTTGCGCAGGCGTTCCCTCATCTCGAGTTCGTTAAGTATCTGAAAATAGGCGTTTTACATCATGAATGAGGTACGCACCTCAAAAATATGTAGACATGAGGTGCGTACCTCAAATAGCGTGGATGCATGCCGCGATTCGACGGGAGTAGAGGGCGGCGTAGATAGGGGAGGATTGAATGACGTATTTTAAACTGGCCACCGCCAGCGCTCTGGCTCTTGCAGCCGCAGGCGTATCATCCACAGCACAAGCCGAAGATCTCACGCTCTGTTGGGCGGCATGGGATCCCGCCAATGCCTTGGTGGAATTGTCCAAAGACTTTGAGGCCCAATCCGGCCACACCATGAATTTTGAGTTCGTGCCATGGCCGAACTTTGCAGATCGCATGCTCAACGAGCTGAACTCCGGCGGCAAACTCTGTGACCTGCTGATTGGCGACAGCCAGTGGATTGGTGGCGGCGCAGAAAATGGCCACTACGTCAAACTCAACGACTTCTTTGACGCCGAAGGCATCTCCATGGACGATTTTGCCCCGGCAACGGTCTATGCCTATTCCACATGGCCCAAAGGCACGCCAAACTACTACGCGCTGCCCGCGATGGGCGATGCAAACGGCTGGTTCTATCGCAAAGACTGGTTCGATCGCGATGACATCAAAGCCGCCTATAAAGAGGCCACAGGCTCCGATCTGCGCGAGCCTCAGTCGCAGAAAGAAATGCTGCAAATCGCGCAGTTCTTCCAGGGGCGCGAGATTGACGGCAAAACCGTTTATGGCGCAGCGATCTTCACCGAGCGTGGCTCTGAAGGCATCACCATGGGGGTCACCTCCGCGCTCTATCCATGGGGCTTCAAGTATGAAAACACCCCGGGCAGCTACGATATGGAAGGCGCTGTAAACTCCGCCGAAGCTGTCGAAGCGCTTGAGTTTTACAAAGAGTTCTACAAAACCGCGACACCTCCGGGCTACACCAACAGCTATATGGGCGAGAGCCTGGACGCCTTTAAATCTGGTCAGGTCGCCATGGCGATGAACTGGTTTGCGTTCTTCCCGGGTCTATATGCTGATCCAAACACCGGCGGTGACAAGATCGACTTCTTTGTGAACCCCCCGCAAAACCAAGCAGGCTCCACACTGGGTGGGCAGGGCATCAGCGTTGTGGCGTACTCCGACAAACAGGACGCTGCGCTTGAGTACATCAAATGGTTCTCTGATCCCGGTGTTCAGGCCAAATGGTGGGAGCTGGGCGGCTACTCTGCGCACAACTCCGTTCTGGAAGATCCCGGATTTGTGGAAAGCCAGCCCTTCGCGGGGGATTTCCTGGATGCCATGGCCGGAGTGCAGGACTTCTGGCAGGAGCCAGCCTATGCCGAGCTGCTGCTCGCCATGCAAAAGCGCGTGCATGACTATGTGGTCGCCGATCAAGGCACCGCGCAAGAGGCGCTTGATAAGCTGATAGAGGACTGGACAGAGGTCTTTGAGGACGAAGGCAAACTCTGATCTTACGCTCCAGCGCGCGCGTGACAGTGTGCGCTGGGGCCATCCTCCACACGGGACGCCCACGTCCCTCACACATTTCAACTGACAGGCCGAGCATATGTCTGACCGGACAATAGATCGCGTTGCGTCGTCAACGCCCGCTCCAGTAGCGCGCAAAATCAGGGGGCTGTCTGATCGGGCCATCGCCTGGATCTTCGTCGCCCCCACCATTTTCCTGCTGCTTGCGATCAACATCTTCCCGCTGGTCTGGACCATCCGGCTCAGCTTCACCAACTACAAGGCCAACCGCATTGGCCGCGAGGTCAAAGAGATTGGCCTGCGCAACTATGAGCGCATCCTGACAGACAGTGACATCTGGCTGAACATGCAGGCCACCGCCCACTTCCTGTTCTGGACGATCTTCTTTCAGGTGCTGATCGGCTTCACCTTGGCGTGGATGATCAACAAAAAGTTCAAAGGCAACGATCTGTGGACGACCATCATCGTGTTGCCCATGATGCTTTCACCTGCGGTGGTCGGCAACTTCTGGAAGTTCCTCTACCAGCCCCAAATCGGTCTGTTTAACTACATCGTTGGGTTTTTCACCGGCAAAGATCCCTCCAGCTTTGAAATGCTGGGGCAGGTCAACCTTGCGCCATGGGCGATTGTGATCGTGGACACATGGATGTGGACTCCATTTGTCATGCTGATCTGTCTCGCGGGACTGCGCAGCATTCCCGACTATATCTATGAGGCCGCAGAAATCGACCGCGCCTCAAAGCTGCGCCAGTTCTTCACGATCACCATTCCCATGGTGCTGCCGTTCCTCATGCTTGCGGTGCTGTTCCGAGGCATTGAGAACTTCAAGATGTTCGATCTCGTCGTGCAGCTGACAGGCGGCGGGCCGGGATCCGTGACAGAGCTCACCTCAATCAATCTCAAACGGGAAGCCTTTGAAAAATGGCGCACAGGCTATGCTTCCGCCTACGCGATCATCCTGTTTGTGACGGTGTTTGGCTTGGCAAGTATCTACGTCAAAGCCCTCAATAAGGTAAAAGAAAGATGAGCGGCTTTTCCATCAACGAACCCTCAAACCGTATCAAATGGTTCGCAGGCTCTCTGGTCATCCTTTATGCGGTGATCACCATGATCCCACTGGTCTGGATTGCGATTACAGGTTTCAAAAGCCCGGCAGATGCCATCGCCTATCCGCCCAAATACGTGATCGGCGGCGAAGGGGAGTCCGGTTTCACACCCACGCTCGAGGGCTATGTAAACCTGTTCACCACACGCACGCGCCAGACAGAGGAATATCTGGCCGAAAACCCGCCACAGAATTGGGCCGATGAGATCGTTCGCCAATACGACATGGTGATTGTTGGCCCCTCAAAGTTTGGCCAGCGTTTCCTCAACTCGGTGATCATCGGCTTTGGCTCCACCTTCCTCAGCGTGTTTCTCGGCACTTTGGCCGCCTATGCCTTCAGCCGTTTCAAAATCCCGCTGGCCGATGATCTGCTGTTCTTCATCCTGTCCACCCGCATGATGCCACCCATCGCCGTCGCGATCCCGATCTTCCTGATGTACCGCCAGCTTGGTCTGTCAGACACCCATCTGGGCATGATCCTGCTCTATACCGGTGTGAACATCTCGCTGGCGGTCTGGCTGCTCAAAAGCTTCATCGACGGCATTCCAACCGAGTATGAAGAGGCCGCGCTGATTGATGGCTACACACGGTTTCAGGCCTTTTACAAAGTGGTGCTGCCACAGGCCGCTACCGGCATTGCCTCCACCGCGATCTTCTGTCTGATCTTTGCGTGGAACGAATATGCCTTTGCGGTGCTGCTGACCACAGCCAACGCGCAGACCGCGCCGCCCTTCATCCCGACCATCATCGGCATCGGGGGCCTTGACTGGCCCGCCATCGCCGCCGGCGTCACGATCTTCCTGCTGCCGGTCATGATCTTCACCATCCTGCTGCGCAAACACCTGCTGCGTGGGATCACATTCGGAGCCGTGCGCAAATGAGCAACTTTATCACCGGCCTGATGCGCTTCCGGCGCGGACCCTGGGAAATGCTGGCCACCTTCATCATCGCACTTGGGGTGTTCATGCTGATGCAGCCCTTCGTGATCTGGGCCTTCACCTATTCGTTCATAACAACCTTAATTGGCACAGTGATGTTCATCATTGTCAGCCACTTCCCGGAGTGACCATGGCGCAGATCGTCATCAAAAACCTCAAGAAGCAGTTCGGCGATTTCACCGCTGTGCGTGAAAGCTCCTTCACCATCGAAGACGGGGAGTTCTTCATGCTCCTCGGCCCCTCGGGCTGCGGTAAAACAACCACCCTGCGCATGATCGCAGGGTTAGAGCTGCCAACGTCCGGCGACATCTTTCTGGATGGCGAAGAGATTTCTCAGCGCCCGCCGTCCCAACGCGACATCGCTTTTGTGTTTCAGATGTTCGCGCTCTATCCGCATATGAATGTGCGCAAAAACATCAGCTATCCGCTGGTGTGTCAGGGCATGTCGCGCAGCGCGGTGAAAGACAAAGTGGCCGAAGTCGCCAAAATCCTCGGCATCGAGGATATTCTGGACCGCCCCGTGGGGGGGCTGTCAGGTGGGGATCGCCAACGTGTTGCGCTGGGCCGTGCCATCGTGCGCGAACCCAAGGCCTTCATGATGGATGAACCCCTCGGCGCGCTTGATGCAGAGTTTCGCGAGCATATGTCCGAAGAGCTCCGCGCCCTGCATGACCGCATGGGGGCCACCACCGTCTATGTGACCCATGATCAGCTGGAGGCGATGCAGATGAGCGACAAGATCGTTGTCATGAACAATGCCGTGGTGGAACAATTTGGCACGCCGCAGGAAATTTATGACAAGCCTGCCACCATGTTTGTGGCAGATTTCATCGGCTCCCCGTCAATGAACTTCCTGAAATTCCACGGCAAAGTTGGGCGTCATGACAGTGACGTCACCATGCATGACACCGCCTTTGCGATCCCGCAAACCCGCGAGCCGTTTGAGGGCGATCTGGCCTTTGGGGTGCGTCCTGAGCATATCCAGCTCAGCGATGCCGCGCCTTATCGCGCCGAGGTGCTGGCGACCGAATATCTCGGCACCACGCAGATCGTCACCCTCAACACCCACGGCGGTGAGGTCAAGGCACGCATCTCTGCCCAACAAGCCGCACGTGCCGGTGAAACCGTCGGGCTCGAATTTAACCCAAGCACCATCACGCTGTTTGATCGCCAGTCTGGCCGCGCGCTCAAATCAGAACTGAATGAGGGCATTCTCCATGGCTGAAGTGTCACTCCACAATGTTTCCAAGACGTTTGGCAAAACCCAGGCTGTCTCTGACATCTCCATGACGATTGAAGATGGTGCCTTCGTGGTGCTGCTTGGCCCAACCGGGGCCGGCAAAACCACAACCCTGCGTCTGATTTCCGGGCTGGAAAAACTGGACAGCGGTTCCGTGTTCATTGGTGGGCGCGATGTGGGCAATGACACGCCCGCACAACGCGACATCGCCATGGTGTTTCAGCAGTATTCACTCTATCCACACCTCACCGTGCGCGACAATCTCGCTTTTCCGCTGCGTTCCCCGATCCTCAGAACGCCTGAGGATGTGATCGCCCAGAAGGTTCAGAAGATCGCGGAGATCCTGCAAATCCCCCACAAGCTCGACAACAAGGCAACCGAGCTGTCAGGCGGTGAAATGCAGCGGGTGTCCATTGGCCGTGCGCTGGTGCGCGATCCGCAGATTTATCTGATGGATGAGCCGCTCAGTTCGCTGGATGCCAAACTGCGCGCCGACCTGCGTGTAGAGCTCAAGCGCATTCAGGCCGATCTTGGCTCCACGCTGCTTTATGTCACGCATGATCAAATCGAAGCCATGACAATGGCGACCCACATCGGCGTGCTTGAGGAAGGGCGTCTGGTGCAATATGGCACTCCCAAAGAGATTTACGAGGATCCGACGAGCGTCTATGTGGCCAGCCGTCTGGGCCTGCCACGGATCAATATCCTCCCGGCAGAGCTCTTTCCCGGCGCACATAAAGGGGTGCAGATCGGCCTCAGACCAGAAAACATCCGACAGGGGGATGGCATAGAGGCGCAGGTTATCAGGTCAGAGCATCTCGGGGACCAGACCCGCCTGCACCTGAAGGTTCACGGGCATGACATCACCACGCTCACCGATCCGCATCACGATTACGCGGGCAGCGCGACCATAAAAATCAGCTTAGAAAATCCATTGTATTTCGATGCTTCCGGCGCACGTGTCGTCTAAGGGAGGAACAGCATGTCACAGTTTATCAATGCCAAAGAAGATCTTGTCACCGAAGCACTGGACGGTGTTTTGGCCGCGTCCGGCGGGGCTTTGTCGCGCCTGGACGGATATCCTCACATCAAGGTTGTGTTTCGCTCTGACTGGGACAAATCCAAGGTGGCGCTTGTGTCGGGTGGTGGCTCCGGTCACGAACCTGCCCACGCCGGGTTTGTTGGCAAAGGCATGCTCACCGCTGCCGTCTGTGGTGAGGTGTTCGCCTCTCCTTCGGTAGAGGCTGTGCTCGCGGGCATCTTGGCCGTGACAGGCGAGGCAGGCTGCCTGCTGATTGTGAAAAATTACACCGGGGATCGGTTGAATTTCGGTCTGGCTGCCGAACGCGCCCGCGCATTGGGGCGCCGGGTGGAAATGGTTGTTGTCGATGATGACATTGCGCTGCCACATCTGCCTCAGCCGCGCGGCGTGGCAGGCACGTTGTTTGTGCACAAAATCGCGGGCGCGCTGGCTGAGGAAGGCGCAGATCTCGCCGCCGTCACCCAGACCGCCAAAGATGTCATCGCCAAAGTTGCCTCCATCGGTATGAGCCTTGATACCTGCACAATTCCCGGCTCTCTCAAAGAGGCGCGGATTGGCGAAGGCAAGGCAGAGCTGGGCCTCGGCATACATGGCGAACCCGGTATTGAGCAGGTGGATTTTTCCGGCGCTGTGGCGGCGATGGGCACTGTTGTGGAAAAGCTGAAAGCGCACGCCACAGGCGACGTTGTGGCGATTGTGAACAACCTTGGCTCCACAACACCGCTGGAAATGTCGGTGCTGACCCACGCGCTGACAGAGGCAGGGCTCGCACAGCACATCATCGGCCCCGCGCCTCTGATGACCTCGCTTGATATGCACGGGTTTTCCGTTTCCATCATGGAGGTCACGCCGGGTGAACTGGACGCGCTGAAAGCCGCAGTCACCTTGCCCGCATGGCCGGGCCTTAAGGCGATTGTCACGCCGCCCGTTGTTGCGCTGCCCGATGGGCTCACGCCAATTGAGCCGATCCCATCCGAGAACCCGCGCACCCGCGCCATCATCGAGAATGTGACCGATCTTCTGATCTCGGCTGAGGCGGATCTGAACACGCTGGATGCCAAATCCGGCGATGGCGATACCGGCAGCACGCTGGCTACCGCCGCACGCGCGCTGCAGGCGCGGCTTGATCACATGCCGCTCGCCGATCTGACACAGCTGTTCCCGGCGCTGGGCAACGAGCTGAGCCAAACCATGGGCGGCTCTTCTGGTGTGATCCTAGCGATTTACTTCAACGCGGCAGGCGACGCCTGCGCCAATGGGGCCTCTGTGCAGGGCGCGCTGGCGGATGGTCTGGCGCGCGTCAGCCAGGTGGGCGGGGCCTCTGTCGGGGATCGCACCATGATTGACGCGCTCGCCCCGGCACTCAGCGCCCTTCCCGAAGGCATTGCTGCCGCCGCCGCCGCGGCACGGGCTGGGGCAGACAGCACCGCAAGCATTCACCGCGCCAAAGCAGGGCGCGCCGCCTATGTGCCAGAGGAAAACCTCAAAGGGCACAATGATCCGGGTGCAGAGGCCGTCGCGCTGCTCTTTGGCGCGCTGGCAAAAGAAATGGGGACGTAAACTGAGCAAGCCAACCATCACAGGTGTCGCAAAACCAACGGTCAATGACATTGCCCGCGTTGCGGGCGTCAGCCTCGCGACTGTCGACCGGGTGCTGAACGAGCGCCCGGGCGTGCGGTCTGTCACCATCGAAAAGGTGCAATCCGCCATCACTGAACTCGGTTATGTGCGCGACACCGCCGCCGCCAATCTTGCGCGGCGCAAGACCTATCGCTTCGTCTTTGTCTTGCCAGATTGGAAGGGGCAGTTCCTCACCAGTCTGGAACGCGGCATTTCCGAAGTCATTGTGAATGCCCCGCAAAACCGCACCGAAGTGCGCACCATTCGTGTGCCCACACAGGAGCACACCCAGCTGACCGATACCCTAAGCGCGCTGGATCCGGCGGAGGTGGATGGCTTGGCGATCATGGCCAAGGAAACCCCACAGGTGCGTGACGCCATCGCAGATCTGCGCAAACGCGGCATTCCTGTTGTGTCGCTTGTGACCGACCAGCCCAATTCGGATCGCGACCATTTTGTTGGCATCGACAACGTCGCCGCCGGGCGCACCGCTGGCACGCTTCTGGGGCGCTTCACGGGTGGGCAAACCGGCAAGGTGGTGGTGGTCATCACCAACAAACAATCCCGCGACATGATCGAGCGACGCCTCGGTTTTGATCAGGTGGTGGGCGCAAGCTTTCCCCATCTGGAAACGCTTCCCAGCATCGAAGGGCAGGAAGACGCGGCTCATACAGAGCGCGTGACCCTGCGCGCGCTGAAAGAAAACCCGGATGCAATTGGCATCTACTCCGTGGGTGCCAGCGTGCAGGGCATCGCCCGCGCCATTGCTGCCGCGGATCTGCCCCAACGCCCCGTTCTGATCGACCACGAGCTGACCGAAAACTCATCCGCGCTGCTGCGCGCAGGCGTCATTGATGCGGTCATCACCCAAAACACCGGCCATCTCGCCCGCAGTGCTCTGCGTGTGTTGCGCGCAAAATGCGACCGCACGCCTGTCATTGAGAGTCAGGAGAATATTCGGATCGAGATCGTCATTCGGGAGAATCTACCGTCCATGAAGTGAGCATTTTAGGGAGGATGCGATGAAAGAAATCAAAGGACCCGCACTGTTTCTGGCCCAGTTTGCCGGAGACGATCCTCCGTTCAATTCATGGGACGCGATCACAAAATGGGCCGCCGACTGCGGCTATCTTGGCGTCCAAGTGCCCAGCTGGGACAGCCGCCTGATTGATCTCGACAAAGCCGCCACAAGCAAAGACTACTGTGATGAACTTGCGGGCGTGGCACAGGCCAATGGGGTCGCGATCACCGAGCTGTCGACCCACCTTCAGGGTCAACTTGTTGCAGTCCATCCCGCCTATGACACCGCCTTTGACGGCTTTGCCGCGCCAGAGGTGCGCGGCAATCCCGCTGCACGCCAGAAATGGGCCGTCGATCAGGTGAAAAAAGCGCTGACCGCCTCTAAAAATCTCGGGATCGGCGCACACGCCACCTTTTCCGGCGCGCTGGCGTGGCCTTATGTCTACCCTTGGCCTCAACGTCCCGCCGGGCTGATTGAAACCGCCTTTGATGAGTTGGCGGCGCGCTGGCGGCCGATCCTTGATCACGCCGAAGACTGTGGTGTGGATGTCTGTTATGAAATTCATCCGGGCGAAGATCTGCATGATGGCGTGACCTACGAAATGTTCTGGGAGCGCACCGGCCAACACGCGCGCGCCTGCATGCTCTATGACCCGTCCCACTACCTGCTTCAGTGCCTCGACTATCTAGACCACATCGACATTTATCAGGACCGGATCCGCATGTTTCACGTCAAAGACGCGGAATTCAATCCCACCGGGCGACAGGGGGTCTACTCCGGCTATCAAAGCTGGGTCGACCGCGCAGGGCGCTTCCGCTCGCTGGGCGACGGGCAGGTGGATTTCCGCGCGATCTTTTCCAAACTCACCGCTATCGGCTTTGATGGCTGGGCCGTGGTGGAATGGGAATGCGCCATGAAACACCCCGAAGACGGTGCGCGCGAAGGCGCGGCCTTTGTGCGCGACCACATCATCCGCCCAACAGAGGTGGCCTTTGATGACTTCGCTGATGGCGGCACAGACGCCGCCGCAAATCGCAAAATGCTGGGGATCGACTGATGGTGAGCGCAAAAAACGAAACGCACAAGGGCCGCATCCGCCTTGGCATGGTTGGCGGTGGCAATGACGCCTTTATTGGCGGGGTTCATCGCATCGCCGCACGGCTGGATGACCACTTTGAACTGTTGGCCGGGGCCCTGTCCTCCACGCCTGAGAAATCCATAGAGAGTGGCGCAGCCCTTGGCCTGCCACGGGTCTATGAAGATTTCAAAACCATGGCGATCCGCGAGGCGCGGCGCAAAGACGGAATTGAGGCTGTTTCAATTGTTACCCCCAATCACGTGCACTATCAGGCCGCGCGCGAATTTCTCAAACGCGGCATCCATGTGATCTGTGACAAGCCGCTCACCTCCACGCTGGCGGATGCCAAGAAACTGGTGAAAGCCGCCGAAGCCTCAGACGCGCTCTTTATCCTCACGCACAACTACACGGGCTATCCCATGGTGCGGCAGGCGCGCGAGATGATTGCCGCTGGCGAGATCGGCAAAATCCGGGTGGTGCAGGTCGAATACCCGCAGGATTGGCTGACAACAGAACAGGATTTCAAGCAGGCCGAGTGGCGCACAGACCCGGCCAGATCCGGGGCAGGGGGCTCCACCGGAGATATTGGCACCCACGCCTACAATCTTACCTGTTTTGTCAGTGGTCTGGATGTTGCCGAACTTGCCGCGGATCTCACAGCTTTTGTGCCGGGGCGGCAGGTTGACGACAACGCCCATGTGATGCTGCGCTTTGAGGGCGGTGCCAAAGGCATGCTCTGGTGCAGTCAGGTTGCGCCGGGCAATGAAAACGCCCTGCGCATTCGGATCTACGGCGAAACCGGTGGTCTGGAATGGGCGCAGGAAGATCCGAATTACCTGTGGCACACCCCCTTTGGGTCGCCCAAACGCCTGATCACACGGGGTGGCGCCGGGGCAGGGGAGGCCGCCGCCCGCATGAGCCGCGTGCCTCCGGGTCACCCAGAGGGCTATCTTGAAGGCTTTGCCAATATCTATGCAGAGGCCGCGCAGGCCATTGTCGCCCATCGTACCGGGGACAAGGCTGCGCCTGAGGTGATGTTTCCAACGGTTCAGGACGGGCTGAAAGGCGTGCAATTTGTCGATGCTTGCGTGCGCAGCGCACAGCGCAACGCCGCTTGGGTCAAACTCGCGCCATAAGGGAACATCGCGCACTTTGTGCAATTCAATCGTCAGGAGTCTCTTGACGATTTTCTCCACATATCGGAAAAATCTCCAACGTTTTTGATTTTGTGGAACAGCGATGATTTTCTCTGGCAAGAAAACTGAGGATGCCACCATTGTGGAATTGCTGGCTTCCTCTTTGCGGCGCGACATCGCCTTTGGCACGCTGCTGCCTGATCAAAAGCTCAAGATTGAGGCGCTGCGCAGCCGCTATGGCGGCTCCAACCATTCCATGCGGGAAACGCTGCGTATTCTCGCCACAGAAGGGCTGGTTGAGGCCACCGCCCAATGCGGCTTTCGCGTGACCTCTGCGACGGAGGATGACCTGCGCGATATCCAACTGGTGCGCATTGAAATTGAACGCATCGCACTGGCCCGCGCCATTGCGCTGGGCGATGTGGCTTGGGAAGGGCGCGTGATTGCTGCCCACCACGCGCTGCAAAAGGCCGAGGCCGCCGTTGCGGGCGCGCCCGATGATCTGGTGGCGCTGGAGTGGGATGAGGCCTGCCGCACCTTTGCCCAAGCCCTGATTGCCGCCTGCGACAGCCCGCGCCTGATGGATCTGCACCGCAAGTTCTTTGACCAGAGCCGCCGCTTCCGCCTCGCGCAGATGCGCGAAGGCAAGCTCGACTGGGCAGCGCGCAAGGCGCGTCAGAAATCACTGCTCGATGCCGTGCTGGCCCGCGAAGAGAGCACCGCTCTCACGCTGTTGCAGGCCGACATCGAAGCTGAACTTAAGACCCATTGATGATCAGAGGGAGGACATCATGACCACTTTTAACCGCCGCAAAATGCTGGCGCTCATGGGCGGCGCTGCCGCCGCAACCGGGCTGGCCGCCCCTGCGATTGCCGCAAACAAGAAAATCAAAGTGGGCGCGCTGCGCTTCACATCCCACTCAGGCAGCTTTGTGGCTTTTGAGCGCGGCTATTTCGCTGACGCCGGGCTTGATGTGGAGTTTGAATTTTTTCAAGGCGCACAGCCCATGGCCGTGGCGATTGCATCCGGTGATGTGGATTACGCCGTAACAGCCATGTCCGGCGGCCTGATCAGCCTTGCTGACAAAGGCGCGATCAAAGTCATCGGTGGTGCGTTAAGCGAAGAAGCGGGCATTGACGGCCAGAAGTTCCTTGCCTCAGATGCGGCGTTTCAGGCGGGTGTGAAAACCCCGAAAGATCTGGCAGGCAAACGGTTTGCCGTGACGCAGGCGGGCTCTTCTTTCCACTATATGGGCTCCAAAATGGCACAGGCCGAGGGCATCGACATGTCCTTCACACCGCTGCAAAAGGTTGGGGCCATCATTGGCGCGATGAAATCCGGTCAGGTTGATGGCTGGTCCATTGTGCCCCACATCGCCAAGCCGCTCGCAGGCTCCGGTGCGGTCCACATCATCGGCAATGTGGCGGACTATATCCCCAACTATCAGGTGACCACCGTTTTCACCTCCGCCAAAAACGCCGCCAACGAGCGGGGTCTGACCGAAAGCTTCCTCGCAGGCTTCTCCAAAGGCGTGGATGACTACACCGCCGCCATGATCGACAAGACCGCCGATCAGGACGCGATGGTCGATCTGATCCACAAATATGTCTACACCGACCGCCCCCGTGAAAAGGCCGCGCCTTCGATCATCAACGGCACCATGCGCCTGAATGCAAATGCGGCGCTGAATGTGGGCTCTTTGCAGGATCAGCTGTCTTGGTTCCAGTCCGAGAAACTGGTGGATAGCGACATTTCCATCGACCAGATCGTGGACAGCTCCTACGTCGAAATCCTCGGCGCATAACCTCTTTTGGCGAGGTCGGCCTCTGCGGGCCTCGCCGGATTGCACTCATGGACATCAAACTCGAAAACATCAGCCATTCCTATGACAGCTTTGAAGTCATGCGGAACATTTCGCTGGATATTCCCAGCGGGCAGATCGTGTGTATCGTCGGCCCGTCCGGCTGTGGCAAATCCACACTTCTGCGCTTTATCGGCGGGCTGGAACGCCCCACCTCTGGCCGGGTTCTGCAACTGGGCGCCCCGCCCGAAGGCTGTCTCAACCCGCTCACCTATATCTTTCAGGATTTTGCCCTGCTGCCCTGGCGCAGTGTTGAGGGCAACATCTCTCTGGTGCTCGAAGATCACGGCATCAAAGGCGCCGACGCCCGCGCCATCATTGATGATGTGCTGGCCCGCACCAAGCTCACCGATTTTGCCAAGGCGCTGCCCAAACAGCTTTCTGGCGGTATGAAACAACGCGTCGCCATTGCCCGCGCTCTGGCTGTGAACCCGGCTGTTATGCTGATGGATGAGCCGCTTTCTGCGCTTGATAGCCAGACCCGTGAACTACTGATGGATGATCTTGTCGAACTCTGGGAGCGTCAGCCCTTCACCGCCGTCTACGTCACTCACAATCTGGCAGAGGCCGTGCGTCTCGGTCATCGTGTGGTGGTGCTTTCCCGTCGTCCCGGCGAAATCCGCGAGATTGTCGACATCGACACCCCCCTGAGCGCGCGCGCGTTTGGCGATGCAGAGCTCGACGCCCATCAAAAACACCTTTGGCACCTGATGCGCGACGAAGCGCGTGCCGCCGATGCGGAGCTGATCCATGTCTGACGCCTCTGTGGGAAAAACCGTCACCTTCCGGGGCGGTGGCTTTGCCCCCAAACCCCACCGCTGGGTCAGCTTTGCGGTGTTCCTTGGCCTTGTGTTGATCGCCGAATGGGGCACGCGCGCGGGCTGGATCTCTGCGCTGACCCTGCCGCGCCCCTCGGATGTGTTTGAAACCTTCCGCGAACTTTATCAAAGCGGGCTGCTCTTCAAACACCTCGGCCCCTCGCTGTCACGTCTGGTTGTCGGGGCCGCCATAGGCGCCAGCATCGGCATCAGTGTCGGCGTACTCATTGGTCTGTTTTCATATGTGCGCTCGGGGCTCGTGCCCATCGTTGCTGCGATCTTTCCGATCCCCAAGATCGCGCTTTTGCCGCTGTTTGTGATCTGGTTTGGTATTGGCGAAGGCTCCAAATACGCACTGATCGCCTTTGGCACCTTCACGCCGACGGTGGTTGCCACCTATGGCGCGGTGGACAATGTCGACCGCACCCTGATCCGTATGGGCCAAAGCTTTGGCCTGTCCTGGTGGTCCATCGTGCGCAAAATTGTGCTGCCCGGAGCCATGCCCGGCATACTCTCTGGCCTGCGCATCAGTCTTGCGATTGCCATCATCCTGCTGGTCGCGGCCGAAATGCTTGGCGCGGAATACGGTATTGGGGCTTATATTCTGGAGGCCGGTTCGCTCTATGATCTCGAACGTCTGTTTGCTGGGGTGGTGATCCTGTCACTGCTCGGCGTGCTGGTCAGCACGCTGATCGGCGCGATTGAGCGCCGCTTGCTGGGCTGGCGAACCTAGGGTCCTGAGCCTACACGCCACCGTTGCAGATCAGCGGATCCTGCGCCAAATGGTCGATCAGGGCACGCACACGGGTGGTCAGGCGGCGGTTCTGTGGAAACAGGGCCGCCACCACATAGGGCGTCACCCGATAGGGCGCAAACAGCTCCACCAGCTCCCCGTTTTTGAGCGCTTCAGCCACCGTATAGGCTGGACAGCGCGCCACCCCGATGCCTGCTGCGGCCAGCCGCGCCGCCGCTGCGGGCGCATCGGCCTGCAATCGGCCTTGCACAGGCACCGCCACATCCTGCCCGTCGATTGCAAACCGCCAGACTCCGGGGTCTGCCGTGTTGCCATCCTGAATGCACTCGTGTGTCGACAGCGCTTGCGGATGTGTGGGCGTGCCCGCGCGCGCCAGATAAGCAGGCGCAGCACAGATCACCAGCGGCATCGGCCCCAGCCGGCGCACCATCAGCGAGCTGTCCCGCATCGGCCCAATCCGCACCGCCAGATCCAGCCCCTCATCCACGATGGACACCCGCCGGTCTGACAGTTTCAGATCAATCTCCACTTCCGGATGCTGGTTGGCAAAGGCGGCCAGCGAGGGTGCAAGCCGCAAGGCCCCAAACCCGGTGGGCGCGGCAACACGGATCACACCGCGCAAGGCGGCCTGCGCGTTGCGCACGGTCTCCTCCATCTCGTCAAACCCATCAAGCAGGGGCTCACACATCGCAAGATAGGTCGCCCCCGCATCGGTCAGGGACACACTGCGCGTGGTTCGGTTGAGCAGCTGAACGCCAAGCGACTCCTCCAGATCAGCCACATATTTGCTTACCAGCCGGGAAGAGCGCCCCAATCGCTGGGCCGCTGCGGTGAAAGAGGCGTTCTTTGCCACAAGGGCAAAGGCGCGCATGCGATCAATCTTGTCCATATCTATTGCGCCTTCTGAGGGCTTAATGATCCGCAAAAAGTGGCAATTATCATCTGTTTTGGCAAGCGCTATCTCTGCGCACACAGAACAGCCCCAACAACAGTCCCAGAGAGAGGAGCCTAAAATGTCCACAGCCGTTCGCATCCACCACTTCCCAAAATCAGGCCACGCCCACCGCGCGTTGGTCTTTGCCAAACTGGCAGGCATTGCCCATGAGACCGTCTTTGTCGATCTCGCCGCTGGGGCGCATAAAACGCCCGAGTTTCTGGCGATGAACCCAAACGGGCAGGTGCCTGTTCTCGAAGATGGCGACGTTGTGGTCTCTGACTCAAACGCCATTCTGGTCTATCTCGCGCGCCGCTATGCGCCAGACTGGATGCCCACCGATCCTGTTGGCGAAGCCGCTGTGCAACGCTGGCTCACTCTGGCCGCAGGGGACATCGCCTTCGGCTCCGCCGCCGCGCGTCTCATCACCGTCTTCGGTGCGCCGCTTGATGCGGAATTCACCGCAACCATCGCCAACCGCGCCATGCAGAAGCTGGAGCAGGGACTTGAAGGGCAGGACTGGCTTGTGGGGGATCGTCCAACCATCGCCGATGTCGCCGCTTATTCCTACACCGCCCACGCGCCCGAAGGGAATGTCTCGCTTGCGCCTTACCCAAATGTGCGCGCCTGGCTTGCCCGGTTTGAAGCGCTGGATGGGTTTGAGCCTATGCCAGCCACCGCTGTGGGCCTTGTCGCCGAATAACCTTCCGCTCCAGAGCAGGGCGCAGGCTGTGCTCTGGCGCATTCATCTTTTCAATACTCCCCCTGTTTTCTCCCTTAAAGAAAGTCCTCCCCATGACTGCCGAAGCCCCGCGCCATCCCCTGCCGCCCTTCACGCGCGACAGCGCCATCGAAAAGGTGCGCCTCGCCGAAGACGGCTGGAACGGCCGCAACCCAACCAAAGTGGCGCTCGCCTATACGCCAGACAGCCAGTGGCGCAACCGCGCGGAATTTCCCAAAGGACGCGCAGAGATCGAAGCCTTCCTGACCCGCAAATGGGACAAGGAGCTCGATTATCGCCTGATCAAAGAGCTCTGGGCCTACACCGAGAACCGCATCGCCGTGCGCTACGCTTATGAGTATCGCGATGACAGCGGCAACTGGTTCCGTGCCTATGGAAATGAGAACTGGGAGTTTGATGAAAACGGCTACATGGCCCACCGCTTTGCGAGCATCAACGAACATCCCATTGCCGAAGAAGACCGCAAATTCCGCTGGCCCCTCGGCCGTCGCCCCGACGACCACCCCGGTCTCAGCGAACTGGGTCTCTGACCCCTGCCACCCTGACGGAGGACGCCGACATGCAGACGACAGACACACCGTTTCACAAGGGCGAGCGCGCCGCACAGCTGCGCGCCGGAGCTGGCGATATGGCACGCCGTGTCGCCCCATTCATTCGGGACTTCATGCCAGATCAGCACCGCGCCTTCTATCAGGATCAACCCTTTCTGGTGGTCGCGTCAGGTGATGCAAATGGGCACGTCTGGGCCACGATTGTCGAAGGCCCAGACGGTTTTATCCGCTCCCCGGATGCGCATACCCTCACCTTGGCGGGCGCAATGGATCCGCAAGATCCGCTCGCCAAGACTCTGAAAGCGGGCGCAGACATCGGCGTTGTTGGCATCGAGTTGGCCACCCGCCGTCGCAATCGGCTAAGTGGGCGCACCCGCCCCACCGACGCAGGGTTTGCCATCGACATCCGCCAGACCTTTGGCAACTGCCCGCAATACATCAGCGAGCGGGAGTGGTGGCGCGTGCCGCACCCCACGCGCCCTGCGTCCCAAAGTGCTGCCCAACTGAGTGCCGCGCAAATTGCCCGCATTCAGGCCGCGGATACGCTCTTTATTGGCTCAGGTCATCACAGCGCAGGGCAGGCGGCGTCCAACGGCTATGATGCCTCCCACCGGGGCGGCACACCGGGGTTTGTGCAGGTGGTCAGCCCCACCCGGCTGCGCATCCCCGACTATTCCGGCAACAACTTCTTCAACACGATCGGCAATCTCATTGAGGATCCCCGCGTCGGCCTGCTGTTTGTCGATTTTGCCACCGGAGGTCTGCTGCATGTCTCCGGGCGCGCAACCATCGACTGGGCCCCCCAAGAGGCGCGCGACCCCAGCACTCTGCGCGTGATCGAGGTCACGATTGAACGCGTACTGGACCGCCGCGAAGCGCTGGCCCTGCGCTGGTCCAAAACCCCAACGCCCACGCGCAAACTGGTTGTCACCGCAAAAACAAAAGAGGCTGAAGACATCACCTCCTTCACGCTGGCCGCACAGGATGGCGCACCCCTTGCGCCATTCAAGGCCGGGCAGCATCTGCCCATTGCGCTGGAGGGGCCCACTCAGCGCGCCAAACTGCGGCGCACCTATTCCCTGTCTGGGCCTGCAGAAGAAAGCAGCTACCGCATCACGGTGAAGCGCGAGCCGCTTGGTGCGGCCTCACGGCACCTGCATGACACGATTGCCGTGGGCGATGTGATCGAGGCCAAGCCCCCCGCCGGAGATTTTGTGATCCCGGATGGACGCAGACCTCTGGTTCTGATCAGCGCGGGCGTGGGCCTCACCCCGATGGTCGCCATGCTGCACGAAGCGCTCCGTCAGGACCCCAACCGCCCAGTGTGGTTTCTGCACGGCGCGCGCAACGGGCGTCACCACGCGCTGCGCGAGGAGGTCGATAAGCTGATCGCCAGCCATCCTGTCGCACAGCGCGCTGTGTACTACAGTCAGCCGGAACCAGATGATCAAATAGGGCAGGGCTATGATATGCAGGGTCGCATTTCCGCGCCTGACATCCTCGCGCTCAATGCCGGGACGCAGGCGCACTATCTGCTTTGTGGTCCGGCGGGTTTTGTCACCGCACTCACATCAGGGCTGGAAGCGCAGGGCGTGCCGATGGCGCAGATCCATTCTGAAACCTTTGGCGGCTGAACCTAGCCGCTTTGCGTGACCTGCGTGGCTTTCTCTGCACAGATCGGATGCAGCGCGGCGGGCAGGGCGTCGGTGAACAGCCGGTCCACATCGTCAAAATCCAGAATACGCGCGGGCGCGTTGCGCTGAAACTTGCTGTGATCTGCCAGCAGCCAGGTTTCCCGCGCCCCCGCATAAGCCGCTTTGGACACCGAAATCTCGTCCATGGCAAAATCATAGGCCGCGCCCTCTGCTGAAATCGCCGAACAGCCAAGGATCGCATAATCAAAGGCAAAATCCCGCACCATGCGCTCTGCAATCGGCCCCACCAGACCGCCATCCTCTGGCCGTGGCTTGCCCCCGGTCAGCAAGACCTCGCAGCGTTCATTGCCCGCCAGAATTTGCGCCACATTCAGATTGTTGGTCACAACCAGCAGCCCGTCATGGCCCAAAAGCGCACGCGCCAAAGCCTCTGTGCTGGTGCCAATGTTGATGAACAGCGCAGAGCCGTTGGGGATTTCTGCTGCACAGGCCAGCGCCATCGCCGCTTTGGCTTCTGCATTCACGCGGCTGCGCTCCTCATAGGCAATGTTGCGCACCCCTGAGGGCAAAACCGCGCCGCCATGCACACGCTCAAGCCGTCCTGCGTTCGCCAGCTGGGTCAGATCGCGGCGGATGGTCTGCACCGTCACATCAAAATGCGCGGCCAGCCCGTCAACGGTCACTTTGCCTTCGGTGCGGGCGATTTCAAGGATTTCACGGTCTCGGAAACTGCTGTGCATGTTCGCTTATCTTCGTTTTGCACGCATAGCCGTGTCAGGCTTTCCGTGAAATTACAACGAAAACCTGCGCAATCGCGGAGATTTCGGTGCGTTTTTCTTGACTCTGGTCCGCGAAAATGTTCGAAGATGCGCGAAAATGTTCGAAAGCCCGCGAAAGGGAATCTCATGGCAGCTCAGTCAGACAACACAGTGGATCTCTTTGTGATCGGCGGCGGCATCAACGGCTGCGGCATTGCACGCGACGCAGTGGGGCGCGGCCTCTCTGTCGAACTTGCAGAGATGAAAGACCTCGCATGGGCCACCTCTTCGGCCTCCACCAAACTCTTTCACGGCGGCCTGCGCTATCTGGAATATTTTGAGGTCCGCCTTGTTCGCGAGGCGCTGATTGAGCGTGAAACCCTGCTGCGTGCCATGCCCCATATCAGCTGGCCCATGCGCTTTGTGCTGCCGATGCATAAGGACATGCGGTTTGACAATGACACGCCGACATCGCGCATCCTGTCGCTGGTCATGCCGTGGATGAAGGGCCGCCGCCCCAGTTGGCTGATCCGTTTGGGTCTCTTTATGTATGACAACCTTGGGGGGCGCAAAATTCTGCCCGGAACACGCACGGTGGACCTGAAGTCGGACGAAGCGGGTAAGCCTCTGAAGGGCAAATTTGCCAAGGCCTTTGAATATTCCGATTGCTGGGTCGAGGACAGCCGCCTGGTGGTTCTGAACGCGCGTGATGCCGAAGCACGCGGCGCAACGATCCATACCCGCACCAAGGTGCTCTCTGCAGCGCGCACCGATGGTGTGTGGCAGATCGAGATGGAAGATGTGGAGACCGGCGCCCGCCGCACGGCCCGTGCCAAGGCGCTGGTGAATGCGGGTGGCCCGTGGGTGGCTGATGTCATTCAGGGTGTGCTGAAACAGAATTCTTCTGCGGGCGTGCGTCTGGTGCGTGGCTCCCACATCGTGACCAAGCGCCTGTTTGATCATGACCGCTGTTACTTCTTCCAGGGCGAAGATGGCCGCATCATCTTTGCCATTCCCTATCAGGAAGACTTCACCCTGATTGGCACCACCGATCAGGAACACAGCAACGCCGATGAGGCCCCAACCTGCACCGATGAAGAAGCGCAGTATCTCTGTGATTTCGCATCAAACTACTTTGAGAAACCTGTGACGATGGAAGACATCGTCTGGCGCTATTCCGGCGTGCGCCCGCTTTATGACGATGGGGCCTCTTCCGCCACCGCGGCCACGCGCGATTATGTGCTCAAACTCGATGACAACGGCGCGCCGGTGCTCAATGTCTTTGGCGGTAAAATCACCACCTACCGCAAGCTCGCAGAGGCGGCGATGGCCAAAATCGTGCCATTCTTCCCCGAAGCCACCGCGCCATGGACAGCAGGCGTGGCCATGCCCGGCGGTGATTTTGAGGTGCATGAGGTCGAAGGAAAAATCGCCGCGCTGCAAAGCCGATATCCTTTCCTGACACCCGCTTGGGCCAAACGCCTCATTCGCGCCTATGGCACCGAGGCAGAGATCCTTCTTGGCGATGCCAAAGAGGCGGCAGACCTCGGCACAGACTTTGGCGCAACTCTGACAGAAGCCGAGGTCACCTGGCTGATGCAGAAAGAATATGCCCGCGTCGCAGAAGACATCGTCTGGCGGCGCTCCAAGCTGGGCCTGCGCCTGACAGAAGCGCAAATTGCCGCGCTTGATGCGCATATGCAGGCCGCGCGGCAAAAAGCCCCCGCCTAAGCGGGACGCCGCAATTGATCTTTGGCCCCATGCAGCCTATACGGAGCCCGCACGATGCCGTCGTGCGGGTTTTTTGTGCCCGTCACAATCCCCACGATGGCAAAGAGGACCAAACGGATTATGTCGGGCATTCCGCCCAGAACCCGCAAATATAGACACCCCTGACTTAAAAAAGGTTGTGAGACATATGGCTGAAAACAAGACACCAGATATTCTGTATACAATTGTAGACGAAGCGCCGGAGCTGGCTTCTGCCTCCTTCCTGCCGATCATCCGCAAGTTCGTTTCTGCCGCCGGAATCACCGTTGGCACCCCAGACATTTCGCTGGCGGGCCGCATCATCGCAACCTTCCCGGAAAACCTGACCGACGCACAGCGTCAGTCTGATGATCTGGCCGCTCTGGGCGAGCTGGTGAAAACCCCTGACGCCAACGTCATCAAGCTGCCAAACATCTCCGCCTCCGTGCCACAGCTGGTGGCCGCGATCGAAGAGCTGCAGGCGCAGGGCTATGACATCCCAGCCTATCCAGAAGATCCGCAGTCTGACGAAGAAAAGGCGATCCGCGCCCGGTACGACGGCATCAAAGGCTCCGCTGTGAACCCTGTGCTGCGCGAAGGCAACTCCGACCGCCGCTCCGCACGTGCGGTGAAAAACTTTGCACAGAACAACCCGCACTCCATGGGTGCCTGGACGTCTGACAGCAAAACCAAAGTCTCCTCCATGCCGGGCAACGACTTCTACGCAAACGAAGTCTCCGCGACCATTTCTGCGGATCAGGCCGGTGATGCGAAAATCGAATTTGTTGCCAAAGACGGCGCCGTGACCGTTCTGAAAGACGGCTGGCCGCTGGAAGAAGGCACCGTTGCTGACGCCACCTTCATGTCCGCCAAAGCGTTGGGTGCGTTCCTGGCAGAGGCGATTGAAGACACCAAAGCAGACGGCACCATGTTCTCCCTGCACATGAAAGCCACCATGATGAAGGTCTCTGACCCAATCATCTTCGGCCACGCGGTCAAAGCATGGCTTGGCCCGGTTTGGGACGCCCATGGGGACGCCATCGCCGCAGCAGGCGGTTCCCCGAACTCCGGTCTGGGGGCTGTTCTGGCCGCCATCGACACGCTTGACAACGCCGATGCCATCAAAGCAGAAATCGCCGCGCTGGAGCGTCCGTCCATGTATATGGTGGATTCTGACAAAGGCATCACCAACCTGCACGTGCCTTCTGACGTGATCATCGACGCCTCCATGCCTGCCGTGATCCGCGCAGGCGGCAAAGGCTGGGATGAGGCTGGCAACAAGGGCGACACCAACTGCGTGATCCCGGATCGCTGCTACGCCTCTGTCTATGACGAGACCGTGAACTTCTTCAAAGCCAACGGCGCGCTGGATGTGACCACCGCAGGCTCCGTGGCCAACGTTGGCCTGATGGCACAAAAGGCGGAAGAGTACGGCTCCCACCCAACCACCTTTGAAGCGCCTGCTGAGGGCACCATCCGCGTTGTTCTCGCAAACGGTGAAACCCTGCACAGCCACGACGTTGAGGCGGGTGACATCTGGCGCTCCTGCACCGTGAAGAAGGCACCGATTGAGAACTGGATCGAGCTGGCTCTGGACCGTCAGCGCCTGACAGGTTCCGAGGCGATCTTCTGGCTGGACGCAAACCGCGCCCATGACGCAGAGCTGATCAAATACGTGACTCCTGCGCTAGAAGCAGCTGGCAAGGCGGACCTGTTCCAGATCCTCGCGCCACGCGAAGCCACCGCACAGTCCTTGAAAACCATCACCGCAGGCAACGACAGCATCGCCATCACCGGCAACGTGCTGCGCGATTATCTGACCGATCTCTTCCCGATCCTTGAGCTGGGCACCTCCGCCAAAATGCTCTCCATCGTGAAGCTGATGCAGGGCGGTGGTCTGTTTGAAACCGGCGCGGGCGGCTCTGCCCCTAAGCACGTTCAGCAGCTGGTCGAAGAAAACCACCTGCGCTGGGACTCAATGGGTGAATTCTGTGCCCTTGGTGAAAGCCTGAACTTCCTCGCGGATGTCAAAGGCAACGCCAAAGCCGGTGTTCTGGGTGTCGCTGCCGAGGCCGCAACCCAGGGCATTCTGGACGACAACCGCTCCCCATCCCGCAAAGTGGGCCAGCCTGACAACCGCGACAGCCACTACTGGTTTGCGCGTTACTGGGCCGAAGCGCTGGCAGCACAGTCTGACGATGCCGACCTCGCAGCCGAGTTTGCAGGTGTGGCCAAAGCTCTGGCAGAGGGCGAAGAGGCCATCCTGGCGGAATTTGCAGCGGCGCAAGGCCCAGCGGCAGAGATCGGCGGCTACTACCGCCCATCTGTGGAGCTGAAAGCCAAAGTCATGCGTCCGTCCGCAACACTGAACGCGATCATCGACTGAGCGTCGGTTTGAGCTGAGAAACAAAGAAGCCGCCCCTCGTGGGCGGCTTTTTCTTTGGTCAGTAAGGCGAAGAGGCGTGACAGCAGTTGGATCTGCACAGCTGTATTGACTTATATATAGCTATATCTACCATAACATATAACTCATTAGATTTTGATAGTACCATGGATCCAGTCAGAAACCCTTTTGCCCCGGGGGCAGGTTCGCAGCCGCCGCAGCTTGTCGGACGCGATGAGATCATTACCGATGCGGTCACCGCGCTCAAGCGCACCATGATCGGTCGCCATGCGCGTTCCCAAATGCTTCTGGGCCTGCGTGGCACAGGTAAAACCGTTCTGCTCAATGCCATTGAAAACGCGGCCGAAGACGAACACTATCTCACCTCCGTGATTGAAGCCCCCGAAGAGAAAAAACTCGCGCTTATGCTCTATCCGCGCATGCAGCGCGTGTTGCGAAAGCTCTCTCTGATCGAAGCAGCGAAGGCCAAATCCCACTTCGCCATGAAAGCCCTGCGCAGTTTCGCCAGCGCTTTCAAAGTGCAGATGGGCGATATCTCAGTTTCAGTGGATCCGGAGCCCGGCGTCGCGGACAGCGGCAATCTGGAATATGACCTCACCGATATGTTTGTCGCCATTGGCACCGCTGCCAAAGCTGCGGGTCGTGGATGGTGCCTGCTGATTGATGAGGTGCAATATCTCAGCGAAGCAGAGCTTGCGGCCCTCATTGTGGCCATTCACAAAATCGGTCAGAAACAGCTCCCCGTCATGTTCTTTGGGGCGGGCCTGCCGCAATTGGCCGCCTTGTCTGGCGATGCAAAATCCTATGCAGAGCGCTTATTTTCCTACCCAAATGTCGGCCCGCTGGATGAGGCATCAGCAATGCAGGCCATAAAGGGACCGATCGAGGACGAAGGAGAAAAGATCACCCAGGAAGCGCTGAAACGGATTTATGAAACCACGCAGGGATACCCGTATTTCTTGCAGGAGTGGGGCTATCAGGCGTGGAACACTGCCGTGGCTTCCCCGATTGACCGAGATGTTGTCGAGGTGGCGACCGGGGATGCGCTGCGGCGTCTGGACGAAGGGTTCTTTCAGGTCCGTTTTGACCGCCTGACCCCAAAGGAGCGCGATTATGTGGTCGCCATGGCTGCGTTGGGGTCAGGGCCATACCGCTCGTCCAAGGTGGCCAAAAAGCTGGGCCAGTCCCCCAGCAAACTCGGCCCCCGACGCGCCCAGATCATCACCAAAGGTATGATCTACAGCCCTCAATATGGCGAGATAGACTTCACCGTCCCCATGTTTGACGACTTTTTGCGCCGTACTCAGCGTTGAGGGGAGATACCTTCAAAGGCAAACTTGCCACCCGATACACACCAGCCTATCTAGGGTAGACAGACAACAATCCATACAGGTGTTCCGTGACCGCGCTTACTCTTGATCCTCAGCGTCTCAAAACTGTTCGCAAGGCGCGTAAACTGGGCCGGCCCAAGCTTGCCAAGCTTGTGGGTCTGACGGAACGCCAACTGACCAAGCTGGAAACCGCTTCAAATGGCGCAGCTTTGCCAGAGGCGACCCTGATCCGCATCGCCACCGCGTTGCAAATCCCAGCCCCCGCGCTCACCGGAGAATTGCCTTTGGGTGAGGACACTCTGGAGCCGGTACAGCCGATCTCCCAAGGTTCGTCTTGCAGCTGCTGCGGCTAGATCAGTCTGCAACTCTGTGAAGGGGCCAAAAAGCGCCCTTCACACTGGCACTTGCAACCCGGCTTTGACGCGGTCAATCACCACATTGCTGTGAAAACGGCGAATGTTGGGATTGTCGTTGAACACCCGGCGGCTGAAGTCTTCATAGGCGGTCATATCCGGGGCGGTCACCACAAGGATAAAATCCGCGTGGCCGGTCACATAATAGCATTGCTGCACATCATCGAGCTGCAGCATGGAGCGGCGGAATTCATCCAGAAGGTCCGTGCGCTCGCGCTCCATCTCGACCTCCACGATAAAGGTCATCGGCCGCCCGACGGCTTTGGCCGACACCACCGAAATATCCGCCTCAATCACCCCGCTGTCGCGCAACCGCGCCACGCGCCGCTGCACGGCAGAGCGTGACACCCCTGCAATCTCACCCAGTTCATCTGCGGTCAGGCGATTGTTTTTTTGCAGCGCCGCCAGCAAGCGGCGGTCCATGTCGTCCAATTCTGCGGTCATTTAGGTCGTTCAGCGTGAATATTGGGGCAAAACGCCCCTATCTCTGCGGTTTTAGGGCAAAATGCCCAAGTCTCGGCGCTACCTTCAGGGCTGCACCCTTCTTCTGTCAACCCAAAGTCCTCATTGCCATTCTCGCCATCGGCACCCAATCTGGCCCCAAACAGGCCACGAACGGAACCCCTCATGCGCTTCACTTTTGAGCACCACCACCACGTAGTTTTTGGCGATTGCGACCCAGCGGGCATCGTCTACTACCCCAATATCTATCGGTGGATGGACGGCACCTTTCAGCGCTTTCTGCAAACCTATGGCGGCCACGCGGCGGTCTGTGCGCAACTGGGGGCCAAGGGTCTTGGTCTCATGGAAACCCATGCCAAATATCGTCGCCCGCTTAGGGATGGCGATCTGCTGACCATCCGCATGGAAATCACCGATTGGGCTGCCAAATCTTACCGTCTGTCCCATCTCGGATATGTCGGAGAGGATCTCGCCTTTGAGGGCACCGAAGTGCGCGCGCTGTTTGAAATGCGCGATGGCCGCATGCGGGCGGGGGAGGTGGCACGTTTGAAAACTCTCTTGGAAAGCCCCCCTGATACATGACCGACACCTTAGCCAACCCGTTTCGCAGCCAAGGCCTCCCGACCCGCCAGTCTGACACGCTCCCCAGCCGCGATGCCGCAGCGGTGGCCAAGCTGCTTGCGCTTTGTCCGGCCCACGCCGAAACCCCGTTGCGCGACATGGCCGATCTCGCAGCCAAGCTTGGGGTCGCCAGCTTCCACATCAAAGATGAGCGCAGCCGCATGGGCCTTGGCTCCTTCAAAGCGCTCGGCGCGGCCTACGCCATCGCCCACGACGCGGCCCGCACAGATCCTTCTGATTGGTCCCAAGCGCTGACGGGCCGCACCTATGTCACCGCTTCGGCGGGCAACCACGGCATGTCCGTTGCGGCTGGCGCGCGCATCTTCGGGGCCAAGGCGGTGATCTACCTCGCCCACACAGTTCCGGCTGCCTTTGGTGCCCGCCTTGAGGCACAGGGGGCAGAGGTCGCTTGGGCGGGTGACGACTATGAAGCCAGCATGGCCGCCGCCGAAGCCGCCGCAAAGGCCAACGGCTGGACTCTGCTGTCTGACAGCACATGGGCTGGCAACGAGGCGTCAGGTTACCGCGTCATGGAGGGCTATCTGCAAATGGCCTCAGAAGCCGCCGCACAAATTCCCGCACCGCCCACACATATTTTTCTTCAGGCCGGTGTCGGTGGTCTCGCCGCCGCCGTCGCCGCCTATGCCCGCGCCACTTGGGGGGATGCGCCACAGATCACCGTGGTGGAGCCCGAAGCCGCCCCCGCGCTGATCGAGTCCATTCGCGCAGGTCAGTTGGTGGACACCACCGGACCTGTTTCTGACATGGGCCGACTGGACTGCAAAACCGCTTCCATGGTGGCGCTCAATGGTCTGGCGATGGATGCCGACAGTTTTGTGACCATCTCAGAGCAGGAGGCCCACGACGCGGTAGAGGCCCTCAGAGCCTACGGCATCGCCAGCACCCCCTCCGGTGTGGCCGGTGTTGCTGCCGCGCTGCTCAAGCGCCCGCAGCTCGACCCGGACGCCCGCATCCTCACCATTGTCAGCGAAGGACCCGAAGATGTCTGAGCCGACGCCCGCCCGCGGTTTCCCTCCTGCGGAATTCCAGACCCGCATCAGTCGCCTGCAAGCCGCCATGGCCCGCGCAGGTCACTCCGTCCTGCTGCTGACCTCAGCCGCCGACATCTTCTACACCACGGGTTTTCTCACCCGCTTCTGGGAAAGCCCGGCTCGCCCGTGGTTTGTGCTCATCCCGGCCACCGGCGCCCCTATCGCCGTGATCCCAGCCATCGGCGCAGACCTGATGGGCAAAACATGGCTCACCGACATCCGCACATGGGACGCGCCTTTCCCTGAGGACGATGGCCTCAGTCTGCTCTGCGACACCCTTGCCGAAATCGTCCCCGTAACTGGCACCGTCGGCCTGCCCATGGGCCTTGAAACCCAGCTGCGCATGCCACTGGCGGATTACACCCAACTCACCCAAACCCTCGCGCCCCGCCGCTTTGTCGACGCCACAGACACCGTCCAACGCACCCGTGAAATCAAATCAGAGGCTGAGATCCGCAAAATCCGCGCCACCTGCGCCGTCGCAGATCGCAGCTTTGCCCGCATCTCCGAATACGCCGCCGAGGGCCGCACCCATGCGCAGGTCTTCCGCGATTTCCAGCGTGTGTTGCTGGAGGAAGGCGCCGATTGGATCAGCTACACCGCTGGTGGCGCGGGGCAGGGCGGCTACGGCGATGTCATCTCCCCCGCTGGCGATCAAAAACTCATGGCAGGTGACGTCCTCATGCTCGACACCGGCGCAGTGCTCGATGGCTACTTCTGCGATTTTGACCGCAACTTCGCCATCACCCGCGCCGATGACGCCGCCAAACGCGCCTATGACGCACTCTACCGGGCCACCGACCACGTGCTTGCCACCCTGCGTCCCGGCCACCGCGCCTGCGATGTGCATGCCATGTTTGTCGACAGCCTCACCGCGCAAGGCGCCACCCCCGGCGACGGACGGCTCGGCCATGGCCTTGGCATCACGCTCACCGAATGGCCCAGCTTCACGCCACATGACACCACAGAGCTGCGCGCTGGCATGGTGCTCACGCTGGAGCCGGGCGTGGAAATCGCCCCGGGACTCTTTCAGGTGCATGAAGAAAACATCGTCTTGCGCGAGGATGGTTGCGAGCTCCTCTCAACCCGCGCCCCCGCCGCGCTCCCGATCCTGAGGTAACCCTATGGACACCATCCCTTTCACGCTTGGCACACCCGCCTCTGGCGAACACACGCTCGGCCTCATCGTGCTCAAATTTGACGAAACGCTGGAGCAGGATTTTCGCCGCCTCTTCCCCTCTCGTGATCTCGCGCTTTACACCTCCCGCGTGCCGTCCGGTGCCGAAGTCACCACCGACACCTTGCAGGAAATGTCCCAAACCCTGCCGGCAAGTGCCGCGCTCTTCCCGCCTGCCGCGCGCTTTGATGTGGTCGGCTACGGCTGCACCTCAGGCACCACCATGATCGGAGCCGCCAAAGTGGCCGCGCTCGTTGCGCAGGGCGTGAAAACCCCCGCCGTGACCGACCCGCTCTCCGCTGCCATCGCCGCCTGCCGCGCGCTCAACATCACGCGCCTTGGCATGGTTACGCCTTATGTGGCCGAGGTCTCCCTCCCGGTGCAACGCGCCTTTGAGGCCGCAGGTATTTCTGTCCCCGCACTGGTGTCCTTTGGCGAAGCCGGAGAGGAGAACGTCGCCCGCATCACCGCCGCCTCCGTCAAAGCCGCCGCAACCCAAGTGGGGCAGCAAGATGTGGAGGCGGTGTTCCTCAGCTGCACCAACCTGCAGACGCTTGATGTGATCGCCGAACTGGAGGCCACACTCAACAAGCCGGTGTTCAGCTCCAACACCGCGCTGGCATGGCATATGGCGCAGCTTTCCGGCGCGCCGCTGGCGTCGGAGGCACCGGGCCGCCTCTTTGGCAAATCATAGGTCAAAAACGCCAGATATGTCGCGCCCCGACCTGCCGCGCATGTCAACTCGCGCCACGCTGCAACAGAGGATAGGGGGGAACGCGTGTGAAAATTGGATTTATCGGGTTGGGCAATGTCGGCGGCAAACTCAGCGGCAGCCTGCTCAGAAACGGCAAAGAGCTCTATGTCCATGATCTGAATGTTGATCTTGTGGCCGACAAGCTGGCGCAGGGGGCCAAGGCGGTCTCCGGCCCGGCAGAGATGATGCGCCTCTGTGATGTGGTCATCACCTGCTTGCCGTCTCCCGCCGCCTCAGATGCGGTGCTGCAGCAGATGCTGCCAGAGGTCGGCCCCGGCAAAATCTGGATGGAAATGTCCACCACTGATGAGGCCGAGGCCAAGCGCCTTGGCGCATTGGTCGTCGCGGCTGGTGGCGCTGCGGTCGATTGCCCGGTGTCGGGCGGGTGCCATCGGGCCGACACAGGCAACATCTCCATCTTCGCAGGCTGTGATCGGGCGACCTTCGAGCGCATCCTGCCGCTCCTCACCACCATGGGCCGCCGTGTTTTGCACACCGGCGATCTCGGCTCGGCTTCGGTGTTGAAAGTCGTCACCAACTACCTCGCCACCGCACATCTGGTGGCCAGTGCCGAGGCGCTCACCACCTGCGCCGCCGCCGGCATGGATCTCAACACCGCCTATGAGGCGATCAAGATCAGTTCCGGCAACTCCTTCAGCCATGAGACCGAAAGTCAGGTCATTCTCAACGGCTCGCGTGACATCTCTTTCACCATGGATCTGGTCAAAAAGGACATTGGCCTGTTTCAGGATGTGGCCGACCGTGCTGGCGTGCCGCTGGAGCTCAACCCGCTGATGATCGCGATGTTTGACGACGCCATCGCGCGCTTTGGGGAAAGAGAACTCAGCCCCAACATCATCAAGCGGCTGGAGGAGGCCACCGGTCTTTCTGTGCTGGCCCCGGGCTTCCCGCCTGAGATGGTGGATGATGAGCCCGAGGAGCCGGGGTATGAGGTCGTGCCGCAGGGGCGGGGCTGAAAGGCGCGCAGTTTGTCAGACGGTCGGCGGCCATGCCCCGTCAACATGAGAGGCTTCCCGATCGCCCGGCCATGGCGGCATGGTGATACATATGAATGTCAGCGGCACCTCTCCGGTGCAGCGATACTGAAACGCTGTGCCCAAAGGAATATCAATCGACACACCGGGCGCGAGGGGCGTGATTCTTTCCTCACTCTCGTCGCGTCGCCAGATCTCCCCCTGACCTTCCAGAACATACCAGAACTCGCTAACGCTCTTGTGGATGGTTGCTCTGTTGATCTGCCCCGGGGGAACGGTGCTGTGAATCATATTCCCCGTGGTGCCATCCATAATGAAACGGATGTCGGCCCCGGCGGGTGATTTTGCATCTGGCGCTTCGGGCAAGACGGTTTCTTTCATCACGGCTTCCTTCTGTAAATGGCACCTGTGGCAAAACACGGCGCTTCAGATCGCTGCGGTGGTGGGGCTGGCCCCTCAATCCCCTAACCATGGCGGCCGATTAACCATTTCTGACCCCGAATTTCGCACCTCCGCAATACCGTCGCGATACAGACGCAATACCGACGTTCAAAACAGGCGGTTTTTGACGTTAACTATTTGCCACTCACGCTTTTGGGTGGGTGTTGTTGTAGACTTCCATCAGGCGCGCCGCATCGACCTGCGTGTAGGTCTGTGTGGTGGCAAGCGAGGCATGCCCAAGCAGCTCCTGAATGGCCCGCAAATCGCCCCCCGCGCTCAGCAGATGGGTGGCAAAACTGTGCCGCATCGCATGGGGGGTGGCGGTCGCAGGCAGGCCCAGTTGCTGGCGGGTTTTCTGCATCGCCATCTGCACAATCCGCGCGCTCAGCGCCCCACCACGCACGCCACGAAACAGCGGACCTTCTCGGCTAAGATCATGCGGACAAAGGGAAATATATTGATCCACCGCCGCGCGTGCCGCATCCAGAACCGGCACGATGCGTTCCTTGCCGCCTTTGCCGACAATGCGCAACGTCTTGGGCAGTGGGGCGTCTGCACCTGTCAGGCTCAGGGCTTCGGAAATTCGCAGGCCACAGCCGTACAGCAGGGTGATCACCGCCGTATCCCGCGCGCCAACCCAATCGTCACTTGATTGAAATTCAACGGTTTCAATGACTTGCTTAGCGGCCTCCTCGGAAAGCGGACGGGGCAGTTTGGCATTGAACTTGGGCGACCGGGTGGCCAAAACCGCTGTGGGATCGCATCCCTCGCGTTCCGCCAGCCAGCGGTAAAAACTCTTTACTGCCGAGAGTTTACGCGCCAGAGATCGCGGCGCAATGCCCGTGCGGCGCGCGCTGGCCATCCAGCTGCGCATGTCCTGCACCGACACGGCCATCAACGGCGCAAGCCCCTGCGGCGCGCCTTTGTGAAGCGTTAAAAAGCTTGCGAATTCAATCAGATCGCGCTCATAGGCCGAAATTGTGTTGCTTGAGGCCGCCTCCAATGCGGCCTTATGGGCCAGAAATCGCGTGATCGCGTCACTGACCGCCGCGCTGATCACGCCAGCCAGCGGCGCATGGCGCGCTCAAAAACACCGGCAAAAAACGCCAGCAAATCAGTGCCTTGTTGCGGTGTGAACTGATGCGGATCTTCCGCGCCCATCACCAGCAGCCCCGGCAGGCGGCCCTTGCCGAAATCGAGTTTCAGACAGGCTTCTGAGCAGATCCAGTCACTGTCCTCGCCATAGACCTCCGCACGCGCGCCCTGCACCTGGCGCAACGTCACCTGTCGTTGTGGTATGTTGCGGCCTCCGGTCAGATACTCCTCGACAAATCCCGGCGCCGCCGTCGACAGCACATCACCAAGCCGCGCCAGAGCATTGTCGCCCTCGGTCTCCTGCTCGGTTTCCAGCACCAGCCGAATGGCATCCACACGCAAAATATCGGCGACCTCGCCGCTCAGATCATGGAGAAAACGTTCAAATTCAACCGGATCCAACATCCGCAGGATGGCACGATGCACCTGATTGGTGCCCGCCAAATTGTCGTAAGCCGCCGCAATCACGCTGCGGTGGGTGTCTTCCAGCCGGTCCAGCCGTGCTTCAAGGCGTTCCATCGCAATGCCACGCAAATCGACAATATTGCCGCCCATGGTCTTTTCATTCGCGGCGATCAACGCGCGCATCAGATCGCGATCCTCAAGGATCACATCCGGTTGCGAGATGATTTTCTCACGCAACCCGTCTTCAATCTTAGGAGTGCTGCTCATATCGCTGCCATTTACGGTCGTTAACGAGAGTCTACCAGAGCCTTTGGGCAAATGCCGCAACTTTTTGCAAAGACTTGCCCAAACACACCTAAAGCGCCTTGGCCTGTTCGCGCAGGGCGAATTTCTGGATCTTACCTGTCGAGGTTTTGGGCAGTTCGCCAAACACAACTTTCTTAGGGGTCTTGAAACCAGCCAGATGTGCTCTCGCAAAGGCGATCACCTCTGCCTCCTCAACGCTCACACCGTCCAGAAGTTCGACAAAAGCACAGGGCACTTCCCCCCATTTGTCATCCGGCTTGGCCACCACCGCAGCCAGGCTGACGGACGGGTGATCCATCAATGTGGCCTCTACTTCAACCGAACTGATGTTCTCACCGCCTGAGATGATGATGTCTTTTGCGCGATCCGTGATTTGGATGTAGCTGTCGGGGTGCTGAATGGCGATGTCCCCGGAATGAAAATACCCACCGGCAAAGGCTTCTCGCGTGGCGTCTGGGTTCTTCAGATAGCCTTTCATAACGGCATTACCACGGATCATGATCTCGCCATCCGAAGCGCTATCCATCGGAATCTGTTGCAGTTTTTCGTTTGTAACAGTCACTTCTTCGATAAAAGGCATGGTCACACCCTGCCGCGCTTTGATCGCAGCGCGCTCTGCTGTGTCCAACCCATCCCAACGGGTGTCGTCCCACAGGCATTCGGTGACAGGACCGTAAACTTCGGTCAACCCGTAGATCTGGGTCACGTTGAATCCCATGGGCTCGAACTTGGCCAATATGGCTGGGGCAGGGGGAGCACCTGCAGTGAAAACCTCCACCAGATGGTCAAATGTGCGGCGTTCGCTGTCTGGGGCATTCACCATCATATTGAGCACAATTGGCGCGCCCCCCATATGGGTCACACCTTCATCGGCAATGGCATCAAATATCGGTTTTGCCGCCACATCCCGACAACAGATCAATGTGCCGCCCACCATTGGCATCAGCCACGTATGGCACCAGCCGTTGCAATGAAACAGGGGGACAACCATGAGGTAAACGGGATAGAGCGTCATCTGCCAGCTCAGCACTTGCCCCATCGCATTCAGATAAGCGCCGCGATGGTGATAGACCACGCCCTTCGGCTGTCCGGTCGTCCCGGATGTGTAATTCAGCGAGATGCTTTCCCATTCATCTTTGGGCATAATCCAGTCAAATACTGGATCACCTGAGGCCAGAAGCGCCTCATATGTCATGTATTTTCCACTTGCCGGAAAGCCTGCCGCCTCATCCGGCACTTCCACAAGGGTTGGGCCATCTCCGTCCATCTCTGCAATGGCGGCTTCCGCGAGCTCTAGGAATGCGGTGTCAACCAGCGCGACTTTGGCTTCCCCGTGACCAAAAATGTAAGCCACGGTGTGCACATCCAGTCGGATGTTGATCGCGTTCAGCACGCCGCCACAGGCAGGAACGCCAAAATGGGCCTCCGCCGCGGCAGGGATGTTTGGAACGATGGTGGCAACCACATCCCCCGGCATGACGCCAAGCTGGGCAAGGCCCGACGCAAGGCGTGTGCAGCGTTCATGATATTCGGAATAAGTGCGGCGAGTGTCGCCGCTCACCATCGCTATACGGTTTGGGAAGACCTGAGCCGCGCGGCGTAATCCAGACAGCGGTGTGAGCGGTACAAAATTTGCATCGCATTTTTCGAGACCTGTTTCGTCCGCCATCCAACCCATCGACATCTCCTCCTTGTCGGCCACCCTGTGTGGTGGCAAGTATCTGGTTGCCAAAAGAAAACCTCGGAACGGTGTTGCAATCAAGCAGGATTGCGACAATGACAGCGTAGAAAACTGCATGAGGCCGCGCAAAACGCCTCGTTGCGGCAACGCATATGCCCCAAGAGGCACCGCGATGACGTGCATTTACGGCGCGATTTGTCAAAAGTTTGGATCGAATGCCATGCAAGCGATCTGGATTGTTTACCGATTATCAACGCTGACACAGAACAATCGCAATTGGGGCGCATTGCTTCCTTATTGGCGGCGTGCAGTGGAAATACCAAAATCGTTGGGGATGTTGCGGGACCGATGGAACATGCGGTGGGATCAATTCGTGACAAGGCGATCAAGGCCTTGGCAGAACGGCGCGAGGCGGCGGGCATCAAGCCTGTTTTGATCACAGCGGGATGCGGTTTCGTTCAAGGCACGCGGGTTGTCACGCCCGGGGGCTGGGCTTCCGTAGAAAGCCTTCATGTTGGCGACGAAGTGCTGACATTTGACGCAGGCTTTCAGCGGATCAGAGCTGTGGCTTCTGATTTGATAGCGTCCCCTGACCAAGTGACACCGCACAAACTCAGACCATTGTTCGTACCAAGGGGGACGATCGACAATCGGCGCGACTTGGTTGTGCAACCGCATCAGGGGGTCTTGGTTGAAAGTCCGAAGGTGCGCGACAAATGGGGGGACCCTTTCGCTGTCATTCCTGGGGCGGCGCTTGAGGTTCTGGAGGGGGTCTATCGACTGCAGATGCAGGAAACCCTCAGGGCTTACTTGCCTGCGTTTGCAGAGGATCAGATGATCTTTGCCAATGGCGGGACGCTGCTTTTTTCGCAGTGTGTATGGGGTGTTCGCGCAGGGGTGCGGCCTCGGTTCGCACATGTGGCGAACTACAATTTGATGCCTGTTATTGAGGCCAAGGCTCTTTTGCAAGGCGGTGCCGCGCGTCCTGTGGATGTGAACCTGCAAGAGCTCCGCCGCGCCGCTTGATCTGAGCGCCGAAGGCTTTCGCGCTTTTGAGACGAGATTAACACATGAAAAAACGCCCACCAATTGGCGGGCGTTTTGTTTTGCTTGATCGCGTTACGCTGCGGCTTTGGCCTGTGGACCGAAACGGCCATAGAAGGTCTCACCCTTGTCAGCCATCTCGCGCAGAAGGGCCGGGCACTCAAAGCGCGCACCAAATTTTGCGGTCAGTTCGTCGCAACGCTCTGCCGCCCAGGCTGCGCCCACGATGTCGAGCCAGCTGAACGGGCCACCAGACCAAGGCATAAAGCCCCAGCCAAGGATCGCACCAACATCGCCTTCGCGGATGTCTTCGAGAACACCGGCTTCCAGCGCGCGCACCGCTTCCAACACCTGAACAAAGATCAGGCGGTGCTGCACTTCAATCAGATCGGGTTGCTCTTCCAGAAGCGGGAACTTCTCGTTGAAGCCCGGCCAATAGCCCTGACGCTTGCCTTTTTCATCATAGTCAAAGAAGCCGGCTTTGGCCTTACGGCCCAAACGCCCTTCTTCGACCATCCAGAAGGTCACATCATCCGCGACAGACTTTGGATAGGCATCGCCCATGGCGTCCATCGTTGCTTTGGCAATCTTGGCACCCAGATCAAAGGAGGTTTCATCCACCAGCTGCACCGGCCCCACAGGGAAGCCCAGAAGCTGTGCGGCATGATCCAGAAGCGGGCGGCCCACACCTTCGCCAGCCATCATCACACCTTCGTTGATGTAAGGAATGATGCAGCGGTTGGCATAGAAGAAGCGTTCGTCGTTCACAACGATCGGGGTCTTCTTGATCTGGCGCACATAGTCGAGCGCTTTGGCCACCGCGCGTGGGCCGGTTTCTTTGCCTTTGATGATCTCCACCAGCGCCATCTTCTCAACTGGGGAGAAGAAGTGAATGCCGATGAACTGCTCCTTGCGCACCGATGCTTCCGCCAGACCGGTGATCGGCAGAGTCGATGTGTTGGAAGCAAAGATCGCATCCTCAGGTATGATGGCCTCAACCTTCTTGGTCATCTCCGCTTTCACGCCAACGTCTTCGAACACCGCTTCGATGATCAGATCCACATCAGACAGTGCGTTGAGGTCTGTGGTCGCGTTGATGCGCGCCAGCATAGCCTCTTTCTTGTCTGCCGTGACCTTGCCGCGCTTCATGCCTTTGTCGAGATAGGTCTCGGTGTAGGCTTTGCCGCGATCTGCCGCCTCTTGGGAGGTGTCGATCAGCACAACATCCATGCCTGCCTGAGCAGAGACCAAAGCGATGCCAGCACCCATCATACCCGCGCCAAGAACGCCAACTTTCTTGACGGTTTGATCTGGCACGTCGGGGCGGTTTGCGCCTTTCTCCAGCGCCTCTTTGTTGATGAACAGAGACTGGATCATCGCAGAGGAGGACGGGTTCAAGAGCACGTTCACAAACCAGCGCGCCTCGATTTTGAGCGCTGTGTCAAACGGCACTTGAGCGCCTTCGTAAGCGGCAGACAGCAGCGCCTTGGCGGCAGGATAAACACCCCAAGTGTTGCCGTTCACCATGGCAGAGGCGCCCGCATAGGTCATGAACCCGGCTGGGTGATAAGGCTCACCGCCCGGCATTTTATAGCCCTTGGTGTCCCATGGTTTCACGATATCCGCGTCAGTTGCATTGAGCACCCATTCGGTGGCTGCCGCGACTGGATCGTCTACCACTTCATGAATAATGCCCGCAGACTTGGCTTTCTTTGGGTCCACCATCTTGCCTTGGAGCAGGAAAGGGGAGGCCGCCATGGCGCCCATCATGCGGATAAAGCGGGTGGTGCCACCCATACCGGGGAAAATGCCAACCATGATTTCTGGCAGGCCGATTTTGGCCTTCGGATTGTCTGCCGCAAAGATACGGTGTGTCGCCAAAGGCAGCTCCAGACCGATGCCAAGCGCGGTGCCAGGCAGGGCGGAGGCAATCGGCTTGCCGCCTTTGTTGGTCTTCGGATCCATCCCCGCGCGCTCGATTTTGCGCAGGAACTTGTGGCCCATCATGGTAAAATCAAACAGGGCTTGCGCAGGCTCGTCACCTGCATCTGCGCGAATTGTGCCCAGAACATTGAGATCCATCCCGCCGGCAAAGGTGTCTTTGCCAGAGGTGAGCACGGCGCCTTTGATGTCGTCATTGGCCAGCACTTCGTCGATCAGGGCTTCCAACTCGCCAAACGCTTCGCGGCGCAGGACGTTCATGGATTTGTCAGCCACGTCCCAGGTGATAATGGCGACACCGTTGTCGCCGACGTTCATTGTGAAATCAGTCATGTCTCTTATCCTGTTGTCGGCGGATTACACGCGTTCAATGATGGTGGCTGCCCCCATGCCGGACGCAATGCAAAGCGTGGCAAGGCCAACTTCTTTGTCCTGACGCTCCAGCTCGTCGAGCAGCGTGCCGATGATGATTGCACCGGTCGCGCCCAGCGGGTGGCCCATTGCGATGGAGCCGCCGTTGACGTTCACCAGCGCCGGATCAACATCAAACGCCTGTTGGAAGCGCATCACAACAGAGGCGAAAGCCTCGTTCACTTCAAACAGATCGATGTCGCTGATCGCCATGCCTGCGTCTTTCAGGATCTTTTGGGTCGCGGGCACCGGGCCGGTCAGCATGATGGTTGGGTCCAGACCAATTTTGGCGGTCTGCTTGATCACCGCGCGCGGTTTGATCCCGTATTTCTCACCAAACTCTTTGTTGCCAACCAGAACGCCAGCCGCGCCATCCACGATGCCAGAGCTGTTGCCCGCGTGGTGGATGTGATTGACTTTTTCCAGATGCGGGTACTTCATCAGAGCCAGCTTATCAAAGCCTGGCATCACTTCGCCCTGCTCTTTGAATGCTGGCTTCAGGCCGCCGAGGGATTGCATGTCGGTGCCCGGACGCATGTATTCATCACGGTCCAGAATAGTCAGCCCATTGATGTCTTTCACTGCCACAATGGATTTGTCAAAACGGCCTTCGTCCCATGCCTGCGCAGCACGGCGCTGAGATTCCACCGCCAGCGCATCCGCTTGGTCACGGGTGAAGCCATATTCGGTTGCGATGATGTCGGCAGAGATGCCTTGCGGCACGAAATACATGTCCATGGCGACAGACGGGTCAACGGCAATGGCCGCACCGTCAGATCCCATTGGCACACGGCCCATCATTTCTACACCACCGGCGATGTAGGCATCACCAGCGCCCCCTTTGACCTGATTGGCCGCGAGGTTCACAGCTTCCATGCCGGAGGCGCAGAAACGGTTGATGGCCAGGCCGGGAATGATCTCATCCAGATCCGAAGCCAACACAGCCGTCCGGGCGAGGCAGCCGCCTTGCTCTTTCACCTGAGTCACGTTGCCCCAGATCACATCTTCAACGGCGTGGCCTTCCAGATCGTTGCGGTCTTTCAGTGCGTTCAAAACAGTCGTTGAAAGCGCAACAGAGGTCACTTCATGCAGGCTGCCGTCTTTGCGGCCTTTGCCGCGCGGAGTGCGCACGGCGTCATAGATATAGGCTTCGGTCATTTTGGTCTCCTATGTCAGGCGAATTCAGGCGCGGTCCGCAGGGGAGCCGGGCATAAGGTCGTAAGGGTGCTTCCACCCCGGTGTGTTCGAAATATTGGTGAGCCAGCGGTCAATATTGGGCCAGTCGGCACGATCAAAGCCGAAAGGCTCCGGGTAGTAGAGGTAGGAACAACAGGTCAGATCCGCATTGGTCAGCCCGTCGCCCACAATCCAGTCACGGCCCTCGAGATGTTTGTTGAGAACGTCGTAAGTGCCTTTCAGACGCCCTTGATTGAAGGCAATCACCTCTTTGGGCTGTTTGTCCTCAGGCAGGAAGTTGATCAGAAAACGGGTCGGTCCAGCGACGGCAGACAGCTTGGTGTTGTCCCACAGCACCCAGCGGAACACTTCCAGCTCTTCTTCGCGGGTGGTGCCGCCAAACTTGCCGGTTTTGTCGGTGATGTACGCTTGAATCGCCCCAGACTGAGACAGCTTGAAATCGCCGTCTACCAGTACAGGCGCTTCGCCCATGACATTCACATTGGTGCGGTAGTCTTCGCCGCGGGTTTCACCTGCAAAGAAATCCACTTTTACGGCTTCCCAGCTCAAACCTGAAAGTTCCAGTGCCAAAGCCGCTTTGTAAGAGTGTCCGCTCTCCCCAAAACAATAGAGTTTGATCGTCATGCCTTCCTCCCCTTGGCATTTGGTTCAGCAGAATGGGGCATATCCCAACTCCGCCGTCACCGTTTACGTGCGTCCAATGTTGCGTTGAACTGGCGCAAGCGTTGCGCCAGTTGCTCCGTGTCTGTCACAGCGTCAAAATTCTCAAACAGGAACGACAGCGCCTCGCCTTCATCCAGACCCGCCTCGGCCGCAAAGCTCTTGAGCTTGCGATACCCATCTTCTGTCATGGCCACGGGAAACCGTCGGGTCAGGCGAAAGCGTTTTGGCATCTGTCCTCCTTTGAGACAGCTGTTCGCAATACGCTGGGCGGGGGATAAGCCCCGCCCAGCCGATGCATTAGAACTGGTCTGCCGTCAGCGCCATCACAGTGTCGCCACCCGATTGGATGCGCGCCAGGTGCATGCCTGTCGCCGGCAAACGACGTGCCATGTAATAGCGGCCGGTTGCGAGCTTTGTCTCGTAGAACGCGGCGTCGCCTGTGCCCGCAGCCAATGCAGCATTAGCGGCTTTTGCCATTTGCGCCCACATCAGGCCGAGGCACACGTGGCCAAACAGATGCATGAAGTCATTGGAGCCTGACAGCGCATCGTTGGGGTTCTTCATACCAGCTTGCATAAAGTACATCCCAGCCGCTTGTAGATCTTTGGAGGCTTGCTTCAGCGGGCCAACAAAATCCGCGAGCGCTTCGTCTTCGCCGTTTTCCTTGCAGAAGGTTTTGACCAGCTCAAAGAACGCCATCACGTGCTTGCCGCCATCCGCTGCGAGTTTGCGGCCCACAAGATCAAGCGCCTGAACGCCGTTTGCCCCTTCGTAGATCATCGCGATACGCGCATCGCGGGTGAACTGGCTCATGCCCCATTCTTCGATGTAGCCGTGGCCGCCATAAACCTGTTGGGCTTTGACGGTCATGTCATAGCCTTCATCTGTCAGGAAGCCTTTGATGACGGGCGTCAGCAGAGATATGAGGCCATCGGCGTCTTTGTCGCCAGAGCGGTGCGCCTTGTCGATCATGGTTGCACCCCAGAGGATGAACGCGCGTGCGCCCTCGGCAAAAGACTTCTGATCCATCAGGGAGCGGCGGATATCAGGGTGCACGATGAGCGGATCGGCAGGGCCATCCGGGTTTTTCACACCGGTCACGTCGCGGCCTTGCAGCCGGTCTTTTGCGTATGTCAGTGCGTTTTGGTAGGCGACTTCGGCCTGTGCAAGGCCCTGCATGCCCACACCCAGACGCGCTTCGTTCATCATGGTGAACATGGCACGCATGCCTTTGTTCAGATCGCCAATCAAATAGCCTTCGGCGTCGTCATAGTTCAGCACGCATGTGGAATTGCCGTGGATGCCCATCTTCTCTTCGATGCTGCCCACAGACACACCGTTGCGCGCGCCGATGTTGCCTTCGTCGTCGACAAGGAACTTTGGCACGATGAAGAGGGACACACCCTTAATGCCTTCTGGGCCGCCTGGCACTTTGGCAAGCACGAGGTGCACAATGTTGTCGGCCATGTCGTGATCGCCAGCAGAGATAAAGATCTTCTGACCGGAGATTTTGTAGGTGCCGTTGTCTTGTGGTTCCGCCTTGGTGCGCATCAGGCCAAGATCGGTGCCGCAATGCGGTTCCGTCAGGTTCATAGTGCCGGTCCACTCACAAGAGACCATCTTTGGCAGCCATTTGTTTTTCTGCTCGTCGGTGCCGTGCGCAAGGATCGCTGCTGCCGCACCATGGGTCAGGCCCTGATACATGGTGAAGGCTTGGTTGGAAGCAGAGAACATCTCGCCAACCGCGGTGCCAAGAACATAAGGCATGTTCTGCCCGCCGTATTCTTCCGGCATGTCGAGGCCAGTCCAGCCGCCTTCCTTGACCTGCTCAAACGCATCCTTGAAGCCGGTAGGTGTGTAGACAACCCCGTTCTCTAGACGGCAGCCTTCGTGGTCGCCAACAACGTTCAGTGGCGCCAGCACTTCGCTGGTCAGTTTTCCGGCTTCTTCAAGTACGGCGCTGGTGAAATCGGCTTCCAGCTCGCTGTAGCCGGGAACGTCGGAACCAGAAACATTCAGAACATCGTGCAGGACAAACTGCAGGTCTTTCACAGGTGCGGTATATGTTGGCATTGGGCTCTTCCCTTTGGGTGATCCGATACGGAGGTCTTTGTGACGCGCTTACTGCGCGGCGTCTTTTTCTGTGTTGAGGTCAGAGAGGAATCTCTCGCCCCATTTCAGCTGCTCACGAAGATCGTCGATGGCTTCATTAAGCTCATCGCGTTGTTCTTCCATGTCCTTGAGGCGGTGTTTCGCCACCTCATATGTGCGCTGAAGTTGTGTCGCCTGTTGGTCTCCCATGTCGTAAAGATCCAGAAGTTGACGGATCTCTTCGAGGGAAAATCCAAAACGTTTGCCGCGCAGGATCAGCTTCAGCCGCGCGCGATCGCGTTTTGTGAACAGGCGTTTCTGGCCTTCGCGAATGGGGAACAGAAGTTCCTTGGATTCGTAAAAGCGCAGGGTACGAGGTGTCACGTCAAAAGCGTCGCACATCTCGCGAATTGTCATCGTATCTTCGCTCATAATTGCGTCCTTTCTCTATGAAAGTTGAGAAACAAAATGGGCTTCGGGAATGCCAATACTATAGCAGTTGACGTTAACGTAAGTAAGACGTCACGTCACATTAGGAAGTGACGTTGGATCATTTCCAAGTCACGACTTGGTGCATGTGAGGGACGTAAATTGGCGGTTTTGAACACTGCACCAGAGTGGGTTGTGCGTCTCTGAATGACTTTAATAGTAAGTTATATAATGTTGAAAATATTATGTATTCAGGGTGTTTGTGGCTGGTGTGCTTGCATCATTGGAAAGCAATGCACCGCAAAAAAAAAGACCGCGCCTAAGGCGCGGTTTCAAAATTTGGTGAGCTTCGGCTGTGTTGGCGTCAAGAACTGCCGTCTACCAAAAACGCAGCGGTTTCGTCGCGCAATTCCTTGAGTTCACGCATCGCTTCTTCCAGCTGCAGGCGTTGCTCTTCAAGCTCTGCATACTGGCGATCCGCCATTTCCACAAAGGCTTGCATCTGTGCAGACGTGCCCTCGTGTTCATAGATCAGCAGCCACTGGCGAATGTCTTCCAATTTAATCCCAAAGCGGCGGCCGCGCATGATCAGGGTCATCCGGGCGACTTCTTTAGGGCCAAAAAAACGGCTGCGCCCAGACCGCTCAGGGTGCAGCAATTCGATATACTCGTAATAGCGGAGCGTGCGCGGTGTCACATCGAACTTTGCGCACATTTCTTTGAAAGACAGACGAGTATCAGACATGGGCGGGATCTCCTTGCACGGGCAAACTTAGTTTGCATCTGCAGCGAGGGCAACCGCCCCCTTGCGACAGGTCGATTTTGACGCGCATAAATGAGCCCAAGGTTGTAGGAGGCAGTGCATGGACACTCAAAAAGCAAAAATGGCGGAGCACTTCATAAATGCCATTCCGCATTGCAAGGCGCTCAATATGAAATTGACGCAGATCGGCAATGGTAAGGCGTCAATGGAGCTGCCCTACGATTCCAAAATTGTTGGGGACCCTGAAACGGGCGTTTTGCATGGCGGCGCGGTCTCTGCATTGATGGACACGTGCTGCGGGGCGGCCGCAATGTGTCATCCGTCCTCGCCATCAGGAACGGCGACGATTGATCTGCGGATTGATTACATGCGCGCGGCAACGCCCGGGCAAGCGGTGCGCACTACGGCAGAATGCTACCGAATTACCAAGTCAGTCGCGTTTGTGCGTGCCACCGCAGTGGATGACGATGAGCAGCGCCCCGTGGCCACTGCCACCGGCGCTTTCACAGTGGAGCGCAAGTGATGGCGCGTAAACGTCCAGAACCGGTGCAGGTGGTCAAGCAACGTCGCGATGCGGCACTGAATGCCTTGGTGCATGGTGTCCCCTATATCAATTTCCTTGGCATTGAATTTGAGCGTCGGGGCGATGAGCTTACCGCAATACTGCCCTTTGATGACAAGCTGATTGGCAACCCAATGTTGCCTGCCATTCATGGTGGGGTCACAGCAGGCTTTTTGGAAACCACGGCTGTGATTGGTCTCGCGTGGTCGGGGTTATGGGATGATATAGAAAGTGGGCGGCTGTCGATGGAGCGCCTGTCAGAGGGGCATTTGCCACGCATGCCAAAGACCATCGACTTTACCGTCGATTATTTGCGTTCCGGTTTGCCGCGCGATGCCTATGCGCGGGCGCGCGTCAATCGCTCGGGGCGGCGTTATGCCTCTGTGCATGTGGAAGCATGGCAAGATCAGCGCAACGTGCTGTTTGCGCAGGCCACCGGGCATTTCCTGATGCCAAGTCAGGATGACTGACCCCAACGTGCAAGCCGGTGGTGTCGGTGAAATCACGCATCGCCGTATTTTGCACACAGCCCTTCCGATTGTGCTGTCAAACGCCACCGTTCCCATTCTTGGAGCGGTGGACACGGGCGTTGTTGGTCAAATGGGGGAGGCGGCGCCGATTGGCGCAGTGGGGATCGGGGCGATCATTCTTGCCGGACTTTACTGGATCTTTGGTTTCCTGCGGATGGGGACCACCGGCTTGACGGCCAAAGCCATCGGTGCGGGACGGCAAGGCGAAGTTGCGGCCATGCTCACGCGGGCGGTGATGATTGGTTTTGCTGGTGGCGTGCTCGTGATTGTAGCGCAGGTCTACCTCTTTCGCGCGGCGTTCTGGCTGTCCCCTGCGTCGCCAGAGGTGGAAAGCCTCGCGCAGCAATATCTGCAGATTCGGGTCTGGTCTGCGCCTGCGGCCATTGCGATTTACGGGCTGACCGGGTGGCTGATTGCGCATGAACGCACCAAGGCAGTGCTTGTGATCCAGATCTGGATGAATGGGCTGAATATCCTGCTGGATCTGTGGTTTGTGCTTGGCTTGGGCTGGGGCGTGGGTGGTGTGGCGACTGCGACGGTAATCGCCGAAGTATCTGGCGCTTTCTTGGCGTTGTGGCTGTGTCGGGATGTGTTTCAGACTCCGGCCTGGAAGGATTTGGCGCGTCTTTTGGATGCTGTCGCATTGCGTGAAATGGCAATGGTCAATCGCGACATCTTGCTGCGATCACTTTTGCTGCAGGCGATCTTTATGTCTTTTCTGTTTCTGGGTGCCGACTTTGGGGATGTCACGCTCGCCGCCAATCAGGTGCTTTTGCAGTTCCTTGAAATCACGGCCTATGCGCTTGATGGCTTTGCCTTTTCCGTTGAGGCTATGGTGGGGCAGGCCTTTGGGGCCAAAGACAGGGCAAGCTTGCGCAAAGCCTCTCTGATGTCGAGTTTCTGGGGGCTGATCTGCGTGGTTTTGATGTCACTGACCTTTGCGCTGATAGGCGGCTGGGTCATTGATGTGATGACCACCGCGCCGGAGGTGCGTGTCGAGGCAAGGGCGTATTTGCCCTGGATGGTGCTTGCGCCCATCATTGGTCTGGCGGGATGGATGCTGGATGGGATTTTCATCGGTGCCACCCAAACGAGAGAGATGCGCAATATGATGTTCATCTCGGCTCTGGTCTATCTGGTGGCGTTATTGGTGCTAGTGCCAAGTTTTGCCAATCATGGTCTTTGGATCGCGCTTTTGGTCAGCTTTGTTGCACGCGGCGTCACGCTTGGCGCGCGTTATCCGGCGCTTGAGGCCAAGGCCTCCTGAGCGGCGTACTTTTTCCTCTAAATTTACACCCCGTGCGCGGTTCGGTTGCGCGCGTTTCATGTTGTGATGCGGGCCGATGAGGAAATCCTCTTGATCCGATGCGCGAGTCAGCCTAATTATATGAACAAGTGTTCAATAACGGAGGAGGGGCCAATGTTCACGCACACCATGAATTTTGATCTGGGTGAGGACATCAACGCATTGCGCGAGATGGTGCACCGCTTTGCGCAGGAGCGCATCAAGCCGATGGCCGCCGAGATTGATCAGAAGAACGAATTTCCAAATGAACTTTGGAAAGAGTTTGGCGAGCTGGGTCTGCTTGGCGTCACCGTGCCGGAGGCCTACGGCGGTGCAGAGATGTCCTATCTGGCCCATGTGATCGTGGTGGAGGAATTGGCGCGTGCAAGCGCATCGGTGTCTCTTTCTTACGGCGCGCATTCCAACCTCTGTGTCAACCAAATCAAGCTCAACGGCACCGAAGAGCAAAAGCAGAAATACTTGCCGCGCCTGATTTCGGGTGAACATGTGGGCGCTTTGGCCATGTCAGAGCCATCGGCGGGCTCTGATGTTGTTTCAATGAAGTTGCGGGCCGAAAAGCGTAACGACCGCTTTGTGCTCAACGGCAACAAATATTGGATCACCAATGGCCCGGATGCGGACACACTGGTTGTTTATGCTAAGACCGATCCAGATGCGGGGCCGCGTGGCATCACCGCTTTCCTCATTGAAAAAGAGATGAAGGGATTCTCCACCAGCCCGCATTTTGACAAGCTGGGCATGCGGGGGTCCAACACTGCAGAGTTGATCTTTGAAGATTGCGAAGTGCCGTTTGAAAATGTGCTGGGCGAAGAGGGTAAAGGTGTCGCTGTTCTGATGTCCGGGCTCGATTATGAGCGGGTTGTGTTGGCGGGCATCGGCACGGGTATTCTGGCGGCCTGTCTGGACGAAGTGATGCCCTACATGGTGGAGCGCAAACAGTTTGGCACTTCCATCGGAAACTTCCAACTGATGCAGGGCAAGATTGCCGACATGTACACCGCGATGAACTCGGCACGTGCCTACGTTTATGAATGCGCAAAAGCCTGTGATCAGGGGCGCATCACACGTCAGGATGCCGCGGCCTGCTGTCTTTATGCTTCAGAAGTGGCCATGACACAGGCGCATCAGGCGGTGCAGGCTTTTGGTGGGGCTGGGTATTTGTCAGACAATCCCGTCGGCAGGATTTTCCGGGATGCCAAGCTGATGGAAATCGGCGCAGGCACCAGCGAGATCCGCCGTATGCTGATTGGCCGTGAATTGATGACGGCCATGAGCTGATGGGCGCATTGGCTCCACATCTGAAGACGCGCAAAGCAAAAGGGCGAACCAGAGGTCGCCCTTCGCAAATGTGTCGGCGTTATGCACTGCGGCACAATGCACTGTCTTCAGAAGCGGTGCACATAGCTTGCAGAGATGACAATCGGGTCGATTTCTGCGGTGCCGATGTTGCCACCGTCCAAGGTCACGTCGGAGTCGATATCGATCCAGCGCACGTTAAAGCGCACCGCGCCTTTATCAGAAACCGCGTAGTCAACACCCGCATTCAGCGCGATACCCCAGGAGTCATCGAGCTTCAGAGTGCCAAGGGCGGATTCTTCTTCAAAGAAGGTTGTGTAGTTCAGGCCCACGCCGAAGAATGGGGTGAATTTGCTGTTGGTCGGAATGTGGTAGTTCACCGACAGCGTGGGCGGCAGCTGTTTCACTTTCCCGGCGGTCGCACCGTTCGACAGCGTCACAGTGTGCGAAAATGGGGTTGCTGCAAGCAGCTCGATGCCGATGTTGTCGCGGATGAAGTATTCCAGCGTAAAGATCGGGCGGGTGTTGTCGTCAACGTCTGCTTCAAGGTTCGCGAGCGTGCCGTTGCCAGATTTCGGGTTCACGTTCCCAAAGCCAATACCCACAGTCCAATCCCCTTGGGATTGCGCAAAAGCAGGCGCAGAGAATGCGGCAAGAACGGCGGTCAGAGCCAGCGTGGAGGTCATACGTTTCATGGAGGATCTCATTTCATAGTCGTTATGAGGGGTTATGTCGGGAGTATGACTCAGGCCGCGCGCGCCCGCTCTGATCTGGATCAAAATCGCGTGAGCAAAATCTGCGCGCATCAAAACATTCGCCGCAATTGGGGGGCATATGAAGCTGCAATCTAAAGTTATGACCGGCTCTGAGGACTTTGCCGCCAACCGCGCGGCGCACCTTGAGATGCTGGAAACCGTGCAATCCGTGGCACAGGCTGCCCGTCAGGGCGGCGGCGAAGCCTCTCGTGCGCGCCATGAAAGCCGCGGTAAAATGCTGCCGCGTCGCCGCGTGGCGGGGCTTTTGGATCCGGGTTCGCCGTTTCTGGAAATCGGCGCGACCGCTGCGCATGGGATGTATGAAGGCGCGGCGCCCTGTGCGGGTGTTGTCGCGGGCATCGGGCGTGTGCACGGACAGGAGGTCATGGTGGTCTGCAATGACGCCACCGTGAAAGGCGGCACCTACTACCCCATGACCGTCAAAAAACACCTGCGGGCGCAGGAAATTGCCGAGCAAAACAACCTGCCTTGCGTCTATCTGGTGGACAGCGGCGGCGCCAATCTGCCGCAACAGGACGAGGTCTTCCCGGATCGCGACCACTTCGGGCGCATTTTCTTCAATCAGGCGAATATGAGCGCCAAAGGCATCCCTCAGGTCGCCGTTGTTATGGGCTCCTGCACCGCAGGTGGGGCCTATGTGCCCGCCATGTCCGACGTCACCATCATTGTGAAAGAGCAGGGCACCATCTTCCTTGCAGGCCCGCCGCTGGTGAAGGCCGCAACGGGCGAGGTGGTCAGCGCCGAAGACCTTGGCGGCGGTGACGTCCACACACGGCTTTCGGGAGTTGCGGATTATCTGGCCGAAGATGATGCGCACGCACTGGCATTGGCGCGCGAGTCGCTCAGGCATCTGAACCGCACCAAGCCCCAAACGGTGGATTGGGCCAGCCCCGAAGATCCGGCTTACGATCCCGAAGAAATCCTTGGCGTGGTGCCGGGCGGGCTGCGCACGCCTTATGACATCCGTGAGGTGATTGCGCGGGTGGTGGATGGCAGCCGCTTTGATGAGTTCAAAAAACGTTTTGGCGAAACGCTGGTGTGCGGCTTTGCCCATGTCAAAGGCTGCCCGGTTGGCATCATCGCCAACAACGGTGTGCTCTATTCCGAAAGCGCCGCCAAGGGGGCGCATTTTGTTGAACTTTGTTCGCAACGCCGCATTCCGCTGGTGTTCTTGCAAAACATCACCGGCTTCATGGTCGGGCAGAAGTATGAGGCCGAAGGCATTGCGCGCCATGGTGCCAAGCTGGTGACGGCTGTTGCCACCACCAAAGTGCCGAAAATCACCATGCTTGTGGGCGGCTCTTTTGGGGCGGGCAACTACGGCATGGCGGGGCGTGCCTACAGTCCGCGGTTCCTCTGGACATGGCCAAACTCGCGCATCTCCGTGATGGGAGGGGAACAGGCCGCTGGTGTGCTTGCCACCGTGAAACGTGATGCGATCGAACGGAGGGGCGGGGAATGGTCGGCAGAAGAAGAGGCTGCCTTTAAGCAGCCCACGCTTGAGATGTTCGAAGAACAAAGTCACCCGCTTTATGCATCCGCACGCCTTTGGGATGATGGGATCATTGATCCCCGCAAAACCCGCGATGTGCTGCATCTGAGCCTGTGTTCTGCGCTCAATGCACCAATCGAAGAGACCAAGTTCGGCGTGTTCCGGATGTAAGCGGTGGGGGTCTGCCCCCGCACCCCGGCGTCGTCCGGGCAGAATGAAGGATAAGGTCGGGAGGCCGCTATGTTTGAGAAAATCCTGATTGCCAACCGTGGCGAAATTGCCTGCCGCGTGATGGAGACCGCGCGCGCCATGGGTGTGAAAACCGTGGCCGTCTATTCCGATGCTGATGCGGGTGCCAAACATGTCGCGCTGGCCGATCAGGCCGTGCACATCGGGGGGGCTGCGCCTGCGGAAAGCTATCTTAAGGGCGATGTGATCATTGCCGCCGCTTTGGAGGCAGGTGCGCAGGGCATTCATCCGGGGTATGGCTTCCTGTCTGAAAACCCCGAATTTGTCGAAGCGGTAGAAGCCGCAGGTCTGACCTTCATCGGTCCCTCAGCAGAGGCCATTCGCGCAATGGGTCTCAAGGATGCAGCTAAGGTTTTGATGGAGAAAGCCAGTGTGCCCGTTGTGCCGGGTTATCACGGCACCAATCAGGGTGCTGCGTTTCTGGCGGATCAGGCAGAGGCGATTGGCTATCCCGTTCTGATCAAAGCGGTTGCTGGGGGCGGTGGCAAAGGCATGCGGCTTGTCGAAAATCCTGCTGATTTTGCGGATGCGCTGGCGAGTGCGCAGGGCGAAGCCACAACAGCCTTTGGCAACTCTGATGTGTTGATAGAGAAATTTGTCACAAGCCCGCGCCACATAGAGGTGCAAGTCTTTGGTGATGGCACCAATGCGGTGCATCTATTTGAGCGGGACTGTTCACTACAGCGCCGCCACCAGAAGGTCATTGAGGAGGCGCCTGCGCCGGGGATGACGGAAGAGATGCGTGCCGCCATGGGGCAGGCCGCCGTCAGGGCTGCCGAGGCGATCAATTACAAGGGCGCGGGCACCATCGAGTTTATTGTTGATGGTAGTGACGGGCTGCGTCCGGATGGGTTCTGGTTCATGGAGATGAACACCCGCCTGCAAGTCGAGCACCCCGTGACTGAGGCCATCACCGGAGTCGATTTGGTTGAATGGCAGTTGCGAGTGGCCGCTGGGGAGCCGCTGCCAAAATCCCAAGAGGCGCTGACCATCACGGGCCATGCCTTTGAGGCCCGCATTTACGCCGAAGATGTGCCCAAAGGTTTCCTGCCCGCCACCGGCACATTGAGTCATCTGACCTTCCCACCAGAAGCGCGTGTAGACAGTGGCGTGCGCGCCGGGGATACCATCTCCCCGTGGTATGACCCGATGATTGCCAAGCTGGTCGTGCATGGGCCAACGCGGGATGTGGCGCTCAAACAGTTGGAGCGCGCCCTGCGCTGGACAGAGGTTGGCGGGACCGTCACCAATGTGAGTTTTCTCGCGCTCTTGGCCGCCCAGCCAGATTTTGTCGCGGGCAATGTCGACACTGGGTTGATCGAGCGTCATTTGGAAACACTGGCGCAGCAACCCTCGGCCTGCACCAAATCACGCGCCATCGCTGCGCTCACCGCGCTGGGTCTGCGCCCCATGGATGGGTCTGCCCCGGCAGAAACGCTGGTGCTCTGGTCGCCGCTCACCTATTCGGTATCGCTTGTGCACAATGACGCGCAAATCGACGTTTCAGTGCAAGTGAACGGCACCGGTGATTTTACCGTTGGTGTGGACGACACCACTCACGCGGTCACCTACCGCCACGGCGCATGGTGGGTGGACAGCACCAAGGCGCTTGCCCGCACCGCGCGTGAGGCACAAGAGCTCACGGTGTTCTGGGGCAATGGCTACCGCTTTCATGTTGTGGATCCGCTCGAACGTGAAGATGAGGCCGCTGCCGGAGGCAATGTCATCGCCGCACCAATGCCGGGCGTGGTGAAAGCAATCTTTGCCAGCGCTGGGCAGGCGGTGGCACAGGGAGACCGGCTCGCCATTTTGGAAGCGATGAAGATGGAGCACGCTCTGCTTGCCCCCCGTGATGGCGTTGTTGCAGAGGTGATGGTTGCTGACGGTGCGCAAGTCGAAGATGGCAGCGCACTGATTGTGCTTGAGGACGAAGCGGAGGATGCGGGATGACCATACGCTTGCATCATATCCCGATTTCTCGGTCATTTCGTGTGATCTGGATGCTGGAAGAGCTTGGGCTTGAGGCCGAGATCATCGAGCACAGCATCCGACGTGGCACCATGTACACTCCAGAGATACAGGGGGTCAGCCCTGCCTCACGCGCACCCGCCGTCGAGATCGACGGAATTCCGATGATCGAAAGCGGTGCGATCCTCGAATACCTTGCAGAGACCCACCCGGACGCGGGCCTTGGGGTGGCAATCGGTGCCCCCATCCGTGCGCGCTATTTGCAGCTGATGCATTTTGCCGAAACCCAGGCCGCACAGATCGAGCAGCTCAATATGCAGCATGTGTTCCTGCGCGATCCTGCCATGGCTTCCGTTACAACGATGAAGCTCAACACCAAGCGTTTGCAGCTGACCATGCGCGCACTCGAAGGGATGATTGAGGAAAGCGGCTATTTGCTGCCCACAGGATTTTCAGCGGCAGACATCATGTTTGGTCTCAATCTGCGATTGGCGCGCTATTATGTGCACTTGGAGGAGTACCCAAAGGTTTTGGCCTACCGGGATCGGCTCATCGAGCGTCCAGCCTACAATGCGGCGCTTGCCAAAGATGGCGAACAGGAAATCTACACGCAGGATTTTTATCCTCTTCCGGAAGGCGCATGATCCATGTCTGACTTTGTTGAGATATTTGAAGTCGGCCCACGTGATGGGCTGCAAAACGAAAAGCGACAGATCCCTACAGCCGAGAAAATCGCGCTTGTGGATTGCCTAAGTGATGCGGGTTTCAAACGTATCGAGATCGCGAGTTTTGTCAGCCCCAAATGGGTGCCGCAAATGGCGGATTCTGCGGATGTGCTGGCGGGGATCAGGCGCGCGCCCGGTGTGCGATATGCTGCCCTCACGCCAAACATGCGCGGCTTTGAGGGGGCTCTGGCTGCAAAAGCGGACGAAATTGCCATATTTGGATCGGCTTCTGAAGGGTTTTCCAAAGCCAACATCAACGCAACCATCGCCGAAAGCCTTGAGAGATTTGCGCCGGTGGTCACCGCGGCAAAAAAAGCCGGCATTCCCGTGCGCGGTTACATCAGCTGTGTCACCGATTGCCCCTATGATGGCCCGACACCGCCCAGCAAGGTCGCGGCCGTTGCCAAACACCTCCATGAGGCTGGTTGCTATGAGATCAGCCTTGGTGACACAATTGGACAGGCCACACCAGAAAGTATCTCCATGATGCTCCGGGCAGTGCTCACCGAAGTGCCTGTGGAAAAACTTGCAGGCCACTATCACGACACATCCGGGCGCGCGCTGCTGAATATTGAGGCGTCGCTTGCGCTGGGCGTGCGGGTGTTTGATGCCGCGGTCGGAGGGCTTGGGGGCTGCCCCTATGCGCCCGGCGCAGCAGGCAATGTCGCAACAGAGGCGGTGGTCGCTCGTATGGAAGCGCTCGGTTATGCGACAGGGCTGAACCAAGCTGTTTTGGCCAAAGCCGCCAAGTTGGCGCGCGCCATGCGCACATCAGAGGAGTAAGGACCGTTTCGATGCGCTATGAAACTTTGCTGATTGATGTCGATGCGCGGGGCGTGGCAACGCTCACGCTCAATCGCCCGGAAAAGCACAACGCCATGTCTGGCAAGATGATTGAGGAGCTCAAGGAAGCCGCAGAGGCTTTGGGTGCAAGTCCAGAGGTCCGCGTGGTTGTGCTGACAGGGGCAGGCAAGTCGTTCTGCGCTGGGGGCGATTTGGGCTGGATGCAGGCCCAAATGGCGGCGGATCCAGAAACGCGCTTTGTCGAGGCCCGCAAACTGGCCGAAGCCTTGCAGGCGCTCAACACACTGCCCAAGCCATTGATTGGGCGTTTGCAGGGCAATGCCTTTGGTGGCGGCGTCGGTATGGCCAGCGTCTGCGATATGGCGATTGGTGTCGATAGTCTGACCATGGGGCTGACAGAGACCAAGCTGGGTCTGATCCCCGCCACCATTGGCCCTTACGTGCTTGCCCGCATGGGGGAGGCGCTTGCGCGTCGGGTGTTTATGTCGGCACGCTTGTTCAAAGCCCAAGAGGCTGTGTCGCTCGGGTTGCTGGCAAAATCCGTGCCCGCCGATGCGCTTGACGAAGCTGTGGAGGCGGAAGTGATCCCTTATCTCTCTTGTGCACCTGAAGCCGTCGCGCGCGCCAAAGCATTGGCCCGGCGGCTGGGCCCTCAAATCGACGACACCGTGATTGATCATACGATTTCAGAGTTGGTTGCATGTTGGGAAGGTGCTGAGGCGCAGGAGGGCATCACGGCATTCTTTGCCAAGCAGAAACCGCGCTGGGTGCAATAGCCGCTCAGCTCATTGCATCAAAGGCCTGACGCCAGGACTTGAGCTTATGTCCGTCAGGAGGGGAGGAACGCCCGCATTCTCCGGTCGACTCCTGCGGCAAATTGGCGCTGACTTGGGTTCGCTGATAATGGGGCGTTATGGTCCAATCCTCCACGAACGCGGCCCCGCGCAGGAGAACGCTCAGGGTAAAACGCTGATCAGCCGCAGGCATAGCTGAGGCTTTGTGATGCGATGTCAATGTGTTTTGCTGAGCCATGAGCATCAGAGACCATCACGTATTTGCCCGCCAACCCGTTGATTGGCGCACCAAAATGCGCCTTTTGACCAAATTCTTTGTGAAAGATGCGGTCTCTTAGGAAAACTGTAGGAAATAGATGTCGGAACTGACACTCCGGCTCCGGCCATGCACGACAGTGTTTTAATGGGTGCATCGGGCTGGGTTGAGGGGGCAGCGACCTATGATTTTAAGGCCTAACAGGCTCTTTTTAATCAAGAAACATAAGCCCATCACACTGTGGTGTGATAATGCAAATTGTTGACCCAGACCCAGCGCAGGGGTAAACCGTCTGGGAGTGTTTAAAGCCATCTGACTGCACCGGCTTCGCGTGCATGAAAGGAGCTAACATTGGAAGAGATGCTCAGGGAATATTTCCCAATTCTCGTCTTCATGGCCGTCGCCATCGGGCTTGGCCTAGTTTTCATACTTGCTGCTGTTGTTTTGGCTGTGCGCAGCCCGGACCCTGAGAAGGTGAGCGCCTACGAATGTGGCTTCAACGCCTTTGATGACGCTCGTATGAAATTTGATGTGCGTTTCTATCTGGTGTCGATCCTCTTCATCATTTTTGACCTCGAAATCGCCTTCCTGTTTCCTTGGGCCGTCGCCTTCAAAGATGTCTCCATGGTTGGATTTTGGTCGATGATGGTATTCCTGGCCGTACTCACCATTGGATTTGCCTATGAGTGGAAAAAAGGAGCCTTGGAATGGGAGTGATGACCGGTGCCAACACAGCAGGTGTGGACCGCGAAACGGTCACGCAAGCGCTCAATTCCGAACTCCAGGACAAAGGCTTCCTGCTCACCAACGCCGAAGATCTGATCAACTGGGGGCGAACTGGCTCTTTGCACTGGATGACCTTTGGTCTGGCCTGCTGCGCGGTTGAGATGATGCACACCTCCATGCCGCGCTATGATGCAGAGCGCTTTGGCATCGCGCCCCGTGCCTCCCCGCGTCAGTCTGATGTGATGATCGTGGCTGGGACGCTCACCAACAAAATGGCCCCGGCACTGCGCAAGGTTTATGACCAGATGCCAGAGCCACGCTATGTGATCTCCATGGGATCCTGCGCCAATGGCGGCGGTTATTATCACTACAGCTACTCGGTTGTGCGCGGCTGTGACCGCATCGTACCCGTTGATATCTACGTGCCGGGCTGCCCGCCCACCGCAGAGGCACTGCTTTACGGATTGCTGCAACTCCAACGCAAAATCCGCCGCACAGGGACGATTGAGAGATGAGCGAAGCCCTCAAAGAACTCGGCGCTCATATTGAGCTTAAGCGTCCTGAAAGTGTTCTGGGCTGGGATGTTGCTTTTGACGAGCTGACCATTGATGTGACCGCGTCTCACATTCTGGGATTTGTCGATTTTCTGCGCAGCGATGCGACCTGCCGCTTTTCGACGCTGGTCGATATCACCGCCGTTGATTATCCAGAACGATCGCGCCGCTTTGATGTGGTGTATCATTTCCTCAGCATGTTTCAGAACCAGCGCATTCGCCTGCGGGTTGCCGCGCGCGAGGATGAAACCGTGCCTTCGATCACCTCCGTGCATCCGTCGGCCAACTGGTTTGAGCGCGAAGTTTTTGACATGTTCGGCATCATTTTCTCAGATCACCCGGATCTGCGTCGCCTGCTGACCGACTATGGCTTCCGCGGCCATCCGCTGCGCAAGGATTTTCCGACCACCGGCTATACCGAAGTGCGCTATGACGAAGTGCAAAAGCGCGTGGTCTATGAGCCGGTTCAGCTCACGCAGGATTACCGCCAGTTTGATTTCATGTCGCCATGGGAAGGGGCCAATTACATCCTGCCCGGTGATGAGAAGGAGGGGACGCAATGATGGACGGCTCCAAATTTGATGACGGCAGTGTTGATGCGCTGAGTGGCGAACAGAAGATCCGCAACTTCAACATCAACTTTGGCCCGCAACACCCGGCGGCCCACGGCGTTCTGCGTCTGGTGTTGGAGCTGGACGGCGAGATTGTCGAGCGCTGCGACCCCCATGTCGGCCTGTTGCACCGTGGCACCGAAAAACTGATGGAGAGCCGCACCTACCTGCAAAACCTGCCCTACCTTGATCGCCTCGACTATGTGGCGCCGATGAATCAGGAGCATGCATGGTGCCTTGCCATTGAGAAGCTCACAGGCACCGAAGTGCCCCGTCGTGCGCAGCTCATTCGCGTGCTGTTCTGTGAAATTGGCCGCATCCTCAACCACCTGATGAACATCACCACACAGGCGATGGATGTGGGCGCGCTGACCCCACCGCTCTGGGGCTTTGAGGAGCGTGAAAAGCTCATGGTGTTTTATGAGCGTGCCTGTGGCGCGCGCTTGCACGCGGCCTATTTCCGTCCCGGTGGCGTGCATCAGGATCTGCCCGACAAACTGGTGGATGATATCGAAGAATGGGCGATCGAATTCCCGGAAGTGATCGATGACATTGACGGGCTGCTGACCGAAAACCGCATTTTCAAACAGCGCAACGTCGATATTGGCGTTGTGACAGAGCAGGACGTGCTGGATTACGGCATGTCCGGCGTGATGGCGCGCTCTGTTGGCATGGCCTGGGATCTGCGCCGCGCGCAGCCCTATGAGTGCTACAACGAGTTTGAATTTCAGATCCCGGTCGGCAAAAACGGCGACTGCTATGACCGCTATCTGATGCGCATGGAAGAGATGCGCCAGTCGGTCAGCATCATGCGTCAGGCGATTGTGAAACTGCGCGAAGCCACCGGCGATGTGCTGGCACGTGGCAAACTCACGCCTCCCAAACGCGGTGATATGAAGACGTCGATGGAAAGTCTGATCCACCACTTCAAGCTTTATACCGAAGGCTTCCACGTGCCTGCTGGCGAGGTTTACGCCGCTGTCGAAGCGCCCAAAGGCGAATTTGGCGTTTACATGGTGGCGGATGGCACCAACAAACCCTACCGCGCCAAACTGCGCGCGCCGGGCTATCTGCATCTGCAAGCGATGGATCACATCGCAACCGGCCACCAGTTGGCCGATGTCGCAGCCATTATCGGCACCATGGACATCGTGTTTGGGGAGATTGATCGGTGAGAGTTGCCGCTACAATCGTCGCCATGACCCTCACAACCTCCGCATGGGCCAGTGAGGAGCCACCTGTTTCTCAAGAGCTTGTCGACCTCGTGATTTCAGTTGGGGAAGCCAACAATTGCCTGATCACACGTGATCTTGCCAAAGCTGAGCTGCTGCCCGCCGGTTTCACAGGCCGGTCTTTTGAAAAGACTCTGCGTTACCTTGAGAAAGCGGGGCAGGGCGAGATCGACGCCGGCACATTCAAACTCAATACGGAGGCTTGCCAGTAATGCTCCGCCGTTTGCACCCTGAACAGCCCGAAAGCTTTGCTTTCACCGCCGCCAATCAAACCTGGGCAGAGGCCCAGATCACCAAATATCCCGATGGCCGACAGGCCTCTGCGGTGATCCCGCTGCTGTGGCGTGCACAGGAACAAGAAGGCTGGCTGACCAAACCCGCCATTGAGGCCGTCGCTGACATGCTCGGCATGGCCTACATGCGCGTGCTGGAAGTGGCGTCTTTCTATTTCATGTTCCAGCTGCAACCGGTGGGCTCTGTGGCTCACATTCAGATTTGCGGCACCACCTCCTGCATGATCTGTGGGGCTGAGGATCTCATTTCGGTGTGCAAAGAGAAAATCGCCGCCAAGCCGCACGAGCTCTCCGCAGATGGCAAATTTTCTTGGGAAGAGGTCGAATGTCTTGGCGCCTGCACCAACGCTCCCATGGCGCAGATTGGCAAAGACTACTTTGAGGATCTGACCGCCGAAGGCTTTGCTCAGATGCTGGATGACATGGCGGCTGGCAACGTGCCCACTCCGGGGCCGCAAAATGGCCGCTACGCTGCCGAGCCGCTCGCCGGTCTGACCAGTCTCAAAGACTATGACAGTGGGCAAACGCAGTACAACGCCTCTGTACAGCTTGCCAAAGATACTGGCGACACCATCAAACGCATCGACGGCACCGAAGTGCCGCTTCTGACCCCGTGGGTGGGCAAAGATGGCACCGTTGCGGGCCGCGCCGCCGAAGGGCAGCCGCCCAAACCCGCGCCAGCGCCCAAACCTGCCGCCAAACAGGCCGAAGCGGCCAAGAAGGCGAAACCCAAGAAAACCGCGAAGTCAGATGCCGCTGCGGATGATCTGAAACAGCTCAAAGGGGTTGGCCCGGCGCTGGAAAAGAAACTGCATGATGCTGGCGTTACGACCTTTGCGCAGATCGCCGCGTGGCAGGCCGACGACATAGCCGAAATGGACGAAAAGCTTTCTTTCAAAGGCCGCATAGATCGGGATGGCTGGGTTGATCAGGCCAAGCTCTTGGCCGCAGGGGAAGAAACCGAATTTTCCAAGAAAGTCGCCAAGGGCGACGTGTATGAGGACAAATAGCAGATGTCGATGGGGCAGGCAGAACAGGCTTTGGCACGCAAAGGGCGGGTTGTCGCGCTTGTGATTGCGGGTGCCATGGTGCTCTGGATCACGGCCCAGTGGCTTGCGCCGGTTTTGGGCTTGCCGGGGCGTTTTGCTTTCTTGTTCGATTTTGCCGCAATGGCCGCGCTGATCTGGGCGATGGTCAATATCTATCAGATCTGGCGCGCCCGCCAGACAGGCGACCAGGCAGACGAAAGGTAACGGGATGCTCAAAGATCAGGACCGTATCTTTACCAACCTCTATGGCATGCATGACCGCACGCTCAAAGGTGCACAGGCGCGTGGCCATTGGGATGGCACTGCCAAGCTGATCCAGCAGGGGCGCGATGCGATCATTGACACGATGAAAGCCTCCGGCCTGCGCGGGCGCGGTGGCGCGGGCTTCCCGACGGGTTTGAAGTGGTCATTTATGCCCAAGGAAAGCGACGGGCGTCCGGCCTATCTGGTGATCAACGCTGATGAATCAGAGCCCGGCACCTGCAAAGATCGCGAAATCATGCGCCATGATCCGCACACGCTGATCGAAGGCGCGCTGATCGCCTCTTTCGCGATGAACGCCCACACCTGCTACATCTATTTGCGCGGCGAATACATTCGCGAGCGTGAAGCGCTTCAGGCGGCAATTGATGAAGCCTATGATGCCGGGCTGCTTGGCAAAAATGCTGCCGGGTCCGGCTGGGATTTTGATGTGTTCCTGCATCATGGCGCAGGCGCTTATATCTGCGGTGAAGAGACCGCATTGATCGAAAGCCTTGAAGGCAAAAAAGGCATGCCACGCATGAAGCCGCCTTTCCCGGCGGGCGCAGGTCTCTATGGCTGCCCAACAACCGTCAACAACGTGGAATCCATCGCGGTGGTGCCAACCATCCTACGGCGCGGTGGTGAGTGGTTTGCCAGTTTTGGCCGCCCCAACAACGCAGGCACCAAACTGTTTGCGATCTCTGGCCATGTGAACAACCCCTGTGTTGTCGAAGAAGCCATGTCGATTTCCTTTGAGGAACTGATCGAAAAGCACTGCGGCGGCATTCGCGGGGGCTGGGACAATCTTTTGGCGGTGATACCGGGCGGCTCTTCCGTGCCATGCGTGCGTGGCGAAAATATGCGCGATGCGATCATGGATTTCGACTATCTGCGCAACGATCTTGGCTCAGGTCTTGGCACCGCTGCCGTGATTGTCATGGACAAACAGACCGACATCATCAAAGCAATTTGGCGTTTGTCCAAATTCTACAAGCATGAAAGCTGCGGCCAGTGCACTCCGTGTCGCGAAGGCACAGGCTGGATGATGCGTGTGATGGAGCGTCTTGTCGAAGGAAATGCAGACCCCGAAGAGATCGACATGCTCTGGGATGTGACAAAGCAAGTTGAGGGTCACACCATTTGTGCTCTTGGCGATGCCGCCGCTTGGCCGATACAAGGGCTTATTCGCAACTTCCGCGATGAAATCGAAGGCCGCATTAAAGCCAAAAAAAGCCGACGCCCCGGCGTCATGGCGGCAGAGTGACATACAGATGGACCCAACTATGACCACAGCTCTCAAATCTCCACGCGGCAAACTCTTGATGATCCTGGCTGCGGCCACGGCGTTGTCTGCTTGTGGGGACGGGTTTCGCGACAGTTTTCGCAGCAAACGTGACAAGGTGACATTCGACGGCCACCTTTACAAAGCCAAAGCGCAACAAGTCTCTCGCGGGACGCGAGACCATTTCTCCGTGACAGTGTCTCGGGCCAACCAAAGTTTGGTGGGCGCACGTCAAGCAGGAGAGTACGAAGCCTTCAAATACTGCATTTCGGAGTATGGCACCTCCAGCGTCGATTGGCTGATTGGGCCAGAGCATGAAAACATCGTGCCTGTGGACGACAAAATCACGTTGGAAGGGTTCTGTCGCCCTTGATCGGATATCTGACATACGCTGGCTGTTATTGCCTAACAGCGCCACACGCGCCTTTGAGTGTGCAGGCAAAGGATCACTTTGCCCATGCAAAAGGAGTGTGTGCATGAAACGTCTGATATCGGCCGCCCTGTTGGGAAGCATCGTTCTGGCTGGGGGTGCCTCAGCCAAACCCTCTCTGCGAGAGGTCGAAGAGATCTATGAGCCCCTCTATTGGGCATTGGTGGCTTTTGAAATTGCGGATGCCTGCGACAGTCTTGAGGGGCGCAAGCTCAAAGGGGCCACAGATGGCTGGGCGCTGGTGCGCAAGGCGCGGTCGCTGGGCTACAGCAATGAGGAAATCCGCGCGTTCCTTGACTCCGATGAGGAGAAGGCACGCATGCGTGCGCGGGGCGATGCCTATTTCAAACACAAGGGCGCAAGCCTCTCCAATCCGGAAACATTCTGCGCGCTGGGGCGGGCGGAAATGGAACGCAACAGCCAGATCGGCGTGTACTTGAGGGCGAAGTAATCCATGTCTGACCTCCGCAAGATCATCATCGACGACAGCGAAATCGAGGTCGAGGGCGCGATGACCCTGATTCAGGCCTGCGAAGTGGCCGGGATAGAAATTCCGCGTTTCTGCTACCACGAACGCCTGTCGATTGCCGGCAATTGCCGGATGTGTCTTGTAGAGGTTGTGGGCGGCCCGCCCAAACCGGCGGCGTCCTGCGCCATGCAGGTACGGGATCTGCGTCCCGGCCCGGAAGGGCAGCCGCCTGTTGTGAAAACCACATCGCCCATGGTGAAGAAGGCGCGGGAAGGGGTGATGGAGTTCATGCTCATCAACCACCCGCTGGATTGCCCGATCTGCGATCAGGGGGGCGAATGCGACCTTCAGGATCAGGCCATGGCCTATGGCATCAGCGAAAACCGCTTTCGCGAACCCAAACGGGCGGTGGATGATCTCAACCTCGGCCCGCTTGTCGCCACCACCATGACGCGCTGCATCTCTTGCACGCGCTGTGTGCGCTTCACGACCGAGGTCGCAGGCATCACTCAGATGGGGCAGACCGGGCGAGGGGAAGACGCGGAAATCACCAGCTACCTCAATGAAACGCTCGACAGCAATCTGCAGGGCAACATCATTGATCTTTGCCCCGTGGGCGCGCTGACCTCCAAACCCTATAGTTTCACCGCCCGCCCTTGGGAGTTGAGCAAGACCGAAACCATCGATGTGATGGATGCGCTTGGTTCCAGCATTCGTGTGGACACAAAAGGGCGCGAAGTGATGCGCATTCTGCCGCGCAACCATGACGGGGTGAACGAGGAATGGATTTCCGACAAAACCCGCTTTGTCTGGGATGGGCTGCGCCGTCAGCGTCTTGATCAACCCTATGTGCGTGTGGATGGGAAGCTGCGACCCGCCAGCTGGCCAGAGGCGCTGACAGCGGCCGCCAACGCCATGAAGGGCAAAAAAGTGGCGGGACTTGTCGGCGATCTTGTCCCAACAGAGGCTGCCTTTGCCCTCAAACACCTGATCGAAGGGCTGGAGGGGCATGTGGAATGCCGCACCGACAACGCACGCCTGCCAATCGGCAACCGGTCTGGTTATGTTGGCACCGCTGCGATTGAAGATATCGACAGCGCCGAAACCATCTTGCTGATCGGCACCAACCCGCGTGACGAGGCGCCCGTTATGAACGCCCGCATCCGCAAAGCGTGGCTCAAAGGGGCCAAAGTTGCGCTGATCGGCGCAGCGGCAGATCTCACTTATGAGTACACACATCTGGGGGATGATCGGGATGCGCTGACCGAACTGGCGGCACAGGATCATGGGGGTCAACACGGCAAACCCGGTGTTGTGATCGTGGGGCAAGGCGCCCTGCGCGAAGCAGACGGTGCCGCTGTTCTGGGCACTGCGATGGCCCTTGCAGAGGCCGCGCAGTCCAAATTCATGGTCTTGCACACCGCCGCCTCTCGCGTAGGGGCGATGGATGTGGGTGCCGTGACCGAAGGCGGACTGAGCGCCGCTGTTGAGGGGGCCGAGGTGATCTACAATCTCGGCGCAGACGAGGTGACAATTGATCCGGGTGTGTTCGTGATCTATCAGGGCAGCCATGGCGACCGCGGCGCCAATCGCGCTGATGTCATCTTACCCGCTGCCGCTTACACCGAAGAAAACGGTCTCTTTGTGAACACCGAAGGCCGCCCGCAGCTTGCCATGCGCGCAGGCTTTGCGCCCGGCCAGGCCAAGGAAAACTGGGCCATCCTGCGGGCGCTCAGTGCGGAGCTTGATGCGGTCCTGCCTTATGACACGCTTAGCCAGCTGCGACAGGCTCTTGTGAAACAGGTTCCGCACCTTAAGAAGATCGATCAAGTTATTGAAAACGAATGGCAACCTCTGGACGCTGCCCATCTGGGTAAAGCCACTTTCCTGCCAGCCATACAGGATTTTTACCTGACAAATCCCATTGCCCGGGCCAGCGCGTTGATGGCGGAGCTTTCCGCCAATGCAAAAGCTCGCGGTGCTGAACAGATCGCGGCAGAATGAAGTGAAGATGACACAGACGCCTCTCCATATCACAATCGCAGCGGCAAGCCTGGCCGCGCTTGCGGCCTGTGCGCCGCAACCCAGCGGTGATGTGAGCCGTGGCGAGACGGAATTCGCCCCGCTCTACCTTGGCGTGGACACGCGCCTGCTTGAAGGCGATCTTGTGAATTTTCATGTGACGATGAGCGGCGCCCGCGATGCGGAAGACGTGCATGATTATGCAGAATGCGCCGCCGCGCAGTACACGCTGATCCGCGGGTTTGGCTTTGCGCGACATGTGCGCACAACGACCGATAATCAGGACGGCGTCTGGAAAGGGGATGCGGTGTATACCATTTCCCCGGCGCTACCGCGTGGTCTCAAAACGATAGACGCAGAAGTCATCGTTGCGAACTGCCAAGAAAACGAAATACCAACGGTGTGAGGCTCTATGACTGATTTCTTTTCCTCCACATACCTCGGCATTTTCCTTCTGACCCTTGGGCAGGTGCTGCTGGTTGTGGTGCCGTTGTTGGTGGCACTGGCCTTCCTGCTCTATGCGGATCGCAAAATCTGGGCGGCGGTACAGCTGCGCCGTGGCCCCAATGTGGTGGGCACCTTCGGCCTGCTGCAGAGCTTTGCGGATTTCATCAAATACGCAGTGAAAGAAATCGTGTTCCCGGCGGGCGCAGACAAAGCTGTGTTCCTGCTCGCGCCCATGGTCAGCCTTGTGATGGCGCTGATCGCTTGGGCGGTGATCCCATTCAACGACGGTTGGGTGGTGTCTGACCTCAACGTTGCCATTCTTTACGTCATGGCGATCAGCTCGCTGGAGGTTTACGGCGTGATCATGGGGGGCTGGGCCTCCAACTCCAAATACCCGTTTCTTGGCTCGCTGCGTTCTGCAGCGCAAATGATCTCTTATGAGGTGTCGCTCGGCCTGATCATCATTGGGGTGATCATCACCACCGGCTCGATGAACTTCGGCGATATTGTGAACGCGCAAGACGGCAAATATGGCGCGCTCAGCTGGTACTGGCTGCCGCATTTCCCGATGCTGTTCCTGTTCCTGATCTCCGCGATGGCAGAGACCAACCGCCCGCCGTTTGATCTGCCCGAAGCGGAATCCGAGCTCGTCGCCGGATATCAGGTGGAATACAGCTCGACGCCCTTCCTGCTGTTCATGATCGGCGAATATGTCGCCATCGTTCTGATGTGCGCGCTGGTGTCACTGCTGTTCCTGGGCGGCTGGCTCTCCCCGGTGAATTTCCTGCCCGATGGCATCTTCTGGATGTTCGCCAAGATCTGCTTTGTCTTCTTCATCTTCTCGATGGTGAAGGCGATCACCCCGCGCTACCGCTATGACCAGCTGATGCGCATTGGTTGGAAAGTCTTCCTGCCGATGTCGCTCGCTTGGGTCGTGTTGGTGGCCTTCCTTGCAAAATTCGAACTTTTTGGCGGCGCATACGCCCGCTGGGCGATTGGAGGCTGACATGACAGCAATCGACTACAAACGCGCGGCTGGCTATTTCCTGCTGAAAGATTTCATTGGCGGCTTCCGTCTTGGCATGAAGTACTTCTTCAAACCCAAGGCCACCGTGAACTACCCGCATGAAAAGGGCCCGCTGTCGCCGCGCTTTCGGGGTGAACACGCCTTGCGCCGCTATCCCAATGGCGAAGAACGCTGCATCGCCTGCAAGCTCTGCGAGGCGATCTGCCCGGCTCAGGCCATCACCATTGATGCCGAACCGCGCGACGATGGCTCCCGCCGGACCACCCGCTATGACATTGACATGACCAAATGCATCTACTGCGGTTTCTGTCAGGAAGCCTGCCCGGTGGATGCCATTGTCGAAGGGCCAAACTTCGAATTTGCCACCGAAACACGCGAAGAGCTTTTCTATGACAAAGAGAAGTTGTTGGAAAACGGCGCAAGATGGGAAGCGGAAATCGCCCGCAACCTCGAAATTGACGCGCCCTATCGCTGAGTGAGGATCAAAGGACCATGAGCGACACCAAAAACCCATATCAGGCGATGTTCGCCCAGTATCAGGAGATGGCAAAAGCCTTCAATCCCGCGCTGGAGAGCTTCACGCCCAAAGGGTTTGAGGCGCTCTGGCCGACCATGCCCAAGGATGTGATGGAAATGTTCTTTGGCAACACCCTCAATCAGGGGGGGCTTGATGCCAAAACCCGCCTTCTGCTCACGCTGGGGGCGCTCACCATGCTGGGGGCACAGGCGGACGCACAGATGCGTCTCACCATCCGACATCTGGTCGAGGCAGAGGCCACAAAACAAGAAATTGTGGAAACCATCGGCCAAATGTCGATGTTTGCCGGTATTCCCGCCACCACCCGCGCGATGGAAATTGTGCAGGAGGTTCTGGCCGAACAAGAGGGGCAAGACACATGACCATGGCAGCGATGGCATTCTGGCTGTTTGCAATCTGCGTGATCGCAGGGGGTCTTTTCACCGTGATCAGCCGCAATCCTGTGCACTCGGTGCTCTGGCTGATCCTCGCGTTTCTGAGCTCGGCCGGGTTGTTTGTGCTGCTTGGGGCGGAATTTGTCGCCATGCTTCTGATCATCGTTTACGTCGGTGCGGTCGCGGTGCTCTTCCTCTTTGTGGTGATGATGCTGGATGTGGATTTCGCCGAGCTGAAGGCGGGTATGGCGCAATACATGCCGCTGGCACTGCTCATCGGTGTGATCCTCCTGATGCAGCTTGGCATGGCCTTCGGGGTTTGGCAGTTCGCCGATGAAGCGCAGGCGCTGCGCGGTGCGGTAACGCCAACGGATGCCCATAACACCGAGGCACTGGGGCTGATCCTTTATGATCAGTACTTCCTGCTGTTCCAGCTGGCGGGTCTGATCCTGCTTGTGGCGATGATTGGCGCGATTGTGCTGACCCTGCGACACCGCAAAGACATCAAGCGCCAGAATGTGCTCGAACAAATGTGGCGCGACCCCGCAGATGCGATGGAACTGAAAGACGTAAAACCGGGGCAGGGGCTTTAAGCCGCCGCCGCAGAACCGGAAGACAAAAGAACCGAGGGACCGAGAATGATTGGTTTGGAACACTACCTGGGCGTCGCAGCGACGCTGTTTGTGATCGGCATTTTTGGCCTCTTCCTCAACCGGAAGAACATCATCATTCTGTTGATGTCCATCGAACTGATCTTGCTGTCAGTCAACATCAATCTCGTCGCATTTTCGTCGTTCCTCGGTGATCTTGCTGGGCAGGTGTTTGCGCTCTTTGTGATGACAGTTGCCGCAGCAGAGGCCGCGATTGGCCTTGCGATCCTCGTCTCCTTCTTCCGAAACCGTGGCACCATCGCGGTCGAAGACGTCAATATGATGAAAGGCTAAGCGCGCATGGAAACCTTCATCCTCTTTGCACCGCTGTTTGGCGCGCTGATTGCGGGCTTCGGCTGGCGCGTGATTGGCGAAAAAGCGGCGCAGTGGCTCACCACGGGCATTCTCTTCTGGGCCTGCCTGCTGAGCTGGATTGTCTTCCTCGGGCTCGATGCCGAACACGTGAAACAGATCCACGTTCTGGATTTCATCCAATCCGGCCATTTGGACACCAGTTGGTCCATCCGGGTGGATCGACTGACGGCGATCATGTTGATTGTGGTCACCACGGTGTCCGCCCTCGTGCACCTTTATTCCATGGGCTATATGGCGCATGACGAAAACTGGGGAGACGGCGAGCCCTACAAGGCGCGTTTCTTCGCCTATTTGTCCTTCTTTACCTTCACCATGCTGATGCTGGTCACAGCAGATAACCTCCTGCAGATGTTCTTTGGCTGGGAAGGTGTGGGCGTCGCGTCCTATCTCTTGATCGGGTTCTACTACAAAAAGCCGTCCGCAAACGCCGCGGCGATCAAAGCCTTTGTGGTGAATCGGGTTGGCGATTTTGGCTTCCTTCTCGGGATCTTCGCGATCTTCTTTTTGACCGAGAGCATCAAGTTTGACGATATCTTCGCCGCGGCTCCCGTGTTGGCAGAAACACAGCTTGAGTTCCTCTGGCGCGAGTGGAACGCAGCCAATCTGGTGGCTTTCCTGCTCTTCATAGGGGCGATGGGCAAATCGGCACAGCTGTTCCTGCACACTTGGTTGCCAGACGCGATGGAAGGCCCGACCCCGGTGTCAGCGCTGATCCACGCGGCCACCATGGTGACTGCCGGCGTATTCCTTGTTTCGCGTATGTCCCCGCTGATCGAATATGCCGATGAAGCCAAGGCCTTTATCGTATTCCTCGGGGCCGCCACGGCTTTTGTCGCCGCCACCATCGGCCTCGTGCAAAACGACATCAAACGCGTGATCGCTTATTCCACCATGTCTCAGCTCGGTTACATGTTTGTGGCCGCAGGTGTGGGCGTCTACTCCGCCGCAATGTTCCACCTCTTCACCCACGCTTTCTTCAAGGCGATGCTCTTCTTGGGTGCAGGCTCAGTCATCCATGCGATGCATCATGAGCAGGACATGCGCAACTACGGCGGCCTGCGCAAAAAGATCCCCTATACCTTCTGGGCGATGATGATTGGCACACTTGCCATCACCGGTGTTGGCATCCCGCTGACCCACATCGGTTTTGCAGGCTTCCTGTCCAAAGACGCCATTATCGAAAGCGCTTGGGCGGGCACTGCTGGTGGCTTTGCCTTCTGGGCGCTTGTTGTGGCCGCCATGTTCACCAGCTTCTACAGCTGGCGCCTGATGTTCCTCACCTTTTATGGGGAGCCACGTGGCAATCGCAAAACCCACGAGCACGCCCATGAAAGCCCGATGGTCATGCTGATCCCGCTCGGCGTTCTGTCGCTGGGCGCGATCTTTGCTGGGATGATCTGGTTTGGCGCCTTCTTTGGCGATCATGACACGGTCAACAAATTCTACGGCGTGCCGGGGCATCACGCAGAACACAGCGAAACCCATGACGATCACGGTGATGACCATGCTGAGGCCAAAGCCGGTGATGCTGAGGCCAAAGCCGGTGATCATGCGCATGATGAAGGCCACGCAGAGACACATAGCAATGCAGATCACGCAGCAGTGGCTGCGGCGCATCACGGCGAAGCCCCTCAAGGCGCGATTTTCACCCATCCGTCCAACCATGTGATGGATGAGGCGCACCACGCACCGAAGTGGGTCAAGGTCAGCCCGTTCATCGCCATGCTGTTCGGCTTTGTGATGGCCATGTGGTTCTATATCTGGGATCCGTCGATGCCAGCCAGAACCGCCGAAAGCCAGCGCTACCTGTATCAGTTCCTCTTGAACAAGTGGTATTTTGACGAGCTTTACGACGCGATTTTTGTCCGTCCTGCCAAAGCCATAGGACGCTTCCTCTGGAGGCGCGGCGATGGTGCTGTGATTGATGGCGGCATCAATGGCTTGGCGATGGGCTTTGTTCCGATGCTCACGAAATTGGCGGGCCGCGCACAGACCGGATACATCTTCACCTATGCTCTGGCGATGGTGGTCGGGATCGTGATTCTGGTCACCTGGATGACCATCAGCGGAGGCGCAAACTGATGAATGACAGCCTGCTCTCCCTCGTCACTTTCTTGCCGACCTTTGCGGCGTTCATTCTGTTGGTGTTCCTGCGCGGCGAAGATGAAATGGCCAACCGCAACGCCAAACGCGTGGCGCTCACCACCACGGTGATCACCTTCTTGGTCTCGCTTTTCATTTTGTCGGGGTTTGATCCCAGCAACACGGATTTTCAGTTCGTGGAACAGCGGGAATGGATCATGGGGTTCACTTACAAAATGGGCGTGGATGGGATCTCTGTGCTCTTTGTGATGCTGACCACCTTCATCATGCCGCTGGTGATCTGGGCCTCCTGGGATGTGAAGACCCGTGTCAAAGAGTATATGATCGCTTTCCTGCTGCTGGAAACGCTGATGCTTGGCGTGTTCATGGCGCTGGATCTGGTGCTGTTTTATCTCTTCTTTGAGGCCGGTCTCATTCCGATGTTCCTGATCATCGGCATCTGGGGCGGCAAGAACCGCATCTATGCCTCCTTCAAGTTCTTCCTCTACACCTTCCTCGGCTCGGTGCTTATGCTTGTGGCAATGGTGGGCATGTTTGTGCAGGCAGGCACCACTGACATTCCGACACTCATGACCTATGAGTTTGCCTCTGAAACCATGAATGTTCTGGGCTTCACGGTGATTGGCGGCGTCCAGACTTTGATGTTCCTCGCCTTCTTTGCCTCTTTCGCGGTGAAGATGCCGATGTGGCCGGTCCACACCTGGCTGCCTGATGCCCACGTACAGGCTCCGACGGCGGGCTCCGTGGTGCTGGCTTCGATCCTGCTGAAGATGGGCGGCTACGGCTTCCTGCGCTTCAGCCTGCCGATGTTCCCGATTGGCTCTGAGGTGCTGACCCCTCTGATCCTCTGGATGTCGGCGATTGCGATTGTCTACACCTCGCTGGTGGCGCTGGTGCAGGAAGACATGAAAAAGCTCATCGCTTACTCTTCGGTGGCGCATATGGGCTATGTGACCATGGGTATCTTTGCCGCCAACCAGCAGGGCATTGACGGTGCCATCTTCCAGATGCTGAGTCATGGCTTTATCTCTGGCGCGCTCTTCCTCTGTGTTGGGGTGATCTATGACCGCATGCACACGCGTGAGATCGACGCCTATGGGGGTCTGGTGAACCGCATGCCCGCCTATGCGCTGATCTTCATGTTCTTCACCATGGCCAATGTCGGTCTGCCGGGCACCTCGGGTTTTGTCGGCGAATTCCTCACCCTGATGGGCGTGTTTCAGGTCAACACTTGGGTCGCTCTGGTGGCCACGGCAGGCGTGATTTTCTCAGCGGCCTATGCGCTCTGGCTCTACCGCCGCGTGGTGCTGGGCAATCTCATCAAGGAAAGCCTGAAGTCGATCACCGATATGACCCCGCGCGAAAAGATGATCTTTGCGCCGCTTGTGGCCATGACGCTGATCCTCGGTGTGTACCCTTCGCTGGTCACCGACATCATCGGCCCCTCTGTTGAGCAGCTGATTTCCAATTATGACATCGCTCTGGCCAATGGCGCTGCCGCCAGCCAGATGGCATCGCACTAAGGAGCGTATGAGATATGATCCAGGCTGATCTGAATATCATCTTGCCGGAAATCTTGCTGGCACTTTACGCGATGGGTGCGCTGGTTGGCGTGGTCTACACGGGCAAAGACAAAATGGCGGGGCTGCTCACATGGCTGACCGCAGGTGTGTTTGTGCTCCTTGCCATATGGATTGGCGCGTCAGGAAGCGGCGAAAACGTCGGCTTCAATGGCATGTTCCACGATGATGCGTTTTCGCGCTTTGCCAAAGTCGCCATCCTGCTTGCGGGCGCGGCTGTGCTTGTGATGGGGCAGGACTACATGGCGCGGCGCCGGATTGCGCGATTTGAATATCCGGTCCTGATGGCTCTGGCGACCGTTGGCATGATGACGATGGTCTCTGCCGGAGATCTGATCGCACTCTATATGGGGCTGGAGCTGCAATCGCTCGCGCTCTATGTGGTGGCCTCTCTCCGCCGGGACAGTGTGAAGTCGACAGAGGCGGGTATGAAGTACTTCCTTCTCGGTGCATTGTCCTCAGGCCTGCTGCTTTATGGCGCGTCGTTGGTCTATGGATTTGCTGGCACCACACAGTTTGCGGGCATCATTCAGGCCGCAGGCGACGACAATCTGCCGCTTGGTCTGCTCTTTGGGCTGACCTTCGTGATCTCCGGTCTGGCGTTCAAAGTCTCTGCCGTGCCGTTCCACATGTGGACCCCGGATGTGTATGAGGGCGCACCAACCCCGATCACCGCGTTTTTTGCAACGGCTCCCAAGCTTGCGGCCATGGGTCTGTTTGCCCGCGTGCTGTTTGACGCTTTTGGCGGCGTTGTCAGCGACTGGCAGCAGATCATCGCGCTTCTGTCCGCTTTGTCGATGTTCCTTGGCGCCATCGCCGCAATTGGGCAGCGCAATATCAAACGTCTGATGGCCTATTCCTCGATTGCGCATATGGGCTATGCGCTGATGGGGCTCGCAGCAGGCACCGCATTGGGTGTGGAGGCAATGCTGGTCTATATGGCGATCTATCTCACCATGAACATTGGCACCTTCGCTTTCATTCTGTCGATGGAGAAAGACGGCCGCCCGATGCTTGATATCGATGCGCTCAACATGTATGCCAAACGGTCTTCGGGCCGCGCCCTGGCGATGCTGTTCCTGTTGTTCTCGCTCGCAGGTGTGCCGCCGTTCCTCGGCTTCTTTGGCAAGCTCTATGTGCTGCGCGCCGCTTTTGATGCGGGTCTTGCCTGGCTGGCCGTAGCCGGTGTGATTGCCTCGGTGATCGGCGCATTTTATTATCTGCGCATCGTCTATTTCATGTATTTCGGCGAAGAGCGTGATGCGCTTGATCCACCGCGCTCCCCCATGCAGCAAGTCCTACTGATGGTAAGCGCCGCAGTCATGCTCCTTGGGGTGGTCAACTTCTTTGGAGTGGACACAGCCGCACAGGCGGCTGCCGCAGCATTGCTGCAATGAGTGTTTTGCCGTATGGCGTTTGTAAATGAAGTGTGACGCGTCCAGACAGGGCGCGTCGCTGTTTTTGAAAGTGCCTTCGCCGAAGGTATTTTGACCAGTAGAAGACGAATACATATGACCAATTGGCCCGAAGGCTATGGCCGCCGCGTTTTGGCGGAAGTGGACAGCACCAACGCAGAAGCCGCGCGTATCGCACCAGAGCTTATGGCGCCAGAATGGATCCTTGGGCTGCGCCAGACCAAAGGCCGCGGCCGCCGTGGCCGCGCATGGGTAGATCCTGTTGGCAACTTTGCCGCCACGCTGGTCATGCGCCCTTCAGAAAGCCCTGATCAAGTGGCCTTGCGCTCCTTTGTGGCGGCGCTGGCACTTTATGATGCTTTTGTCGCCGTGACTGGGCGCAGCGCGGGCCTTGCGCTCAAATGGCCCAACGACGTTCTGCTCAATGGGGGCAAAGTTGCGGGGATCCTGCTGGAAAGTGCGGGGCTTGCGGGCGGCGCTGTCAGCCACATCGCCATTGGGATTGGGGTCAATCTTGCCCATGCGCCAGACACAGGCGCGGTAGAGGCACAGGCAACGCGTCCTGTATCGCTGCTGTCAGAAACCGGCGCTGCTGTGGATCCTGAAAGCTTTTTGGATGCGCTGGCCGCGTCTTATGCACGGTGGGAGGCGCAGTTTGTCACCTATGGCTTTGAACCGATCCGCACCGCTTGGCTCGCCCGTGCGGCCCGCATCGGTGAGGTCATGACGGCACGTACCACGCGCGAGGAGACCACAGGCACCTTTGAAACGGTAGACAGCGCTGGAAATCTGGTGTTGAAGACCGCGAAGGGCCGCGTCGCTGTTGCGGCGGCTGATATCTTTTTCTGATCCACGGGATAGGGGGATCTGCGCCATGCTTCTGGCCATCGACTGCGGCAATACCAACACCGTGTTCTCCATCTGGGATGGGGAGAAGTTCCTGTGCACCCTGCGCACTTCCACACACCATGCCCGCACCGCAGATGCGTATTTCACATGGTATTCCACGTTGATTACGCATTACGGCATCGATGCAGATATCACCGATGTGGTGATTTCTTCCACCGTGCCACGTGTTGTGTGGAACCTGCGCGTCTTTGCGGATCGCTTTTTCAACTGTCGCCCACTGGTGGTGGGCAAACCCGATTGCAAATTGCCCCACGCGCCACGCGTGGATCAGGGCACACAGCCCGGTCCCGACCGTCTCGCCAATGCGGTCGCCGCCTATGACCGCCACGGCGGCAATGTTGTTGTGGTGGATTTTGGCACAGCGACAAACTTTGACGTGGTGGCCGAGGATGGCGCTTATGTGGGCGGTGTGATTGCGCCGGGCGTGAACCTCAGCCTAGAGGCGCTGCACTCGGGCGCGGCAGCACTGCCGCATGTCGATGTCAGCCAACCCGAAAAGGTGATTGGCACAAACACTGTGGGCTGTATTCAGTCTGGCGTGTTCTGGGGATATACCGGCCTGATCGAAGGCATTATCTCCCGGATCAAGGCGGAATATGGCGCACCCATGAAAGTGGTGGGCACGGGCGGCCTCGCGCCGCTCTTTGAGCAGGGCGACCACCTGTTTGACTCCATCGAAGATGATTTAACGATGCACGGCTTGACCGTCATCCACGACTTTAACAAGGAGCAGGGCGCATGAGCGACCGCTTGATTTATCTGCCGTTGGGCGGATCCGGCGAAATTGGCATGAATGCCTATGTCTATGGCTACGGGCCAGCAGACAACGAACGACTTATTCTGGTGGATATTGGCGTGGCGTTTTCCGACATGGAAACCAGCCCCGGCGTGGATCTGATCTTCGCCGACATCCGCTGGCTTGAGGAAAACAAAAACCGTCTTGAGGCGGTCTTCATCACTCACGGACACGAAGACCACATCGGCGCAGTTGGCCACTATTGGGAGCGCCTTGGCGTGCCGGTCTATGCCCGTGCCTTCACCGCGAACCTGGCGCGTCACAAAATGTCGGATCGCGGCCAGCCCGAAGAGATGGTGCGCACCGTCTCTGCTTGGCCCGAGGTCACGCAGGCAGGCCCTTTCAAAGTGGGCTTCCTGCCCGTCAGTCACTCGATCCCGGAAAGCGCTGCCTTGGTGATCGACACGCCCGCAGGCCGTGTCATTCACTCTGGTGACTTCAAACTCGATGAAACCCCGCTGGTGGGCGAACCCTTTGATCCAGCGCTCTGGGCGGAAGTGTCCAAAGATGGCGTCAAAGCGCTGATCTGTGACAGCACCAATGTTTTCTCCCCCCATGAAGGCCGTTCAGAAGCCTCCGTCGGGCCGGAAATCGAAGGTCTGGTTGCCAAGGCGCCCAACATGGTGGTCGCCACCACCTTTGCCTCCAACGTGGCTCGTGTGAAAACGCTGGCAGAGGCCGGCGAACGGGCGGGGCGCTCGATTTGCCTGATGGGCCGTGCCATGCGCCGCATGATCGAAGCCGCCATTCAAACCGGCGTTTTGGCTGACTTCCCCAAAGTGGTCAGCCCCGAAGACGCCGCCAGCATTCCGCGTGAAAACCTGATGCTGTTGGTCACCGGCTCCCAAGGCGAACGCCGCGCTGCGAGCGCGCAATTGGCCCGTGGCAAATACAATGGCATCAAGCTGAAAGAGGGCGATCTGTTCCTCTTCAGCTCCAAAACCATTCCGGGCAACGAAAAAGGCGTGATCCGCATTATCAACCAATTCTCCGAAATGGGTGTGGATGTGGTCGATGACAGCTCTGGCAAATACCACGTCTCCGGTCACGCCAACCGCCCGGACCTCAAACGCCTGCATGACATCGTGAATCCAACGATGGTGATCCCCAACCACGGTGAACACCGTCACCTGCGCGAACATGCCAAGCTTGCCAACGAAGGCGGACGGGCCTCAATCGTGGCGGTAAACGGCACCATGTTGGACCTCTCTGGCGACCAGCCGTCGATCGCGGGTTATGTGGAAACCGGCCGCACTTATCTCGACGGCAGCGCTCAGATCGGCGCGCTTGACGGCATTGTGCGCGATCGTATCCGTATGGCGCTCAATGGCCATGTGATCGTCACCGTGCTGCTTGACGAAGATGACGAGCCTCTGGGCGAAGCCTGGTGCGAAGTCATGGGCCTTCCCGAAATGGGCCGGTCCCAAGCGCCACTGGTTGATGTGCTCGAAGAAGATGTGACCCAGTTCCTGGGCCGTGCCAAAGAGAAGACGCTGTCCGATGATGACAAACTCGAAGGCGACATTCGCCGCATCGTGCGTAACGCCGCACGTGATGAGATTGGCAAAAAGCCCGAAGTCACTGTGATTGTCAGCCGCCTAAGCTGACCTGAGCTGACGGTCACAACCACACGCAACAAAGAAGGGCCCCGGCGGGGCCCTTTGTCGTTTCAGTGGTCTTTCAATAAGTTCTACGTTAGACCGCAGCGTTTTCTGCTTCGCGCCGCTCATCAAAGCTCAGCGCAATGAAGCTAGGTAGATGGTCGCCCATGCCCACCACGCGGTTGTTGTCGTCGCGCCGGTCATAGCGGCCACGTCCACGGCCACGGTTGTTGCGACCACGTGGTTCGTCCTGCGCTGGCATGTCGAGTGCCTCAACCACCGCTGGCTTTTCCTCAACCTTGGCCGCATCCGCTTTGGGCTTGCGCGGTTTGCGTGGCTCAATTTTGACCGGGTTCTCGACGCGAGGGATCTCTTTTTGGATCAGCGCTTCCACCGCTTCAAAGGCTTTCTCGTCCCGTGGATTACAGATTGTGAAGGCCTTGCCTTCACGTCCCGCACGGCCTGTGCGGCCAATCCGGTGCACGTAGTCCTCAGCATGACCTGGCACATCAAAGTTAAACACATGGCTCACGCTGGGAACGTCGAGACCACGCGCCGCCACATCAGAGGCCACCAGAATGCGCAGCTCGCCGCCGCGGAACGCTTCCAGCGTTTTGGTGCGCTGGGATTGATCCAGGTCGCCGTGGATCGGCGCCGCGTCATAGCCGTATTTCTTCAGCGATTTTGCACAGATATCCACATCCGTCTTACGGTTGCAGAAGATGATCGCATTGCTGCATTTGTCGCCTTCGCCATCAATCAGCGCGCGCAGTACTTTACGCTTCTCGCTGCCTTCGCGATCTTTGCGCGAGGCTTTGAACATCACAACGCCTTGCTCAATCGTCTCGCTCGCAGTCGCCTGACGGGCCACTTCCACACGCTCCGGGTTGGAGAGGAAGGTGTTGGTGATCCGCTCGATTTCCGGCGCCATCGTGGCAGAGAAAAACAGCGTCTGACGGGTGAAGGGGGTCAGGCCAAAGATGCGCTCAATATCCGGGATAAAGCCCATGTCGAGCATACGGTCCGCTTCGTCCACCACCATGACTTTCACGTCAGACAGGATCAGCTTGCCGCGCTCAAAATGGTCAAGCAGGCGGCCCGGTGTGGCGATCAGAACATCGACACCTTTGTCGATGATCGCCTCTTGCTCCTTAAAGCTCACCCCGCCAATCAGCAGCGCTTTGGTCAGCTTCAGGTATTTGGAATAGGTGTCAAAGTTCTCGGCAACCTGTGCGGCCAATTCCCGTGTGGGGCACAGCACCAGACTGCGCGGCATCCGTGCGCGCGCACGTCCACGCGCCAGCAAGGAGAGCATCGGCAGAGTGAAGCTCGCGGTTTTCCCGGTGCCGGTTTGCGCAATGCCAAGAACATCTCGCCCTTCAAGTGCGGATGGAATCGCACCCTCCTGAATGGGGGTTGGCGTTTCATATCCCGCTTCGCTGATCGCTTTCAGCACCTTCGGGTTGAGGTTCAGGTCAGAAAATTTTGTCATTTGTATCCGTGGTTTACGGACACATCTTGGCCCGTATCGGCTTTTGGATCAGGCCCGTATGGCCCCGCAACACATGGCGATATCGATCCATGGCGGGCGTTCTAACCCACGAAAGGCTCTAGGTCAACGAAACCAGCAGCGTCTCATCATTTTGGCGTGATTTAGGAAACATTTAGCCTAAAACTCAGGGAAGTGTTTCTGCCGTGTCGCATCCAAATGCAATGCGCAGTCTTGCAGCAGGTCGTGCGCCTGCAATCGGGCAATCAATTCAGGCGTTGCCAGACAGGCTTCTTCATAAAACTGGCGCAATCCGTCTGGCTCCTCCGCAAGATGGGCAAAGAGCTTGTGCAGATTAAGTCCGCCTTCCTCTTCTGGTGTCGCCGCGCCAAGCTCATCACGGTAAGAGCCTTTGCGATGGCGGTAAGCGAAGCTCTTTTCCCAATGCGCCCACCCTTTGGTGTGCATGTGTAGCAGCGTTGTGTCCGTCAGTTCTACCTGACCCGGATTGCGGTTTCCGTTCTGGATCACGTTGTGAATTTTGATCGTCATGTCATCCTGTTTGGTGCGCATGAAGATCTTGCCTGCCACATGACTCACAAACCCGCCTTTCAGATAGGGCGCAAACGTCGGATAGATTTCGGCCACAAGCCGCGTACGGTCGTCTTTGCTCGCAATGAAGCGTTTATACAGCCGTGGCTCCGTCCCGTCTTCGAGCGGGGCCAGCGCCTCAGCAGGCCGCACACGCGCCACCAGACAGTCAGTGGGTAAGGCCGCAAGTTGCGCTGCAATGGAACGGTCTGGCCACAAAAACTCATCCACATCGCAATGCAGCAACCAGTCCAAATTCCGCGCTCGGTGATAGGCGTGACGCGCGTTGTAGGCTTGTCTGTTCTGATGCATCGGCGGGCGTTTTCCGCGCGCCTTCAGCCAATAGTTCTCCCCCGTGCTCACCGGGGTCACCTTTGGGTGCGCTTTGAGCAGCGCTTTGGCCTCCGGATTGGGCGCGTCCAGATAGATCCAGATATGCTGGGCACCCATTTCCAAGTGATGGGCAACAAAATTCAAGATATCTTTCGCAGGGGCTTTGACGGTCGCAACCACGCCCCAGCTTGTTTGTTGTCCTGTCATTTATCAGCCTTTTGCCGCATGCGTTTGGCGCGCATTTGCGCGAGCCTGCGAAACACGCCACCCGGCTCCGCAATCAGTTCCGACAGCAAATGTTCCGCCAGCGGGGCAATCACGGTATCTCGCTTGGCCATGTCCCAGACGGGTGCAATCAAGTTGATGTCCAGCCCCCCGTGAATCAGTGAAAACGGCTCCATATCCAGCGGCAGCCGGGTTCTTATCCGTTTGCCGAAGCTATGTTCCTTTTGCGGAGGCAACCCACTGAAACTGCGCTCAAACTCATAGAGTTTCATCATGCCAAACAGCATCTTCAAAGCCTGCCCAACCTCCCGCTGTGCGGCGGTGTCCCCATGGTCGGCGAATGTCTGTGCCGAGCTCACCAACCAGCGCAGGTTCAACTCTGCGATGAGGTGCGCGTGTTCTTCGGCCCAAATCCTGTGAAACAAAGCGGCAGACTGCGGCGGGTGTTCACGTTTGCGCAGGTTGGAAATCAGCTGCGCATTCAGAAAAGCCAACGCGCTTTTGCCGACAAACTCTTCCGCAATCTGGCGACGCTTGCGCGCCCAACTGGTGTTTGGGTCATCCGGCTGTTTTTGCGTGGCGCTTTCCGGCACAATTGTTGCCTTCAACGCCGCCAGATCCACATCCAGCGGCGGCAGGTCTTCGGGGCCAAAATCAAAGGGATCGCGACGCCCCTCATAGCGCTCCATCATATAGGCGAAGCCGCCCGGGTAGGTGAGGGTGTCGTCGGTCATGGCGCGATGTTTGCACGAGGGCAATCCCCCGTGCAATCGCAGACTGTGTCAGACCATCATTTCTTTGGTGGCCGTCAGTGTCACATCAGGATAATCGCGTGCAACGCGGTCGATGTCCCACTGCAGACGCGTCAAGAACACCACATCGCCATCATGGTCGTAGCTGATGTGCTGTTTGTTCATATCCGCAAATTTTTCAACGGCTTGCCGTTCGCCATTCACCCAGCGGGCAGAGGTGAACTGGCTCTGTTCAAAGCGCACGGGCAGGCCGTATTCCATCTCGATCCGGCTGGCGAGCACTTCAAACTGCAGCTGCCCAACAACCCCCACAATAAAGCCGGAACCGATCATCGGTTTGAACACTTTCGCCGCGCCTTCTTCGGCAAATTGCATCAGCGCTTTTTCAAGGTGTTTCGCCTTCAGCGGATCGCCTGCGCGAATGCCCTGCAACAATTCTGGCGCAAAGCTCGGAATGCCAGAAACCCGCAGCGCCTCGCCCTCGGTCAGCGTGTCGCCAATCCTCAGTTGTCCGTGGTTGGGGATACCGATGATATCACCCGCCCAGGCTTCGTCTGCGAGCTCTCGGTCAGACGCCAGAAACAGCACAGGGTTGGAAATCGCCATCGGCTTTTTGGTGCGCACATGGGTCAGCTTCATGCCGCGCTTAAAGTGGCCTGACGCCATCCTCACAAAGGCCACACGGTCGCGGTGTTTGGGGTCCATATTGGCCTGAACCTTGAACACAAAGCCCGCGACCTTCTTCTCCTCGGGTGCAATTTCACGCGGCTGCGCGGTCTGCACCTGCGGCTCCGGCCCGTAAGAGCCAATGCCATCCATAAGCTCTTTCACCCCAAAGGAGTTGATCGCAGAGCCAAACCAGATCGGCGTCATATGCCCTTCCAGCACCGCCTGCGGATCCAGCTGCGGCAGCAGCTCTTTGGCCATCTCAACCTCTTCCTGCAGCTTCTCCAGCAGATGCGCAGGCACGTGGTCGGCCAGTTTCGGATCGTCCAGCCCATCAATCTGGATGGTCTCGGCGACCACATTCCGATCCGCGCGGTCCATCAGCTCCAGCCGATCGTTCAGCATGTCATAGCAGCCGAGGAACTCGCGCCCCATGCCAATCGGCCAGCTTGCTGGTGTCACGTCAATCGCGAGGTTTTCCTGAATCTCGTCAATGATATCAAAGGTATCGCGACTCTCGCGGTCCATCTTGTTACAGAAGGTCAGGATCGGCAGGTCGCGCAGACGGCAGACCTCAAACAGCTTCTGTGTCTGGCTTTCCACACCTTTGGCGCCGTCAATCACCATCACCGCCGCATCCACGGCGGTCAGCGTGCGATAGGTGTCTTCAGAGAAGTCGCTGTGGCCCGGTGTGTCCACCAAGTTGAAACGGAAGTTGCCAAAATCAAACGACATCGCAGAGGCCGATACGGAAATCCCGCGGTCTTTCTCCATCTGCATAAAGTCAGAGCGTGTCCGCCGCGCCTCGCCCTTGGCACGCACCTGGCCCGCCATCTGGATCGCACCACCATACAGCAGGAACTTCTCCGTCAGCGTGGTTTTCCCGGCGTCCGGGTGCGAAATGATCGCAAACGTACGGCGGCGCGCAATCTCAGGCGGCAATTCGGGGCGGTTTGTGCTCGTGTCCAACATGGTCGCGCGTATAGGCGCGCGCGCGCCTTTTCGCAAGGAAAAGCAGAGAGCAGGGCGCGACAGTGCCCCGTCAAATCATCCCGTTAAATCAATTGGAATTCACTTGGAGGAGGCGCGCCGCAACAGCTCAACCGCGTCGGGGCGGTCCAGCAGGCTTTCATGCACTTCAAGATGCGCGGCGGGGGCCCCACGCGTGCTGTTGTTTGCGGCCTGCCGTTGCAGGCGTTCCGTCACCTCTTTGGGCACAGCGGGACGGGTGCGTGTGTCCATCTGCATGGTTTCCGCCGAAATCCCTTCGGCAAAAATGATCTGATGAGTGTCAAACATCAGCTGGTAGTAGTCGACAAAACCACCCTCAGCCGCATAGACGGTTTCGCCGTTCACCAGATGGCGGGCCTTTACAAGCAGCTCGCTGCGGCCCACGCCAATATGGTCATGACGTTGATACACAAACAGCCGGTGGTCCGGGCTCACCCGAAGATCGTCGGCGTTGTTTAACGTGCCTTTGGTAATCACAATCGGCGCAAATTCCCCGCTGGCGCGTTGAACAGAATGGCCAATCCAGCGCAGTTCCTGCGGGCCGTCGTCCCGTGTCAGGACGCGATCCCCAACTTTCAGATCTTCGACCCTGCGCTGCTCACCGGTGGCCATCGTGATATGTGTGCCGCTGGTGAAACTCACACAGGCCAGCTGCGCCAGCCGCGTTTCTGCCACGCCACGATCAACGCCAACCAGCGCGTAGTTGGTTTTGGGGGTCAGCGGCGCCAACGCCGCCCCATATATCTGAACAACGCCTCCGGCGTCATCCACCTCTACCAGTACCAGCACCTCAATCGTGTCACCGCTTGGGGGCATGAATGTTGCGACACAATCTAAAAACACCCGCGCATCTTTTGCGCCCAGTCCACGGGTATTTGCCACAAAATGCTGCCCTGCCGCATCTGTGCGCAACGACAGGCTCTGCACTTTGGCGGACCCTGCAAGCGTGTAGATGTCATCCAGCACCAGTTCTTCTGCAAAAGATAGAGCATCCCCAAGGTTTGCACCATCCGTTACAGAGAATGCTTCCGCAAGATACACTGGCAGCCGCTGTGACGGCATCGCTGTGTCCTGACCTTGTGCAAACATATCTAACTTTCTCATTTGGTTCCGAGTGGGCGCCCTAGGAGGCCTAACCTATACCGCAATTGTGGCAGCAAGAAGCCCGCGCATTGGTATATTGCTGGCATCCCAAAGGAATTAGGTATTTCTTAGCCGCAATACAAAGGGGAGAATCGCATGGAATTGGGAATCAAAGGTAAACGCGCGCTTGTTTGTGCGTCTTCCAAGGGTTTGGGGCTGGGCTGCGCCCGCGCGCTCGCCGCTGAAGGTGTCGATCTCATCATGAATGCCCGTGGCGTTGAGGCGCTGGAAGCCTCCGCCGCAGCCATCCGCAAAGAGTTCGGCGTGCAGGTCGAGGCCATCGCCTGTGATGTCACCACGCCGGAAGGGCAGGCGAAGCTGATTGAGGCCGCTGAGGGTGTAGATATCCTCGTCAACAACGCCGGTGGTCCGCCCCCCGGAATGTGGACAGATTGGAACCGCGACGATTTCATTTCCGCGCTCGATGCCAACATGCTCGCCCCCATCGCGCTGATCAAGGCGCTGGTCCCGGGCATGATGGAACGTGGCTGGGGCCGCGTGGTCAACATCACTTCGGTTTCCGTGAAATCCCCGATCCCGGTGCTGGGATTGTCTAACGCTGCGCGCGCAGGGCTCACCGGCTATGTGGCTGGCACAGCCCGTCAGGTGGCAGGCGCAGGGGTGACCATCAACAACCTTTTGCCCGGCATTCACGCCACCGACCGCGCGGTGTCCCTCGACACGGCCGTGACCCAGCAACAGGGCATCACCATGGAAGAGGCGCAGGCCCAACGCGCTGCCACCATTCCTGCTGGCCGCTATGGCACCGCAGATGAATTTGGCGCAACCTGTGCCTTCCTCTGCTCCCATCATGCAGGCTTTATCGTGGGTCAAAACGTGCTGCTGGATGGCGGTGCTTTTGCCTCAGCCATGTAAGAAGGGTCACTGAATTTGGCGCGGGGTGTCGGTGTGTCGCAAGGGTTTTCGCTGAAAGATCATCTGTTTAACGCAGAAAGCATGGCCGATCTGGCGACAGAATATGCCGCCGGTGTGCCGGGCTTTGATGCGGAAGGCTTTCAGGCGGAAACCCTTGCTGGTTTTCCAGAGCGAGAGCTTATGGAGCGGCTCGACTGGATTGCCGACTGCATCGAGAAACGCCTCGCGCCTGATTTCCCCACCATGGCGGATCAGCTGGAGGCCGCCATGCCTCCGGCGCTCGATCCCGCGCTCACCGATGATGACTTTGGCCGTTTTATTCATGCTGTGCCGGGCATCCTTGCCGTGCGCCACGGGTTGGAAGATCACCGGGACCGCGCCTTTGATCTGCTTTATGCCGCGACCCAACGCTTCTCCATGGAGTTTTACATTCGTCCCTTCCTCAACCGCTGGCCCGAGGAAACCTTTGCGCGGCTCACCGTCTGGGCGCAGGATGAAAACTACCACGTGCGCCGACTGGTCAGCGAAGGCACACGTCCGAAGCTGCCTTGGGCCAAGAAGATTGACATAGACCCCCGCGCACCCTTGCCATTGCTGGCTGCGCTGCACGCAGATCCCACCCGGTATGTGACGCGCTCGGTGGCCAATCATCTCAACGATATTTCCAAGATCGACACGGGGTTGGTCGTGGACCACCTCAAATCTTGGCAGGCAGAAGGGCGGCAAGCCGTTAAAGAGCTTGATTGGATGACCCGCCACGCCCTGCGCACCGCCGTGAAAGCCGGCGATGCCGACGCACTTGCGCTGCTGGGTTTTGCAGCGGATGCGCCGGTAACCGTTGAAAACCTCTCTGTTGGGGCTGGTCGCATCGCCATTGGGGAGGCGCTCAATGTGGCCGTGACCCTCAGTACCGACGCTGCCAAACCCGTGCCCGTGATGGTCGATTATGTCCTGACGTTCCACCGCCCGGATGGCAAAACCGGCCAGAAGGTGTTCAAGCTCAAACAGGGAAAAGTGCCCGGCAATGGCCAATTGGAGCTTGCCAAAAAGCACCCATTGAAAGGCAATGCCACCACCTTCACCCTGCATCCCGGCCCGCACAAGCTCGCCATTCAGGTGAATGGCACGCAGCGCGCTGAAGTGGCGTTTGAATTGGTGGCCGCAGGGTAACCCTATAACAGCACTTCACATTTTTGTGGGGCGGCTGGTGCGGTTTGGGCCTGCCTGCTAGGCGAATGTCAGACCAACTGGGGAAGTACCATGCAGGCCACCGCTATTATCGCAATATTTGCCGCCATCATCGCGCTCAGTTTTCTTGTCGCGCCGCGTCGCGCCTCCGTCGAAGGCTTCTTTGGCGGGCAATCCACCACAGGTGATGCGCCCAAACTCTGGACGCTGGTGTTTTCGCAGGTCACCACGTGGATCTTTGCGCGCTCTCTGATGAACGCCGCCATTCTGGGCTTTTACTACGGCATCGCTGGCACGCTGGCTTATGCGGCATACTACGGCTCCTTCCTCACCGGTGGCTATATCGTCAATCGCATGCGGGCGCAGGGCGCACGTTCGGTACAGGATTGGCTGACCGATCGGTTTGGCAGCACCGGCACCACCGCCTACAACGTGGTGATCGCACTGCGCCTGCTGTCTGAAGTTTTTGCCAATCTGCTGGTGGTTGGCCTGATCTTTGCGGCCGCCTTCCCCGAGGTCTCCAGCGCCAGCACCACCGCGATTTTGGTCGTTGGCGTGCTTGCATTGGCCTATTCCGCTTGGGGCGGTCTGTCCGCCGCCCTGCGCACAGACGTGGTGCAGATGAGCCTGTTTCTTGTGGTCTTTGGCGCGGCCTTTGTCGCACTGATCCTGCGCCCCGGATTTGATCTCGGTGCAGTGCTGACCGCGCCGGGCGTTGCTGGCCCACACAATGGCTGGGTGCTGCTCGTGGTCGCCGCGCTACAGGTGTTTTCCTACCCGGTGCATGATCCGGTGATGATGGATCGCGGCTTCCTGGCGGATCGCGACACCACACGCAAAAGCTTCCTGCACGCCTTCTGGATCTCCACGCTCTGCATCATCGCCTTTGGCTTCTTTGGCATTCAGGCTGCGCTTGAGGGGGCCGCTTACGAGGGCCAGCTTATTGGCACATGGGCCACGATGCTGCCCACTTGGGTCTTCACGCTTCTGCTGGTGTCCTTGCTGGTGTCTGCGCTGTCCACCTTGGATTCTGCGCTTAGCTCTGCCTCTCGTTTGGTGGTCGAAGAGCTGCGTGTTGCCCCCCGCACCTTGCTGGGTGGCCGCATCGCGATGTTGGTCTTTGCACTGGCCGGTGGCGCGCTCACGCTTTGGGGCAATCAGACCCTGTTTGATGCCGTCGCTGTGTCGGGCACAGCTTCAATGTTCCTCACGCCGGTGCTGGTGGCGGGCCTGCTGACCAATCGTGATGTCCCGCTCTGGGCCTATCTGGTCAGCTTTGCCGCCGCGCTCACCGGTGCCGCCGCCTATATGTTTCGCGACAGCGCGCTATTGTCTGGTTTGCTTTATGATGGCCACAAATACGAACAGCTCCTGCAGATCTGTTTGATCGTGCTCGTGGTGGGCTTTGCGGCTGTGATCCTTGGCAGTCGCAGGGTTGAAGCGCGGGTAGGGGGCTGATAAACCTGCACGAAACCCGATGGAAACCATCGGGGATCGCATGAGGCCATAAGTGCAGTCACAGACCGAAACACTCCCCCCACGTCTTGAGATCCGCAACATGCGCCGCCGGTTTGGCAACCGGCAGGTGGTGGATGATGTGTCCCTGTCCCTGCATTCGGGGCAGGTAACCTGCCTTTTGGGCCCTTCTGGCTGCGGCAAATCCACCACGCTTCGCATGATCGCCGGGGTGGATATGCAAGACAGCGGTGAAATCTATGTGGATGGCAACCTGATCTGCGACACGGTTTTTCGTGTCCCCCCAGAGCGTCGCCAGATCGGCCTGATGTTTCAGGACTTTGCCCTCTTCCCGCATCTGTCGGTGGCCGACAATGTTGCATTCGGTCTCAAGGGCAGCGGCGCGGCAAAACGCGCCCGTGTCGAAGAGCTGCTGGCCAAGGTGAACCTCGGCTGGGCGATCGACAAGTATCCACATATGCTGTCGGGTGGCGAACAACAGCGCATCGCCTTGGCCCGCGCCCTCGCCCCGCGCCCGCGCATCATGCTGATGGATGAGCCGTTCTCTGGCCTTGACAACCGCCTGCGCGACGGCATTCGCGATGAAACCCTTGCGGTGCTCAAAGAAGAGGACACCGCCGTCCTGCTCGTGACCCATGAGCCCGAAGAGGCCATGCGCATGGCCGATGAAATTGCCCTCATGCGCGACGGCAAGATTGTGCAGCAGGGCGCGCCCTACAACATCTACAATGCTCCGGTGGACAAACAGGCGGTGGCGTTTTTCAGCGACATCAATGTGATCCGGTCCACCAGCAACGGCGCTCTTACAAACACCCCATTTGGTGATTTTCTGACCCCGGGCCTGGCCGATGGCGCACCGGTGGAAATCGTGATCCGCCCGCAACACCTCAAGCTTGATTTTGACCGTAAAGGCAATGGCCCGCGCCCGACCAAAAGCGACGGTATCGCCGCGCGCGGACGCGTCAGGCGCGCACGTTTCATGGGCAATGAAAGCCTTGTCGAGTTCATCATGGATCACGACGCCTCAGAGCTGAAAGTGACCGTGCCCAATGTGTTCCTGCCCAAAGAGGGCACCCCGCTCTGGCTCACCATTCGTCGTGACCGGTGCTTTGTGTTCCCAGCCTAAAGCTGTGCCTCAAAGTCGCGCAAACTCTTGCCCGGCTCTTCCACAAACAGGCCGGGCAGGGGGGTGATCTCAGTGATCTGATCCACGCGCTGCTCTGCAAACGCGTTGCCTGTTTCATCCCACACCGCCAGCACCCAGACACGCCCCCAATAGCGCAGCTTCAAAGGGCGCACATCCCGCGCTCCGTCCTGCGTGACCAGCCGCAGCTTTTGTTTGGCCCGGATCGCTGTGCGCAAAGGCTCAAGATGCCTGAGCGCCCGCGCGCTTAAGTCAAACGGATAGCTGGCAAACCCAAACCCCTGCACCACACCACCTGCCTCTTCAGGCAACACCGCATCAATTTTTGCGCTCAGGCTTTCCGCCGCAGCGCGCAACTCACCTTCCATCCCGGTGCCCACCACCGCCAAGCCAATATGCAGAGCCTCCAGCTCGGTCTCCGTCAGGTTCAGCGGTGGCAGGGTCAGCGCCGTCTGCGCGCGGTATCCAGTGCCACGCGCGCCCTCTATCGCCACGCCGCTTGCCATCAGGGTTTTCATGTCGCGGTAGATCGTGCGCAATGACACCCCCAGCGTTGCAGCCAGGTCTTCCGCCCGGTGCAGCTGTCCGTCGCGCAGAACGTCCATCAACGCCAGCAACCGTTCGGCTCGATTTTGCGATGTCCCCATGGGCTGATTCTCACATCTGCTGTCAGTTTTTTGGCAACTGACACAATAGTGACAAATCAAGCGCTGAAAACCTTCGAATTCCGCTCAATTGCCCGTGCGCGCGCCTTTTCCGCACCCAGCCCAAGGAGTAGGAAAAGGGCAGGGAATTTTTTCGGGGCCAACGCCCCACCAAGAAGGAGAGACATCATGGGTATTGGAAACATCGGTCTGCCCGGCATTCTGCTGATCGCGGTTGTGGTTCTGGTGCTGTTTGGTCGCGGCAAAATCAGCGGTCTGATGGGCGAAGTTGGCAAAGGCATCACCTCGTTCAAAAAAGGCATCAACGAAGGCCAGCAGGAGCTGGAAGAAGAGGCCGCTGACACAGCCAAAGACGTGACCCCATCTGACGACAAAGACAAAGTTTGATCTGAGGCCCAGTCCATATGTTTGATTTGGGTTTGCCAGAGCTGTTGGTCATTGGGGTGGTCGCGTTGATCGTGGTCGGTCCCAAGGATCTGCCGGTTCTGTTCCGCAATGTGGGCCGCTTTGTTGGCAAGGCCAAGGGTATGGCGCGGGAGTTCTCCTCTGCCATGAACCAGGCCGCCGATCAGGCGGGCGTCAAAGACGTGACCGACACCATCAAGGGCGCCACTGACGGTCTGAACAAAGTGTCCAATCCGCTGAAAGCGGCCAGCGATGCTTTTGCCGACAGTGCCAATGAGGTGAAGCGCTCCATGAGCTATGAGCCGGGGGCCGAAACCACGCGTCTGTCCAAAGAACGCGCCGAAGCGGCAGAGAAGATCCGCAAGCATTCGGCAGATGTTGCGCAGGCCCGTCTGGACAAAGAAGCCGCCGAGAAAGCGGCGTCAGAGGCGGCGGAGCCAGAAACCGCGCCCAAAAAGGATGAGGCATGAGCAACACTGACGAGATTGAAGACAGCTCCGCCCCGCTGATCGAGCATCTGGCAGAGCTGCGCACCCGGCTGATCCGCTCCGTGCTGGCGTTCATTGTGGCCATCAGCTTCTTCTTCGTACCGATTGGCGGGCAGTTCATCGCCGAACACGTGCTGCATTTCCTTGTGGCACCCATTGTCGAAGTGCTGCGCGATCTGGGCGACCCGTCGCCAACGCTGCAATTCACCTCGCCACAGGAATACCTGTTCACCCTGTTCCGCATCTCCATGGTGGGCGGCTTTGCGCTGGCCTTCCCGGTGATCGGCTATCAGCTCTGGCGGTTTGTCGCGCCGGGTCTGTACAAAAGTGAGCGCGGCGCGTTTCTGCCCTTCATGATCGCCTCGCCGTTCATGTTCCTCTTGGGCGCAAGCTTTGCACAGCTGGTGGTGACCCCGCTGGCGATGCAGTTCTTCCTCGGCTTTGCCGATGTGGCGTCTGTCTTTGCCAATCTCATGGCCCCGGCGGTTGAGGATGTGCCCGGCACTGTCGCAGCAGCCACGCCGCAGGCCGCAGAGGGGGTACAGATCACCTTCTTTGGTAAGGTCAACGAAAGCCTTGATATCACGCTGAAATTCATCATGGCCTTTGGTCTGTGTTTCCAGCTTCCTGTGCTTCTGACCTTGATGGGCAAGGCCGGTCTGGTCAGTGCCGATGGCCTCGCATCTGTGCGCAAATACGCCATGGTTGGCATTCTTGTGCTCGCTGCGTTGGTCACGCCGCCCGATGTGGTGACACAGTTGATCCTCTTCACAGTGGTCTATGGCCTCTATGAGGTCTCGATCTTCCTTGTGCGCCGTGTGGACAAACAGCGCATCGCCAAACTGAAAGAAGAGGGCGTCTACTTTGAAGATGACGAAGAGGCCGAAGACCTCGCCGACATCGACACGAAGTAAACTTCGCTCAATGCAGACAAACGCGCCCCACGTTGGGCGCGTTTTTCGTTGGGCCTATGCCCTTGTTGTTGCGCATAGAAAGTGCTCTTTAGCGGCAACAACACCGGAGGCCCGCCATGGATGACACCACTTTGACCCGCATTGCCGACGCGCTGGAGCGTCTGTCCCCCGCGCCACTGGCCGCGCCGGATTTCGCCGCCGCAGATGGGTTTGTCTGGCATGTGGAGCCGGACCGTCTGGAACCTGTGCCAGACATCAACCGCGTCTCCCTCGATCTGCTGGTCGGCATAGACCGCTCCCGCGACACGCTTCTGGAAAACACCCGCCAGTTTGCGCAAGGTTTGCCTGCAAACAACGCGCTTTTGTGGGGCGCGCGCGGCATGGGTAAATCCTCCATCGTGAAAGCCGTACATGCACAGGTGTTGTCTGAAGGCCATGCGCTTAAAATCGTAGAGCTTCAGCGCGAAGATCTCCCCACGGTGTCACGCCTGCTGAATCTCCTGCGTGCCAGCTCCGAACGGTTCCTGCTGTTCTGTGATGACCTCAGCTTCAGCCACGACGATCAGCACTACAAATCGCTGAAGGCGGTGCTGGATGGTGGCATCGAAGGGCGGCCTGACAATGTGGTGTTTTACGCCACCTCCAATCGCCGCCACCTGATGCCGCGCGACATGATCGAAAATGAACGCTCCAGCGCGATCAACCCGTCAGAGGCCGTAGAGGAAAAAGTCTCGCTGTCAGACCGTTTCGGTCTCTGGCTTGGCTTCCATCCCTGTTCGCAGGATGACTACCTCGCGATGATCGACGGCTACTGCGCCGCCCACGGCGTGTCCGTTGACCCAGACCGCCTGCGTGCCGAGGCTATCGAATGGCAGGCCACACGCGGGGCCCGTTCTGGCCGCGTCGCATGGCAGTTTTTCCTGGATCTGGCCGGGCGCGAAGGCGTCAAAATCTGACGGATGAATAAGGCAGTGCAGGGGGCGTACCCCCTGCAAGCCAAGCTCACTTCAGGTAGGGCGCAGGGTTCACGCTCTCAAAACCATCCCGCACTTCAAAGTGCACAAAGGCGTTTTCAGCGGGCAGTTGCGCCATGGTTTGCCCCCGTTTCACGGCAGCCCCCTTAGCCACTTTTACCTCGGCCACATTGTAGTAGACCGTCATCAGATTGTTGGGGTGGCGCACCACCAGAATGGTCACATCATCTGCATCTGTCGTGATCGCGGCCACTGTGCCATCTGCCGCGGCGAGCACCGGCGCGCCCGCATCCCCTGCAATGTCGATGCCGTTGTTTTTGCCTTTGGCATATGGGCGAATGATTTTGCCCGCGACCGGATAACCCATCGCAGCCTTAGAGGCGCTTTGCTGTGCGCCAAGATCCGGGCTTTCGGGTTTCGGGGCTGGGGCCGCTTTGGGGGCGGTGGCATCATCGGGCAATGGTTTGGACGCACTTGGTGGTGTTGGCGTCGGGGAGCCTTCCCCCGGTTTCGTGGTGGCCGTTGTCGCCACCGGTGCTGGTGCCGGTGCAGGCGCGTTTGTATCCGCTGGTGGGATCAGCAGGATCTGGTTCTCGCGAATGGTGAAATCACTGCCCAGTCCGTTCCACTCTGCCAGCGAGCGCACCGACACATTGTAAAGCCGCGCAATGGTAAAGGCCGTCTCGCCGCGTTTGACCTTATGGCGCACCGGTTCAAGCCCGGTTTGGGCATTCTCTGTCGGCGTCGCAATTGGTGCCGCGGCAGGTGAGAGCGTGCTGGTCTGTACTTCGGTGGTATTGGCATTGGCAATTGCACCGCCCGCAAGCGCCGCAATGTCCACGCCACCCGGCGGCACAATCACACCGGTGCCCCCTGTCGCTGCAGAGGGCTCCGCCACGCGATAAGGCAGCACAATCACCTCATCTTTGCGCAGTTTCACATCCGGGGCGATGCCATTGGTGCGGCTCAGTTCTTCCACCGGGATACCAACCCGGCCAGACACATCTTGTAGCGTGTCGCCGCCTTGGGCCACCGCCACCTGATAGTTTGGATAAGAGATCACACCCCGATTGTCAGGCAAGGGCCGTTTGGAGGTCGCCGTCAGCGCCGCATCCGAGGTGTCGAGCCCACCGCCTGCCGCATCTCCGCGCAGATCATAGTCAAAACCACCCTCACAGGCCGCCAGCACACTCAGCGCCAGTCCTGCACCAAAAAAGCGAATGCGCTTGGGCTGGGAAAAAACCATCTCGATATCCTCACATGCGGTCCCTTAAGTAGGGGTCTGATGCCATGACCGCTTTGGTTCCGTTTACTGCTTGTGCCCAAATGGGCGACGCTGCCCCCTTTGCCAAGAGGAAAGCCCTGAAAAGTCAATCGTTTTCCCGGGCAACGCCTTCCAGCAAAGGCACAAAACGCACCGCCCTGAGCTCGTCATAGTCAAACCCGCTCTCTGTGCGCCGCACCCGGATCAAACTTTGAACCGCATCCGACTGCCCAACGGGCACCACCATGATACCGCCGATCTTCAGCTGCGCCAAGAGGGGGCCGGGGGGATCCTCGGCTGCGGCGGTGACGATGATGCGATCAAACGGCGCCTGATCAGGCAGGCCAAAGCTGCCATCGCCAATCAAAGAGGTGATATTGACGATGCCCAACGTGTCAAAAACACCCCGGGCCTCTTGCACCAGACGCTTGTGACGGTCCACTGTATAGACCCGCCGCGCCAGCTGCGACAGAATGGCCGCCTGATAGCCAGAGCCGGTGCCAACTTCGAGCACTTTGTCTCGCGGCGTGACCTCCAGCGCCTGCGTCATCAATCCCACCACCGAGGGTTGAGAAATGGTCTGCCCACAGGCAATCGGCAAAGGTGTGTCCTCATAGGCGCGCTCCGCAAACAGCCCACGCACAAACAGCCCCCGGTCCACGGCTTCCATGGCGCCAAGAACCGCAGCCTCCGTCACCCCGCGCGAACGCAGGGCAAACAGAAATTGCATTTTGCGTTCTGCGAGCGCGTCCGGGTCCATTATTCGATGTCTTTCAAAGCGCTCAGCGCATCATGTGCGGTCAGATCCGCACGCATGGGTGTCACGCTGATATAGCCGTCCAGATTGACCGCCGCATCGGTGTCTGGGGCGGTTTTGACCTGCTGATTGCCACCCTTTGCCCACAGGAACCGACGCCCAGATGGCGAGGTATGCGGCGCAACAGAGAAGCTTGTGCCAGCACGCAACCCTTGGGCAACAACCCGCACGCCCTTCACGTCATCGGCCAAAACCGGCGGAAAGTTGATGTTGTAAAACAGCCCATAGTCAGATCCATTGGGCACCTCGGTGGCCAGAATCTTGCGCAGGACCTGCGCACCATGGCGTCCAGCGGCCTCAAACGGATCCTCTGCATTGGCATTGTGTGGGCCATAAAACTGCGATAGCGCAAAGGATGGGATTCCCTGCAAAGCGCCCTCAATGGCAGCCCCTAATGTGCCGGAATAAAGCGCGTTTTCCGCAGAGTTGTTGCCCCGGTTCACGCCCGACAGGATCAGGTCAGGACGCGAGTCCTTCATCACGTCATGCACACCAGCCAGCACACAATCTGCCGGGCTGCCTTCGGCGGCAAACCGGCGCGTGCCCATCTGCGCGATCATCGTGGGGTGGGTGTAGCTGATGCAATGGCCCACGCCGGATTGCTCAAACGCCGGGGCGACACACCAGACTTCGCCGTCCGCGCCTGCAAGGTCGGCGGCAATCTGTTCCAGAACCGCCAAACCGGGCGCGTTGATGCCGTCGTCATTTGTGATGAGAATGCGCATGGTGCCTGCCCCCAAGTTTTGCTGTCGCCACAAGGCCTAAGCCCCACTGATTTTCTTCTGTCTAGTGGAGCGATCACAGCGGGGCAAGCGCGACAATGTAGGACGCGGTGCAAGCCCGTCACATTGGGGAAACCCCGTCACAGTCTGGCGGCGCTTCGCGGGACCTTTAGAGACCTAGCTCTGCGATCAAGCGCGCCGCCTCTTCGCGCGGGTGCACAAGCGTGTCACGATCCTCCCCGGGGAAGAACCGTGCGCGCGTACCCGTGGGCATGCCTTTGGGCGACAGGATCGACACTTTTGGGCCGATGGCGGCGGTTTCCGCCTGCCAACTTTTGGCGAGCGCGATCTGCGCACCTTTCGTGGCCCCATAAGAGCCAAAGAATTTCTGTCCCGCACGGGGATCGTCAAAGAAAACCGCGTGCCCACTATGGCCCAGCAGCGGGCTCAAAAAGGGGATCAGCCGGCCGACAGCATCCAGATTGATCGCAACAGATTTCTGCCAGTCTTTGGCATCAATGTGATCCGCAGGCGTCAGTGGCGCGCCGTGGGCGGCGGTATGCACCCAAAGATCCACCTTGCCCCAACGGTCATGGATCGAACGGCAAAGCTGTGCCATTGCGTCCTGATTGGTGATGTCCATTGGTGCCAGCGTGGCCTGTCCGCCCTTGGCGCGGATGCGGTCATCCAGCTCTTCCAATGCGCCAGTGGTGCGCCCAACAGCGACAACATGATAGCCCGGTGCCAGCGCTTCAGCAAAAGCGGCACCAAGACCGCGGGAGGCCCCCGTGATCAAAGCGATTTTTTCGTCCTGGGGTGCGGGAGAGGCATGTGTATCTGTCATGCCTCTGGAATGCGGCCATTGCGCTATGAGGTCAAGAGGCAAGCAGGCGCATCAATGTCGCAGCGTGCGCGCGATCCTGCGTCTTACCGCGGCATCGACAGGCGTGTTGCGCCCTGACCGCTGTGAAGCACGATGCTTTGGCCATCAATGGCGATCACCTTGCCAGAGGGCGTGCGGTCCCCAAGTTGCACGCGCAAGGTCCGTCCGCTGCCTGTCATCAGCAGCGCGCGGGGGGCTGATTTTGATCCCATGACGCCGATCAGCGTGAGGCGAGATCGCTTTTTCAGCACACCCGTTTCTGTGGCCAGTCCGGCCACCTTCGAAGACGTTCTGGAGGTCATGGGCTATCCCGATAATGTGAGTGGTGGCGGCCTTATAGAGATCGCTCCATTGACTGCCAGAGCTGGATATCGGGATCGTGGTTAATGAGGGCTTAATGTCGCCGATGGGCGCGATTTTGTCATAAAAATAAGCGGATTTCAGCCGGTCAGGTCAGCGCGGATATCATTGCCGGTTGCAGCGTAGAGATCCAGCAACGCCTCAAAGGAGATCCCCTCTGCCTGCGCCTGTTTCAGCGGTCCGTCATTCGCCTCAAATGTCGGCCGCTCATCTGCGTCACCGGGAATCAGCTGCCCTTCAAAAGGGGTGTCGCTTTCAAATCCGGGGATGTCATTCATCAACCAGGCTGCGCATCCGGCAAAGCCCGGCGTTTCGCCGGTGGCATCTTCCAGATACCGGTAGAAGTCGGCGTCATCCACATGCGCCCAGATGGCAAATTGCACGGCCTCATCGCTGCCTTTGATCGGCAGCGCCAGCATGGCGCGCACAAAGCGCATCCCGTCACAGCGGCACAGGTCGGCGGAGAGCTTGTCCGCGCCGACCTCCAGCACATCTTGCCCGCACTCAGCCAGATCGCCATGCGGCCATGGATCCGGGTGGTCATAGCCAATGTCGATCAGCCCGCCAAAGCTGCGACCGCTCTTGGGGCTGATCCACGCCGGGTCATGGAGACGCCGCCATCGGCTATCAAGCGCAAGCAGGTTCACCGGGCTCAGCTTTGCGTGGTTGCCAAAGTGGCGCCATTCCAGCTTGCGCCAGGGGCCGGGGCCTCCGCGATTTTTTTGCTCACACGGCTGCTGTTTTCCAGATCGGCCAAGTACTCTGGCGTCACGCCACCCGTGATGTAATTGCCGTCAAAGCAAGAACAGTCAAACTGATCGATCTCGGGATTGCCTTCCTTGGCGGCCCAGATCAGATCATCCAGCTTCTGATAAAACAGCGCATCCGCTCCCAGCTCGTCCCGGATCTGCTCCACGCTCATGTCATGGGCAATCAGCTCATGTTTGGTGGGCATGTCGATGCCATACACATTCGGATAGGCCACAGGCGGGGAGGCGGAGGCGATATAGACCTTTTTCGCGCCTGCTTCGCGGCACATCTGCACAATCTTCTTGATGGTGTTGCCGCGCACAATGGAGTCGTCAATCAACAGAATGTTGCGCCCGTCCATCTCACGCGGGATCGCATTCAGCTTGCGCCGCACGGATTTCTGACGCTCTTCCTGTCCCGGCATGATGAAGGTCCGACCCACATAGCGGTTTTTCACCAGCGCTTCACGATACCGCACGCCGGTGATGTTGCTGACCTCCAGTGCCACGGGGCGGGCACTGTCTGGCACAGGAATAACCGCGTCAATCTCAAGACCGCTGTCTGCAATCTGTTTGGCCAGTGTTTTGCCCATGCGGATCTGCGCCTGATAGACGGACACACCGTCCAGCACGCTGTCAGGCCGCGCCAGATAAACATACTCAAAGATACAGGGCGTCAGCTGGCCTTCCACCGCCTGGAACTCATGCAGGTTGCCCTCCAGGTCCACCAGCAGTGCCTCGCCGGGCTTCACATCGCGCAGCTTTTCAAACCCATTGATGCCAAAGGCCACGTCTTCACTGGCAAAAGCGTAGTCATCGCCTTCGCCGTCAGCCGCACGCTTGGCCACCGACAATGGGCGAATGCCATGTGGGTCACGGAAGGCGAGCATGCCAACACCCGCGATCAGGCAGATCACCGAATAGGCCCCCTGCACGCGCTCCATGGTCATTTTGACACCGGCAAAGATATTGCGGATCGCATCCGCGCTGCCGTTCACCTTGATCGCATCAGCCACTTTGTCGGCCAGCACGTTCAGCAGAATTTCACTGTCGCTGGTGGTGCGCAGGTGGCGGCTGTATTTGCCTGTCACCTTCTCGCGCTGCGCATCTGTGTTGGTGATATTGCCATTGTGCACCAGATAAATGCCATAAGGGGCATTCACAAAAAACGGCTGCGCCTCCGCTGCGCTCAGGCTGCCAGCGGTCGGATAGCGCACATGGCCCATGCCCACACGGCCGGTCAGCGTTTCCGCATCGCTGGCCTGAAACACGTCTTTCACCAGCCCGTTGGCCTTGCGCTCTCGGAAAAATCCGCCGGTGTAGGTCACCACACCTGAGGCGTCCTGCCCCCGATGCTGCAACATCAGCAGACCGTCATAAATCTCCGCAAAAACGTCGTCATTGCGATTTGCGATCCCCAGAATTCCGCACACGTGCAGTGCTCCTATTTTCGGACTAGGCTTGGCTAGATTGGGTGGTCAGGCACCTTTGTTGCGCAGAGGCTCTGTGCTTGGCAAAGGTCGGTGGGTGTGCACGGTCGGCGCAATGCGCATAGGTTGGGATGCAAATCCACGTCCCGCGAGGCGCGGTTGCGTGTCGGGTATGTGTCAGCCCAATGACCACAGAGGTGGCTCCGAATCCCTGTTTCGTGCTGGCCCTGTCTTAAGCGCTCTGGGGGGGCATGTCACGAAAGGATCACATTCCAAGTGCCAGAATCCGCAGCCCCTAGGGTAAAGTTGATCAAGCGGTTAAAAATGCTGCGCAATTCCCACTTTTCCAGCGCCGTGCGCGAACGCGGGCTTATTTGGCTTTCGATGTCAGTTCAGCAATGCGGCTTCGCACCAGATCAATGTGCAGTCGCGCGTGGTAGGCTGTTTGTCGATAGGCTGGCGGCAGCCGCAACTGGGAGATTTTCTGATCCAGCGCGTCCAGAGCATTTGAGAGCTTCCTGAGCTGCTTGGCGCTCGACGTTTCGCTCACCTTCGCTTCGATCTCTCGGATCTGGCCATAGTGTTTCCACACCTGCCAGCCACGAAAATACGCATAAACCGCAGGCACGATCCGCAGCAAAGGCAACAGCACCAATAGAATGGGCAAAATCAACAGCAAAAGCCGGTTCACCTGAGCCGCCATCCAATAGGGCAACAGATTGTGCCAAGTGGACGGCCCGTTCTGGATCAGCTGCCGCGCGACATTGTTTTCTGGCATGCCAATGCCTTCGGCGGAGGGAAAGGTGCCTCGATCAGAAAGAATATCGCGCCCCGCATGCAGTTCTTTGGCGGCCATGGTCAGGCGGTTCACCAGCGCCGGGTGAAGCGCCGGATCGATCGCCATTTGCGCCTTCAGCGCCAGAAGCTGTTGGGTTTCCATTGGCTGCACCGGATCCAGAGAGATCGCCCCAATCGGGATGTCCACGATATCTGCGTAGTCCATATGCCGCGCAATCGCTTTGACGTAAGACAGCGGCAAAAGGCTGATGTCGTCAGTGCTGAACGCCTGCGCAAGATAGGGCGCCTCAATGCTGCTCACCAGAAAAGCCATGTCGATCCCGCCTGCCTGCAACGCAAAAATCGACTGCGCCGCGCCCAGATCCAATTCCTTGTTGGCCTCTTCTGGCAGGCCGACTGCGGCGCGAAAATCCGAAAATGCCGCTGCGGTGCCAGAGCCTATCTTGCCCCGCGAAATCTGAAGCCCTTGCCAGAGCGCGGGGTTTAACGGCAGTTGATGACCTTCTCGTACAAGGAAGATCATAGGCTCATAAAAGATACCACCAATGGCCTCCGCTTTGCCTGGGGGCACAGAAATCCCGGCCTGCAGAAACGCGGCATCCACAGCCTCAAGCGCCAAAAGTTCTGCATTATCAACGGATCCATTGGTATAGAGGATCTCCAGCGTGATCCCGTCGCGCGCCAAAATATCCCGGTAGCGCTCCGCCATAAGCGCATAGGCGCCGCCACGCGCACCTGCCGCCAGTGTGAGTGTTTTGGGCGGCAGCAACAGCAGTGCTACAAGAGTCGCGCATACCGCGAGTGTGACAGTGGTGATGGCGATCCAAAGGCGCATAAACGGCTCGAAAATAGCTTGTTTCTCCGAACGTTAGCCGCCGTTGGTTTCGCAAACAAGAGCCAGTAGAGAGCGGCGTTTAAAAATCTGAATTGGGTAAAAATTTCGCCCAGAAAAAAGCCCGCAACCATGTGGTGCGGGCTCTGAAAACTTCTAAAGTGCGGCTTAGCCTTCGCAGACGCCGACCAGCTGTTCATATTGCGCTGTGATCCAGCCCAATGCGTCCTGCGGGTCGCGGTCGTCAATCTGGCGTGTGATGCGGCTGAACACTTCGGCAGACCGGCTGTCATCCACCATCGCAATCGACTGGCTGGTGATCACGGTTTCATAGACAAAGAAGGCAATCGCCACCAACAAAATGCCGCGCAGCACACCAAAGATGAAGCCCATCCCTTGGTCGAGCCCGCCAAGTGCAGAGCGCTGAATGATCGAGGAAAACAGCGGGGTGAACAACGATACAACAACCAACGAGAGTGCAAACACAGCTGCAAAGGCAGCGATGATCGACAATTCACAGCTGTCGGCGAGGTATTCGCCCAGCACGGGCACCTCTTTGACCAGCGGCTGTAAAGACCCGGCAAACATGAAGGCCAGCACAGCAGCGGCAACCCAGCCCGCAATGGCCATGGTTTCCCGCACAACGCCGCGGCTGTAGGCCAGCAGCGCCGAGATAACAATGATGCCTGCCACAACGGCATCGATGATGGTGAAACCTTCCATGTATTCCTGTCCCTTTTGGATGACGCAATCTGTGGGCCAACCTGCCTTGCGGCGTATTTATGTGCGCGTGCCTCAGATGCCCTCAGCCCGCTCCGAAAACTTCGCCAACAAAACTCGCCAAATCCCCGATCCGGTTCAGCTTGATGCCGTCCACCGGATTGGATTTGCCGCCCTTCGGAGCGATTGCAGATGAGAAACCAAGTTTTTGGGCTTCTTTCAACCTATTTTCCGTCTGACTGACCGCGCGCAGCGCGCCAGAGAGGCTGATTTCGCCAAAAACCACCGTGTCAGCGGGTAAGGCGCTGTCTTCACGCGCAGAAACCAGAGCGCAGGCCACGGCCAGATCGGCGGCAGGTTCGGCGATTTTCATGCCGCCTGCCACGTTCAGGTACACATCGAGCCCTGCAAAGGGGATGCCGCAGCGCGCTTCAAGCACGGCAAGAATCATCGCAAGCCGCCCGCTGTCCCAGCCCACAACCGTGCGGCGCGACTGGCTGTGCGGCGACGGGGCCACCAGCGCCTGCAGTTCTGTCAACACAGGGCGCGTGCCCTCGATGCCGGCAAACACCACGCTGCCGGGCGTGGGCTGGCCGCGATCTGACAGAAACAGCGCGCTAGGATTGCCCACTTCCACTAGGCCGCGTCCGGTCATCTCAAACACGCCAATTTCGTCAGCCGGGCCAAAGCGGTTTTTCACCGCCCGCAGAATGCGGAACTGGTGGCCGCGTTCGCCCTCAAAATAAAGCACGGTATCGACCATATGTTCGACCACGCGAGGTCCTGCGATCTGGCCTTCTTTGGTGACATGACCCACCAGAATGATTGCCATGCCTTTGCGTTTGGCAAAGGCCGTCAACTCATGGGCTGCGGCGCGTACCTGACTGACAGAGCCGGGCGCACTGCCCACGGTGTCGCTCCACATGGTTTGAATGGAGTCAATGATGGCAAGCTGCGGCCGCTCTGCCTCCAGCGTGGTCAGAATATCGCGCAGATTGGTTTCGGCAGCCAATAACACCGGGCTTTCGGTCAGCCCCAGTCTTTGGGCGCGCATGCGCACCTGTGCGCTGGCTTCTTCACCGCTCACATAGATGGTTTTCACACCTTGGCGCGCAAACCGCGCGGCGGCCTGCAACAACAGCGTGGATTTGCCGATCCCCGGATCGCCCCCAACCAACAAGGCGCTTGCGGGCACCAGCCCGCCACCCAGCACCCGGTCGAGTTCTTTCACGCCGCTTATGGTGCGCGGCGGAGGGGTTTCTTTGGTGGCCAGATCAGACAGTTCCATCCGCCGCCCTTTGGCATTGCCAAGCGCGCTGCCAGCGGGGCCTGCCCCAAAAGGCGCTTCCTCAACGATGGTGTTCCATTCGCCGCAGGCCTCACAGCGCCCCGACCATTTGGTCGAGACCGCGCCACAGGCCGAACATGTAAATTGGGTTTTGCTTTTTGCCATGGGGACGTTTTGGATCACGACCGCTTGCGGGTCAAATAGCTAATCGCCAGTGACACCAAAATGCATCCGGTAAACAGATAAAGCCCCCAGCCGGTATAGACGGTGACATGTCCCGCGCCTTTGGCGATCACAATGTATAGGGCGATCAAAAACACATCGCCCATCGCCAGCTTGCCCAAGAATTCAAGCACCGGCAGCACCTTGCGCCTCAGCAGCCCAAACTGGATCAGCGCGACACCGATGACTTTCACATAAGGCGCAAAAATCGCCAGAAAAGTCACCAGCAGCGCGAGCGCCACGTCGCTGTCCCAGAGCGATTGTAAACCAGACACAATGGAAATCTCACTCAGTCCAAAAATCGGCAACAGGCCAGCGCGCATCAATGGCGCAAACCATGCGATTGGGAACAATAGCAACAAAGAGAGGTTCGCAAGGCGTAAAAACAGCTTCATGCGCCAAGAGCTATCTGCATTGCTCTGCGCAAACAAGCACGCAACCGAGGGGAAAATGGAGGTGGTTTTGTCAGTCTCTGACGTTTCAGCGCCCGGTGACGACGCGCCGCGTCCTGAGGATCAAAGGGTAGGTGCCGCGCCGGGAGCCTGTTTCTGTCTGCCGAGCTATTCGGGTGCGGCCTGCCTATGTTCGGGGCGCTCAAGCGGGCTCGCGCACAACCGGCTTTGCTTGCCCCGTGATCGCTCCCGCCAAACCAACTGGCGCGCCGAGGATCGGCTTGGGCATTTTCCCTAAGCGCCAGATCAGCTTGATCTACATCGCAGATTTGCCAAGGGTATCTTGAGTGGACTGGCTGCCTTGGTTGGTGTCACGCGCATTGGGTCGCCGGTTTCAGTCCTGCATTGCTTTTTCCAAAAAGCCCCAAAACGGCCCCACCAAATAGGCGCCGAAGGTGGTCTGACGACCGGCAAAAACCACGCTTACAGGCATATCCGTGGTCAGCGTTGCATCATCGCCCAGCTGTGCCAGCAGTGCGGCATGGTCCTCTGCATCGATCTCTGCCACGCCGTCATAGCCCACCACCGCCCCGTCACTATTGCGCCGGGCTTCTGGTGACAGAGAGGTGATCGTCGCGCTGACCCGAGGGTGGCTGCGTTGCGGCAGTGCTGCGACCGTAAGCTGGCCGGGCATGCCCACGTGCAATTGATCGATCACCTGCGGGTTTGCGATAAAAGAGACTTGATGCCGCTCGGTAGGGCGAGACAACGTCAAAACCGTATCCCCACGTGCCACAACCATTGCGGCGGTGTCATAGAAAAGGGAGGCCACAATACCTGCTTCCGGCGCGCGAATGTCTGCTTGGTCGATGCGTGCTGACAGGCCGAGCACCTGGCGCTGCAGCCGCGGTATCGCTTCTTCCAGTTGCGCAAGGCGATCCAGCAGTTTCTGGCGATGTTCGACCTGTTCGCGTGTGGCCTGCATCTCTGCCTGCAGCGCTTGATTGCGCAGGGACGCCCGTTCCGCCCGGTCCCGTTCCAAGGCGGAGTCCAGTTCCAGAATATCTTCGCTCAGGGCGTCGATGTCGGCCGCCCGAAAGGCACCTTGCGCGCGCAGCCCCTCATAGCGTGCTTTGCGGGCCATCATAGACCGCTGTTGGGCTTCGCGCTGCGAAATGCTGCGGGCCAGAAAGGCTGCGCGCTCCTCAAGTGCTTGTTTTTGTGCGGAGCTCATGCGCGCGCGCAGCCGCATCGCTTTTTCCATATTTTGCATGCGTCTGATGGCCATTTGTGCGGGATCGCGCAGCGCATCTATGCCCTGCATGTCAAACAGCTGCCCCGCAACGGCTGCGCGTATGGCGGCCCGTTCCTCCATCATTTGGGTCAGCGCGCGCTGCAAGGCGGCGCGTTCGGCCTGTTCCTGTGTCACATCCAAAGTGATCAGCAGGGCGCCTTCGGTAACGGTGGCATGTTCACGAATGTGAATCTCCGCGATCTTTCCGCCGTAGGGATGCTGCACATCAAAACTGGGGCGACTGGCATTGAGATGGCCCTGGGTTGGGATGGATGTCGAAAGCGGGGCAAGTGCGGCCCAAAGAACAAACAGGGTCACACCCGCAACAATACAGGCAAACCCAATGTGCAGCGGGCGCAGCACATGAGGCGGCAGCCTGCGGTCTTGCGCCAATGGATGAGAGATCACAGCGGGGCTCAATGTCGTGCCACCCCTTGCAATGCGATCGTACGTGTTGAAATCGCCGCCCGATAGACCGACTGTCCTTCCTGATTTTGTATGTCCAAGCGGTCACTCATTTGCGATAGCACAGCGAGGGCGGCTTCGTCGCTTGGCAGCTCAGCGATGTTTGCGTCAGGGCGGCGCAACAGGTCCGCCACCTTGCGCATTTTGGTGTCGGCAGCAGTATGGCCTGCTTCCGTGACAGTGAGTTCGCAGCTTTGCTCTGAGAGGAAGCGAAACAGGAACACCGCCGTGCGTGCCGCGTCAGAGGCCCCGCTTGCATGCGCCAGCGCGAAGAGCTCTGTGGCCACCAATTCCGCGCGTTTTGACAGTGCCGCATCAGAGGCACGTGTGAATTGCGCGCTCACCCAATCGGTCAGATCCTGCAAACTGGTTGCGCGCAGTGGCAGCTCGATGCGCCGTCGGCCGCTGCTCATGCGGCCAAGCACCTCACCACGGGTCCCAAAATCGGCCATGCGACCATTTTCGAGAGACAGGATCTGATCTGCCAGCCCCATCAGGCCGGAGCGATGCAGCACCATAACCACCGTGGTCCCCTCACTTTTCAGCCGCGCCAGCGCGGCGCAGAGTTGTCGCTCTCCGGCCGCATCCAAAAGCGCGTTGGGCTCATCAAGAAAAAGATAACGCGGGCGGTGATAGATCGCACGCGCCAAGGCCACACGTTGTTTTTGCCCGGCGGACAGCAGATGCGGCATGGCGCCGATATCGGTGTCATAAGAGTGAGGCAGGGCGGATATGAGCCCATGAACCCCTGCGGTTTTTGCCGCGGCTATGACATCCGCGTCGCAGAGATCCAGATCGAAAGACGCAATGTTCTGTGCGAGCGTGCCGTGAAACAGCTGTGCCTGTTGTGGCAAAAATCCAATCTGTTTGGCGTGGCTGGCAACGGAGAGCGTTTTGACCTCTGTTTCGTCAAACCAGACTGCCCCAATGGGGCAGGGGTGCGCACCGCTCAGCGCATCCAGCAATGTGGTTTTGCCACTGCCGGAAGGGCCGATGATCGCAAGGCACTGGCCGGCGGACAATTGGAAGCTGATCCTGTCCAGTCTGGGTGGGGCGCCTGCACCACGGGGCGCGATCAGGCCCTCACAGCGCAGCGCGCCAGAAAGGGTGTCGATGGTCGTGCCGTCACGCGATGGGGCATTTGGTATGTCACGCAGATCTTGATAGGCCGCCAGTGCCGCGCGCATGTCAGGCAGCGCCGCGAGAGCGGTTTCAAAGCTGTTTACTGTTTTCATGAGGATCAGACTGGCCGCGATCATGCCGCCAGCGCTCAGGGATCCGTTCACCACCAAGCCTGCCCCTAGGCTGAGGCCGAGCAGCTGCGCCATGTTGCGTAGCAAACTCTGCGCTGCTGTGCTGGCGGCGGACATAGGGGTCATTTGATCTTCGACTGTCGCGCGTTTGGCCATCGCCTGTGTCAGCTTGGACATAAGGTTGCGGCTCAGCGTATCCAGTCCGCGCAACGCATGCGTGGTTTGCGCATCACGCTGCGCATGGCTTTCCGCTTCAACGGTCTGGTTCAGTTCTGACTGCTGTGGCGCCAGCACTCCAGAGGTGATGATCCGCAGGGCTGCGGTCACCGCAAACAAGGCACAGGCAAGCGCGACAAACAAAGGATGTATGAGCCAAAGCACTGCCACAAACAGCGGCAGCCATGGCATCGTCAATGCCGCAACTGCGGTGGCGCCGAGCAAGCTGTTTTTCAGCGTCGCAAGCGATGCGATCAATGTCTGACGCCGCTCTGGTGTGGCTGACAGGATCTCAGGGAGGCAGAGGGTTTCGCTCCAACGTGCGCTATATTGCAATGTGACATCTCGCAACCCATCCACAATGGCTTGCAAAAGAAAGGCCCCCACCGCAACCACCAGCAGTAGGACAAGTGTATGCAGATTTTCAGTAGGGATGACGCGGTCCAGAACCTGCATCATGAAGATCGGGCTGATCAACACGGCGAGATTGGACAGCGCGCTCAACCCGATGAGCGGGGGTAGCAACCGTTTTAGTTGCGTGAGTGGCGAGGTTTGCATGATCGGATCAGAGCAAGAAGTTTGTTTCGTCCAGATCGTCCGGATCCACAGATTTCAGGATGAGCCTGTCATTGCTGGCCCCACCTGTCAGTGCCGACAGATCAATCACGGTGGCCCAGCCCTGATCCTGGATATGGGCCTGCAGGTCGGCAAACTCGATGCCATAGCTGGAGAGATCGATCACATCATGGTCCACTTCAAAGTCGTGTATCATGTCCCGGCCGCCGCCTGCCGATCCAACAAAGGTGTCCGCATCACCGTCTTTCCACCAATTGCCGCCCCAGAGGTGATCATTGCCTGCGCCGCCGGCAATTGTGTCTGCACCTGTCCCGCCGACCAGTTTGTCGTCGCCATCGCCGCCCGTCAGACTGTCAGCGCCATGTTCGCCATGCAGGTAGTCACGCCCTGCGCCGCCTTCGGCGGTGTCGGCACCGTCCCCCATGGTGAGACTGTCGTTGCCTGCGCCGCCGGTGGCAAGATCATCTCCATCGCCGCCCATGATACGGTCGTTGCCGGCCTCACCATGCAGGGCGTCATTGTCGCTGCCGCCGTGCAGCTTGTCATCGCCTCCGCCTCCAAACATCGTGTCGTTGCCATCGCCTCCGCGCAGGTCGTCATTGCCGCCCTGGTCGCTGAGGATCGCCGGTTCGCGTATCAGGACAGTGCTTTCGGTATCGACGGGGGCGAAGGGGTCGGGCGCGCGGGGATCTACGGCGCCATCATTGCTGCCCGTGCTTTGCGCTTCTGCCATGAACTCGGAATAGGCAGTGCCTGCGTTCCAATCGACCTCGACACGATAGATGCCGCCGTTGGCCCCGGTGCTGCCGTCCAGATCATGGTCGCCGTTGTTCAGCCCGAAATACAGATTGCCTTCGCCATCCATGAAGACCGCACCATAGGCGCCTTTGGGCATGCCCGCGCTCATGCTGTCGTCATAAAGAGTGGCGGTGATCGGGACAGAGCTGATCTGAGGGCTGCCGCCATTGGGCACATCTGACATGTCAATGCGGTGCACCGCGCCTGCAGACCCATTGCGTCCGGGGGATTCCACCGCGTAAAAAGCGCCGTCCTCAGCATTGTAAGCCACGTCGTATGTGCGCCCACGGAACAGGCCATCCGGAAGATCGTAGTTGATCACCTGTGGGTTGCCATGCGCATCCAGTGTGTCTACGTCGATTTTTGTGACACGGTTCAGGCTGGATTGAAACGTCCAGAGGTTGCCCTCGCTGTCAAAATCGCCCACGTAATCGGCCACAGGGGTTTCCCCCACGCGATAGGCATAACCTTCGGCATCCACCATCACCAGATCGCGCACCGACACCGGGTTTCCCAATGCGTCCACGCCATTGGCCTTGGCGATGCCGTAGATCAGATCATCTTCGGTGTTGAAGCCGATTGCATTGATGCGCAGCCCCGTAGGATCGCCCGCCACCTCATATTGTTCGGTCTCCGGGTCAAACACGTTGAGCTGCCCGTCAATCATCTGAAACAGTTTTGACTGTCCGGGCGCAAAGGCATGAACCTCCACGTTTTCGCCATTCACAGCAACCTCTTTGCTGTAAAAACTGATCGGCCCGTCCATGTTGATGCTGGGCGTGACATCCGGCGGGGCGAGTTCGCGCAGCGTGAGCCCACCCGCGTCGCCCGTCCCGGTGACCTCAAAGCTATGGGTTTCAAACACGCCGGATGTGGCCTCCACAGTGCCGACCACCTCGCCATTCCACAGCACCTCGACCTTGCCACAGGCCGCACCGCCAGCCAGATTGGCGGCCATTTCAAAGCTGATGGTGTAGGTCTCACCAGCTTCGGTCGCGACCTCTTGGGAGAGCGCGGTTTCGCCTGCGACATCGCTGAGTGCCCAGCCGCCTTGCGCGGCCATCTGGCTGAGTGTTGCGGCCCCGCCGCCTGCGCCATTTAAAAGATTGTTGTTTTCCAAATCGCCAAAAACAAGGTCATGCCCGCCGCCGGCGTTGATTGTATCAGCGCCCATGCCCCCCGCAGCCACATCATGGCCGTCTTCCAGATTGAGCAGATCATCCCCCGCGCCGCCGTCCACCGTGTCATCCCCGGTGCCCGCGTTCACCGTGTCATCCCCCGCGCCGGAGGAGAGCACGTCCTCCCCTCCGTTGCCCAGGACCACATCGTCGCCCGCGCCGGTTGAAATCACGTCATTGTAGCTGCGATCAGCGGCGTCCCCATTAGAGACGATGGCGTCAGGGTTATAGACCCAGCGCCCATCGACAAATATCCATTCATTGCCGACCATATCCCCCGCGGCGAGGTCATTGCCCGCGCCTGATGTGAGGGTGTCATCTCCTGCGTGACCGTTGAGCTTGTCCACGCCCGCGCCGGTGGTGAGGGAGTCGTCGCCAGTCGTGCCAATAACCTGATTGACCGACGCCTGCGGCTCGTTTTCTGGCATACCAAAATACCTTTTACCAATACACACAGAACATTCTGCGAACGAAAGGTTGATAAAAGGTAAAGAGCTTGCGTGTGCTGAGCTGATGCGGCTCCCGTTAGGCGCGCAGCTCACCGCACCGCCTCAATCGGCCCATCCGCGCTGCCTGCGATAAACTGTGTCAGATAAGGGTCGCCACTGGCGTCCATATCGGCTACCGGGCCGGTCCATTGGATCACGCCACCGTGCAGCATCGCGACATTGTCGGCAATGGCGCGCACAGAGCTCATGTCGTGGGTGATGGTCATGGCCGTGGCGCCCATCTCAACTACAATTTCGCGGATCAAGTCATTGATAACGCCCGACATAATCGGGTCGAGTCCGGTGGTTGGCTCATCAAAGAAGATGATGTCGGGTTGCGCGGCAATCGCCCGCGCCAGCCCCACACGTTTCTGCATTCCGCCGGACAGTTCAGAGGGATAAAGATCGGCCACATCCGGGGTCAGCCCCACACGGCGCAGCTTTTCAATGGCAATCTCACGCGCCTCCGCTTTGGGGCGCTTCAGGCTGCCACGCAGCAGGCGAAACGCCACATTCTGCCAGACCGTCATACTGTCAAACAGCGCGCCGCCCTGAAACAGCATGCCAAACTGCGCCAGAAACGCATCGCGATCCCCTTGGGTGGCGTTTTTGCCATCTACCGAGATTTGCCCACTGTCCGGTGTCACCAGCCCAAGCACGGATTTCAGCATCACCGATTTCCCGGTGCCAGAGCCTCCGATAATCACCATGGAACTGCCCTTGGCGATCTCAAGGTTCACCCCGCGCAGCACCTGTTTGGGGCCAAAGCTCTTATGCACATTGTCAAAGCGGATCATGTCGAGAAAAACAGTCCTGTCAGTACGAAGTTCGCAGCAAGGATCAGCACGGCCGCCGCCTGTACTGAGCTTTTGGTGGCTTGGCCCACGCCTTGTGCGCCGCGCCCCGAGTTCATGCCATAGTAACAGCCCATCACCGCCGCAATTACGCCAAAGGCACAGCCCTTCACGAGGCTCGAAACAATGTCGTTCAGATGCAGGAAGTCCACGGTGTTGCGCACGTAATTGGCCGGGTTGAAGCCAAGGTTTTCTGTCGCCACCAGAAAGCCGCCGTAGATTCCGATGATGTCGCCAATTCCCACCAGCACAGGCACCACAATGGCGGCGGCCAGCACGCGCGGTGCGGTCAGATACTTCATCGGATGCGTTGAAAGGGTTACCAGCGCGTCGATCTGTTCCGTCACCTTCATGGTGGCGATTTCAGCGGCAATGGAGCTTGTCACACGTGCCGCCACCATCAGCCCCACCAGCACCGGTCCCAATTCGCGCACCATGCCGATGGCAACAATCTGTGGTACCACGCTTTCCACGGAAAACCGCGAAGAGCCATCATAAATCTGCAAGGCCAATGCACCGCCTGTGAACACGGCAGTCAGGCCAACCACGGGCAGGCTCAGCCAGCCGATGTTAAAAAGCGCGCTCAGAAACTCGCGGCCGTAAAACGGCGGGCGAAAAATGTGGCTCAACGCGCCCCACAGAAACAGCGCCAGATCGCCGATCATCGTGAGGATGGCCAACGTGTTGCGCCCAATGGCGTTGAACGGTTTCAACAAAACGTTCATGAGGATTTGTACCGCCGCTGATAGCGTTGGCCCATAGACGTCAGGATTTCATAGCCAATGGTGCCCGCCGCCTCTGCCAGCGTGTCCACCGACTGATGTTGCCCCAAGAGTTCGACCTCGCTTGGCTCTGTGGTCACATCGGTCACGTCAATGCCGATCATATCCATAGAGATGCGGCCAATCAGAGGGCAATGCGCCTCATCTGCAAATACATCAACTTTCTCGCCCATCGCGCGAATGATGCCGTCTGCATAGCCTGCTGCGATGGTGGCGACGCGGCTGTCACGTTTTGCGATCCAGGTGTTAGAATAGCCAACACTTTCGCCCGCCGCCACATCACGCACCTGAATAACCGGGATGCGCAGGCTGACCACCGGAGCGGCGTCCACAAACGGCATGCCACCATAAAGCCCAACACCGGGGCGGGTCAGATCAAAGTGATAATCCTCACCCAGCAGGATCCCGCCAGTCGCTGCCAGCGAGCGTGGCACCTCAATGCCGTCGGTCATCTCCTTGAAGGCCGCCAGCTGGCGTGGGTTCATCGGATGCTCCGGATCATCGGCACAGGCCAGATGGGACATCAAAAGCGTCGGCCCACGTTGCAGCACCAGCTCCCGCACCGCGTCCCATTCAGGCGCTTCCAGTCCCAGCCGGTTCATGCCGGTGTCCAGCTGCACGCCAAAGGGATGCGCCGGCAGCGCTTCCACGTGACGCACGATCTGATCCACCGAGTTCAGCATCGGGGTCAATCCCATGTCGCTGATCATATCGGTGTCGCCGCGCATGTGCCCGCTAAACACATTGATCTCCGGATCTGGTCCAACAGCTTGTCTTAAGGCCGCGCCTTCCTCGGCGGCGGCGACAAAGAAACGGGACACGCCCGCGCGCATCAATGCGCGCGCCACACGATCCGCACCCAAACCATATCCATCTGCCTTTACAACGGCAGCGGTCTCCGCGCCGGAGCGCGCATCCAGCGCCCGCCAATTGTGCAGCAGGGCGTCCAGATCAATTGTCAAAGTTGCAGTAGCCATGACCGCGTTTGTTGACGCCTCACCGCACAAGGTCAAGGGCTAAGACGCGGCGAATTTTCGCATGCAGGGCTCAGTTTCGCTGTTGCGCAACGTCCGCTGTATCAACGATCTCGATTTGGCGGCTTTCTGAAAATTGCACCTACGCAATACCGTAGGGATACCGACGCAATACCGACGTCCCGTTTTGGCTCTGGGACGCCGTTTACCTTTTGATTCGTTCGCACAAAAAAAGCGGAGGTCAGTACTCCTCCGCCCCTCCCTGCTGCCAGGGCTGCACAAGGTTGCCAAAACGTGTGAACCGCCCCTCAAAGCTCAGTTCCACGGTGCCAATCGGGCCGTGACGCTGCTTGCCGAGGATCACCTCTGCTTTGGCGTGCAAACGCTCCATACGCTCCTGCCAGGCCGCCATCTCATCCAGACGGTCATCCGAAGGCTTTTCACGCTCCACATAGTATTCCTCACGGAACACGAACATCACCACATCGGCGTCCTGCTCAATCGAGCCAGATTCCCGCAAGTCACTGAGTTGTGGGCGTTTATCGTCGCGGCTCTCCACAGTACGGGAGAGCTGAGACAGCGCAATCACAGGGATATTAAGTTCCTTGGCGATGGCCTTCATCCCCATGGAAATCTCCGCGATTTCCTGCACCCGGTTGTCTGCCGTACCGCGACAAAGCTGCAGATAGTCGATGATCAGAAGGTCTAGCCCATGGGTCCGCTTCAAGCGCCGCGCCCGCGCCGCCAGCTGTGCAATCGGCAGGGCAGGGGTGTCATCAATGAACAGCGGGCAGGCTTCAAGATCCTTTGCGGCCTGCACAAACCGGCGGAATTCCTCCTCGGTCATGTCCCCTTTACGGATCTGTTCTGAGGGGATCTCAGCCGCCTCAGACAGGATACGTGCAGCCAGCTGTTCTGCTGACATTTCAAGGCTGTAGAAGCCAACAACCCCGCCTTCGACAGCTCCTTCAGAGCCATCCGGCTTGATGCCTTTCTTATAGGCTTTGGCCACGTTAAATGCGATGTTGGTGGCCAGCGAGGTTTTCCCCATCGAAGGACGCCCCGCAAGGATCAGAAGGTCAGACGGGTGCAGGCCCCCGAGCTTCTTGTCCAGATCGATCAGACCAGTGGAAATCCCGGCCAGACCACCCTCACGCTGATAGGCGGCGTTGGCCGTGTTTACGGCCTCCGTCACAGCCTTCAGAAAGCTCACAAATCCACGCTCAGAGGAGCCCTGTTCAGAGAGCTTATACAGCGCCTGTTCGGCCTGAACGATCTGCTCTTTCGGCTCAAGCTTGATGTCCGCTTTCTTGGCCTTGGTGGCAATGTCATTGCCGAGCCCAATCAGCTCACGCCGCATCGCCAGATCATAGATGATTTGCGCGTAATCCCCTGCCGCAAAAGCAGAAATCGCCGCCCCAGCAAGGCGCACCAGATACGCCGGACCGCCCAATTCTTTTAGGCCTTCGTCGTCTTCCAGAAAGGCTTTCAGCGTCACAGGGGAGGCCAGATTGTTCTTCGCAATCCGCGCAGCCGCCACCTCGAAAATACGGGCATGCACCGGCTCATAGAAATGCTCGGAATTGATAATCGAAGCAACGCGGTCAAATATGTCGTTATTGGTCAGGATCGCACCCAGAAGCTGTTGCTCAGCCTCAATGGAGTGCGGCATTGGGTCGTCTTCTGGGGCCGCTTCTGCGCCCGGATTGATGCTCGATATTTCGTTCATGATTTCGCCCAATTGCCCCCTGACGTCGGTTCTAACAACCGCGCCAAAACCGGGCAAATTGTATGTTTCTGTGGATCACCTGTGGATAACTGCAATACCCCTGATCTTGTCAAAAGATAGGGCCCTACGTCAACATATAGGGGCAAAGCAGCGTTCTCATGCCCGCATATTAGGCAGGCATGAGACAAATTTCGCCGATGATTTCGGCTTTAGCCCTTGCTGCGTGCCTCTTGCCATGCACGCGGGTCTTTGAGGAAGGTTTCAACCTCCGCCAGCGTCTCCTCAGAGAAGGCGCCCTGCGCTTTGGCTTCCGCCAGCACATCCCACCATGTGCAGAGGTAGTGCAGATCTACGCCATGGTCGCCGAGGGTTTTCTCGGTTTCTGGGAAGATGTCGTAGTAGAAAATCACCGCCGTGTTGCCACAGCTTGCGCCGGTCTCGCGGATCGCATCCACAAAGGACAGCTTGGAGCCGCCATCGGTGGTCAAGTCTTCCACCAACAGCACGCGCTCGCCTTCGCTCATCGCGCCTTCGATGCGCGCGTTTTTGCCGTAACCCTTTGGTTTCTTGCGCACATACGTCATCGGCAGCGCCATGCGCTCCGCCACCAGCGCGGCAAAAGGGATGCCCGCAGTTTCACCACCAGCAATGTTGTCAAACGCCTCAAACCCGGCTTCGCGCATCACTGTAACAGTCATGAAATCCATTAGCGTCGCCCGGATGCGCGGGAAGGAGATCAGCTTGCGGCAATCGATATAGCTTGGGGACGGCAGGCCAGAGGCCAGCGTGTAGGGCTCATCGGTGTTGAAGTTCACCGCGCCGATTTCCAACAGCATGCGAGCAGTCAGGCGGGCGATTTCTTCTTTCGGCGGGAAGGCGGTTGGGATCATCTCAATGTCCTTTGGCAGCAGTTATTGGTCGGCGACGGTCCAGAACACGTCAAAGCCCGGATCAAACACAGTGACCGGCCCGTCAGAGCATTCGATTTTCTCTGGGAAAACTGTGGCTTCGGCGCCTTTGGTCAGCGTGAGTTTGGCGTCGTTCACAGGCAGCCCATAGAAGTTCGGGCCATTGCGGCTTGCGAATTTTTCGAGGTTCTCAAGCGCGTTTTCCTCTTCAAACACATGCGCGAGCAGCGCCATTGTATTGGTCGCGGTAAAGCAGCCCGCACAGCCACAGGCGTTTTCTTTCAGATCGTCCACATGCGGCGCGCTGTCGGTGCCAAGGAAGAACCGCGCATCCCCCGACGTTGCCGCTGCGCGCAGCGCCAGGCGGTGCTCTTCGCGTTTGGCCACAGGCAGGCAGTAGTAATGCGGTTTGATGCCACCCACGAGAATGTGGTTGCGGTTGATAATCAGATGGTGCGTGGTGATTGTTGCGCCCAGATCGGTCGCATTGTCTTGCACATAGGCAACACCGTCCTTGGTTGTGATATGCTCCATCACAACGCGCAGACCCGGTGTGGCTTTGCGGATCGGATCCAGAACGCGGTCGATAAACACCGCTTCGCGATCAAAAATATCAATGTCGTGGTCTGTGACCTCGCCATGCACACAGAGCGGCAGGCCGATCTCGGCCATTTTTTCCAAAGCCGCGCGTACGTTTTTGAAGTTGGACACGCCACTTGCGGAGTTCGTTGTCGCCCCAGCCGGATAAAGCTTCACGGCTTTGATCAACCCGCTCGCATGCGCCGCTGCGATGTCGTCTGGGTCACTGTCCTCGGTGAGGTAAAGCGTCATCAGAGGGGCGAAATCCATACCCGCAGGCAGCGCCGCCATAATGCGGTCTTTATAGGCTGCAGCCTGCGCACCCGTCACCACAGGTGGCACCAGATTCGGCATGATGATCGCGCGGGCAAAATGGCGCGCAGTTTCAGGCAGAACGGCTTTCAGCATCGCGCCATCGCGCAGGTGCAGGTGCCAGTCATCGGGGCGGGCAATCGTCAAGCTTTGGGTCATGCCTGCGCCTTACACAAAAGCTTTCCTGCTGGCTAGCCTTTGATGCAAATTGGCGTGCATTCAACCCGCAAGCCTGCCTTGCTCTGCCGCCCGCGCCAGGCCGTTCAGGTGTCTCAGAAAACGCGGCGCTTTCAGACGCCGCGCCACATTTGCGCAAAGCAGCGCGCTGACAAAAGGCCTCTGTTTCCGGCTCACCGCCTCAAGCAGGTTGTTGAGATAAGGCAGATGTCCACGCCGGGCGCGATACAGTTTGAAAAAGGCCGTCCTGCTGAGCGTTCCCGATCCGGCTTTTGCCAAAACCCTGTAGAGAATCTGCATCTCCAGCAGGTCTGTCTCAATTGACGTCCCAAGATGGGGCGTGGGCAACAAAATACTGTTTTCAAGCGCAAAAAGCGTTGCGTGCATGGCGTCCAGCACAACCCGAGGATCATAGATCACAAAGCAACGATCCGCCGCTGCCGCCAGTTCTGGTGCAAAGCCATAGCGGCCATCAAACAACAATCGTCGCGCTTTGGGAAACCTTTGATCCCATCCGGCGAGGTGCGGTGCCAAACTGGCTTGCGGCTGAACGACCACAACCTGAGGGTCCTCTGCCACAGAGGAAAACGCAGCGGCCGCATATCCACCGGAGCCTGCACCGTAAAACACAACTTCCTCAAAACGTTCAAAAAAACCTTCGTCGCGCAGTTTGTCAAAGTGATCCAGCACGGCGTCATCTCGAAACCATGTGTCGCCATTGCTCAGCAGACACAGGTGGGACCAGCCAAGCTCTTTCACCAGTTCCCAGCCCAAAGGTTGACCGGTGTCCGCACGTTTTTGAATGCTTTCAACGGATTCAAAGGTCACGAGCAGGACAGGTTTGTCTTCGATGAGAATGGCACAATGGTCCTCGCCTAGGGCGCTGTACTGACCATGCTGAGTTGCAACTTGCTTGAGTTGGTTGCGCCAAGCCTGTTTGGACAGCCCGAGCATAGGCGTGTCAAACCCGTTGGGTGAATCCTGCATGTTGTTTCCTTTTGGCTCGGTTTGCCCGGCTTTATGGCATAGGTTTTGGCTCTTGTAGGACAGAATAGGAACTGTTTGCGGCAGAAATGTGGTGATGGTCGTGTTTCTACAACTTTTGTCCCAACCGCCTGCGCTTGACGCGCGATCACCGGGAGTGCAGCCTGAGGCGAGAACTCAAAAGCGCGCATTGTAAGGCGAGAGAAGATGCAAGCCATTGAAAGTATTGATGCCGTCCAGTCCATGCTTGCTGAAGAGGGCTATGTTTGCGGACGCCCTCTTGCGACCGTGGTTTTTCTCGCCCTGCGGCTGGGACGCCCTATTTTCCTGGAAGGTGAAGCGGGGGTGGGTAAGACGGAGATCGCCAAAGCCCTGTCTGCTGCCCTAAGTCGCAATCTGATCCGGTTGCAGTGTTATGAGGGACTGGATGCTGCCAGTGCCGTGTACGAATGGAATTTCGCGGCTCAAATGGTTGCGATCCGTACCGCTGAGGCCAGTGGTGGGGCAGATCGCAGCGCTCTGCAGCAGGAGCTGTTCAGCGAAGACTACCTTGTTGAGCGGCCTTTGCTGAAAGCGATGCGGCCTGACCCTGCCGGGGCGCCGGTGCTCCTTATTGATGAGCTGGACCGGACGGACGAGCCTTTTGAAGCCTTTCTGCTTGAAGCGTTGAGCGATTTTCAGGTGACCATACCAGAGCTTGGGACCATCAAATCGCCAGAGCCCCCTATTGTGATTGTCACCTCCAACCGCACGCGTGAGGTGCACGATGCGCTCAAGCGCCGCTGCCTGTATCATTGGGTGGACTACCCGGATTTTGAGCGCGAGATGTCCATTTTGCAGGCCCGTGCACCCGAAGCTGCCGCCAGCCTGAGTCGCGAAGTCGTGGCTTTTGTGCAGAAGTTGCGCACTGAAGACCTGTTCAAAAAACCTGGCGTCGCGGAAACCATTGATTGGGCCAAATGTCTGCTGGCGCTTGATGTTTTGACGCTCAGCCCTCAGGTGATTGCAGATACGCTTGGCGCGGTGCTGAAGTATCAGGATGATATCGCCAAGCTACAGGGATCAGAGGCCAAGCGGCTTCTAGACGAAGTGCGTGCGTCGCTGGAACCGGCCTGATGTTTCCTCTTGCCTTAAATATCCCGGGGGGTGCCGGGGGCTGGCCCCCCGCCCGGCGCGATGCCTGAGTACCTCCCGCTCGACATTCCCGATGATCCCAAGCTGACGCAGAACATCACGTGGTTTGCACGGGCCCTGCGCAAAGCCGGTTTGCCGATTGGCCCGGGGAGATTGCTCGATGCGATTAAAGCTGTTGAGGCCGCAGGTTTCACCAGCAAACAGGATTTCTATTGGACGCTGCATGCGTGTTTTGTGTCACGCCCTGAGCACCGCACAACCTTCGCGCAGGTGTTCCGTCTCTATTGGCGAGACCCGCGATATCTTGAGCACATGATGTCCATGATGCTGCCCGCAGTGCGCGGCGTGCAAGAAGATCGCACAGCGCAGGCAGGGGAGAAACGCGCAGCAGAGGCGCTGCTAGACGGGGCCAACGCTGAACTGCCGGAGGCAGAAACGCAGGAGGAAGAAGGCACACAGATCGAGATTGACGCCTCTATGACGATATCTACGGAGGAAAAGCTGCGCACGCTGGACTTTGAGCAGATGAGCACCGATGAAATTGCCCAAGCCAAACGCATGCTGGCGCGGCTGAAATTGCCTGTGCAGCCTATTCAATCTCGGCGCACCAAAGCGGATCCTCTTGGCGTGGGCGTGGACTGGCGCGCCACCATGCGCAAATCCATGCGGCAGGGCGGAGACCTCTCCGAAATCGCGCGAAAAAGCCGCCGCACGCGCTGGCCCAATCTCGTGGTGATCTGCGATATTTCCGGTTCTATGAGCCAGTACAGCCGCATGGTGCTTCATTTTCTGCATGCCGTGGCCAATCAAAAGGGCGCGGGATGGGCGCGGGTGCATGGTTTCACCTTTGGCACACGGCTGACCAATATCACTCGTCATCTTGCAACCCGGGATGTGGACGCCGCATTGGCCGCCGCTGGTGCTGAGGCGCAGGACTGGGAAGGCGGGACGCGGATTGGCGAATGTCTACATGCCTTTAACCGGGATTGGTCGCGCCGGGTGATGGGGCAGGGCGCGGTTGTATTGCTGATATCGGATGGTCTGGATCGCGGAGCGTCTGAGGATCTCAGCAAGGAGATGCAACGTCTTCATCTGTCTGCGCGGCGTCTTATCTGGCTCAATCCTCTGCTGCGCTGGGAGGGATTTGCCGCTAAGGCGCAAGGCATTCGTGCCATGCTGCCCCATGTGGACAGCTTTCGCGCCGGGCATTCAATTGCGTCTATTGAGGCCTTGGCGGATGCTTTGTCTCGGCCGGACGATGTCGGTGAGAAGGCGCGGCTCTTGCAGGGAATTCAATAGGCTGGCGTATCTGTGTGAAGTTGGGGAGAGGCCAATCGGTCTTGTGTTACGCAAAGGGCTCCCCCATGTTCAGCCAAGATGAGGGAGAGCAAAATGAGCCAACCACCCAAAGAAGCGCCTGAATTGGCGCTGGAATGGCATCGCGCGGGGCGCGGTGCAGCGATCGCAACGGTGGTGGAGACTTGGGGGTCCGCGCCGCGGCGGGTGGGCGCTCAGATGGTGGTCTCTGGTGACGGGCAAATCGAGGGATCGGTCTCGGGCGGTTGTGTCGAAGGCGCGGTGATGGTCGAAGCGATGGACGCGCTCGACACGGGCAAGGGCACTCTGCTTGAATTCGGCGTGAGCGATGGCGATGCATTTGCCGTGGGTCTTGCCTGTGGCGGCACCATCAAGGTTTTGGTGGAACCGGTTGGCGCGGTCCTGCGTGAAGACGTGCTGTCAGAGCTTGTGGCCGCCCGAGCCGCGCGCGAACCGGTGGCCTATGTTTGCGATGTTGAAACTGGAGGAGGGGCGCTGACTCGCAACGGTTATGAGGAACGCTTCCGCATGGACAGATCCGGCGTCGAGGAAGGCGGGCGCTTTGTGGCCATCCACAATCCCCCTTTGCGAATGGCCGTTGTTGGCGCGGTCCACATCGCACAAGCACTGGTGCCCATGGCGCGTATCGCAGGATTTGATCCGCTGATCATCGACCCTCGCTCCGCCTTTGGTTCAGAAGCTCGTTTTCCGGGGGAAACGATCCTTGAAGACTGGCCAGATGAAGCGATGGAGCAAATCGGTCTCGACGCGCGTACCGCGCTTGTTCTGTTGACACATGACCCTAAGCTCGACGATCCGGCGTTGCACATCGCCTTGGGATCTAAGGCTTTCTATATCGGGGCGCTCGGGAGCACGCGCACCCATGCCAAACGGGTGGAGCGACTGACAGAGGCAGGATTTGAGGAGGCCCAGATCGCCCGTATTCACGGTCCGATTGGTCTGGACATCGGAGCAGCCAGTCCGGCAGAGATTGCGGTTTCAATCATGGGTGAGCTTCTCCGCGTGTTGAGGAAGGGCGCATGAAATTTGGCTCTGTTGCACTTTCCGAAGCGGAAGGGGCCATTCTTGCCCATTCGCTGGTTTTGTCAGAGGCGGACGCAGGCACAAGGCCGGTACGCATTCCTAAGGGGACCTGTCTGACCAAGGAGCACTTGCAAGATCTTGCCAGATCAGGGACTGAGGCTGTCACCGTCGCTCGCCTTGAACGCGGTGACATCGGAGAAGATGACGCCGCTAACAAGCTCGCAGCTGTTTTGCTGGAAGGGGGCGCGGCGGATGGTTTCTATGCAAAAGGAGCGGGGGCTGGTCGCGTAAACCTGTATGCATCAGGCTGTGGCCTCGTTCGGATCAATGCAGAGGTGGTCAACCTCATCAATCGTGTAGATCCCATGATCACCCTGGCGACAGTCCCTGATCGCCACAGGGTAGATGCCGATGGGATGGTCGCGACCATAAAAATCATCTCCTACGCCGTGCCTGAAAACTCTTTGAACGCGGCATGTGACGTCGCCGAGGGCGCGTTTTCGTTGCGTAGGCCCCAGTTCAAGACCGCCACACTGATCGAAACAACCATTGGCGGTGACATTCTGTCTGACAAAGGGCGCAGGTCTATGGCCGGGCGGGTCGAGCGGATGGGGATGGCCCTTACCCCGCGCACGCTTGTTGTGCATGAGGTGGATGCCTTGGCCTCTGCTATTGAGGCCGCTTCGGGAGATTTGATTTTCGTACTGACAGCCTCGGCCACCTCAGACACGCTTGACGTTGCGCCGCAAGCGTTGCGGGCTGCTGGTGGTGTTGTTGAGAGGTTTGGCATGCCAGTTGACCCCGGCAACTTATTGTTTTTGGGTCAGTTTCACAACAAACCTGTGATTGGGCTTCCTGGGTGCGCGCGATCGCCAGCTTTAAACGGTGCGGACTGGGTGCTGGAACGTGTAATATGCGGTGAAACAGTGACCCACGATGATATCGCAGCGATGGCCGTGGGGGGATTGCTCAAAGAGATACCCATCCGCCCAATGCCACGAGAAAAGGGTGTGTGAGGCGCGCGACAGCGTTTTGAAAGTGACTGTTTACGACCAAGGTCTTAGCGCTTTCTCCCGATCCCGCGAAAAATCGGGTTCTCAATCGTCAAGCAGACTGCTTTACTCTTATTCAATGACAAAGCCACTTATCGGGAGGAGCCAATGTCGCATGTCAGCATGACTGTGAACGGCAAGCAAATGTCCGGAGACGCCGAAGGACGCACATTGCTCAGTCAATTTTTACGAGAAACACTTGGCCTAACAGGAACCCACGTTGGATGTGACACCAGCCAGTGCGGCGCGTGTGTTGTGCACGTTGATGGCGTCGCGGTGAAATCTTGCACGATGTTGGCCATGGAGGCGGACGGGGCAGATATTTCCACAATCGAAGGTCAGGCAGCAGAGGACGGTACGCTGAACGCACTGCAGCAGGCGTTTCAAGATCACCATGGTTTGCAATGCGGTTTTTGCACCCCTGGCATGATTATGTCTGCCGCAGACCTTCTGAAGAACAACCCGACGCCGACGGAGGCAGAAGTTCGCCATCACCTGGAAGGCAACATCTGCCGCTGCACCGGCTACCACAACATCGTCAAGGCGATCATGGCAGCCAGCGGCCAAGACGTGAGCAGTATCGCTGCTGAGTAAAACTGTTCGCCGCGCAGGAGGAGGCGTGGCGAACGTGTTTGAGATCACGGACCGGAGGTAGAGCGCCGTAAATCGCGCGCCACCCCGGTTGATAGGGAGGAAAGACATGCCAAAAGATCATGGCATCGGCGCCAGCCCCAAGCGGCGCGAAGACGTAAGGTTCCTGAGCGGAACTGGAAACTACACAGATGACATCAACGTAAATGGGCAAGCCTATGTGCATTTCTTGCGCTCCGATGTTGCGCATGGCCGGATCAAAACGATAAATACGGATGCGGCTTCCGCCATGCCCGGTGTTTTGAAGATTTTCACCGGCGCGGACTTTGAAGGCGTGGGTGGTATTCCCTGCGGTTGGCAGGTGACCGACCGCCACGGCGAGCCGATGCAGGAGCCCGCACACCCGGTGCTCGCGCAAGGCAAGGTGCGCTATGTGGGCGATCAGATCGCTGCTGTGGTTGCCGAAACGGTTGAGCAGGCACGCGATGCGGCTGAGGCCATCGAGGTCGATCTGGAGGAACTACCAGCCGTTGTGGACATGAAAGCCGCACTGGCGGACGGGGCCACCAAAGTCCACGACGATTTGACCTCCAATCTTTGCTATGACTGGGGATTTGTTGAGGAAAACAAACCTGCTGTGGATGCAGCCTTTGAGGCGGCGGCGCATGTAACCACCTTGGAGCTGCGCAACAATCGGCTTGTTGCCAATCCTATGGAACCACGTGTTGCGATTGGGGACTTTAATCGCGGGACGGGTGACAGCACGCTTTACACCACAAGTCAGAACCCGCATGTGATCCGCCTTTTGATGGGCGCCTTCGTGTTGGGTATTCCTGAGCATAAACTGCGTGTGGTTGCGCCAGACGTTGGGGGCGGGTTTGGCACAAAGATTTTTCATTATGCCGAGGAAGCCTTCTGCACCTTCGCAGCCAAAGCACTGAACCGCGCCGTGAAGTGGACCTCAACCCGGTCTGAAGCCTTCATTTCAGACGCACATGGCCGTGACCACGTGACCAAGATTGAATTGGCGCTGGATGCGGATAACAACTTCACCGCCATTCGCACCGATACCCATGCAAACATGGGGGCCTATCTCAGCACCTTTGCACCGTCTGTTCCGACCTGGCTGCATGGCACGTTGATGGCGGGCAACTACAAAACGCCGCTGATTTATGTGAACGTCAAAGCGGTCTTCACCAACACCGTGCCTGTTGACGCATATCGCGGCGCGGGACGTCCGGAAGCGACCTACCAGCTGGAGCGTGTGATCGACAAAGCCGCGCGAGAGCTTGGTGTTGATCCGATTGCGCTGCGCCGTCAGAACTTTATCACAGAGTTCCCCTATGCCACGCCGGTGGCAGTGGAATATGACACAGGTGACTATCACGGCACGATGGATGCGCTGGAGAAGATCGCCGATTTCTCGGGCTTCGAAGCGCGCCGCAAAGACAGCGAAGCGCGTGGTAAACTGCGTGGCCTCGGCGTGAATTGCTATATTGAGGCTTGCGGCATCGCGCCATCCAATCTGGTTGGTCAACTTGGTGCGCGTGCGGGTCTTTATGAAAGCGCAACGGTCCGCGTGAATGCGACCGGGGGCCTGGTTGTCATGACAGGCAGCCACAGTCATGGGCAGGGGCATGAGACCTCCTTCCCGCAGGTGATTGCCGAAATGATTGGCATCGACGAAAGCATGGTCGAAATCGAGCATGGCGATACCGACAAAGCGCCTATGGGCATGGGCACCTATGGCTCACGCTCCCTTGCAGTTGGTGGGTCTGCAATGGTCCGTGCAACGGAGAAGATCATCGCAAAAACCAAAAAGATTGCCGCACACCTGCTCGAAGCTGCGGAGGCAGACATCGAGTTGAAGGATGGCACATTCTCTGTCGCGGGTACGGACAAATCCGTGGCGTGGGGCGATGTGACATTGGCCGCTTATGTGCCTCATAACTACCCATTAGAGGACATCGAACCGGGCTTGGAAGAGACGGCTTTCTACGATCCGGCAAACTTTACTTATCCTTCTGGCGCTTATGCCTGTGAGGTTGAGGTGGATCCGGAGACTGGGAAAGTCACCATCGAGGCGTTTTCTGCCGCGGATGACTTTGGCAATGTTGTGAACCCGATGATCGTTGATGGTCAGGTCCACGGCGGGATCGGTCAGGGTATCGGTCAGGCGCTGTTGGAAAACGCCGCCTATGATGAAAATGGTCAGCTGCTGAGTGCGTCTTACATGGACTACGCGATGCCGCGCGCCAGCGACGTACCTTACTACAATGTTGACCATTCCAGCCAAACCCCCTGTACGCACAACCCACTGGGTGTGAAAGGTTGTGGCGAGGCCGGTGCGATCGGGTCGCCACCCGCAGTTGTCAACGCCGTGGTTGACGCGCTGCAATCCGGGGGCCACAAAGTTGACCACGTAGATATGCCCGTTTCGCCATCGCGCGTCTGGGCGGCGATGAACGCCTAAGGAGGAGACATCATGTATAATTTTGACTTTGAGAAGCCCTCCACAATCGCGGATGCGGTGGCAGCGCTGGGGGATGATGAGGCTCAGGCGCTGGGTGGCGGACAGACCTTGATTCCCACGTTGAAGCAGCGTTTGGCGAGCCCCAGCAAACTGGTGAGCTTAAAGGGCATTGGCGAAATGCAGGGGATCTGTATCGCCGATGATGGGGCTGTTTGTATTGGCGGTGCCAGCTGTCACGCAGATGTGGCTGGCAGTTCGGATGTTTTTGCAGGGCTTGCGGGTCTTGCCGGTGGCATCGGTGATCCGGCGGTGCGCGCGCGTGGCACCATTGGCGGCTCTCTGGCCAACAATGATCCGGCAGCCTGCTATCCAGCGGCGGCATTGGGCTGTGGTGCAACGATCATCACAAACAATCGTGCAATCGTCGCAGACGACTACTTTGAGGGCATGTTTGCGACCGCACTTGAGGAAGGTGAGATTGTCACCGAAGTGCGCTTCCCGGTGCCTGAGGCGTCCAACTATCAGAAGTTTGAGCAACCCGCCTCCCGCTTTGCGCTGGTGGGCGTGTTTGTTGCCAAATACGCCGATGGCGTCCGTGTTGCAGTGACCGGCGCGTCTGAGGAAGGCGTGTTCCGCTGGGCAGAGGCAGAGGCAGCGCTTTCCGCCAACTTCTCTGCTGAGGCTATTGCGGATCTGAAACTGGATTCCGATGGTATGATTGCTGATTTGCATGGCACCTCAGAATATCGTGCGCATCTTGTTGGCGTTCTCACACGGCGTGCGGTTGCAGCGGCTGCCTAATGCGTCACATATTTTGAAGACCGAAAAGGCGGCTGTGTGATCAGCCGCCTTTTACTTTTGGCGGGTGATGTATGTGTCTGGAAATTTGGGGTAGTTTTCGTCGGCTCCCGCTGTGGGTGCAGGTCTGGATGTCTACGCTGCTGGTCCCGATCAACCTTGCGCCGCTTCTGTTTATTGGCGTTCACCCTTCAGCGAAATGGATCGCCCTGCTCTCCGTTATGGGGATGCTGGCAAACGTGCCCATCCTGATAATAGAGCGCGGATTTTCTGCGGCTTTGTCTTTTGCGCATTTGATTGTCTGGCTGCCGCTCGTCTCGGCTTTGTTCACGCGTCCGCCGTTCCTAGACGGGGTAACCGGCGTCTATGAGAACTTTCTTGTGACCCTATTGATTGTAAACACCATTTCCTTGGGCTTTGACATCAGAGAAGCAATCAATTGGCTGCGCGGTTGGCGTGATATTGCATGAGGCAAAGAAAAAGCCCCGGCCGATGGCTGGGGCTTGAACATTGGTACGAATTTGTCCGGTTTACTTGGACAGTGGGCCGATCATCATGATCATCTGGCGGCCTTCCATCTTGGGCATGTTTTCCACTTTGCCCAGTTCTTTGATGTCTTCAGCCACACGCTCCAGAAGCTCGCGACCAAGATTCTGGTGGGCCATCTCACGGCCACGGAAGCGCAGGGTGACTTTGACTTTGTCACCATTTTCCAGGAACTTCACGACATTGCGCATCTTAACGTCATAGTCGTGTGTGTCCGTGTTCGGGCGGAACTTCACCTCTTTGACCTCAATGGTCTTTTGCTTTTTGCGGGCCTCGGATTCGCGTTTCTGCTGTTCGTATTTGAACTTGCCGAAATCCATGATTTTGCAAACCGGAGGCGTTGCATTTGGGGAAATCTCAACGAGGTCCAGACCAGCTTCTTCTGCCATTGTCATGGCCTTGGCCGGGTGCACAACACCGACGTTTTCGCCGTCTGCGCCAATCAGGCGGATTTCGGGTGCGCGGATGCGCCCGTTGATACGAGGTCCAGTGTCACGCTGAGGCGGTGCGTTATGAGGTCTGCGGGCTATCGTTTTGTTCCTTCGATGGTGAATGCCTATCAGCGGCTAATTTATTCGCGGTTGCGCGGCGATACAACAGCGGAATCAACGTCTGTGATGCAAATACTGATGCTTTCCCCCTTGAGAAAGAGCGGTTCAATCTCAAGATGTGCTTCAAAGGCAGCTGCCCGGTTCGGTGGCGTTTGCCAATTGGAGTGGGTTAATGAGAAACTTGTTGTGGAGTTTGGTCGCTTTGGTCGCCGCAATTGCTACACATTTGTTTTGGGAAAGCGATGTCGAACCGGTTCCCTTTCCCGCCCCACATACGAGTCTGTTGACTTCGAAAGACGAGGTCGACGCGAAGGCACTCACTGCAACACAGTCAGTTACAAGCGCGGCAGCGCAGAAGGCGGCACTTGACGCCCTTTTCACGCCGCAGGGCTTTGACTTGCAGCGTGTGCTTGAGTTGATTGACAGCGCTGACATTGGCGAACGACAAAAAGCAGCGCTCAAACTCACTTTAGAAGGTTCTATGAACAATCCCGAGTTTCTGCCTTTGGCGCTTGAAAATGCCAAGGATGTACTCGGATACTAAGACATGACGCCCTCGAACAACGAAGGCGCCACGGTATTCTTGGCTTTCAGTGATTAGTCGAGAAACGCTTTTTCGACCACATACTGCGCAGGTTTTGAGTTTGCGCCTTCTTCCAAGCCTGCATCCTCTAACAGCTCTTTAAGCTCTAGGTTGAATGCCAGGTTGCCGCAAATCATGGCACGATCGCTTTCTGGATTGAGAGGCTCGATGTCCAAGTCTTCGAACAGCTCACCTGAGCGGATCAGATCTGTGATCCGGCCCATCTTGGGGCTCTCTTCACGAGTCGTCGTTGGGTAATACCGAATCTTCTTGTGGAAATCTTCGCCCATCAGCTCCGCAAGCATTTCGTCGTTACGGATGCTTTCGATGAGGTCGCGCCCGTAGGTCAGTTCACCAACTTCGCGGCATGTGTGGGTGATGATGACTTCATCGTAGTCTTCGTAGGTTTGCGGCTCGCGCAGCAGCGACGCAAACGGGGCAAACCCTGTTCCGGTCGCAAAGAACCAGATGCGCTTGCCCGGCAATAGGGCATCATGCACCAGCGTGCCCACTGGCTTGGGGCGCAGGATGATTTCATCGCCCGGTTTGATATGCTGCAATTTGGATGTCAGCGGACCATCCTGCACTTTGATTGAGTAAAACTCCATCTCTTCATCCCATGCAGGGGACGCGATAGAATAAGCGCGCAGCAGCGGCTTTTGTTTGCCGGTTTTTGGATCAGGATCGCCCATCAAGCCAATCATGACAAATTCGCCCGAGCGAAAACGCAGCGACGCTGGACGCGTACAGCGGAAGGAGAACAGGCGATCGGTGTAGTGCTTCACCTCAGTTACGCTTTGCGCATCAGGCAATGTCGGCACTTTTACGGATTTTTCTTCGGTCACAGGCGTTTGCTCGGTCATATAAAAACAGGCGGGATTGCCACGCCTCCTCATCTATCATGTCTATTGGGGTTTTGAAGCTCTATCGGAGATATGGCTTTGACATAACGCAAAGCCACATCTCATTTTTGCGATGTGTGTCAGCCACGCATGCGCGCTTGGTAGTCGTTTGCTTGCCAGTTCGCACGAAACTTCCATTCGCTCTCTGGCTGGCGTGCGGCCAATTCGTCTGAGATTTCGACCTCATCAAAGCCACAGCGCCGCGCCATGGCATATTGGTCTGAGATCACGTGGCCCTTTGCACGCAGACGACCAGTGTACCCTGCAAGCCGCAATTGGCGCGCGATTGTAAAGCCGCGGCCATCGGCGAAGCTGGGAAAGTCTACGCGGATCATCTTTACACCCGACAGCTGTGCGATGAGCACGGCCGGATCCGTATCAGATGTCACATCCAGCGAAGCCACGTCATTTGCTGCCTCATCCAGCGCAGCAAAGCCGAGGGTCCAGTCGTCGGTGCCAAAGCCATTGTCGGTCACGATCACAGTCATGTTTTCTCTCCGGTTCGCACAATTTTGCCGTCGACAAAATGAATGCCACATTCTTCTTTGTTCTGGCCCCGCCAACGGCCAGAGCGAGGGTCTTCGCCTTCTGCCACCGGCGAGGTGCAAGGCGCACAGCCGATAGACGGATAACCTTTGGCCACCAGTGGATGGCGCGGCAGGCGGTTTTCTTCCATATAGGCGCGTACATCTTCTGGCGCCCAGTGAGCCAGAGGGTTCACCTTTATGCGGCCTGTGAAGTCTTCGATTTCAAAGAACTCCAATGCGGCGCGTGTGCCAGATTGGAAGCGCTTGCGTCCCGTAATCCAGCCGTCATAGCCGCGCAGGGCTTTCTGCAGCGGGCGGGTTTTGCGCAATGCGCAGCAGGCGTCCGTGTCCTGCTGGTGCAGTGTACCATCCGGGTCTTCTGCGGCCAGCGTGGTGTCGCTTGCGCGGATCACTTGCACATTTTCCAGACGCAGCTGTTCGGCCAAATCCTGTTGATAGACAATCGTTTCCGCAAAGAGCATTTCCGTGTCCACGAAGAGCACGGGAATTTTGCGGTCCACGATTGCCGCCATGTGCAGCAGGACGGCGGATTCGGCCCCAAAAGAGGACACCATAGCCAGTTTCCCAGCTTGGGGGTCCTGCAATGCGGCTTCCATCACCGCCGTTGCAGAATGATGCCGATAGCGCGCGTTCAGCGCATCCACCTTTGCCTGCAGCGGATCCACGCGCTCCGCACCCGGGGCTTGCCCGGTGGTCAGAGGCGAGGTCAGTGGCGTTAGGCCGTTATGCTGCATTCGCCTGCGCCTCTGGGTAGAGATGGGCCTTGAACGGTGCCAACCCCAAACGGCGGTACGCTTCCAAGAAGGTTTCTTCCGGGCCTTCACGCAGTTCCAGATAGCCTTTTACGAGACGTTCGATCGCCGGAACGATTTCATCATAGGCAAAACCGGGGCCTGCGCGTTCACCAATTGCTGCGGTCCATGTCGCATCACCACCCAGCGTGATCTGGTAGTTTTCTACCCCTGCACGGTCGAGACCGAGGATGCCGATGTGACCAACATGGTGGTGACCACAGGCGTTGATGCAGCCTGAGATCTTGATTTGCAGGTGGCCGATGTCGTGCTCGAGCTTCAGCTCTTCAAAGCGGGTTGCGATTTGCTGAGCCACTGGGATTGAGCGTGCAGTCGCCAGCGCACAGTAATCCATGCCGGGGCACGCGATGATGTCGCTCACCAGGCCGATGTTTGCAGTGTGCAAATCTGCTTCGCGCAGCGCGGCATATACCGCTGGCAGATCCGACTTATGCACATGCGGAAGGATCACGTTTTGCTCATGACTGATGCGCAGCTCGTCGTGGCCATAGTCGCGCGCGATCTGAGCCAAAGCACGCATTTGCTCGGCCGTTGCATCCCCAGGAGTCTGGCCGTGCTTCTTGATGGACACTGTCACAATTGTGTAGCCGGGAGCGCGGTGTTCTGTGAGGTTTGTATCCACCCAGCTGCGGAACAATGGGTTTGAATTGTATGTGTTTTCGAACTCCGTCACAGGCGCATTGCGGAACGCAGGCGGCGCGAAATGCGCTTTGATTTCAGAAAGCAGTTCCTGATCGACGCCAGAGAAAGTTGGTTGCACTGATTCAAACCGTTCTTCGACCTTGGCGCGGAACTCTTCCAGACCGGTTTCATGAACGGTGATTTTGATCCGCGCTTTGTACTTGTTGTCGCGGCGGCCGATCTGGTTCCAAACCGAAACCGTTGCCTCAATGTAGGGCAGAAGATCCTCGCGAGGGAGGAACTCATTGAGGACTTTTCCAACCATGGGTGTACGGCCCAAACCGCCACCAACGAGAACTTGGTAGCCCGTTTCGCCTGCATCATTTCTGACGACGCGCACGGCCAGATCGTGTGCTTTGAGAACGGCACGATCCGCTTCGCCTGCGCTTACAGCGATCTTGAATTTGCGGCCCATGAACTGGAATTCCGGGTGGTCTGTGGACCACTGGCGGATCAGTTCTGCGATCGGACGCGGATCTTCGAGCTCGTCAGCCGCTGCGCCTGCGAAATGGTCCGCGGTTACGTTGCGGATGGTGTTGCCGGAGGTCTGGATCGCGTGCATTCCGACTTCACCCAAGGCATCCAGCATATCTGGAACATCCTTTAGTTTCGGCCAGTTATACTGGATATTCTGACGCGTGGTGAAGTGGCCGTAGCCTTTGTCCCACTTCTCAGCGAGGAGCGCGAGCGTGTCCATCTGCGCAGAATTCAAAGTGCCATAAGGAATGGCGACGCGCAGCATGTAGGCATGCAGTTGCAGATAAAGACCGTTCATCAAGCGCAGCGGCTTGAATTCATCTTCGGTCAGGTTGCCGGCGATGCGGCGTTCTACCTGTGCACGGAACTGACGATTGCGCTCTGCCAGGAAGGCTTTGTCAAAGTCGTTGTATTGATACATGGGTGGACCTTTAGCGTTGGGGCGTAGGTTGAGGTGATCGCTGGGATCACTTTACCTAGTTCGCGGCGTCTGCCTGTTTGCCGTGGAAGTAGTTTGATGGGCCGGTGCGGCGGAATTCTTCGCGAAAATGCGTGGGTTCTGGGCCGGTTTCCCCGGCCACAGCATCCGCCAGATACGCGCCAACAACTTCGCTAACTTGTTGAGAAGCCTCAACAAGTCTCAGTTGTGCGTGGGCTTCATCAATTAGTAACTCTGCGTCTGTCAAGTCACGTGACCAATTGTCTTCTGCTGTGAAGTAGATCACGTCGCCTTCTAGCAATGCGTTGGCGGTGATGACTTTGGGTGTGAATGCGCGGGGCATTTGTCCGACTCCGGTGTTTGACTTTGATCCATATATAGGAAATATTCCCCATCAACCGCCAGATACTGGCGAAAATAGAAACGTGCGTTTCGGTGTCAGCGGAAAACTGCGCCGATGTTCCAAATACTAGGGGGAAACGGAATGGCGTTGCGCATTGACGACATGGATAAGAAAATTCTTGGGGAGTTGCAACGGGACGCTGCGCAATCTCTTGATGAAATTGCAAAACGGGTTGGGTCCTCCAAGACACCTGTGTGGAACCGCATCCGTAAACTGCGCGAAGCGGGGGTGATCCGGCAGCAAACTGTGTTGCTGGACGCAGAAGCCCTTGGTTTTGATGCCTGTTTCTTTGTTCTTATCCGCACCAGCGAGCACGAGGCCGACTGGCAGGCAAAGTTTCTCAAAGCTTTGCGGGAACGCCCGGAAGTTCTGGAGGCGCACCGGTTGGCCGGGGACATAGACTATATCCTGAAAGTGCAGGTTCAAAACGCGCGCGCCTATGACACCTTTTATCAAGCTTTGATTTCAGAGGTGAAGGTGCACAACGTTACTGCCTTGTTATCTATGGAAGAAATCAAATCCACCAGTATGTTACCGCTCTGAGAGGTAAGATTTGGCCGGATTTGGCGACCGGCTTGTATTTTACATCGGTATTGCGTCGGTATCGCGACGGTTTTGCGGAGGTAGATTTTCACCGTTTTGCCCCCTAAGCCTGCGCGCGCAGCGTTAACACTTGCGCGCACAAAAACGGGCGAAGCTGCGGTTCAGGGGCGCATCAAAAGCCAGACCATCGCGCCAATGAACGCGAAGGTGGTGAGATTGAGGATGGTGTTTTGCAGATCACCGATCAGCATCTGACATCTCCTCTCGCAATCCGCGGATCAGACACACACACAGCAGCACGCAGACAAAGACAAATGGCAGCGCCCCAATTGCGATCAGCTTTTTGATCGCATCGATCGACCCGGATAGGATCATGGCCGCGCCAAGCAGGCCCAGCAGAAGTCCCCAGATCAGACGCACGCGGGGGCTGGGATCTGGATCGCCCCCTGTGGAGAATGTGCCAAGCACAAACGCGGCACTGACCACACTGGTGACGATGAACAGGAAAGCCGCCAGAATGGTCGCAAGCGTTGTCACTGTTGTCAGTGGCAGGCGCTCTAGCAAAGCGAAGGTCACGCGCTCTACGTTGGTTTGGGTCATTTCCAGCAGAGCGCCATTGCCCCGCAATGCGTCAAACAGGCCAATGCCTCCAAAGGCGCCAAACCAGATCACTGAAAACACAGTTGGCCCTATGAGAACCCCCAAGACAAATTCGCCTATGGTGCGGCCTTTGGAAATGCGTGCGATGAAGACGCCGACAAACGGGCCCCATGCGATCCACCAGACCATATAGGTGAGCGTCCAGTCGTGAAATTGGGTTTCCACTTCGCTGCCAAAAAAGGTGAGGGTTTGAAACCCACGCGGGATTGCCGCGAAAATATAGGTTCCAAATCCATTCAGTATGGAATTGAGCAAAAACTCGGTGGGGCCGAGAACGACGGTATAGAACACCAGAAAAATTGCGATGATCATGGCTGTGTTGGACAGTCGGGCCATTCCGGTTCCGAGATCGACCAACAGCGGCGGAACATAGGCCGCGACCATCACCGTGAATACGGCTGCCAAAAGCCATGGCTCGGCGCGACTGCCGCCGCGCATTACATCAATACCATCCGCAACCTGAAACACCCCCATCGCGATGGAGCCGCCAACGCCAATTGCAATCGCGACAATCGCCATGAAATCAGACAGCCAGCCCACGAGCTGGGCCCATCGTTCCTGTGGAAACAGTGTTTCGATGGGTGCGCTGACCAGCATGGGCGTGCCGCGCCGAAACGTGAAATACGCGATTGTCAGTGCCGTGGTTCCATAGATCGCCCACGCGTGAATGCCCCAGTGAAAGTTTGTTGCCAGCAGAGCTTCTTGTGCTGCGTGTGGAGGCGGTGTGTAGTTGCTGACAAATGCAAAATGCGTGAGCGGTTCTGCCACGGCCCAAAACAGCAAGCCGACACCCATTCCTGCTGCGAACAACATGGCGATCCAAGACGGTGTCGAAAATTCGGGCCGGTCGTCATCCGCACCAAGGCGGATGTTGCCGTATTTTGAGAAAGCCAGCCAAAGGCACAGAAGCAACATGCCGGATACTGAGAGCATGACAAACCAGCCTCGGCTGTCAAAATACTGTTCCACGACTTGGGCAGCCAGTTGCACGAGGCTGTCAGAATCCAGAATGCCCCACGCGCCAATCGCGGTGATAAGTGCGCCGGAAGTGGCCAATGTGATCTGCGCGCGGTTCATTTCAGGTGCCTTGCCACGGGAATGCGGCGCAGGACCTTGCGCGAAACCGGGCGCATCGGGTTGGTGCGTTCATTGTGCTTCAATTGTGTCACAGCAGTTTAGAAACATGTGCGGTGGTTGTTTGCATGATCGAGCATGTCAAATCAGCTGAAGTCAACGGTTGTGCCGATTTTGTCGCTTGTCTGTTTCGCCGTGCGGCCTCTCAAACGGGTGAGGGTGGTTAGGGTCGCTTTAGGGCGTTGCCAAGCAGTGCGATCATCAGGGCAAGCGCTGCAAGCACCGCAAAGGACACGCGCAATGATGTGGCACTGGCGATGAAGCCGATCAGCGGTGGGCCCAAAAGTATGCCGCCGTAGCCAAAGGTGGCGGTGCTGGCCAGCGCTTTGCCGGGGCTGACCACAGGGTCGTTGGCCGCGCGGCTGAAGGCCAGCGGGAAGATCAGCGCGTAGCCCATGCCCATCAGCACAAATCCAGTGAGCATCATGGGCGGTGTCGGGAAGAGCACGGTGAGGGCCGCACCCAGGGCGGCGGTGAGGCCGCTAACCCGTGCGGCCAGTTGTGGTGAGCTGTGTCGCGTGATGCCATCGCCCAGCAGGCGCATGATCACCATGGTGGCGGAGAATATGGCATAGCCCATGGCGGCCCAGTTTTCCGGGGCTTTGCCGATGTCCACAAGATAGACCGCGCTCCAGTCGGCGACGGCACCTTCGCCCATGGAGGCGCCAAGGGCGAGCAGGCCGACCAGCACAAGCGGGCCATTGGGCAGGGAAAACACCGGGTCTTTGGCGTCGCGTGACACAGGGGAGGTCCAGGGGATATGCCCCAGAGCAAAGAGTAGGATCACCAAGGGAAGCCCCACCGCCAGATAGTGGATCAACGGCGTGGCCCCAAGGCTGATGGCGACAAAACCTGTGCCCGCAGCAAGACCGGCGCCCAGGCTCCACATGGCGTGATAAGACGACATCTGTGGCCGCTGGGCCCAGCGTTCCACTTCTGCGCCCCAGACATTCATGGTCACATCCATGCCGCCATGGATCGCCCCGAAGACAAAGAGCGCGACGGCCAGCGTGGGCACATTGGGGGCCAGCGCCAGCGCAAGAAGTGAGGTGATCTTGATCCCGGCCAGAATTTTGGTGACCCGCGCCGCGCCGTAGTGATCGGCCAGTCGGCCCGCCAGCGGAAAGGCGCAGATCGCCCCCCCTGCGAGCAGCAGCAGAAGCGCGCCAAGGCCGGCGTGGCTGAGATCATGCGTGGCTTTAAAGGCTGGGATGCGGCTGGCCCAAAGGCCAAAGAGCGCGCCATTGAGGGCAAACATCGCGGCAATGGCACCCCAAGCACGGCGGCGGGTGAGGCTGTCGGGGGCAGGCTGAGGCGCCGGGGTGGGGTCGGCCAGAGTGCTCATCGGAAGCTTTCAGGTTTCAGGCCGTATTTGGCGAGTTTGTCATACATGGTTTTGCGCGGCAGTTTCAGCGCTTCTGCGGCGGCGGCGGCACGGCCTTCGTGTTTGCGCAGCGCTTCGGCGAGCAGGGAACGCTCGACCTGTGCCATCTGTTCTGTCAGGCCAAGGGCGGCGCTTTGCGGCTCTTCGCCGGGCAGACCCAGCACAAAGCGCATGGCGACACTCATGAGGGCGCGGGCGTTGCCGGGCCAGTCCTGCGCCATGAGGCCGGAAATGACCTCTGGGGTGACCTCTGGGGCGGTGACGCCGGCTTGTTCTGCCGCCTGCGACACATATTGGCGAAACATCACGGGGATGTCTTCGGGGCGTTCGGCAAGGGCCGGGATGCGGACTTGCAGCGCATCCAGACGGTAAAAGAGGTCGGCATGCAGCTGGGCACTGGCCACCGCTTCCGACAGATCTGCGGCGCTGCCAAAGATCAGGCGGGGGTGATCGTCTGTTTCCATGAGGGAAAGCAGGGCGAATTGCGTCTGCATGGGCATGGCCTGGATTTCATCCAGAAAGAGGCTGCCCCCGGCGGCGGCCTCAACCGCCTGTTCAAACCGCGTGACATCCATGTCAACGGTGGTGTGTTTGCCAAAGGGGCCTTTGCTGAAGGGAGAACACAGATGCACCACTTCAGCGACTTTGGAGATGCCCGCGCCGGGTGGGCCGCTGACCAGAACTTCTGCGGGGATGCGGGCCACGGAGCGGACGCGGCGGCGCAGGGTTTCAGACTGCGCTGAGGTGCCAAAAATCCAGCGTGCAGCGGCGTCACCGGTTTCAAGCTGTGCCTTCAGGCGGCGGTTTTCCAGTGCCATGGCGCGGGCCTTTTGTGCCCGGTTGATCACAGCAACAAGCTCTGTCGGGGCGCAGGGTTTTTCCAAAAAACCAAAAGCGCCCTGTGTCATGGCTTTCACCGCCATGGGGATGTCACCTTCGCCGGTCAGAAGGATCACGGGCAGTTCGGTATCTGCGTCCTTGGCGAAGTTCAGCAGGTGAAATCCGTCGCGCCCGGGCATGCGCATGTCTGACAGGATCACACCGGGAAATTGCGCGGTGATGTGGTCTTTGGCCTCAACAAAAGAGCCCGCTGCGATCACTGGAAAGTCTTCGAGCTCTAGGGTTTGTGTGAGCGCCTCGCGCACAATGGGATCATCGTCCACGACGAGGACCGGCGCGGGAGCCTCGGGCAGGGGGGAAGTCATGCGGCGCTCTCCTGTGGCCAGCTTTCAAGTTCAACAGTGAAGAGCGCGCCGCCTTCGGGATGGTTGCTGCCCCGGATATTGCCGCCAAAGCTCTGCACCAAGCCGTAGCTGATGGACAGGCCAAGGCCCATCCCCTCTGAGGTGCCAACCTCTTTGGTGGTGTAGAACGGATCAAAAATCTTATCCGGCGCGTCGATGCCGGGCCCTGTGTCACGCACCAACACACAAAGACGGGGCGCTGTTTGGATTGAGATGTCAATCTGGCGCGCGGGTTGGTCTATCATGGCGTCAGCGGCATTGGTGATGAGGTTCACAAAAACCTGCCCCAAGCGCACTTCGCCACCGCGCACAAAGATTGGCATTTTCTGCGCCTCCGGTGACCAGTTGAGGGTGATGTCATCCTGCAGCAGGCGTGGCTCTGTCAGCTCTACAGCCTGTGTGATGACAGAAACCAGATCGACACGACCCGTGGGCTCGTTTTCATTGCGTGCAAAGGCACGCAGGTTCTTGATGATGCGGGCCATGCGGGTGGCCATTTGAGAAATGCGGGAGAGGTTTTCGCCCGCTTTATCTGCTTTGTCACGTTCCAGAAAACGAGTGCCGTTTTCCGCAAATGTCTGAATAGCCATAAGCGGTTGATTGAGTTCGTGGCTGATGCCTGCGCTCATCTGGCCAAGGGCGGAGAGTTTGCCAGCCTGTACCAGATCGGCCTGCGCTTTTTTCAAAGCGGCTTCGGCTTCTTCACGTTCGGTGATTTCACGGCGCAGAGCCTCGTTGGTGGCGCTGAGCGCCTGCGTGCGCTGGGTGACACGGTTTTCAAGTTCGGCGTTCGCTTCGGTCAACACGCGGCGGCGTTCCAGAACCTGCAACAGGATCAGGCCAAAGATCATGAAGATCGCTGCGATGGTGCCGGCTTGCAGACCTGCAATGCGACGGGCGAGGCTGACGTCGACGATGGCTTCGGCTACCATGTCAATCACCGGCAGATCCTGTACGATGTGCAGGCCGCGTGCAGGGATGTACGGCCCCCAGTCCAGTTGCCAGATTTCGTGTCCTGCTCGGGAATAGGCGCGGAACGCAGGCGCGGTGCCCTCTGGGGGAAGCAATCCGGGGGCTGTGGGGTTTCGCCGCCAGAAGACAAGTTCTGAGCGGTTGGAGATAAAGACCTCGTTCAGATCATCCACAAAGAAAACCGTTGGCCCATCGCCGCGCCAGTTGCCCTCTACATCTTCGACATCCAGCACCACGGTGAGCACTGCACTGACCGTGCCTTCTGCTGAAAAACTCGGGACTGCGTAGTAGAAGGCGCGGCGGCCAAAGCGCGGGTCGACCTGGTGATGTGCGCCAAGCGCGCCCTGGAGAGCGCGCTTGAAATAGGGGGATTGCGCAAGCGTGGTGGGCGGCGCGACGTCTTGCTGTGCGGTCGCCAGAATGGTGCCATCGGCACGGGCATAGATGAGATCAAGCGCGGCGGTTTTATCGGCGGCTTCCAACAGAAGCGGATGGCCGCGCTCTGCGGTGGCGATCGCCGGGTTTTGGGAGAGGGCGAGCAAGCTGGGATGCTCTGCCATGAGCACTGCAAGCTCTTGATATCGTTTGAGTTGGGCGGTCAGACTATCCGCGCCCAAGGCAAGATCTGCCTCTCCGCGGCGCGCGAGTTGATCAAGCGCTTGCCCATAGCCATAGCGCCAGACCCCACCCGCCACGGCGAGCACGGTGAGCAAGAAGATGATCAGAATCGCCGCGCGATGGCGGATCCAGGTGCGCATGGCGCGACCCTATCGCACTTTTGTAGGCAGCGGCGAGTCGTGCTTGTGGTGGTGTGAGGCAATTTTTGTGCGGTATTGCTGGACGCTGGGGGGCTGATACCGCGTTTGGGGATGTGGTTTGTAGAATTTTAGTGAGCCCCCTTGCCCCGGAGTGAACAATCATTCAGTCTCTGCAGGTCAGCACATGGGGAGAGTGACACATGCCAATCAAAAACCGCTTTGCACAGATGCAAGAAGAGATCACAGGCTGGCGGCGCCATTTGCACGCACATCCAGAGCTGATGTTTGATGTGCATGAAACGGCGGCTTTTGTTGAGGCGCGGCTGAAAGAGTTTGGCGTTGATGAGATCACGCCGGGCATTGGCCGCACCGGCGTTGTGGCCGTGATTAAGGGTAAGACAGACACCAAGGGGCGGGTGATTGGCTTGCGCGCGGATATGGATGCGCTGCCCATTGAGGAGATCACGGGGGTCGACTATGCCTCGACCGTGCCGGGCAAGATGCATGCCTGCGGCCATGACGGGCACACCGCTATGTTGCTTGGGGCCGCGAAATATCTGGCCGAGACGCGCAATTTTGACGGCACGGCGGTGATGATTTTCCAGCCAGCCGAAGAGGGCGGCGGTGGCGGCAAAGAAATGTGTGATGACGGGATGATGGACCGTTGGAACATCCAGGAAGTCTATGGCATGCACAATGCGCCGGGCCTGCCGGTGGGGCAGTTTGCCATTCGCGCGGGTGCGTTGATGGCGTCTGCGGATGAATTTGAGATTGAGGTGACCGGCAAAGGTGGTCATGCGGCAGAGCCTCAGGAGGCTGTGGACACCACTTTGGTTGCGGCGCAGATCCTTGTGTCGCTGCAGTCCATTGTGGCGCGCAATGTGAAGCCGATTGAACGTGTGGTGCTGACAGTGGGCACGCTTGAGACAGACAGTAATGCCTCCAATGTGATCGCCCATAAGGTGCGCATGAAGGGCACGGTGCGCACGCTGGACAACAACAACCGGGCCTTGGTGGAGCGCCGTATTCGTGAGGTCGCGACCCATACAGCGCTGGCTTTTGGCGCGACGGCGGAGGTGACATGGGAAGACGGCTATCCGGTGACTGTGAACCATGAGATGGAGACGGCATTCGCGGTGGAGGCGGCGCAGGCTGTCGCGGGGGAGGCCAATGTGGACCCGGATGTGGAGCCGATTATGCCAGCGGAGGATTTCTCTTTCATGCTGGAAGAGCGGCCCGGCGCCTATATTCACCTTGGCAATGGCGACAGTGCGCAATGCCACCACCCGGCGTACAACTTTGAAGATGAAGCGATCCCGTTTGGCAGCAGCTGGTATGCGGAGATGATTGAGCGGCGTATGCCGGCGACAGACAGTTAAGCTGTTGATGGGGAGTAGAAAAACATGCCTGTAAAGAACCGTTTTGCTGAATTGCATGCTGAGATCACGGAGTGGCGGCGGGACATTCATGCGCATCCCGAAGTGCTGTATGACACTCATCGCACGGCGGCGCTTGTGGCCGAGAAACTGCGCGCCTTTGGTTGTGATGAGGTGGTCGCCGGCATTGGCCGCACCGGGGTTGTGGGGATTATCAAAGGCAAGAGCAATGCGTCCGGCAAGGTGATCGGGCTACGCGCCGATATGGACGCGCTGCCGATGCAGGAGCAGACCGGTTTGGACTATGCCTCTGAAAATGATGGTGCGATGCATGCCTGTGGCCATGATGGGCACACCGCCATGTTGCTGGGTGCGGCGAAGTATCTGAGCGAGACCCGCAATTTTGACGGTGCCGTGGCGCTGATCTTCCAGCCAGCAGAAGAGGGCGGCAATGGCGCGCTCGCCATGGTGGAAGATGGCATGATGGAGCGCTGGAACATTCAGGAAGTCTACGGCATGCACAACCAGCCAGGCATGCCGGTTGGAGAGTTTGCCATCCGCAAAGGCCCGATGCTGGCGGCGGTGGATTTCTTTACCATCCATATTGAGGGCAGGGGTGGGCATGCCGCGCATCCTGATCAGACGGTTGATCCGACTTTGATTGGCACACAGATTCATGCGGCGCTCCAGTCGATTGTGAGCCGGAATGTGGATCCGGTGGAGCGCGCGGTGGTGTCTGTTACGTCGTTTCAGACCGGATCGGATGTGTACAACGTGATCCCGCACACTGCGACGTTAAAAGGCACGGTGCGCACCTTTGCGCCAGACACACAGGATATGGTGCAGGCGCGGATAGAAGAGATCGTGGCTGGGGTGGCGGCAAGTTTTGGCGGCACGGCACGGCTTGATTATCAGCGCATCACCCCCGCAACGATCAATGGTGAGGATCAGGCGGCCTTTGCTGAGGAAGTGGCCACAGCCATTTCCGGGGGCTGCAATGAGGCGGCTATCAGCATGGGTGGCGAGGATTTCTCCTATATGTTGCAGGCCCGGCCCGGGGCCTTCATCATGGTGGGAAATGGCGACAGCGCGGCGCTGCACCACCCGGAATATAATTTTGACGACGATGCGATCCCTTACGGGAGCAGCTTTCTGTCGGAAGTGATCGAGCGCCGCATGCCTGCGGCTTAAGGCAAGAGTTAAAGCGAGGAACCAAGATGCCAACCAAAAACCGTTTTGCAGAACTGCATGATGAAATCACCACATGGCGACGTGATCTGCACGAAAACCCAGAAATTCTGTTTGAAACCCACCGCACCAGCGCGATTGTGGCCGAGAAGCTGCAGGCCTTTGGCTGTGATGAGGTTGTCACGGGTATTGGCCGCACCGGTGTTGTCGGTGTGATCAAAGGCAAGGAAACCGGCTCTGGCAAGGTGATTGGCCTGCGCGCCGATATGGATGCGCTGCCCATTCATGAGCAGACCGGGCTGGAGTATGCCTCCAAGACGCCGGGTGCGATGCACGCCTGTGGGCACGATGGTCACACTGCGATGCTGCTTGGCGCAGCCAAATACCTGAGCGAGACCCGCAACTTTGACGGCACGGTTGTTGTGATCTTCCAGCCAGCGGAAGAAGGCGGCGGCGGCGGCAAAGAAATGTGTGATGATGGCATGATGGACCGCTGGGGCATCCAGGAGGTCTATGGCATGCACAACTGGCCGGGCATGCCGCTTGGCAGCTTTGCGATCCGTCCTGGATCCTTCTTTGCGGCGACAGACCAGTTCGACATTACCTTCGAAGGCAAAGGTGGTCACGCGGCCAAACCGCAGGAGACCGTAGACACAACCGTGATGGCCGCGCAGGCTGTGGTGGCGCTGCAGACCATCGCGAGCCGCAACGCGAACCCTGTGGATCAGGTGGTGGTGTCTGTCACCAGCTTTGAAACCAGCTCCAAAGCCTTCAATGTGATCCCTCAGAAGGTGCAGGTGAAGGGTACCGTGCGCACCATGAGCGCGGACATGCGCGATCTAGCGGAACAGCGGATCAAAGCGATTTGTGCGGGTATGGCCGCGACGTTTGGTGGCACAGCGGATGTGACCTATCATCGTGGGTATCCGGTGATGGTGAACTCTGAGGTGCAGACAGAATTTGCGGCTGAGGTCGCGAAATCCATTTCTGGCCAATGTGATGAAGCCCCGCTGGTGATGGGCGGCGAAGACTTTGCCTTCATGCTGGAAGAGCGCCCCGGCGCTTACATTCTTGTGGGCAATGGGGAAGGCGGCGCAGCGGTGCACCACCCAGAATACAATTTCAATGATGAAGCCATTCCGGCGGGCTGTAGCTGGTGGGCGGAGATTGTTGAGAAGCGGATGCCAGCCGCTTAACAAACGAAAGGCCGCGCTGATGGGCGCGGCCTTTTTCTTGGCATTTTGTCTAGGACGCCAAGCGCCTCTCCAGATATGTCGATAAGGTCTGCAAAAGGTGCATCTTGTTGATTGGCTTTGACAAAAACATATCCATTCCTGCGTCCAGACAGGCTTGTTTGTCGCTTTCAAAGGCGTTTGCGGTCAGCGCGATGATCGGTGGCTGCATGATGGGCAGCTCACGAATAATGCGTGTGGCCTGCAGGCCATCCAACTCTGGCATCGACATGTCCATCAACACCAGATCCGGGCAGTTTGTTTTGCATTGCTCGACCGCCTGAACACCATTTTCAACCTCAATCAGTTCCAACGGATATTCTGAAAGATATTTACGGATCAGAAGGCGATTGGTTTTGTTGTCTTCGGCCAGAAGAATGCGTGTGCCAAAAAGGTGTTCGGGGGTGAATTCGAGGGGATCCGTTTTCGTCTGTTCCACGCCAAGAGGCGCTTTGCCCATGATTGTGGCCTTAAAACAAGCGCCGTCTTCGTATTGGTCACATAGAAAGATGTCGCCGCCCATGCGGCGGGCAAGCATTGTGGAGATTGTGAGCCCCAAGCCGGTACCGCCAAATGAACGCGTGATCGCGGCGTCCGCCTGTGAAAAGCGATCAAAAATATGGCGGGCCTGCTCAGGCGTGATCCCGATGCCGGTGTCAAATACATTGACCGCGATGCCGTAGGTGGTGTTTGGCTGTCGGGCCACGACAACGCGCACGCCCCCTTCGGTGGTGAATTTGACGGCGTTGCCTATCAGGTTCATCAAGATTTGGCGCAGTCGTCCGTCATCCGCGCGCACCATGCGGGGCACGTCGCCTTCATATTCGACCGTCAGATAGAGACCTTTCTGCTTGGCTTTGTGACGCAGCAGATCGGCGACACTGTCAATGCAGCGGTGTAGATCAAAATCCACTTCAGAGACTTCCAGCTTGCCGGACTCAAGACGTGAGAGATCCAGAATATCATTGATGATTTTCAACAGAGCATGGCCGGATTCACGGATCGTGGTCACGTTCTGGCTGTCTTCGGAGGACAAATCGGCAGCCGACAACAATTCTGACATGCCGATGATTGCATTCATGGGCGTGCGAATTTCGTGGCTCATGTTTGCGAGAAACTCTGATTTTGCACGGTCGGCCATCTCTGCGGCGCGCTTTGCTTCGGCGAGGTCCTCTTCGTAGCGTTTGGACTCTGTGATTTCCCGCTCAATACCGATGCTCATGGCCACTTGGCCGTTTTCATCCAGCACCGGAAAGAGATTGGTGTCCACCCAAATGGATTTGCCGTGTTTGGTGCGGTTCAGGATTTCGGTGTGGAAGCGTGCGCCGCGCTTTTGGTGGCGTTTGATGGATTCAATTGTGTATGGGTCGGTGTCTTCATGGTTCAGCAATTCGCCTGCCGTACGCCCGATTGCTTCTTCGGATGTATATCCGGTCATTCGGGTGAAGCCATCGTTGACCCATATGATTTTTCCATCTGGATCTGACAGCAGGACACTGTCTGAGGCGTGCTTTGCCACAAGAGAGAGGCGTTCAAGCTCTTCGTCACGTTTCTCCAGCTTGGCAATCAGGGTGCGGCGTCTGTCAGACAGGCGAGCGGCGGCGATTGTTGGCGCGAGGACAAGCAAAAGAGCACCTAGGAAAAACAATCGCACGCCAACCATATCTTCGGCGTGGCGCATCCAGCCCCCTTTGGGGCGTGTGGCGAGTTGCCAGCTGCCGTTGGGCAGATGGATGTCCATCAAAATCGGGTTGTCGTCTAGAACGTCAGGATTGCCAAAAAAGAGGTCTCCCTCAGCGCCTCTGCCATCTTTGCCGACCAGAGCAATATCAAGTGTGAGGTCCGGATCGCGCAGTCCTGCGCTGTCATAAAGGTGTTCGGCATCGATGACGGCTGCAATCAGTCCCCAGAAACGCCGCTCGCCGTCGCGTTCATCCCAGACGGGCAGGCGTGCGATCAGCCCTACGCCGCCCTGTACCAGATCCAGAGGCCCGGCGATGGCCATTTTGCCGGTATCGCGCACCTGATAGGCGACTTTCCAGCGCGCTTCGTTTTCATGGTAGTTCAGCCCAAGGGCCGGGCGGTTGCTTTCCAGAGGGTATACCCGGGTGATCACAAGATCTGGTGCGGCAGCGATGTTGATAAATTCCATAGTGTCGCCCGTGATACGGCTCATCAGGGCGCTGTAGCGCTCCTGAGACATATCGAGATCGTCTGAGAAAGCCGCAACAATGCCGCGTACAAGCTGAATGCGCGCGCCGAGCTGACCTTCGATTTGTGCGCGTAGGCGGCTGGTTTCGCTGCTTGCCAGGTTGCGCTGTTCCTGAATTGCGAGCCTGTTGTTCTGGTAATCTGCATAAAGCGCAAAGGACCCAACTGTCAAAATCATCAGAAAAGAAGGGAGGTAGGCGCGCCGAAATATTGCGCGAAAGAGTTTGGGAAAGGTCACTTTCGATGGCATTCTTTTGTTCCGGTCCTTCTGTCCGGCCGCACGGGCATAGTCTTTCTCTGCACGAGCCATATTAAAACCTGTTTAACAGTCTTGAGCGTTTCAGCCTACCACAATGCCGGTGTTGCGTGATTTTAGCGGCCGCCGCCCTCCTCGTGTGGCGCCAAAATACGGCCTTGGCATGGCATGTGGCTGGGCTCTGTGTATAGAAAGAGGGAACGTCTGATTTGGCGTGATGAAACGAAGGCCTTGTTGGTGCAGACAAAATCACTTTCCATTGGATGGCAATTGCGCGCCTATCTTATGCTGCGCCCCCTGTTGCAGCCGCTGATGCGCCGTGTCGTGGCCAAGCGCGTGGCGCGGGGCAAAGACGATCAATTGCGCAGTGCGGAAAAATTTGGGCAAACGCAAATTGCGCGCCCTGAGGGGCGTTTGGTCTGGCTGCATGCGGTTGGGTTGGGCGAAGTGCTCGCGCTGCGCCCCTTGCTTAAGGAGATGACCAGGCAGGCTCCGGATGTCTCTTTTCTGGTGACGTCGACCGCGCGCAGTTCGGCGCAGGTGATGGGCGCGCACCTGCCGGCCAATACCATCCACCAGTTCTTGCCGCTGGACGGCCCCCGATTTGTGGCGGCCTTCCTGGACCATTGGCAACCGGACCTGTCGATCTGGTCTGAGCAGGATCTCTGGCCGGGGGCGATTTGTGACACCGCGCGGCGCGGCATTCCGCTGGCTTATATCAACGCGCGGATCACGGAAGCGGGCCACAAAAGCCGCGCCCGGTTTCGGCATGCCTTTGGCGATCTGATGAAGATGTTTGAACTGGTCGCCGGTCAGGATGCAGACAGCGTGGCGCGCCTGCGCGCTCTGGGGGCGCAAGCGCCTCGTCAAATGGGATCGCTCAAACCAGCTGCTGATCCGCTTCTGGTGGATGCCGCGGCTTTGAGCGCTGTCAAAGCGGAGACCGCAGGGCGCAGGCTTTGGGTTGCTGCCTCAACCCACAAAGAGGATGAGGCTGTTGTCATCGCTGCGCATCAAAAGCTTTTGCGCACGGAGCCTTCCGCGCTCATGATACTTGCCCCGCGTGTGCCTGATCGTCGCGCGGAGCTTGGCGAGGCACTGGCCAACGCAGGGCTGACTTATGCACTGCGCAGCACAGGCGCGGCGCCAGCGGCGGATCAACAGGTCTATGTGGCCGACACATTTGGTGAGCTTGGGCTGTGGTATCGACTGGCAGAAATGGCGTATGTCGGGGGCTCTGCAGGCGATGTCGGCGGGCATAATCCATGGGAAGCAATCGGACAGGGCTGTGCCGTTTTGCATGGCGCCAATACCAGCAATTTTCGACAGGACTATGCCGATCTTGCTGCAGTGGGGCTTGCGACGCAGTGTTCCGGGGCAGAGGCGGCGGCCCAAGTCGCTGATGCCATTGCCCATTTGGACAAGACCGGAGATGCAGCACAGGTGCGGCAGAAAGCGGAGGCTTTGGTTGCGAAGGCGCGTGAGGAGCTGACACCTCTTGCCCGTGATTTGCTTGCCCTGCTAAGGGCGGCACCATGATCCTGACACTCTTCAATTTGTTCTATCGGTTGCTTTGGATCCCTTTGCTGCCGCTCCTTATGATCTACCTTTATATGCGCGGACGCAAAGACCCACGGTATCTGCGTCATGTCAAAGAGCGCTTCGGCTTTTATGGGCGCGCGTTGCCGCAGGATGCGATCTGGATCCATGCGGTGAGCCTTGGCGAAGTGCGCTCCGCCCTTGGTCTGATCCGGCTGGCACTGGCGCGTGGCGATAAGGTGATCCTCACCAACTTCACCCCTGCGGGACGCGAAGAGAGCGAGCGCCAGTTTGCTCGTGAGATCGCCGAGGGCCGCCTTGCGGTGCTGTGGGTGCCCTTGGACATGCATTGGTGTCTACACCGGTTTTACCGTGCTTGCCGGCCGCGCTTTGGTCTGACGCTGGAAGTGGAGATCTGGCCTGCGATGATTGCAAGTGCCCGTCGCGCCGGGGTGCCGCTCTATCTGTGTAATTCTCAATATACCTCTGGGGCCTTTGCCAAAGATGGCAAGGGGCTGCGGTTGCGACAACGTGTGATTGCCAGTGTGGACGGTGCTTTTGTGAAATCAGAGATCCAGCGCGCGCGCTTTGCCTCGGTCGGGGTGCAGAATATCACCGTGACAGGCGAGCTGCGGTTTGATCAGCCCATTCCCGAGGCGTTGCTAGACGCGGCGGGGCAAGTCCGTCCTCAGCTCACGGCGCAGGGGCGTCAGGTGATCACCATCGCCTCAGGCGTGGCGGGAGAAGAAGAGATCTTCCGCGATATGATTCTGTCGCTGCGTGCAGCGGCCACGCGCGCGCATGCACCTGCGCCACTGTTTGTTTATGTGCCACGCGCGCCCGAACGGTTTGAGGCGGTTGGCCAGATGCTAGAAGAGGCAGGGCTTGCAGTAAGCGCACGCAGTCAGGCAGCTAAAGCAGGCACCACGGGGCTGGCCGCGCTTGGGCGAGCCTTGGCGGATATGCCCGATGTGCTGCTCGGCGACAGTTTTGGCGAGATGTACTTCTATCTGGGTCTGGCCGATCAGGTCATTGTCGGGGGGGGCTTTACCCCGGCGGGGGCGCATAACATCATTGAGCCGCTGGCGGTTGGCAAACCTCCGATCACCGGGCCGGAAACCTGGCCGATCGAGTTTCCCTTTGCAGAGGCCGAAGCGGCCGGTGTGGCCAAAAGCTTTGAAACACCGGACGCTATGGTGGCCGCGCTCTGGCCTGCACGCGCGGCACCGCTCAAAGAGGCCGCGCAATTCATGGCCGAACATCGTGGCGCGAGTGCACGGACATTGGAAGCGATGGATCAGGTATTGATGGAACAGAACCGCAAATCGGGCTGAATTTTGGAAGGGGTGCATGATGCACCCCTTTTTCGTGCTTTGGGCAGGACGAGTCGGCAGGTTTCTGGGCTTGCCTGCGGAATCCGGAGGGTTTCAGCCGTTAGACAGACCCGCACTCGGCGCGTTTGGTCCCACCGTTAGGTGCCGACCCGATTTCTGGAATGTGTCAAACCCATAAAAATAGGGCGATCGCGGGAAAAGAATGTGCAGGGCGATAGTTTTTTCATTTTTCTGTCAAAAACCGCTTGCGACTCATCCGTACCAGCACTAAACACCCCTTCACCGGCGGCGCTGAGGCGCACAACGGCGGGACGGACTGGGACGGAGCGGCGCTCTGGATTGGGAAGTTCTGAAAATATTGAGGATTGTCAGCGGGTTGCGCTAGGAAGTTTTTCTGCGCT
>NZ_JAGHQX010000008.1 GCF_017744095.1 Shimia sp. R10_1 | reverse complement strand
TGTGCGCCTCAGCGCCGCCGGTGAAGGGGGTTCTAAGGTTATCACCCAAAAGCCGCAAGCGCTTTTTCCAACTTTTTCCAAAAAATCACAAAAAACTTACAAAACCAAACAATAACAACACCTTACACAAAATCACACAACCAACACATCGCCCAAATCCAGCCCAAAACTCACAAAACACAACTTATCCACAAAACAACACACAGACTCACCAAAGACTCACAACAAAAATCAGAACAATCTCCCAAAACACCCCATGCAACACCCGCAAGCAACGTCAGTATCGCGTCGGCATTACGACAGTATCACAGCGGTGGAACAATATACCCGCGAGGACCAGCGCGCGGGAGATGCCGCAGAGCGCAACGGGGAAGAAACAAAAAGGGCTGCCCCGTGCCTAACGCTGCCATGCAAGAAGGAAGGGGCAAACGTGAATACGGCGTGCGGTGGTGTCAGGATATATGAAGTGAAAACACAACGCCGCACACAGTTAGTACACAAAAGCATCAAGCACAGCCCCCTTCCCCGCCCTATCGTACCGCCAAGCACATTGCCCCGGGGCGTCGGGGAGACACTTACCGTTGACCTGGCTCAGCGGGGAAAGGTCAAAACCCTACTTTGACCGATCAGGGAAAGGCGCGCGTCTCGCTGGAGGCGCAGACATATGTCAGCCTGCAACGTCGGCTGGGGTTGATGTGGCGGCAGCGACCACCCCTTGTGACAAAAAGGGGGACAACAGAACGCGCGCCAGACTTGCGTCAGCTGTCTGGCGTATAATGCGCCATGAACATTGCAACACAGTCGTCCAATGTGCTTGCCGGCGTGGGTGTCTCTCCAAGAAAGAACTCCGGCCAAAAGAAGAAGCCCTTCACAAGCACAAGCAACTGATTGGTCGCATAGCCCGCATCAGCGGTGCGGATCACCCCCGCTTCCATCGCTTCACTGATCAGTCTGGTGATCGGATAAGCATGGGTTTCTGTTTCCGCAAAGAACTTCTTGGACCGGTCGAGATCCCGAATGAGTTCAGACATCACCATCCGGTTCAGGCCCAGTGCGGTCTCCTCAGTGATCACAGCAACATATTGCCTCAGCGCGTCCTTCAATTGCTCTACAAAGTCACGATCCGGATCGTAGGGCACCGGGTCCATACGCCCGTTCCGTTCAATCATGATCTCAGAAATCGCCTCAAACAGGGCCTCTTTGCTCTCGAAATGATTGTAGAGCGTGCGACTCGATACGTTTGCGCGTTTGGCGATCGAGGTTGTCTTTGCCCCCAGAAACCCCTGCGCGCGAAACTCTTCAATCGCAGCGTCGATAATATCTTTTCTTTTCTTTTCAGTACGTTTCATGAATTCCCCACCACCAAGTAAACAAGACCATTTACAAACAGCCCATCCAAGTACTAAGTAAACAGTGCAATTTACTTTATCAAACCACAATCCAGCCCTCCCCGCAAACGCGAAGCATCACATGATCCATCTTTCCCGTCGCCGCGCACTTCAAACCGCATCTATCGCATCCCTGCTGGCCCTTACAGGCTGGCAGGCACACGCCAAGCAAACCTCACTCCCGACACAAAAAGGATATTCTGACATGACCCTCACCGCTGGCAAAAACAATGTAACCTTCAAATCCTTTGGTCTGGATCTGGCCGCTGATCTCTACCTTCCCGAAGACTTCGACGCGAGCAAGACGTATAAAGCCATCGTGGGCGCCAGCCCATTCCCACAGGTCAAAGAACAGATCCCAGCCACGTATGGCCCGGAAATGGCCGCACGTGGGTTCATTTACTTGGGCTTTGACTATCTGGGTATGGGCGATAGCCCTGCGCTGCCCGGTGAGTTCATGCAATCGCGCTACAATTTCCGCCTGATCGAAAACACCTGGGACGCGGTGTCCTATCTGGGCACATTGCCCTTTGTGGAAGAGATTTATGGTCTGGGCGTCTGCCAGGGGGGCCAAACCATCGCCTCTGCCGCAGTGACCGACCACCGCATCAAGAAAATCGCCATGGTTTCGGGAATGATGGCTTCGGACGCCTTCCAGTGGACAGACCGCGACATGGCCAATCAGATGATCGCTGCGGCAAACGCTTCGATGCAGAAGCAGTATGAGACTGGCAAGCCGGACTATGTTGCGCCCTTTGGCCTGAACGACGAGATGTCGCGACAAGAGTTTATTGATCTGGGCATCAACCCGATGGCCGGGGAAACCTATGACTACTACGGGCGCGATGGTGCCAAAGGGCCGGTTGCGGTTCCAAACTACACCAACATGCATATCGGCGATCAGCCCATGCAATCCTTGTTTTCACTGTGTGAGGCATATGCCGACAAGATCGTGCAACCATCGCTGACCATCTATGGCACAAATGCCGTCACGGCGATCTGCTCTACCGCATTCGTGGAAAAGCTGACAAACACGCACACAGAGCTGGCCTTTGATGAATTCAGCCACGTGGACTTTTACCACAAGCCGGAGGCTGTGAAGGCGTCCACCGACGCTGTTGCTGATTTTTTCAACGCATGACGTGAAACCCCATGGCCGTTTGCGTTTGATTTGAGTCGCCTGCTCGCAGCCTCGTCCATTCAGCTGAACGCGAAAAGCGATGCGCACGCCTCAGATAAACGCAAACGGCTTTCGGCATAGAGCTCACTTATGTTCTCCCGCTTTGGAGGCGGCGCATGCGACTGCGCCGCCCGCAGGCGTTGGTGCGGCAAGCCCGGCACGCAGCATTTGGCAGGGTGCGGCCAGTGGCGGCTCCCCGCATGCGCACCTGTCTTTTGACATTGCGCGCCCCAAATGTTCTATTTTTGTTCTTATCGCTCTATACTGGGGGCATGACAGATTCTTCGCTGCCCTTCCTGTCTTTGACCAAAGGTCGCATGCATGAGGCCTATGGTGCGGGTGCGCCGGTGTTTGCCTGCGCACTGGTGCAGCTGTGCCGGGGCCATGTGATCTGGGTGCGCGAGGGCTGGCGGCTGGAGCAGATCAACCCTGTGGGTATGGCCGCATTTCTGGACCCTGCCACGCTGATCCTGTGCCAGACTAAAGATCAGCTTGAGGCGTTGGCGGTGGCCGAAGATGCGCTGCGCTCTGGGGCGGCGGCTGTGGTGGTGATTGAGTTGAGCAAACCCGTGGGTCTGACCGAAGGGCGGCGTTTGCAACTGGCCGCGCGGGAGGGCAACGCCACGGGGCTGGCGCTGATCGGGGCGGAGGCCATGGGCAGTAATGCGGCGGAAACGCGTTGGCAGTGCCTGCCGGTGTTTGAGCCCGACGCGGGGACAACACCAGGAAGACAGGACTCGACTCTGCAGCAGTGGGATCTTAAAAAGAACAAATCAGGAACATTAGGAAGTTGGCATGTTCGATGGGATGCAGCGTCGCGTCGTATCTGTGTGGTTCCCCCGGCTGGCGACAGACCGGGTGCTGCGCCAGCGCCCGGTGACCGGGCCGTTTGCGCTGACGCTTCAACAACAAAACACCAACCGGATTTACTGCCTGAACGCGGAGGCCGCGCGGCAGAATCTGGATAAGGGCATGTCCTATGCAGATGCGCGGGCCTTTTGCCCCGATCTGCAAAGCGGACCGGCGGATCCGGCGGGGGATGCGCGGTTTTTGCATATGCTGCGCCGTTGGGCGACGCGCTATTGCCCCTGGGTGGGGCTGGAAGGTGAGGCCGGTCTGGTGATGGACATCACCGGGGCGGCGCATCTGTTTGGCGGCGAGGCCGCGATGGTGGCGGATATGCGCGCGCGGCTGGCGCGGGTGGGGCTTGGCGCGTGCATTGGCGTGGCCGACACCCGTGGCGCGGCCTGGGCTTTGGCCCATTATCGGGAGGGCAGCGCCCCGCCCGGCGCGATGCTTGAAGCGCTGAAATCTCTGCCCGTGGCGGCGCTGCGCCTGCCTGAGGACACATCGGTGGCCTTGCAGCGCTTGGGGCTGCGCGAGATTGGCGCGCTGGCGCAGGCCCCGCGCGCGCCGCTGACGCGCCGCTTTGGGCTGGAGGTGCTGCGGCGGCTGGATCAGGCGCTTGGGACGCAGCCTGAAGAGATCACCCCGCTGGCGGAGCCCCCTCACTATGGCGTGCGGATGACCCTGCCAGAACCGATTGGCCTTTTGGCAGATGTGATGGCGGGCACGGAGCGGCTGCTGACCCAGCTGTGTGCCAAGCTCAAGGCGCAGGACATGGGCGCGCGGGTGCTCTGCGTCACCCTGCGGCGGGTGGATCAGGGCCATCAGCAGGTGGAGCTGCGTCTGGCGCGCCCGATGCGCGATGCGGCCCGCATTCTGCCGCTGTTTGAGCGCGGTCTGGCCGCGGTGGAGGCAGGCTTTGGCATTGATCAGCTGCGGCTGGAGGCGACGCAGGTCGCGGCGCTGCCGGTGCAGCAGATCAGCCATGTGGCCGATCGCGGCAAAGACCAGCTGGATGATCTCATCACCCGGATTGGCACCCGGATTGGGCTCGACAATATCCAGCGCTTTCTGCCCGCAGACAGCCATATCCCCGAGCGCAGCTTTCTGATTGCGCCGGCGGCCTATTCCGCGCCCAGCAGCGCCTGGAGCACGCATCAGCCGCGCCCGCTGACGCTGTTTCCGCCCGAAGCCATTGCCGCCAGCGGGGCGCGCCCGCCCAAGCAATTTCGCTGGCGGCGCATGGTTTTGCGCACGGGGCGTGCCGTTGGCCCGGAACGCATCGCGCCGGAATGGTGGCTGCAGGATGACGCCTGGCGCAGCGGGTTGCGCGATTACTGGCGGGTGGAGACCAAAGAGGGGCGGCGGCTGTGGTTGTTTTACACGCCACAAAACCCCGGCTGGTTTGTGCAGGGGGAATTTGCATGAGCCAAAACACACGCCCCCCGCGCCCCAAAGGCATGGAAGCTGGCACCGCCAGCTATGCCGAGCTTTGTGTAACCAGCAATTTCACCTTTCTCACCGGGGCCTCTCATCCCGAAGAGCTGATGGCGCGGGCCGCAGAGCTGGGCCTGCCCGCGATTGCGCTGACAGATCGCAACTCGCTGGCCGGGGTGGTGCGGGCGTGGAGTGCGCTGAAACAGATGCAGCGCGACAAGGATGAAGCGCTGCAGATCCGGTCCCAGCAACAGGTGGATGCCTCCTCGCGCCAGACCGTTGGCCCCAGCACACCGATTGAAAAACCGGACGTCACAGCCCTGCCCAAGCTGATTGTCGGCGCGCGTCTGGTGCTGGTGGACAGCACCGTGGAGTGGCTGGCGCTGCCGCGGGACCGCGCCGCCTATGAGCGGCTGACCCGGCTGCTGACCCTTGGCAAACGGCGGGCGGAGAAAGGGCAATGCACGCTCTATACGCAGGATCTGGAAACCGCGTGCCGAGGCATGATCCTGATCGCCCTGCCCCAAAAGAGCCTGCGCGCCGCATTGGCGGACATTCGCAGGCTGCAACCCCAGTTTCCGGGACATGTCTTTCTGGGAGCCGCGCCAAAATATGACGGCAGCGATCAGGCTTATCTGGCGGCCTGCGCGCGGGTGGCCTTGGCGGCTTCTGCCCCGATGGTGGCGGTGGGCGATGTGCTGATGCATCGCGCCAGCCGCCGACAGTTGGCCGATGTACTGACCTGTATGCGCCATCATATCACCATTGATCAGATCGGCACCCGCGCGCTGCCCAATGGCGAGCGCCGTCTGAAAACCGGGGCGGATATGGCGCGGCTGTTTCGCGACCACCCCGGCGCGCTGCGCCGCACGCTGGAGATTGCGGATCGGTGTGATTTTGATCTGGGCGAGCTGTCTTATGACTACCCCTATGAAGAGGTGGATGGCGAAAGCCCCCAGGACCGGCTGGAGCGACTGGCGCAGGAGGGGCTGAAGCGGCGCTATCCCAATGGCCCAACGGAGAAGGCCGTGACACTGATGCACAAAGAGCTCGCGGTGGTGAAAGATCTGAACTTTCCGGCCTATTTCCTGACCGTGCGTGACATTGTGCATTTTGCCCGCTCTCAGGGCATCCTCTGTCAGGGGCGCGGCTCGGCAGCCAATTCGATCCTGTGTTATCTCCTGGGCATCACCGATGTGAGCCCGGATATGATCAGCATGGTGTTTGAGCGCTTTGTCTCCAAATACCGGGGCGAGCCGCCGGATATTGATGTGGATTTTGAACATGAGCGGCGCGAAGAGGTCATTCAGTGGATCTATGAGAAATACGGCCGCCACCGTGCCGGGCTCTGCGCCACGGTGATTCATTTCCGCTCCCGCGCAGCGATCCGGGAGGTGGGGAAGGTCATGGGGTTGTCCCAAGATGTGACAGCGGGTCTGTCGAGCCAGATCTGGGGGATGAGCAACGGCGGTGTGGATCTGGAGCGGATGCGCGAGCTGGGGCTTGATCCGGAGGACCGCCGCCTGATGCAGACCATTCAACTGATTGCGGAAATCATCGGCTTTCCGCGTCATCTGTCCCAACATGTGGGCGGCTTTGTCATCACGCGCGGGCGGCTGGATGAGTTGGCACCGATTGAAAACGCCGCGATGGACGACCGCACCGTGATTGAATGGGACAAGGATGACATCGACGCACTTGGCATCTTGAAAGTCGATGTGCTGAGCCTTGGCATGCTGACCTGCATTCGCAAATCCTTTGCCCTATTGCAAAGCCATGAGCAGATCGACCACAGCATCGCCAGCATCCCACAAGGGGACACGCCGACCTATGACATGCTGTGCCGGGCGGATGCAGTGGGGGTGTTTCAGGTGGAAAGCCGCGCGCAGATGAATTTCCTGCCCCGCATGCGCCCGCGCGAATTCTACGATCTGGTGATTGAGGTGGCGATTGTGCGCCCCGGCCCGATTCAGGGCGATATGGTGCAGCCCTATATTCGCCGCCGCAATGGGCTGGAGCAAGCCGAACCGCTGGGTCCCGCGCTGGAAAAGGTCACCGCGCGCACGCTGGGGGTGCCCCTGTTTCAGGAGCAGGCCATGCAGATTGCCGTGGTTGGCGCGGGGTTCTCTGCGGAAGAGGCCGACCATCTGCGCCGCTCCCTTGCCACCTTTCGGCGGATGGGCACGATTGGCGCCTTTCGGGACAAATTTGTGCAGGGCATGCTGAACAATGGCTACAGCCCGGAGATTGCAGAGCGGTGTTTTTCCCAGATTGAAGGGTTTGCGGATTATGGCTTTCCCGAAAGCCATGCGGCGGCCTTTGCCATGCTTGCTTATGTCTCTGCCTGGTTAAAATGCCACCACCCTGCGGTGTTTGCCTGTGCGCTGCTCAATTCGCAGCCGATGGGGTTTTACGCCCCGGCACAAATTGTGCGCGATGTGCGCGAACATGGCATTGAGGTGCGGCCGATCTGTGTAAACCATTCGGAGTGGGACAACACATTGGAGCGGCGCAGCGATGGCACGCTGACCCTGCGACTGGGCTTTCGCCAGATCAAAGGGTTTCGCGAAGAAGATGCAGGCTGGATCGTGGCGGCGCGCGGCAATGGCTATCGCGACCCCGAAGCGCTGTGGCTGCGTGCGGGGCTGCGACCGGATGTGCTGATCCGGCTGGCAGAGGCGGATGCGTTTTGTGACATGAACCTCACCCGGCGCGATGCGCTCTGGCAGGTGAAGGCGATCCGCAGCCAAAAACCCTTGCCCCTGTTCAATGACCCGATTGATGGGGAAAGCATCGCCGAGCCCAAAACCCAGCTGCCCAATATGCATCTGGGCGAAGAGGTGGTGGAGGATTACGTCTCCACCCGTTTGACGCTGCGCGCCCATCCCATGGAGCTGTTGCGCCCCGCCCTGCCCGGCCTCACCCCCCATGCGGAGCTGGCGACGGTGCCTCTTGGCCAGCAGAGCGTGTGCGGATTGGTGATCACCCGCCAGCGCCCTGGCACCGCCTCTGGCGTGATTTTCCTGACGCTTGAGGATGAAACCGGGGTGAGCAATGTGGTGGTCTGGCCCAAGGTCTATGAACAATTCCGCCGCGTGGTCATGGGCGGGCGGCTGTTGCGGGTGCGCGGCTATCTGCAACGTGAGGGCATTGTGGTGCATCTGATTGCCCAAGACATAGAGGATATGTCCTACCGGCTGTCTGAGCTGGGACATCCGCTGCCGGAAGCGCTCAGTGCGGAGGGCGCGCGCACCGATGATGTGCCCAAACAATCCCGCTATCCGGCGCGTGCCATGCACCCGCGCGATCAGGCCAAGCGCCTGTTTCCGAGCCGGGACTTTCACTAAGCCGGTAGGCGCGAAGGATCAGCTGTCGTCCTTGGCGTCGCTCTGCTCCTGCCGGCGGCTGAGCGCCCCAACATAGCCCGACACGGTCTGCAGAATGCGGAACGCGGTAGAGGCATCGTTTTCCACCACGGCCATGAACTCTGTCTCCCCAAGGCGGAGCATTTCCATATCGGTTTTGGCATACATATCCAGCGCCCGCTTTTCCTTGCGCAGCAGAGCGAGCTCGCCGACCAAGGTGCCTGCCCCAGCTTCGGCCACCTCATGTGCCTCCCCATCGGGGGTGTGGTAGCCAAGCCCGGCCGTGCCTTCGAGGATCAGATAAGCCCCATCCGCCGGATCATCTCCCTGATGGAAAACATAGTCCCCTGCCTTTTCCTGATGCCATTGCGCACCAAAGGCCAGCAGGCGCATCTGGCGACGGGACAGACCGGCAAACATATCGGCAGAGGTCAGCGCGCGCATCTTGCGGCGCAGGTCAGCGCTGGCGGCATTTTCCGTGTCTTCAATATCCACCGCTTCGCCATCTTTCAGGCGACCGTGCTCCAGCTCCAGAACCATGTCAAAGCTGTCCTGATCCTCAAACTCCTCTTCCAGAAACACCATGGTCGTGTTGGGCAGAAGGGCGCGCAGGTTTTGGATCATCTCCGCAGCCTGCCCTTCCTCGTAGGCGGCAAGGCAACGGTTGAGGATCAGAAGATCCGGTTTCTTGATCGCGGCGCGGCTGATGGCGAGCGGTTCGGCAAAGGCACCGGGCAGATTGGCGCCGCCAATGCCCGTGGGCACCGCAAAGAGCAGCTCAGCGATTTCATCCTTCAGGCCCGCATCGCTGAGGATCTGGGAGACAACATCGCGCAATTGTTCACCACGCCCGCCCGCTGAGGCCGACAGCTTGCCATAGATCGCGTTTTCCAAAACCGTCAGGCCGGGCGCGTAACGCCCTTCCTGAAGGGGCGCGAGGAAGGTGCTCATCCATTCAGAGAGCTTCTCTGCCTCATTGTGGCGCAGCTCCAGAATGGTCTGTTTCAGATCATTGCCAAAGCCCGGCCCAATACGTTCGGCGGACACAGAGAACGGCAGATTGAGCATTTGCCCAAGCTCTTCACGCGCCATATTGGCCAGTCCGACCTCGCGGCTTTTGCCCACAAGCTCCACATTGCGCGTGAAGGCATCCGCACTGAGGCCCAGCTGCTGGAACAAGGGATGGTCGGTGCCATCGACGCCAAAGGTCTGATTGAGCATCTCAATCACTTCGCGCGACATGCGCAGAATGCCGTCTTCGATGCCAAGCTCATGCAGCAAATCAAGGAAGGCGTTGACCTCTTCAGGTTCGGGTTCCTCTAATTCGCGCAGAGGGGTGGCAAAGAACAGGTTCGCGGCGACGGGCAGCGCGGGGTTATATTCATCCGGATCAAATCGATAGTAGGCTTTGGACAAGCCCGCATTTTCCAAGGCTTCATAAATTTTGAGCCGCAGCCGGACCAGCATTTGTGCAAGCTCCGGGTGATCCGCTTCGACAAAGACCTGATCCAAACCACGCCGGAACAGGGCATTGCCCGCGCCGGTGGCATCCATCAGTTGCACCCAGAAGTGATGGGCCGCGTCGGTGTCCGCAAACCCCGCCAGATCAGGGTCGACCCAATCGGCAAAAAGCCGGTCCGTGCTGTTGCCGGTGCGGCGGCTTTCGTAGGCGCGCTGTTTGTCCTCCGCTGGGCCATGCGGGTCTGGCAGATCGGCGTGCGGCGCGCGTTTGAGCGGCATCATCACATTGTCGCCAAAGGTGCCTTCAAACACATAAGGTGACGGGTCGGCATAGCCGATGCGGCTGGCAATCACCCGCTGGTGCAGATCGTTGAGCTTCTCCCCGCCAACCGAGAGGCTGCCGCTCATTGGCAGGATTTCACGGGTGAACAGTTCCGCCAAGGCGCGCCGTTCCTCAGAATCGATCGAACGAATCCCAACGACTTTGCCCTGTGGGATCGTGGTGGAGATATTTTCCAGCACGGTGTCCCCGTCGTGATCGCGCACGTAAACTTTATCCAGATGGATCTCACCAGACAGACGCGGAATGGTGTCCGGCTCGCCCTCAATCAAGGCTTCATCCACCATGCCACTTGGATCAAAACGATCCCCGATCAGATGCCAGCGCAGCGACAGATCAGCGACGCGATTGTAGTAGTTCAGCAGCTCTTTCCATGGGGAGGACAGATCTTTGTAGGCCGCAAGCGCCGCCACAAGCGCGCCCAGCGAAACCTGCCCACGGATCACCAGAAGGCCACCGATGAGGTAGAAGAAAAACGGGGTCAGCTGTGTGATGAAGTTGTTGAGGAACTTCATGAAGAACTTCTTCTTGTAGATATCCAGACGGATCAAGAAGAGTGTGCCCAGACGGCGTGTGGTCTGCGCCATGCGGAAACGCCAGCCACCATTCACGCGCAATTCTGGCGCGCCTGCGGCGGTTTCGCCGATCTCAGCGGCCAGTTTGCGGACCTGTTGAATGCGGTCTTTGTTGAGCAGATTGATCTGGCGCTGCAGTTTGGGAATGAGCCACGCCTGCACAGGAATAAGCGCTATCGCCGCAAAGCCAAACCAGACGTTTTGCAAAAACAGGAAGCTCAGGATGGTAATCATCTGACCGGCTTGCATGACCGGCAGGCTGATCGCATCGCCCATCATACCACCGAGCGGCTCTGATTCTGCGGTGATCATGGAGACCAGTTCACCCTGTGACGTGCGGCGCAGGTAGGGCTGCGGAAACCGTGTGATCCGCGAAATCAGCGTAAAGCGATAGCGGCGCAGCATGCGTTCAGACAACACCCCCTTCATGGTGTTGATGCGCATTTTCATCAAACCGTGAAACAGGACCGAGAGCAAAAAGAAGCAGCTGAGCATGATCAGGAAGTTTTCCTGTGTCATCTCATAATCGAGCACATCGATGAAATCTTGATCCGCGTCGATGGCGTCGTTGATGATCCGCTTGGGCAGTTCCAGCGTCAGAAACTGCAACGGAAACAGACAGGCGGTCAGTGCCAAAAGCACCATCTGATCGCGTTTTGAGAACTTCCAAATAAAGGAAAACAGCGAGCGTTCTATGACCTCAACTCCCGGTCTTGGGCGACGGGCAAACGCCCGCAATTCCAGCAGATGCTATCAATGCATCCCCCCTGTGTTCAAACGGTTTCTTAATCGGCAAGTGCTATCGTCATAAAACATAGGTTTGCGGTGGCGGACTTCTGCGGCTAGTCTCGGAAAGTCGAATACATCATGGGGCTTAGGTCTATGGACCAAATCACGACCATACTTTTGCTGGTCGCTGCATTTCAGATCAAACATCTGGTGGCGGACTTCTTTTTGCAGAACGCCAAAATGATCATGGGACGCGAGCGTTATTGGCATATGGGCCGGGCCCAGCATGCCGGCATTCACGCCGTTTTCTCTGTTGTTGTGCTGGCGCTCTTTGGCACAGGTCCAATGGTGATTTTCTGGATGGTGCTCGCGGAGTTCATTGTTCACTTTCACATCGACTGGGGCAAAGCGCGATTCTCTGTGGACCGCGCCCTGACCCCTGAGCAGCCGATGTATTGGTATGCCATGGGATTTGATCAGGCGCTGCATCAGTTGACCTATCTGGTCATGACATGGGCCTATTTTGCCTGCCTCACAGCTTAGAGCCGCGGCTGCGCGTTTGTTGATCAGGTCTTCGCCCCAAACACATCAATGATTGCATGAATCTGGTCCGCAACGCCGACCACAAAAACGCGTGATTTCTGTGTTGCCCCTCCGGCAAAGGGCGACACGATACAGCGCACCGAAGCCCCGACCCGCACTGCCGACAAAAACCGTGCCCGCACATCAGAAATCTGCAAGCTGCCCCCTGTCGCACGGCAGAGCGCCTCAGACAGGGCGCACAACAACATGCCCGGCACAATTGCCCCGTCAAAGCCCGCAACCTTTGCAATCACGTCATCTGTGTGAATCGGGTTGTCGTCATGAGCGAGCGCCAGATAGCGCGCAACAACATCAGAGGTCAGCGGCGCCACCTCTGTTATCGCGGCAGTCGGCGGCGCCATGCGTTCGGCAAACTGCGGCGGGCTCATCTCGCGAATTTGAGTGGCGGACAGAAACTTCACACGGGTTTCCATCTGCGCCCCCGCATCGCTCAGACCAAAGCGAAAACTCGCGGCAGCTTCTGTGCGTGCCTCATGCAGGACCACTTCATGACCGGCATGAATGGCTGCGTCTTGGCAATTGAGAAAACTCTGCGATTCCTGCACCGCGTGGGTGCCAAGTGGGGCGCGCAGGGCACGCCGCACATCCGCCAGCGCCGCATCTCCAAGCAGCAGAACCTTGCTGGTGATCGGGGCGAGCTGCGGTGCGGGGGCCACGGTCAGCTCTGCCAGAAGTGTGGCCAGCGCGGCTTCCTGCGCGGGCGCCACGCCTTGCTGCAGCACCAGCTTCGTCACTGTGCCTGCCTTAGACATCTGCCTCAAACGCCTGTGCAATCAAAGTGGCATTGATGCCGCCAAATGCCAGAGAGTTCGACATCACGGCCTCGAGCGGCATGCCTTTCGCCGCATTTGGCACCGGTTCCAGCCCGATCTTGGGATCGACTTCTGTGAAGTTTAAAGTCGGCGGCGCGGATTGGCGCAAAAGCGCGCCGATGGCCACGATCAGCTCCAGCGCGCCTGCCGCGCCAAGCGCATGGCCGTGCACAGGTTTGGTGGAGGAAATCTCCACCCCAGCCAGCTCTTCGCCAAAGACATCACGCAGGGCTTTGACCTCGTTCACGTCATTGGCCACCGTGCCGGTGCCATGAGCATTCACATAGCCAATCTGATCAGGCTCTAGTCCCGCCTGGCGTAGCGCCATACGCATGCAGGATGCGGCGCGTTCCGGATCCGGGCGCAGCAAGTCACCGGCATCCGAATTGGTGCCAAAGCCGCTGATTTCACAGAGGATATTGGCGCCACGTGCCTGTGCCGACTCAAGGCTTTCCAGCACCAAAACGCCTGCGCCTTCGCCCAGGATCATGCCGTTGCGGTCTTTGCTGAAGGGGCGGTTGAGATCAGCGGTCATGACCCGCAAAAGCTCCCAGACCCGGAAGACACCGGCCTCAAGACAGGCCTCGGAGCCGCCGACAAGGCAGCGCTCCACTTGGCCGGAGGCGATCATCTGCATGCCCATGCCAATCGACTGGCTGGCCGAGGAACAGGCGGTGGCGAGACAAAGCGCGGGGCCGGTGGCGCCAAACTCCATGGAGACCCAGCTGGCGGCGGCGTTGTTCATGATCTTGGGTACCGCCATGGGATCCAGCCGCATGGAGCCTTCGGCGCCAAACTTGAGGTAGTTTTTGTTCAGCGTCTGCGCACCGCCAAAGCCTGAGCCGATGGAAACCCCGCAGGCATCGCCAAAATCCGCCTCTGTCAGCCCAGCGTGGGCCACCGCTTCGCGGGCGGCGGCAAGGGCATATTCGGCGACGGGTTCGCGCATGCGGTGGGGTTTGTCGCCCAGAATTTCGGCCAGATCCGCCTCGCCAATCTTGCCCGCGGTTTTCACGCGCTGAATGTCGAGCGCGTCAAAAGTCACTGGTTTTACACCGGAATTTCCAGATTGCGTGGCCTCAATCAGCGCCTCAGCACCGAGGCCACAGGCGGAAACGGCGCCGAGGCCGGTGACGACGACGCGGGTAGAAGCATTTCGCACCATTGGGTGGCTCACGCCTCCTCAGCTTGGTGCGCTTCGATTTTGGAAATCGCCAGATCCAGCAGATCCTGCACGGTCACCACATCGGTCAGCTCGTTGTCGACAGAGACATAAGCGCCGTATTTCTCTTCAATCGCCATGAGGATCATCACAAAATCCGCAGACTGGATATCGAGCTCTTCAAGCGGTCTTTCTGGTGTGATTTCAGAGGGATCGATCATCCCTTCTTCGGCCACCATCTCCAGTAGTTCCCGCGTTAGCGTCTCGCGATCGGTGCTCATTGGTGTCCTTCCAGTCGTCAAAGTCTTGTGTTCAATTGGCCCACGTCACATGGGTGCTTGGGCCTCACATTAGGTGGCTCGCACAGATTTTGCCAGATGAAGATGGCCCGAAACACGCGCAAATCCGCTGTCTGTATCGTGTTGGTAACGCGTGCCTGCATCGTGTCGGTAACGCGTCGGTATTGCAGAGGTATCGCGACGGTATCACGGCGGTGTACTGTCGGCGGCTTTGCCCGTGCGGCGCGGGCGAAGATCCCTGACTGGGGATAAGACGCGGGGCAAGCCTGTGGGTTTCCTGTGGATAGGTTGGGGATGGAATTGGAAAGGTGAGCGATGCGGGGGTTTTGGGGGAGGATGGAGTTAGCTTTATGGTGAGCCGCGTCTTGGAAACGGTCCGGTGGACCGTTTCTGTGGTGAATTAGTGGAACTCATGTTTCGCTCCAAGTCAGAGAACTACGATCACCGCAACTAGAAATTTAGCGTATGATCTTCGGTCTCATTGTTTTCAACCATATCCAAAAGCAAGCTCATCAGTTCATCGACTGTTGGGGCCTTTTTGGGAGTAAGCTCCTTCATTCTTGCCCTTAAAGCGAGCCTAAATTTGGGGTTTGCCAAACGGTACGAAGGGTCGTTTGGATTCCTAATCAAAATAGGATTATCGCCTTCAGCAAGGCCCGAGAGGATTTGGTCGACCCCAAGCTGTCCAGCGGAAACTTTGTCAGGAAAGAACTTTCTGATCATTTCCTCGATTTGAGTCGCGCGAATGCTGTTCGTTTCGTTAGCCCCTAAACAAAACAAAACTTGGTTTTTTCGTTGGATCTTAGTGTCACGCTTGTTCATACGCCCTTCAATTTGCGCGGTAAACTGGCCTAAAGAGGTATCGACCCAATCCTGCTCAGCTCTTTTCATACCTTCTGGACTTAACCGCCAGCCATTCTCCTGAGCCTCACATGCGATTTGATACCCAAGCTCATGAATTTGCTGCGCATTTCTATCTGTCTGGAACTGAATTTGCCTGACGATTTCTTCTAGTGGCATATCGAAACTAATTCTTAGCTTTTCTTCCAACCCCCGAACTATGAGGTCCTCCGCCTCAAATGGCGTCAACCGCTCTACCTCGGGAATTTCCGTAAGCCTATTTGCTATGGTTCCAGCGAAATCATGACGAGCAATAATTTCTTTCATGTCAGAAACGACCCCCACGAAAAGAAACCTAACACCAAAAGCAGAGAAGTGTTCATTATCCAAGCGAATTATAAGGCTCGCTATCTGCTGGACTAAGTTGTCTACCCTCGAAACTTGCTCAAAGTTGTCAAAAACCAAGAACCTTCGCTTACCTCTCTCTTGAGACAAGCTCTGAAGTACGAGTTCAAGGGAGTCCGACTGTTTTTTTTGAAACTCAATGGTCCTTTGCTCCGCTGGCTTCGCGACCACTAAATTAGCCTGCAAAGACTGTCTCTCAATCTTCTTTACTTCTTCCCACTGCTCGAAGGGAAGAGACTTGAGAAGCGCTTGATCTAAGCCTTCAGTAATAGCTATGGATAGATCAACAGTGCGATAAGCAACATTATGCTTTGTAAAGTACTCTTTGTAGAGCCAGGTTTTTCCGTTTCCGCTGTCGCCACAAATCAGAACGTGCTGGGAGCCATTTATCGCCCGATTTAGCTTCTTCTCCAATGAGACGCGCGCGACATACATGTCAGCATTTACATCTGAAGAGCGAGGCGTAAAAACTTGGCCAGGCTCGGGACGTCCACCAAAAATCATCTTTAGAGTGCTCCATGAGTTAGTTACTCCTCTTAAAAGGCATTAAGTATGATTTCAACGCGATGAATTGGCTCACAAACCAGTTAAGTCGGTAAGTGCCAGACCATACTCCCCAGGTCAGCGCAGTAGCGGAGATTTTCAAACTATTGTGCCTGTTGGGCCTCAACACTCATGTACAGCAATAAGATAACGTTGAACCGCCCTCGGGGTCGGGCGCGATCCTTGCGGTGGGGCTATGCGGGTTCCTAGTGGTGTGACGGCTTGGGGGAGATGGCTATGCAGCTCAGGTGGGAAAAGAGAAAGGCCGCTCGGTTGAGCGGCCTTGGTGTTCTGGGCTGGCGTTGTGTGCCTTAAATTCCGGGGTGCTCCCGCGAAGGCTGCGCCGTTCGCTTTCGCGCACTGCTTGAAGATGGACTAGTCGTCCATCTTCAAGGCTGAGATAAACGCCTCCTGCGGAATATCCACCTTACCAAACTGGCGCATCTTTTTCTTACCGGCTTTCTGCTTGTCCAGAAGTTTGCGCTTCCGGGTGGCGTCGCCGCCGTAACACTTGGCGGTCACGTCTTTGCGCAGCGCGCTCAAAGTCTCACGGGCGATGACTTTGCCGCCGATGGCCGCCTGGATCGGGATCTTGAACATGTGGCGCGGGATCAGGGTTTTGAGCTTTTCACACATCGCCCGGCCGCGCATTTCGGCCCGATCACGGTGCACCATCATGGAAAGCGCGTCCACCGGCTCGTCGTTCACCAGAACGGACATCTTCACGAGATTGTCTTCGCGGTAGCCGGTCATCTGATAGTCAAAGGAGGCATAGCCTTTGGTCACAGATTTCAGACGGTCGTAGAAGTCAAACACCACCTCGTTGAGCGGCAGGTCATAGACACACATGGCGCGGGAGCCAGCGTAGGTGAGATCTTCCTGAATGCCGCGACGGTCCTGACAGAGCTTGAGCACGTCACCGAGGTATTCATCCGGCACAAGGATGGTGGCCTTGATGCGCGGCTCCTCAAGGTGGTCGACCTTGGACATGTCGGGCATGTCGGCGGGGTTGTGCAGCTCGATCATCTCGCCGTCTTTCATATAGACGTGATAGATCACCGAAGGCGCGGTGGTGATGAGCTCGATGTTGTATTCACGCTCAATCCGGTCGCGGATCACTTCGAGGTGCAGAAGGCCGAGGAAGCCGCAGCGGAAGCCAAAGCCCAGCGCGGCGGAGGTTTCCATTTCAAAAGAGAACGACGCGTCGTTCAACGCCAGCTTATCGATGGCGTCGCGCAGGTCTTCGAACTCCGCGCTATCGACGGGGAAGAGGCCACAGAAGACCACCGGCTGCGCAGGCTTAAAGCCCGGCAGGGCCTCTTCGGTGCCGTGGCGGTCATTGGTGATGGTGTCGCCCACGCGGGTGTCACGCACCTGTTTGATGGAGGCGGTCAGAAAGCCGATTTCGCCGGGGCCGAGGCTGTCCACCATCTGCATTTCGGGGCGGAAGACGCCGACGCGGTCCACCGAATGCAGTGTGCCGTTTGACATGAATTTGACGCGCTGGCCCTTTTTCAGTGTGCCGTCCATGATGCGCACCAGAACGATCACGCCGAGGTAGGCGTCATACCAGCTGTCCACCAGCATGGCTTTGAGCGGCGCATCCAGATTGCCGGTTGGCGCGGGCAGGTCTTTGACGATGGCTTCGAGCGTTTCGTGGATGCCCTGACCGGTTTTGGCGGAGACTTGAATGGCGCCGGTGGCGTCGATGCCGATGACGTCTTCGATCTGTTCAGCGACACGGTCACAATCAGAAGCCGGCAGGTCGATCTTGTTGAGCACAGGCACCAGCTCGTGATCGGCCTCAATCGCCTGATAGACGTTTGCGAGCGTCTGCGCCTCGACACCTTGGGTGCTGTCCACCACAAGGAGCGAGCCCTCAACCGCTTTCATGGAGCGGGAGACCTCATAGGCGAAGTCGACGTGGCCGGGGGTGTCGATGAGGTTGAGCACATAGGTCTCCCCATCATCGGCCTTGTAGTCGATGCGCACGGTGTTGGCCTTGATGGTGATGCCGCGCTCACGCTCGATGTCCATGCTGTCGAGCAGCTGTTCTTTCATATCGCGGTCTTCCACCGTGCCCGTCTCTTGGATGAGGCGGTCAGCAAGGGTGGATTTACCGTGGTCGATGTGGGCCACGATGGAGAAATTGCGGATTTTGGACAGATCGGTGCTCATGATGCGGGATATGATGGGGAATCTTGTCTTGGTCAAGCAGCGCTGTAGGGTGCGGGGCGGGATATTTGAGAGATTTGGGAAAATCAGGTGATTGATGAAGGCACAGTAGACGTTGTGGATGAGGCATTTAGAGAATTTGACGATGACTATATCAAACTCCATCAAAGCGCTCGTGAATTGTTAACCGTAAGGAGCGCATTGAGAAATTTCTTCGATCCAAGCTTCGGCTCTCAAATGGATGTCAGTTCAAGATACTTGTTTCCTGTTTGCCGCTACTTGATCCAAAGCCTATGTTTTTTGAAGTATGGACATGCTGGCATGCGTGAAAGGTTAGCAAATGCGATCGAATTCGCGGCGAAAGACGATCCGTTTAATCTCGCGCACAACACCGTAGCTTATTCAGCTGCGCAGACGATTATTGATCGCAGTCCTCAAGCCAACCTAGATCTCTTTCATGCAGTGGGTATTAGTTACGCTAGCTTCGCAAGAAACCAGAATAGTACAGCTAGTGAGCATACAATCAACAGCGGCTATGAAGCTAACTTCAACTATGACACGGCTGTCGCCCAAGTGGCAAAAGCGAGCCATCTAGATTGCAAAATAGATCTTAAGCGGCTCTTTGACACTCCTCTATGGCATAGTTTCGGCGAGCCTATAGAGAGGGACACAAACATCAACGCTTACAAGAACTTCCATGTAGCCCCGGCTTTCGCGTTTTGGCGAAACTGGTACCAAGGTTTCGTGGACGGAGCCCCCATCAACTGGGAGCTTCAACGCCGCGTTGCGCTGATCCCAGACCCTATTTGGGACGCTGGCCCTGAGGCCGTCGCTCAAGTTATTCGAGAAATTGAGGCGGAATTTGCTGGGCCTGCCCCGCTCGCAGACGCGGAGCTTCGCACACATGTCGCGTATTTGCTCAGCAACCCAATTCTGACAGAAGCCACCGCTCTTAATGGTGCAGAGATCATTGAGCGGGCGATTGCGGATTATCTGCGCGAGGCGCCTGCGAATTGTTTGCCTGAGGAGCTGCGACATCTTGAGGCTCTGCCGCAGCACTTCAAAGCCATTGCGCGTGTGATCGGGAATCAAACCGGCGACGACGAAAAGGAAACCCAGCTCATTGATGAGATTTCCAAGCTGCATGCGCGTGTGGCTGAGCTGGAAAAGGAACTGGCCGTTGCCAAGAGCAAGGAATTGAAAGGCGTGATTTCGCAAGAGGCTGCGAAGGCGTTTGGGAAGAGCATTGGCAGCCCGTATTTCTATGGTGGCGTCGCCATGGGCGTCAGCTATTTCTTTGGCGTATCTCCAAGTGACATGACGTTTGAGAACCTGCGTGGCTATGTCGGCGAGCTATTGCGTGCCAATTCAGAGGGCACGAACCCTTCGCCATCATACCTGCCATCAAGCACAGACGTTTAGTCAATACACCAAGAGCCGCGCCAGACCCTGGGAGGAAGCGAATGCGCCCTCCCGTGGGGAGGGTCGGGCGCGGCTCGGCTTTGCCGAGCTGATGAATGCTATAATTTGCCCCTCAACGCCAAGAGTGGCGCTCCATGTAGCCAAACGCCTCAGCCCCCTCCCCCGATCATGCGTTTGTGAGCGTTGTGACAGGCTCTTGTCACCGCGACAGAAAGAAAATAGAACGCGCTGCTCTTGAACCTGCCCTTGGCAGACCCAAGATTCTGGACCAATCATACTTCGAATATTAAGCTACCCGGGGCAGAGGTGCTCAGGCCGCTAACTGTCAGGGAACTTCTTACATGCGCCGTCGTTTGACCACTTTGATGTGTGCAGATCTGGTGGGGTACTCCACCCTCATGGGCGAAGATGAAGCGCTTGCCGTGGCCTCTGTTCAGGAGCTGCGCAACGAGCATTTGGAGCCTGTGGCCAAAACCTATGGCGGTGAGGTGCTCAAACGGATGGGGGATGGCTGGATTCTGTCCTTCCCCGGCGTAGAGGCCGCATTGGATTGCGCCGAAGAGGTGCAGAGCAGCCTCGCAGAGCATAAGGTGATCAAGCTGCGCATCGGCTGTCATGTGGGCGAGATTGTCGAAGATGAGGCGGATTTCTATGGCAATGGGGTCAACATCACCCAGCGGATTGAGACCGAAGCGCCGCCCGGTGGGGCGATGTTCTCGGAGGATCTGTTCCGTCAGCTGTCAGAAAACCGCCAGCAGGAGCTGAGCGACGTGGGGGTTTTCAACCTCAAAAACATCGCGACTCCGATGCGGCTCTATCAGTGGCGGCCTGCAAATCTGACCACCGCGCCCAACAAAGGGTCCCTGCCCTCCATCGGGTTTGAGGATTTTGTTGCGGCGCCCGCCACCCCCGACAGCAGCGCCCTGGCCCAAGATCTGCACGACGGCATGGTGCAAATGTCGATGAAGCGCACGGGCATCACCACGGTGGATGCCGCCAGTGTCGAAGGCACGCCCACGCTGTTTCTGACCCATGGGCGGCTGCGGGTGTCCGGCACGCGGGCGCGTTTCACAGTGTCGCTGATCCTGCGCCGCGATATGACCACGCTGTGGACGCAAAGCTATGATGGCGATGTGGTTGATCCTTTTGCCTTTGTGGATGAGATCCTGCCTGTGGTGAGCTCTGATCTGCGGCTGCAGACCATTCAATATGATGGCAACCGCTTGGCGCATCTGAAGAATTCACAGCTCAGCGTGTCTGAGCTGCGGGCGCGGGCGGCAGGGCTGTTTTTCAAACAGACTGTCCAGTCCTGGGAAGAAGGCTATGCCGCCTTGGACCGCGCAGTACAGCTGAGCCCGACCGACGGCATGTCGCTCGCCATGCGGGCGCAGAGCCGACTGAACCTGAGCACTATCAAATATGAAACGCTGAGCGCAGCGGCGCTTGCCCAGATTGGGCGTGATCTCGACCTCGCGGTGGCGGAATCGCCCAACAGCGATTTTGTGTTCTGGGCGCGGGGGGCCTATCGGCTGCGCGTCTTGCAGGATTTTCAGGGCGCGGCGGCAGATATTGAACATTCCCGCCAGATCAATCCGACCTTCCTCGGCTTTGTCGATCTGATCACCCAGCTGGCCCTGTTGCAGGGGCAGCCGCAAAAAGCAATTGAGGCCCTGTCCACCTATTCGCAAATGACCAGCAATGATCCATTCCGCGTGACGCGCCTGTCGTTTACCGCACGGGTGTATCTGGCCGCAGGAGATTATGCGATGGCGCGGATGACCGCGCGCGAGGCGGCTGATCTGCGCCCTATGGACCGCGGATTGCAGCTGCTCAAAGCGTTGACCAGCCAAAAGGCCGGCGACCAACAGGGCCTGCAAGAGGCCCGCGCGGCGGCAGCAGCGCTGCCAAAGGAGCCTTCCATCGCGATCAACCAGCTGACGCTGCCTGAGGATATGGGCTGGATCAACGACGCGCTGCATCCGCAGGCCGATCCGGTTTAGGCGCGCCGCAGTCGCCGGGCTGCCCACCAGCTGAGTGCCGACATAAGTGCGGCGGTGAACAGGCAGAGCCACAGCCCGCCAATCTGGTAGCTGAGACCTGACAGCAAGGTGCCGAGCAGCCGCCCGGCGGCGTTGGACATATAGTAAAACCCCACATCCATGGTGACCCGTTCGTCTGACGTGAAGGCGAGGATCAGGTAGCTGTGGACCGAGGAGTTCACCGCAAAGACAAAGCCAAACACCAGAAGCCCCGCAATCAGGATGGCGGTGAGCATGGCGGAGGTGTCCAGCAGCAGCACGGCGGCGGTGAGCGCCATCGGGATCAGGGTGAGGTAGCCAACCCAGGTGATGGCTTTGCCAACCACCTCATCGGTGCTGGCATTGGCGGCTTTCAGGATACGGGGCGCGTTGCCCTGCACCGCACCGTAGAGGATGATCCAGACCGCCATGAAGATGCCGATGATGAAGAAGGCTTCGCGGCGGCCCTCGGCGGTGCCATCAGAAAGCACCGCGTTGAAATAGACCGGGATGCCGACCACAAACCACACGTCGCGTGCCCCGAACAGGAACATACGCGCAAGGCTGAGGCGGTTCACATTGGGGTCTTTGGAGAAGACCTGCGAGAACTTGGCTTTTTGGGAGCCCTGCGGCAGGCCTGAGGGCATGAAGGTCACCACCCCTGCGAGGATCACCGCGAGGATGATGGCCATGCCCCAGACCGAGGCCTGAAAGCCCCAGAGGGCGAGCAACGCAGCGCCCAGAAAGAAGCCGCAGCCTTTGACCGCGTTTTTGGAGCCTGTGAGCAGCGCGACCCAGCGGAAAAGCCCGCCGCCCTCTTTGGGGGCGAGCAGTTTGACCGCTGATTTGGAAGACATCTTTGAGAGGTCTTTGGCCACGCCAGACGCGCCCTGCACGCACATCACAAAGATCACGGAGGCGGTGACACCCCATGCGGGATCAAGCTGTGCCAGAGCGATCAGGGCGGCGATCTGGATGGTAAGGCCCGCATAAAGCGTGGAGGTCAGACCAAAGCGCGCGGCAATCCAGCCCGCAGAAAGATTGGTGACAATGCCCATAACCTCATACAGCAGGAACAGATAGGCCAGCTGGATCGGGGAGAAGCCCAGCCCGTTGAAATGCAAAAGCACCAGCATCCGCAGCGCGCCATCGGTGAGCATAAAGGCCCAATAGGCGGCGGTGACGGTGATATAGGCGGCGAGGCCGTCTGGTTTCTGGGTCTGTGCGTTGGTCATGGCGTATCCAGAGGGCAGCGCCCGTCACGGGGGGGCGTGAAGCGCTCTACAGTTTTGTTGTGGCGCGCCTTCGGCGCGACGGGGAGGGTCCCTTTCGGGAGCTTGTTTCACAAGCCCCTACCGGGCAATGGGGCGCGGTCCGGCTGTGCCGCACCAATATTGACCCTTAGAGGCTGGCCAAAACCATGCGGGTGACATCGGCCAGACGGAAGGCATAGCCCCACTCGTTGTCATACCACGCATAGACCTTCACATGGCGGTTGTTGACCACACGGGTGGAGAGCGCATCTACTATGGTGGAGCGGTCATCATTGGTGAAGTCGCAGCTCACCAGAGGGCGGGTTTCATAGCCCAGAATGCCGTTCAGCTCACCTGCGGCGGCCTCGGCAAAGTAGGCGTTGACCTCCTCGGCGGTGGTGTCGCGGCTTACGTCAAACACGATGTCGGTGAGCGAGGCATTCAGCAGCGGAACGCGCACGGCGTGGCCGTCGATCTTGCCCTCCATGTCGGGGAAGATCTGGATGATCGCCTTGGCGGAGCCGGTGGTGGTCGGGATCAGGGAGTTGAGGGCAGAGCGGGCGCGGCGCGGGTCTTTGTGGGCGCGGTCCACGATGGTCTGCGTGTTGGTCACGTCGTGGATGGTGGTGAAGCTGGCCTGCTCGATGCCCAGTTTCTCACGGATCACCTTCACAATCGGCGCGATGCAGTTGGTGGTGCAGGAGGCGGCGGTGATCACCTTGTGGGTGGTCGCATCGTAGGTGGCGTCATTCACGCCGTAAACGATATTGGCCACATCGTCTTCTTTCACAGGGGCGGAGACCACAACCTTTTTCACGCCCGCGTCAAAGTAGGGCTGCAGTTTGGCGTTGGTTTTGAACACGCCGGTGCAATCCACCACCAGATCAACGCCCAGCTCTTTGAGCGGGAGCTCTTCGATGGACCAGGCTTCGGTTTTGCGCATCTGGTGGCCGTCGATGGTGATGCTGCTTTCATCATAGGCGAAATCGGCGCGCCAGCGGCCGTGCACGGTGTCAAACTCCAGAAGATGCGCGTGCAGCTCGGCATCGCCGGAGGGGTCGTTGAGCAAGACGATTTCGGCATCCAGACCGAGGTCGAAGAAGCTGCGGATCACCAGCTTGCCCATGCGGCCAAGGCCATTGATTGCGATTTTGGTCATAAATCAGATCCTTCAGGATTGTGTTGGAAACCAGCCGCGGGTGCGGTTGGCGAAAGCGACAAGGCTGAGCATCACGGGCACCTCCACCAGCACACCGACAACGGTGGCGAGCGCGGCACCCGAGCCAAGGCCGAAGAGCGAAATGGCCACGGCCACCGCCAGCTCAAAGAAGTTTGACGTGCCAATCAGCGCGCAGGGGGCGGCGACCTCAAACGGCACCTTCCAGAGCCGGGCCGCACCATAGGCGATGAAGAAGATGCCGTAGGTCTGGATCAGCAGCGGGATGGCGATCAGCAGAATGTTGAAAGGCTGGCTCAGAATGGTCTGCGCCTGAAAGCCAAAGAGCAACACAACGGTCAGCAGCAGGCCGCCCACGGAGCTGGGACGCAGGCGGTTGCGGAAGGCCTCCACCGCAGCCTCACCGCCCTGCCCCATCAGACGCTTGCGGGTGATGTAGCCCGCCACCAGCGGCAGCAAGATGTAGAGCACGGCAGACAGGATCAAGGTCTCCCATGGCACGGTGATATTGGTCACGCCAAGCAGGAAGGCCACGATGGGGGCAAAGGCAAAGACCATGATCACATCGTTCACGCTGACCTGCACCAGCGTGTAATTGGCATCACCCCGCACAAGGTTTGACCAGACAAACACCATTGCCGTACAGGGTGCCGCGCCGAGAAGGATCACGCCTGCGAGGTATTCGCTGGCCGTGTCCGGGTCGATCCAAGCGGCAAAGACATGTTCAAAGAACAACACGCCCAATGCGGCCATGGTGAAAGGTTTGATCAGCCAGTTGACCACAATAGTGATCACCAGCCCTTTGGGTTTGCGCCCCACACCAGCGAGCGCGCCAAAATCAATGCCCACCATCATCGGGTAAACCATGGCCCAGATCAGCACGGCCACAGGCAGGTTGACGGAGGCCACTTCCAGACCCGCCAGAGCCCCAAAAACACCGGGCATAAAGCTGCCAAGCGTCAGGCCCGCTACGATGGCCAGTGCCACCCAGAGCGACAGCAGGCGCTCAAAGGTGCCGAGGCCTGCGTCCAGTTGCGCGCTGTGATCTGTCATAGCTTTGTGTCCCTTAACATCCACAAGTGAGATCTTCGATCAGCGGCTGGCACAATTCGGGTCGCCCGCCGCAGCAGTCTTCAAGCAAAAAGCCCAACAGCCCGCGCACGCCCTCTGTGTTGGCGAAATAGCGAATACTGCGGCCTTCGCGCTGATTGCGCAACAGGTCGGCCTGCAGCAGAACCGCGAGATTGGCAGACAGCGTGTTTTGCCGCACCTCCAGCGCCTCTGCGATTTCCCCTGCGCTCAGGCCAGCCTCTCCAGCTTGAATAAGCAGGCGAAAAGCATCCAGACGCGTGGGCTGCGACAGGGCGGCAAAGGCTGAAAGAGCTGATATCTTATCCATAGTTCATGAATTATGGATATATTGAAAAGAACGCAAGTGAGTCTTTGCCTGCGCCTCATGAAACTTTGATGACAGAAGGACGCAGGTTAGCCCCGTACGTCGATGGGGCGATCCTCCAGCATGGTCTCCATCGAGAAATAGCCGGTGACCGTATCCAGCTCAAACCCCGTGGTGAGGCGGCGATAGACTTGGTCATAGCCGCCCATGCCGGACGTGACGATCTTCAGCATATAATCCCAATCCCCACCGATGCGGTGCATCTCCAGCACCTGTGGGATGAGCGAGACATGGCGCTTAAAGCTTTCCGCCCACTCCACCGAGTGGTTGCGGGTGCGCACCATGACAAAGACGGTCAGATCCAGCCCCAGCGATGCCGGGTCGATCCGCATGCGCGCGCCCTGCAAAACGCCATCCTCTTCCAATCGCTTGAGTCGCCGCCACAGCGCGTTTTGGGACAAACCAACACGCTCCGCCACTTCTCGCTGAGAGAGTGAGGCGTCGCGTTGCAATACGTCCAGAATATTTCGATCAATCACGTCCATCTGAGACTATTTATAGATCATATGACAACACATATCCATAAATTATGCAAAAAAAGGAGCAATTTATCTACTGAAACCGGGGCATAACCTCTGAAACACCAAAAAAGAGGCTTCATATGTCCACGCTCACCGCTCCCTTCGATCACTTCGCCGCACAGCTCACCGCGGTGCAAAACCCTATGGACGCTTTACAGGCGGGGTTGATTGGTGGGGACATGATGATCGACACACCCTATGGGCCGCGCAAGCTGGTGTATGCGGATTATGTGGCCTCGGGGCGCGCGCTGCGTCAGGTCGAGAGCTTTGTGCTGGAAAATGTGCTGCCTTACTATGCCAACACTCACACCGATGCCTCTTTCTGCGGGGCGCGTATGGGGCAGCTGCGCGAAGGGGCGCGGGCTGTGGTGGCGCGGCACTGTGGGGCGCGTGATGGCGAACATGCGGTGATCTTTGCCGGCTCAGGGGCCACAACGGGCCTCAACCAGCTGGTGCATATGCTGCAGGTGGGCGCGGGCGACACTGTGCTGGTGGGGCCTTATGAGCATCACTCCAACCTGTTGCCATGGCGCGAAAGCGGCGCGAACGTTATAGAAATCCCCGAAGGCGCCCTGCCCGGCCCGGATCGTGCAGCACTGACAAAGGCGCTGGCGGAACACAGCCTGACTGGGCGTGTCATCGTGGCGATGAGCGCAGCAGCCAATGTGACCGGCGTGTGCACGGATGTGGCGGCCGTGACGCGGCTGGTGAAAACCTATGGCGGCGTGATGATCTGGGACTATGCGGGCGGCGGGCCATATCTGCCGATGCAGATGACCCCGGCAGAGGGCGCGGAGATTGATGCGCTGGTGTTTTCTGCACACAAGTGCATTGGCGGGCCGGGCGCAAGCGGTGTGCTGGTGGTGCGCGAAGACGTGGTGCGCGCAGCTGTCCCATATCGCCCCGGCGGCGGCACCGTGGCTTTTGTGAACGCCCGCCAGCATGATTACGTGGCCCCGCTGGCCCAGCGCGAGGAAGGCGGCACCCCCAATGTGGTGGGTGACATCCGCGTGGCGCTGGCGCTGGTTGTGAAAGAGGTGATTGGCGCAGAGATGCAGAGCCGCAATGCGGCGCTGACGGCGCGGGCGTTTGACGTTTGGAGCTCAAATGCAAATCTGCATGTGCTGGCGCCGGAACGCACCGAGCGGTTGCCGATCCTGTCGTTTGTGCCGCTCGACAGCACCGGCGCGCGGATTGATCACAACGCCTTCACCCGCGCACTGTCAGAACGCTACGGCATTCAGGCACGCGGCGGGTGTTCTTGTGCGGGGCCTTACGTCCACCACCTGCTGCAGATTGATGATGCGAATTCTGCGCATATCCGCGACGACATCCTGCAAGGTCCAGGGGCAAGCAAACCGGGGTTTGTGCGCCTGAACCTGAGTGTGCTTATGTCTGATGCGACCGTGGAGTTCATCCTTCAGTCCGTCGCGGAGCTGGCGCAGGGTTGGGGCGTGGAAACTCCGCAGGCTCTGGCAGGCTAACCCTCTGATCACAGCGTGGTGGCGCGGTATTTGAAGGCACCTGAACCGCGCGCGATGATCTCTCCGGTTTCGTCAGAGATCGTGCTTTCGGCGAAGAAAGTTTTGGCGCCACCGCCGGTGCGCCAGCCTTCGGCGATCAACCCCTGCCCTTTGGGTCGGCTGAGGAAATTCGTTGTCATCGAAAGGGTTAGAGCCAGACGTTTGTGCGCCGGATCACCGGTGTAGCAGCCTGCAAAACCCATCACCGTGTCAAGCAGCGTGGCGTAGATGCCGCCATGCGGAATGCCTGCGCGGTTCATCAGATGCGGCGCAATCGGCAGCTCCAGTCGGGCATAGTCTACGTCCCAGTGGGTGATGCGAAACCCGAGATGCTTTTGCAGCTCGTAAGGGGTTTCTTCCAGAGCAGGATCGAGGGGCTTGTAGGTCATTTGTATTACTTTCGCAAGGTTGGTTTTGCCCGGCACCGCCGGGCTGCGCCTGCCTGCCCCTCGGCAGGCGCATTTGCGCCAGCCCAGGCAGGCTTCGCCCTATGTTGTTGCACGTATCAAACCGCTGTCAGACCACCGTCAATGGCGATCGCCTGTCCGGTCATGAAGCTGTTTTCAGGCGCATTGATCCAGAGCATGGCCTGCACCACCTCTTCGGGCTGCGACACCCGCCGCATGGGCACGCGGCTGGCGATATGGGTCATCGCGTCCTCACGTGACAGGCCCGCACGCTCCCCCACGGTCTCGGCCATCTCATCCACCATCGGCGTGGCGGAAAACGAGGGGCAAAGCGCATTCACGCGAATGCCGCGGGTGGCGTTTTCATCGGCGGCGGCTTTGGTCATGCCGACCACCGCATGTTTGGCAGCTGCGTAAAGGGACAACTGGCCCGCACCGACAAGCCCCGCCGCAGAGGCCACATTGAGAATGGCCCCCGCGCCCGCCTGCTGCATCAGCGGGATCTGATACTTCATGCAGAGAAACACACCTTTGGCGTTCACATTCATCATCAGGTCAAAATCATCGACCGAAAGAAACTGCAACGGACGCACATCATGACCAATGCCTGCGTTGTTGATGCCCACATCCAGCGCGCGGAAGGTTTGCGCGATGCGTGCCACATGGGCGGCGACTTGCGCCTCTTCTGCCACATCCACCACGTCAGACACCACCTCAACACCCTGCGATTGCAGGTTTTCCACAACCTCAGCCAGTTGATCGCCATGGATGTCAGACAGGCCCAGCTTGGCCCCTTCCGCAGCAAAACGCTGCGCCGCCATCGCACCAAAGCCGCTGGCCGCACCGGTGATCATCACCACTTTGTCTTGAAACATTTTACCCACGTTTTACCGCCTCCAATCCGGCTTGCGCAAACATCGGCACAAAGCTGCCCAGTTTGGCGGCGCGTTCGGGATCAGAAGCATTGCCATCCAGCGCGCGTTTCTTCACGCCTTGGATGATCGCGCCCATACGGAAGAAACAAAACGCCAGATAGAAGCCGAATTTCTCAATCCCCGGCAGCCCCATGCGGGCGCAATACTGGGCGATGAAATCTTCGTCGCTGGGCAGACCAAGAGCCGCGCGGTCCACACCGGCCAGCCCGCGGCCCTCATGGCCCGGCGGCATCTGCCACTGCATGATCACCGCCGCCAGATCGGCGTAAGGATGGCCAATGGTGGAGAGTTCCCAATCAAGCACCGCCACCACTTCGGGACGGTCTTTGGCAAAGAGCATATTGTCGATCCGGTAGTCGCCATGCACCAATGTGCGCTTTCCGTCATCGGCCGGCAAATGGGTGGTGAGCCAGTCGATCAACTCATCCATCTGCGGCAGGGTTTCTGTTTCAGAGGCGCGGTACTGCTTGGTCCAGCGGCCCAGCTGGCGCTCAAAATAATTGCCTTCGGGGCCATAGTCAGAGAGCCCAACGGCATCAATGTCAACCGAATGAATGGCGGCCAGAACGCGGCCCATTTCGTTGATCACCGCTGCCCGATCAGATTCAGACAGCCCCGGCAGGCGTGGGTCATCAAAGCTGCGCCCTTCCACAAAATCCATCACGTAGAAGGATGAGCCGATCACAGCGTCATCTTCACACAGCAGATGCATTTTGGCGACCGGCACATCTGTGTCCGCAAGCGCCTTTTGCACGCGGAACTCCCGATCCACCGCATGGGCAGATTTCAGAAGCACCCCCGGCGGCTTGCGGCGCAGTACATATTGCCCTGTGGGGGTGTCGAGTTTGAACGTGGGGTTGGACTGACCAATATCAAACTTGGTGGCCGTGATGGGGCCGGAAAAGCCATCCAGATTGTCAGACAGCCATCGCGCCACGGCAGCGGTGTCCAGTTGGGTTGCGTCCATTGTTTCCTCCCTCAGAGCCGCTTGCGCTATGCCCTGCCCTCTCTAGCTATAGGTGAGCATCTCGCCTTCATTGTGCCCGTCAATGTGCGGGGTCTCGTTAAACCCATTGAGCCACTCCTGCCCTTTGGCCATCACGATGCGCGCCACGGCGCAGTTTTTCACCTGCAATTGCAGCAGGATCATTTGTTCTGCCGGCGCATCCAGTACATCGGCGACCGTGCGCCCTATGGCCCCTCCGGAGCTGACCGCAAGCGGGGTTTTGGCCCCGGAGGCGGCGACAAGGGCGCGGGCCTGTCGCACGCGGTTGGTGAAGGCAGCAAAGCTTTCCGGCGGATTTGTAATCTCGTCGCGCTGCCATTCCAGCACCGTATCGCGTAAGATCCGAAAATGGGTTTTGCGGTCGGTGTGCAGATCAGCGGGTTTGTCGGCGCGCCCGGCAAAACGCGCCTCCAGCAGACCGGCAAAGTCAAATTCGTTCCACCCCGGCACCACAGTCGGGGTGAGCCCCGTGCCCAGCGCGCGTTCAATACCGTCCCAGGTCTGACGGTGGCGTTTCTGCCCCCCGATAAAAACCTGGTCAGGCTTTACACCCTGACGTTTAAGGGCCGCGCCCAGCGCCTCGGACTGGCGATGCCCGAGCTCTGACAGATTGTCATAGTCAGCAGCCCCGAAACTCGCCTGCGCGTGGCGGATGAGGTGGAACATCTGGCTCACTTCATGCGGTCCTGCAGTCGTGCCCAAGCCGCGATGTACTCACGCTCCAGACGGTCCACGAGATTTGACACGGGGCCAACTTCTTTGACCGCGCCGATGCCCTGACCGGAGCCCCAAATGGTTTTCCATGCCTTTGGTTTTTCGCGATCTCCGCCAAAATCCATATCTTTGGCGCTGCCCAGTGGCAGATTGTCCGGATCCATACCTGCGTTTTTGACGGAGCCTTTGAGGTAGTTGCCCCAGACACCGGTGAAGAGCGAAGAATAAACAATGTCATCCGCGCCACTGTCGACAATCATGTCCTTGTAGCCCTGCACCGCGTTGGCTTCTTCCGTCGCAATGAAAGGCGAGCCGATGTAGGCGAGATCTGCGCCCATGGCCTGTGCGGCCAAGATGGAGGAACCTGTGCTGATGGAGCCAGACAGCAGCAAGGGACCATCAAACCATTCCCGGATCTCGCTGATCAGCGCGAGGGGCGATTGCGGCCCTGCGTGCCCACCAGCGCCAGCGGCCACCGCGATCAGGCCATCCGCCCCTTTCTCAATCGCCTTTTTGGCGAAGGTGTTGTTGATGATGTCATGCAGTGCAATACCGCCGCAGTCATGAGCGGCGTCATTGACCTCTTTGCGGGCGCCAAGCGAGGTGATCCAGACCGGCACCTTGTGTTTGTGGCACAACTCGATGTCACGCTCGAGCCGCGTGTTGGAACGGTGTACGATCTGATTGACCGCAAACGGGGCCGCGGGGCGATCCGGGTTTTCCTGATTGTGGCGGTCCAGCTCTTCGCGGATCTGCGTGAGCCAAGTGTCCAGAAGTGGGTGGTCGCCCTCGCCTTCACGTGCGTTGAGTGCGGGGAAACTGCCTATGATGCCTGCCTTACACTGGGCAATGACCAGTGCGGGTACGGAAATGATGAAAAGCGGAGAGGCCACTGCGGGAATGCGCAGACCCTGAAGCGCTTTGGGAAGGTGGCTGTCACCAGACATGAAAAACTCCTGTGTTTGGTGGCAGGATAAGGCCGCGAATGGCGCAGACAAACAAGAGCTTGGCAAAGTAACATGACGTCACATTGGATCTGCCTTGGCGGAAGCCTGAGGGCAGACAAGGGCGTCTATGCCTACGGCGGGGATATTTGACGAATGAAACGGCGCAGCTTAGCGCAGAAATTGCCGGATGTGGCGCGCCACTTCGGCGGGCTTTTGATGCAGCAGCCAGTGATCTGCACCCGTGAGCGAAACACGCGTGAGATCGTCGCAGAAATCCTCCAGACCGGCATGGCAATCTGGCAAGAGCGCGGTGTCCTCTTCCCCCCAGAGCAACAGGTGGGGCATTGGCACGCGCAAGGTATGGGCGGGCCATTGCGGCAACGCCGCTGGTGGCAACGGCTGGCCGGGGGCGGCAACTTTGAGGTTTGAGGCGCGATACCAGTTGACCATGCCGCGCACCTGATCCGCTGTCCCCCAGGCGGCACGATAGGCGGCCACTTTGCCCGCATCCATCCACGACATGTCCATATGCTCTGAAAACAGGGACATCATGCGCAAATGGTTGTTTTCTGTGAGCTTGACCTCAGACCCTTCCGCGCGCAGCCAGTTGATGTATTGGCTGGCCTTTGATTGCGCCCCGCCCGCCGCCAACGCACGCTGAAATGGGATCGGATGCACGCCGTTGGCGATGATCAGACGCTCAAACAGCGCTGGATGCCGGAAGGCAAGGCCATAGGCAACGGCCGCGCCCCAGTCATGGCCAAGCACAGCGGCGACGGGTTTGTCAGGGCTGTAATGGCGCAGGATGGCGGCGGCATCTGCAACAAGCGCGGCTGGGGCGTAGTGATCGACCTCTGTGGGGCGCCAGCTTTGGCCGTAGCCACGCTGATCCGGGGCGACGAGGAAAAAACGCTCCTCCAGATGGGGGACCAGATCGTCAAAGGCGCCGGCGTATTCGGGAAAGCCGTGCAGACACAGGATCACTGGGGCCTGAGGATCGCCGGCCACGCGGATATGATACGCGTGACCGTTGAGTGCTATGAACTGGCTACCCGCCAAATCACACCATGTCAGGCAGTTTGTAATCGGCAAACTGTTTGCGCAGGGTGAGCTTTGAGACTTTGCCTGTGGCGGTCATCGGCAGCTCTTCTACAAAGACCACATCGTCCGGCAATTGCCACTTGGCGAAGTGCTCTTCGAGCAGGGCCATGAGCTCGCTGATCTCGGGCTTACCCTCAGGCGACGGCACCACCACCAGAAGCGGGCGTTCATCCCATTTGGGGTGCGCCACCGCGATCACTGCGCAATTGGCCACCTTCGGGTGCGCCATGACGGTGTTTTCCAGATCGAGCGAGCTGATCCACTCGCCACCGGATTTGATCAGGTCTTTGGCCCGGTCGGTGATGGTGAGATAGCCATGGCTGTCAATCGTGGCCACATCGCCAGTGCCAAACCAGCCATCCGCGTCAAAGGCGCCTGCGTTGGCCTCGTCATTTTCAAAATAACCCGATGTGATGTTGTTGCCGCGCACAAACAGCTCGCCAGCGGCTTCGCCATCGTGGGGCAGAGGCTTGCCATCCTCATCGACGATTTTCAGATCGACGCCAAAGATACGGCGGCCCTGTTTTGATTTGATCTCCACCCGCTCTTCAAGGCTGCGGTCTTCGAGATGCACTGGCAGATTGCCCATGGTGCCAACCGGGCTCATCTCAGTCATGCCCCAGGCGTGGCAGATGTCGATGTTTTGCTCTTCAAAATAGGTGATCATGCTGGCAGGCGCTGCGGAGCCGCCAATCACCAGATGGCTCAACCCATTGGGCATGCGGCCCTGTTTTCGCATTTCGCCCTGCAACCCCAGCCACACTGTTGGCACACCCCAAGCGGAGTAGACGTTTTCATCTTCCATCAGCTTAAACAGGCTTGGCCCATCCAGAGCGCCCCCCGGGAAGACCAGAGACGCGCCGGTGAGCAGCGCGATATAGGGCAGACCCCAGGCGTTGACGTGAAACAGCGGCACAACCGGTAGAATGCGTTTGCCCGGCTGACAGACTTTGGGCAGGGACAGCCCAACTGTCATCGCATGCAGCACGGTGGAGCGATGGGTGTAAAGCGTGCCCTTGGGATTGCCCGTGGTGCCAGAGGTGTAGCAAAGCCCAGCCGCGGTGTCTTCTGACAGGTCGGGCCAATCAAAGACGTCTGCCTGCGCCTCAAGCAGCTCTTCATAGCAGAGGAAATCGCCCTCGGGCATGTGAGCGCGATCCGTCATCACCACCACTTTGAGCCCCTCTGGCCATTGCGCACGCAGTGCGTTGACCAGCGGCACAAAGGTGGTGTCCACAAACAGCATGGTGTCTTTGGCGTGGTTGACGATGTAGCTCATCTGTTCTGCAGACAGGCGCGGGTTGATTGTGTGACACACGCCCCCTGCACCGGAAATGGCATAGTATAGCTCCAGATGGCGGTAGCCGTTCCACGCCAGCGTCGCGATACGGTCACCAACCTGCATGCCTTCGGCCTTCAGCGCATTGGCGAGGCGGTTCACACGTTTGGCCATATCCGCGTAAGTCTGGCGGTGCAGGTCACCTTCTGTGCGAACAGAGACAACCTCTGCTGTGGGGTGAATTTCGGCTGCATATTTGAGAATGTCCGCAATGTTGAGCGGACGCATCATCATAGACCCTAGCATGTAGGCCTCCCTGCCTTGAGATGTTGTGTCGGTTGCGAGCATAGGCGCAAGCACAAGGCAGTTGAAAGATAGGTTGCAAAATGCCGCTACGTCGCTCAACTCAACATATTGAACTTGTTAATTTTATTTTTCACCACACCCATTTGCCGCGCGCCTCCCCAATCTGTGCAAATCTGCACAATCTGCGCGCGGTTCTGGCGATGTTCAGGCAAGACTGCAGCGCCTATTTTGAGGGGGAAAGGAGAGACATCATGTCGATCAGACCTGTTTTGGAAACGCGCAAAGCCATTCCTGCCAGAGAAGGGGCTGGCGTGCATCTGCATCGCGCCTTTGGGTTTCAGGATCCCGAAGAGCTTGATCCCTTCCTGATGATGGATCACTTCCGCAACGATGATCCCCGCCTTTATCAGGCCGGATTTCCGTGGCACCCGCATCGCGGCATTGAAACCATCACCTATGTGATTGATGGCGCAGTGGAACATCAGGACAGCCTTGGCAACACCGGAAATCTGGGTGCTGGCGATGTGCAATGGATGACAGCGGGGCGCGGGATTTTGCATCAGGAGATGCCCACCCCCGATGCCAACGGCGTGAACCATGGGTTTCAGCTGTGGGCGAACCTGCCGCGCGATCTGAAGATGACCGATCCGCGTTATCAGGATGTGACAGCGCGCGAGATCCCGGAGATCATGGAAGATGACGGCACCAAAGTGCGCGTGGTCATTGGCAGCTTCTGGGGGCAGACCGGCCCGGTGGATGGCATTGCCGCCGATCCGATGTTTCTGGATGTGACTGTACCAGCGGGGGTGAAGAAGACCTTCCCGATCGACACACGGCGGCGCGCCTTTGCCTATGTGTTTGAGGGGGATGCAGCCTTTGCTGATGCGAGCCAACCCAGCGGCGTTTTGCTGGAGAAGGATATCGCCGGCGAAGAGGTCAACATCCGCGATATGAGCGGGGACCGCACACTGGTGCGCTTTGGCAATGGCGATGAGGTCACGGTGCAGGCCGGCGAACAGGGCGTGCGCTTTCTGCTGATTTCCGGCCAGCCCATTCAGGAGCCGGTGGCCTGGCACGGCCCGATTGTGATGAACACGCAGGCAGAGCTGCAGCAGGCTTTCGCAGAGCTGCGCAATGGCACCTTCATCAAACCGGCGCATTGACGAAGCGGAGGGGGAAACCCCTCCGTTTTTCAGCCAGAAACGCCTACGGCTTGACGCACCATATCCCAGTAGATCTGTTCAACTTCCTCAAGCGACAGGCGGCCGCCTTCGCGAAACCAAGTGTTCACACCAGTGAGCATGGCAATCACGGCCATGGCGGTGATTTTTGGATCCGCCACTGTGAAATCACCGCTTTCGACACCCGCGCGCAGGATCGCCTCCAGCTGATCTTCATAGGCGCGGCGCAGGGCCTCGATGGCGGCAAAGTTGTCCGGGCTGAGGTTGCGCAGCTCCATATAAGCGATGAACACTTCATCAGGGCGCTCTGAGTGAAACCGCAGGTGCAACCGGGTAAAGGTTTCCAAGGCGGCCACGGGGGAGGTTGGCGCATCCAAGCTGGCACGGGTTGCGAGCAGCTCATCCATGTGGTTTTTCATCAGATCAAACAGCAGGCTTTGCTTGTCTGGCGTGTAGTTATAGAGCGCCCCCGCCTGCACGCCGACCTCGCGGGCAATCTGGCGCATAGAGACAGCGGCGTAGCCGTGTTGCGCAAATAAAGAGAGTGCCGCCGCGCGCACACGCGGGCCAGTGATATCGGAGTGGGAGCCTTGGGTTCTTGCCATACCGGCCAATTTAACTGAACAAATGTTTCTTTAAAAGGCCACTTTGACGCAGACAAAGCCCCTGAGGTGGCTTGTGTCTTTGGCCGGGGCTGGGCCATAACAAGGCGACGCAGAAAAAGGGCCACGCGCGTGACAATTCAGATCAAAATGCGCCTTTTGGGGATCTTATGCGCCACGGCTCTGGCGGGCTGCGGCACGGTCCCCGGGCTGGATACCGCTGTTTCCAAAGAAGTGGAAGCCGCGCCATACCCGGACCTTCTGCCGATGCGCGACTTGCCCCGAGCGCCACAACAGCGCCTCACAGACACCAGCGAGGAAGAGATCGAGGCGCGCGGTGCGCGACTTCAACGGCGCGCGCGTGACCTGCAATAAGCCATATCGCCACCGTGACGCGTTGCGCCCCGGCGCATGAGCGGCTACACGGCAAGGCGATACAGCAGACCACTCCAACCATAATCGAGGTAGTGCTTCATGACCGATGCGCAGAACAGCAACCCCAATACCACACCGCTCCGTCTTGGGATTGCCGGATTGGGCACCGTGGGCGTGGGTGTCGTTAAGATTGTACGCCAGAAAGCCAATCTGCTGGCCGCGCGCACAGGTCGCCCGGTAGAAATCACCGCGGTGAGTGCCCGCTCCAAAAATAAGGACCGGGGTGTGTCGCTGGCAAACTATGCCTGGGAAGACGATCCTGTCGCTTTGGCAAAGCGCGATGACGTGGATGTTTTTGTCGAGCTGATGGGCGGTGAAGACGGCCCTGCGAAAGATGCCATTGAAGCTGCCCTTGCGCTTGGCAAAGATGTTGTCACTGCCAACAAGGCCCTGCTGGCCCATCACGGTCAGGCACTGGCAGAAGCCGCAGAAGCCAAAGGCGCGGTGATCCGCTTTGAGGCGGCTGTGGCAGGTGGCATTCCGGTGATCAAATCGCTGACCGAAGGGCTGGCCGGCAATGACATCACCCGGATCATGGGCGTGATGAACGGCACCTGTAACTACATCCTGACCCGCATGCAGGATGCAGGGCTTCCTTATGAGGAGGTCTTTGCCGAAGCGGACGCGCTTGGCTATCTGGAAGCGGACCCCAACCTTGACGTGGGCGGGATTGATGCGGGGCACAAACTGTCGTTGCTGTCCTCCATCGCCTTTGGCACCAAGGTGGATTTTGACGGCGTTGAGCTTGAGGGCATCCAGCGCATTTCGATTGAAGACATCCATCAGGCCGCCGAGCTGGGCTACAAGATCAAACTGCTGGGCGTGACCCAGATGACGGGCCGCGGTCTTGAGCAGCGCATGTCGCCCTGCCTTGTGCCCGCAGACAGCCCATTGGGCCAGCTGACTGGTGGCACCAATATGGTGGTGATCGAAGGCGACGCTGTGGAGCAGGTTGTGCTGCGCGGCCCCGGTGCAGGCGAAGGCCCCACCGCCAGCGCGGTGATGGGCGATGTCTGTGACATTGCGCGTGGCTTCCGCCTGTCAACCTTTGGCATGCCCGCAGCGCAACTCGCCACAGCAACCGCCGCACGATCCAACTCGCCTGCGCCGTTCTATCTGCGCCTGACGCTGGAAGATCGCCCCGGCGCGATGGCAAAGATCGCCACCGCGCTTGGCGACAATGGCATCAGCATCGACCGGATGCGCCAGACCCGTCATGACGACAAGCACGCCCCTGTCCTGATCGTGACCCACAAAACCCAGCGTGCGGCGCTGGACGCGGCCATAGAAGCCATGCAATCCACCGGAGTGCTTGCAAATGCGCCGGTAGCGTTGCGGATTGAACAGGTTTGAAATTTGAATGGCGCGCCCCTCTTGTGAGCGCGCCGCCCCTACGTTAGTCGATACTTAAGTTTGTACATAAGGATCCTCCCATGTCCCAAAAGCCGGAATTTCACGACCGTATGCTGTCCCTTGGTTTGGCCCGCGTGGCTGAACAGGCGGCGATTGCCTCCGCTGCCCTGATCGGCAACGGCGATGAGAAAGCCGCAGACCAAGCCGCTGTGAACGCCATGCGCGAACAGCTCAACCTTCTGGACATCGCCGGTGTTGTGGTGATCGGTGAGGGCGAGCGCGACGAAGCGCCGATGCTGTTCATCGGCGAAGAAGTGGGCACCGGCAACGGCCCCGGCGTGGACATTGCGCTGGACCCGCTGGAAGGCACCACGCTGACCGCCAAAGACATGCCCAACGCGCTGACCGTGATTGCCATGGGCCCGCGCGGCTCCATGCTGCACGCGCCAGACACCTATATGGACAAGCTGGCCATCGGCCCGGGCTACGCGGAAAACGTTATCTCGCTGGAAATGAGCCCGAAAGAGCGTGTGGAAGCCCTGGCCAAGGCCAAAGGCTGTGACACCTCCGACATCACCGTCTGCATTCTGGAGCGTCCGCGCCACGAAGACATGATCGCCGAAGTGCGCGCCACCGGTGCCTCCATCCGCCTGATCACCGATGGTGACGTGGCTGGCGTGATGCACTGCGCCGAAGCCGAAGAAACCGGCATCGACATGTATATGGGCCGCGGCGGCGCACCTGAAGGTGTTCTGGCAGCGGCGGCGCTGAAATGCATGGGCGGTCAGATGTGGGGCCGTCTGGTGTTCCGCAACGATGACGAGCGCGCCCGTGCCGCCAAGACCGGCATCACCGATCTGGACCGCATCTATTCCCGCGACGAGATGGTCACACAGGATGTGATCTTTGCCGCAACCGGCGTGACTGGCGGCTCTCTGCTGCCGCGCATCAAGCGCACCCCGGGTTGGATCGAAACCGAGACGCTGCTGATGCGCTCCAAGTCTGGTTCCGTGCGTCGCATGACCTACCGCGCGCCGATCGATCAGACCGCTTGATCGCAGCACGCTCCACTGATTGACTGGGCCAAAGCGCCCCTCACGGCCCGCCTCTTTGGCGGGCCTTTTGATAAGATGAAAGCCCTGCCCATGACCGACTTCCTTGGTGTATCCGAAAGCCTGACCGGACGACGCTGGCTGGGGCCGGATGTGGAGGCCACCCGCGCCGCTGAGCTGCTGGCGCAGGACACCACCCTGCCCCCTGCCCTTTGTGCGGTGCTGGCACGCCGCGGGGTGACAGCGGCGGAAGCGGAGAGCTTTCTGGAGCCGCGACTAGCTGACCTGTTGCCCGACCCACGCAGCATCAAAGACATGCAGAGCGCCGCCGCGCGTTTCCTGCAAGCGGTGCGCAAACGTGAGCGCATCGCGGTGTTTGCCGATTACGACGTGGATGGCGGCACTTCTGCGGCGCTCTTGATCACATGGCTGCGTCATATGGGGCTTCAGGCAACAATTTATGTCCCAGACCGCATTGATGAGGGCTATGGCCCCAATGAGGCCGCAATGGCGCAGCTGGCCGACACGCATGACCTGATTATCTGTGTGGACTGTGGCACGCTCAGCCACGACCCGATTGCCGCAGCCAAAGCCGCAGATGTGATCGTGCTCGACCACCACTTGGGCGGCGAGACTCTGCCGGATTGCGTGGCCGTGGTGAACCCCAACCGACAGGATGAAAGCGGCGATCTCGCCCATCTCTGCGCGGCGGCGGTGGTGTTTCTCATGCTGGTGGAGGCCAACCGCCAGATGCGCGAGGCGGATGGCACGCGCGGGCCGGATCTGATGGCGATGCTTGATCTGGTGGCGCTTGGCACCGTGGCCGATGTGGCCCCCCTCGTGGGCGTGAACCGCGCGCTGGTGCGTCAGGGCCTGAAGGTCATGGCGCGACGCGACCGCATAGGAGTTGTCGCGCTCTCTGATGTGAGCCGCATGGACAGCGCCCCCAACAGCTATCACCTCGGCTTTCTGCTGGGGCCACGCGTGAATGCTGGTGGACGCATCGGGCAGGCGGATCTGGGCGCGCGTCTTCTTTCTACAGACAACGAACAAGAAGCCCGCGCGCTGGCCGAGCGGCTGGATGAGCTTAACACCGAGCGGCGCGACATTGAGGCCGCTGTGCGCGCCGCCGCCATGGCACAGGCTGAGAAACGCGGGCTGGATGCGCCGCTGGTCTGGGCCGCCGGCGAAGGCTGGCACCCCGGCGTGGTCGGCATTGTCGCCTCCCGCCTGAAAGAGGCCACCAACCGCCCCGCCATTGTGATCGGGCTTGATGGCGATGAAGGCAAAGGCTCTGGCCGCTCTGTCTCTGGCGTGGATCTTGGGGCTTCGATCCAGAAACTGGCAGCAGAGGGCCTGCTGATCAAAGGGGGCGGGCACAAAATGGCAGCCGGGCTGACCGTGGCACGTGATCAGCTGGAGCCCGCCATGGCACGGCTCACAGAGCTGATGGCCAAACAGGGCGCAGGCGACATGGGCCCGGCGGATCTGAAACTCGACAGCCTGCTGATGCCAACCGGAGCCACAGTGGAGCTGATCAGTGACATTGAGAAGGCAGGCCCGTTTGGGGCTGGGGCCCCGGCCCCGCGTTTTGCCTTCCCGGATGTGGAGATTCGCTTCACCAAACGGGTGGGCGAAAGCCATCTGAAACTGACATTTGGCGACGGATTCGGCGCCCGCATCGATGCCATTGCCTTTGGCGCTTATGACACCCCGCTGGGGGCAGCATTGGAATCACACGGCGGTGCGCGATTCCATCTGGCAGGCCGTCTGGAGATCAACACATGGGGCGGTCGCCAGTCTGTGCAACTGCGGCTGGAAGACGCCGCAAGAGCCGCCTGAACCTCGGTTTGCCCTGTATATACTGGGGCAAGCCATGCCGTGTGACAGCCGGTGTAGCCCCCTCAATACCTGCCCAAACGGCTTTCCGAAAAAAAACGTACATAGGCTCAAATTTCCGCTTGCGCCCATCCGCGCCATTCACTAGATACGCCTCACGCTTCAGCGCGTCCCGTTCGTCTATCGGTTAGGACGCCAGGTTTTCAACCTGGAAAGAGGGGTTCGATTCCCCTACGGGATGCCAGAAGCGGGGTATGGGGATTTTATCTCTGACGCGCCCATAAAGAGCGTCCCGTTCGTCTATCGGTTAGGACGCCAGGTTTTCAACCTGGAAAGAGGGGTTCGATTCCCCTACGGGATGCCACTTTATCTTTCACAAAAAAGAAAAGAATACTGGCACAAGCACTGCTGACTAGTCAGCTATGCGCCCCAATTCTTGTCTGGATTTTTGGCACACAGCCGCAGCGTGCAGACTCTTCATTAACCATTCCTCGTTATTTCTGGCTTCCATCGAAGGTCTTTTAACGGAATCAGATTCGGCACCCACGCGCCGACCTCCGCAGATCCTACGAGGGGGACAAAATGAGTAAGACACATCTGTCTGTATGGGTGCTTCCCAGAGGTGCAGGCCGCAAATCCGCCCGTTCTGAGCGCATCAGAACACGTGCAGGGGCCTTCATCGTGGCCAGCTGCAAAGATGCGGAACAGGCCCTGCTGCCGCCGCCATCCGGCAATCTCAATCGCCGAATCTGGCCCCACACGTCACCAAATGGGCCGACCCTAAAAATCCGCGCCTGAGGCCGCCTCTAAGGCTGCACAGGAGGCACATCCACCGCCGGTGCGCTGGGTTTGATATCCAGCAACGGTGTGCCGTCAAAACAATCGATGGCATCAATGCCAATCCGGCCCGCCGCGAGATCCAGTGATGTGATCCGCACCGCCGCCAGCGAAATCGGATTGGGCCGATTGGGAGAGCGCAGCGCAAATGTGCCCTGTGCCTCTGGCTTATGTCGTGGCCGCTGGGTGATCAGATCGCGCCGCGCCTGATGCATCCAGTAAAACAGCAAAATCCCATCCCCCAAAGACAGCCCAGTCAGACCTTCGGCAAAGCCCGGCTCCAGAGTGATTGATGCCCCCTGCCCGCTTTCCCGCGCGCGGGTCACATTCTTGGGACAATCGCCGCGCTGCCACGGGGTGTGAATGCGGCCAATGAAGCGCAATTGGGCATCCACGCGCTCCAGCGGATCAAATTCCAGCTGGCTTTCACCATCACGCAATTCAGGCAGGGTGTCAGACATGGTGCGCTCCTCGGCTATTTGCAGGCATCCTGCCCAAGTCCTGAAAGAGGCGCCATAAAAAAGCGCCGCTCAATGGCGGCGCTTTCCAGTTTTGGCTCGAGAGGTTAGACGATCTCGCCTTCAAGGCCTTCGGTTGAGAGCCCTTCGAGTTTGGGCATCAGGCTCAAAAGCTCCCGCGTATACGCCTCTTTCGGGGCAGCAAAGAGAGTTTCGGTGTCAGCCACCTCCACCATCTGTCCCTGGCGCATTACGCCCACCCGATCACACATCTGGCGCACCACCGGCAGGTCGTGACTGATGAAAAGCATGGTCAGGCCCAGATGCTCCTGAAGATCCTTGAGGATGTTCAGGATCTGCGCCTGAATGGAGACATCGAGCGCCGAGGTTGGCTCGTCACAGATCAGGAAGCGCGGCTGGGTCGCCAGAGCACGCGCAATCGAGATCCGCTGGCGCTGACCGCCGGAGAACTCATGCGGGTATTTGCGACCGGCTTCAGAGCCAAGCCCCACACGCTCCAACAATTCATCCACACGGTGCTGAATGGCGTCGCCTTCCAGAAGCTTGTGGTGACGGACAGGCTCCGCAATGATCTCATCCACCCGCATGCGCGGGTTGAGGCTTGAGAACGGATCCTGAAAGATCATCTGGATCTGACGGCGATAGCTTTCCAGATCCTTGGCGGTCTTGAGGCTTGTCACCTCCTGATCGTCAAAGAAGATCTTACCCCCGTTGGTTTGATAAAGCGTGGCAATCATCCGCGCGACGGTGGATTTGCCTGAGCCACTTTCCCCCACGATGCCAAAGACCTCGCCTTCGCGGATGTCAAAGCTGACCTTGTCCACGGCAGTGAAGTATTTGCGCCGCGACGGGATGATCGAGCCGCTCTGCAGGAAGGTTTTGGTGAGCCCTTCGACCTTCAGAAGCGTGCCGGATTTGGTCGGCTCAGGCCGCGCCCAGTTGCGCGCCAGATCGTCGATGTGAAACGCGATCTCACGGCCCCCGTAGGAAAGCTGCGGGAAGCGGTGCACTTTCAGCGTGGGGCGGGGCACAGCGGCGATGAGCGATTTGGTGTACTCATGCTGAGGCGCGCCCAGCACCTGCTCGGTGGTGCCGCTTTCGACGACCTCCCCCTGATACATCACGGTCACCTTGTCGGTGGTGTCCGCAATCACACCCATGTCGTGGGTGATCAGGATCACGCCGGTCTGACGCTCCCGCGCGAGCTCCTTGATCAGCTCAAGGATCTGCGCCTGAATGGAGACGTCGAGCGCCGTGGTGGGTTCATCCGCGATGATCACATCCGGCTCTGAACAGAGCGCAAGCGCAATCACCACCCGCTGGCGCATGCCGCCGGAAAACTGGTGCGGATATTGATTGATGCGCTCATCCGGGTTGGGAATACCCACGCGATCCAGCAGTTCAATCGCCCGTTTCTTGCTGTCTGCATCAGAGAGCTTGAGATGGAACTGGATGGTTTCTTCCAGCTGCTGACCAACGGTCAGAAGCGGGTTCAGCGAGGTCAGCGGGTCTTGGAAGATCATGGAGATCTTGGCCCCGCGCAGCGCGCGCATGCCTTCGGCATCGCGCCCGCTGATCGCCTCTCCTTTGAAGCTCACCGTACCGCCCGCGATATGACCGGGACGTTCGAGCAGCCCCATCACGGCGGCGCCGATGGTGGATTTGCCCGCACCGGATTCACCCACAAGACCGTGGATTTCGCCGGGCTCCACCGCGAGGTTGGCTTTGTTCACCGCCACAAAGAGCTTGCGACGGGTCGGGAAGTGGACCGACAGGCCCTCGATATCAAGAAGTGTATCGCTCATCACTGCAGCCTCGGGTTCAATGCATCACGCAGCCAGTCGCCCAGCAGGTTCACAGACAGCGCCAGCGCCAGAAGCGTGGCGGAGGGGAACAGCAAAATCCACCACTCGCCGGAGAACAGGAACTGTTGCCCGATGCGGATCAGCGTGCCCAGCGAAGGCTGGGTCGGCGGTGCGCCCACACCAAGGAAGGACAGCGTCGCCTCGGCAATAATGGCCAGCGCCAGAGAGATGGTTGCGATCACCAGCACAGGCGAGAGCACATTGGGCAGAATGTGGCGCAGCATGATGATACCCCGGCCCCGTCCAATCATACGCGCAGCCTGCACATATTCTTTGTCCTTCTCCACCAGCGTTGCCCCACGCACCACGCGGGCAAACTGCACCCAATCCGATAGACCAATCGCAAGGATCAGCACCCAGATCGCCATCGTGTCCTGATGCTCAATCGGCGTGATGCCCTTGGCGATGCCAAAGATCAGCATGGCCACCAGAATGGCGGGGAAGGTCAGCTGCACATCTGCGGCGCGCATGATGATGGTTTCCACCCAGCCGCCAACATAGCCCGCAATCAGGCCCAGCGTGATGCCCAGCACCATGGCAAAGAGCACGGCAGAGAAACCCACAAACAGCGAAATCCGCATGCCGTAAAGGATGGTGGAGAACACATCGCGCCCCTGATCATCTGTGCCCAGCCAGAAGGTGTCTCCGGTGAAATCATTGGCGGCCATCGGCGCGGTGAAGCCGTTCATCAGATCCAGTGAGCCCGGATCAAACGGGTCATAAGGCGCAATCAGCGGGGCGAAGATGGCGCTCAGCACCAAGAGCATCACCACAAGGAAGGACACCACGGCCACTGGCGAGCGGCGGAAGTTGTAAGCGAAGTCGCTGTCCCAGGCTTTCGCCAGTCGGGACTGCGGCGCGGTTGAGGTTTGGTCAGACATCAGTGCGCCCCCTTACCATCCGTGCGCAGGCGCGGATCGATTGCAAAATAAAGCAGGTCAACGATCAGGTTGATCGCCACAAACATCACCGAAATCAACATGAGATACGCCGCCATCACCGGGATATCGACAAACTGGATCGCGTTGATGAACAGCAAGCCAACACCGGGCCATTGGAACACCGTTTCGGTGATGATCGCAAAGGCGATGATCGAGCCAAGCTGCAGACCTGTGACGGTGATCACCGGCACCAGTGTGTTTTTCAGCGCATGACGGAAGTTCACAGTGCGCGCCTTCAGACCACGGGCCCGGGCAAAGCGTACATAATCCTGACGCAGCACTTCCAGCATCTCAGAGCGCACGAGGCGCATGATCAGCGTCATCTGGTAAAGCCCGAGCGTGATCGCCGGCAGGACAATCGCCTTCAGGCCCGACGCGGTCAGCAGACCAGTGCTCCACCAGCCGAGCTGCACCACGTCTCCCCTCCCAAAGGAGGGCAGCCAGCCAAGCTCCACCGCAAAGATATATATGAGCAGGATACCGATCAGAAAGGTTGGCAATGACACCCCAATCAAAGAGATCGACATGATCGCATTCGCCATGAACCCATCTCTGCGGATTGCGGTGAAGACACCCAGGCCGATGCCTATGGTGATCGCCAGAAAGCCACTTACAGCTGCCAGCTCCAGCGTGGCGGGCGCGCGCTCCAGAAGGATCTCCCCCACGGGGCGGCCCTGGCGATAGCTCACGCCAAAATCGCCCTGCACAGCGCCTTCGAGAAATTTGTAGTATTGGACCGGGAAAGGCTCATCCAACCCCAGTTCTGCCCGCAAGCGGGAAATATCTGCATCCGTGCGTTCCTGACCCAGCATATTGTCGATGGGATCACCGACAAAGCGGAACATGCTGAAAGCAACAAGCCCCACGATCAGAAGTACCAGCGCGGACTGCAACACTCGTTTAATGACATACGTCAGCATCACTGCGTCCCTTTGTTTTTATGAGCGGTCCTTGCGCCCTTCTGGAGAGAGGGTCAAGCAAAGCAAAAGAGGCGTCGGAGTGTTGCCCGACGCCTCGTTTTTATGCAGTTTTATTGCACGCTCACCCAGCGCAGAATAAAGAAGTTATCCGGCCGTTGAGTCAGGGTGATATTGTCACGTGCGCCCCAAACCAGAGGTTGCACATACATCGGCACATAAGCGGTTTCATCCTGAAGAATCTTGGCTGATTCATCCAGCATCGCCTGACGTTTGCCATCATCAATCTCAGATTGGATCATCGGCAGAAGCTCATCAATGCGGGCGTTGGAGTAGCCACCAAAGTTCCAGCTGCCCAGCTTTTTCTCAGCATTTGGCGTGGACGCCAGGAAGCGGATCGGATGCTCTGCATCAAATGTGCCTGGGGACCAGCCCAGCAGATACATGTCAAAGTTATCGGCGCGCAGTTCCGGCCAGTAGTTTTGTACAGGCATCGCATCAAGCTGTGCCGTGATCCCCACCTTTGCGAGCATGGATGTCACTGCCTGACAGACCGCCTCATCATTCAGATAGCGGTTGTTCGGGCACTTCAGACCAAACGCAAACCCATCAGCATAGCCTGCCTCTGCCAACAGAGCCTTGGCACCATCTACATCAAAAGCGGGGCGGTCTGCGTTGGCAGCGGAATAGCCGCGCATCGCCGGGCTGACGAGCTGGCTCGCAGGTTCCGCGTTGCCGCGCATGATGGTTTTGAGGATCGCGTCGACATTTACGGCCTTCGCCACGGCTTCCCGCACGCGCGCATCTTTGAACGGGTTTGGCTTGCCCGCATCCGCGCCGTATTTCAGCTCATCCGCGTCTTGGGCGAAACCCAGCATGATCACGCGGGCTTCGATGCCCTGAATGATCTGAACACCATCCTGCCCCTGAAGGCGCGCGGCGTCCTGAATTGGCACCGGGTTGATCATATCCACTTCGTCAGACAACAGCGCGGCCACGGCGGTGGCGGCGTTCTGGATCGGCGTGAATTCCGCTTTGGTGATGTTGTGGGTGGCTTCGTCCCACCAGCCGTCATGCGGCGCCAGCTCCGTGCGCAGGCCGGGCTCCCGTGCGGTCACTTTGAACGCGCCCGTTCCATTGGCATTCAGCGTGGCGTAGTTGCCATTTTCTTTGTCTGGCAGGGCCGCGCTGTTGGCCTCTGCCCAGCCTTTGTCCATGATCATCCAGTTGGCAATGCTGTCTGGGAAGATCGGGTTTGGTGCGCTGGTCAGAATGTCGACAGTATAGGCATCCACCACCTTCACGTCAGACACAGGTGCAAACCAGCTGCGCGTGTCAGACACCTCGCTTGAGGCGCGCTGATAGGAAAACAGCACATCTTCCGCATCAAAAGTCGCCCCGTCATGGAAAGTCACGCCTTCGCGCAGGAAGAAGCGCCAGCCTTCGCCCGCGCCAATCGGCTCCCAGCTGGTGGCCAGCGCGGGTTGCACCGACATGTCTTTGCCGCGGCGCACAAGCCCCTCATAGACGTTGTTCAAAAACCCCAAAACCGGCGCAGAGTTCACTGCATGCGGGTCCATGGTTTGCGGGTCCGTCGTGCCCGCCCATTTAAAAGTCTCTGCCATTGCAGGCGCAGCGCAGACCGCTGCAGCCAAAGCGGCTGACATCATGCGTTTCATAGTGTTCCCCTGTTCGCATCGCTGCCTCAGGCCGGCAGCCATAGGGCCCAATGTCACCTCACCAAACCGTGAATTGCAAGGTCCGAACACCTTTTTGTGAACAGGTTAAGCCGATTAATCTCAGAGGCTTGCCAGATCAGCGGGGTTTGGCGCAGCGCATACCCTCCTGAGATTTTTCCGACCAAAAGCTGAGCGGTGTGGCAGAGTGCTCTCCATATGATTGATTTAGGATCTTGCCATGATTGACGTAAAAACCAGTGAAGACGCGCGTTTTGTTGAAATCACTATGACAGCGCCGATTTCAGAAGACGACTACACAACCACGCTCGCACCTGCGATCGACAAGGCGATCGAAACCGCAGACCACATCCGCCTGCTTGCGATTGTTGAGGGCGGCATGAGCGATTTCACCTTCGGCGCCCTGCGCGAAGACAGCCGTATGGGCCTAAAGCACTGGCGCGGCTTTGATCGGGTGGCTCTGGTCACAGACGATCCTGGCATCCAGCGTATGGTCGGCATGTTCAGCGTGTTTATGCCCTGCCCTGTCGCCCGGTTCTCACTGGCGGAGGCGGACACAGCCAGGTTGTGGCTGCGCGAAAGCCTCGGGTCGATTCAGATTGATGCGCTTGCAAAAGACACAGTGGTGGTCCGCCTGATGGGCAAACTCGACTCCGAGACCTACGCTGGCAAATCTGAGGATTTGGACAGCGTCTTTGCCACCATGGGTGAGATTGGGCTGGTGATCGATCTGCGGGAATTTGACGGCTGGCAGGGTCTTGGGGCACTCAAGGAACACTTTGCGTTGGCCCATTCGCATGTTGGCCAGCTGCGCCGTGCAGCCATTGTCGGTGACGCAGGCTGGCAGGCCATGGCCTCCAAGTTTGGCAAACATGTCGTCGGATTGGACGCCGAGCACTTTGCAGCCTCCGCCTATGAAGAGGCCATCGCCTGGGTGCAAGCGCCGGACTGACATTTTCAGATTCCCCAAGCTGCCATCACCAGCGCAAAAGCGCGGCGGGCGCGTGCTGGTGAGCGCGTGTTTCTTTGTTTGGGCTGTCTTGGGGTGCGGGCATAGAAAAAGGCCGCCCCGGGGGACGGCCTTTCCATCAAAAATCAGAGGCTCTGATTATTCGACGATTTTGGACACAACACCGGAACCAACGGTGCGGCCGCCTTCACGGATCGCGAAGCGCAGGCCGGCTTCCATTGCGATCGGTGCGATCAGCTCAACGTTGAACTTCAGGTTGTCGCCAGGCATCACCATCTCGGTGCCCGCTGGCAGTTCAACAGTGCCGGTCACGTCAGTTGTACGGAAGTAGAACTGTGGACGGTAGTTCGCGAAGAACGGGGTGTGACGGCCACCTTCGTCTTTGGTCAGAATGTAGGCTTCTGCTTCGAACTTGGTGTGTGGGTTCACGGAACCTGGCTTACACAGAACCTGGCCACGCTCAACCGCTTCACGGTCAACACCACGCAGCAGCGCGCCGATGTTGTCGCCCGCTTCACCGGAGTCCAGCAGCTTGCGGAACATTTCAACACCGGTACAGGTGGTTTTCTGAGTGTCTTTGATGCCAACGATTTCGATTTCGTCGCCAACGTTGATCACGCCACGCTCAACACGGCCGGTCACAACAGTACCGCGGCCAGAGATCGAGAACACGTCTTCGATTGGCATCAGGAACGGCTGGTCAGTCGCACGTGGTGGCTGTGGGATGTACTCGTCAACAGCCGCCATCAGCTCAGCAATTTTCTCTTTGCCGATGTTGTCGTCGCGGTCTTCCAGAGCCGCCAGAGCGGAGCCAGCGATCACAGGGATGTCGTCGCCTGGGAATTCATACTCAGACAGCAGCTCGCGGATTTCCATTTCCACCAGCTCGAGCAGTTCTTCGTCGTCAACCTGGTCCACTTTGTTCATGAAAACAACCATGGCAGGGATGCCAACCTGGCGGCCCAGCAGGATGTGCTCACGGGTCTGTGGCATTGGGCCGTCTGCTGCGTTCACAACCAGGATCGCGCCGTCCATCTGCGCCGCACCGGTGATCATGTTTTTCACGTAGTCAGCGTGGCCTGGGCAGTCAACGTGTGCGTAGTGACGTGCTTCGGTTTCATATTCCACGTGCGCAGTGGAGATGGTGATGCCACGTGCTTTTTCTTCAGGCGCGCCGTCGATTTCGTCGTACGCTTTGAAGTCACCAAACTGTTTGGTGATCGCTGCGGTCAGCGTGGTTTTGCCGTGGTCAACGTGACCAATGGTGCCGATGTTGCAGTGCGGTTTACTGCGCTCAAACTTTTCCTTAGCCATGATGGCCTCCTTAATGTTGAGAGGGGAAGCGGGCAGCCCGCTTCCCAAATTTCGTTATGCGTATTTCGCTTGGATCTCGTCGGAGATGTTCTGCGGAACTGGATCGTAGTGGTCGAACTGCATGGTGAACTGAGCACGGCCGGAAGACATCGAACGCAGGTTGTTGATGTAACCGAACATGTTGGCCAGAGGCACAAATGCGTCGATTGCAACAGCGTTGCCGCGAGGCTCCTGACCAGACACCTGACCACGACGGGAGGTGAGGTCACCAATGATGCCACCGGTGTATTCTTCCGGTGTGATCACTTCCACTTTCATGATTGGCTCAAGCAGTTTCGCGCCGGCCAGTTTCATGCCTTCACGCATTGCCATACGAGCTGCGATTTCAAAGGCCAGAACGCTGGAGTCCACGTCGTGGAACTTACCGTCGATCAGAGCAACTTTGAAGTCGATCACAGGGAAGCCAGCCAAAGGACCGGAGTCCATGACGGACTGAATGCCCTTTTCAACACCTGGGATGTATTCCTTTGGAACAGCACCACCAACGATGCGGCTTTCAAAGGAGTAGCCCTCGCCCGCTTCAGTCGGCATGATTTCCATTTTGACTTCAGCGTACTGACCGGAACCACCAGACTGTTTCTTGTGGGTATAGGTGTGCTCGATCGCCTTGGAGATCGTTTCACGGTATGCCACCTGCGGTGCACCGATGTTGGCCTCAACCTTGAACTCACGCTTCAGACGGTCCACGAGGATGTCCAGGTGAAGTTCGCCCATGCCCTTCATGATGGTCTGACCGGACTCGAGGTCGGTCTCAACACGGAAGGATGGGTCTTCGGCTGCCAGACGCTGCAGACCCTGAGACATTTTCTCTTGGTCAGCTTTTGTCTTTGGCTCAACAGCGATTTCGATCACCGGATCCGGGAAGGTCATGGTTTCCAGAACCACCGGATCGTTGGTCGCGCAGAGCGTGTCACCGGTTGTGGTGTCTTTCAGACCTGCCAGCGCGATGATGTCACCCGCAAATGCTTCGGTGATTTCTTCGCGGTTGTTGGAGTGCATCATCATCATACGACCGATGCGCTCTTTACGACCTTTGGTAGAGTTCAGAAGCGTGTCGCCCTTGTTCAACACACCGGAGTAGATCCGGGTAAAGGTCAGGGAGCCCACAAACGGGTCGTTCATGATTTTGAACGCCAGGCCGGAGAACGCCATGTCGTCGTCTGCACGACGGGCAATGTTACGCTCTTCGGTTTCGTCACCCGGTGCGAAGCCCATGTAATCCACAACGTCCAGTGGGGACGGCAGGTAGTCGATCACAGCGTTGAGCAGAGGTTGAACGCCTTTGTTCTTGAACGCGGAGCCGCCGAGAACCGGAACGAAAGACAGAGACAGAGTGCCTTTGCGCAGCAGTGCGCGCAGTGTTGGCACGTCAGGCTCTTCGCCTTCCAGATAGGCTTCCATGGCATCGTCGTCCTGCTCGACGGCGTTCTCAATCATCTTGGCGCGCCATTCGTCGGCCAGATCTTTGAGTTCGTCGCGAATAGGTGCTTTGATCCAGGACGCGCCCAGATCTTCGCCCTGCCACAGCCACTCTTCCATGGTGACCAGATCAACCAGGCCTTCCAGCTCGGTTTCTGCGCCGATCGGGAACGCGATTGGAACAGCGGTTGCACCGGTGCGGTCTTCAATCATGTTCACACAGTTGAAGAAGTCAGCGCCGATTTTGTCCATCTTGTTGACGAACACCATACGCGGAACCTTGTAGCGGTCAGCCTGACGCCACACGGTTTCGGTCTGAGGTTCAACACCAGCGTTGGCGTCCAGAACACAGACGGCACCGTCGAGAACCGCCAGAGAACGCTCAACTTCGATGGTGAAGTCAACGTGGCCTGGGGTGTCGATGATGTTCAGACGGTGCTTTGGGGTATCAGCGGTTTGGCCATCCTCGGTGCGCTCCCAGAAAGTGGTCGTCGCAGCGGAAGTGATGGTGATACCGCGTTCCTGCTCCTGCTCCATCCAGTCCATGGTGGCTGCACCATCGTGCACCTCACCGATGTTGTGGGATTTGCCGGTGTAATACAGGATGCGCTCGGAGCAGGTGGTTTTACCTGCGTCGATGTGCGCCATGATACCGAAGTTACGGTAATGTTCGAGCGTATATTCGCGTGCCATTGGTCTAATGTCCTCTGGGCTTTACCAACGATAATGGCTGAAGGCTTTGTTAGCTTCTGCCATTTTGTGAGTGTCTTCGCGCTTCTTAACGGCGGTACCGCGGGAGTTCACGGCATCCAGAAGTTCACCAGCCAGGCGTTCTTCCATGGTGTTTTCGTTGCGGCCACGCGCAGCACCAATCAGCCAACGGATGGCCAGGGCTTCGCGGCGCTCAGGGCGCACTTCGACCGGAACCTGATAGGTGGCACCACCCACACGGCGGGAGCGAACCTCAACCGATGGTTTGATGTTGTCGAGTGCTTCGTGGAACACTTCAACAGGGGCGCGCTTCACCTTGTTTTCAACGCGGTCCAGCGCGTTGTAAACGATCTTTTCGGCAACAGATTTCTTGCCGTCGATCATCAGGTTGTTCATGAATTTGCTCAGAACCTTGTCGCCAAATTTGGCGTCAGGCAGAATCTCGCGTTTTTCGGCGGCGTGACGACGTGACATATCAGCCTCTCCTTCTTACTTAGGACGCTTCGCGCCGTACTTCGAACGACGTTGCTTACGGTCTTTGACGCCTTGGGTATCCAGAACACCACGCAGGATGTGATAACGGACACCCGGAAGGTCTTTTACACGGCCGCCGCGGATCAGAACCACAGAGTGTTCCTGAAGGTTGTGGCTTTCACCTGGGATGTAAGAGATCACTTCGTAACCGTTGGTCAGGCGCACCTTCGCAACTTTACGCATAGCGGAGTTCGGTTTCTTAGGCGTGGTGGTGTACACACGTGTACATACGCCGCGCTTCTGAGGGCACTGCTCCAGGTGCTGTGACTTGGAGCGCTTGATTTTAGGCTGACGCGGTTTGCGGATCAGCTGCTGAATCGTTGGCATAGGGTCTCTTTCCTATTGCTTCCATTTGTACGCCAAGCCGAAGCTCAACGCGGTTATCGGGTCTTTCACAACTTGTGCATGCACAAGCGCAAAAACCGCAATCGTTTCCATTCCGAGGCAAACGACGCGGTGGAGTCTCAGAGGTTGCGGCCTTCAAAGTAGACCGGAACTTGACCACTACAGGTATGAAACGGCGTTAGGCAGACTAAGCCCATTGCCGGATGACGCGCGTATATGGGGAGTCGGCAAACTTGTCAACAGCTGCCCCCTGTTGCGCTGATCCGCCACTGCTGCCAAGGTGCAACCAGCAAGACACAAGGCGCGTAAGATGCAGAGCAGAGACATGCAGGTCATTGGCCTGTGCCGGTTTTCATACCCGGCATTGGGCGGGTTTCAAGTGGAACATGACACGATTGAGGACCGCATCGCCTTTCTCTATCAGGAGCACCGGCTGGAGGAACGCTTTAAGCTGTTTGAGGCCATTGCCCTGCCCTGCCTGCGGGAACAGAGCGACCAGAACTTTGAGCTGATTGTCGTGATCGGCGACAGCCTGCCCAAACACCACAGAGAGCGGCTGCAGGACATCACCGCCACCTTGCCACAGGTCCGGATCGAAGCGCACCCGCCCAAGCGGCACCGTTTATTGATGAAAGACATCATCAACCGCGCGCGCAAAGATATGAAAGCCCCCTGCCTGCAGTTTCGTCATGACGATGATGATGCCATCTCAGTGGATTTCATAGAGCGGCTGCGCGCAGCTGTGGACGATGTACCGGGTCTTTTACGCGACAATGCGACCGTAGCCTTTGACTGGAACCGGGGCTACATCGCCGAAATGAGTGCGGCAGGCATTGCCGCCACCGACACAGTGCGCAACCTCTATGTTGCCGCCCTTGGCATGTATGTGCGCGGCGGCGTGTCCCAGACCATCATGAACTTTCGCCACGGCATCATGAACCAGCATATGCCCACCGTCTCTTTCACCGATACGCCAATGTGGCTGCGCACCCACAATGGCTATAACGACAGCCGCCAGAAGAAGGTGAAACCGGTGCCAGTGGCCCCCCTAAGCGCCGCGCAAGAAGAGGAATACCGCCTGCGCTTTGCGGTGGATGCGGATCAGGTGCGCGCGCTGTTTGCCTGAGACAGGCGCCGCCCGCGGATCAAGGTGAAGACCCCGGCCCCGACCACAATCGCAGCTCCGGTAAGAGTAACCGTGTCTGGCCAATCCCCAAACACCAGATAGCCCAACATCAGCGCCCAAAGCAGGCTGCTGTAGCGGAACGGTGCGATGAAACTGATCTCGCCGACACGCATCACCAGCACCGAAAACAGATAGCCCCCCAAAATGAACACCGCGGCACCAATCAGCAGAACCCATTGGTCTGTGGTGAGCGACACCCACTGCGTGCCAAGGCTCGCAACACCCGCAAACAGCATGACCCCAAGGGAGGCGACAAGCGTCACGGTGAGGGAGGGCACCTCAGATGACATCTTGCGCGTTGCCAGATCGCGCAACGTGACAAAAGCAACCGCGACCAGCGCATAGAGCGCGTATTGATCAAAGCCGTCAGGCCCGGGACGCACAATCAAGAGCATCCCACAAAAGCCTGCGGCAATCGCCAGCGCCCGCCGCCAACCAACGGTTTCGCCAAAAAACAACGCCCCGCCCAAGGTCACCGTCAAGGGCAGGATCTGCAAAACCGCCGTCACATTGGCAATCGGCATGTGATAGAGCGCCGTGATAAAGAAATAGGCTGCCCCGATCTCAGAGAGCGTACGCAGCGCCACCAGGCTCCAGTCATGGCGCGAGAGTTTCCAACGCAGCTTGCCAAGCGATCTTGCCAGCAGATAGATCAGCGCGCTGGCCACCACGCCGCGCAGAAACAGCATTTGAAACAGCGGCACATCCGGCCCCAGCGACTTCACCATCGTGTCGTTGAACGTAAAGGCCGCCATGGAGCACATCATCAGAAGCGCGCCTTTGGTGTTATCTGAAATCGCCATCGGCCCCCTTCCCTTCGAGCAACCGCGCGACGTTAGGGCCGTGCGAGAGATTTGCCAAGCCCGGGTTTCCTCTTGCCAAAAATATCTTCACCGAAGGCAAAAGGGCCCCCGGCGGAATGCCGGGGGCCCTTTCAAAAAGTGGTTCAGCGTTCGACGGTTTAGTCGAAGTCGCGGCTTTCAGGTGTTTCCACCAGACCGCTGTCAAACACATCGTCTGCAGTCACATCGTCGGTTGGTGCTGCCAGACGTGCGGCGGCCTCGGCCTCCTCACGGCGGGCTTCGATCACCACGTTGTCACGCTCAGACGCAACGCGGCGCACCTGCTGTGTGGCCCCACCGGTACCGGCCGGGATCAAGCGGCCCACGATGACGTTCTCTTTCAGGCCGACCAGCTTGTCTTTCTTACCTTGGACAGAGGCCTCGGTGAGAACACGGGTGGTCTCCTGGAACGATGCCGCGGAGATGAAGGAGCGCGTTTGCAGCGACGCTTTGGTGATACCGAGCAAGATCGGCTCACCCTGAGCAGGACGACGGCCTTCGGCCAGTGCCTTCTCGTTGGCAGCGTCAAACTCGATCTTCTCAACGTGCTCGCCTTTGAGCAGGGTGGTTTCACCAGAGTCCTGGATCTCCCACTTCTGCAGCATCTGGCGCACGATCACCTCGATGTGCTTGTCGTTGATCTTCACACCCTGCAGTCGATACACGTCCTGCACTTCGTCGATCATGTAGTCCGCCAGCGCTTCAACACCCATGATGGAGAGGATGTCGTGCGGCGCCGGGTTACCGTCCATGATGTAGTCACCCTTCTGCACGAAGTCGCCTTCCTGCACTGGGATGTGTTTGCCCTTGGGCACCATGTATTCCACGGTTTCCTGGCTCTCATCAGACGGCTCGATCGCGATACGGCGCTTGTTCTTGTAGTCGCGGCCAAAGCGCACGTAACCATCGATTTCCGCGATGATTGCGTGGTCTTTCGGACGACGCGCTTCAAAGAGTTCGGCCACACGTGGCAGACCACCGGTGATGTCCTTGGTCTTGGCGCCCTCACGCGGGATACGCGCGACAACGTCACCGGCCTGAACGTCCTGACCGTCTTCAACAGACAGGATGGCGTCCACGGACATTGGGTAGTGTACCGGGTTGCCAGCATCGTTGCGCACAGGCTCACCATCCGCGTCCACAAGGATCACTTCCGGCTTGAGCTCGTTGCCCTTCGGTGCGGCGCGCCAGTCAGACACGATCTTCTGGGTCATACCGGTTGCGTCATCGGTTTCGTCACGCACCGACAGGCCGGTGATGAGGTCAACGAACTTCGCCTTACCATCCTTCTCCGCGAGGATCGGGAGGGTGTATGGGTCCCATTCAAACAGCTTGTCGCCACGACCAATGGTCTGACCATCAGTGACAAACAGCTTGGAGCCATAGCCCACTTTGTGGCTTGCGCGCTCTTCGCCGTCTTCACCTTGGATAATCAGCTTCATGTTGCGGCCCATCACCAGAGCTTCGCCTTTGGCGTTCTCAAGGATGTTGGCGCCTTCGAAGACGATCTTACCTTCTTGGCTGGCTTCCAGGAACGACTGCTGGCCACCTTGTGCAACCCCACCGATGTGGAAGGTCCGCATCGTCAGCTGTGTGCCAGGTTCACCAATCGACTGTGCCGCGATGATGCCCACGGCTTCGCCGCTGTTCACCAGCGTACCGCGTGCAAGGTCACGACCATAGCACATCGCGCAGACGCCTTCCTCAGCCTCACAGGTCAGTGGGCTACGGATACGCGCATTCTGCACACCGGCTTCGTCGATCGCATCCGCCATACGCTCGTCGATCAGCTGACCATGCGCGACCAGCACCTCATCGGTGCCCGGCTTCATGATGTCCTCAGCCGCAACACGGCCCAGGATACGCTCTGCCAGAGAGGCCACAACCTCACCGTCGTTCACAGCCGCTTCCGCGTTGATCGCCGTGTCGGTGCCACAGTCATGCATACGCACGATGCAGTCCTGCGCCACGTCCACCAGACGGCGGGTCAGGTAACCGGAGTTCGCAGTCTTCAAAGCCGTATCTGACAGACCCTTACGGGCACCGTGGGTGGAGTTGAAGTACTCCAGAACGGTCAGACCTTCTTTAAAGTTCGAGATAATCGGGGTCTCGATGATGTCGCCGTTCGGCTTCGCCATCAGGCCGCGCATCCCGCCCAGCTGCTTCATCTGTGTGACCGAGCCACGCGCACCGGAGTGGGCCATCATGTAAACCGAGTTTGGCTCCGCTTCGGCGCCGCTCTCGTCGGACTTACCGGCGGAGATGGTGTCCATCATCGCGTCGGTGACTTTGTCGTTACACTTCGACCATGCATCCACAACTTTGTTGTACTTTTCGCCCTGAGTGATCAGGCCGTCCATGTACTGTTGTTCGAAGTCTTTCACCTGATCGCGGGTCTCGTCCACGATGCCCCATTTGTTGTCTGGGATCACCATGTCGTCTTTACCAAACGAGATGCCAGCCTTGAACGCTTCGCGGAAGCCCATGGTCATGATCTGGTCACAGAAGATCACGGACTCTTTCTGACCACAGTAGCGATAGACGGTGTCAATCACGTTCTGCACGTCTTTCTTCCGCAGGAGCTTGTTCACCAGCTCAAACGGCGCCTTGTTGTTCTGCGGCAGCAGCGCGCCCAGACGCACACGGCCCGGGGTGGTTTCAAAACGCTGCACCACTTCCAGACCGTTCTCGTCGATCTGTGGGATACGTGCAGTGATTTTGGCGTGCAGATGCACTTCACCGGCGTCCAGAGCGTACTGAACTTCCTCGATGGAGGAGAACACCATGCCCTCACCCTTCATGCCTTCACGCATGATGGTGGTGTAGTAGAGGCCCAAGATCATATCCTGCGAAGGCACGATGATCGGCGCACCGTTTGCAGGGGACAGAACGTTGTTCGTGGACATCATCAGAACACGCGCTTCCAGCTGGGCTTCCAGCGAGAGCGGCACGTGCACAGCCATCTGGTCGCCGTCAAAGTCCGCATTAAACGCAGAACAGACAAGCGGGTGCAGCTGGATCGCTTTACCTTCGATCAGGGTGGGTTCGAACGCCTGAATGCCCAAACGGTGCAGCGTGGGCGCACGGTTCAGCATGACGGGGTGTTCGCGGATCACCTCATCGAGGATATCCCATACTTCGGGACGCTCTTTTTCCACCAGCTTCTTGGCCTGCTTCACAGTGGAGGACAGACCTTTGGCTTCCAGACGGGAGTAGATGAAAGGTTTGAACAGCTCCAGCGCCATCTTCTTGGGAAGACCACATTGATGCAGCTTGAGTTCCGGACCGGTCACAATCACCGAACGGCCAGAGAAGTCGACGCGCTTACCCAAAAGGTTCTGACGGAAACGACCCTGCTTACCTTTCAGCATGTCAGAGAGCGATTTCAGCGGACGCTTGTTGGCGCCGGTGATCACGCGGCCACGGCGGCCGTTGTCAAACAGCGCATCCACAGATTCCTGGAGCATCCGCTTTTCGTTGCGCACAATGATGTCAGGCGCACGCAGTTCGATCAGACGCTTCAGACGGTTGTTCCGGTTGATCACACGACGATAGAGATCGTTGAGGTCGGACGTCGCAAAGCGGCCACCATCCAGCGGCACCAGTGGGCGCAGCTCTGGCGGGATCACAGGGATCACGGTCAGGATCATCCATTCCGGACGGTTGCCGGACTCGATGAAGCTCTCAACCACTTTCAGACGCTTGATGATCTTCTTGGGCTTCAGCTCACCGGTCGCTTCGGCCAGATCAGCGCGCAGCTGGTCTGCTTCGGCTTCCAGATCAATCTGGGCCAGCATCTCACGGATCGCTTCCGCACCGATGTTGGCGGTGAAGGCGTCCATGCCGTACTGGTCTTGGGCGTCCATGTACTCTTCTTCGGTCATCATCTGGCCGTAGGTCAGATCGGTCAGACCGGGCTCAATAACAACGTAGTTTTCAAAGTACAGAACACGTTCCAGATCACGCAGTGTCATGTCCAGCATCAGACCGATGCGGGATGGCAGCGATTTCAGGAACCAGATGTGTGCCACTGGCGCAGCCAGTTCGATGTGGCCCATGCGCTCACGGCGCACTTTCTGCAGCGTGACTTCCACACCACATTTTTCGCAGACAACGCCGCGATATTTCATGCGCTTATATTTGCCGCAGAGACATTCGTAGTCTTTGATCGGGCCAAAGATACGCGCACAGAACAGACCGTCACGCTCTGGTTTGAACGTCCGGTAGTTGATGGTTTCCGGCTTTTTGATCTCACCGTAGGACCACGACAGGATCCGCTCAGGAGATGCGAGAGACACTTTGATCTCGTCAAACGCCTTCTGTGGGGTCAGCGGGTTAAACGGGTTGTTCGTCAGTTCCTGGTTCATTTTGATACCTCAAATTTGGTTGGGAGAGTTGGGGGTGGTGAGGGCTTGCGCCCTCACTCCTCAATCTCCGAGTCCAGGAGTTCCATATTCAGGCCGAGGCCACGGACTTCTTTGACCAGAACGTTGAACGATTCTGGGACGCCCGCTTCAAAGTTGTCCTCGCCCTTGACGATGCTTTCATAGACCTTGGTCCGGCCTGCCACGTCATCCGACTTAACGGTGAGCATTTCCTGCAGGGTGTAGGCGGCGCCGTAAGCTTCCAGAGCCCAGACCTCCATCTCCCCAAAGCGCTGACCACCAAACTGTGCCTTACCACCCAGCGGCTGCTGTGTGACGAGGGAGTATGGGCCAGTGGAACGCGCGTGGATTTTGTCATCCACCAGGTGGTGCAGTTTCAAGAGGTACTTGATGCCCACAGTCACCGGACGTGCAAACTGTTCACCGGTACGACCGTCAAACAGGATGGACTGACCGCTTTCAGAGAAGCCAGCACGCACCAGCGCGTCGTTCACGTCACCTTCTTTGGCGCCGTCAAAGACCGGGGTCGCGATTGGAACACCACGGGTCACATTGCCCGCCGCTTCCAGAAGCTGACCTTCGTCCATGCCAGCGATGCCTTCTTCGTAGACATCTTCGCCATAAGCCAGACGCATCATTTCGCGCACAGGGGTCAGATCGCCAGAGCGACGGTATTCCTGCACCGCGTCGTCAATTTTCAGACCAAGGCCACGTGCGGCCCAACCCATGTGGGTTTCAAGGATCTGACCAACGTTCATACGCGAAGGCACACCCAGTGGGTTCAGACAGAAGTCAACCGGCGTACCGTCCTGCAGGAATGGCATGTCTTCCATAGGCACAACCTTGGAAATAACACCTTTGTTCCCGTGACGACCGGCCATCTTATCGCCCGGCTGCAGCTTACGCTTCACCGCGATGAAGACTTTGACCATCTTCATCACACCTGGTGGCAGATCGTCGCCGCGACGGACTTTCTCGACCTTGTCCTCAAAGCGGTGCTCAAGCGCACGCTTCTGGATCTCGTACTGCTCGTTCAGAGCCTCAACAACCTGTGCGTCGGCTTCATCTTCCAGCGCCAGCTGCCACCATTGGCCGCGGCTCAGGCTGGCCAGCAGTTCCTCTGTGATCTCCGAGTTGGATTTCACACCGCGAGGGCCTTTAACAGCCACTTTGCCGAGGATCATGCCTTTCAGACGGGCATAGATGTTGCGGTCCAGAATGCCGAGTTCGTCGTCACGGTCACGCGCCAGACGCTCGATCTCTTCACGCTCGATCTGCAGCGCACGCTCGTCTTTTTCCACACCATGGCGGTTGAAGACACGCACTTCCACAACAGTACCGAAGTCACCCGGCTTCACGCGCAGCGAGGTATCACGCACGTCGGAGGCTTTCTCACCGAAGATGGCGCGCAGAAGCTTTTCTTCTGGGGTCATCGGGCTTTCGCCCTTCGGTGTGATCTTACCAACGAGAATGTCGCCCGGCTCAACATCCGCACCGATGTAAACGATGCCAGCCTCATCGAGGTTGCGCAGCGCTTCTTCACCAACGTTTGGAATGTCGCGAGTGATCTCTTCTGGGCCAAGCTTCGTGTCACGTGCGGCGACTTCGAATTCTTCGATGTGAACCGAAGTAAACACGTCGTCACGCGCGATGCGCTCGGAAATCAGAATGGAGTCTTCGTAGTTGTAGCCGTTCCAAGGCATAAACGCGACGACCACGTTCTTACCAAGCGCCAGTTCACCAATATCGGTGGACGGACCATCGGCAATCACCTCACCCTTCGCAACCGTGTCACCCACTTTTACCAGCGGACGCTGGTTGATGCAGGTGTTCTGGTTGGAACGCTGGAACTTGCGCAGACGGTAGATGTCCACACCCGCGTCGCCCAGCTCCAGATCGGAGGTGGCGCGGATCACGATACGCTGTGCATCCACCTGGTCGATGATGCCCGCACGCTTGGCCTGAATGGCCGCGCCAGAGTCGATCGCCACTTTGCCTTCGATGCCGGTGCCCACCAGTGGCGCCTCTGCGCGCAGCAGTGGAACCGCCTGACGTTGCATGTTCGAGCCCATCAGAGCGCGGTTGGCGTCGTCGTTTTCAAGGAACGGAATGAGCGAGGCCGCAACAGACACCAGCTGTTTCGGGCTCACGTCGATCAGATCCACATTTTCCGAAGCGGCCAGCGTATATTCGCCCGCCTGACGGGTGTTGACGAATTCGTTCACGAATTTGCCGTTGTCATCGAGCGCCGCGTTCGCCTGAGCAACAGTGTGACGCTGCTCTTCGGTTGCGGACATGTAGTTCACCTCGTCGGAGACCACGCCGTTCTCAACCTTGCGGTACGGTGTTTCGATGAAACCGTATTTGTTCACGCGGGCAAAGGTCGCCAGCGAGTTGATCAGACCAATGTTTGGACCTTCCGGTGTCTCAATCGGGCACATACGACCGTAGTGGGTCGCGTGCACGTCGCGCACCTCAAAGCCCGCACGCTCACGGGTCAGACCGCCTGGGCCCAACGCGGAGAGACGACGCTTGTGCGTCACTTCAGACAGCGGGTTGGTTTGGTCCATGAACTGCGACAGCTGCGAGGAGCCGAAGAATTCACGCACAGCAGCAGCCGCTGGTTTTGCGTTGATCAGGTCTTGCGGCATCACCGTGTCGATCTCAACAGAGCTCATACGCTCTTTGATCGCACGTTCCATGCGCAGCAGGCCAACGCGGTACTGGTTTTCCATCAGCTCGCCAACGGAGCGCACACGACGGTTGCCGAGGTGGTCGATGTCATCGACGTCGCCGCGACCATCACGCAGATCCACCAGCGCCTTGATGCAGGAGATGATGTCTTCTTTGCGCAGGGTGCGCTGCGTGTCTTCGGCATCCAGCGCCAGACGCATGTTCATTTTCACACGGCCAACCGCGGAAAGGTCATAACGCTCGCTGTCAAAGAACAGAGTGTCAAACAGCGCGCTTGCCGCTTCAACGGTGGGTGGCTCACCCGGACGCATCACGCGGTAGATGTCCATAAGCGCGGTGTCGCGGCTCATGTTCTTGTCAGCCGCCATGGTGTTGCGCATGTAAGGGCCAACATTGACATTGTCGATGTCCAGCACCGGAATGTCGGTGAAGCCCGCGTCGATCAGCTCTTTCAGAGAGCCGCCGATCAGGTCGCCGTCTTTGTCGTACTCCAGTGTCAGCTCGTCACCGGCTTCCACATAGATCGCACCGGTTTCTTCGTTGATGATGTCTTCTGCAACGAATTTGCCAACGATGTGCTCAAACGGCACCAGCAGCTCGGTGATCTTGCCTTCGTCGATGATCTTCTTAACAGCGCGCGGAGTCACTTTCTTGCCCGCTTCAGCGATGATCTCGCCGGTTGCTGCGTCCACCAGATCCATCACAGGACGGGTGCCGCGCACACGCTCAGGGAAGAACTTGGTGACCCAACCTTTGTTCTTCTCCAGTTTGAAGTTCACCGTGTCATAGTAGGCATTCATGATGCCTTCCTGATCCAGACCCAGCGCATACAGCAGGGTGGTCACAGGCAGCTTACGACGGCGGTCGATACGGGCATACACGATGTCTTTGGCGTCAAACTCAAAGTCCAACCAGCTGCCGCGATAGGGAATGATGCGGCAGGCAAACAGCAGTTTGCCGGAGGAGTGAGTTTTGCCTTTGTCGTGGTCAAAGAACACACCAGGGGAACGGTGCATCTGAGACACGATCACGCGCTCGGTGCCGTTCACCACAAAGGTACCGTTCTGTGTCATCAGAGGCATGTCGCCCATGAACACGTCTTGTTCCTTGATGTCTTTCACAGACTTCGCGCCGGTGTCTTCGTCCACATCAAACACGATGAGGCGCAGGGTCACCTTCAAAGGCGCGCTGTAGGTCATGTCACGCTGCTGACATTCTTCTACATCGTACTTTGGCTTTTCCAGCTCATAGTTCACGAATTCCAGAATGCTGGTTTCGTTGAAATCTTTGATCGGGAAAACCGACTGAAATACGCCCATGATGCCTTCGCCAGCGGTTGGCTGCGGTGCATCACCGGATTTCAGGAAAAGATCATAAGAGGATTTCTGAACCTCGATCAGGTTCGGCATCTCCAGCACTTCGCGGATCTTGCCGTAATATTTGCGCAAACGTTTCTGGCCAAGAAAGCTTTGAGCCATGACTATCGTCACCTTTCATTTCTCACCGAGCGCAAATGCCGTCGGGTCCCCGGCACCACGCCCATACGAGACGGTCAAAGTCTGGACAATTCCCGGCCCCCGTCCCAAAGGGAGCCTCCCGTTCCAAACCCTGCCTTGGAAAACTTCTCGTGTGCGCCGCTCTCGCACCCCAAGAGGCTTACCAAGCCGGGGTCTTCAATCTATTTTAAGGTCCGTATCGTAAGTTTCGTCAGTCGTCTTCTGATCTTGGGGTTTGCCGCCCCGTTGCCCCTGCCTTGGCTGTTTCGCCGTTTGTTCGCGCCACTCGGGACAGATCATGTCCGCAAAGGGCAAAAGCGGCCCCGAATCGCTCGAAACCGCAAGAGACTACCGAATATTGAATCGCGCATGCCTTGGCAACCCCTGAGGGCTTGACATTTGCCAAATCACCGATGCGCCTTCGGCAGCGCCCCCTGGCTGTAGGGGCGCTGAAAAGCTCAAAACGCCCGCGAATGCCACAGCTCTTACACCATCGCAATGATCCGCGCAGGCCCACCTGTGCCTCCTGCAAACTTTGGCGCACCGATAAACACTGTGGCCCCGGACGCTGGCAGCTTGTCAAGATTTGCGACATTCTCGATGCCAAAACGGTTCGAGGGCAGCCAGGCATAATGCGTCGCAAAATCCGCAGAATTTCCCGGATCAAGCGACAGCGTATCCACCGCAATACTTGCCGCGCCCGTTTCTTCCATCAACATTTGCGCTGCCTCAACATGAAACCCCGGATAGTGCTGCGCCTGCCCGTCAAACCCACGGAACCGCTCCGTCGCCACATGCGCTCCCCAGCCAGAATGCATGGCCACACAGGCCCCGTCTGGAATTTCTCCATTGCCGGCAATCCAGGCCTTCAGATCATCCGGCGTCACCGTTGTGTCAGCATCCTCAGCTGCGCGCGCGGCAATATCCACAACGCATATCGGCGCAATTAGATTTTCCACCGGGATCTCGTCAACCGAATGGCCATCCGCAGAGAAATGTAGAGGCGCATCAATATGCGTGCCTGTGTGCTCTGCGATGGTCAGATTCAACAGGTTGAAGCCATCCTTGGCAAACTCAAACACCGCCTCCGTGCCAAATCCGGGCGCACCGCCATACGTCGGGAAGTCCGGAGATAAACTGTGGGTCAGATCCGTAATACCGCCATGATTATGGGCAATAACTGGTGTTGCAGAAGCCGCTTCAACCGCAGCTACCGCACTGGCTGCTGCCCCAGCACGGAAAAAATCTCGCCGTGAAAGCATTTTGTCTTTGACCGCATTGATCACACACAGATCGCACATGTGCCGCTCCTTCTGAGGTTGCGCCTTTGAATAAACTTATGAAATCCAGCAAAGCCTCAGCGATTTGGGACGCAAAAACAAGGGCAGCACAAAAACGTGTTTCACTTTGCGACGACGGCCAAAAGAAAAGGGCGCCCAAATGGACGCCCTCAAATCAGCCGCATATGCGCAGGATTAACTGTTCGCGGCGATCAAATGCTGCGCAACCAGATCGTGATCCAGCCACAGAACCGGACCATCCGCCTTGCTTGAGGCCGCAAACATCAGCGCGCCGGTTGCGTTCACCACATAGGTGCTCAGCACATCGCTCACCAGTTCCTTGCGGTTCTTGTGCAGCGCCACAATGTCACCAGAGGTGCCAACGGTCATTTCCACCTGCTCCGGGCTGTTCTGCATTGGCCAGGCTTCGAAGTTGTAGAAGGACTGCATCACCGGATTCTGCTGATAGGCACCAACCGTTGCCAGCACCTCCTCAAGCTTCACCTCGTCTTTCAGCAACGCCTGACAGTCATCCCAGACGCCCTGCGCCCAGTCGCCGCCGCCCTCTTTGCGGAACGCCTCCAGCAGCGGCAGCAGTGACAGCTCGATACCGGCAAACACGTCAGAGGAGTTGGTGCGGATTTCCGGGCAGTTGAACACGGTCGCCTTCACGCCCTGCTCCCAAGCCTGCTGCGCAAAGCCTTCCAGCTTCATCTTGGCATAGCCCTGCGTGTAGCTGGTGTAGGTTTGCCACTGATAGGCGCCATCAATCAGCACACGGGTGCCGTGATAGCCATAGGCGGTGTAACGCACCTGTCCGCCGCCTGCTTCGATCTTGCCGCGCAGCGCGGCACTTTGTGCCAACAGATGGCCAAAGCTGTTGGCGGTCACTTCGTCAAAGTTCTGCAAGATCAGCTTACCCAGATCGCTGTCCATCAGCGCTTGAGACGGCATGTGGCGTGCGCCACGGCCTTTGTAGATCCGGTTGGCAATCGCCAGGAAGGCCTTCGCACGCGGAATGCCGCCAGCCATTGTGTGGGCAAAGAACACATTCTTTCCTGCAGGGATGAAGCTTTCAAGCTCTGCCATCACGCGGCCAAGCGCATCGGTGAAACGCGCGGTGCCGATCTCGCGGCAGGTGTCCACGGCAGCCCAGTCAAGCTTGTAGTCCTGCCAGTTGTCCAGCGTCATGTCTGACAGCATGTCGGTTGGGGTGGCCCCACCTTCAGGGGCGTCCATGTCAAACCCCGCCATCAAGGGGATGTTGATGATCTTGCCGCCAAGGTTCTCTTCCGCCTGCGCCAGCTCTTCTGCGGTCAAGGCACGCAGCGCGCCATCGTCTTCACGGCGGCCAACGGTGATGCCCACAACGCTCATGCCAGCCGCTTTTGCCGCATCAATCAGGCCTGTCGCGTAGCCACGACCAAAGAGTTCACCAAACAGGACGAAAACATCGCCCGCGCCAAAAACAGTATTTTCCGGAAGGGCTGTCAGGGGAATGGAGTGTTTCATAGTTTTCTTCTTATCTATGGCCCCCAGGCGTGAATATGAGGGGAATGCCAAAGGGCCAGGTTATCTGCTTGGGCGCAGGCAAAAGCCGCGCTCTCAGTCTTGTGATTGCCCATTGCGCGCCCATTGGCAACCGCTAGATGGCCAAAGCACGATGTTTAACGCTTTATGACTGCAACAGGCAACATGTCGCCCAAACGAAAACAGGCGCCCCAGATGGGACGCCTGCAGCAAATCGGTAGAAAACCGAATTACTTAACTTCGACTTCAGCGCCAGCTGCTTCCAGCTTGCCTTTGATGTCTTCGGCTTCGTCCTTGGACACGCCTTCTTTAACTGCTTTGCCGCCAGCTTCGACCAGCTCTTTGGCTTCTTTCAGGCCCAGGCCTGTGATGCCGCGAACTTCTTTGATGACGTTGATTTTCGATGCGCCTGCGGATTTCAGGATCACGTCGAATTCAGTCTTTTCTTCTTCAGCTGCGCCACCGGCGTCGCCGCCAGCTGCTGCCATTACAACCGCGCCACCGGCGGCTGGTTCGATGCCATACTCGTCTTTGAGGATGGTTTTCAGTTCTTGTGCTTCCAGCAGGGTCAGACCCACGATGCTTTCTGCGAGTGCTTTCAGATCAGCCATTTTAGACTCTTTCCGTTATCAGATATGTGTTCCAACGTTGGGCATTCACCCGACGCGGCTCAAAAAGTTGCTTACGCAGCCTCTGCCTTTTCCTCGATGGTAGACAGGATGGATGCGATGTTCGAAGCAGGTGCGCCAATTGCACCGGCGATGCTGGAAGCAGGTGCGCCGAGCATGCCTGCGATCTGAGCGATAAGCTCTTCGCGGGAAGGCATTTTCGACACGGCTTCAACACCGGCACGGTCCAGAGCGTTCTCGCCCATTGCACCGCCAAGGATTTCGAACTTCTTGTTCGTCTTGGCGAAGTCCTCGGCCACTTTGGCGGCTGCCACAGGGTCCTCGGAATAGGTTAGAACGGTCATACCCGACAGAAGGTCACCCATGCTCTCGCATGGTTTGCCTTCCAGGGCGATCTTGGCGAGCCTGTTCTTGGCGACACGTACTGCACCACCCGCGTCACGCGCACGTGCGCGCAGGTCTTGCATGTCAGCAACCGTGAGACCCGCGTAGTGGGCAACCACTACAACGCCAGAGCTTTCAAAGATCTGGCCGAGTTCCTCGACCACCTTCTCTTTTTGTGCTCTATCCACAGTTTTACTCCAAATATGGGGCTTGCGCCCCGGCTCAGTTTTGCACACCGCAAAGCGGCATGCGTTTAGGTCCAAACAAAGGGTTGGGAACCAAGATCGCCGAAGCGCCCGGAAAGGGCCTTCTTAGAATTCTTGTCTCTTACCCCATCTCAGGAAGGAATTATTCAGGCATATGCCGGAACCCTCCGTCTTGGACAGGCCACCCCAGAAAGAATCGCAGATGCGATCTCCGGGCTGGGCAGGCGCGTCTTACCCTTGCGCGATCTCCAATGCAAGACACCAAAGGGAGATTTCACACCGCCCGACTTACATAATCAATTGCACTCCCGACACCACTTGCTGGAAACCGTCACAGTTGGCAGCGCATGCTGAACATCCAACTTCAACCAGTCCCCTTCAAAAAACGCCTCTATTTCATCTGAGGTCATGCCATAATGTTCAATATCGGCATCTGATACGTTGAAATTCGCCATGGTAAACAAAAGACGCTTCAACGGCAGTTCAGCTGCGCCCTCACGCCACAGCGTCATGCCAACACACATCTCTACGCACACTTGATTGGGGCGATTACAAACCTCAACATCAACGTGATCCGCCCCGCCAGCCCCGAAACAGCCACCGGCGGACACAGCACTTGGGCCTGCCGCCATAAACATTCCTACTGCAAATCCTGCGAATTTTGACATCATTCTAAATCCATTCTTTTGATAACACCCAAAGCCGAACACAAACACTCTATCACCGTCAATCACACTTATTGCCAAGACAGCCGCCCTCTCGCTCGCAATAGCAAAAAACCAATTTCAATCTCCGGTCAGGGCGCTAGTGTCAAAGCAGACGTTCCAGCCATCTTTAGCACCAAAGCACTTTCATGACCTCTGATTGTATTCTGAAGAACCATCACCTGAGCCTCTCTGTCGCCGCCACAGGCGCAGAAATGCAATATCTGCGCACATCCCAAGGGGCGGACCTCCTGTGGCATGGCGACGCCACGTTCTGGACCGGGCGTGCGCCAGTTCTGTTTCCCATCGTCGGACGCGCCCCCGACGATCGTATCGAGATCGGCGCCCACCGCGCAGAGATGGCGCAACATGGGTTTGCCCGCCGACGCCGCTTTGCGCTTGAGGCACACACCCCCACAGACTGTCACCACGTGCTGCGCGCTGATGCCGAAACACGCGCCCTCTACCCGTTCGACTTCGCCCTGCACCTGACACATGCGCTGGACGGCAACACGCTTTCTGTCACGGCACGCGTAGAGAACCAGTCTGAGGCTCCGATGCCTTTTGGGTTTGGCTTTCATCCGGCATTTAACTGGCCCATTCCCGGGCACTCTGAGGATCTCCACCATGTCACCCTTGCCTCCGCCACCAATCCCCAACAGCGCCCTCTGCGCGATGATGGCTTGCTGGAGCCAACGCTGACCCCTGGCCCCTTTCAGGATGGCGTGCTGCCAATCAAGGAGGCGTTGTTCAAGGATGGCGCACTCGTCTTTCCAGATGCGTCAGAGCCGCTGCGCTACGGCACCGAAGATGGGGCCGCGCTGTCCTTCACCTTTCACAACCTGCCTGACATCGCGCTTTGGAAACCGATCGGCGCGCCGTTCCTCTGTGTAGAGCCTTGGCATGGCACAGCGGCGCTTGCCGGTGCCGGTGCTCAGATCGCAGATCGCCCCAACAGCCTGCTCTTGCCGCCCCGCGAGGTGGCAGAGTTCGGCTACAGCGTCACCGTATCCGTCTGAGCTGTAAGCGAGGTTGCGAGCAATGTTGACGCCGCTCAATGCAGGCTCAACAACACCTCAACATCGCGTTTGTTCAGAGGTTTCATCAGCGCGTGCTCATCGGCGTTGAGCTTCGCCTCTCCCGCCACGTGCCGCAGGATCAGGGCGGCGACTTCGCTGGTCGGCTGATAGTAGAGATCCGGATACAGCCCACTCAGCTCAGACACCAGCCGCTGCAACAGCTTCTTCTGCTTCTCAGAGTCCAAATCTTTGCGCTTCTCTTGGAGCATATCACACCCTCCTGCGATCATGTGTCTGTGTTCTAAATGAGAATACGGCGGCGGCGGATCAATAGATGATCACAGATATCGCAATCGCGCGGTTTTGAATGACCCAGCAGCGCCGCGCCTGCGTACTCTGTGCTACAAACACACATCGATAAGATGAGAGCCCCATGCCAGCACGCAGCCTCCTGAACAGGATCACCTCAGCCCTCACCGCGCCCGCGGCACGACCGGCCACGCAAACGAGCGCGCCTGTTACCATCGCTGCGCTGAAGGATAGCCTGAGGGTGCTCGACAAAGATCCATTTCTTTATGTGGTCGACTGGGATCTGCAGATCATCTCGGTGTTTGATGACTTGAAGTACGACCGCGCCGACGTGGATGCGCTGGCCGGCCCCATGCGCAACCACGTACTGCAGAAACTCAAACCTCTGGGGTTCACCCAAACCTCAGGGCACGTGATCAGCCACACCACTGCGGACATGCAGATGATCATGCCGAAGTTTCGCGCCCTCGGGGAATCGCCGTTCAATGCCACCCATTTCACCAAACGCAGGCCACAGGACTTCTACATCCTGACGCCCACCCAAAGCGCCTGTGTGCTGATTGACAGCTACCCGCCTGAGGAGGCGCAGGAGCGCATCCTTGCGCTGATCAAACAGCAGCCGATCAACATCTACCGGATCCTTGACTATATGGCCCGTGATGACCATCGCGAGGCTTTCAAACCTGTGCTGGGCCATCTGAAGTTTGTGCAACGCGAGGCCGTCCGCTCAGAGCCACTCTGCCGCAGACGCGCGTTGCGTTGAACGCAACACCTGCCTCAATCGCTAAACCAACGCTCAAGGAGTACAAAGGCCTCTTCATCATCTCTGAGACCCGCCCGCCTCAGCTCGACTTCGGCATCTTCATACATGCCCCAGCTATAATACAGCTTACCCAATTCACGCATGCTTGGGGCATAATCTTGATTCACCCCCAAGACGTATAAGCCCGCTGCCTGCTCCTCATCCGCGACAACACCACGCCCGTCTCTGAACATGTTACCAGCACGATAAGTGGCCCAGTCCACATACTCTCCTTTTGCAATAACCTGAGCATACCACTCAAGCGCCAGGCTTTCATCTTGCGGATAACCGCCCTGCCCTGTCTCCAGAATATAGCCGATGTAAGCCCCGCTTTTGTGATAGCCCCGCTGATACGCTTCCAGATAAGCTTCCATAGCCTTGGTTGTATCCTGAGCGACGATCTCACCCTTGCGATAGATACCCCCAATGCGATCATAGGCATCGCCGTCGCCAAGGGCTGCTGCCGCTTCAAAATATGAAAGCGCAAGAGGGCCATTCACCTCTACACCTTTGCCGTTCTGATACGCATCTCCCAAATTATAGTATCCATGCGTAGATCCTCTTTCAGCGGCAATTTCATAAAACTGAATAGCTCTTTTATAATCTTTTGACACGCCGCGCCCTTTTGCAAAGATCTGCCCCAAGGTGCTTGCTGCAAAGCCGCTGCCCAGTTCGGCAGCCCGCTGGCTTACTCGAAACGCTTCACTGTATCGCTCGGCCTTGCTTAAAACCCGCCCATAGGCGGCAAGGGCGTCGGCGTTCGGATGCTCCAGTTCTGCAACGGGCGCGCATGCCACCAAAGCCTGCTGAACCGAAATGTTTTTCCAGACAACCCCAGGTATGCCCTCCACATGGTGTGGGGGCATCGCTTTGTTTAAGCACAAGCGCTCATGTGAGCTCAGGCTCCGCGCTACCTGAACAGGCTCTTCTGCAGACACTTGTTGCTGTGAAGGTTGCACTTCTGTCGCAGCCCCAGCCGAAGCAGGCTGCCCTCCCTGCAAAGCCGCCAGTTTTTCCCGCGCCAGTCCCGAATAAATCGCGCAGTCCCCAAAGATCGAAAGATAGTCCTCAATAACCTGCGGCGAGCCGCTGTCTTTCACATCCCCCCAGATGCTGCGCGCGTCAGAACAATCTGCGGCCGCCAACTCCACGCTGGCCAGCCACAGGGCCGCCACGGTCAAAATGCGCCTCAATGTCCCGCTCCCCCAAAAGTCAGTTCCACCAGCGCTGCCCGCCGGTTGTTTGAATGGTTTCAAATACATCGCCAGAAACCGCATATGTCCAGAAGAAAGCGTAGAGAGCGGGATCACGCCCCACTCAGGGCCTGCTTCAGGATATCGCTGCGATAGCGAAACACACTGTCCTGATCAAAGGACTGTCCGTCCCGCCGGGCGCCGTCTTGCAGGGCCAGCAGCGCCTGCGGCTCATGCGCCAGCGCGCGGACGGTCTCTGTCAGCGCCTGCACCTCGCCCCGCGCCACAAAACGCCCCCCGCCATGGGCCGCCACAAGCTCACGCGGATAGGCGCCGTCATAGCCCACAATCGGCGTGCCCGACATCAGCGCCTCAATCAGGCACCGCGGGCTTTCGGGCGTCTTGTGGCAAAACAGAAAAAGATGCGCCTCTCTTAGAGCGGTCATTACCACCTCTCGATCAGCCGTGAATCCCGGCAACGCCACCACATCTTGCAAACCTGCACGGGTGACAGCACGCCGCATCTCCTCCAGCATCGGGCCATCGCCCAGCCAACGGGCAGAAAACGCCACACCCGCGTCCCGAAGCTGTTGCAAAACGCTGAGCCACTCCAGCGGCCCCTTCATGGCATCAGCGCGCCCGGCATAAACGATCTGCAACGGCCCCTTCTGCATCGCCTGCTGCTTGGCGTGAAAGCTGGCGTCGTCAATCTGGAAACTGCGATCCAGCAGAATGTCATGCACCACATGCGGATTGCGACTGAAGGGCGCGTAGGTGTCAAAAGTCTCGCGCCCATGAAACAGCCCCAGATCCGCGCGCCGGATCACCGCTTTTTCCAGCGCCCACATCGGCCCGGCTGTCAGCCGTTTGCGCAGCCGTGTCTTCAGCGGTCCCTGCGCGGCGGTCAGGCGGGTCACGTCACTTTCCACCCGATCGGTCCACACAGCAAAGGGGCGCTTGGCGCGATGGGCGGTCAGACAGGCCACCGCGCCCCAGTCTCCCCAAAGCCCGCCAATCGCAAATGACAGGATATCTGCCGCCTCAATCCGCGCCGCGATCTGGCGGCGTGTCGCCAGAAAGTGTCGCGCAAAGCGCATGGGCGTATAGGCCGCTGGCAAAGGGTGGAGCGTCACCCGCTCTATGCTGTCAGGCACATAGGCGCGCCAGCCCTCAGGCGGACGCCCCTTAATCACCGGCATCATGGCCGCAACGGTCGCAAAATTATCCGCCCAGAGCCGCAAACCGACCCGCGCCTGATCTTCCAGAAACAACTGCCCATCAGCCTCATACAGCGGCACAGGGGCATAAATCAGCAATCTGAGCATAAGGTCCTAGAGGGTGTCACTTTCAGTGCGTGCCATCATGTCGAAACACCCCTGCAATAGCGACAAAAAATATGGATCTATTCACCAATCGCCACGCGCCTTTGAACGTGGTCCCTGATCTCTGTTGTAGAGATATCCTCGGTGCGCGGCAGATAAATCACATCACAAATGTCCTTGAGCTCGTCAAACTCACCAGCCCAATCATCCCCAATCGCAAAAGCATCGGCCTGACGGTCCAATATGTCCTGACGTTTCTGCGACCAATCATTTTCTGCAAATACCTCAGTCACATAAGAACAGGACTTGAGCACCTCCACGCGCTGCGCATAGGGCAACACCGATTTCTTGCCTTTGATCGCATTGAACTCATCGGTGGAGCAGCCAACAATCACGTTCTCTGCCAATTCTGACAAACGCTGCAACAGCCGCACATGTCCGATATGAAACAGATCAAAGGTCCCATAGGTCACAAGCGATGTGTATTTCTTTTTGCTGACAGGGCTTGGCGCCCCGTCAAGTCCACTCAGAAAGCTGTGGAACTTCTGCTTTGCATGCCCCCAGGGGAAGCTGAAATACGGATCAGGTTTGCGCCAGTTTGCGCCATAGTTGATCGCCAGCATCTTTTCTGCCGACGCAGGCACCGGCAGCCCCGTGACATCGCAGGCTTGCAATGGATAGACTTCGCTCTCGGCCAGCTCGCCAGACGTATGTGGGAACACAAACACACGCCCGTCCGCAATCCAGCAGGGGAACAGATCCACCTGATGCTGGCCATCGGTCTTCAGCTTCAAAATGTCTGCAGGCCCAGCGTCCATTTCGTCGCTCAAAAGCCCCTCGGCCTGAAGGCGGCGACACAAACCATTCCATTCCCGCGCGGCCTCTTCTGCGTTGCCCGCCTTTAGCCTGATCGCAAGGTCAATGTCATCATCATGCCCAATCAGCCGCTTGTCGCGGATCACGCCAAGCAACGTCCCTGAGTTCAGAAACACCTCACCATAATCACGCTGCAACCAGTCGATGATGCGCCCCACCTCAGACCAGACGACGCTATGGTCTACATCCGCAAAAAACTTGGTTTCATAGTCATGACCAAAGATGAAATCACGCCCAACAGCCTCCTTAAGCAGGGCTTCAAAGGCGTTGAATTTCGCGATTTCATTCCGTTCAATGCGCAATTCCCGCAGCCGGCTCATCGTGCGCCGGGCGCGCGCTGCGCGGGCCTCCATGCCGATCCAAAGCAACAGCTTGGCTTCCTGATAGGTGGGCGTTGCCCGCAGATTGGGCGTGGAAATCTCTTCCAGCCTTTTGAGGAGGCGACGCGGGCGAAAATCTGCGCTTTTGTCGGTCAATTGCGCTTTGGCCTGAGCATGAATCTTTTCAATACGCCGGCGTCGCTTCCAACGCGGCAAGTCCACTGCATTTGCCATTCACCGCCTCTTCAAAATCAATACGTGTTATAGGCGCGCAGCTTAGGTCCACGCGCGATTTAATGCAGGGACCGTAACCAAAAGAGAGACCAAGTCAATTTTCTTTACAAAAAATATACATTTACGTCATGAAACATAAAAAGAGAGCCCCTGCGGCAACAGGGGCTCTCAAAATTCAACAGTTCGAACAGAGTTCGAAATCACTCAGCGGAAGCAGCGTCCACAGAGATGGTCACGCCTGGGCCCATTGTGGAGGACAGCGCAACTTTTTTCACGTAGGCACCTTTTGCGCCAGCAGGCTTGGCTTTCAGAACTGCGCCCATGAAGGCTTTCACGTTCTCAACCAGCTTGCCTTCGTCAAAAGACACTTTGCCAACGCCTGCGTGTACAACACCGGCTTTTTCCACTTTGAACTGAACTTCGCCGCCCTTGGCGTTTTTGACAGCGTCAGCAACGTCCATGGTCACGGTGCCAACTTTTGGGTTTGGCATCAGGTTACGTGGGCCAAGCACTTTACCCAGACGGCCAACAACAGGCATCATGTCAGGAGTCGCGATGCAGCGATCAAAGTCGATGGTGCCGCCTTGAACGGTCTCCATCAGATCTTCTGCGCCAACGATGTCCGCGCCAGCTGCCTGAGCTTCTTCGGCTTTTGCGCCGCGTGCGAATACCGCAACACGCACGTCTTTGCCGGTGCCGTTAGGCAGACCAACAACGCCGCGCACCATCTGGTCTGCGTGACGTGGGTCAACACCCAGCTGAACAGCGATTTCAACGGTCTCGTCGAATTTTGCAGAGGCTGCACCTTTGACCAGTGCAACAGCTTCTTCAACGGTCAGGTCGGATTTGCCTGCGAACGCTTCGCGCGCTGCGGCAGTACGTTTACCAAGCTTAGCCATTACTTCACCTCGATGCCCATGGAGCGCGCGGAACCAAGGATGATCTGCATTGCAGCATCGATGTCGTTTGCGTTCAGGTCTTTCATTTTCGCTTCGGCGATTTCTTTCACCTGAGCGGCGGTCACGGAACCTACGGTCTCACGACCTGGCAGGTTTGCACCGGATTTCAGCTTGGCAGCCTTCTTCAGGTAGTAAGACGCAGGTGGCGTCTTGATGTCCATGGTGAAGGACTTGTCCTGATAGTAGGTGATCACGGTTGGGCAAGGCGCACCTGGCTCCATGTCCTGTGTCTTAGCGTTGAACGCTTTACAGAATTCCATGATGTTGATGCCGCGCTGACCCAGCGCCGGACCGACGGGTGGGGAAGGGTTGGCTTGACCTGCAGGAACCTGCAGCTTCATTGTACCAGCAAGCTTCTTAGCCATTTGGTTTTCCTTTCAACATAGGCAGAACGCGATCTGCCCGGTTTGTGTTGCGTGGTCCGATCTGTGCATCGCGATGCCCAAGACCTCCCACGAGAGAATCTCGCCCGAAGACGATAGAGGCGGCGTTTAGACCTGTTTTGGGGTGTTGGCAAGGGGGATCCGTCTTTGCGCACTGTGCCAAACCCTTTTGCGCAACCGGTCTCGCATCTTCCACCCCAAAATTTGACAAAGCCCGCCCCACCTGCTTCAAGCGCGCCGCACTCTATCTCCTCCGCAACCTTCAGAGGCTCCCTCATGACATCCAACAAACGCATCGTGCTTTCCAGCGACCACGCCGCCATTGATCTGCGCCGCGCAGTGGCCGATCACATCTCCGCCCAAGGCTATGAGGTGCTCGACATCGGCCCGACCACCACCGAAAGCACCCACTACCCCAAACACGGGCAAGCCGCCGCCGAACGCGTCGTCGCTGGCGAGGCGGATCTTGGCATCATCCTTTGCGGCACCGGTCAGGGCATCATGATGGCCGCCAATAAGGTCAAAGGCATCCGCTGCGGTGTCTGCTCTGACACGTTTTCCGCCGCGATGATCCGCGCGCACAACAACGCCAACATTCTGTCGCTTGGCGCCCGTGTGGTCGGCGAGGGACTCGCGCTTGAAATCGTGGATGCCTTCCTATCCACCGAATTTGAAGGAGGCCGCCACGCGACCCGCGTGGACATGATCGAAGCCTGATCTTCACAGGCAACCACCAGACAAAGAAAAAGCCCCGCATCGTCTGATGCGGGGCTTTTTTGTCTCTGCAAAGTGCGCAGCTTACATCTGCTTGGTCACCTGCGTGTATTCCAGCTCAACCGGGGTCTCGCGGCCAAAGATCGACACGGTCACCTTCAGGCGCTGGTTCTCTTCGTCCACTTCCTCAACCATACCGTCGAAGTCCTCAAACGGACCTTCGTTGACCTTGACCTTCTCGCCCACCTCAAAGCTGATCATCAGCTTCGGTGCTGCTTCGCCTTCTTCAACGCGGCCCAGGATGCCCTGAACTTCAGCGTCACGCATTGGCATGGGGCGACCTTGCGGACCCAAGAAGCCGGTGACGCGGTTGATGGAGTTGATCAGGTGATAACCCTGATCGCTCATTTCCATGTGAACAAGCACGTAGCCCGGCATAAAGCGGCGCTCGGTGGTCACCTTCTTGCCACGGCGCACTTCGATCACTTCTTCGGTCGGCACCAGCACTTCGTCAATCTGGTCCTCAAGCCCCTGCTCTTCGACCGACGTGCGAATTGTCTCGGCGACCTTCTTTTCGAAGTTCGAAAGCACGCTAACCGAATACCACCGTTTCGCCATCTGTTGTTCTTCCCGTCCTTGCCGGCATCTGGCCGGAGTGTCGTTTATGTTCGCAGTCTCAAATCGGACTGTCAGGAACAAAAAATCGGCGTGCAACTCGAATCGCCACACGCCATGCATCTTATAGACGCAGTCCCTACCGCCCTTGCCCGCTCAATTCAAGGGACAACCGACGGACGCAGGCCGCTGAAAGCCTGCGCAAAGGCCTGTGTGGATTAGCCGAAAAGCGCCAGAATGCCCTGAAGGCCAGAGCGGATCAGAATATCCACCAACGAGAAGAAGGCCGCCGTCAACGCCGCCATGATGAAGACCATTACGGTGGTCAACAGCACCTCGCGACGGGTCGGCCAGACCACTTTGGAAACTTCCGCGCGGACTTGCTGAATAAAAGTGATCGGATTGGTTTTCGCCATGACGCTTCTTCTTTGCCTTGATCAAAGGCTGACATACTTGGGGCTTGCGGCAATTTCAAGGCCCAAGCGCAGGGAATAGAAAAGCAGCCTGAAATGCTCAGCGTCGGATCCGCGCCAGACGGGCCTCAAAGCTGGGATCGATCAGACCGTCCCAGGCATCTGCTTCGGTCACCGGGCGATATAGGATACCATGCCATCGCGCAGGCAAAATCCGCTGTAACAGCCGCCCAAGCGACGGATCCGCCCAGACAAAGCGCTTGAGAAGATACAGCACAATCCGGGCCATGCGATCCTGCCCAATCAAGGCTCCGATCAGCAAAACCGCAGACACCATCATCAAAGCAAGCGCGGGAATAAACCAAGGCTCCCAAACCACGACACCACACAGAAAGCCAACGGCCAGCATTCTCGGCGACATGAGCACCCGCCGCAAGTTTCGCCCAGGCCAGCTCTCCACAACCTCGATCCGACGCCAGCTGCGCCTTGGCGGCAAAGAGCTCTCTTCTGCGGCACATGCGGCACTAGACTGGCCGCGCCCGCGCGCAACCTCCACCTGCCGCTCGCCGTGCCCTTCAGGGCCGTGATCCACTGGCTCAGGCGCTGCGGCATACGGATTGCGCTGCGGCGACACCAAAGGGTCAGACCGGCCAGCGGATTTGGCCGGCAAGCTGAAAGAGAGGGGTTTGGGCTGCGGCACGGGGTCTGATTCTGCCAGAAGCGCCCGAATGGTCAGCAAGGTTGTATCGGTGAATGGCTCTCCAGGGGCCACTATGGCCCGTCCGAACTCACCTGATTGCGCGGAACTTTTTCCCAAAACATCTTGGCTCATCGCTTACACCTACAACCACCACCCAACAGCTGCCCAAATCGGGCGCCTGCGGTTAAGATTCGGCAATCAATGAGGCACCGGCGCGATAAAACTATGGAAAAAATGTGGCGCCCCGCCCCGCAGGTTTCAGGCCGGCGCGAGCGATAAGGGCGCCCCTTCTGCAAATCGCCTTATCGGCTCCACAACCTCTGCACAAAGCGGATCTCCCGCCCCCAGACGCGCGCAATATGCTGCCCCGCAAACTGCACAGCATCCCGTGCCCGTTCCGGCCCCAGCATCACAGACGTCAAAAGCAACATGATCACGCACCAGATCAGCAACCGCATCGCCACCGAAGGTACGATCGCTGCCAAGGTGATGATAACAATCAGAGCAAGCAGTCGCGGACGCGGCCAGCGCGCACGCCAATCCGCCGTTGTATCATCAGCAAAGGCGCGAATGTCCGGTGTCACCAGATCCGGCGCATTGCGCAGCATCGCGCGCTCCACATTGCTCAATTGAACCGGCGGCTTTTCTCGCCGTGACAACGTTTTCATGCGCCGCTTGGCCTCACGCATCAAACGTCGATCTTCTTTACCCTGTGACGGGATGCCCACCCGCAGACCCGTTGCCAGATCCTGCGACGCATCCACATCAAACTCTCCCAAACGAAACCCGTGTCTCATCGGTCTTTACACCTCACACTGCCGCCCCCGTGACTGCGGCGCGCCCAGCAACACCCGGACGTCCCCTCCATGGTTAATGAAGTGTAAATGCGACCATTCCGGGGCCCGGATTGGGGCAAAATCAGGTCCTTTTGAGGCAGGAACCAGACAGGGTGCGACAGGGGCATCACACACCCCTAAGGAGAGTTTTCGTAAATCTACAAACTTCACATTGGCCTTCCTCCTCCGGGGTGCTACGCAGTCTTCAAGATCTGAGGGAGGAGCATATGGATCGAGCAGATATCGTGGATCAGGCGTTCAGAGAACGCGTGGCACAGGGCGCATTTCCAACCGGCGCCACCGCAGACGGTCCCCTTGAGGCCGCACAAGCCAAAGAGATTTTTGCCGCGCAGTGCCTCAGCCGCAATCTGGACCGCCGCTCGCGCAAAATGCAGTCTGAAGGCAATGGCTATTACACCATTGGCTCCTCTGGACATGAGGGCATGGCCGCTGTGGCGGCCGCCCTGCGCCCTGATGACATGGCGTTTCTGCACTATCGCGACGGCGCGTTTCAAACCATGCGTTCAACGCAGGTCGAAGGCGTGGATGCGGCTTGGGACATGCTTCTGAGCTTCTGCACCTCGATGGAGGATCCGATCTCTGGCGGGCGTCACAAGGTGCTGGGCTCCAAGGCGCTCAACATCCCGCCGCAGACCTCCACCATTGCCTCCCACCTGCCCAAAGCCGTGGGAGCCGCCTATTCTATCGGCCTCGCCAAGCGCCGCGCGCCCGAGCATAAACAACTGGCCGATGACAGCATCGTCCTCTGCTCCTTTGGCGACGCCTCCGCCAACCACTCCACCGCGCAGGGGGCGATCAACACCGCCTGCTGGACGGCCTATCAATCTGCCCCCATGCCGCTGTTGTTTGTCTGCGAGGACAATGGCATCGGCATCTCCACCCGCACGCCCGGCGGCTGGATCAACGCCAACTTCGCCCACAAACCCGGCCTGAAATACTTCACCGCCAACGGGCTTGATATCTATGACACGTTCCGCGCCGCCCAGGAGGCCGCTGAGTATGTGCGCAAACACCGCAAACCAGCCTTTCTGCATCTGACGCTTGTGCGCCTTTACGGCCATGCCGGCTCTGACATGCAGCAGGCCTACCTGCCCAAAGCCACCTTTGAGGCTTGGGAAGCGGATGATCCGCTGCTGCATTCCGTGCGCCTGCTGTCTGAGGCCGGTGCGCAGACGCCTGAGGCCTCTCTGGCGGTCTATCAGCAGGCTGAGGACCGCTGCGCCGCGCTGGCGGAAAAAGCAGTGAAGACCCCGCGCCTTTCAAATGCAGCTGAGGTGATGGCATCGCTGGTGCCACCAGCCCGCGAGATTGCCGCCAGCAACGGCCCCACACCGGAGGCCCGCGAAAAGGCCTTTGGCGCGGATCTCAAGCAGATGGACAAACCCCAGCCCATGTCGCGCCTGCTCAACTGGGCCCTCACCGATCTGATGCTGGAGCACGGCGAGATCGTGATGATGGGCGAGGACATCGGCACCAAGGGTGGGGTCTACGGCGTCACCCAAAAGCTCAAAGACCGCTTTGGCGCGGACCGTATGATCGACACGCTGCTGGATGAGCAATCCATCCTCGGCCTCGCCATCGGAATGGCACATAACGGCTTTGTGCCGATGCCGGAAATCCAATTCCTCGCCTATCTGCACAACGCCGAAGACCAGCTGCGCGGCGAGGCGGCAACCCTGTCGTTCTTCTCAAACGGCCAATTCACCAACCCGATGGTGCTGCGCATCGCCGGGCTCGGCTATCAAAAAGGCTTTGGCGGGCACTTCCACAATGACAACTCGCTGGCTGTGCTGCGCGACATCCCCGGCATCATCATCGCCTGCCCCTCGCGCGGCGATGACGCGGCCAAGATGATGCGCGAATGTGTGCGGCTGGCCCATGCGGAAAACCGCGTGGTGGTGATGGTGGAGCCGATCGCGCTCTATCCGATGCGAGACCTGCTCGAGGACAAAGACAGCGGCTGGATGGCCACCTACCCAGCGCCGGATCAATCCATCGCTCTGGGTGAAGTGGGCGTTGAGGGAGACGGCCCGCTGGCCATTCTGACCTATGGCAACGGGCGCTACCTCTCCACACAGGCAGCAGCGGATCTTGCCAAGGAAGGCATCCAGACTCGCGTGATCGACATGCGCTGGCTCGCGCCCCTGCCTGCAGAGGGCATCCTTGCCGCGCTTGAAGGGGCCGAGAAGGTTCTGGTGGTGGATGAATGCCGCTCCACCGGCAGCCAGTCTGAGGCGCTGATGACGCTGCTGCATGAGCAGACCACCCTGCCCCATGCCCGCATCGCCGCCCATGACAGCTTTATCGCAACCGGCCCAGCCTATGCCGCCACCATGCCGTCACGCGAGAGCATCGCAGAGGCCGCCCGCGCGCTCTGGGCCAAATCCTAAGCACCGATCACAGCCAACCAAAGAAAAACCCCCGCAGCGCAAACTGCGGGGGTTTCTTGTTGTCCTAAACCCGCGGGCTTAGTTCATTTCAAAGTATTTGAACTTCGGAGAATCTTCCGGCTCCACGATGGTGCCAACGTTCTCTTTCATGCCCCAGTTCAGCACCTGGTGGTGGATCGGGATATACAGCTGCTGATCCTGCACAACCTGCCAGATCTCATTGATCATGCCGTTGCGCTTCTCCAGATCGGTTTCCCCGGCCAGCGCTTCGATCTTCGCATCGAGATCCGCATCCGCAAAGCGGGTTGCGTTCCAGGAGCCATACTTCTCACCTTTGGAGTGGGCGAGGAAGTTAAAGATATACTCGGAATCGTAGGTCGGAACACCCCAGCCCAGCATGTAGAAATCTGTTTCCAGATTGCTGAGCAGCGGGAAGTGCTGTGCTTTCGGCTTGGCGTCCAGATTCACCTTCACGCCAATTTTGGCGAGCATGCCCACAGCCGCCTGACAGATCTTCTCGTCGTTGACATAGCGGTCGTTCGGGCAGTTCAGCGTGATGCCAAAGCCGTCCGCATAGCCCGCTTCCGCCATCAGCGCCTTCGCGCCTTCGATGTCGGTGGTGGAGGAGCTGTCCATCGCCTCGTTCCAGCCGTTCACAAATGGCGGTGCAATCATGCCCGCAGGCGCGGACTGACCACGCATCACAACCTTCATGATCGCGTTGCGGTCAATCGCCATGGACATCGCCTTGCGCACACGCACGTCAGACATGGGGTTCACACCATCCACATCATCATTGGCAATGTCTTCTGCCGCCTGGTTCATCCCGAAGAAGATCACGCGGTTCTGTGGGGCTGTGCGCACGTCCAGACCAGCGGTGTTGTCCACACGGCCCAGATCCTGCACTGGCACGTCCTGAATGAAGTCCACTTCACCAGACAGAAGCGCCGCCACACGGGTCGCTGCGTTCTGGATCGGGGTGTAGATGATCTCGGTCACCTGAAGCGGGAATTCATCTTTGCCCCAGTAGTTCTCGTTGATCGTCAGAACGGTCTTCACGTCCGGCTCGCGGCTGACCAGCTTGTAAGGGCCGGTGCCGTTGGCGTTCTTGGCTGCAAAAGTGTCTTCGCCGCCTTCATAGTCCTGCACCTTGGTGGCGTTGTTGGCCTCTGCCCAGTCTTTGTCCATGATGAACATGTTGGTCAGGTTGTTGGCCATGATCGGGTTGGGACCGTTGGTCTCAATCTCAATCGTGTAAGCGTCGGTGGCGCGCACCTCTTTCACAGAGGCCAGCAGCTCTTTGTAATCCGAGTCTTCGGTCATCGCGCGGTCAAGCGAGAATTTGACATCTTCGCTGTCAAAACTTGCGCCGTCATGGAAGGTCACACCTTCCCGCAGTTTGAACACCCACACATTTGGATTGTCCGCGGACGGACCCCATTCAGTGGCCAGCGATGGCACCATCGCACCCGCATGGTCACGCATCACCAGCGTTTCCATGATCTGGTGCGCCAGCGCCGATGTCGGGCCTTCGTTCTGTGCATGTGGGTCAAGCGTAAGCGCATCACCCGCACGCGCCCAGCGCAGGGTTTCCGCTTGTGCCAGCATTGGCATCGCCACCATCGCAGCGGTCGCCAGCATCATTGTTTTGAACTTCATCAATTTCACTCCCCTGATAAAGTTGGTGGCGCGATGATCCACGCCCGCGCGAGAATTATCAAGCCACAACCGGCCCCTTTTTTCTCCGCAACAAAGCGCAAATCCGTCTGACCCAATAAAAAAAGGGCACTCAGAACGGTGCCCCTTTGGGTTTCGATGAACTTTTGTTCAGTCGGCAAAGCGCTCAGCGCCGCACCTCTTCCATAAAGCGCTCGCGGATCACGATCGGATTGGTCTTGATCACCGGCACCTTCACATTGCCGCTCTCACATTTGGAGACGATGATGGTCATCTCGTCGCTGGCAATCGCCGCCTGCACCGCCGCCGCCGTGTCCTCCGCCGAAACGGTCTGCACGTTCTGCGCGCCACAGGCCCGGGCCACGGCCGCCAGGTCGGTGTTCATCCCCGCATAGGTCGGCTGATCCCCGGTGGAGCCATAAGAGCCATTGTCGATGATCAACAGCGTGAAGTTGCCTTGCGCGTTGTTGCCAATGGTCGCGAGCGTGCCGAGGTTTGTGAGCACAGAGCCGTCCCCGTCAATCGCGATCACCGGCTTGTCCTGCGCCGCTGCCAGCCCCAGACCAATAGACGACGCCAGCCCCATGGTGCCCAGCATGTAGAAATTGGACGGCTGATCGTCCATCGCATGCAGCTCCTGGCTCGGCGCGCCGATGTTACAGACCACAAGATGCTCGCTGATGATCGGTTTCAGCGTCTGAAATACGTCATTGCGGATCATGCCGAGGCCCTCCAGAAAGATGCGTCACAAAGAATGGCGACCGGCTTGGACGACATCTGACAATATTCCAGAATGCCCGGCAGCTCGGCCGCATCCTCCGGCTTGTGGAAGTGATAGGTCGGAATGTGCAGCTGGTTCAGGATCGCTTTGGTGTGCAGCGCCATCTCCACCTGACAGGCCACCGGCTCGCCCACTTCCCCGCGATAGGAAATCAGCATGGGCAGCGGGATCTGATAGAACTGGATGAGTGTCGCGAGCGTGTTCACCACCACGCCCAGCGCGGTGTTCTGCATCACGATGCAAGGCTTCATGCCGCCCATAAAGGCCCCGGCGCACAGCCCCATGCCTTCGTCTTCCTTGTTGGAGGGCATGTGCATGATCTCGGAGGTCTCATCAAGCACCTCAATCACGCCCGCCAGCTGTTTACACGGCACCGAGGTGACATAGTCGATCCCCGCTGCCTTCAGATCATTGACGATCTGCTGATCCATCTTTGTAGCCATCGTTCCTCCCTTAACTTTGGCTCACGCCAACCGGTCAAGCACCAGATCGGCGATCATTGCACTCACGCGCACATTGCTGTCCTGCGTGACCCCCGCGATATGCGGGGTCAGGATCAAATTGCTGACCCCTTTGAATCTCTCTGCCGCATCTTGCGTCAGAGGTTCGGTTTCAAAAACATCCAGTGCCGCGCCTGCGATGTGGCCAGAGCGCATCGCCGCCACCAGCGCCGCTTCATCAAGCACACCGCCCCGCGCCGCATTGATCACCACAGCCCCCGGTTTCATCTGAGCAAAGGCTTCAGCGTTCATCATATGGCGCGTCTGATCGGTCAGCGGCACATGCAGGCTCACCACATCCGCCTTGGCCAACACATCCGCAATCTCGCCGCGCTCCGCATGCTGCCACGCCGGGTGATCTTCCGGCAAAAACGGATCATAGGCGATCAGCGTCATCCCCATGGCCCGCGCCAGACGGCCGGTTTCCTGCGCATTGGCGCCAAAGCCCAGCAGGCCGAGCACACGCCCGCCCGCCTCACGGCCGGAACACTCTGCGCGCGGCCAATCGCCAGCCAACATCGCCGCATTGGCCTGATAGGCGTCACGCAGCAGAATGGCGGCATTGGTCACCACATATTCCGCCACCGACAACGTATTGGCCCCAAGCGCAGGCATCACCTCCACGCCCCGTGCCTCACAGGCCGCCACATCGATATTGTCGAGCCCGACGCCCAAGCGCCCAACGCATTTCAGATCTGGCGCCGCATCGAGCAACGCAGCCGTGACCTGCGTCCGGTTGCGCACAATCAGCGCCTGCACCCCGGCCATCTGCGCAGGGATATCGCCCTGCGCATCGGCCAGTTCTGGCGCATAGGTGGTGCTGTGGGCCGCCTTCAGCCGCCCCACCGCCGTGTCATCCATGAACTCTGTGATCAAAATCATCAGAGGTCTCCTCCCAAATGGGTCTTAGAGCCCGGCGACACAGGTGTATTTGGTGATCATGTAATCATCCAAACCTTGGCTGCCGCCCTCTTTGCCCATGCCGCTTTCTTTCACGCCGCCAAAGGGCGCCTCGACAGTTGTGATCAGGCCGGAATTCACGCCCACCATGCCGTACTCCAGATTTTCGTTCATGCGGAACGCACGGGCGAGATCTTTGGTGTAGGCATAGGCCGCGAGGCCATAGTCGGTGGCATTGGCCGCCGCCACGGCATCCTCTTCGTCCTCAAACTTGTAGATCGCCGCCAGCGGGCCAAATATCTCGTCAGACGTGAACTGCATCTCCGATGTCGCGCCGGTGATCAGGGTCGGCTCAAAGAAAGTCTGGCCCAGCGCATGGCGTCCGCCGCCCAGCACAACCTCGCCGCCCTTGGCCTTGGCGTCAGCAATCATGCCTTCCACCTTCTTGACCGCGTTCTCGTCAATCAACGGTCCCTGCACCACGCCATCCTCGGTGCCATCGCCAATCTTCATCGCCGCAATCGCGTCTTTCAGCTTGGCCACAAAGGCATCGTGAATGCCCGCCTGCACATAGAAACGGTTGGTACAGACACAGGTCTGCCCCATGTTGCGGAACTTCGCGATCATCGCGCCTTCGACAGCGGCATCGAGATCGGCGTCGTCAAACACGATGAACGGCGCATTGCCGCCCAGCTCCATGGAGACCTTCTTCACCTGATCCGCTGCCTGACGCAGCAACAGTTTGCCCACGCCCGTGGAGCCGGTGAAGGTCACTTTACGCACCTCTTTGTTGCTCATGATCGCGCCGCCAATCGCAGGCGCATCGCCGGTCACGATGTTGACCACACCATCTGGGAAGCCGACGTCCTGACACAGCTTGCCCCAGACCAGACCGCTATAGGGCGTCTGTGGCGCAGGCTTGGCCACAACGGTACAGCCCGCCGCCAGCGCCGGTGCAATCTTGCGCGCCAGCATGGAGCTTGGGAAGTTCCATGGCGTGATCATGCCCACCACGCCCACCGGATGGTGGGTCACCAGAAGGCGTTTGTCATTGGTGGGGGCCGGAATGATCTCGCCTTTGGTGCGTCGGATTTCCTCGGCAAACCAGCGCACATAGGCCGCGCCAATCGCGATCTCGCCGCGCGCCTCAAACAGCGGCTTGCCCTGCTCTGCGGTCAGCAGCTGCGCAAGGTCTTCTTGGTTGTCCATCAGCGCATCATGCAGCTTGTGCAGCAAGCCCACGCGCTCTGCCAGCGTGGTTTTGGACCAGCTTTTAAACGCTTGGGACGCGGCGGCAATGGCGCGCTCGGTTTCTGCGCCACCCGCGTCTGGCACCGTGCCAAGCACCGCGCCGGTTGCAGGGTTTGTGATCTCTGTGGTCGCGCCATTGTCTGCGCCCACCCACTGGCCACCAATCAGGTTGGCTTCCAGCATCAATCCATTGAAGTTGCTCATGTTTGCCCTTTCGAAAAGACGAACTGCGTGTGTTGTTGATAAGTCTCATCAGGCCGCAGCACGGCCTGTGGGAATGTCGCGTGATGCGGCGCATCTGGCCAGACTTGCGGCTCCATCGCAAGCCCACTGAAGCCCCCCATGGCGCGCCCATCCAATCCGGGCAGCGCTATATCGATATGGGTGCCATCATAAACCTGTAAACCCGGCTCGGTGGTCAAACAGCGCATTGTCACCCCGGATGCCGCAGATTTAAGCACGGCCACCGGACGCAAGGCTTCGCGTTTGTCAGACAAGCAATAATTGTGATCCACCGGATGCGCCTGTTTCACCGGCGCGCCTTGGCGGAAATCAAAGCAGGTGCCCGCAACAGGCGCCTGTTCACCGGTTGGGATCAGCTCCGCATCCACCGGCAGATAGCTCTCTGCAGCAATCTGAAGACTGTGCTCTGAAATCGTCTCTACATCATCCAGCTTGAAATAGCTGTGATGCGCCAGACTGCACAGCGTCGCCTTGTCCGTCTCGGCCCTCATACGAATGTCCAGCACGCCGCCGTCAAGGAGCGCAAATGTCACCCGTGCAGTCAGGTTGCCGGGAAAGCCCATATGGCCATCGGGCAGCGTGATCTGCAGCGTCGCGCTGTCTTCCGCCTCCGCCGCGATCTCCCACAGACGCTTGCCCATGCTGTCCGCCCCACCGTGCAGCGTGTGCGTGCCGATGAAGTTGCGATCGAGCTGATAGCTTTGCCCGTCCAGTTCCAGATGCCCGTCTCGAATGCGGTTCGCAAACCGCCCCGCCGTGGCCCCAAAGTAAGGCGAATGGGTCAGATAGGGCGCAAACTCAGGAAACCCCAGCACCAAGGGCGCGTCATGCCCCGCCAGCCGCAAATCCTGTAACACCGCGCCATAGGTCAGCAGATGGGCAGTCAGCCCGCCGCCCGTGAGCGTGATCCGATGCACCGCGCTGCCATCCGGCATATGGCCCCAGACGTCACTCACAGGGTCACCGCCTGCCCGCTGCGCGCGCTTTCCTCGGCCGCCTCGCCCACACGCACCGACCAAAGCCCATCCTGTAGGCTCACTTCGGGTTCACCCTGCCCGCGCATCACCAGATCGCGGAAGCGTTCGTGCTGAAAATAGGTCGAGCCATGGTGATCGCCGGCCTGCAACACCTTTTCATCCACCTCGACCTCTTCGCGCACCACCTCTTTGGTCGCGCGGTGGCTAATCTCCACCTCGCTGTGGCGCTCTTTGCCATCATGGGTAAACCGCGCAGGCCCCGGCACCTTGGCCTCCACCCGCGCCTTTTCGCCGGTCACGGCAATAGTCTCCTGCCAGTAAGAGCCTTCTGCAAACATGCACAGATCCAGCATCCCGCGCGCCCCATTGGCAAACTCAACGGTGACAAAAGCGTTGTCCAGAATATCCGGCGTGCGCCCGTCATAGGCCTCATCCAGATGGTTCACATCCACACCCGCGCTGGCGTAAACCCGCACCGGATCGCTCTGCAGCGTCAGCCGCATCAGATCCCAGAAGTGGCAGCATTTCTCCACCAATGTGCCGCCCGTGCGCGCATTGAACCGGTTCCAATCACCAACCTTTTCCAGAAACGGAAAGCGGTGCTCGCGGATCGCCATCATGCGCGGCGTGCCCAGGGTGCCGTCGTTCAACTCCTTCAGCAAACGCTGAACCGGGGGCATATAGCGATACTCCATCGCCACCCAGACCGGCGCTGCCCGCCCCTCAGCCTTTGCCAGAACCTCGGAACAATGCGCCGATGTGGTGCACAGCGGCTTTTCCACCAAAATCGGGTGCGGTGTCTCTAATACATCCAGCAGGATTTCATGATGCGTGTCATTGGGCGCGGCAATCAACAGCGCATCCACCAGACCGGACCCCAGCATCTCTTTATAGTCACCAAAGGCTTTGGCGGTTCCACCCGAGCTTTCCACCGACAGCTGGCGCATGCCCGCATCCGGGTCGCTCACCGCTGTCACCTCACAGCCCTGAAGCAGGGTGAGGTTGCGGATATGCTCCTGCCCCATCATGCCTGACCCGATCAGGCCATATCGTATCGTCATCTTAAATCTCCAAAAGCGGCAGCCCCATGGCCCCCGCAGCGCCACGCAGGGCGACCCGATGATCGCCATAAGCCAGAGCCATATGATGCTCGAGCCCGCTCGCAATGATATCGCTCAGCACATCACCCGCCCCGCGCCCAAAACGCAAGACCCCAGACGTGCCGGTAAAAGACATTGGCCGCGTCAGCATCATGGCATGGCTCAAAACCATATGCCGCCGCCCATGCGCCTGACTGATCCGCATCAGCGTGACCTCACCGGCCTTCAGCGGAAACTGATAGAGCAGCGGTTGCTTGCGGTTGGTGTGAATGGTCGCCTCGGCCTGCACCTCCGGCGCGATCATCGAGATCGGGGCCTGTCCGCAGTGCCAGACCACACCGGTGTCATCATCCGCGTCCATATCCACCAGATCGGTCAGAAACACCGGCGCATCCGCCGCCGCTGCCAGAACCATCTGCGTGAGCGCGCCGTACACATCCGCCTCACAGGCGCAAGGCACCCGCGCCTCCCCCATCATCGACGCCGGGCCACAGACCGCGCCGCCATATTCGGTAAACGTCTCTGGCCAGCAGCGAATGGCAAAGGCCCCGTAGCCGCCGTTTGCTTTGAGCGTATCCAGCCCCACCTTCAGGCGCAGTGAGCGGTCCAGCTCTTCCGGGTCCACTTCATCCAGCCCCGACAGCTCCGCATCCGCCTGCTTGCGCACTTCGGCGGCGGCCTCGGCAGGCACCGCGCGGGCCAGATCAAACAGATCGTCCAGCGCCAGCTCATCCACCTCAACGCCGGACAGCGCCTTCATATCCGCCTTGTCATAGGCGCAGGTGTCAAACCCCGCCGGATGTTCGCCAATCCGCGCAATCCGCTGCCCGTTCACCGCTTTGGCAATCGCCCGGCCCGCCTCTGTGGCCTCCGGCACCGCGCCCAGCGCCAGCTTACCTGAGGGCCGCGCGCCCGCGAGCATGGCGGTCAAATCCGCAGCCACATCGCCTGTCGGGTCCGCATAAAGCCAGCCAAAGGCACGGTTGTTCAGACCCAAAGCATGGCTCGCCAGATTGAGCCCACAGAAAGAGTTCAGCCGCAGTCGCCCACCCAAACGCGGCTCTGGGATCGACCAGATCGACAGCGGCTGCTCAAACGCCGCGCCAATCGCCACGGTCATCGACGCGTCAGTAAAGGTGACCTGCAGGATCATCACCTGATCCACCTCCGCGGCCTTCAGCGCGGCAATGCCCGCTTTGGTCGCCGCCTCATCAAACAGCAGCTCACGCGGGCCAACAATCTCATGGCCGGTCGCTTCCAAAGCCGCCAGCATCGCGGTTAGGTTTTCCTCTGCAAAGGGCACGTCAAAGGTGGGACGCCCCAATGGAAGAATGCCGAGTTTCATGCGCTTATGCCCTCAGATGTCTGCGTAACTGTTGCGGAATCTGGCATCATCGGCCAGCAGCCGCGCGCCGCCTGTGCCATAACAGCTGTGCTGCGCCCAATTGGCCGCCTGCGCATCCGCCAAGGCAGAGATGTCTTTCATGTAGTCCACCGCATCGCCCTCAAGCCCGGCGCGCACCGCGTCCCAATCCGGATAAGCATTGAAGGCATCGAGCCAGATCGCCCGCCCGGCCAGAAAACCGCTCGCCCCTGCTTTGAATGCATGCTCCAGCACATTGCGGAACTCCGCTTTGCCCGCCCCTGCCGACAGCATCACCCAGGGCCGACCAGCAAGACGCCCCATCTCATCAAACACCGCCTGCACCTCGGCAGAGCCATCCGCATCCGCCGCATTCACCGGGCTTTCGAGCTTAAACACATCCACGCCGTAGTCCGCCTTGGCAAACTCCTCGACCGATTTCAGAACGTCATCGGCCTTCTTGCCCTTCATCTCCACGTATTCCTTGGTCTGATGGGCGTCTGCGGCCAGCGGATAAACCAACAGCTCGAACAGGAAAGGAATGTCATATTTTGCACAGGCTTCGCCCACCTGTTTCACATAGTCCTTCTGCGCCTGATTGACCGCGTCTGAGGCATCCGGCCGATACCAGGCCAGCACCTTCACCGCGTCACCACCCATGCGCTTGATCTTGCCCACCGACCAGTTGTCGATGCTGTCAGAGAGCCGCCCACCGGGGGTTTCCTTGAACAGGCTGTCCTCCAGCGTGACCACCAGCCCCTTGTGCGGCAAGAGCGCATCAAAGCTGTAGGGAATGGCGTAGTGTGGGTCGAGCAGCATCGCAGTGGAATGTGCCTGAAGCGTCTCCACCAGCATGCCTTTGAACTTTGCGACCTCCTCCCACGGCGCGGTCTCCACCCCGTGATGTTTCGCAATCGGGCCCTTGATCGGCGGGCGCTGATCCACGGCGGTCATCTTGTAAATGCCGTTCTCATCGGCCATGCGGCGCATCCCGCTCAGCTTGCCGGGTGTCAGGGAAATCATACCTTCGTCTCCTTAAGGAAGTCGTTGAGTTGAGCGCGGCTCGGAGCTCCGGCCCGCCCGCCTTTTGTCAAACATTTCAGGGCCGCCGCGCCGTTTGCGTGACGGATTGCCTCTTCAGCGCCCATGCCCTCTGCGAGCATCAGCGCAAAAACACCGTGCCAGACGTCACCCGCGCCCAGCGTATCAATTGGGCTGATCGGGAAGGCCGCCACATGGCGCACCGCGCCCCCATCAGTAAACCAAACGCCATCCGCCCCGTCGGTCACACAGGCCCAGCAGTCGTGTTCCTCCGCGATCTGTAAAAGCGCCTCTTCGATACCCGCCCCCGGATAAAGCGAGCGCAGCCCCTGCATCGACAGCGCCACATGGCTTGCAGCCCCCATCAGCGCCGGATCAATCGGCGCTTCCCCGTCCAGAATTCCGGGAATACCCCGCGCACGGGCCAGCTCCAACGCCGCCAGCGCCGCATCCACTCGCCGCGTGTCCGTCAGCACCGCGCCCAGATCGGTCAGGCCGTCAAACCAGTCGGTGTTCAGCACCAGCCCCGCCCCGCGGAAATTCACAATCTGGCGTTCTCCCTGCGCATCTATCAGCACCGACGAATAGGAACTCTGCGCCCCCGCCGTGCGCGTGACATTGGAGACATCCACGCCTTCGCGCGCCAGATCCGCCACGATCATGTCGCCAATGCTGTCCTCCCCCAGCCGCGCGCCCAGCACGGCCGCGCCACCCATCCGCGCAATCGCCACAGCAGCATTGGCGGCACAGCCGCCCCCCACGATGTCCGCTTCTTCCGTGCCGTATTTCTCCGCCCGATTGGGCAAGTCTGGCAGGTGAAAGACAAAATCCACCACCGCCGCGCCGACGCACAGGATCCTGCTCATTCCGGCACCTCCAGCCCACTTGGCACGCTGTCCGGCACGCCCAGCCGCCCCTTGATGCTCTCCGTCCCGGTCAGCGCATGCAAAAACGCCACGATCTGCGCCACCTCGGCATCATCAAGCTCAATCCGCTCAATATCGGTACGCGAGGCCAAACGCGCCCGCTCCCGCGTGTCAGAAAAGGCCAGAAAATCCACCTTCGCCAACCACGGCACCTCCGGCAGCACCGCGTTGTCCTTTTCCCAAGCCGCAAAGGCGCCGCGCGGGTCCATGTGATGGCGCACCATGCCCTCAAGACTGTCATACGCCCCGTTGTGGCCATAAGGCGCCGTCAACGCCACATTGCGCAGCGCGGGCGTGCGAAAGCGGTAGGCATCCTCCAACCGGTCCGACGCCCCCATGCGCCCCACGTCGCGCACAATCGGATCCCATTGGCGCGTCTTTCCGGGGCCAAAATGCGGCAACATCAGCGCGTGAAACTTCTGATCCGTCATCAGCGGCCCCGCATGACAACTGCTGCACATCGCCTTGCCGTAAAACAGATCCATACCGGCCTTTTGTTCGGCATTCAGCGCCGTTTCGTCACCGTTCAGATAGGCATCAAACGGGCTATCATAGCTCTTGAACTCCGTGCCCTCAAAGGCCGCCAAAGCGTTGACAATATGGGTGATATTGATGTCGAGCGGCTGATCTACATCGTCATAGGCGGCAATGAACATCTCCGCATATTCCGGGATGATCCGCACCCGTTTGGCCACAATCGGCCAGACATTGTCGATCCGGTCATAGACCGCCCCTGCGATCTGGTTTTCCTTCGGATTGCCCGCCATCTCAAACTCAGCGGTCATTGGAAACAGCGCCTGCGCCGCAAGGATTGAATTCAACCCACCCGGCAGCCATTCCTGCGCCGGGCTGTCAAAACCGGTCTCATAAATATCGCTCACCGACAGGCGGCCGTCGTGAAACAGGATGTCGATCTCTTTCGCCGCCAGATTCCACAGCGCCGGTGCATTGCGCGGGATGCGTTTCACAATCCGGCTGTCCCCTGTGCCCGGCGTCCGCTCCCGCCCCAGCCCGTCACCACCCTCGCCAATCCCAAGGCTCAGCCCGTCGCCGGACCCCAGCTCCGGATGGTGACAGGTGGCGCAGGCAATGTTGCGGTTGCCCGACAGGATCGGATCAAAAAACAAGAGCTGCCCGATCTTGGCCTGACGCGGGTCAAACTGGATGAAATCATCCTCTTGCAACGGCTGCGGAAGCGGGCTCCCATACGCGGGCGCACACGTGAGAGCGCCAAGAACTGCGATGAGGGAGAAAGAATGAAACGCTTTGTTTTTGCTGCACTTTTGGCCAGCACCACACCCGTTTTGGCCGAGATCGAGACCGGCCGGGATTACATGGATGCCAAAGAGTACACCAAAGCGATGCAGGAGCTTCTGCCCGCTGCCAACAGCGGCAATGCGGAAGCCGAAGAATTGATTGGCGTGATGTACGCGCTTGGGCTGGGGGTGGAGCGTGATGACGTCCGTGCTTTTGAGTGGTACCTGCGCGCCTCGCTCAAGGGCCACGCCGGCGCTCAGAGCGGCATCGGCTGGTACTACGAAGTCGGCCGGGGCATGCCCGCGCCCGATCTCGTGCGCGCCTACATGTGGTACACACTTTCCGCGATCGGAGGCGATCCTGATGCGGCCATTTCCCTTGAGGAAGTGGTGAAAAAGATGACGGACGAGCAAATTCAAAAAGCCCATATTCTGGTGGATGACTACCGGACATGGCTCTATCCATTCCGGTGATTTTGGAGGTGACGGGCCATGCGCATACATCGCCAGCCCGACACCAATCTTTCGCTATATCAACGTCTTAGTTCAGGTCAGACGCCATACCCGCTTCGATATCCGCCTCTGCGTCGGCCACCGCAGCTGTCAGCGCGTCAAAGATCTCTTCGCCACCTTTCACGTTGCCTTTGAACCAGTCATAAACCGGCGCAGCAGCCTCTTTGAACGCTGCTTTTTCCGCAGGTGTCGGCACATAGAGATCCCCGCCACCGGCGACAAAATCCTCATAAGCTTTGATCGACTTACGCTTTGGTGAGGCAAAAGTGGCCTGCTGCAGCGCGGAGAAGCCATCCACAACCACGCGGCGCATGTCTTCAGGCATGCCAAGGAACTTCTGGTTGTTCATCCACCACAGCGCACCCATGTAGGCGTGCCCATCGAGCGTCACATATTGCAGACCTGCATCCGGGAATTTCATGCCCATGATGTCGGTGATGCCGTTTTTGGAGCCTTCCACCACACCAGTCTGAAAAGAGGTAAACAGCTCAGGCCATGGGATCGGAGTTGGGGAAGCACCCAGCGCCCGCACCAGCTCCTGCGGCAGGTCGGCCACCACGGTGCGGATCTTCAGGCCTTCCATATCAGATGGCGACGCCACGCGGCGTTTGGTGTTGGCAAAGTTGCGCCAGCCGCCGGTGTTGCCGATGGTCATCAGACGAATGCTGTCACCGGAATCCGCCAGCGCCATCTCGCGCATTTTGCGGGTGAAATCCCCCGCCAGCACGGTCTCTGCAATGCGGTCATTGGCCATCAGATACGGCAGGTCCAGCACCTGCACATAGGGGAAGATGCCCGACGCGCCGCCAGAGGTGGAGATGTAGACGTCAATCGTGCCGTCAGCCACACCCTGAAGGCATTCCGCCCCTTTGGAGCAGAGCTGCGTGCCGATGAACAACTCAACCTCGATGGCCCCGTTGGACGCGCTTTCCACGAAGTTTTTGAAGACCACGAGGCCGTCATAATCCTCGTCGTTTTCATTGGAGTTGGCGGTCGCGCGAATGGTGTAATCCGCCGCCTGCGCGGCGATTGCGCTGCTCGCGACCAGCGCGGCTGTCGCCACTGCTTTAAAGGTTTTGCTGAACATGTCTATCCTCCCTGATGTCGTTCAAGCGATTGATGTCACTGCACAAATCCCGTTAGTCTTGGTATTGTCATGGAAATGGCAGGCACATAGGTGATGAGGAAGATCACAAAGACCTCCACAGCGAGAAACGGCAGGATCGCCTTGGCGATTGTCTCCACCCGTTCCCCGGAAACCGAACTGGCCACAAACAGCACGAGCCCCATCGGCGGCGTCGCCAGACCAACGGTCAGGTTGACGCTCATGATGATTGCGAAATGCACCGGATGCACACCCAGATCGACAAAGATCGGCCCTAAGATTGGCCCCAGAATGATGATCGCCGGACCCGCATCCAGAAACATGCCCACCGCAAACAGCAGCACGTTGATCAGGAACAGCAGCACCAGCGGATTTTCTGACAGGCCAAGGATAAAGCCCGCCATGGTCTCCGGCGCATGGCTCAGGGACACCACAGTCTTAAAAGCCACCGCCGCCCCCACCAAAAGCAGCACGGTCGCGCTTGCCAGCCCCGCGCGCATCAGAATGCCCGGCAGGTCGCGCACCTTCAGCAGACGCAGAATGAACAGCCCGACAACCAGCGCATAGCCCACGGCGACAGCGGAGGCCTCGGTCGGGGTGAAAACACCCACCAGAATGCCGCCCAGAATGATGATCGGCGTTTGCAGCGGCACCACCGCCTTTTTGCAGATGATACGGAAATCCGCGCTCACCGTCCTGCGAATGCGCAGCAGGATCACATGGGCAATCGGCAGAAAGACAAGGAACACCAGCCAGCCGTTTACCGCGATCACCGTACCGGAGGCCGCCAGAACGGCGCTGATCGCCGCATAAATCCCAAACAGCACACCGGCAAAATTGATCCGTAGCAGCACAAAGCTGAATGCCGCTTCGGTCTTGCTGATGGTCTGCCCGGCGGTCACGATCCGCTCCGCCTTGGGCAGATCATATTTATCCGCCATCAGGCGCACCATCACCATCAGGCCGACGCCCACCAGCACGCCCGGCACGATCCCCGCAAGGAACAGCGCGGCCACGCTCTCGCCCATCACATAGGCGTAGATGATCATGATACCCGAGGGCGGAATGATCGGCCCGATCACCGAACTTGCCGCGGTGATCGCCGCCGCAAATTTGCGCGAATAGCCGTTCTTTTCCATCGCTGGTATGAGCGTGGACCCCAGCGCCGACGTGTCCGCCACAGCCGATCCCGACAGGCCCGCGAATAGGATCGAGGACAGGATGTTCACATGCGCCAGCCCCCCGCGCAGATGCCCCATCAAGGCTTGGGAAAACTCCACCAGCCGCGTGGTGATCCCGCCCCGGTTCATCAACTCACCTGCGAGCACGAAAAACGGCAACGCCATCAACGGAAAACTGTCCATCCCATTGTAAACATTGCGATAGAGCAGCGCGATGTCACGCTCCTGCCCATTGAGCCAGAGCAGCAGACCCGGCGACAGCAGCAGTGCAAAAAACACCGGCAGGCCGATCATCAGAAAGATCAGGAAAAGCGGTAGAAAAAACGCCAGCATCAGTCCGCCGCCCCCATGGCCATTGCAAATTCATCGGTGTCAGGAAGCTCAGTCTCCGGGCTGATCAGCGCCATAATCGTGCGCAGGATCAGCTCAACCGTGATCACGCTCAGCATCACCGCGCAAAACAGCAACGAGCCATACATATAGCGCAGCTTGATCTTGAAACCCTCGCCGCCAATCCACTCCAGCGGCACACGCAGCGAGGAGCTGTCAAAGTTGCCACCAAACCCAAATGTATGCGCCTGCCCGTGCTGAACCGCGATCATCAGCACCGCAAATGAGAAACACAAAAGCACCAGATTGAGCACCAGCCCCGGCACCCGCGACAGCATATTGGGCAGCGTATCAATCGCCACAAACCCGCCCCAGCGCATCGCCGAAGGCGCCATCAGCCCAACCAGCCACAACATCAGGAATCGCGCCGCCTCATCCGGCCAGGCCAAGGCGTTGTTCAGCACATAACGGCAGAAAACCTGTGTCAGAATCACGATGACCATCAGCGCCAGCGCCAAGGCACCCAACCGCCTGCACAGGCGCAAAATGTGGGTATTCACCCACGCCAAAGGCCGCAAGACCAACATCATTGCGATATATCCTCCCAAAAATATCGCGCCGAAACCACTTTTCTATCGAAAGTAATTTCGTTTTTTTCGATTAGGTCACAAAACGAAGCTACACGTCAACCCATTTGACTCACACCGCCACCACAAAGCCTACACCATGAGCCGCAGCGAGTGCTCCCATCTCCGGATCAAACTGCGCATCGGTCACCAGCGAATTCACATCCGCCAGCGTGCCAAAAGACACCGGTGCGAAGCTTCCAAACTTGGAGCTGTCCAGCGCCAGGATCACGTTGCGCGCACTGGAAATAATCGCGGCGCTGACCGCGCTTTCCTCCAGATCATAGTCCACAAGATCTCCGTCCCGCCCCATGGCCGCAGCTCCGACAACGGCAATGTCGGCGCGAAATTTGCGGATGAAATCAACCGCTGCGGCCCCAAGAATGGCGCCATCCGCGCCCCGCACAACACCGGCCGGGATCATCACCTGAACGCCGGGAAACTCTCTTAAAATATTGGCAATATGCACAGAATCCACAACCACGCTCAGCCCGACATGGTGGCTCAGATGGCGGGCCACAGCCATGGTGGTGGTGCCCCCGTTGAGGATCACACTGGCATGGTTTGGGATTTGAGCGGCGATGGTGGCCCCGATTGCATCCTTCTCATCGCGCATGATTTCCTTGCGCACATCAAAGCCCGCATATTCCGTGCCCGCCGCCAGCGTCGCCCCACCGTGAAAGCGGATGATCTGGTTGTCCTCAGCCAGCATGGTCAGGTCTTTTCGGATGGTTTGCGGCGTGGTGTCGAGCCGCTCCGCCAGCTCCTCAACCATGGCGCGCCCGGCCTGTTTGAGCAGCTTCAGGATCTCTTCCTGACGGGCGCGGGTCTTGGCACGTGCCTTCATCATCTCCCCTCCATTTCTTTCGAGTCCTAATTCAAACCGAAAGAAACGCCAAGGAGGTTTCGCCCGCCAACGCGAAAACGGCGCGTTTTTCGCACCAAAACGAAACCAAAACCGCCCACAACGCATATGTTGCCAGGCCAAATCTCGTATTTTCTTTCGTTTAGCAGAAGCGCTTATAGTCCGCGATCAATGTGTTCAGATCATCATAATGATAAAGCTTGCCGCCATAAGCGAGCACACCCTCATCACAAAACTCACGGATCGTGCGTTCGGAATGGGAAATCATCACCACCCGCGAGTCTGTGATCCGCGCGCGCAGCGCCTGCTCGCTTTTCTTGCGAAACCGCTGGTCGCCCACAGCAGTGATTTCATCCACCAGATAGCAGTCAAAGCGGATCGCCAATGAAAGCCCAAAGGCAAGGCGCGCCTTCATCCCACTGGAATAGGTCTCAATGGGCAGATCCAGCGAGGGCCCGAGTTCGGCAAACTCCTGCACCTCTGCCAGCACCTGCTCTGTATCACAGCCATAGACCCGCGCGACAAATCGCACATTCTCCACGCCGGTCATCAAGCCGTTGAAGCCTTTGGAAAACCCCATAGGCCAGCTGACCTTTTCGCTGCAACGCACCGTGCCGGATGTGGGCGGCTCAATCCCGGCAATCATCCGCATCATGGTGGATTTGCCTACGCCGTTGTGACCCATCAGCGCGATATTTTTGCCCTCGGCAAACTGATAACTGGCGTCCTCCAGAATGCGTTTGTGCACCCCTTTGACGTGATAATCCTTGCTCACATGCTCAAAGGCGATCATCGCTCACGCCCTTTGTTTGCGGGTGATCCGCTCTGCAAACAACGCGATGATCACCAGAGTGGCGGCCAGCGACAGCGGATAGGCGATGTTGAGCACATCACTGCGATAATTGGTGTAAAACCCCTCCCGCGTCCATTCCACAATGTGCAACAGCGGGTTCCATTTCAGCACCGCCACCGCCTCCGGCGGCAGGGTTGACGGAATGTAGAACACCCCCGACAGAAAGAACAAGGGCCGCGCGATCAGCTTTTCGACGTGCTGCCACGCCTGGGTGCGCTGATACAGCAGCGCATTGATCGCGCCCACGCCAAAACCTAAAAAGCACGTAGTGCCAAAGGCATAGATCAGTCTTTCAGGATGCGCTGGCAGCTCCGCCCAGCCCATCGCCATCAGCCCGCCATAGACCAGCGCATTGATCACCAGAAAGGTCAGCGCAATCAGCGTGAGCCGCGCAAACAGCGTGTCCGGCTCTTTGATCATCGGGTAGCTCAACAGCGATTTGTTGGTGGTAAACGCCCGCATCAGCGACACAGAAAGCTTGTTATACAGGTCCAGTGTCAACACAGCGGTGGCAAAAAACAGCGCCAGCGACGCCCCAAACGGGGCCTGCCGCCCGATCAGGTAAAACAGCCCGACCATAAAACCGACCGAAATCACCGGCTGCGCAATCGCCCACAGATACCCCACGTGCGACGTGCCAAACGTCATGCGCGTTTCCCGCAGCGTCAGCGACGCCACCACCCGCATTTGCAGCCAGATCGCCTGCAGCATTGCCTGCCCTCACCGCATGTGATCGCGCACGGCATAGCCGACGAGGGCGGCAATCGCCCAAAACGCAAAGGCCGCAGCAGCAATCAGCAAAAAGTCCCGCAAGCGCAGCGGATAGGCCGGCTCACTTGGTGCAAAGGGGCGGGTGAACACGCCAAGGTAACGCTGCTGGCGATCCGCATCCAGCCGCGCCGCCTCAAGCGATGTCATGGCAGAGGCATAGGTCTGCTCAGCAAATTGCTTTTCAATCTGCAACGCCTCATAGCCCGCCAGCGTCTCAGCGGTTTTGGCATTGGCGGCCTGCCCCGCGGCCCCAATCAGATTGCGCCGCTCGGCAATCTGCTGGCGATAGGCTCTGGCTTGCCGGTTGAGCTGTTTCAGAATGGGCGAATTTTCCCCCACCGATCCGGCCACCTCATCAATTTGAGATTGCACTTTGACCAATTTCGTTTCCAACGAGGACAAAAGCTCCGCGTCCAGCTGTGCATTGGCCATCGGGTCAACCGTGCCGCTTTCGGTGCGAAAGGCGACCAGCTGCAAGCTGACGGCGCGCAGCCGCTCTTCGGCGCGGGCCACCTCATCGGCGGCAAACTGCACCGAATCCCGGCGCGCAGCTTCAGACAGCTCATTCACCAAACGATCGGCCGCCGCCAAAGCACTGCGCGCCACGCGCACCGCTGTGCCCGGATCAAAGGCCTGCACCTCAAAGCTCACGATGCCGGTGGTGCTGTCAAAACTCGTGCTGATGCGCCACTGCCAATAGTCCACCATATCCTCAAAACTGCTCTCCACCCCAAGGCGGGCAATCAGGTCAATATGGTCCTGCGAATAATGCCCCCGCAGGTTCAGCTCCTCATCAATTTCCCGCAGAAGATCCGGGCTTTCCAGATAGTTGCGCACCACGTAGCTGTCAGAATTGTTGGCACCACTCGCCGGAAACCCGGTGACAGACGCCATCAGATCAGGTGTGCCGCCCCCATCCAGGGATCGGATCACAAAGCTCGCACTGGCCGCGTAACGATCTGTCGCAACAAAACCGAAATAGCTCCCAGCCAGGGCAACGGGCAAAACAAACAGCGCCAGAAAAGACAACATGAGCCCCCAGCGGCGGCGGCCCCGCGGCACAGCCTTCGGCCCCGCCCGCACAACGCCCAGCGGGCCCTCAGACACCGGCACAGGTTTCAGCACTTTGATCTCAGCCATTCTGTCCCTTTCTGCCCCCTGTGGCAGCGGTGCCCGCCTCAAGGCCCCCGTGATCATCCCCCAGTCTAGCCCGCAAGGGTTTACGAATTGTCAGCAGCTCCGCAGCGCGCTTGTCACTGGCCATCACGTCAGCCCATCTGTCCGCGCCAGAACGGATCCTGGCGCACATAGTTCACCAGCCAACCACGCGCAGCGGCGGCTGATCCCTCTGCCAATTCTGACGCGCTCCAGCCAAAAACATGGGCCCGATGGGCGGCATCCACCTCTGCGGCGTCCGCCAGATACCGGGCCATCACGCGCCCGACATCGCCCCCCGGCAACAGCGCCTTGCGCAGATAAAGCCGGGCAATCTCATGCGGCACCGTCTCTTCGCGCGCCATCACCAGATGCCGGATGCGGTGCTTCAGAAAAATCGCCTCCATGCCAGAGACATCACAAATGCCCAGCGCCACCGGCACGGGCACGGACACCGAGCTCTTGCATGCCAAAGTCAGCCGCTGCCCACGCTGAAGCGCGCAGGCCAGTCGCAATGGCGGGCTGGCCTCCTGCAGCATCACCGAAACCTGCAATCCGGCCTGCCTCAGCAGGCGCACCCCCGCCATGAAGCGCCCGATGATCGCGGGCCGCAAAAGCCCCAGATAGGGATGCGGTTTGATCACAACCCGCTCCAGGCGCAGCGCCTGTGCCGCCTGCACCACCGCGTCAAACCCACGTTGCGCCTCAATGGAGCTGTGATTGTCCGCCTGCCCGCCAAACCCTTCCCAGGTGGGCGCATAGAAAATCGCCGGATCCGCATCTGTGGCACGGGCTGCGCGGATCTCTGGCAGGGTTTGCACAAATGTGTCCCCCATCATCACCAACCGGCCCCTGTCCACATCATCGGCGGTGAAAATCCCCGCCTTCAGATAGCGATCGCGCGCCAGTGGCCCTGCGATGGACACATAGTCATAAATCCGCGCCGCCGGGCGCATGGAGGCACCCTTGTTGCTTTCCCCATGCAGCGTCAGCACGTGGCGCACATCCCGTTTTGTCACCGTTTGCAGGTTTGACCGTGCATTGAAGGGGTAAAACACCACGCCATTTGTGGCGACAGGCAGCGCCGCCGCCCGCCCCTTGATCCAGCGAATGTCCAGCTCTCGGGGCAACCGGCCCAATGCACGCTGTATCTGGCTCATCGGCTTCTGGCGCAGCAGCAAAGGCGTCGACGCCACCCCAAACGCACCGCTTGCAAAAAACGGGCGGATCTGGCTCACCGCAGACAGCACAGGGCTGTCCAGATACACCGCCTGATCTGGCAATCGGCTGGTGTCATCCGCACGGTGCACAGCACGGACAGCCTGCGCAGACGCCGCCGCCCCTGCCGAAACGGTTTTCTGTCGCTCTGAGTTACGCGTCACCAGCATCCAACTACAGACGCACCACCAGGTTTTCGCTCATCAGCATCTTGCCAGCAGGCGAAGACATCATCGCAATCACATCTGCCACATGTTCCGGCTGCATGATCGTGCTCGGATCTTCATCCGGCGCCAGCGTCTTGCGCAGATCGGTCGCGCAGCGCCCCGGCGACAGGCAGACCACATCAATCCCATAAGGCGCCAGCTCTTCGCGCATCACTTCCGACATATTGATCACCGCCGCCTTAGAGGTGGAATAGCTCATCCAGCCAGAGCGCCCGCCAATCCCGGCGGTCGAGGCGATATTGATCACTTTCTCCAGCGGATGGCTGCGCAGCAGCGCCTCCTGCACAAAGCGGAAGGGTGCATACAGATTGATCTGCATCGTGCGTTCAAAATCTGCCATCCGAGTTTCATTGATCGACGCAGGCTTGGTGAAGCCCGCGTTGTTCACAATGGTGGACACGGCGATGTTTTCCGTCTCAAGCCGATCAAACACCGCTGAAACGGCATCCGGGTCGGCCAGATCCACCTCAATGGACACCACCTGCCGGTTGCCCGCCAGCGCCCGCACTTCAGCCAGGGCACTGTCAAAATACTCTGAGGCGCGCGCCACCATCACGATGCAATCCACATCATCCATGCCGCGGGCAAACCGCCGTGCGGTGGCCAGCCCAATGCCCTTGGATGCGCCAGTGATCAAAACGGATTTAGCCATGCGCAAAGGCCTTTCTGTTGCTATGAAAGCCCTTCATCATCTCTTGGGCGATAACAAAGTCCTCCGGTGTGGTGACCTTGCGATTGCGGCTGAAGCCTTCAAGAGCTTGCACGGGCTGGCCGGTCATCTCCACCACCATCACCGTGTCCTCGTTGTAGGCAGCCCCCGCCGCACGCGCCGCAGCATGGGCTTCACGCAGCGTGCTACGGTCAAACTTCTGCGGCAACTGGATGTCAAACACCTTCTCGCGTGACACGCCGCGCTGCACCAGACGCGTTTCGCTGTCGATGCGACACATGGAAAAAGCGATGGCATGGCAATAGCCCGCGTTCTGCGCTTCACAGGTGATCAGCTTTTCCAGCATCTCAGGGTTCAGAAACGGGCGCGCCGCCTCATGCAGCACAACCTGTGCGTGGCGCGCCGCCTCAACCAAGGCAGCGCAGCTCTCCTGTCGTGTCTGCCCCGCTGGCACCACCTGAAATGGCACACTGCCGCAATAGGCCTCCATGATCTGCCGCGTACGGGCCTCATAACCTGCCGGCGCGTTGATCAAAATCTCTGCCACATAGGGCGACCGCACAGCCGCGATCAGCGAATGTGCCAGCATGGGGTGACCGGCGAGTTTATAAAATTGTTTGGGTTCGTGGTGTTCAGCCCGCGCACCCACACCACCAGACAGCAACAGAAAGGACACCTGGGGCGTGCGTTGAGGGCGTGTGAGCGGATGCAAATTCATGACGGATGGCCATGTGACGTTTGCGTGGCGAATGAGAGCTGCACACGATCCGCATGCGGTCCCATATTGGCTGGACAAACACCTTTCAGGGCGCGACCCGGTGCCTGTACCCGGGTCTGCCTGAAGTCAGCGTTCTCAACGTCTGTATCCATTTTGGTCGTCAACTTTCTGTATCGCGCCCAACGGGCGTAACCCAATGGTACAAATGGACTTTTTCCATTGCCGCCGCGTGCACTTCTGTGCGGTGGCGATCCCGAAGCCATTTCTTGGCTCCGTGACCCTATTTTTTGCCAAAGTGGTTACCGAACTGATAACGCCAGCGCGCTTTATGGGGCACAGCACTGCGGCCGCCGCTCTCCTCTGTGCGCCCCAAACAGAAAGCGCTTAAGGTGACGCAGGCTTCGGCCCCACCACAAACAGCCCTGCGCGCGCGTCTTCCTGGATCGACTTCGGCGCATTCACGGCAATTTTCTTCTTATTTTTATGGGGTTTTGCCCAAAAAACCACGCATACCCATGCCTCATGCGCACCACGGTCAGGCGCAGAAATATCCCAGCCTGCCTGCCCCGGAACCGCGCCAATTTCCTAACTGCCGGTAACCGAAAAGCTATCAATTTGAAGGAAAAACGCGGCGGGGGCGACATGGTTTTTGTGCGCCTCACGCCAGCCGCCCCGGAATCGGGGCAGACACGCGGGTTGGTGTGCAGAATCACGCCACACCGCGCGACACACACGGGCAAAAAGAAAGCCGCCTCATGAGGCGGCTTTCACATCACACAACTTTGCCAAGCTTGTAGGCATCAATCGCCAGATCGCGGCACAGCAGCCGCGCAATTTCATCCGCATCACTGCGCCCAAGCACCCCGCGCGAGCGCTGTTGCGACAGATGCAGGCTCACGCCTCGCCGCCACATGTCATGACGCGCCGGGATCGACATCAACGCACGTGTGTCATCATTGAAGCCCGCAAGGTTCCAATATCCGGCGGTCTCCACCACCTGATCCAAATAGCGCGCGATGCCATTGGCGCTGTCGTGGAACCGCCACGGCGCCCCCAGACGCAATGCCGGCCAGTGCCCCACCATGGGCGCCAACTCTCGGGCATAGGTGCTTTCATCCAGAGTGAACAAAAGAATGTTCATGTCGCGCACATTGCCCACACGGTTGAGCAACGCATCCATACCACGCACCCAATCGACCGGCACTGGCATATCCGCGCCCATGTTTGCGCCATAGGTCGCATAAAGCGATTTATTGGTGTTGCGCAAATTGCCCGCGTGAATCTGCATCACCAGGCCATCCTCCACAGACATCTGCGCCATTTCCGTCAGCATATGCCCGTAAAACACCTGTGTTTCTTTGGGCGTGATCGTGCCCGCCAGCGCCTTGGCAAACAGAGTGGCTGCGCGCTTTTCTGTCAAATGACACGTCATCAGCGCATCCACCACATGGTCCGTTGCGGTCGCGCCATTGGCCATGAAGTAAGCGCGGCGTTCCCGCAGCGCCTCCAAATAGCCTGTGAAGCTCTGCGTGTCTTCGCCCGTGATGTCACCCAACGCGGCGACATCGGCTGCAAAGTCTGGATGTTTGGGATCCAGCACTGAATCTGGTCGGAAAGTCGGTATGATCTTGCCACGCAGCTTCTGGCGCCGCGCCGCTTTGTGATGCGCCAAATCATCCAATGCGCTGTCTGTGGTCGCCAGCACCTCGATATTGAACGCCTGCAAAAGCGACTGCGGATACATCCGTGCGGATTTCAGCTCCGCATCAATCCGGTCATAGACCTGATCTGCTGTTTCCTCATTCAACGGCATCACCACGCCGAAAACATGGGCCAGCGCGCTGGAAATCCACATGTGGCTGGGGGTGCCGCGGAACTTGTGCCAGTGGCTTGCAAAAACCCGAAATATCGCGCGGGCATCACGCTGCTCTGGCGGCACTCCAATGCCCATATCCTCAGGGGATACACCATGGCTGTAAAGCATACGCACCACAAAACTGTCGGGAATGATCAGCAGCTCCGCCGGGTCCGCAAACGGGCGATTTTCGGAAAACCACTGCGGTTTGCAGTGCCCATGCGGAGAGACAATCGGGAGACTGCGCACTCCTTCATAGATGTCCAGCGCTGCCTCAGACAGGTTCAGGGTCGGCACATTGTGAATCGGCAATTGGATCACTGGATCATTCATCAAACTTTGTCTCTCTGCTAGTCGGCAGGGCATCTGCCGCATCGCCCGGAGCGGCAGATTGCATTTCACAACCCAATCACGCGCACACTGGCTCCCCCTAAAAACGCACATATTGATTGATGATCCGCTAATGCGTCCGGTTCGGTTTGCAGGAAATTCGCTTCGAATTTACCACAATTTCCTAAAAATCTGCCGACTGCCCCACACCAAACCAGACCTGTGTTCCAATACGCGCGGCTGAGCGTTTGCGCGTCGTTTTCCGACAGTATGAGTTGACGACATCACATGGGATGTGGCACGCCCGCAGCACCGCACCGAAGGGCGCCGCCAAAAGGTCGCAGGAACTTAACCTATCACGCCTATTGCACCGGTAGGGTCATGTGTTTCGGAACAAGCAATATGCCAACAACTATCAACATTTTCAAAGAGATCTCGGTCACCCATGTCACGCACTCAGGCGCGCTCACGATGCCAGAGCTGCGCGACGCCTGGAAAACCGTCTACGAAGATCCCGACTTCGAAGTGGGCATGAATGAAATCGTCGATTGCAGCGCCACCACCGCGTTTGACATCGGATTTGATGAAATGTTGGCCTTCGCAAAAGATTCCCAAGCCATTCATGCAGCGCGCCAAACCAAAATCACACTCATCATCATCGCCCCCAGCAACATGTCCAGCAAAGTTGCCGACATGTTCACAGATCTCGCCGCGGCCGTGGATCATGGCAATGATCTGGTGATTGTTCAGGGCTATCCGGAAGCGTTTGCGCTGTTGGATCTGTCCCCGGAAGACATCGCGCTGTTTCCCGCGTCCTGCCACACAGAATCGCACCTGCTCTAGCGCGGCACCTAAGCGGCACTTGCGGCTCCATTCGCGACACCTTTATTCAGTCATAACATACTAAAATCGTTAAAAAATAATCCTGTCTCACTATCGTGAGTTCACACTCTTTACACTGTCGCGATACACTATTAGCGACAGCGCAAACGCTTATTGAAAACGTCTCAGCCCATGCCAATTCAAGACACCTTTCTGCCCGACGCGTCGCTTGTGTATCGTCGTTTCTCAGGGCACGTCACAATGGAAGAGCTCGGCCGCTCCACCGCTGAAATCCATCAGAACCCCGCCTTTGTGCCCGGAACGCATTCTGTGATCGACATGCTGGATATGGAGAGTTTTGACATCGGTTTTGATCAGATGCAGGCCTTCTCTCGGCTCACCCGCGAACGCCACGGCGCACGCGGTGCTGCGTTCTGCATGTTTGCGATCTATGACTCTGATCCGGGCCGCTGGCTGTCCGACATGTTCATTGCGCTCGCCGAAATGGATCCCGGCATGGTCACGGTGGAAGTTGTCAGTGGCTTTCACGAACTGCTCGCGGTTCTTGATCTGCCCGAAGACATGATCACGCTGTTCCCCAAGGATCGCCAAGACGACGCGCATCTGGGCTAGATCAGCCAAGAAAAAAGGCCCCCAAGGGGACCTCTTTCAATACTCAGTAGCTGTGTGCGGCGTATATCTTGCTCAGATCGCCATCCCATTCGCCATGGTACTGCGCCAGCAATTCATCCGCAGGCACCTGACCGCTCTCGACGCTTTCTTTCAGCGCGTTGAGGAAATGGGTCTCATCCGGCACCAGCCCTCCGGCCCCAGCCTGACCGCGCGCTTTCAGCCCCGCTTCTGAAATCGCCAGCACTTCGCGCGCCAGATCGTGCATGTTGATCTTGCCAACCTGCGCCTGCAGCGCCTGTTCGCTCGCCGCCACACGCAGCGCCTCACGGGTCTCCGCATCCCAGCCTTTGACCAGATCCCAGGCCGCATCCAGCGCGGATTGATCATACATCAGGCCAACCCAGAAAGCCGGCAAGGCGCACAGACGTCGCCATGGGCCACCATCGGCCCCGCGCATCTCCATGAATTTCTTGATCCGCGCCTCAGGGAAAGCGGTGGTCAGATGGTCCGCCCAGTCGCTCAGGGTTGGGGTTTCACCGGGCAATGCAGGCAGCTCGCCTTTGAGAAAGTCACGGAAGCTCATGCCCAGCGCATTGATGTATTTGCCATCGCGGTAGACAAAATACATCGGCACATCCAGCGCATATTGCACCCAGCGCTCAAAGCCAAAACCCTCTTCAAACACAAAGGGCAACATGCCCGTGCGCGCGTTATCCAGATTGCGCCAGACCAGACCCCGGGTGGATTTCACCCCATTGGGCTTGCCGTCCAGAAACGGCGAATTGGCAAACAGCGCATTAGCCACCGGCTGCAGCGCCAGCGCCACGCGCAGCTTCTGCACCATGTCCGCTTCGCTTGAGAAGTCGAGGTTCACCTGCACCGTGCAAGTGCGATACATCATGACCTTCCCCATGGTGCCCACGCGGTCCATGTAGTCGGTCATCAGCTTGTAACGCCCCTTGGGCATCACCGGCATCTCGTCATGGCTCCAGATCGGGGCAGAGCCCAGCCCGATGAAGCCCACGCCAATCTTGTCGGCGATGTCTTTCACATCCTTGAGGTGCTGATTCACCTCATCACAGGTCTGGTGAATGTTCTCCAGCGGCGCACCAGACAGCTCCAGCTGCCCCCCGGGCTCCAGGCTCACATTGGCCCCGTCTTTTTCCAGACCAATCAGCTTGCCGCCCTCTTCCAGAGGGGTCCAGCCATGGCCATCGCGCAGCCCTTCCAGCACCGCCAGAATAGAGCGTTCGCCCTCATATGGCAGGGGTTTCAGGCTGTCTTTGCAATAGCCAAATTTCTCATGCTCGGTGCCAATCCGCCAGTCTTCACGCGGCTTACAGCCGGAGCTGAGGTATTCAGCCAACTGGTCATGATGCTCGATCGGGCCGCCGCCGGACTGTGGAATGGACATGGCGTATGCTCTGCTCCTGAGACTGGTTTCAGGCGTCTGTGGTGGGGTTTTTTGCAGGCCGTGTCAATGCAGCCTGCGATCCTCTTTTGCCCAGATCACAACCGGGTGATCAGGCGCGGCCTTCAACTGCGCCAGCATATGTTCGGTCTTGATGCCCTCAAGGCTGGCAAAGGCGTCAAACAGCGCATCGCTCCCCGCGGCGTTCACAGGGATCTGCAAAGGCGCCTGCCCCGGCTGATACAGCGCCCAGACCGGCGGATGGCTGCGCCCATCCAGCACCACACGGCTGAGGCTGCGCATCGCCACGCTGCCGCCATTGAGCGGGCCAAAGTAAGCCACCTCGCCCTCATCCACCTGCACCACGCCGGGGCCACCCTGACCGTTGCGAAACCGCGCCCGCTGAATGCCGCTGACGATCAGCACAGCCCCGACGGCCACAAGCCCGATACCCAGCCATTTCAAGAGGCCAAAGCCGCTGGCCCACCACAGCCCAAGCAGCAAAACCGCCGCGCCCACCAAGGTCTCGCGCCACTGCACCAAAGCCTCCCGCGCTTCCGGTCGAAAGAAACTCATCATGTTCTCCTCATAGCCTTCGCCCGACGGAACCGTCGGGCAGCGCCCCATTGCCCGTCAGGGGCTTTTCGCAGAAAAGCTCCCGAGAGGGGGCCTCCCCACGGGAGGGCGCATTCGCTTCCTCCCAGGGTCAGGCGCGGCTCTTTCAACTCTTTGACGTGTGGATGAAATCTCATGTCACGCCATCTCCTCTTCATCCGCAAACAGCATCAATGAAAACGTTCCATCCCGCTGAAACCCAATAGCCTCATAGGCCCGCGCCGCAGCCGCACTGGCGGCAAACAGGATCGCCTGTGTCACGCCCCGCGCCTTGGCTTCCTCCAGATGCAAAGCCACCGCCCGCCGTGCCAGCCCCTGCCCGCGCGCCTCAGAAGGCGTGAACACCCCGCCAATCTGCACCGTATCTGGCAAGGTAGCGTTGAACCCGGTCATCGCCACCGGCACGCCGTCCTTGAGCAAAATCCGGTGGCTGTCCCGTTCGATGCATCCGGCAATATCGCGCGCGGCGATCTCAACACATTTGTGTTCTGGCGTGCCCAAAACCTCGCCGTGATAGACGGCTCGCCACGCAATGGCCAAGGCGCGGTGCGTCTCATCAAGCGGTACCAAGGCAAAGCCGTCGCACTCCGGCATCACCATCAGCGCCAAATCGAGCCTGTAGCCCGGTTCTCTTTCATTCAGAGACATCGGGCGCTCGCCCAAGCCCGTCGCCGCAAAAAACGCAGCCACCTGATCGCCTTCGCCAAGACAACCGATCAACGCACGGCCTTTGCAAAGCTCTGCTGCCGCCCGCCAATCATCCTCGGCGGCATCGGGCGCTTGCATCAGGATCATCCCGCCATTGGAGAGCGCAAAAAGCCCTTTGCGCCCATCACGCAGCGCCCAAATGCGCATGGCGCGTTCCGCTTGGCTGTTCAGCCCATGTTCCACAAGATTGCTCAGAAAAAACATCGAGCTCTGGATGTGCTCTCTCAGGAAAGCCTCCACCCATGCAAGATCACTCTGGTCAATCTCCCGCCAGCTCATCCCCAGTCCCCCAAGGCCTGCTGCCAAAGCGTCATCGCCGCCACCGCCGCTGTATCCGCACGCAAAATCCGAGGCCCAAGGCTCACCACATGGGCAAACGGCAAGGCCCGCAGCTTTGCCCGTTCCGCCGCGCTAAACCCGCCTTCTGGGCCAATCAGAATCGCCCAAGCGCCACCTTCAGAGGCTGCAAGCCGCTTGGCGCTGCCCACCTCTGTCTCGTCACAAAACATCAGTTGCCGCCCCTCGGGCCAATCCGCCAACAGCCGCTCCAGCTTGGTCAGCTCGGCCACCTCTGGCACATAGGTGCCACCACATTGCTCGGCCGCTTCTACCGCATGGGCCTGAAGCCGATCCTGCCGGATGCGCTCGCTGTTGGTGAAATCCGTGTTCACCGGCACAATCCGTGCCGCCCCCATCTCGGCGGCTTTTTCGACGATGAAATCCGTGCGCGCCTTTTTGATCGGGGCAAAACACAGCCACAGGTCCGGCGGCATCTGCAACGGCTTGGTCTGCGCCTCACACACCAGCTCGCCATTGCGCTTGTTGGCCACGGTAACAACACAGCGCCATTCGCCGTCCCGCCCGTTAAACAGCAGCACCGGATCATCCACCGCCATCCGCATCACCCCAAAAAGATAATGCGCCTGCTCTTTGGACAGAGGAATGGTTTGCCCTTCCCCCAGCCCCTGCTCTACATACAATCTGACTTTTGCCTGTTTCATAGGAACCTACATATGGCCGACACGCCCGCGAAGGAAGAACCAAAAGGTCAGGTCTCTGACGCCGTGCGCGGCAATTGGGTGGACCATCTCGCGCCGGCGTGGACGCGCCCCTACCTGCGCCTGTCGCGCGCCGACCGCCCGATTGGCACATGGCTCTTGCTGCTGCCCTGCTGGATGTCGCTTCTGCTCGCCATGCTCTGGGATGGGCAGGCCTCCTGGCACGATCTCTGGATCGCGCTTGGCTGCGCGCTTGGCGCTTTTCTCATGCGCGGCGCAGGCTGCACATGGAATGACATCACCGACCGCGAGTTTGACGCCCAAGTCGCCCGCACCCGTTCCCGCCCGATCCCCTCCGGTCAGGTCAGCGTCAAACAGGCGGCTGTCTGGATGGTGGCACAGGCCGTGATCGCCGCGCTGATCCTATTCAGTTTCAATGTGAATGCCATCCTCTTGGGCATCGCCTCCCTGATCCCCGTCGCCATCTATCCTTTTGCCAAACGCTTCACATGGTGGCCACAGGTGTTTCTGGGCCTCGCCTTCAACTGGGGCGCCCTTTTGGCGTGGACAGCCCACAACGGCACGCTCAATGCCCCCGCGGTGGTGCTCTATGTGGCAGGCATCGCCTGGACCTTGTTTTATGACACTATATACGCCCACCAAGACACCGAGGATGACGCCCTCATCGGCATCAAATCCACCGCACGTCTGTTTGGCGAAAACAGCCCGCAGTGGTTACAAGGCTTCCTGATCGCCACGGTGGCCCTGATGGGGTTGGCAACGCTCATGACCGCCCTGCCGCTCTCCCCTGTCGCCCTTGTCGTGGCGCTGATGGGGCCTGTCGCCATGGGCTGGCACATGCAGTGGCAGTTGCGGATGCTGCAAACCGATGATGCCGAACGCCTCGTCATGCTGTTCCGCTCCAACCGCGATGCAGGGCTCCTCCCTCTGCTGTTTTTCGCCACCGCCTTTTTCCTGTGATTGCAAGCGCGCGCGTCGCGTCGTATCACCTTGCCAACCTCTGGCCAACGGCACTCTTGAATGCGACTATCTTCCCTACTGATCCTCTTTGTCACTTTTGCCACTGCGGCCCTGCTCAGCCTCGTTGCCGCCAGCCTGTCTGCCGACCTGATTGAGGAAACCTCCAGCACCGCCGTGGAGCGTGAGCTGACCAGCAGCAATATGGACTGGGCCGAAGTCCATGCCGAAGGTCTGCAGATCTTCCTCGCCGGGGTCGCCCCAACCGAGGCAGACCGGTTCCGCGCCGTCTCTGCTGCCAGCCGCATTGTTGATGCCTCCCGCGTGATCGACAACATGCAGGTGCCCGCCACCGCCGCCATCGCGCCACCGCGTTTCTCGGTGGAAATCCTGCGCAACGACGCGGGCATCTCTCTTATCGGCTTGATTCCCAAAAGCGCAGACCGCGCCGCCATCATCCGCGACCTGAAAGACGCCTCCGGCGCGCAGGACGTCGCCGATTTTCTGGAGACCGCCGATTACACCGCGCCCACCGGCTGGCGCCCAGCTGTGCGCTATGCGCTTGGCGCGCTCGAAGAGCTCCCCCGTGCCAAAATCTCGGTTCAGGCCGGGCGCGTCGACGTCACCGCCATGGCCGACAGCGCCGAAGCCCGCACCGCGCTGGAAACCGATCTGATGCGCCGCGCGCCCAAAACGGTCGAGGTCAACCTCGCCATTTCAGCCCCGCGCCCGGTGATCACACCGTTCACCCTGCGATTTGTTCTGACCGAAGACAGCGCCCGCTTTGATGCCTGCTCTGCCGATACAGAGGCCGCACGCAGCCGCATTCTCAGCGCCGCACGCGACGCGGGCCTCACCGGCACCGCAGACTGTGTGATTGGCCTCGGCGTGCCCTCCACCCGCTGGGCGGATGCGGTGGTCGCTTCCCTCAAGGGCCTGTCTGAACTTGGCGGCGGCACGCTGACCATCTCGGATGCCGATGTCACCCTCACGGCGCAACAGGGCACGGAGCAGGGCCTGTTTGATAAAGTCGCCGCCGAAACCGAAGCCGCCCTGCCCGACGCCTTTGCCCTGCTCGCAATCCTGCCACCTGCGCCAGAAACCGATGATGACAGCGCATTCGCACAGGACTTCACCGCGACACTCAGCCCAGAGGGCCTGTTGCAACTGCGTGGCCGTTTGCCAAATGAGATCGCACGCGACACCACAGACAGCTACGCCCGCGCCCGTTTCAGCAGCGACACGGTCTATATGGCCACCCGCCTTGATGACACGCTGCCCCCCTCCTGGCCCTTCCGCGTCATGGCCGGGCTTGATGCGCTCTCACTGCTGAACAATGGCGTGCTGCAAGTCACCCCTGACGCCGTGTCCATTTCCGGCAACACCGGCAGCACCGAGGCCAACGCCCGCATTGCACAACTGCTCGCGGACAAACTCAGCCAGACAGACCACTTCGCCATCAATGTGACCTATGTCGAGGCGCTTGATCCCCTCGCAGGCATTCCCACCGCCGAGGAATGCATGGCCAACATTCAGGCGCTGCAGGACAGCACCAAAATTGCCTTTGAACCGGGCAAAGCCACGCTGGATGAAAGCGCTGGCCCCATCATCGCGCAACTCGCCGAACAACTCGAAGCCTGCCCTGACCTGCGCATCGAAATTCAGGGCCACACCGACAGTCAGGGCCGCGAGGCCATGAACGAAGCGCTCAGCCAGACCCGGGCGCAGGCCGTTCTGACCGCATTGCAGGACCGTCGCGTGCTGACCTCCGGCTACACCGCTGTCGGATATGGCGAGAGCCAGCCGATTGCCGACAACGGCACCGAGGCTGGCCGCGAGGCCAACCGCCGCATCGAATTTGTCCGCATCCTGCCAGAGGGCACAGAAGCACCAGAAACAGAGACGGGCGACGCGGAAACGGAAGCCCAAGCAGACACCGAAACCGAGGCAGGCGCCGAAGCCGCTGAACAAGCCACCGACGGCACGGAAGCGCAAACAACAGACGCCTCCACACCTGCGGATACGCCCTCTGAAGAAGAGGCCGCACCAGCAAACGCAGACACAGCAGACACACCGGCAGAAACCGATAGCGCAGACACAGGCTCTGAAACACCTTCAGACACCGCGCCGGAAGCGACCACAGAACAAACCGAAGCAGAGGGCCAGCCAGAGGCAGCAGCAGAGGCCCCATCCACCGAAAACGCCGCAGAGAACGACGGCGAGGAGACAGAAGAACAATGACCCGTATTGAGTTCATCCTGACCACAGCCGTGATCCTGTTTGTGGCCTTCTGTATGGGCTGGTTTGCCAATTGGCTGGTACACCGTTTCACCCGCGTGGCCCAATCCGATGTGGACCAGCTGGAGCGCATGAGCCAAGAGCTGCACGAGGCCGAAGAAACCCGCGATCAGGCGATCACCTACCTGCAACAGCGCGAGGCAGAGCTGACCAACCAGCTCACCCAGACCGAAGCCGAACTTTCGGCCGCCATGGACGGCCTGCGCGACGCCCGTCAGGAAGCTGAAGAACTGCGCGGCCAGCTGGGGCGGTAACTTGTGAACCCTTACGCTTCTGGCGGCAACCGAGAGTGCCGCCGGGAGCGCGCATACCCACTCTTGGCGTTGCGCTTTCCTCTGTTGCGCCGCTCTTTTCTGTAAGACTTGGCCACCGATAGGCCACAGAAATTTCCACCGACGCAATACCGTAGGGATACCGACGCGATACCGACGTGCGGTTTTGGGAAAACTTTTTGGTTAACGAGCCGACATCTCGCTGCGTCCCATGAGGATCACCAGCGGCTCAGCGCGTCCTCATCCTCGTCTTTCGCAGCCACCCATTCGGCCCCGTCTGCGGTGTATTCTTTCTTCCAGAATGGCGCGCGGGACTTCAGATAATCCATCAGAAACTCTGCCGCCTCAAAGGCATCCACACGATGGCGCGCCGCGGTGGCCACCATCATGATCATGTCGCCCTGACGCAGCTCGCCATGACGGTGGATGACCAGAACATCGCCGAGAGTCCAACGGCTTACCGCCTCTTCGGCGATCGCCTCCAGCGCCTTCTGGGTCATGCCGGGATAGTGTTCAATCACCATGCGATCCATGCCGCCCTTATCGGCATCGCGCACCACACCGGTGAAGGTGACTATCGCGCCCATATTGCTGTGGCCCGACGCAAATTCCTGCGCTTCTTTGCCAAAGTCAAACGGCGCTTCCTGCACAACAACCCGCATGGCCCGCTCCTCTTAACCGCCTGTCATTGGTGGAAAAAACGCCACTTCACGCACTCCGTCCAGTGACGCGTCAAACTCCGTCAGCTCCTGATCCACCGCCACGCGAAGCGCGCTCAAATCAGAGAAGGCAACCGCATAGCGCTCTTCCCGCGCCTTGAGCTCTTCCACCAATTCCGCAACGCTTTTTGCCTCGGTCTCCACCTTTTCCTTGGGGATCCCGATGCGCTCACGCACCCATGCGAAATAGAGAACATCCATAGCGATCAATCCTTTAGATGTGGCTTGGCCTTGTTGAAGTAGTCAATCCCAGTGATAGCGGTCAGCGCGGCCGCAATCCAGAGCAACAAAAGTCCTACCCAGCCAGCCCAGACCATACCGGTGTGTTTCCAGCGCAGCCCCTGCAGGTCTTCGACCTCGCCCAGCATGATCTGATCGACCAGCGCCTGATCCATGCCCCAGGCCGACATGCCAAGGTAATGCTCAAACACGCCTTGGCCAAAAAGGAAAGCAATCGCAACCATTTGCGTGGCGGTCTTCCACTTGGCCAGCTTGGTGACTTTGAGCGTCCCAGCCACATCCCCAAGGAACTCGCGCAGGCCCGACACGAACACTTCACGGAACAGAATAACCGTCGCAGGCAGCACCAGCCACGGCGACATCGAGGAATACCCCACAATCACCATCAGCGCGATCACCACCATGGCTTTGTCGGCAATCGGGTCGATCATCGCCCCCAACCGCGTCTCCTGCCGCCAGAGCCGCGCCAGATAGCCATCAAACCAGTCCGTAACGGAGGCCGTCATAAACAGCATCAGCGCAAACCAATCCGCATAAGGCCGTTCGAAATACAGAAACATCACCGCAATCATGGGCGCGGCAATCAGGCGAAGCACAGAAAGAATATTGGGTATGTTCCAAGTCATAGCCACTTCCTAAGCGCTTTTCCGTGCAATCAAAAGCCCTCTCCGCACCACAAGTGTTGCCTGTCGCCACAAGGCCACCGTACGCAGGGTTCATCCCCCCTCATGGAAAAAGTCATAGATTGTTTCTGCGAGTTTGTCAGAGACGCCATCCACCGCTTTCAAATCCGCCAAATTGGCGCGCGTGACGGCCTTGGCGCTGCCAAAATGCGCCAGCAATGCGCGTTTTCGGGTCGCGCCCACACCCGGCACGTCATCCAATGGCGTTGCGCTCACAGTCTTGGCGCGTTTGGCCCGATGGGTGCCAATCGCAAATCGGTGCGCCTCATCGCGCAGACGTTGGATGAAGTAGAGCACCGGATCATTGCGCCGCAAGGCAAACGCGCGCTGCCCCACACGGTGGAACTCTTCCTTGCCGTGATCCCGATCCACCCCCTTGGCAACGCCCACCATTGGGATTTCATGCACCCCATGCTGCACCATGATTTCATGGACCGCGCTCACCTGCCCAGCCCCGCCATCAATCAGTAACAAATCCGGCCACATGCCCTTTTCGCGATCCGGGTCTTCTTTTTGCAAGCGAGAGAAACGGCGGTGTAGCACCTCTTTCATCATGCCAAAGTCATCGCCCGGCGTGATCTCATCCCCCTTGATGTTGAACTTGCGATAGCTGTTTTTCATGAAACCTTCTGGCCCAGCCACAATCATACCGCCCACGGCATGGGCGCCCTGAATGTGGCTGTTGTCATAGACTTCGATCCGTTGCGGTGGCGCCGGCAGATTGAACGCCTCTGCCATACCGGCCAACAGCTTTGCCTGTGTAGCGGTTTCGCTCATCTTGCGCGCCAGGCTTTCGCGAGCATTGCGGGCGGCCCCTTCCACAAGCTCCGCCTTTTCGCCACGTTTGGGCACGATCACCTCGACCTTACGCCCGGCCTTAGAACTCAGCGCCTCCGCCATAAGTTCTATGTTTTCAATCGGATGCGACAGGATCAGCTGCCTTGGCGGCTCTTTGCTGTCATAAAACTGGCCAATGAAAGCTTCCAAAACTTCTGCCGCCTCAATCTCACTGCCAACACGTGGATAGAAATCGCGGTTGCCCCAGTTCTGATTGGCACGGATGAAAAACACCTGCACACAGGCTTGCCCGTTTTCCAGATGCAGCGCGATGACGTCAGCCTCTTTCACGCCCTGCGGGTTGATGCCTTGCGCGCTCTGCACATGGGTCAACGCCCGAATGCGATCCCGCAAGGCTGCGGCTTTTTCAAACTCCAAGTTCTCTGAAGCCAGCTGCATTTCTTCTGCCAGATCGGATTGCACCTTGGTCGAGCGGCCACGCAGAAAGTCATCTGCCGCGGCCACAAGCTTGGCATAATCCTCTTTGCTGATCTTGCTGCCACAGGGGCCAGCACAGCGCTTCATATGATAATTCAGGCACGGCCGATCCCCCGCCTCAACCTCACGATCGCTGCAGCTGCGCAGCAGAAATACCTTTTGCAGCGTGTTGAGCGTCCGGTTGACCGCACCCGCACTCGCAAAGGGTCCGTAATAGCGCCCCTTACGTGTTTTCGCCCCCCGATGTTTTTCAATACGCGGAAAGTCATGTTCTGAGGAAATGAAGATGTAGGGGAAGCTTTTGTCATCACGCAGCAGCACATTGTACTTTGGCTTCAACTGCTTGATCAGATTCTGCTCCAGCAGCAGCGCTTCCGTTTCCGTCTTGGTGGTCAGAAACATCATCGACGCAGTTTCAGAAATCATCCGCGCAATCCGCCCGGAGTGCCCACTGGGCCGCGCATAGTTTGACACCCTTGCCCGCAAATTCCGGGCCTTGCCGACATACAGCACCCGCGCCTGCGCATCGAGCATGCGGTACACACCGGGCGAGCCATCAAGCGTTTTCAGATAGGCTTGAATACAGGCGTGTCCGGTCGGGCCCGCGGGCGAAGTATCAATGTCAGAAGTCATGACCGACAAATATGATTCTTTTGGTTGGTCTGCAATCTTAAGCGCCCCCGTGCAAGGTGAATTACATCCACGGAAACTGTGGATAAGTCTGGAGATATCTTCCTCAACCTTAGCGAAACTCCTTATTTTAAACGCAGAATGTTAATCCGCCTATTTTTTAGGCAATATTGTAAGCACATGTAATTAAACGATATTTTTTTGTATAAAGCTCAAATTATTGAAAACATTAACAAAAAGTAACATTTAGATGACAGCGCCGTGATCCGTGCACAACTCAGCCGCCCCCATTTTAGAATGGCTCCAAAACAGAGACCCAAACCCGCATGTCAGATATTGCAAATCAGGCGGCTCAGCGCCCTACTCTGAAACCGCATTATCCGGTGTCTGCCACGCAAGATGCTGCCCGCCGTCGACACAGATCAGCTGTCCTGTGACAGCCTTTGCATCCAGCAGATAGCCGAGAGCGGCACAAATATCCCCCACATTCGCGCCACGCTCCAGCACAGTCCGAGCGCGTTGCTGGGCAAAGTCCTCTTCGGACTGTCGACTGCCCTGCAAAGTTGGCCCCGGCCCAATGGCATTCACCCGTAAATGGGGTGCCGCGTTCTGCGCGGCGGTCTGAGTCAGCGCCCAGAGCCCCATCTTGGCAATCGTGTAGGACGCAAATTCCGGCGTAAGCTTTCGCACCCGCTGATCAAGCATGTTCACAATCAGCCCTGCGGCCACTGGCTCGCCCGCCGTATCTGGCGTGGCACGCAGCCCTTGCTTCGCCATCGCCTGAGACAGCACAAACGGCGCCCTCAGATTGCTTTCAATATGGCGATCCCAGCTTTCACGCGTCGCGGTCTCCAGGCTGTCGTGCTCAAAAATCGAGGCATTGTTGATCAGACAGGTGATCGGACCTCCCAAAGCCTCTGCGGCTTGTGGCACCAACGCCTGCGTCTGCCTCTCATCCAGCAGATCGGCCTGCAAGGTCACGCCCCGACGCCCGGCTTTCACAATGCCTTCGACGGTCTCCAAGGCCCCGGTGTGGGAGCTGGCATAGTGCACGGCCACGTCATAGCCGCGCGTTGCGAGATAGACCGCCATTGCCTGCCCAAGCCGCGCCCCTGCGCCCGTCACCAAAGCCCGCATTGCGCTCTCCTGCCTTACGTCAAAGTCACCGCAATGTAGAGCAGATAGAGCGCGGTAAAGACAACACCCCAAATACGGGTAAGGTCCTGTCGCAGAAATACAAACGGGATCAACATCAGCGACGCACCCAACATCACCCAGAAATCAAACTCAAAGAAGTCCGGGTCCACACGGATCGGATGGATCAGCGAGGTCACACCAATAATGGCCAGCAGGTTGAACAAATTAGAGCCAATGACATTGCCCAAAGCCACATCCGCCTGACGGCGCAGGGCCGCCATCACCGTGGTGGCCAGCTCGGGCAGCGATGTGCCCAGCGCGATCAGCGTCAGACCAATCACCGTGTCGCTCACCCCATAGCGGCGCGCGATCACCTCGGCATTGTCCACCATCAGATCTGCCCCCAGCGGCAGGCCAATCAGGCCCAGCACCAAAAACACCCCGATGCGCCACCATGGCATATCCGGGTCCGCGCCTTCGACCTCTTCTTCTTCCTCCATCGCACAGGCAGCCTCAGCCTTGCGATGACAGCGCGCCTGATAAAAGGCACTGCCCAGTGCAACCATCAGCCCCGCCAGCAGGATCAAACCGCTGACAAAGGTGAAGAAACCCGCCGTCGCAACACCGATGAACAGCACACTGGCGGCAATCATCAGCACGTAGTTGCGACGAGAATTGCAATGGCTCGTCTGAATAGGCGCCAGCAACGCGGGCACGCCCAGCACCAGCAACACATTGGCGATGTTGGAGCCCACCACATTGCCAAGTGCAATGCCGGGCGCGTTTTTCAACGCCGCTTCAATGGAGATCAACAACTCTGGCGCCGACGTGCCAAACGCCACAATCGTCAGCGAAACGATCAGCGCAGGGATACCGATCCGCAGCGACACGTTTACGGCGCCACGCACCAGCGCATCGCCCGCCAACAGCAGGATCACCAGCCCAAGCCCAACCAGCAGCCATTCCATGTGTTACCCCATGTTTTTGCGGCAGGGGCACGGCCCTTTGCCAATTTGAAAGCGCCCGCATTTTGGGCATTTTTTTGAGTTCAGCCGTGTCTTTCCAAGGAGCTTCTGCCCCGGCAGGCGCAGTTTGCCAAACATGGCCAGAACCGCCATGCCAATCAGGAAAAAGGTAACGACTTTAACCAACATGCTATAATCCGAAGCGCGCAAACTCCGCGCGTTCTTCAATCCCGGCCAGCGCATCCTGCGCCAGCGTCGCCCCAAAGCGCTGCAGCACCGATCGCTTCACGCCATAGCGGCGGAACCGGACTTTTTCGCCAAACCGCGCCTTCAGCACGGGCGCAAGGTGACCGATTTCATCAATCAACCCGACCTCCTTGGCCTTGCGGCCAATCCAGATCTCACCGGTGAACAGCGCAGGGTCTTCGGCCAGCTTGCTGCCGCGCCGTGCCTTCACATGATCGATGAAATTGTCGTGGATCTGCTCCAGCATCTGTTTCAGACGTGCCACATCTTCAGGCTTTTCGGGACGGAACGGATCCATCATCGACTTGCTTTTGCCCGCCGTATGCACCCGGCGCTCAAACCCCTGCCGCGACAGGAAAACATTGGCACCAAACCCGGCAGAGATCACCCCGATGGAGCCCACAACAGAGCTGTCATCTGCATAGATCTCATCCGCCGCCGCGGCCAGCCAATAGCCACCAGAGGCCGCAACATCCTCAACAAAGGCAATTACGGGGATGCTCTTCTCGTCGGCCAGACGACGAATGCGGCTCCCGATCAGCGCACTTTGCACGGGGCTCCCGCCTGGCGAGTTGATCTCCAGCGCCACAGCGGCAGGCTTGCCTTTGCTAAAGGCTTTTTCAATCACAGGCGCCAAAGTGGCATCGTTCAGCTGCCCCCGCGAACCGGCTGCGATCGCACCTTGAAGGCGCACAATCGCCACGGTGGGCGGTTTCTTGGCGAAAGGATTCAAGCGTTTCATTTGATCGGATGTAGAACGCGCACATGCCTTTCACAAGGCAAGGCCAGAAGGAAAGCACCAATTGGTGCCAAAAAACTTGCCTTGCGCAAAACGCCGTTACGTCAGCTTCGGATCCGCCAACCGGTTTTAAAGATCCACCAGATCGCGGCGAGACAGATCGCCGTAAACCCGCCAATCGCCAACAAACTCAGCCCAATCGGCACATCCGCTGTGCCAAAGAACGACCACCGGAAACCAGAGATCAGATAGACGACGGGGTTAAACAGCGTGATGTTTTGCCAGATCGGCGGCAACATGGAGATCGAATAGAAAGACCCGCCCAAAAACACCAAAGGTGTCACAACCAGCAGCGGGATCAGCTGCAACTGTTCAAAGTTGCCCGCCCAGATGCCTATGATAAAGCCAAACAGCGAGAAACTCAGGCAGGTCAGCACCAGAAACAGCACCATCGCGCCGGGATGCTGGATTGGCACATCCACAAACATCATCGCCGTCACAAGGATCACCACGCCAATAAACAGCGCCTTGGTGGCCGCTGCCCCCACAAATCCCAGCACGATCTCCAGAAAGTTGATCGGCGCGCTCAGCAGCTCATACATGGTGCCGATGAACTTGGGAAAATAGATGCCGAATGAGGCGTTGGAGAGCGATTGTGTCATCACCGATAGCATGATCAGACCGGGCACGATAAAGGCGCCATAGCTCACGCCTTCGACCTCATCAATGCGGCTGCCGATGGCCGCACCAAACACCACGAAATATAGCGAGGTCGAAATCACAGGTGAAATGAAGCTTTGCGCAATGGTGCGAAAAAAACGCGCCATTTCTGTCTGATAGATTGCCCAAACCGCAGACCAGTTCATGCCGCGCCCTCCGAAACCAGACCCACAAAAATATCTTCCAGACTGGATTGCTGGGTCTGCAAGTCCTTCAGCGACAACCCAGCCGCTGCCAGATCGCGCAGCAATCGGGTGATGCCGGTGCTCTCGCCGCGTGTGTCGTAGCTGTAACGCAATGCGACGCCGCCTTCGACCAGTTCCAGAGCATAGGCTGCGAGCGCCTCTGGGATCTCAGACACAGGCTCCTGCAGGTCGATCTGCAGGGTTTTCTGCCCGAGCCGCGCCATCAGCGCGTCTTTCTCTTCAACCAACAACAACTCACCGCCATTGATCACGCCCACCCGATCGGCAATCGCTTCAGCCTCTTCAATGTAGTGGGTGGTCAGAATGATGGTCACGCCCTGCGCCTTCAGCCCGGCAACGATGTCCCACATATCTTTGCGCAGCTCCACATCGACACCCGCTGTGGGTTCATCCAGAAACAACACATCAGGTTCATGGCTCAGCGCCTTGGCAATCAGCACCCGGCGCTTCATACCACCAGACAGTTCAACCACGCGGGAATTGCGTTTGTCCCACAGCGACAGCTGCTTCAGGATCGCCTCGATCTTGGCCGGATCACGCGGTTTGCCAAACAGGCCGCGCGTGTAGGTCACCGTATCAATCACCTTGTTGAAAGGTTCCAGATTGATTTCCTGCGGCACCAATCCAATCATCGAGCGTGCTTGGCGATAGCCGGTCACCACATCATGTCCACCAACGCGCACATGGCCAGAGCCCGGCTTGGTGATGCCACAGATCGTGGAAATCAACGTGGTCTTGCCAGCACCATTTGGCCCCAGCAGCGCGAGAATTTCACCTTTTTCTATGGTCAGCGTGATGCCTTTGAGCGCCTCAAAGCCACCCGCATAGGTCTTGCGCAGATTTTCAATCTCTACAATCACAGCTGCGGCTCCCCTTCCTGTGAGAGCAGCAACCTATCAGGCGCAGCCATAACGCCAAGGACAATTTCACGAGACCGTGTTGTGCACCTGCGCACAGACATTCTGCGCAGGTGCGGTTGAAATGCGCACAACGCGCGCCTATCCGCCGGTCAACCGCTTCAGCAACCCCTTCTTCTCGCCACCGCCCTCAGACGGGGCCTCTTCTGTGGCGTCCTCAGTCTCAGCAGGGCCCTCAAGCGCGGTTTGAAAGTTCGTAAAAAACTGATCGGCCATCTTTTTGGCAAACCCATCAATCAGGCGGCTGCCGAGCTGGGCCAGCTTGCCGCCCACTTTGGCCTCCACATCATACGTCAGCAGCGTGCCGCTTTCTGTTGCTGCCAGCGTCACATCCGCCCCGCCTTTGGCAAACCCTGCCGCGCCGCCTTTGCCCTCTCCCGTCAATGTCAGGCTCTGGCCTTCCACCAGATTGGACAAGTCTACTTTACCTTTGAAGGTGGCTTTCACCGGGCCAACCTTCTGCACAACAGTGGCCTCAAACCCTTCATCGGCATTGCCTGTCACCTCTTTGGCACCAGGCACGCAGGCCAAAAGCGTGTCTGCACTCAACAGCGCGGCCCAAACTTCTGCCACTGGCGCAGCAATCTCTCTCTGGTCACTCATATGCATGGTGGCGTTTCCCTTTGGCTTTGGCGCAGTGGCCCATGTCGCCGCCAACCTATGCAGAGCCAGCGCCCTCCGCAAGCGCACCAAGGTCGTATTGGGGTCACGCCCTTGGTGTCTTCGCTCATTATTCCGCTATGCAGAATAACATTCTGCATATTGACAGATCGTGGCGAATCCCGTTTTCTAATTAATAAGCGAAATAAATTTCCGCATTGCGAAATTTAGCAGACCACAGCGCAACGGTTGGGAGGCCGGTCACATGATTTCTCGCATTCTAAAACTCGAAGATGGCGTAGGCTGCGAATATGGCCTGTCCAAATGGGTCTGCGTCGATCAGGCGATGATCGACGCCTTTGCAAAGGCCACCGGCGACACACAATCCATTCACACCGATCCTGATGCGGCACGAGACACGCCTTATGGCAGCACAGTTGCCCCCGGTTTCCTGACCCTGTCTCTGCTGTCTCAGATGATCGCCGATGCGGTGCCACGCACGGAATCCGAAAGCACCGGCATCAACTACGGCTTTGACCGTGTCCGCTTTGTCGCCCCGGTGAAAGCTGGTGCCGAAATCCGGGGCCGCTTCACACTGGCCAAATATGCAGAACCCCAGCCCGGTGTGATCGAAACCCAGTGGAATGTGACCGTTGAAATCAAAGGCGAGGAAAAACCTGCGCTCGTGGCCCAATGGAAAAACCTGCGCTTTGAAAAAGAGGCCACCGCCCTCAAGAAAGCCGGCTAACACAGCTGCCCTCACGCATCAGCCGCAGTCAGAACACAACATCAGGACTTTCCCATGCGCGACGCACTCATCGTCTCCACCGCCCGCACCCCAATCGGCAAGGCCTATCGCGGCGCATTCAACAACACGCAGGCTCAGGAACTCATCGGCCATGCGGTTTCCCACGCGGTGTCGCGCGCCAGACTTGAAGGTCATGAGATCGAAGACTGCATCATCGGCGCCGCGCTGCAACAGGGCTCAACCGGCACCAATATTGGCCGTCAGGCTGTGGTGCGCGCCGGGCTGCCTGTCAGTGTTGCCGGCATGTCGCTGGATCGCCAGTGTGCCTCTGGCATGATGGCGATTGCCACAGCGGCCAAACAGGTGATCCACGACGGCATGGAGGTTGCCATCGGCGGGGGTGTCGAAAGCATTTCGCTTGTGCAAAACGAAAACATCCGCCGCGATCGGCTGGTCGATCCGTGGATCAAAGAACACAAACCCGCGCTTTACATGTCTATGCTGGAAACCGCTGAGATCGTGGCCGCCCGCTATGGCGTCAGCCGCGAAGATCAGGATGCCTACGCACTGCAATCGCAACAACGCACCGCCGCCGCACAGGCCGCAGGCAAGTTTGACGAGGAGATCGTGCCGCTGCCCTCCACCAAAGGGCTCATGGACAAAGACACCAAAGAGATCTCTTTCCACGACGTGACCTTGGAGAAAGACGAAGGCAACCGCCCGACCACCACGCTTGAAAACCTGCAAGGCCTGAACCCAGTATTCAAAGACGGCCAGCAAGTGCAGCAGGGCGCACACATCACCGCAGGCAACGCCTCCCAACTGTCTGATGGGGCCTCAGCCTCCGTGATCATGGAAGCAAAGATGGCGGAGAAACAGGGGCTTGAGCCCCTTGGCCGCTATGTGGGTGTAATGGCCGCCGGACTGGAACCTGATGAGATGGGCATCGGCCCGATCCACGCTGTGCCCAAACTGCTGAAAGCGCACGGGCTCAAGATCGATGACATCGGGCTTTGGGAATTAAACGAAGCCTTTGCCTGTCAGGTGCTGCACTCCGCACGCGTTCTGGGCATCCCAAACGAGATCCTCAATGTGAACGGCGGCGCAATTTCGATTGGTCACCCCTATGGCATGTCCGGGGCCCGCATGGTCGGCCACGCCCTGATCGAAGGCAAACGCCGGGGTGCCAGATATGTTGTCTGCACCATGTGTGTCGGCGGCGGCATGGGCGCTGCGGGTCTTTTTGAGGTGCTTTAACCCAAGCACCCAAAGAAAAAGCGCGGCCTCACAACCGGAAAGCCGCGCTTTGTCTGTCACCGAGATCAGCTGCCTATAGTGGCAGCCACCAACGCATCCATGGTGCCATCATCCAACATGGATTGCACTGCCGCATCAAACGCCTCGATGAACTCAGACGCTTCCGCGCTCTGCCAGTCACCGCGGAAGCCCACATGCGCCGTCTCCGCAGAGGTGTCCAGAACGCGCACCACGTTTTTCAGATCATTCTCGTTGATGACCATCTCCGCGGCCAGCTGCTCCTGCACGTAGCAATCGATGCGACCGCGATCGAGTTTCATCAGGTTCTGCTTGGTGGTCTGCGCCTCTTGCAGCGTGATCAGGCCACCCGCGACCATATCAAAGAAGGCATCGCCCGGCGTGCCAAACCCGGCGTTATTGCCAAAGGTCAGCCCGCCAAAGTCATCCGGATAGGTCCAGCCTTCTTGGGCCACACCTTCGCGGCAATAGACCGATACTTTCTCCGTCATCGGCGAGGTGGAATAAGTGCCGATCCATGGGCGGGAGTCACGGCGCACGTAGGTGCCGATCAGACCATGCGCCTGACCACTTTCGACAAGGTTCACAGCACGCGACCATGGCACAGCTTCGATCACAACATCATACTCTGCGTCGATCCGCGTCAGCGCTTCGTTGATGACATCCACCCAGATGCCCGTCGGCGCCCCGTTTTCGGCCCCCATGTACGGCGCATAAGCCTCATCTTGCACAAGACGAATTGTTTCAGCGGAAGCTGTTGTCGCCAAAGAGGCACAAGCCACGGCAGCGGCGCAAAACAGGCGATTGATCATTGCGATTTTCTCCAGAAATAGCGTTGGACGTTCATACCGAAACGCTGCGCCAAACCCGTAAATGAAAGGTTTCCTGCCCCCTGAACTTCAGCTCGAAACCTCTAGAATTTGAGCGACTGAGCGCATTTCGAACGCGCCAATCAACCTCAAGGACACGACACCCATCAGCCAACACCGTTTCACGAGCGGTCACAGCCCGGTGACCCCACCTCTTTTCGGGCCGCAACATGCGTATATTGATTCTGAAAAGGAGACAGATCATGCTGACACGCCGCGCCGCTCTTGGCCTCTTCACCGCCACCCCCTTGGCTCTGACCCTCGCACCAAACGCAGCACTTGCCGCCAAACCACAGGTGTTTCAAAACCCACGCGCCATCAACGGCATTGACCCCGTGGCCTATTTCACAATGAAAAAACCGGTGAAAGGCGACAGTGCCAATCGGGTCGATTGGAATGGGGCAACCTGGCATTTCGCAACCGCCCAAAACGCGGCAAAATTTGAGGCCAACCCCGCAGCCTATGCGCCTGTTTTTGGCGGCTACTGCGCTTATGCCGCCTCCAAAGGCTATCTGGCCCCAACCATTCCAGAGGCTTGGACAGTGCACGACGGAAAACTGTACCTGAACGCAAACCTGCGCGCACAAGAGCTCTGGCGTCAGGATATCCCCGGCAACATCAAGGCCGGGCTGGCAAACTGGCCGGGCATTCTGGGGTAAACAGACACCCAGAGAAACGAAAGGCGCACCGCATATGTGGCGCGCCTTTCTGACACTCTCACCCCTTTCAGGCGGCATAGCCTTTCATGACTTGGCTCAGGTGGTAGTCCGTATCCCCAAGCTGCGCGTCCAGCATCACCAGACGTTTGGCATAATGGCTCACCGCATATTCCCAGGTCATCGCAATGCCGCCATGCATCTGAATGCTTTCTTCCGCCACCAGCCGCGCAGCCCGACCAATCATGTTTTTGGCCATGGACGCATATTTGGCGGCATCCTCTCCGCCAAGCTCCGCCGCCGCTTTGATGGTAATTGACCGCGCCTGCTCAATTTCGGTCAACATGTCCACGGCACGATGTTGCAACACTTGAAACTTGCCAATTGGCACACCAAACTGCTTGCGCTGCTTCAGGTAGTCGACCGTGGTGGCATGGGTCACATCCATCGCCCCCACAGCTTCAGCACAAAGCGCCACAATGCCTGCGTTGACCGCATCCTGCAAAGCTGCCTCCGCCTCTGCCAGAACCAGCCGCGCCGGCGTTTCATCCAACAGCACTTCGGCAGCCCCGCCGCCATCCATCATCCCATAGCCGGTGATATTGGCATCCGCCGATGTGACGGCAAAAACCCCAAGCCGGCCCCCATGACGTGCCGCCACAAGGATTTCGTCAGCCACCTGCCCGCCATACACGGTCGACTTCCGCCCAGAGAGCACAAAGCCTGTCTCCGTTTCACGGGCCTCTGTGGAAATCTGCTCCAGTGCATAAGGCGCGTCGATCTCTGTGATCGCAACCGCATATTTGGTGGCCCCGGTCAGCAACGCTTCTTGATCCGCATCTGCCGCTGTCAAAAGCCGTGATGCCATCAACGCGCCCAGAACCGGCTCCGGACACAGCGCTTTGCCAAGCGCCTCAAACACAACAGCGATATCAAATCCCGTGCCACCCATGCCACCTGCGCTTTCAGGTGCCAGCGCATAAAGCGCGCCCAACTCCACCATCTGCTCCCAAAGGGCGGGATCATGGTAAGGCGCTTCATACGCCACCTTTATGCGGTGCTCGACAGGGTATTGATCCGCCAGAAACCGGCTCAGCGTATCCGCCAGCATCTGGCGATCTTCCGTCAGATTAAAATCCATCTCTCAGAGCTCCAGCATGGTTTTGGTCACAATATTGCGCTGGATCTCGTTGGATCCGCCAAAGATCGAAGTCTTGCGATTGTTGAAATACCGCGCCGCATTGTGCTCGGTATCGGGCGGGCCAAACATCAGATTGCCCTCACCCACATGGCCGGGGAACGGGGCCGCCGCCGGGCCCAGCGCGCGGCGGGCGAGGTCTCTGAGCTCCTGATTGATCACCGTGCCTTTGATTTTCAAAAGCGAGGTTTCCGGCCCTGGCGCACCCTGCGCCTGTGCTTTGAACAACATGCGCAAATTGGTGATTTTCATCGCCTCCAGATCAATCTCCGCCTGCGCGATCCGCGCCGCAAACAGCGGGTCTTCGATCAAGGGTCGCCCACCCCGCATGGTCTTGCGGGCAATCGCCTTCACCTCCTCAAGAGCCTGTATGGAAAAACCAACCCCCGCAATCCCGGTCCGCTCATGGGTCAGCAGGAACTTGGCAATGGTCCAGCCTTTGTTCTCTTCGCCCACCAGATTGCCAATCGGCACCCGCACGTCGGTGAAGAAAATCTCATTCACCTCGTGACCGCCCTCAATCAACTTGATCGGGCGCAGCTCAATACCGGGTGTCGCCATGTCCACAAGGATGAAGCTGATCCCCGCCTGCGGCTTGGCCTCAGGATCCGTGCGACACAGACAGAAAATCCAATCGGCGTGCTGACCTAGTGTGGTCCAGGTTTTCTGCCCATTGATCACCCAGTGATCCCCATCCCGCTCCGCACGGGTTTTCAGGCTCGCAAGGTCTGACCCCGCGCCCGGTTCCGAGTACCCCTGACACCACCAGTCGGTGCCATCCAAAATCCGCGGCAAATAGTGATCCTGCTGCGCTTTGGAGCCAAATTCGATCAGCACAGGCCCCAGCATATTCAGCCCAAACGGCACAATGCGCGGCGCATAGGCACGACAGCATTCTTCTTCAAAAATGTGCTTCTGCACAGGACTCCATCCCGGCCCACCAAAGTCTTTGGGCCAGATTGTCGCCAGCCAGCCCCGCGCATTCAGAAGGGCGTGCCACTCCTCCATCATCGCCTTGGTCAGCTCTCCGCCCGCGCGCACAGCATCCGAAATCTCTTTCGGCAGCTTCTCAGCAAGGAACGCCCGCACCTCATCGCGAAACGCCAGTTCCTCTTTGGAATAGCTCAGATCCATCGCGTCACTTCCCCTTGTTCAGATCCGCAAAGGTCGTGCCATCCGTCGCCATTTGCTTCAGCAACGCAGGCACCTGCCAGTAATGCGCATCCTCTGCCGCATAGGCTTCGATGCGTTTCACCAGCTCCGCCGCGCCAATGGTGTCGGCATAATGCAGCGGCCCACCGCGGAACCTTGGGAAGCCATAGCCCATCAAAAACACCACATCGACATCCACAGGCCGCAGCGCGATGCCATCGGCCACCACCCGCACCGCCTCAGAAATCATCGCAGTCATATAACGTTCCACGATCTCGTCGTCGCTAAAGCTGCGCGGCGTGATCCCCGCCTTGGCGCGCTCTTCCTCAATGATGCCGTTCAGATCCGGGTTCTCCAGTGTCTCGCGGCCCTCATAGACAAAATAGCCCTTGCCCGTCTTGCGCCCGTTCCAGCCGTTTTCGCTCAGCCGGTCGGCAATCGCGCCACCATACCGCTCCTCGGCGGGCCGCGTCGCCGCCAGCCGCTTGCGGGTCATATAGCCGATGTCCAGCCCCGCCAGATCGCCCACGCGATGCGGCCCCATGGCAAAGCCAAAGCCCTCCAGCGCCTTGTCCACCTGATCGGGATGTGCGCCATCCAGCACCAGATAGCTCGCCGCCTTCAGATAATGCCCCAAAATCCGGTTGCCGATGAAACCATCGCACACGCCCGCGCGCACGCCCACTTTGCGCATTTTCTTGGCCAGCGCGAAACCTGTTGCGACAACCTCAGGCGCGGTGTGCTCACCCACCACCACCTCAAGCAGCTTCATGATGTGCGCGGGTGAGAAGAAATGCAGGCCCAGTACATCGCTTGGCCGGCGGGTCTGCGCCGCAATCTCATTGATATCAAGGTAGGAGGTGTTCGATGCCAAAATCGCCCCCTCCTTGCAGATGCCATCAAGCTTGCCAAAGATCTCTTTCTTGACGTCCATGTTTTCAAACACGGCCTCAATCACCAGATCGACCTCGCCAAGGCTCTCAAGCGTGGTGGAGGCGGTCAGCATCGCCAGCGCCGCATCGCGTTTCTCGCCGCTCATCTTACCGCGTTTCACCGCACCATCCAGATTGGCCGTGATCGTCGCCACGCCTTTGTCGAGTGCTTCCTGCGTGACCTCCACCAATGTGACCGGCAGCCCCGCCATCAATGCAGAGGTTGAAATACCCGACCCCATGGTGCCGCCGCCAATCACGCCAATTGCGGCCACATCCCGCGCCTGCGCTTTCTTTTCGGGAATGTTCGCCACGGCACGTTCCCCAAAGAAGGCGTGGATCAGCCCTTTAGACTGCGGCGAGGTCACACATGTCATGAAGGCCGCCCGTTCCAACGCCAGACCTTCCTTGAAGTCCCCGGTCGAGGCAGCCACCGCTTCCACACATTTCTGCGGAGACATCAGATGCGGATGTTTCTTTGCAACCATCGCCGCGGTGGCTTCAATCGCGGCCTCATCCGGCGTTGTGGTCAGATCACAGGTCCGCCGGGTCGCCAGCGTTCCGCGCACCACATCGCGTGCTGCCGCCAGCGCAACGTCGCGTGGCGCCCCGTCATCAATCCGGTCAATCAAACCCATCTGATGCGCTTCCGCCGCAGGCACATGGCGGCCAGACAGGATCAGATCCAGCGCATTGGGAATGCCCGCCAGTCGCGGCGCACGTTGCGTGCCGCCCGCGCCCGGCAGAATGCCCAGCAGCACCTCGGGCAGACCCACCTTCGCGCTTGGCACCGCCACCCGTGCGTGACAGCCCATCGCGGTTTCCAGACCTCCGCCCAACGCGGTGCCGTGAATGGCCGCCACAATCGGTGTCTCGTTGGCTTCCAGAATATCGCAGACCTCAGGCAGACCCGGCGCCATCGGCGGTTTGCCAAATTCGGTGATGTCCGCCCCAGCCACAAAGGTGCGCCCCGCACAATACAGCCCGATTGCCTTTACGCTTCCTGCTGCATCAATCTCTTTCAACGCATCCACAAGACCCTGGCGCACCGCAATGCCGCTGGCATTCACCGGTGGGTTGTCAATGCAGATCAAAGCCACATCATCCACAAATTCTACGCTGACTTTTTTCTCGCTCATCAGGACCCTCCCTCGATCCGCCAAACCAACAGGCGACACGCCGCCACAGCAAGGCACACCTGCGCATCAAACGCGCACTGCCCGTGCTGCCTCGCAACCAATGTAGAGCCGCGATTGCGCCCGTGAAAATCAGTTTCGCCCAAACCACCGGATTTGCGACGCGACGTGACTTTGGCCAAAATCTTCATGACAGATGCCAAGGTGCCGCTACGCTGCCGTGCAAGAGTGCCATCCCAGAGGAGCCAACCGGACACGCACATGCCCCATCCAAATGCCCGCATCCCAGATTTCTGGCCCACCGACAAACGCTGGACATTTGATCGCCCGGAGCAGCCGATTGATGTGCATCTGGAGGAAACCGTTGCCAAATGGGGCGATAGGATCGGCGTCACCTACAATGGGTCCGACTACACCTATCAGGACATCGCAGCGCGCGTTTCGGCGCTGGCGGGCTATTTGCAGAACGCAGGTCTCCGCAAAGGGGGGCGTGTTCTGCTTTATACGCAGAATTGCCCGCAATACATCATCAGCTTCTATGCCATCCTGCGCGCGGGCGGTGCCGTGGTGCCCGTGAACCCCATGAACAAACAGGCAGAAATCGACTATCTGGTCGCAGACACAGGGGCCGAAATTGCCATCTGCGCGCTGGAGCTTTCTGAACATATTCTGCCCGCACTGAACCGCGGCGCACTCAGCACCCTGATCGGCACCCGGATGACCGACATGGGGGATCCCGATTTTGACCTGATCCCAGACAATCTCGTGCAAGCCATGTCTGAACAGGAGGCCGAGCGCCTCGGCATCATCGGCTTTCAAACTGCGCTGGATGCGGGCCACACGCCTTTGCCGCGCGCCACAACATCCGATGACCTTGCTGTCATCCCCTACAGCTCTGGCACCACCGGCCAACCGAAAGGCTGTGTGCACACCCACCGCAGTTTTCTGGCGTCCCTCCATGCCAGCGTGCAATGGAATCCACCCGACGAAACCACCGTGCATCTGGCCGCTCTTCCATTCTTTCATGTCACCGGCATGGTCGGTGGCATGACCAGCCCCGTGCTCACCGGCGGGCGCAATGTGATCCTGCCGCGCTGGTCGAGCAGGCTCGCGGCCGGGCTGATCGCGCGCTATGGTATTTCACGCTGGCGCTCCATTGCCACGATGGCCATTGATCTGGTGAATGACCCTGATTTTGACACTTATGATCTGTCCACGCTGAAAATGATTGGCGGCGGCGGCGCTGCGATGCCCGATGCCATCGCCAAAAGGCTCAAGGATATGACGGGGCTCGACTATATCGAAGGCTACGGCCTCTCGGAAACCATGGCTGCCACCCATGTGAACCCGACGGACGCCCCCAAACGCCAATGCCTTGGTCAGCCGATCTATGAAGTCGACAGCCGCGTGCTGGAGATTGGCGGCACCGCAGAGTTGCCCCATGGCGAAGTGGGCGAAATTGTCATGCACGCCCCACAGAATTTCATCGGCTACTGGCAACGCCCAGAAGACACCAAAGCCGCCTTTGTGGAGATCGACGGCGTGCCCTTCTTCCGCTCCGGCGACATCGGCTATCGTGATGAGGATGGCTATTTCTTCATGGTGGATCGCGTGAAACGCATGGTCAACGCAGCCGGTTTCAAAGTCTGGCCCGCAGAGGTCGAAATGCTCATGCTGCACCATCCCGACATTGCAGAAGCCTGTGTGATTGGCGCCAAAGATGCGCGGCGCGGCGAATGCGTGAAAGCCGTGGTGGTGCCAAAGCCCGAAGCCGCAGACACGCTGACTGAGGACAGCATAATCGCGTGGTGCAAAACCCAGATGAGCGCTTACAAATGCCCCACCATAGTGGAATTTGTCGATGCTCTGCCAAAATCCGGCGTTGGGAAAGTCTTGTGGAAAAATCTCACATGACGCATAGAAAATTCCACGATGCGGAAATAGAGTCATTTGCATGAGAAAACGTTCCCTCGCAAACAGCGACAGCAGCCCAGCACCAGAAGCAGACCGTCAGTTTGTGACAGCGCTGTCGCGCGGCCTCGAAGTGCTGCGCTGTTTCCGCCCCCGTGACCGCATGGGGCTGTCAAACCGCGAGTTGGCCGAACGCACCGGCCTGCCCAATTCCACCGTCTCGCGGCTGACCTACACATTGCTGCAAACCGGCTATTTGCTCTATGATGAGCAAACCGGCCGCTACCGCATCGGCGTGCCCGCGCTCAGCCTCGGCTTTGCCTGCCTCGGCAGCATGCCAATCCGCGAAGCTGCCAAAGAGCACATGCAGCGCCTCGCTGACTACGCGGGTGATGGGGTGCAGGTCGCCCTTGGCGCGCGCGATGACCACACCGTCACCTACCTCGCCTGCGCCCGCTCTGAACAGGGTATGATGTCGCTGCAACTTGGCGTCGGCTCGCGCATCTCTCTGGCCCGCTCCGCCATGGGGCGCGCCTATATCGCAGGCTGTCCGCCAGAAGAGCGCGCCGAAATCCTTGAAACGCTCGCCCTGCACCATGGCCCAGAACGCTGGCCCGGCATTCTGGAGGGCATCAAGGATGCCGAACGCCAGATCGCAGAGAAAGGGTTTTATGGCAACTACGGCGACTGGCACGAAGGCGTGCACTCCATTGCCGTGCCCTTCCCCACCCCCGGTGACGCCAACCCAGATCTCGCACTTAATCTCGGCGGGCCTGCCCCTTTCCTCACCCGTGAGCGCATGGAAAATGACCTGGCCCCAAAACTTCTGGAAGTTGCAAATGCTCTGCGCCTACACGCCATACAGGTCTAATGCCTCTTGACCCTCCCCGGCAGCTGCCCCACCGTGCGCGCTGAACTATGAGGAGGCACACTATGGTGCAGATCACGCAATCCGACATCGACACATATCAAAGCGACGGAGTCGTGCTGATCCGGGGGCTTTTTGCCGATCACGTGGACACCCTGCGCGCAGGCGTGGCCCGCAACATGGAAACACCCGGCCCCTATGCCTCCAACAATGAAAAGGCAGGCGAATCCGGCCGCTTCTTTGATGACTATTGCAACTGGCAGAACATCCCTGAGTTTCAGGAGGTTATTGAAACCTCAGAGGCCGCCGAAGTGGCCGCGAAACTGATGAAATCGCAAACGGTGCAGATGTTTCATGACCACGTGCTTGTGAAAGAGCCCGGCACGTCCATGGCCACCCCATGGCACACCGACGGCCCTTACTATTTTGTCGAAGGCAGCCAGACCATCAGCTTCTGGTCCCCGCTCGATCCGGTGAAAGACGCCACCCTGCGCATGGTGGCAGGCAGCCACAAATGGGAAAAGCCTGTTCTGCCCACCCGCTGGGTCTCTGAGGAAAGCTTCTTCCCAAATGAGGACGACTATATGCCGATCCCGGACCCGGATGCCGAAGGCATGCGTGTGCTGGAATGGGAAATGGCGCCGGGCGACGCTGTGGCGTTTAACTACCACATTCTGCATGGCGCACGCGGCAACACCGCGACCTCACGCCGCCGTGCCTTCTCTCTGCGTCTGCTGGGAGATGACGCCCGCTATGTAGAGCGTCCGGGCCGCACGTCCCCGCCGTTCCCGGGCCACGACATGCAAGAAGGCCAGAAACTCCGGGAAGACTGGTTCCCGATGCTCTGGCCTCGCAGCTAAGCCAACCTGACTTAGCGAAACACATTACAGGGATCAGCTGTTGCTCAGCTGGTCCTTTACCATTGGGCCCACTTTGCCAAAGTCCATCTGGCCCGTGTATTTTGCCTTGAGCGCGCCCATCACTTTGCCCATGTCGCGGATCGACTCAGCGCCAACCTCGCCCATGGCAGCCGTGATTGCAGCGGTGATTTCATCCTCACTCAACTGCTTGGGCAAAAATTCTTCGATCACCGGGATTTCGCCCAGTTCCCGCTCTGCCAAGTCCAGACGCCCACCCTCTTCATAGGTGCGCGCGCTTTCTTGGCGTTGCTTGACCATTTTGGCCAGGATCGACAGGATTTCTCCGTCGCCCACACCGGCGCTGTCTTCGCCTTCGCCCCGCGCTGCGATGTCACGATCTTTGATCGCGGCCATAATCAGGCGCAATGTCGAAAGCCGGTCAGCGGCTCGGTCACGCATTGCTTGTTTCAATGCGCTATTGATGTCGTCTCTGAGTGCCATTCATCTTGCCAATTGCTGTCAAACACAAGCCTGCGACCTTACAGAAACGTAAACTGACTCGCAACAGCCGGTGTCGCCTGCGCAAACCCCCTAAAAACAAGGGCTCCACCTCACCACAGAATGGCTTGACGCCCGCCCTGCGCCGACATATGCATCGGCCAATTTGCCAGCCGGAGACTCGCCCATGACCGCCTCACAGACCGCACCAACCCCAGATCACCCGACCGCCTGCCTCGCTCTTGCGGATGGCACCCTGTTTTACGGACGTGGCTTTGGGGCCACCGGCGAAACCGTCGCCGAGCTGTGCTTCAACACCGCAATGACCGGCTATCAGGAAATCATGACAGATCCGTCTTATGCGGGCCAAATCGTGACCTTCACCTTCCCGCACATCGGCAACACCGGTGTGACCCCCGAAGATGATGAAACCGGCGATCCGGTGGCCGAAGGCATGGTGGTGAAATGGGACCCCACCGCGCCTTCAAACTGGCGTTCGGTGGACACGCTGTCCAACTGGCTGGCAGCACGTGGGCGCATCGCCATCGGCGGCATCGACACCCGTCGCCTGACCCGCGCCATCCGCCAGCAAGGCGCCCCACACGTCGCACTGGCACATGATCCAGACGGCAACTTCGACACCGAAGCCCTGGTCGCCAAAGCCCGCGCCTTCTCCGGTCTGGAAGGTCTGGACCTGGCCAAAGAAGTGACCTGCGCACAAAGCTACCGCTGGGACGAAATGCGCTGGGCATGGCCCGATGGCTACCCGACCCAGACCGCACCCAAACACAAAGTGGTTGCTGTGGACTTTGGCGCAAAACGCAACATCCTGCGCTGCCTCGCGTCTGTGGGCTGTGATGTCACCGTCCTGCCCGCCACCGCAACCGCCGAAGAGGTGCTCGCACACAACCCAGACGGCGTCTTTCTGTCCAACGGCCCCGGCGATCCGGCGGCCACAGGCGCATATGCTGTGCCAATGATCCAAGAGGTGCTGAAAGCCGACATCCCTGTCTTTGGCATTTGCTTGGGCCACCAGATGCTCGCCTTGGCGCTTGGCGCAAAGACCGTAAAAATGAACCACGGCCACCACGGGGCAAACCACCCTGTGAAAGACCATGACACCGGCAAGGTGGAAATCACCTCCATGAACCACGGCTTTGCAGTGGATGCGCAAACCCTGCCAGAGGGTGTGGTGGAAAGCCATGTATCGCTGTTTGATGGCTCCAACTGTGGAATCCGTTTGGCCGATCGCCCGGTCTTCTCCGTGCAGCACCACCCAGAAGCCAGCCCCGGCCCTCAAGACAGCTTTTACTTGTTTGAGAACTTCGCCGCCGCTATGGCCGCCCGCGCCTAAACGCCTAGGGCAACAAGCTGAAAACACCAAAACCCGGCCTGCCTCACAGGTCGGGTTTTCCTTATTTTCAGAGCCTATCGCAGCAAAATTAACGAAGCGTTAACCATACCGGCGCACCCTAACCAAGACAACCGAAGGTTAAGTGGGCAAGATGGCAGGCGCGAGACTGCACAAACTCCCGGCACCACCACTCACGCGTCACAGCGCGCGCCTGCCGCTTGCAAGAACCCTCCTTGAGAAAGACATCATAACCCCGTGGCAGGTGTTTTATGCTTTGAGGTGCGAGGCACAATGGAACGCCACTTTGCCCGAAATTCTCACGGCCCGCGGCTGGATTTCAGAGCCGGATATGCGCGCCTTGCTGGCAGAGCGGCATGACCTGCGCCAGATTGATCTGAACAGAACACCGCCAGCAGGTGCCCTGACCTCGCTGCTCGCGCCTGAATTCTGCCTGCAACACTGCGTCTTGCCCTGGGCGCGCCTTGGGGATGTGGTCATTCTGGTGACGGGGCGCCCGCAAGCGCTTGAAAAACTGCGCGCCGCGCTGCCTCCAAACCTCAAATCTGCGCTTTTCGCACTGGCAAAGCGCCATGACATAGAACACCACATCGCCCTCAACCATCGAAAAACTCTGACGCTCAGCGCCGAGACCAGCATCGCCGAGGCCGAAAGCTGTCGACCACTGGGCGCCCGCAGCGCGGCCAAGGCCACACTCTTGTTGCTGTCGATTGCGCTCATCACCGGTCTGAGCTTTCACGTGCCTTTGCTCATTTGGGACACGGTTCTGTTTTGGACGCTGCTTACGCTGCTCGGAGCGATCTCACTGCGCTTGGCCGGTCTTTATCATGCACTGACAGAGTTTTTTGCCGCCAAACCCAAAGCCAGCCGCGCCTTGCAACCTGCGCCAACCCCGCCCACAAACCTACCGGGTTTGCGCAGCGTCGCGCGCGTGTCGCCCCAGCCAGCCCCGCAGCGTCTGCCACGTATCTCTGTGCTGGTGCCCTTGTTTCGCGAACCAGAAATCGCAACCGCTCTGATTCATCGGCTCACCCGCCTGACCTACCCCCGCGCTTTGCTCGAAATCGTCCTTGTGCTGGAAGAATATGACACCGCCACCCGCACCGCCATCGCACGCACCCGCCTGCCCCGCTGGATGCGTGTGGTGGAGGTGCCCGCAGGTTCAACCATCACCACCAAACCGCGTGCGCTCAATTATGCACTGCCCTTCTGCCGCGGCGACATCATCGGTGTCTGGGATGCCGAAGATGCCCCCGCCAGCGACCAACTGGAAAAGGTCGCAGCGCATTTTGCCCGTGCCGCACCTGATGTCGCCTGCCTTCAAGGCATACTGGACTACTACAACCCTTTCACCAATTGGCTCTCGCGCTGTTTCACCATAGAATATGCCGCTTGGTTTCGCCTGATACTTCCGGGTCTCAACCGCCTGGGGTTCGCCATCCCTCTTGGTGGCACGACCCTGTTCTTTCGCCGCTCCGTGCTTGAGGCACTGGGCGGGTGGGACAGCCACAATGTCACCGAAGATGCAGATCTCGGCATCCGTCTGGCCCGTCATGGCTACCGCACTGAGTTGCTTGACAGCATCACGCAAGAGGAGGCCAATTGCGCGCCCATCGCCTGGATCCGTCAACGCTCGCGTTGGCTAAAGGGGTATGCCGCCACCTATATCGTCCACATGCGCAACCCTGCTGCGCTCCTGCGCAGTCTCGGTCTGCGACAGTTTCTCGGCTTTCAGGTGCTGTTTCTCTGCAGCCTCAGCCAGTTCCTGCTGGCGCCGGTGCTTTGGGCACTCTGGGGCGCCGCCTTCGGGCTGCCCGCACCTCTGATCGATCACCTGCCCCAAAGCAGCCAGAACGCCATTGTCGCGCTGTTGCTGCTGGCCGCTGTCACCAATGGCGCGGTGTGGCTCTGCGCGGTTGCCAAAACCCAAAGGCCCCAGCTCTACAAATGGGTCTTTGCCATGCTGATCTACTTTCCGCTGGCAACCCTCGCCGCTTTCAAAGCCATGGTGGAAATCACCATCGCCCCATTTTATTGGGACAAAACCAGCCACGGGAAAACCGACGAGGGCATCTCGCACGGCATCGTCCCGCCGTCATAACCCTGCCGCCATAGCACCGCCAGCGTAGCGCCAGATCAGTTTTCCTGCTTCAGCCGCGTCACAAATGCCGTGGAAATATGCGCCCGCAACGCTTCGTCTGCGCCATCTCCATCATGGGCCGCAATCGCATCCACAATCGCCTGATGCTCCACCAGCGTGTCCTCGCCACGCCCTTCCACCGCAATCGAGGTGGTCGCCATGAGCGCCATGGACCGATGCACAAGATCGAGCTGCTGCACCAGATACCGGTTGTGACTGGCCAGATGGATCTGTTTGTGAAAGCGCCGGTTGGAGCGCGCCAGCGCCGCCGGGTCATCAACCCGTGCCTGATCCTCAATCACCATATCCTGCAGCACACGCACCTCTTCGGCGGTGGCATGGCGCGCCGCCAATCGGGCCGCCAGCCCCTCAAGCTCACTGCGCACCACATACAGCTCAGCCATCTGATTGTGGTCGAGCGAATTCACAATCAGGCTGCGGCCATCACGCGCCAGCAAAGACTGGGTCTCCAACCGCTGCAGCGCCTCCCGGATCGGGGTCCGTGACATGCCGAATTTCTCTGCCAGATCACTCTCCACCAGACGGTCACCCGGCTTATAGCCCCCCACATCAATGGCCTCCAGAATAAGTGTGTAGGCATCCTTATTCGGGCGAGCGCTTTGCGACATATCCAGCCGTATCCTTTTCTGAGCGTTGCGCGCCAGCATCGCGCACCCCCAAAGGTGATGCAACCCCGCGAAAGCGAACAATGCGCCCCATTGCACCCACCTGCACCGCCGCGTATCACAGTGCCATGCCAAAGACCTCTTTCTCTCATGTCCGCACCTGGGTGTTTGACCTCGACAACACCCTCTATCCGCCCCGCGCGCGCCTCTTCGATCAAATCGAAGTGCGCATGACAAACTACGTCATGACCACGCTGGGCGTGGATCGGCCCACCGCCGATCAGATGCGCAAGGACTATTGGGCGCGCTATGGCACCACCCTCACCGGACTGATGCGCGAGCATGATCTGGATCCCGCGCCCTATCTTGTGGATGTGCACGATATTTCGCTGGACCACCTGGAAAAAGACACCGCCCTGGCAAACCATATCAACGCCCTGCCCGGCCGCCGCATCGTCTACACCAACGGCACGGCACCTTATGCAGAGCGCGTGCTGGCCGCCCGAGGGCTCGACGGCGCGTTTGATGCGATCTACGGCGTGGAGCATGCGGACTTCCTGCCAAAACCAGAACGCGCGGCCTTTGAAACCATTTTTGACAAAGATGGGCTGACAACAGTGACCGCCGCCATGTTTGAGGATGACCCCCGCAACCTGCAAGCCCCGCACGACATGGGCATGCGCACCGTGCATGTCGCCCCCGAGGCGCTGGATGAAACCCACATCCACTTCCACACAGATGACCTGACAGCCTTTCTGGGCAAACTGCTCTAGGCGAGCCCCTGCGACACTCTGACTGCTTTCCCCCGCTGGCCGGATGCCTATCTCAGCACTGCGCAACAGGACAGAGCCGAAGACACCGCATGCTTCGCGCTACACCGTTTTGTTTGCGCGCAACGACCAAGGCTGTCTCGGCAGCCTTCCTCCTCCAATCTGATGCCATCACGGCACCCGCGAACAGGACACTTTCATGAGCCTTGCAGACGCTTCCGATCTGAACACCTCCTCCCACACAGCTGATCACGGCACAGAAATCACCGGCGCAGGCTGGATCTATGCTGGCATTGCACTGGTTGCCGCACTCTGGGCCACATCTGTTGTCATGTTCGGCATTCCGGGCCTCTACATTCCAGCAGTTGCCGCCGTGCCTGTGATCTTTCTGACGCTTGTGCTGATCTCCCGAGGGTGACATCCCGTCCCCTTGGAACCCGTCTTGCGCAGGTCTATGATTCACGATTAGGAGGCCAGCATGACTGACAACACCCAAGTGGACATTCTGATTTCTGGTGGCGGCATCGCCGGGCTGACAGCCGCCGCCGCTTTTGGCACCGCCGGGTTCACTGTGCAATGTGTGGATCCGACACCACCCATCACAGAACGCGACGCAGCAGGCGCAGACATGCGCAGCACCGCGTTTTTGCAGCCGGCGCGCAGCCTTCTGGAAGAGGCCGGCCTCTGGGACCGGCTGGATGCACATGCCGCACCGCTGCAGGTCATGCGCATTGTTGATGCCGGTGGCGAAGTGGCCGAGCCTCGCATTGTCAAGAATTTTGACGCTGCTGATCTTTCTGATCTGCCCTTTGGCTGGAACCTGCCAAACTGGCTGCTGCGCCGCGAAATGCTGGCCCGCCTGAAAGAGCTGGACACCGTTGATCTGCGTCTTGGATGCGGCACCAAAAGCCTGTTCACGCGCACCAATCAAGCCCGCGTTGGGCTAACCGATGGCAGCCAGACTCGGGCCAAACTGGTGATCGCCGCGGACGGGCGCAACTCCCCCATGCGCAAGGCTGCTGGGATTGACGTGAAAACCACGCGCTACGGCCAAAAGGCGCTGGCGCTGGCGGTCACCCACCCGATCCCACATGGCAATGTCTCCACCGAAATCCACCGCTCCGGCGGCCCCTTCACGCTGGTGCCGCTGCCCGACTATAACGGTATGCCCTCCTCAGCGCTGGTCTGGATGGAGCGTGGCCCGCGTGCCGAAGAGCTGCTGAAAATGGACAAAGCGGCGTTCGAAGCGGAGATGACTGAGCGCAGTTGCAGCCTTTACGGGCCGCTCACGCTGGCCTCCAACCGCACGATCTGGCCCATCATCTCGCAAGCCGCCGAACGTCTGGATGGCGAGCGTCTGGCGCTTGTGGCCGAGGCCGCCCATGTGGTGCCACCCATTGGCGCGCAGGGGCTGAATATGAGCCTGGGGGACATGCGCGTGCTGCTGGATCTGGCAAAGGCCGATCCGGCAAATCTCGGCAATGCGGCGATGCTGTCGCAGTACCATCGCAAACGTCACACAGAGATCAAACTGCGGGTGCAGGGCATCGACCTGCTCAATCGCGCTTCCATGGCAGAAGCACAGCCGCTGCGCGACGCCCGCGCCATGGGGCTGAATGCGCTCTACGCGATGGGACCGGTGCGCAAAACGCTCATGCAAATGGGCCTTGGCGCCAGATAACGCGCCGCCCATCAAAACCGCCGTTAAACTGAAAAAGCCGGGGTCACGCCCCGGCTTTTGCATATTTTTGACCCGCCGATGCGCAACGCGCTGCGCGCGCAGAAATCAGGGTCTGGCAACCAAAGTTAACGGGTTTTGCGCCCCGCAAATCGCACCTCCGTGTTACAGACGCGATACCGACGCAAAACCGACGTAAATTTTCAGGTTAACACTTTGTCCAAAACGGTTTTGAGCCGCGCAACAGTGCCGTCTACATCGTAAAGCTTGTCGAGCCCGAACAACCCAAGGCGGAAGGTCTTGAACCCCTCCGGTTCATCACAGGCCAGCGGCACACCCGCTGCAATCTGCATGCCTTCTGCCGCGAACTTGCTGCCGTTCTGGATCGCGCTGTCAGCTGTATAGCTCACAACCACGCCCGGCGCACCAAACCCTTCTGCTGCGACCGACTGAATACCTTTTTCTTTCAGCAGGTTACGAACTGCATTGCCAAGCGCCCACTGCGCATCGCGCAGCTTGTCAAAGCCATAATCGCGGGTTTCCACCATAGTATCCCGGAACGCGCGCAGCGCATCTGTCGGCATGGTCGCGTGATAGGCATGGCCGCCGTTTTCATAGGCCACCACAATGTCCCGCCATTTTTTCAGGTCCAGCGCAAAGCTGTCAGACTGCGTATTTTGCAATCTTTCCAGTGCCTTATCTGACATCATCACCAAGCCTGCAGAGGGCGATGCACTCCATCCCTTCTGCGGTGCCGAGCACAGCACATCCACGCCCAACGCCTTCATGTCCACCCAGACACAGCCAGAGGCGATGCAATCCAGCACCATCAGCGCGCCAACCTCATGCGCAGCAGTGGCCATGGCAGCAATATAGTCATCTGGTAGGATCACACCCGCGCTTGTCTCCACATGCGGCGCAAAGACAACCTGCGGTTTTTCCTCAATAATTTTGGCAACAACGTCTTCGATTGGGGCTGGTGCAAAAGGCGCTGTGGCATCATTTCCAGCCTGCCGCGCCTTCATCACAGTGCTCTCAGCGGCAAAACCACCGGCTTCAAAAATCTGGCTCCAACGATAAGAGAACCAGCCATTGCGCACCACCAGAGTCTTTTGACCCGCCGCAAACTGACGCGCCACCGCTTCCATGCCGTAGGTTCCGCCCCCAGGCACAAGCGCCACACCATCCGCGTTGTAGACCTCTTTCAATAGGTCAGAGATATCTCGCATAACCTGTTGAAAGTTTTGGGACATATGGTTGAGTGAGCGGTCAGTAAAGACCACGGAAAACTCGCTCAGACCACCGGGATCAATGTCATGTGCCATCTGCACTCTCCTCTTTGTGTCCCTTCGCGTTTAGCGCGCATACCGCAAAAAGCAAGGCCTACAGCGGCCCAGGCCGACGCTCCTCACTCAGCAAAACATTGGCCTCCACGTTGCCCACACCCGGCAAGGTCATAACACGCCGCCGCAGCACCCGTTCAAAATCCGAAATATCCCGCGCCGTGACCCGCAACCGATAGTCATACATACCCAGCACATGCTCCACCGTCTGCACCTCAGGAATAGCCGTCACTGCCCGTTCAAAGTCCTCAAGACTGACGCGCCCCTTGGTGGCCAGCTTGATGCCCAGAAAGACCGTCACCCCAAAGCCAAGCCGCTCGCGATCCAGATCCAGTTTGCGGCCCGAAATCGCTCCGCTCTCCTGTAACCTCTTGATTCGACGCCAAGTTGCAGGCTGCGAAAGGCCAAACCGACGCCCAAGCGCCCCAGCATTTTGGGTGGCATCCTCTGCCAGCGCTTTCAGCAGCGCGCGGTCAATCTCATCCAGATCAATCATATCGGCAGGCTCTCATCAGACTTGATCCGCGCCACATGCATAAGCGCTTCAATGTCTGCGATATGGGGCAACGTCAGGATACGACGGCGGTAAATTTCCTGATAGTGGGCCATGTCTTTGGCGATCACCGACAGGCGCACATCCACTTGCCCCAGAAAGGTCTGTATCTCTATGACCTCGGGAATATCACGTGCTGCTTCCAGAAAATCATCAAAGGCGCGGGATTGGGTCTTATCAAGCGTCACCCGCAAACTGACCTCCACCGCATAGCCCAACGCCTGCCAGTCGATTACCGCGCGCTGACCGCGCAGAATGCCTGCGTCACGCAATTTGTCGATTTTGCGCGACAGACGGGAGGTGGTGAGACCCAGGCGGTCAGCAAGCTCTGGCACCGATTGGCTCGGATCGCCCTGAAGGTGGCGCAGTATGCGTCTATCGAGATCATCAAGCATGAATGGCACGATAAATCACAAATAGAAGAATAAAAACCTCGAAAATATCGCCAATTTTGCCAATCAAAACGCTCTTTTTCTTCAACAGAATGCCTATTGTGGCCGCAACATCAAACAGAGGAGCGTTCATCATGCGCGTTTATTACGATCGCGATTGCGACATCAACCTGATCAAAGACATGAAAGTGGCCATCCTGGGCTACGGTTCCCAAGGCCACGCACACGCGCTGAACCTGCGTGACTCCGGCGCCAAAAACGTTGTTGTAGCGCTGCGCGAAGGCTCCCCTTCTGCGAAGAAAGCCGAAGGCGAAGGCCTGCAGGTGATGGGCATTGCCGAAGCCGCAGCATGGTGTGACGTGATCATGTTCACCATGCCCGATGAGCTTCAGGCAGAAACCTACAAGAAATACGTACACGACAACATCAAGCCAGGTGCCGCGATTGCGTTTGCCCACGGCCTGAACGTGCACTTTGGTCTGATCGAGCCAAAAGAAGGCGTGGACGTGATCATGATGGCGCCTAAAGGCCCAGGTCACACCGTGCGTGGCGAATACACCAAAGGCGGCGGCGTGCCTTGCCTTGTGGCCGTTGACACCGACGCAACCGGCCGCGCGCTGGAAATCGGCCTGTCCTACTGCTCCGCCATCGGTGGCGGCCGCTCCGGCATCATCGAAACCAACTTCCGCGAAGAGTGCGAAACCGACCTGTTCGGCGAGCAAGCTGTTCTGTGCGGCGGTCTGGTAGAGCTGATCCGCTGTGGTTTTGAAACTCTGGTGGAAGCGGGCTACGCGCCTGAGATGGCCTACTTTGAGTGTCTGCACGAAGTGAAGCTGATCGTGGACCTGATCTACGAAGGCGGCATCGCGAACATGGACTACTCCATCTCCAACACCGCAGAATACGGCCAGTATGTCACCGGCCCACGCATTCTGAAGTACGACGAAACCAAAGCCCGCATGAAAGCTGTTCTGGAAGACATCCAGCAGGGCAAATTCGTGCGCGACTTCATGCTGGAAAATGCTGTTGGTCAGCCAACCATCAAAGCGTCCCGTCGTGCAAACGACGAGCACATGATCGAAGAAACCGGCGCAAAACTGCGCGGCATGATGCCTTGGATCTCTGCTGGCAAAATGGTCGACAAAGAAAAGAACTAATTTCTTTTCAAAGACTTGAAAGGGCGCCGTTGAGGCGCCCTTTTTTATTCTCCCGCTGAAAGCACCCACATGTCAGATCAGACCAGCCCACAGATCACCGCGACAAGCTGGCTTATGGTCGCCACGCTTGGCCTTGTCTGGGGTGGCACGTTCATGGTGCAGAAACTGGCGCTGGAACACTTGCCTCCGCTTTGGGTTGCGGCCGGGCGCCTTGGTTTTGCCGCCTTGATCACAACAGTCATATGGCAAATGCGCGGCGGGCGGATGTTCCGCTCAGACGAACGCGATTGGCCCCGGCTGATCTGGGTGTCGATGCTGAGCGCAGCGGTGCCGTTTATGCTGCTCGCCTGGGCACAGCAATATGTCACGTCCGCCTTTACCGGCGTCTCCATGGCCGCTGTCGCCCTCATCGTTTTGCCGCTGGCGCATTTTCTGGTGCCGGGGGAGCGCATGACGCTAAGGCGAACACTCGGTTTTCTGATCGGCTTCGCCGGGGTTCTGATACTGATTGGCCCAGCCGCCTTTGCCTCAAGCGGCAGCCCACTGGAAAGCTTGGGGCAGCTGGCGTGCCTGTCCGCTGCCGCCTGCTATGCGGTTTCCTCGATCCTGATGCGACGCCTGCCACCACTGGACCCTATTGGGCTCTCGGCCACGACATTGCTGTTTGGAGCCGCTTTGGTGATCCCTCTCGCAGCCCTCCAGCATGGTGCGCCCGCTATGCCGTCTGCAGAGGGGCTGGCAATTGTCGCGGTGCTGGGATTGGTGCCGACGGCTGCGGCGGGCCTTCTCCGCATTCTGGTGATCCGCACGGCAGGACCGGTTTTCATGAGCTTGACCAACTATCAAGTGCCGCTGTGGTCGGTGGTTTTTGGCGCGACCATTATGGGAGAGCCGCTGCCCGGCTCTCTGATCTGGGCAGCCTTACTGATCTTATCGGGCGTCGCATTGAGCCAATATGGAGCACTGCAACGCTTGTTTTTCCCAAACCGCGTGTAGCGATCAAGCCACCGCCGACTGCACCGCATCCACAACGCTGTCTACGGTGCGCTCCAGCAATTGCGCATCTTCGCATTCCGCCATCACCCGCACCAAAGGTTCTGTGCCGGATTTACGGATCAATAGACGCCCCTGCCCTGTCAGCGCATGCTCTGCTGCAGAAATTGCAGTTTGCACAGATGCCGCTTCAAGCGGTGTCTGGCCCTCACCATATCGCACGTTCTTCAGAAGTTGCGGCACAGTTTCAAAGACTTGAGACAGTTCACTTGCAGGCGCGTTACTTTCAACCATCGCAGCGAGGAATTGCAAACCCGCCATCAAACCATCCCCGGTGGTTGCGTAATCAGTCATGACAATATGGCCCGATTGCTCACCGCCAAGATTGTAGCCCCCCTTACGCATGGCCTCGACCACATAGCGATCCCCAACGGCGGTGCGTTCCAGGCGCAAACCTTCGCCCTCCATGAAGCGCTCCAAGCCGAGGTTGGACATCACTGTGGCGACCAAAGCCCCGCCCTTCAGACGACCAGCCTGCGCCCAGCGGGACGCCAGAAGCCCCATGATCTGATCGCCATCAGCCACCTTGCCGTTTTCATCAATGATCATCACGCGGTCGGCGTCGCCATCCAGACAGATGCCAACATCCGCACCATGCGCCACGACCGTTTCCTGTGCTGTTCGGGTGCTGGTAGAACCACAGTTCTGGTTGATGTTGTGCCCATTGGGCGACACGCCAATCGAGATCACCTCTGCGCCCAGCTCCCAGAGCGCTTCAGGGGCGGCACGATATGCAGCGCCATTGGCACAATCGATCACAACCTTCACGCCTCGCAGTGGCAAAGCGCTCGGCAAAGAGCTCTTAACCCGCTCGATATAGCGGAAACGACCATCGTCGATCCGCTTGGCTCGGCCAATGTTTTGCGCCTGCGCAGGCTCAACACCGGTTTCAATCAGGTGTTCGATTTCTGCTTCCGCCTGATCAGACAACTTAAAGCCATCAGGGCCAAAAAACTTGATGCCATTGTCCACTGCAGGATTGTGACTGGCTGAAATCATCACACCTAGATCAGCCCGCATTGACGTGGTCAACAATCCCACAGCAGGCGTTGGCACCGGACCAAGCAACAACACATTCATACCCGTCGACGTGAGACCCGCGGTCAGGGCGTGTTCAAACATATAGCCAGAGAGACGTGTGTCTTTTCCGATCACCACCCGGTGCTCTGTTCCACCATCGTTGCGGAAATAGCGCCCAACCGCTGCTCCAATGCGCAATGCCATTTCAGCGGTCATCGGATAGGTGTTGGCTGTACCGCGCACACCGTCGGTTCCAAAAAACTTACGCGCCATTTGCGTCTCCTGTCGTCACGGCCTGCCACAACTTAAGGGCCTGACTTGTCTCTTCTACGTCATGGACACGCATAATCTGTACACCCTGCGCCGCAGCTGCAAGGGCAACCGCTATAGATCCCGGTGCTCGCTGATCAGCGAGCGGAGCATTGCCGATTGTTCCAATAAAGCGCTTGCGGGACGCCCCAAGCAGAACCGGGCAGCCCAAGCTGTGAAACAGGCTCAAACGCGCCAACAATTTAAGGTTATGATCCAGTGTTTTGCCGAACCCAATCCCGGGATCTACCACAATGTTTTTACGGGAAATTCCGAGGTCTATGAGATGTTCAACTTGTGTTTCAAGGAAGTCATAAACATCCAACAGCACATCATCATACTGCGGGTCTTGCTGCATGGTGGCAGGGTCGCCTTGGGCATGCATGACGCAAACAGGCTGACCCTGCGCCACCGCGAGTGGCGCCAGCTTTGCATCAAAGGTAAAGCCTGACACATCATTGATCAGCGCGGCACCTGCGGATACGGCGGCCTGCGCGACATCAGCCTTGCGTGTGTCAATGCTCACAGGAACCGACGTTTCAGCAGTGATGGCAGCAATCGCTGGTGCGGTTCGCGCGATCTCTGCCTCTATGGGAACAAAGGCCGCGCCGGGCCGTGTCGACTCTCCGCCCACGTCAATCATGTCGGCGCCAGCCGCAACCATACGACGTGCATGTCTCAATGCAGCTTCGGCACCTTCATGCACGCCACCATCAGAGAAGCTGTCAGGCGTGACGTTCAAGATCCCCATCAGGTTGGGGCGCGCCATAGACAGTCCCGCCACCGAAATCCTAGGCATGGTCAGAGGCTGCAAAACCTGCTCAGACACGGCCTCTACAGGCAGGATTTCTGGTGTTGAATTGCGTGAAAGGCGTTCAACATGGGTAAACCAGCACCATCCTCCCGCCAATGTTCGGGCATTGGCAGGGCGAGCGACATCAGTATGCGGGATTGCACGAAAATAATCAGTCATGTGCGCTGAATGGCCAAAACGCCCTCAAAACGCAAGGACTTCAAAAGAATTAGGCGCTCAGCGTTTGATGCCGTACATTCAGATCTGTCGTTGGCGTTTGCGCATTCTCTTGCCCAAGAACCACAAACTCAACCGCCTGCATTTCCTCTGCAAACCAAAGAGCCAGCCCAAGCGCATCGCTGGGCGGCGCAGAAGGACCATCCACGGCATCCAGCACGATCTTGGACGGTGCCCAAACACAGGTTTGGCCGTTTTTCATCGCCCAATCCAGCTCTGTTCGGGTGTCCACAACCACACAGCGGAAGTCGCGCGCGGCAAGCACCCATGCGTTCTGCTCGATGGCCAGAAGGTCAATCCGACGCTGTGTCATCGCATGGCCTGTCTGCGGAGCAGCCATATCGGGCGCACCAACGCACAGGATCAGAGGCACATCAGAAGTCAGCAACTCATCAAGGCAACCAGTCAACTGCTCAGACATGCGTGCTTCGTTAGAGACAAACACCACACGCGGGTGTGGCGCCTCCTCCTCGACGATTTCTTCAACTGGCGCGAGGTGCGCCTTTCGGCTGCGAACAATCTCGACACCCAAAGCACCGGGACCACGATCAAGCTTTTCAATACGCACAAAAACGCGATGAGCTTGCGGCTCCAGAAGAATGCGATCCGCCACTCTTGCGGCCAGTGTCTCCAGTAGGTTGAGCCGCTCCGCGGACAGTTCAAATGCGATCGCCTCTGTCACCTTGTCATAAGAGAGAATGCGATCGACATCATCTTCCACAGCAGGTCCGAGCGGCAGCACCTCTACCACGACGTTGAAACAGATGCGTTGAGTCGTGCCCCGCTCAGCCTGAAACGCTCCGATTTCAACTTCGACTGTATGGTCGCGCAGTGAAATGCGATCCATCGGATCGTCAGACGAGGTCGCTTCTGCGCGTTCTGAAGGATGGGCAAACGCCAGTCGGATTTCGTTGCTCATTTTCTGCCTTCCACGCGCTATTGAGATATGCCGCAAAACTGCGGGTGTGCCGCCCTTTATCAGGCCTCAGGCCATCCGGCTATAGGGCAAACACGGCACAAAACCACGCGAAACCGAAAGAAACGTCAGTTCTGAGAAAGCCTCGTCGGCATCCGGTAGAAATGATGGACGCCTATGGTTGTGGTGCGCTCGTAAACACGCGCCCAACGCGGATTAACCGCCTTTGTGTGATAATGCGTGGCACCGGCGGTGAGTTCCTTGGGCGCGCCATTCAGAAGCAAATCAGCGACCTTGCCGACACGTTCGTAAGCAGAATGCTCGCGGATTTTGTCGGACAAGCCATCACAGTTGTAGGTGAATTGGCATTGATATTTGCGCCCGCTCGCCGTGCCCTGATTGATCACACCGCAAACGCTCTCCGGGAATGCCGAATGCGCCGCGCGATTCAAAATCACTTCGGCCACAGCAAATTGCCCCTTCACACTTTCACCACGCGCTTCAAAGTACAGCGCTTCAGCCATGCATTGCCATTGATCTGTGCGCTTTTCGGTTTTCACGTTCGGCAAGCTATCGATGAAAGCCCGGCTATAGCGAATTTGCGTAGGTTGTGTTTCTTTTGGCGCGAACAGGTCGCGCAAAGTTTTGCCATCAAAAAGTACCAATTGCCGTGGTTTATCTGAGGTAGATTCGGTTGCTGGAGTCGTCTCTGCGTAGCTGTTGCCCACGGTTAGGGCGGCAGCCAAGAAGGATGCAATCAGATAGCGCATGGTGACCTCGTTTGGGGAATATGACCCCGGCAGCTTTAAATCGGGGGCGTTCTTAACGAAAAATAAACCAACCGTCCATACGCCGACATGTCACAGTCGCGAGACCAGATCGATTCGCGCGAAATTCTTATAAATATTCCCTTATTTTACTGGACTTTGTCTTTGATCGCCAGTTGCGCTGCAGCCAGCCGCGCGACGGGCACTCTGAAAGGGGAACAAGACACATAGTCGAGCCCGATCTCGCGGCAAAAGGCTATCGATTCGGGACTGCCACCATGTTCGCCGCACACAGAGAGCGTCAAATCGGGCTGCGCGCGGCGGCCGCGTTCGGCCCCCAAACGCAGCAATTCTCCCACGCCTTCCTGATCCAAAGTGTGGAACGGATCTTCGGGGAAGACGCCCTGCTGCACATAGGGGCTCATGAAGCGCCCGGCGTCATCGCGTGACAATCCGTAGGTCATCTGCGTGAGGTCGTTGGTGCCGAAGCTGAAGAAGTTGCAATGCTGCGCAATATCCTCGGCCCGCAGCGCGGCACGCGGAGTCTCCACCATCACGCCAAGGCGATAGTCAAAATCGCGCGCGCGCTCGGTGCGCACGGCGGCGGCCACCGCATCAATGCGGGTTTTCACCAGTTCCACTTCGCGCTTGGCCGAGACCAGCGGGATCATGATTTCCGGCACAAAAGGCTCGTTGTCGCCGCAGGCATCCAGCGTCGCCTCAAAAATCGCGCGCGCCTGCATATCGAGAATTTCCGGCACCGTGATGCCCAGACGCACACCCCGCATGCCCAACATCGGGTTGTATTCCCCAAGCGCCTCCACGCGGCGGGTCACATCAGACAGCGGCAAATTGAGCGATTCGGCCAGATCGCGCAGGCCAGCACGGTCAGTGGGCAGGAATTCATGCAGCGGCGGGTCAAACAGACGGATGCAGACCGGACGTTTGCCCATGATGTTGAACAGCTCGACAAACATCTCTCGCTGCATAGGCAGCAGGGCCTGCAAGGCCACAGCGCGGTCGGCGGGGGCGTTGGCAAAGATCACTTCGCGCATCGCAATCAGCTGGTCCGCCTCAAAGAACATATGTTCGGTGCGACAGAGGCCGATGCCTTCAGCCTCAAACATCAGCGCGGTTGTGGCGTCTGCCGGGGTGTCCGCATTGGCGCGCACGCCGATATCGCGGCTGAGATCGGCCCAGCTCATCAGCGTTTGGAAGGCATCATCCAGTGCGGCTTCCATCATTTTGGGCTCGCCAGCGAGAATGTTGCCGGTGGTGCCATCCACGGTGATCACATCGCCTTCGCGGAAAATCCGGCCATCGGTTGCGATGATCCGCTTTTTGCGAATTTGAAACCGCATAGAGGTGGCCCCGACCACGCAGGGAAGACCAAGCCCGCGCCCGATCACCGCCGCGTGGCTGGTCATGCCGCCGCGTTCGGTTAAGGCGGCGCTGGCAGCGTGCATGCCGCGAATGTCCTCGGGGTTTGTCTCCCGGCGCACCAGAACACAGGCCTCACCGCGGGCGGCACAGGCCTGCGCCTCTGCGGCGGTGAACACGATCCGGCCGGTGGCCGCGCCGGGGCTGGCGGCAATGCCGCTGCCGATCACATCCCGCTCCGCTTCGCTGTCGACCTGACGGTGCAGGAGTTCATTGAGCGCGCGCGGCTCGATCCGCATCACCGCCTCTTCGCGCGAGATGATCTTGTCTTCGGCCAGCGACACGGCAATGCGCACCGCCGCGCGGGCGCTGCGGTGCACGCGCACACCGTCCAGAATGTGAATCTCGCCGTTTTCCAGCGTGAATTCGATCTGCATCTCTTCGCGCAGACGGGCCCGCATCAGCCCGGCGTATTCGGTCAGCAGCGCAAAGGCGTCCGGCACCTTTTCCTCAAGAGAAGCACCGCGCGCATCCTTTTGCAGAAACAGCGCCCCTGCCCCGGATTTCATCGCGTCCCGACCCTGGCTCTGGCTCATGTAGCGCCCGGTGACCTGCGGCAGACCTGTGTCGCTGTTCACCAGCTGGAGCACGCCGCTGCCGCTTTCGCCATGGCCAACACCCAGCGCCATCGCCTGAATCACAAGGCCAAGCCCCGCATCCGCAGGCGCGCCTTTGGCCTGACGCAAGAGCCGCGCGGTGGTGCCTTCCCAGGCGCGCGCCATGGAGCGCAACACCCCGATCAGCTGTGCGCTGCGGTCTTGCGGGAATGGCTCTTCGGCCTCATCCTCATAAGCTTCAAGAAAATCCGCAACCGCGTCGGGGTCGGAGTTGTCCAGATCATCAAAGATGTCGGGATCCAGCCGCGCCACATGAGTGGAATAGGACTGAATGAATTTCAGATAGAGTTTGGCCGCCGCTTCCGCGCCAATGGTTTCGCTCAAAGAGGCAAGCTGTTCATCGTTCATGCCGATGTTCAGGATCGCACCGGGACCGCCCCAATCAGGATCTTCGGAACTTGGGCGCACGCATAACAACTGCCCATCCTCAAACGGGGCAAGCACCTGCGCCATATCGGGCTGTTCGCCCGCCGCAAGCCCATGCACCGCATCAAAGGACAGCGCGACAGTTGTCGGCACCGGCAGATCAAGCCGCACCAGACGCTGCAGGCATTTGGCCCGCCCGCCATGGGTTGCAGGCGCCATGGGCGCTGTGGGGGTGATCAGGGTGATATGCGAGTCATTCTGCTGCACTGCGGCACCTATTCATTGCGCATCGCAGCATAAACCGCATGGGGCGCGAGGCAAGCCTTTGCTGCCTCGCACGTAGAACTACGCCTTAGCCTTCCACACGTGTCAGGTCTGCGGCCTGCAGACAGATTGTGCGGATGCGCGACAGCAGATTGAGGCGGTTGCGGCGCACAACTTCGTTGTCACTGTTGACCTGCACCGCTTCAAAGAACGCATCAATCGGCGCACGCAGGGAGGCCATGTTTGACATGGCTGACGCGAAATCTTCGGTCTCAATGGCCGAAGAGATCGCCCCTTCCGCCTCATCAAGTGCGGCAAAGAGGGCCTTCTCGCTGCCGTCCTCAGCAAATTTCACATCTGCGCCAAAAGAATATTCCACGCCGTCCTTCTCTTCAGCCTGGCTCAGGATGTTGTTTGCGCGCTTAAAGCCCTGCAGCAGATTCTCGCCATCTTCGGTGGACATGAAATCCTGCAGCGCACGGGCGCGGGCCACCAGAAGCGCCAGATCATCATTGCCCGACATCGCGATGCAGGCGTCGATCACGTCGTGGCGAATGCCCTGATCGCGCAGATAGACCTTGAGACGGTCATGGAAGAAGGTGAGCAGATCCTGAGGCGCAGCATTGGCAATGCCACGCGCCTGTTCGGCGTGCATTTCCATGTGCTTGGCTTCGTCGCCCTCAGCCGCTTTGGATGCGGCTTCCCAGTCATCGACCTTCAACAAAGCCGCAATGCTGGTCTGCGTGATGTCCAGCAAATTGATGCGCAGACCGTTTTCCAGAACCAGACGGATCACACCCAAGGCCGCGCGGCGCAGGGCAAACGGGTCTTTGGAGCCAGTTGGTTTTTCGTCAATCGCCCAGAAGCCCGACAGCGTGTCGAGCTTGTCCGCCATGGCCACAGCCACAGACACCGGTGCGGTTGGCACGTCATCGGATGGGCCCAGCGGGGAATAATGCTCTTCGCTGGCCTGACCAACTTCCGCAGGCAGCTCGGCCGCCTGCGCATAATAGCGCCCCATCAGGCCTTGAAGTTCCGGAAACTCATAAACCATTTCCGAGCTCAGGTCGGCTTTACAGGCCTGCGCGGCCATCTGCGCCAACATCGGATCTGCGTTCACCGATGGGGCCAGCGTGGTCGCGAGATCCGCAATCCGCATCACGCGCGCACCCTGGCTGCCGATCTGGGCGTGGAAGGTCACGTTTTCGAGCTTCTCAACCCAAGGCTCAAAGCCCTGATCCTGCACCGTGCGCACGTCGTTTTCCCAGAAGAATTTCGCATCGCTCAGGCGCGCAAACAGCACCTTCTGGTTACCCGCCAGAATGGTGGCGCCGTCGTCTTTGGTTTCACGGTTGGCAACGGTCACAAACTTTTCGATGCGGCCGGTTTTCGGGTTCTTCACGGAGAAGAACTTCTGGTGCTCTTTCATCGAGGTCTGCAGCACCTCAGGTGGCAGGCCGAGAAAATCCTCTGCGATGTCGCCCATCAGGACCACCGGCCATTCAACCAGACCGGCCACTTCGGCCAGAAGGCCTTTGTCTTCCACCACTTCGAGACCTTGGGCAAAGGCCATGTTGATGGCGTCGTTCCAGATGGTCTCGGCGCGCTCTTCGGCGTTCAGAACCACTTTGCTGCGCTTGAGCTTGACCTCATAGTCCTCAAAGCTGGTCACGGCAAAACGGCCCTCGCCCATGAAGCGGTGGCCTTCGGTGGTGTCACCAGAGGTGATTCCATCGATGTCGAGCGGCACAATGCTGTGGCCTTCCTCAGCGGACAGAATGCACAGGATCGAATGCAGCGGGCGCACCCAACGCAGACTGCCTGCGCCCCAGCGCATGGATTTGGGCCAAGGGAAATTGCGAATGGTGTCTTCGAGCACCTCTGCCACGATCTCTGCCGCCGGACGGCCCGGCTTGGTGATGGTTGCAAAGTAGACCGCACCTTTCGGGGTCTCGCGCTCTTCCAGATCTTCACGTGCCATACCTGCGCCGCGCAAGAAGCCTTCGATTGCTTTGTCAGGCGCGCCTACTTTGGGGCCTTTGCGCTCTTCATTGACGGTCGGGCTCTCGGCCAGCAGGCCTTCCAGCGCGAGTGTCAGACGGCGCGGCGTGGAATAGGCACGTGCATGGGCATAGGTCAAACCGGCCTCGACCAGACCATCCGTCACTTTCTTTTTCAGGTCTTCAGCAGCCCGCGCCTGCATACGTGCGGGGATTTCCTCAGAAAAAAGTTCGATCAGAAGATCTGGCATGACGGATCCTTAGAAGTTCACGATGGTCTGAATAACTATCGCGTTGGCAATATCGACGAAAAACGCCGAAACCAAGGGCAAAACGACAAAAGCGATCGGGGCTGGGCCATATCTCTTGGTCACAGCGGTCATATTGGCAATGGCCGTGGGGGTCGCGCCAAGCGAAAATCCCGCAAAGCCAGCGGCCAAGACAGCGGCTGTGTAGGTGCGCCCCAGCGCAAAGAACAAGACAAAGACAACGAGCGCGACGGTGCAAACCGTCTGGAGCAGAAGCGTTGCGATAATGGCCAAACCGGCATCGTTCAATGTCGAAAAATCCATCGTCATCAAGGAAATCGCCAAAAACGTACCGAGTGCAAACTCTGAAACGATGGCGAGGCTGGGTGTCCGCGCAACGGCCGGGGATTTGGCCGCAAGCCAGTCTTTGGTATTGGCGATAGCAATCCCGCATATCAAACAAGGCACAAATAGCGGCAGCATCAAGCCCAGGTCGCTCAGCACACCATGAAGAATGTAGCCGAAAATGATCGCCATGTGCAGCGCAAGCATCACCCGCATGAGGCTTACGTGGGTGATTTCAAGCCGATCGTTGGCATCATCATACGACACCCCAATCACATCCCCGTCATCCGGGCGACTGGGGCTAAGATTGTGACGCGCAATGAGGTGCTTTGCGATAGGGCCACCGATCAAAGATGCCGCGATAAGACCAAGTGTCGCCATCGCCACGCCAAGCTCAGCCGAACTTTCCAGGCCTGTGGCCTCGGCAACATTTGGGGCCCACGCAATGGCCGTGCCATGCCCGCCAATCAGTGATGCAGACCCCATCAATACGCCGCTTTGTGCAGGCATACCAAAAAGATGTGCCCCAGCAATGCCAACAGAATTCTGGACGAGGATCGCACCAAGGGTCATCACCAACAAAAGACCCAGCATGCGCCCCCCAAGCAAGAGGTCAGACAGACGCGCGTTCAAGCCGATACCGGCGAAAAACAGCACTAGCAGATAGTCTCTTGCAGCCACTTCAAACTCAAGAGACTGACCTGAAACACCGCTGTATACCGCAAACAGTGTCGACGCGATCAAGCCGCCTGTCACTGGTTCCGGGATGTTGAATTCACGAAGAAAGGCCACCTCACGCGTCAGGCGTGCGCCCAATAAGTAGACTGCCAAACCAAGTGTCGAGGTGATAAACTCGGGAAAAACCAGAACATCAGACACGGCGGGCTGCTCCTACTGTTTTTGTGGGCAATGCGTGGGGAGCGGTTTGCCGTCAAAAGCGATCTCTCCGCAATCGTTGATTTCGTTCCAGGCAAATCCACGCCCATCGGGCAAAACGGCAACGATGCGGTCGATCCCGTACTGAACCTCTTTTTCACCCAAAAATGCGAGCGCCTCACCACTTTCCAGCGCTGCGCCGATCTCTTTGGCGTCAAAACAGTCAAACCAGCCCGGCGCATTGCGCGGTTCGGCCGTCTCCAGGAGCATGTAGGTTTCTGTCAACAGCGGCGCGCTCATGGTGGTGGTGAAACAGGCGCGGTAGCGGATCGGCGAGCTTTCGCTGTCGATAGCCCTGAAATTCTCATACAGGATCGGTTCGGGCTGCTCGGTCACCAGCAATGTAAGCTGCACGTCATCTTTGAGATCAGACACGCGCACCTCGTCATAGTAGCCATAGATTTGCAGCCAATACATGGCGATCCCGCCCACCAAAGCTGTCAGCACGATCACACCTCCCAGCAATTTGCCCGTCATGCGGTTGCCCCCTGAATTTCCGTCAGGCTTATGTTGCGCGAAACCGCTGCGCGGCGCACAGTCAAAGCCAAGTGATTGAGTTGATTTGAACCTACCAAGAGATTGTGATGCCCGATAGCTTTGCCGTGGCCATGTTCGGGGCCCTTTTTGCGGTCATGAACCCGTTTGTAAATCTGCCGATTTTCCTGAGCCTGACGGAGGAACTTGCGCTCCCTGCGCAGCGCAAAACCGCGCTTCAGGTGGTGCTCTACACCAGCATTGCCTGTTCGATTGTGGCCGTGGCGGGCGCCGCGATCCTCGATTTCTTTGGCATTTCGGTGGACGCTTTTCGGGTCGCGGGTGGGCTCGTGCTGCTGCAGATCGGTTTTCACATGCTGAACGGCAACAACAGCAGCGCGCATCACGGCACAGAACATGAGCAGGCTGCCGTGGCCAAGGCGCCGGTGGAAAGCATCGCGTTCTATCCGATGACGTTCCCCATGCTGGTGGGCCCCGGCACGATGACCACGCTGATTCTCTATGCCCATCAGGCCAATGGCGCGACAGGCTGGGCGATTTACGCGGCCTGCGTTGCGCTGGTGGTCGGGCTTCTTGCGGTGGTGTTCCTGTTTGCAGGCAATATCGGAAAGCATCTCAGCGCCACAGCGCGCACCATCATGACGCGCCTTATGGGGCTGATCCTGATCGCCATCGCGATTGAAATGGTCGCGGACGGCGCGAAGGTGCTGTTGCCGGGCTTTGCCTAGCATAGGCCTCACGCCGCGTAGCCACCCGCCTCTGTCTGCACAAATGCGTCCGCGCATTGCTTGGCCAGCGCACGCACACGGCCGATATAGGCCTGACGCTCTGTGACCGAAATCACCCCACGCGCATCCAGCAAGTTGAACAGGTGAGAGGCTTTGATGCACTGATCATAAGCCGGGTGCGCCATGATGATGCGCTTGCCGGTTTTGGGATCGATATGTTCCTGCGCGAGGATCTTCTCACACTCGGCCTCAGCTTCTTCAAACTGCTTGAGCAGCACTTCGGTGTTGGCCACGTCGAAGTTCCAGCGGCTGTATTCCTGCTCGGTCTGCTTGAACACATCCCCATAGGTAAGGGCGATGTCGGTCTGGGGATCATTAAACGGCATGTCCATTACGTGGTCCACGCCAAGGACATACATCGCCAGACGCTCCAGACCGTAGGTGAGCTCACCAGAAACGGGGTGGCAGTCATGGCCCCCAACCTGCTGGAAATAGGTAAACTGGCTGACTTCCATACCGTCACACCAGACTTCCCAGCCGAGGCCCCAAGCGCCCAGGGTCGGGCTTTCCCAGTCATCCTCAACAAAGCGGATGTCGTGCATCTCCATGTCAATGCCGATGGCCTCAAGGCTGCCGAGGTAAAGCTCTTGCAAGTTGGGCGGGCTGGGTTTGATCAGCACCTGATACTGGTAGTAGTGCTGCAGGCGGTTCGGGTTTTCACCGTAGCGGCCATCTGTTGGGCGACGTGACGGCTGTACATAGGCCGCTGCCCATGCCTTGGTGCCCAACGAGCGCAATGTGGTGGCTGGGTGAAAGGTCCCTGCCCCAACCTCCATGTCATAAGGTTGCATAATGGCACAGCCTTTTTGAGCCCAGTAGTTCTGAAGCCGCAGGATGATTTCTTGAAAGCTACGAGGTTTGCTGTCGTTATGTGCCATTTTTGTGCCCCTTACAAACGCGGCTCTTGCTTATGCGCAACCCTTGCCGGGGTCAATTGCAGCTTGCGCTAAAATAGAGGTGCAAGAGTGATAGAAACTGATAAACAGACCCCATAATTGAAGATGATCAGAGTTTTAGGGACGACCACCACTATGTTGCGCACTGTTTTGTCGCTGTTTGCGGCTATTTTTTTTAGCGTTACCGCCGTTTTTGCACAGTCTTTGCAAGATGACGTTGTTTGGGTCCAGCTGGAAGCCCGCCCAAGCCTGACAGAAGCAAGCGCCAATATTCGAAGCTACGCGCAACGGATGGATGATGTGAATGGCTTCTCGCTGGGCGGTGGCTGGTATGCAGTTGCGCTCGGCCCTTACAACCGCGCAGACGCCGAAAACGTGCTGCGTGTGTATCGTTCCGAAGGATTGATCCCGATTGACAGCTACATCGCCCTGTCCCGCGACTATCGCAGCCAGTTCTGGCCTGTGGGGGCAAATCTGCTGACCAACCCGGAAAGCATCACGCCGGGCGCGCAGCCGGAGCAGAGCGCCAGCGTTGAGATCACCGAGCAACCGGTTGAAGCCGCTCCTGAGCTCACACAGCCTGTGGTGCAGCAGCTGCCGGATGAAACCGTGGGCCAAGCCCGCGCCAGCGAAGCCCAGCTGACCCGCGCAGAAAAGATGCGCCTTCAGGAGTGGCTGCAGTGGGCTGGTTACTACAACTCCGCAATTGACGGAGCTTTTGGCCGTGGCACCCGCGCCTCTATGTCAAATTGGCAAGCAGACAACGGCTTTGACGCAACTGGCGTTCTGACCACGCTTCAGCGCGACACGCTGCGCCAACAATACTACGCGGTGCTGGAAGGTATGGACCTGCAGGTGGTACGTGATCTGGATGCGGGCATTGAAATGTTGGTGCCATTGGGCGCCGTGTCCAAGACAAATGCGGAATACCCGTTTGTGCAATATGAGGCGGCAAACGGCCCTGCGAAGGTGCTGCTCATCAGTCAGGCAGGCGATCAAAACACGCTGTTTGGCCTCTATGACATCATGCAAACGCTGGAAATTGTGCCGCTCAACGGCCCACGCGAGGGCAAGAAAAACAGCTTCGTTTTGACCGGTCAGAACCGTCAGATGATCAGCCATACAGAGGTGTCGCTGGAGGACGGCGAAGTCAAAGGCTTCACACTGGTCTGGCCCAACGGCGATGAAGAGCGCCGCACCCGTATTCTGGACGAGATGCGCGCAAGCTTCACCCGCCTTGGCGGCACTCTGGACCCCGCAGCGGGAGACAGTGCTGCCCAGGATATCGACCTGCTAGCAGGCCTTCAGATCCGTAAACCCAAGCAATCGCGATCTGGCTTCTTTATTGACCGCAACGGCCATGTTCTGACCACTGCGGAGGCGGTGCAGAGCTGCTCCAAGATCACCCTCGAAGAAGACTACGACGCCAAGGTCGCCGTATTGGATGAGGCGCTTGGCGTTGCCATTCTTGCCCCCATGAGCCCGCTGGCGCCGATTGATGTGGCTGCGCTGCGCGACGGCGCACCACGCATACAATCCGATGTGGCTGTGGCTGGCTACTCTTTTGAAGGCGCGCTGGGGGCACCCACCGTGACCTTTGGCAAGCTTGCCGACGTGAAGGGATTGCGTGGAGAACGCGAACTGGCACGGTTGGCGCTTGAGATCGAGCCCGGCGACTGGGGTGGCCCGGTGTTTGACGCAGGCGGCGCGGTTTTTGGCATGCTCCTGCCGCGAGATGCGCAGAGCGCCCAGCAGCTGCCAAGTGACGTAAACTTTGCAGTCAACTCGGACGCGCTCCGCGCCTTGCTGGCGCAGGAAGGCATCAACGCAGGTCTGGCAAGCAGCGCCCAAAGCCTCGCACCAGAGGATCTCAGCAAACGCGCCAGCGACATGACCGTATTGGTCAGCTGCTGGTAAGCACTGCCCCATTATGCAAAAAGGCGGCCCCAAGTGGAGCCGCCTTTTTTGTTGGCCAACGTCTCTCCTAGCGTGCGGACAATGCGGCTGTCATGCGGATCAGGGTTGGACGATCTGCTTCAAACGCCTCGATCAAAGCCTGCTGCAGCTCTTTGAGCGAAGCGGGTTCCTGCGCCAGACAGCCATAGCTTTCCGCGAGCTGACAGAAATTCGGATTGTGCGCGATCACCGCATTCGGGGCGATCTGGCTTTCGACCATGCTGTCTTCGATCTCTTTGAGCTTGTGGTTGTCCCACAGAAGGATCGGGATCGGCAGCTTCATCTCTACGGCGGTGCCAAGTTCCTGTACGGTGTACTGAAAGCCATAGTCGCCTGCGATGCAGACCGTGGGTTTGCCAGGGCGCCCCATTGCGCCGCCAATCGAGGCAGGCAGCGCATATCCCAGCGTCCCAAAGCCGGTGGGATGATGCCAATACCCAGAGCGAGGCATGTTCCATACCTCTTTGGCAACATAGGCAAACTGAGTCATATCCGAATAGATCATCGCCTCATCTGGCATCACATCGCCAAGCGCATCGCAGATCTCTGCAATTCCGGGACGCTCTGCATCCGTTTCAGCGCGGAAGCGGGCCTTGGTTTTGGCGATCTCTGCGACATCCCACTTGGGCGTTGCGGATGCCTCAGGCAAGGTAGTCAGCAATGCGTCAACAAATTGCTTGCCATCACATTGAACAGCGATGTCAGCGCGGTGGCGATCTGCCAGTACTTCAGGGTCGATATCGACGCGCACCAGCGTACCCTGATGGCCCAATGCATCGCGCCACAGGTCACATTCAGACAGCTCCGTCCCAATGGCAATAACCAGATCCGCGCCACCAATGATGCGCTCGCTTTCGCCCCGGCCGAGATAGGTGCCAAAGCTGAGAGACTCGTCCGCTGACAGCAGGCCACAACCCGCGTAGGTCATGAACGCCGCTGCACCGCTGCGCTGTAGCAGCTCACGCACGGCAGCATCGACGGTGGCATTGCGCGCATGCTCCCCATGCGCCACCAGCCCGCCCCCAAAAACAAAGAGCGGTTTGCGCGCGGCTGTCAGCCTATCCGCCAACACCGTGAGATCTAGTACGCCAGACGCGCTGGAGAATGCGGCATTGGCACCAAGCGCACACGCGCTTGCCTCAACCGCCATACTGCCCAGCAAACCAATCGGCACCTGAATGTGTTTGGGGCGCTGCCGTTTGCTGGCAAATTCCACAAAGGCGCGGTCGATCAGATCATAAGCGGCGCGGGCTGTGCGCGCCTCTTCAGACCAGTCACACACAGTAGCAGCCGCGCCGCGCTGATCGCGCATTTGGTGGAGCTGCCCGCGATGACCGACGTGTTCGTCCAGACAGCTCGACAGGGTCAGTACCGACACGCTATCAGAATAAGCCTGACCAAGGGGGGTCAGAATGTTGCAAAGCCCCGGACCGGTGATCACATAGGCCACCCCCGGCTTGCCGCTTGCACGGGCATATCCGTCGGCCATAAAGCCCGCGCCCTGTTCATGGCGCGCCAACACGTGGGTGATGCCCGCCTCCTCAATCCCGCGGTACATCTCCACATTGTGCACACCGGGGATGCCAAAAATCACATCCACGCCACGCGCTTTCAACATGTGCGAAATCTGCGCCCCCAAGGGGCGCATCTCCTGCCCGGTCGTTGCCATCAGGCCCTCCAGAATTGAACAGTAAAGAGAACAAACACCGCCAAGAGTTCCAAACGGCCAAGCAACATGCCAGCCGACAGAAGCCATTTGGCCGTGTCATTGAGAGATGAGAAGTTGCCCGCTGGCCCGATGATGTCGCCAAGCCCTGGCCCGATGTTGGCAATCGCAGAGGCGGCGCCTGATAGGGAGGTGACAAAATCAAGTCCTGTCATGCTCAGAAGCACAGCCAACGCCCCAAGGCTCACGGTGAAGAAGACAAAGAAGGTCATCACAGAATTCAGCGCCTCTTCATCCACCTTGCGGCCTTGGTAGCTCAGGATGAAGACCCCGGAAGGGTGCTGAATGCGGCGCAACTGCACCCGGATCGCGGAGAAAAGCAGTTGGTAGCGGAAGATCTTGATCGAGCAGGCTGTAGAGCCCGCGCAGCCGCCGATCAGCCCGATGAAAAAGAACATGGCAACAATGAAAGATCCCCAGGTCATGTAGTCTACACTCGCATACCCCGTGCCCGAAATAATGGAGGTGATGTTAAACAGCGCCTCGCGAAAGGCGCTTTCCCAATGATGCGGAAAAACGGTTGTTAGAATGATCGTGAACAGCACCACAAGGATCGCAATCGTGACCAAGAACAAACGCACCTGACTGTCATTCAGCAGAGGTCTGGTGTGGCCGTTCACCAATTGAACGTAGCGCACAAACGGCAAAGCAGAGAGGATCATGAACAGCGTTGCGACATATTCCAAGGGGCCTGAAAAGGCGCCGAACGATGCGTCATAGGTGGAAAACCCACCGGTAGATATTGTGGTCAGCGCGTGTACGAGCGCATCAAAAGGCGCCATTCCGACCACCACATACGCCAACATGCATGCCAAAGTCAGGCCAGCGTAAATAGTTGAAATTTGGCCGGAAATCGCCGTTGCCCGTGGCAGAATTTTACCCATCGTGTCAAAACCTTCAGATCGAAAGATCTGCATGCCGCCCACACGAAGTTCCGGCAAAAAAACCATCGCAACCACAATGATCCCGATACCGCCAAGCCACTGAAGCAATCCACGCCAAAGCAACATGCCGCGCGGAAGCTCTTCCAGTCCCGAAAAAACTGTGGCTCCCGTGGTGGTGAGACCGCTCATTGACTCAAAAAAGGCATCAACGACCCGTGCCTCAGTGGCTCCCAAAATAAAAGGAAGCGCGCCAAACATTGGCAAGGCAAGCCAAACCCCTGTCGTCAGGAGAAAGGTTTGCTGCAACGTCAGCCCGTTGCCGCGACCATTGTGACAGCACAACGCCACCAACACGCCCGTCAAACACGTGATCGCACCACTCAGAAAGAAGGCTTCCCAATGCGGTGTGCCATCAGCAATATCAAGCGCCATGGGGACAAACATTGTCGCACCCAAAATAGCCACAAGAAGGCCAATGACGTATCCAACAGGTCGTAGATCAAGCATGCGCGCAGCGTTGGCGGTTGCCACCTCCGCTGTCAAGCAGGATACAACAGAGCGATGAAAACGGTCCCGCTGCCGACGCAGGAAACTCAGCAAGCGACGCAAAGGCAGTGAGCGGATAGATTGTTTGCTGCTAGCCTACGTGGAACAGCGTTGTGAACAGTTTAGGATCCAAGCTGTATGACGCAAACAGTGGGCCATCCGTCAATACAGACACCGCATCATGGCTGTGTAGGCTTTCCTGATGGCTGGCAATCACACGGAAGTCACCGATGCGCGGATCCGCCTTGAGCTGCTCACAGAATAGGCGCGCGGCATCCTCCACAAAGATTGGATTGGCAGCGTTCAACTCCGCGAATGCCTGCTCATCCTCGCGCTTGACCATCACCTGCGTCTCGGTTGGCACCGCTGCGCGCGCAAGGTCGATCAGGTCCTCAAACCAGAGTTTTGGCTGATCCACGACTTCGACAGAGATCCGCGCCACGGAACGCTGCGAGTGCGGTGTGGCAAGCTGGCCACGCGACATCCGCGCATGTTCGCTTAACTCCAGCGAACACGGACATGTCGAAGAATAAACATAGTCCAGATGCATGATCTTGTGCATTGTGCCGCCGTGCTGAACCTTCTCCAGCGCGATGTCATAGTACTGATACCCCGCCAGACCAGAGCGGAGCGATTCGATCTTCATCGGATAGGAGAACCGCATCTGAAGACGGGCGTCAAAGCTCTCCAGATCGGTGATGTAATCCGCCAGCGCGGCCTCCATCACCGAAAAGCTGAAGGTTTTCTCAGCGTGTTTATAAAACGAGCGCATGATCCGGGACATGTTGATGCCCTTTTTATCGGCCTCAAGGCTCACCGTGCCGGTCACGCTGGTTTCCAGGGTGATGTCGCCGTTGTCGCGAGTATGGAAGCGGATCGGAAGGCGGAAATTGGAAATCCCGACGTGCTGGATCTGTTGCTTCTCACCTTTGATCAGGCTGGAGGGGCCATTCTGCAGATCCGGCAGGGTTGCGCGATAGTCAGGTGTCGCCTCAAAATCATGCGGATATTCGCGTGAAAGCGACGGGTAATTAACCAAAGGCTGATCCGGCAGAAGACGGGAAATGGCAGGATCGAGTTCTGCAATCTCAGTCACAGACGCAGTCTGCGCCCAAGCCCTGAGACGGGCCAGTGCATCTTCTGCTTCTTCAAGCGTCACGTTCCCGTCATTCTTGGGAGACTGAATGTTCATGACCAAGCACCCTTTGCGTCCTGACCCTGACTACCTTAATCTGTCAGAGAAAAAATAGCTAATTTCGAATTCAAATACGCGTAAAGCGGCATCTTGGTTCATCTTTTGTAAGTCATACAAAAAAGCGGCGCCCGAGCCTTTGCCCCAGGCGCCGCTCTCGCATAAAGCGTAAATGGGCTTATCTTTGGGCCGCTTCAAGTGCGTTGGAAATATCGGCAATCAGGTCTTGTGTATCCTCAAGTCCTACAGAGAAACGCACCAGACCCGGCGTGATACCCAACTCATCTTTTTGCGCATCAGACAGACGTTGATGCGTGGTGGTCGCCGGGTGGGTTGCAATGGATTTTGCATCCCCGAGGTTATTTGAGATCACAGCAATTTCCAGCGCGTTTAGGAATTTAAACGCTGCGTGCTGACCACCTTTCAGATCGAGCGACAGGACTGTGCCGCCTTTTCCATCCAGCTGCTTCTGAACCAATGCCGCCTGCGCGTGGCTTGCCAGACCCGGATAAATGGTGCGTGCCAACGCAGGATGGCCTTCGAGTGCTTCGGCAATGGCAAGCGCACTTTCGGCCTGCGCGCGCACACGCAGGTCAATGGTCTCAAGTCCTTTGAGCATCACCCAGGCATTGAACGGGCTCATGCTGCCACCGGTATGCTTCATGTAGGGCTCAAGCGTGCCGCGGATGAAATTCTTGGTGCCAAGCACCACACCGCCCAGCGCGCGGCCCTGCCCGTCGATGTGTTTGGTGGCGGAATAGATCACCACATCAGCGCCCTGCTCGATCGCGCGGCTGAACACAGGTGTGGAGAACACATTGTCCACCACAACCAGAGCGCCGACCTCATGGGCGATCTGCGCCACGGCGGTGACGTTGATCACCTCAAGTGTCGGGTTGGACATACTTTCAAAGAACACCGCCTTGGTATTGGGCCGCATCGCCGCCTTCCAGGCCGCGAGATCGGTGCCATCCACAAAGGTCACCTCAACGCCGTAGCGGGTGAGGATGTTCTCAAGAATATAGAGACAGGAGCCAAACAGCGCTTTGGCGGAAACAACGTGGTCACCAGCTTGCAACATCGAAGTCAGCGCACCGCTGACTGCTGCCATGCCGCTTGCGGTGGCAAAGGCGTCCTCTGCCCCTTCCAGCGCGGCAATACGCTCTTCAAACATCGCAACCGTCGGGTTGCCATAGCGCGCGTAGATGAACTCATCCGGTCCGGTTTCGATAAAGCGCGCCTCAGCCTGCTCTGCGGTCTCGTAGACAAACCCTTGGGTGAGGAAGATCGCCTCGCTCACCTCGTTATACTGGCTGCGCCGCGTGCCGCCGTGCACAAGCTTCGTGCGTTTGTTCCAATCGCTCATGTCATCATCTCCCGGGCCGTCTCTGGTTGGCCCAAATAAAAAGCCCCGTTCCGGCCAAGCGGAAGGGGGCTCCTTCATCCTGACCTCTTTAGCGGCATGTTTTACGTGGCCCGCAATCCGGTAACAAATCGCCACGCCCGCGCTTTACGCCTCAGCTCTATAAAGGTCAAGGCTGCAGCGCTGCGGTCACATTTGCTTGAGGATATGTGGACTATTAAGAGATCGCAGTCCCCCTCTTGCGGCACCGCGCGAAACCGGCATCATGGCGCACATCTCAGGAGGGGCACCCATGTCATCTGACTCGATTGATCTTTACTACTGGCCCACACCAAACGGCTGGAAAATCTCCATCGCGCTGGAGGAGATGGGGCTGCCCTATGCGACCCATCTGATCAACATCGGCAAAGGCGATCAGTTTGCGCCCGATTTCCTGCGCATTGCGCCAAACAATCGGATGCCCGCAATTGTCGACCCGGACGGCCCGGATGGCAAACCTGTTTCCGTGTTTGAAAGCGGCGCGATCCTGACCTATCTCGCCCGAAAAACCGGCCAGTTCATGGGACAGAGCGAACGCGACCGGATCGCGGTGGAAGAATGGCTGATGTGGCAGATGGGCGGACTTGGCCCCATGGCCGGACAGACCCACCACTTCCTCAAATACGCGCCTGAAGACATTGCCTATGCCAAGGATCGCTATCGCGCCGAGGCCGCGCGGCTTTATGGCGTGCTCGACCGGCGTCTGGCGGAGCATGAATATGTCGCCGGAGATTTCTACTCGATTGCGGATATGGCGATCTGGGGCTGGGCCTCGCTCTGGGAAGGGCAGGAACAAACCCTTGAAGACAAACCCCATATGGCGCGCTGGCTCAAAACCCTGTGGGATCGCCCCGCGCTGCGCCGGGGTCGCGCCCTGCACGCAGATCTGCGCGCAGACCGCTCTGACACCTGGGTGCAAGCCGACCTGTTTGGGACGGACACCTAAGCCGGATCAGGTTTCCTTTGTGTCTTCTTCAATGGCGTAGTCCTGAAAGATCTTGCCCTGCGTCATGAAGAAGACAAACACCGCCGCCGTTAGGCCGAAGGTCTTAAAATAGACCCAAGTGTCGGTGGTTTGGGTGCGCCAGATGATTTCGTTGAGCGCCGCAAGGCCAAAGAAGAAATAGGTCAGCCGCTTGGTCAGCAGCATCCAACCCTCTTCTTTGAGCGGCATCATCTCCTCCATGACCACCTTCAGGTAGCTCTGTCCGCGCAGCAGCCCAAAGCCCAGAATGCCGCCGAACAGCAGGTAGATCATGGTGGGCTTGATCTTGAAGAAGCGCTCATCGTTGAGCCAGACCGACAGGCCACCAAACACCACAACCAGCACCAATGTGGCGATTTGCATCTTGCTGATCTTGCCGGTCAGACGCCAAAGGATCACCGTCGTCAGGGTCAGGAGCGGGATGAAGCCAGCAGTCGCCAGAATGAAGCCGTCATAGTCGGTGCCGCCAACGGTAAAGGTCTGATCGCGCATCCGCAGATAGGCCACAAAGAAAGCCACGATCGGGCCCATCTCCAGCACCATTTTCACAACCGGATTGATCTTCTTCTCTGCCATTGCGCGTTTCCTCTCTTCAGGCGTCCTATCCGCCCATTTCCACTATCACAGCCCCGGCCGCAATCAATGCCATCAAGGCAATCCGACGCGGGCCAACGGTCTCTTTCAACACCAGCCAGCCAATCAGGGCTGCAAACACAGGCGAGGTCTCCCGCAGCACCGCAGCCTCGCCAACCTTATCAAGCCGCGTGGCCAGCATCACAGAGCCAAAGCTCGCAAAGGCCACCAGCCCGCCAAAGAAGCCCCGCGTCATGAGCGGCCCCAGGGTGGGCGGGTTTTCCATCCGTCGCCAGCGGCGCGCGGCTATGATCGGAAACACCAGACCGTCGATGAAAAAGAACCACGCCAGAAAGGTAAATGGGTCTGCGGTGGCGCGAATGCCATAGGCGTCGTAAGTGGTGTAGAGCGCCACAAACAATCCGGTGAAGACAGCGATCACCATGGCAGAGACCAGCGTATCGCGGCCTTCCGTCATAAAAACCATGTTGTAGACCGCGAGCCCCAGAATGCCCGACATCAGGACGGCCACCCCGAGCCACTGAACCGCGCTGAAGGTTTCGCCAAAGATCAGATAAGCGCCAATCACGGTGAAAAACGGGCCCGTGCCGCGCACCACCGGATAAACTACGGTGAAGGCGCCTTTGGTGTAGGCCCAGCCCTGCAAAAGCTTGTAGCCGGTGTGGATCACGAAGGCTCCGGCAAAGATCGGCCACATATGCGGCTCCGGCCAAGGCACCACAAACAGCGCAAACGGCAGCGCCATGGCGCCATAGCTGAAATCAATTGCGCCACGTGTCAGCCAGGGATCATGCCGCCCCTTCTGAAGCGCGCCAAAGACCGCGTGCAGAAAGGCGGCGGACACAGCCAGGATCAGCGCGAGTTGTTGGCCAGCCTCGGTCCCGGCCAAAGACACGAGCCATGCACTCATTCTGTGTTATCCGTCACACATAAGAGCCGGGGGGGTTCACCCCCCGAACCCCCGGAGGATATTTGAGGCAAAAGGAAGATCAGCTCTGCTCCACACCGATCAGGGCAGTGGCAAACTCTTCCGGATCAAACGGTTGCAGATCATCAATCTGCTCTCCCACGCCAATCGCGTGAATGGGCAGGCCAAATTTATCCGCGAGCGAGACCAGAATGCCGCCTTTGGCGGTGCCATCCAGTTTGGTCATCACGAGACCGCTAACGTCCGCGAGCTTCTGGAAAGTCTCAACTTGGTTGATCGCATTTTGGCCTGTTGTGGCGTCCAGCACCAGAAGCGTGTTGTGCGGGGCTTCAGGATCTTTTTTGCGGATCACGCGCACAATTTTAGCCAGCTCCTCCATCAGATCCTGACGGTTCTGCAAGCGGCCAGCGGTATCAATCATCAAAAGATCTGCACCATCCGCTTCGGCCTTTGTCATGGCGTCAAAGGCGAGACTTGCAGGATCAGACCCTTCTGGCGCGGTTAACACGGGCACACCTGCCCGGTCCCCCCAGACCTGCAACTGCTCGACTGCCGCCGCACGAAAGGTGTCTCCCGCGGCAATGACCACAGATTTGCCCGCAGCCTGAAACTGACTGGCAAGTTTACCAATGGTTGTGGTTTTTCCTGCACCGTTCACACCAACGATCAAAACCACTTGCGGTTTTGACGGATAAAGCGGCATTGGGCGCGCCACAGTTTCCATGATGCGAGACACTTCGCCCGCCAACAAGCCCTTGATCTCAGGCGTGGAGACACGACGCCCCATGCGGCCTTCCGCGATATTCGCGGTGACGCGCAAGGCGGTGTCCACTCCCATGTCAGAGGCGATCAGCAGCTCTTCAAGCTGCTCAAGCATGTCATCGTCAAGCTCTCGTTTCACCACAGGCGCGCTGCGGCCCTGTCCGGTCAGGCGCGATAGCAAGCCGGGCTTGGGGGCCGGCACAGTTTGCGACTCAGGCGCAGGAGATGATGCGGGTGTCGGTTTGGGCGCTTCAGCAGGCGCCTCAAAGGTGGGCGCGCTGACGGCTGCAGGTGCCTCCGCAGGTGCCTCAGGCGTCGCCTCCTGCACAGCGGGAGCTTCTGCCTCCACTTCACCGCCATCTTCGACAATCGCCTCGAGCCCCTCCTCCAGTTTGGAAGAGGATTTGAACAACCTGTCCTTGAGCTTTGAGAAAAACGCCATGTGGGTCTCCGAAACTGTTGGAACTCAGTTAGTCTGAATTTACAGGATTTAAAAGAGCGGTGTCTGCCAACCAACTCCTGCGACAATCAAAAATTGACCGGCAGCGTAAAAGCCCCAAATAGCAACGGAGGTCAGAGGATATAACCCACTCTCTTCCCGCATGCGAAAAAGCTGCATCGCCAAAAGTGTATCAGACACAATAAATGCGACAGCCCCGACCATCGCCAAAGCATGCGTTGTCAACGCCAGCGCAGAAACCCCCATCAAACTGATCAAGACGACGTAAAACCTGACAAACCAACGCAACTTTCCGGTGTGAGGACTTAACCAAATCTCTGTGGAAAGTGCGAGCGCGACAAGAACGGGCAACATGAACGACACTGTCAACGCGCCACCGCCCAGCGTCCAAAAATGCCAGCTGTAGGCAATGTGAACCAGACTGAACGCACCGAGCCCCAGCAGAAAAGGCCGCTCTCCGTTTCGTGACAGCGCAAAATCACCGAGGGCCGAACAAACCAATGCAAACGCAACCACACTTGATCCAAAGCTGACGAAAAGTGCACCAGCACAGGCTGCCATCGGAACAGTCTTTATAACAGTTTTCCATAGGCTCTGCGGTCGATAGCAATAAAATGCCCCATAAATCACAGCAGCCAAAAGCCCGACGCCCAACAGAATCAAACGCAAATTCTGACGAAAGGCGATTTCCTCAATAATACTCATAAAAACCTTAGTCTGTTTTCTTGCACTGTAGACATCCAAAACCCTTGCGCATCAAGAAAACACGCACATGACGCAGGGGCAGCAACAAAAAACAATATTGTATGCACAGAGGGCCTGTAAGCCGGATTCTGTTGCGTTGGGTTGCCCCGACGCCAATGACCATTCGTCTAGGATGCCTGTTACCAGACACCTCCAGCTGCCAACCCGGATCTGCTCGGGGCAAGACACCCCTGTGGCCGAGGCCACGCGCGATCCCTATTTGGCATTGCTCCCGGTGGGGCTTGCCGTGCCGCTGCTGTTGCCAGCCGCGCGGTGGGCTCTTACCCCACCGTTTCACCTTAACCCTGACGGATCAGGGCAGTCTGTTCTCTGTGGCGCTTTCCCTCGGGTTGCCCCGGCCGGGCGTTACCCGGCACCGTTGCCTTGTGGAGTCCGGACTTTCCTCACGGGCTTGCGCCCCTGCGGCCATCCAGCCCTCTGTGCAAGGTTTGCCCTATGGCGTCACAACGACATCGTCAACCATTTTGACCTGTCAGGTCGACACAGCACTGCGCCAGATGGGCCTAAAATCCTCGGAAACCAGTTCCCCCTCAGCCCACGGCCGAAACCGCAATCGCACAGCCGCCAACAGTGTTTCGTCAGCCACATCTCCGCTGTAGCCATGTCGCTTCGCGATTTCTCTAAACCGAGACATCTCAACGTCTTGCGGCACCGCATCTGTCCCACGCTTTTCCGCAAGCCCCAACATTTCGAGCCGTTGCCAATCAAACCGAGCGCCAGGATCAATCTTGCGGCCCGGCGCAACATCGGAGTGGCCAATGACTCCTTTAGGTCCAATATTCCAACGCAGCATAATGTCATTGAGAAGCCGCTCTAAGGCGCTCATCTGCGCCGCTGCAAACGGATGATCTCCGCAATTTGACAACTCAATACCAATTGAGCGAGAGTTCACATCCTTGCAACCGCGCCATTCCCCAGCGCCTGCATGCCAAGCGCGCATCTCCTCGTCGACCAGTTGGGTCATCTCTCCATGGGGCGAGATAACATAGTGCGCCGAAACTTCCGCCTGTGGGTTGCAAAGCCAATCAATCGCAGCCTGCGTAGTTGCCATCGCGGTGTAGTGAATGACGATCAGTTCAGGCTTGGCCCCATCACGGCGCACACCAAAGTTCGGAGAAGGATGTTGCTTTATCTCGAGGCAATCTGCCAAAGGATCAATTCCGGGCAGCCTTGCGGAAAGGCGCTGGATCCCAAGCACACGCATAGCCGTCGCCGTCTGGATCTACACCGAGGCGGTCAACACGCGGACCACCGCGCTCTAAGAATGCGAGCTGCGCCGCCTGATCACTGCCAAATTTCGCACATGCTTTTTGGTAGCGAGACGATCCTGCCAAACCCAGACGGCTGTGGACCTTTGTGCCCCGCGGATGGTTGGTTGCGAGCGCATAGGCAACCACATTGGGCCCCTGCGCGCCGGAACGGGTGGGCACAGCAGTGGGCGCGATAACGGTGTAATTCGCCTGATTTTGCGCACGCAGTGCGGCGTCTGCCTCAATTGATCTGCGCTCGCCGACCGCCGCAAAATCGTTTTCGTCAGAAATGCCCGGATTGGAGAAAACCTGCGGCGCAGGGTTTGACGGGCTTGCCTCCAGTGGCAAGACGCCGGAATTTGACGAAGCCGCTGCCAACGCCGCTGTTGTTTCACTGGCTATCGTGGCCGCTTCTGAAGACGCTGTTGGCACCGCAACTGAAGTGGTTGCCAAGGGGGCCGCAGGTGCAGGCGGCGCGGATGCCACTTGCACTTGAGGTGCGGGCGGGACTGTCTCTGTGGAGACAGCTTGGGCCGATGGCAAAGCAGTGCCACTCAATGGAGTGGTTTGCCGTGCCCCGGACTGCGGTGAGTTTACCGCATTGTCAAAACCCACGCCCGCCGCGCTGTCAGGAATGCGCGGCTGGCACGCCGCCAGCGCCAAAACGGCGCAGATTGCCCCAAATGTTCGTGTCATCTCTGCTCTGCCTGCTTGTTGCTTGGCAGAGGGCTTACCACCATTTGCCCGGTTTGGCCACAAATCCAGCTGCCTGCTCCAGCGCATAAGCGGTGTTCAGCAAATCGCCTTCTTCCCATGGGCGCCCGATGAGCTGCAGCCCCAGCGGCAGACCTTGGGAATCGAGGCCCGTTGGCACAGAGACCCCCGGCAGACCGGCGAGGTTCACAGTCACGGTGAAGACGTCGTTCAGATACATCTGGATCGGATCGGCTTCAGACATTTCGCCGAGGCCAAAGGCCGCAGAGGGGGTGGCCGGCGTGAGAATCGCATCGATGCCTTGGGCAAAGACAGTCTCAAAATCCTGCTTGATCAGCGTGCGCACGCGGCGGGCACGGTTATAATACGCGTCATAGAAACCGGCGGACAGCACATAGGTGCCGACCATCACACGGCGCTGCACCTCGTGGCCAAAGCCTTCGGCGCGGGTCTTTTCATACATCTCGGTGATGCCGTCACCTGCCGCCAAAGTGGCGCGGTGGCCGTAGCGCACACCGTCGTAGCGCGCGAGGTTGGAAGAGGCCTCCGCAGGCGCAATCACGTAGTAGGCTGGCAGTGCGTATTTGGTGTGCGGCAGAGAGATGTCGACGATCTCAGCACCGGCCGCTTTCAGCATGTCAATGCCGTCCTGCCACAGCTTGTCGATCTCCGCAGGCACGCCGTCTAGACGATATTCTTTCGGGATCCCGATTTTCTTGCCGCGAATATCGCCAGTCAACATGGCTTCAAAGTTTGGCACAGCGAGTTCCGCACTGGTGCTGTCTTTGGCATCATGGCCGCACATCGCTTCCAGCATAATCGCCGCGTCACGCACGTCTTTGGTCATCGGTCCAGCCTGATCGAGCGAGCTGGCAAAGGCCACGATGCCCCAGCGGGAGCAACGGCCATAGGTTGGCTTGATACCTGTGATGCCGGTGAAGGCCGCTGGCTGACGGATGGAACCGCCGGTGTCGGTGCCTGTGGCCGCAAGGCAGAGGTCTGCCGCAACAGCTGCCGCTGATCCGCCAGAAGAGCCGCCCGGCGTCAGCGCGGTGTCATCATTGCCGCGACGCCATGGGTTCACTGCGTTGCCGTAAACAGAAGTCTCGTTGGAAGAGCCCATCGCAAACTCATCCATGTTGAGCTTGCCAAGCATCACGGCACCCGCGTCCTGCAGTTTTTGGGACACGGTGGATTCATATTCTGGCTTGAAACCTTCGAGAATGCCGCTGGCCGCCTGGCTTGCCACACCTTTGGTGCAGAACAGATCTTTGATGCCAATCGGCAGACCGCACATGTCCGGCGCGTCGCCTTCGGCAATGCGCGCATCTGCTGCCTTCGCGCGCTCCAGCGCGATTTCCGGCGTTTTGTGCACATAGGCGTTCAGCGCTTCGGCATCATCAATGGCTTTCAGAAAAGATTCGGTCAGCTCAACAGAGGTCACTTCGCCCGCGCGCAGTTTGTCACGTGCTTCTGCCAGCGTCAGTTTGGTCAATTCGGTCATTTCGGTCGCCTCTCTCTGGGGCAAAATTCGGTTCAGGTGGCTGGATTTGGATCAACGGCAGGGGCCGGATCACTCCACCACTTTTGGCACAGCAAAGAAGCCTTCGCGCGCATCTGGCGCGTTCTTCAGGATTTTCTCCTGCTGATCGCCATCAGAAATCACATCTTCGCGGCGCTTTAAGCGCATCGGGGTGACAGAAACCATGGGCTCCACGCCTTCAACATCCACTTCATTGAGCTGCTCAATGAACCCCAGCACAGCGTTGAACTCCTGCGCCAGCGCGGGCAGGTCTTTCTCTTCAACCTTGATCCGGGCCAGTTTGGCCACTTTGGCGGCGGTGCTTTCATCAATCGACATAGGGCAAGACTCTTTTGTTGCGGGCTTACTGCGAACGTATCCTCAGCCTTTAGCGCGCGCACCGCATCGGTGCAAGCAGTTGGCCTCATTGGGCGCGTGTGCCAGCCTGTTGCACGATATGGCGGCGCAAGACTTCAATCATCCAGCCCAACATGACGCCATTGAGCACATGCCACATAAAATGAGTGCCAAAGGGCACCGCCTCGCACATCGGCATGTCCAGCGAACGGAAGGTGAGAGAGGCGAGCAAAATGCCGCCCCCAATCGCCAAACCGCGCGCCACGCCAGGCAAGCGTCCTCTCAGCGCGAAGGCATACCCTAGGATCATCACGGGCACGGGCATATAGGCGGCCGAGACCCCAAGCAGTGGCAGCTGGGAAAAAAGTGGGATGGTCAGCGCGGCATAGGGGAAGAATCCGAGCGTGGCCACAGAAGCCCAGAGCGGGCGCAGCCGCCAATAGTGCCGGTTGGCCGCGTAAATATAGAGCAGCACATAGATCGCGATCGGCGCCACATCCGCCACTCCGGCCCAGCGCGTGGCGTAGGTGTGAAACAGAAAACTGCCAATGCCGATGAGCGCAAGAATGACACAGAGCGTGCGCGCCAGTGTTTTCCCGCCACCCGCGGGCATATCGCGCAGACGCCCCCACATCCAGAGTGCGGCCAGAACAAAGGCGGCATTTGTCACCGCATTCACGGGTTCCGCCCAGAACGCTGGCCCCATGCGCTCACAATAGGCGTCCACCTGCGCTGTCCAATCCATGTGGCCTGCCCCTTCTGTCCTGGTCTCTTTTCTTGTCACGCGCCCGTGCTAGTCTGACCATACATCAGAAGGAGAAACAGTATGAAAATCATCTGGCTGGGGCATGGCTCCTTTCGCATTGAAACCGCCAATCTGGTGCTGCTGATCGATCCTTGGCTGACAGGAAATCCGATGTTGCCTGAAGATCAGCATGAGGCCGCTGTCGCAGGGGCAACGCACCTCATCCTGACCCATGCACATTTTGACCATGTGGCCGACATGCTGCCGCTGGCGCGCAAGCTGTCCTGCCCCATCGTTGGCCAATACGACCTGATGGCCTATTGGAATGAACACGAGCATCTGGAAACCATCGGCTTTAACAAAGGCGGCACGGTAGAGCTGGGAGACGGGGTTACCCTCGCTATGGTTGCGGCGTCGCACAGCTCCACCTTCGGCAGCGATGAAGGGCCGAAGGCGGCAGGCTCCGAAGTGGGCTATATGCTGAAGGCGGAAGGGCGCACGATCTATATCTCCGGTGACACAGACATCATGGCCGATATGGACTGGATGGGAGACTATTATCAGCCCGACATCGGCATCCTGTCTGCGGGTGGTCACTTTACGATGGACATGAAAGGCGCAGCCTACGCGGCCAAGCGCTATTTCAATTTCAAGACCGTGATCCCGTGCCACTACCGCACCTTCCCGATTCTGGCGCAATCCGCCGATGATCTGCGCGCGGGTCTGCCGGATGTGGAAGTCATCGAGCCAGAGGTCATGCGGGCCATCGACATCTGATGCCCGCCACTGACTTTACCGCAGAAGAATACGCCGCGCGCCTCACCAAGACGCGCCGCGCCATGGCGGCGCAAGGCATCGACACGCTGATGGTAGCGGACCCTTCCAACATGGCCTGGCTCACCGGATATGACGGCTGGAGCTTTTACGTGCCGCAGGCGGTGATTGCCCCTGCGGCGGGGGATCCGATCTGGTGGGGCCGCCCACAGGACAAGGCAGGCGCGGCGCAAACCACATGGCTGTCGGCAGACAACCTCCTTGATTGGCCATAGGCGCATGCCCAACACCCTGACCATCACCCTTATGAGGCGCTGGTTGCACATCTTCAGGCGCGCGGACTGACCCGCAACATCGGCTTGGAGATGGACAACTATTACTATTCCGCCAAATCCCATGCGGTGCTGACGCAGGCGTTTGGACCGCTCATTGATGCAACCAGCCTCGTAAACTGGCAACGCGCGGTCAAGAGCCCTGCTGAACTGGCGATGATGCGCAAAGCCGGACAGCTCACCGCGCATATGCATGCCACTTTGCGTGCCGGTTTTCGCGCAGGCCGCCGCAAAAACGAGCTGGTCGCAGAGGTGCAAGCCGCTGGGATCGCGGGCATCGAAGCCTTTGCCGCCCACATCACCTGGAACGACCGCCCACTTCGCTCTGGTGAAGCGACCTATTTTGAAATCTCAGGCTGCTTTCACCGCTACCATTGCCCCGCCAGCCGCACGCTCTACATGGGCGCCCCCCAGCAGATATCCGCCGCGCCCAAGAGGCTGTGTTGCGGCAATAGAGGATGCTTTTGGAGCGGCCAAACCCGGAGCCACCTGTGAAGAGGTTGCCGGCTGCGTCTATGACAGCTTTGCGCGTGCGGGCTATAAAAAGGACAATCGCACCGGCTATCCCATCGGCCTCAGCTACCCACCGGATTGGGGGGAGCGCAGCATGAGCCTGCGCCCCGGCGACACCACAGAGCTGGAAGCGGGGATGACATTTCACTTGATGCCCGGTCTTTGGACACCGGATTGGGGCGTGGCCATCACCGAGAGCTTTGTTGTCACCGAAACTGGCGGTGTGCCGCTGGCAGAGATCCCGCGCGAGATTTTCATCGAAGATGGGTAAGCGGCTCAGCGCCGCGCGGCAAAAAAGTCCTTAAGCAACGCCTCACATTCCGCCGCTGCGAGACCATCGTAAATTTCAGGAATATGATGGCACTGGGGGTGGGCGAACACCCGAGGCCCCTGCGCCACACCACCGCTTTTGGGATCGCTCGCGCCATAATAAAGCCGCGCGATCCGCGCCTGGCTGATCGCGCTGGCACACATCGGGCAAGGCTCCAGCGTCACATAGAGGTCACAGCCGACCAAACGCTCGCTGCCAAGCGCCACGCAGGCCGCGCGCATGGCCAGAATTTCGGCATGTGCGGTCGGGTCATGGTCTTCGCGTGTGCGATTGCCTGCCTTTGCCAACACCTGCCCATCCGGACCAACAACCACCGCACCCACGGGCACCTCGCCGCGAGTGGCGGCGGCGCGGGCCTCTGCCAGCGCAAGATCCATGTGGGAGGTGAATGTCATATCCCTGACATGCCTTGCCGCGCGCGGCTGCGCAATCCCCCTTTCCCGCTTGCGCATTCCCAGCTACATGGGGGCCATGAGTCAAAAACCGCCCTCCTCCCGCCGCGCTGGCAAACCACAGCGCCCGCAACGCCCTGCAAAAACCGGCCAACGCGCCGCCAAGCCCGCTGCTGGAAAACCCGCATCGGAACAGCCGCGCCCAAATGGCGACCGTATCGCAAAGGTATTGGCGCGTGCAGGCATTGCGTCGCGGCGCGATGCCGAGCGCATGATCGAAGCTGGCCGAGTGAGCGTGAACGGAAAGAAACTTACAAGCCCAGCTCTGAACGTGACAGACAAGGATCGGATCACTGTCGACGGCAAAACGGTCGGAACACCAGATCATGAGCGGCTTTGGCTCTATCACAAGCCCACGGGTCTTGTGACAACAAACCGCGACGAAAAGGGCCGGGAAACGATCTTTGACAAGCTGCCCGAAACCATGCCGCGTGTTATGACCGTTGGTCGACTCGACTTGAATTCCGAGGGCCTCCTGCTGCTGACCAATGATGGTGGCGTCAAACGCAAGCTGGAACTGCCAAGCACAGGATGGTTGCGCAAGTACCGGGTGCGTGTGAATGGCCGTCCAACGGAAGACACCTTCGCCCCCTTGCGTAAAGGCATTGAAATCGAAGGTGAACGCTTCCAACCCATGGAAATCTCACTCGATCGCCAGCAAGGCGCAAATGCCTGGGTGACCGTAGGTTTGCGCGAAGGCAAAAACCGCGAAATCCGCCGCGCGATGGAGGCCATCGGTCTCAGTGTGAACCGCCTGATCCGCACGTCTTATGGCCCATTTCAACTTGGCCAACTCAAACCCGGTGAGGTCGAAGAGGTACGCCGCCGCGTGGTGCGCGATCAGCTCGGGCTGGAAGGCGCAGTACTACCCGAAACGCGCCGCAAGCCGACACGGCACCGACGCTAAACCATTTGCGCACTCGCGAAGGCGCAAATGGGCAATCATCCGCGAGAATGCGCCAATGAAACCGAACTTCCCCCTAGCCAGAGAGAGGCAGAGTTCTTAAGTTTATCGACAACTTAGCAGGGGATCGCACCACATGTCTTCAAGCGGCTTACAAAGACTGGCCTTCGGATTGCTTGTGGTGCTTATTTTTTACGTCGCCATCACTGGAGGCGCATAATGGCGCAAAAATTCGGTGGTAAATATAGCCCAAGCGGTCACGCAAAAACTCCAACAGCCGCCTCAAACGGTGGGTTTCGTGACGCAAAACGCAGCCGTGTAGGTGGCCGCGCAAACCTGCTGTTCATTGCACCGCTACCATTGATTTGGCAGGCTTTTTCCTCACAGCCTATTGTAATGGCGCAATACATTGCGGCGCTGGGTATCTTGTTGCTGGCAGCCTGGATGACTCGCGAAGGCCTGCACGCGCAAGAAGCGTATGACGCGCGCAAAGTCGCTCGACGCCCTGCGTTGCCACGGAAAATTCTCGGCTCACTCCTCACGGCCGCAGGTCTCGGTTTGGCGGGCATCGCAGGTCACGGCCCCATTGATGCGCTGATTTTTGCAAGTCTTGGCGGCATTTTACACAGCTTTGCCTTCGGTCTTGATCCTTTGCGCGACAAAGGCATGGACGGCGTAGACACCTATCAAACTGATCGTGTGGCCCGCGCAATTGAGGAAGCCGAAGACCATCTTGCAGCGATGCGCGAGGCAATTTCGCGCGCAGGAGACCGCGCACTTGAAAGACGTGTTGATGCGTTTCAGGCAACCGCGCGTGATCTGTTTAGAACCGTCGAAGAAGATCCGCGCGATCTTACAGCCGCACGCCGCTATCTTGGGGTTTATCTTCTGGGAGCGCGTGACGCGACCATCAAATTTGCCGACATTTACCGCCGCACTCAGGACCAAAAAGCCCGTGAGGACTTCGCTGCGTTGCTAGATGATCTAGAAAAGAACTTTGCCGCCCGCACCCAAAAACTGCTGTTGGAGGATCGGGGGGATTTGAATGTTGAAATTGATGTCCTGCGGGAGCGCCTTGAACGTGAAGGCCTTCATCAGGGCGATCTGTAACACTGTGTTGACCCGGAGAGGTACCTGACATGTCTGATACTGTGCGCAAAAAGGCTGAAGCAGCTTTGGCGGAAATTACCGAGGCCACCGTGTCCCTCCCCGAGCCTGCCGAGGCAAATGCCGTGGTGCCAATGGCAGATGCGGACGCCCCCATGTCCGCCGAAATCAGCAAGCGCATGGCGGAGCTCGACATGAGCAACACCAACTCTATTGTGTCCTTTGGGTCCGCGGCACAGGCAGAGCTGCAAACAATTTCGCAATCCATGCTACAAGACGTGCGCAACAAGGATGTTGGCCCCGCTGGGGATAGTCTGCGCAACATTGTCACAACGATCCGGGGGTTCTCCGTCTCCGAGTTGGATGTGCGTCGCGAACGTAGCTTCTGGGAAAAGCTCATGGGGCGGGCCGCACCCTTTGCGAAATTCACCGCCCGGTTTGAAGAGGTGCAAGGACAGATCGACAAAATTACAGACGATCTACTCACCCACGAGCATACCCTGCTCAAAGACATCAAGTCGCTCGACCTGCTTTATGAGAAAACTCTGAACTTTTACGACGAGCTGGCGCTTTATATTTCCGCTGGCGAAGCCAAAATTGGCGAACTCGACAGCACCGACATCCCCGCCAAAGAAGCAGAAGTCGCGGCGGCAGACGAAAACGCCCAAGTCATGAAAGCCCAAGAACTACGCGATCTGCGCGCGGCGCGCGATGATCTTGAACGCCGGGTGCATGATCTGAAACTGACCCGTCAGGTCACCATGCAGTCCCTGCCCTCAATCCGCCTCGTGCAAGAAAACGACAAATCTCTGGTCACCAAGATCAACTCAACCCTGGTCAACACGGTCCCCCTCTGGGAAACCCAGCTGGCACAGGCCGTGACCATTCAGCGCTCTGCCGAGGCGGCGGCAGCAGTGCGTGATGCCAACGACCTCACCAACGAACTGCTGACGGCCAACGCCAAGAACCTGCGCGACACCAACAAGGCTGTGCGCACTGAAATGGAGCGCGGCGTGTTTGACATTGAGGCGGTCAAAACCGCCAATGCGGAGCTGATTGCCACCATCAATGAATCGCTGCAGATCGCGGATGCGGGAAAAGCCAAACGCGCCGCTGCGGAAGAGGACATGAAGAAGATGGAAGCAGAGTTGCGCGACACTTTGGCCTCTGCAAAAGCCCGTCAGGACGGTTTGGGGGACACCGCTGCAACCTCCGTGCCCAAGGCGTGAGACGCGCCTCTACCATAGCGATGGGGCTTGCCTTGGGCCTTCTGGCCGCTTGTGAGGAAACAAGCGTATATCGTCCCGCGCCAAAAGCACCCGCGCCAAAGCCGGTGACAGTCGAAAGCGAGATGCTCGCCACCTACTACAGTCAGGTGCAGGCCGATCTGCTGGCGCGGGGGCTTTTGCGCACCGATGGTGGCGGGCCCGACACCCCTTTTACGCCCGACATGCTGGCCCGCAACTTTGAACAGATCGCATTTTATGACGAATATGTTCTGGATGCCGGTCTTGAGCGCGCCTCAGCAACACCTGGGCAGCTGCGCCGCTGGGAAGGCCCGGTGCGTGTCAATTTGGAATTTGGCCCTTCTGTAGCAGAGAGCAAACGCGCGACAGATCGGGAAACCGTGGCCGCCTATATCCCCAGACTGGCCCGCGTCACCGGCCACCCTGTGCGTCAAACCAATGGTTCGGGCAACTTCCACATTCTGGTGATGGGATCTGAAGATCGCGCCGCGCTTGAAAGGCGGCTTGATACGCTGTTGCCCAATGCCTCCGCGCAAACCCGCGCGCTCTTCACAAACGCCCCGCGTTCGATCTACTGCTTTGTCGTTGCGCAAGCTTCCGGCACAGAGCCAAATGTTTACACCTCCGCGGTGGCCCTGATCCGCGCGGAACACCCCGATTTGCTGAGGAAATCCTGCCTCCATGAAGAGATTGCGCAAGGCCTGGGCCTGACCAACGACAGCCCGCGCGCGCGGCCTTCGATTTTCAATGACGACGAAGAATTCGCTCTGTTGACCACACATGACGAGATGCTGCTCAGCATGCTTTATGATCCACGCCTTGCGTCTGGCATGAATGCCGAGGACGCACGCCCCGTGCTTTACACCCTCGCCCGCGAACAGACTGGGCAGGGATTTTGACGCGCCCATTGAAAGGACCAAATAATGGGAATTTTTGATTTTCTCACCGGCGAATTTATCGACGTCATCCATTGGGTGGATGACACCCGCGACACGCTGGTCTGGCGCTTTGAACGCGAGGGCCATGAGATCAAATACGGCGCCAAACTCACCGTGCGCGAAGGGCAATCTGCGGTATTTGTGCATGAGGGCCAGCTGGCGGATGTGTTCACGCCGGGGCTTTACATGCTTGAAACCAACAACATGCCGGTGATGACCACGTTGCAGCACTGGGATCACGGCTTCAAAAGCCCGTTCAAATCCGAGATCTACTACGTCAACACCACCCGCTTCGCCAATCTGAAGTGGGGCACCAAGAACCCGATCATGGTGCGTGATCCGGAGTTCGGTCCGGTGCGTCTGCGCGCCTATGGCACCTATGCAATCCGCGTGGTTGATCCGGCGCGGTTCCTCACCGAAATTGTGGGCACCGATGGCGAATTCACCATGGATGAGATCAGCTTCCAGATCCGCAATATCATCGTGCAGGAATTCTCCCGCGTGATCGCGGCCTCCGGTATTCCGGTGCTGGACATGGCGGCCAACACCGCGGATCTGGGCAAGCTGGTGGCGGCGGAAATCTCTGGCACCATTGCCGAATACGGTCTCGCAATCCCTGAGCTCTATATCGAAAACATCTCGCTGCCAGCCGCTGTGGAGGCCGCGATGGACAAGCGCACTTCGATGGGCATTGTCGGCGATCTGGGCAAATACACGCAGTTTTCCGCCGCAGAGGCGATGACCGCCGCCGCGCAGACGCCAAACTCGGGCATGGGTGCGGGCCTTGGCATGGGGATGGGCATGGCGATGGCACAGCAGATGGCGGCACAAACCGCGCAGCCCCACGCCGCCCATCAGCCCGGACCATGGGGCGCCCGCCCTGCCGCGCAGGCAGCGCCCACTCCGCAGGCGGCCCATGCGGCCCCGCCCCCGCCGCCACCGGTGGAACATGTCTGGCATGTCGCCGAAAACGGCCAGACCCGAGGCCCATTCTCCAAAGCCGCTCTGGGCAGGATGGCCTCCGCCGGAGAGATCACCCGCCAGACCCATGTCTGGACCGCCGGTCAGGACGGCTGGAAACACGCCGAAGACGTGGCGGAGCTGGCCCAGCTTTTTACCATCCTTCCGCCCCCACCACCGGGAAGCTGAACTAAAGATTCCAATTGCTCGGCTGCGCATACGTTCTTGATGCCGCAGCCGGGCGCAGCACTTTCTCTGCCACACACGCGATCCAACCCAGACAGCACCGACTTTTCAGATGACCGCCACACCGCCGCCCGCCCCTCAAGAGACCACCCGCTTCCCCTGTCCACAGTGCGGGGCGGACTACAGGTTTGCGCCCGCGCAGGGCAAGCTGATCTGCGATCATTGCGGCCATGAGGAAGCCACCGAACAGGGCGACCGTGCCGCTGCCATCACCGAGCTGGATTTTCGCGCCGCTCTGGCAGAGCGGCTTCCGGCGGCGGAAGTTATGGAAACCCGCGCCACCACCTGCCCCAATTGCGCGGCCCATGTGGTATTTGATGGGGACACCCACGCCACGGAATGCGCCTTTTGCGCGACACCTGTGGTGGTGGATACCGGCACCCACCGGCAGATCAAGCCGCGCGCGGTGCTGCCGTTTCAACTCGCCGAGCCTGCGGCCCATGACGCCATGAACGACTGGCTGGGCGGGCTCTGGTTTGCCCCAAATGGCCTACAAAACTATGCTCGCAAAGGGCGCAAGATGGATGGCATCTACGTGCCTTACTGGACCTATGATGCCGACACAAAATCCAGCTATCACGGCGAGCGCGGCACGGTCTACTATGTCACCGAAACCGTGATGCGCGACGGCAAGGCGGAGCAGCGCCGAGTGCAGAAAATCCGTTGGCGGCCTGCCTCCGGCCGAGTGGCGCGCTGGTTTGACGACATTCTGGTGCTGGCGTCAAAGGCCCTACCAAAAAAATACACCGATGCGCTTCAGCCCTGGGATCTCTCTGCGCTGGAGCCCTACAGCCCCGAATTTCTCGCGGGATTTCAGGCAGAGGGCTACACGGTCGAACTCACCGAAGGCTATGAAGAGGCGCGCGCGCATATGGATCGTGTGATCCGGCGCGATGTGGCTTTTGACATCGGCGGCGATCGCCAGCGCATCCACAATGTGCAAACCGCTGTGAGCGATGTGACCTTCAAACACATCTTGCTGCCGGTCTGGCTGGCGGCTTACAAATACCGCGGCAAGTCCTATCGGTTTGTGGTGAACGGCCAAACCGGTCGCGTTCAGGGCGAACGACCCTACTCAACTTGGAAAATCGCCTTTGCCGTTGCGTGTGCAGCCCTTGCAGCCGCGGCCTTTGGCTATATCATCGCCCAAAACCAATAAGTTTTGAGAGACAAGTGATGAGCCCCCACGCCGCACTAAAGGCGCTCTTGCACGCGCGCCATTCCTGCCGTGCTTTCCGGTCTGAGCCGGTACCGAAAGAGACAATAGAACAGATCCTCACAGATGCAGGCCGCGCGCCCAGTTGGTGCAACGCGCAGCCTTGGAAAGTCACGGTTACCTCAGGTGCAGAAACCGAAGCCTTCCGCGCAACTATGGCAAGCGCCTTTGACACGGGCATCCCGGCCCCCGATTACCCGTTCCCGCAAACCTACACCGGCGCGCATAAACAGCGCCGGCACGCCTGCGGCATGCAACTCTATGACTCTGTGGGAATAGAGCGTGGAGACAAAGAGGCGCGCGTGCAGCAGATGCGAGAAAACTACACATTGTTTGGCGCACCCCATGTGGCGGTAATCTCCTGCCCTAAAGAGCTTGGCCCCTATGGTGTGCTGGATTGCGGCGGTTTCATCACAGCCTTTTGCCTCTCAGCCAAAGCACAGGGCATCGGCACCGTGCCTCAGGCGGCCCTATCGCTTTTTTCCGAAGTGGTACGCCGCCATTTTGATATCCCCGAAGACTACAATATGCTCGCCGCGATCTCTTTCGGCTTCCCCGACGACGCAGCCGCGATCAACAGCTTCCGCACGGAGCGGGCCGCGCTTGACGAATTTGTAGACTGGCGTGAATAAATGATGCGGCAGCGCGGGTTTTAATCCTGCGCGGCAAGCGTGCCTTGCTGCTCAGGCAGGCGCGCCTTGGTATCGCCGGCGCTTACGAAGGGCTGTGCTGTTGGGTGGATGCTCTCAGAACGATCCTTGTTTACCAAACGCCGCGCCCGAAATAGGAAGAGTTTGCCCCAGTGCCGCCAGGTGCCAACGGAGGGAGCAAGTGGGTCCATTATGAAACGATCCCGCCAGCCGTCCGGCAGCTTCAAATCACACATCTCCAAACGCTCCAGCATCCAGACCAGCGGGATGTTGGCCAAAGGACGCGCTTCCTCAAAGCCCCCAAGCTGGCCGCCAATATCCCCATGAGAGCCGCGAAACCAGACCTGTTCGATCCGCGCATCCCAGCGCGTCGGGCACATCCACATCTCCGGCTCAAACACCTCGCGGGTTTCATCTAGCGCCAGCGCCTGAAAGCCGTGGCGCACAATCGGTGACAGGTGGTGGTTGTGAAAAGCATGGCGCCGTTCGGTGAACCGCCACAAAAGCGGCACCCGCGCGCCCAGCGCCTTGACCGTGTCCCAGACGCCAATCATTTCTATGTCGACGCTCTCATGACAATGGGCCTGCGCAAAATCGGCGGCGGCAGCGCTGTCAGGGGTCAGCTCATAGTGGCGATAGGCGGTGCGGATATTGCGCTCCGTCGCGCAGCTTGCTTTCAAAAGGCCCACCCGGTCAATCACGCCCGCGAGCGAGCGCACCGCAAACGCGCCCCGTGAATAGCCCATTAGAAAGATCCGGTCGCCGGGGCGATAGCGGCTGGCGAGATAGCCATAGGCGCGGCGGATTTGGCGGTTGATCCCGCGCCCCATCATCACATCCAGTGTCTGACGCCAGCTGTGCCACTGCACCCCAGCCTCATAGTAAAGCGACACACCCGCGCCCAGCTCCTGCAACAGACGGTAGGTGCGCCCGGCGTTGGTTTCCTCTCCATCCATCAGAGAGGACATGGTACCATCCAGAATAATCACATGGGTGACGGGGCCGCGACGCGGGGCCGTGGGCGAGTGGCGGGCCGCAAATTTACCGGCCAGCCAAGAGGTTATGCGTTCATGCAGCCGTATCTTGTGCCTCATTCAACATTTGCCAGACGCGGTGCGGCGTAAACGGCATATCCGCCTGACGCACGCCGCGCTCCCAGAGCGCATCCTGCACCGCATTCGCCGCTGCGGCCATGGCCCCAACCGTGCCAGCCTCGCCACAACCTTTCATGCCCATGATATTGGCCGTCGAAGGCACGGCCTCCGTGGTAAAGCCAATCATCGGCACATCGCTGGCGCGCGGCATAGCGTAATCCATGAAGGTGGCGGTCAAAAGCTGACCTTCCTCATCATAGACCACATGTTCCATCAGCGCCTGACCAATGCCCTGGGCCACACCACCGTGGACCTGCCCTTCCGCGAGCATCGGATTGATAAGATTGCCAAAGTCATCCACCACAGTGTAGCGCTCCAAAGTCACCTGACCCGTTTCCGGATCGACCTCGACCTCCGCCAGATGCGCCCCGTTGGGGAAGCTGCGCGCGGGCAGTGTTGTGCGTTCTTCATGCACCATCAGATCCGTGCGTCCATCCGCACGCGCCATCTCTGCCGCCTCAAGGAAGGTCGGATGTAGATTAGAGCCTTCTGCACGGAATTGCTCATCATCAAATGTCACGTCCTCGGCATCCACACCCATCTTCTCTGCAAGATACGGGGTAAATGCTTTAATCATCGTTTCCACGGTCGCCAGTGTCGCGGTATTTTGCACCGTTACAGAGCGCGAGCCGCCGGTGCCGCCGCCTTGTTTGATCCGGTCGCTGTCGCCCTGCACCACTTCGATCAGCTCGGTCGGGATGCCGGTCTGATCACTCAGGAACTGAGCATAAACCGTCTCGTGTCCCTGTCCGTTGGACTGCGTGCCTACATAGATTGAGACAGTGCCATCCTCATTAAACTCCACACGCGCGCTTTCGCTCGGATCACCAAGGATACTTTCAATATAGTAACACAGCCCCGCGCCGCGCAACTTGCCCGCAGCTGCACTGGCCGCCTTGCGCGCGGCAAAACCTTCCACGTCGCCATAGGCTTCCATCCGGCTCAACACGCGATCAAAGTCGCCCACGTCATAGATTTCATCCGTGGCGCTTTTGTAAGGGAAAGCCGCATTGGGGATGAAGTTGCGCCGGCGCAGCTCCCAGCCGCTCACGCCCAGCTCCCGGGCCGCGCGGTCCATCAGCCGCTCCAGCGCATAAATCGCCTCTGGCCGCCCAGCGCCGCGATAGGCATCCACAGGTGTGGTGTTGGTATAAATCCCGTCCACCTGCAGCCAGGTGGTCTGCACATCATAGACGCCCATCAAAACACGGCTGAACAATGTGGTCTGAATGGCCTGGGCAAATTGCGAGTTATAGGCGCCCATATTGGCGGTGGTTTTCACCCGATAGGCGGTGGCCTTCAGGTTTTCGTCAAACGCCATCTCCACCAGCGAGGTCAGATCGCGTCCGGCATTGTCAGACAGCATCGCCTCTGTGCGGTCTGCCATCCAGCGCACTGGCTTGCCAACCACGCGCGCCGCATGGGCAATCACCAGCGGCTCCTGATAAATCATGCCTTTCATGCCAAAGCCGCCGCCGGTGTCGGGGTTGGTCACCCGCACATTGGCAACGTCCAGTTTGAGCACACGAGCCACTTGGCTCTTCGGTCCCCAGACCCCTTGACCATTGTTGGCCACATGGACCTTATCGCCGTCCCATTCCGCGTAGGCGCCGCGCGGTTCCATCGAATTTACGATAATCCGATTGTCACCCACCTCAAGGCTCACAACATGCGCGGCCTCAGCAAAGGCCGCGTCTGTGGCGGCCTCATCGCCAAGCCCCCAGTCAAAGGCAAGGTTGTCCGGCGCCTCTCCATGAAGCTGTTCGCCACCACGTGCCAATCCCATGTGCGCCGGGCGATCTTCATAGTCAAACAAGATCATCTCAGCCGCATCGCGCGCCTGATCCAGTGTTTCCGCCACGATCACTGCCACCGGCTCGCCGACGTAGCGCACACGCCCGTTGGCCAACAAAGGCCGCTCAGGGCTCGCCCCCATATTGCCGTCACGGTTTTTCACCTGCGTTCCGGGCAGATTGGCCTCAAGACCGGCCGCCACCAGATCAGCTTGGGTCAGCACACAGGCTACGCCCTCTGCCTCACATGCGTCCGCAACATCCAACTCAGTGATATCGCCGTGCGCGACAGGAGAGCGCAAAAAGTAGGCCTGCAATGCCCCCTTAGGGGCAATGTCATCCACATACCGCCCTTCACCCGTCAAAAACCGTGTGTCTTCGACTCGCTTGACCAACTGACTCTTTCCAAATTTTTCCATGGCTGGCTGCTCCCTGCGCGTGGCTTCGACCGCGACTGTATCGCGCAATGGGCCAGTGTCCAGAGCATGTCCGCTTCACAACGTTGCGACAGTCACCATGCTTTGTGCGCCATAGCCGTTAAAGCCAGTCGACAAACTCGCGGAGTATGCTCCCATGGCACGGATCAGAAGGTAGTCTTCTTCCGCGATGTCTTCTGGCAACAACACGGGGTCAGGCAAGCGGTCCAAACTGTCACAGGTTGGGCCAAAGACAATCTTGCTCGCCAACCCCGCTCCCGGATCCGCCCCATGAACGCGGGTGACAGAGATCCTGTCTGGAACACCAATGTCGCGCAGTTCTGTCAGCGCCCCATAGATGCCATCATTCAGAAACACAGCATCGCGTCGCACAGCTTTTGCGCGCAGAGCCAGCGTAAAGGCTTCCGCAACCATCGCGCGTCCCGGCTCACATACTAGCGCTGGGACCTGCTCTCCAAACACGCGCTTTGCCTCAGCCGAAATTCGCTTGAAGATCGCCTCCAGATCCGGTGCAACACCGCTGCGATGCGCCGCAAAGCCACCTCCGACGTTCAGCCGACGCAAAGTGACCCCGGCCCGACGGGCCACATCCGCAGCCTCAACAATGTAGACAGCCCAGACCTGCGGATCCGCGCATTGCGTGCCGGGGTGAAATGTCATTGAGGTGGCAAATCCCATCTCTTTGGCCTGTTGAAGAAGAGCAACCGCGTCATCCGGGTCTGCACCAAACTTTTCGCCGAAATCATACGCCGCGCCAACAACGGGAAGCCGCAAGCGCACAGCGATTTCTGTGTTGTGACGCGGTACATCAACCAGCTTTTCCAACTCACGAGAGCAATCGACTGACCAGCTGGCAATACCGTGCCCTACAGCCTCTGCAATCTCCGCCGCCGATCGTACGGGGTTATGGTAGTGAAGCACAGCATCAGGGGCAATGTGGCGCACGCGCGTCATCTCCAGCGGCGAGGCAACATCGAAAGCACGCACTCCTGCGCCAACCAGATTACTTAGAACTGCTTCATGATCGTTGGCCTTAACGGCGTAGGTGACCAACCCCTCAAATCCATCAATGAACCGATGCGCCGTGGCTTGCAGCACTTCCGGCGCGAAATAAAGCACCGGTACATCCGGCTCGAATTTTCTCAGATGCCAAAGTGGCGATGGCCAAAGCGCCGGATCGGTATGCATATCTCACCTCAAACCTGTTTTTTACAAGTCTCTGGCGATTTGCTGTCGATTTCATATGTAGAAACGATAGTATCGCAGTTAATCTTCGACATAATGACGACCCGATCATGCAAATCGACGAAACAGATCAAAAACTGCTCGCCTTATTAGGGGAAGATGCCCGCGTGCCTGTTGCCACCCTTGCACGCAAACTCGGGCTTGCCCGTACAACGGTGCAAGCGCGTATCGACCGCCTAGAAACATCCGGTGCAATCGCTGGCTACACTCTGCGCCTGGGCGACAGCATCGCCCCACGCCTGCGCGCAACTGTCCTTCTCTCCATTGAACTGCGTGCAGGGCCTTCGGTGCTGGATCGGCTGAAGTCACTGCCTGCGGTCGAAAATGTACATACTTGCTCCGGGCGGTTCGATCTGATCGTGGAACTGTCCGCCGACACAACCGCGCAATTGGACGAAATGCTCGACAAAATCGGGGAGTCAAAAGGCGTGAAAAGTTCGGAAAGCCTCATTCACCTCGCCACCAAGCTCAGCCGCCGCAGGATTTAGACAACCGCGCAACCCAAACGAAGCACCACCACACAGACGCGCCATACCAACAAACCGTGCCAAATCCCGCCGCTTCCCGCTTCCCCTTTGGCTGCGCTTTCGCTAGAGACAACTCCGATTGACAAACGGCCCGACCGACAAAAGGGATCAAACCAATGGCGATGGAAAAGACCTTCAATGCAGCCGAGGCCGAAGGCCGGCTTTATGAGGCTTGGGAAAAAGCAGGCTGCTTCACCGCAGGCGCAAATGCAAAACCCGGTGCCTCCACCTATTGCATCATGATCCCGCCGCCCAATGTGACCGGCGTGCTGCACATGGGCCACGCGTTCAACAACACGCTGCAGGACATCCTGATCCGCTGGAAGCGTATGCAGGGTTTTGACACGCTCTGGCAACCGGGCACCGACCACGCGGGCATCGCCACCCAGATGGTTGTGGAGCGCAAGCTGGCCGAAACCGGGCAACCGTCCCGCCGCGAGCTGGGCCGTGAAAAATTCCTTGAAAAAGTCTGGGACTGGAAAGGCGAAAGCGGCGGCACCATCGTCAACCAGCTCAAGCGCCTTGGCGCGTCCTGCGACTGGGACCGCGAAGCCTTCACCATGTCCGGCGCGCCCGGTGCCCCGGCCGATGTGGCGGGCGGCAACTTCCACGATGCTGTGCTGAAAGTCTTTGTTGAGATGTACAACAAGGGCCTGATTTATCGCGGCAAGCGCCTCGTGAACTGGGACCCGCATTTTGAAACCGCGATTTCCGACCTCGAAGTGGAAAACATCGAAGTCGCAGGCCACATGTGGCACTTCAAATACCCGCTCGCAAATGGGGCCACCTACACCTACGTCGAGAAGGATGAGGACGGCAACGTCGTGCTGGAAGAAGAGCGCGACTACATCTCCATCGCCACCACGCGGCCTGAAACCATGCTGGGCGACGGCGCTGTGGCCGTGCACCCATCTGATGAGCGCTATGCACCGATCATTGGCCAGCTCTGCGAGATCCCAGTCGGACCAAAAGAGCACCGCCGCCTGATCCCGATCATCACCGATGAGTATCCGGACAAAGACTTCGGCTCCGGCGCAGTGAAAATCACCGGCGCGCATGATTTCAACGACTATCAGGTCGCCAAACGCGGCGGCATCCCGATGTACCGCCTGATGGACACCAAAGGCGCGATGCGCGCAGATGGCAAAAATTATGCCTCTGCCGCAACCCTTGCGATGGCCGTGGCCAAAGGCGAGAAAGCCCTGTCCGAGGCAGAGGCCGACGCCGTCAACCTGGTGCCAGACGACATCCGCGGCATGGACCGCTTTGAGGCGCGTAAGCTGGTGGTCGAACAGATCACCTCCGAAGGCCTCGCGGTGATGACCACCGAGACGCAAAAGGACGAAGACGGAAACGAGATCGAAGTTGCCGTGCCCATGGTTGAAAACAAACCAATCATGCAGCCTTTTGGGGACCGCTCCAAAGTGGTGATCGAGCCCATGCTGACCGACCAATGGTTTGTCGATGCCGCCAAAGTGGTTGGCCCCGCACTGGATGCCGTGCGCGACGGCACCGTGAAAATCCTGCCGGAATCCGGTGAGAAAACCTACTACCACTGGCTGGAAAACATCGAGCCTTGGTGCATCTCCCGCCAGCTGTGGTGGGGCCACCAGATCCCGGTTTGGTATGGGCCGAAAGTTGAAAAATTACACCAGCTATTCGAACAGAACTCCCATGAGCGCGGTGCCCTTGTTCGCTTCTCAGATTGTAAAGCCTTCTGCGCCCCAACCTTTGAAGAAGCCAAGTCACTTGCAGAAGCATACTATAAAGCAGAGTTTGGCCGCACAGTTGCGATCAGCCATGCACCCACACTGAATGATGGGCTTTCGGAAAACTACACTACTGTAAATCCCGAACAACGCACATTAGCTCTCAAACGCGACCCCGACGTGCTCGACACATGGTTCTCCTCCGGCCTCTGGCCCATCGGCACGCTTGGCTGGCCAGAGCAGACCGACGAATTGGCCAAGTACTTCCCGACCTCCACGCTGGTCACCGGTCAGGACATCCTGTTCTTCTGGGTCGCGCGTATGATGATGATGCAGCTTGCCGTGGTCGATCAGGTTCCGTTTGACACTGTTTATCTGCATGGCCTTGTGCGCGACGCCAAAGGCAAGAAGATGTCCAAATCCACCGGCAACGTGATGGACCCGCTGGAGATCATCGACGAGTACGGCGCCGACGCGCTACGCTTCTCCTCTGCGGCCATGGCGGCTCTGGGCGGGGTTTTGAAACTCGACATGCAGCGCATCGCGGGCTACCGCAACTTCGGCACCAAGCTCTGGAACGCCGCGCGCTTTGCCGAGATGAACGGCGTGTTTGAAGACGATGTGACCACGTGGAGTGGCGAAACTTGCACCCAATCCGCAAACCTATGGATCATCGGCGAAACAGCCAAAGTGCGTGAAGAGGTCGACGCGGCGCTGGAAAGCTTCCGCTTCAACGATGCCGCCAGCGCGCTTTATGCCTTTGTCTGGGGCAAGGTCTGTGACTGGTATGTGGAGTTTTCCAAACCGCTGTTTAACAGCGAGGATGCCGCAGCGGTGGCCGAAACCAAAGCCACCATGCGCTGGGTCATCGACCAGTGCCTGATCCTGCTGCATCCGATCATGCCTTTCATCACCGAAGAGCTCTGGGGCAACCTTGGCGACCGCGCCAAAATGCTCGTGCACGCCGACTGGCCGACCTACACGGCGGCAGAGTTTGTCGACGCCAAAGCGGACCGCGAGATGAACTGGGTGATTTCCGTGATCGACAACATCCGCTCCGTGCGCGCCCAGATGGGCGTGAACGCAGGCGCGAAAATCGATGTGGTTGTCAGCGAGATCACCGATGAAAACCGCGCCGCCTTTGCCGCCAACCAGGCGCTGATCTTCAAGATCGCGCGTGTGGTGTCACTTGAGGAAGTGGCGACATTCCCGAAAGGCACCGCAACCGTGGCGGTCGATGGCGCAACCTTTGGTCTGCCGCTGGCCGACATCATCGACATTGATGCGGAAAAAGCCCGCCTTGAGAAGGGTCTCGGCAAACTCGCCAAGGAACTTGGCGGTCTGCGCGGGCGCCTGAACAACCCCAAATTCGTCGCCTCCGCGCCGGATGAGGTGGTGGAAGAAGCCCGTGAAAACCTCGCCGCGCGCGAGGCCGAGGAAGCCAAGATCAAAGGCGCTCTGGCCAAGCTCGCAGAGTTGGACTGAAGCACTTTGCGTTTTACGTGAGACAAGAGGATCGCTTTTCCCGTTCGACCGAATGGGAGAGGCAGGGAACAAGCGATTCAAGTCTAACGCAAAGTGCTCGGAGCCCTTTAAATTCAGCCGGATCATGCCTATTGTCGGGGCATGATCCGCAGCTTTTCAAACCTCATCGAACGTCAGATCAAAAAGGCTCAGGCACAGGGCCAGCTGAACGGTCTTGAGGGCGAAGGCAAACCGCTCCCCAAACGTCATGACGGTGAGGATGCAGCCACCTCTGTGGGCCACTCCATCATGGCGCGCGCGGGCGTTCTGCCGCGGGAATTCAAACTCAAAGAGGCGCTTGAGGCGGCCAAACAGGACTGGCAACAGGCCACGGATCCTGCAGAGAAAAAGCGCCTGATGGCAAAAATTTCCGAGCTGGAACTGGCCTATAACATAGAACGCGATGCCTACCGAAAATTCCTGAAGTAACTCCTTGGCTTTCTCATTCGCCAAATATCCCGGGGGCATGGGGGCTGGCCCCCATGTGCTTCACTACCCTTGATCAATACACCGGATGGCCACGCCGCAAAGCTTGCGCGCAAAACCAGCCGCACCTCCCGCGCTTACTTAAAAACCGGTGCCCGCTTCTGCAGATTGGCGGCAATCACCTCCATCTGATGCGCCTTGCCCATCAGTGTCGTCTGCACGCGGCTTTCCTCTAGCAGCACCGCATCTTCATCGTTTGGGTGCGCTTCCGCAAACCCGATCAGCGCTTTGGCTGCGCGAATGGCCGAGGGGCTCTTGCCTGCGATCTCCTCAGCGAGCGCCAGCGCAACCGCCAGCGGATCGTCCACCACCTCGGTCACCAGCCCCCAGTCCGCTGCCTGCGCCGCGTCAAAGGAGGTCGCGGTGTAGGTCAGCTTGCGGATCACATCAGAGCGGGTGAGCTGCGGCAGAAGCACCATGCCGCCCATATCCGGCACGATGCCCCACTTCATTTCCATGATGGACATTTTTGTTTCTGGCGCGGCAAAACGCACATCCGCGCCCAGCGCGATCTGCAGCCCGCCACCGTAGGCCACGCCTTGTAGCGCACAGATCACCGGCACCGGCAGCTTTCGCCAGACCAAGGCAACCTGCTGGAACAGATTGGCGTTCCCATAGGTGCGCGGCATCAACAGCTCTTCCGGATCATTGCCCGCCATTGCCCCAAAAGACATCACATCAAGCCCTGCGCAGAAAGCCTTGCCTTCTCCAGACAACACCACAACGCGCACATCTTCGTTGTCCATCAGGCCTTCGCCTGCGGCCACAATGGCTTCCAGCATCTCTGGATCCAACGCGTTCATTTTGTCGCCACGCGTCAGCGTTACGCGTGCGATATGGTTCTCAACTTCAACAGAAACGCGTGCCATGCGGCTCTCCTCAAATACGGCATAGGTGCGCACACCCTCCGATGAGCGCACATAAAAATCCACCATAACGTCAGGGCATTTCCGCTTGCTCATCCAAAAGCGTTGCGGCACCTTCCGCGCCATGACCGGACCTCGTTATACCAAATTGGCCCAAGGCCTGCCCGCCACCGTTCCTTTCGTCGGCCCCGAAGCGCAGGAGCGCGCCATGGGCCATGCGTTTGCCGCCCGCATGGGCGCCAATGAAAACATCTATGGCCCGTCTCCAAAAGCCATTGCCGCCATGGCACAGGCAACAGATGGCATCTGGATGTATGGCGATCCGGAAAGTTTTGAGCTGCGCCACGCGCTGGCCGCCCATCACAAGGTCGGCGCCGACAACATTGTGGTAGGCGAAGGCATCGACGGGTTGCTTGGCTATCTCGTCCGCCTGCTGATTGAGCCGGGTGATGCGGTGGTCACCTCTCTTGGGGCTTATCCCACCTTCAACTATCACGTGGCAGGCTTTGGCGGTGTGCTGCACGCGGTGCCATACAAGGACGACGCCGAAGACTTGCCTGCGCTGCTGGCCAAGGCCGCGGAAGTGGACGCAAAGCTTGTATACTTCGCCAACCCCGACAACCCGATGGGCAGCTGGTTCAACGGCACGGACATCGCCGCACAGTTTGACAATATCCCTGAGGGCTGCCTGCTGCTGCTCGATGAAGCCTATGTGGAGCTCGCGCCGGAAGGCACTGCCGTCCCAGTCGATATCGAAGATCCGCGCGTGATCCGCATGCGCACTTTCTCCAAAGGCTACGGCATGGCCGGTGCCCGTGTGGGCTATGCCATGGGGGCCAAAGAGCTGATCCGCGCCTTTGAGAAGATCCGCAATCATTTTGGCATGAACCGCGCCGCACAGGCCGGGGCGCTGGCCGCACTTGAAGACAACGACTGGCTGCACTCCACCTGTGACAAGGTTGCTGCGGCGCGGGCTGAAGTCACCCGCATCGCTGCCGCGCATGGCCTGAAGGCTCTGCCCTCAGCGACCAACTTTGTCACCATAGACTGCGGCCAGGATGGCGCCTTTGCCAAATCCGTGCTTGAAGGCCTCGTGGCGCGCGGCATCTTTGTGCGTATGCCGTTTGTCGCGCCACAAAACCGCTGCATCCGCGTCAGCTGCGCCCCTGCCGAGGATCTGGCCCTGTTTGACGCCGCTCTTGGCGAGACCCTGTCGGCACTTCCCGGCTAGTCCGCCCTGTTCACGAATATTTTCCTATAGCACGGGCAAACTCGGGGTAGTCTGTCTGTAGGAGAATGCACAATGTCAGGTCCGGTACAGTCTGCACCGAACTACACCAACGCCGCGCTGGTCATGGGGTTTGTGAACCTCATGTGGGTCTTCGTTCTGCTCTTTATTCTCTGGGGAATGCCCGCAGTTATGGTGCTGGCCGTGATTTTGAACGCCGGCATTGATCGGCTCGCGCGCCGCAAAGACCGGCACGCGCCCAGATCGTAAGCTTCAGGCCTCAGCAATCACCTTGGCCGCTGCCTCCACCGCGCCCGACCCGTGTGGAATGTCCAGCGCCATCATGCCTGCCTGCACCGTGGCCAGCATCCCCATGATCATTTGGGCATTCACATGCCCCATATGGCCAAACCGAAAAAAGCCATCACTTTGCGGATCCTCCTCGGTGGCCATGCCAAGCCCGATGCCCAAAGTCAGACCGGCGTTATCCTGACACCAGCGGCGCAGGCGCGTGCCATGCTCCGCACCGATTTGCAAGGAGGTCACGGCGGTGCTGCGATCCTGCGCCTGCGCGACGTTCAGCGCCAGCGGGCCACCTGCCCCCCAGGCTTCGCTCGCCGCCCAGATCGCGCGTGCCAAAGTTTCATGCCGCTGCCAGACATGCTCCATGCCCTCTTCCATCAGCATATCGAGCGCCACTCGCAAACCATACAGATGATGCGTCGGCGCAGTGCCACAGAAATGCTGGTAGTAAACGTCTGGGTGCGCGCGCGGGACCCAATCCCAATAGCGACTCACGCGCTTCAGTTCTGCGCGACGCGCCGCCGCCTTTTCATTGAAAAACACAAACCCCATGCCCGGTGGCACCATCAGCCCCTTTTGGGACCCCGCCACCATCACATCCACGCCCCAGGCGTCCATCTCAAAACGGTCACAACCGAGAGAAGCAATGCAATCCACCACCAAAAGCGCCGGATGCCCGGTCGCGTCCATGGCTTTGCGCAGCGCAGGCACGTCGCATTTCAGCGATGTAGATGTGTCCACATGGGTGACCAACACCGCTTTGATTTCATGATTGGCATCAGCGGTCAGCGCCTCGGCAACACGGGCCGGATCAATCGGGCTTTGGCGGCCAAAGTCGATCACCTCGGTATCTACCCCAAGGCCAACCGCCATTTCGCCCCAGCCATGGCCGAAAGTCCCTGCCGCAGGCACCAGAACCTTGTCACCCGGCTCCACAACATTGGCCAGCGACGCTTCCCAGACAGCATGGCCGTTGCCGATGTAGATTGCCGCGTGATGCTCTGTGCGGGCCACTTTCTTCAGATCGCGCAACACACCCGCTGTCAGCTCGATCAGCTCTCCCTCATAGATGTTGGGGGCCGTTCGGTGCATGGCCCGCAAAACAGCCTCCGGCATCACCGATGGTCCGGGAATCGCAAGATAGGTCTGTCCTTGAGTGAGTTGCATGGGGCTCTCCGAATAGATTCAGCGGAAACAGTATCTTGAAGTCCTGCTGCGTCAATTCCTGCACCATCACAGTTTGTGCGATGCCCCTTCGCATTTGGTGATGCGCTCAAAGAAACGTCACCTCTATTCCCACTGGTTTCAGGCCGCGCTGCCCTGTAAAGGTCATGACAGACAGATCACAGCCGACAAGGGCGACACACGTGACCAACACCGACAGCCAACCGCCAAAAGACAACGGCTATTTGCTTTCCTGGCTCTGGCGCAAATACCTTAAGAAGCACAAATGGCTCCTGATCGCCTCGGCTTTTCTGATGGCAATCGAAGGATCCTCTCTGGGCCTCATGGCCTGGATGATGGAGCCGATGTTTGACAGCGCCTTTGCCGGTGAAAACGCCGACGCTCTCTGGAGTGTCGGGCTTGTTTTTGCGTTTATCTTCTTTTTGCGCGGCGTCACCAGCGTGGCCCACAAAACGATGATGACAGCGGCCACCCAACGCTCGGCTGCGGATCTACGCGGCGATTTGTTGGGGCGGATGATGATTCAAGACAACGCCTTTCATCAGACCCACCCACCCGGCTACCTGATCCAGCGTGTGCAGGCAGATGTAAACGCCATAAACGGCGTTTGGTCGAGTTTCATCATGGGCGCCGGGCGTGATTTCATGTCAATGATCGCGCTTGTAGCAGTGGCCGTAAACGTGGATTGGCGTTGGACATTGGTGGCCTGCGTCGGCACGCCACTCCTCGTGATGCCCTCTCTTGCTGCACAGCGTTTTGTGCGTCGTCGTGCCCGCGAAGCGCGTGATCACGGCGCCAAGATTGCAACCTTGCTTGATGAGATCTTCCACGGCATCGTGCCCGTCAAACTCAACCTGCTGGAACGCTACCAGAACGGCAAATTTCGAGGGTGGACCAAACAGCTTGTGCGCGCCGAAGTGCGCTCCACCTTTGGCACCTCTTCCATCGCCGGGATGATCGATATCACCGCCGGAATCGGCTTTTTCTGCGTGTTACTTTATGGCGGTGGGGAGATCGTGGCGGGTGAAAAGACCGTGGGCCAGTTCATGGCCTTCTTCACCGCCCTAGGCATGATGTTTGAACCGCTGCGCCGCCTTGCAGGTCTGTCCGGACGCTGGCAGGTGGCTGCTGCCGCCATTGAACGGCTCAAGGAGCTGGTTGAAGCGGAGCCCACCATCCAGTCGCCCACCACACCGGTTGCCGCCCCGACAGGCGTTCCCGCCATTGAACTCAAAGATGTGCATCTCTCCTATGGCGATGTGAAAGTGCTCAACGGCACCAGCTTTGTGGCCGAGGCCGGCAAGACCACCGCCATTGTCGGCGCCTCAGGCGCGGGTAAATCCACGCTCTTTAACGTGCTGACACGCCTTGTGGACCCTCAGAACGGCCACAGCCTGATCGGCACGGTCGACAACCGCGCCATGACCCTGGCGGATCTGCGCAGCCTGTTCTCTGTGGTCTCTCAGGAAGCGGTTTTGTTTGACGACACGCTGCGCGAAAACATCGTGCTGGATCAGCAAAACGTCGATGATGCCCGGCTGGAAGAGGTGCTGAAAGCGGCGCATGTGGCGGATTTCCTGCCCAAGCTCGCTGACGGGCTCAACACGCAGGTTGGCCCGCGCGGCTCCAACCTCTCCGGTGGACAGCGCCAGCGGGTGGTGATTGCCCGCGCGCTTTTGCGCAACACGCCAATCCTCCTGCTGGATGAGGCCACCTCCGCGCTCGACACGCGCTCTGAAACCATCGTGCAGGCCGCGCTGGACAAGCTCTCCTCCGGCCGCACTACGCTGGTCATCGCCCACCGTCTCTCCACTGTGCGCGAGGCGGATAAGATCGTGGTGATGGACAAAGGGATTGTGGTCGATGAAGGCACCCATGACGAGCTTTTGGCCCGTGGCGGGGTCTATGCGGAGCTGCATGAGTTGCAGTTCAAAACCAGCGGCGAAACCGCTGAGGCGCGCGCGCTCAAGCCTGTGAAATCGATCGGTCAAGATCATGCGGCAGAACAGAAAACCTTTGTCGGGCGGCTGTTTGACCGTCTCGCGTTCCGGCGCTGATCAGCGTCCCTTCCGGTAAGACGCCGCCAGCGTCTCCGGTTTGGCACCTAAAAAATATCTCAACAACGTCAATAGGTTGCGCCGCCCGCGGCGCAGCCAACCCTGCTGGCGGTATTTCTCTGCGCTGGTCGTGGCGACAGCATCAAGATGCACCAGCCGCTTGCGCCCCAAGCGCCGCGCCAAGGCCACATCTTCCATCAAGGGGATGTCGTCATAGCCGCCAAGCTGCCCGTAAAGCCGCCGCGAAATCAACAGCGCCTGATCGCCATAAGGCAGACCAAACACCCGGCTGCGCAGATTGGCCCACCCGGCCACAAACCGCCCCGCAAGACCTGGCGTATCAAAGGCCAGCGTGAACCATCCGGCTTTGTCAGGCTGTCCCAGTCTGGCCTCCACCGCTTCCACCCAGTTTTCAGACAGCACAGTGTCGGCATGAACGAATAGAAGCCAGTCGCCCGTGGCAAGTTCCCCGCCCTGGCGCAACTGCCCACCACGAGAAGGTGTGGTGCGGATAATCTTCGCCCCGACCTCATCGGCAATGGCCAGCGTCTGATCTTCAGAGCCGCCATCGACCACAATCAACTCGCGCAAAACCCCCGCGGACACACCGGCATAGAGCGCGCCAAGACAGGCAGGCAGCGCCTGTTCAGCGTTAAGCGTTGGGATGATCACACTAAGTGGAGCGCGCATTTCTTTGTCCTGCCCTGTTGCACGGCAGAAGCGCTTCTATATGAGAAGGGTACGCAAGAACAGGACGAACCGCATGACCACGCCCGCACGTAAGATCCTCCGCCTCAGCGGGGCTGACACCGAAAGCTTCCTGCAAGGGCTTGTGACCAACGATCTGGACCATCTGAGCGATGGTCTGCTCTATGCCGCGCTGCTCACGCCTCAGGGCAAGTACATCGCGGATTTCTTTCTGAAACGCGACGGCGCAGACATTCTGCTGGACGCAGACGCAGATCAGGCCCCCGCGCTGATCCAACGTCTCAGCATGTACAAACTGCGCGCGGATGTGGCGATTTCTGAAACCGAACTGCACCTGCATCGCGGTCTTGGCAACACGCCAGAGGATGGCGCTCCCGACCCGCGTGACACCGAGCTTGGCTGGCGTGCCTATCGGGATGCTCCGCAAGGCAATGACACCGTAGACTGGACCGCGCTGACCGTGGCCCATCAAGTGCCCACCACCGGCATTGAGCTTGATGGCGACAGCTACATACTGGAGATGGGGTTTGAACGCCTCAACGGCGTGGACTTCCGCAAAGGATGCTATGTGGGTCAGGAGGTCACCGCCCGCATGAAACACAAAACTGAGCTGCGCAAAGGCCTCGCTCTGGTCGAGATCGAGGGCCAAGCGCCTGTGGGCACACCGATCCTGCGCGACGGACGCGAGGTCGGCAAACTCTACAGTCAGTCCGGCGACAAAGCACTGGCCTATCTGCGGTTTGATCGCGCAGGAGACGGCATGACCGCCGGAGAGGCCACCGTCACCTACAAAGGCTAAACCTACTATGTCGCAAGGGTTTTCTGAAACCTGAACGCCAACACATTTGCCCCCTGCCCGCGCATCAGGTTCTGGGAATGGGTGTTGAAGTCATGCACGACCGATCTCCATTCCCCCAAACCCTCATTCTGCATCCAGTGCTCCATCGCGCCAATCAGGGCCGCGCCGACGCCCTGCCCGCGACAGCGCTCATCCACGCAGATCTGGTCCAGCTCCACGAGCGCACTGGCATGCACAAACGGATTGCCTTCTCGGCGGTTTGGCACCGCGAGTAAGAACCCACAGACAGCGCCAGCGTCATCTTCAGCCACAAAAAGCTGCGCACCGTCGCGAATCTTTTCCTCAAAAAACACCCTGGCCGCAGCCTCCGGCACCTCCGCGCAGTATTGTTCTGGGTGTTGGGCCGCATGAATCGCTTGTACCTGCGCCGAAAGCGGCAGGATCATGCCGATCTCATCTAGTGCTAAAATGCGGATCATAAAAAACCTCCGGTTGTTGGCCGGAGGTTTTTGGGTTTTGCCCCCGGCAGATCGCGCTGGGGGAAAGGTCCTGACGCGGCTTATGCGCGCTCGGAATATTCCATGGTTTCGGTGTTCACGACGATGTCTTCGTCCTGCCCAACAAACGGTGGCACCATCACGCGCACACCATTGTCCAGCACCGCCGGCTTGAAGGAGTTCGCCGCAGTCTGACCCTTCACAACCGGCTCAGTCTCGACAATTTTGCAGATCACTTTCTGCGGCAGCGTCGCGTTCAACGCCTCTGCGTCATAGAATTCCACAACAATGGTCATTCCGTCCTGAAGGAACGGACGACGCTCGCCCAGAAGCTCCGCAGAGATCTGATTTTGCTCATAAGTTTCGGTGTCCATGAAGATCAGCATGCCGTCATCTTCATAGAGAAACTGCTGGTCCTTCTGCTCCAGACGCACGCGCTCCACTTTGTCAGCGGACCGGAACCGTTCGTTCAGTTTGGACCCATTGCGGAGATTTTTCATCTCCACCTGTGCAAACGCGCCACCCTTACCGGGTTTGACGTGGTCGACCTTGACGGCGGCCCAAAGACCGCCGTTGTGCTCCAGCACGTTGCCAGGGCGAATTTCATTTCCGTTGATCTTGGGCATGTTCAGAAACCGATAGAAAAAAGGTTGATTGGGTTGTTTTGCATCCTATATCTGGCCAGTCGGCAGCTGGCAAGGAGCCCAAGTCCGAAGCCCAATTTTCAGGCGATATGCGTCAAGCGCATGGAAGCTATGCAAAAACAGGCTACCCGAATCGCGCGGAATGCTTCATAAGGAGCGGCACGCCGAAAAACACAAGAGCAATAACACAAGGACGACGAGATGACCGATTTCGTTGATGCAGCGGCTTACAACAATGAACAAGGCAACCGTGCCCGCAAACTCTTTGCGGCAGTTGTTTTGGCTGCGTTGGATGATGCCATTGCGGATGACAAAAAGTACGGCAATGGGCCGGAACAAATCGCGCGCTGGGCGCGATCTCGCGACGGTCGCGAAGTGCTGTCCTGCGCCGGGATTGACCCCAATGAACGAGTGGTCGAAGGGCTGATGGAATTTGTCGGCAAAGGTATCCGCACCTCCGTCGCGCTGTCGCGCGAAGAAAGCGAACGCCGCAATGCGGCTGCTCAGGCCGAAGCTGCCTGAAGCACGCGCCATGCTGCCAAACAAAAAGCGCGCCTAAAAGGGCGCGTTTTTTGTTTCTCAATTCAACTGAAAATCAGCAGCGGATGTATTATCCAAGATCATGAGCTGCAAGAGCACGGTGAATTTCTCTGCGCACCAGTTTGCGCACGTTCCGTGTGATCCGCTCGCCAAGCGCCCCTTGCAATTCTTGACGCACAATATCTGCAACCATATCCCGCAACATTGCCTCGTCAATTTCAGCTGGCTCCTGCAGATCTTCCAACGGAGCGTCTTCTGCCGGGGCGTGGATCGCACGCACAACTTGTTCCTGAACCGTGTCTTCAAGCGCATCGATCGCAGCGCCAGATACAGCTGCACTGAACTCTTCAGCATCAGACTCTTCGACCTCGGCAACCACGTCCTCAACGCCTTGCATGTCCTCCACATGCTGGAACCGCCGGATACGCTGCTCAAGCACCTGCTGAAAATCAAACGGCTGTTCTTCGTCTACGTCTTCATGTGGGCTGGCGTCTTCGATCTCAGACGTGCCCTCACTCACGTCAGGCTCTTCTTGCCAAGACGGAGGCTCGAACGCCCCCTCATCCGATCCATGATCTGTACTGTCTGCATCAAGCCACTCTCGCGCTTCATGAGCATCGCTTTCTTCAGGCAACGCATCGCTAACGTTTTCTGCATCCAACGGATCGTCATCAGAAAACGCATCGCCAGAAGCGACATCACCCGCCTCTTCAGCTGCTTCATGAATGTCAGCCCTAAGCTCCTCGGCAAGCGCCTCCTCGAAGCTAAACTCATCAGCGCTGTCAATCGCACCACTCAGCGTGTCAGAACCCGCATCTTCCGCATCAGCCACACGTAAAGCTGGTGTCAAAACCAGCATCAACGCTTCTGGCGCATCTTCTTCAACAGCTTCTTCAGCTACAGTCTGTGTTTCAACAGGGGTTTCTGATTGATCGACCGCAGAGCCATCTGCGCGCTCCTCAGCACCCTTATTGTCTGACACCAATCGTCGGATTGATGTCAGCACGTCTTCTATTTCCGTATTCGTTACCGCGTCAGACATACGTGATCACCGCTCTTACCCCGCAGGAAGTGTAGCGAGCGGCGAACCACCGCACAACCGATAGGAAAAATGTTATTGTTTACCAATTGCCTTAAGTACACGGTCGAGCTTCTGCCCCTGCTCAGATCTCAAAGCAGGCGCGTTCTTGACCAAGTTATAATAGGCCTCGGGATCATAGCGTTCGACTCGCAGGTTCAAGTGATCAACCGTCAGCAAACCCATCGAAGACAAAACACCGTAAGCCGCCACAATTTGTGTCGCCTGTGCAGTGATTCTATCTGCTTCCGCATCAAGCAGGTCTTGTTCAGCAGTCAAAACATCAAGCGTGGTACGCGCGCCAAGCTTGGCCTCTTCGCGCACACCTTCAAAGGCAATACGCGCAGCTTCAACCTGTCGAACACTGGCCTGAATCTGTGACCCTGACGCGATGAAACGCGACCAAGCTGTCCCGGCCTGCTGGCGAATGTTGTGCCGTGTCAAATGCAGCGACGCCCGCACTGCATCGCGACGCGCCATGGATTGACGCAACAAAGCCGACAGCTGACCGCCGCGATAAATTGGCCCACTCAGTGTAACCCCGAGATCAATCCCATCTTGGAACGTGTTCTCGTCAAGCACCCGGCGAGTGGAAACACGGGAATCAAATCGCACTGTCGGCCCCAATGCGGCACGCGCACGGTTGACCAGAAACTCCGATGCGAGGATTTCATGCTGAACGCGCAGCATGTCGGGATGGGACCGGATCGCAACCGCCTTTGCCTCTTCGATTGAGTTCGCCGCGCTCGGCAGGCTCGTGGGGGTCACAAGGTTTCCAGGCCGGGTGCCAATGGCTGCCGCATAAAATTCTTCGCTCGCAGCCAGATCACCCTGCGCCGCAGCCAAAGACGCACGCGCCCCTGCGAGACGCGCTTCTGCCAAGGCCACGTCGGTTCGGGTCACTTCACCCACTTCAAAGCGGTCTTGCGCGGCCTGCAATTCTCGCTCCAAGAGACGTAAGTTGTTGATGCGAAGATCAACAATCTCATCGTCACGCACCACATTCATGAACGACTGCACGGCGTCAAACAAAACCTGTTGTTCGACCGACACAAGTCCCTGACGGGTGGCCAGCACCGTTTCTTTGGAAGATTCGACAGCGAACTTTGAAGCGCCATTGTCATAAAGCAGGATACTTGCGGAGATGCCCAAGGTCGCGTCAGGCGTCCAGCCGGTCGTCCGCGTTCCTGTGGCGGCAGACCGTGTTCCCACATAGTCATAGTTTACACTGCCAAACCAATCCACGATTGGGCGTAGCAGAGCCGTCGTGGCCGCGACGTCTTCATCGGCCGCACGCAAAAGCGCACGGTTCTGCTCCAGCAAGCCACTGTGTTCATACGCAGCTGCGAGCGCATCTGAAAGCGTCTCTGCACTTGCCAAACCTGCCAAGCTGGTGCTGAGCGCCAATGCAGCAACGCCACGTCTGGCTGTCTTCTTCAAAAAGTGAAACATAGTAACTGCCTCTTTCCGTATCCGCGCTGTTTGCCTGTTCTGTTTATAATTCAAACGCACGATGTTTCTCAAAATCAGGCATCACCGGAGCGCTCGCATTGAACGCGAAACGCCAGTTCACCTTGCCATCTAACTTGTATCCGATACGCGCAATGCCAAGAGCGCCCTCTACGAACAACGCACAGATCCGGCCTCCGTCTTTCAACTGCCCCAGAAGCCCGTCAGGCAATTGTTGCACACCGCCTTGCACCAAAATCACATCATAGGGCCCATGCGCCATGGCCCCCTCTGACAGAGGTCCGCAGTGAACAATCGCATTGTCCACACCTTGTTCGTTGAAATTGCTCTGCGCCTCAGCTGCCCGATCAGTGTCATCTTCCACAGCGATGACCACTTCCGCCATATGCGCGACGACGGCTGAAGAGTACCCCAAACCAGCCCCCACATCGAGCACCAGATCGTCTTTCTGAACATCAAGGGCATCAAGCATCTTCGCCAAAGTACGTGCATCCAGAACAACACGCTCCGCCCCCAATGGCACACAGCCATCAACATACGCAGCTGCCCGCTGACCTGAGGGCACATAGGCTTCCCGGGGCACCGACAGCAAAGCGTCGATAACCGTGTATTTTGTCACGTCGGATGGCCGCACCTGCGTATCCACCATCGTCGTGCGAAGCTGGGCAAAATCGGCCATTGTACTCTCATGCACTGCTGCGTCGCTAAAGCAGTCTTGCCACAACAGAGAAGGCGCGGCAACGGAATCAACGTGTCTTTTCCGTGGTATGTGACAAGTCTGCCTCCGCTCCCGTTGGCATCATCCGATGCTAACAACGTTTTTTTCGCTTCATGTTTCTCGTCATTCTCAAAAAGGGGCTTGCACCCACCCAAGATTCGGCCCATGTATGCGCCACTTTCGAGACACACTCGAAACACCACGGATGGCGAGTTGGCGGAGTGGTGACGCAGCGGATTGCAAATCCGTGTACACCGGTTCGATTCCGGTACTCGCCTCCAATTTCCCAGATTCGCAGAACACTGTTCGCAAGTTAAGTTAGTTGGGCGTGCGCCAGTTTTAACGCTCACTTTCAATAGAAAAAGGCGCTCAAACGAGCGCCTTCACAAAATAACACTTGTGCCGATACTCAGCAGCCAGTGCGCTTCACCACAGCTTGCCAAGTCTTGAGCAAAATGCTGACATCAAACTTAAAGCTTGTTCGCTGCAGATATTCGAAGTCCATGGCAACACGCTCATCATAGGAAACACTGTTTCTGCCAGATACCTGCCACAACCCAGTGATACCGGGCTTCTGCGCAAGGTAGAAACGTGCACCGCTCCCGTACTTACTCAGCTCATCTTCAACAACTGGGCGCGGCCCGACAAACCCCATCTCACCCGTCAGAACATTCCAAATCTGCGGCAATTCATCCAAACTGGTTTTCCGAAGAAAATTTCCAAACTTCGTGATCCGGGGATCATCAGCCAGTTTGTGGTTTTCAGCCCACTCTTTTGCGGCTTCAGGATTCTCAGCCAAATAGGCTTTCAATTTCTCTTCGGCGCCCACAACCATCGTCCGGACTTTCCAGCACTTAAATTTGCGCCCATTCTGACCGACGCGCACATGTCCGAAAAACCCGCTCCCGCCATCACGCGCGGTGACAGCCCACAAAACGCAAATAACCGGAACCAAAACGGGCAGCAGGGAAACGGCCAGAATAATATCACAGGCCCGTTTTCCATAGCGGCGATAAAAATAGTTCGCCGAATTGCGAAGCGCGGTGCCGGATGTTCGTTTGTGTTCTTGAGTACCAGAAAAGCTCTGGTTTGCGAACAATAGGCGTTCTTCCACAATATCTTTCATGACCAAAACTCAAATAGAACTCAGGGATTTTACGAAAAGTCTTTTGTAGTGCTTTTGAAGCTATTCCGATTCTCGCTTTAAGTAAATTTTAACTTCTCAAAATCGAGATTTTTTTCTGCACCGCAGAGAGCGACAAGCCACCCACCCTCCGTTCATTTAAAAGAAGAAATTGGAGCCATTCTCATTTTGTCAAAATGTAAACTTCAGACCGAAAAACGTCTCTGCTCGCAACTCACTCAACGCTCAATCAAAAATGAAAATTATTATTAATCAAATAGGTACTCAATGAAATCTACTGCAAATACGCCGAAATTGACCCATCGTAAAAGGACCGAAACTGCGGATTAGAACACTTCCAATAGCGGAATACACAGCATAGCTGGAACAAGAATACGCATAATGTCACGAGCGAAAAAGCAATCACTAGTTGAATATTTTGCAACTATTCCACAAGGCATCCGCACAAAAACCGAGCACTTGCAGCATCACAAAGATCAACACTCAAAAGCAATCAGATGAACTACACTAAAAATCGGAAACAATCCCTGCCCCCAATAGACCACCATAAACCACCCAATCGAGACTTTTTCGGCAAAGATTCGCCGAACACTCACCACTGAAAAACACGGCTCTAAAGACGTTGGTGAGATGTTTAAATGCGACCAAAACGCAAGCCGCCAAAAATCGTTATAGCGACAATCGCGCTCAGAAATGACTCTGGGCAGGCGCTAACCCACGCATTCATCCTCTGCCATTTCTTTGGCGCTTATAAGGTCAACAAAGTTCTCGTGGGCAGCCACGACATCGCTGCGCAATCGGTCCGAAATCTGCAAATCATCAATCGGATCGGCTTTGGGCGCGGCTGTGATCGCCTGAATGCGTGTATATTTGCCGCTTACGGTGGGATCACCTCCACCACCTTTGCGCGACGCTGCCGGACTCTCATACCGATTTTCAAGTTTTGGCGAAAAAGAAAAGCGTTCTGAAATCTGGGCCAATACGCGTTCCGGTTCTGTCAGCAATACGCGATGCGTGATTCCAATTTTGTGCGCGTCGTCAAACCGCGCCCAGTGGTGCGCCATCATACCAACCCGCGCCAGATAGTAGTCCGCTGCCAGCGCGTCAGAGCCATACTCGTCACGTCCGAGGTCTGCATATAGCTTCCGTATAGAAGCAATCGCCGCACCTGGCGGGCGGATCACAAAAATTGCGCGCCCTTGATAGAATGCGTCTGGAGCGTTTGCATCATGACGATTGTGCAAGATCTTATCAAAAAGGTACGGCGCCCTGGGTTTCCAGGCGCGGCGAAGCGTCTGGTTTACAACCAATCGACCAAGAGATGCTTCTTTATCGTAGCGTATATGCGCCTCTCCATACCCGCTAATCTCCGGGCGTGAGCACAGGATATTGGAAAGGGCCGTTGATCCGCATCTCATATGCGCCAGAATGAAAATCGATTTCGAAAAATCACACTGCGGCGAAAGTCTTGCGGCACTCGAACCAGCAACGCCTTTGATCACTTCTCTTATCAAGTCTACCTCCCTTTCGAATGAGGCTTATCAAATACAATTCTCAAACGACGCGTTACCGGGCGCTCCACGGTCCGATATAGCAAGATCCCACATCCTGTGCAGATTGCCAGCGCAATACAAAAAACCACCAAAAACTGTGGCCAGCCCGACAAAGGCAAAAATTGCAACACCTTGTATAAGGGGATCATAAGGATCGTATGTGACAAATAAATCGAATAACTGGAATCCCCCAGAAGCCCCAGAAACTTAAGTCTCGTTTCTGGATAACGTTCTTCACAACTCAAGGTACCAGCAACAACCATTATCGCTGCTAGAAAATATGCAAATACACCCCATTCCTGCGGCACCCAATCTATCGCCTCCAATAAAACGATCAACAGCCCAACGGGCAGCCCCCAGCGCACAATCGAAAAATCAAACTGCTGCCAGAGCAATGCCAAAAACATCCCAGCGACGAATAGCAAAAGAAACGCACTGGTCCAGGTCATCAAGATGGGTGAGCTCATCGGCACAAGCCAGCCGACCGCAACCAACGCACACAGAATCGCAGTACTGACCTGAGCCGGTCGCCCCGCCCCGATGCCTATGGCGAAGATAAAAAAGAAAAACATCTCATAATTGAGCGTCCACCCCGGTGTTAAAACTGGCCATATTTCGGTCGGCACCCCGGTGTGCCAATGCGGGATAAAAAAGAAAGACTGCACCAATGCGCCAGCTCGCCTGAACGGGTCACCCGCAGCAAGATCATTGGGCAAAAGAACCGCGAGGTAGACCAAAGTAAGCAACCAGTACAAAGGCACGATACGAATGAAACGCCGTTTGAGAAAGTCTCCAACGGCCTCGTTTCGGCAGGCATGCATCATCACAAACCCACTGATGACAAAAAAAATCAGCACCCCCAAGCGACCGACGTTCACATCACTTTCAAAAGGTAGAGACACCCCTCTTCTCGCATTGAGCGCATGGTGCACCAACACCATAATCGCCGCGACGCCCCGCAGATATTGAATGAAATGCAAGCGTCCGGACTTATGCCCCGGGAGCGAAGAGCCCTCCATCCGTCCCTCCTGTCTCAGATACAGGACCGCGAGACTTGGCCATTAAATTAATCGCCAAACCCGAAAGAAAACCCGCCATCGCGAAAAATATGAAATCTAAATTGGGCGTTCCCTTCACCACAAGCGCACGCGCCAAGCATCCCGCCATCCCCATCTTTAGAGCGATCATCATATGCTTGGCTTCGTCAGATGCGCCGCGTGCAGACATTGAAAACAATTGTGCCAAATAGGTCACCAACAGCCCCAGCCCAATCAGCCCTGTGGTGCCCAAAACCGCAGCAATCCAGTTGGACGCACGCACAGATCCCAACCCAGCCCCAAGCATCCAAGTATCCATAAAGTTCCGCAAAGCTTGCAGATTGAACCCCATACGCTCCGTTCCGGAGTCACTTTCCAGCTTGTTGAGCAAAGAGCGATCGATGAAATCCGCAAATCCTTGAGAAAGCGCATAGGCCATATACAGACTCATAATCATGAGTGGCAGCACCGCAACGACACAGACCCCAACGGCCGCCAGCCGCCGATCAATCAAACCGTTTTGCGAAAGCCCCATCTCGCGCAAGCGCATCACAGCAAACACCACAATCAACAGCATTCCCCCGACGTAGGCCGAAGATGACGTGCCACGGATCACAAGGAAGGCAAAAACCAAGACCATAATGCCAGGAAGTTTGGATCTGCCCTTGTTGTGGAACCAATAGCCCAACCAATAGCCCCAGAGCCCCAACGACACATAGCCATATGAAGAGGCTTCAGGAAATCCTCCAATCATCCGGTCAAGCCCCGCCATCCGCTGGCCTAGGGTCAGCGCGTAGTTTGCGGTGCGGATCGGCTCCAGTAAGAAAGATGTGCCTGTCGCCTGCGTGAGCAAATCCAATACGCCCAGCCCCGCATGCACAAGCGAAACAATCAGCATTGCGCGATAAATGACCTTCACGCCGCCCTGGCGCATCACAACAATTGCTGGGATCAGAAACGCCATAACCGCCAGTGTCATGCGCACCAATTGGGAAAGGTTCCCGCCATTGGGCGCCAAAGGTCGGGACACAATTCCCACCTGCCCGGCCACCCGCCCAATTGCGAAAACCTCAGTTTCTCCCGCAAAAATCCTGGGAAAAAACATCGTGGCGAAAACGGCATAAATATAAAAAAGCAATAGCGTCAGACCCGGCTGCCCCGGCGCCATAAGGCGCATGATGTCATCGGCAATCCCACGCCGCAAAATCAGCATTGCACCCAAACTTAACAAAACAAGATCGTAGGTCATCAAAGATGTACCGCCAATCGCAGGCAGGTTGATTGCCGCCATCATTCCAAAAGGAATGACTGCAAAAAAATAGTTGATCCCAACAAAGGGGCCTCTGCTTAAAACCGCAGCAAGGACAATCAACGATATAAATGTGCTTTCAACAATCTGCATTAATTGTAGGAATACGCGCCCCTTATGTTGTATGCAACGCGTAAGGCATGGCAGCGTGCTCTGCAGATTTTATTTTTTGAGTAGTGACAATTAAATGCTCCAAAAGCATTATTTATATAGCATTTTTATATCATGACTAAAAACTCCCCCTCCGGAACCGCGGATGCGAGTCCGAACCGCATGAAACGCATCGGGCTTGCGCTTTTTGCTCTCATTGCCAGATCACTCCAGCAAGTCGCCACTTTCGTAATCACTCTTTTGGCCGCCCGCTTTCTGGCGCCTGCTGAATATGGCGTTTATGCACTGGCCATCGTGTTCATCACCTTGATCCAGACGATGACCTATTCAGGGTTCTACCAATGGATCGTGAATGCCAAAGAAGATGACAAACTGGTATTGGGCACCGCCTTCTGGATGATCACCGGCCTGGCAACGTTGGCGGCTTCTTTGCTGGCATTATTTGCCTGGCCATTGGCTTGGGTCTTTGATGCGCCCGATCTTTTTCCGGTGCTTGTTCTCCTTGCCGCCATTCAACCAGTGGCCGGCGCTGGCGCCTGGTTTTCCGCAGTCCTGTTGCGTAGGGGCGCCGTCAACACCCACTTTTCAATCATGTTTGCGCAAAATCTTGTCGCTTTGGTCGGCGGCGCAATCTTGTTGTGGACCTGGCAGTCTTTGTTTGCCCTCGTCGCGTTTCGCTATCTGCGCGTCTTGACGGCGATCCTGCTGTACCTGCTCTTTTCTCCAGATCGGCCCAGCTTTGTGTTTCGCCGGGATCTGGCGCGGCAGGCCACAAAATTCTCAGGCGGCCTTTATGGGGCAAGGTTCTTGAACTTCCTGTCCCGATACTCTGGCGACCTTATGCTTGGCTTGATGTTCACCACCGCAGAGGCGGGCCTATACCGGTTCGGAAACCGGCTTGCCTCTGGTGCGACCGACATCGTCGCACAGCCCTTGCGCAGCTTTGCCTTAACCCAGTTCGGCGCGGCGGCACGCAAAGACGCCGAGCTCAGCACACCGCTTAAAAAATTCACCGGCTCAATCGTACTGCTCACAGGAATTGTCGCTGCGGTCGTGGTCGTCATGGCGCCAACTGTGGTCGAATTCTTCTTCGATCCCGCTTACCTTGCAGCCTTGACGGTCACAGCCGCCATCGCGGTACGCTCGGTCCTCAACGTCGGAAGCTTGATTTTAGAGCCAGCTCTTGCTGCACGCGATCGCACTGGCTTGGTGGCGCTTTTTAACTTGGTATGGACCATACTGACGATTGCATCGGTGCTCATTGCGTCGCCATTTGGCCTCGCGGCCCTGGCATGGAGCCAAGCGGCCATCATGATGCTCAATTCCTTGTCTGCGCTTATGGTCCTACATCGCGCAGGCATCGAAACCCGCCCCGCTTTTCAAAGCTTCGCAACAGCCCTCGCCATCGTGGGGCTGTACTACCTGTTGCTCACAGCACTCTGGTCCAATCTACAAGACCTTTTCACAGCCGAGCTCACCGCCTTGTCGGTCGGTTTGATGCTGGCGGCTGCGCTTGGCGGGGTTGTTCTCTATATTTCCTCAAAGCTGCGTGTGTTCACGCTCAGTGTATTTTCTGGATGAAATCCAACGTAAATCTATAATCAGTCAGAGGCCAAACATGCGCCATATCCCTTCTTCAAATGCTTATTTTGTTCATATTCCCAAAAACGGCGGCATGAGCGTCGTCAAAGCTCTGAAAGCAAGTGGCGGCTTGTCCTACACAGCCTTGGCGGAAGATCTGAATATCTCCGAACAAGCCGCGGAAGAGGCTGTAGAAAGCGATTTTCATCACACGCAGCTCGGGCAATTTAAGCCGTCTCACATGCCATTGTGGCTGATTGCAGAGCATCTGCCAAACACCTGGTCCGCCTTTAAAGGCGCCACCACTTTCGCACTCACCCGAGAGCCGCGCTCCAGATTTTTATCCGCTTTGATGCAACGCATGAAAGAGTTTCATGACGCGGGTGCCATTCGCGCCGATGATCCCGCCGTTATTGAAGAGGCCCGTAATGTTTGCGATTGGCTGTCTGCGCGCGACCGCTTTTATGATGAAACCTACATACACTTCGTTCGACAGGTCGACTTCACCCACCTGGATGGTCAACGAATGGTGACAGGCATTTTTGCGGTAAAAGACACGGCAATGCTTTGTGACTGGGTGAAGACAACCACCGGCCTGTCTATTGACATCGGCCACGATCACGCACGCAAACAGCCAAAGAAATGGGCAAAAACCATCCAGCCCATGGCGCGCTTTGCCGGCCGCACGTTGATGCCGCGCAGCGTCAAGAAAGCGCTTCACCCTCTTTGGATGAACAGCGGCCTCTTTACATCTGCCTCAAGCAGCTATGCAGCTGTAGACCTCGGCAACGATGTAGAGAATTTCATCCAAAACTACTACGCGGCAGACTATCGCTTACACAACGAAGCTCTGGATGGGGCAGCCACGTCCGCGATCGCATCCGCAGAAATCGCGGCTCATTGAAAGCGGACGCAGCAGCGCCGTTGCTATGTGTAGGATGCGATCGCGCTGCGCCACTCCGGCAATGGGCGACCAATCGCTTCTTCAAAGCCAGCCATCTTTGGCTCAAAATAAGCCGCCAAATAAGCCCGCGCAGCCGTTTCATCCACATCTTTTTTGTCAAATGTCACAGTGGCTTGAGACCGCAAGAAATTGACCGCACTTGTTGGCAGCATCTGCCGCATAGTCCGCCAAGCACCCGAATTGCGAATGGTACTGACAAAAGGCAAACGTTCGCGCCGCGATGTCGGTGGCGACTTATGCCGCTCTGTAATCTCGGCCTCCTCAAACTCATAAGGCGGCAATCCAAGCCAATCGATCACTTCGGCCAAAGTCTCGCGGCGTTTCGCGCGTAGATCTTCCGCAACAACAACCATTATCTGCGAGCGATCAAAATGATGCAGATACTCCTCCATTTGCAGAACATAGTCAGAAGTATCCCGGTAAAGCGGATCTTCCCGGATTGCCTCTTCTATTGAGCGGGTTTCCTGAAACTCTTTGAATCTTTGCCAATAATGGCCAATTGCACGGGAAACAGGCTCGCGCACCGTATAAATAATGCGCGCGTCAGGTGCGGCTTTCGCAATACGCGCAGCAATACCGGATCTATGCGGCCACTGACTGTAATAGACAGAGCCTTCGCCACGATATGTTGCATCTTCGCCCCCCTGCCAAAGCCTGAGGTAAGCCTCCCATTCGTGGCTACAGGATTCGCGCGCCATAATTGGCCAAGCAGATTCCAACTCCGACTGATCCACAAAAAAACAGGGCTCTTTTTCCAGGCTCATCTGCACCCCTGGCAGAGCCTTTAGATAGGCATGAAGCGCACTAGATCCCGATTTAGAAGCGCCAATCACAAACAGATTCGGCATGAGTTTCAGAAGCGCCTCATCCTTTGGCAAAGGCGGTAGAGCGGAAACAGAAACATCCATATTTTTAATCCACGTAATCAGGCATTCCCTACAGAAACGCCCCTTCAAAAAAAATACATTTGCTGCGCCAGCAAACACTCAATAGCATACGGCTTTGCGAAACCTATGCAACGCTAAGCCGTTGTCGCGCTGGTTATTTTGGGCGGAATGCCCAACAATTGTAATTTAGGAAGCCAATTATAAACTTGGTAAATAATTTTATGACTGAAATCGTTATAAACGGCAAATTTCTGGGGGCGTCTTTGAATGGGGTGCACCGCACAGCGGCTCACTATGCCTCCCTCTTGATTGAGCGGGCACGATCAGAGGGGCACCACGTCAGGCTCCTCACACCGCGCAGCGTAGACACGGATCCACATTTCCCACTCTTGGTTCCTGAAGTTTGCCCCGGTAAAATTGGTGCAGGTCAGGGTTGGGAAATGCTCACTTTGCCCCGCCTTGCGCGCAAAAGCCTGCTTGTCAACTTTTGCAATCTCGCCCCTGTTTTGCACGGCAACTCAGTTGTCATGATCCATGATGCGCAAACCTATCTGTTCCCATCAGATTACACCGGTCGCCAGGCCACTGCATATCGTGCGCTGCTCCCTCTGATTGGCGCAAGGGCACGGCGGGTGCTGACCGTCTCTGAGTTTTCACGCCAGTCTTTGGCGCGTCATCGTGTCGGACATCTCAACAAAATTGACGTGGTTCACAATGGAACCGACCATATCATCGACGCAGAGCACGACCCGGCGATCTTGGACAAGCACCAACTCAACGCACAGCCTTACGTGATGGTTCTGGGCACGGCCAAAGGCTACAAAAACATCGCTCGTGTCTTTGAGGCCATGACTCCTGCGCTCCCGGGCGACATTAAACTGGTGGTTGCCGGAGGCCCCGGCCCAGAAGCCTATGCGGCACAGGGATGGCACGCACCTGAAGGCACTGTGTTTACAGGATTCGTATCCGATAGCGAACTCAAAACGCTCTATTCCCATGCCGCCGTTTTCGCTTTCCCCTCCCGAACAGAAGGGTTCGGTCTCCCACCTGTTGAAGCCATGCACTGTGGCACACCTGTGGTGGCAGCCAATGCAGGCGCAATGCCTGAAGTATGCGCCGACGCCGCGCTTTTGATCGACCCAGAAGATACCGCGGAATGGCGATCAGCTTTGCTTAAGGTTTTGCAAGATCCTGAACTGGCCAACACTCTGCGCAACAACGGAAAATCTCGCGCGCAGGATCTCACTTGGGCCAATGCTGGCAACCGCCTGTGGCGATGCATCAAGCCACTGCTTTGAAACAAAAAAAGAGCCGAGGTATCCCTCGGCTCTTTTGATTTTCACTCTCCGTTTTACGCAGTCTTACGCAAATGGAAGATCCTCAACTGTCGCGAAATCGGCGGAAGTAATGATATCAGCCAAAGTCACTTCAGAGTCAAAGAAGGTCACAGTGGTTGCGCCGTAAGTCATGACAGTGTTGTTACCATCAAAGTTCACGGTCACGCCGGACGTATCGACCGCGTCGGACAGGTATACTTGGTCAATGCCTTCTTCAAAGTCGAACACACGGTCGTTGCCATCGTCGTTGTCGAAGACAAAGAAGTCCGCAAAGCCTTCGTCATCGTTGCCGTCGCCCGCGCTGTCGCCGAAAATGACGTCATCGCCATCGCCACCGGATACAGCGTCGCTGCCATCCTGGCCATAGACACGGTCATTGCCTTCGCCGCCTTCCATGCGGTCGTTGCCTTTCCCGCCGTACATCTTGTCGTTGCCTTCGCCGCCATCCATGCGGTCATTGCCGCCGTCGCCGCGCATACGGTCGTTACCAGCTCCACCGTCCATGCGGTCCAGACCGCCACCGCCATTCAACACGTCTACACTATCGCCGCCATCAAGGCTGTCATTCCCGATGCCGCCTCTTAGCGTATCTTCCTGAGCGCTGCCGGTAAGCGTGTCGTTACCTTCAAGGCCATTAAGTACGAGAGGACCCGCACCACCACCGAGCGCGTTGTCGCCCCCGTCACCATTGATTACAGTAGCCATATTACCTTCCCAAATAGAATTTCTTGCTCGCGGTCAAACAAATTTGATTAAAATTTCTTTGCGTGACCATCAATCGAATTAGTCCTAGCAGCCCACTCAAACCTGTCGTTTTTATAAAAACGCAGCCCAAGTTTTGAAAAGAGCTGTCCATTAATATTTACCATGGCAAAGGTGATTCGCCAAGAAAATGAAGAATTAGTTTATAATTTAGAAACAATTCAAGCAATTTTGAGGACTTAGCCATTTTTTGCCGATCTACACCACGCAAACATTGCCGTTTCACGGGCCAATTTCTCAAAAAACAGGCATGAAAGAACTGCAAATCACTTTGATTTTCAGCACTCAAAACGACTCTTTCAAAGGTGATTCGCCAAGGCATACAAAATGCCACGAAAAGAATTAGCTCATGGCTCGGGCGCACCAAATATCTCAAAAAATTCAGTGATTACAAAGTAACGCCTCCTGGCCACTCCCGGAGGAGACAAATCCATCAACAAAGGAAATCAACTAATAATTTCAAGAATTATCCCACAAGGAAAACACACAACCGTCATACGCGATCCAAACCAGAGATCTGCCGCTCGACAGAGCTCCAATTAAAGAGGCAATAATTTGCTGACAATTTGCATTCAGCGCTCAGTGCGCTAACCGCCGTCAAAAAGAGAGATCCGTTAGAACTCCAGGATACGTTCTGGATGCGCAATTCCGGTCAGTATATCTTTAACAGCGCGCCAATTTCCAATAGCGCGCGCCTTACGGTCAATCCACGGCTCCGGGCGCAGCAGCTTCACATGGTTTGCGATCATATTGCGCGCCGCCAATTTGAACGCAAAGCGTCCGCTCATTGTGCCCTTGCGCCACAGATACCAAGTGTTCACCAACTGGCTATAGCCAAGGCGCGCACCCGCGGTCTCACGGCCATTTTTCGTGCCGCAATGAACGCCGCTAAATGCATCGGTTTTGATGCGCTCCCCCGGAATCTGTGCCGCAAAATCGATGTCTTCCTGCCATCCATACAGCGGCAGTGCGGGGTCAAAGCGCGTTTCCCCCACCGCGGACAACCGATAGGCCATATTGCACCCATAAAGCCCCACCAGCCCGCTCCGCAGCACAGTCGGCTCAGACCTTGGCGTCGTATCATATTGCGCGACCATATCCGCAGCCTGAGCAGCCTCATACCCGCCACCATTGATACCATCGGCAATCAGATGACCGGTCATGCCATTGACATCCGGCCAGGCGGCGAAAGCACCTTCTATGCCCTCAAGAGCATAGCGCGATGGAACAAAATCATCATCAAAGAACACAACCAGATCGCAGTCATTCTGGACTGCATCCAGCCCCATGTTGCGCTGCTTGGTCAGCCCTTTGTCCGAATAAAGCACAACCGCCTCTGTCCCCTCTGAAAAGGGCGCTGTCAGATCTTGTGGTGCGTCTTCTGGCTTGGTGACAACAAATACCACGCGGTCGGGCATACGCGTCTGTTTTGTAAGATGCGGCACCAAATCCGCCAGCTCATCTGGCCTGCCGACCGAACAAATCACAACAGCAATGCGATTATCTAGATCCCGCACGAAACATTCCTTTGCCCAAAACCTTAAGCCAAATTCACAAACATCAATAAATCGATTTCTGCGCAAATACGCCTTCAAGGTCAATATACCGAAAATTACTTACTGCCATTATCCTCTTTTCTAACAAAGTTTTGACAAACAAAGCGTTTCCTATTGGTGGGCACGTCTTTTTCATGGAAATTTACGTTGGATTTGCCAAACTGTGCGTAGAAAATGTACGGATTGTTATATGTTACCCATTGCCCAACAGTGCTTTAGCGTTATCGCGACAATATTTTTGGCCGCGCCAATTGTTCATGCGCAACAAAAAGCCCCGACCCTGGGCGCAGTCACAAATTTTTCTCAGGGAATTCAGCCACAGACACTTGGGTTTGTGCGCAGTCTTGGGGTGCAACATTTGCGTGACGGTATGAATTGGGCACGCGTTGAAAAAAAGCCCGGCTTTTATGAGTTCTCAGGCCCGCGACGCGCATACAAAGACTTACTGGATGAAGACAAAAATAAACTGACGCTCGTCATCAATTGGGGAAACCCCCTTTACGACAATGGTCATACACCCCAGTCCAAAAAAGCGCTCAACGCATTGGAAGCATACACCAAAGAAGTCATTGGCCGCTTTCCAGTAATTGAGACACTCGAAGTGGGAAATGAGTTTAACGGCCGCAATTTCGTGCGTGGTCCTTTGGAAAAAATGGCACCACTTGAAAGATCTCAGGCCTATTTGAAAATGCTTAAGGCGGCCTCACAGGGCGCACGTGCCGGCCGCGCAGACATTCGCATTCTTGGTGGTGCAACCCACTCCCTTCCAGGCAGCTGGCTCTGGAAGATCATGGATTCAGGTGGCGGAAAATGGATGGATGCTGTTGCAATCCATCCCTACAGCACCCCTGCGGAGCAATTCACGCGCCAGATGGCCGTTTTGCGCTGGCACCCCAGTTTGAAAGACATGCCGTTTGAAGTGACCGAATTTGGGACCGACAGCGTGAAATCGGCGGGCAACCATCTCGTCAAAAACTATTGTCAATTTGCACTTGCTGGCGTCACCAAAGCCATGTGGTTTCCTGCCAACCTGCGGGGCAGACGCACTGTCCCCCTCTTCACGCCAAATGGCCGCCTCACCTCCGCAGGCCTGGCCTACCGCACGGTGGCCAAACACATGGAAGGCAAAGTGGTCACGGACATCTCCGAAGACCAGTTCACGTACGGATGTAAGTTTGGCAACAACACATATGTCATTTGGGGGGCCGCGCGCCCCTTCAAGCTAGGCGACGCAGCGCAGGTGTTTGATCTCAGCGGCAAACCTGTCTCCTCTCCCCCAGAGTCTCTGGATCCCGAGACGCCGATCATTGTCATTTCAGACAGCGATACGCCGTTCACGCTCGGAGAACTGCCCTTGATCGCAGACAGCTATTATCAGTTTTCCTATCCAGAAAAAAACGCGCACAAAGCAGAAGGTGACGGATTTGACCGCTTCGCGAAAGAAGGCAAAAAAACCGTCCCACTGCTCACTATGCCTGGTCAAGATCGCCCCAACGTGCCCTGGGTCCCTTGGCGCGGCCATCCAGATCACAAGGGCATTCGCCTCACTGCTGAAACGTTGCTGCCCTCAACCTCCAAAGACATTGTACACGTCTTCACGGCCGAACATCCTCAGGATATCACCCTCACCGCGCATTTCAAACCGGGCAAAAAATCCGAAGATGGCGTCATCGTCCGCCTCTCGCGGAATGGCGAACCACTTCTGGAGGAACGCGCTTCCCACGACAATCCGGTAGAAATACAGCGCAAACCCCTAAGCATGAAATCTGGCGACACACTGGAGATTGTTGTTGCTGCAGGCAAAAGTCAGCGCGGGGACCTTACTCGGTACCGCATCACCTTAGAGCGGGCCACGACCCAAACCCAATAGACCTGCTGGCAACCGTCGTTTTCACACAAAATCAGGTGTGCGCAAACCATGCGCATCACCTGCCTGCGGCGTCAACTCACCCGTGGGCCCCTCTTAGTTTCCAGAGTGCTGCAACCGTACAATGAGAAGCTCCCCCGGCAACAGAATATCGTTCAGATCGCTTGTGGTCTCTGCCTCACGCCCTTCGCGCGATGATACGATCTGAAATTCAGGCGTCAGCAGTTCACTGGCCATGATTGCACTCACGACATTGCCAGACAGTGCGGCCTGATGCTCAAGCCTGCGAGCGTAGTCAATTTCGCTGTCACTTAGGCTGAGCCGCGCTGTCTGCAGCTCCTCCAGCCAGCCCTCCCGGCGGCGGCTCTCAAATAGGTTACGCGCGCGATGCGCTTCAGCCAGGGCCTGCACCGCCCCAATCCGTGCGGCTTCCAACTCCAGAACACGGGCACGTGCGTCCGCATCTCGCTGTTCCACAGAGGCCAATCTGGTCGCTGTTTGAAGGCCGCGGGTCTGCAAATCTTGTGCCTTTTTCAGCTCACGTTCTGTGGTCGTAACAATGTCCTGCTGCACTGCGATCCGGTTCTCAAACAAAGCGAGTTGCCGCCCCAGCAGCTCGATCTCTTGATCGTAATTTTCCAATGCTTCCGTCACCAGTTGGCTCGTGGTCACAAACAAACCTTCCTCCGCGTCCCGCAGCTGATCCATTGCCACGGCATTTGGTGCAGGAATACGTGCATTCAGCGCATCCGAAACAACAATCTCCGGCTGCCCTGCCAGCAAAGCTTCCAATCGTGCAATCCGCAAAACGGATCCGGCGATTTCCAGATTGATCGCTCTGATCGCGCCGGTGGTTTCAATCCGCGCCCGCTCAAGCTCATACCGGTTAACTCCGGAAAACTCGCTCCCCCCCGCAAGCGCCAACGCTGATGCGATCGTCATCCCGGGAATATAAGGGTATTGCCCCGGCGACGTCACATCCCCCGACACAATCACCGGAGCATAGGACAAAACCTGCAAAGACACTTTAGGGTCTAGAAAAACACCTTCGGCCGCAATCTTTTCCCCAAGCCGCGCTTCGGCTTCATCCAACGTATCTCCAACGACCTTGACCCCGCCAATGCCCAACAGCCGCAACTCACCGTCGATGTTTACAGTCATCTCAGAAGAAACACCCTGTGCAGAATACGTCATCAGCACACGATCGCCGGGAACCATGCGATAAGACTCCGCCTGGCCTTGCTGTGCACCAACTGCCAACACAGCAACACTCAAAAAGCGCGCAACACGCATGACAAAGCTCGCCATTTTATAATCCTTTTCAAAATCTACGAACACTCTACCTCGAACCGCCTGCAATATCGCAAGACTTAATGCACTGTTCCGCCTCACAAGCCTGAATTTTCAAGTTCCTCTTCGGTGCGCGCAATAACTTTGCTGGAGGTTGGCAGGTATTCAAAACGCCCCTGCCGCCCAACAAGATGCACCCCAGCATCCTGCAAACGTTTGATAACGGTTTGCGCCTGCGCCCCTTTGCCCCGCAACAGCAGCGGATAGGCGCCCGCGGATACATGTGATCCTTCCAGGCGCAAACCAGTCGCAATCCCAAGCTCTGAAAGGTGCTCAGTGAGCCGGTCGAAAGCACCCTGCGCGTCGGGCACCTCGTCCCTCGGTACGGTCAACTCAACGGTAAAATACTCTCGCGTAACATCCGCATCCGGGTAAAGGCGCGAATAGATCGTTGCACGTTTCCATCCCCCCCCGCTGTGGAAATTGAACAGGACATCCCCCGCCTCCTCAGACAGCGTCTCCGCAGAAACAAACAAAGACAACAGATCAAGACTTTCCAAGCCGCTGCGCTCTCCAAAACAGGCTTCATGCAACGCATCAACGGACATCGCCCCCACGACCCCGGCTCCAGAGAAAGACCCAGCAGAGGTTTCGACAATCGCACCGTCGCCATCCTGAACGATCCGTGTCACCTCTGCCCCCATCACAAACGCCACACCACGCGCCCGAAGCACGTTTTCAATGCGCTCAAAAAGCGTCCCATAGCCAGATCGCGGGCGATAATAGAGCGGGGCGCGGGGCTTGGCCCGAAACGGACGGCCCAGCAAAGCGCGCCACGCAGATCTGAACACACGGCGAACTTCGGTGGCTTGATGCACAAACTTCATGCGCTCATGATAAAATGCTTCGGCGATCTCTTCAGGTGGCAGTCGGTTAAAATGCACCGTGTAGTCGCGCAAGCCAGTTTCTCGGAACAGGACAGGCCCGAGCCGCGCGGCGCAAATCCCTTGTAATGAGCCATCCAGGCGTTTGAAAAGGCGCGCCCATGCCATGGAAAATCCAGCGCACATCAATTTGCCAATGGGCCACCCCAAAACGTCCCTAGGCTCGATCGGGTAATGGCGAAGCGTCCCGTCTGGCAAAATGCGTCGCTGTGTGCGCTTTTTCTGCAGACAAAGGTCACGCAGGCCCGGCGCCAAATTCAGGAGTGACGCCGTATCTTCATAGAAGATGCTTCCCAAATCAAACGTATATGGCCCAATATCTCTTGACGCGTGCATTCCGCCCAGCTGGTCGCTCGCCTCAATCACCAAGACTTTTCGACCAGCCAGTGACAACGAATTTGCCGCTGCCAATCCAGCAATGCCGCCTCCCAAAATCAGGATTTGGTCGCCATCTTCGTGCCCTTCAGCTGCCATCGCTCAGCTCACGTTTGATCGGCATGCGCACCCGCCCCGTCAAAACGCCTGCAAGTGCCTTTCTCATCAAGCGCAGACAGCGCAAATTGCGCAAACTGTGCTTGAAACACAGCCTCGTCAAATTTCAATGCATGCGCGCGAATATCACTGGATGCTTCCAACAGTGGGCTCGCTTCGATCTGCTCAATGGCCGCATTCAAATCAGACACGGTCTGACCCTCAAAATACACGCCACTGACACCCGGAATAACGGTGTCCAACGCTCCTCCGCTAGCATAAGCCACCACAGGGCGACCAGAGGCCATGACCTCCACCGGCACGATGCCGAAGTCCTCCTCTCCTGGAAACACAAGCGCGCGGCACGAAGCGAACTGTCGCTTCAATTCAGCAAACGGCACACGCCCCATAAACGTCACGTTCGATCCCGCCCGCGCCTCAAGCGATGCACGCATCTCTCCGTCGCCAACCACCACAAGCTTACGCCCGCTTTGGGTAAACGCATCCACCGCCAGATCTGGCCGTTTGTAGGCCACAAGCTCACCGGCCAGCAGGTAATGATCGCCCACTTCCTCAGCAGGGACAGGTGCAAACTCCGCACAGGCAACGGGCGGGAAAATCACATCCGCCTCACGGCGATAAAAGGACTTGATCCTTTGGGACACAAATCCTGAATTGGCTGCAAATCGATCCACCCGCATCGCCGTCGTGACATCCCAAATCCGCAGCCGATGTGCCAAACTTGGCATCGCCATGCGCGCCAGACGTCCTGCAGAGCTGCGGTAGGCATGGTAGTGATCCCAAATGTAGCGCATCGGAGAGTGACAATAGCACAAATGGGTCGCGTCAGGCCGCGGGATAATGCCTTTGGCCGGGCCACTTTCTGAGGAAATCACCAGATCAAATTCCTGCAAATCCATTTGCTCCAAGGCACGTGGCATAAAGGGCAGATACTTCTGATAATGTTTGCGCGCGCCCGGCAGGCGGGAAACAAACGTCTCGCGAATCTCTTGCGCATTGATCTTGTCGCTAATTTTGTCTCGGTCATAGACATGGGTGATTATGACCGCTTGTGGGAACAGATCAAGCAAGGCCTCCACCACCTTTTCCCCGCCCCGCATATTCACCAGCCAATAGTGAACAATCGCCACTTTCAGGTCTTTGGTCCGCTCTCGAAAGTCCGCCGGAAAAGCCGACATGTCGTTCACCTCTGACGCCAGCATCTCTTCACCTCAATACAGAAAACAGTGTTTCCACATCAGCCCGCGCTTCACCCAGCACCCGCTCATGCGTCTTGCGGTCCACCCCATCCCGAAGCGCACATTCGGCCAGGGTTGCACATTCTTCTGGCGACAGCTGTTCGGGGTTCACCAACCAGTCATCCCGCTCAACTGACTGCATAAACGAAAGAACTTTCTGGTCCCACGCCAATGCAATCGCAGGAATGGCATAGGAATAGGCCGCAATAATCGCGTGCATTCGATACGCAATCATCACGTCGAAATTGGCAATATTGGCGCACAGCCCTTTGGGGTCAGCCTGCGTGACAAATCGAATATCTTCTTCCCCGCCCAGCGCACGCAATGGCGCCTCCACAGTTTCTGCAAAAGCGCGGTCTTCGGGGCTGCCATTGGTAAACACATGCACTTCACATCCACGCTGAATAAGCGCCCGCGCCAAAGCAATGTACCAATTGGCCAGGAAAGTCTCTGTGGTTGTCTCGTCAGAGTGATAGCGGATCGCCAAGGGGCTCATCAGCCCCAGCCCGACAACGGGCCGCTGCCGCGCCGGTCGAGACGCAGCCGGATACACATCACACGCCATCAAGCCGGGATCTCGCGCCAAGCGTGCCTCTTGACCGGAAGCCTCCGCAAATGTCGCGTTCCACAGATCCACAGAGGCCGCATCGCGTAAAAAAACAGCGCGCAAGTTGGGCACAGAAAACGCCGCGCGCGCAATGCGCAATCCAGTGTCTGACCAGCCAGAAGACATACCACAGGCATAAATGGCTGCAGGGATATCCTGTGCGGCGGTCTCTTGTAATGCCAACGACAGCTTGGTCGGAAAGTTCAGATCCAGATCTGCCAGCAGGTTACCACCACCGATTACCATGGCATCCGATCCCGTCAGCTCCGTACGGTAATGCGGCCGCCATTTGCGCGCGCCCTGCACAAACAAAGGCAGGCGCACAACAGACGCTCGAACCGGGCCAGGCAAAGCGCTGAGAAAGGCCATGATCGCGCCGCGCCCAGCCATTCCATCCCCGTATTGCTTCCGTGCCGCCAGATCGATGGATGTGCTGTCTGGCGCGGCCCCGCAAGAAATCAGCGCGTGCTCCAAACACTCCGACAAAAGCCCATCCCCAAGGTTGGGGCTATACTTGACGTTGAAACAGCTTACATGCGGCTTTTGAGAAAGTGCGTTCATCTAAAATGATCTTATGTTGTTCCCCGCAATCACAAAATCTGTACTGCAATGCGGCAAATGTTCAATTTTCGTCAGGGATCTTGCGCTCTTTTCAACACAGCAAACACACAAAAATGTAACGCGCTGAAACGTCTCCCTACCGCCCCTATTTGTAATTGTATCCCGAATACGAGCCGTACAGCTCTTGCTCAGAGGCGCGGTCGGCAAAGGTCATCGCGACCTGCACGGATTTCACGCCCACCTCATTCAACATGCGTGCCGCTTGAATGGCTGCCTTACGCGGTGTCTTGTACTGGCGCACCAACAACACAACTGTATCGGCCAGGGTTGAAATTTTTATGCTATCCGCAACAAGCAAAACAGGCGCACTATCAATTAGCACCAGATCATAGGTTTTTTTCAGATGATCGATCAGCGCCTTCACCTGATGCACTTCGACCTGCTCGCCCAACTGCGGTGACGCCTTTTTCAATGTCAGCAGATCAAACCCCAGCTCGCGACTATGACGAATGGCTTCTTCCGGCTGACAGCGGTTTTGCAACACATCTTCTAGGTCAAACGGCGCATTGAATCGCAAGTCACGCGACAGGCTGGACCGGCGAAAATCAAAATCCAACACAATACAGCGCCTTTGCGCTCTGGCCTCCAGACAGGCCAGCGAAATAACCGTGGAAGTCTTGCTCTCATTCGCAATCGAAGAAGTCACCTGCACACAATATCCGGACCCTGGATTCTGATTGAGCACCAACAACATGGCGCGCAACTGGCGCAGCCGCTCCAGATAGGGGCTGAACGGCGCGGAATGCAGCAGCCGAAACAGCGCTCGCCGTGAGCGTAGCTTGCCCTGCAGCAACGAAGCCCGCACTGGCAATCCGAGTGCCCGTTCGATTTCATTGGGCGTGGCAAAGCCAATGTGAGAGACAGCCAAAATGAACGTCGCGATCAGACCAATGGCAAAGCCGAGTGCCGCACCAAAGATCGTAAACAGCATAACACGCGGGGATGACGGAGCCCCCGGCACGGTAGCCTTTTCCACGCGGCGGGCATCGGCCCGCTGCAGCAGCTCAGTTGACCGCGTTTCGCTCAGGCGATTCAGCATATTCTCATAGTTTTCACGCAAAGCTTCCGCTTCCCGCTCAAGTTGCCGCATCTCGATATTCGCGCGGGAGATGCCGCTTGATCGTTCTTCGACCTCAACCACGCTGGCTCTGATAGAGGCAACACGCGCCGCCGCCACCGCAGCCTCATTCTCCAAGCTTGCCAACGTTTTGCGCACTTCTTGGGCCAGTTCTTCACGTAACTGATCAATTTCAGCACGGATCACTGCCCGCTCTGGATAGTCCTCAGAAAAACGAGTCGCCAGTTCAGCTTCGCGGCGATTTGCCTCCGAAAGGCGCTGACGCAACGACAAAACAAACGACGAGGTTTGCAAGTCCACGGTGGTCAGCAGATCCGCAGCTCTCTCAAATCCGTCTGTCGAAATGACCTTTATGATCCGGTTGTAGCGCGCATCAATTTGAGCAAGGTCAGCCTGTGCAAGGCCCAATTGTGTCGACAGCTCCAGAAGCTGGCGCTCCACCGTTTCAGAAGAAATCCCAAGCTCCGCCAGCTGTTCACTACGGAAGTCTGCGATTCTCGCTTCCGCCGCTTCAACACTCTTGCGCGTTTCTTCAATACGGCCCGTCAAAAACGCGGTTGCACTGCGGATCACATCGTTGCGCATTTCAACTTGGCGAATGATGTACGTATCAACAACAGTCTGTGCGATCAGCGCGGAGAGTTCGGGATCCGGCGTCTCAACAGAGACCGCGATCAAATAAGACTGCCCCTCACGCCATACGGTCATTGACCTGCGCATCGCCCCGACCAATCGGCGGGTCTGCGCATCCTCCGCTGCGATCTGAACCGTCTCCGTGGCGTCAATGCCAAGAACAGTGCCAATCGTCGATTTGATCTGCCCTTTTAAACGATCCAAAAGTCCCGGAGGTTGCAGCGCAGGATCAATTGGCGCAAGCGCCGCAGGGCCGATCTCCTGCACCACCCGCTCAAGTAGCAAGTTCGACCTCAGCACCGCGGTTTCCGTATCCATAACCGGATTGTTCAAATTGAGATCTGAAACAACGTTATCGGAATTGAGCACCTGCACAGAGCGCGAATCCAACATCAGACTGGCTCGCGCTGTATATAGCGGGACCACCCGGCTCACTGCGGCAAAAAATAAAATAGAAACAATAAGAGTGGATGCCACAATCAGCCACTTGCGTCGCCAAATCGCGGAGAAAAGGCGGCGTATTTCTATTCCGTCCGGGTCAAAACCCGATGGTGAAACTTTGTGACCAGGATGCGCTTTGACGCTGAGGTCATTTTGAGTTTGAAAAGCCAGGGTTCACCTTTAACTTTATATGAGTCTAATTTTTTAAAATGCACTCAACGTATGCACTCCGCCCCACATCAGAGCAACTTGTTTCTAGGTGAAAGTACAGCACTTTTTCCACAAGCCTGAAATTGAGGCAAAGACGTCACTTTTGTATCGCGCGCACCGCAAGTATCGATTGATTTTTCTCGTTCAATTTTTCCTCATGGGCGAAACCCAATACTTGAAGAACGAAATACACTTTTCGACGCACTTTATAATCAAAACTAATCCATTTAACATATTGAAAATACTTAAATAAACAGCGGAATTGCACTTCACTCATTTACCCAAAGCGCAAAAAATCTACGCGCTGACCATTCAAAAAACGCAGCGCCCAAAGCTCAAAGCTCCGGACGCTGCCAATGGTGTTTTTGATCTGCAAATCGTGCATCAGGTCTAATTTGCCAGACCCGATGAGACGGCTTTCAACGCCTTAAGCAATCAACAGGCTGTCACTGCCCTGCTGCGAAATGCTCAACTCGGTCAGACCAATACCCAAGATATCCGCCAACACAGCGATGTCGCCATCCACATGCATTTGCAATTGCGCGCCACGGCCGTGATCCACCAAGTGGAATGATGCGTCGCTCGAAGCGACCCCCACAACCATCAACACATCGCCTTCAGACCGGTCAAAGTCGGAAATACGGTCCGTCCCGATATCGTCAGATGCTGAGAAGACAAAGACATCCGCCCCGTCGCCCCCTTGCAATGCATCGTCCCCATCTCCACCACGGAGTGTATCGTTACCTGCGTCGCCGCGCAGCACATCGGCGCCATCGCCACCGACAAGCATGTCATCCCCATCTTGCCCCAGCAGTGTGTCTTCACCGATGCCACCAAGGATTGCGTCATCACCCGCACCGGCACGTACCTTGTCCGCGCCTTCGCCGCCTTCAAAGTAGTCCGCGCCACCTTTGCCGACCAGATAGTCGTCGCCACCTTCACCCGACAAATAGGTGTCACCGGAGCCCGCGCGCAGGGTTTCACCCGACGTAGAGCCCTCCAGAACAATCTCATAGTGATCTGGGTCGCTGTCGATCGGCAGCCCATCCGTGTCATCTCCGGCACCGTCATTGCCACCATCGCCGCCGCTGCCGGTGTCACCGCCATTGTCAGTGTCGCCGCCGTTGTCAGGCGTATCGCCGCCAGTATCTGTATCACCTCCGGTATCGGTATCTCCACCGTTGCCAGTGTCGCCGCCGGTATCCGGCTCGCCGCCGCCGTTCGATCCATCTGAGTCACCCGGACCCGTCAAATCGCCAGACAAGAAGGCTTTCAATTCGCTCACGGTGTAGGTCACATCGATGAAACGATAGCTTTCAAAGCCAGACACAAACGAAAGTGTATTCGCCACGAAGCCCAGCATAAAGGAGCCTGCGTTCAGCACAGTCCCATGCACACTGCCAACCTTGGCATCAACAACCAGTTGGTCGTTCCCTGCACCGCCTTCCAGCGTATCTTCGCCTGCGCCAAGATGGACTGTGTCGTTGCCACGCCCCGCGTCCAGCAGGTTGTCAAGCTGGTTGCCCCACAACGTGTCGGCACCGTCGCCTCCATAGGCGTTTTCGATATTGGCTTTGGCAATCTTCAGGTCCTGACCGGCAATCACAGACTTGCGCGCACCGCTCAGGTCGATCTGGCTGCCAGAAGTCACAGCAGACGCATTCAGAGAGTCGATCCCACCATCCGTGTCTGACAGCACAGCGCGCTCTTTCAGATCAGATCCATCATACAGAATGCCAAACTCATCGGTGTAGACATATGTATCGTTGGTCGTTTGCTTGTCGCCGTGCACTTCAAGCGTCACGCCGCGCAAACGGCCGACGACCGGGTCACCATCTTTGTCTGTGGCCGTGGTGTTGTTGTTTTCGATCACCAGCGTCCAGGTTCCTGCGGACAGCTCGCCCATGCTTGCAACAGAGCCAAATTCGAAGTTCTTGACGTTACCAACCCGTTCAAGCTCAGGAAGGTCATGAACAAGACGCACGGAGGTGCCCTCCGGTGAGATCAGCCAGACATTCAAATCACCCGTCAAAGACCACGACAGATCCATTGACAGCTGAACATGCTCAGCCTGGATTGCCTTGTTGATGTCAATCTCAACCTCAATGCGATCGTTCTGGCCAGCCACCAGCATCTCATCAAGCTTTACGGTCTCACTCACGGTGGAGCGATTGGCCAAAGTCTGTTGCTCGGTCCAGGTTTCCGCAAGGCGCACCGCGTCGTGGGCATTCAACATGCCGTAGCCGAAGCTATCAGAGAAATGCATGCCCCCGCCGTTGAAGTTGTCCGCCCCATTCGTGATCCATCCATCCCCATGGGAGGAGTGCTGCGCCAGCCCGTCTTTGCGCGCCGACAGCGCCAGAATCTGTTGAATGTCGCGATAACCGAGGTCGGAATTCGCCTCCAGCATCAGCGCAATCACAGCCGAAACGGCGGGCGCAGCAAAGGAGGTTCCGTCAACAGAGCTGTAGCTCTGGTTTGGCAACGTGGTGAAAACATCATCCCCTGCAGCAGACAACAGCACGTTGGAGCCGATCGAGGTAAACTTCGCGGCATCCCCATCCCGCGCAATTGCCCCCACCGCAATGGTGTAAGGCGAGTTCTGGAAGTTGTGGTAGTTCGAAGTCCCGTCAGTCCCCATATTGCCGGCCGCGAACACCATAGACGTGCCCAGACCGTCGCGCCCTTCAGACGCCGTATGGATCAACGCATCTTCCATATCATTGCGAGAGAAGTTGTCGCCAAAATTCGCGGTGAAACTCCAGGAGTTGTTCAACACGTCAAAATTTGCGCCAGCTCGGATGCCCGCCAAAGCTTGGTCGATTACGTCGCTGCTGTTGTAGTTCATCGCAAGACCAATCAGGTCCGCCCCATGCGCGATACCTGCAGAGCCCTCGCCATTATTCGCTTCTGCGGCAATGACACCAGCAACCATCGTGCCATGCCCATTGGTGATATTCACTGACTCTGCGTCGAACTTCCCCGTGTCCGCATCAAAGTCATAGTCCCGCGTATCATCATAGGCCGCTTTCAGCTCCTCATGAGACGCATCAATTTGAGAATCCAGAACGGCAACGGAAACGCCACTGCCCGTATAGTCGTCCCAAACGGACTCGACATCAATTCTTAGATCCGAACGATATGACCCTTCCAGATACCAGCTCTTTCGTGATTCTGAATCCCGGTAGTAAGGAGTCTCAGACGCGGCAATAGAGTGATCTTCTGCCGATGCCTGCTCGATAACTTTGTACTTCATATTACTGTCTCTCACAGAGTTTCAGGTGCCATAGCGGCGCTCACTAATTAGAAACTGCTAAAGAAAAGGTAAGGCCAAAAATTGGCGAACTTAGGCGAAAGTAAGAAGACTCCCGACAATTTTCTTAGACAGAATAGAAATAAGAAATTGTCTGATTTAGAATTCGACGGGTCACGCAGCGGAAATAATAGTGCTTATTGCGCCCCTCAACACACGCTCCCAACGCGACCAACTGCAACAACACGCTGAAATTAAAATCATTATCACGCAGGCCTGCCCGTTAAGAAAACAGAAACACCCCCTTCAAACTCACAAAACATATGCACTCGCAAAAATTGCGAAATGCCATAAAAAAACCACAATAGGGGTTTTCACCCCGCTTATTGAAATAGGCGGAATTACGAATAACTTCAGCGAATAATTGCCCAACAAATTAACAAAAAGAAAACCGCTCAAATTGACGCAGGGTTCGCTTTTGGCAAAACCTCTGCTTCGCAAGTCGATTTCGAATCTCTGGTTAACGTATCGCGCTGAAAAAGGCGGTAGTGGCACCCGGCTGTCAGCACCAAAATGGGCGTTCAGCCCCGCTTTGTGGCGCGGTCGTAATGCGCCAGCTGCGTGTCAATCCAACTGTCTGGCGACGTGCAAAGTGCGCCGTCCCCAGCCGCGCCTGCCGTGCTCATTTCGATGATCTCGTCTCGCGGCATCTCTGCGACCGACCTCAGGGTCGCAGCCAATCCGGAGTGGTCCAGCGGATTGCATGTAAAACCCAACCCCTTTTGCGCCATCTCTGGCCCCAAAAGGGCGCTCTCAGACAAAACAACAGGCAAGCCAGACAGCGATGCCTCCGCAGCGACCAGCCCAAATGGCTCAGGATACCGCGATGGCATAACCAGCGCACGTGCCCCCATCAGGGCGCGCCCGATCTCCGCCCGCTCCTGCCATCCGTAAAATGTCACCTCCGGATGGGCTTTGCGCAGACTGTCCTCCAGTGGCCCGGTGCCAACAACGCTCAGGGGTGCCTGTGCCAGTTGTGCCGCGGCAATGAGATCTTCAATGCCCTTTTCCGCTTCGACACGGCCAATAAAGAAGAAGCGGTCGTTTTCTTCTACAGGCACCCGCCCAGCGGTCAACGCCTGCGCGGGGTTGCGCACCGTATGCAGGGCCTCCGCGTCGTAGCCCGCCATCTCAAAAAAGCGGCGCATCGCAGGGTGGATCATCAAAATGCCCCCCCATGCCGACGTGCGCGGCATGGCACGATGCAGCGCCAACTGGCGCGCCACGCGCCAGGCTTTCTGTGCCCCGTTGCGTTTGTCACACTGTGTGCTCAGGCAGCCCATGGACAAAGGCCGGCGCTCACAAGCCTGCTCCTTTTGATAGTCCATAAACCCACCATTGGGGCAGGCCAGAAAAAAATCGTGCCCATGTATGAACACCCGCTCCGCCACGGTTTGCAACGCAGAGAAAATAGACGGCGTCAGCGCCTTTGAAAAACTGTGCACATGATACACCGTGTCAGGCGTGTCTTCCTCGGCAATCAAATGCGCCACGAAATCGCGCGCGGCCCCGCTGTAAAGTCCCTGCGTTGCCGCAGCGACCTTGCCACGCTTCATCAGGGCCATGCCCCCCACGTGGCGCACATCTATGTCATGGTCGGGGAAAAGGGCATGCTCAGGCGCGCGATCTCCTGCCACATACAGCACCTGAACGCCGCGCTCACACAGCAGGCGCGCCTGCTTCATCGCAAGGCCCGTCGCACCGCCCCGCGCCACACTTGCATCGTTCAAAACGACAACTCGTCTCATCAGCGCATCACCCAAAACTAAACACTTGGCAAGCCGAACCCAAAGCCCTCGCAGATCCCACACAAAGATTGTGTGCCTTTCATCTAAAAGGAAAAGCGGTCCGGCCAGCTATAGAAGGCACGCGATGCCCCTAACTGCGCGCGTAAATATCCTCATAGCGCACAATGTCATCTTCACCGACATAAGCCCCGGTTTGCACCTCAATCAGGACCATTGGCACCTTGCCAGGGTTTTCCATCCGGTGCACAGCCCCGAGCGGAATATAAACACTCTGGTTTTCGGTCACGAGTTTGACATCCTCATCAACCGTCACACGTGCGGTGCCTTCCACCACAATCCAATGTTCAGAACGGTGGAAATGGCTCTGCAAAGACAACGATGCGCCGGGATGCACAAGAATGCGCTTCACCTGAAACCGGTCTCCTACGACCAAACTCTCAAACCATCCCCAAGGCCGGTGGTCCTTCGGAAAATGGGTCGCCTGGCTAGATCCTTTGGCCTTGAGGGCAGAGACGGCTTTCTTCACGTCCTGAGCGCGGGACTTGTCAGCCACCAAAACGGCATCATTCATCGCCACGGCCATGATATTGTCCAGACCAATCCCAACAACTTCCAGCCGCTCACTGTCAGAGCGCAACAAAGTGTCAGAACAGTCAATCGCCGTCGCTGCACCCGTCACCACAACCCCGTTCTCATCCGGGCCGGCTTCGCGCCAAACGGCATCCCAACCGCCCAAATCTGACCAGGCACTGTCAAAAGGCACCACAGACAGATTGTCGGCTTTCTCCATCACCGCAAAGTCGATGGAAATGTCGTCGGCTTCGCCCCACGGGTCCGCCGCCAGGCGTAAAAACCCAAGATCGGGTTCAGCTGTCGAGAAAGCGGTGCTCACAGGGGCCACAAGTTCGGGAGCATGCGTCTTAAAGGCAGCAATGATATCTTTGGCCGCAAAAAGGAAAATCCCTGCGTTCCACTTGAATGTGCCCGCCGCCAACATCTCTGCAGCGCGCTCCGCATCTGGTTTTTCCACAAATTGCTTCAGCGCAATCGGGGAACCATCTTCGGCAGCTGCGCCCGCGAGCTCCAGATAGCCATAAGCCGTCTCTGGGTGGGTCGGCGTGATGCCAAAGGTCACAAGCTGGCCCTCCTGCACAGCCGCAAGTCCGCGCACAACCGCCTCATGAAAGGCTGCAACATCCGGGATCAGGTGATCAGAGGGCGCCACCAGAAGCACAGCTTCCGGGTTGTCATCATGCGCCTTCAGCGCCGCTGCGAGCACCGCTGGCGCTGTGTTGCGCGCCGCAGGCTCAATCAGAATTGCCCCCGGATCGATGCCAACCGCCTGCAGTTGCTCTGGCACAATGAAACGAAAATCAGAGTTGGTCACCACAATAGGTGCTGCAAAACTCAATGCACCGTCCGCGCCCGACAGGCGCTTGGCAGATGCCTGAAACAGCGTCTCCTCCCCCACGAGAGGCACAAATTGTTTGGGATAGCTTTTGCGCGACAATGGCCAAAGTCGGGTTCCAGAGCCACCGCATAAAAGGACTGGTGTAATAAGCATTTAAAAAATCCTAGGAACAACAACGTCTTTTGTGTTAGCGCTTCGCGAAATACGAGGCAAGTTTTCCCGGCGGCATGTCACCAAAACTTCGCAGCTGCGGCGTAAGTGCCAGCATTTTGCGCTTGCCGCGCCAACACGCTGACCAACTTTTACAAAGTCAGCAGTGTGACCCATATATCCATATTTTAATTGGCTCACGCATACCTCTCACACAATAATGGGGCCGAGATAGCCCATCGTTCTAACAAAACCAGCCTGCCGAGCAATTGTGTCCTTTCAAAGGCCATTTCATCCCGCATCCGCCTTGTGCCCAAAGCGTCACAGCTGCGCCGTGATAAACCGGGGCGGACCTCCATCCAGACAAACAGCCGACAACACGCCAGACGCATAAGCTCCCGTATCAACCGCAATCCGGCCGCGTTCCGCGCGCGCCTGTTTTACAATCGTATGGCCATGAACAACCCAAATGCCGTCTTTGCGCGGAGACCGCAAAAAGTCAGGGTGCCCCCATCTCAACGCGTCTTTGGATTGCACGTTTGGCGCCTTATGAGGATTGGCTCCTGCATGAGACACAAGAACATTACCTGTTAGGGCCGCACTCTCCAACTCTGCCAGCCACGTCACCATAGGCGCCCCCATTTCCGCCATCAGAGCATCGCGGCACGCATTCAGCTCTTCATTGCTCATGTGCAATTTGGCCGACCCAAGACCAAAGGACACCAAAGTCTCCAATCCACCATTGTGGATCCAGCGCCCACCTTCTTCAGCGCCCTTTAGCAAAAATCGCAACAGCATTTCTTCGTGATTGCCCATCAGACACATCACATCCGTGCGTGCGCTCAATTCTCGCAACACCCCGGCGCTCTGCTCACCCCGGTCGATGTAGTCTCCAGCCAATATCACCTGATGATCCTGCGGAATCTTTTGCAACAGCTGCTCAAAAAGGGACAAACACCCATGAACATCCCCAACCACACAAATTGGTGCGTCAGGCTTTGGCACCGGGAAAGCGCTGTCGCGCACAAACAACTGCCTCAACTTCTGAAACAAACAGGCCCCCAGTCAGCCTTGTATCCATGGCGAGCCATAGGCCACATGATCACGAACAGGCATTTCGATCTTCTTCAGTATTGCGCTTCACGCTAGCGGCACACCCTCTCGGAAACAAGCAACGCCACTCTTGCGCGCGATCGCTGACACACAACTAAGCAGCGCCCGTGATGAACCCATTTTGCTGATGGCTCGCAATCCAGTTCAGCAACGTCGCCTTGCGCAGGGGTTTGGTCAGAAAGTCATCCATGCCCGCATCCAAACAGGCCTGCATCTCCCCGTCAAACGCATGCGCCGTCAGCGCCACAATGGTTGGCTGCGCGATCGCCATCTTTCTAATAGCACGTGTCGCATCCACACCGTTCATGCGTGGCATCGACATATCCATAAAGATCAAGTCGGGCGCAAAGCCCTCAACAGCTTCCACAGCTTCTAAGCCGTCGTGCGCAAACGCGAGCTCGATGGGCTGGTCTTTCAAGAACTTTTTAAGCAGGTAGCGGTTGGTTTGGTTGTCCTCAGCCACCAAAACACGCAACCCCGGCGCAATGGCTTCAGGCGCATCCGCACTGGCCGTCGCCAGCTTCGCCAATTCAGAGGCCTCAGCGTCTTCATAAGGTATTTCGATGCGGAAGGTCGCGCCCTGCCCCGGATCTGACTGCACCGAGATACAGCCGCCCATCACATCCAGAATATGTCGCGTGATCGAGAGGCCAAGACCGGTCCCGCCAAACTTGCGCGTCGTCGCCGCCTCCGCTTGGGTGAAATGGTCAAAAATCTGGTCCTGCTGTTCCTTTGGAATGCCAATCCCCGTGTCGCGAATGACCCACACCAACCTCTGGCCATCTTCTGTGTCTTCATGACAAAGCGTGACATCGACACCGCCGACATCCGTGAACTTAATCGCATTCCCCAAAATGTTGGTCAGAATTTGCCGGATCCGTCCATCATCCGCTTTGACATAGTCCGGTGTTGCCTGGCTTACGTCCAAAGTGATCGACAGCCCCTTGTCGTGTGCTGACGGGCTCAACAGGTCCAGCGTTTCTTTGATGCAGGCATGCGGGGAGAATGTCACCGGATGCAATTCCATGCGGCCCGCGTCAAGCTTGGACAGATCCAGGATATCATTGATGATTGCCATCAAAGACATGGAAGACCCGCGAATGGTTTCGGTGTAGCGTTGCTGTTCCGCGTCAAGTTCGGTTTCCGCCAACAGATCTGCCATGCCAACAACCCCCGTAAGGGGGGTGCGTATTTCATGGCTCATGTTGGCCAGAAATTCTGCCTTGGCCCGCGCGCCCTGCTCCGCCGCCTCGCGCGCCTGAATCATATCTTCTGCGAGTTTGCGGGCGTCTGTCACGTCCCGTTCGATGGAAATAAAAAACTCCACCTCACCGGTGTCATCGTGAATTGGAAACAGGTTCACATCCACCCAGATTGGCCGTCCATCTTTGCGGATGTTTTCAAAATCGCCCCGAAACCCCTCCCCGCGCGCAACCGCTACTTCAATCGGATGCTCTTTTGGCTGGTCTGGGTCGTCCCGCGCCAAAAGCTCACCGATATGTTGCCCGATCGCTTCGGCAAATGAATACCCGGTCACCCGGACGAACGCATGATTGACCCAAAGAATGCGGCGCTGCTTGTCTGTGAAAATCACACTGTCGTTGGCGTTTCGCGCGACCAGTGACAACCGCCGAAGCTCCGTCTGTTGGGCTTCAAGTCGCGCCGCAACCGCTTGCGTTTCAGACCGCTGCGCTTCCAGATCCTCACGTATGCGAAAATTATCCAAGCCTGACATGGTAAAGGCGACAAAAACATACCCAATGCACAGCGCCAGAATCAAACCAGCCGCATCGCCCACCAAGAAGGGCGCGATCTCTCCGGTTTGATGCGCTTGTATCGCAATAAAGACAAAAGGCGCACAGCCATAGATAAACAAGCGCGGTATTGCCACCGATGGTTTTTTGGGGAGCGCAATCGCCGCATTCACCGCACCAATGCCAAGCGCACCAAACACAAACAGAACATCGGCGTCCTGCCCAAGTCCAAAGAAATAAAGCGCCACCCCCCCGACAAGCGTCAAAGCCTGCATCGAGCCCGTAACGCCAGCAAGCCGCTGCGCTTTCTTCAAACGTCCCGACTTTGCCCAACGACATGCGAAACGATGCAAGACAAAGCAATCAATCAAGTCCCCTGTCACCACAAGCGTAAAACCGATCGCGGCCAAGGTGGGCGTGACAGCAAAAGCCGAGACAATACAGCCAAATGTGTACAGAAACAGGCGCGTGCGCAATTGCGTCACGCGATCACTCACATACTCACACAGCAATCGACTGCGGCGCGCATGCGCGATCTTACGATCACTCAGCCGTTCTACTGGTGCGTTGGCCTGAAGGACTCTCATAATGCTGACAAAACCGCGCTTTTCTCAACCCCCAGTTTAACGGCTGAAAAGGTTAACATTACCTAATCCACGCAAGTTGGGACTTTGAAAGTTTTAGGTCATTTTTCAGCATTTTACGGTGTAGAGCCCTGAAACCTCTGATCCTGGTACGTGCCGGACCTTTTCAATTTTAGCGATAATAAAGGGAAAAATCTCTCCTGATCAAGGCTCACTTCGCCCCTTTCACAGGAGTTCTCAGGCTGTGACAAATGCGCGGAACGTCTCAGCTTGGATCCCGCGCCCGATTTGCGTCAACGCGCCTCATGAGCGGCGGCAGTGACCAATCGGCGCAAACCAAAAAGCAGTGATGACTAGGAAGAACTCTGCTCCGCAAAGGCATCGCCAAGCCCGTTCAAGCGATGGGCAGGGGCTTCTGTTTATCACGTGGGCCCACAACAAACTGCGATACCATATTGCCAGAATACACCGACAAAGACGGCGACCACGGGTGATCAATATTTCTGTGAAATGGCAGGGGCACCAGGGCTCGAACCCGGGACCTACGGTTTTGGAGACCGTCGCTCTACCAACTGAGCTATACCCCTAACGTGAGATGGTTCGTAGTGCAGTGCTGCGGGAAGGGCAAGAGGGAAAACGCGCAAAATGCGTTCTCTCGGCGGCTTTCTTACCTTGGCGGAACCGCCCCTTCCCCAAGCAAAAAGGCCGCCCCGAGGGACGGCCTTTCCATCAAAAATCAGAGGCTCTGATTATTCGACGATTTTGGACACAACACCGGAACCAACGGTGCGGCCGCCTTCACGGATCGCGAAGCGCAGGCCGGCTTCCATTGCGATCGGTGCGATCAGCTCAACGTTGAACTTCAGGTTGTCGCCAGGCATCACCATCTCGGTGCCCGCTGGCAGTTCAACAGTGCCGGTCACGTCAGTTGTACGGAAGTAGAACTGTGGACGGTAGTTCGCGAAGAACGGGGTGTGACGGCCACCTTCGTCTTTGGTCAGAATGTAGGCTTCTGCTTCGAACTTGGTGTGTGGGTTCACGGAACCTGGCTTACACAGAACCTGGCCACGCTCAACCGCTTCACGGTCAACACCACGCAGCAGCGCGCCGATGTTGTCGCCCGCTTCACCGGAGTCCAGCAGCTTGCGGAACATTTCAACACCGGTACAGGTGGTTTTCTGAGTGTCTTTGATGCCAACGATTTCGATTTCGTCGCCAACGTTGATCACGCCACGCTCAACACGGCCGGTCACAACAGTACCGCGGCCAGAGATCGAGAACACGTCTTCGATTGGCATCAGGAACGGCTGGTCAGTCGCACGTGGTGGCTGTGGGATGTACTCGTCAACAGCCGCCATCAGCTCAGCAATTTTCTCTTTGCCGATGTTGTCGTCGCGGTCTTCCAGAGCCGCCAGAGCGGAGCCAGCGATCACAGGGATGTCGTCGCCTGGGAATTCATACTCAGACAGCAGCTCGCGGATTTCCATTTCCACCAGCTCGAGCAGTTCTTCGTCGTCAACCTGGTCCACTTTGTTCATGAAAACAACCATGGCAGGGATGCCAACCTGGCGGCCCAGCAGGATGTGCTCACGGGTCTGTGGCATTGGGCCGTCTGCTGCGTTCACAACCAGGATCGCGCCGTCCATCTGCGCCGCACCGGTGATCATGTTTTTCACGTAGTCAGCGTGGCCTGGGCAGTCAACGTGTGCGTAGTGACGTGCTTCGGTTTCATATTCCACGTGCGCAGTGGAGATGGTGATGCCACGTGCTTTTTCTTCAGGCGCGCCGTCGATTTCGTCGTACGCTTTGAAGTCACCAAACTGTTTGGTGATCGCTGCGGTCAGCGTGGTTTTGCCGTGGTCAACGTGACCAATGGTGCCGATGTTGCAGTGCGGTTTACTGCGCTCAAACTTTTCCTTAGCCATCTCGGGCGCCTTCTACTTTGTGGGGGGCCGGACTTGGCCCAATTTCCTCTACCGCGCGCGACATATTGGGTTACGCACCAAAAATCAAGCCGCTTTGCTCTTTATCGACGCAGCTCGCGTTCCAACTCTGCGCGTTTGCGCTCATCCTGTTCTGTGGGCCAGCATTCTGCGAGCACCTCAGGGGGCACATTGTCCACCAGACAGGCGCGATTCTCATGCAGCCACTGCTCAATCTCGCGCGCCGCATTGAACGTCAGATTGGCCATCTGCTCCTCTGCGCTCATGGTAAAGCCGCTGGAGGTCACAACCGTGCCACTGCCAAAGCTCTCCAGCACAATGATCTCGCGAGGCTCCGCATTGAATTTACCGCCCGCCCGGTCATCCCAGGCGGTCACCGTCAGGATCAACGCGGATTTCGTGGACAACAGCAGCGGCACGCCCCGTTGCGCCAGCATATAGCCTGACAGGTTAATGCCAAAATGCACCAACCGCTCACCTTCATAGCGGCCAAAGCGTTTGTCCACGGCGTCTTTCATCGACGCGATCCACTGCTCCTTGGGCAATTCACGCGACAGCGGGCCTTTTTGCAGATCCGGCGCAACGACAATGTTGTGCCCCATGGTGAAGTCACCAAGATCGAGCTTCTCGCTGGTCACCTCTGTGCTCTTGGCACCACAAGACACCAGCACGGCCAACGCCGCCAAACACACCCCAATCCTGCCCATGTAAGCTGTTCCCACTGCTCTTCATTCTGATTGGGTGATGACATAGCCCATGCCCAGCGCCCGCGCAATCTTGGCCTTTCTTTGCACTGATCCTGCGCCTACTCTTCTGCGTATAAGGATCAAGATGCCTGATGATATCCCCCCTTCTGCGCGGGCCAAGCCCGCCTCCGCGCCTGCCCTGCCCGTACGGGCCCCGTTGGTGACAGAGCCCCTCGGCCTGTGGCGCTCCCTGAAAGCTGCGCGCAGCAACCTGCTCTCCATCATCCCAGACATCGCCACGCGCCAGCCCATGTTGACGGGCCGCACCGGCCTGCGCTGGCATATGGTGATGGATCCCGGTGCCATCCGGCAGATGCTTTTGGAAAAGGTCGACGATTACCCCAAGTCCAAAGCCACCAAAAACATCCTGCGCCCCGCGATTGGCGACAGCCTGTTTATTGCCGAAGGCGCCCATTGGCGCTGGCAACGCCGCGCCGCGGCCCCTGTGTTCACCCATCGCAATATCGCCAACCTCGCACCCGTCATGGCAGACGCGGCTGACCGTGCTGGCGATCGCATCCAATCCGCCTCTGGCCGCGCCGTCGATCTGATGGATGAGATGGTCAAAACCACCTTTGACGTGATCTCAGAAGTCACCTTCTCCGGCGATGGCAGCTTTGACAGCGGCGCCGTGCACAATGCGATAGACGCCTATATCGCCGAAGCTGGCAAAATCTCTCTGCTCGACATGTTGGGGGTGCCCGATTGGGTGCCCCGCCCCAGCCGCCTGCGCACCGGCCATGCCATGAAAGACATGAAACAGGTCGCCGATGACGCCATTGAGGCGCGCCGCATCCGAGGCGCCAAAGACACGCCCGACCTGCTGGATCTGCTTCTGGCGGGCGAAGATCCCGAAACCCGCAAACGTATGAACACAGCCGAGCTTCGCGACAACCTGCTGACCTTCATCGTCGCGGGCCATGAAACCACCGCCTTGACGCTGGCTTGGGCGCTCTATCTTTGCGCCTTCGACCAAGACGTGCAGACCAAAGCCCGCGCAGAGATCGCAAAAATCTGCGGAGATACCCCGATCACCGGCGATCATGTACCCCAACTCACCTATATCCGACAGATCGTCGATGAAACGCTGCGCCTCTATCCGCCTGCCGGGATCATTTCCCGCACGGCACAGCGGCATGACACGCTCTGCGCCCGCGAGATCCGCCCCGGCGACACCGTCATGATCCCGATCTATGCGTTGGGGCGCCACCACCAACTGTGGGACAATCCGGACGCCTTTGATCCAGACCGCTTTGTCGACCGCAAGACCATAGACCGCTATGCCTATCTGCCCTTTGGCGATGGGCCGCGCATTTGCATCGGGGCCAGCTTTGCCATTCAGGAGGCGGTGATCATCCTCGCCAGCCTACTGCGCCGGTTTCACTTCGCCCCCATCCCGGGGCGCGCCCCCAAACCCGTGATGATCCTGACCCTGCGCCCAGAAGGCGGCGTCTGGCTGCAGGCCAAAGAGATCTCGCAGATGCCTTAAACCACAGCCCACAAAGTAGGAAACGCCAACCATTCCATGATCGGCGTTTCACATGTTTTTCTTGTTCAGACAGATCAGAAGCCGTGCTTCTCTTTCAAAACAGCAACCGTGTCCTGATGGGCGGCAAGCCACGCATTGAACGACTGAACAATGTCGGCGCGGGTGCTGGAAGACAGATGATAATCCGCTTGCGAATGCGGCAGGCTCTCATCAAAGACCAGCGCCCCTGCTTCTTCACCCATGTCGCTCAGAACCCGGTTCAAAACATGCACATTCGCATAGGCGCCATCGATACGCCCGGCCAGCGCTTGGCGCACCAAGCCACTGAAGTTTGGGTTCTCCGTCAACGTCACCTGACCTACCTCGATACGGTCGAGCCAAGAGAAGGCGGTGAAGCCCAAAACCGTGCCGATCTGCGTGATGTCATCCACCGGTGTACCAAGCTTTGCGGGGGGCACCATCACCCCTTCCACAGTCGTCTCCACCACAGTGGAATAGTGCATCTCAACACCGCTTTTCAGATCCGCTGACCAATAGGCATTGTCCGGATACTTCAAATCCACATCCCCGGACACCACAGCCTGCATCAAACGGTTGATCGGAAGCGCTTTGAACTGCAACTCATGCCCCTCATCTGCCGCAAAGGCAGACAGCACATCAGCTGCAAAGCCAGTGTAGGACTCTCCGTCCCATTTGTAGTGAGGCAGATAGTCGATGTTCTCAACGCCCACGACAAGGGTTTCTGCAACGCTGGCGGTGCCAGACAGGCTAGCCAGCGCGAGGCTGCCGGCTGCAAGAATGGTTTTCATGTCTTTGCTTTCTTTTTGACCGAATGATTGGTTAATCCAGCGCTGCACCTAGGTTTGACACGCTAACAAAACCTAAAGAAACGCCCCCCGCACCGCACTCAGTCGGGCAAAATTCGGTTCAAAATGGCGGGGCTTTACGGTTGCTCAGCCAGCGGAGAAAGGACCCGGAATTTGCTCTCCAAAACCCAAGCAGCAACTGCTCATCACCCCACGCAACCATAAGTCGCAAAAACATGAGGGCAGATCCTCCATCGCATCATTGAACGACGAGAGACACAGTGCCCACGTCCCCCAATTTGCGCGCGCCGACTGAACCTACAAATCAGCCCTGATTTTCCGAAAAGGGAAGTCAGATCAATCGAAACAGTCTGCGGGAGCAAAATGGAGATGTTGCGTCAGTTTATGACACAAAGGTCAACGTCATGTGAGGTTCAACATCGAGCAATAAGAATGGAAAGGTGCTGTCGCAAATGACAGAACTATGTGTCGTCTCACAACAAGTTGTGTGGAACGTCACTAATGTTTAACTCAATTGACAGCCAAAACCTCAATAAATCTGCAAATCGCGTCATTCAATTCTGACCCAAACGTCAAGCATTTCTGACCCAGGTCGATCAGCCTCTCATCCACCCAAAAAAAATTTGACGAGCCCAAACTGCCCTTGGATTTTTTCTCGCAGCTTAGATTGCCAGCTTGCAGCGGGAGAAATGGTCATTCATGTGGCGCGCAGCTATGCTGGCAATTGCTTTCCACAGGTTGCCGGACTTTTCTGCTGCTTGGCCAGCGGGCAAAAACAACACCGTACTCAATTGTGGTTTTCCGTGAGAACACTCAAGGGAAAAGTACTGTAGATCAATACCCCAAGAAGTGAGCAAGTTCCACTCGGTCAATCTTGGATCTGTGGCGTTTGTCCAAGGGGATTTTTTTCACGTGGGTCACTTTGGCAACGCCGAACTCCTGCGCCAGCCTATTCCAGTTTGGCAACTTGTCCGCATCCCCTTCGACGCACAAAACGGGGCGCTCGTTCAGGCTCATCAGCGCGCTGTTCGTCACACCCGGCCATTGGCTGGCAGCGATTTCAATGGCAAAGGGAAAGATGCGTCTGGTTGGGGTTTTCACATCACTTCCCAATCGTCCCAACAGCCACAAACGCCCCTGTTCATCCAACTGACCCGCGTCGCCGGTTCGATGCCAGATCGTCGTGCCGTCCTTGATTTTGTTTTCCCTGGAATGCGCTGGATCAAGATAGCCGTCATTGACGTGATTTCCTGCCACCTGAACCTCGTCGTCTCGGATTCGGAGGTTGATGTGCGAAACGGGGCGTCCGACCAAAAGCCCCCTGCCCGCCGCCATGTCACGATGATCAAGGTCCGAGATGTCGCGCGCATCAAGATGCGCAATCGGTTCCGCCTCGGTAGAGCCATAAACGCAGACTACATCCAGGCCGGGCCGTTTGAGCAGCCTTTGGGTCAGGTCGGGAAAGACAGGACCGCCGCCGGTAAAGACGGTATGCAATTGGCCGGTATCTTGGCACTGCGTGAGCTTTTCACACAGGGACGGCGGGATCAAAAGCCGCGTGACCTTTTGCTTCGTTATCCAGCCCGCCAACCCATCGGGCGATAGGTGATCCAGCTTGGTCATCTTCCAGTTCGGCAAAACTGTCGTGCGTCCGGCCGCTAGGTTGATCAGGGTAAAGACCGGAAACGCGACCAGATCGCGCTCGGCCGTGTCACTGTCCAGAAGCGGTGCGATGGCGTCATGCTGGGCCATCAGAAACGCGTGGCTGCGCGGGATGGCCTTGGCCTGACCTGTGGTTCCGGATGTAAAGGATATAAGCGCTACATCACTGTCTTGGACATCCACGACATCGGGTTCGCCTTGCCCTTGGCCCGGCCGTAACAGCGGCAGCCCCCAAAGCTCCGGCACCACAAAGCTGAGCAGCGCAAAGTAACCCGATGCGCAGAACGCCTTGGGCAAGGTTGTTCTTGCCGCGTGACGCAACCCGGCCAGACCCATCGCAGGCTCGGGCAGAACGACCGTGACCCCCAAGGACCACAAGGCGGCAAGGCTGGCATAAAGATCCGCGTTGACGGGCATGGCCAGCAGAACCCGGTCGCCATGGCGCAGACCTTTGCGCGCCCACTTGCTGGCCAATTGCTGCACGCGTGTCTGCACGTCCCGGAATCTAACCTCGCGACCATTGCCCTCAACAATGGCCGTCCGGTCCGGGTGCCGCGCGACCGCGTCGGCAAAATGGTCCAGCAGGTTAGCCATCCAGACGCAGCCCATACAGAGCATATCGCCGGAACACAGTGCCCCCTTCAACACTGCTGCGCTCTGCTGATTGGTTGTCATCGTGAATCAACGCGTGGATTGCCGTGTCAAAACCCAGATCCAAGGCGGATTGATGGAAATGACTGGCCAAGTGGCGCCCTGCGCCCCGCTCAAGGCTGGCATAGGTTTTCAGGATCGCGGCTTTGGGTTTCGGGCCTTCTGCATAGTTCGGGATGCCAAACAGAAAACCCGCCAATGACCCGTCCGTGCGGCGCGCGAAAAAGATCAACTCGCGCTTCAGCATCGGAACGACGGGCATGTACATCGCCAGAAAGTCGCTTTCAGAGATGGGTTTGTAGAACGCGTTTTGCGCGAACGCCTCGACCGACAGATGATAGACCTGCCGGAACAAACCTTCGGGATCAGTCCCGTCCCAGGGTTCGACCGTGAACGCATCACTTGCCGCCAAGGACGAACTGGCCGTTTGTGCCAAAGGAACGCGCGCCGAGAAATAGCTGCTGATGGGCGCAAAACCCGCCCCCTTGAACACGTCGGGATCATGTGACTTGTTCGTCGGCTCCATCAGAAACGGGGCCGATCCGTCGCTTTCCGAGACAAACCGGTAGCTGTGCCAGGTATCCCCGGACATCGGACCGATGATCCGGTCAATCCCCGCGCTGCGGACCCGTTCGATGGCCTGATGCAGGGCGTGCAAACCGGCCTCGGGCGTTTTGCATGAGAAGTCACCGATGGTTGCCGCGGGCACACCATCCCATTCAGGGCCCTGCAGATACAGGGCCAGTTTGGCACCGTCGGTACGAATGCTTTCCTGCGTCATGAAATAACTCCGTCAGCGATCCGGGCGCTGATACCCCCGGCTATGGACCAGATGTAATAGGTCAGCGGCAGCAGCAGCGCCAAGAGCGTGAGCCGCGACACCCGGTTCTTTTGAAACACATCCGGAAACGCCAAAGGAACAATCGCCGTCACGGCAAGAGTGACAAGCGACAAAGCCGTCAAAGGCTCGGCCCAGTTCGAATGGTCCGCGTTCAGCGAAACGACCCAGATACGGATCAGAAACAGGACAGCGGCCGCAAGCGGTATCGCAACAGGTATGCCCCGCAACGCCACAGCGCAAAGCCCCATGGCCAACCCCATGGCGCTGAGGCCGAAAATGGATATCGCATCCCAGCCCGTCGCATTGCCCACCGCAAGCCAACCAAAACCCAAAATGCCCAAGGCAGCCACGATATCCAGATCAGGATACTTGCTGTCACACGGAGACGCAGTGCGCGCCCAGCCATGTGCGGCAAGCACCAGGATTGGCAGGACCGTGTTTTGCATTTTTGCGGCGGCCAGCATCAGAAAAACCGCAACGACATACACGCGGGTCGTGTGTTTGCTGAGGCCCAGCCGGGTTCCCACCACGCCAAAACTGACCAACGCGGCAAAGAACAAAATGGCAAGCACCGCCAGTTCCGCCAAGGAGCTGTGATAGTGGGTTTTCAGGAAAATCAACAAGCCAAGCGGCAGGAACAGGTTGTCAAAGCCACGCCAGCTTTGCGCCTCGACCAGGGTGCCGAAACCGGCAATCATCAGGCACAGCATCATAATGTTGGACGGCGGCAGTTTTGACAAAAACAGGAAACAGATGATCGCAACCAACAACGCTACGACGAAAAACACCACCGAACCTTCCAGGCTTTTGTCGCCATCTTCGACCACATAGCGTTTGGTGCCATAGGTGGTCCCGGCCAATGCGGCTGCGGCATCGGCCAGCGTCAGAACAGCGATCGGCAGCACGTAGTAGAGCGTATTTTCACCGGCCAGCAAGAAACAAAGCCCCACCGAAAGCGCCAACAGGAAATCCCCGTATGACGTCCGCTCGACGCTGTGAATGGCGGCCCCCAGACCTTTTGAGAAACGGGGCAAACGCAAGACCAGCATCACGATCATTGTCGCCCCGATCAGCATGTAGACCGGCCAGCGATCCGGGAAAATCCACGGCAGCAGCATGGCAAACAGCCCGGTGCCGACGTGCATCAGTTTCCGTTGCACTTCGCCGCTGAGTCCGACCTTTTGCGCCAGCCGCCGGACTACTGCCATCAACCCCAGCAAGGTCAGAACGGACATCACAGCCAACAGGATCTGGGCCGCAACGCTCATGCACGCACCTGTTCCACAACGAAGTCCGAATAGAAAAAGGCCATATCGCGGGTTTTCTGCTTATCCTCAACCGCCCGAAGGGTTTCCACTTTGCTCTGGTAACGGGCTGGCACACGGCGCGGGGCCATCATGTTCCAATAGACCAGGCGGGCATTGGGCGCGGCGGCGGACAGGATCGAGCCGTAAACCGTTTCAAACATGTCAGGCGACATATATTCAAAAATGTCAGACAGGTTGAACCCGTTGGCCTTTTCACCGGTCGAGACAAATGCCTCCAGCGATCCCGGACGGATATCCAGACGATCCAAACGGTCGCGGATCGTGTCATAGTGTTCGGGCCGCCAGGCCATCGGCAAGGCATCGCCATGCGTGCCTTTCAAAATCCAGTGCAGATAGGGGTTTTGCGACGGGTCCGTATCAACGCCCGCATGGCGAATACGACGCGCCACATGCTGGGCCGGGCTGCCTTCTACGTGATCAAAAAACGCCTTGTCCCGCCCCATGCGGCCCATGACGAACCGAGAGAAGAACAGGTTCAACAGCAACCGCCACCGGAAGGTATCAAAGCGCGTGTCAAAGAAGACTTCGCGCGCCTTGGGGGAGCGCGGCGCAAAGACATCGTCAATCGTTTTTCTGGAATGAACGAACGGCAATAGCCGGGTACGGAAGATGCGGAAATACCGTTCGAACTTGCCGACCCCACCGATCCCATAGCGCACGACCTCAGGGGTAAGCGCGATCCAAAAGGCGCGCGTATCCGGGTCGGTCTCCCCCAGCGCGCGTGACAGCAAATCAGCGCGCCGGCTGCTGGAGCGCGAGCCGGTCAGTTCCAGAAATTCAGGGTGTGTCAGGGTCTGGTACGCGCCTATCCTCAGCTTCAAACAGGCGATCTGCGCCGGGGACAAATCGACAACCACAACTTTGGCCGGGTCCAGCGTCAGCATCGCCAGCGCGTTATCCCCGGCTGAACAGATGGAAACCAGCGTGCCACCCGCACAATCGCCCAGCGATGCGGTCAGAACATCCGCGTCCTCCCACAATTGCGCGTATCGGATGTGGTCGAAATCTGCCTTGGATTCGATTTCACTCTGCCTCATCGCACCGTTCCACTTTGCCGCTCACCCCATCAACCGAAAGCGTTTCGCCATCCCTGATCCACTGCGTCGCGCCTTTCAGGCCGACGACACAGGGAATGCCCAACTCTCGCGCCACAATGGCGGAATGAGACAGCAAGGAGCCCCGTTCAACAACGATGGCCGAGGCATTCGAAAACACCGCAATCCAGCCCGGGTCTGTGTGCCTTGCAACAAGGATGTCGCCGAGCTGCAATGCCTCGGTGCGTGGGTCACGGATCACGCGGGCCTTGGCGGTAACCTGTCCGGCCGAACAGCCCGTGCCGGTCTTCACCCGTTCCCCATCGCCCTCGGGTAGTTCGGCAGCCGCCCAGATCGGCGCAATGGCAGGCCCCCGGATTTCGATGCGTTCCGGCGGGTCGGGGCGTTCCGACGATGCACGATCTTCGCGTTGGCGTTGCGCGACAATGGCTTTGAGGTCCGGGGACAGGCTGAACCCTTCGACGGCCCCCAGAACCTCATGCGTTGTCAGGTGAAACACATCACGGGGTTCGGCCAACAGCCCCCGTGCCGCAAACTCGCGCCCGATCCCTAGGAAAACACGTCGGGCATGGCCAAAGATGCGCGTGCGTTCAAACCGCAGGTTCTCTCGGTCCCGGACACGGGCTTTGGCCCAGCCCACGATCCATTTGGACAGATGGCGTTTCACAGGGTTGGCGGGGAACAGGGATGTCCAGTCCGGTTCACGGCCCGTGTGCCGTGCGCTTTCGGGTCGGGCAGCACTGGCTGCAACCGCCATCAACAGGCTCGAGGGGTCGTCGCGCAGCGGTATGCTTTCCAGCTTCAGCTCTTCGGTGCATCGGTCGCCGAATTTATCCAGATAAGATTGGACCTCGTCTTTGATCGGGGGGTAAGGGTCCAGGGTTTCCAACCGGCAATCAGCGCTGAGATGATCCGCAATCCCTGCGTCGCGGACCATATGCGCCATCCGGGCAATACGCTGCGCCGGTTCCGCCGAGACGATGTCCCCCTGACCAATCATGACATCGTTATGCAGCGCCAGCCCATCTTCCCCCAGCCACTTGTGCAGCAGGTTGCGCGATGCGCCAAAGGCGATCATGCACAGGAAATCGTTGACCAGCGGGGCGTCCCAGCGATCCAGCAAAGTGCTTTCGATTTCGCGGTATTCAGCGGCCAACTCGGTCGCATTCGCCGTTTCGATGTCCAGATCACGATCCAGAACATCATTCAGCCTGTTGTAGAAATTGCGCCGGGTGCGCGGCAAACGCAGGGCCTGCCATATCAGGCCGCACGCAACCCCAGCCAGTTTCGCGTATTCCCATATCTTGCGCGCCCCTTTGGCGGGCGGCGGCCCGATCTGATCGGTGATTTCAGACGGCATGGGTTCGGACACACCCATCATCGTCTCCATATAGTCGCGATTCAGCGAAAACCCTGGCAACAACGCCAACGCGCGGTACCAATTGACCAGATTGTAATAAACCCGCCCGTCAATGCGCCCCAGGAAGTTGTCGAAAAGGGCCCCGTGCCGCGCGACGGCTTTGTCTGACACGCCCAACAGCCGCACAAAGGCACGATAGACCCGCCCGTAGACATGCACGGCAAAGGAATAGGTCAGCGGGCTGACCATGCCCGGATAGCTTTCGACGATGTTGGAATTGTCGAAAATGGTCAGCGACTCATCCGGCAATGCCGCGGGCCGCAATGCGGTTGTGATCGGCCGCGTCTGAAGAATATGCAGACCATCCGCATCAAACGCCCATTCGATGTCTTGCGGTGTGCCACAAGCCTCTTCTGCCTGTCGCGCCAGCGCTGCGACCCGAAGCGCATGATCCGGGGTCAGGATCTGAGGCGTCGCATGCGCGCATTCGGGGCGCCCATTTTGGCCAATGGTCCAATCCTCCCCATCAACCTCCCCCGCCACCAGCGCATCGCCCAGACCTTTGACGGCGGACACAATCACCGTGTTCCGTTGCCCGGTCACGGGATCAGCCGAGAACGCGACACCAGCCGCCGTTGCATCAATCATGCGCTGAACAATGATCGCCGGGGCCTCTGCCGCGCCCCCGGTTTTGACGGCGCGATAGGTGGCGACTGTCTCTGCGAACCCGGATTGCCATACCCGTTTCGCCGCCCCCAACACGTTTCCGCCTGAGACGTTCAGAACCGTGTCGAACTGACCTGCATGGCTGTGGTCTGCCCCGTCTTCGGCCCGACCGGAACTGCGCACCGCATACGGCCCCGGACCCAGCGCATCCAACGCAGCATCCAGCGCGCCTTTCAGCCCACGGGCCGCGACCGGCCCCGACTTGCCTTTGCGAAACGCGGCGTCGGTGATGACAAAAAACGCAGGCGAGTTGAAGCCATGGCGGGCCAGATTCGACAGCGCGGCGGCTTTGCCTCCGACCTGGCTCGGGTCCGTGGCATCGGATTGGCTGACGATAAGGGTCATCTGAAAGCTCCAATCAGAAACGGCAAAAAGCCCGCTGTGGCATAGCAAAAGAACACCCAAAGCCCGGCGATCGTATCCATTCTGTCCTGCGCACCGGGGGTCGGCGCCTTGACATAGCTGCGCGCGGCCAGACCGCAGGGCAACAGCGCAACGGCCCCAACCGCAACCGTGAACCAGCCCACGCCCGTCGCAAACCCTGTCCCCACCAGAAAGACAAAAGACAGGCCAACACAACACAGCCAAATCAGGGCAGCGCGGCGGTATCCCCACAGGCCCGAATAGGTATCGACCCCATCAATTTCGTTTTCGGGCGACCAGAGCTTGCGCCCGATCTCAAGAACGCAGCCATTGACGAAGGACAGCACCAGGAACAACCAAAGCTGTGGCGCGGCCCCTCCGGCGGGAAGCCATTCGATGCTGGTCAGCAGCAGGTCGATCAGCGGCATGATGGCCATATGGCTGACCAGATAAAGCACCGGCCGCGCCTTGAGCCATGCGGGCGCGCCGAATTCAGCAGTCATCGCCGCCAGCCAGACCCAAACCCCCACAAGGCACCACAGAACCAGCGGGGACCAGAGCCATGCAGCGGCGGCAGCCACCGGCAGGGTCAGCAGGCCCAGCACCAGAACCTCGGTCGGGGAAACCAGCCCGCGAGGAATGGGACGTTCGGGCCGATAGCGGCGGTCGTCTTCGGCATCCTTGAACTCGTCGCAAACGCGCATCTGGAAAAACAGCGCCATGGCCAGCACAAATCCAACCAGAAACCCGGGCCATTCGGGTAACGGGCGATCCGAAAGCCGGGCCGAGACACAGATGCTGGCCGCCGAAAACACCAGCAACAGCGGAACGGTCTTTTTCAACGGAAACCGTTCGGCCTGATAGATCCACAATCGCGCCAGCACATTCATCTTTGGCGGGCCAGGCTTTCATGGGCGCGGGTGAAATGGCCCGCAGCGATTGCGGCGACAATCGAAATCTCTCCGCACAGGCAAATGGCTGCGGCCACTTCGGCCAACGCCGTCCCATGGCCCGCGCCCTTGAGCCCCAGGATGTTCAGCGCTGCACTCTGGCTGGGCAGACCGGTGCCGCCGCCCACGGACCCCACCAGAATGTTCGGCAGCGTGACCGAGCAGAAAAGATCATCCCCTTTGGGCTCCATCCGCGTAACGCCCATCGCGCTTTCGGCGACGCAGGCCGCGTCCTGCCCGGTGGCGATGTAAAAGGCCGCAAGCCCGTTGGCATAATGGGCCTGCGCCCCCAGCTGACCCGACAGATGCGCGCCCAGATTGGCGACCCGCCCATAGGCCAGCATGGCGTCTACACTCGTTCCAAGCGACTTTTCAACGACATCTGCAGGCAAGGTGACCGACGCGCTGACCTTCCGGCCACGCCCTGTCACCAACCCAAGCGCCGAGGCCTTTTTGTCGCCTGAAAAATTTCCCTCGATATACCAGTTTTCCATGGGTATCGGGCAATGATCGACGATCGCATAGCACAGGGCATCCGTGGCAATGGTCACCATATTCTGGCCCGCTGCGTCCCCGGTCGTGTAGCGGCAAATCAGGAACACGATATTGGTGTCGATGAATGGCTCGACCGAGACAAGCTTGCCGTGCCGGGTCGTGGCCTCGGCCGCGGCGCGCAAATCCTCGATATTGCTGACCACCCAATCAACGAACTGTCCGGCCTGCAACAGGCCTTCGAACACAAAGGCGGGCGTGCGCAGGACACCTTCGTACAGCACGGCGGTGCTGACCCCTCCCGAGCGACCCGCAGCATAGGCCCCGCGCGCGTAAGAGGCGACCAGAGCAGCCTCGGTCGTTGCCAGAGGCACATAGAAATCCCCGTTGGCGTTCATACCGTTCAACCGCAATGGTCCAACGACGCCAACCGGCACTTTCACGGTGCCGATATAGTTTTCGATATTCGCGCTGTAGGTTTCAGAAGCGTCAACCGCCGCCGGATCCGCGATCAGCGCCTGATCCGCATCGCTTGCCGTGGGTTTCAGATGATCCCAGAACCGCGCCACCGTCTTGTTGTCTGCGGTGCGAGACGGGCGCAAAGGCGAAAACCCTTCGTCATTCGGGGCCATCTGTTGGGGCGTGCGTTCAACATCATACCGCGCCTTTATGCGCCGAAGCATCTCTCGCACATGAAATGGAATAATCAAAAGTCAGCTCCAACAAACGCTGTGTAAAACAAATGCAGATTTAATTCTGCAACGGCTGCACCCTAACAAGAAAGAAAGCAATAACCAGCGAATACATCCAGTTGGCGATTGTGAGCAATCCTACCTCTTTGAGTTCATCCGGCCCTAAAGTCAGGAAACGAAGGATCGAACGAGTGCTTCAAGCGACGCGAGCCGGAAGAGATTGTCACAGAGTTATGACAGGTTGAAATGCTATGCGTTTGGGGGATGCAGTTTGTTGATACCATCCGCCAAGAATCTCCAATTGCAAATTTCTGCAACCACTGGATGTTTGTCGGTTTTGTAACAAACCGAGAACGTCTCTGAACGGGTTTTATGTGAAGCGATCTCTGGTTGAGTACGCTACCTATTTATGCTGGCAGTTGAGCCATCCTCACAGGGCCGATCCTATCGCATCAACAGGCAACCACACGATCGGCCCGCCATCCGCGCTAAGTTGATCTGACAGCTCTGAGGGAGAAACAACCTCTCCGCGCGCAATCAGATTCGCCAGGCCCAACTCTATAAGCTCTTGGGCACCGCGTAGCGCTGCTTTGCGGCTGCCAGCACCTCCACCGCCAATCTCAGGCACAAAATACCCTCAAACCCCGCCCTCATAGTGCAGGACAGCCGGATAAAGCTGGTGCTGTCTACAATCTGTCTTCGGCATTTGAGTCCTCAAGTTCCAAAACGTTGGCCCCAAATCCAGCCCAGCTATTTTTCTAATTCATCAGATAGCTCATCAGAAAAGTGCTTCATGTCGAAATCCGGATCTATCGTGCCCATCAACTTAACCTTTTTTTGAAGCGCCCGCATTCTGGCCAACAGCTCCTCATAACCGATGTCAGACGTATCGCGCGGCTCAGTTGCTCGAGCGGATTCCCGTGGGCTTGCTTCCTCGATATCTTCTTTGTCGCTCATGCCAACTCACTCCCAATGCACCAAGCGCTTGTCGTAAACGCGGACCAGCCTCTCACCACAATTGACCGGAGGCACATCCTCACGATCCAGCCGTCGCGCCAAATGGATCGCTGCCATCTTCTGGCGTAGCGCCATCTGCCCAAGCGTAACATATCTTGATTGGAACTGCTGAATGCTCGACAAGGCAATGTAGGTTTTTGCACGATTGGTGTCGGGGTTTTGATGCAAAACCTCGCGCAAATAGCCGTTGTCTCTTAGCGAACGAATGGAGCCTACATTGATCTGAAGGTGGCGCGCGGTTTCGGGCAACGTCAGGTCGCGCGCTTGGTCAACAGCTTTGCTGTCGCACACCGCATCCCAGTCAATTTCAATAGCATGCAAACCGTCTCCCATTCCGGCACAGAGAGCCCCGTTCAGTTCGCCCTGTTTCCACATGGAGATAACACGCGCCAAAGGAATCCCCCTGACACGGCAAAACTCTCTCAAGGGCGCCGTAGACTTGCCTGGAAGAGACGCTGGCAAGGCCGCGACATCAGCAAGCAACTGAGCCACTTCTGCACGAAAGAGATAGCGTCGGGATGACAACAGCTTGAGCGTGGTGAGAGCGCCCAGGTTCTGCAGCGCTTTCAACTGCTCAGGAAAAATACCAAGTTGTTTCGTCACTTCGGCAAATGTGGCTAACTTGGCCTTAAATACGCGCACCCTTTGGGTCTCCTCTGCAGAAATTTCGGTGCGTTTCAAAACCTCTTCTTTCGGTATGCCTTCAAGATACCCAAGCATCAATTTGAGCGTGACCGCCCCCAGCCCTGTGCGCTTGCGTGCCTCCTCGATGGTAAGCAATTCCCGTTTCTGCGGACTTTTTCCAAACACCTGTTTGTCGGTGGGCACCGGGTACACTGCAAACACATGGTCTCTCATTATGTCGATCATGGTCCCCATTTCAGGGTCCTTGAAGACTTCCCGGAGCCAAAAATAGTGAGGACCAAGGTCAGTTGTATAAAAAGGCTTTTCCGCAGAACTCGCCCGCAGAAGTTCTTCCAAAGCCGTCTTGTAGCCCTCTGGCCCAGCGATCAAACGGTCAAAACCAACGCCTGCGAGTTCGTGCATGTCTTTGGGGTCAAGATCACGCAAGCGATTTTTGGTCTGTCCACACAGCGCAGCGCCAAGGGAAAGGCTGGCGCGATGCAGATAGGTTAAATCGAGGTCCTGAAGCCAATCCTTCTCAGCCCCATGAGACAGACGTCGACGCACGTAGGTTTCAAAGGCCGAAGCTGGCAACGTGGGTGCATTCTGACTGGCTCTGAGAACCACTTCCTTGTGCTCCAGGACCCGAGACACAAAATCATATGTGGAATGTGAATACTGCGTTGAAGGCACCGATATGAGCGCGCACCCGTGCCGGTCACATCGTTCGATACAGAGCACTGACCATTCCAGTCTCTGGTAAATGCCAGACGGCCCGTTTTCATCTAATGCCTCAACGACGCATTGGGGACAAAGCCTTACCGCCGTACGCCGCAACACCCCCGTGCTAGCGAAAGCTTTTGCGACCTGATAGCGGCCAACGGCAATCTTTCGTGTGATCCAGTCTTGCAGGCGCGACGGCGTAACATCGATGAGCCACGCCAAACGTTCAATTTGATCGTCTCGACCGCTGCAAAGAAAGGGCCACCGCATACCAAGGTCTGAACAGAAGTCACGTGGTGTGGTCCGATAGAAATGCGCCGATCGAGAGACATAACCTGTCGGGGTCTCCCCCTCGATGAGGGGAAGACTAAGGGTTAACGGGACACTCATGGATCTTCTCCATCTTCAGGACTGTCGTTATCGTCCAGGAGTTTTCTCGGGTTAAGGCGCCCATAGTCCTCAGCGACAAAGATGTTCATCCAGTCATCTGCGCCATTTCGCTCGCGATAGACTTCTGCAAAATGCCGAATGCTCAGCTTTGCCTCGAAGCCTTCTGTGAACAATGCATGCGACACCGACAAAACAATGATCTCGGCCATGAGCCCAAACTGATAGTCCGCCGCGTGCATGAGCCTCATGGCAAAGGCTTCATTCTTAACCGAAGCCACGACATCGATCTGCGCCCGATCGGCATATCTTTGTACGATCTTGATGACATGCTCGACATCACGCAGAGAATGCAGCCGTCCGATTTGGATTGGATCAACCCGTCGCGCCAGCTGTGCATCTTGATTTACGATTTTCTTGAGGTCTGGCATCCCGGACAGCAGCAATCCAACCGGCCAAACGGAGTTTTCCATCATCGATTTAAGAGTATTGACGACAGATTGTCTTTCTTTGTCAGTTTGGAAACGGGCCAAATCCTGCGCCTCGTCGAACCCAAGAAAAAGCGTCCGGCGAAGCTTGAGTTGCTCTTTGACTTGGTCCCAGATTGCCGGGCCTTGTTTGTTGCCTGAATACGGGTATCCCAGCGCACGCAGCGTTGCGGCACCAACAAACTTCATCGTGGCCGGGCTGGGCACCTGTAGGCCAATAAACTCACAGATATCCTTCTCCGGGTCCGCGGCCATCAGATGTGCGTATTTGTGGACGAGCTGTCTAACTGCGGTGGTTTTTCCGCTGCCGGATGGCCCCACCAGCATTATGCTTCGGGCTTTGAACACGACGCCATCAGCCTCATCTGCCCGACGCTGCTCAAGGATGCTGCCAAAGCGCGCATCAAGCTTGTCAAATTCTGGCCGTGGGATGTAGAGCTTTCTTAAGCTCTGCACCTTTTTCCGGACGTCTTTGTCAGACTGGAACTTCCTGCTGTGTTTATTCATCACCCTTCTCCTCGTCTGAATCTGTGTTGTTTGAACTCGTCTGATCGCCGCCTTCGTCGTCCAACTCATCGCTGAAGAGCCATTCGCCTTCGCTGGGCTCCGACAATACCGGCTGTTCTTCACGAGGCGGGCCTGGCTGGTAGGGGATTTCATCGGAAAGGAGGTCGAATTCTTGCTCCGGGAGTGCCGCGCTTTCGCCGGTGGCTATGTTTGGATCTGCCCCTAGGGACAGGCCCCAGAACGTTTCTCGTTGGGCACGTTTGATTTCATCCCTGGTAAGGTTGATCGGGCCAAGCTGGCGCATCGCCCGTTGCTCAGCATCAATCTCTTTGATCCGCCGAATAGCTCGGTCTACCACACCTTGTGTCAGGCTGGCGGCCGCGCGATTGTTTTTGCGCAGCTCAAAGATCGTACGCTCCCAGGACGCGAACGATATTCCGTCAAGCCCATCGATGGTCGCCCGCAAAGTCGACCAACCGCTGTCTTCACCGCGCTCAAGCCACACGGAAATGTACCCCATATCTTCGGGGTCGATACTGACCTCGACCAGTTGTGGACCGTACTTTTGAACGTGCATTGCGAGCCGTTCGGAATGGTAGTTCACACCGTTCATCAGAACGCCGTGCGGACCTGTATTTCGTTTGAATTTTAGTCCCAAGATATGTCGGATTTTGTGCATGCTCATTGGTGGGGACCAGCCGAACTCAGCTACCAATTTATCCCACATGTTGTTGGGCGTAGCGTACTCCAAGCCGCGATGCTTACGGTTGTGGTAGACATCAACTGTGAACCGCACCATCAACTCCAAGATGCTTTCTGCGGTATGCACAGCGTATTTTTCTGACGGGTAATCCCCTCGTTCTTGTGGACTGGAAAAGGTGCGCCCGGTCAGATAGGGCATCAACAAAGTTGCAAGGCTGCCAAACACACGCTCAACCTTCCCTCTCAACCTGGGAGCTCCAGCAGCCAACACCGAATAGTCGATTGCCAAATCTGAGAGAGCGGACTTAAAATCAACGTTCACAAAGGCAGGTCCATTGTCGACCGCAACCTGATAGATGTGACCATGCTGCGCCCAAGCCGTTTCACATCCCAGTCCGGCTGCTAGCGCAGTCTTATTACGCAATGCCATCCAGATGACTGCTTTTGCGTCTTCTGCACTTGGCTTAGTCGACAGCTTGAGACCCAGGATCGAGCGGCTTGCCGAGTCCATGGCAACGCACACCCAATAGCGGCCAAGTGCAAGATCACGTAGGCTCGAATGTGTAATATCGATACCGGCACCCTGCAGGATTGCAATGAGATCGATTTCCCATTCATCCATTTCGACGCGGTGTAATGGGGCTTGAAGCTTAATGCCGCCGACATGGGCACCCAGCTTGTTCTTGGCATATGCAACGCCTTTGCGGGCAGCCAACACCTCAAACCGGTCCAACTCATTGATGCGGCGCCCGATTGTGGTCAACGAGACCTCAGGAAGAAGATCCTCACCTGCGATGCCAAGTGAAATGTTCCTTCGTCGTACTTCCCCATTTACGGCATCCAATACCTGCGAAGGATAGATTTCGTTGGGATGGAGATAGTTCGTGAACTCCATCTGAATAATTCCTTCGACCCGTGGGTCGATGCGCTTACCGTTCTGGCCATTGAAGATGGATTTCTTCACAAAAATCATCGGATCTTTGGTCTTTTCCCACTCGCGGTACTTTTCCATGATGCCAGTGCGACCGGGCACGAAAGACAGAAGTCCCGGGTCGATCTCTTCCCCGTTCAAGGCCTTGAACAACCCATCCTGAAGCTTTTGTTGCACACGATCTTGAAGCTTCGGCAGAAACTCAAACCACCGTTTGGATGATCTATTGAACCACTCTTCGTCTTCCCCTTCACTCATCGCCTCGCACCAGGCTTCGGCAACAAAGGCCTTTACCTGTGTTTTCAAAGATAAACGCGAAAGCAGTGCCCGTCCGTCCCGCGCGCGTCGGGAGGCTTGGCGATCCGAGAAATAGCCATACTCGACGGAGAAATGTCCATCCTCGAGTAACCTCGCGAGCTCCGCATGGGCAAACGTCAGAGGTACAGCACCCGCTTGCTTTGCAAGCAGAGTCACCGTGCTGTCTGTGACCTTTTGAACAAAGTGAAGCTCACCCTTGCCAAGCACGGCATCTTCAGGACTGATGTTGAGTTGAAACTGGATATCTTTCATGATCAGCCCTTTCCTGGGAAAATGATTGTGTTGATAGAGATGAGTTCACGCGTATTGGCCTTTAGAAGCCCCGCGTAGATGGCTCGGAATGCCGCGCGGAACCCGCGCGCACCAAGTCCCAGCGGCTTTGTGAGTTCACTAATCGAGAGTTCGCCTGTGAGGCCCGAAACAAGCTCAGCGACCAAAAGATCGGCTTCCTCGTCCGGACAGCGCCGAAAGAAATTCAGAAGCTCCGCATTTTGTACTTCTTTTGGATGATGATTATGCTCTGTGATGAGGCAGACTTTGTCGGCAAATCCCATCGGCAGATCACGGCGGATCGCGACGAGCGTTTCCCGGAAGTTCAACCTTTCGACGCGTTCTTCTGGCTTGACCGCCATCGCCACGCTCGATCCATCCCGGAGCTCTGCCAGATAATCGAAGCGATGAGTACGCTGTCGTCCTGAACCGTCAATATAGCTGACGGGGCGTGGCTGATCATGCAGGTTCCAAAGTTTGGGATCCGCCAGTGCGAGTAGGCAGGTTACCCGCTCAAGTTGACTGGCCGAAATAATCTGCCGCCAGTACATTTCGGCGGGCGTCTTGGCCAAAGTAAAACCGCGCACAGTGAATTTTGAGCGCGCAGGAAACATGAGTCCTGCCGTGGTGGGTGCGGGAGGACGATAGAAATCGTCGTCGTAATCTTTAGACATATCTCTAGCCGTGGCAGCGGATAGTACCCGTGCCGTTCGGCTCCTCTTCATTTTTTAAGACAAAAGGTGACCCGCCCGCTGAAACGATCAGCGCGGTTGACGGATCACCAGAATTGGGTCATGAAGGATGTGCAAAGGGGTCCTAATCTCTTGCACGAGCCTTTCAGGAGCCCTGCTCTCGAAGGGCTCATATTTTTAATGTCATAGCTTTACTCGCTCATTTTTTGACCTCCTGTGGTTCAGTTGGCTCAAACAGCTCGGAAACAGGTACACCAATGGCCTCTGCCAGAGCCTGCTCAATCCTCTCATTTTTTAATTTTCTAAGACCCACAAGTGACAGAGTTGTACGGGAAACTTTAAGTTTGCGGGCTTCGGCGGCTAGGCTTGTCCCATTCAGTCTAAGGGACATTTTCAGACGTTCGTGGGCTTCCAGCCTGGTCCGCTCTTGGTCTGTCACTCGCTTGTCCTCTCATCACCGTTCGCTTTTAGGTGCGAACCTTTGCGGACTTTGCATGTAAACCGAGTGCCCCCGCAAGCCTTTGAGAAGTCTAACTTATTGCCGGGCGACGACATCCCCAGCGGTTTGGGGGAAATTTTTTTCCGGTTAGGGGGATTTCTTCGTGTGAATTCAACCAAGCCAGCTTTTGACGCATTGGTCTATGACCAGAAAACTTTTTTGGAACCGTCCGCTCGAAAAATGCAAAACTGGGTGTGCAAAACTCAGCGACAGGGCAAGGCGGGACCGACGTGAGAAACAAGCATGATTCGAAAGCTCACCCAAAGGATGGTGAAAGGCTCTTTAGATTGAGGAAGAGTATGAAGCTTAATCAGAAGGAGATGGGCAGTCTTCTTGGATGCACAGGAAAAACGATACATAACTACGAAAATGCGATTACCCAGATGCCATTGCATCTGCGTCGATTTATTCGCGAGTTAAGCGGCCTTGATGTCAACCCATCCGACCCAGAAGAGGATCCGTATTTGATCACAGCTCGGTATCGTGAAATGCACAAGGCGGTAGAGCTGACGGCGATCCCCGATCAAAGTCCCGTGCAAGAAAGCCTGCTCGCGAGACTAAAACGCTTTCGAGTTGCAAGCCGAGAAAGGCTTAGGAACGAGCTTACGCCTGCACGTCGGGCAGTTGAGAACACGATCTCTACCGCCTACTTTACCGCAACTGCCGTAATCGCAATCGAGCTGTTTCAACGCTCAATCGGTGGCTGGCAGACGCATCAATTGTACCACGACATGTTGCTGGCAGCGTCTCTGTTGACCGCATTTTTCCTGATACTACCCGCCTGGCTTACAACTGCTTGGGGTACAAAAGCCAAAACGCCGTGAGTTAAGGGCGTATTTTGTTGAAAAACTCATCCTTGATCGGTGCATGAACTGCTGATTCAATTCTTCCAATGAGTGGGAGGATAGAGCGATGTTGGGACCGAGGCAGGAAGCGCAGGCGTCGCTATTCTATG
>NZ_JAGHQX010000007.1 GCF_017744095.1 Shimia sp. R10_1 | reverse complement strand
CGCGATGTTCACGCCGCCGCACCATCCCTACACCGACCTGCTTTTGAGTTCCGTGCCGGAAATGGATCCCAACTGGCTGACCGCTCTGCTGGAAGAGCGTGGGGTCGACAATGTGGGCGAATCTGCAAACTTATAACGCTGCTGTCTGCATTTGCGCCGCCCGCGTTCAGTGGGCGGTTTTTCTGAGTAGTTTTTCGACTTCGCAGCGTTGGAAGGGGGCTGTTTCGTTAAAGAACGGCCATGCCCGTCAAAACCAAAGTGCCCACAAGAATCCCATAGACAAAAAGAACAGAAAAGAAAGAGCCTCCGCGCGTGCGCTGGTCGCGGATCAGGTCGTCGCGTGTCAACATGGGTCACTCCTGTCTGGAGATAAGGGAAACGATGTAAGGGGGGCGTCAGAACTTTATGCGGCGCAATTAGGCAACTTCAGTCAAGTAAACAAGTGTTTTGCGCATAAAATTGAAGGCTTCAGCGCATTTCAGGCTTGCTCCGAGTGCATTGCTTTTGGCCTGAAGGCGGTTTGAAAAGGTGAACATCTGAAAAATCAAAAGGTTGAGGGCGATGCCCGCCCGCGCTTTGCTCTTTGCGAATGTTGAACCAACCGGCCTCGCGACATTGGATTGCGCGTTTGGAGCGACAAAGCTGTCGTTTCTACGCTCGCCGAAACGTTTGTAAATAAGAATGCTGTCTTTATGAAGAGTGAGCGCGAACGCTTGCCTCACTCAATAGCTAACACAGCGGTAGGTTCTATGAATTCGCATTACAGCTCATTTCGTAAGATCGACCCGAGCCAAGGACAACGCCTCGGGGATGGGACACTCAACGTCGGAGATCGGGTGGAAATTGGCCCAACGGCGCTCGCTTTTGAAGAGTGGCGACAGGCAGGGTTGGAGTTACCCGATCTTAAAACAATGAGAGAGGCACGTCATCGCAGGCTGACTGATGCGATTGTTGCGCGTGGTTATGCCGGTCTCTTGATGTTTGATCCTTTGAACATTCGTTATGCGACCGACACCACGAACATGCAACTTTGGAACGCGCATAACCCTTTCCGGGCGGTTTTGCTTTGTGCGGATGGGTACATGGTGCTGTGGGACTATAAGAACGCGCCATTTCTTGCAGAGTACAATCCTCTGGTGCGAGAGAGCCGTTCTGGAGCGGATATGTTCTATTTTGCGCGAGGCGATCGGATTGGATCTGGTGCAGACGCTTTCGCAGCAGAAATTGCGGATCTTTTGGCGCGTCATGCACCGGGTGAAAAGCGTCTGGCGATCGATAAAATTCAACCAGCTGGTTTGGATGCACTCCGACGACAGGGGCTTTCTTATCAGGATGGTGAGGAAGTCACGGAGCGCACACGTGCAATAAAGACTGAGCACGAATTGCGTGCCATGCGGTGCGCGATTCATGCCTGTGAGCAGTCCATGAAAGTGATGGAGGATTTTGCGCGCACCGAAATTCCAAAGGGTGGGGTTACGGAAGACGATGTGTGGGCTGTGTTGCATGCCGAGAACATCAAGCGTGGTGGTGAGTGGATTGAGACAAGGTTGCTTGCTTCGGGGCCTCGGACAAATCCCTGGTTTCAGGAGTGTGGTCCACGGGAGATTGCAGAAAACGAAATTCTTGCCTTTGATACCGATCTGATTGGACCCTATGGAATTTGTGCGGATCTCAGTCGGACCTGGTGGATCGGGGACGACAAAGCACCCGCCCATATGCGGGAAAGCTATGGCGAGGCGATGGAGCACATCCGCTACAACACAGAGCTGCTGCGGCCGGGCGTGAACATGGAGGAGCTCTCGCGATCCATTCACCCGCTTCAAGCCAAGTATCAACCGCTGAAGTATTCTTGTGCACTTCATGGTGTTGGCTTGTGTGATGAGTGGCCTTTGGTAGCCTATCCCGACCACATGATTGAGGGCGCTTTTGATCACCAGTTGGAGCCGGGGTTGACGCTATGCGTGGAGGCTCTTGTTGGCGAAGTGGGTGGCGATCACATGGTCAAGTTGGAAGATCAAGGCGTTGTCACCAATGATGGCTTTGACACCATGTCGTGCTATCCGCTGGATGAGCGTTTCCTTTGATCCGATCAGGATGCCGAAAAGGCTGAACGTAGAGGCGTGATTTTGGCGGCATGAGTTGTCCTCTGCCGCCGATAGAAAACGTGTTTTTTTGCTGCCACTGTGTGGACGATGTTGTAGCGGAAATAAGCAGGGCCAGGCGCATCTTGCGCCTTCGGTATCGATCGCGTGCAGAGTTAATCAGTCCCTGGGGATGTCTGTTTCTGGTGCGCGCGTCCCAAGCGGTGATAGCGGCGGAGACAATAGCGCCATGTATCCCGGAAAGGGCGGAGATAGATATCTGCCAAGTTTGTAGCACTTGCTTCTTCTTGTGGCAGCCCGAAGGTGAGATCGTCGTCTTTTTCAGACAGGTGAAGAGACCCAAAACACCAGTCCCAGAGTGCGAGTGCAGCGCCAAAATTCTTGTCAAAGTGCTTTTCGGCTGTCGAATGGTGGAGCTGGTGTTGTGCGGGCGAAATCAAAATACGTTCGAGCCAGGGCCAATAGCTGATGTTGATGTGGGAATGCCGTAGGTTTGAGCCGGTGACGTGGAACAGGAAAACCAGCACGTTCACCCCGACAACAGTGTAAAGGTCCACGGTTTTGCCAAACGCAAAAATGAAGATTGGCAGGACTAGACCTTGTGCAAATGCGCTGCGCAGCGCGTATAGGACCCCTTCGAGCGGGTGTACGCGATAAACGGTGATCGGTGTCAGAGTCTCTGCAGAGTGATGTACCTTGTGGATGGCCCAAAGCGGGGGCCATTTGTGCATCCAGCGATGCAGGAAGTATTTCGTTAGATCATCTGCCAGAAAAAGGGTGAGGGAGAACCCTGCAACGACCAGGGGTTTGCTTGCATCTTCAAAAAAGCCCGGACTTATGAAGCTTTGCTTGTGCAAGGTAAAATAGATCGAAGTTGCGATCGCAACCTGTGTGATCAGGAGCGGTGATACAAACAGAGTAAATACGCGGTTGATCAGGAATATTTGGTAGTCCGCCATCGACGATTTCGAGAAGAAAACCCGCCGATCAAACACACGTGAGAATGCATTCTGAAGAGACTGTCGTTTTACAAAGACGAGCCATAGGAAAGCGATCAGAACCGACAACCCAAGATAACCGACAAAGATCCGTTTCTTCGGGTCGGCGAAATCAGAAACAAAGGGTGTGAGGGACTGTATCAGATCCATGAAGAAAGAGTGGGCGGCACCCTATGGATGCCGCCGCGCGTGTCTTAGTCTGTTTCTGCGCTGTCTGCAGAGTTCAGCTTGCCAGCCAGCGTTTCCAGATCCGCCAATGCGTCATTGGCGCGGGACTTCAGGCCGAAGGTGTCAGCCAGAAGCTTCTGGGTTTCCAGCATTTGCAGTTGGTAGTCTGCCCAGGTTTTACGGCGCTCGCGCAGGAAGTTTCCGTCTGCGTCAATGCCTGTCACATAGGTGTTGTCCAGTGTCACAGGACCGTAGCCGATCAGGTTGTTGAGCTCGGTCGCGGTTGCGCCCAGGTTGTTTTTGCCGGTCTGCAGCGCCATGGCGAAGCCTTTCAGCTCACCCCAGTGCTTCACATAGTTGCGATATGCTTTGGCCAGCTCTTCGCCTTCCAGCTCACCCATTTTGGCGATGTCTTTGTAGACAGAACCCGCATATTTGAAGGTCGCCTCAGCAAGCACTTTTTCCCAGTTGCTTTCGATGACTTCCGCATAGCCTTTCAGCTGAGCGCGTTGTTCATCTGTCAGGGCTTCGCCGTTGGCGTCTGCGATGAGCTGACGACCATCGATGAAGGCGCGCATGATGGTGTGCATGTAGTCGGTGGACTTGGTGCCGCCTTTGTCTGCGCCCGCAGCGTAGTAGGCAGGGCCAAACACGTGCTCTGACTTAAGGTCTACCATGCCATCGCCGTTGGCATCGGCCGCAGCCAGATCTTTTTGCTTGGCGATGCTGTATGCCTGTTCCGGGCTCAGGCTGAGGGTGTGCGCAGGGCCGCCCCAATATCCAAATGCCTCATCCCAGGAGTGTTCTTTCCCGGTATAGTAGGCGCCTTCTTTGTAAGGCTTGTCGTTTGGTTTGTTGTCGGCGTCCAGCTTTTCGTCCAGATAGTTGTCGACAGCTTGGTTATACATCATGGCGCCCATGGTGTACTTGGAGATCACCTGACCCCAGTCATAGCCATTCTCTGCGTCAAACCCGCTATCGGACTGTGCCGCGTGTTTGATCATGTGCAACACGGCTTCTTTCCCGCTGACATTGCCCGGCCACGCAGGCATCGCGCCGTCATAGAATTTCCCGGAGATGTTCTTGCCAGATGAAATCGCGTTTACCGTTGACTGCTTCACAGGGTAGCCGTCTTTGGAAGCTGGTGCCACAATCGCAAGATCATCGTCAGAGCCATTGAAGTATGCGAGCAGCATGGCTTCGATTTCTGCCGCGTTTGCACCGCCATTGCCTTTGGCAGCGGCTTTTTTCAGGCTGTCGTGCAGAGCATGACGAGCGATTTGGCCGGAGTAGGAAACAGAATTGGTTTTGTCCCCTTCATAGCCTTTCACGGTGACAGGGAACGGGCCGTAGGTGTCTGCTGTTGCGGCAGATGCTGCAAGAAAGACTGCAAGAGCGGTGGAAAGTTTCAGGGTGGATTTGATCATGCGCGTTTCCTCCAAAAAAAGCCGATGATTTTCATCAGATAAATCCCGATTGATCTAATCAAGTAATGAGGATTGTATGTCAAGGACTTGCCAGCTTTCTAAGTGGCTCATTCTTCGAAGAATGCCTGGCCGCCAGTAAAACGGAATGCGTGATTTGTATTCGGAGAACGGACCGGTCGGAAGTTGGCGCAGTGTCCAAGTTGAATTTCACCTGGTCCAAAATCAGGATATGCGTTGCGATACGATGACCCCGATTGGCTTGATCGGGCCTGACAGGACCATAGCTCAGCCTTTGTTTCTAGAGTGTTTTACAGCAGAAGATTTACTTTAAGAGTTTTTATTTATGGTTATAAAACAAGCTATTGAAGGCTTTAATTAACTTTAACTGTGCCGTTTTCTCTTCTTTGGTTTTTTGGGTGGCGGTTGTTTCTTGATGCAAAAAAGACGCAGAATGCGCTCTGATCAAAACATGCAATTGCATGTGAAGAACATGACACCTATAGCCTGCTTGATCTTAGCCAGACTTTCGGACTCGATCTGAAGCAGCCAGAGCAAACTCAAAATGGAGATTGTGAAGCTGATGATGATTTCACAAAAAAATGTTCGCGGATTTCTGTTGGGTACATGTGCAGCACTGACGTTTCCCGCAGGGAGTGCACTTGCCCAAGACTTAGAGGATGAGTATTTCACTCTGGATCCTATTACAGTGGAATCGCAAGATGAGCAGCAGGGGGCCGCTGACCGCGGTGCGTCTGTTTATGTTGCTGATGCTGAGATGGAGCGCGCGCGCCTTGGTGACATGAAAGATGTCTTTGCGGGTGTTGCGAACGTTTCCGTTGGCGGGGCGATCCCAGTTGCGCAGAAGATTTTTGTGAATGGCATCGACATGCTCAACCTTGTCGTTTCCATGGATGGCGTACTGCAGAACAATCGTGTTTTCCACCACGCGAGCGCCAATGTATTTGATCCTGGGCTGCTGAAGTTTGTCCGTGTCGACCCTGGTGTTGCGGCGGCTGATACCGGGCCCAATGCTGTCGCGGGTGCCGTGATTATGGAAACCAAAGACGCAACGGATGTTGTGGCTGAAGGCAAGACGTTTGGCGGTGATATCCGTCTTGGGTATGCCGACAACGGCGAAACGTTCAATCGAGCGTTGACCGTAGGTGCGGTCAAAAACGGTTGGGAGATCCTGTTGTACGGGCGTTCCGCTACTGGTGAGAATTATGAAGACGGTTCTGGCGAAGAAGCGTTGGGCACACAGGCTGATCTTCAGACGGGTCTGCTGAAGGCAGCATATGAGTCCGATAGCGGGCATCGTTTCGAAGTTTCCGCGCAGAAACTCGTCGATGATGCTTTGCGCAATCAGCGCGCAAACTTTGGGAACAGTGCGCGACCACTAATTCGTTATGACACTGAACGGACCAATCTGTCGTTTAACTACAGTCTGACAAATGGCAGCGGCATGTGGGATCCGGAGGTCGTGTTGGGCTATTCAGAGAGCCAAATCGCTGCCGCCATTTTCAACCAAAGCAACACTGAAACCAGCACACTTTCTGCAAAGCTTCAGAACACATTCCATCTGTCTGAAACCAACACAATTGTCGCCGGTTTCGATTTCTATGATCGCAAAGGCGAGTACTGGGATGAGACGGTGCCCTCTTTGCAGGAAAATGCACGTAATATTGGTATTTTTGCGCAAGCACGTTTCGAGCCAACCGAGCGTTGGAAGATTTCGACGGGTCTAAGAGCTGACTTCCAGAATTTTGAAGGGGAAGGTGGTTTCGAAGATGACTACAGCGGTATCAGCGGGAATGCATCGGCCATCTATGCAGTAAATGATAACCTCTCGTTGCGCGGTGGCTACTCCAATGTGTTTGGTGGCCTGCAGATCGAAGATGGATATCAGTTTTTCCGCACCATCCCGATGTTTGGTGGGCCCTGGGATTATGCCTCATTGGACAGCGCGCGCGCCCAGAACATTAACCTGGGTCTGGATTGGACTTCAGGCGCGTTCAGCGCGGGTGGTGAGATCTTCAAGACAGATGTGAAAGATGCGCGCGAATTCGATGGGAACTTTGATTTTTCCAGCGAAGGCTTCAATCTATATGCTTCCTATAACTGGGATCTTGGAGGCGCGCGCTTTACCTACTCCAACTCAGAAGTGAAACGTGACGACAACCTCGTGGCGTCTGGCGATATCGTCGACTATGCAGCGCCCTTGGGGCAGATCCTCGCTTTGGAGGTCCAGCAACGCATCCCACAAGCGAATATGCTTGTGGGCGGAAGCCTTGACGTCGCGCTGGATTATAGCCCGGACTACGCGTCAGCTGCGGGGACACAGAAGCTTGATGGCTATCAGGTTCTCAACCTGTTCGCCGAATACTCTCCCCCGGCAGCAGAGAACCTGACCTTCCGTGCGGAGATCTTGAACGTCTTTGACGAGGATTATGCCGATCGTGCCAGCTATGGTGGCGACTATGCTGGTTTTAGCGCGATCAAGGAACCAGGACGCACCATCGTTATTCAAGCTGTTGCCAAGTTCTAATCCAGTACAATACAGTCAGATTTAGTGAAAGGCCCGGCTCTTAGCGGGGCCTTTTTCATTTGTCTGGCAGCAGCCTAAGTAAGAAACGTGCCAAATCATAGGCGTCGTCTGTGCTCAGAAGCGGCTCCATTTCAGCCTTCAAAGTCCTGAGGTAAATTGGCCAAACAATATCCAGCCTTTGTTTTCCAAGCTCGGTGAGAAACAGCAGTTGTTTGCGGCGACCATCCGCTATGAATTCGCGGTAAATCAAGCCGGCGTTTTCCATGCGCCCAATTTGGCGGGAAATTGTATACTGGGGTATCATGAGTTTGTGTTCAATTTCCCCCATGAGTTTGCCTTTGTCTCCTGTTTGAGCGATTTCAAACAGGATTTCATACCATACTGGGTCGCCGAGGCCTTCCTTCTTAAGAGCTTGGGCAAACTGCGCGTAGAATTTTCGCTGACTTTTCAGAATGTAAAACCAAACTCTGCTGTAAGCGATGTCAGGGTCCTCATTGCCAAAAAACTCCTGATTACTGAGTTCGGACGGATGTTTATCAGAAGAAAGGGTCATTTGGCTCATGTTGCTAAGGGCTGATCAAATAAACGCACTAAAAAAGAGCTTCACCGGATTGTACACCCTTTGTGATTGGATTGTGTTAGCACCGGTAGGTTTCGGTTGCGAGAAACACCGTTTCCCTACTGCGTGGCGCAATTGGCGGACACAAAACGCGATGTGTTACAACGCAGCAAACCGGCACTAGCGGATGTTGAACCGCATCTTAAAAATAAATCCATGATTGGTTTGTGGGAGCTTTTTGGGCGCTTTTGCAAAACGTTTCGCACGTTTGACGGCCTGCAGTGCGGCCGTGTCAAACGCTGCGATGCCTGATGATTTTGCCACTGACACGGCGACCAGCCGCCCATCCGCAGCAACGGACATGCGGATTTGGACGACAGCAGATCCTTTTTCACCTCGAGGGGCGCGTTTGTTGCGCTCAATGCGCGCTTGGATTTTGCTGCCCCAGATAGCTTTCAGCTTTGCGGATTGGCCTTTCCCCAGTGCGTTGACCTTGCCTGATGTGCCCGCTTCTGATCCGCCACCGCTGCCTGCGGCCTTCTGCGCCGTGGAGCCTGCCGAGGCTTTCTGAGCCTTATCTGCGCGTTGGGCATCTTTCTTGGGCTTGGCGGTTTTGGTCTGCGTCTTTTTCTTAGGTGCGGGCGCAGGATCCGGTGGCGGCGGCGAGGTTGGAGTAACCAGAGCTGCCTCTATGACGGGCGTCTTCGGCCTCGGTTGTGATTGCGGCGCAGGTCTTGCGTCTTGCTTGCTGGCCGGTTTGTCAGGTTGACTGTCTGGCGTTGTCGGTTGCATTTGCAAAGCTGGCGATGCCATCGCTGGCGGTGGTGTTATCGGACTTTGAAGTGCGCTTACGTCTGGCGCTTTCGGGGGAGCAGATGGGGCGAGTGCAGCGATTGTGAGCGTCGCACGTGGCGCATGGTCCATTTCGAGCACCGCCACAGGAGCTGCTTCGGGGGTATCAAAACTGGGTTGTTCGAGGTCTAGCACGTCTTGTACCGCTGGGGGACGGGTCCATTCTTCGAGAACGGTTTCGATCTGCGCGGAAGCGCCGGCCAGCGTGATATAGGCTTCGCCACCGGCCCCACCCGTGGCGCCACCGGTGTCTGGCCCCTTCAGGGCAAGCATGATGTGCATACCCGCGGCCAAGGCGACAAAAATGCAAAACTCGAAAAGTCGTTTCATTTGACGTCAACCACGACTTCTATGTTGCGAAACCCCGACGTAGCGAGCCGCGCCATGACGCGTGCCAGAACGTCTCCATCGAGTGCCGCGTCGATGCGTACCTGTAAAGTTGGATGTGTTTTGCTGATCAGAGCAAGGCTTTCGAAAACGGCTTCGCCTTTGGTGTCCCGAAACTGTAGCTGGTCGTTTTTCCCAACGTAGAGCGCGGCATCATCTTGCGGAGGTGCACCCTGTACCACGACGGGTGGGGTGACTTCGAAGGGATCAGGTTGGGAGAGCTTTGCCGTCATCAGAAAGAAGATCAGGAGCAAGAACACGACATTGATCATGGGGACAATAGACTCGGCGCGTTGGCGGCGCGGCTCTGGTGCAAAATCCATCATATTTGATCACTCCACCAGTACAATTGCCTTGAAGCCTGCCGCACGCAGCAACTCAGATGTCGCGATGACGCGTTGAACTGTGGCTCCGTCAGAACTGCGCAAGATGATCGCATCGCTTTTTTCGTCCATGAGCTCTGCCAAGCCTGAGCCGAGATCGGCTTCGGAAATTGCGATGCCATTCAATCTTAGCCCGTCGGGTAAGACGTCCACCAACCTTGGTTTTCCGGTGAAGTCTCCGCCCCCTGAGGCCAGAGGCATGGGCAGCACTTGATCGATGCCAAATCGAGAGGCCAGCATGAAGAAAACCAGGAGCAAAAACACCACATCAATCATGGGTGTTAAGCTTGGCTTTCGTCGCCGTGTTCTGGAGTCTGCGAATACCATCGTGGTTGTTCCAGATCATTCCGCCGCGAGTTGTTGCGCAGTCTCTATGCGATCGCGCTGATAGACAAAAATTCTTGCAGCGGCATCCTCCACATCGCGACGCATGCGATCCAGAACAGCTTCAAACCAGGTGAGAGCTGCGGAGGCTGGGATGGCCACGGCCATGCCGGCAGCAGTAGTGAGAAGCGCTTCCCAAATGCCGCCTGCGAGTTGTGAAGGGTCTGCTTGGCTGCCGCTTTCTTGCAGAGCTTGGAACGCTGCAATCATGCCTAAAACTGTGCCAAGCAACCCGAGAAGAGGTGCAATTGTTGCGATCAGTTCAAGCGCGCGCAGCCCGGATGAAGCTTCTCCGAGGTTGCGTTTTGCGACGCGAACGGTTTCTTCCCGTGCTGCGTCTTCTGGTAGAGTAAGTCGCGCTTCTATGGCCGCCGCGACCACGCGTGAGCGCAAACCGCGTCGCGCACGCACAAACGTTAATGCGCTCTGGGCATCACCTTGTTCAAATGCATCAAGCGCGCGCCGGGCCTTGCCTTTTGACCAGGCGCCGATCAAGGCCAAGCGCCAGACTTTCCAAAGTATCAAAGCGACGGTCGCGACAGAGAGTGCTGCAATCGCCCAGATTGAAGGGCCACCATCAGCGAGAAACTTGAATGCGCGTTGTGTCGCGTTCGTAATCGGATCCGTCTCTACGGTTTCTGCCAATATGGGCGGTGTTTCCTCAGGCGTGGTGCTTGAAGTGTCTGCGTTCTCAAGCTGATCAGGCAGGGCGGATTCGGGCAAAGGGGTTTCTGCTGCGCCATTCTCGTTTGTGGTGATCGCCTGCTGTTGTACGTCTGCCAGTGCTTCAGGTCGCTCAGCGGTATCCACGGTGCTCTCAGGAATTTGCACCTCAATTGCGGGTGGGGAAAGCGGTTCTGGGGCGCTTTGGGCTTGCAGTGATTGTCCGAAGCAGCTCAAGCAAATGGTCGCGACGGCCATACTGAACAAAGTGACTGGAAGTATTTTTGAAGTCATCGCATTGCTTTCGGAGGCGAGGTTGTTGAAGCCGTAGGCACTGGCTGTTTTACCGGCTTGCCAACTATTGGTTAACGTATCAAGGCAGTCCCTCTTAAAAATACTTATTTTTTTTGTCAAGAAATATTCGTTGATGGGCAGCCACTGATTCAGCGCCCTTGAAGGCACCACGGATACCGGTCTGATTCGTCAGAAATATCTGAAAAATTGTGTAAATGAGCCTGCGATGTTGGACGATATAAACTGTTTCGTATCAGCGATAGTTGGGCTGTAGCATTTAATAATGCTAATTCTTTTTATCGGATTTGCAATTTGATTGCGGAGGTCGTGTAACAGGCTCTTGTCTGAAGCCGTGCGGCAGGTCTGTCCAGCTTAACCACGACGATCGAAAGTTGATCGAAGCGGCCCTGCGGGGAAGTCAGATACGATCAAATAAAAAAACCCGCGCCGAAGGAGGTTTTCGGCGCGGGTTTGGCTTTTGTTTCAGAGCCTTATCAGACGAAGTAGACGCCGGATTCTGCCATTGGCAGCTCTGCGATCAGTTGGCTGTCATCTGTCAGAGCCGCGATCGCATTGGCCAGTGCCGGTGCGGAGGGCGGGGTGCCCGGTTCACCAATGCCGGTGGGCGCTTCAGCAGAGGCGATGATGTGGGTTTCAATCGCCTTGATGTCGGAGATCCGCAGGGGCTCGTAATCTGGGAAGTTGGATTGCTCCACTGCACCGCCATCCAGTGTGATCTGGTCGCGCATGGCGTGGCCGATGCCGTAGCCGATGCCGCCTTCGATCTGCGCGCGCACGGTGTCCGGGTTGACGGCGATGCCGCAGTCCACGGCGGCGGTGACTTTTTCGATCACGATGCCGTCGTCGTTGTTGCCCGAAATTTCCACCACTTCTGCCACGTAGGAGCCGAAGGATTTGTGCACGGCGATGCCTTGGGTGCGACCGGCGGGTGCGTTACCCCAGCCCGCTTTTTCTGCAGCCAGTTTCAGCACAGCCGCTTTGCGGTCTGCCTCGCCACCGCCGGTCAGATAGGACAGGCGGAAGTCGACCGGATCTTTACCTGCGGCTTTGGCTGCCAGATCCATCATCACTTCCATCACATAAGCCGTGTGTGTGTGGCCCACGGAGCGCCACCAAAGAACGCTTGTTGCCTTCTTGGTGTCCGTAAGGCCAAGAGATTGTCCTGGGATGGTGTAGGGGCTGTCGGCAATGCCCTCGACTGTGGAATGGTCGATTCCATCATGTACGGCCATCGCCTCAAAAGCGGTGCCTTTCATGATCGACTGGCCTGCAACCTGATGATCCCAGCCCACGATGGTGCCACTTTCATCCAGACCCACGCGCACTTTGTGACCGACAGCCGGACGATAGTAGCCGCTGCGGATGTCATCTTCGCGGTCCCAGACCAGTTTCACAGGGCGGGAGCGATCTGTCATGATGAAGGCAAGGCCAGCTTCGACCTGGTAGTCAGCATCTGGCGTTGCGCGACGACCAAAGGAGCCACCAGCAAGCATACTGTTGATCTCTATTTTGTCGGCGGGAAGTTCATATATCTGCTGATAGGCCATATGCGGACCTGTTGGCATCTGCGCGCCATCGTGCAGCACGATTTTGCCCTCGGCAGTTTGCTCAATGGTGCAGTTCAGCGGCTCCATTGGCGCATGGGCCAGGAGCGGGAAGTAAAACGTTTTTTCCAGCACTGTTGCGGCACCATCGACCGTCGCCTTCACAGCCGCACGATCTGCCTTGTTGACGTTGTAGGTAGGCTCTGTCGCCAGAGCGGCCATGATCTCATCTCTGATCTCGCTGGAAGAGCGGGTCTCCGCCGCAGACATATCCCATTCAACCTCAAGCGCTTCACGCGCCTGCATCGCCGCCCATGTGTTTTCGGCATAGACCGCAACACCTGCTTTGGTTGGCATGGCTTGCGCCATGATGAAGCCTTTGACGTCTTTGGCTGCGCTGTCATCAAAGCTTGCCACAACGCCGCCTTTTTGCGGGGTGCGTTTGATCATCACAACCATCTGATTGTCCAGATGCACGTCCATGGCGAATTGGGCCTGACCGTTGACCTTAATCGGGCTGTCCAGACGGCGGGTCGCGTCATTGCCGATGAGCTTCCACTCGGAGGCGTCGCGCAGGCGTGGTTCTGCTGGCACGTCCATTTCGGCAGCAGCGGCCACAAAATCGCCCATGGAGGCGGAGTTGCCACCATCGGTCACTATGCCATCCACGATGTCCAGAGAGGCGGCATCTACCCCCCATTCTTTGGCGGCGGCGGAGATCAGCATCTCGCGCGCAGCCGCACCGGCGGTGCGGTACTGCATCCAGGAGTTGGCCATGGCGGTAGAACCACCAGTACCCTGGAAGGGACCGAAGAACAGGTTGTTGTAGACCTGCGGATCAGAGGGCGCGAATTCGTAGGTGATCTGATCCATGGTCACGCCAAGCTCTTCGGCGATCAGCGTGGTCAGACCGGTGGCCGGGCCTTGGCCAAATTCGACGTGTTTGATGAGCGCGATTGCGCGGCCATCAGCGCCGATTTTCACAAACGGGTTGAGCGCTGCGTTCGCAGAGCTGGAAGCGGCCAGAACGCCTTTGGCGTTAGCACCGACATAAAGTGCTGCGCCAGCAGCGGCGGCGGATTTCAGAAAGCCGCGACGAGAAAGATTAACTGTCATTATCTTATGCCTCCAGAATTTCGGCGGCACGCTGCACACCGGCGCGGATGCGCTGGTAGGTGGCACAGCGGCAGGCGTTGCCATACATGTAATCGTCGATCTCTTCGGCGGTGGGCTTGGCGTTTTCGCGCAGCAGGCCCACGGCGTTCATGATCTGGCCGGACTGGCAGTAGCCGCATTGCACAACGTCAAGCTCCAGCCATGCCTGCTGCACTGCCGCGCCGACTTTGTCTTCTTCCATCTTTTCGATGGTGGTGATTTCGGCGTCTTCCACATCTTCGATGTAGGTCTGGCAGGAGCGCACAGGTTCGCCGTTCATGTGCACGGTGCAGGCGCCACAGGAGGCCACGCCGCAGCCAAATTTGGTGCCGGTCAGTTTCAGCTCGTCGCGGATCACCCACAGCAGCGGGGTGCCCGGTTCGGCCTCGACCTCATGGGTCTTGCCGTTCAATTTCAGTGAGATTGCCATAGCTATCAGGTCTCCCTCTGGCTCAGTTATCAGTCTTTTGGTTGTTCAAACTCTGCAAATTGCTCTGCATAGTCCGGGTGCCACCGCGACAGGGCGGGGCGGTTTTCAAGGATGTCCCCCAAGGCCCAGGTCACGCGGCGCATGTCACGTGCTTGGGATACGTCGTTGTCCGGGCAAAGGATGTAAAAATCCCCTACCGTCATGCGCGTTATCAGATGATCTACGGTTTGCTCAGATGTCCAAGCGCCGGCCGGTTTTTCGGGGATATGGCGCGAAATCATGCCGGTGTAGGTGAAGCCGGGCACAAACAGATGGGCGGAAATCGGCGCGCGGGCTTCGCGCAGCTCATGGGCGAGGCTTTCGGTGGCGACTTTCACGCCCGCCTTGGACACGTTGTAGGCCGGGTTGCCCGGTGGTGTGGTGATGCCCTGTTTGGAGCCTGTGTTGATCACAACAGCCGGGCGGTTTGCGGCCACCATGCGGGGCAGGAAGGCCTGCAGGCCGTTGATCACCCCAAAGAGGTTGACCTCCAGCGTTTTGCGCCAGGCCTCGGCGTGATCCCAGCTGCTGCTTGGCAGGCCGATGCCTGCGTTGTTCATCAAAACCGCCACATCGCCGAGCGCAAAGGCCGCGTCTGCAAGGGCCTGCACGGCGGTTGCATCGCTCACGTCTGTGGGCAGGGTGGTGACCTCGGCGCCTTCGACAAGCAGATCGCCGATGGCCTCCGCCGCCTCAGAGAGCGCCTCGCCGGGCAGGTCCGCCAGCAGCACGCTCAGGCCATCCTGCGCAAAGCGCTCCGCAGCGGCAAAGCCGACGCCGCTTGCGCCACCGGTGACAACGGCCCAGCCGCCTGCCTGAAGTGCGTCTTGATACATGGTGTCTCTCGTTCCTGCGTCAGAGCTGCGATAAAAGGCGCTGAAGTGGCATGAGTTTCGTGAGCGGGAAAAGTGATGTTCGCGCTCACAAGATAGCACAGGGCTGGGCAAAGAGGTTGCCTGTTTCTCCAAATGATCTGCCTAATCCTCCAGAGCGGCGGCTTTTGTGTATTTTTCTGCGGCGTGACAGCCCTATATTTGTGGGGCAAAGGAGGCCCCGATGATCACAAAAGATTTTGTGCAGGACGTTTTTGACCATGTGGCGGATCAAGGCGCATTGGGCGTTGGATGTGCCACCGGGGTGGATGGGCTGTTTGCCTTTGCGGACCCGAATGTGAGCGATTGTACGCCGGGGTTTTATGAGCCGATCATGTGTCTGGTGTTGCAGGGCACCAAGGAAGCACAGATTGGCGGGCGGGTGATCCGCTACACCGCGGGGGACACGCTGGTGGTCAGCCATGCGGTGCATGTGGAGTCTGCGGTGATACAGGCCAGCGCGGAGGCGCCTTATGTGGCGCTGGCGCTGAAGCTCGATCTGGCGCTTGCGCGCAGTCTTTATGATGAGATTGGCGGGATCGGAGAGCCGAGCAAAGAGCTGCATTCGATGAATGTGGACAAGGGCGATGCGGCGCTGGTGGATGCGGTGGTCCGGCTTTATCAGCTGTCGCGTGATCCGGTCGAGGCGCGGGCATTGGCGCCATTGGTGCTGAAAGAAATTCACTTCCGCCTGCTGCGGGCCCGGCATGGGGCGATGCTGCGCCAGCTTTTGCGCCATGAAAGCGCGGCGAGCCGGATTTCCAAGACCATTGCCTATATCCGCGCAAACTTCAAAACCCAGATTCCGGTGGCGGATCTGGCGGCAGAATCCGGCATGAGCGCCTCGGCGTTTCATGAGCATTTCAAAGCGGTGACCTCGACCACACCACTGCAATACCAGAAAGAGCTGCGCCTGATGGAAGCGCGGCGTCTGCTGTCGATCGGCAGCCTGACAGTGGCGGCGACCGCTTATGATGTGGGCTATGAAAGCCCGACACAGTTTAGTCGTGAGTTTTCCCGAAAGTTTGGGGTGTCTCCAAGTGACTTGCGCGGAACAGCGTTGATTGGTGCCTAAAAAGGGATTCCATTGGTGGCAAACTATTCAAAATCACCTTCCCCAATGCGACGCTCATCAAACGCGAGAACCTCCCCCTTTTGAGGAGGGAGATTCCTTTGTGAAGTTTTTGATCCTATTGGCTAGGATGCATTCCGGCCGCGTTTTTTGCGCAGTTGCGCGATTTTTTTGCGCTCCCACTCCTCACCATGGCTTTCAACATGTTCCTGAGCAATTTGGAGCGCGCCCAACCCTTTGCGATTGCGGAAAAAGAAATCCACACCGAGCTCGGCGAGCTCTTCCATATGGCGGATGAGAATAACGGGTTTCAGATCGTTGTCCTCTGCAATCAAATGCGCGACGGTTTCGCCAAGACCCGTTCGCCAGTTGATGTCGCATCCTTTTTGCAGGAGCAATGTGATCAGCGCCATCCGACGCGTGTTTCCCATCGCCGCAATATGTAGAGCGTTGTGGTTGTCTGCATTCCGGGCGTCCAACGCCGCGCCGAGGTCACACAGCTCCGCCAAGGCTTCTTTCTTTTCTGCTTTGGCTGCGAGGTGCAGCGGTGTGTTGTCTTTAGGGTCTACGACGTTCACCCGCGCCCCGAGTTTAACCAAAGCGCGAATGTTTGATGCGTGGCCAGACGCGGCTGCATAGTGGAGCGGTGTAAGCCCATTGCTGTCAATCTCATTGACTTCCGCTCCCATGCCAACAAGTGCTTTGATGGCTTGAGTGCCTTCAGAACGACTTGACGCGGCTGCTAAATGCAACGGCGTCACGCCTTGCCGGTCTTTCGCAACGGGGCTTAACCCCATATCGTAGAGTGCGTTGATGCCAGGCATGTTTTTTGCTTCGGCGGCGGAGTGCATTGCCGTACGCCCTCGATCGTCTTCAGCTTCGATTTCTGCGCCAAGCAAGCTGAGAATATCGAGTTTCTTTTTGGCAATCGGAGACCGGGCAGCATAGTGGAATGCGCCCTCGCCGATTTCTGAAGTTGCGTTTACATCGACGCCTTCTTCGATAACCTTCTCAAAGATTTCAAGATCTGAGCATCGCGCGGAGGAATGGATTAACCCCTCACCAAATCTGTTCAAAGTTTTGGTGTTCGCGCCGAGCTGAGAAAGCGTTGCAAATGATTTGCGTCCCAGTGCCTCCATCGTGGAGTTGATCGGCGTTTCCCCTTGTTTGTTCTCTATTTCAAGGTTCGCACCAAATTCATGGAGCATCTTGATTGCTTCGATATGGCCAAATTTCGCAGCAAAATGGAGCGGTGTCTCTTCAAATTCATTGACACAGTTCACATTCCCACCGTTTTCCAGCAGGGTTTTCAAAATCTCCATTCTGCCCCAGCGGGCCGCGTCATGCAAAAGGCTGGTGCCATAGCTGCGGTGCTTGGAAAGATCCGCGCCAAGTTTGTCTAAGGCACGGAATGCCGCAGGGTTTTCCGCGTTGATGGTCAGAAAGATTGGCGTTTCCTGCCGCCCGTTTCTGGCTTCAAGATCTGCTCCGAGGCTCTGTAGCTTGCGCATGGCAACCAATTGGCTCGCACCAGAGGCTGTGTGCAGTGCTGTATTGCCCTTGTTGTCGCGATCTTCCAGGCCGACGCCAAGATGAATGAGGCGATCAAACAGGCGCACATCGCCAAGTGCTGCGACTTTGTGCAAGATGGTGCCGCCGTCAAAGCGGCGCGCGTCGATTTTTGCCCCGAGTTTGATGAGAGCATCAAACATTTGCCCGCCATCTCGCGAAGAGACATAAAATAGAGGTGTTTCACCGCGATTGTCAGTGCATTCAAGATCCGCACCTGCCGCAATCATCGCTTCCACAGCATGTAGTTGACCAGCAACCACAGCCATATGCATTGGTGTCACGCCGTTTTCACCTGCACTTGCGAGATCCAGCCCAAATGCTGAAAGCTTCCTTATGGCCTCGATGTTGCCTGCGCTTGCAGCGACATGCATAGGCGTAAGTTTTTTTGGGCTCGGCAGAATAAAGTTGAAACCAAAGCCGACCAGGCGTTCCAGTTTCGGGGCGGCATCGTCAGAACGCACGAGACCTTCTAGGGCCTGAAAGAAGATCATATGGCTGCGATCTTCGAACGCGAGTGCTGCGCGGATCACGTGTGCCATGGTGTCGACGCTACCAAAGCGCGCAGCCCAGGTGACTGCGGAGGCCTCTGGTGCAAGTGCGAGATCCAATCGAGCGCCACTGTCGAGTAAGAACGCGAAAACATCTGGGTGCTTCAGGGTTGCTGCAAAGAGGAGGGGGCTTGTGCCATAGGCGCCTTGAAAATTCACGCCACTGCCGACGCGGGCATTCTCGCGTACAGTCGCGAAGTCGTCGGTCGCAACCGAGATCATGAGTTCTGATATATCACCATCCGACAGAAGCGCCGCAACCGGCCCGCTTTGGTCGTGTGCAGGGATCGTTTTGATAAGGGCAAAGATGTCTTCGGCTGTCTCAGCCTGTACGCGTTGATCCAATTTCTGGCTCCCATCGGTTGATGGTTCATTGGAGTAGATGCAAGAAGTTGACGGACTCTGAAAATCCGACGTGGGATCATTAAAATGCGCACCGTTTCTGCGTGCGATAACCGTGCATTTTAGATCGCTAGAATTGTGAGCCGTTGACCTACAGAAGATCCACAATCGCTGTTGCGATGCGCGCGTTCAACCCATTCGAGAACAACCGTTGTCGCCTTAATCTTAGCTTTGTTTGTTAGTCGGCTCGATCTGTTCAAAGATCGCGTCACATATCCGGTTCATTTCCAACGCAAAGAAGTTTTTGGCCGCTGCTTCGTTGGGGTGATAGGGATCTTTCACCATACCGTTTTTATTGAGGCGGAAATAATGTTTGTTCCCTTGATTGGCGGCAACTGTCTCCGGTGTTGCACCAGGGACAAAAGTGCATTGAAGGCCTGTTTCCTTGAACGCAGTCATCAGATTTTGCTGCGCGCGTAAGCGCAGATCGACGATTTCCTTTTTGTAGGCGGGCGCCGTCGTCATGAAAATACACGGCATGTTGCGCGGCAACTGGGATTTTAGACGTTTGACATCTTTGATGGCCGCTTCGGGAGAGTTTGCCCACCGCTTGGCTGAATTGCCGAGAAATGACATGAGGATCAGTTTGGGATCATAGTATCCATCGCGCAGCATTTCTTCCAAAGGCGAACTGCCAGGCGCGCAAAATTGGTATTCTTTACCTTTGCCGATTTGCACGTATTTGTTGCCAGTCTGGTTCACAAATCCATAGGTGCCAGCGTTGACATTCCATTTAGGATCCACTTTGCAGATTGTGTCTTTGGCTCGTCCGGATCTGGCTGTCCAGGAATCTATGGAGCTCGATCGCACCCCGATCACACCGACGCGCATTTCACCCAGGTGTTTGAGGTTTTGTTTTTGCCGTGCGTTTGGATGGCAATGGCTTTTGATATCGCTGAAAAACTCTAGAAAAGCGGGCCCGGATCCAAAGGAAATCTGACTGTCGCCGATAATCAAAATTTCCGGCGATGTGAACTCCTGGGTTTGTGCAGATGTTGCGACAACCACTGAAACACATAGGCTCATGGCCAGTTTTTTAAGCACCTTCATTTGTTTATCCATCCCCATTTTGCGCTATCGTAAGGACTTAAAAACGGCACTGCAGATCTGTGCTGAATTGATTTCAAGAAATTGGCGGATCGCGGCAGGCTTTGGGTGATGCGGATCTTTTACGCGACCTGAGTCATTGCGACGGAAATAAACAGCTTGGCCTTCGATTGCGGCGCGTGTTTGCTGATTGAAACCTTCGACGACAGCACATTGGTTGCCCGCTTTCTTAAAAGCGCGCGCGATTTCTGTTTGGGCGCGCATGCGGGTGTCGTTGGTCTTTTCTAGGTAAACTGGAACACTTGAAATAAACACACACGGCACGTCCCTAGGCACTTGTGCGAGAGTTGCGCGTGCGTCTTTGGCTGCGAGTTCGGGCGAATGAGCCCAGCGGTCAGCTGAATTCCCTAAGAAGGTAAGCACCAGCAAGTTTGGTTTGTAATACCCCTGTTCAAACATCGCTTCAAATGCTGTCTTGTTTGGCTTGCAAAACTGATAGGCATCGCCCTTGCCAATTTGAACGAAAACGCGCTTGGGATTGTCATTGATGCCGTAAGCGCCTGCATTCACACCAAACTTTTTGTCGACATCGCAGATGGCGCCCTTGGCAGCACCCCGAGGTGTGGTCCAGGATTGCAAAGATGTTGACCGCACACCAATTGCCGCTGTTTTTCTCTCTCCCAGCTTGCGCAGTGCTTTTTGTCGCTGTGGAGTGATGTTGCATCGTTCTGTCAATTGTTCAAAGAAGCTGAGGTATTCTTTGCCTGCGCCGAACGAAATTTGGCTATCGCCCAGAACAAGGATGTCAGGTTGGGACAACGAAGGCTTGGCGTACATTAAACAAGCGCTCACCAAGCAGAGCCTGAATAGGTTTCTTCCATATGAAGTCACGCAGCCGTCCCCTTAGGTTTCATGACACTTGCCCGAAGCTTCACTGTTTTAGCCACTTGTAGGCCGTCTGAAAATCAACATCTCAGTGATCTCTTACAGAGACTTATTAATTGTTGGGATGCAGCCGCGTGAAGACTGCATATTTGGTGCCCTAAAGGGGCCACTCAACATAAGGAATAGTTGCGGGTAATCTGTCGTTTCTTGGGTGCGGACGGGCGGTGTCTGATTGCGTTCTCAGGACGAATGCAAGGCGTTGTTGTGAGGTTGCCCTGCGGGGCAACGCTCCTCTCTTGTTGTATCGGACACGTTTCGAAATTTAACGTACGATATATACGGAACACGGTGCGTGACGAGCGATCTGGGCCGCATTCGGGCCAATCAGATAGTCCCTAAGGTTGGGCTTGTGCGCACCAATTACAATCACCTGCGCCTTTAACTCTTCGGCTGTGAGCAGGATTTCTTCTGACGTTTTACCCATCCGGATCACGTGCTTTGTTTCCGCATCCCGACCCACGGTCTCTTCGATAAAACTATGTAGCGCAACACGACTGCTTTCGGTCATTTCATGGGTGTGCTCGTCCGAAAAAAAGGTGCCAACAAGGCTCATGCGAAAATCAGGCAGTACAGTGACCACCGACAATCGCAGGCCTTCCAAATCGGCAATTTGGCGTGCTTTTGTCAGTACGGCCTTCTGATCATCGGGTTGAGTCAGGTCAATCGCGGCGAGGACTGTGCGGGTCATGCGGTTACCTCTTGGGAGTCGGTTTTCGCTTTGCGGCGGCGCTGTACGCCAAACACAAGGCCTAGCAGCAACAGAGCAGGGAAATAGAAGATCTCTTGAGGAGGACGCGCAGCCTCCACTTCGATCTCAACAACTTCCCAGTCAAAGTCGATCTTGAGCTGCTCTGCCGGGCCACCGAAGTTCAGATTGTCCACGAAAAGTGCGCCATCTTCGTTGCGGAACTCGATGCCCGCGCCATCCAACAGTCGGATTTCACCATTTTCACCAGCCGTGCCAAGTGGGAGCAGGTAGCGGGCGTCGATCAGATCGCCTTCGAGGTTTTCACCCGTCAGACGCACGCGCAATGTGCTGTTGTCCGGTGCGGCTTCGGCCAATGTGTAGATTTCAGAGGCCGGGCGCACTTCGAATTCATCTGCGATCTGGTTCAGGAAGAAATCCGGGCGGAACAGGATGAAGGCACAGAAGATCAGAACCGCGCTTTCCCAGAGTTTTGAGCGTGTCTGGAAGTAGCCCATTGTGCCAGCCGCAAAGAGCAGCATGGCGATCAGGGCGGTTATGAAGACAAGGATGGCCTGTATCGGGCCCACATCAATCAGCAACAGGTCGGTGTTGAAGATGAACAAGAATGGCAGAAGCGCGGTCCGGATTGAGTAGAAAAATGCTTGAAATCCGGTGCGCAGGGGATCGCCTTTTGAAATAGCTGCGGCTGCGAAAGACGCAAGGCCAACCGGGGGCGTCACATCTGCCATGATCCCGAAGTAGAAGCAGAACATATGAACCGCGACCAGTGGCACAATAAGGCCATTCTGGGCACCCAGTTCAACAACCACGCCCGCCATCAGGGAGCTGACCACGATGTAGTTTGCTGTGGTGGGCAGGCCCATGCCGAGAATGATCGAAATGAGAGCGACGAAAAACAGCATTGCCAACAGGTTGCCGCCTGACAGGAATTCCACAAATTCCGCCATAACTTGCCCGATACCGGTCAGGGTCACTGCCCCCACGATGATGCCCGCAAGCCCCATCGCTGCGGCAAGGCCGACCATGTTGCGTGCACCGATAATCATGCCTTCGATGGTTTGTGCAAACCCATGTGAGAAAGAGGCTGCGATGGTGCTTTGATTTCGGAAGAAAGCCTTGAGTGGATCCTGGGTCAGCAAAATCAGGAGCATGAACATCGAAGACCAGAAAGCCGACAGACCCGGCGACTTGCGCTCGATCATCAGCAGATACATCAGCAGCAGGATCGGCAGCAGATAATGCAGACCGGTCTTCAGAATGGTCCGAGCCGGTGGAAGATTCAGCATGGAGTCGATGCCGGTTTCCAGATCGGGTCGCGCTGCGGCATAGCGAACGGCTGCCACGTAGGTGATCAGGAGGCCGATTACGAGTGCCGGAGTGGACATCGGTCCAATCAGGTTATCAACCAAAGTCACAACCTGACCTGCAAGCCAAAGGGTGCCGCCACCGATCACAATAGAAATCGCGATAATGAAGATAGCACTAAGCATGAACTTGATGGGATGCATGCGGCTGGTGCCGGTCATGCCCATTTTCAGCGCTTCGAGGTGAACAATGTAGACCAGCGCCATATAGGAAATTGCCGCTGGAACGATGGCGGTTTTCACAACCTCCACATAGGAGATGCCGACATATTCTGTCATCAGAAAGGCAACCGCGCCCATCACAGGCGGAGTAAGCACTCCGTTGATGGAGGACGAAACCTCTACAGCGCCAGCTTTGGCAGGAGAGAAGCCAACGCGTCGCATCAGCGGGATTGTGAATGTTCCAGTGGTCACCACATTGGCGATGGCGGAGCCGGATATCAGACCAGTGGCAGCAGAGGCGATAACTGCCGCTTTCGCGGGGCCGCCACGCAGGTGGCCAAGCGCGGCAAAAGCCAGCTGAAGGAAGTAGTTGCCAGCTCCAGCTTGATTGAGCAGCGCGCCAAACAGCACAAACAGAAACACAAATCCTGATGAGACCCCAAGAGCGACGCCGAACACGCCTTCGGTTGTCAGCATCAAATGACTCATCGCCTTATTAAACGACGCGCCCTTCCACTGCACCATTTCCGGCAAACCCTCCCAGGAGCCGAAAAAGACATATGCGAGGAAGAAAATTGCGACACCCATCAGTGGGAACCCAAGAGACCGGCGGGCGGCTTCCATCAACAGGACAATGCCGATGCCTGCCATTGCAAGATCAAGCGTGCTGGGAATGCCGGTGCGGGCGGCCACGCCAACGTAGTTCCACGCCAGATAAGAGGCGCTCACTGCGCCTGCGATGGCGGTTAGCCAGGTGAGGGCCGGAATGTGATGGCGCGGGCTCGAGCGGAAGGCCGGAAAGGCGACAAAAGCCAGAAATACCGCGAACCCGAGGTGGATTGCACGGGTTTGTGTGTCGTTCCAAACACCGACACCCAAGACAAACGGAAGAGGGGAGGCGATCCAAAGTTGGTAGAGCGACCAAATGAGAGGAACCCCCCATAAGACTTTGGCTGAAAACCAATTGTGCGGCGTGCGTGCCCCGGTGTCGGACTCGGCAACAATATCTTCCAGATCGACCTGATCGGTCTGCGCAGATGTGTCTGACTGTGTCGAAGCGTTGGTCACAGTTGTCCCTCTTGTTTATGGACGTCTTTTTATGAGCGAACAAAAACCGCCCCCACCGATTGAATGGGGGCGGTATGGGAGGAAGTTACTTCCAGCCGCGTTCTTGGTAGTATTTCATCGCACCTGGATGAATTTCAGCGGTCAAACCGTCCGAAACCATTTCGGTTTCTTTCAGGTTGGCGAAAGCTGGGTGCAGCTTGCGGAAGCCATCAAAGTTTTCGAAGATGGCTTTTACCACTTGATAGACAACTTCGTCAGATGCTTCAGCTGACGTCACGATGGTCGCCTTGGGGCCCCAGGATGGCAGATCATCTGGGTTGCCTGGGTACATGCCGCCAGGAATGGTTGCAGGTGCGTAGGCGGTGTTGTCGGCCAACAGTTTGTCGATGCCAGCACCAGACAGAGGAATGATCTTTACATCACATGTCGATGTGGCCTCTTGCGAAGACCCGTTCGGCAGGCCTGCGGCCCAAATTGTTGCGTCGATTTTGCCATCGCACAATGCTGCGGCTTGCTCAGAGGACTTTAGTTCTGCAGCGAGGGAGAAGTCGTCAACAGACAGGCCTTCATATTGCAGAAGCGTTTCTGCCAGTACGCGGGTGCCGGAACCAGGGTTGGCGATGTTGACGCGCTTGCCTTTGAGGTCAGCAGTGGTGGCGATGCCGGCATCTGCGCGCGCCATCAGGTGCATTGGTTCTGGATGTACAGAGAAAAGGGAACGCAAGCCGTTGTAAGGGCCGTCTTCAGAGAACTGGTCCGTACCGTTGATGGATTTCACCTGAACGTCGGACTGAATGACCCCAAAGTCCAGCTCACCCTGACGAATGGTTCGTGCGTTGTATACAGAGCCACCGGTGGATTCCACGGAGCAGCGAATGTTATGCTCCTTACGACCTTTGTTAACCAGTCGGCAGATCGCGCCGCCAGTAGGGTAGTACACACCGGTGACACCGCCGGTCCCGATGGTGACAAAGGTTTGATCCGCTGCAGACGCTGCACCAGTACTCATGGCAAGCGCCAGCAGTGCGCTCGCAATTTTATTGGTTTTGGACATGTTTCCTCCTGTTGAATTGAAAAGCGCCCCGTGACCGGCGCTGCGGTTCGCCACCGAAGAAGGTCACGATCGCTTTGTCCGAGCGCTGGTTAGCAGCGAAGTCGCGACCTTGGTGAGAGACAAAAAAGTTACGCCTTGACCGTAACTTTTCTGACGAAGGGATAGATTGCTTTGCACCGAACTGGATGGTTAGTGTCGCGCGAAACTTCTTGGAGCTTTCTCAATGAACGCGTTGCTTGCAAAAACCGCACATATTTTGGCAGCGGTCGTCTGTCTTGCGAGTTCGGCGTCATCCATCGATGCAGAGACTTGGATTGTTGGGTCGATGGAGGGTTTTGCGCCTTTCAACTATTCAGTTGGCGGCGAGTACCGCGGCATCGACGTAGAAATACTGAACGAGGCAGCTGACAAGTTAAATATCGAATTAGAGCATCGTCCATTGCCATGGAATCGCGCATTGCTGGATTTCAGTGCTGGAAATCTAGATGCCATTTTTCAGCTTGCACCGACATCTGAGCGATTTGAGAAGTGGAATATGGTTGGCCCGATGCGCCGAACCAAAACCGTGTACGTTACTTTGGCTGAGAGCCCGATAGTCGACATTAGAAGCTTAGCAGATTTGGATGGGCTGATTGTGGGCGTTGTGTCTGGTTTCACCTATGAGAATGCTTTTGATCGAAGCCCTGACATTGTTAGAGAGATGTCCAAAGACGATTATACTAACATTCTGAAACTGATGTTGGGGCGGTCAGATGTGATTGTTGGCGGACATGCCACACTCACTCATGTCATTGACGAAATGGGATTAAATGAGAAGTTGCGGTTTCTTCCGACACCTTTGGTTGAACAGGGGCGCTATATCGCATTTCCCCGCAATCGCGCTGGAGACGAAATGGCGGGGCTCCTGCAAAAGGCACTGAATGACATGCAGATCTCTGGCCGGATAGAAGAAATTATTCTGGAGTATTTCGCTAGATGATAGGCGCGCGCCTCAACAGATTGGGTGTGACACCCAAAATCGCGATTGCGGCGGGTGTATTGGGTATTCTTTCGGGGCTTGTATTAGGGGTCGTGACCCTTTGGGTCGAAGGAACGCAACGTGTGGACACGGCGCGCCAGAATGCGGACCGCATCATCCGTGCCACGCTGCCACAGATCGAAAGTGCATATTGGGAGGTAGATATCCCGGATACTTTGGCCTTTATGGGAGGGCTGCTGAAAGACCCGGTGATTTCGCAAGCATGGATCGAGGATCCACTATTAAGCGACAGTTTGCGGCAAAGTACTGGCATAGGAGATCTATCCGTTGTGCGTTCTGCACAATCTGAGGCACCGCGAATCGCGCGCTGGCTTGGTTTTGGGTCAGATGGTGACGAGGTTTATCGCTTTGCGCTGCACAGCAAGCGAGATGGCGCCAAGATCGGCTCTTTGTTTGCTGTTTATTCCTATCAAACCATCGGAGCCGAAATGGTCGCTCGGAGTTTGGTTGTGCTTGGCTCAAGTATCCTTCAGACACTCCTTGTAACCGGCGCCATTTTTCTTCTGGTGCAAATCACCGTTATTCGCCCGATAACGCGGCTTCAGATGGCTGCGCTGCGCGTGCGCGATGGTCATAAATTCGAACTCACGGATCGAGATCACCGCCTGCTTGACCCGCACCGGCGAGACGAAATTGCACGTCTCGCGCGCGCTTTTGGGCGGACAGTGGGAGAGCTTGAAGACAGTCGAGACAATCTACAATCGATTGTAGAGGATCGCACTCAGGAGCTTGTCGCGGCCAGAAATGAAGCTGTTGAAGCATCAAAAGCCAAGTCCATTTTTCTTGCCAATATGAGCCACGAGCTGCGTACACCAATGAATGCCATCATTGGTCTATCAGAAGTGTTGTTGAGAGATGGATATACCAACCGAAGCGCGCGGCACATTCAGGACATGCGTGCCGCCGCAGCGCATTTGTCGCAAAACATCAACTCAGTGCTAGACCTGTCCAAGATTGAAGCCGGTGAAATGACCTTGGAGAACGTCTGGTTCTCAGTGGATGCGTTCCTAGACAGCGTCATGATGCAAACGAGGGCTTTGCTTCAACAAAAAAAAGTGCGTCTGATCTGGGACTATGCACCCGATCTTCCAAGCGAGATTTGCGCTGATCCGATCAGGCTTCGGCAAGTGGTTATGAATTTTGCATCCAATGCTGTGAAGTTTACGGAAAGCGGCGAGATTTGTTTTCACGTAGGCTGTGATGTTTTGCACGACAACGAAACACGCATCACCCTAAGCGTGAGAGACACAGGCATCGGAGTCTCTCCAGAGCAGATCGAAGAAATCTTCAAACCATTCGGACAGGCGGATAGTTCCACCACTCGAAAATATGGCGGGACCGGGCTTGGCCTGTCGATCGCGTTGCGCTTAGCTGAGCAAATGGGCGGCGATCTTTCGGTCGAAAGCGAAGTGGGAAAGGGCTCTTGTTTCAGTTTTGCGCTCGTTACGCCCAGCAAGCCCAAAGTGATGGCAATTGAAAATCAGATATCTGTTTGTGTGGTTGGAAATCAGGGTCCATTCAGCGCAATCACGAGGATGGTGCAAAGGGTGGGCTGCATTGTAGACAGCCATGCACCAAGCACGAAAATCTTGGTGGAAGAAGGGCAGGTTACGCTTTCGCCCGTTGGTCAAAGCGAGCGTAGATCTCTGGCTATTGATTTGCCTCTCACCCATGAAGAGCTTTTAGATGGATTGAGTAGATCTCGGAGAACGGGGGGCGATATGGACCACTCGTCTCAAGTTTTTATCGGTCGCGATATCCTTGTGGTCGAAGACAATCGGATCAATCAGTCGGTGTTTGAGGCCTTGATAAACGGATTTGGTGCGGATGTACGAACTGCAGAAAATGGGAGCGCAGCGCTTGAACAGGTCTCTGCGGCGATGCCTGATGTAATCTTGATGGACTTGCACATGCCAATGATGGATGGGCACCGGACAATGCAAACGCTCAAAGACACCTATGGCTCAGCCTTGGTGCCCGTCATTGCAACATCGGCCAATGCGACACCAGAAGAATACGAAAAATGTCGCATTGCAGGGTTTGTTGAATTTTTGCCAAAGCCCGTTGATCCGAGTCAGTTAAAGTCGGCTTTGTCTTCATCCATGTCTACCAAGCGAAATTCAGCAGAACTCAATCGTCAGCAAGGTCTGATGTTGGCTGGGGGGAACCAGAGACTTTATGAACAAAATCTCGACCGGTTTCGCCAGCAACTTGAAAGTTGGCAAACTGCACTGGCTGCAGCGGGAGCCGGTGGTGGGAACATGAGTGCGTTGCTACATGTTATCAAAGGGTCGGCATCCACCGTTGGTGCAGATGCGTTGTCGGATGCCGCCAAACAAACTGAGACTGATGCCTCATATTTCTACAGTTTGTTGAGAGAGATTTCCCAAATGCGGAAGATTTTTGAAGACATGGAATTGGGGCAAGATGAGCCTTCGTTAGAAGGACATGTTTCATGGGAGCGGCTGATCGAGTTGTTGGAATCGAATGATATGGCATCGCTGCCCTATGCTAGGATGCTCCAGCAAGGCCACCCCTCCGATATTAATGCCACGAATGTCGTCGAGGCGCTTGATCGGCTTGATTTCGCCAATGCGCTTACATTCGCAAGAGAAGCTTGTCAGTTGGCTCACTCTGATCGGTAGTGATCGATTTCTTTTGCCATTTTCGCCAGCAGGTTTTCTGCCTTTTGCAATCTGTCAGCGCGCCGTGTGAGCAAGTTTTCCAATGCTGTAGTGGATTGCCTCAGGGCGATATGCGTGCGAATGCGCGCTTTAATCACGGCAGGCACAACAGGGCGAGAGATGAAATCACAAGCGCCTAGTTCAAGTCCCCTCGTTTCATCTGCAGGGTCATCCAAATTAGTGACAAAGATAACCGGGACTTCGGCAAGACTTGCGGTGGCTTTAATGCGACGGCAAGTTTCGTAGCCATCCATGTCGGGCATTCTTATGTCGAGCAGGATGAGATCAACAGCTTCTTTGGACAAGTGCGCGAGCGCATCTCGACCTGACCGTTGCGCAATGACACGATAACTATCGCTTAGAAGCCCATAGAGGTGATGAATGTTGTCGGCGCAATCATCGACGATAAGCAGAGTTGGCAGGTCTTCATTTTCGACTGACTGGCTTGCTGGAATTTCTTCTGTTGCAACGCGCTCTTCATCGCGGTCGCCTGCTAGCTCATTGGCTGCCGAGGCAATCGCCCAAAGATTGGGAGAGACCGTCGCATAAAAATGTTGCCCCAATGGCCCCATTGCTGCGGTGTTCGCATCTCGGTCAAACAATTTTACACCCAGATACGTTTCCAAGGAGCGAATCTGTCGGCTGACGGCTTCGCGCGAAACGTTTAACTCTTCGGCTGCTGTGGTAAATGAGCCCAAGCGTGCAGCAGCTTCAAAGGCGACCAGAGACGTCAGGGGAGGAAGTTGTCGTTTCAGTTGCTTCATTTTGGCATGTGGTATGTATTGACCTGTTTGTGCAAGAGGGCTCGTCAGCTCTGTGTCGAGCAATACAAGATTGCCGAACCCTAAAATGTGCGGCCATTCAAGACTCTGGCTTCTCATTCCAGCCCAAAGCAAAATGGATCTAGGAAGCCCAATCCAGTTTCAGCGCTTGGATCCTAACGATGCATCTGGATGAAGCGCTACAATGTTGCGCTCGGGCGCGCACGTATCTTTGCAAACCAATCCTGTGTCGCTTCGTTTTCCAGGGGCGGTGACATCTTCACGATGCGCGCGAAATCACAAAAAACAAAGGCGGTAATATCTGCCATTGTGAAGTCGCCCGAAGCTAGCCAAGGACTTTCTTGCAAACGCGTTTCAAGCGTTTCGTAGAACACGCCCAGTCGTTTGGCGCCACGTTCTGCCAAGTCGGGAATTTGTGTATAGTTCACTGGCCCAGGTAGGGCGCGTTCCTTCAGAGCAGGTGAGGAATTGCGCAAGACTTCAGCGATGGCCCATCCAGCGTGAAATTCACATATCGCGTTCCACATTGCCACAGATCCTTTTTCTTCGGGGCTTTGCCCCATCAGAGGCGGTTGAGGGAAGGCGGCTTCAAGGTAGGTCGCAATTGCGACGTTTTCTGAGATCTGTTGGCCGCTTTCAGTGACAAGCACCGGAACAGTGCCCCAAGGGTTTATGGACAAAAACTCCGGGCTGCGATGCGCATCATTGCGCAGATCCACTTCGCGGGTCTCTACGCTCAGTCCTTTTTCAGCAATGAACATTCTTGCCCGACGCGGGCTTGGCGCAGTACTGCAGTCATAGAAAATCATGGGCATACTCCTGTGTGAGGCCCAGTGAAATCCGCATCCAGTGCTCTGTCAACGACAGCACGGTTTAGCGACGCTTGGTCAGAAAGGGATATCGTTGGGCGCGCTGACAAAACGCGCGACCACCTTCTTTTGTCCCGCTTTCTCAAATTCTACGGTCAATTTGTCGCCCTCTATGTCGGTGACATCGCCATAGCCAAATTTCTGGTGGAAGACGCGGTCCCCAACCATAAAACTCGACACCGCCTGCATATCGATGGCGGAGGTTTTGCTCTCCTTAGGCTGGCTTGTGCCGTATTGGCCTGCGCGCGATTGCATCCGCTTCCATCCAGGAGAATTATAGGCATCTGCACGCATAGCGGACTGTTCCAGTCCAGATGTGCCGAAGCCGCCAGAGTCGCGGGTGTTGCCGCTGTGTCCATAAAGACCGGGGGGTGTCAAAACCTCCACATTTTCGTCAGAAAGTTCATCAATGAAACGAGATGGCATCTGGTTTTGCCACTGGCCAAACACTCGACGGTTACCGGCAAAAGAAATGGTGCATATTTCTTCTGCACGCGTGATGCCTACGTAGGCAAGGCGGCGTTCTTCCTCCAGACCTTTGAGACCGTTTTCATCCATCGATCGCTGTGACGGAAACAATCCATCTTCCCAGCCGGGAAGGAAAACTGCAGGAAACTCGAGCCCCTTGGCTGCATGCAAAGTCATGATGGAAATTTTCTGTTCTGCGTCTTCACTCTCATTGTCCATGATCAGGCTGACGTGTTCCAGAAAACCCTGAAGATTGTCAAAACTCTCAAGTGCCTTCACGAGCTCTTTGAGGTTTTCGAGTCGCCCGGGCGCCTCGGGCGTTTTGTCGTTCTGCCACATCGCGGTGTAGCCGGCCTCGTCCAAAATGACCTGGGCCAGCTCAACATGATTGAGTTCCGCGTGACCGTCCTGCAGGCGCATCGCGGTTTGCGTTAAGCCGTCGTCAATTACAGAGTCATCGTCAAGCGGCACTTCAACTTGTGGCACAGTTCCTTGACGGCGCCATCGCTCCAAACCGTCCAGCAGCGCGCCGAGTTCCTTCGCGCCTTTGCCGCCGATACCCTTTTCCTCCAGAAGAATACGGGCGCCTTCGACAAGGCTCACGCCGTTGGATCGTGCACAGGTCTGTATCTTTTGCTGCGCGACATTGCCAAGGCCACGCTTCGGCGTGTTCACAATGCGTTCAAAGGCCAGATCATCCTCTGGGCTGACGACGAGCCGGAAATAGGCCATCGCGTCACGAATTTCGAGGCGCTCATAAAAGCGTGGGCCACCGATCACGCGATACGGCAGACCAATGGTGAGAAAACGATCTTCGAATGCGCGCATTTGGTGAGAAGCACGCACGAGGATGGCCATGTCTTCTAACGACTTTGGATCCTTTCCGCGTGTACCGCGCTGCATGGCTTCGACTTCTTCACCGACCCACCGCGCTTCTTCATCGCCGTCCCAATGGCCGATCAGCCGAACTTTTTCTCCCATATCCGCTTCGGTCCAAAGCTCTTTGCCAAGCCGGTTCTCGTTGCCCCGAATGACATTAGACGCGGCTGCCAAAATATTGCCGGTCGAGCGATAATTCTGCTCCAACCGCACCACATGCGCGCCGGGAAAATCCTTTTCAAACCGCAGGATGTTGCCGACCTCAGCACCGCGCCAACCATAGATCGACTGGTCGTCGTCGCCGACACAACAGATGTTTTTGTGACCGCTCGCAAGCAGCCGCAGCCAGAGATACTGCGCGACGTTGGTGTCCTGATATTCGTCCACAAGAATGTAACGAAACCAACGCTGGTAAATGGCGAGCACATCTGGATTGTCCTGAAAAATCGTGACCATGTGCAAAAGCAGATCACCAAAATCCACAGCGTTCAGTTCTTTGAGGCGCGTCTGGTACTGCGCATAAAGTTCCCCCCCTCGGTGATTGTAGGCGCCGGCATCTGCTGCTGGCAGCTTTTCAGGGGTTAGAGCTCTGTTTTTCCAGCCATCAATCAAGGATGAAAGTTGCCGCGCAGGCCAGCGTTTGTCATCGATATTTGCCGCAGCCACCAATTGCTTGAGCAAGCGCAGCTGATCGTCGGTATCCAAGATGGTGAAATTGGATTTGAGGCCCACCAGTTCGGCGTGACGGCGCAGCAGTTTAACGCAGATAGCGTGAAAGGTGCCGAGCCAAGGCACACCTTCGATTTGGTGTCCAAGCATATTGCCCACGCGGTTTTTCATTTCGCGTGCCGCTTTGTTGGTAAAAGTAACGGCCAGAATTTCGTTTGGACGCGCCCTGTTGGTGTTTAGCAGATGCACAATACGAGCAGTCAGAGCCTTGGTTTTTCCCGTTCCTGCGCCCGCCAACATCAAAACCGGACCATCGAGTTGCTCGACAGCCTCCCGCTGTGCCGGGTTAAGTTCGTCAAGATACGGGCTCGGGCGCGCCATCATTGCGCGTGCTGAAAGCGACGCGCCTTCGAAGGCGTCAAATTCGTCAAAACTGCTCATGAGGGCAACTTATCGCAAAGCGAAAGGATGCAAAAGGGTTGTTCTTCTTATGTTCTGGCTCGAGCTGACTGTTTCTCATACAGGTTGCGCTGGACATTTTCTTGGAGACGTTGGACACAAATATGATGGACTTGCACAGCAAATATCCCGCTTTGGCTGATCTGAAAAAACGCGCCAAGAAACGCCTGCCCAAATTTGTTTGGGAGTACTTGGACAGCGCAACCGGTGAGGAGCGCACCAAACATCGAAATCGGTCTCAACTCGATGCCATCCAGCTAGTGCCCTCCATATTGCATGGAGACATTTCACCCTCTCTGAAAACGACACTTTTGGGGCACGACTATGCGCTTCCATTTGGTGTGGCACCTGTCGGCATGTCTGGTCTCATGTGGCCGAATGCCGAGCAACTGCTTGCGCAAGCTGCCACCAAAGCAAACATACCCTATTGCTTGTCGACGGTGGCAACGCAAACACCTGAAGACGTTGTGCCACATCTCAATGGAAACGGTTGGTTCCAACTCTACCCTCCTCGAGATGAGGAGATACGCAAAGATATTCTTAAGAGGGTAGGTGATGCAGGATATACGACACTGGTGCTCACTGTAGATGTCCCTGTCGCCAGCCGTCGGGAACGACAGGTGCGTTCCGGCCTCACCACGCCACCAAAGCTGACGCCTCGCTTGCTTGCACAAGTTGCCATGCGACCTGCCTGGGCAATGGGAATGGCGCAGCGTGGGATGCCACGCATGAAGTTGATTGATGAATATGCTGGAAATATCACAGGTCTGAGTTCGACTGCGCATGCAGGCTATTTGCTGCGCACCTCACCTGATTGGGACTATGTACATTGGTTAAGGGCGCACTGGCCTCACAAACTTGTGGTGAAAGGCGTGATGCGCAGTGAGGATGCAGCGCCTCTGGAGGCGGCTGGAGTGGATGCTATCTGGATCTCCAATCATGCGGGGCGTCAATTCGATGCTGCACCTGCAACAATTGATGTGTTGCCGCAGATTCGCGCCGCTTGCACGCTGCCCCTGATTGTCGACAGTGGGATTGAAACCGGTCTTGATATCTTGCGTGCCATCGCGCTGGGAGCCGATTTTGCCTTTATGGGCAGTGGCTTTCACCATGCTTTGGGTGCGCTTGGTAAGCGAGGGCCAGCTCACCTGATAGAGATTCTATCCAAAGATCTCGAAGCAAATATGGGTCAACTTGGTGCGGTTCGATTGGCCGATGTGGCGGAGAATCTTCTCTAAACGACCCATTTATGTCGCAGGTGCAGAAAAATCTGCCGGTTTTCGGGGCGTTTTCGTGAACACATCCTTTCACAAATCTTACATGTTTACGCAGTCCTTGGTATTGCGCGGCCCCTGCTGCGTGTCCTAAGGCCATACATACACTAGGACAGACACCAGCGAGGGGGAGCCTGCCCATGACCGAATTTTCCAAAATCCTGATAGCCAATCGGGGCGAAATTGCCATTCGTGTAATGCGCGCCGCCAATGAGATGGGCAAAAAAACCGTGGCTGTTTTCGCAGAAGAAGACAAACTCGGTTTGCACCGCTTTAAAGCGGATGAAGCCTATCGGATCGGCGAAGGGATGGGGCCCGTTGCGGCCTATCTCAGCATCGATGAAATCATCCGCGTCGCCAAAGAGTGCGGGGCTGACGCGATCCACCCAGGCTACGGCCTGCTGTCAGAAAACCCTGACTTCGTGGACGCCTGCGCAGCCAATGGCATCACATTTATTGGCCCTAAGGCTGAAACCATGCGGGCGCTTGGTGACAAAGCCTCCGCCCGTAAGGTGGCGATTGCAGCCGGTGTCCCCGTCATTCCGGCAACCGAAGTGCTGGGCGATGACATGGAGGCCATCAAAAAAGAGGCCGCTGAGATCGGCTATCCTCTGATGCTTAAAGCCTCCTGGGGTGGTGGTGGGCGCGGCATGCGTCCGATCAATGGCGAAGATGAGCTTGAAGAAAAGGTTCTGGAAGGTCGTCGTGAGGCTGAAGCGGCCTTTGGCAACGGTGAGGGTTATCTCGAAAAGATGATCACCCGAGCGCGTCACGTAGAGGTGCAGATCCTTGGTGACCAGCAAGGCAATATCTATCATCTCTATGAGCGCGACTGTTCTGTTCAACGCCGCAACCAAAAAGTGGTGGAACGCGCGCCTGCACCTTATTTGTCTGAGGCGCAGCGCGAAGAGCTTTGCGAGCTTGGCCGTAAGATCTGTGCGCATGTGAGCTACGAATGCGCCGGCACTGTCGAATTCCTGATGGATATGGACAGCGGGAAATTTTACTTCATCGAAGTGAACCCGCGCGTTCAGGTGGAACACACCGTGACCGAGGAGGTCACAGGTATCGACATCGTACAGGCGCAAATCCTGATCGCAGAAGGTAAGTCCCTTTCTGAGGCGACCGGCAAGTCCAGCCAGTACGATATTCGCCTGAATGGGCACGCGCTGCAGACGCGTGTGACCACAGAGGATCCGCAAAACAACTTCATCCCTGACTACGGCCGCATCACCGCGTATCGTTCCGCTACAGGTATGGGCATCCGTCTGGACGGTGGTACAGCCTATGCAGGTGGGGTGATTACCCGGTACTATGACAGCCTGCTGACCAAAGTGACCGCATGGGCGCCGACGCCAGAAAAAGCGATCAAGCGCATGGATCGCGCGTTGCGTGAATTCCGTGTGCGCGGTGTGTCAACCAACATCGCATTTGTTGAGAACCTGCTTAAGCACCCAACTTTCCTGTCCAATCAATACACCACCAAGTTTATTGATGAGACACCGGATCTGTTCCGTTTCGCTAAGCGCCGCGACCGTGGCACCAAGGTCCTGACCTATATCGCGGATATTTCCGTGAATGGTCATCCGGAAACCACGGATCGCCCGATGCCGGCCGCAGATCTGAAGGCGCCTCTGCCGCCTGCCAAACGTGGTGAGGTGCAGTCTGGTACGCGCAATCTGTTGGAAGAGCAGGGCGCGCAGGCGGTCGCTGACTGGATGAAAGCGCAAAGCAAGCTTTTGTTGACCGATACCACCATGCGTGATGGTCACCAGTCTTTGCTGGCAACGCGCATGCGGTCAATCGACATGATCAAAGTTGCGCCAAGCTACGCGGCCAACCTGCCAGAACTGTTCTCTGTCGAGTGCTGGGGTGGGGCGACTTTTGATGTGGCTTACCGATTCCTGCAGGAGTGCCCATGGCAACGTCTGCGTGACCTGCGCACCGCCATGCCAAACGTGCTCACACAGATGCTGCTGCGCGCGTCCAACGGGGTTGGCTACACAAACTATCCTGACAACGTGGTGCAGGCCTTTGTAAAACAGGCAGCGGAAACCGGTGTTGATGTGTTCCGCGTATTTGACAGCCTCAACTGGGTTGAAAACATGCGCGTCGCGATGGACGCGGTGGTGGAGAGCGGCAAGATTTGTGAAGGCACGATCTGTTACACTGGTGATCTGCTTGATCCGGCGCGGAGCAAGTATGACCTCAACTACTACGTTGGCATGGCGAAGGAACTTGAGGCCGCTGGCGCGCATGTGCTGGGTCTGAAAGACATGGCAGGCCTGTTGAAGCCGGCCTCTGCGCGCATGCTGGTGAAGGCGCTGAAAGAAGAGGTTGGCCTACCAATCCATTTCCACACACATGACACATCTGGCATTGCCGGCGCGACCATTCTAGCCGCGGCAGAAGCCGGTGTGGATGCGGTTGATGCGGCCATGGACGCTTTCTCTGGCGGTACATCTCAGCCGTGTCTTGGCTCCATCGTAGAAGCGACGCGCAACACAGAGCGTGACACAGGTCTCGACATTGGTGCGATCCGCGAAATCAGTGCCTATTGGGAAGGTGTTCGCGCACAATACACGGCCTTTGAAAGTGGTTTGGCGGCACCTGCCTCCGAAGTCTATCTGCACGAGATGCCCGGCGGTCAGTTCACCAACCTCAAAGCTCAGGCGCGCAGCCTAGGTCTGGAGGAGCGCTGGCATGAGGTTGCCCAGACCTATGCGGACGTCAATCAGATGTTCGGCGACATTGTGAAGGTGACGCCATCGTCAAAAGTTGTGGGTGACATGGCGCTGATGATGGTAAGCCAAGGTCTGACACGCGAAGAAGTCGAAAGCCCAAACGTCGAGCTGGCGTTCCCAGACAGTGTTGTGGACATGATGCGCGGCAATCTTGGCCAGCCACACGGTGGCTTCCCGTCTGCGATTATCGACAAAGTGCTGAAAGGCGAAAAACCAAACACGGACCGGCCCGGCAAGCACCTGAAGCCTATTGATCTTGAAGAAACCCGCGCCGAATTGTCTGCGCAGCTTGAGGGTTTCACAGTCGATGACGAGGATCTGAACGGCTATCTGATGTATCCTAAGGTCTTCCTCGACTACATGGGGCGTCATCGTCAGTACGGTCCCGTGCGGGCGCTGCCGACACGAACCTTCTTCTATGGCATGGAGCCGGGTGAAGAGATCACCGCTGAGATTGATCCAGGCAAGACACTTGAAATCCGCCTGCAAGCCATTGGTGAGACCGATGAGAATGGCGAAGTGAAAGTGTTTTTCGAGCTGAACGGCCAGCCCCGCGTGATCCGGGTGCCAAACCGATTGGTTAAGTCTTCAACGGCGACCCGCCTGAAGGCCGAAGTAGGCAATGCAAATCACATTGGGGCACCAATGCCGGGTGTTGTTGCCTCCGTGGCAGTGGCCGCCGGTGCGCAAGTCAAAGAAGGCGATTTGCTCCTGACGATCGAAGCCATGAAGATGGAAACGGGCATCCACGCGGAACGCGACGCAGTGATTAAGGCTGTTCATGTTGCCGCTGGTGGGCAAATCGACGCCAAAGACTTACTGGTCGAGCTGGAATAAGCTCGGCAGGACAGGGGAGGGGGAGCCATCTTCCCCTCGCTCACACAAACAAAAAGCCCCACGTCATTCAGTTGACGTGGGGCTTTGGTTTTCAATCAGTGAAATTGCCGCGAGGCGGACTGCTAATCATTCAGCAGCAGGTGCGAGAGAGGCCAGATAAGCCGCTACGTCTGCGCCGCCTTTTTTCAGTTTGAAGGTCATCTTCGATTTGGTTGCATAGCCATTGTCGGCCAGCCAAGCTTTCGGATCGACTACGTAGGCTGCCAATGTGTCTTCTGTCCAAACAGCACCAGCTGCATTGGCTTCCTGAAGACCTGCGCCATATTTGAAGTCTTCGGCGCCAACAGTACGGCCAATCACCCCGTAGAGGTTGGGGCCCGTTCTGCCACCTTTATAGAGCACTTCCCCGTCTGGGGTTGTGATCGTGTGGCATGCTTTGCATTTTTTGAAACCTTTTTCGCCTGCGTCCACGTCGCCTTCGGCGAGAACTGGCGTAGCGACCATCAGGGCCGCGATAGCTGGTGCTAGGAACTTCATAAAAGTCACCTCTATTAGAATGTGTCTTTGGCGCGTTGTCCGAGACAAGTCTGTCCCTTAATGGCCCCGCAAGTGCAACTTAAAATAGGCTCCAAAACTGCAATTGCGAGACACCGCGACAATCGGGCGCTCCAGTGTGGTGCTTTCAACAGCACATCAAGCGTGGGACCGTTGCAACACTCAATATCGCTTCAGTTCTATGACGGTGTTTCGTCGGAAGGCTCGGCGAACACCAGATCAAAGTTGCGCTTCAAAGCAACATCGACATCATCCAGAGAGACCGGCAAGCCCAAGTCGACCAGAGATGTGACACCGTGCTGTGAGATGCCGCAGGGCACAATTCCACCAAAGTGAGAGAGATCTGGTTCCACGTTTATTGAGATACCATGAAAGCTAACCCAGCGGCGCAACCTGATCCCAATCGCAGCAATCTTATCTTCGGCCTTGGAGCCATCTGCGTTCAAGGGTTTGTCATCCCGCTCGATCCAAACGCCAACGCGCCCATCCCGGATTTCGCCGCGTAGATTGAATTCTGCAAGTGTCTCGATCACCCAGGTTTCGAGCTGTTTGACAAAGGCACGCACATCGCGTCCACGTTTGCTCAGATCTAGCATGACGTAAACCACGCGTTGTCCAGGGCCATGGTAGGTGTATTCGCCCCCTCGTTTGGCCTCATAAACAGGGAAGCGATCTGGCTCAACGAGGTCTTCGATCTTGGCAGAAGTGCCTGCAGTATAGAGCGCAGGATGCTCCAGCAGCCAAATGCACTCATCTGCGTCGCCAGCGGCAATTGCATTTGCGCGTTGTTCCATGAAAGTCAGAGCAGTTTCGTAGGCGATCAAGCCGTCGCTATGAATCCATTCTACCATCTGTGCAGGCCTTCCTAGGTGTCACAAGCCACGTAAGCGATTTTCGGCGAAGCTTCAATTCATGAATGGGAAGCGCCATATCCTGTCGTCGTTAACTGCGATTTTTCTGTGCCGCATCACTGCATTCAAAAAAAATGTGGATAACATCATTTTTCGCTTCACATCCCTCGCGCGCCTCGGTATCAGGCCCTCACCCACCAGGGCAAGTGCGGTCGTGGCGGAATTGGTAGACGCGCAGCGTTGAGGTCGCTGTTCCTTAACCGGAGTGGAAGTTCGAGTCTTCTCGACCGCACCATTTAATTTCTATTAAATGACCCTGAATACCTTAATTACATGGAGAGATTGAGGTTTTACGGGGTTTTATTTACCCTGAACACACCAAGAACAACCTACGTTTTTGACAACCTGTTACGACGCAATCACGGTTTTCGGTACATTTCGCGATTTGGATTTTACTCTCGTCCTGCACTGGTTCTTGTCTATCCATGGGTTTGGCTATCTGAGCGGACGCTAATCGGGCTCCAACGACGCTCTCAACCTTTTGGAAGCTGGACTTGAGGCGCCTGTTTTATTGAAAGTAGGCTGCAGAAAGTAAATTTTACAGCGACCTGAGGTATCCCGTTTCCTAGCCCTTCTGATGTGGCCGACAGCTATATGTTCCAAGTGAGCGCAGTAGATATCGCTGCCCAAATGCCACCGCTCTTCGGAGCGGTGATCAACACTTTAAGGTAAGAGTTACGAGAAATGCCCGCTAAAATCCAAGATGATGTGAGCTTTCACACGAAACTAGACTAGCAGGCGTTCATATCACCCGCACTTGCTGTAGCCGCAGCTGGTGCATGTCATGCAACCCTCGACCATTTGCAGAGAAAAGTCCCCGCAAGAAGGGCAGGCTTTGCCGCGTGGAGTGTTGCCGACACTTACAGCCTGAGCCTTTGGGTCAGCCTTCAGCCCCATGCCTTCGCCGTCTATGAAGCCGATCGTGATCATGTGGCGCTCCAGCACGCCGCCAATGGCTGCGAGAATGGAGGGGATGTATTTGCCTTCCATCCAGGCGCCGCCGCGCGGGTCAAACACCGCTTTCAGCTCTTCCACCACAAAGGACACGTCGCCACCGCGACGGAACACGGCCGAAATCATCCGGGTGAGTGCCAAAGTCCAGGCGTAATGCTCCATGTTCTTGGAGTTGATGAACACCTCAAACGGGCGGCGGCGGCCGTTGATGATCACATCATTCACGGTCAGGTAAATCGCATGCTCGCTGTCGGGCCACTTGAGCTTGTAGGTCGCCCCTTCAAGGCTCTGCGGGCGCTCCAGCGGCTCGCTCATATAGATCACTTCGCCGCTGTCGGCCACTTGATCGGCGGGCTGTTCGCCCGGTGCCTTCTCATCGCTTTCGGAAACGGTCAGAACTGAGCCGGTTACTTCGTTTGGACGGTACGTGGTGCACCCCTTACAGCCGGTGTCCCACGCCTGCATATAGACGTCTTTGAACGCAGCAAAGCTGATGTATTCGGGGCAGTTGATAGTTTTGGAAATCGAGCTGTCGATCCACTTCTGCGCCGCCGCCTGCATGCGCACATGCGCGGCTGGCTCCAGAGTTTGCGCATTCACAAAGTAGTCGGGCAGCTCTTTGTCGCCAAACTTGTCGCGCCACAATTGCACTGCATAATCAACAACTTCTTCCTCGGTGCGGGAGCCGTCTTTCTGCAGAACTTTGCGGGTGTAGGCATAGGCAAACACCGGCTCGATGCCAGAGCTGACATTGCCCGCATAAAGGCTGATCGTGCCGGTCGGCGCGATCGAGGTCAAAAGTGCGTTGCGGATGCCATGCTTTGCAATCGCCGCTTTCACGTCCTCATCCAGATCCTGCACCATGCCGCCGGCGAGATATTTCTCTTTGTCAAAGAGCGGGAACGCGCCCTTTTCCTTGGCCAAATCCACCGACGCCAGATAGGACGCGCGCGCAATCGCTTTCATCCAGGCTTCGGTCTGAGCTGCGGCTTCTTCGGTGCCGTATTTCAGGCCCAGCATCAACAGCGCATCTGCCAGACCGGTCACGCCAAGGCCAATACGGCGCTTGGCTTGAGCTTCCTGCGCCTGCTGCTCCAGCGGGAACTTGGAGGCATCCACCACATTGTCCATCATCCGCACAGCGGTAGCCACCAGCTCGGTCAGCGCCGCCTCATTCAGCTCGGCCGCCGCCTCAAACGGATCGGTCACCAGACGCGCGAGGTTGATCGAGCCGAGGAGGCAGGCACCATATGGCGGCAGCGGCTGCTCCCCGCACGGGTTGGTCGCCGCGATTTCTTCGACATAGCTCAGATTGTTGCGTTGGTTGATGCGGTCGATGAAGATCACGCCCGGCTCGGCATAATCATAGGTGCTCTGCATGATCTTGTTCCACAGATCACGCGCCTGAACCGTGTGATACACGCGGTCTTTGAAAACCAGCTCCCAAGGGCCATCCGCCTTCACCGCTTCCATAAACGCATCGGTCACCAGCACGGACATGTTGAACATCCGCAGACGCGCCGGATCGGACTTCGCTGTGATGAAATGCTCAATATCAGGGTGGTCACAGCGCATGGTCGCCATCATCGCGCCACGGCGGCTGCCCGCGCTCATGATGGTGCGGCACATCGCATCCCAAACATCCATGAACGACAGCGGGCCAGAAGCATCCGCCGCCACACCTTTCACATCCGCGCCGCGCGGACGAATGGTGGAGAAATCATACCCGATGCCGCCGCCCTGCTGCATGGTCAGCGCCGCCTCTTTGAGCATGTCAAAGATGCCGGACATACTGTCAGGAACCGTGCCCATCACAAAGCAGTTGAACAGTGTCACCTGACGCGCGGTGCCTGCACCTGCGGTGATGCGGCCAGCTGGCAGATACTTAAAGTCTTCCAGCGCGGCGTAGAATTTGTCTTCCCACTTGGCCGGGTCTTTTTCGATGCGCGCCAGATCTCGGGCAATGCGCCGCCAACTGTCCTCTACCGACAAATCAATCGGTGTGCCATCCGCCTCTTTGAAGCGATACTTCATATCCCAGATTTGCTCGGCAATAGGGGCGGCGAAACGGCTCATCCTGGCGTCCTCGGCTGTTCTGCAATGATGGTTAGGGGGGCCACTCTATAGCAAAGTGGCGCTGGGTGACAACGCTAAATGGACCAAAGCTTATACCGGGAATGCTTTATTTTGATATTGAAGGCACGACCTTACACTATATAATGTGGTGTCGGTGCATAAAACTGTGGGAAAGCTGTGGATAAAGTTGTCCATCTTGTAAAACTCTCTGTGGGCTCGGAAAGTCCTGAAACGCTTATCGCATGGCAGCACACATATGCCGCGAGTTTCCCAGATGGGCTGCCACGACATATCACGCGTATGTGGCCAAAGCGCGAGTCTGAGATTTTGAACGGCGGTTCGATCTATTGGGTGATCAAAGGCAGCATTCAGTGTCGCCAGCGCATAGTAAGGCTAGACGAAATGACCGGGGCAGATGGTGTTCGTCGCTGTGCAATCGTACTCGATCCAGAGATTTATCTTACTCAAGCCGCACTCAAGCGTCCCTTTCAAGGGTGGCGGTACCTGAAGCTTGAGGATGCGCCCGCAGATTTACCTGTGAGCCGCGCAAATGACGATATCTTGCCGGATGAACTGAACCGAGCATTGGCTGAGATCGGAGTGCTCTGAGCCTTGATGTCAATTTGAATTCATTGCTTACGCTCACACCAGCCAGCTTTGCAGTTGGCTGATGTGGGTGCGGAGCATCTGGGTAAGTGTTTGGGCAGCCGCCCGGTCTATTGAGCCGCCACAGCGGAAGTGCCCTCATCGGCTTCACCGAAGCCTTTCGGAACAGGCAGATCAGGCAAGCCTGCTGCGCGCTTCTGAAGTGCGCGCCCAATCACAACACGACTGATCTCGGTTGTCCCGTCAACAATACGCAGCATTTGCGCAAGACGCGACAAGCGATCCAGCCCATAAGGCTGCAAAAGGCCCACACCCCCAAGCACTTGGGTGCAGGTATTGGCAGCTTTAACGGCCGCATCAGGAACAAAGCGCTTGGCATGCGCCGCCATCAAAGGACCCTCAGGCGTTCCCAGAGCCTCGGCTGCCTTGCGATAAAGCAGCTTGGAGGCTTCTAGATCTGTGGCAACTTCGCCCAGCATCCACTGGATCCCATCAAGATCGAGGTTCTTGCCACCAAACATTTTGCGATTTTTGGCATAGGAAAGCGCAGTGTCCAGAGCCGCTTGCATCAACCCGCAGCAACCTGAGGCAATCGATACGCGCGCAATGTCGATGGCCATGAGAGACCCCTGAAATCCCTGACCGATTGGCAGAATGATATTGTCTTCGCTCACCACTACATTGTCGAAGTACATTTCAGCCAGTGGGAGAAAATTGTAGGAGGCTGTGTCGTAGCGCGGACCAAAGCTGACACCGGGCGCGTCGGCGGGTATGGCGATCATCGCCATGTCTTTGTGGCCGGGCGCGTCACTTGTTTTGACGACGGTAAAATAGATATCTGCTTCGGTTGCCAAACTCACCCAAGCTTTGGCTCCATTGATGGTCCAAGTCCCATCCCCATTGACGTTCGCGCGGGTGTACATGGTCACAGCATCTGAGCCAGACTGAGGCTCAGTTAGGGCGAAATTGGCGAGTTTGCGCCCCGAGGTCAGGTCTTTCGCCCAGTTTGTTTTGAATGTGTCTGTACCGTAACCACAGCCAGCATAGGTGCAGATGTTGTGCATTGAGAGCGCAAAGGCGTAGGCCCCGTCGCCCACGCCCAACTGTTCGTAGACCTGAATGCCCTCCGCGAGAGAGAGGCCCTGTCCGCCCCATTCTTCTGGTGCGTAAAGGCCGGTGAGGCCAGCTTTCCCTGCAAGATCAGATGCGTCGCGAGGCCAGGCGCCTGTTGCGTTCCAAGCATCGACATTTGGCGAAATTATTTGAGTTGCATGGTTCTGCGCGGCAGCGAGGATGTGGGCGAGTTTGTCTGACATGCTGAGGTCCTTGTTTAAGTAATAATGTTTGATTGCGCCAAGTCACTTGGCGCATACTCCAATGCAATCTCTCTAATGAGCGTGCTTTCGCAGTATGTTAGATGCTAAGTTCGCCGCGAACCATCTCAGGACCAGACATCATCCTTTCCAAAAGTGACAAATTAGGCAGCTGGGATCGTACGTCTTCGATAGGAGTTTGGTGTGTTGCCCGTCCACTTTTGGAACGCTTTGTGGAAATTGGCACCAGATGAAAAACCCAGATCATGAGCGATAGCGTCTATGGTTTTGTCACCCGCCTGGAGATCTCCTATCGCAATGTCTCGACGCAGCGCATCCTTGATCAGTTGGAAAGACGTGCCATCAGTGTCGAGCCGTCGCATCAAGGTGCGAGGTGTCATATGCAAGGCGTGCGCGGCATTGGCTAGATTTGCTTCACTCCACTCGGTGGCTACAAGAAAGCTACGTACGCGCAGGGCTTGCGTGTGTGCGCTTGAGCGCGTGAAGATCCAATCTCGCGGGGCATTTTCTAAAAACACACCAAGGTCTGGCGCACTGCGAAAGTGCACTGGCCCCAAAACTGTTTTGTCAAAGGCAATACTTGTGTTTGTGCACCCAAAACAAACTGGAGCCGGGAAAATGACAGCATAGTCCTCTTCAAAATTTGGCAGTTCAAAGGCGAAGGTCACGGCGTGCACAGCAACCTCATGACGCGCCAGCCAAGACAGCAGACCATGAGCTAATTTTAATATCAGCATATGCCCAAATCGTTGCGGCGGTTGGCTGTCCTGCGGCTCAAGTTGAAGCACCAAGGTTTCTTCACGTTCGCTCAGGGAGAATTGGTAATCATCTAGCAGTAGATTCCAGAATGTTGAAAACCGATAAAGCGCAGAAGAGAGCGATGTCGCTTCACGCACAGAAGTAAGAAGGTGTTGCAATGCCCGTGGCCGAATTGGTCGAGACCACAAGCCCATCATTTCGTCTTCGGTTTCTACAGCAGCGAGTTGATAGAGGCGCACGATCTGATCCAAAGTAACACGCCTCTGGGAGTTTGCATCAAATGGTGGCAGATCAGAGCGCTCCAAAAGCGATTGCAGATGAGATGCTGAACACAACGTCTCAAGCGCGGCGAGCCAGTCCTGAATGAAATCCTGCGAAACCGTTGAAAAGAGAGTAGGGGCAGGGTGGGTCATTGGAGGCTCAGCATTCGTTGCTTTAGATTGTTGATGGAGAGCATTGCGCAGCTCTCAGGCGTTTTCAGCGTGCGGAACTGGTTTGCGTTTTTGGCGTTCGCGTTTGAAATTTATGGATCGGGTGCTGCCACCGCTCGCAAGTAAAGGTGCCAAGTTGTATGTCCGAGGACCGGCAAAGTCACGATAAGTCCCAGAAACGCAGGCAACAGTGATACAATTAAGACCACCGAACCTATGGCTGCCCATGAAAGCATAACCAATGGGCTTGCTGCGACTGTGCGGATTGATGTGATCATCGCAGTTACAAAGTCGATCTCGCGATCCAACAGCATCGGCATCGCAACAACAGTCACAGAAAACAGGACAGCCGTAAGAGCAGCACCTACAAGCGTACCAATCGCGAGGAACATCCATCCCTGCGGGGTGAAAAAGACGATACGAAGAAATCCCTCTAGATCGGAGAAGGACGAGCCTTGTAGCAAAATCGCAAGCCACAACCTGATTTGGTAAACCCAGACCCAAAAGATGAAGAGGGTGACAAATGCCATCCAGCCCATCTCTCTTTTTCGTTGCCTCACAATGACCGAAAAAATATCTCGCCAGCCAAAAGACGACCCTTGGTGAATGCGTCGGGACATCTCATATAGGCCAGCGGCAGCAAAGGGTGCCACCAGCGGGAAACCCACCGCCGCAGGGACAATCATCCACACTTTGCCGAGCCCAAATAAGCACCAAACAAATAAAACGCCAAAAGCAGCGTAGAAAAAACCGAAGAAGGCACTCATCACGGGACGCGCGCAAAAATCGCGCATCCCAGCGGCCAGTGATAGGTGGATATCACCTACTGTCACTTTGTTGATCTTGGGTTGGCGATTGGGAGGGGCGATTTTGCCGTCTTCTGGGCGTTCTTCGATCTTGTCTAACGGCATGAGATACTCCTCCAAAAGTACGCTCGATAGGCTCAGTCTGCCGGAGATACGTGCACCGGGCAAGAGGACGGCAACCTTTGCGAAGTGTCCGGCAATTTTTGCACCAGTGATCCTCAGAATAAGCTGAATGGAGCTCTGCAAATGCTGAATTAAGAGAAATGAAAAGTTTACAGCAACGTCGCGATTGAAAGTTGCGCAACTTCGCGATAGAAGGCGTCATCCAGCAAACAGATCTCGCACTGCGTGAAACATCTGTCCGCCAGGCTCTCCCCATATCATCCGAACGGTTTTTCTCCTTTTTAAGGGGACTGTCCGACTGCCAAACTGCGAGCCATCTGACAACATGATCCAAAACACCGGCCTTTATGACCCCACACTTGAACATAGCGCATGCGGCGTTGGCTTCCTGACACGTAAGGACAGCAAACAAACTCATGCCTTGTTGGAAAAAGGACACGAGGCGCTATGCGCTGTGCCGCATCGTGGCGGTATGTCTTCGGAAGGGGTTGGCGATGGGGCGGGGATCTCGGTTGATCTGTCGCTGGGCTACTTCAGTAAGCTCGTTGGCAAGCCGCTGAAGGCAGGGGCGTTTGGTGTAGGCAACTTCTTTCTACCTTCAGATGCAAGCCAGCACGAAGCGGCCGCACAGCTAGTAATAGCCTGTCTTGAGAACGAAGGTTTTGAGATCTTGCAAACGCGCGAAGTTGCCGTGGATAACACTGCAATTGGTGCGCGGGCGGTGAAATGGCAATTGCCTATCCAGCAGTGGATTTTTGAGCCTCGTAAGGCGGTCAATGCAGCCGACCTTGATCAAGCCATTCATCGCGCCCTCTTGGCGATTGAGGCCGTCGCATACACCACACCTGCGCTTGATGGTCTTTATCCGCTGTCGCTTTCTGCGCGGACGCAAGTTTTAAAAGGCCGCCTGAATTCCTGGGAGATCATTCCGTATTTCAAGGATTTATCCGACCCGGACCATGCGGTTCATACAATGTATTTCCACACGCGGTTTTCCACCAATACAGATCCGCACCCCTCTATGGCACAGCCTTTCCGCTTGATGGCGCACAACGGTGAGTTGAACACGGACAAGAAAAACCGGTTGAGCGAGGCGGCAGTGGCTCTGGCGCGTTCAAAGGCGATCGTGCGCCCGAAGGGCCAATCAGACAGCTGCCGCTTGGATCAGACGCTGAATGCGCGTGTGTATGATGAACAGTTGGATCTTGTGACCGCTGTTGTTGCGATGATGCCTCCAGCTTGGGAGAACGACACCCGCCTGTCAAATGATGTGCGGTCCATGCTGGAGTATTTCTCTCTCTTTGAAGAGAAAAATGATGGGCCCGCGGCGCTGGTTTTCGGTGATGGCAATATCATTGGCGCAAGACTCGATCGATTGGGCCTACGGCCCCTCAGGAGTGTCGAAACCGATGACTACCTCGCAGTTATGTCTGAGGCGGGGCAGTTTTATCTGCCGCCTGAAGAGGTGATCCGGCGTGGGCGCGTCGAAGCAGGCGGCATGATTTACTACAATCACACTGAAGGTCGTATCTATGAGACTGTCGACGCGTTGGAGAGGCTCGCGGCGCAGAAAGACTACACGGCTCTTCTAGAAGCGGCACGGATTACGATTGACAGTCTTCCTGAGGCAGATGTCGATCCAAAAGTTGCGGCGCGCCGCTATGAAGGCGATCTGGAACGTGCCGCACGCTACGTGGCCTATACGCTCAATCAGGAAAGCTTCAAATTCCTGATGGATCCGATGTTGCAAACCGGGGTCGAGAAAGTTTCGGCCATGGGATACGGCAACGCGATCAATGCCTTGTCAGACAATGAAGGCGGTGTCGCAAAATACTTCAGTCAGCGTTTTGCGCAGGTCACAAATCCGCCGCTGGATTCGATCCGCGAAGCGGATGGCATGACTTTGCGTGTGGCCCTTGGGGAGAAACCACATCTCGGACATTCGCGTTCACGTCAGATTGTGATCAACTCGCCGGTTTTGCGCATGGCGGATATGCTCAAAATCAAAGCGCAGGAAGAAACGCCCTGGGCTCGGTTTGATATGCTTTATACGCCAGTTTTCGGCGATCAAGCGGCCAATGAAACAGCGCTTGAAGAGGCCATTGATGCGGTCTCCGAAGAGGTCGTGGCCTTTGCACGAGACAAAGGCGGTATTGCGATTGTAACGGATCGACATATCAGCCGCGAGAAAGCAGCAATGCCGATGACGCTGGCGGTCTCGGCCATCAACCAGCGTCTGATCGAAGAGGGGCTGCGCTTCAAAGTGTCCCTCGTGGTGGAAAGCGGTCAAATCGCCTCATCACATCATATTGCCTGCGCGCTTGGGTTTGGCGCGGCGGCGGTTTACCCACTGGGTGTGCGGATGCGCGCTGAAGAATTGTTTGGCGAAGGCGATGGATGTACCGAGGCTTACGGTAAATTCAAGAAGGCCGCAGAAAAAGCCCTGATGAAAACCATGGGTAAAGTGGGCCTATGCACCGTGGAAAGCTATTCGGGTGGCGAGTTCTTTGAACCCAACTTCCTTGACACGAATGATCGTGTTTTCAAGAAATATCTGCCCAATATGAAAACGCCGGTGGGCGGTGTGAGGTTTGAAACCATCGCGCAGTCCGTGGCTGATTGGCATGACCGCGCACTGACTGTGAAGAGCGCCGATGATGTACCAATGCTTGGCTTGTTTAAGGAGCGGTCTGAGGGTGCAGGACACAGCTATGGTACCAGCGCAGTGCGTGGTTTTGTGGATCTTACTGAAGAGCCGATCAGTTTTGCCGAAGGGGAGGGAGAAAACGACCCGTTCCGCTTGCTGACCCTGCGCCAGATGGATGATGCCTTTGGCATCTCGGATGCTGGCTATGTCAATACGAGCTTTGACAAGTTGAGTAAGGCGCAGATCGACAGCTTCAAGATCACTCCCGGATATCGTGATTTCAGCCGGCAGATGAACGAAGAGCGCCATAAACGCCCCGCAGCGCTTCGCGACGTATTGGCCTTCCCGGCTGACATCACCTTCCTTGATAAAGTCGCTGATATAAAAAAGGAAATGATGCTCTTTAACCGAGCCGGCAACAGAGATTTCGTGATCCGAGGCCTGCAGGTAGAACAGATCGGTGAGAGGCAATACCAACTGCGGCTCACTGGCCCAAAAGCAAACGATATCGGACGCCTTGACGCTCTGCGTCAAACTTTGGTTGCCCGCTTTGGCGAGGATGTTCTGGACCACACAGTCACTGGCGGCGCGCTTGTGGTGACGGTGAAAGACTGGGCGCTTGACTATGTGTCTCGCATCCGACCAGCACCAGATAAGTTGCCGCTGGATGCCGTGGAACCCGCATCTGCGATCACACCACGTCTGGCGTCCGGTGCAATGTCCCATGGGGCGCTTGTTGCGACCGCACATGAGGCGGTGGCCCATGGCACAAATATGGTTGGCGGCATGTCGAACTCCGGTGAGGGTGGAGAGCATATCAGCCGCTACGGGACCATCCGGGCTTCCAAAATCAAACAGTTCGCATCTGGTCGTTTTGGCGTTTGGGCAGGCTATCTCGCTGAGCCAAATCTTGAAGAAATTGAAATCAAGATTGGTCAAGGCGCCAAACCAGGGGAGGGTGGTCAGCTGCCCGCACCCAAAGTTACCGTCGAGATTGCTGCCGCGCGCGGCGGCACACCCGGTGTAGAACTGATTTCCCCACCACCCCACCACGATACCTACTCAATCGAGGATCTGGGACAGCTCATTCACGATGCAAAAGCGGCGCGCGTGAAAGTGATTGTAAAACTCGTGTCTTCTGAGGGCATCGGTACCATTGCGGTGGGTGTTGCCAAAGCGGGTGCGGATGTCATCAACGTTGCTGGCAGCACCGGGGGCACCGGTGCAGCGTCGGTCACTTCGCTGAAATATACGGGGCGCGCAGCGGAAATTGGCATCGCGGAAGTGCATCAGGCGCTCTGTGCCAATGGTATTCGCCAAAAGGTGAAGCTGCGGTGCTCCGGCGCCATGCAAACCGGGTCTGACGTGGTTAAGGCTGCGCTTATGGGCGGTGACAGCTTTGAGTTTGGCACGACAGCGTTGATGATGCTGAAATGCGTGATGGCCAAAAATTGCAACGTGAAATGTCCGGCAGGGCTGACCACCAATCCAGAAGTATTTGATGGCGACCCACGTGCGCTGGCGCAATACCTTCTGAATATCGCGCATGAAACCCGTGAAATTCTTGCCGAACTTGGGCTCCAAAGCCTTGAAGAGGCGCGGGGGCGCAGTGATCTGTTGCATTTGCTAGACCACCCTTCTGCGGTCGGACAGCTTAATTTACGCGAAATGCTCACCCATGTGCCGGAAAACCCGGTTGAAGATCCGGTGTATCTGGAGCGCGATTTTGCGGTGGATGACATCCTTCTGGAACAAATGCGCACGCGGTTGATCGCTGGCGGGGAAAGCCAGATCGAACTGCGTCCTAACGCACCGCTCAACAACCGCAACAAATCTGTAGGCGGACAACTTGCGATCGATATTGAACGCATGCTCAACCACGAGCTTGAAACGCGACCTTCTGCCGCCCACCAAGATGTGCGCGGGCGTCGCTTCTTAGACCCGCGCAGCGTTCGTGTGGTGACAAGCGGCTCAGCCGGGCAAAGTTTCGGAGCCTTCTGCAACGACGGCATGATGTTGGAACACACCGGCACATGTAATGACGGTGTCGGTAAAGGGGCTTGTGGCGGTGAGATCATCGTCCGCTCCCCCGGCGGCGGCTCAGCAAAGGAAAACGTACTGATCGGCAACTTTGCCCTGTTTGGCGCAACCGGCGGACGGACTTTCATCGAAGGGCAAGCCGGCGACCGCTTTGCAGTGCGCAATTCTGGTGCAACTGCTGTTGTCGAGGGCGTTGGTGATTTCTGCGCCGAATATATGACCAACGGTGCGATCTTGAATCTCGGCGATTTTTCCAAGGGCTATGGCAATGGCATGTCTGGAGGTTTCGCGTATCAATATGACCCAGAAGGTCGGCTGGCTGAAATGATCAGCCATGACTCTGTCTTCATGGGGACATTGGTCGACGGGTCTGAAGAGGCTACCGTTCATCGGGATGCGGTGTATCAGTTGCTTAACTGGCACCACGAGGCCACAGGCTCTGCCAAGGCGCGGGACTTGCTATCCAATTGGGAAGACGCGCAAAAACACATGGCCTGGGTCATGCCAAAGGCACTGCTGCAGTATCAGGACGCCGACGAGATACTCAAATCCAAGAGCCGCAAGGATCTGGTGGAAGAGCTCTCGACAGCCTTGGCCGAACATCAGATTTCTGCGCTCAAGAAAGCATGGAAGTCCGGCAGTCCCGTTCACAAAGGGGTGACTCCGGACTACGGCGAAATGGATACGGAAGAAATGTTCCGTCTCATCAACAGTTATTCCGTGCTGGAAATGGCGCAGACCCTCGCCGCCAAACGCATCGGAAAAACAGCGGATCGACTGGCGTTGGATAAAGCCGCACGCAATTTGGTGCTGACTGAGGACTTTAGCCTGATGCTCGCCCTGTCCAAACACGCCAAGAAAGCTGTGAATGACTACGACGACCTCGGTTTGGCGACGCTGGTAGCTCACAAACGACTGAGCGACTTCAAGCGGGCTTTGTCTATGCGCAACATCCTGAGCATGGACAGCCCCGGGACCTACAGCTGGATCCTGCATCAGGACACCAAAAACCGGAACGCGCTTGGTACAATTCCAAGCTTTGATGAACTGTTCGCCCAAAATGCGCTGCCAGAGTTGGTGGCCCGGACGGCAGCGGAGTAAAGATATGAACGCCCCCTATATTCCAGATGATGCGCCGTTTTCTGGCGAGCAACGCACTTGGCTTGGTGGATTTTTGGCGGGGTTGCACTCGCGTCTGTCCATCGGAGGAACGACGAGCGCAGCGACTGCGCCTGAACAGGTGAAGGCAAAGCCTCTGGACATCTTGTTTGGTACGCAAACTGGCAACGCCGAAGAGGTTGCCAATGATGCAGCAGAATTGGCCAAAAGCAAAGGTTTTGCGCCGCGTGTGACGGAACTTGACGCTGTTGAGATGGATCAACTGGCGGCAATGGAAAACGTGATTGTGGTCATCTCAACCTATGGCGAAGGTGAAATGCCAGATAATGCCGAACTCTTCTGGGAGGCACTCTCGGCAGAAACGGCGCCGCGTTTGGCGAACCTGAATTACGGCGTTCTGGCTTTGGGGGACACGAGCTACGAGTTTTTCTGTCAGGCGGGCAAGCTGATTGACACGCGACTTGAGCAACTTGGGGCGAAACGTCTGGCAGTTCGTGTCGATTGCGACATCGATTTCGAAGATGCCGCTGCAGAATGGTTGGCTGCGACGATCCCTGATGTAGATGATGCTGCCCCAAGCAAGACCGCGGCGCCTGAAACGAAGACCGCTACATCCAAAATTGAAAAATCAGCTTACTCACGCAAATCTCCCTTTCTGGCCAAAGTGGCGGACAACCAAATTCTCTCGGGTGCGCAGTCAGCCAAGGAAATTCGCCACATCGCGTTTGATCTGGGAGAAAGCGGAATGACTTACGAGGCAGGGGATGCCTTGGGAGTGATGCCGGTGAACGCGCCGGATTTGGTGAGTGGAATCATAAAGCGCTTGGGTGTTGCTGAAGACACCGACGTCGCCGGTCGAGATCAAGCGCTTGGTGCACTATTGTCAACTGGTCTGGAGATCATGACACCTTCACGTGATCTCATTCGCGCGCTGGAGCCGATGGCAAAGCATGACGAGTTTAGTCATGTCGTTGGCAATGGTGACAAAGAAGCGCTGGAGGCATTTCTTTGGGGTAAGGACACGCTTGATCTGCTCAACTTGAACCCAGATCTGGCACTGGATGTCGATGAGTTTGTCAGTTGGCTCAAGCCGCTGCAGCACCGGGCTTATTCAATTTCTTCAAGTCCAAAGGCCCATGCTGGTGAGGTCCACTTGACGGTTGCTGCAGTGCGTTGGAACTACAATCACCGCGTGCACAATGGTGTCTGCTCTACATTCCTTGCCGATCAGGCGCCAAAAGGTGCAACCGCCGGTATTTTTATGTCGCCAAACAAAAGCTTCCGCGTGCCGCAGGACAATGATGTGCCCATGATTATGGTCGGTCCAGGGACTGGTATTGCGCCGTTCCGCGCATTCTTGGAAGAGCGCCGCGAGCTTGGCGCACAAGGTGCAAACTGGCTGTTTTTCGGCGATCAGCATCGCGAAAGCGACTTCATTTATGAAGACGAGATCAGCGCCATGAGCGCTTCGGGTCTGTTGACGCGACTTGATCTTGCGTTTTCTCGTGATCAGGCCGAGAAAATTTACGTTCAAAATCGCATGCTTGAAAATGGCAAAGCACTGTTTGGCATGCTGCAGGATGGCGGGCATTTCTATGTCTGCGGCGATGCAACCAGGATGGCGAAAGACGTGGATCACGCCCTGCACCAGGTGATTGTCGATCACGGTGGCCTCTCACAGGAAGGCGCAACTGACTTTGTAAATACGCTCAAACGCGAAAAACGCTACGTGAGAGATGTTTACTAAGGAGATGGTCGAGGACTGAGTCAAAGATGTCTGAGTGCTGCACGGCTGACCGTTGTTTTAGAAAGCTGTCGCGGGAGGCCCCCGCAAGCTTGGCTGAGTTGCGTAGCCTTGTTGGAGTCACAGCACTCGGCCTAGATATGGAAACACTCGCGTTATTGGGCACTCAGTTCGATGACGCTTTGATTACAACGCGCAATGAGAGTGCTTTGATCTCGGGGCGGGGCGGATATGCGCCGTTCCAAACGACCGCTATGCCGTTTCGTATCAGTTCACGTAGGGTGTCCCTACGCCTGGATCCCGGAGCACCGCTATCGTTGAGCCGGAGCACTCTGAGTTCGGCTGCTCGTTTGCCCGGTAGCCTTGTGGCTGCAGGAGTGACGGGCACCATTCATCATCGCGTGCAGTTTGTGAAAGAATATGATGAGCGCGTTGCGCTCTCTTTGGATCCCGCCTCTTCTTGCCCCCCAGCGGGGGTAGAGCCAGAAGATACGGCAGCAAATGTAATCCCTTTGAATGCTGTTCGCCAAGCGCGTCTGCACTGGGATCGCAACGATGCCGGTATGCACTTGAACGAAATAATGCGCATGCAGGGCAGGGTGAGAAGGCAAAACCTGCCTTATCTCGGAGGCAATAGGGCCTGGCGAGTGTTGCCAGCCGTGTTGCCGAGCCTGCTGACATATCTCAAAGATCGCAAACGTGCGTTTGTCAGGATGGTACCGTCTGGCGGCGTTCTGCAGGCGCAGACGGGATCTATCGAAACGATTGCGACGCTCGGCAACTTCTGGATTGTGGGATGTGGCAGATCAATGTTCTCCATGGATCTTAATGCCGTGAAAGAAGTCTGGGTGACGGCTTCTGCATTGCATTGGCAACTGGAGCTCTACGATATGGATCAAAGGTGTTTTGCAGCCATGGCCGCCGATCCCTGGTCCGCTCCAACGGAATGGCGAGAGTTGCTGACATCGCTACCGCGGCTCAACTAGATGCGCTCTGCGTGCCTGTGTAACACCCATGCGCATTGGTAAGAGTTTGTAAATCAAAGACCAGCGCGATGAGGGCGCCGACGTGGCTGACCAAAATCGTATGATGGATCAAAATGGCACCTACGCAAAACCAATGCAGGCCCCGAAGACGTTTGCTCCACTCAGATCAGCCCCAAGCAGTTGGGATTTATGTTTGAGGAGAGGTGGTCTGGCGCACGGCGACTGGGGCCGGATCAAGAGCGGTTGAGGCGTGCGGAGAGCACGTTGAGCCCATCGATCAGTTCGTCATAGGTCCCTTTGTCAGCCATGAATTCGCGCAATTGTTGGTTCAAGCCTCCTGGCGTGTTGAGCGACGACACCAAATTTGACATGACATTTGGTGTCGCTATGGGCTCTGCCATGATAGAGCCACCGATCAAAAGTCGAAGGAACTGTTCTGCAGAAACTGGGTCTTCCGTTTTCTCACCCAGCCAATCGACACTGACTGCCATGAGCTTTGCAACCACTGAAAGAAGCGCTTGCGCCGCTAGAAACTCATTGAAATCTGCTTCTGATTTCATAGGGATAACGGTGTTGGCACGACCATAGAGCTTTTCTGTTGTGGGGGACTTTGGATAAGTCAGCAGAGGTGACCCCCCTTGAGCGATCGACGGAAACGGGATTACGATTGCTTCAAATGTCGCCGGCGCCACAAGTTTGGCAATTTTCTCGGCAGGCATACCCACCATGAAAGAGAGAACTGTCTGATTTTCGCGAAACGCCAGACCTTCGAGCAGAGCGTCAGCAACCTCGGCTGTGGTGCCTAGGTAAACAACATCACATGTGTCCAAGAGCGCTTGGTTGCTTGCGACCGTTACGTTTTCATGGCTTTCGGACATGCGCGTCGCATTCGTTTTGCTGCGTTCGCTTACAATGATGTCATGGCCGTCTTCCACCAGACCTTGCGCACAAGCCAGAGCGATGGTTCCAAAACCTAGGTATCCAATTTTCATTTGTGAATGCCACCTTAAACGTATCAGTTATTCTTAAGCTCTTTCGGCCTACTTGGGACGCAACAGACGCAACATTACTTGTCTCTGTGCCGGTCATGAAAGGCTGCGATGTCCTCTTGCGAAGGCGCTTCTCCTGCAAAGAGTTCAACATAGTATTGCACGCGCCTCAGACGTTCGTCTGGGTCTTCTTGTATATCCATTGAGAAGTAACCCGTCTGCGTGCATATAACTGTCGCGCCGCGAACCTGAGCCTGCTCAGGGGTGTAGCCGTGGCGTAGAAAAACCGCAGTGACGGCTTTAATTCGGTTGTGGTCCACCGCATCTAATCGTTGCTTGATAGCCGTACTTTTGCGTGCCCAGTCGCGTATAGCCATGTCTAAATCAGCGTCAAAAAGTGTCGGGTCCAGCCAGCAATCAATCAGATTGAACATTGCTTGGCAAAGATTGTCGGCGGGCATTTCACAGCGCTCAATGATGCTAGAAGTGTTCGTGACTTCCCAATGTTCAGCCATTGCGATGTGAAGCTCCTCAAGATCTTTGAAGAACCAATAAAACCCCGTGCGCGATAAATTCAGATGACGGGAAAGTGCCATGATGTTCACACCATCGATGCCGCGGGTGACAAGGAGTTCATTTGCACCTGCAAGCCATAAGTCTCGTGAGCCGCGTTGCTTCGGGGGAGCTGATTTTGACATTCCCTACAAATATCCTTCTTGACAGATGTGTCAAGAACAGCTGAGGGTAAACTCGACACAAGTGTCAAGATAGCCTTCTGCCAGACGACGAGCACCACAATGTCCAAAGATCCTCTTCTTCAACCTTATCAACTCAAACATTTGACGTTGAAAAACCGGATCATGACAACCAGCCACGAACCGGCATATCCCGTCGACGGGATGCCGAAAGAGCGATACCGCGCCTACCATGAAGAGCGTGCAAAAGCTGGGGTCGCTCTGGCGATGACCGCAGGATCCGCGGCTGTGTCAAAGGATAGCCCGCCGGTTTTCAACAATATCTTGGCATACAAAGACGAGGTGGTCCCTTGGATACGGGACCTCACTGATAGCTGCCACGAACATGGCTGTGCCGTGATGATTCAATTGACCCACTTGGGGCGCAGAACCGCTTGGAATAAGGGAGATTGGTTGCCATCTGTGTCGTCTTCCAAACATCGTGAACCGGCGCATCGGGCGTTCCCGAAGTTGATCGAGGACTGGGACATTGAACGCATCATTGGTGATTTCGCAGATGCAGCAGAGCGCATGCAAGCTGGGGGCATGGATGGCATTGAATTGCAGGTCTATGGCCATCTGTTAGATCAGTTCTGGTCGCCACTCACCAACGACCTGAGCGGGCCCTATGGCGCTGATACACTGGAAAATCGCCTGCGCTTCCCGATGGATGTGCTGGATGCGATCCGCAAGCGTGTTGGGGAGGACTTCATAGTGGGGTTCCGCTACACCGCCGATGAGGCGCAGAAAGGGGGCATCACCGAAGAGGAGGGGATAGAGATTTCCAAGCGATTGGCAGCGACCAACAAACTGGACTTCCTCAATGTCATACGGGGCCGCATCCATACCGACCCCGCAATGACCGACATTATCCCCGTTCAAGGGATGGCAAATGCCCCGCATCTTGATTTTGCGGGCCGTGTGAAAGCCGCGACGGGCATGCCGACCTTTCATGCCGCTAAAATTCCCGATGTGGCGACCGCTCGCCACGCCGTTCAGGCAGGACTTCTGGATATGGTTGGCATGACGCGCGCCCACATGGCCGACCCACATATCGTCCGCAAGATTTCTGAGGGACGCGAGCACGATATCCGGCCATGCGTGGGCGCCACCTATTGTCTGGACCGCATCTATCAAGCAGGTGAGGCGCTTTGCATTCATAACGCGGCAACCGGGCGGGAACTTACGATGCCGCATGAAATCGCTGTTGCCAGACAAAAACGCCGCGTTGTTGTCATTGGCGCCGGACCAGCTGGACTTGAGGCGGCACGCGTCGCCGCAATGCGTGGCCATGAAGTCATTGTGTTTGAATTGCAGCCTGACCCGGGCGGTCAAATACGTCTCATCGCCCAGACCCCGCGCCGGCGAGAGATGATGGCAATCATCGACTGGCGCATGGCCCAATGCGCAGCACACGACGTGGTTTTTAGGTTCAACACTTGGGCAGAGGTCAATGATATCATTGAACTTAATCCAGACGCCGTCATTGTGGCGACGGGCGGATTGCCAAATACGGAACTCTTTGAAACCGGGACTGATGCAAAACATATCATTACCGCATGGGATCTGATTTCCGGAGATATAAAGCCTGCGAACTCCGTTTTGATTTACGATGAAAGCGGAGATCACGCAGCTTTGCAGGCCGCAGAGCTGGCAGCAGCAGCCGGCAGCAAAGTAGAAATCATGACCCCGGACAGAACTTTCGCTCCAGAAGTGATGGCGATGAACCTCGTGCCATATATGCGCGCGCTGCAGGACAAGGATGTCACATTCACAGTCACGCGAAGGTTGCTTGGTGTAGAACAAGCCGGCAATCGACTGAACGCGCTGATCGGTACAGACTACAGCGACCATGTCGATACAAAAGAATACGACCAAGTTGTTGTGAACTATGGCACATTGCCTTTGGACGATCTTTATTTTGACCTAAAACCATTCAGCACAAATCTCGGCGCTGTCGACTATGATGCATTGATTGATGGTGCGCCACAAAAGGCGTTGCGTAATCCGGATGGGCTTTTCCAGTTGTTTCGCATCGGCGACGCCGTTTCTGCCCGAAACATACATGCCGCCATTTATGACGCACTAAGACTGGTAAAAGATATTTGAGGATCCAAACCATCCTCAGCTACCTGGTACTAATTTCAGCAGACCAGTAATTCGACTCTCTAAATTATTACATAACACACATTATGGGATTTATTGAGGAGCTTACTTTTAAGCAGAAAATTCTGTCGACGATAGCTACTTGATAAAATCAAAGATGATTGCAGCCTGATCCAAAGCGTAAGCCTTTGCTCATGATGACCTGCAATTTTTTAGGACACCTTCGGAAGATCTCGACACCGTCGTGAAACTCTCTTTGTCCACCGACAGATATCTGAGACACTAAGTCAATGCCCCCTTGCCCCTTTTGGCATCGCCCCCAACTAGGCCTGAATTCTCACAAACGCTCCAAGGGCGCGCGTGCGAGCGTCAGAACGTCAACAACCTGTTAGTACCGCGGATGCGCCTGAAACACCCACGATGATGGACCAACGTAAACATTTGCTCTAAGGATGATTGCTGGACTTCTTATGAGCAAATGGGGATGCGTGTGAAATCGTCGGGGACGGGAAAGGTGACAAGCAGCGAGGTTGCCCGAGCAGCTGGCGTCAGCCGGACGACTGTGTCCTTTGTGCTCAACGACAAGCCCGGTTCCAATATAAGCGCCGAAACCCGAGCGCGTGTGCTTGAGGCGGCCCGACAGCTGGATTATGTACCTGATGCGAATGCGCGCAATCTGGCAACTGGCAAGACGCGGACCATCGCTCTTGCCGTGCACAAACCCTCGCCTCATGCCTTTGCTGATACCTATTTGTCGAGTGTGCTCTCAGGCCTCGTGCGCAAGGCTAAGGAGGCCGGGTTCCGCATTGTTCTGGAGTTGACCGAGGAAGACTCCGAGGTTTCTACCCTTGCAGCCTTGGTACGTAGCGGCGCGGTGGATGGACTGATTGCAACCGGCTGGCAGGGTGAGGAACCCTTTGAAGAGGTGGGCTTGTCCGCAAATGATCCGGTGCTGTTGCTCAGCGAATGGCCGTTTGAACGCTTTAGCAATATTTCCGTCGATCTTGTCGGCGCTCAGCGCAAAATCGTAAACGCTGCACTTGCGGCCGGGCACCGACAGTTTGGTTGCATCCCCTATGTGCCCTTCAAAGAGTCGGTTTCGGAAAAACGCCGGTTCGAGGATTTCAAAAACCAACTTGCCTCCGCAGGTGCCGAATTGCTCCCGGGTTGCGTGGAAGCTGGGGATCTGACCGTCGAAAGCGGCAGGCTGGCAATGAGACGCATTCTGGAGGCGCCAGTGCGGCCAAGCGTGGTTTTCGGCATGAATGACACGATGGCCATCGGGGCGATCAAAGCGGCACAAGGAGCTGGTATTTCCGTACCCGAAGACATTTCGGTGATCGGTTTCGAAGGCCAGGCGATCACCGAATATCTCGATCCGCCAATCTCAACGGTGAAGATTCCGTGGATAGACCTCGGTGAAAAGGCCGCTGAGATAATGCTTCATAAGTTGAGAAACCCGGAAGCAGAACAATCAAGACTCTCAATTGGCTCCGAGCTACAACTTCGCAGATCCCTTATCTAATTTATCTTCTCTACGTCGCTGTATTGACAAAAAACTGTTACTAACGCGCTTTACTAACGCGCGATAGTGCTGTTTCGTAAGTTCAAACACAGGGAGAGAGAAACATGATTCACGATCGTTTAGCAGTGGCCAGCACGGCCATAGCGCTTGTGATGGGATCGGCTGGTGCCGTTGCAGCGGCAGACTGCAAGCCCGTCACAGATGCCGATATGATGGGCATGGCCCCCGGCGCAAATCCTCAGCAATATGACCTTATCGAATTCGAGACAGCCGGCGACTGTACCCTGACTTTCTCAGGCAACCCAGAGATGGATGCGCTAAATGCAGAGATCGCGGGCAATGGCAACCTGCCTGCCGTAGCGGATCGTCTGCCCAGCGAACCTTTGGTTCTAATCCCAAATCAAAACGTCGGCACCTACGGTGGCACAATGAACGCGCTTGCCAAGGCGCCAGAAAGCGGCACCTCTGACATGCTGTCCTGGCGACATGTGAACCTGGTGCGTTTCTCAGACGACCTGCAAACGATCGTTCCCAGCGTCGCCAAGAGCTTCACTTGGAACGAGACAGGCACAGAAGTGACGTTCGATCTGCGCGCAGGTCACAAATGGTCTGATGGTGCGCCGTTCACAGCGCAAGACATCGTGTTCTGGTATGACTCCAACAAGCTGAATACCGAGCTTTACTCGGAGGTGCAGTCAAACTGGGTTTTCGGTGGCGAGCCGATGAAAGTCGAGGCGTTGAGCGACACAAAGGTGAAATTTTCCTTTGCGGTGCCAAACCCGAACTTCCTGACATTCTTGGCAACCACCTGGAAGCAGCCTTTCTTGCCTAAACATTTTCTGGCCCAGTTCCACGGCGATTTCAACGAAAACGCCGATGCTCTGGCAAAGGAGCGCGGGTTTGACACTTGGGTAGAACACTTCCAGTTTCTGGCCTGCGGCTCGGACTGGAAAGACTGTCCGACGCCTTTGATGCGAGACTCGAACGCGGTCACGATCCCAACGTTGGAAAGCTTTATCACCACGGTCGAAAATCAGACCGAACGGACATATGTGGCCAACCCTTACTTCTTCATGGTCGACACGGCAGGCAACCAACTGCCCTATCCAAGCCGCTGGAAGGAAACATGGACGCGTGATCGTGAGATCATCAATCTGAAAGCTATTCAGGGTGAGTTTGACCTGAAAGCTTCGGGCCTCGAACTGGTAGACTACCCTCTGCTGATCGATAATATGGAGCGCGGCGACTACAAGGTCAGCTTGGCATCCACTGGGGCTGGGTCGCATATGACCTACACAATGAACTTTGGCCACAAAGACGAAGTTCTGCGTGAAGTCTTAAATGACGTGACCTTCCGGCAAGCTTTGTCACTCGCGATCAACCGGGCAGAGGTCAACGAATTGGTTTATCTGGGACAGGGGAAACCGGCCCAGTGGTTGCCAGCAGATCACAATTCGCACAGCTTGGTGACAGAGAGCGACATGCAGCATATGGCGGCTTTCGATCCGGATAAGGCCAACGAAATGCTCGACAGCATTGGTCTGACCGAAAAAGACGCCGAAGGTATTCGCCTGTTGTCTGATGGGCGCCCGCTGGTTCTGCGACTCGATTTCCCAGCCCAGGCTGGGCCAGCGGAAGTTCACGAACTGGTGCGCGATTATTGGTCCGCCGTGGGTGTTCGGCTTGAACTGAAAGAGGTTTCGACCGAAGTCTTCCGTGCTCAGGCCGAAGGCAGCAACCATGATATCGCCGTCTGGGGTGGTGGTGGCACCGATGCGGTCGGTGTTGTCTCAGGGCTCTCCAACACCCGCATGGCACCTCCGTTCCGCGAAGGTCATGCCGTGGAATGGCAGAAGTGGTTGCAATCCGACGGCGCGGAAGGTGTCGAACCAACCGAAGATGCCAAACGCGTCTATGAGGTTGTGGAAGATCTCTACTTTAGCCCGATCGGCAGCGACAAACACCAGAAACTGGTTCGGGAAATGGTTGACCTGCACAAAGACAACACCTGGCTGATTGGCATTGTTGGTGACGTGCCTGACCCGCTTCTGGTGCGCAACCGCGTTGGCAATGTGATGGCAGAGACGTCAGACTTCGTGGCTTTCTCTTTCTATCGCCACCATGCCTACAAAGCCTATCAATGGTATCTCAAGGACGGAAAATAGCATCATCTAAGGACTGTCGAAGGACAGGGGCCACCTGCCCTTCGACAGCATTTTCGGCGGGTGAAACCACCCGCCTAATCTAGATCCGCAACCTCGCTTATTGGGACAGGAGCGCGTCACACTGGCCGCGTTAAATGGCACCTGACGCCTTCGCTTAGACCCCCAGACAGGATAAAACCCATGCTAGGCATGATAGTCTTCCGGACATTGTCGATGTTCGTCACTCTGGCGATTATTTCGGCGATTGTCTTCTTTTTGATCTCGCTCCCACCCGGGGATTTCGCGGAATCCGTGGCGCTTAGTCGTTCTATCAATGGAGAGCCTGTAACTCCGGAAGACATTCAAATTATGCGCGAACGCCTGCATCTGAATGAGCCGCTGCTCGATCGTTATATTTGGTGGATCAAAGGTATTTTGACCGAAGGCGACTTCGGCATGTCGTTCCGCTACATGACCCCGGTGACCGATCTAATCGGCGAACGAATGGGACTGACCGCGCTCCTACTCGTGCTTACGCTTTTCATCACCTACATCATTGCGATCCCAGTCGGCGTCTTCTCCGCGATCTACCAATATTCGCTGCCTGACTACATCGTCACTTTCCTTGGCTATCTGGGTCTCGCAATCCCGAACTTCCTGATGGCGCTCGTGCTGCTCTATTTCAGCACTGTGGTTCTTGGCATCGAAGGGGTTGGATCGGTCTTTTCACCCGAATACCAGAACGCGGTCTGGAGTTTTGGAAAGGTCATCGACCTGCTTCTTCATCTTTGGGTTCCCGCCATCGTGCTTGGCCTTGCGGGGACAGCTGGCGGCATCCGAGTGATCCGCGCCACAATGCTTGACGAACTGAACAAGCTCTATGTCACCGCAGCCCGTGCGCGCGGCGTGCCAGAGCGCCGGGTGATCTGGAAATACCCTGTGCGCATCGCTCTGAACCCGGTGATCTCAACGCTAGGCTGGAACCTGCGTGATCTGGCGTCCGGCGCGCCCGTCGTTGCCATCGTGTTGAACCTGCCCGACATCGGCCCGCTATTTTTCCAAGCTCTGCTCGATCAGGACATGTTCCTTGCTGGAACGCTCGTCTTGTTTCTGACCTCGCTGACTGTGGTGGGGACGTTCTTGTCGGATCTACTCCTGGCCTGGTTTGATCCGCGCATTCGGAAAGGGGTGGTGAAATGAGCCAAACTGAAACCGATCCCATCGTTCGAGAAGACGCGGCCACCCAAGCCATCGATCAGGCCAGCCAGTGGCGGTTGATCTGGTGGCGATTCCGCCATCATCGGCTGGCGATGATCGGGGCCTTTGTCCTGAGCGCGCTCATCACGCTTGCGGTCTTTGCCGATTTTATCGCGCCTGTCGCGCCGCATGACCGGGACACGTCATATGTCCTCGGCCCGCCGATGGTGCCCAAAATCCATGACCAGAACGGCTTTGGATGGCCTTTTGTCCACGGTCTGCGAAACGAACGCGACCCGGTCACCTTACGGATGATCACTGCGCCCGACCCAGAGGTCCGTCGTCAGGTGGTGCTATTTGCCAAGTCTGAACCCTACAAGATGTGGGGCGTGCTTTCATTGGAGCGGAAACTGTTGGGGCTGTCGGATGGCACGAAGCTGCACATTCTGGGCACTGATAACCTCGGGAGAGATGTCTTCACCCGATCGATTTTCGCCCTGCGGGTCTCGCTTTCGGTCGGTGTGGCCGGCGTCTTGATTTCCTTCGTTCTCGGCCTGCTGATCGGTGGGCTCGCAGGGTATCTGGGCGGCAGTACCGATTTTGCAATCATGCGCGCCATCGAGCTGATCATGTCGATACCCACCCTGCCCTTGTGGATGACACTGGCGGCCATTGTTCCTAAGGAATGGACTGCAATTCAGGCCTATTTCGCCATCACTATCCTGCTGGGCCTCCTCGGCTGGACAGGTCTGGCGCGGGATGTGCGCAGCAAGATCATATCCCTCAGGGACGAGGATTACGTGGTCGCCGCACGGCTCTCAGGGGTCAGTGACTGGCTGATCATCCGTCGTCACCTGCTGCCAGCAACAACCAGTTATGTGATCGTGTCGCTGACATTGGCGTTCCCGGGGATCATCCTTGGTGAAACCGCGTTGAGCTTCTTGGGCTTTGGCCTGCGCCCACCCGTGGTCAGCCTGGGTGTGCTGCTGGAAAGCGCTCAGAACATCCGCACCATCGCCCAGAGCCCATGGGTCATGTCGCCGGTGATCTTCGTAATCTTGATCGTACTGGCGTTCAGCTTCCTCGGTGACGGATTGCGCGACGCCGCTGACCCCTACTCCGACAAGGCTTGAAGTCATGAGCACCCCACCTATCCTTTCTGTGCGCGACCTGCGGGTCAGCTTCACCGGTCAAAAGGGCCAGCGTATTGTCGCCGTCGACGGCGTATCATTCGATCTGATGCCGGGCGAGATCCTTGGGATCGTCGGCGAAAGCGGTTCCGGCAAAAGTGTCACCGGCCAGGCGATCATGCGACTTCTTCCCAAAAACGCCACTGTAGAGCACGGTCAGACTCTGCTCTACCCGGGCACGCAGAACGAGATCGACACCTCCACTCTGCCCCCCGCCAGTCGCCAAGCCACATCCCTGCGTGGCAAGGCAGTAAGCGTGGTGTTTCAGGAGCCGATGGCCGCTCTGTCGCCGGTGCACACGATTGGCTCCCAAATCATCGAAGCTATCCGCATCCACCGAAAGGTCTCGCAACGTAAGGCGCGAAAAATTGCCATCGACCTTCTGACTCAGGTGCGGATTAACGAACCTGAACGGCGTATAGATCAGTATTCTTTTGAGCTTTCAGGCGGAATGCGCCAACGAGCGATGATCGCCATCGCGTTGGCCGGCGATCCAGACATTCTGATCGCGGACGAACCGACCACCGCGCTGGACGTAACCACGCAGGCACACATTTTGCAGCTTCTTAAAGAGATCCAGTCCGAACGGCACATGGCGGTGATCTTTGTCAGCCATGACTTGGGCGTAATCGCCCAGCTCGCCGATCGGGTGGTCTCCATGTATCAAGGCAAAGTCATGGAGACCGGCACCGTCAAACAAGTGTTTGAAGCGCCGACCAACTCTTACACTCAGACCCTTTTGGCCGCGGTAAAGGGGCTGGATACCCCGGTGCGCGTACACACAGAAAACGCGGTTGAACACGCCAACGACCCGATCTTGCGGGTGCGCAACTTGCATACCGAATTCACCATTCCAACTGGTTTCATGCAGAAGCCTAAGATGTTCAAGGCCGTAAATGGCGTCAGTCTCGATATCGCGCGTGGCGAAACGCTGGCATTGGTGGGGGAAAGCGGCAGTGGAAAGACCACGTTCGGTCGATCGATCCTACGTGCCATCAATCCGACAAAAGGCGAAATTACGTTTCATCCGTCAAACGGGGACACCTTCGATGTCACTCAGGCATCCCGAGCTGAAATGCTCCCATACAGACGCTGGATGCAGATGATTTTTCAAGATCCTTTTGCCTCGCTCAGTCCCCGCATGACCGTGCGCAATATCATCGCCGAACCGTACCGCGCGATGATCGGCGAAGACGGGCTTGAAGAGGCGTTAAAGGAGATCACCGAACGCTGCCGGATCAATCCTGAGTGGCTGAGCCGCTATCCCCATGCGTTCTCTGGTGGTCAGCGTCAGCGGATAGGCATCGCGCGCGCCTTGATCACGCGACCGGAGCTGGTGGTCTGCGACGAGGCTGTTTCAGCGCTTGACGTTACGATCCAAGCCGATGTGCTGGAGCTCTTGATGGACCTGCAGCAGGACCTGGGCCTGACTTATCTTTTTATCACGCACGACATGAGCGTTGTGCGCCATATTTCGGATCGCGTCGCGGTGCTCCTCAAAGGGGAGCTCGTCGAGATTGGAAGCGCCGATGCCGTGCTGAATGCGCCGCAGAACGATTACACAAAACGCCTTCTGGCCGCAGTGCCCCATGCCGACCCCGAACAACGGATGTTCGACAAGGGCCGTCTTGCGATCGGGTAACCTAAACAGCTCGCTCGCATGGGGCGGGCCTTGAAACAGACAAGGACAACAAATGACTCAACGCGCCACTCCTCCAAAAATCGCCTTCATAGGGGCCGGTTCGACCGTGTTCATGAAAAAGATCGTGGGTGATGTTCTGATTTCCAAGGAATTGGCGGGCGGCCATGTGGCACTGATGGACATCGACGCAGGCCGCCTGTCAGAATCTGAAGCGGTCGTGCGCAAGATGATGGCGACGCTCGAAAACTGCACGGTCACGCTCTCGACCCATGATGCGCTTGCGCCAGCGCTTGATGGTGCCGATTTCGTGATCCTCGCATTCCAAATCGGCGGCTACAAACCCTGCACTGTTACCGATTTCGAGATCCCACAGAAATTCGGTCTGGAGCAGACCATTGCCGACACACTGGGTATTGGCGGCATCATGCGCGGCCTGCGCACCGTGCCGCATATCTGGCAAGTTTGCGAAGAAATGCGCCGCAGCTGCCCCGATGCGTTGTTGATGAATTACGTTAATCCGATGGCGATCAACACCTGGGCGGTGACGGCGAAATACCCAGACATAAAATACGTAGGCCTCTGCCATTCGGTGCAGGGCACGGCGGCTGAACTGGCACGCGATCTGGATATTCCGTTTGAGGAAATGTCCTATCGCACCGGAGGCATCAACCACATGGCGTTCTTCTTGGAACTCGACCGGGTTGCCAAAGATGGCACCGTTACCTCACTCTACCCGGACTTGTTGGCGGGCTACGCTACTGGGCGCATTCCTAAACCCAGCTCTTGGAACCCACGTTGTCCGAACCTTGTGCGATACGAGGTGATGAAGCATCTCGGATATTTCGTCACAGAGAGCTCAGAGCACTTCGCGGAATACGTGCCTTGGTTCATCAAACCGCACCGGCCTGATCTCCTTGAAAAGTTCCAGATTCCGCTGAACGAATACCCGGTGCGCTGTGAAGAGCAGATCGCGCGCTGGAAAGAAGAATATGCCCAGCTTGAAGAAATGGCCTCCATCGAAGTCAAGCGCAGCAAAGAGTTTGCAGCCTCTATGATGGAAGCCGTCTGGGGAGGCGATCCAGTCGTGATCTATGGGAACGTGGCCAATGTAGACGGCCTGATCCCTCAATTGCCCGAAGGCGCCGCCGTCGAAGTGCCTTGCCTCATGGATGCAGCAGGCATGCACCCTGAGGCGGTTATCGACCTTCCACCGCACTTAATTGCACTGATGCGGACCAATGTTTCAGTACAGGAACTCACTGTTCACGCGCTGATGACCGAGGATCGTGAAGCGATTTTCCATGCTGCCTTCATGGATCCGCGCGCCGCAGCGACTCTGCCACTTCATGAGATCCGCGAAATGACCGAAGCGCTGCTCACGGCGCATGGCGATTGGCTGCCCGCATGGTGCCACGGCTAAGCACAGATTTGTCGGCGTCCCCTTTTGAGGCGCCGACAAACATCTGAGACAAAAGAAGAAGAAAACGATGACGAAACCCAAGCGTAACATTCTGATGATCTACGCGGATCAATGGCGGCCCGACATGTTCGGAGCGACAAAATCCTTTACACCACACTTAGACGAGCTGGCGCGCCAAGGGGTTTCATTTTGCCGCCACTATGCTCAGGCGCTGCCGTGTGCGCCCTCTCGGGCGAGCCTGTACACAGGACTTTATGCGCCTCAGCATAAGGTCACCAACAACGCCGCACTCTTCGGTGCCGAGTTGAAGACACTTGGCCACTACCTTCGCAATGCGGGTTATGTGCCGACGCTTTTTGGGTATACCGATACGGTTCTTGCTCCGGATCATCCTGACGCAGATCCCGACAACCGCTCAAAATACTCTATTCTCCCGGGTATGGTAGAAGGATGCCACCAGCCCGATGACAACCCTCAACACTGGCTGAAACACCTGGCTGACAAAGGCTATGACACATCCTCGCTAGAGCAGGTTTATGGGCCAGATACCTCACAACCCAATGCAACCGGTGGTGCAGCGGGTGAGCCTGCGCGCTATGCGGCCGAAGACAGTGATACTGCCTTCCTGACCTCGCGACTGATGGATTGGGTGGCAAAGCAAGATCAGGGATGGTGCGGGATGCTCAATTTCCTGCGGCCACACCGGCCGACCATTGCGCCTGCCCCCTATAATGCGCTGGTCGATCCAATGGATCTTCGCGCGCCGGTTCGGTCAGCGACAGAGGCAGGCGACGCCGCAACCCATCCCTACATGGAACAGCTGATCGCAACGGGGAATGCTCCGCGAAAGGTGCATCAGGATCTGTCGGGCCGTATCGCAGAGGTGGACGAAAAGGATTGGCGTTCGATTCGTGCAATTCACATGGCGCTGATGGCCGAGATTGATGCCAATGTTGGGCGACTGTTTGAAAAGTTGAAAGAGAACGGCGTGTGGGAAGATACGCTGATCCTCTTTTCCAGCGACCATGGCGAGATGATGTTTGATCACCACATCTGCCAGCAGGCATCATGGCATGAACAATGCGCGCGACTGCCCTTGGTGGTCTTCGATCCACAGAGCCAGGCACCTGAGGTGGCGGGCCGCAAGGTTGATGAGCTTACCGAGTCGATCGACACAATCCCCACACTTCTTGACCTGCTGGAGCTGAACATCCCTGAGACTCTGCCGGGCCGTTCCTTGGCGGGTTTCCTACAAGGTGAGACACCCAAAGTCTGGCGCGATGCGGTCTTTTGGCAGTTCGATTATGGCGGGGCGGTGGATCAGGCGTATCTTGACCGGTTTGACATCGATCGTAGTGATTGTGTGATGTCAGTGGTACGCACCGAAACCCATAAGCTGGCAGTTTTCCCTGGCACACCTAATGTGCTCGTCGACCTTACAAAAGACCCTGACGAGATGCAGAACTTGGCAGGAAGGCCTGAATATGCGGCAGTGGAAGCCGCGCTTCAGACCCGGCTCGACGACTATCACAGCAGATAAGCCGATCCACGACCTGCACCCGCCCGAGCGCTCCTTCATCGCCGTCGCCCAGTGACGCTGTGATGGCCTCGGGTTGGCTTGGTCGGCGCCGCCGTCTTCTGCGAAACGGTGCCAAGACGTTGGACGGCTTCCCTCGTCCTAAGTCCAGCCAACTGGCTGTTTTTACGCGGGTTTATCTCGCCCAAATGTCTCATGATTTTGAGTTGGGTCAGCGACATGGAGTGGCAGGAATACGAGGCATGCACGGCCCCTGCCCCACGCGCACCATCGAAAGCAGACGTTCTTCGCCTGAAGTCTGCGCGATCGCGACTGAGAGCTCTTGCAAAGCAGTCGTTTTCAGAAATTCGCACCTATAGGCTCACCTCCAAAGCAACGGCAAACGCCCGCCCTATGGAGCGGTTTGGGTTTGCGACAGTGCCTTGAAGGGAGAAGACAGCGGCGACATCAGGGAGGAGGAGAGATGTCGCCGCGCTTCACACAAAACGCTCAGGGAGGAGGAGAGAGCGTCTTGATATCGGTGAGCCTGCGGCTCGAATTATTGCAGCGGCAGCACCAGGGAGGAGGAGAGGTGCTGCCGCTCTAGTCACAAGAGCTCTCAGGGAGGAGGAGAGAGAACCCTTGATCTCGTTGGGCTTTCGGAGCCCGGAATTCTGATGCGACGACACCAGGGAGGAGGAGAGGTGCCGTCGCTCTAGTCTCAAGAACTCTCAGGGAGGAGGAGAGAGAGAGCCCTTGATTTCGTTGGGCTTTTTGTTCAGCCCGAATTTTGTTGCGACGACGCCAGGGAGGAGGAGAGGCGCCGTCGCTTTATTCAAGTCTCTCCAGGGAGGAGGAGAGGAGAGACTTGAGCTCTTTGGGCCATCGGGGCCCGTTGTTCGCCGCGACGATACCAGGGAGGAGGAGAGGCATCGTCGCAGAATTGGAAAGCCTGAGGGAGGAGTGGCTTCCCAAGAAACTTATGCTTCGCGGCTGGCTTCGATGGCCAGGCGGCGGATCATGGAGCGGCTCATGCCAAGATCGCTCAGTTCGCGATTGGAAAGAGCGCTCAGCTCGTTGTATGTTGTGCGGTACACGCGGTACTGACGAAAGCGCTCTGCCAGGGAGGCAAAAATGCCAGAAAGGCCGGATGCCTTCGGTGCTGCCACTGCGGCGCTGTTTGCTACGTATGCCATAATCGTTACTCGCTGGTGTGAGTGTTATCGTTCGCTTGATGAGGGGTATATGGGATCATGCTGCGGACGCACAATGGCTTCCTTCGCAAACCAGTTATGCATCTATGGAATATCGTACGTTACGTAACGGCACGGTGCACAATAATTGGGCAAGATGCCGTAAACCTTGAAGAAATGTTAAGGAATCCTTAGGTGAGACACGGAAGAGTATCCGCATTTTGCACTTGCAGCATAGGAGTTGAGCATGCCCGTCACCAAAGAAGATGTGCAGGGGGTGTTGTCCAAGATCGCCTTACCTGATGGGGGCGATTTGATTTCGCGGGATTTCTTGCGCGCGTTGACAATTGATGGCGATACGGTGCGCTTTGTTCTTGAGGCGCCCAATGCAGATATAGCACGACTGATGGAGCCGTTGCGCAAGGCGGCGGAAGCGTCCGTTGCGCAGTTGCCCGGTGTGGCAAATGTACAGGTTGCATTGACAGCCCATGACAGTGCCCCTGCCCCCAAGAAAGCCGCGCCCAGTCTGAAGATTGGCGGCCATCCCAAACCCCAGGCTGGGCCAATGAAAGTGGCCGGTGTCCAACGCATTCTAGCAGTGGGATCTGGCAAAGGCGGTGTGGGGAAATCGACTGTGTCCTCCAACCTTGCTGTCGCGCTGGCGAAGCAAGGGCGCAAAGTGGGTTTGCTGGATGCAGATATATATGGCCCCAGCCAGCCGCGCATGATGGGGGTAAACAAACGCCCGGCAAGCCCGGATGGGAAAACCATTATTCCACTGCAATCTCATGGCGTTACGATCATGTCGCTCGGCTTTATGCTGGAGGAAGACAAACCCGTTGTCTGGCGTGGGCCGATGCTTATGGGGGCGTTGCAACAAATGCTGACACAGGTTCAATGGGGCGAACTTGATGTTTTGATTGTGGACCTGCCGCCCGGTACAGGTGATGTGCAGCTGACCCTGTGTCAGAAAACAGAGCTGACCGGCGCGATTGTGGTGAGCACACCGCAAGACGTGGCCCTGCTAGATGCGCGCAAGGCGCTTGGCATGTTTGATCAGCTGAAAACACCAGTCTTGGGACTCATTGAAAACATGAGTCTTTTCCACTGTCCGAACTGTGGGCATGAGTCCCATATCTTTGGGCATGGCGGCGTGGCCGCAGAGGCAGACAAGCTGGGCGTTCCGCTGCTCGGTGCCCTGCCAATTGATCTGGACACACGCCTTGCCGGAGATGGCGGAACGCCAATTGCCGCCGGAAGCAGCGATATGGCGCAGGCTTATGCACAGATCGCGCAGGGTTTGATCAAGGGCGGGATGGCCTAAGCGATCGCCTGCCCCGCGAAGATCATCGCGACAGCTTTGTGCAGGTGCGTTAACGTTTCAACGCAAGTTTAAAGCCTGAAAAAAACGTGTCGGTATTGCGTCGGTATCACGACTGTATTGCGGAGGTGCAATTTCGCACCCCCGCAAAAAGCAGCACCGTAAACGCAACGCGCGCAGCAACGCCAAATCCTGCATATGATTCTACCCTATTGCTGCGTCGCAGCGCGATCTGCGAGAAAATCGCTCAGCTCGACATACAGCGTTTTGCGCTCATCCTCTGTCAGAAAGCTGCCAATCTCAACGGTGCGCCCATTGCCGGAAAGCGTGACGTAGTGCGGCACCGGCCCGCCATGAACGTGCATCTGCGTGCGCGCCCAATAGATATTGCAAGACCATTCTGAGGCCGTGCCGCTGGCGGGTTTGTGTGAGAGATGAAGCGTGTCTGCGGCCAAGGACAATGCCTCGAACACATCGCCGTCCTTGTAGGACTTGCGCAGGCCATACCACAGGCCCCAAACCATCAGCAGAATGAAGGGCAAAATGCCCCAGAACAAGACTGTGCCAATCAAGCCGTAGAGTGGGATGGTGCCTGCAGTGAACGCAAACAGCACAATGGCTGCAAAGCCACGATGTGGCAGTGAGCGGTGCGGCCACAATGTGAGCACCGGTTCATCGGCCTCTGAAGCATCTGCCCAACGGTGTGGCATCTGGAAACGTCCCTGGCATAAAACAGATCCTGCGGCACTTGACAGCGCCCGCTGGCCCTACATTGAAAGAAGGGGCGTCCCTGCATCAAGAGCCATGATTGACGCAGCATCACACGTCGCTGTGACAATGCAGGCAAGCTTGCCTGCGACCGATCAAACTTTGGAGCAGTCAAAGGGCTGCGATCTTTCGTAATTGTGTGCAGGTTCGTCGCAATCTGGCATTGACCGGATCTCATTGTATCTGGCAAGAACGCCGCATGTTCGGTTCCGGGATACCCCGGAAGCAAAAGGGAATGCAGTGCGGCCTGTATTTTGGGCCAAGTCTGCAACTGCCCCCGCAACTGTAAGCGGCGAGCACGGCTGATTGCGCCACTGGGCAACCGGGAAGGCCAGTTCGTGTTTGGACCCGCGAGTCAGGAGACCTGCCGGACTGGTCGCCTAGTATTTGGCGGCCGTCATCGGCGACGGGGTGCGCGCTGGGTCCGCTTGTGTGTTTTGCAACCGGTTCTGCGTGCCCTGAAGTCACACTAAGAAATGCGCCGGGGTAGGCGCGACGTGATAGGGACCAAAATTTATGAAAAAATTGCTGCTGGCGGCCACAGCCGCTCTGACCATCCCAGCGATGGCACAGGCACATTTTCTTTTGGAATATACTGAAGACACTATGATTGAGCGTCCGGGTGATGTGCCTGTGAAGCTGATTTTCTGGCACCCCCATGAGGCGGGTCATGTGATGACGCTGGAAAAGCCGGAAGAGTTCTTTGTGATCCACAACGGCGAAAAAACCGATCTGATGGGCACTCTGGAAGAGACCACCTTTGACGGCCCAGACAACAGCGCGAAAGCGTTCAACGGCTCTGTGCCTGTGAAGCGCTCTGGCGACTATGTGGTCGTGACCGTGCCTGCGCCTTATTATGAAGAGTCTGAAGACATCTACATTCAGCAGATCACCAAGACCTATCTGAACCGCAACGAGCTGCCGACAGACTGGGATCAGCCGCAGGGTCTGGCGACAGAAATTCTGCCGCTGAACAAGCCTTACAACATTGTTGCGGGCTCCACCTTCACCGGGCGTGTTCTGAGCGAAGGCCAGCCTGTGGCCGGTGCGGAGATTGAAATCGAGTACATGGCAGCAGAGCCTGAGATGGAAGGCACCGGCGCGAAAGCGGCCACCGTGTCCCCTCTTCCGGGTGGCGCGATTGTCGCGATCTCCGATGACAACGGCTATTTCTCCTTTGGTGTGCCAAAAGCGGGCTACTGGGGTTTTGCTGCGCTGGGATCCGGCCCTGCGACAGAGCATGAAGGCAAAGAGCTGAGCCAAGACGCGGTGATCTGGATCCGCGCCTGGGATCTGGAGTAAGCCTTTTATGCACATTGTTGACGGAGCCCTTTCCAACCCTGTGGTGATCGGCGGCGCGGTGGCTGCCGTGGGCGGCATCGCGATGGGATTGAAATCCCTGGATCTGGATCGCATCCCCACAGCTGGGGTGCTTTCGGCGAGCTTTTTTGTCGCCTCGCTGATCCATGTGCCGATTGGCCCGTCCTCTGTGCATTTGATACTGAATGGTCTGGCCGGGCTTTTGCTCGGCTGGGCCGCCTTCCCTGCCCTGTTTGTCGGGCTGTTGTTGCAGGCGGTGTTCTTTGGCTTTGGCGGGTTGACCGTGCTGGGCATCAACACCGTGAATATTGCCCTGCCCGCCGTTCTGGCGTGGATGCTGTTTGGCGGCTTGATTGGCCGTGGCTCACCTGTTCAGGGCGCGATTTGGGGGGCTGCTGGTGGCGCGTTTGCAATTGCCACAACCACCGCTTTGGTGGCCGTATCACTGGCTTTGTCAGGCGATGAATTCATCCCAGCGGCAAAACTTGTGTTTTTTGCCCATATCCCGGTGATGTGCATTGAAGCGCTGTTGACCGGGTTTGCCGTATTGCTGGCACGTCGGGTGAAGCCCGAACTCTTTTTGAAGGATCGGACCGCATGAAACAGTTGATCCTGATCTGCGCGTTGACGTTTGGCTCCGTGCTCGCGCCCCTGCCCGCTGCGGCGCATAAGGTGATTGCAGGTGTGTTCGCGTCCGGCGACGCCATTGAAGGCGAGCTGGGATTTTCCAACGGGGATATGGCGGTGGCGCAAGAGGTGGTTGTCACCGGGCCAGACGGTGCCGAGCTGGGCCGCACCGTGACCGATGAAGACGGGTTTTTCCTCTTCACCCCCACAAGCGCTGTGGCGCATACGTTTTATGCGGATATGGGTGCGGGCCACATCGCCGAAGTGACCATGCCGGCAGCTGAGGTTGCAGAGATCATGGGCGTTGCGGCAGAGGTCGTGGAAACCGCTGTGCCTGTACCGGCAGAGGCAACCAATGGTGCTGTCATGCTGGCCTCGCTCAGCGCTGAGGAGCGCGCAGTGATCGCAGAGGCGGTGCGCGCTGAGGTGCGCCCCCTGCGGCGCGAAATCGCCGCCTATCGCGAGCACAATGACCTGCAGACCATTCTGGGCGGCATTGGCTATATTGTCGGTCTGTTTGGCATCGGCTTTTACGTGGCCGCCCGCAAAAAGCTGGCCGCCTGATGGCACACGCGCTGGAACCTCAGGCCAAGACACTGGCGGAGGCAGGCGACGGGCGGCTGTATGGGCCGGTCGGAGAGCTGGATCCGCGCATGCGCATTGTGATGGTCTGTGTTTTTGCGATTGCGACCGTCGCGCTACAGACCATTCCTGCGCTGATTGGCGCCTTTGCGGTGTCTCTTGGCCTGCTCGTGGCCTCGCGCCTGCCCAAGGGGCGCACGCTCAAACGCATGGCGATGATGGATGGATTCATCATTTTTATGCTGGTGCTGATGCCGTTTTCCATGCCCGGGGATGCGATGTTCACGGTGTTTGGCTTCCCTGCCAGCTGGCAGGGGCTGTGGAAAGCGATTGAAATCGCGCTGACCGCAAATGCGGTGATCCTAGCTCTGATGGTGCTGGTGGGGACCATGGAGCCGGTGAGCCTTGGTCACGCGCTGCATCGGCTGCGCTGCCCGGAGGTGCTGGTGCATCTGTTGATGTTCACCATCCGCTACATCGAGGTGCTGCGCGAAGAATATCTCCGCCTGCGCGGCGCGATGAAGATCCGTGGGTTTCGGCCCGGCACGAACTGGCACACCTACCGCAGTTTTGGCTATCTGGTGGGGATGATGCTCGTGCGGGCGATTGAACGGTCTGAGCGCATTCTGGGCGCGATGAAATGCCGGGGGTTCTCTGGGAGGCTTTTTTTGCTACAGGAGTATTCTCTGCATCGGCGTGACTATGTGTTTGCCGCAACCCTATCTGCGCTGTGCGTGGCGCTGCTGTATCTGGACCATCTATGACGATCCTGCATCTGGAAGACATACGGTTTGCCTACCCCGGTCATGCACCGGTTTTGGATGGGGCGTCCCTGCGGCTCGAGCCGGGCGAGCGGATTTCGATCACAGGCGCGAATGGGGCGGGTAAATCGACGCTGTTTCGCATTGCGCTTGGCTTGCAGAAACCCGATGGCGGGCGGATCACGATTTTTGGCCAAGAGCGGCAATCAGAGGCCGATTTTCACGAGGTGCGTCGCCGGATTGGTCTGGTGTTTCAAGACCCAGATGATCAGCTGTTTTGTCCCACTGTCGCGGAAGACATCGCCTTTGGGCCGCTCAATCTTGGGCGCAGCAAGGCGGAGGCGCTCGCAATTGTGGATCGTGTGCTGAGTGATCTGGACCTCATGCATCTGCGGGATCGCATCACCCACAAGCTTTCTGGCGGTGAGAAACGTTTGGTGACTTTGGCAACCGTTCTGGCGATGGAGCCTGAGGCGCTGCTGCTGGATGAGCCGACCAATGCGCTCGACACCAAAAACGAAGCGCGGCTGTTGGAAATCTTGAAAGGGCTGCCACAAGCGATCTTGCTGGTCAGCCACACCCCCGCCTTTCGCGAGGCACTGGCGCCAGACACCTATGAGCTGCGCGCGGGCCAACTTGTGGATATGCGCAGCTAACTCCACACTCTCCCCAGCAGACCCGTTTTTAGGACGCCCGTTGGTCGGGCGCCTTGTTTGAGTGGCCCATTAGGCGCGCGCCGCTGCACGCACCTTTTCTGCCTCTACGGCAGGCACGAGGGCACCGGAGGTTTGAAACCGGTCAATCAACGCCGTGAGATTTTGTGCGTCTCCGTTCAAAACCTGAACGGCCCCTGACGCCTCTTCGACCATGATGGCATTTTTCTGTGTCACTTGATCAAGATGCGCCATGCCTTCGTTGATTTCACCGAGACCATTGGCCTGCTGTTCGGCCCCGTGCGCGATATTAGACACCAACGTTGAGATATGGCTGACCTGATCCACGATGGAGCGCAACACGCCGCCGGTCTGACCCACAAGCTGCACGCCACGCTCCACGTGTTTGGAAGAATCCCCAATCAGATCCTTGATTTCCATCGCCGCATCAGAAGACCGCTGCGCCAATGCGCGCACCTCTGAGGCAACAACCGCGAAACCACGCCCGGCATCGCCTGCACGCGCGGCCTCCACGCCGGCATTGAGGGCCAGCAGATTGGTCTGGAATGCGATGTCATCGATCAACTTGATGACTTGTGAAATGTGGCTCGCGCTGCGCTCAATCTCGTGCATCGTGTCAACCGCATCTTCCACCACTTCCCCGCTGGCCTTGGCCTCTTTTTGTGCGTTGTGCATGGTGGTTTCCACACTCCGCGCACTGAGCGCGGCGCTGCGCACAGATTCTGTCAGCTCGTTTAGATTGGCGGCTGTTTCTTCCAAAGTGGCTGCCTGACTTTCCGTACGTTTGGAAAGGTCGCGCACACTGCGATCGATTTCATAGACACTGCCGCCAATGGAATATGCATTGGCGGCCACCTCTGAGACCGTTGTATCCAGCCGCGACACAGATGCGTTGAAATCGCTGCGCAGTTGGCCATAGCCCTCTGGGAATGCCGTCACGATCTGACCTGTCAGAGTGCCATCAGACAGCTCAGACAAATGATATGTGAGCGTCTCTACAACCTGTGCCTGATTTTCCGCATTGGCCTTTTGTTGCGCCTCCAGTTCACCCTGGCGTTGCAAGGCTGCCCGAAACACTTCCAGTGTCCGCGCCATATCACCGAGCTCATTTTCTGTCTCCAGCAGGGGAATGTCGCTTTCAGTGTCGCCCTCTGACAGGCTGTGCATGCGCGCGCCCAGCTGGGTCATCGGACGTGTGAGGCTGCGGGTGATCAACAGGGCTGCGACGGCCATTATCAGGAGTGTGACAGACAGGATAACAATCGCCTCGGTGCGGATGAGGGCCAGACGGTTTTCGAGGTCTGCCTGATCCACCTCTGTGCCGATAATCCAGCCCCAGGGTTCAAACAGCTGCGCATAAGCGACCTTGGCGTGCGGTGCCGCGTCATCGCCCGTGTAGGCCTGAAAGCTGATCAGACCGTGGCCTTTGGTGAGGGCGATCTGTTTCATATCCTGAAGGCGATCAACGCCGTCACTGTCAATCAATGCGCCTTTGGTGGTGCCGATCCACTCAGGATGTTTCGGATGGGCTTTCATCGTTAGATTTGCATCAAAAGCAAAGACATAGCCGTCCTTGCCAAACGACATGGATTGCAGCCGATCGCGGGCATAGGCGCGGGCACGTTCAGGCGTGTAGGCGCCGGATTGCACTGCGGCATCCAGATCAACCAGCAGGCTCGCCGCGATTTCGGTGATGGCATGCAGCTCTTCGTTTCTGAGATCTTCGATTGTTTGTCGGCTTTGAACTTGCAACAGGACGGTCAACATTATGGAGAGCGCTAGCGCTAACATCGCCAGCATCGTGACCCGCGTCGAAAACGCGTTTAGAAAACGTTTCATTTCGGTAGCCTGTGATTTGTTTCGGTCGCCGCAGGCCCTAAGTAAATTTACTTAACGGATGCCTTAATTCTTTAGTAGATGCAGGCACAAAAACCGCTGACCTGCCCTAAAGGTATGATTTATAAACATCATTTATTCTCGCAAAAAGCGACATTTTATTCCCAATACACGCAAGCCTAAGAAACAATCATAGAGGGATTGTCAGACTTCGCATCTTGGCCACGAATCGAACAGGGACGCAGGCACGACAAGCTGACGTTAAGGGAACTTACGAAACGCGCATGCAACGTAAGTTTGAATTTTCGGCGCGGGCCATGGCGCGGAACTAGGCCGCTTCCAGGATGTTGCGACCATTTGCGGCCAGACGTGCAACAAAGCGCTTTTGCCGCTTGGGCGCAGGAATGGGGAGCGCTGGCGTGCGGTCTTTTCCCAATGTCGCAATCAAATGGGGAAACAGCATCCGCAACTCTTCCTGAGCCTCGCAGGACAAGGCGGCAAAAGAGCATTCTGACACCAGAAAGCTTTCGCTTGGCGCGCCATTGGCCTGCACAATTTCATGCTCATCAAACAGCAGATGAAAATAGGACATCGCGCAATCTTCTTCGCAGACGTCGATGCCCGGCAGGCCCGCCAAGCGGATGGCTGGCACCAGGATTTCGGAGGCCTCAAACATGCGTTTGGTCAGTTTCGACTGCGCCACCATGCGATGCTGGCGGGACACCCTAAGCGGCTGGGTTGGCAAGCCATCACCAAGAGCTCCGGCTGCGATTTCCACCGGGCGCAGTTTCGGCTCTTTGCGCAAATCCGCCGCGCTGAGCGCCCGCTCAAACACCCAGCGCAGTGGTTTCAGACCACGTTCTGTGACGATCAAATCGCCGGCGACAAGCGCTTCGATCCGTTTGGGGCCTTCAGCGGTTTCGATAAGGGTGCCATTGGCAAAACACACCATCATCTTGATGTTATCAACGATCGCGCCGAGGCTGTCGTTGTCGCCAATTTCTGTGAAACTCAGGGTGTAGGTGCCAGCCGAAGGAAACGGCACATCCAGGGCAACTTCGGTCCAGCTGTTTGATGTTGGCAGCACGGTGAGCGCGGCGATCACTTGCCCCTGATCATCCCGCACTTCTATTTTGAAGCCATCAATGCCGCGATCTGGCAGGGCCGCATTGCGCAGTGCCGCGTCAAGCGTGAGGCGGGCCTCAACCGGGCGATCCACCTCAAAGCTTTGTTTCATAACGGTGCTGCGGCCACGATGCCCATCGATTTCCGCGACACGGTTCTTCGATCCGTTGTGCAGATACGCATTTTCGGTGTGGTTTGCCTCGATGTCCCGACCTGACCAATGGGCCGCACCGGAATCAAAGGTTCCGTTAAGGATCAAATTTTTCATGAGGAAAGGTCGTCCGTGAAATCGTCCCACAGCGAAAGACTGCTGCAAATTCGTAGATAATTTAAATTAAACCGGATGTGGAGATCGAAAAGCACCCTTGGTTAACGAAAAATTCGGTAATTTTCGGGGTGTCGGGCTCTTTTTGAGCGATGGCACCGGCGATGACCTGACGTAGAGGCACCCTTGGGGCTTGCGCCCACGCTCTATCTCTGATTGCATCCAGTTCAAGTGGCAGGTGGAGGACCCTGCCCTTACTGGGAGGAAAATTATGTTTAAGATCATTATGGGGGCAGCCGCCGGGCTCGCCCTGTCTGCGTCTGTCGGTGCGGCTCAGGAAAAGATGCGGATTTCGCTGCAGCTGCCGCTGAAAAGCCATTTGGGCCAGAACCTTGTTTTGTTTGAAAAAGAAGTCGAAGCCCGCACCAATGGTGCGATTGACGTAGAAATCTATGACAGTGCCACGCTTTACAAAGACAAAGAGGTGCCTGCGGCGGTGGGCTCTGGTGCCATTGAAGCGGGTGTGGCCTCGCTGACGCGCTATGTCGGGGACGCGCCGGTGGTGGATGTGTTCTACATGCCGTTCCTGCTCAACAGCGAAGACAAGGTTCGCGCGGCTGTGGCGGAAGGCTCCACCGTGCGGGAAACCATTGAAGCTGAGATTGAGAAAACCGGTGGTCAGGTGCTCTATTGGCAGGCCTATGGCGGGGCGATCATGCTCTCCAATGGCGGCGGCATCCGCACCCCGGCCGATATGGAAGGCAAGAAGGTGCGCGTGTTTGGCAAGACGCTCGGCGATTTTGTAACCGCCTCTGGTGGGGCGCCGACGCTGATTTCCGGCTCTGAACAGTATCTGGCCTATCAGCGCGGCACGGTCGATGTGGGCATGACCGGTGTATCCGGCGTGAAGTCGCGCAAGCTCTGGGAGGTGATGGACACGATCACCGTGACCAACCATGCGGACATCGAGTTTGTGGTGGTGGTGAACAATGACTGGTGGAACGGCCTGTCTGAAGAGATCCGTGGCCAGATCACCGAAGCCGCCGTTGTGGCGCAGGACAGCGTACGCGACAAGATGGCCGCGATTGAAGCGGAAGCCTATGCAGCCGCCAAAGACAACGGCATGACCATTGTCGAGCTCACAGAGGATGAGTTGGCGCAGTGGAAATCGGTGGCGCAGCCGGTCTACGACGCCTATCTCGCCGCAGCGGGCGATGCGGGCAAGACGGTGCTTGACGCCGCTGGCAGCGACTGAAGAAGGGCGCGGGCGGCGGCGGCTTTTGCCCTGCCCGCTTTCAAAGAACATGCAAATTATCACGACATTGTCGCGCTGTGCAGGCGTGTTTGGGGCGTGCCTGATGGCCGCGACGGGTGCGATGCTGACCTATGAAGTCATCGCGCGCTATTTCTTCATAAAACCAACTATTTGGGCGGCAGAGTTAAGCCAACTTTGCCTGATCTGGGGCTGCCTTTTGTCGCTTGGCTGGGTGTTGAGCCTGCGCCGCCACATCACAGTGAATGCGGTCACAGCATTGCTGCCAGCCCATGTCCAACGGTTGTGTGTGGCAATGTCGCTGTTGGTGCTGATCGTTTTCTCCGCCATCGTCGCCTATTGGAGCTGGGATATTTTCCATGACAGCTGGGTGCGCGGGCGCACGACTGGCTCCCTTTTGAACCTGCCAAGCTGGGTGGCGGAACTGTCGGTGCCTGTGGGCTTTGGCCTGCTGACGGCGCAGGCGATTGTGGAGCTCTTGTCCCTGCCCCGCACACAGCTTTCCTCATTGGGGGCCAGCCACGAATGACCATCCTTCTTATTCTGGCCTGCCTTTTTGGGCTGCTTTTGATTGGCGTGCCTGTTGCCTTTGCCCTGGGCGGGCTTGGGCTCGGCATGCTGATGATCGGGGGCTTTTCGCCCTTGATGGCCCCGCAGGCGGTGCTCTCGACATTGGATGGGTTCATCCTGTTGGCGGTGCCATTGTTTTTGCTGATGTCCAATGTGCTGCTCAAAGGCGGCGTCGGGCGCGATCTGTTTGCGGCGGTGCAGGCCTGGGTTGGGCACTGGCCCGGCGGGCTGGCGGTGGCGACCATCCTCAGCTGCGGGTTGTTTGCGGCAATTTCCGGCTCCTCCGTGGCCACAGCTGCTACCATTGGCACCGTTGCGATCCCCGAAATGGTCAGCCGGGGCTATGACAAACGCTTTGTCTATGGGTTGTTGGCGGCAGGCGGCACACTCGGCATTCTGATCCCGCCGTCGATCCCGATGATTGTCTTTGGCTTTGTCGCCGAAGAATCCGTGATCGCGCTTTTCCTTGCGGGCATTGGCCCGGGGTTGCTGCTGGTGGGCTTGTTTGTGGTCTTTGCCATGGCCTACGCGCGCCTTTCGCCAAACTATATGCCTGCCGAAAAAGCCGACATGGCGCAGCGCATAGAGACTTCCATCCGGGCGCTTCCGTCATTTGCGCTAGCGCTGTTGATTGTGCTGGGGCTTTATTCTGGGGCCTTCACCCCAACCGAAGCCGCGGCTGTGGGCTTTGCCGCCGCATTGCTGATCACGGTGTTCTGGCTGCGCACGCTGACATGGGCCACCTTCTGGGAAGCTGTGCGTGAAAGCGCAATCACCACCACCGCGATTTTGCTGATCGTGGCCGGGGCGAAAGTGTTTGGCAAAGCCATCGCGCTCTACCGCATTCCGCAGGACATTTCCGCCTTCATCGCCGCCAACATCGATGGGCCATTGGTGTTCATCCTGCTGGTCTGTGTGGTGCTCTTGATCATGGGGCTGGTGTTTGAAGCGCTGTCGATGATCCTGATCATGACCCCGGTCCTGTTGCCGGCGGCGATGGGGCTTGGGTTTGATCCAATCTGGTTTGGCATCTTCATGGTGATCATGGTGGAATGTGCGCTGATCACGCCCCCAGTGGGACTGAACCTTTATGTCATACAGGCCGTCGCCAAAGTCTCGCTGGGCGAAGTTGCGCGCGGGGTCTGGCCGTTTCTGGCGCTGATGCTTCTGAGCGTGGCGATCCTCTATCTGGTGCCGGATCTGGCGCTTTATATTCCTTTCAAATGGTGATTTTCACATGACTCAAGCCGCAAAACTGCGTGCGCTGCTGGCGCAGGACACATGCCACATCATGCCCTGCTGCTTTGATGCGCTGTCAGCCAAGCTGATCGCGCAGGAAGGGTATGACCTGACCTTCATGTCTGGGTTTGCCACATCTGCCGCCCGGATTGGTGCGCCAGATCTGGGTCTTATGAGCTATGGCGAAGTGCTCGATCAGGCGCGCAATATTTCTGATGCGGTATCTATTCCGCTGATTGGCGATGGCGACACCGGGTATGGCAATGCGATGAATGTCAAACGCACGGTGCGTGGTTTTGGGCGCGCGGGCTGTGCGGCGGTGATGATTGAGGATCAACTGGCGCCCAAACGCTGCGGGCACACGCCCGGCAAGGCGGTTGTGGACCGTGCAGAAGCGTTTGACCGCATCCGTGCGGCAGTGGATGCCCGTGAGGAGTTGCGTGCCGAAGGGGGAGATATCCTGATCCTCGCGCGCACCGATGCGCGCCACGAACACGGGTTGCCCGAAGCGCTCGCCCGTGCCGAAGAATTTGCCAAACTGGGCGCTGATATCCTGTTTGTGGAAGCGCCAAAGACGGAGGCGGAAATGCGCGAGATTTGCGCCGCGGTGCCTCTGCCGCAGATGGCAAATATCGTGGAGGGCGGTGAAACCCCGGATCTGCCCAATGCTGTTTTGCACGACATCGGCTATTCCATCGCCGCCTACCCTCTTTCGCTGATGGCGGTGGCGATGCAGGCGATGGTGGGCTGTTTGCAGCAGATGCGCACAGACCAGCGATCCGAGCTGATGGCGTTTGACGAGTTGCGCGCACGCATTGGGTTTGAGGACTATTATACCGCCTCAAGCCGCTATGCCTCCTCCAAACGGGAAACATAGCCCCCTCAAACTGCCGCTAAGGCGCCGCGCTTCACGAACGTGACGCCCCCCGGTGGTGTGCATCGCTCTCGCTGTTCTGAGGCGTGGCAACTGCGCGCGCCGGGCTGCCGATTGGGTCGCGGCCTGTATATGTCCAGCGGTGGGCAGGCGGTGTCGGGCCTTTATTGCGCCCGCCTTGGCTCATTTGCTCCCATGCGTGCGCAACCACGCCAACAGAACGTGACAGGCAAAACAGACCACGTGCCAAAGCTGGGGCAAAACCAAGCTCGGCATAAATCACCGCCGTCGCGCCATCTATGTTCATGGGCACCACATGACCCTTTTGGGTGTTCAGCGCCGTTTGCAGCGCGCGCGCGATTTGTGCGAAATTTCCAGCAACAGTGCCTGCGGCTCGTGCCTCTTCGACCAAGGCCAGCAATCGCGGCGCGCGGGGATCGGTGGGTTTGTGAAAGCGATGCCCAAACCCCGGAATGAATTTTCCATGCTCTGATTGCCAGCGCAGCATCATCTGTTCGGTGGCCTTCGCGAGCGGCTGCCCCGTAGCAACGGCCTCGTCAATCCAGTGAAACAGGGTGACCGCCTGCTCGCCAGCACCGCCATGCACATCGTCGAGCAGGTTCACAGCGGAGGCCAGCGCCCCATTCAAGCCCAACCCGCAGGTCACGGCCATACGCGCGGTGGCGATCGAGGGGGCCTGCGGGCCGTGATCCACTGCGGCGACCAGAGCGCTTTCCAACAGGCGGGCCTGTGCAGCGGTGGGCAAGCTGCCACGGGTCATCAGCCAGATCATATCGGAAAACCCTACCGTCCCGATCAGATCTTCAATCGGGTATCCGCGCAGGCGGATCTCTCCGGGGGCCATGTCGATGATGTCGGTGTGCCACCAGTCCGCAACCGATGTGTCCCGCTCGCTCATATTGCACCTTCCTCTTTCAGTGTGACCGGATCGAGCCCCAGCTCTGCCCAAATCGTCTCATTGTCGGCCCCCAGACGCGGGGGCGGCGTGGTGACGGTGGGCGCATGGCCGTCCAGTTTGATCCCGGTTGTTGCAACCTGAATATCACGCCCGACCCCCGGCACATCAGGAAAGCCATGCAAGAACCCGCGCGCCGCGATCTGGGGCTGTTGCAAGACCTCCGGCACCGAGAGCACCGCGCCGGCAGGCACGCCAATGTCATTGAGCGCGTCCGCCCAATGGGATGCCGGGCGCGTGACAAGCACCCGCTCGAGCTCCGCCTTCAGGGCCAAACGGTTCTGCTTGCGATCCTCGCGCGTTGCAAAATCTGCACGGTTGCGCAGCGCAGACAGCCCCAGATGATCGGTCAACAACACCCACTGTTCCTCTTTGTTGGCCGCAATATTGATCAGACCATCCTGTGCCTGAAACGCACCTGAGGGGGCGGAGGTCACGTTTTCATTGCCGTGGGCGTCGGGGGTTACACCTGCGATCAGATAATTGGACACCACCCAGCCCATGGTGGCGAGCACCGATTCCAGCATAGACACATCGATGAAGGTGCCGCGCGGACGCGCGTTGCAGGCCGCCGCGATGGCAAAGGCCGCCGTGAGCCCGCCAACCGTGTCCGCGATGGGAAAGCCTGCACGCAGCGGGGCGCTGTCTGTGTCGCCTGTGATCGACATCACGCCTGACACACCCTGTATGATCTGGTCATATGCCGGGCGATGCCTCCAGGGGCCGCCTTGTCCAAACCCGGAAATAGCACAGTAAATCAGGGTCGGCTTTGCCTGTTTCAACACCTGATAGCCGACCCCCAGGCGATCCATGACCCCGGGGCGAAAGTTCTCCACCAAAATGTCAGCCGATTGCACAAGCTTCAGCAAAGCGGCCCTGCCTTCGGGATGTTTCAGATTGACCGTCACGGATTTCTTGCCCGCGTTCTGCGCCAGAAATGACACCCCCATTTGCGCGGCGTTCAGAGACGGATCTGCGCCCAACTGGCGCGCCAGATCCCCCCGCCCTGCGGCCTCAACTTTGATGACCTCCGCGCCCATATGAGCCAGTTGATGACAGCAAAACGGACCCGCCAGCACATTTGTGAGGTCCAGAACACGCAAACCAGAGAGCGGCTGGGTTGGGCTGGTGTCAGACGGCATCATGGGCACATTCCTGCTTTGCGGATCGGGTGATGCTTGCTGCCTAGCCAGATCATCATATTATGCGCAACACGGCGGCCTATTTGTTGCGCAGAGTGGAACACATGACACAAACACGCGTTGAATCAGTCGAAAAAGCCTTATCGATCCTGGAGGCGTTCAGTCAGGATCGGCGCGCCCTGACGCTGACCGAGATCGCCCATGAGACCGGGTTGCACAAAAGCAATGTCAGCCGCCTTGCCACCTCCCTTGAACGCTTTGGTTATCTCAAACGGGAGCCAGATCGCCGCTTTCGGCTGGGACCGGCATTGTGGCGTTTGGGAGCCCTCTATCGGCGTAACTTTGAACTGGGGGAAACCATTCGCCCAGCCTTGCGCAAACTTGTGCGCGACACGGGGGAGACGGCGTCTTTTTACGTGCTCGATCAGGATGAGCGGCTGTGCCTTTACCGTGAAAATTCCCCTGAACCGGTGCGCCATCATCTGGACGAAGGCGCACGGCTGACGATGCAACATGGGGCCGCAGCGCATGTTCTGGCCGCGTTTACCCTTGCCGACCAGACGGCGCAAAAACGTCTGGACGCTGACGGCAGTTGTGTCTCTCGCGGGGAGCGCAACATGCAGATTTCTTCGGTCGCGGCGCCGATCGTCGATGCGGCAGGGCAGTTCTATGGCGCCCTTGCGGTTTCAGGACCCATCGACCGATTGGAAGGTGCCGCTTTGGCCAAAGCACGCGAGGCTGTTTTGGCCTGCGCCCGCGCCCTGAGCCACGGGATTGGCTGATCTGCGCAGGCTGCCGCGCACTTAGGCATTCGTTTTGCCACCCTGCAGAGGGTGTCAGGTGCTGACAAACGGTTAGCGCTAAACGCGAGCTACATCACAGAAATTCCACCACTTTTGCAAAACCAACCGCGCGCAATCCGCGACCGTTATGCCAATTATTTTACAACCAAGGCCGCACTTCGGGAAAATAATTTACAATATTTTACAATGATTGCAGAGCCTTGTTTTCAAATTTTCATTTGTCCGTATTTTTAGGTACGGGTCTCAGAACAGGTTTCTGAGAGAGGAGATGAACATACGATAGCTTTCGGGAGGAGCTTCCATGTCACTGGATACTGACTCTAATTCCGTCTTTGCGGTCCCTATGAACCTTGCAGAGAACGCCACGATCACCGCCGAGAAATATGACGCGATGTATGCGGCGTCGATGTCTGACCCTGAGGGGTTCTGGCGGGAGCATGGGCAGCGGATTGACTGGATCAAGCCGTATAGCAAGGTGAAAAACACCTCTTTCGCGCCGGGCAACATCGACATCAAATGGTTTGAGGATGGCACGCTCAACGTCGCCGCCAACTGTATCGACCGCCATCTGGAAACCCGCGGCAATCAGGCGGCGATCATTTTTGAGCCGGATGACCCCAAAGAGCCGGCCCAGTCGATCACCTATGCCGATCTGCACCGCCGCGTCTGCCGCATGGCCAATGTGCTGGAAAGCATGGGCGTGCGCAAAGGCGACCGTGTGGTGATCTATCTGCCGATGATCCCCGAAGCCGCCTATGCCATGCTGGCCTGTGCCCGCATTGGCGCGATCCACTCGATTGTGTTTGCAGGTTTCAGCCCAGACGCGCTGGCGGCACGCATCAACGGCTGTGACGCCAAAGTGGTGATCACCGCCGATTACGCCCCCCGTGGCGGGCGCAAGACCGCGCTCAAATCCAACACCGATGCGGCGCTCCTGCACACCAAAGACACAGTGAAATGTCTGGTGGTGAAACGCACCGGCGAGCAGACCACATGGATTGACGGGCGCGATTACGACTACAATGAAATGGCGCTGGAGGTGGGCGACTACTGCAAACCTGCGGAGATGAGCGCCGAAGATCCGCTGTTCATCCTCTACACCTCAGGCTCCACCGGCCAGCCCAAGGGCGTGGTGCACAGCACCGGCGGCTACATCGTTTATGCCGCGATGACCCATGAATACACCTTTGACTACAAAGACGGCGACATCTTCTGGTGCACGGCGGATGTGGGCTGGGTCACGGGCCACAGCTATATCGTCTACGGCCCGCTGGCCAATGGCGCGACCACGCTGATGTTTGAGGGCGTGCCAACTTACCCGGATGCCTCCCGCTTCTGGCAGGTGTGTGAAAAGCACCGTGTGAACCAGTTCTACACCGCGCCCACCGCGCTGCGCGCGCTGATGGGGCAAGGCAATGAGTATGTGGAGAAATGTGATCTTTCTTCCCTGCGCATCCTTGGCACCGTGGGCGAGCCGATCAACCCGGAGGCCTGGACCTGGTACAATGACGTGGTTGGCAAAGGCAATTGCCCGATTGTGGACACCTGGTGGCAAACCGAGACCGGCGGCCACATGATGACCCCCCTGCCCGGCGCCCATGCCACCAAACCGGGTGCGGCCATGAAGCCGTTCTTTGGCGTGAAGCCGGTGGTGCTCGATCCGCAGTCTGGCGAGGAAATCGAGGGCAATGGCGTGGAAGGCGTGCTGGCGATTGCCGACAGCTGGCCCAGCCAGATGCGCACGGTCTGGGGCGATCACGAGCGCTTTGAGAAGACCTATTTCGCCGATTACAAAGGCTATTACTTTGCCGGAGACGGCTGCCGCCGCGACGCGGATGGCGACTACTGGATCACCGGCCGTGTGGACGATGTGATCAACGTCTCAGGCCACCGTATGGGCACAGCCGAAGTCGAAAGCGCGCTGGTCGCCCATGCCGCCGTGGCCGAAGCCGCCGTGGTGGGCTACCCGCATGACATCAAGGGCCAGGGCATCTACTGCTACGTGACCCTGATGAATGATCGCGAGCCTTCTGAAGAACTGCGCAAGGAACTCCGCAACTGGGTGCGCACGGAAATCGGCCCGATTGCCTCACCCGACCTGATCCAGTGGGCGCCGGGCCTGCCCAAGACCCGTTCCGGCAAAATCATGCGCCGCATCCTGCGCAAGATCGCCGAAAACGACTACGGCGCGCTGGGGGACACATCCACGCTGGCAGACCCCGGCGTGGTCGACGATCTCATCGAAAACCGCATGAACAAGGGGTGATCGGAGATGACAACACAGACCGAAACCCTCACCCGCATGGTCAATGTTATTCTGCTTGGCCCACCCGGCGCTGGCAAAGGCACACAGGCGGAGCTGCTTGTCAAAAACCACGGGCTGGTGCAGCTCTCCACCGGAGACATGCTGCGTCAGGCCAAGGCGAGCGGCTCTGAACTGGGCAAACGGGTTGCCGAGGTTATGGAGCGTGGCGAGCTGGTCACCGATGACATTGTGATCGGGCTGATCAAGGAGAAGCTCTCCAACTCCAACTCCGAGGCCAAAGGGTTCATCTTTGACGGCTTCCCCCGCACATTGGCGCAAGCCGATGCGCTGGCCGCGCTGCTTGAGGAAACCGGTGTCACGCTGAGTGCGGCGATCGAGCTGCAGGTGGATGACAAGATCCTGGTGGAACGCATTCTCAATCGCGCAGAACAGGCCCGCGCTGCGGGCCAGCCTGTGCGCGCAGATGACAATGCCGAAACATTGACTCAGCGACTGGCGGCTTATCACGCCCAGACCGCGCCATTGATTGAATACTACAAATCCAAAGGCGCGCTGAAGTCTGTGGATGCGATGGGTGAGATTGACGCCATCGCAACAGAGCTAAACGCGATCGTTTCACAAACGCCCGCGTAAAGGGAACCGCACCCCGGCCATCTGGCAGGGGTGCACGGAGGACAACCAAAACAAGAGGGAGGAGGCATTTTATGTCTGAAAACTCATCAAACGCTGCATATTGGTCCGCCAATGTGCGCATCATCCTGATCAGCCTGGTTATCTGGGCTTTGGTCTCTTTCGGGTTCGGCATTCTGCTGCGTCCGGCGCTGGCGGGCATTTCCGTTGGCGGCACTGACCTGGGCTTCTGGTTTGCCCAACAAGGGTCCATCCTGGTCTTTCTGGCACTGATTTTTTTCTATGCCTGGAAGATGAACAAACTCGACGCCGAACACGGCGTTGACGAAGAATAAGGGACCAGAGGGACAATGAGCCAATTTGCAATCAACTTGCTGTTTGTGGGCGCCTCTTTCGCGCTTTACATCGGCATCGCGATCTGGGCCCGCGCTGGGTCCACATCAGAATTTTACGCCGCTGGGCGCGGCGTTCACCCGGTCACCAATGGTATGGCGACAGCGGCGGACTGGATGTCTGCGGCCTCGTTCATTTCCATGGCGGGCCTCATCGCCTTTACCGGCTATGACAACTCCTCCTTCCTGATGGGCTGGACCGGTGGCTACGTGCTGCTGGCGCTGCTGCTTGCGCCATATCTGCGCAAGTTCGGCAAATTCACCGTGTCGGAATTCATCGGCGACCGCTTTTACAGCCAGACCGCGCGTATTGTGGCGGTTGTCTGTCTGATCGTGGCCTCCACCACCTATGTGATTGGTCAGATGACCGGTGTGGGCGTGGCCTTTGGTCGCTTCCTGGAAGTCTCCAACACCGCTGGTCTGCTGATCGGTGCCTGTGTGGTGTTTGCCTATGCCGTGTTTGGCGGCATGAAAGGTGTGACCTACACGCAGGTGGCGCAGTATTGCGTTCTGATCACCGCCTACACCATTCCAGCGATCTTCATCTCGCTGCAGCTGACCGGCACGCCGATCCCGGCGCTGGGTCTGTTTGGTGAGCACGCGGCCTCTGGTGAGCCTCTGCTGGCGAAACTGGATGCGATTGTCACCGAGCTTGGTTTTGCGGAATACACAGCGCACCACGCCGATACGTTCAACATGGTGCTGTTCACCCTGAGCCTGATGATCGGTACTGCGGGTCTGCCCCACGTGATCATGCGCTTCTTTACCGTGCCACGTGTGTCTGATGCGCGCTGGTCTGCGGGCTGGACGCTGGTGTTCATCGCGCTGCTGTATCTGACTGCCCCTGCAGTTGGTGCCATGGCACGCCTGAACATTTCCGAGCTGATGTGGCCAAATGGCGGCATCTCTGGCGAAGCTGTGACCGTTCAACAGATCGAGAACGAGCCAGAGTATGACTGGATGGCCACCTGGCAGAAAACCGGTCTTCTGGATTGGGAAGACAAAAACGGCGACGGCAAGATCCAGTACTACAACGACAAGAACGCTGATCTTCAGGCGATGGCTGCGGAAAAAGGCTGGGAAGGCAACGAGCTGACCAAGTTTAACCGTGACATCCTTGTGCTGGCGAACCCTGAGATTGCCAACCTGCCATCCTGGGTGATTGGTCTGGTGGCAGCGGGTGGTCTGGCGGCTGCGCTGTCTACAGCTGCGGGTCTGCTGCTGGCGATCTCTTCGGCCGTGTCTCACGATCTGATCAAAGGTGCGATCAACCCGAATATCTCGGAAAAGGGCGAGCTTCTGTCGGCGCGTATTGCCATGGCTGTGGCCATTGCGGTGGCGACCTGGCTGGGCCTCAACCCTCCGGGCTTCGCAGCGCAAACCGTGGCTCTGGCCTTCGGTCTGGCGGCGGCCTCGATCTTCCCGGCGTTGATGATGGGGATCTTCTCCACCAAGATCAACAACACCGGTGCGGTGGCTGGCATGCTCGCAGGTCTGACCGTGACCCTGATCTACATCTTCCTGCACAAGGGCTGGCTGTTCATTCCGGGCACCAACTCCTTCACAGATGCAGATCCTCTGCTGGGTACCGTGAAATCCACCAGCTTTGGCGCGATTGGCGCGGCTGTGAACTTTGCGGTGGCCTATGTGGTGGCAAACATGACCAAAGAGACCCCTGCCGAAATCAAGGCATTGGTTCAAAGTGTGCGTGTACCACGCGGTGCAGGTGCCGCGCAGGATCACTAAGTCCTGACCAAAGGCGACGGCGGCCACTCCCCTTAAATCCGCCGTCGCCCTCCTCCCGTCCCGCCCGGCAGGCCCCGGGCGGGACGTTTGCAAACCGACCATTTCAAAAAGACCCGAACAGGCATTTGGCGGCTTGCCAATCTCGCGCTGTCGGACCAGTGTCTGCCCATGCCACTCACAGTTGAACAAATTGCGCGCTTCCTGAGGTCTGTCCATCCGTATGACAGCCTGCCCACAGAGACGCTCGCTGCATTGAGCGAAACCCTGACAGAACACAGCATGTCAGCGGGGGACGTGATCTATACCTTTGGAGAGACGCTGGAAGCGCTCTATCTGGTGTATTCAGGTCAGGTCGAAATTTTTGATGAATTTGGTGCGGTTGTCTCGCATCTGGGCCTGCGCAACTCCTTTGGTGAGCGTGGCCTGTTGCGCGATGGCACGGCCGCCACAACGGCGCAATGCGAAGAAGACGGCATCCTGCTGCTGTTGCCAAAAGCCCAACTGCAGAGCCTGATTGCAGCCCATGACGCTGTGCGGCGGTTCTTTGATCGTGCGCGCGCGGAAAAACGCCCAGCGGCGGACAATGACCTGGCCAACACCGATATTGCCACCATCATGGCGCGCGCGCCAATCACTCTGGCGGCGACCGACACCGTGCGTACAGCCGCGCGCACCATGGCAGAGGCCGGGATTTCCTCGATCTGTGTGATGGAAGGCGGCACGTTGGCGGGCATCCTGACCACCGGCGATCTGGTCAATCGGGTGCTGTCCAAAGACCTGAGCCCCGACACCGCGTTGCAAGACATCATGACCGCCGCGCCGCGCAGCCTGCCGCCAAATGCAATAGGCTCTGACGTGCTGCATATGATGACGGAGTATGGCTTTGGCCACATCCCGGTGGTGGAAAACGGCAAGCTGGTCGGGATCGTGACCCAAACCGATCTGACCCGGTTTCAGGCGGTCACCAGCGTGGAAATGGTGCGCGAGATCACCCGCGCGGCCTCCGCTGAGGAGATTGCGCTGGTCACGGCACGCATCCCCAAACTGCTGGCGCAGCTGGTGGGATCCGGCCATCGCCATGATATTGTCACCCGCCTGATCACCGATGTGGCCGATATTGCCACGCGCCGCCTGCTGACCCTGGCAGAAGAAAAACTAGGGCCCGCGCCGGTGCCCTATCTGTGGCTGGCCTGCGGCTCACAAGGGCGGCAGGAGCAAACCGGTGTGAGCGATCAGGACAATTGCCTGATGCTGGATGACAGCGTGACCGATGAGATGCGCGATGGCTACTTTGCCGCGCTGGCGCGTTTTGTCTGTGATGGGCTGAACACCTGTGGCTATGTCTATTGTCCGGGGGACATGATGGCCACGGCGGAGCGTTGGCGGCAGCCGATCAGCGTATGGCGCAGCTATTTTCAGGGCTGGATCAACACGCCCAATCCTGAGGCGCAGATGCTGGCGAGCGTGATGTTTGACCTGCGCCCGATTGCCGGGACATGGCAGGGCTTTGACGCGTTGCAGACCGAAACACTTAAGGCCGCAGCGCAGAACTCTATCTTTGTGGCGCATATGGCGGCAAATGCCCTGAAGCATCACCCGCCCTTGGGACTGTTGCGGGGCCTCGTGACCATCAAGTCGGGCGAGCACAAACATCAGCTTGATATGAAACACAACGGCGTGGTGCCGGTGGTGGATCTGGCGCGGATTGCGGCCTTGCAAGGGCGCATCACAGCGGTGAACACCCGCGCGCGGCTGCAGGCGGCCAGCGATGGCAACGCCGGGTTTTCCGCCTCGGGCATTGCGGATCTTTTGAGCGCCTATGACCTGATTGCCGAAGAGCGGCTGAGCCATCAGTTGCGCCAGATCCATGCAGGCGTTGCGCCGGACAATTTCCTCGCACCCTCATCCCTGTCAGACTTTGACAGAAGTCATCTGCGCGATGCTTTTGTCGTGATAAAATCTTTGCAAGGCGCGCTCAGCCATGGGCGCAGCGCCAGCACCTAGGCTTAGGAGGCCAGCGATGTTTCTTGAACTACTCGCCGTGATATTTGCCGGTGTCGCGGGCGCTGGGATCATGATGGTGATCATTCGCGCAACCGGCGGGCGTCTGCCAAAGTGGCTGACGCCGGTGGCGGCAGGTGCGACGATGATTGCCGTGAGCATAAGCTCTGAATACAGCTGGTTCAGCCGCACCAAAGCGAGCCTGCCAGAGGGGCTTGAGGTGGTGGAAACCGTTGAAACCTCGGCGATGTGGCGCCCGTGGACCTATGCGGCGCCAATCACAGAGCGTTTTGTGGCGCTCGACACCGCCTCCATTCAGACCAACGCGGCGCAGCCTCATCTGCGGCTTGGGCAGGTTTATTTCTATGGGCGCTGGTCTCCGCTCAACCGGCTGAATGTGGCCACGGATTGCGCAGGCAATCGCCGGGCTGCATTGATTGATGCGGTGTCTTTTGCCAGTGATGGCAGCGTGGATGGCGCAGAATGGGTGACAGCGGCGCAGGACGATCCGCTGATTGAGGCAATGTGTGAGATTTCCTGATGTTTGCACGGCTTTCTCTGAGACTGCGTGTCTTGCTGTTCTTTGCCCTGCTTGCGGTGGGCGGTGTTGTTGTCGTTGCAGCCGCGTTGCTGGTCGGCTTTCGCAGTGCGCAAACTGATGGGCTTGCGAGTGGATTTATCACCGCAGGTCTGATTGCTGGCTTTGGATTTCTGGGGCTTGTGGCGGGGATATGGCTGCTGTTTGATGAAAACGTTGCCAAGCCCATTCAGGCCATCGCCACCACGTTGCGCGCGCGCGCGCATGCGGGGGCGGCCAGTGAGGTCGACACGCACAGTGCCCGCTATCTGGGGGATCTTGCACCTGCCGCAGAGGCGCTCAGCGTCAAGCTGGAAAGCACCACATCAGACGCCGCGCAGATGGTGGCCTCTGAGACGCAGATGCTCAGCGCGGAACGTGCGCAGCTCACCGCTTTGCTCACAGAGATCCCCGTTGCCATTCTGTTGGTCGGACCAGAACACCGCATTGTGCTCTATGATGGACAGGCGGCTGGCACGCTGGCGCAGATCGCGCCGCCCCGCCTGAATGCTTTAATCTTTGATTATCTGGATGAAACCAAACTGCGCGCCGCGCATCAGAAGCTTATCAAAACCGGCATGGACGTTTCGTTTGTCGCCGCGTCCCCCGATGGCCGTGTGAGCTTTGACGCCCGCCTGAAACCGCTTGCAGATGCCAAAAGCTACATGATCCTGATTGATGAGGCACAGGCGCAGATCGCACCGGATGAGGCGCGCCCGCTGACGTTTGATTTTGAGCTGTTGAGCGCACAACCCACCAGCGATCTCTCTGAGTTGCCGCTGGAGCAGATTTCTTTTGTGGTCTTTGACTGTGAGACCACTGGGCTTTTGCCGCATAAAGACGAGCTGGTGCAATTGGGGGCCGTGCGGGTGCGCCGCAACCAGATTATCGAAGGCGAGCAGATTGACCGGCTGATCAACCCCGATCGCCCCATTCCAGCAACTTCGACCCGAGTGCATCACATCACTGACGCCATGGTCGCGGGCGCCCCGCCCCCCAAAGAGGTGGTGTCGGAGTTTCATCATTTTGTGCGTGACGCGGTGATCGTCGCCCATAACGCGCCGTTTGACATGGCTTTCATACGCCGGCATGGCAATGAAATGGGGCTGACGTGGCAACAACCGATTGTGGACACGGTGCTGCTGTCTGCGATCCTTTATGGACCCACCGAAGTGCATTCGCTGGACGCGCTTTGCGCGCGTTTGGGCGTGGTGATCCCGGAACATTTGCGCCACACCGCGCTGGGCGATGCGCGCGCGACTGCGCAAGTGCTGTGCAAAATGCTGCCCATGCTGAGCGCGTTGGGCTATCGCACGCTGAAGGATGTGCTGGAACAGACGCAAAAATATGGCCGCCTGCTTGACGATCTAAACTGAAACGCTGCGTGCGCAATCGTCAGGTCGGAGTGCGATCTGCGTCGCTTAGACACGTCGCGATACGGCCCGCCACCTCTTTCAGGCGATAGGGTTTGGCCAAGTAGTCATCCATTCCGCTGGCAAGAAAGCGGTCTTTTTCATCCAGACTCACGTGCGCTGTCACCGCGATGATCTTGGATCTATGCGGCTGCCCCTCTTCCAAGGTTCGGATCTGTTGCGCCGCCTCAACACCATCCATGACCGGCATGGAGATATCCATCAAAATAACCTTTGGTTTAAAGCGCTTATATGCCTCGATGGCCTCAAGACCGTTGCTGGCCATCGCATATCGATAGTGGTGCTTTTTTACGATCGCTTCCAGCAGGCGCTGATTGGTCATGTTGTCATCGCAGATCAGCACATCCACCGTGTCGTCGGTGCTTTCTGCGGTTTGTGCATGAGGTGCGACTGCGGTGGCTGACGCAGGCGATGGCGCCTGCGCAGGCGCTTGCGGTTGTTCAATCGTGTCACCGTTCAGGCCTTGAAGCAGAGCTTGTTGCAGCTGTGTTGGCCGCAATGGCTTCATCAGGCGTGTCACGGTTTCGCAGTTGTTGAAACCCGCACTGTGCTGACTGAACAGTACGGAAACGAGCGCCAGCGCATTGTCTGCCCGCCCCAATGCGTCAAGCACACAGTCTTCGGCAAGGTGCGCCTCATCTGCGATTACAAAATCAAACTGCCTTTGCGGCGCATCGTTTTTGCATTTGTTGGCAGGCGCGACATGGCACTCCATGCCCCAACTCTCCAGAAGTTCCGTCAAAATGGCGCGGCGTCTGTCATTTGGATCAAGAACCAACACCGAGCGTCCCACAAGCGCGTCCAGCGCAGGATTTATCAGATCCCCCTGATCGCTGAACTCTATTGGTATGTCGAAGGAGAAGGTCGATCCTGCGCCCAATGCGCTGTCTACAGAGATGTCGCCGCCCATAAGATCGATCAGCGTTGCGCAGATCGCAAGACCGAGCCCGGTGCCACCATGACCACGGTTATAGGCTTCATCGATCTGCGCGAATTCATCAAACACACGATCCAGGTGTTTTTCTGCGATGCCACAGCCGCTGTCCTGAACACAACACTGCAAACGCGGTGTGGTCAGCTTTGGGTTCGTGTCGACGTTGACATCAATATGCACAGAGCCCGCATCGGTGAATTTGATCGCATTGCTGACAAGGTTGAGCACCACCTGATTGATCCGCCCGGCGTCGCCGACAATGGTTTGGGGGGCAGACGGGTCCACACGCACGGTCAGATCCAGGTCTTTCTCTGCGGCGCGCGCGGCCATCAATGCGCCTGCGTTTTCAAACACCTCAGACAGGGCAAAGGGGTGTGGGTGCACAGTCATCTGCCCTGCCCGCAGTTTGGACAGATCCAAGATATCGTTGATGATTGCCAGAAGCGACTCACCACAGCTGTTGATCGTCGACACAAATGCGCTTTGCTCCGGGTCAAGCGCGGTATCCGCGAGCAAATCTCCGGTGCCAATAATTCCGTTCAAAGGCGTTCTGATTTCATGGCTCATCACCGCCAGAAACTCGGTTTTGGCGCGGTCTGCCGCTTCGGCCCGCTCCTCTGCCTCTTTCATCACCGACACGTCGGTTTCGCTGACCATCAGCACAACACCACCGTCTACCGCGTCGATGCGCTTCTGAACGATGATTTCGTGCCAACGTTCCCCGCGTTCAGTTTTCACACGCGCGACGTTTCGGGAATCCTGCCCTACCGACAGAGAATTCTGGAGTTCGGTCGCGAGGTCGTTGTCGGTGAAACGTGCAAGAAACGGTTGTTTGGGGTCGTAACTCTCCCGCGCTGCGGGATTCTGATACAGCACCTCACCGCTGTCTCTATACAGAGAGATCGCAACAGGCGTGTGCAGCAGCGCCTCGGCACTGCGAATTGTGGTTGGGGCACGCTGCGCATCGGTGACCGCTTCGCTCAGCATTGCGATACGCCCATCTGGCAAAGTGACCCCATGCAGAGACACGTTCATGTGCTGGGGCTTGCCGTCTGGATATAGGGTCCAGGTCTCATTCAGGGTCAGTTCAGGGTCCGCGAGGTCGATGCGATACTGGGCCAGGCGTGCGCGCACAGTCTCTGACATATCTGTGCTCAGATCACGCGCGCTGAGAGACTCTATGCTGTCTGCATTCCAGATCCGAAGCGCAGCCGCATTGGCCCAGACGACGCGGAAGTGATCAAAATCATAAATCCACATGGCTGTGGCCAGTCGATCCGCCTGTCGCGCAACGATGATATCAAGATCTTGCCTATCCGCGTGTGCACATTCCATGACACGAAAACCTTCACTCATTTCGTCATTCAGGCAAACCGAACCCAACACACGCACCGCAGGACACGCAGTGAAAACCAAAGGCGCAACACTGGCCTTTTGCATAGGTTTTCCACAAAGCCAAACCGCCTGACACCTTTTGCGTCAGCTCGGCGTTCTGCCCACCAATCAAGGGTACCGCTTGCGCCCTGCGAACAAATCACTGGCATTTCAACCGAGGAATGTGCGGACAAAGCAAGCCCTGCCTTGATACTTAAAACCACCCACAAACGCTACCTATCCAAAGAGGTTATACACCCCTGTCCGAAAGTCAGCGCCCGTGCGCCTGAGCCTACCTACGGAACGAAAATAGCAGGTTAATTTTTTGCATGAGCCTGCGCGATCTGGTCGTCTTTTTTGCCGAAGGATACCGATTGGGCAAAGGCTGGGCCTGCCGATTGGAGCGTCGGCGACTGGTCAGCTTGATTTGCAACTTTTGGCTGAATGGGAAATGTCTGATTTGTTTTCGAAAATGTCGTAAAGCTCTTAGCAGGCCAAGATGTGTTCCCATACTCCAGAATTGTGAGGTGCCGCCCTGTCGCACAGAGAGGGTGGAGAATTGGGAAGCCGGTGAAATTCCGGCACTGCCCCCGCAACGGTAAAGAAGGAAAGGTTCGGCAAGCGACCACTGGGATCATCGTCCCGGGAAGGTGCCGACACCGGGTGAAAGCCGCTTCTGAGTCCGGAAACCAGCCTTGCATCATGTCAAACCGCGGGTGGCGGTGGGGGCTGTGTTGCAGGCGTGATCCGGTCACGGCTGTTGGGCTCTCCTTTGTCACTCGCTCAAGCAACGCCGCGGGGTGCGGCAGGAGAGCCAGAAGTGAACAACATTCAAACCCTATTGGCCCATCGTCAGCCAGGGCGCGCGCTTGAGCAAGCCTTCTACAACGACGCTGACATATTCCAAACAGATCTGGAAACCATCCATTATCGCGAATGGCTGTTTGCCATTCCCGCCTGTGAGCTGGAGAAAGCCGGCAGCTATGTGACCTATAACGTTGGCACCTATCGTGTGATCATTGTGCGCGGCGCAGATGATCAGATCCGCGCGTTTCACAACACCTGCCGCCATCGTGGCTCGGTGATTTGCAAGGCGGCCAAAGGCCATGCGCCCAAGCTTGTGTGCCCCTACCATCAATGGACCTATGAACTTGATGGCTCTTTGCTGTGGGCGCGGGATATGGGCCCTGAGTTTGATCCGAAACAACATGGGCTGAAAACCGTGCACTGCCGGGAGCTTGCTGGTCTGGTTTATATTTGTCTGGCGGAGGAAGCGCCGGATTTTGACACTTTTGCCAACACAGCGCGCCCCTATCTGGAGCCGCATGATCTGGGCAATGCCAAAGTGGCGTTTGAGAGCACGATTGTCGAAAACGGCAATTGGAAGCTGGTGTGGGAAAACAACCGAGAGTGTTATCACTGCGGCGGCAACCATCCGTCCCTCTGCCGCACTTTCCCGGATGATCCGGCCATCACCGGGATCGAAGGCGGTGAAACACCGGCAGAGATGCAGGCCCACTTTGACCGCTGCGAGGCGGCTGGGCTGCCCTCCCAATTCTATCTGCACGACGATGGGCAATACCGATTGGCGCGGATGCCCCTGAAAGAAGGCGCAGAAAGCTACACTCTGGATGCCAAATCCGCCGTGCGCCGCTGGCTGGGACGTGCGCCATTTGCGGACGCGGGCGCCTTGCTGAAATTTCACTACCCCACCACATGGAACCACTTCCTTGCGGACCACTCAATTGTGTTCCGCGTGACCCCGGTGAGCCCGACGGAAACCGAAGTCACCACAAAATGGCTGGTCAACAAAGATGCGGTGGAAGGCGTGGATTATGATCTAAAGCGCCTGACCGAAGTCTGGATGGCCACCAATGATGAGGACCGGCAGGTGGTTGAGGACAACCAGCAGGGCATCAACAGCCCCGCTTACGTGCCAGGCCCCTACTCACAAACCCAGGAATCCGGCGTGATCCAATTTGTCGAGTGGTATTGCGCGACATTGAGCAAGCGACTGGCCCCAGAAGCCGTAGCAGCGGAGTGATAGGATGAAAGATCTTCAGTCAACACCCGCAACTTGGAATGACAGCGAGCCGCTGGAATGCGTGACGGTCGTGCCCGAAGTGCCCAACACCGCCAGTTTTTCGTTCCGGGCCCCGTCAGGTGCGCTGTTCGCTTATGAGCCGGGGCAGTTTCTGACACTTGAAATCCCGGCGCCGGGCCAGCCGGGGGGCGTGGTGCATCGCACCTACACAATTTCTTCGTCCCCGTCGCGCCCCCGTTCGATCACCATCACTGCCAAGGCGCAGGAGGACAGCATCGCCACACGCTGGATGCTGGACAATCTGCGCCCGGGCACGCGGATCAAGGCGATTGGCCCCGCCGGGCTGTTCACCAACGCCCAAAGCCGCGCGAAAAAGTACCTGTTTATCTCCGCAGGCTCCGGCATCACACCGATGATGTCCATGACCACCTGCATGTGGGATGAAGGGCAAGAGCTTGACGCGGTCTTCATCAACTGCGCCAAACGCCCCTCAGAGATCATCTTCCGCCAGCGGCTCGAACAGATGGCCAGCCGCACCCCCGGGCTGGATCTGAAGTTTGTCGTCGAAGAGGCAGACCCCTACGCCCCTTGGACCGGCTATCTGGGCCAGTTCAACCAGCTGATGCTGGGCTTGATGGCGCCGGACTATCTGGAGCGGGAGGTCTATTGCTGTGGGCCGGAGCCTTTCATGACCGCGGTGCGCGAAGCGCTGGCCGGGCTGGGCTTTGACATGGACAACTACCATCAGGAGAGCTTCGGCGCACCGGTGGAAACTGAAGCCGAACAGCCCGCGTTGGATGATGTGGTGCCTGATGAGGACAGCAAGGCGGAAATCCATTTCGCCACCTCTGACGTCACCGCGAAAGTGGCCGAAACCGAAACCGTGCTCGCCGCTGCGCGTTCGGTCGGGCTCAACATCCCTTCAGGCTGCACCTTCGGCGTCTGCGGCACCTGCAAAGTCAAAAAGACCGAAGGCGAGGTGCATATGGTCCACAACGGTGGCATTTCGGACGACGATATCGAAGCCGGTTACATCCTCGCCTGCTGCTCCAACCCGATTGGAAAAGTGGCAGTAGAGGTCTGAGCCATCGCGCTTAGGCAGAAAGAAAGGCCCGGCACACATGCCGGGCTTTTTTATGGGGGGGGGAGCATCAAGTGGCTTCGGCGCGGGCAAAGCCCCCGTTTCAGCTGTCAGCCAAGCTGCTTTTGGTAACGCCGGAACATGCCTCGTACGATCCAGCGATGGGCTATCCCAACTGGGATCATATAGAGACGTCCGAACAGATTGTGTACGCAGACTGAGGATGTCACCGACAGCTTCTTCTCATGCGTGGAAATGCAGGTCATGACATCAAGATGGCGGTCTCTTTCGGTGAGCACCAAACACGTGTCGTCAACGTATTCCACAAGAAAAAAGTCCAAATATTGACCAGAACTTACGGTTTCCACCGATTTGCCGCTAAACCCGCCAATGCGTTTGACGCCAAAGACGGAAGAAATCGCATCCCGTATTTGAAAAGCCACTTTCAGAAACGGCTGAGGATCGCGCGTCATGCCATTCCATGCGGTCAAAGCGCGCATATGCTCAGGCAAGAGCATGTCTTGCCGATCATAATAATAGAGCTCCGGCAGAGGGCGTAAAATCCGAATGTTGGTGTTTGGCAGTTGGATCATAGTCACAATATAGCTGCGATGCAGCATCGCTCACATGCGCTGAATTGACACCTTATCCGCTCTCCGCAGGCCCCATGCGTTTCGCCAAACTCTGCCCGAACTCACGCAGCATTCAGCCGTCCTTCAAGACCCGCGCCAGATCGGGCGGGCGGAAATCCGGCCCCTTCAGCACTTTGCCATCTGCACGCAGCACTGGGCGGCCGTCCGCGCCGAGTTTGGACATGTTGGAGGCATGCACCTCTTCCATACCCGCTTGTTTGACCCCATGCAGGCCGAACTCCAGAAAGGTGCCGTCCAGAACGTACTGGATGTCACACAGCGCATCGAGCACCTCGACCATATCGCCCGCTTCCACGGCTTCGCGCAGCTCCGCCACCTCTTCCTCAAGGATCGCCAGCCGCATCTCTGCGCGGGTTTTGGGAATGCTGGGCGCATCCACCACGGGCACATCAAAGGCCTCGTGCCATTCGCGTACAATCGAAAGCGTGTCTTTGGCCATTGAAATGCCCTGTCTTGGATGTCAGTTCGATGTGTCAGAGACCGCCTGTGCCGTCTCATAGGTTTTGCGGGCGGGCGGCTTATAGGCGGCAAATCTGTTTAGGATCGCTCCGGGATCAGGCTCCACAATCAGCATCTCGCGATAGCGCGCATTGATGAAGCCCGCCGCGACCATGTCGTCGACCATGCACAGCATGGAGTCAAAATACCCATTGATGTTCAAAAACCCGATGGGTTTTTCATGCACGGCGATCTGCGCCCAGGTCCATTGCTCAAACGCTTCTTCCAGCGTCCCGGCGCCGCCCGGCAACACAAGAAAGCCATCCGCCATTTCGCTCATCTTGGCTTTGCGTTCGTGCATCGTGTCCACAACGATCAGCTCGCTCAGGCCCGTGTGCGCAATCTCGCGCGCCACAAGATGCTGGGGCATCACGCCAATTGCGCGGCCTTGCGCGGCCATCGCCCCGTCGGCGACAGCGCCCATCAGACCGACTTTGCCGCCGCCGTAAACCAGCGTCAGATCACGCGCCGCCAGTGCGGCACCGGCCTCTGTTGCACCTTGCAAAAATGCAGGGTCGCTGCCAGAGGCCGATCCACAAAACACGCAGATTGTATTGAGCGTCACGCCTTAGAAATCCCAGTCTTCGTCTTCGGTCGCGACCGCTTTGCCGATCACATAAGAAGAGCCAGAGCCAGAGAAGAAGTCGTGGTTTTCGCTGTCCGGGCTGAGCGCGGCCAGAATGGCGGGGTTCACCTCGGAGACTTCCGGCGGGAACAGCGCTTCAAAGCCGAGGTTCTGCAGGGCTTTGTTGGCGTTGTAATGCAGGAAGACCTTCACGTCCTCAGTCAGGCCCAGCTCGTCATAAAGCTCTTCGGTGTATTGGTTCTCAATCCCGTAAAGCTCAAACATCAGGCCAAAGGCATAATCCTTCAGCTCCTGCTGGCCCGCTTCATCCAGCTGCTCATAGCCACGCTGGAATTTGTAACCGATGTAGTAGCCATGCACCGCTTCATCGCGAATGATCAGACGGATCAGATCAGCGGTGTTGGTGAGCTTGGCACGGCTGGACCAATACATCGGCAGGTAGAAGCCGGAATAAAACAGGAAGCTTTCCAGAAACACCGATGCAATCTTGCGCTTCAGCGGGTCATTGCCCGGCGCATAAGTATCAAGGATCGCTTTGGCCTTGGCCTGCAGATGCGGGTTTTCTTCGGACCAGCGGAACGCCTCGTCAATCTCTTTGGTTGAGCAAAGTGTTGAAAAGATAGAAGAATAGCTGCGCGCATGCACCGCTTCCATAAAGGCGATATTGGTCAGCACTGCCTCTTCATGCGGGGTGATCGCATCGGGCATCAGCGCGGGCGCACCGACAGAGTTCTGAATGGTGTCGAGCAGCGTCAGCCCGGTGAACACACGAATGGTGAGCTGTTTTTCATGGTCGGTCAACGTGCCCCAGCTGGGGATGTCGTTGGAGAGCGGCACCTTCTCCGGCAGCCAGAAGTTGACGGTCAGACGGTTCCAGACCTCAAGGTCTTTGTCATCGTCCAGACGGTTCCAGTTGATGGCACGTGGGATGCGGGTTTCGATCATGTCTTTCATGTCAGGCTTCCCTTACAGCGAGCAGGATACGCAGCCCTGCACCTCGGTGCCCTCAAGGGCCTCCTGGCGCAGACGCACGTAATAGATGGTTTTGATGCCTTTTTTCCAGGCATAGATTTGCGCGCGGTTGATGTCGCGCGTGGTCGCTTCGGCCGGGAAGAACAGGGTCAGAGACAGGCCCTGATCCACGTGTTCGGTGGCCGCCGCGTAGGTATCAATCAGCGCCTCGGGGCCGATTTCATAAGCGTCGCGGTAATACTCGAGGTTCTCATTGTTCATGAAGGCGGCCGGATAGTAGACGCGGCCGATTTTGCCTTCTTTGCGGATCTCGATTTTGGAGACAATCGGGTGGATCGAGGAGGTCGAGTTGTTGATATAGGAGATCGAGCCGGTGGGTGGCACCGCCTGCAGGTTGCGGTTGAATAGTCCGTGTTTCATCACGTCTGCTTTCAATGCCGCCCAATCCTCACGGGTTGGCAGATCAACCCCTTCAAACACCGCTTTCACCTTGTCGCTTTCGGGCAGCCAGTCCTGCTCGGTGTATTTGTCAAAGAACACACCGGAGGCGTAGTCGGAATTTTCAAACCCTTTGAAGGAGGCTTTGCGCTCCTGCGCGAGATCGCAGGAGGTGCGGATCGCGTGATAGGCCACAGCTGCGAAGTAGACGGAGGTGAATTCCACGCCTTCTGCGCTGCCATAATGGATGTGCTCGCGCGCAAGGAAGCCATGCAGGTTCATCTGGCCAAGGCCGATGGCGTGGCTGTCATCATTGCCTTTGCGCACCGATGGCACGGAGTCGATCGCCGACATTTCCGACACAGCGGTCAGCGCGCGGATCGCAGCACCCACGGTGCGGCCCAAATCCTTGCCATCCATGGTTTTCGCGATGTTGAGCGAGCCAAGGTTACAGGAAATATCGCTGCCCATTTTGGCATAGCCGAGGTCTTCGTTGAACTCGGACGCCTCATTGACCTGCAGGATTTCAGAGCAGAGGTTGGACATGTTGATCCGGCCCTCAATCGGGTTCATCCGGTTCACCGTGTCCTCAAACATCACGTAAGGGTAGCCGCTCTCAAACTGGATTTCGGCGATGGTTTGGAAGAATTCGCGGGCGTTCACTTTGGATTTGCGAATGCGCTTGTCCTCGACCATCTCATGGTATTTCTCAGACACCGAGATTTCAGAGAAAGGCACGCCATAGACCTTCTCCACATCATGTGGGGAGAACAGGTACATATCAGCGTTTTTCTTGGCGAGCTCAAAGGTGATATCGGGAATCACCACGCCCAGCGAAAGCGTTTTGATGCGGATTTTTTCGTCTGCGTTTTCGCGCTTGGTGTCCAGAAAGCGCATGATGTCTGGGTGGTGCGCGTTCAGATAGACCGCGCCTGCGCCCTGACGTGCGCCAAGCTGGTTGGCGTAAGAAAAGCTGTCTTCGAGCAGCTTCATCACCGGGATCACACCAGAGGATTGGTTTTCGATGCCTTTGATCGGCGCGCCGTGTTCGCGGATGTTGGTCAGCAAAAGCGCCACACCGCCGCCACGCTTGGAGAGCTGCAGCGCGGAGTTGATGCCGCGGCCGATGCTTTCCATGTTGTCTTCCAGACGCAGCAGGAAGCAGGAAATCAGCTCACCGCGAGAGGCTTTGCCCGCGTTCAGGAAGGTAGGCGTGGCCGGCTGGAAACGGCCCTCCAGAATCTCTTCCATAAACGCCATTGCTTCGTCCTCGTCCCCACGCGCGAGCGCGAGAGAGGTCATCACCACACGATCTTCATAGCGCTCAAGATAGCGCTGACCGTCGCGGGTCTTCAGCGTGTAGGAGGTGTAGTACTTGAATGCGCCGAGGAACGTTGGGAACCGGAACTTCTTGGCGTAAGCCGCATCCCAGATCGCGCGCATGAAGTTCTTGGAATACTGATCGAGAACGGCTTCTTCGTAGTAGCCCTCTTTCACCAGATAGCCGAGCTTTTCATCCAGCGAGTGAAAGAAAACAGTGTTCTGGTTCACATGCTGCAGGAAATACTGACGCGCCGCCATGCGATCCGCATCAAAGCGGATTTTGCCGTCCCCATCATAGAGGTTCAGCATGGCATTCAATGCGTGATAGTCCTGCTCGTTCACTGTGCTGTCGAGCATAGCGGTCTCCCAATCTTTTCCAGCCCCGCACGAACGCGGGAGATATCGGTTTCAGTGCCCGCAAGCTCAAAGGTGTAGAGCAGCGGAACGTTGCATTTTTCTGCGATCACGTGACCAGACAGAGCGTAAGTGGCTCCGAAATTGCGATTTCCCGAGCCGATCACCCCCACAAGATGTGCGCGTTTGGTGGCGTCGTTGAGAAATCGGATCACCTGTTTTGGTACAGCCCCCCGGCCCTGCCCATCCGCATAGGTCGGGCAGATCAGAACAAAATCTTCTTGTGGGTCAGGGAGCGGCGCGTCGGGATCTTCGGAAATGCGCGCGGCTTCAATGCCAAGCCGCGTCACAAACCGATGGGTATTTCCCGATTTTGAAGAAAAGTAGACAAGCGCCGGAAATTGGCGGCTCACCTCCCTTAAGCCAGTTGAGCGATCATGTCTGGGCGGAAGCCAGACCAGTGATCTGCACCGGCAACAACCACGGGTGCCTGACGATAGCCAAGCTCGGTCACGCGGGTCAGCGCGCCGTCATCTTCGGTCAGATCAACCACATCATATGTGATGCCTTTGGCATCCAGGGCACGGGTGGTTGCGGTGCATTGCACGCAAGCGGGTTTTGAATAAACGATGATGCTCATCTGTCCTCTTTCTTCTTTTAAAACTCGAGGACGCAAGGCAGCAGCCACTACCTATCAACACGCCCCCGAACCCTCCGTTCGTGGTCATTCACTCAGCGCTTGCGGCAGGTCTCCTGGCTCGCAGATTAACGCTTGGGTGGCCTTCCCAAAATTGTATTTTCAGTGGCGTATTCACCCTTGCACTCTACTTACAGTTGCGGGGGCAGCGCCGGATTTTCACCAACTTCCCTCTTAGCTTCCGATATGAATCGAAAGAACCGAAGCAACACCATATTGGGTCGCAAAGCTGTGATCTGTCAATATGTAGAGTAACGAAGAGTTAGCAAAAGTGAGGATCGCTGCGAAAAAACTGGGGATATCTTTGGGGGCAACTTTGTCGGCGCAGAATTTAAGGGCTGACTGCCCCGTTCCACGTGCGTGCCACAGAAACCCATGCGGTCTGCATGAGAAAAGGGCTTCTGGATCGCGTGCATTGCTAGGCTTTCTATCGCCGAACGGCAAGCCACTTCCGACAGAAAGACGCGCAAAAGTTTATGACCTGCGCGCACGCGCCACAGCAATACGCGCTTGTGAAATCCTGTGATTTTTGACTGGTCCAATCGCACTGAGTCGCCGATTGAGGCAAAACCGCACACATACTATATATAGTATGCCGCCAAATCTGGCTCAGAACTCCCGATGCAGGGCCATATGGGTCTGCGTCTGCTTCACACCGTCAATTTTGAAGACCCGCTCCACCACCTCTCGCAGCTCCTCTTTGTCACCGGGCCGAACGACCAACGCAAAGTCATGATCCCCGATGATCCAGGTGCAACTTTGGATTTGTGGGATTTTCTTCGCTGCGCTTAGAAATCCATCAAAATCGCTGCGCACTTTAAGTGCCACAAAAATGATCGCACCAAATGAGGCGTCACTGGGGCTGGCTGGTTCTGTGATGCCGTAGCCAAGAATCCGCCCTTCCCGCTCCAGTCGCGCAATCCGCGCGGTCACAGCAGTGCGTGAGCGGCCGACCTCATTGGCAAGATCTGATACAGAGATCCGCGCATTGCGCCGCAGCGCGTTGAGGATCAGGCTGTCTACATCATCGAGGTCTGGCATTGCGGGGGCGCTAGAGAAATTGACTATACAATAGGCATATTGACTATCTCTTTGGTGAATTTGCAAGGCGACGATACACACAGAATACGGCAAATTGCGCCCATGACACAGGGACCCATAGAACAGAGCCTTTCGGCCCGCGCGCGCGCGCTGGAGGCCTCCAAAATCCGCGAAGTGGCTGAGGCCGGAATGAAACTTGGGGGCGTGGTGCCTCTGTGGTTTGGCGAAGGCGCATGGCCCACAAACCCGCGCATTGTGGATGCGGCTGTCACGGCGTTGCGCGCTGGCAATCATATGTATCAGCCCAACAACGGTGCGCTGGCGCTGCGCGAAGAGATTTGCCGCTATAGCAATGCATTGTTTGGGGCAGATTTGCGCAAAGAACAGATCACAGTGACGCCATCGGGGATGCAGGGTCTGATGCTGGCCGCGCAGATCTTGACCTCTCCGGGGGATCGCGTGGTGGCGATTGACCCCAGCTGGCCCAACATCATCGGCGCGTTTCGTGCAATGGGCGCAGAGATCGCCACGCTGCCCCTGACTGTTGAGGCGGGCAAATGGGCGCTCGACATGGATGCACTGCTTGATCTGCTTACCCCGCAGACGCGGGTGTTTGTCATCAACTCCCCCAACAACCCAACCGGCTGGGCAATGGGCGCGGCGGATCAAAAAATCGTGCTGGAGCATTGTCGCAAACACGGCATTTGGGTGGTCGCCGATGACGTTTACAATCGCCTTTACCGGCATGGCAAAACCGCGCCCTCATTTCTCAGCATTGCGGCGCCTGAGGAGCGGTTGATTTCCATCAATTCCTTTTCCAAATGCTGGTCAATGACCGGATGGCGCCTTGGATGGATGGTGGCCCCTGCAGAGATGGAGGCGAAACTCGGGCAATTGACAGAGTTCAACACCTCCTGCACGGCAGGTTTTGTACAAGACGCCGGGATCGTCGCGCTGCGCGACGGGGAAGGCGAGGTCGACAGCCTGACGCAGAAAATCCAGACGGGCTACCAAATTGCCGCCGAACGGCTGAGCAGCTTTGATCGCGTCACATTTGTTGAACCTGACGGCGCGTTCTATCTGTTTTTCAAAGTGGCTGGCATGGATGACAGCTTGCAGGCTGCGCATGACATCCTGCAGAAGACCAAAGTCGGGCTGGCACCGGGGGTGGCATTTGGGCCGCAGGGCGAAGGCTATCTGCGCCTGTGTTATGCCCAGCCTGAGGACGTGCTGACAGAGGCCTTTGACCGTCTCGCACCGGCCCTATCAGGCTGAGCATTCGGCAAGAGATCAGCGTGTTTTGCGGGCGCCTAAACCGTTGGGCGCCCCTCTTTGGCTTTCAGCGCAAGCTCTGCTTCAAAGAAACGCAACACCGGGAAATGGGCTTTGGTCTCAAGCTCTTCCAGAATGTCTATGTCTGGGAAGATTTTTAGCAATTCCGCGCGCAGATCCTCGGAGAGTGACAGGAGCCCCTCTTGGTCGGGAAAGAATGTTTCAACCTCTGCCCCATCGGCGTAGACCACCTCATGCGCGCCGCACATAAAGTGGAAATACTCCACGTCCTCCACCTTATAATCAATCGCAATTGTGCTGTTGTTGATAAAGGCTTTGGCAGGAGCGAGCGCTTGTTCATGGCCAAACAACAGCGCACATTCAGCAGTGTCCAGCACCACGCGATGCTGTTGTGACAACAGCAAATCCTTGCTTGGCACGCCTTTGCCCAAAGAGCCTGCGGTAAACCGCACGGGCCGCAAAGCCGAGTCGTGGGACAGCTCAGAGACACCGACCTTGCGGCTGGCCAGCCATTGGATCGGCTGAAGACCATTGTCACGTGTTTGCACCAGATCACCGGGTTTGAGCTGTTCTACCGGGACGCTTTTGCCATCCCCTATGTCGATCATTGTGCCACGCGCGAAACACACCCACGACACGCGGATGGTCATGGCACAATCGGTGCTGAACTGCGCGACGCGCGGATCGCCTTCGTTGTTGATGTAGATGATCCAGTAAGTGGTGTCGTCATCTGCCGTTGTGTCGAAATCCCCCGGCGTACCAGGCGTGGTATCGCCATCGAAAAACGATGCCAGCGGCAGATAGTTCCCGATTTCACCAATAGCGATGGCATTGGTCAGGTGAATGATGTCTTCGTCGCCACAACTGCTTGCCGTTATTTCTGGTGATGTCTCAAATTCCGCAAGGTCCAAATACACAATAGAGGTGTCATCATTTCCCTTTCCAAATGAGAGTTTGAAAGAGTCATCTTTGCCCGGATCCCAATCATCGCCATTCAGATAGATTTTTTCGGTGATCCCATCATTGGCAGGCGGTTCTGCCTTCAACAGGTCTTTGAGCTCAAGCGGATTGCCTTTGGCATCATATTCACCGTCGATGTAGATCGTGCCGTCGTCATCAACAGTTCCATTGTAAATCTGATACACCATTCAGGTTACAAGCTCCTAATTTAGTGCCTTGTCGACAGGCGTAATTGTACAAACACGAGACAGTATATTCAGAGTGTCGGCCAAAAATGTGGATTGAAGAGCCGGCCGGTGGCTCTTGTAGATGTCAGCCACCAAAACGCTCAGGTCGGCTTTGGACAGCTTTGAAAATCGCGCCATTTGATCAATCAGCACGACCAGATCGTACTCAAATGGACGGAACCCGGCATATTCAAAGTCAATCGGCACCGCGCCTTCTGCGGTGAACTTGAAATTTTGCAGGGACATGTCGCCCTTGGTGATCACAAGACGGTCGATCGGATGTGCCTTGAGCGTTGCTTTCTGTGCATCTGACAACGCTGAGGCATCAAACAGGGCCTCTCGTTGGCAAAAGATCAACGCATCCTCGCAAACTGGCACGGATTGCGCTGCCTCATGAAAGGCCGCCGTCCAGCGCAAAATTTGCTCCAACGCGGCACGCTCCTGACGGTTTTCAAGAAAGTGCAGCACCCCATGGCCCTGTATTTCATCAGTGACGAGAAGCTGGTCCGCATCGGAGAAATAGCGCAACTTTGGCATCGCGATTGGCCAGTTTTGGCCCAGAAGCCGACGCTCTCTGAGGTATCTTTTTAAAGCAGATTCATACCCCGCACTGCGATCGGTGAAGAGCTTCGCAAAGTAGCCGCCCCGATCCCCCAACAGCGCATATGTGAAATTGCACGCGCTGTAGGACCAGGGAATAACCTTGAGCGAAGTCTCCCCAAGCGTATCTGTGATGGCATGAGAAAGCTTACGAAAAACAGGTGTTTGTGGCTGTGAAACGCTGGACATGAACAAAAGAACTCAATTAACACTGGTTGTAGTGGTAGCACAGTTGGATTTGAGTTTGTATTTTTATCAGCGGAGCGACCGGTATGCGTCGCATTAAGGCATCACAGCCTGTGAGCCGAAGGGCAGCTGCCCGTGGCTGAACAGCGGTTTCATTTCATTGCGGGCCTGCCGCGGTCGGGCTCCACACTGCTTGCTGCTTTGCTCCATCAGAACCCCGATTTTCATGCGCCCGGCACAAGCCCGGCCAGCAGCTTTCTGGAAGCGGTTCATACGCAGATCAACACCACAAGCGAGGCAAGCGCGCTGCTCGATGGCGATCAGCGTCAGGCGCTGCTCAAAAGTGTGCTGTCCTCGGTACATTGCGCCGCGCCGGACGCCGGCATGGTGTTTGACAGCAGCCGCAGATGGCTGTCCAAGGTCGATCTGCTGGTGTCACTGTTCCCGCTGTGCCAGTTTATCTTGTGTGTGCGTGACCCGGTGGAGGTGCTGCAGTCGCTGGAGCGGCTCTATCAGCAGGATCCGGTGCAGCACAGCAAGCTTTTCAAAGCGGGCACCACAGCACAGGAACGGGTGGACCGGCTGCTTGCGCCCGAAGGTTTGGTAGGCCGCCCCCTTGCCTTGGTGCGCGACGCTCTGCTCGGGCGGCACAGTTCGCGCATGATTGTGCTTGATCATGCGGTGCTGCAAGCCGCGCCGCACTATGCGCTTACGCGCCTTTATGACCTGCTGCGCGCGCAACCGTTTGACCATGACTTTGACAATCTGGACGCGGATCAGCCCGCGCTGGATCGTTTTCTCAACACCCCCGGCCTGCATCGAGTCACAGGCGCCGTGCGTGTTGACCGCAAGCCACCTGCATTGGCAGACAGCATCACAAACCCACTGGCCGGGCGTGATTTTTGGAACCATCCGCTGCAGACGGAGGCAAGCTTTATCCTGTCAGCGCCAAAAGCGCAGACACCTTAACCATGGCAGCGCCCGACCTTTCAGAGGCCCCATATCCGCAGGTGTTTTCGCAACACATGGATCCGCGCAAAATCGCAGCCGCCTGCCTTCTGGAAGGGCGTGCCGTCGCCGACCCTTCAGCCCCGTTTCGCTATGTCGATTTTGGGTGCGGTGTTGGGTTCACCTTATTGCTGCTGGCGCAGGCCTTTCCGTGGGCCAGCTTTCTCGGCATTGATCATAACGCAGCACATATTCAGCGCGCGCAACGCGATGCGGAAACGCTCAGATTGACCAATCTGTCGTTTCGGCATGCGTCGTTTGCCGATCTGACGCCCACAGATCTTGGCGGCATTGATTTTGCCGTTGCCAATGGCATTCACAGCTGGGTGGATGATGCAGCGCGCGCCGATTTGTGGCAAGCTGTCCAGGCGGCGTTGGCTCCTGACGGCGTGTTCCAACTGGGCTACAACACGTCTGCAGGCTGGGCGCAGCTGGCGCCCTATCAGGCGCTGATTGCTGATGCGATTGAGCTTGGACTGCCGGCAGAGCAGGCCATCCAAAGCATTCTGGTGCAGTTCTCAAGACACACCGCGCAGGATCGGCCAGTGCTTTCACAGCGCCTTGCCGCACTTTCACAGCACGACCCTGACTATCTGTTGCACGAATTTGCCGCAAACAGTTGGCGCCCCACCTCTGTCAGCGCTCTCAGCGCAGAGGCCGCAACTTATGGGTTGACCTATGTCGCGCCGTATTATTCCCCCCAGAGTGCACAACCAGAGGACCAGCGCCTGTTGCCCATTGAAAACCGGCAGTTCTGGGAGGACTATTATAACACGCGTGCGCAACGCGGTTACCGATGGGCCTTTTTCCAAAGGGCTGCACAGACGGAAAACAGTACAAAGCCGCTGGATCCTGGAGCGTTGCAGATCCGCACAATGCTGGGCGGACACATATCAGAGCGCGCATTCCTCAAGGGCTGGCTGCAACGCGGTGCCGCACATCACCAGTCAGAAGCTGCACGATTGATCGACAGCAAGCGCAGCCTGTTCTTACACACCGAACATCAACCCGAGGCAACCTGCGCCGATGCGTTGCATGTGCAGCTGGACTATCTTGCGCAAGCGACCCCCGCCAGACCGGTGCTGGTTTTGCCTCAAACCGGCCTATTGCTGCCCTGCCCTGTCGCGCTGCAACAGCAGATCAAACGCATGCTGAGCACAGACACGGCAATGACGGATGACGCGATCATCGCGGTGTTCAACCAATCCAGCCCATAAGCCCGTGGTGGCGTTCCGCTCGGCGCTACGTATCACACGCGCGCCCTGTGGATCGCAAGACGCCACACCAAGCTCGGAGGTGACGTTTAATCCATCCGGCCGGCCGTCCCGTAGTGTCATCAAGAGATTTGAAAGGACATTTGATGCGCAGCTCTGCACACTGGATCACCGCGATGTTTGGAGCCATATTGCTCTCTACAGAAGCGAAGGCTGATATCCACGTCACGTTCATCGAGGGGGCGCCGAAAGATCGGTTTGAGATACAGAATGTGGGCGCCTGCACGATGCGCGAAGGAATTGTCACTGTTGATCTCGAAAACTCCAACGGCGCGCTGGTCTTTGACGTTGCAGGCGGAGGCGCGGGTTTGGAGGTTTTTCAGCCTTTCCAAATCGTTGAGGGCCAAGACGCCCTGACATCCTTGCCCACGGTCGCTGACGGCCAGACCTCTGTTGCGCTTGAAATTTCGGCGCTTGCCCCGGGGCAGCGCGTTGTGTTCACGATTGATGTCGACGACACCATTGGGACACGCTCCATCACTGTGACGGACGCTGAAATTGCTGGGGCCACCGTGTCTTTGGCACAGAGCGGGACTGATGAAACCGCAGCCTTTTCCGCCAACGCCATTGCCGCGCTTCCGGTCACCACATGCTGAATGATCACGCTGCGGGAACCGCGCGGCAAGACCTTGCCCGCAACTGGCCGATGCGCGTTTTGCTTTTCATGCTGGTTATGGGCGGTGGGCTCTCCATTGGCATTTTGACCGCGCCGGGCGCGTGGTACAGCGCGCTTGTAAAGCCCGACTTCAATCCCCCGAACTGGGTGTTTGGTCCTGTATGGACAGCGCTTTATGCAGTGATTGCCATGGTTGGATGGCGCCAATTTGAAGCGCGCCATGCGGGGGGACAGTGGTCTCTGTGGCGGCTCCAGCTGGGATTGAATTTTGCCTGGTCTCCCGTGTTTTTCGGACTGCACACCCCCTGGCTTGCGGTTGTGGTGATCATAGCCCTGTGGGTCAGTATCGCCCTATTCATCACGCGCAGCTGGCAGCGTGATCGGTTGTCTGCTTGGGCGTTTGTGCCGTATCTGGCCTGGGTCAGTTTTGCGACTCTGCTCACAGTGTCGATCGCAATCTTGAACTGACCCTCAGGACGGCGGCATTCATGCTGCTTTCCTAGCAAAGTTTCGCTGGGTTGCATTGTGCTGCGTTCAGGACCGCATGCGGGTATGCGCGTGATCATAAGGACAGGGCGCAATCACTTCTGCGGCGACTTGCGCGCCGCACGTATCAAGTGAAAGCACGGTGCCGATTGTCGCAAAGTCTGGCTGCACAAAGGCATAGGCCAGGTTCATGTTGACGCGGTGCCCCCAGCCCCCTGATGTCACCGTGCCGACAACCCGTCCCGCCTGCATCAAAGAGGCGCCTCCATGCGCGGGTGCATGGGTCGCCGCGACTTTCAGCGTAACAAGCGTTTTATCCGGACCTTTGGCCTGTCGCGCCAGCAGGGCGTCTTTGCCCACAAAGGCCGCTTTATCTGTCTTGACGAACCGCGCCAGTCCGGTTTCGAAAGGATCAAATTCGGTCAGAATGTCTGCCTTCCAGTGCAAGAACCCTTTTTCCAGACGCATCTGATCGACCGCACGGGCACCAAAGAGCTTTAAGTCAAAGGCTTTCCCAGCCTCACGCAGGGCCAAATAGGCCGCATAGAGCGATGCATTGGGCACATGAATCTCATAGGCCAGCTCACCGGAAAAGGAGACCCGCATGACTGTGGCCGGTGCAAATCCGATGAAGCATTCGCGCACAGATAGCCATGGGAAAGCCGCGTTGGACCAGTCGCCCCGTGCGCAGGCCGCCAAGACGTCACGGGCACGGGGGCCCGCCAGCACCAGAATGGTCTGGTCGTTGGTGAGTGAACGCAGCTGCACATCCTCATCCGCGCGCAGATGTTGCGTTAGCCAGTCCATGTCATGAAATTCACTGGCAGCGGCAGAGCCGTACCACACACGGGCGGGCCCGCGGTCTGATGCGGGCAAATTGGCGAGCGTGGCCTCGCCCTTCAGCATGCCGTGATCGTTCAGCAGATATCCCAGCCCAACGCGTCCCGGCCGTCTGGACACCGCGCCACAGAACATCCGATCCAGAAACGCATGTCGATCATCGCCGGTGATTTCAATCCGGTTGAACCCGTTGACTTCACAGAGCCCGACATTGGTTTGAACATTGTGGACTTCGGCCGCGACGCATTCAAAGGTTTCATCAAAATCAAAGCTGAGCGAGGGGTGGAAGTCTGGAAACGGTTTGAGGTAATCCATGCGCTCCCAGCCATTCACAACCGTAAATTCCGCCCCTTCTGCTGCAAGGATGGGCGTGAGGGGCGTGGTTTTGGCGGGTCGTCCAGCGGGGCGGTGTTCATGTGGGAAATGAAACCGAAATTCGTTTTGGTAGTCTTCGATGGCCTTCAGCGCGGTCAGCTCCACATTGGCATGGCCGGTAAAGCGACGTGGATCAATGCACCAAGTGTCATAACAGGCCTCCCCATGCACGATCTGCTGGGCCAGCAACCATCCATGCCCTCCGCCCTCGCCCAGTCCCGCGCGCAGTCCGATGATGCAAAAGGCATTGCGCTTGCCCGGGATCGGCCCCACCAAAGGTGCACCGTCAATGGTGTAGGTGATCGGGCCGTTGACAACAGACCGGATCCCCGTGCGCTCCAATGCGGGCATCCGCTCAAACGCCCCGGCGAGGACATCCATCACCCGGTCCAGATCATCCGGGCAGAGCGCATTGACAAAATTCGGATCAATCCCGTCCATGCCCCAGGTTTTGCAAGCCTGCTCATAGAACCCAACAAGCAGACCGCCCTTTTCCTGACGGCTGTAGTAATCGCTGATCGGACAGCGCAGCAGGGGCATCCTGTGGCCAGCTGCGGCGATCTCTGGAATGTCTTCGGTCAGGAAATACTGATGCTCCATAGAGGCAACGGGGTGATGCACCCCCATCATCGCGCCCACCTCATTCACGCGGTAGCCACAGGCGTTGACCACGATATCACAGTCGATATCGCCCTTTTCGGTGTGCACCGTCCAGGTGTCATCTTTGTGTTGCGTGAGCGCCGTCACCGGGGTGTTGCGGTAGACTTCGGCCCCGGCCTTGCGCGCATGATACGCGAGCGCCTGACAAAGCTGTGCAGGGTCAATATCCCCATCCAGCGGATCCCAAAGGCCCCCCAATAGATTGGTGGTCGAGATCAGCGGATGCCGGCGTGCGCATTCGGCGGCGTCGATCACCTCAAAATCCACGTCCATGCCCCGCGCCATGGAGGCAAAATGGCGATATCCCTGCATTTGCGCTTCGGTGTTGGCAAGACGGATCCCCCCGTCGCCATGATGATAATTGATGGGATACTCGGGATTTTCGGAGAGCTTTTTGTAAAGTGCGATGGAATGGCTTTTCAGGCCAACCATAGTCTGGTTCATGCCAAAATTGGTCACCTGAGCCGCTGAGTGCCACGTTGTGCCGCTGGTCAGTTCATTGCGTTCCACCAAGACGACATCGCTCCAGCCTTCTTGCGTCAGATGGTACAATGTCGAACATCCGGCAATGCCACCACCGATCACCACAACCTTTGTGCGCGTTTTCATGATTGTGCCCTCCCAAACTCATTCGTCAGATGAAGGTAGATTGGGGCGATGCACACAAGCCCTTGGCGCTTTGATCCAAAAATATCGAAATTATATTTCGACAAATTGACGAACGCCCCATTGCGCCGCCTGCGCACAGAAAGGTTTTGCGCAAGCGCTTGCCAGTCACGTGAGCAGCCTGAAATCCTCAGCCAGCCAGGGCGTTTGCTGGTGCTGCGGAGACAGAATACGCGCGCCAAGCATCTGCCGCATTTTGCCATCAATCAGATCCAGCACAGGCCCGGCGCAATCTGGCGTGGCAACAAGGGCAAGCGTGCGCGCAAAGCTCTTTTTCGGGAACCGATGCATCACCAACTGCGCCTGAAAGGGTTTTGCTCGTGACACAAGCAAAGGCGTGGTGATGGCCCAGCCTGCGCCGGCCGCGACCATGGCCATAAGGGTTTGATTGTTGCTGCATTCAAAATGGGACCCGGTTTGCATCCCAAGGCGCCGCAATTGGGAGTCGATGTGCCGGGCGATGATCAGGTTGCTGGAAAATCGCAAAAAAGGCAGCTGTGACCGCCCTGCGATGATGTCTGCCAAAGATGCCTCGGCGGTGCGCGGCACCACGACGACAAATGGATCACGTAACAGCGGCCGCACCTGCACATCTTTCTGCCTGTCCTCTGGCAATGTGGTGATGCCAAGATCCAGATGCCGATTGCGCAACAGGTCGATGATCCTATGGCTGACATCTGTTTGATACAGAAAGTCGCACGCTGGCATCTGCCCCGAAAGGTACACCGCCAATTCAGGGATCAAATCGCTTTCAAAATCCTCGATTGTGCCAATTCTCAGATGGCGCGCCTGATCAACGCTGCCGGATGAGGCCTCTGCGACAGCTTGGCGAATGGCAATCAACGCCGCATCTATATTGCGCAGAAAAACCCGCCCCTTGGGGGTCAGCACCATTGGCCTGCGGGCATGATCGAACAGATCGACCCCAAGGTGGTTTTCGAGATTGCGCAGATGGTGCGACACGGTGCTGATGGTCAGCCCCGTTTCCGTTGCGGCCCTTTGCAGGGAGCCGCGTTCTGCACAAATTTGGAATAACTCGAGTGCTTTGAGGGTCAGATCTTTGGACGCGGCGGGACGGGGCATCTGGTTGGGTGACTTCCTATGAACAGGCGGAACTTTGTCACACTATGAAAGCATTGCTTTGAAAATTTCAAAGTAATTGCGGGATCTGAGGGGCCAAGTCGCGCTAACGGCACTGCGGTCTGCAGCAGATAGTGCGTACCGTTTGGCGAAGCCGTTCAGATGTCTGCCCCAGACACATAATGGCGCAACGCAGATCTCGCCCCTTTTTGACCAATCCACGTGAGCCAAAACCCAAAAGCTTGATTGAAAGCGCGATGGTCTTTCAAATCACCGTAAATCTGCCCATTTTCGAGCCATGCGTCCGGATCTGAGCGAGCACGTTGCGCCAAGCGGTGGAGATCATCCCAATGCGGATCATTTGGCGCAATTGTGCTGCCATCTTCGCGTTCTCCCAAACACATCCGCGCCCACAGTGCTTCCACCAGTGCAAGGCCAGAGAGCGCGCCCCCTGCTGCGATGGCATCGCGCAAAATGGGCAACACAAACCCCGGATGGCGTGCGGAGCCGTCAAAGGCGACACGGCGGGTGGTGTCGTTTATCATGGGATTGGAGAAGCGCCGCTTGATCAATTCCAAATAGTCTTGAGGCGACGTGTCACCCACGCTCTCCACGTAAGGCAGCACCTCCTCTTGCTGTACCTTGCAGAAAAACGCAGCCGTGTCTGGATCCTGCATACAGTCAGAAATCGTTTGTAATCCAAGGACTTCGCCAACATTGGCCAAGATCTGATGCCCCGCATTCAGAACACGTATTTTCATCCGTTCATAGGCGTGCACGTTATCTGTGATGGTCACACCAGCGCGCTCCCATGGGGGGCGGCCTGCGCAAAAGCGATCTTGTAGCACCCATTGCCGATAGTTTTCATGCGTCACAGGCGCTGCATCTTCAATGCCGAGATCTTGGACTGCGGCACGCTCTGCTGCGCCGGTCGCAGGAACAATGCAATCGACCATGGCATTGGGAAAGCTTGCTTTCTCAGCAATCCACTCGGCGAGCGTGGGATCAGACAGGCGGGCAAGCCCGACGATGGTGCGCTGCAATACGTCCCCATTGTTCTGAAGATTGTCACAGCTTTGCCCGGTAAAGGGCGCAAGCCCAGCTGCGCGGCGGGCCCGATAAGCCGCCACCATTGCGCCAAAGGCTGTGGTGGGCTGATCAGGATACGCTGCGTCATGCGCAATATCGGGATGGTTTGCGTCAAAAGCCCCATCTTCTGTTTGATAATAGCCCCCTTCTGTCACCGTCAGCGACACGATGCGGATCTCCGGCGCGCTCATCGCGCTGATCAGCGCCCCATTGGCAGGCTCCACCGGCAAGAAATCGATCATGGGTCCGACAACTTCGATATCTGAGGTCATCGGATCAAGTTCTATCAAGGTGGTCAGACAATCCTGCTCTCGCAAACGACGTCGCATCTCTGCGTCGTTTGGACGGACCCCTGCGCCAATGATGCCCCAATCTGAGGCCAACCCTTGCTGCATCAGACGGTGCAGATACCAGGACTGATGGGCCCTGTGAAAATTCCCCAGACCAATGTGAATGATGCCCGGTGTGATCTTGCGACGGTCGTAACGCGGAACCTTCACGCTGTCGGGCAATTGGGTCAATGTGCGCTCTGAAAGCGGGACGGCGGCGGGTTTGGGATCAGGGCGTTTCATCAGCTCATCCAGTTCCCACCATCCACATTATAGGTCTGCGCCACCACGTAATGCGCCTCTGGGCTGGCGAGGAAAACGGCCATGCCGCACAAATCCTCAGCGGTCCCCATACGCCCTATGGGCACTGCCGCGCCTACCTCTTTTTTCTTTTGCCCCAGTGGCTTGCCTTCGTATTTGGCAAAAAGCGCATCAACTTCATCCCAGTGCGCGCCATCAACCACGCCCGGCGCAATTGCATTCACGTTGATGCCATGGGCAATCAAATTCAGACCCGCAGACTGTGTCAGGGAAATCACCGCAGCCTTGCTGGCGCAATAGACCCCCACAAGGCTTTCCCCGCGCCTACCAGCCTGACTGGCCATATTTATGATGTGGCCTTGGATGCCGTTTGCGATCATGTGGCGCGCAACCGCCTGTAGCGTAAACAAAGTCCCGGCGACATTGATCTCAAACGCGCGCACATAGTCTGCACGGGTGATTTCGCAGATCGGGGCAGCTGTGAACACCGCAGCATTGTTGATCAGAATGTCGATGTGCCCAAAGGCGTCTGCGGTTTCGGCAACAGCTGAGTCAATGCTGTGCTGATCCGCAACATCCATGCGAACCGCCTTTGCGCGATCTCCCAATGCCTGCGCGGCGGCCTGCGCCTGATCAATATCGATGTCAGCCAGCGCAACACGCGCGCCTTCGGCGATATAGGCCCGCGCAAAGGCCAGTCCGATGCCGCGCGCAGCGCCGGTGATCAGCGCATTTTTTCCCTCAAGCCGTTTCATGCCAACCTCAGCCCATCTTTTCCAAAGCGGTGAATCTCCTCCGCTCTCGGCGTCAGATGAATCGTGTCTCCGTGACGCAGGCTGACGTCGCCAATCGCGCGCACCGTCAGCGTGTCCGCCAAACCAGTGTTGTGAATGTGAAAAAACGTATCGGAGCCAAGATGTTCTGCGACACCAACTGTGCCCTGCCAAAGGCCGTTTGAGTCCACCACATCAATATGTTCCGGGCGCACACCTATGGTATGAGCGTTGTGCTTTTCTGCTTCTGCACCGGTGAGCAGGTTCATTTTCGGAGAGCCGATAAACCCGGCGACAAAGGTGTTGCGCGGGGCACGGTAGAGTTCCAGAGGAGAGCCCACCTGCTCAATCACACCAGACTGCAACACCACAATTTTGTCTGCCATTGTCATGGCTTCCACCTGATCGTGCGTGACATAGATCATTGTTGTTTTCAGACGTTCGTGCAGCTCGCTGATCTCTAACCGCATCCCAACGCGCAGCGCTGCATCGAGATTTGACAGCGGCTCATCAAACAAAAACGCAGATGGCTCTCGAACGATGGCGCGGCCGATGGCAACGCGCTGGCGTTGCCCGCCCGACAGCTGTCCGGGCCGACGATCCAAGTAATCCGTTAGGTTCAGCACAGACGCCGCCGCCGCGACACGTTTGTCAATTTCCGCGCGCTCCAGCTTTGCCATGCGCAAGGGAAAGGCGATGTTTTTGCGCACTGACATATGCGGATAGAGCGCATAGGACTGAAACACCATTGCCAGGCCGCGTTTCGCAGGCACAACGCCGGTCGCGTCTGCGCCGTCAATCTCTATGTGACCGCTGGTGATGTCTTCGAGCCCGGCAATCAGGCGCAGCAACGTGGATTTGCCGCATCCCGATGGCCCAACAAAGACCGTAAACTCTCCATCCTGAATGGTGAGATCAAGGGGTGGGATCACCTCGGTGGTGCCGAAGCTTTTGGAGACTTGCTTAAGTTGAATTTGTCCCATGTGTCAGCTTCCTTATTTGACGGCGCCGAAAGTCAGGCCGCGGACAAGTTGTTTCTGGCTGAACCAGCCAAGAATGAGGATAGGGGCGATCGCCATGGTGGAGGCCGCGCTGAGTTTGGCAAAGAACAGGCCCTCGGGGCTGGAATAGCTCGCGATAAATGCCGTGAGCGGCGCCGCATTTGCTGCTGTCAGGTTGAGGGTCCAGAAGGCTTCGTTCCAGGCGAGGATGAAGTTCAGAAGAAGGGTCGAGGCAATGCCGGGGACGGCCATTGGGGTGAGCACATACAGAAGCTCTTCTTTCAGCGTGGCACCGTCCATGCGGGCCGCTTCCAAGATCTCGCCGGGGATTTCCCTAAAATATGTGTACAGCATCCAGACGATGATCGGCAGATTGATCAGCATCAGAACAACCATCAAGCCACCGCGGGTGTCCAAGAGATTTAACTCCACAAAGATGAGCGAAATCGGATAAAGCACCCCCACCGCTGGCAGCATCTTTGTTGAGAGCATCCAGAGCAGAATGTCCTTGGTGCGTCTGGAGGGCACAAAGGCCATGGACCAGGCCGCCGGGATCGCAATCAGAATGCCCAGAATGGTAGAGCCACCCGCTATGACAACAGAATTCCACAAGAATTTCATGTAGTCGGAGCGCTCTTGCACAATGGCGTAGTTTTCCAACGTCCAGTCGAATGCAAAGAACAGCGGCGGATCATTGATGGCCTGAGCTTCGGTTTTGAAGCTTGTCAAAATGGTCCAGTAGATTGGAAAAAAGATGATCAGTGCGACAGTCCAAGCGGCGGCTGTCATTGCGATTTTGCGTTGCGGTGTTGCAGAGCGTGCCATGTCGCGGATCCTTATGCGTCGAGATTTTTGCCGACGATGCGCATCAGAAAGATCGCAACGAGATTGGCGAGAATAATGGCGTAGACACCGCCTGCAGAGCCAAGGCCGATGTTTTGGCTGTCTATGACGCGCTGGAAGATCAGATAGGTCAGCGTGCGGGTGCCAAACGCGCCGCCAGTGGTGACGAAGATCTCCGCAAAGATCGACAAGAGGAATATGGTCTGGATCAGGATCACAATTGTGATCGCACGTGCCAGATGTGGCAGGATGATATGCCAGAAACGCTTCAGTGTGGGGGCCCCGTCCATTTCAGCGGCTTCAAGCTGTTCCTGGTCCAAGGACTGAATGGCGGTCAGCAGGATCAGCGTGGCAAAGGGCAGCCACTGCCAGGACACAATCAAAATGATGGAGCCAAGCGACGCGTCTTGCAGCCAGGCCACTGGTTCTGCTCCGAAAAATCGCCATAGATGCGCAAAGATGCCATTCACAGGATCCATGAGCATGTTTTTCCAGACCAACGCCGAAACGGTCGGCATGACAAAGAAAGGCGCGATCACCAGAATGCGGACCACGCCCTGCCCCCAGATCGGCTGATCCAACAATAGGGCGATCAATATGCCTAAAACGACCGTGATCACCAAAACGCCGCCCACCATGATCAGTGTCGTCTGCACCGCCGGCCAGAAGGAACTTGAAGAGAGAAAGCGGCCATAGTTGGCAAAACCCACCCAATCCAGCCCCCGCTGAATGCTGTCGCCCCTCAACGGCAGATATTTTGTGAACGAAAACCACAGCGTCATAACCAAGGGCACAAGCATCCACCCGAGAAGCAGGATGACAGCTGGGGCCATCATCACGCGGGCGGCAGATCTGGAGGCTTTGGTGGACATTGGATGGACCTCTCCTGTTGGCGGTGTTTCGCCTTGGATCGTAGCAAGTGTTTGGGAAATGCGAAGTGGGGTCAGGGGCAGTTCGAGACTGCCACCTGACAGGGGAGTTTAACGGTAACCCGCAGCTTCCATGGCATCGTTTGTAAGCGCCTGTGCTTTCTCAAGTGCGACAGCGATGCTCTGCTGGCCCGCATAAGCGGCAGAGAATTCCTGGCTCACTTCGGTGGCTATACCGGCAAACTCCGGGATCGCCGCAAACTGGATGCCAACATAGGGGCTGGGATCCACTGTTGAGTCATTGGGATCGGCTGACAGAATGGAATCCAATGTCATCTTGGCAAAAGGCACAGACTGATAGTTTGGATTTTCATAGAGCGATGTGCGTGCTCCGGGCGGCACATTTGCCCAGCCTTCGTTGGCCGCGACCAGCTCGATGTAGCTCTTTGACGTGGCCCATTCGATGAACTGCTTGGCTTCTGCTTGTTGCTGTGTGCCAGCCGGAATGGCCAGCGCCCACGCCCAAAGCCAGTTGGAGCGTTTGCCGAGACCAGTATCTGGGGCGAGGGCAAAACCCACGCTGTCTGCCACAGTTGAGTCTTTCGGATTTGTCACAAAGCTGGCGGCCACGGTGGCATCAATCCACATGCCGCACTTGCCCTGTTGAAACAGCGACAGGTTTTCGTTGAAACCGTTGGTTGCATACCCTGTCGGGCCCGCCGCATCCATCATGGTTTTGTAGAAGTTGAGCGTGTTGGCCCATGCCTCTGTGTCAAACTGGGCGTTCCAGTCTTCGTCAAACCAGCGGGCGCCGAAGGAATTGGACATCGCCGTGATGAAGGCGCCGCCCTCGCCCCATCCCGCTTTGCCACGCAGGCAGATCCCGTTGATTTCATTGTCGCGGTCAGTCATCGCGGCGGCAGCTTCGGCAATAAACTCCCAAGTTGGGGCTTCGGGCATGTCCAGCCCGGCTTTCTCCATCAGATCCGTGCGGTACATGATCATGGAGCTTTCGCCATAAAATGGCGCAGCGTAGAGGGTGCCATCATGCGACAGGCCCCCTGCCATGGCAGGCAAAATGTCATCCACATCATATTCGGCAGACAGATCGTCCAGCGCCACGAGCCAGCCGTTTGCCCCCCAAATTGGGGTCTCATACATGCCGATTGTCATGATATCGAAGGCCCCACCTTTGGTGGTGATGTCCGTTGTGACCCGCTGGCGAAGGACATTTTCTTCGAGCGTCACCCACTCAACATCAATGCCGGTCGCCTTGGTAAATTCGTCAGTGTAGCCCTGCATTCGGATCATATCGCCGTTGTTAACAGTGGCTATGGTGATTGTTTTGGAATGGCCGTCTGCGAGAACGCTGCCTGCTGTGATCAGCGATAGCGCGCTCGCAGCACAAACTGTGCTTCTGAAAGACATCCGGTTTCCTCCCTAATTGGATGTGGAAACAGGCTAGCCGCCGATGCAACGCGGCGTCAATATAAATTTTACGCGCGTAAATTTATCGCATCTTACGCAGAGTCCCGCAAGATCAGCTGCCCCTCCAAACGTGTGCTTTTCCAAGGAGATACGTGTCCGTCTATTGCGGCGAACAGACTTTCTGCGGCGGTCTGAGACACGGCATCATAATTGTGCGAAATTGTGGTCAACGGCGGGCAGGTGTAGCGCGAATGGGGGTGTCCATCCTGTCCAGCCACACGAATCGCGCAGTCTGATGTGCGCCCGACCCGTAGTCCCTGCTCATAGCAGGCCGTCAAAAGCCCAATCGCCAATCGGTCATTGCTGCATAAAATCGTGTTGGTGGAGAACCAGTTGTTCTTGATCGCCTCGTGCCCGCCGAGCCGTCCGATCTCTTCAAACCCCCATCCCTCGCCCGGCACCGACACGACTTTGGGTGTGTGACCAAAGCTTTCCATGGCAGCGATATAGGCCTGCCTGCGCCGATGCGCGTTTGGATTGGCTGGCGTCTTCATCTCAAAAAAACAAGGGGGTTCGCCCGTGCGACAGAGGTAGTCTGTGATGTGCGTGGTGAACTGAACATTATCCGATCCCACAAAAGACAATCCGATTTCATCGACACTGCTGTCAAAAATCAAAGTGGGCACGTCATCACAGAAGGCGCTGAGCGCCTGCGTGTCAGAGGCGCGCCCGAGTGGGGCCAACAACACGCCCGCAGGCTTCAGAGAGCGCAGCGTTTGCAGGACCTCGACCTCAAGTGCGGTATCGCCATGGGAGCTGAACAATGTCGGCCGGTATCCAGCATCGATACAGCGTTGTTCCAGATTGCGCGCAATCTCTGCGAAATAGGGATCAGACAGCAAAGGCACCACAATCCCGATGTTCTTTGTCAGCTTGCGGTTCTGGTTCATCGCATAAATGTTGGGGCGGTAGTCAAACTGCGCGAGCGCCGCCTCGATGCGCGAGCGGGTACTTGACCTGACGCTGGTCGGATCGTTGAAAAATTTCGACAGGGTCGGACGAGAAATACCGCTCATACGCGCGAACTCTTCCATGTTCCGAATTTTTTCGCCTGCCATCAAAGGTCCTCCCATCCACTTTCTGGCAAGATACGAATTTTTACAGGCAGCTCAAATAAATTTACGCGCGAAAGCTAAACGGAAACTATGGAAAAGTTACAGCCAAACGAAACGCGAAATTGCCAATACAAGCAAGACACACCGGTACGCGAAACCATAGCGTTGCAGTCAAGGCTGCCCGATACGTCGTGCAAGCGTTCAAGAAAACAGTTGATCGGTTTGTGACCGAGCCTCTCGCAAGGAAGCCGCAACTTGACCCTTTATGCGTGTCATGTGCCTTTTGGCGATCGCTTCTTGCTCTGGCGAAGCTTGGTTTTTCGAGATTTCACCGGTGTCTTGAGAATACTGCTCTGCAACATGTGCCGAATGGGTGAGCGTGCGATCCAGGAACAGACCCTTTAGGCGGCCTTGCTTGGTGTCCTGCGCAGCCTCCAGACCGGCGCCTGTGCCCTCAATCACCCAGTGTGCCAAACTTGCAAGATCTGCCCCGCCAGCGGCGCCAGACATCTGCGATGCTGAGGCGGATCGCCCAGTGGCTGAGGTCACACGGTTGGCCAGCGGTTTGTAAAACGGGATCGCATAGCCATTGGCATCCGTATATCGCGACATGGCTCCGCCAGCCGGGAAAAGCGTTGCAGTCATAAGCGCCTCCTTGCGCGCTTTGCGCGCCGCGGACATCCGCCGTTTTGTGCCACCCGCGGCCAGTTCCGCTTTCAGCACATCCTCAAACCGCGCTCTTTCAGCTTCGCTGAGCAGGGGCAAAGCTTTTGCCGTCTTTGGATAGGATTTGTCGATGATGTGATCCCGCTCCAGATGTTTGGAGCTGGGCAGGCCGCCATACTGCCCCCCCACTCCCTCGATCTCGAGAAAATTGGGCGCGCCATTTCCACCTTCAAAAAGAAGATCCCGCGACGACGGGTCATTTTTCTGGGCATTGACCTCTTCGTCCGGAACACTGCGTGGCTCCACATCTTTCAAGCCAAAAATATCCGTCACTTCGGCTTTTGCCGCATCAATGCCCGCTTTGACATTGGCTTTGATTTTTGGTGAGGCATTGGCATCTGCATCAAGTTTCTTGGTCATTGCAGTGGTTTCAAGATCCATTTGGGCGCGCAGTGTCTTTTTGACTTCGCCATGTGGATCTTTGGAGGTCCGCGCGCTTTCAATCATCGCTGTGTGATCTTTGAGCCCTTTATTTGGCACGTGATTATGTCGGTACACCGCCACCGCCGGAAACGCCGGCGCGGTTTCCGGGATCGTTTTAAACTCCCCAATGCCAATCTTGCCCAAAGGCGGCGCGCCCTCATCTTTCACAGCAGTTTTCTGCCCCGCCTGTCTGCCAAGCTTCGTTTCCCCAGCCTCTTTTTTCTTCTGCAGCGCCGCATTGTACTGCCCGGCGCGATCGGCACGTTGCTCGCCCTTGACCACCTCCTTTTGCAGACGCTTCTTGGCCTCCTTCGGGTCAATCAAATGCAGATTTTCCAGCACAGCCTTGGCGAAGCGCTTTTCGATGGTGTGGTCCATCTCATAGAAATTGGTGATGGGCTGTTTTACCTCTTTGTTGAAGTTTTTCTTTGACCACTCCAACAGCGCCCCATGGGCGCCCTGTTTACCTTCCAACCCTTCCAGCCGAGGCTCTGCGGCGCGAAACAGCCCGTCTTCGGACTGGCTTGAAATCACTGGATTTGCATCAATGGATTTTGCCGCTGCTTCGAGCTCTCTTGCGGCCTCTTTCAGCTCCTTTTCCAGCTGTTTGATCTTTGCGAGCTGATTTTCCTTTGTGCTGTCTCCCTTGATCCGTTTGGCTTCTTTGGCTGTTTCCGCATCGGCGTCTTCTGTTTGTTTCTGGATGGCTTTGGCGATGCGCAAGGCTTCGGCCGCTTTGGGATCATCGACCTTCTTGATCTTCTCTATCTCCGCCGATTGAGCCGCCTGTTTTTTGGTGATCTCTTCCTGATTTTCAGACGCCATTTTGACCGTGACTTTGCCACCTTTGCCTTTCTCAGCGAAAATACGGTGCTGCTTCGCCCCTATTTTGAAGTTAAACGACGGAAACTTGCGTTTGCCGTTCACCTTGCCAATCAGCTTGGAAAAGAGTTTTTTCGCCTTCTTGCGCACAAAGGTGATCATCTTATCCATCGCTTTTTTCACAGGGTCCTGAAGCTTCTTGATGACAGCTTTGATTTTCTTGGTGATGCCGGACACCGGCACAAGTGCAGCAACAAAGGCAATCACCAGCGGTACAGTGCGCCCGATGGTTTCTTCGATGAAATTCGCAGCCCTCTGAACCTGCCCTTTGGCAATTTCCGCCATGGAGGCAAAAATGCTGTTGGCCACATCCGCAATCTGTTCAAGCCGCTCAAGGAAAGCCACGATCAGATCGTAAATCATCAGGCAGATCTTGATGATCGCACCCACCGGATTGGACAGCCCTGACAGCCAGCTGATGCCCGCGCGCGCAAGCGAAGTGATCACCATTTCGGTCATACCGCCGATCAGCGTCTGGCGGAAACTGTCGATCATATCCAAGAGCTTTTGCCAGATGCCGAGAAACCCCTCCTTGAGGAGGGTTTTGACCACATCCACCGATGTCTCCATCATGGAGACCATTTTTTCCCCTTTTGGCCCAAGCTGTTTGACCAGCCTCTTGCGGAAGTTGGCATAGGTGATGCCCAGAATTTGCAAAACAAGGCTCATCAATCCCTTGAAGTCGAGTTTGGCGGGCAATTCGATCCCAGCAGACGCCAAAGAACCAAAAAGCCACCCCAGCAGGCCCTTTTTCAGGTGTGTCAGAATGTTGGAGCCAAACTGCTTAAACCCGCCGATCACGGATTTGGCGAGGTTCTTGGCAAAGCCCAGCGGGTCTTCGACAATCAGCGCAAGCGTGTCCCCGGCTCTTTGCAAAACGCCCCAGACTTTGTCGCCAAACCGACCGGCCAGCTTGAGGGCCCCACGCACGATGAACTCCAGAAACTTCTTGGCCAGCGCGCCAACAAATCGTGTGACATCCCGGATGAGGCCCACAACCATGTCTTTAACGTTGTCTGCGGCGGTGAAAGGATTGAGCGTATCCAGCGCGCGGCTCAGATCGGATTTGATCCGGTCCCATGTCAGGTTCAACTCACCCAGCTTGCCTTTGGCGAAGTCAAACGCATCCTGCAAAACGCGGGTTTCTTTCAGCCGATCAAAAATCAACGTGCCACCAGGGATCAGCCCCAGGAACCCCTCGATCAGGTTTTCCGCGTTCATCGAGACGCGTTTGCCTGAGATAAACTTGCGCCCCACCAGAACGGTCAACAGGGTATAGCCGGGCACATGGCGCGCGACGCTTTCGGCCTTGTCGGCAAAATATCCACGCCGCACCACAGGATCTGCGGGCGTCGGCAGTGTAGCCTTTCTATTGATCGGCAGCGTCTGTGCGCCCCGTGTCTGTTGCACCACATGGGTCAGCTCATGCGCCATCAGGCGCGTGTTGGTTTCGCTTTCACCGGGGCCAAGCCAGATGCGGTTTTTATGTGTAAAGGCGCGTGCACCAATCCGTGTGGCGGCGCGGCGGTCTGCGGGGCTGTCATGCAGGCGCACATCTGCAAATGAGGTGCCGAAATGTGGCTCAACACGGGCGCGCAAACTTTTTGGAAGCGGCCGCCCTGGGCCAGGATGGGCAACAAGGCTGCTCACATCTGTTGGCGCCGCGCCCCCAGAGCGCCCCACCACCGCGCCGGTGTCTGCCCGGCGCATTTCCATGATCGGGAAAGGCGCATCTGGAATGGGCGGGGCTTCACCAGCAGGCGCCTCTCCTGAGGTGTCTTCTGGCGTGCCGCCTTCCAGTTCTGCGACATCTGCGCCGCCGATGCCTTGGGTCGCCACATCCTCCTGCGCGCCGACATCCACATCAGCCTGCTCTGTAGGCACGGCTGGTTCGGTCAGCGTGTCGAGATTGGGCTGATCTTCGGCCGCGCGACGCAAAGGCTGCGCTTGGTTTGGACGGATCTCAGGCAATGGCGCATCAGCAGGCGCAGCAGACGCGACAACGCGCGCGGCCATGGCTTCGGCTTCTCGTTCGGCGGGGTCATGCACCGCCCCAACTTGCAGGCTCGGCTGCACCTCGTTGGGGATGCGCACCGGCGGTGGCTTTGTGCGCGGCGCAACTTTGCGCGCGCTTTTTGTCACGACCACCTTATGCTGGGTCATGGCGCAGCTTCGCCAGTGAAATTGTCCATCACGGCCTGATGGCGCGCCTGTGTGGCCGCAGACGAGGCATCAAAGCGGCGCTTCAACTCATCCCTGACGCGTTGAAAATTCGGCCATTCGGCGCGTTTTTCTGCAATCGACATCAGACCCCAGAAATTAAACGCACGCGCCGCATCGTTGAAAAGCCCCCCCATGCCTTCCAACAACATGCCCTGCGAGAGAATTTCCGTGGTTTCGGCCTGAAACTCCATGATCGGGCGCACATCTTCGATATTGGCCGGTGCGGCCATGCCTGCCACCTGATCTGCGTGCACAATTTCGTGGCGAATGGTGTGCACGAGCCCACGCCAGCCCTGCCGAAACCCAATGGGAGACACACGGATGTCTGAAGCGCCGCCCCAATTGGGAGAGGTCGACGCATTTGCAGGGGACAGCGTGCGGTCGTAGGTGATCGATGACACGTTGGAGGTATCAAAATTGTGGGCGTCTATAATGAACTGGATCACCGGATTGCGCATGCCAGCGGCAATCATCTCTTTGCCAATCGGCTCGACGGTGCGCAGACCAACTTTGCCATCTGTGGGCAATCGAAAATCAGCCTGCCAGTTTTGAATTTCAGGCACATGCTCCGGCGCAAATTCGGTGCGCCCCGCCCCGCCGATGATATCGAGAAGCGCCTCAGTTGAGGTCTGATCAAACCTTTGTTGGTTGTAGGTGACCGCCGCCGCCGTTTCAGCGGGCGTGAGCGGATCAGGCTCTTCTTCGCGTCCGGGCGGCTGGCGGATCAACTCGCGCCGAAGATAGCCGTCACCGGCGGAAACCACATGCGCGATTTCATGCGCCAGTGTTGCCGGGGTTGCCGCGCCCGCTGAAAGTGCAATGTCTGATCCCAGCGCAAAGGCGCGCGCATCCAGCGCCCGCGTGGCTGTGTCCGCCTGCGCGCCCTCATGCACCCGCACGGCACTGAGATCGGCGTCAAACTGCGGTTCAAACCGTGCCCGTTCCGTCTTGGAAAGCGCCCGCCCTGCGCCAAATTTGCGAATGGCGCCCTCTGCAACCTGAGGCGCGGGGGCTGGGGTGGGTGCCGGCGCAGTCCGCGGTGTCACAACATCTGCCTTGCGTTGCAGTATCGGAGCCGGAGAGGTGACGCCCTTGGGGCGGTGTGTCGCTGCCCCGGCGACCATCATCTGCGCGTCTGTTTCAGCTGCATTTTGCGCGCCCCCCACCATGATCGACCCTGCCCCAATCTTGCGCACCGAAGGGGCTTTGCGACGTGCACGACGTTTGACCTTCCGTTTGAGTGCCATGTCCGACCTCCTAGCGGCGGTTGATCACATCGGTTGCCTTAAGCTTCAGATCACTTGCCGAGATGTTCATGCCTGCACGGCGAATGATGGCGGAAAGTCGATTTGTGTTTGAATTGGCAATGTCCCCGACAGACAGCAGGCCGTTTTCCTCAAACACACGAAGCGCATTGTCATCGCGCCCCAGAAGCGTGCGGGCGGGCTGTTCTGACCGGATCGAACGCCCTGCTTCCTCGGCATCCTTCTTCGCGATTTCCAGCCCGCTGATCGCTTCAGACAACTCCCGTAGACTGGCGGCTTTGCTGGCCTCAATCGCGGCAAATTCATTGCGGGAACGTTCAATGTCGACCGCGGCCTCTTCGCGCGCCTTGGTGAGTGTGTCGATATCCGCACGCAGGGTCGTCACATCCGCGCTGAGCGCCTCCCGCGTTGCAATCAGCTCACGCACGCTGCTTTCTGCACGTGTGCGCTCTTCTTCCAACGCGGCACGCATGGCATCGGCAGCACTGAGATCAACGCTGGCGACTGCGGGCGGCGTGGCTGGGGCTGGTGCGAAACCGGCCTGTTTGCCCGTCTTGTCTGCCGGCTGCTCAATCTCTTTCAGCGCCTTTGTCACGCGTGCGGTCAGTTCCGTATCGGTTTCAAACGGCAGGCGACCATTGCCCTTTTCTACGACAACATAGTCCACCGTCTTGCCACCCCGCACCAGCATCGCAACACGATCACCCGGCTCTCCGATGTCCTTGCCAGACCGCACGCCGCCTTTCAGACCCAGCTCTTCAAGCTTGGTCAGCGGGTTTACATCCTCATCCAGATCGATGGTGTCCACCACCGTGAAGCCGTTGCCGACCAAGCTTTCCTCGGCGCGGGCCGGCGGCAGGGTGTCAATGTTTACGATATTGGTGAAATCTTTGCCCGGCAAAGGCGTCACAAGGCCAGGTCGCGGCAGCGGCCCGCCACCTATCACAGGCGGGAAAGTTCCGCCAAAATCAGGCGGCACTTTGGGGGGCCACAGTGGATCAGGCTTTGGCAATGGGTGCGGCAAGGGCTGGGGCATTGGATATGGTTTGAAAATACCTGAGTCCCAGTCATCCAGCCAATCGTCAAAGTCTCCGGAAGGCGGCTCTTTGGTGTCACAGCATTGTTTGGACAACACAGCAAAGCGCTCTTCAAGGCTTTCACCAAAATAATAGCGATGTGATCGCCAGTTCAGCGATTGCTTTCGGCAACAAAAGTGGCAAAGCTCCTGCATATTGGTGATCTTGCCAGCCCCTGTTGGATCGGTTCTGAAACAGCCGATGGGCACCAGATGGGGCATATCGCCTGCGTCAGGTGGGCAGGGCACCAGACCATTTTTGCACTCACATGCGCGCCGGTCCTCTTCTTCGGAGTTAGCAATAATGCCAAGTTTGGCGCTTTCGCGCTGCATCCGCACGAGATCGCGGTTGGCACCGCGCAAGCTTTCAGGATTGTATTTGATCTCAGCCAAAGAGATCAGCTTGTCGATTGTCGCGCCACGCTCGGGGCTGACTTTGGCTTTGTAATCTGCCAACAGCGTCTTGTTGAATGCCTGCGCAACCTGTTCTTCGGCTTCTGTCATCGGCACCGCGCCAGACAGCGTCTTACGATTGGCCCAGACCTGCACCATCCCCTCCACAACCTTGCTGTCAGCAGGTGTGAGAGGCCGAAAGAAATCCCCAAAATCTACGCGCTTCTTGCCATCAAGGCAGGCCTGCACCGCTTGCGAAAACGTGCGATCCGTCGGGCCAAACGCTGTGCGCCGATCAGAAACATAAAGCCCAAGCTGCCCGTCTTTCTCTGCCGCGACAGAAAGGCAAAGCTCCCCCTCTTTTTCCATCGTGTCAGCGATATCGCTCAGGATATGTTCTTCATCCAACTCTGACAGATCAAACGCCCCATCTGGGACTTCAATCAACCGCCCTGCCCGATCCAGAACCGTGCCGCCAGTCCATGAAATTTTAGTGCGCTCTTCCTGATTGAGCGACACACCACATATGACCCCCCAATCCATCATCAGGCGCAGCAGACGGGTTGTCGCGCTGTCGTCTTGGAACTGACACATCCGCTTGAGCGCCGCATCAACGGTGTTTGCACCTTCAAACCGCGGGCAATTCTCTCCCGGGTCAAACGCCACTTCGGTGGCATCAAGATCGCACAGCGCGTTCAGCGCTTCCTGCACGTTTTTCGCATCGTGAAACAGCGGCGGACACTCAGGGGCAAAGCGCACATGGCTTGCAGGAATGTCGCTGAGTGTTGGAAAGCTCAGCCGGCGTTTTTCTTCATCTGTCAATGGCTCGGAGGTGCCATCATCTGAAATGCGAAACAGCGGGCAGAAATGATGGTCAACACCGAGAGGCAAGGCGCTTACCAGCCGCACGCGTTCTTCTTCACTCGCAAAGCGGCGCAGCTCCACCAGCCAGTAATCCCCTGCCAGCATCTGGTTGTCTTTGGTCGCCAGGTTCAGTGCGAAAGCATCCCAATTGAGGGTCAGCTGCGCCTCACCGACGGTGACACTGCCCGTGCCCGTGTTGGTCACGTTGCGGCTGATCAAATCAATCTCTGCAAACCCATCCCAACGCCGCACAAACGCATAAGGATCGCCGCCATTTGCGGTGCCTGCGGCAGGTGCGGGAAACAACACATCCGTCATCACCGGGCGCTCGGGTGTCATGCCGACAAAACGCCCAATATGCGCCTCGGTCGCTTCTGAATAAAATTCATACACCGCGCCGGGGCGAGCAAACGCATCGCGCGCGGAAATATCGTCAAGCGCGCTGACGGGCATGATGGCGGCCGCATTTTCCACGGACCACGCCACAACCAAGCGCCTAGCCACATTATCTTCGCGCTCTACAGATATGATTTCAAATCTAAAAAGAGCGTTTGGGACGACCGGCGTTATATCGATTTGGTCCGCACAAGGATCACACTCATCTGTGGCGATTTCGGTACTGCGGGAAACAATGGTCGCTTCTGCATCCCCGCTACGCGCGAAGACACCCGTATTGTCTTCGAGCGCCTGCAGCGCTTTGGCGAGCGCTGCCTCATCCGCCAAAGGCAGTGTTTTGATCTGCACCATCGTCCGGGTGCGGTAAGAAGTTTCGGCCCCATGCAGCCCCGGATCCGTCAATGCACGGTCTTGCGCTGCAAAAATCGGCCGCTCCCAAAGATCAGCATATACCAAGGCAGGACGGTTCATCATTGGCGCGCCCAAGGGCAGATCTGCTTGGTCCTGCGGCAAGGGCTGTTCAGCCCCTTCCGCCTGCGCCAGCCACCCCTGTTTGCCCTGTGCAACAATCCAGCCCGGTTTCAGCCGCGCACGCCCGGTTTCGTCGATCGCAACAGCCCCATCGCGGGCGGGGCAACCAGACCAAAGCGTGACTGCATTCTGTGCCTCATCGCGGGCTTGATGGATCTGCGCAGCCGCCGTCAGATCACTGTCGGTGACCATGCCCCCTTGAATATGCGCAACATTGGAAAACCGGTTTTCGGCTTTATGGGAGAGCCTTGAATTGGAACCCTTCATGGCAAAAATCTCCTAACTGAAATAACTTACGAACCATCCGACAGGATCGGTGGCTTCAGGGACAAATGCGGATCGTATGACAGGGCGATCTCCTGTCCGAGCGGCAGATAACTGGTGAGTTTCTTTTCCAAAGCGGCGAAAGAAGCCGCGAAGAAGCGATGGTGGTACGCACCCATTTCGCCCTCATCTTCTGCGCCGTGGATGATCCGCGGCGATGTGGTCGTGTCCAGAACGCCATAGCCCGGCTCACCGAATACCGGCCTGCGCAACACGCAATCGCCACTGTCCTCCCGCAGCCAACGGTGCAAAAACCGTGGCACGATATCTGTGTTGACTGGCGCGTCTTTCACGAAGCACGTCGCATCGCCATCTGGCGCGGTGAGGCGCGAGTATCGAATACAGCTTTGATCGTCACAGCGGATGGTGTCACCCAGATCGTGCAATAGACAGTCCGACGCGTTCAGACGCATCAGATCAAGCGCCCCCATAACGGTGCAATAGACAAGTTCGGCGGCCGCTGCAGGCGCAACAATCGTTTCAAAAATGCTGTCGGTGGCAATAAAAGGAATATCTTCGTCATTTGGCGGCTTGGCCACGCTCACCACTTCGGCGGCACATCGGTGCAGCGTGAGCTTCCCCCCTGACAGCACCCGCAGGCGCGCCGGTTCGGTTGCATTGGGATGCGTGACAAACAGAATGTTCTCAAAGCGGATATCATTGCCCTTGCGGATGGCGAGATCATAGTTGAGCTGCACCACAAGCCGATCTGGCACCGGCGCATCCACGTGCCCGGCGCGCTCCAAAATGTCACGCGGGCGATAGGTTTTGCGGAGCGCGCCAGCGTCAAAACTCAAACGGTTCGGATCATCTTTGTCAAAGTTGACCACTCTCAGCCCTGGCGCAAAGAACCCATCTGGCGGGCGCATATGAATGCGCGTGCGGCGCGGATGTGGGCCCAGTGAGGCCGTATCACCAGCATCGCGCAGATCCGGTGTTCGCGCTGAAAAATCATCGTAAGCTCCAGGAAAGCACGGGGCGCCGCCACGCGCCCGAGAGGCCCAAAAAACTGTCTCTTCCCCTTTGCTGATCCCTTCTGCGTCTCGCACAGGATAGCGCAGTCGGAACAGAGGATTCCCGCCCTGCGGGTCAACAACCGCCCGATCGAGTTTGCGCAAGTCCGGACAACCCAATGGCGCGGGCGTGCGCCCCAATAGGTCATCCTCTGCGTCCACGTCTGGGACGGAAAACGGAGGCAAGTTCATGCGGGGCGTAACCAAGGTAAGCCGCCAGCCCTCGCGGACAACGGTTTCCGCACCCGTCACCACATCCCCGACGCTGTCGACATTGCGCAGCGTCCCTTTGGATTTTGACCAGCCAACCGCGTTGTTGAGCTCTTCAATCCGCGCCTGCGGGTCTGGGGCCTGAAGCTCTGCCCCCACCAGCTCTGCGAGATAGGGGATCAACCACGGCTGAATTTCATACCCATTGTCCGCCTGCTCCGCAAAAGCATCCGCATAAGCCTGCTCAGTCGTATGGCGGATCAGATCAAGCAAATGGCCAAATCCATGCAGGTAGGCTTCTAAATCGCCGAGTTCACCTGCGGCGGGGGCGACATCGCGATACCGATACTCTTCAGGCAACTCTTTATAGAGCAGATGACCCGCGCGGGTGAGCGCATCTTCCGGGTAATTCATCGGATATCCTCCACAACAACGGCGATGCGCGTAGCGTCACCCGGCGGGAGAAATGCGATCTGATGATCGGTTGCGTAAATCGCGGCCACGGCGCCATCTCGCGTTGCGACATTTCGCGGCCAGGGCCGTGTGAAATGCGCCGGTTTTGGTTTCAACAGATCGTAAGCATCCCCCAGATCAAAACGGGTGGTCAGCGCAGTCTCAATTCCTGCCACAGTTTCGAGCGCGGCCAAGACTTCTGAAACATAGGTCGTTTGTCCGAAGCGACGGGCCTCAATGGAAAAGGTTTGCGTCAATTTCTCTTCTGCCGCCGCTTTCAGTTCACTCCGGTCGTGCACTGTCAGATCGGCCCGCACGCGCACGCCGATGTTCAGCGGCAGCGTTTCATAGGGTTTGAAGAAGAGAGACGTGCCCGGCACCGCCTTTCCCAAAATCGCAGCACGCAGATCATTCTCAAGCGTCTGCGTGATTGCTCCGCCCCCAACAGGTGCCAACGTAAGCTGAACCATACGTGTGGCACCCGGCGCGGGGCGCTCTTCTGCATGCGCCTGAAGAACAGAGGCGTGTCGCACAGCAAGACCTTCAAAATCCTGCAAAGACACCGCACGGCCATTGGCGGACAGCCGGGCGGGCGCTGACACACGCAATTTGGAAACCGGTTCTCTGTCGGCCCCGCCTGCGGTTGGAAACGGCTGCACGATCGCCTCGACAAAGCGATCTTTCTTCAATGGTTTTTCAAAAGAAAACGCTGGAATGTTGGAGCCGATGACACCGGCGCCGACACGATGGCGCAGGATCCGAATATTGTTTTGCCCCGTCACCAAACGCCGCCTGAAATGGACAACGAGGGTGCCGTCATCCTGCAATGTGGTTGACCAAGCGCGCGTGCCTTCGGCACTTGCGTCGATGTAGTCGCGATAGCGCCAGAGCGTATCATCAACAACCACATCCAGCGCGGGCACAACCCCGGTTTCTGAGACCGCCGATGGCACAAGGCTGACATTTTTGATGGCAAATGTAAAAGACTGACGAGAGCGTTCGCCGTCCCCCGACCCAAGCAGCTTTGCCCCCTTTGTTTCGCCATGGCTGATCTCTACCGCGTTCAGCTGGAATGTGGTGTCACCTTTGGCCCAGCCGCGCGCCGCATCAATCGGATCGATCACCATCTCAAGTTTTGAAGCCGCGCGAGAGATCACTTCAGCCACCGTCACAAGGAGACTCTCGCTGCGATCTGCCCGCGTGCGTGTGATGATCATCTTGCGCCCGGGTTTCACAAGCTGGCTTGCCTCTGGCGCGATGGCCTCAAGCGTCACCTGCCCGCCCTGCAACGCGGCTTCGGGATTTCGATCATGGTTCAACGCGGGCAAGGCAGCTTGCAGAGGACCGTGAAACTCGGACTCTTCTGGTGCTGCCGTCAGTTCGCGCGACAACACAAGGTGATACGCATCTGATCCTACGCGCATCGCAGCGACCTGCAGCGCACTCAGACTGTTGTTGGTCAGATCCCGCACGGCAAACCAATCGCCCTCGGCCAACCCCTTTGGCGGTTTGCCGGCGAAAGAGACCGTTTTGGCGCCAAGCTTTTTCTGTGTCTCAGGCAAGACCTCAGGTTTGGCCGGCTTCACCGCAACCTTGGTGGGGCGCATGGTTTTATCAATCACATAGCCCTTGGCGTCGCGCGGTGTTTCATCGGGCACAAATTGGTTGGATTTTGCATAGGGCACACTGCGACGATCGCGGGCATCCACCGCGCGTATCCCGGACCGCATTTTAAAATACATCGTGGTGATGGCTTCATCGGCGATGTAGTCGCCTTTGGTCGCGGAATACGCCACCATTGGTGTGATCTGCACATCCGCATAGGCCGCAAGATCCGCATCCACCACCAGTTCGTCACCACTGGCTTCCAACACTTCGAAAGTGTCCGTTTCGCGGCCAAAGGTGACCCGCACAAGATCCCCCGCGAGATAGGATGACGCGTCCGTTTTCAGGATGCTCTTGCTCGGCTTTGTTTCTGGAAGCGCAACGCGCACATCCAATGGCTGGCGCCACAAACGCGTGCTGTGATGCGTGAAGTCGCCGCTTGGCACATCTGTCAGAACAACGCGTGCGGTCTCTTCCACCTCATTCTGGGCCACCTTGGCAATGACGCTTGCATGACCGAGAGCCCCATCTGAGACCACCACCAGATCACCGGGGGCCAATGTCTGTTTTTGGGGACAGTGCCACGTGATTGCCCGTGGTGCGGGTTCCGGTGTCTCCGCTCTGCGCATGCCTTGAGGATTTTGCCCGGCGTCCTTTACCTTACCGCTCGCAAAAGACAGCCGCTCTGCGTTGACGTTCCAATCCTCGGTTCGAGCGGCACTTAAATCCGGATGCGCTGCGATCTTTTCATGTGTCTCAAAGATCAGAGGCGCGCCGCCCTCCGCGGGCGTGTATTTCATCGCCAACCCCGGCGCGATCTCAACCAGCCCGCTCCCCTGTTTCAGCTGCAACGCGACTGTGCTGGTTGCGGAGGCCGGGGGCGTGGGCTGGTAATTCACCATACTGGCAAGGCGGCGCAGATTGTCCCATTGTGTGGCCGTGCGCAGATAGCCTTCGTTTGTGTAGGCATCCAATGTGCCCAGCAGCACATGTGACGCACGCGCAAAGGCACGCATGATTTCCCAGGCATAGTCCTCGGTTTGTGTGTCGTATTGCTCCAGCAAACGCGTATTCCGCCGCCCGCGCGTGTCTTGGACAGGCGGCAGCTCAGGCGCGAGCCGTTGCCACACGACCTGCGCTTTGGCGGCCATGGCGTCCGGCCAATCCACCGGATCGCGCAAGAACGCATCGCGCCAGGCTTCAGGCATGCGCGTTTCTGCCGGTGCCCCTCGCATATAGTGCCCCAACAGGGCAATCCGCAGCTCTTCCAACCAGACCGAAGCGTCTCCATCAACATATTCAAAACGTGACAAACCCGCACGATTCCAACGTGTTAGATCTCGAAGTTTATCTGGGCGATCTGCGTGGAAGTCTGTCATCCAGCCTCTCCCCCGTTAACAACGATCCGCAGCATCCCACTCTGAGGCTTAGACCTCTCGCTCCGGCATTGGATGAATTCATCCTCTGTCACCGTGATCACGCCATCTGCGGATTGATCTTCAAATCCCTTGCCCACCCGCCGAAACAGATTGAGGCAGGCAACCGCGACCCCATCCACCGCCATTGCCGCTTCGATCACATCAGATGCATAAAGCGCCGCCCCAAAATCGAGGCGACCCGTTTCAAAAAACCGCCCTTCATCGGTTGAAAAGACCTGCGCCAAGGCCTGTTTCAACTCTGATCGGAAAAACCCGGGCTGTGCACGGATCGACAGGGTGATGTTGATGGCCGCAGGTTTGGCTGCCTCAAGCAAAACCTCTGTGCCTATCATGCGATAGTCTTCGATCAACGCGCGCAAAATACGTCGCCCGGTCAGGCGGTCATCCACGTTCGGCAAAGGCAGGTTGCGCGCAGTGTGATAGCGCAAGACCTGCGCCCAAATCTCGCGGCGCACCTGATTTGGAACTGCCTCCGCGGCCCCCTGATGCAACGGCGCATCAAGCGCCTTGTCGTCTTCCAGAAGTACGGAGACAAAAATCGTTGGCCAGGCTCCGTTGCTCACAAGCCGCGCACGCGCGAGCGCGACCAGCGGGTGCGCCTGAAGCGCCTCAGCATGATCGGCAAGTGTGACCATCCGGTTCTGTTGCGCGATCAAGCGTGGCCCGGCGGCCCTCGCAGCTTCCATGGCCATGGGATTTTCCCGCCAAAAGCCTTCCACACGCGCTTCTGGGGTGGCTTCTGGCCGCTCCGCCAACAAGGTTTGATCCATATGCAGCGTCGCATCATATCCGATCAGTTTCAGAAGGCGGCGCACACTTTCCGGGCGCCGGGCGCTGTCCAGAAACCGCTCCGCTTGCACGCGATCAAGGGCATGGCTGGCCCTATCAAGCGCGGCTGCCAGCACCTCCACCAGCACCACCTCCATATCCGCAGCGGTCCAACGCCGCCGCTGTGGAAACCGAGAGGCCAGCTCCTGCATCATGAAGAGGCGAAAGCTGTCATAGTCCCGTGTGGCCCAATCAAAGTCATCTTCGACCCCAGGGATCGGCAACGGCAAGCTGGCCACCCGCTCTCCGCAGTCCGGGCAGCCCCCATCAAAAATCAGTTTTGGGTCGGCCAACCGCGCCATCGCTACACCTCTATCTCGTGTAATTCTTCTTTTTGCAGGGCCGCGATCACGTAGCGCACGCGCACAAGCATCACCTCTGGGCGATCCTGAGGCGCGTTGATCTCAACTTGCAAAGTCTTGGGATCCACCTCGCCTGCCAAGGCTTCCGCCAAAGAGCCGTAAAGCCGGTTTTGTGCATATTCCCACAGCGCCCCCGCGTTGGGCTCAAACACATGCCGACGCGCGCCAAATCCAAATTCAGGTCGAAAGACCCGCTCACCCGGCGAGGTGAACAGAACCTGTTCGACTTGCTGACGGATGTGATCAAACCGCGCTGCGCTGTTTGCCCCATCTGCGCCAACGCGAAACGGAAAACCCATATATCGAACCCGGGGCAGTGTGACGTCTGGCTGTGTCATTGGGCTGTGCTCTTTGTTGTCAGAACCGCAGGCGTCAGCGGCGGTATCGGAGGCCCTGAGGGACCGGCGCCAGTGGCGTGCGTGTGAGAATTGAACATCGACAGAAATGTCGCGCCCTTTATCAAGGGTTCGCCACCGGCACCGGCCACGGTGACTTGACTGCCCTCGATGTTCACAATCGCGGCAGATTTAACATCAACTCCACTCGCTGACGCTTTGATTTCATTTCCATTTATGTCCGTGCAGGTGATGCCGGACGATGACAGAACAATCGCATTTCCATGCGCATCTTCCACGGTGATCTCGTTGGCGGCGGCGTCTATCACGACTTTGGCGCCCCCGGCATCGGTCAGGGCCATACCGCCGTCGGGATCCAAAACCACCTCGGCCTGCGCCGAAGAGCGCAACGTCACCGCCTCTTCTCCGTCCTGATCCTCAAAGGTCAACACATGCCCACTTTCCGTCTTCAGAATTTTGGTCGTCTGTCCGGTGTATTCCGCAGGCATCTCGGCTGGTGCACGCCAGAATGTTCCGGTCCAGACAGGCGACGAAGGATCGCCCTCCAAAAACTCTGCAAGCACCTGACTGCCCACAGGTGGCACCGCCAAAATTCCGTAGTTTTCGCCGCCCCCATAGGCGACAGCTGGCAAAGCCCAGTCGGTTTCAGCCTCTCCCAATACGGATGGCACAACCATCTTGATCCGGCCCAAAATCTCAGGATCTTCCGTGTCTGCAACGAAAGCCCGATACTTTCCAAAGTACTGCGTCTGTTGTTTGCGCAGCGATGTTTCCAGCGTGTCAATCAGAGGCATCAGAACAATCCCGAAATGGCAGAAAGCGCAGTGGAAAGCGGCGCGGCACCAAGGCTGTCGCTGTCTCCCGTCGCATTGCGCATGAGTTCAAAACGCTGCCGATACCCATCCGGGGTAAAAGCATGCGTGACCTTGTCAGTGTAATACAGCCCGCCATTGCGCGTGCCCGTGCCATCCACCCCCACAAGTTTGCCAACCTGCAACACATGGCCATAGAGCGTGCCGTCCAACTCGCCGGTGGCGCGGATGCGAAAGGCGGCATCGTCTGCCACCGCCTGCGCCCGTGCGCGGGTTGCCTCTTCGGGCTCATCCCCCTCCTGGCTCAACCGCTGGACAGACGGCGTGCCCAAATCCGCGCCTTCTGCGGCCGCAGGTGTCGTCCCCAGCAATGGCTCGCCCGCCACAACCGTTTCGACAAGCGGATCTGCGCCAGACTCCCTTGGTGCCAATTCAAATGCAACGGCATCGGGCTGTTGCGCATCATCTGAAAGCGCCCAGCTCAAGCAGTTTGTGGCATTGCCCGCATAGACCATGATCGTGGCCTGCGCCTCACCTTGAAGACGACGCGGGCCAAAATAGACCCCGCCCCGACTGAAAATCAGCTCATAGCCATTGGCGATGGCACGATCGCGCAGGAACTGAACCGGGGTGCCATCCATGGCCAAGGCGCGTGCAGCTTGCCCTTCCGCAGAGTCTGCATCCACGGACAGGTTCAACGGAGACACCAATTCCCGCAAGATATCGAGATCAGATATAGGTGCCTCCGCCCCCCACACACGGCGCATATGCTCGCGATTGAGCGCAATCCCATCATCCTGCAGATGGATTGTCAGCTTCGCCTCACCGGAGTTTGCGGGCAGCTCTGGCTTCAGCTCCACCATATAGCCGCGAAAAATCTCTTCGACGTGGGTTTGAAAATCCGCAGACACCACGATTGGCATCGAGCGCGCGAAAAACCCACTGTCCGCAGCCATCCAGGTGCCGTCTTCGCGGCGGCGATCATCGATCTGAATCATGCCCGTGGTCGCCTCGGTTCGGGTGGCCGTGATTTCCAGACCCGAAATCAAATCCGCCAGCGCGCCGATATCGTTGCGATTTTGTCCGGTCTCAACAATCACAGATGCCGCTTGCCGAAACCCTGGATCCAATATGGAAGACAGCAATGCCATGACCTATCTCCCCTCCCGTCTGCGCGGCACAAGCACCACTTTGCCGATACGTTGGCTCGGTTCTTCTTTGGCGGGGAAGTCCGCAGGCGCCACAATCAGATCCTCCGCAAACAGCGCCTGCGGGTTGCAATCTGCCAGTCTCCGCCAGTCGCGCGCATTGGCGTAAAAATGGTGCCCCAGAGTGTCCAACCGATCCCCGACGTGCACCGAATGTTCAAGCACGGCCTCAGGCGCGGCAATCGGTCGGGCGCGCGGCCCTTGAAACCCATCCGCAGCCTGCTGCGCAAAAGACGGCAATTCTTCGTAATAAGACCCTTTAAAAAACGCCATTCCTGTCACCCCGTCTGAAATCCTGTTGCCACATTCAGTGCCGCGCCCATCGTCTGTCGCACCTTGTCTGCAAGGAAAAATGGATTGGCGCTTTCGATGACCTGCATGGTCAGGCTCATGGTCGCGCGGTAAGGCATCAGGTTTGGCAGATGCAGCGCCTCTTTCTGTGCCACACCGGTCAAAAACACCGGCAACAGCTGCATCCCCCACGCAAACACCAGCACCGATGCTGTTTCCTGTCGCTCAAAAGCCCGCGTGCCCGACAATCCAAGCGACGACAGAACCTGCACCCCACCCGGCCCCTGATTTTTGGGTTCCGCCATAGAACGCAGCGTATCTATCTGCGGCTGCACACCAAATTTGGCAGCCACCGCATCGCCCTCCTGCATGGCATCCGTGGCATCCAACAAAATGTCGATCGAAAAGCTCTCCGCCTGCATCTCGACCCCCTGTGCAACCCGCGCCGTCTCAAGGGGGCTGAGGAAATCATATCCGCCGCGCGACCCCGGCGCGTTGCCGGTTTTGACGGTGACCGTGCGAGAGCGTGAAATTTCTTGCGGATTGAACTGAAACACCAACGCCAGCGGCGGGATCGACAGCCCATATTCAAACAGCACACCGCGCGTCTCAACCGCCATTGCGCCCCCCTTTCGGTAGGGCTGCCGCCACCCGTTCCGCCAGTTGCGCGCCGCTGTGGCCACCACTCTCAATCTTCAGATTGTGCGCCGCGCCACCGTTTTCATAAAGTTTTTGCGCCATGGCTTCGGCAATACGGCGCGCCTCATGCGCAGCCGTGCCTTTCATTGAGGCAGGCAAGGTCACTGTCAGACGGCGCAGATGGATATTGTTTTGGCTCATGATTGGGCCTCCGCCAGAAAATCGGCCAAGTGACCGAGTTCGGATTTGCGAATTTGTCGCCCATCCTTGGAGAGCTCGGCTTTCACCGCGCGGGCAATCTGTGGTGGGCCAATCGGCGTCTCTGCCTCTGCTGCCAGAACAGCGGCATAATGCGCAGCGTTCTGAATGGCGCCGCCGGACAGGCGCACATCCGCACCCAATTGCCGAAGATCCAAACCTTTCGCGCGCGGTGCTTTGGGGGGCAGCAACAGCCCCCAAAGCTTTTCACGCGCCTTGGCATCCGGTGCTGGAAAATCCACAATCAGTTGGAAACGGCGCAAAAATGCGCTGTCGACATTGGCGCGCAGATTTGTCGTTAAAATGACCGGCCCAATGTGGCGCTCAAACCGGGACAACAGGTGCGAAACCTCCAGATTGGCATAGCGGTCTCGCGCATCAGAAACATCACCGCGTTTGCCCAGCAGCCCATCCGCTTCGTCAATCTGAAGCACCGCACGCCGCCCATCGAGGCTTTCCAGCAGCGCGTTGAGATTGGCTTCCGTCTCGCCGACATATTTGGACATCACCCGCCCCAGATCGAGCGTGTACAGCGCCCAAGGCTCATCGGTCCGCGTTTGCAGCGCAGCAGCGATACAGCCCGCCGCAAAGGTCTTCCCAGTGCCAGAGGCACCCGAAAACAATGCCAGCGGCCCATGCACTGGCTTGCCTCCCCAGTCGTCAGAAATCTCCTGCGACCGCGCCGCCCAGGCGGTAAAGTCTTTGAGCTGCGCAATGGCTGTGTCTGGCAGGATAAGCTCCTCCCATGCGCCCCGCTGTGTCGACAGGATCGCCCCCGGCGGCGGGGCAAGCTCTGCATCCCGCCCAAGGCAGGCCGAAATCAGTCGCGCAGAGGGACGCAACACCTGATAAGGCGTATTGCCCTCAGCACGCAAAAGCCCTGTCGCCACCAACGGTGCTCCCGCGCTGATCCGTGCCGCCATCAGCGCGATGTCAGCCCCGCTTTCAAGCATCATGAGCTCTTGCAACAAAGGCAGGCTCACCCAGGCATTGCCAATGTGGGGCTGCAACGAATGGATCCGCGGCGCTTGCGCAGGCTGCGCGACCGGCGCCAGAGCAGCCGCGAGGATATCCAGATCAATGCGCAGCAGATCCTGCAAAGCCTCCTGTGAGACCCCGGTGCGCATCAAACAGGACCAAGCTCCAGCCTTGCGCGCCGCGTCTACAGCAGAGTTCACCGTCTCAAACTGTTTGCTGAAGGTTTCATCCAGCGCCCGCCCCGCGCGGCTCGCCTCGGCCAACGCCAGCAAATGCCCCATGCGTCGCCATTCTGCGTCCAGCGGCGCTGGGCCAAGCTCAATGCTGTGCGCCGCGATGGTCATCGTGTCACGCCCCCACCGTCAACTGCAGCAGATTTGCATAGACCTTCTCAGACAAAGGCGTGTCATCTGCATTCAAAGGCTGGGTGTAGAGCACAGCCCGGTCTCCGGCCGACGCGCCTGTCAGCGCAACCGAAATCCCCGCTGCGCCACTGTCGATGTCTGTGGTGGCGACCGTGAAAGTCTGCTCTGGCTGGCGCTGTGTGGCTCCGCCGGCCCTCACCCATTCCACTGTAACGCCAATTCGGGTCTCTGGTTGCCCCACCACGCGCAAATCCGCTGTCGCTGTGGCCGCTGCCACCTCAAGATGGGAAAACAGCCGCCCCGCCGACACAAACATCTGAAACGGCGCCGCCTGAGTGCCCACACCTGAGAGCAGCTCAACAGCCTGCACAGGCTCCGGAGGCGCGGCATGCACCAACGGCTCTATCGGAATAAGCGCCAGCTCATAGGCCGCAGACAATCGATACGGCAGCTCGCCACCTTGTGTGGTCCAGATGTGGTTCAACTCTTCCATCGTTGGGGCTTGGAACACCACCTGCAGCCGATACTGCGTGGTCTGTGCTGCCCGAAAATCCTCCGGTTCTGCATCAACGGGCAACGCCCCGGGCAGCACCACAGGCAACACCGGCACCGAGGACAGCACCCGCATTGCCTGCCCCAGCACGCGCAGATCCGCATCTGCGGGCGGGTTGCCTTTGCCTGCCGGGAAAGCCGTCACAAGCACTTGTGCACGGACAAAAAACGGCTCTTGCATTGACTGATCTGCATGGATGCCGGAGGGGGCCAGCCGATAGGTGAAAAGATTCAGATGGTGTTTGTCGCTGTCCTCTGCCGCTTTGCTCACACGGTTGGGCACATCCACCGAAACAATCACATCATCGGCCATCTGACCGGCGATGAATTCCGCCAGTTCCTGCAGTGCAACCGAGAGCGAGCTTTCCGGCGTGGCCATATCCTACCGCCCCCGCAAATACCGCCCGGACAGCATCCGAGACAGTTGTGCGCCCAAATCAGGGCTGCTCTGGGTGTTGGGCGTGGGTTCATGGATCATCACATCAATCTGATCGATCTGCACGCGCGGCCGGTCTGACTGAGACACAGTTTGCGGCGGCGGCACGGGCACAAGCGCATGTAACGGGTCAGGCTCCGCAAAGGGTGCGGACACATCGTTTGACATTGCGCCAGCCTCTATTGCTGGAGACGGTCCATCTAAACGCCGTAAAGCCTGCGCTGGGCTTGGCTCTTCGGGGAAGTCCGGCTCTTCCGCGCGCAAAAGCTGCGCCGTTTCTTCCGCGCTTTCAGCCTCTTGCTCGCTTGCACGCCGCACAGGCCCCAGTTCCTCCTGCGCCAGTTCTGAGCGCCGGAGCGTCAGTACCTCTTCCTCTTCTTCTGCCAGCTCGGCTTCTCGACGAAGCGTTTGAGCCTCTTCTTCCATCATCTCAGCCCGGCGCAATGGCTGTGCAGCATCCTCTTCCATATCCGCCTCAGAGGCCTCGGTTCTGCGCAAAGCCTGCGCCTCGCTCTCTTCCTCCTCAACAAACTCACGCCGCAACGCCTGCATCTCTTCTTCACCTTCCTCTTCAGCGCGTCTCACCGTCTGGGCGACCTCTTCCTGCTCCAGCTCCTCCCGCCGCACAGGCTGCGCCTCGGCCTCCTCTTCCAACTCAGACCGTCGCAAGGGCAGCGCGTCTACCTCTGCCAACTCCGTGCGACGCAGGCTCTGCGCCGTCTCTTCCTCTTCCATGCGTCTCAAGGGCGCCAGGGCATCTTCTTCGCCCTCGACGCGCTGCAAAGGGGCTGCAACCTCAGGCACAGAGGCGTCGCGCCGCAACAGGCCTTTGGGCTGCGCCGTTGGCAGAACGGGCTGGCCGGGCACCGCGGCACGTGCAATCACTTTGGCAAACAGGCTCATCTGCGTGCCTCCTGTCCAATCAGACGCACATAGGCACGACGGCGCGCGCTGGGCAGCGAAAGAATGGCGTCTTCAGACCAGTGATAGCGGCTGGCAAGCGCATGCACGTCCCGCAAGATCCCCTGCATATCCGGAAAGGCAAAATCCAGAGGGTCAATGCGCGCTACAGTCGATGTTTTGCAGGCTGGGCAAATGATGGATGCCTCATCAGCCACGTCAGGCGCGGCGGCATCCAGCGCGTCCTCAATGACGCGCAGGTCCCCTTCCGTAAACCCGTCAGCATCCGCCTGTGCGTCCCTGCCAAGACCGCAAAGGGCAACCAACCTGCGCTCCGGGGCATGCGGACTGTCTTTTGCCAGATCCGCCTCATGCAACCCATTTGGCACTTCAAACTGGCGTGCCCCAAGAGACGTGCGCACGGTCACGGTGGGAAATGGGCGCCCCGCTGGCTTGCGTGGCGCAGACGCCAACTTCAGCGGCAAATCATAGGCCGCATCGCAATGCGCGCAGCGCGCCTGAAACCACCCTGCATCGTGCCAGAACAGCGCTGCCGCGCGCTGCAATAGCCACTCCCGACTGCCGGAGGCAAGCCGCCAGACGTCGCCAATCTCTGTTGCCAATCCGCCAATTTCAGAAAACACATGCACCAGCACCGCCGTCACAGCATCCGGGCGCCGCCGCCCAGACGCCAAAGCCGCCGCAACGCCCAACTCCACATCCCCCGTCATCGACCGGGGTGTGTGACTTGGAAAGGCGACAGCCAGAGTTTGCGCGGCGCGATGCATGGCTTAGCTCTCTGCGGGTTCGACAACCGCGATGTCTCTGACAAAGCCTTCGTGTGCCAGCGTGATGGATTGAATGCCGATCGTGTTCATGTTGTTGGCATCAAATTCCGGCAAGGCTTGGAACTCAGTCACCCACGCACGCCGCAACTGATAAGACATGGTCGGCGTGCCTTGCAGATTGAGCACATTGATGACGATATCGCGGCGAAAGTTCACGAGCGACATGCCCGCGTCCCCCTCAGAGACGTTGTTGACGGAATTCGCCCATTCCTCAAACACCAGATCATGGCTCAGCCCATGCTCGAGCGTGACGTTTTCAAATTTTGTGCCGCCCGGAATGGCGCGCTGACTTGAGGGATCCCCGGCGGAACGCCAGTTGACCACCTCTGTGGTCTTTTTCAATGCGCCCATCTTGGACAGGCCTGCCACGACGCGGCCATTAATAACCACTTGGAATTTAAAGGTGCGATACGGATCATACCGATGCGCATTTACGGGGAAAGTTGGAGCAGCCATAAAAGCCTCCTGAACAAAATACCAAAATGAATGAGGCGGCCCCTATCAGGCCGTCTGACCAACGATTTGCTGAATTTGCACAACCACGAATTCGGCGGGTTTGAGCGGCGCAAAGCCGACGACAACCCGCACAATTCCCGCATCAATGTCGCCCTGCGTCATGGTCGCCCCAAGGCCGCAATTGACGAAATACGCATCAGAGGCTTTTTCACCCTGAAATGCGCCCGCACGGTGCAGACCATCCATGAAGTTGCCAACGGAGGCACGCAGACCTGCCCACAGTTTGTGGTCATTGGGCTCAAACACAACCGCCTGAAGCGCGTTGTACAGGCTCTCGCCTATCATGTTCTGGGTGCGGCGCACTGGGATGTAGCGGTATTGCGGTTTGGTCTTTGTCGCCAAAGTGCGTCCGCCCCAGACCACACTAGGGCCAATGATAGAGCGAATACAGTTCACGCCCCATTCATTCAGATTGTCCTGAATGGCATTGCCAATTTTCACATTTGGCCCAAAGCTGCCCCGCACTGTGGCCTCAAGCCCTGCTGGCGCTTTCCAGACCCCACGCGTGCCATCTATGCGCCCCCACAGCCCCGCCGCCATCGCCGATGGGCCAATCTCAAAGGTCGCAGGCACATTGGCATTGGTTTCCGCATCATAAAACGGATTGCCCACCGTCAAATGCGGGTAGTAAAGCGCGGAATACGGGGAGGTCGGGAACCCTTCCTGTTTCACCTTCTGCGCGGTCTCAAGCCGATCTCCCACAAGGTTGCTCGGATCCACCAAAACCATCCGGTTCTGCATGAATTCCGCGTGGGCAATTGCGGATTGATAAATGGTCTGATGAACATTGTCGGCCCAACTCAAACCCGGCAGCACGATGGTAGAAATGCTGCGATAGTCTTTCAACCGCTCCAATGCGGCGCTGTAGTGCGTCAAAACCGGTGCATTGGCATCGCTCCCTCCGGCCGACAGCGCGCGCACACCGGTCTGCAGATCTGCAGGATCCGATGCCGCCAAAGGTGTCGAGGCCACCGTTACGATGCGAGAAAGACCATCAACCCTGCCTTTCACGGCCTGTCCGCTGTCAGGATCGATATCAAGCCCTGCAAAAACCTCCAGCTCGACATCAAAATCCGCATCTGCCAGCACGGCAGCTTTGGCGGCATCATCCGCAGCATCTTCATAAGCCTGTCGCGTGGCCGCATCGAGCGTGCCAAGTGTCAGCGTGTAATCGTCCGTGTCATTCTTGGAGAGGTCAAACATCACGTCATTGGCCCACTCACCATCCGACGTTGCCGTCAACGTCAACGTAACCGACTGGCCAGACCCATTGGCAATCACAAGCGACGCCGTCGCTGAGGCGGGGGCACCCGTGGTATGCGCCACTGGCACCACAAAAGCCTTTGCCCCGCCATTTGCGAAGTACTGCGCAATGGCATGGCCAAAGGCATCCACCTGATCACCGGCGTTGCGAATACCGCCTGCGCCGCCCACCAGCGGGCCAAACATCTGCGCATATTGCGCAGGTGACGAAATGAAGATCGGCTCGCCTGCCCCTGCTGTGACCGCGACGCCGCGCTTCACATGCCCAATGAAAGCCGTCACCGAAGTCGAGGCCGCTTCAATGGACAAGGTGTTGGAGGGAACGTGTTCAATATAAACACCGGGGTGCTTGTACATGGTCAGTGTCTCCCGATTGAGGCTCTGATCGCAAGTCGCCGAAAAGAGCGGCGATCCGCTTATCGAACCGCATAATAAAAACGGGATTCAACCAAAGGCCCTGATTGCAGTTGCCCACACCACTTTTTGGTTATTGCGCTTGTCAGATCATGAATACGCCAATTCAAATATTTGAATATATTACGCAAACAATGAAGATATTTAAGTTCAAAGAATTAAAGACCACAATAACACGTGACGTCAGCTAAAAACCGTTCAATAAAAAAGTCGAATAATAAAATGCTAAGATATTCACAATCTTTCCGCAATTGATTCCAAAATCACAGTGAGGAATTCCAGACCTCTTGGGCGCAGAGATCTCCTATCAAATCGGGAGCGTTTCACGGCGCACCTCTGACAGGTTTGACTGCCAAAACCACCATGTCCAACGCCCTCATCAATCCGGCCAAAAAACACGCATCAATGCGCATGTGTCCGGATCGGACACTGTGATTTGGCCGAAAAAATCAATAGCCTGTCCGCAGGCGACATACCGTTCCTTCCTGTCTTTCTGCACAGTGTGTCAGAGATTTGAATGCATCCGGTACAGGACATGACCGCCGCTGCCTTGCCTAGGAGGATTGATATGAACGCCCAAACTGAAATCACTGCCGTCGAAGCACGGATCCGCGACGTTGTTGCCAACCAACGCACCTATTTTCGCACAAAGGCCACGCTTCCGGTCGACTTCCGCATTGCCCAACTTAAGAAGCTTGGAGATTTGCTGCGCGCCCATGAGCAAGACCTCTATGACGCCATCTACAATGACTTTGGCAAGTCAAAGCACCACACCCAGCTGACTGAACTGTTCCCAATCTTTGAAGAGTTGAAAACGGCACTGAAAAACCTGCAAGGCTGGGCAAAGCCACGCAAAGTGCCCACCAACTTCATAAACCAACCGGGCAAAAGCTATATCGTGCCAGAGCCACTTGGCACCTCTCTTGTCATCGGGGCGTGGAATTTCCCGTATAACCTGTCTCTGATCCCGGTGATTGGCTCCATGATGGCAGGCAACACCACAGTATTGAAACCGTCAGAGCTTCCCGCAGAAACCAGCCGGATCATGGCGAAAATCATCAATGAAAACTTCGATCCGGGTTACCTGCACGTGGTTGAGGGAGCGGTTGCAGAAACGACCGCGCTTTTGAACCAACGTTGGGACAAGATCTTCTTCACCGGCAGCCCGCAGGTTGGCAAGATCGTCAACACCGCAGCGGCGCCGCACCTCACAAATGTGACATTGGAACTGGGCGGCAAGAACCCCGCAATCATCACCGAAGACGCTTCCATCAACGTCAGTGTCAAACGATTGATCTGGGCAAAGTTCATCAACTCCGGTCAACTGTGTCTCGCCCCTGACTATGTTCTGGTTCACAAGAGCATCAAGACCCGCGTCATGGAACGCATGGTCGCTGAAATCAAAAAGCACAACTATACGGTAGAGCGGGGAAATTTCACGCGCATCATCAACGAACGCAACTTTGATCGTGTGGCAGCGCTCATCGAGCCTGAAAAGGTGTACTATGGTGGCGAAACCAGCCGCGAAGACCGCGTCATCCAGCCAACCATCGTTCACAACGTCAGCCCAGATGATGCGATCATGCAGGACGAGATTTTCGGGCCGATCATTGCTGTGCTGGAGTATGACACACTAGATGAAGCCTTTGATATCGTGCGCCAACTCGAAAAACCGCTGGCAGGCTATCTGTTCTCAAACGACAAGACAACCAAACAGCGCTTCCTGGCTGAGATCCCATTTGGCAGCGGGGCAATCAATGACGCCGTGATGCAAATCACCAACGCAAACCTGCCGTTTGGGGGCGTCGGCAACAGCGGCATCGGACGGTATCACGGCGCGTTCAGCTTTGAGTGTTTCTCCCATATGAAACCGGTTTTGGAAAAGACCTTCGATTTCGAAACCAATCTCAAATATTACGGCCACAGTGATCGCCAAATGAAGTGGATCAAACGGCTTGGCTGACGCGCCATGCGTTCGGGCGGCCGGTGCAGCCGCCTGACCGCAGGTCTCCCTCGGCGCCCAAAACGCTCTCTCAGCTCCAATGCACCCTTCCCTCAGAACACAAAGGACAGTGCCATGATCCGTTCTCCAATGGCTTTAGCTTTGCGCGCCATGAACCGCTTGTTCACCCCTGAAAAGCCGCTGACATTCTTTGGCCACGAGGCCATGATCAAACTTGCCGACCTTATGGTGCGCAGCGGTTCAAAGCGCCCGCTGATCGTTACCGACAGCTTCCTGCTGCAAAATGGCATGCTCGACACCCTGCTGGCCTTTCTGAAACAAGAGGGTTGTGACGTTTCAATCTTTGAGGACATCGTGCCCAATCCGACCTTTGCTGTTGTCGAAGCGGGGATCTCGGCAATCCGCACAGGCCAATGCGACAGCGTTTTTGCAGTGGGCGGTGGATCAGCCATCGATGCAGCAAAAGTCATCGCCGCCGCCAGCACAAATAAGAAGTCACTCCAAAGGCTTGCAGGCATCTTGAAAGTCCGCGAGACGCCGCTGCCTTTATACGTTGTTGCGACCACCTCCGGCACAGGCTCAGAGGTGACAACCGCCGCTGTGATTTCAGACACCACAACGCATAAAAAGAACTTCTTTGTTGATCCAAAGTATCTGCCAATCGCAGCCGCCTTTGACACGGACCTCCTGACGTCGCTGCCCGGGCCCATGACGGCAGGCACGGGAATGGACGCGCTGACGCATGCACTTGAATCCTTCACCTCCCTTGCGCGCACGCCAGCCACCGAACGGGACGCCGCGACAGCGGTGCGCCTGATTGTGGAGTTCCTCCCAATCGCTTACCGCGATCCGGAAAACGCACGCGCCCGTGAAATGGTGGCGCTGGGATCTTTCCTGGCCGGATATGCCTTCACCCGCACGAGCCTTGGATACGTTCATGCGATTTCCCACCAGATCAGCGCCCATTACAACACACCACATGGTCTCGCGAATGCGGTTCTGCTGCCGCGCGTTCTGCGATTTAATGAGAAAGCCTGCCGGGACCGCTTCGCCACGCTGGAGCGGATGCTGACACAAGACAGTAGTCCAGGGGATGCAGCGCAACAGGCATCGGCCTTCATTCACCGCATTGATGCGCTGGCAGACTCTGTCGGTATCCCCGCGCGCCTTGAAGACGTTCAGCAAAGCGACTTTGCCGCGATCGCCAAAGATGCCTTGGCCGAAGCCAGATCCTCTTATGCGGTCCCAAAAAAGATGCGCAAGTCAGATGTGGCCACAATCCTAGACTCGGTTGTGACCGGCAATCGCTCCGTTCACTTCGGCTAATCGACGAGAAAGGAACAGGCCAATGATACCTATCATGTGTATTGTCCAAGACGGACAAATCCCCGCTCAAACAGAAACGCAGCTCAAAACCCAAATCGCAGAATTCGCCCAACGCGCCTTTTCAGCGCCTGCCGAAATCGATTGGATCGTGGTTCCTGAAGGCAGCGGATTCACCGCAGCAGTGCCCTCCACCAGCATTGTCGCCTCTCTGCATGCCAATCGCGCGCTCCCACAAGACGAGCGGATCTCCCTTCTGAACGAACTGACCGAGATCTGCACGACACTGACCGGACGATCCGCGCATGAAGTTGTGACGTCGATCCGCAACCCAAAGGACTAAGCAAATGCCCCTTTATCTGTGCAACGCCGTCAAAGGGGTCATCCCAGAAGGCGCAAAAGCCAAGATCGCAGCGGATATCACCGATATCCATTGTGATATCACGGGCGCGCCACGCACCTTTGTTCATGTGTTTTTCTTTGAAGATGCGCCTCAAATTCCGGTTCATGGAAAAAGCATTTTCCTGTTTGGCAGCATCCGTCACGGGCGCTCTGCGGAACAGAAACCAAATATGCTCGGTCGCATCCGCGCCTCCATTGTGGCCCACGCAGGCATCCCTTTGGCGGAAGTCCTCGCCGATACGATGGATGTACCCGCCAGCTGGGTGATGGAAGGAGGGGATGTGCTCCCAGAACCCGGCGAGGAGGCTGCGTGGCTTGCAGAGCACGCAGCCGCCGCACCTTAAACCCATTATCACCACTTGATAATATCGGACATATCATCATCATGCTCCCGATGATCGTGCACTCCCAAAACCGTCCTTCGACCAGTCTCCGCCTGCTGTGCAATGAGGCCGCAAAATTCGGCATCTCCGAAGCCTCTTGCCTGTCAGGCACCTCGGTTTCTATCGACGCGCTGGACGACCCCAATGCCGTTCACAGCACAACCGATGAAATCCGCGCGATTGAGAATTTGGTGCGACTTGCGCCGGAAAATGTCGGGTTGGGCTTTGCGGCTGCGCGTGCGACCCATGTCCACGCTTTTGGTATCTGGGGGTTCGCCATTCTGACGAGTCCCACATTGCGCGCCGCTATTGCAACCTCCATCGACTATGCAAAGCTCTCTTTCTTGGTGGCAGAAATGTCGTTGTCGGAAAAAAACGGCGAAGCCTTTTTGACGTTTGACACCTCCGGAATCCCGCCCGCCGCGCATCGCTTCATATTGGAGCGACACTTGGTCGTGGCCGTGAAGTTCATTCGGGACCTTCTGCAACAGCCAGATCTAAGCACACTTGAGGCGCGCCTTATGGATCAGGATTCAAGCTATCCTCAGAAAATGGCCGCCTTTACCCCGCTCCCGATCAGGGTCAATCAAGACGTCAACGCTTTGGTCTTCCCGTCGGCCTTGCTTGATGAACCGCTCCCAAAATCAGATCCGGTCTCACTGCAATTTTGCCTCGATCAATGCAAAACGCTTTTGGAGCAACAGTCTGGCACACTCCCCCAATGGTCCCAGCAGGTCCGAGATGCCATCGTCGATAACATGGGGGGCGAGTATCAAATCGAAGATGCCGCCGCAAAACTTGCCACGACCGAACGCACCCTACGACGTCGGCTGACAGATGAAGGCACGAGCTTTCGACAACTCTACACCGAAACACGGATGGCGATTGCTTATGAGCTGCTTGAGTCTGCGGGCCTGAACATAGAAACCGTCTCCTGGCGCGTTGGATATGCGGAACCCGCCAGCTTTTCGCGCGCTTTTGCAAAGCAGTTCGGCAAAACGCCCGGTGAAGTGCGCAGGCGCGCAAGTTAACTCAATGGGGATCGGCCTACACCGGCAGTGCTGACCTGCCTGTTCAGACAGATATCAATCTGTGTCTTGAGTCAGAAGATCATCAATCATTGCCAGATGATCCAGTTTCAGCGGTTTGTTTATGTAGGCACGCACAACCTCAAACGACCGCGCTTTCTCCATATCACGTTCAGAAATAGAGGTGGTGAGCATAATCACCGTGGCGTTTGTGAAATCGGCCCCAAATTCGGATGTTGCTGCCTCAAGAAACTCGAACCCGTTCATGCGCGGCATATTGATATCAAGCAAAATCGCATCAGCGCGAAAGTCGCGATTGGTGCGCATGAACTCAAGCGCGCGCTCAGGTTCAAAAAACTGATGCAAATTGCTGACGATCTCTGACCGTGTGACAATTTTCTGATAGATTTTCTGCTCGATTGCGCTGTCATCAATCATCATCAGGTTTTCTATCATCTTGCTGCCCCTCTCAAGGTGACCGTAAATCTGCTCCCGACACCTTCTGTCGACGTCACGCGGATGCTCCCTTCATGGTTTACCGCAACGCGCTGACAGATCGCCAATCCGAGACCGGAGCCCTCGTAGTCTTGATGTCCATGCAGGCGTGAAAAAGGCGTAAAGATGCGGTCGACAAACTCAGAGGGCATGCCAATTCCGTTGTCTGAGACAGAAAATGCCACGCATTTTTTTGTCGCCGGCTCGGAATGTATTTCGATCAACGGACTGCGGTCCTCAGATCGAAACTTGATCGCGTTGCCAATAAGATTTTGGAGCAATTGTCGTATTTGACCTCGGTTGGCATAGACTACGGGCAGCGTGGAAAATGTGAGTTGCGCACCACTGTCTTCAATATCGGCCTTCATGTCATCCAAAACTTCTGACAGGACGTCATTTAAATCGATATCTGCTCGCTGTATTTCGCTGCCAATGGCGTTCGTATATTCCAAAACATCATCGATCAACTGAGCCATACGTTTGTTCGTGGCCGTTAAATCTTCAAGAAGCTCAATTTCATCTTCGGTCATCTTAGACGCGACCGAATTGTGAAATTCATTTACCAGCAGCGCAATTGTGTTGGTCGGCGCCTTCAGATCATGTGATGTGGCATAGGCAAACGCCCGCAATTCTTCATTGGCCGCATTGGACAATGTGATTTGCTGAAGCAGTTGAGAATTGAGGTTTTCAATTTCCTCAAGCCGCAAGCGATCATCTGTGACATCCAAATATGTCAACAACGTTCCATCGGCGCCCAGCGGGATCGCATTGCGCACATAGGTCTTGCTGTTGGCCAGCTGAAACTCGTTAGAATGCGCATCACGCAGCCCTTCATGCGTCAGATACGCCAGAACCGTTGCTTTGTCAGACGCCCCCAAAAGCATCGTCCCATCATCAATGAGCTGCTCAACAACCGATCTGAAATTGTGCCCTTTCACCAGTTGGCTATCACCGTTTGGGGTCATGTCTTTGGCAAACCGATTGGCAAATTCAATGCTCCCTTTCTGAGAGACCAAGATCATTCCGAGGGGAATTTGATCGATCAATTGTGAGGCAAATCTTCTGCGCTCCTGCGTCTCTTTTTTGCGCCGCCAGCGCGCCCAGACGATCGCGGTGCCAATCGCAGCAAAAACGCAGAAGATCAAAGAGTTTCGAAAGAATTCAATGCGTTCGGTGGTCCAAAACGAGGGCGTGCCAAAGTATTTTTCTCTAAGCCGCGAATTCGTCGACGATGCCAGATACCCCGGGATCACAGCATTTAAACGCTCGCGCGTTTGGCCCAAGCCAAATCGCAGCGCGATCGCCTTGTCTATGGTGTGAAAAGGTGTGCCGGCTTCCTGAACCTGATCTTCCGCGCCAAGCGCCGCAGCAGCAAGGCTGACTGTATGGCGCGGTGCCAAAATGGCATCCACATCACCATCAAGAAGCCCACCCAAAAGCGCATCCGGTGTCTCATAGACGCGCAGCGCCAGATTATCTTGTTGCTCGGCCAGTTGTTTGGCGATGCTGGCCGCTTCGATGCCAATGCGCAGCCCAGCGAGTGTCTCAAGCCCAGAGATCTCAGCGCCTTTTCCTTGGCGCGTGAAAACGGCATAGGCCGAACGGTCTAGCGGTGCGGTGAAATCCATCCGTAGTTTAGCGTCATCGGAGATGGGCTGGTAAGCAAGAAGATCATATCGTGAGGGCGAAGGCCCCTGCGCATATGCTTCTGCGTCAATTGCAATAAAGCGAATGTCGATACCCGCCGCAGATGCGAGGTTTTGCAATGTCTCAACAGAAAACCCGCTAAAGCGCTGATTGGCCCCAATAATTGTATAGGGCGGGTTGTGTATAATGCCGGCCCTCAGCACTTCGGGTTCTGGCGGTGCAACGCTGACCTGATTTTGATTGCGCAGCTCTTCCAGAACACCCGTTGTTTCCAGCTCGGCAATCGCCTGATTGATCGGTGCCAACAAATCCGAAAGTTCAGATCGCACTGTCACAACACGGTCAAAGCTCACCAACGGCTCTCCCACCGCAACAAGTCGGTGATCCAACCGCAAAGAATGCGCATCCGCAATCGTAACGCTGTCACTGGCGATCAACGCGTCCACAGTGCCCCGCAGCAGTTCCATCACAGAAAGCGTTGACACCGGCACCTGAACCGCCGTGTTGCGCCCAAGTAAAAACTCACCGGTCGGTCCCAGCGGGATCGAGGGTACGGCGATCAGTTTCCCTGACATGGTCGCTGGATGCAATTCTTCTGCATCCTCCACCCGAACAAAGACACGAATATGGGTCGTCGCAATCGGTGCCGAAAAGACATTATTGACTTCAAGCAATGGGAGCGCCGCAATTGCCGGCAAAATGTCAATGTCCCCAGCCGCCTGTGCGCGAATGAGCTGCTCAGCGCTCTCAAACTTCTTGAAGGTGATCTCAAAGCCCGCTTTTGCCGCGATTTCCTCCATCACCTGCACACCAAACCCACCCGGGGTCTCGTCGGGTAGCGCGCGAAACAACGGTAAAATTTCTGCCCACCCCACGACGAAAGGTTGAGCATGCTCCTGTGCATGAGACGGCGTCTTACTTCCAATCAACACAGTCAATACTATCATTAAGGCAGCAAAATACTTCATGATTGCCCCCCAATAACCGTCAATCGTTTCGTAGTAATAAATACGCCGATAAAGCGAATGCGTGGGAGATACCTATCCAAAAGGAGTGCCTGCGTCTAGAGCCCGCCTCCTGGATAAAAGTGGCCTGAATTGCCTTGGCCAAGGCTGAGGCCAAAACGCACGCAAGACCATGAGCGCCGCTGACCGAATTAAGAGAAACTTTGACTTTAGGCGCTTAAGAAGAAGGAGCGAGACCAACCGTATCAAGCTAGGCTTTGCTTTTCTCCTCCCGCCCCACCGCCAAACAGGCTCTTGGGTGAGAGGTTTGTTAATAGTTTCTCAAGAAAAATTACTGTATTTTATCGAAACTGAGCGCGCTACCGTTAAAAGGCCGTCGAGTTATGGATCACGCTGCTACCAATCTCGCATTGGGCAAAAGAAACCAGTCCGAAAGGTGGAAAGATCTTTTTTTAGCATCCGGTATGCACAAAAAATCTCTGCCTTTTGTTTTGTTGGTCGCTCTCTCACTGCTCATCAGCATTGTTGTTGGCACCGTGACCTATCAAAGTGGTCAGGACAATTTCAGACAACGCAAAGAAGAGGAAAAGGCCGCAATCTGGAAAGTCACAGCGGCGTTTTTTGAAAGCTATGCGAGCCACCTTGGCCCTGAAGGCACAATTGGTATGCCCTCACCACAGACACTGCGCGCAGAGGCACTGCATTTGTTTAGCGAATTGCAGTCCGAGGATGATGGGTCGGTCGCTGTTGCCGTGGGCCGCGCGGGTCGGGAAATCGGTGTGTCGCCTGACCCTCATGCCGAAGCAACAATGTCCATTCTGGCGGCCAACCCTGCCATCGAAACTTGGTCAGAATACCACCGGAAGGATGGCGAGCTCCATCTGCGCATCGTCAAACCCATCGTCGCCAATCAGCCCAATTGCGTAAGCTGCCATAACGCGCTTCAGGCCCCTGAAGTAGAATGGAAAATGGGGGATCTGATGGGCGCATTTGTTGTCGACGCGCCCACCACCGCCGCGTTCTCCGCATTGCGCAAAGAGGCGTTTATGGTCAGCTTTGTCATCTTTATGGCTGTCGCCCTGATGGGCAGCTTGCTGCTGAAACTGCAGATGAATCTTGTAAGCGCGCGCAAGGACGCCAGCCACCAGAGAGATCGCAAGGAAATGCTCCGCGACATGAAGGAGGTCGCGGAAACGGCGAACAACGCCAAGTCCGAATTTCTGGCAAATGTCAGCCACGAGATACGTACCCCGATGACCGGCGTCATCGGCATGTGCGATCTTTTGAGCGAAACCAACCTCACCGACGAACAGAAACAATATACGCAGACCATAACAACCTCTGCGAATGCGCTGCTGTCCATCATCAACAGTGTTTTAGACTTCTCCAAGATGGAAGCCGGCAAATTCACCATCAAGAAACAGCAGTTCTGTTTGTATGACGTGGCGCATGATGTGATCTGCCTGCTCACTCCCATTGCGCAGCAAAAAGATCTCAGCCTGTCGCTCATCTATGCAGAGGATGCCCCCAAAGACTTGATTGGCGACGAAGGGCGCCTCCGGCAGATTCTTATGAACTTGGTCGGGAACGCGATCAAATTTACGGACATGGGGGATGTGACCCTCAAAATTGACACCGATCTGGCCAGTCAGCAACTGCACATCACCGTCAGCGACACCGGCATTGGCATCCCTGCGGACCGTATCGACACGATCTTCTCCGCTTTTGAGCAAGTCGACAACAAAGCGTCACGCGCCTTTGAAGGCACCGGCCTCGGCCTCGCGATCACGCAGCGCCTTGTGCAGTTGATGAAAGGGCAAATACATGTGTCATCCCAGCCCGGCAAAGGCTCAAGTTTCACATTGAAACTGCCGCTGCCTGATCCCACCCTTCTGAAAAGGATCAACAGTCACTCCAAATGCACGGTATCCGGCACCAGCGCGGTGGCAGGGGTATGTTTTGCGGGCCGAAAGGTGCTGATTGCAGAGGACAATCAAACCAACCAGATGATGCTGCAAAAAATGCTGCAGCACACCGAAGCAGATCTGACCTTTGCCAGCACAGGCAAAGCCGCGCTTCAGGCGGCACAGGACACCGATTTTGACGTGATCCTGATGGATGTGTCGATGCCGGAAATGGACGGTCTGGAAGCGACGTCGCACATACGTGCCCATGAAGCCGAGCACAACGCGCCCGCCTGTCCAATCATCGCGCTCACTGCAAATGTTCAGGACAGCGACAGAAACCTGTGCCTCAATGCAGGAATGTCGGATTTCATTGGCAAACCCCTGCGCAAGCGGGATCTCATCGCCACCCTCAGCCGTTGGCTTACGTAACCCTGCCGCAGGATCAGTGAGTTTCTAAATACATAGACTTGGTGCAACGCTGCCTTTGCCGCGCCGCCACGGTCGCGCGAGGCCCGCCCAATAGCCGCTGGCTCACACGGCATTTTATGCGTGCAATGGTGTGGGCAAACGGCTGGTAGAGTTTGCGTAGAGGCTCTCAAGTCGCTCCCGCCAAAACGCGGATACTTGGCGTCCTGTACATCCGGGGGCATACCAACAGATAGAAAGGGTGAGAGCGGTCGCCAAGGTCTAGGCACAAGAAGCAAGTTGACATTAGACTGACGAACAAATTCCTGTTTGGCAGCCTCTCAAGTGACAGCAGCAATGACCTATCCAACTCGCATCGCAATTTTTGCAATCTTTGTTTTAGGCAGCTATTTCGAAGATGGACGCTTCGGCCTCATAGAAATTGTTGGCTTGATCATGATCGGACTGTGCTTGGTGTTCTACGACAGTATTCAAAGGATCCTTGAACCATTCACTGGTCCGCGATCATAGGAGATCCATACAAACTAGCCCTAAGGAAATTATACTAAGATCATTGCGCCCCTGCCAGAGCGGAGTCCAAAAATCTACACGCACTCATTCGCGGAGCTGTCTCTCTAACGCCTATTTTCCTTTCAACGGAAAAATTCAATGAGCACCGAAACCAACACAAGCCATTTCTCTAGGGCAAAAATTCTCCACTATCTAAAGCAAAAACTGCGCCAAAAAGGCGGTGTGCGAAAAGCAATAGTTCTCACAGCGATCTATGTTTTTGGAGTTTACGCCCTACTATTTGCAACCGAAGAAACCATGCGGGATACCTACGGGCTCTCCATAGGTCACGTGAAAGGCATAATCTTCTTCAGCCTCTTTTGGCTCTTTGCTTACGGTGTTCGAGATTACTTGCGCTTTCACAAATCTGACGACAATTAAAAACTGAGAAACACAACGAATGTCCAAGTTCTCTTACAAAAACCTGCCTCCGAGAGAGCAACTGAAAATGGATCTGATCGGATATGTTTTTGCATTGGGAGTTTACTCCCTGCCGTATCTCGGGTTGGACATCGGAAGCGCTGACAAGTATCTACGCGTCGCCGTATTTTTGGGCCCTTTCTACATAGCTTTTCAGTTATATAGGGTGTTGCGGCAAAAGTGATATACTCTTCGAACCTCAACCAGACTACGAGCTCTTCCCGTTTGCGCCAGAAATGCATCGCCCTTTAGAAATACACTGTACACAAAAGTAGTGCTAAATGAGCTACTGAACGAGATGTGGCTAAGGGCTCACTGGCATGAACACCCTAGCGCTCTTTGGTCAAATCTTCACCCTAGGCCAACAAGATGAAGACAAATCGGTGCTGGATGTGTCGCGCAAAAAGCCGCTAATAATGCCACTCTAATATTGGATATTGGATATTTCATCTATGCACTGGCGACATCTCTTACTTGTGGCATCCGTAATCGCAGGGTCTTCAAACTTCGTCCTTAAGCAATTTGGCATTGAGACGGGATGGACTTGGGGAAATATTGCGGTTGCTGCGATATTTCTCGCGTTGTTTGCAGTTTTGGACAGAGCTATCGACTGACTCTAACCTCCATTGCCCCCGCCCGCGCCCTCCGCTATCACACGCTCTAACGTGATTTTGGCGAACGGAGTCGGCTCCCATGGCATCTTATCAATATGTCTACCACATGCAGGGTGTGTCCAAGACCTACCCCGGTGGTAAAAAATGTTTTGAAAACATCCACCTGTCCTTCCTTCCGGGCGTGAAAATCGGTGTGGTCGGCGTCAACGGCGCCGGTAAATCCACCCTGATGAAGATCATGGCCGGTCTCGACAAAGACTTCACCGGTGAGGCGTGGTCCGCCGAGGGCGCCAAAGTGGGCTACCTGCCGCAGGAGCCACAGCTGGATGAAAGCCTCTCCGTGCGTGAAAACGTCATGCTGGGTGTGAAAGAAAAGAAAGACAAAGTTGATCGGTTCAACGCCATCGCCATCGAAATGGCGGAGAATTACACCGACGAGCTGATGGAGGAAATGACCGTCCTTCAGGATGCCATCGACAGCGAAAACCTCTGGGATCTGGACAGTCAGGTCGACATCTCTATGGAGGCCCTGCGCTGCCCGCCTGATGACGCCAATATCGCCGATCTCTCCGGTGGTGAGAAACGCCGTGTCGCGCTCTGCAAACTGCTGCTCGAGGCGCCCGACATGCTGCTGCTTGACGAACCGACCAACCACCTGGATGCGGAAACCATCGCTTGGCTGCAACAGCACCTGATCGACTACAAAGGCACCATCCTCTGCGTCACCCACGACCGTTACTTCCTGGATGACATCACCGGCTGGATCCTCGAGCTCGACCGCGGCCGCGGCATCCCTTACGAAGGCAACTACTCCGCGTGGCTGGAGCAGAAAGCCAAACGTCTGGAGCAGGAAGCGCGCGAAGACAAATCCAAGCAGAAAACGCTTGAGCGCGAACTGGAATGGATGCGTCAGGGCCAGAAAGCCCGTCAGGCGAAATCCAAGGCGCGTATCGCCGCCTATAACGATCTGGCCAGCCAGTCTGAGCGCGAGAAAATCACCCGCGCGCAGATCGTCATTCCAAACGGCCCGCGCCTTGGCTCCAAGGTGATCGAGGTCAACGGGTTGTCGAAGCACTTTGGCGACAAACAGCTGATTGAAAACCTCGAATTCTCGCTGCCGCCAGGTGGGATTGTTGGCGTGATCGGCCCCAACGGCGCCGGTAAATCCACGCTCTTCAAGATGCTCACCGGTCAGGAACAGCCTGACGAAGGCACCGTGGAATACGGCGACACTGTGAAGCTCAGCTATGTGGATCAGTCCCGAGATGATCTGAACGACAAAGACACCGTCTGGGAAGCCATCTCCGGCGGCGCCGAGATCATCGAGCTCGGGGATGCGCAGGTCAACTCCCGCGCCTACTGCTCCTCGTTCAACTTCAAGGGTGGTGATCAGCAGAAACCGCTGAACCTGCTGTCCGGTGGTGAGCGCAACCGTGTACACATGGCCCGCCTGCTCAAAGAAGGCGGCAACGTGCTGCTGCTCGACGAACCGACCAACGATCTGGACGTGGAAACCCTCCGCGCGCTCGAAGACGCGCTGGTGGATTTTGCAGGCTGCGCCGTGGTCATCTCCCACGACCGCTTCTTCCTTGACCGGATCTGCACCCACATCCTCGCCTTTGAAGGCGACGCCCATGTGGAATGGTTCGAAGGCAACTTCGAGGACTACGAAGAAGACAAAAAACGCCGCCTCGGTCCAGATGCGCTTGAGCCAAAGCGCTTGAAGCATAAGAAATTTACGCGTTAGAAGTAGAGAAAAACAGAGGCGGCAATTGCCGCCTCTTATCCACTTGAAAATACACGCATTAGATGCAAGCCTCTCCAAGAATGGCATTTTGAGGCTGTAGAATTGAACTTTTTAAATCTTCCCATTTCAGCGCTTGTGGTAAACAAAAACAACGACCGTCACGGAGAGACGCCGTCGGAAGATTCTGCAATAGCTTGGCTGTTTGAGCATCATGGCCCTAAGATGGTCGCACTCGCCGAGAGCATTGTTGAAAGCAAGAGAATTTTTGACGCACCGCTGGTCAAACCTGTTGAGGACAAGTTTGTCGTTTTCGATGGAAACCGCCGAGTGACCTGCTTGAAGCTTTTGGCAGATCCATCTCACACACCGGAACCGTTTCGCAAAAAGTTCGAAGGCCTTTCTCAAGCGAGTGGTTTCACTTTGGAAAGTCTTATCGCGTGCCAAGTTGAGCACAATCAACATGAGATAGATCAAGCCTTAAGCCGTCGTCACAATGGCACAGATGGAGGCCGAGGCCAGCTGGGATGGGACCCAAGAGCAAAGGCCAACCATGCAAACAGAACTGGTGGAACAAACCAATATCCGATTGCAGAAGCTATTGAGGTCTTTCTGACTGAACAAGGGTATCCTGACGCCGATAGGGTCGGGCGCTCTACGATGTACCGCTTGATGAATGCGAAGAAGCGCCAGCGACAATTCGGTATTTTTCTCAAACCTGACAATACGCTTGGCCTTTCTAGACCTAAGGAAGACGTGATCAGCCTGTTAAGCAAAGTGGCTAACGACATCCAAGCGAAAAATTTGACCCTCAACAATTTGTTGAAAGTCCAGAATGTAGAGGAATATCTAAAGACACTTCGCGACTATGGCCTCAACGAAGAGACTCCTCCTGTTCCTAATCCGACTGAAAAAGTTCTACCTGCTTCTCCCCGATCTCCGAAAAGACCACCAAAGCGCGACACTCTGATCCCGAACCATGTGGAATACACGATCCAGTGGCGGCCTAATCAGGGGAAGATGGAGCGTCTTTGGCAGGAGCTGCAGTTCAAGCTCTATTTGGACAGGCACGAATTAGCTATCCCCATTGTATTCCGCTCGCTACTTGAGCTTGCAACCAATCGGTACATTGCAACACAGAATCTCCGGCAAGGTAAGAGCTTGGCCTTAAGCATAAAAGTTGCAGTCGAGCATCTAGAAAAAATAGGAAGTTTTTCCCCAAAGGAAGCAAAAGATCTTGCAAGATTGCTAGGCGACACGAAGTCATCCCGAGAGCTAGAAGCTCTCCACAGGGTGGTTCATAGCAATTCCTTCAGCATCTCTAAAAACGACTTGATTTCATTGTGGGAAGGCTTCGAGCGGTATCTTGTCGAAGCCATTCAATCCAAAGCGCAACGCTAAACTTGCGCTCCCCCTCGACCGGACAGTCTTGCGCCCGCCGCGCGACGCACTAACAATCCCAGTAGGGTGCGCACTTGCTGCGCACCACCCGCCCCCACAAAAACACACCCCATCACACCCCCGCCAGCCGTCTGTAACATCCCTTCTCATCCCCACCACGCACTCCCATTCTCTGAGCACCACCACTCACGGGAACCCACCATGCGCCACCTGATCCCAGCCCTCGCCGCCGCCCTCCTGATGGCTGTCTTCATTGCCTTTGATCTGGCCCGCCCACTCGGCGCGCATCCGTGGTGGAGCCAGCAGACCCTCCTGATCGGCGCCCCAATTGGCCTGATCCTCGCCTCCCTCGCGCGACTCAAACTCCAGCCCGTTGCGCAGATCCCAGCCTTCGGGGCCGCCACCCTACTGGCCTTTGCAGCCGCCAAATACGGCCAACTCCAGTTCGCAGCCTCATACGCTGAAAACCAGCTCGCAGGGCAGGCTTGGTATTTTGGATGGATTTTCACAGCAATTTCAGGAGCGGCATTACTCACTGCAATCATTGATTGTTTTGCACCACAAAGCGACTCAAAAAGTCCTGCTGCGAAAACGCGATAAGTTACTAAAACCTAAACAAGTTCCCAAAAAATTTACCCAACCTATACAGTTCTTCGCTTGCTTTGACATATTTTTGCCGTATTCTCAAAGCCCAATAGACGCACCCGAAGATTCAGGCACATCATGGCATTCGCACTCTTCATACCTGGCAGCATTGTGGGATTTCTTGCATCCCTCTTGGCGCTGTTTGTGCTACAGTCTACACTCTGGATCGCTGCCGCAGTCTACTTCGCCTTCGGCTTTGGGGTACCTGTGGCCGTGCTTGCCACATCTTATCTCAACTGCAGCAGTCGCAAAGCAGCCTCTGCACAGGACAGCACGGAATTTCACAGCGCCTGATACGGCCTGATCCAGTCAGACACATTGCGCGCGTAGTGCGCAGGCATTGAAACGCGTGCAAATTCTGCACCGCGCTCCTTGCTGGCTGCGATGACAGCCTCTCTCACAAATTGTCATGCCCCCCTGTCGCGCCGTCCGGTGCGCCTTTGTCATCCCCCTCCGTGCCTTCGTGGCCCGATGGCTTTGTCAAGGCCGCCTCCACGCGCAACTCCTCTGCAATCTTCATCTGCGCCCAGGTCGCCAGCAAACGGTTGATACGCCCCTGATAACCTTTGCCCATCGCGCGATAAAACCGCGCCACGGACTGATCAAGATACAGCGTCACCTTCTCTTTGCGCTCCTGAACATCACAATCCTGCTCAAGCCGGTGCCAGGCCTCCGGCACCGCTTCGCGCAGGGCATCACTCACCCAGGTTTCGGTGGTCAACAACAACAGGTTGCGCCCCAACGCCTCCCGCGCGCGCTGCTGCGCCTTGGAGCCTCTCGCGGACTTGGATATCTTGCGGGTGTCTGCCGACATGGCGCCTCCTTTGGGACTGACAACAGCAACAAAAGGTTACGCTTTCCAAAGTTGACCGCACGCTATCTTTGCGCTGCAACGCGGCCTTAGGCTTGTGGCCAGGGCGCATCCTCTGCCGGGACTGGCCGCGGATTGCCTTCCTCATCAATCGCGACATAGGTGAACACCGCCTCGGTCACCTTTTCAGAAATCCCACGCCGATGGCGCACCGCCCAGGCCTCGATCTTGATCGCCATAGAGCTGCGCCCGACACGTTCCACCCAGGCCCAGACACAAAGGATATTGCCCACGCGCACCGGCCGAATGAACTTCATCGCATCCACCGCCACTGTGGTCACCCGCCCCTTGGCCCGTTGCGCAGCCACAATGCCGCTCGCCATATCCATCTGGCTCAACACCCAACCGCCAAAGATGTCTCCGTTGATGTTCACATCAGAGGGCATCGCCGCCACCCGCAATGTTGCTTCGCCCTCGGGCTGTTTCTCTTCGGTCATGCCGCATCCTTTCCTTGGGTGGCCCATCCTATCCGTATGGCCTTACCTGGAAAAGCTGATAGAAGCGCGGCGAAGGATACACCATGGCAGAATTTGACATCATCGTCGTTGGCGCAGGCCCCGCTGGCAGCGCCGCCGCCACCTGGGCCGCCAGAAACGGCGCGCGTGTGGCTTTGATCGACAAAGCCAGCTTTCCACGCAGCAAACTGTGTGGCGGCCTGTTTACCGAGCGCAGCCGCAGCTATTTTCGCGAGATTTTCGGCGCGGACATCGACCTCTCCCAAGCTGTCACCCGCACCGCCTGCGCCCTCTGGTATCAGGGCGAAGAGCTGGCGACCCTGCAGGATGTGCCGCCCCTGCATCTCACCATGCGTCTGGACATTGACGCGCAGATGTTTGCCCATGCCTGCGCCGCAGGCGTTGCCGATTTCACAGGCCACACTATTTCAGAGATGACAGACACCTCTGTCACCTTCCGCAATGGCGACACCCTCACATGCCGCGTGCTGATTGGGGCGGATGGGGTCAGCTCGATTGTCGCCCGCCACCTCTTTGGCAAGGCTTTTGACACCAAAACCATCGGCTTTGGCCTTGAAATCGAAGCCCCCGCAGCCTTGCAAGACCCGCAATCGCAGCCCCTGCGCATTGATTTTGCCGCCGCCCAATGGGGCTATGGCTGGTCCTTTCCCAAACAGGGGTCCACCACTGTTGGCGTTGGCGGCATTCGTGCAGAGAACCCGGATATGAAGACGCATATGGCCGCCTATCTGCGCACACTGGGCCTGCCTGAGGATGTGGCCAAGTTCAAAGGCCATCACCTGCCGTTTGGAGATTTCCGCAAGGTGCCCGGCCGCGCCTCTGTGCTGCTCGCAGGGGACGCCGCCGGCTTGGTGGATCCGATCACCGGCGAAGGCATCGCCTTTGCCATGAAAAGCGGTCAGCTCGCCGCACAAGCCGCCTGTGAAGCGCTCCGTGAGGAGGCACCAGCCAGCGCCCTACCCCGCTACCAAAGCGCGCTCAAAGAGATGCACCGCAACCTGCGCATCGCCCGCAACCTACGCCGCGCCCTCTTTGGCCCGCGCTGGCAAAAGCCGCTGATGGCCAGCTTCAAACGCTCCGGCACGGTGCGCATGATGTATATGCAACTGCTCGCCGGTCAGGTGGAATACCCCGCGCTCACCCGTCGAATTATCACACGCTTGCCGACTTATCTCTTCCGGGCGCTCGCATCACCACAGAAATAAAAAAGGCCGGGACGCCCCCGGCCTTTCGTCATCTCAACTGAAGACGATCAATCACTTCAGCGCTTTGTCGGTGATCGCGTGGGTCCACGCACCTTCTGGAGTGGCAGTGATCACCGGATCAGAACCACCAGACATCAGGCTTGCCACCGTGCGCTCATAGTCCGCCGGATCAAGCGCGCCGTTGGAGCCCGCGGTCAGCTTGGCAATCTCGCCCATCATGCGCACCTGATGCTCTTCGGTCTGCGCACCGGTTTCATCATACTCCAGCACGATCATGGCTGCGTCTTCCGGGTTCTCTTCAGCCCACTTCCAGCCTTTCATGGACGCGCGCACAAAACGCACCATCTTGTCCTCAAAGGCCGGATCGGCGAGGTTTTCTTCCAGCGCATAAAGCCCGTCTTCCAGCGTCGCCACACCCTGATCTTCGTATTTGAAGGTGGTCAGATCATCGGGTGTCAGACCCGCATCAATCACCTGCCAGTATTCGTTGTAGGTCATGGTGGACACACAGGCCGCCTGACCGTTCAGGATCGGATCCACGTTGAAACCCTGCTTCAGCACCTCAACACCGGCGTCCCCGCCATCGGTGCCAAGCTCCAGCTGCGACATCCAGCTCAGGAAGGGGAACTCATTGCCAAAGAACCACACGCCCAGCGTCTTGCCGGCAAAATCATCGGTGGTGGCCACACCCGCATCCTTGCGGCAGGTCAGCATCATGCCCGACGATTTAAACGGCTGCGCGATGTTGACCATCGGCAGGCCCTTTTCACGCGCCGCCAGCGCCGCTGGCATCCACTCCACGGTCACATCCGCACCGCCACCGGCCAGCACCTGTGTCGGCGCAATGTCGGGGCCACCGGGCTTGATGGTCACATTCAGGTCTTCATCCGAGTAAAAACCGTTCTCCAGCGCCACGTAGTAGCCTGCAAACTGCGATTGGGTCACCCACTTCAGCTGAAGCGTCACATCATCTGCGGCCAAGGCGGCGGAGCCCAAAAGGGAAAGCGCCGCGGCCGTTAAAGAAGTCGTCGAGAGTTTCATGAAAGTTTCTCCTTGTTGAATATTATTTGGGTTGTTGTTCAACCTCTTTGTGATGGGTGCCAGAAGGTCACCCGCTTTTCGATCCAGGCAACAACCCCGTAAAAGGCGCTGCCCACAAGCGCTGAGACAAAAATCTCAGCCCAGACCAAATCTATCGACAGGCTGCCAACGCCGGTTGAGATGCGAAACCCCATGCCCCGCGTGGGCGACCCAAAATATTCAGCGACAATCGCGCCTATCAAAGCAAGGGTCGTGGCAATCTTCAACCCGTTGAAAATGAAAGGCAGCGCCGCCGGAATGCGCAGTTTCAGCAGCGTCTGAAAATAGCCCGCCGCATAGGTGCGCATCAGATCCCGCTGCATCGCATCCGTGGCGCGCAGCCCCTGCACCGTGTTCACCAGAATGGGAAAGAACACCATCACCACCACCACGGCGGCTTTGGAATGCCAGTCAAACCCAAACCAGTTCACCAAAATTGGCGCGACACCAACAATCGGCAGCGCGGCGACAAAATTGCCAATCGGCAGCAACCCGCGGGTCAGAAACGCGCTGCGGTCAATCAGAAGCGCCGCAACAAAGGCCGCCGCCGCCCCCATCAGAAAGCCACGCAACGCGCCTTTCAGCACCGTTTGCACAAAATCCACCCACAAGAGGTCTGTCGATTGGGCAAACACCACCATCACCTGACTGGGCGGTGGCAGGATCACCTGACTGACGCCAAAGCCACGCACAAGGCATTCCCACAGCACCAGAATGGTGATCCCAAACAGCACCGGCACCACAATACGCACCGCCGTCTGCTCCGCATAGGCCGAGTTTGCCAGCCAGACATTGGTGCGCCAGGCTGCCGCCCAAAACACCACCATTGCAACAATCCAGATCATCCGTGGAACCCCATCTTGCGCAGTGTCACCCGCTGAGTGATGTCAATCAGTGTCACCAGAATACCGGCGAGAATGGCCGCACAGATCAGCGCCGACCAGATCGCCAGCGGCGTGCCAAACTGATCCCCGATCAGAATGCGCGCACCCAGCCCGCTGATCGCCCCCGTTGGCAACTCGCCGACAATCGTGCCCACCAAGGCGGCAGCAATGCCGACCTTCAGCGCGGTGAAAAGATAAGGCACGCTTGCCGGCAAACGCAGTTTAAGAAAACTCTGCAACCCACTGGTGTTATAGGTTTTTAAGAGATCCAACTGCTCCCCTGTCGGGGAGCGCAAGCCTTTCACCATCGACACCAGCACCGGGAAGAAACACAGATAGGCAGAGATGATCGCCTTGGGCACGCCGCGCCCCTCAATGCCCACCTGATTGGACACCACGATGATCATCGGCGCCAAGGCCACAATGGGCACGGTCTGGCTGATGATCGCCCAGGGCATCACACTCATGTCAAACACGCGGCTATAAACAATCGCCACCGCGCCCAGAATGCCCACCGTGGTGCCCAGCACAAAGCCCCATAGGGTGGACTGCAACGTCACCCAGGCATGATAAATCAGCGAGCGTTTGGACCAGGCCCGCCCCTTGGCCACCATCGCCCCGGTTGTCTTCCACAACTCCTCGCCCACCTGCGCCGGTGTCGGCAGCCGGGGCCGCTTCAGATCATAGCCCGCCGCCACCAGCGACGGGTTGTCGAGCATCAGCTTGAAAACCGACACATCGCGGCGCTCTACCGAGCCTTCCGGCACCACCACCGCGCCGCCCCGTTCGGCAATATCCAGCGCCGGGCGCACGTTCATTGGCGCCACCGCCAGCCACCAGATCGCCACGATGGCCGCCAGTACGGTCAAAATCGGGAGTAGGTTTCTCATCGCCGCCACTCCATCCGCACTTCGCGCACCGTTTCAGGCGGCTCCGCATCATGGCGGCTCACCTCGACAAACCCTTCGCGTTTGTAGAACTTCTGCGCTTTCAGGTTTGGCTCATGGGTGGTGAGCCAGAGGAAATCACGCCCCTCTTTCACCTTGTCCATCAGCGCTTTGCCCAGCCCCTGCCCGCTCTTGCGGCAATAGAGCCCGCCGACACGGGTCGCTTTGGGATCATAGGAGAGATAGCCCTCAATTGGGTCTCCGGCGACCCACATCTCCCGCTCCGGCATGGCCTCACGGATAAACCCGGAAATCTCCTCCGGCCCATAGGCAGAGTCCATCCACTCCGTCGCGGCCTCCCAGTCACAGACAATCTGCGCCATGGCCTCGACATCCTCAGGCGTCGCCCGTCTGATCTGCAGCTCAGTCATTTTCATGCCCCGCCCGCAGGCCATCGCGCACGCGATGGGAAATCTCGATGAATTCGGGGCTGTCGCGAATGTCGAGCGGCCGCTCTTTGGGCAGCGTGCTCTCAATCACATCATGAATGCGCCCCGGACGCGGGCTCATCACCACAATCTTGGTGCTCAGATAGACCGCCTCGGGAATGGAGTGCGTCACAAAACCAATGGTCTTGTTGGTGCGCGCCCAAAGCTCCAAAAGCTGCTCATTGAGGTGATCGCGCACAATCTCATCCAGCGCGCCAAACGGCTCATCCATCAACAGGATATCGGCGTGAAACGCCAGCGCCCGCGCAATGGAGGCCCGCTGCTGCATCCCGCCGGAAAGCTGCCAGGGGAACTTCTTCTCAAAGCCCTCCAGATGCACCAGCTCCAGCACCTCTTTCACAGATTTGTCCTGTTCGGCTTTGCTCACCCCCATGATTTCCAGCGGCAGGCGAATGTTGCCCCCAATCGTGCGCCACGGATAGAGCCCCGCATGTTGGAACACATAACCATAAGCCCGCGCCTTGCGCGCTTCCTCCGGGCTCACCCCATTGACGGTAATCTCCCCCGCCGTGGGCTGTTCCAGATCAGCCATACAGCGCAGAAACGTGGTCTTCCCGCAGCCCGAAGGCCCGATGAAGGAGACAAAATCCCCCTTCTTGATATCAAGGTTCACATCCTTAAGCGCATGCACCGGACCATCGTTGGTCTCAAACGTCAGGCTCAGGTTCTTGGCGCTGATCACGGTTGACACACCGTTCTCCCCATCTGTCATAGTCATATCATTATTGCCTTTTTCGGGAGCACGCCCCCATGACATCTTCTTCTATGCCCACCAAATGCCAAAAGCTGCGCCCAGGCGGCACTTATGCCGGCAAACAGGGTTTCAGCTATTTTGAGGGCATTGCCCGCGAAACCACCGGTGCTCAGGGCATCTGCATGCACATCCTGCGCATCCCGCCCGGCGGTCGCGCCAAAGCTCATCTGCATGAAAGCCATGAAACGGCGATCTATGTGATGGAAGGCTCCGCCGCGATGTATTGGGGCGAAAAGCTTGAGCACTATATGGAAACCGATCCGGGCGATCTGGTCTATATCCCTGCGGGCGTGCCCCACCTGCCGATCAACACCGGCACGGTGGAGGCTGTCGCCATCATCGCGCGCACCGACCCGCACGAACAGGAAAGCGTGCGCCTCCTGCCAGAGCTTGAGGATCTGGTGCCAGAGTGACATTGGCACTCCGTTCTCATCGGCGGCACGCTGCCGGTTGAAACGGTATTCACGGCACATCCGAACTCGCTCCCTTTACCATCCACATTACCGCCGAGACCAAAACCGCAATGACTGCAGCCGCCTGGCCTAAGAACGCAGCGAAAGAAAAACTGTCAGGCAGCCAGCGCGCGCTCGGTGGAAACACATCCACATTTGTCCCAAGTGCGACAAACCCCGCACAGAACGCAGCCCCTCCACATCCCAGCAAAAACGCTAGAAAGGATGGCGCTACACGATCCACAAACCACGACACCATTACAAAGACTGGCGCGGCAATAATCGCCACTTTGGGCAACAAAGAGAGTGCAACCCCAATCGCGATGAGCACGACCAAGAATGAAAACCCGGATCCTTCGATGTTTGCTGCTGTCGTGCCGCCGTGACCCAAAATGAGAAACGGAAACGCTATGGCGGTTACGCCATAGGTCACACCGAACACCGGCCCAAAGAGCCGCCCAAACTTGTTATGAAAATCGTTGTGACCCACAGATAAGTTACCTTACACACCCGTGGCCGGAATGCCGCTGCGCTGCACAGGCTGCGGCGAGGTCAGCTCTTTCCAGGTGCTCAGCGCCTTGTTGACCGTGGTGTTGGCCTCACGCTCCACAAACTTGCCGTGGCCTTCCTGCGTGCGGATCTCGCCGTCATGCACCGCCACATGGCCCCGTGTCAGGGTAAAGCGCGGCAGGCCTTTGACCTCTTGCCCTTCAAAGACGTTGTAGTCGATCGCGCTCTGCTGGCTGCCTGCGGAAATCGTCTTGGTCTTGGCCGGATCCCAGACCACAAGGTCCGCATCCGCCCCCACCAGAACCGCGCCTTTCTTGGGATAACAGTTCAGGATCTTGGCAATATTGGTGGAGGTCACGGCGACAAACTCATTGGGCGTCAGACGGCCGGTTTCCACGCCATGTGTCCAGAGCATCGGCATCCGGTCCTCAAGCCCGCCGGTGCCATTGGGGATCTTGGAGAAATCGCCCACCCCATAGCGTTTCTGCTCAGTGGTGAAGGCGCAATGGTCTGTTGCCACCACACTCAGGCTGCCCGATTGGAGACCGGCCCACAGGCTGTCCTGATGTTTTTGGTTGCGAAACGGCGGGCTCATCACCCGACGTGCGGCGTGATCCCAATCCGGGTTGAAATATTCGCTCTCATCCAGCGTCAGGTGCTGAATGAGCGGCTCGCCCCAAACGCGCTTGCCCTGCATCCGCGCACGCCGGATCGCCTCATGCGCCTCTTCACAGGAAGTGTGCACCACATAAAGCGGCACACCGGCCATATCGGCAATCATGATCGCGCGGTTGGTGGCTTCACCTTCCACCTGCGTGGGCCGCGAATAGGCATGGCCTTCCGGCCCCACATTGCCTTCAGCCAGCAATTTGGCGGTCATCTCTGCCACCACATCGCCGTTTTCAGCATGCACCATGGCAATCCCGCCCAGCTCCGCAAGACGGTTGAAAGAGGCAAACAGCTCATCATCATTCACCATCAACGCGCCCTTATAGGCGAGGAAGTGCTTAAACGTGTTGATACCGCGCTGCTCGATCACGGTCTTCATATCGTTGAAAACCTGCTCCCCCCACCAGGTCACCGCCATGTGGAAAGAGTAGTCACAGTTCGCACGCGTGGATTTGTTGTCCCAGCGCTTGATCGCATCCAGCAGGCTCTCGCCTTGGTTTGGCAGACAGAAATCCACCACCATGGTGGTGCCGCCCGCCAGACCCGCCCGCGTGCCGCTCTCAAAATCATCGCTGGAATAGGTGCCCATAAACGGCATTTCCAAATGCACATGCGGGTCAATCCCGCCCGGCATCACGTAACAGCCGGTCGCGTCCAGCTCTTCGTCGCCTTTGAGGCCCTTACCAATCTCGATGATTTGACCGTTCTCAATCAGCACATCCGCCTCATAAGACAGATCCGCCGTCACAACGGTGCCGTTTTTAATGACTTTCGTCGCCATATCTTCACTCCCTGAATATGCTGCGCCATTGGCGCTATGTCTGCGCCCCGCTTTCTCTTTCTGGAAAGTGTACCGGGGTCCGGGAGCCACGCTCCCGGTCGCTAAATTATTCGACGATCTCAGCCGTCTCGAGCACCGCATGCAAAAGCACATCAGTGCCTGCCGCCGCCCACTCTTTGGAAATCTCTTCCGCCTCATTGTGCGAAAGCCCGTCCACACAGGGACACATGATCATCGCGGTCGGCGCCACTTGATTGATCCAGCAGGCATCATGGCCTGCACCTGAGATGATATTGGTGTGACTATAGCCCAGACGCTCCGCCGCATTGCGCACGGCCGTCACGCAGCCTTCATCAAATTTCACCGGATCAAATCCGCCCACCTTCTCAAAGGAAATCGTGAGGCCCATGTCGTCAGCGATCTTCTGGCCCTCGACCTTGAGGCGGGCTTCCATGTCCTCAATCACCGACAGCTCCGGGCTGCGGAAATCGACGGTAAAGACCACCTTGCCGGGGATCACATTGCGCGAGTTCGGATACACATCAATATGGCCTGCCGCGCCCACCGCATGGGGCGCATGGGAATAGGCGATCTCATCCACCTTGTCCAAAATCCGCGCCATGCCAAGGCCCGCATTCTTGCGCATCGGCATCGGCGTCGATCCGGTATGGGCATCCTTGCCCTCAATCGTGACCTGCGTCCAGCTCAGGCCCTGCCCATGGGTGACAACGCCAATGTCCTTGCCTTCTGCTTCCAGAATGGGCCCCTGCTCAATGTGCAGCTCAAACATCGCGTGCATCTTGCGCGCGCCCACGTCCTCATCGCCACGCCAGCCGATCCGCGCCAGCTCGTCACCGAATTTTTTGCCTTCCGCATCTTCGCGGTCGTAGGCCCAATCCTGCGAGTGAACGCCCGCAAACACACCAGAGGACAGCATCGCCGGGGCGTACCGCGTGCCTTCCTCATTGGTCCAATTGGTCACAACAATCGGGTGTTTGGTTTTGATGCCCAGATCCTTGATGCTACGCAGCACTTCCAGACCACCCAAAACCCCAAGCACCCCGTCATACTTCCCGCCCGTCGGCTGGGTGTCCAAATGGCTGCCCATATACACTGGCAAGGCGTCAGGATCCGTGCCGGGATAGGTGGCAAACATATTGCCCATGGTATCGAGCCCCATGGTGCAGCCCACTTCCTCACACCAGGTCTGAAACAGCGCGCGCCCCTCAGCGTCCTCATCGGTCAGCGTCTGACGATTGTTGCCGCCTGCCACGCCGGGGCCGATTTTGGCCATTTCCATCAGACTGTCCCACAGTCGGTCGCCATTCACCTTCAGATTTTCTCCGGGTGCACCCATGACTTCACTCCCTAGTTTGGCCTGGATTCCTGACTTTTTAAGTCGGTTCCTCGCTGGCGGGGCTCTTGCTTTCACGGTCATCCTGACCGTATGGTCAATTTCAGAGCAACACAGCCTGACCATTCGGTCAAGAAAATTCTCAAGGCCCCATTCATGTCCACGACACGCCCCTCAAACAGCAAAAAACTGCGCCGCAAAGAGGCAGAAACGCTGATTTTATCAGCAGCGGAAAAAGTGTTCGCGGAGGCCGGTTTTGGCGGCGCTACCATGCAGCTCATTGCCGATGTGGCCGGGTTGCCCAAGGCAAACCTGCATTATTACTTTCCTACCAAAGAGTTACTCTATCGACAGGTGGTGCAGAATATCTTTGAGATCTGGCTTCAAGCCGCTGACACCTTTGACAACGCCGAAGGCCCCGAAGATGGCATCGGCGCCTACATTGATGCCAAAATGGAGATCTCCCGCCGCCATCCGGATGGCTCAAAAGTCTGGGCCAGCGAAGTGATGCACGGGGCGCCTGTTATTCAGGATTATCTCGAAACCACACTGACAGAATGGACAAACGGCAGAATCAAAGTGATCGAACGCTGGATTGCCGAAGGGCGCATGCAGCCCATCGATCCCCGGCATTTGCTCTATATGCTCTGGGCGACCACGCAGCATTATGCCGATTTTGGCCATCAGATCGAAACCCTCAACCACGGTGCACCGCTGTCAGATGCGCAATGGGACGAGGCGAAAAACAATATCAAATCCATCATTCTGCGTGGCATCGGCGCACTAAGCTGAGCATAAGGCGCGCACGTTATTGCCCTATGGACCGCGCCAGCGCGCTCCATTAGCCTAAATGTGACCGAGCTATGGAAAACAATATGCCTGAGGCCCCAACCCGCAAACCCAGCCGCATTCAACAGCGCAATCGCAAACGCATCCTTGATGCGGCGCTCGAGGTGTTTTCAGCGCATGGCTACCGGGGGGCGACACTCGACTTGATCGCCGAGCAGGCCGGTCTGTCAAAACCCAACATCCTCTATTACTTCAGTGGCAAAGAAGACATTCACGTCACGCTCCTCAACCAGTTGATGGAAACCTGGCTGGACCCGCTAGAAGGCTTGGACGCCGAGGGGGAACCGCTTGAGGAACTCTTGGGATACGTGCACCGCAAACTGGAAATGAGCCGGCAGTTCCCCCGCGAAAGCCGGCTGTTTGCCAATGAGATCGTGCAAGGCGCGCCGCGCATGGCCCCGCATCTGGAAACCGGGCTAAAGCCGTTGTTTGATCGCAAAGTCACCCTGATCAACCGCTGGGTCAGAGAGGGGCGCATTGCCCCGGTTGAACCACGTCATCTGCTGTTTTCCATCTGGGCCACAACCCAGCACTACGCCGATTTTGATGCGCAGGTTCGCGTGCTTACAGCGGATGAAACCGATGTGCTGGATGGGGCCGAAACCTATCTGGAACAAATGTACCGCAAGCTGCTCACCGTCTGAGCCCACGTCACCAACACACTTGTGCTTCGTCAAAAAAATGCGCCGCTGCCATCCCCAGCAGCGGCGCATCTGCGTCTTGCGACGACTTACTCTGCAGCTGTCGCCGCGGGATTGTTGGGATGCGCGGTCCAGTTACCATATTCGGCAGCAACCGGCGTCCCGGTGCGCTCATCCATCTCACCCACATCCAGCGTGCGCATGGTGATACAGTTCTCCACCGGACACACGTTGACACACAGGTTACAGGCCACGCATTCATCATCCTTCACGGTGAACACACGGTCCTCAGACATCTCGATCGCCTGGTGGCTGGTGTCTTCACAGGCCGCATAGCAGCGCCCGCACTTGATACAATCGTCCTGATTGATCACCGCTTTGGTGACGTGATTGAGGTTCAGATACTGCCAGTCGGTGACATTGGGCGTCGCCATGCCGACAAAATCCGCGGTGGAGGTATAGCCCTTCTCATCCATCCATTGGGACAGACCAGAGATCATCTCTTGAACGATCTTGAAACCATAGGTCATCGCCGCCGTACAGACCTGCACGTTGCCCGCCCCCAGCGCCATGAACTCCGCCGCATCGCGCCAGGTGGTCACGCCACCAATGCCGGAAATCGGCAGGCGCGCGGTTTCAGGGTTACGCGCGATCTCTGCCACCATGTTAAGCGCAATCGGCTTTACCGCCGGGCCGCAATAGCCGCCATGCGTGCCTTTGCCATCAATCATCGGCTCCGGGCTCATCGCATCTAGGTTCACCGAGGTGATCGAGTTGATCGTGTTGATCAGACTCACCGCATCCGCCCCACCGCGCAGCGCGGCTTCGGCGGGATACAGAATATTGGTGATATTGGGCGTCAGCTTCACAATCACCGGCAGGTCGGTGGCCTCTTTACACCAGCGCGAGACCATTTCGATATAGTCCGGCACCTGCCCCACAGCGGAACCCATGCCGCGTTCCGCCATGCCATGCGGGCAGCCAAAGTTCAGCTCAAACCCGTCACAGCCGGTTTCCGCGATCATCGGCAGAATGCGCTTCCACGCATCTTCCTCACAGGGCACCATGACCGAGGCGATCAGCGCGTGATCAGGATAATCCCGCTTCACCCGCGCCATTTCCTCCAGGTTCACCTCCAGCGGACGGTCGGTGATCAGCTCGATGTTGTTGAGCCCCAGCAGGCGCCGATCCGCACCGTGGATCGCGCCATAGCGCGGGCCGTTCACATTGACGACGGGCGGACCTTCCGCCCCAAGCGTCTTCCAGACAACGCCACCCCAGCCCGCGTCAAAGGCGCGGCGCACGTTGTATTCCTTATCCGTTGGCGGCGCAGAGGCGAGCCAGAACGGGTTGGGGGATTTGATCCCGACAAAATCACTTTCGAGATTGGCCATATCGCTTATCTCCTACCTTACGCCGACAGAGCGGCGTGAATGTCTTCGGCCGCATCACGGCCCTCAGCAACGGCGGTTACGGTCAGATCATCGCCACCCGTGGCACAATCGCCCCCGGCCCAGATGCCCTCCACAGAGGTCCGTCCGGTCTCATCAACCTTGATCTTACCCCATTCCAGCGCCGGCAAGCCTTCACCCACCAACGTCTGACCAATCGCCTTAAACACCTGATCCGCCACCAGACGCACACTTTGCCCCGTCGGCTTCAGATCATCATCGGTGTACTCAAACTCGATCTCGCGCACCGCACCATTGCCGATCACCGCTTTGGGCGACGCATTGGTGATGATCCGCACCCCTTTGGAGGCCGCCAGATCCTGCTCAAATTCTGAGGCATTCATCCGGTCTTTGCCACGGCGATAGACAAGGCTCACGTTCAGCGCGCCCAGCAGCTTGGCTTGCACCGCGGCATCAACTGCGGTCATACCGCCACCGATGACCACAACATCACGCCCGATTTCCAACTGGGTGAGATCCTTGGCCTGACGCAGCTCCGCGATGAAATCCACCGCATCCTCCACGCCGTCCTTATTCTCGCCGTCCACACCGAGCGCGTTCACACCGCCCAGACCAATGCCTAGGAACACCGCGTCAAACTCAGCCTTCAGACCGTCGAGCGACAGCCCGTCGCCCAGCTTCTTGCCGGTCTCAATCGAGATACCACCGATTTGCAGCAGCCAGTCCACCTCGCGCTCCGCAAAGCTGTCGACAGATTTATAGGCCGCGATGCCAAATTCATTCAGCCCACCCGCCTTGGCGCGCGCATCATAAACGGTCACGTCATGACCATGCATCGCCAAACGATGCGCCGCCGACAGGCCCGCAGGCCCCGCGCCCACAACCGCCACTTTCTTGCCTGTGGAGGCTGCGCGCTCAAACGGATGTACACCCGCATCCACCAGCACATCTGTCGCGTAACGCTGCAAGCGGCCAATCTCCACCGGATTGCCTTCCGCTGTCTCGCGCACGCAAACCTGCTCACACAGGGTCTCTGTCGGGCACACCCGCGCGCACATGCCGCCTAGAATATTCTGATCCAAAATCGTCTTGGCCGCCGCTTCCGGCGTGCCGGTGGCGATCTGGCGAATGAACAACGGAATGTCGATGTCTGTCGGACAGGCCGTCATACAGGGCGCATCGTGACAGAAGTAACAGCGATCCGCGGCAACAAGTGCCTCGTGATCATCAAAGCGGGGGTGCAAATCCCCAAAATTTTCGGCCAGTTCCGCAGAGGTCAGTCGCCCTGCTTGAATGCCATTGCTGAACAGTGTGTTGGACATAAGACCTCCCAGACACCTATTTGGCTACCCACTCAGGCTTGCACAGGGATTCGACTCAGGCAACATTTTTTTACCGACCGGTCAAAATAATCCACACGCGCGCCGCTCAACGCCTATAGATTAAACAGTGCAGCCCAAATCACCCCCTCTCCCCAAGGTTGATTAAACCCGTTCCAACCGCCGAAACCACGCCCCAATTGCCACTCAAGCACAGCAGAATGCCGCTTTTCATGCAATTTTCACACGATACAGCTTGCAATGCGGCGTTAAGGCATACAGATAAAAAGCGCTAAGTTTTCATCTTCGACCATCTGCTCCTATTTTGGGCTCAGTCATTCGATCATGTGACCGAGCCGCGCTGTTGCATTCCGTGGACAGCATAAGATCAGGAGAAACGACGATGGCCACAGGCACCGTCAAATGGTTCAACACCACCAAAGGCTTCGGCTTCATTGCACCGGACGAAGGCGGCAACGATGTGTTTGTACACATTTCTGCTGTTGAGCGTTCCGGTCTGACCGGCCTCGCAGACAACCAAAAAGTCAGCTACGAGCTGCGCGCGGGCCGTGACGGCCGCGAAAGTGCTGTGGATCTGGCGCTGCTGTAAGCCGCCAGTGATTGGAAAGAAAGGCGCTGCATTTGCAGCGCCTTTTTTGTTTTTGTGGCAGACACATGACTGATACTGCCTTAGTCAAAAATCGAGCTATTTACCTCTTCGGAGGCTCAGCATTCGGATTTCGGATTGCAGCTGAATTCAGTCTAGACTCGACGATCTCATGCACAATTTTTCGCTTCAACTGGTCCACTTTGTCAGTCTTGGAAATCGGCAGACCAATTTCCTTTGAGGCAAGCAAAAGCAATGCTCTTGATAGGTGCTTCTGCTCGAGTAGAGACATTGCAGCGCTAGAAGAGCTTAACTCTCTCAGATCTCGTATGACCTGACGCACTTCTTCGACTTTATGCAAGTCGGTTTCAGAGTTTTCAGTCTTTTGGAACTGAAATCGCGCTAAGTATTGCCCAAGTTTTTTTATGTCCGCTTCGGAACCTGATCTCAGTATCTGAGTAGTCCGTGACAAAATGTCAGCGGAAACTTTGTCGATTCCCATTATACCCCCGCTTTAGACTGGAACTCCTGACAGAACTCTTCAAACGATTCAACGACACTCTGGTGACTTGCGTTGGATGTCGGTTCTAACACTACAGGTGTACCGTAGGCAGGAGCACTCGACAACAGGCTATCATTGCGTTTGATATATGCGTCAAAAACGGGAGGATAGCCACTCTTGCTCAAGCGATTCATGAATACTTGCTGAGCCTGAATTGGTCCCCCTGCGTATTCTTGTATCATCGTGAAGACAACGCCAAGTATCTCTGGATCGATAGGCTCGACAATTGAGCCTCCTGAGTGATTAGCATAGTCATTAAAATCCAGTTTTAACTGATCGATACTACGCACCAAGTAGTCAATACCAAGTGTGGATAATTCATCTGGTCTCGTAGGCACCAAGATAAGATCGCTTGCAACAATTGCCGTCTTTGTAACAATGTTGAAATTCGGTGGACAATCAATAAGGACGACATCGTAACCTTTGTCCTGAATACCCGCCAAGCCATCGGCCAAGCGCTTGTGAACTTTGAGGAAGTTTTCTTTTGCCTGTGTTAAGCTTGCTCCGGAAAGTTTCGTGGCCAATTCGAGGTCAACGTTAATCAGCGCAAGATGGCTGTAGATCGCATCTACACATCCACCATTGATTGATACCTTATCGTTAATGATTTCTGGCGTTTGGATAATGTCTTTTAAGTCTGATTCCTGACCACTCAAGAAGTCATCAAACCAGGACTTGATAGTTCCGCCGGCATTGTAGTCACGGGCCCATTCGCTAGGGGTAATAAACGAAAACGTCAAACTGGCCTGTGCATCCATATCGACAACCAAGACACGTTTTCCATTCCACGCCAGCTCGGCTGCTAGGTTAGCGGTGACCGTTGTCTTGCCAACACCGCCCTTGTAGTTGATGACCGAAATGACCTTCATCGCACTCTCCTAAATTATGCCTTCTGAAGATCTTACCTACACCATTTGGTGTATTCAATGAGCAAAAAACACGCTAAAGTCGAAAAAACAATCGCGCCCGCCGTCACCAGCATCAATGATGTGATCGGTCCCCAGAGCCGCCGTTCGGGCTGTGACGGTGTTATCCAGTTCGCCACGCAAGACAGTCCTTGCACCGCCAGCGCGACCCAACTGGCCCAGAGCGGCCATTGCGGCCACCAGCCTGCGGCAGAGGTGATGGCAAATGCCATGCCAAGCAGAATGAGCACAGAGATCCCGGCCGCGATGCGCCCCGACAGGGGCAATGCACCCTCATGTGTGCCCCCTTGCGTGATCCGCCCCCAGGGCGCGCCAAAGATCAGCGCAAACTGAAATCCGATCACACAGAGACAGCTGAGAAAATAGAGATAAGGCAACGCGGCAAGGATCATCATGGTTGCGAGCCTAAGGCGAAGTCCCGCCTCAAAAAAGGCTGAAAATCCGCGCCCTCTTTCGAAGAGCTCACGCGCCTTAAGTCTCGGCGTATAAACAGAAAAAGGCGCCACCAAAGGTGACGCCTTTTTTCTTTTCCTCTCGGAGGAAACATGGTCGGGACGGCAAGATTCGAACTTGCGACCCCCTGTACCCAAAACAGGTGCGCTACCAGACTGCGCTACGCCCCGATCCGTGAGGCACCGTTTACCCCCACTGTTCGGGAATGAAAACCCCTAACAACGCCAGTTTGCGATTTCTTGTAAAAAAAATGGGTGCCGCATGGCGCTTCCCTTTGTAATTCCTAGAGATTTTGCCATTCCGCCATTGATTTCGAGCACGTATCGGATGGCCTCTCCCCCCGGAATCGGGGTCTCATCAAGGGGAATCGCCTCGTGATGTATGTGCTGAATCACACCGGCCTCATCTGCGAACAGCATGTCGAGAGGAATCAGTGTGTTTTTCATCCAGAAAGACACAGGTCCCGTGCGCTCATAAATGAAAATCATACCCGCACTGGCAGCCATCGCCGGGCGATTCATCAAGCCCTGCGCACGTTCATCAAACGTATCTGCCACTTCTACGGAGAATCGCGCCTGCCCCCAGTCCCCTTTGATCCAAAGGGTGTCTTCTCGGCAGGCACCTTGGGCCGCGCTGCGGTCTGGCAACATGCCAGACAAAGCCACTGCGACCAATACGGCGCCGATCTTTTGGCCGGCGCCCTTCTTCTGTCTTAGGAAAGTTCCAATGCTGCGTTTTCCCACGCCAATACCTCGGTTGCCATGCGACCACGTTTACCGTCGATCACACGCAGCGCCAAGGCTTCACCGGGCTGAAGGTCCGCCAGGCCGGAACGGCGCAGAACTTCGATGTGTAGGAAAATATCTTCCGAGTTGCCAAAAACATTGGCAAAGCCAAAGCCCTTGCCTTTGTCAAACCACTTCACCCGTGCTGGCTCCAGAGGGGTGGCGCGAATCTCGCTCAGGTCCATACCCTCAAAGTCCGCCAAAGCCACCGGGGCCTCTGTCATCGGCGCTTCGATTTTATGCACTTCAACGGCCTGTGCACCGCGATTTGTCGTCTGGATCGACACCTCAATAACGGAATTATCCGCAACAGAGCTTTGGCCAAAATTGCGCAGAACATTCGCATGCAACAAGATATCTGGACCACCTTCATCAGAAACGATGAAGCCGAATCCTTTGACCGGATCGAACCACTTCACCACACCAAAGATACGTGTGGTGTCTTTCTCTAGAGTACTCAATGCCTCAACCTTAGTTTGTATCATCCCCATGATGAAGCCCATCATTGCTGCATCTGGGGCAAATCGGCAAGCGCAAAAATATCTTGCATTTCATGCGCTTGCCTGTCGATTGCTGTGATGATTATGGGTTCAAGCGGGCAATTTCCCACTGTTTTTCAGGCGTTTCGCGCGTCCAGCGAAAGCGATCATGCAAACGAAATGCACCATCCGCCCAGAACTCTATTTCAATGGGATTAATCCGGAATCCCCCCCAAAAATCAGGCCGTTTCGGGCTTGTGCCATGCTGGGCGGTGATTTTTGCCACTTTTGCCATCAATTCAGCCCGCGATCCGAGAGGATGGGACTGTTTTGACGCCCAGGCCCCCAGCCGACTTTTGAGACTGCGCGACTCAAAATATGCATCTGCCTTTGGGCCCTCTTCGCGCACAACGTGTCCACGGACACGGATCTGGCGGCGCAGACTCTTCCAATGCATCACAAAAGCCGCCGCACCGGCGCTTTCAACTTCCTGCGCCTTTGCACTGCCGTAGTTGGTGTAAAAAACGAAAGCATCCTCTTCGACATCTTTCAACAACACCATCCGCGCATTGGGCATGCCAGTGGCATCCACCGTCGACAAGGCAATCGCATTCGGATCATTAGGTTCGCTCTTCTCGGCCTCTTTCAGCCAAGACCGTGCAATCTCAAACGGGTCATCGCCCGCAAATATCCCGGTACGGTCTGTCATCTATTCTCTCCGCTCGCCTTAGGGCCACACCGCATATGGTGCCGATTAGCTGCTTTGTGAAGCTCTTGATGCACCATGCGCAATCGCCTAATGGTCAGCAACAACGATTTGGGACTGGGAGTGCGGTATGTCAAATCAACTCATGGCAGGCAAACGTGGCCTGATAATGGGCCTCGCCAACGACAAATCCATCGCGTGGGGCATCGCCAAGGCCTGCGCCGATGCGGGCGCGGAACTGGCCTTTTCTTACATGGGCGAAGCTTTCAAGAAACGCGTCGGGCCACTGGCTGATCAGTTGGGCGTCGACACGCTGATTGATTGTGATGTGTCTGATGCGGCCTCCGTCGATGCGGCGTTTGCCGAAATCGAAGCCAAATGGGGCAAACTCGATTTTATCGTTCACGCCATTGGCTTTTCGGACAAAAACGAGCTGCGCGGCCGCTATGTCGACACGTCCAAGGACAACTTCCTGATGACCATGGACATCTCGGTCTACTCCTTCACCTCGGTGATGCAGCGAGCCGAAAAACTCATGAAAGATGGCGGTTCCGCCCTCACCCTCACCTATTATGGCGCTGAGCAGGTGATGCCGCACTACAACGTGATGGGTGTGGCCAAAGCCGCGCTTGAGGCCTCCGTCAAATATCTGGCCGAAGACCTCGGCAAAGACGGCATTCGCGTAAACGCAATTTCCGCAGGCCCGATCAAAACGCTGGCCGCGTCTGGCATTGGCGATTTCCGTTACATCCTGAAATGGAACGAGCTGAATTCGCCCTTGCGCCGCAATGTGTCTATTGAGGATGTGGGCAACTCTGCGCTCTATCTTCTGTCAGACCTCGGCAGCGGCGTGACCGGTGAAAATCTGCACGTCGACGCGGGCTACCATGTTGTCGGCATGAAAGCTGTGGATGCACCTGACATCGACGCTGTGGTGGGCCGCAAATGAGCCTCGCTGCCTTTATCGCGACCATCTCACTCTGCCTGATGGCCGCGATCAGCCCCGGCCCTGCCGTCTTGATGGCAGCGCGCGTAGGGCTGCGTGATGGCCTGAAAACCGGTGCCGCGCTGGCCGCAGGCATCGGCCTTGGCGCGGTTTTCTGGGCCGCCGCCGCTCTTTTCGGTCTGGCGTTGCTGTTTGAATACGCACCTTTCCTGCTGACCGCGCTGAAAATCGGCGGCGCCGCCTTCCTGATCTGGACCGCGATCAAAATGTGGCGCACCGCAGATGTGCCTCTGGAAGACGGTGAAGACGCCGCCGCCCTGCCCACGCTCTGGTCAGCCTTCCGCCTTGGCATCTGGACCCAGCTCGCCAACCCAAAGCCCGCCGTGTTCTTTGGCGCGGTTTTTGTCGGCACCATACCAAGCGACGCAACGCCCCCGGCGCTGGCGCTTGTGCTCCTGTGCATTTTCCTCGGAGAATTTCTCTGGAACACCGCGGTGGCGCGCCTGTTTTCTTTCAGCAAAACACGTGAGGTCTATGTCGACCTAAAGCACTGGATTGACCGCATCTTTGGCGGGCTTCTGGCCGCGCTCGGCATAAAAATCGCAGCGCTTTGATGCGCCGCCTCTTGGCGATCTTTGTGGCATGCAGCGCGCTTGCGGTGCTTGCCATCCAATACACACCCCAGATCCCGACACAGAAACCTGACCTGCGGTCTCCGCGTTCTGGAATTTCTGAAATCCGCGCCTACCAAACGCCGCGCCTCAGCAAAGCGATGGCCGATGCAGGCACCCGCCTTGGGGCACCAACCTACATCCGCATCTTCAAAGAAGAAAAAACCCTCGAACTCTGGCTAAAATCAGAAGCAGGTCCATATCAGCTCTTCAGAAGCTACCCAATCTGCAACCACTCTGGTGCGCTTGGCCCCAAGCTGAAAGAAGGCGACCGCCAATCCCCCGAGGGCTTTTACCGCGTGGACAAAGCCGCGCTCAACCCAAACAGCAGTTACCATCTGTCGTTCAATCTGGGCTTCCCCAACCGCTATGACCGCGCGCAGCGGCGCACCGGCAGCTATCTTATGGTGCACGGGGACTGTGTCTCTGTTGGCTGCTACGCGATGACCGATCCCATGATCGAAGAAATCTATGTCACCGTAGAGGCCGCGCTGAAGGGCGGACAGGCTTTTGTGCCGGTCCACGCCTTCCCCTTCCGCCCAACAGAAGCCCGCATGGCAAAAGCCTCCGGGCACCGTTGGGAAAGCTATTGGCAAAGTCTCGCCCCCGCCTACCATAGCTTTGCCAGCAGCCATCAACCACCAGCCATTTCTGTGCAAGATGGCCGCTATGTCGTCACGCCATAGCCACAACAATCAAACGGTTTGCGCAGCAAAGCGCTTCTGCTAGAAGAGCCGAAATCTGCCACAAAGGGGTGAGTCCACCATGAGCGAGCGTCTGCCACACGAAAAAGGTTTCCACATCAGCTGGGATCAAATCCACCGCGACAGCCGGGCATTGGCGTGGCGTCTGGACGGCAAAGGCCCTGATGATGGCGCATGGCGCGCGATTGTCGCCATCACCCGCGGCGGCATGGCGCCTGCAATGATTGTGGCGCGCGAGCTCGACATCCGTGTGGTCGACACGATTTCCGTGAAATCCTACCACTCCGGCGGCGGCAAAGCCGACCAGCGCCGCGAGGCCGAAATCCTGAAAGCCCCAGATGCCGAGTTGATGGGCGACGGCGAAGGCGTGCTAATCATCGACGATCTGGTGGATTCCGGCAAAACCCTTGAGTTGGTACGCGAAACCTACCCCAAGGCGCATTTCGCCACTGTTTATGCAAAGCCGCAGGGCGAGCCACAGGTCGACACTTTCATCACCGGTGTCAGCCAGGACACATGGATCTTCTTCCCGTGGGATATGGCCCTGCAATATGTTGAGCCGTATCGCGGCACCGACTGATCTTTGAGGATCTTCCCCCTGTGTCTGGGGAGGCGTGTGAAAGGGGGCGCTGCCCCCGCCCCATCACAGATGAGGCTCCCCCGGGATATTTTGGGCAAGAGGAAGGCCACTTCGCCCATAAAGCCGCCGATACTGACTGTCGCACGCGCTCAGGCAAACATCTGCTTGCACATCATTGCATTGGCGGCTTTTCTGCAGGAAAGCCGCTGATCCTCCCGCCTCTCGCACATAGGTCGGCCTCACCACAGATTTCAGGATGCCGCCATGACCGTGTCTCGCACCAACGCCACCTTTGCCCCGCCCGTAATGGAGGCCCGTCGCTGGCTTGAGGGCGTGGTTTTCTCAGATGACAAACCGCTCATCAACGTCAGCCAGGCTGCGCCCGTTGCCCCGCCGCCAGAGCCGCTGCGCCGCCACATTGCCGACACGGCTCTAAACGTGGCGCAGGCCCATCTCTACGGCCCGGTGCTGGGCCTGCCAGAGTTGCGTGCAGAGGTCTCCAGCCAATGGAGCGCCGCCTATGGCGCAGAAATTGCACCAGATCAGGTGGCAATCACCTCGGGCTGCAATCAGGCTTTCAGCGCAGCGCTCGCCGCAATTGCCAGCGAAGGGGATGAAGTTATCATTCCAACCCCTTGGTATTTCAACCATAAAATGTGGATCGACATGCAGGGCGTCACCGCTGTGCCGCTCAAAACAGGCGCAGATCTTCTCCCCGATGTGGCACAGGCCGCCCCGCTGATCACACCGCGCACGCGCGCCATTGTGCTGGTCACCCCCAACAATCCGGGCGGCGTGGAGTATCCGGCTTCCCTAGTGCGGGGGATGTATGATCTCGCCAAGGCCCATGGGCTGCGTCTGATCGTGGATGAAACCTATCGCGACTTTGATTCTCGCGACGGCGCGCCGCATGATCTGTTTTCTGACCCCGATTGGGCGAACACGCTGATCCACCTCTATTCTTTCTCTAAAGCCTACCGTCTCACCGGCCATCGTGTGGGCGCTATGGTCAGCAGCACCCCACTTTTGGCGGAGGCCGAGAAGTTTCTCGACACCGTTGCCATCTGTCCCAACCAGCTTGGCCAGCATGCGGCCCTCTGGGGCATGCAAAACCTGTCCGATTGGCTGTCAGAAGAGCGTGAGGAGATCCTTGATCGCCGTGCCGCCATCACCGACAACCTGCCAAAAATCGACAAAAATGGCTGGAAACTGCGCGGAGTGGGCGCATATTTTGCCTATTTCGAACATCCGTTCGATTTGGCCAGTGACGAACTCGCCCAAAGACTTGTGCGCGATCACGCCATCCTCACGCTGCCCGGCACCATGTTCATGCCCGAGGAAGATCCCGACGCCGCCCGCACCCTGCGCATCGCCTTTGCCAATGTCGATCGCGACGAAATCGGCGTGCTTTTTGACCGCCTCGCAACGGTCGCCTACTGAGCGCGCACTCTGCACCTCCGGGCAGGCCAATGTGGCTTGCCCCCCCTGCCCCAACCGCGTAGACCTTGCCCTCAGAAACTTGAACGATCACAGGGCGGACAACCGACATGGCGCAGAGCAAAACCTCTAAAACAGCGGTCTGGATTCTCATGGGCCTGCTCATTTTGGGCTTGGGTGGCTTTGGCGCAACCAGCCTCACAGGCACCGTGCATTCCGTCGGCTCTGTGGGCGACAAGGACATCTCCGTGGATGCCTACGCCCGCGCCCTTCAGGAAGAGCTGCGCGCCCTTGAGGCACAGACCGGCCAGTCCCTGCCCTTCGTGCAGGCGCAGGCTTTCGGCATTGACCGTCTCGTGCTCTCCCGCCTCGCCACCACCCGGTCACTTGATGCGGAAAACGACCGCCTTGGTCTCTCCATCGGCGACGAAAACCTGCGCAGCGAGCTGCTCAACATCCCCGCCTTTCAGGGCCTTGATGGCTCCTTTGATCGCGATGCCTACAGCTTCGCCATTGATCAGGCAGGCATGAGCGAATCCGAATTCGAAGACAGCGTGCGCGAGGACACCGCCCGCAGCCTTCTGCAGGGCGCGATTGTCTCTGGCCTGTCCATGTCGGATGCCTATGCCGATGCGGTGATCTCCTACATCGCCGAAGAGCGTGATTTCACCTGGGCGCAGCTCACCGCAGAGAACCTGACCCGCCCGGTTGAGACTCCATCGGAGGCCGACATCGCCGCTTATTATGAGGCCAATCAGGACAGCTTCATGGTGCCCGCCACCCGTCAGATCACCTATGCGTGGCTCAGCCCGGACATGATCATCGATCAGGTCGAGATCGATGAAACCGCGCTGCAGGCGCTCTATGAAGAGCGTGATGCGGAATTCAACCGCCCAGAGCGCCGCCTGGTGGAACGCCTCGCCTTTGGCGATGAGGCCGCCGCCGAAGCCGCACTCGCGGAAATCACTGCAGGCACCGCCACCTTTGAGACGCTGGTCGAAGGCCGCGGTCTTGACCTTGCAGATGTGGATATGGGCGACGTGACCAAGGCAGAGCTAAGCGCCGCAGGCGAAGCCGTGTTCCTCACCCCAGTGGGCGGCGTTGCAGGCCCCGTGCCATCCGACCTTGGCCCGGCCCTCTTCCGCGTGAACGGCATCCTGCCTGCGCAAAGCACCAGCTTCGAAGAGGCCAGCGCCATCCTGCGTGATGAGCTCGCCGCAGACCGCGCCCGCCGCCTGATTGAAACCCAAATCACCGACATCGACGATCTGCTCGCCGCAGGTGCAACCCTCGAAGAGCTGATTGACGAAACGGATATGCAACTCGGCAGCGTCGATTGGCACAGCGCCGTCGATCACCCGCTTGCGGGCTACGAGGGCTTCCGCGCCACCGCCTCGGCTGTGACCGACAGTGACTTCCCACAGATTGAAGTGCTGGAAGATGGCGGCATCTTTGCCCTGCGCCTTGACGGCGAAACCGAGGCCCACCCGGCCCCGCTCGAAGATGTGAAAGAGGCCGCAGCCGCAGCCGTCACGGCAGAGCGCACCGCCGACGCGCTGAATGCGCTGGTTGACGGGCTGATGCCACGCCTGTCCGAAGGCACCGAAATTGCCTCTTTCGGCTTCACCGCAATTGAGGAAACCGGCATGGATCGCGGCGGCTTCATTCCCGGCACCCCGGCAAACTTCCTGTCCTCCGTGTTTGAAATGGAAGCGGGCGAAATCCGCGTGCTTGACAGCGCAAACGGCGTGATCCTTGTGCGCCTTGATGCCATCACCGCGCCGAAAAACGACGAGCCGGAAATCGCCGCCCTCAAATCGCGCATCACCACGCAGCTGGCCAGCGGCGTGTCCCAGGACATGTTCCAGGCCTATGCCGAGGCGCTGCAAGCGATGTATCCGGCAGAGATCAATCAGCAGGCACTGAATGCAGTGCACGCGCAGTTCCAATAAGAAAGGTCGCCAAGGTGGACCTGACCCCGAGCTTTGAAGACTTCGCCACCGCCTACGAGGCGGGCCAAAATCAGGTTGTCTACACCCGGCTTGCCGCCGATCTGGATACCCCTGTGTCCCTCATGCTGAAACTCACCGGCGCGCATAAAGATGCCTTTATGCTAGAGTCGGTGACCGGCGGAGAGGTGCGCGGGCGCTACTCCATCATCGGCATGAAGCCCGATCTGATCTGGCAGTGCCATGGCACAGAAAGCCGCATCAACCGGTCTGCGCGCTTTGATCCGGATGGCTTTGCGCCACAGGAGGGCGATCCACTCACCAACCTGCGCGCCCTCATTGAGGAGAGCCGCATCGACTTGCCCGAAGACCTGCCACAGGCCTCCGCCGGTCTGTTTGGCTATCTTGGCTATGATATGATCCGGCTGGTCGAGCACCTGCCCAACATCAACCCCGATCCGCTTGGCCTGCCCGACGCCTGCATGCTGCGCCCCTCCGTGGTCGCCGTGCTGGATGGTGTGAAAGGCGAGGTCACCGTGGTCTCCCCCGCATGGGTGAGCGAAGGCCAATCCGCCAAAGCCGCCTATGCACAGGCCGCCGAACGAGTGATGGATGCGGTGCGCGATCTGGAACGCGCCATGCCCCAGGCCGCACGCGATCTGGGCGAAGCGCGCGAGGTGGCCCCGCCCACCTCCAACTTCACCAAAGAAGGCTACATGGCCGCTGTGGAGAAGGCCAAAGACTACATCAAGGCAGGCGACATCTTTCAGGTGGTCCCAGCGCAGCGCTGGACGCAGGATTTCCCGCAGCCGCCGTTTGCGCTCTACCGTTCCCTGCGCCGCACCAACCCCTCGCCGTTCATGTTCTACTTCAACTTCGGCGGCTTTCAGGTGGTAGGCGCGAGCCCCGAAATCCTCGTGCGGGTCTTTGGCGACGAAGTGACCATCCGCCCCATCGCAGGCACCCGCCCCCGTGGCGCAACGCCGGAAGAGGACAAGGCGCTTGAGGAGGATCTGCTGGCCGACAAGAAAGAGCTGGCCGAGCACCTCATGCTGCTCGATCTGGGCCGCAACGACACCGGCCGCGTGGCCAAGGTCGGCACCGTGCGCCCCACCGAGAAATTCATCATCGAGCGGTATAGCCACGTGATGCACATCGTCTCCAACGTCGTCGGTGAACTGGCCGAGGACAAAGACGCGCTTGATGCCTTCTTTGCTGGCATGCCCGCCGGCACCGTTTCCGGTGCGCCCAAAGTGCGCGCCATGGAAATCATCGACGAGCTGGAGCCAGAAAAACGTGGCATCTATGGGGGCGGTGTGGGCTACTTCAGCTCCGGCGGCGACATGGACATCTGTATCGCCCTGCGCACCGCGATTGTGAAAGACGAAAAGCTCTACATTCAGGCCGGTGGCGGCGTTGTCTATGACAGCGACCCGGAGGCCGAATACATGGAGACCGTCCACAAATCCAACGCCATCCGCCGCGCCGCCGCAGACGCCGCGCGCTTCACCGGCAACGGCAATTCGTGAGCTAGACTGTAAAGCGTCCTTCTGAAAACCAGCAGCACGCGGTCACCACCCTTTCACGGACGGCGAAGCCGACCAGCCCCCGACCCTCCCCAAGGGAGGGGGCTCCACCCCCACCCAGTGTCGGGGGCTGGCCTCTTTGAACGGAGGCAAGCCTTCTCGTTTCATTGGACCGCGCTCTCTCACAACTCACCGCCCAACACCCGCCCTACCACGGAGAAATTTCGCGGGACTTGACAGCCTTTGGCTGCGCTCTGCTCCCCGCAACAAGTCCGTTTTTAAGTCCTCCCCACATGGCACATTTCGTTGCGCACCCCCCCGTCGCGCCGCGCGCTGCGTTAATCCGCGCCGCCTGAAAATCGCACCTCCGCAATACAGCCGCATTACCGACGCGATACCGACGTCAAATCCGCCACAAATTTAAGTGTTAACGCGCAAACATCCGCCGCCGTCGCAGAAGTTTATCCACCCGGTCAAATAGCTGTTACAGTCACCTTATTGATTGCCCCTAAACCCGCCTTGGCGCCTGTCTGGCGGGCTTCATTCATTTCCAACAGCGAGGGTCCCATGTCTCAATTCACCCTGTCCCGCCGTCATTTCCTCGGTGCCACCGCAGGCTTCATCGCGCTGCACCCGTTCTCCGCAAAAGCCTCGACAAATCAAGCACATCTGCGGATCATGGAGACCACAGACCTGCATGTGCATGTCTTCCCTTATGACTACTACGCCGACAAACCGCGCGACACAGTCGGCCTTGCCCGCACCGCTTCCCTGATCAAAGAAATCCGCGACGAGGCCACCAATTCGCTCCTGATCGACAACGGCGATTTCCTGCAGGGCAACCCCATGGGCGACTACATCGCCTATGAACGTGGCATGAAAGAAGGCGACAGCCACCCCATCATCACCGCCATGAACGCCGTGGGTTTTGACGCCGCCACAATCGGCAACCACGAGTTCAACTACGGCATTGATTTCCTTATGAAATCCATGGCTGGAGCAGGCTTTGAAACCGTGCTGTCCAACATCTCTCTGGAGCAGGGTGCAAGCCCTCGCGAGGACAAAACCCTCTTCAAACCCTACGCCATTCTGGACCGTGAAATCACCGATGGCGCAGGTGAGAAGCACCAGATCAAAGTTGGCGTTATCGGCTTCACACCACCCCAAGTCATGAACTGGGATCGCCGTCATCTTGAGGGAAATGTGCAGGCCCGCGACATCGTGGAAACCGCGCAAGCCTTTGTTCCGCAAATGAAAGAAGAAGGCGCAGACATCATCATCGCGCTCAGCCACTCCGGCATCGGCGCAGCTGATCACACCGACGGCATGGAAAACGCCTCCGTCCCACTGGCCGCTGTTGAGGGCATTGACGCCGTACTCACCGGCCACCACCACCGCGTCTTCCCCTCTTCCGCCTATGAGGGCATGGCAGGCGTCGACGTCGCCGCTGGCACCCTCATGGGCAAGCCCGCCGCCATGGGCGGTTTCTGGGGCTCACACCTCGGCCTGATCGACCTCATGCTGGAACGCGACGGCAACGAATGGCGCATCGTCAGCCACAGCACAGAGGCCCGCCCGATCTCCAAGCGCAACGAGGATCGCTCTATCACCGCACTGGTGGAAAGTCAGCAGAACGTATTGAAATCCGTACAGAAAGAGCACGACGAAACCCTCGCCTATGTGCGTCGCGCGGTTGGCAAAACCGATGCCCCACTGCACAGCTACTTCGCGCTCGTGGCCGATGATCCATCGGTGCAAATCGTCTCCATCGCGCAGCTCTGGTACATCGGGCAGATGATGAAAGGCACCGAATATGAGGGCCTTCCCATCCTCTCCGCCGCCGCACCCTTCAAGGCTGGCGGCCGCGGTGGCCCGGAGTATTACACAGACGTGGCCAAAGGCGACGTAGCGATCAAAAACGTCTCCGACCTCTACCTTTACCCCAACACCGCCCGCGCGGTGAAAGTAACCGGACAAGAGGTCAAAGACTGGCTTGAGCGCTCTGCCGGGATCTTCAATCAGGTTGAGCCGGGCAAAGCCGATCAGGTGCTTCTGAACCCGGATTTCCCCTCCTACAACTTTGATGTGATGGACGGTGTTTCTTATCAAATCGACCTGTCCCAACCCTCAAAGTTTGACCCCAAAGGCGCGTTGATCAACGCCGATGCCAACCGTATCGTGAACCTGATGTTTGATGGCAAACCCCTGGATCTGAACGCAGAATTCATAATCGCCACCAACAATTACCGCGCTGGCGGCGGCGGAAAATTCCCGGGTGCTATGGGCGATACCATTGTGTTTGAAGGGCCGGACACCAACCGAGACGTGATCGTGCGCTACATCGTCGAGAAAGGCACCATCAGCCCCCGCGCCGACGCCAACTGGACCTTTGCACCTCTGCCCGACACCTCCGTGCTGTTTGACACCGGCCCGAAAGCAGCTGAATACAGCGAAAGCGTCGAAGGGGTCTCTATTGAGCCCGCAGGCGAAGGCCCAGACGGCTTCGCCCGCTTCCGCATTCAACTTTGATCCCTCATGAATACGAAAGGGCCGGAACCAACTCTGGCCCTTTCGCAGCCTCTTTACCCAAATCATTCGCCATCCCGCGCATTCACTTCTCTGTTATTGGCATCTGCGCCTAGAGATCCATTACCTTACACCCAGCGCGATCATGCCAGACTGAGAGCACAGGAGCGGCAAATGAATGTAACAAGAAGACGGTTTCTAAAAGCCACAGCAGCACTTTACCTTTTGCCGACAATAGCGAAAGCGAACATTCCCAGCGCGATTCTGGAAGCCAAAGCCGCAAGTATGCAATTGATTGGTGCTGAATTTGGCGACTATCCAAAAACTGAGATCTGGGGCTTTCAAGGCACTGTCCCAGGCCCACTCCTGCGCTTCAAACAGGGGGACACCCTACAACAAACGCTGCACAACAATCTGCCACAACCGACCTCAATACACTGGCATGGGTTGCGTCTGCCCAATGCAATGGATGGCGTTCCCGGCTTCACTCAGGATGCAGTGCCAACCGGTGAGACATTTGATTATGCCTTTCCTTTGAAAGATGCCGGAACCTTCTGGTATCACTCGCACAATCGATCCACAGAACAGGTTGCGCGCGGCCTTTACGGCGTGATCGTTGTCAAAGAACACACTCCACCTGATGTAGACCATGACATCGTGGTCGTTCTGGACGACTGGCGCCTCGACGAAACCGCACAGATCACCGATGACTTTGGTGCCATGCACGACTGGACCCACGCCGGACGTATGGGGAATTATGTCCACGCACATCTGACCCCCTCACCTGATACCTTGCAGAAAAACGCGCGCGTGCGACTGAGGTTTGTCAATGTGGCCTCTGACAGGATCATGACCATCGCCATTCAAGGTGGCAGCGGCAAAGTGGTGGCACGCGACGGCATGCCATTGCAGGCGCCCGAAGATCTTGGCGCACTGGTCTTTGGGCCGGCAGAACGTGCCGATGTGATACTCGACGTAGACCCTTCAGAAGCGCAGGCTCTTCAGATTGTTTTTCTAGAACGAGACACGGGCTACTTGCTGCACGAAATCCCACTCGCAGGTGATGCGGAGGCCACCCGCGGACCAATCCAGGCGCTGCCTGCCAATCCCGTCAGCTATCTATCAAGTCTCGAAGGAGCCCGCGAGATCCCGCTGGTGATGGAAGGCGGTGCCATGGGCCGCATGGAAAGCGCAACATTTGATGGTGAAGACCTCTCCACACGTGAATTGGTACAAAAGGGAAAAGTCTGGGCATTCAACGGCATCGTTGGCATGCCAGACGCCCCGCTCGCCACCCTGCGCCAGGGCGAACTGGTCCGCATGCCGATTGCGAATGACACGGCCTTTGCCCATGCGATGCATCTCCACGGCACGCACTTTCAAGAGGTGCTGCCAGACGGCGGTTTCGGTCCGATGAAAGATACAATTTTGGTGCAGCCACGCGAAACGCGCGAAATCGCCTTTGTCGCCCCTCCGCCCGGTAAGTGGCTGTTTCATTGCCACATGCTGTCTCATCAGTCCGCTGGCATGAAAACTTGGTTTGAAGTGGTTTAGTCCGCGTGCGCAACCGACAACAAAAAAGGGCCGGAGATCACTCCGGCCCTTTTTCACAAATATCACAAGGCGCTAGACTGCATCTGTGGGCTCAGCTTTTCTACCAAACCCTTTGATCCATTCGCGCGTGCCCTGCAGCAGGACATAGAGGATCGGCACCAGTATCACACCAATCACCGTAGCGGCGAGCATGCCGCCAAACACCGCGACGCCGATCGCTTTCTGGCTCGCCGCGCCTGCACCACTCGCTGCCAGCAATGGCACAACGCCAAGCAGGAACGACAAGGCTGTCATCATCACAGCGCGGAAACGCTGGCTTGCGGCTTCGATCGCTGCTTCGCGGATCGACAGTCCTGCGGCTCGGCGCTCCATCGCGAACTCCACGATCAGAATGGCGTTTTTGGACGCCATACCGATCAGCATGATCATCCCGATCTGCGTGTAAAGGTTCACATCCCCACCTGATACAGCCACCGCGGCCAAGGCACCAAACAGCGCCACAGTCACGGAAAGCAGAATACCAACGGGCATGGTCCAGCTTTCATACTGAGCCACAAGGAAGAGATAGCCAAACACAACAGCCATGATCAGGATCAGGATCACCAGACCGCCTGCGGCCTGCTGCTGTTGCGCGGTCCCCGTCCACTCATAGGAGTACCCCGGTGGCAGCGCTGTTGCCGCCTCTTCTTCCAAAACGCGGATGGCATCCCCGGTTGAGAGCCCTTCTTTGGGCACACCGGTCACAGTGGCTGCGCGGAACATGTTGTAGCGATTGAGCGCGACAGGCCCCAACTCATTGCGCACAGTGACAAGGGTCCCCATAGGTACCATTTCGCCAGTTTGAGAGCGCACATAGAGCGCGTTGATGTCTTCAACCTGTGTGCGGAAGTCTCCATCTGCCTGAATCATCACCCGATACACACGACCAAAAAGGTTGAAATCGTTCACATAGATAGAGCCCATGTAGCCCTGCAAAGTGGTGAAAACATCAGAGATTGAGACATTCAGGGACTTGGCTTTCTCCCGGTCTAGATCCACGAAAACCTTCGGCACGTTGGCCCGGAATGTGGAATAGCTTTGTGCCATCTCGTCACGTTGATTGGCCGCATAGACGATCGAGCCCACAGCCGCAGCAAGATCCTGCGCTGTGCCTCCCCCGGTCTGTTGCACCTTCATCTCAACGCCAGCACTCAGGCCCAAGCCAGAAATGGGTGGCGGGTTGAAGGCAATCACACTGGCCGCGATCTCTTGGTTGGCTATGCCATAGACCTGTTGCAAAATACCATCTGCACTCAGTTCAGCAGTGGTCCGTTCGTCCCATGGCGCCAGATTGAGGATGATCATCGCACCGTTAGAGCCAGAGCCCGTCAACAAACTGAATCCATTCACCTGAACAGACCCAATCACGCCAGGCACCTCCATGAGCTTCTCATTGAGACGTGACGCCACTGTTTCTGTCCGTTCAAGCGAAGCCGCGTCAGGCAGCTGAATATCCACAAATAGGGTTCCGTTGTCTTCGAGCGGGATAAAGCCTGCGGGCAGGGATTTCAGCAGCGTCCCCGAACTCAGACCGAGCCCAATCAGCACAGCGATCGCGATCAGTGGTATGCGCACCAAACGCCGCACGATACCGACATAGCCATTGCGCGCGCCATCCACGCTTCGTTCAAAGACCTTAAGCAGCCCCTTGGGCCCCTCCGGATTGCGTGGCTTCAGGATCAAGGCACACAACGCCGGAGACAGTGTCAGCGCGTTGATCGAGGAGATCACAACCGCCACGGAAATGGTCACCGCAAATTGTGTGTAAAGACGCCCGGTTATGCCCGGCATAAAGGTCACAGGCACAAACACCGCCAACAGTACGAGCGTCGTGGCAATCACTGGTCCCGTGATCTGCCCCATCGCTTTGCGCGTGGCCTCTGCGGCGGGCAAGCCCTCCTCTGCGATGATACGCTCGACGTTTTCAACCACCACAATCGCGTCATCCACCACGATCCCAATCGCCAACACCAGCGCAAAAAGCGAAATCGTATTCAGCGACATGCCAAAGGCCAGAAGGAACGCAAAAGCACCGATCAAAGACACGGGGATTGCAATCGCAGGGATCGCCGTGGCCCGTAGGTTACCGAGGAAGATGAAAACAACCGAAATCACCAGAATGAACGTCAGGATCAGCGTAGACACCACGTCATTGAGGGACTGTTCCACAAACAGCGTGCTGTCATACGGAATTTCATAGGTCACATCATCGGGGAAGGCCCGTGACAGGCGATCCATCTCTGAAATCACCTTTTCAGCGACAGCCAGCGCGTTTTCACCAGGCGCCTGATAAATCGCCAAAACGGTTGCTGGGTTGCCGTCCGCGCGACCAGAGGCATTGTAGTTGCTGGAGCCCAACTCCACCCGCGCAACGTCTTTGATGCGCACAATACTGCCTGCCTCACCGGTGCGCAGAACAATGTCTTCAAACTCTTTGACCGTCGTCAAACGGCCCTTGGATTTGATCGTGTACTGAAACTGTTGACCGGTTCTGATAGGGGGCGTGCCAATCTGGCCGGCAGACACTTCAAGGTTCTGTTCCCGAATGGCGGCCACCAGATCACCGGGCGTCAATCCAAGGCTCGCCATGCGGTCTGGATCCATCCACATCCGCATCGAATACTCAAAGTTTGTCATCACATCCGCACGGCCAACGCCTTTCACGCGGGCCAGTGCATCTCGGATATTGATCGACGCGTAGTTGGACAGGAACACCTCGTCATAGGTGCCCTTGGGCGAGCTCAGCGTCACAATCAACAGCATGTTGGTGGAGGACTTCTGCGTCACAACCCCACTGTCAGTCACCTCAGTCGGCAGCTGAGAAGTCGCCTGCGCCACGCGGTTCTGCACGTTCACAGATGCAATGTCAGGGTCTGTCCCAACTTCAAATGTGATTGCGAGATTGTAAGATCCCGTATCGGTGCTGTCTGACGACATGTAAATCATGTCATCCACACCATTCACCTGCGCCTCAATCGGCGCAGCCACTGTGTTTTCCACCGTCTCGGAGTTTGCCCCGGTATAGGTGGCTGAAACGTTCACCACAGGGGGCGTAATATCAGGAAATTGTTCAACCGGTAGCGCGTTGTATCCGATGGCCCCCATAATGGTGAGGACCAAAGAGATCACAAACGCCATTTTCGGGCGCTTAATGAAAATCGTTGAGAACACGGCTTATTGCTCCTCTGTCGGCTGGCCCGCCAGAACCGCATCCACCTCGACACCGGGGCGCACACGCTGCAGACCTTCGACAATCACGGCTTCACCTTCGCGCATACCGTCTTCGACAACCACAGCTGCTTCAACCTGTCGGCCCAGCGTCACATAGCGCTGCTCCACGGTTTGCTGCTCGCCAACCACAAGAACAAAGTCGCCGCGCTGATCGCGTTGCACCGCGGCCTGTGGGATCATCAGAACCTGCGAAGGCTCCGCGCTGGAAATGCGAAGATTGAGAAAGGCTCCGTCAAGCAACAGTCCGCGCGCGTTATCAAACTGAGCACGCAGTGTGATTGTACCTGTGGTCGGATCAATGCGGTTGTCCGCAAACACAATCCGCCCGATTTCATCCAACTCATCTCCATTCGGCAAGATCGCATGGACGTCTGGCGCTTTGCCTTCGTTTGCAAGCTCATCGACTGTTGCGTCATGTTGCTCCATCACACTGACCAACTGCTTCTCCGACAGGGAGAACTCAGCGTAAATTGGCGCTGTGCGCACAATATTGATCAGGGAGGCAGAGCCGGTGCCAACCAATTCACCAACACTTACAGATGCGCGGCCCACGCGCCCATCAAATGGCGCATGCACTTTGGTGTAGTCCACATCCAACTGAGCCTGTTCAATGGCAGCCTTCGCCATTTCCACCTGCGCCTTTGCGACCTCATTGTTGGCCAGCGCAACATCGCGATCGGCTTCGGTGCCCACATCTCTTTCAAACAGCTCTGTCTTACGCACCAGCTCCACTTCAGTCAGACGCAAATTTGCCTCGGCCTGAGCCAGATCTGCCTGACGTGCAACCAATGTCGCCTCATAGACCTCAGGCTCGATCTCAAACAACAGATCACCCGCTGAGACCACATCCCCATCTTTCACATGGATCTTTTCGACAAATCCGCTCACGCGGGCCACCAAATCCACCTTGTCGATCGCCTCCCCCTTGCCGATGAAAATCGCTTCATCCAGCAATTCGTCTGTGTAGGCAGCGGCGATAGAAACCTTGGGGGCTGGGGCGTCCTGTGCAAGAGTTGCGGACGCAGCCAAAGAGACAGGCAAAGCCACGGTTGCCATGCGCATGAACTTAAAAAAAGTCATATGATATTCCCATATGGATTTTGAGATCCAATTCGCTGGTGCAGAAAACAGGATCGAAACAAAGCAATAGCACTAAAACATGCGCTTACAGCTTCGGCAAGTGCTGCAAAATTTGCAGCTCGTCACTAAGCAAAATTCGGCGTCGATAAGAACTTGCGCGCCACCTGGGATCTGAAGAGGCACGCAGCAAAAGCAAATCAGTCCTGATCAAAGGCGTTTGGTGGATCATCAAATACGGCCCACCCATAAGGACCGTCACACTTTGGCAGGTCCTTAGGTTTCATCGATGCTTGAATGTAAGCCTTAGCCACGAAATGCGCGGCCACTGGGGCCGTAATGAACAAAAACAGCGTGATCAGCAATTCATGGAAAGACAACTGGCCTTTGACCAAAAGAAAATAGAGCATCGACGCAATCAACACCCCCCCAACGCCCAATGTCGTCGCCTTGGTTGGGGCATGTAGCCGCTGCATACTGTCGCGTAACTTGATGAGCCCAAAACTGCCAACAAGTCCAAAGACACCTGCCAAGACCAGAAAAAAAGAGATCAAAACTTCCACAAACATCTCTCGCTCTCCCTACTCGATGATGTCGCCGCGCAACACAAAACGACAATAGGCAACGGTCGAAACGAACCCCACCATCGCCACAAGCATCGCCGCCTCATAGTAAATCGCAGTGCCGCGCAAGATACCGTACAGGACAAGCAAAGCGATCAAATTGATGACCATGGTGTCCATGGCAAGAATACGATCCGCAGCAGATGGGCCGCGCGCCATACGCCACAGACACAGAAGCAAGCCGAAACCAAAACAGAAGAAGGCAAAATGAAGCGCAATTGTGATCATGGGAAAATCTCCTTCAATCGGCGCTCGTAGCGGTGTTTGATCTGGTCACGCACCGCTTCGGGGTCATCGGTATGCAAACAATGCACCAGAATACTCGCACTGTCTGCACTGAGCATGGCAGAGACCGTCCCCGGCGTCATGGTGATCGTTCCAGCCAAAATCGTAATCGCTTCAGGAGAAGTGATATCCAGCGGCACCTCCACCCATTGGGAATGTATCGTCTTGTTGCGTTTGAACAAAATGATTGCCGCCACCTGAAAATTCGCGACAACAATATCACACAGCACAATCGCCATGTAGCCAGCAACATGGACTGGTTTGCGCACAGTTGGACGGCCCGGCCAATAAGGCGCGGTGATCATCGGCACAACCACGCCAAAGAAACCACCAAGAAGCACATTCCCAACAGTCACCTTATTGACAAGCATCAGCCAAACCACAGTGAGCGTGAGGCTGAAAAACGGGTGCGGTAGAAGTCTGCTCATCATTTCAGAACCTCCCCGGCAGGGCGCAGCACTGCCTCAATATAACTTGTGACGTCAAAAATCTGAGCGGCAGCGGCATCCATATACACAGAGATCGGTCGCGCCGCAGCCACCAACATGGCCATCATAAACAACATCGTGAAGATCGATGTGAGCTTCTGCGCATTCAACGGGGAGCGGTCACTTCTGGCCACCCACTGCGCATCTGGATCCCCATTCGGATTGCGCCTGGCTTTCCAAAACAAAATACTGCCTGCCCGCGCAAAGCCAACGATGGTGATCAAAGAACCTACCAGAATGGCCACCCAGGCCACCGTCATCCAAGCCGTGTCGCGCACTGCATCCAGAACCAACAGCTTGCCAAAGAACCCACTCAATGGCGGCATACCGGTCATGGCGATGGCCCCTGCAAAGAACAGTGCGGAGAAAATACCATGTTTCTCTGTCTCCACCTGCGGCGTCAGGGCGTCATTGCCGCGGCGGCGCGTCACCAAGTCTGCCAACAAAAAGAGCGCTGCGGCGGCAAAGGTTGAATGCACCATATAGTACAGTGCAGCTGACATGGCCTCAGGAGTCATGCCAGAAATTGCAAAGGTCAGCGTTCCCATGGAGCCGATCACCGCAAAGGACAGCATCGGCATAAACCGTTTCGCCGCCAGTGCGCCAAGGGCACCCACCGCCAGAGTAAGCGTCGCCGCAGGCACAAGCAGGGTGGTGATCAGCCCGTCAATGGCCACAACATCCGGGCCAAAAATCAACGTATAGACACGGATGATCGCATAAGCGCCCACTTTGGTCATAATGGCAAACAGTGCAGCCACAGGTGCTGGCGCGTTTGAGTAGGTGCCAGGCAGCCAGAAATGCACAGGCACCAGCGCCGCCTTGATGGCAAAAACCATCAACAACAGCACGGCCGCGACACGCACCAAGGCGGCATCCTCCATCGGAATGGCCCGCACTTTTTCTGCGAGATCCGCCATATTCAGCGTGCCGGTCGCAGCATAGAGCGCCCCGAGCGCAAACAAGAACAGCGTCGACCCGGCCAGGTTCATCACCACATATTGCAGCCCGGCGCGCATTCGCACACGTCCGCCACCGTGGATCATCAACCCATAAGAGGCGATCAGCAGCACTTCAAAGAACACAAACAGGTTGAACGCATCACCGGTCAGGAAGGCACCGCAAACGCCCATAAGCTGAAACTGGAACAGCGCATGAAAATGCCGCCCCCGTTGGTCGCGGCCCGTTGCCATCATATGCCACAGCATCACCAGTGCCAGAATACTGGTGAGCAAAACCATCATGGCAGAGAGCCGATCCAGCACCAATACAATGCCAAAAGGCGCAGGCCAGTCGCCCAGATAATACACATGGGTGCTGCCATCCATGGCCAAGATCGTCAGCCCAACGGCAATCGCCGCCAGCGCCACAGCCCCCAAAGCGGACGCCGCGCGGGCCAGCACAATGTCGTGGCGCATCACAAAGGCGATGATCGGCGCCAGCAGTGCAGGCAGAATAACAGGCGCAATAATCCAGTGGTTCATACGCCAAGCCCCTTTAGTGCTTCTTCGTCCGCGGCATCCGCCTCGCTCAGGCTGGCGCGCGCACGTGCCGCCTCTTCCTCTGCCTGCGCTTCGGCTTCAAACTCCGCATCAGGCGGCGCTTCTTCATCAATCAGCGCCATCTCATCGTTGTCGGCTTCCAAATAGGACCCAATCGAGATCATCACCAAAACGGCCGTCATGCCAAAGCTGATCACAATCGCCGTCAGGACCAGCGCTTGGGGCAGCGGGTCACTGTAAGTGGCATCGCCATATTTGTTCAGGATCGGTGGCGCATCCGTGGCCAGTCGCCCGGTCGAGAACAGAAATACGTTCACCGCATACGACAGCAATGCAAGCCCTACGATCACCGGAAAGGCACGCATGCGCAGCACAAGATAAACACCGCCTGCGGTCAGAACACCAATGGTGCTTGCAACGATCATCTCCATGTCACTGCCCCTCCTGCGACGCGGCTTTTTCGTCCGACTTCTCTTGGTTGGCCGCTGATGGATCATAATCCATCGGCTCCACGTTCACTGTCTCACCTGCAAAGCGTGCAATCCGCGACAAGCTGTAGAGCATCAACATCACCGCCCCAAGCACCGCAAGGAACACCCCAAGGTCAAAGGCAATGGCCGTGGCCCATTCAAACTCTTCGATGGGCGGGAAATGCAGATAGCCATAGGCGCTTGTCAGGAAAGGCTTGCCTGCAAGCCACGCTCCGACGCCCGTGAGACCAGCCACCAAAACGCCCCAGCCAATCAAGGTGTGATATTCCACCCGCTGCCGCAGTTGCGCCCACGCAAACCCAGAGGCCATATATTGGGTCAGCAAGGCAATTGACACAACAAGCCCAGCAATAAATCCCCCCCCAGGCTGGTTGTGCCCGCGCAAGAAGAAGTAGATCCCAACCATCATCGCAATCGGCAGCAAAGCGCGGGTGGCCACAACCATCATCAACGGGTGGCGATCTCGGGACCGGTCCGGCGCGAAATCGCGGTCACGCAGCCGCTTCGCCGCAGGGCCGCGCAACAACGCATCCATCATTGCGTAAATCATCAATCCCGCGATGCCCAGAACGATGATCTCGCCGTAGGTATCGTAGCCCCGGAAATCCACCAAGATCACATTGACCACATTGGTGCCCCCGCCCCCCTCATAAGAGTTGGCAAGGTGATAGGCAGAAATCGAGCTGAAGTCGCGGGTCAGGAAAACCATCGCAAGCGCCGTCACGCCCACGCCCGCAGCAATCGCAATCACCGCATCACGCGTGCGTTTCAGATCACTACTGTCGCGCGGGGTGTGTTTTGGCAGGAAGTAAAGCGCAAGCAGCAACAGGAGGATCGTCACAGTCTCCACGGAAATCTGCGTCAGCGCCAGGTCCGGTGCAGACAGATAGACAAAACCGCCAGAGATGCTGAGCCCAATCACAGAGATAAACACAAGCGCGCGGAAACGGTTGTGATGCTGAGTCACCACCAGCACCGTTGCCACCAAAAGGCCAAACCACACCACAAAAACAAAAGGCGGCACCGGCAGCATCTCTCGTGTCGGGGGCAACATATCGGCCGTGGAAAACGCAAAATAGCCCACGGCAAGCGTCACCACGATCAATATCGCGAGGTAGCGGCTCATGATCCCATTGTGCAATGTGAAGATCACCGCCTCTGCACTGCGCACCGCCCCAGTCACCAAGCGATCAAAAATCACCTTGGCCTCAGGGCGCGGCAACGCATTCCACATCCGTTCAAGCCCGCCATGAAGATACAGCAGGATTGCCCCCACCACAAAGGCGATACCAGACATGTACAGCGCCGGGGTCACCCCATGCCACAGCTTGAGATAGGCTTTGGTCTCATACCCCACAACCGCATCACTCGCCACGCGCACCAGCGGCTCTGCCAGATGTGGCATCAGGCCGAAAGCCACCACCAAAATGGTCAACAGCGCAGGAGAGGCATAGAGCCCAAAGGGCGGATCATGCGGCTTGGCTGGATAGTCATCGCGCACCGGACCAGCAAAAACGTGAAAGACAAAGCGGAACGAATAGGCCACCGACAGGCAAGCCCCAAGCGTGGCCAGTGCAGGCACAATCCAGGGGTTTTCAAACCACTTGGTGTGCGCCGCTTCCTCCAGCATCATCTCCTTGGAGATAAAGCCATTCAGTGGGATCAACCCAGCCATAGACAAGGCTGTGATCGTGCCGATGGTGGCAGTGATCGGCATGAGCTTGGCGAGACCACCCAAGCGTTTGATGTCACGCGTATGGGCTTCGTGATCGACAATACCTGCTGTCATGAACAGCGCGGCTTTGAATGTGAGGTGGTTGATGATGTGAAACACCGCCGCAACTGCCGCCGCCTTGGTGCCAAACCCCAACAGCATGGTCAGCAGTCCAAGGTGACTGACTGTGGAAAACGCCAGCAGCGCCTTCAGATCGTCTTTGAACAGCGCAATCAGTGCGCCAAGCACCATGGTGATCAACCCTGTGGTCGCCACGAGATAGAACCAAGCTTCCGTACCCGCCAGCGCCGGCCACATCCGCGCCATCAAGAACACCCCGGCTTTCACCATCGTCGCGCTATGCAGATAAGCCGATACCGGGGTTGGGGCGGCCATCGCGTGCGGCAGCCAGAAGTGAAACGGGAATTGCGCTGATTTTGTAAAAGCGCCGATCAGGATCAGGATCAACGCTGGCAGATACCATTCGCTCTCCTTGATCACATCCCCCTGCGCCAGAATGTCGGTCAGGTTGTAGCTGCCCACGATATTGCCAAGGATCAGCATCCCGCCGATCATCGCAAGCCCCCCGGCCCCTGTCACGGTCAACGCCATCCGCGCGCCTTGCCGGCCTTCTGGCAGATGTTTCCAATAGCCGATCAACAGGAATGAGGAGAGGCTGGTGAGCTCCCAGAAAACGAGCAAAAGCAATATGTTGTCAGACAGCACAATGCCGAGCATCGCCCCCTGAAACAACAAAAGGTAGGTATAAAACTGCCCCATCGGATCGTCGCCAGACAGGTAAAACCGCGCATAAAGCGTGATCAACAGCCCCACGCCAAGGATCATCATCCCAAACAGCAGTCCAAGCCCATCCAGGAAGAATGACACCGACAAGCCAACTTGCGGAAACCACTCAAACGATGTGGTCAGTACCTCGCCACGCATCACAGCAGGCGCCTGTGTCAGCAACAATAGGAGCGCAAGCGCGGTTGGTACCGCGGCAAAAGTGGCACACGCATTGCGCCCCGCCCGGATCATCACCCCGGGCACCAAGGCGCCCAGAAATGGTAAAATGGCGATGATCGCCAGCACTGTGCCGTCGCGCATAAATGCCCTCCCGTCCGTTAGACGATATTGATAATCATCCGGGGCTTCTGAAACAATGGGAGCACAGAATTAACAATCTGAAAACCCGGAGATTTTTGCTGTTTCACCGTGAAAGGCAAAAAAGCACTCAGAATTGGCGCTCCAAAGACAGCAAGGTCAGGTCACCGGGATTGAGCGCCAAAGCCCGCTCAAGCGTGTCTTTGGCCGCAGCGCGCCCGCGCAGCTCTGCGGTCAGCCGCACCAAAGTCGCCCAGGCTTGCACGTTTTGCGGATTAATGCGCACCGCTTCCGTCAATGCACCCGCCGCGGATCGCGTGTCGCCAGCAACCATCGCATAGCCTGCCATCTGCAAATGCGCCTCTGCAAAATCCATTTGATTGCGCACCATGCCGCCAAAAGTCTGAAACGCTTGGCGCATGTAGCCACGCAAACTCTCTGGCAAGCGATGTGCGGGCTGGCTCATGATGGCACGTGCCGCCGCGATCCGCACCGCCCGCACATCATCTTGCAATCCCTTTATCAAGTAAGGCGCCGCCGCCACCGCCGCGCGCGATCTGAGCGCTTGAAGCGCGCCAACACGCACCTGTGGGTCTTCGTCTTCCAAAAAGGCACCGATTTCCTGCAGGTTCAAGCTGGTCGCACCTGGCCCCAGCAGCCACAGTGCACTGGCCCGCACCAGATCAGCCTGACTGTCATCCTGCGCCAACGCCAGCAAATCCGCAGCTGCGGCCTGCGGGTTGGCCCGGCCACGCGCCAAGACATCGCCATAGTGGGGCTCGGTCCAGCGCCCATTTGGGAACCAGCCTGCCACCTGATCGGCGGCCCACTCCGCAGATTGATCGCTATGACAGCGCGTGCAGGCATCCGGCGTATCCAGCCGCGCGGACACATCCGGCCTTGGGACACGGAAATTGTGATCTCGACGCCAATCATTGCCCATGTAGACCTGATCCGTCATGTGGCAGTTTACACATTGCGCCCCTTCGCTGCCCTCCGCGTGATGGGTGTGCGCAGGCGATTGGTAGTCCGTCAGGTTCAAGGTTGGAAAATCCGGGTTCCCCGCTTCTGAATGGCACTGCGTACAGATCGCATCCCCCTCCGCCAGCAACTCTGCGCTATGTGGGGTATGGCAATTTGCGCACGTCACGCCCTGCTGATGCATTTTGGATTGCAGGAAAGAGCCATAGACATAAACCTCATCCAGGATCTGCCCGTCGGCATGATACTGGCCGGGGCGCAGCATCGCCAAATTATAAGCATCGGCAAATGCCGTTCCGGGCAACGGATTGCCGTCACCAAAAGCTTCCCGGCGCGCATGGCACCCTGCACATTGCTCCATGGCCGCCTGCGGCTCAGACATATCCGCTGAAAATCCCCAGTCGGTCAAAGCAACTTGATAATGCACCTCAGGCTGACCTGCGACCAAATCCAGATGTGCCTGCCCCGGCCCGTGACAGGCTTCACAGCCCACACCGATTTCCACCTGTGTTGAGGCATAGCGCTTGCGCTGAAAATCATAGTTTTTCTCAAAACCCGTGGCATGACACTCCGCACAGCGCGCGTTCCAGTTCTTGTAAGCCCCAGACCAGTGATAGGCATCTTGCGGCGGCAAATCCTGCTCAGGATAGAGGTGGAACCACCGCTTTTCCTGCACATCCCAAACCACATCGAAACTTTGCAGACGGCCAAGCCCCGTTTCCAAAATCAGATGCTGCAGGGGGAACGTCCCCCCCACAGAGTGCAGTGTGTAAACCGTCTCCACACCGTCTTTTTCGCGCACTGTAACCGTGCGCGCACCCTCTAGGGTGTCAAACTGCGCCCACATCCCATCATGTTCAAAGACTTCCCCTTGAAAGGCTCCGATCAGCACCGCGTCGCTGGGCATGCGCCAGGCTTGGGCATGGTGAGAGGCCCGCCAAGCATCAGTCTCTCCTTCGTGACAAGAAACACAGGTCTCTGACCCAACATAGGCGGGTGCATATGCGGCGTCTGCCTGTTCGGAGGCATTGGCAGTCTGCGCCGCTGCTCCCGTTGCCAGTGCCAGAGACACAAGAGCAACAAAGCCGAATATCGCACCCGCAGGCGTGCGCAAGGCGAGAAACGCCTGCAAAAAATGGGCCATGTCGCTCCCTTTATTTCCTGGCTGCAGACACCGGATTGAGTGCTGCCAAAGCTAGGTGTCTCACACGACGTCCCTTATGCAACGCGCGCCGCAGGTCTTTCAACGCCGCATTTAGCTCACGCCAGTGCGCAGGTTGGTCTGCTGCAGTCTGCGTGCCAAACAACCCGCTGCCAAGCGCCAGAAATGCGTCTTCAACCGCATCCTCCTGGGGCACCGCGTATCCATTCATACGGTCTCGCCAAACAGAAAACGCCGTGCGTGATCCGCTCAAATCATGGCGGCGCACAGAGTCTTTTACTGCGCGCCATGCATATATTTCACTGGCGCGCCACTGGCTTTGCAACCGCCAAAGGCCGCGCAGTATCCGCCCGCGTACGCTCCAAGCGCCCAGCAGCCCAAGCAGGAGCACCGCCCCAACACCAATCAGCCGCAGATCCAAACCTGACCGCGTGTCAGCACCGGGCAACAGCCCTCCGGCTGCAGGCGCGTCCGCATGGACAGCCACCTCCGGCAAAGTCGTCTCCTCCACGCTCTTGGTCTTCAAATTGTACCACTTCAACGTCATCGCTGGCAGCGCGCCATCAACGGCAGCTTCCGCAACATAAACAGTCTTTTCAGAGCGCGTGCCCGAAAGGATCCCACGATCGTCTTTCTCTTCAACGACAGGGCTTTCAGGATAGGCACGCAAACCATCTGGCGCCTGTTCCGGCGTAAGCGGTGGTATGAACAACGGGGAAACACCTTTGATCTCGGCCTGCACAACGCGGGTCAGGCTCCCACCTGCCGCAAGGCCCTCCGCTTCCCCTTCGATATTTTGCGACAAAGTCAGCGACTGCGCAGCAAGGAAGGGATCAAGCCCTTCGGCCCCTTCCGGCAGCACGCCAACCACGGAAATCTCCGGTACGGGCAATTCCGCCTGCTGTACGCCGCCGGCATCGCCCTGATAGGTCACCCGCACAACGCCCGGCGCAATCACAAAACTGCCCGGCACCATCGGTGTGATCTGATAGCGCCGCGAAATCCCTGACCATGTCTCACCGTTCACAGACTTGCTCGTTGGCGAGCTTGCTTTTTCTGGCAAACGCACCATCAGATTGGGGCTTTCCAGATCGGGCCAAACCGGTGGCTCCGGCATGAAGGTCGGCACCAAAACTGTTAACCTCAGCGTGAGGGGCTGCCCCGGTATCGTTTCCGTCTCCTCAAAGACCACGTCCAGTTTTGGCGCATCCTGTGCCAGTGCAAGCCCTGCCCATATCAGCCAAACACTCAAAACGTTCAAAACAAACCGCACGTGCCTTAATCTCCAGTTGGCTGAGCGGCTTCCAAACGAAACCGCTGTCGCAAAAAGTCTTCGGTGCGCGTGTCTACGGTGCGCATCCATTGTTCGGCAGACAGATGACCGCCAGCGGCCTCTTCCTCAGAGGCTTCTATCTGGGTCTCCGCGCCCTGCCCGCTTTCATTGTCAAACACCGTGTCATCGGCGCCGATACCCGACTCTTCGCCAGTGTCTGATTGCGCGCGTGTGGTCTCCACATAGGTCACAATGTCTTTGGCGATGGGCAGGTTTTGCTGCGCACCAGCGTGGTTGGGATCAATCGCCAACGCCCTCTCAAAGGCGCGCACCCCATCCCGATAGCCACGTGATTTCAACTGCGACATGCCTTCGATAAAGGCAGCATCCGCCGTTTCAATTCGCGCCATTTCCTGCGCCGCCGTTTCATATTGCCCATCACGATAAAGCGCGACACCGCGCAAATAAGGGTCTTCAAACCGCGCGGCCGCCGTTTCGTAGTCCTTGCGCTGATAGGCGATCCAGCCCTGCTGATCTGCAGTCAAAAACCAGTCACGCCAGCCTTCGGCCTGTGCTTCGGTTGCAGGCAGCACAAACCAGAGCGCCACGGCCAATTGTGCCGCCCAACGCACAGCCATGCCACGCCGGAACCAAATGAGCAGCAACAGTGCTGCGGGCCAGGCAAACCATGCGCCGCGATCTTCCCAAGGCTGCGCTGCGTCACTCAACTGCGCACGCTGATAGGCTGAGGCCAAAGAGCGCTCAATCGCAGCTACATCGCGCCCATCAGCCGTGACCGCTTGCGAAAAGCTGCCCTCCGGTCCTGCAGGAAGCGCACTGCCATCCGGCAACAAATAGAGAAAGCTCATCGAGGCAACAGAGGCCTGCGCAATCGCCGCCTCTTCATCCTCCTCTGCGCCCTCCGCCGCACCACCATCGCGCCATGCGGTTTCCAGAGCGGTCGCATCTGCCGCAGACAAATCATCGAGCAAAAAGACCACGCCACCGGCAGCGGCCTCCCGCGCCAGCAGGGTGCGCGCCACATCAAAGCCTGCGCCCACATCCTGCCCTTCAATGGGCATCACATCAGGCCGCAACCCCTCCAGATACGGCTGCATCACGCTGGGATCTTCGCTCATCGGCACCACAACATGCGCACTGCCGCCAAAGGCCACAAGCGCCGTACGTGCGCCTGCACGCAACTCCAGCAAATCCCGCGCCTTCTGCTTTGCGCGTTCCAGCCGATCCGGGGCCACATCGGTGGCCTCCATCGAGGGCGACACCTGCAACGCGATCACCAAAGGCGCGGTTTGTGCCGCAAACGGCGCAGGCGCACGTGTCCAGCTTGGCCCTGCGGCGGCGGCAATCAACAAGAGCATCACCAGCGCAATCACGTCAATCGGCTGCACACCTTTGCGGGCGGTCCCCGGCACGGTCAACGCCTGCACCAAATGCGGTGCGATCCAATCCGTCTCACTGGCCTGCGCGCCCTGCCTGCGCCGCATCTGCCACCAGATCCAAAGCACAGGCACAGCCGCAGCAAACACCCAGATACGCAAAAAGTGGAACGCCTCAACATAGACCCAGAACACAGACTCGCTCATGCCGCGTCCCTCCGTGGCATGCGCATCGCTGCCGAAAACAACAGGATCAGCCCGACAAAGACCGCCGCAAGCAACAAGTAGTGCCCCAACGGCTCTTTCTGTCGCCAGCTGATGCTGTCTTCTTCGCGGGGTGTCAGACTGTCAATCTCCGCGTAGATCTGATCGAGCGCTTCCGCATCAGCGGCAAAAAACGCCTGCCCGCCCGTGCGCTCTGCCAGATCAGAAAGCTGCCCCATATCCAGCTGATCTTCACCGCTGGCCTCAGGGTCCCCGACGCCAACTGCAAACATGGTCACGCCGTTGTCCTTGGCAATCTCAGCCGCATTCACAGGGCTCATCCGGCTCGCGGTGTCATTGCCGTCAGACAGTAAAATCAACAGACGCTCGTCGATTTCGCTGGCTTCAAAGGTGCGGATCGCCAAACCAATCGCATCCCCAAGCGCAGTATGCGGCCCAGCCATACCCACCTCTGTTTGGCCAAGCATGGCCCCAACAGTTGCGAGATCCTCGGTCAGTGGCGCCTGCACATAAGCGCGCGAGCCAAACACAATCAACGCCACCCGGTCGCCCTCGCGGCCCTGCAAAAAGGCGCCAACCACATCCTGCACCGCGGCAAACCTTTGTTGCGCGTCGCCATCAGCCCCCGGAAAATCGACAGTGTCCATGGAGCCGGAAATATCGATCGCAAGGATCACATCGCGTGTTGCCTTGGTGATCTCCTGCGGCGGTCCCAGCCGCATCGGCCCACTCAACGCCGCCACCACAAGGCTCCAGATCACAAAGCCCGCCACCAGCGCCCAACGTTTGTGCGCCACCACCATTGCCCCCTCGCGCAGCGAAACGCCCGCCGCCTCTGCCAATGCTTCAAAGAAGGGCAAACGCACAGCAGATTCGCGCTGATGATAGGCAGGCAGCAGCCAACGCACCAAAACCGGTAGCGGCCACAACAACAGTACAAATGGATGGGTCAGCTCAAACATCGCGCCCCTCCAGATCGGAGGCACTCGGGTGGTGTTTGATCCACCACCGCGCCAAATCCTGCAAGTCCGGCCCTGCAGGCACCGGCTCCGGCCGATAAGCCGCCTGCGCCAGCACATGCCCCGCCCCGTTTGAAAACGCCGGTTCGCTGGTCCCTATCGTTGCGTCCAGAAACGCCAGCCAGCGCTCACCGCTGAGCGCGGCCACACGGCTGCGGCCATAAGCGGTCAACGCAGTGCGTTTCAAAAGCGCCGAAATCGCTGCCGCATCTTCAGAAACCTGTTCCAGGGCAACGAGCGCCTCGCGGCGGTAGGCATTGGCCTGATAGCGCTTCCAGATGCGCCAGACCCACGCCATCAGCACCAGTAAGAGCATCCCAGCCAATACGGCCCATCCCACCGTTTGCGGCATCATCGAAACCGCCTCAGGCTCTGGCACCTCTGCCAGCTGATTGATCAGCCCGACAAGACTGTCGGCCTGCGCCTCAGAGGTCTCGGTTGGGGTCTCAGCTGCGGTCTCACTCATCGCCGCGCGCCTCCCATCAGGGCCACAATCTGCGGCAGCGTGTCCTGTGCAGTGGTCAGTGGCAGAACGGACAGTTTCATCTTCTTCTGCCAACCCATCACGAGGTCTGTACGATCCGCAGCCACAGACAAAACCCCTGCCCGCACGCCCTCTGCCGCCATATCAAGCCGCGCCTGCTGCTGACCGTCCGTTCCCGTCACCGCGCCCTGTTCTGGCAAACTCTCAGCGGTGGGGTCTGTCACCAAAGCCAACACAACATCATTGTGCTGCGCAATCGCGCCCATATGGCGCTCTGTTTCCGCATCTGCCGCGTCAAAATCGCTGATCACGATCACCAAATGATCCCGCGTGGCCAACCGAGACACCGCGCGCAGCACCGCATTCATCGCCATCGGTTTCACTTTGGCAGCATCCGCATGCAGCCGCTGATTGGCCTGTGTCAAAACACTCAAGAAGCGGGTCAATGCCGTTGCGCCACGTCCGGGGCGCAACTCTTCAACCGCCTGATCGCCAAAAACAATACCGCCCAGCCGGTCGCCCTGATCAATCACGCGATGCGCCACAATCGCCGCTGTTTCAGCCGCAGTGACCGATTTGGTGTTTTGCACCGTGCCAAAGAACATCGACATGCGCTGATCCACCACGATCAGAGTCGGTCGGTCGCGCTCCTCGTTATAGACCCGCACATAAGGCGCGCCGGATCGCGCGGTGACTTTCCAGTCGATCGCCCGCACATCATCACCGGGCAAATAGTTGCGCAGCTCTTCAAAATCGAGACCCCGCCCGCGTATCCGCGCACGGTGTCTGCCCTGCAACGCAGAGCGTGCAGGCTGGTGCGGCAAGAAAGATATGGCCCGTGCGGCGGCCCGAAAACTCTGCAAATGCGGCAGCGTCACATGCACCCGCAAATCCCAGTCATCCGTCGCCTCAACACTGGCCGCTGATAGCCCCATGCGCGATATGCTGGCGCGGCGGCTCATGGTCAGACGTCCCAGCTCATGGCAAAGCCACCACAGACAAAACGCGCGCGCTCACCTGATCAGCAGAGACACCGCTGCCTTGCGCTTCATAGCTCAGCGCCAAACGGTGGCGTAGCACGTCAGGTGCAATCGCGCGCACATCTTCCGGGTCGACATAATCGCGCCCGGCCAGCCATGCATGCACCCGCGCGCACCGATCAAGCGCCAGCGACGCACGCGGGCTCGCGCCGATGTCGATCCATTTGGCAAGGTCGCCATCAAAGTCTGCCGGCGTCCGTGTGGCCTGCACGATGGTCGCCATATAGGTTTCCATCGCCTCGGCACAATGCAGCGTCGCAATCTCGCGACGCGCTGCAAAAACCACCTCTTGCGACATCGGTGCATCCGCATTGGATGTCTTTTCAGACTGGGTATCAGCCAGCGCCGCCTGCTCTTCGGCGCGCACCAGCCGGATCACCTTCACCTCATCCTCAAGCGGGGGATAGTCAATCCGCACATGCATCAGAAACCGGTCCATCTGCGCCTCAGGCAGCGGATAGGTGCCTTCCTGCTCCACCGGGTTTTGCGTCGCCAGAACCATAAACAGCGGTGCCATCTTGTGGGTTGTCCCCGCAACTGTCACCTGTCGTTCTTCCATCGCCTCAAGCAAGGCCGCCTGCACTTTTGCAGGCGCCCGGTTGATCTCATCCGCCAGCACCAGATTGGCAAAAATCGGACCCGGCTGGAATTTGAATTGGCCGCCGCCTTCGCTTTGGAAATACATCTCCGTGCCGGTCACATCCGCCGGCAACAGGTCTGGTGTGAACTGGATGCGTGCATAGTCACACTCCAGGTTCTTCGCCAAGGCTTTCACCGCGCGCGTTTTTGCAAGCCCCGGCAGGCCTTCCAGCAACAGGTTGCCGTTTGCCAAAAGGCCAATCAACAACCGGTCGATCACATCACGCTGACCAATGATGCTTTCGCCCATCTGGGCCGCAAGGCGCTCAATCTGCTCTCTTGGCGTCATTGTCCTGCTCACTCAGCTTTGGTTTTCGCAAAAACTTTGGACCAGTCCTGTGCCATGTCCACAATCAGCCAGCCGCGATCCGGGCCTTCGTCCAGTCCACGGTTCAAGACGCCGATATGCCCTTCACGATCATAGGCCCATTCACGCTCTGCATCTGTGTGATGCACATACAGACCCAGACGCGCGCCCTCACCAGAGGTCGAAAACTCCAGCATCTCAAAATCACCATCAGAGTTGCCGCCTGCCAAAATCGGCTGTTTGCCAATATGGTGCATGATCCCGATCGGCTTGCCCGCTTTATCATCGTTGAAGAACAGCTCCGCGCCCTTCATGATCACCGGCACGCCATCCACAACTTCATAAGTCGACGTGATAGAGCTGCCGATCACCTGATTGGGGGGAATGCCATAGGCATCCTCCGCAAAGACCCGCATAAACTGAATACCGCCGCCGGAAACGATATAGGTCGCAAACCCTTCATCCCGCAGATAGCGCAAAAGCTCCAGCATCGGCTGATAGGTCATCTCATCATAGCGCAGGCCAGTTTTGGGGTGACGCGCCTCCTCCAACCAAGCCGTAACATCCTGTTGGAACTGGTAGAGTGACACTTCGGTATGAGAGGCCGCAAGCACCTCAATCAGACCTTCTTTGCCAGTCGCTGCCAGCGCCTCATAGTCGCCTGCCGCCGCTGCACGCAGCGCGTCGCTGGTCAAAATCGACGGATCCTGCTCCGCCAATTTGGCAACCTGATCGACCGCAAAAATCAATTGGAAATACACCGGCTGTTCGGCCCAAAGCGTGCCATCATTGTCAAAGGTCGCAATGCGATCTGCCGGGGTCACATAGTCTTCAGAGGCAGGATCGGTCACAGCCTCAACAAAGGAAATGATCCGCGCTTTTGCGTCAGTATCGTTCCACGAGGGCAAAGGATCTGCCAGCGCCATTCCAGAGGTTACTCCAACGCCACTCACAACAAAGGCGGCCATATGCGCAAGCTTTCGCATCACCCAATCACTCCAAAGAAAAAATAGTGAAAATCTTGGTGCCACCCCGCAATCGCGGGATGGCATTTTGTCAAACTCAGATCAGCTCAGGATCAGTCACCAATTGGCGAAGACATTTTTTCCATCACCTGATCCAGGCTGAAGCTTGCCGCTTTCTGACGTGGCGGGAATTCCTGGAATGTGGCCAGGAACTGCCCCACATACTGCTGCGCAGGCACGAGGAAGTACGCACGATCCAGCAGCCAGTCATAGTAGGTGTTGGAAGTCTGATAGGCACGCTCATATGGGTCGCGACGCAGGTTCATGATCAGAGGCAGACGCAGCACGGTGAACGGTTCGATCCATGCGCGCAGCGTTTTGTACTCTTTCTGCTCCATAAAGATGAACTTCCAGTCCTGATAACGCAGCGCGGTCAGGTCGCCATCGTCAGAGAAGTAGAAGATCTCGTTACGCGGGCTTTCAGTCGTCTCACCGGTCAGCATTGGCAGGATGTTGTAGCCATCCAGGTGCACCTTGTACTCACGACCAATCGCCTGAACACCCCCAGCTTTCAGTTCTTCCTTGATGTCGGGACGGCCAGCCGCCGCCAGAAGGGTTGGGAACCAATCCATGTGGTGCACGATTTCGTTGCTCACAGAACCTGCTTCGATTTTGCCAGGCCAACGCACCATGGACGGCACACGCCAGCCACCTTCGTAATTGGTGTTTTTCTCACCAAAGAAAGGGGTGGATGCCGCATCAGGCCAGGTGTTGTAGTGGGGGCCGTTGTCGGTGGAATAGTGAACGATGGTGTTGTCTGCGATGCCCAGCTCGTCCAGCAGGTCAAGCAATTGGCCGACATGCATGTCGTGCTCAATCATACCGGCAGAGTATTCATCCAGGGACTTACCAGTGATCTGGTTGGCTTTCTCGCGCATGGTCTCCTGCACGTGAGTACGGAAGTGCATGCGTGTACCGTTCCACCAAACGTAGAAAGGTTTGCCCTGATCATTGGCGCGTTTGATAAAGTCGATGGCAGCCGCCAGCGTTTCTTCATCTACGGTTTCCATACGCTTTTTGGTCAGCGGGCCGGTGTCTTCGATTTCGCCATCCGCAGAAGACTTAATCACACCACGTGGGCCAAACGCTTCGCGGAAAGTGCGGCCATCAGGCAGCACGGTGTCGCCTGGGTAGTCAACGTTTTCGGGCTCTTCTTCGGCATTCAGGTGGTAGAGGTTGCCAAAGAATTCGTCAAAACCGTGGTTCGTCGGCAGGTGCTCATCCTTGTCGCCAAGGTGGTTTTTGCCGAACTGACCGGTCGCGTAGCCTTCCGCTTTCAGCATGCCTGCGATGGTCGGATCTTCCTCTTGCATGCCAAGCTCAGCGCCCGGAAGGCCCACTTTGGAAAGCCCGGTGCGGAACACCGATTGCCCCATGATGTAGGACGCACGGCCAGCGGTACAGGACTGCTCACCATAGTAATCGGTAAAGATCATACCTTCGTTTGCAACACGGTCGATGTTGGGTGTGCGATAGCCCATCATGCCCATGGTGTAGGCGGAGATGTTGGACTGGCCAATGTCATCGCCCCAAATCACCAGGATGTTTGGTTTGTCTTGCGCCGACACGGCTGTTGCAACTGTCGTTAGAACCGCTGCGACCGCCGAAAACGCTCGGACGGTCTTAAGAGGCGATAATATCATCGCTCAGAACTCCTTAAAAAAATACACCTGCACTCTATGAAACGATGGTTTTGTCGAAAAGTCCAAAAAAATCAGGCAAGTGTAACGTGCGCCGTTTTCGATTATCCACCCAAGGTTGTCAACCCGCCACTCCATACACACAAGGTAAGGTTTTCAATCCCTGCGCGCATAAATATTTAATTTTCAACAGGTTTTTCCAGCGAACAGACACGCCATCGCCCTTGCTGCATAGCGTGAGCCGCGCGGATATGCAGCCAGTGTGGCGCTCAGGAGCGGCGTGCCAAAGCGTCAAATCTTGCGGTCAGATGAGCGGCTTCTTGCTCAAGACCGAACGGCGCGTTCACGATGAACATGCCTGATCCAATCATACGATGGGTCTCGCGCGCTGCTGGAAAGGTCACTTCGTGATGCAACACTTTCGGCAACGCCTTTTCTTTCAAGCCATCGATCATCGGCCGATGCAGCCCATCGCGTAGAATCGGGTACCATAACGCGATCACACCCACATTCCACTTGCGATGCAACTGGGCAATGATGTTGGGTAACACCTTGTAATCACTTTTAATCTCATAGCTCGGGTCGATCAGCAGCACGCCGCGCCTTGGCGTCGGCGGGCAAATGCCCATCACGGTTTCAAACCCGTCTTTTTGATGCACTTTCGCCCCGCTGCCCCGCATCGCCCCACGCAACGCGGTGGCTTCTTGGGGATGCAACTCACAGAACTGCAGCGTGTCATCTGTGCGCGTGAGGGCTGCCGCCAAAGCCGGCGATCCGGGATAGGCTGCCGCCCCATGTTTCGCGCGCACCGCCTCCAGCGCCCGCATGTAGGGGTGGTCTTTGTCAAACCAGTCTTCGGCGCGCCCAATGCCAGCAACCGCCTCCCCCGTCTTGACCGCCGCTTCTGCATCCAGCTGGTAAACCCCGCGCCCGGCATGGGTTTCAAGGTAGCTCAACGGTTTGGGCTTTTGCACCATATAGTTGAGCATAACCGCCAAAAGCGCATGCTTCTGAACATCTGCAAGATTTCCGGCGTGATAGATATGTTGGTATGACAGCATGCGCGCCTTGTATCGAAGAGCCGCCGTGCTGCCCAGCGGTTAAAACAGGTTTTCCCACGGGCCTGCGAGCCACACCGCCAGAAAGCTCCTAGGTTGCGCGCATCGCAAAGTGGCGCCAGCCTAATTTCGTGGCAGAATGTTGCCTTCCACCCATCCGGGGCCTTTAACAAAGTGTTTCCTCTTCCTATAAGGAGACGCCTGCGATTACAGAGTCGCATGCCAAGGGACAATTTTGGGAACGAATTCATATGCTGGGAAATTTGGGCGGCCTGTTTACATCTGACATGGCGATCGACCTGGGAACGGCGAACACGCTGGTCTATGTCAAAGGCAAAGGCGTCATTCTCAGCGAACCTTCCGTGGTGGCCTATCACGTCAAAGATGGTGTGAAAAAAGTCCTCGCCGTTGGCGAAGACGCCAAGCTGATGCTCGGCCGCACCCCCGGCAGCATCGAAGCCATCCGCCCAATGCGCGACGGTGTGATCGCTGATTTTGACACCGCCGAAGAAATGATCAAGCACTTCATTCGCAAAGTGCACAAACGCTCCACGTTCTCAAAGCCCAAGATCATTGTGTGCGTCCCACATGGCGCGACCCCTGTTGAAAAGCGTGCCATCCGGCAGTCGGTTCTTTCCGCAGGCGCCCGGCGCGCTGGCCTGATCGCAGAACCGATCGCAGCGGCCATCGGCGCAGGTATGCCCATCACGGATCCAACCGGGAACATGGTTGTCGATATCGGTGGCGGCACAACCGAAGTGGCGGTTCTGTCTTTGGGTGATATCGTGTACGCCCGCTCCGTGCGCGTCGGTGGTGACCGCATGGACGAAGCCATCATCAACTATCTTCGTCGCCAGCAAAATCTGCTGGTCGGCGAAGCCACCGCCGAACGCATCAAAACCTCCATCGGCACGGCGCGTATGCCAGATGACGGCCGAGGCGCATCCATGCAAATCCGGGGCCGTGACTTGCTCAACGGCGTCCCCAAAGAGACCGAAATCAGCCAGGCGCAGGTTGCCGAAGCTTTGGCTGAACCGGTGCAGCAGATCTGCGAGGCAGTGATGACCGCTCTCGAAGCCACCCCGCCTGATCTCGCCGCTGATATTGTGGACCGTGGTGTCATGCTCACCGGTGGCGGTGCGCTGCTCGGTGATCTGGATCTTGCCTTGCGTGAGCAGACCGGTCTTGCCGTTTCCATTGCCGATGAAAGCCTCAACTGTGTGGCCATGGGCACCGGCAAAGCGCTGGAATACGAAAAACAGCTGCGTCACGCGATCGACTACGACAGCTAATTTTTCCAAAATACGCGGCCGGTTTGGCGAGAGCCATCCGGCGGTGTAGTATGGGACACACCCAAAATCACCGGAGGCATCTTGGCCAGAGACCGCAACCAGGGCGAGGATTTTTCCGCACCGCTTCGGCGGCTCCTTCTTGGCGTGCTTCTGCTGATCCTGATCGGGATCTTTCTGGTCTGGCGCATTGACAGCCCACGTGTGGAGCGTTTCCGCGCGCAGATCACTGATGCGGTTGTTCCGAATTTTGACTGGGCCATGGCGCCCGTCACCGGGACTGTGAATTTGCTGCGCGATTTTCAAAGCTATCAGCGCATAGCAGACCAAAACCGTGAGCTGCGTCGCGAACTTCAGCAGATGAAAGCCTGGAAAGAAGCTGCCATCCAGCTGCGTCAGGAAAATGCGCGCTTGCTGGATCTCAACAATGTGCGTCTTGATCCCCAGCTCACCTATATCACCGGCGTGGTTCTGGCCGACAGCGGCTCTCCTTTCCGTCAGTCCGTCCTTCTCAACATCGGCGCGCGCGATGGAATCGTCGACGGCTGGGCGGCCATGGACGGCATCGGCCTTGTGGGGCGCATTTCTGGCGTTGGGGCCTCGTCCTCGCGCGTGATGTTGCTCACCGACAGCTCCAGCCGCATTCCCGCCCGCATTCAACCCTCAGGCCAGTCCGCCTTGATCGTCGGCGACAACACCGTTGCGCCGCATGTCGACTTTTTGGAAACACCTGATCTGGTCCGCCCCGGCGACCGTGTGGTCACCTCTGGCGACGGCGGGGTCTTCCCGGGAGGGCTGCTGATTGGCCAGGTTGCCACCGACCCGTCCGGCCGACTGCGTGTCCGCCTGGCCGCTGATTATGAACGGCTCGAGTTTCTGCGCGTGCTGCGCCACCATGGTCAGGAAACCCCCGGAACCACAGGCACTCTGATCGCACCGCTGACCCCAGAGGTGTTTGTGGAAGAGACTGATGGCTGAGACGGCCCCCTCCCGCAAATGGATGATGCGTGGCGTCTTTGCGATGCTGAGCCTGGCGCTGCTATTTGCGCAACTTTTGCCGCTGGAAACCTCACCACGCCGATGGGCAGGCCCCGATTTCATGGTGGTGCTCACCCTTGTCTGGGCCCTGCGCAAACCCGAGTATGTTCCGAGCTGGCTTGTCGCGATCGTATTTCTGCTCGCGGATTTTTTATTGTTGCGCCCACCGGGTCTGGCTGCCGCCATCGTGCTGTTGGTCTCAGAGGTGCAGCGCAATCGCTCCTTTCGCCTGCGCGAAGCCACCTTTGCTTATGAGTGGCTCACCGCCTCGGGTTTCATGCTTGTGATCGCCGTAAGCTACCGCGTTATCGCGAGCCTCATGCTGTTGCCGGTTCCGCCACTCGGGCTTATGTTGATGCAAGTGATCATGAACATTGCGATCTATCCTGTAATTGTGGTGCTTTCTCACTTTCTCTTTGGCGTCCGGCGCACAACGGCACCGGACGGTGGCTTGGGGGCAAACTGATGCGCAAAACACCGACTGAGCTGACAGAAACACACCGTCGTTTCTCCCGTCGGGCGCTGCTCCTGGGAGGCAGCATGGCCGCTTTCATGACCGGTCTTGGCTTTCGCATGCGCCACTTGCAGCTTGATCAGTCGGATGAATACCGCCTGCTGGCCGAAGAAAATCGCATCAACATCCGTTTGATACCTCCCGCACGCGGCGAAATCTTTGATCGCAACGGCATCGTACTGGCCCGCAATGAACCCTCCTACCGGATCATTCTGGTGCCCGAAGACACCGACGATGTGGATAAGGTCATCGCCAAACTCGCCACCTTGGTAGAGCTGGATCCAGACGAGTTGGACCGCGCGATGACAGAAATGCGCCGCTCTCCCCCCTTCCTGCCCATCACCATCGCAGATCGTGTGAGTTGGGAAGAGCTCTCGCGGGTTGCCGTCAACACCCCCGCCCTTCCCGGCATCACCCCCGAAGTGGGCCTGTCGCGCTATTACCCGCTCAAAGACGATCTCGCCCATGTGCTTGGCTATGTTGGCCCGATCTCTGACTATGACCTCTCAAAAATCGACAACCCGGATCAGCTGCTGCGCATTCCGAGGTTTCAGATTGGCAAAGTGGGTCTTGAAGGCCGCATGGAAGATGATTTGCGCGGCACCGCCGGAACCAAACAGGTGGAGGTCAACGCGGTTGGCCGTGTGATGCGCGAACTCGACCGCCGCGAAGGCGAACAAGGCGATGATGTCCAACTGACCATTGATCACGCGCTGCAATCTTACGCGCAGGCCCGCCTCGGAGACGAAAGCGCCGCAGCCGTGGTCATGGACTGTGAAACAGGCGATCTTTTGGCAATCGCCTCAGCGCCCTCCTTTGATCCAAATCTCTTTGTCGAAGGCATCTCCGTCGCCGACTACGGCAAACTGACCAGCGATGATCACCGCCCCCTTGCCGCCAAATCGGTGCAGGGCACTTACCCTCCGGGCTCTACCTTCAAGATGATCACCGCGCTCGCGGCCTTGGAAGCGGGCATCGTCGGCTTTGAAGACACCGTCTATTGTCCGGGTCATATGAAAATTTCCAACCGTCGCTTCCACTGTTGGAAGCGCGGTGGCCATGGGCATATGAATCTTGTGCAAGCCTTACGCGAAAGCTGCGATGTCTATTTCTACGACCTCGCGATTCAGGTTGGCATCGACAAAATGTCTGAGGTCGCCGCCCGATTTGGCATCGGCCAGAAATTTGACCTGCCCTTGTCAGGTGTGGCGCGCGGCCTCAATCCCTCGCGGGAGTGGAAATCCTCGGTACGAGGACAGGATTGGGTGGTGGGGGACACCGCCAACGCCTCCATCGGGCAGGGTTTCGTTCTTGCTTCCCCGCTGCAATTGGCGGTGATGACAGCGCGACTGGCCACCGGCAAAGCCATCCCACCGCGTCTTGTGAAATCCATCAACGGTGTCGAACAACCCGTGCCTGACATGCCCGAACTCGACATCAACCCAGCCCATCTCGCCGAGGTGCAGCGTGGGATGTACGCCGTGTCCAATCACCGGCGAGGCACAGCCTACAGCCAGCGCATCATCGAGGATCGCTATCGCATCGCGGGCAAAACAGGCACCTCGCAGGTGCGCAACATCACTGCGGCCGAACGCGCCCGCGGTGTGACCCGCAACGAAGACCTGCCATGGGGGCGTCGCGACCACGGGCTCTTTGTGAACTACGCCCCCTTTGACAACCCCAAAATCGCCGTGGCGGTAGTGGTCGAACACGGCAGCGGCTCCAAAGCAGCCACACCAATTGGCCGCGACATCACGCTTCAGGCGCTTTATGGCGGCCCGCCCCCTCTGACGGCCTATCCAGCCAAAGACCGCGAGAAAATCAAAGCGCAGCAAAAAGAGATGGAAAAACTCGCACCAAACCGGGAAATCACCCGACGCAATCGGGCCTGATCGGGAAGCGCGCACAGATGAGTTATCTCGAATATAACGTCAAACACGTTCCCACCGGCCTGCGCAAAGTGCTCTACCTCAATTGGGCACTGCTTCTCTTGGTGACCGCCGTCGCGGGCGCCGGCTTTCTGATGCTCTATTCCGTGGCCGGAGGCTCCTTCACGCCATGGGCAGAGCCGCAGATGAAGCGCTATGTGATGGGCGTGATCGTCATGTTCATTGTGGCCATGGTGCCAATCTGGTTCTGGCGCTCCGTGTCGGGCTTTGCCTACCTGGTCAGCCTCGCTCTGCTTGTGGGTGTGGAGGTCATGGGCAGCGTCGGCATGGGTGCGCAGCGCTGGATCGACCTCGGCTTCATGCGCCTGCAACCTTCTGAGCTGATGAAGATCACCCTCGTGATGTGCCTTGCAGCCTATTACGACTGGCTCCCCACGGAAAAAACCTCGCGCATTCTCTGGGTCATCCTGCCTGTGTTGCTGATCCTTCTGCCCACAGCGCTGGTCTTGCGCCAGCCTGATCTGGGCACCTCGCTCCTGCTGGTCATCGGCGGGGCGATGGTGATGTTCCTTGCCGGGGTGCATTGGGGCTATTTTGTCACCGTCATTGGCATGGGGGTGGGCGTCGTGGTCGCGGTGTTCCAGTCCCGTGGCACCAGTTGGCAACTCCTGAAGAACTACCAATATCGCCGCATCGACACCTTTCTTGACCCCTCTCAGGATCCTCTTGGGGCTGGCTACCACATCACCCAATCAAAAATCGCGCTTGGCTCAGGAGGCTGGACCGGCCGCGGCTTCATGCAGGGCACCCAAAGTCGCCTGAACTTCCTGCCGGAAAAACACACCGACTTCATCTTCACCACCCTGGCCGAAGAGTTCGGCTATGTGGGCGCAATCTCACTCTTGTCGCTCTATGCGCTGATCATTGTTTTCTGCGTCGCCTCCGCTATCTCCAACCGGGATCGCTATGCCGCGCTGCTCACATTGGGCATCGCCGGGGCCTTCTTCCTGTTCTTTGCGGTGAATATGTCCATGGTCATGGGCCTTGCACCGGTTGTGGGCGTGCCCCTGCCGCTGGTCAGTTATGGCGGCTCTGCCATGCTGGTTCTGATGGTTGGCTTCGGCCTTATTCAAAGCGCCCACGTACATCGACCCCGCTAAGTCGCCCTTGCACTCGCGCACCAACTGTGGCCCTCTCTGCGCAAAAATGGAAATGCAGGGAGAGCCACAGATATGAGCATCTTTCATCTGGCCTATAACGTCCGCGATCTGGCAGAAGCGCGCGCCTTTTACGGCGACCTTCTGGGGTGTGCCGAAGGCCGCAGCACTGACACATGGGTCGACTACAACTTCTTTGGCCACCAGCTGTCTCTGCACCTTGGCGAACCTTTTGCCACCGCAACCACCGGCCATGTGGGAGACCATCTCGTGCCCATGCCCCACCTCGGGGTGATCTTGCCCAAAGCAGACTGGGATGCGCTGGCTGAAAAACTCAGCGCCGCTGGCGTCGAATTTGTGCTCAAACCTTTCACCCGTTTTGCCGGTGAACCCGGCGAACAAAGCACCATGTTCTTTACGGATCCTTCTGGAAACCCAATTGAGATCAAAGGCTTTGCTGACATGTCCGGAGTGTTTGCCACATGACCAACGTGCTATTTGCCGCCACACCAGACCGCTGGCAGACCTATGCGCCACACCTGAACAGCGCCTTCAACGCGCAAGGCCTCACCGCCGATCTGCGAGTCGATTTTGCCCCCGAAGAGGTGGACTACATCGTCTACGCCCCCAACAGCGCGGTGCAGGATTTCACCCCCTACACCCGTCTCAAAGCGGTGTTGAACCTCTGGGCAGGCGTGGAGGGTATCGTCGGCAACCCCACACTGCACGTGCCGCTGGCTCGCATGGTGGATCCGGGCATGACGCAGGGCATGAAAGAATGGGTGGTCGGTCATGTCATGCGCCACCACCTCGATATGGACCGCAATATTCTCGGGCAAGACGGCACCTGGGCCCCTCACGTGCCGCCACTCGCGCAAAATCGACGTGTCACTGTGCTCGGTCTTGGTGAACTTGGCAGCGCCTGCGCCACCTCGCTCAGCCAGATCGGCTTTGACGTGACCGGCTGGAGCCGCCGGCCCAAAGAGGTGGCCGGTGTCACTTGCCTCTCTGGGTACGATGGTTTGTCGCAGGCGCTTTCACGGGCAGATATTCTGGTGCTGCTATTGCCCAAAACGCCTGCCACCGAAAATCTGCTGAACACCGCGCGTTTGGCGCAAATGCCCGAGGGCGCAATGATCGTGAACCCCGGGCGCGGTCCGCTGATCGACGATGACGCCCTGCTGGCAGCGCTCAACAGCGGCCACATCGCCCATGCCACGCTGGATGTCTTCCGTGTGGAGCCCCTGCCCACCGATCATCCCTATTGGGCGCATCCCAATGTGACGGTCACACCGCATATCGCCTCAGAAACCCGCCCAGAAACCGCGAGTCTGGTGATTGCCGAAAACATCCGACGCGGTGTGGCAGGCGAACCGTTTCTGCATCTGGTCGACCGCAGCGCGGGATATTGAAGGCGCACAAGGGGCCAGCCCCTCTGTGGCAGCACGCTGCCACAGCCCCCCCGGAATATTGGGGGCAAAAGGAAAAAGAGCGCTAGCGCAGGCGCGGCGGCGCGTCCGGATCGCTGCCCGGGGCAACAGGTTTGTACTCCTGCGCCTTGGGCGGCTCCGGCAGATCAAAGCGCAGTCCGGATTTCGCCAGCTGGGCTGCCACCGGATCTTTTGCGGCAAAGAACCCCACATCAAGGCTCCCCGCCTCGATCCCGGAAAACGTCAACGCCTCGTTCACCGCTTTGGCAAGCGCGCCTTCGGAGCCAGGCAATGTGTCCACAAATCCCAGCATGTGAGAGCGGCTGCCATTCTCATAGCTGGTGGCCACAAGATAGGCCATCTTGGCCAGCCCCGCCGCAGTGGAAAGCTTCATATCCAGCGCAGTGATCAGATGTTCCGGCAGGCCTTTGGGCGGGGCAAAGCTCTCGACTTTGGCCTCAACCTCATCAGGCGCATGAGTCAGCGTTTCAGAGAGCCAGCCAAGCGCCTCACCGGGGATTAGGATGGAAGACGGGGCCACCTCCGGGTTCACCGCAAGCCCAATACCTGACTCTGCAAGCATGGAAGCAATGATCCGGCCAGACAGCGCGGCATAAGGCGCGACGCGGCCCACGAACTGCGCCAGACGCTCTTCTGTGTCAAACACCAGCACAAAGCTTGCATCAGAGGTTTCAAAAATCTCTGGCGCAATCTTGTCGCCCTCGGCCTCTTTTTCCAGCAGCAGAAACAGCTCCGCATCTGCCAGCCGCTCATAAAACCGCAACCGCGCCGCATCCTCCTGCGGGGCCGCTTCCATAGCCGCATGGGCCTGATCCAGTGGGGTCATGTCGCTCACGCCAGAGCCTCCTTGATACGGGCCTGCAGGCTGGGCAACAGCTCCTCAGCAAACCACGGATGTTTCTTCAGCCATGCCGTATTGCGCCAGGACGGATGAGGCAAGGGGTAGACATGCGGCGCAAAGCGACGCCACTGCGCCACAGTGTCTGTCACGCCGGTCTTAGTGCCCAAATGCCATTTCTGCGCATAGCCGCCAATCACCAAAGTCAGCGACACATCTGCAAGCGTTTCCATCACGTCACTGCGCCATGTTTTTGCGCAAATCGGCGGAGGTGGCAGATCGCTGCCCTTGGCGTTGTAGCCGGGAAAACAAAACGCCATAGGCACTATGGCGATACGTGATCGGTCATAAAAAACAGCATTTTGCACGCCCATCCATTCCCGAAGCCGATCCCCTGACCGATCGGTGAAAGGTCGGCCGCTTTCATGCACGCGCGCACCCGGCGCCTGTCCAACCACCAAAATGCGCGCATCAGGGCGAAACCAGGCCACAGGGCGCGGGATATGCGCCGTGGCAGTATGCGCAAAGCGGTCCGTGCAGAGGCGGCAGGCTTGAATCTCTTCGATCAACGACATGCCAGAACAGATACCCGCCGACAGTTATTTCGACAATATTCGAAATAACCCTTGCACGAAGACTTTATTTCGATATTTTTAGAAATATGAAACACAATAGTTCCTCCGATATCTCTCTTGAAGTGGCCGCCTCCACCTTCGCCGCCCTAGGATCAGAGCAACGCCTCGCCGTGCTGCGCTGTCTTGTGCGGGCCGGTGCAGACGGGCTTTCCATTGGTGAACTTGGGAAACGCACCGGCGTCACCGGTTCCACCCTCACGCATCACATGAAAATCCTCGCCCAAGCCGGGCTTGTGACACAGCAAAAACAGGGCCGCTCGATCATTTGTGCCGCTGTCGCCTATGACGCGGTGCGCGATCTGTCAGCCTTTCTGCTCAAAGAATGCTGCGCTGATGAGCTGCAGACCTGCAAGGACCATGACCATGACTGATCTCACGCAAGCCCCATCCCCCCTGCGCAAAACCCTGGCCCGCATCGACTCGGCATGGGCGGCCAGCATTGTGATCCTACTCGCCGTGGCGGTGCTCGATTGGCCGCAATTCATACCCACGGTGAATTTCACAACCGGGGCGCTGATGCACACGGCCCCCTTCATCCTCTTTGCGGTCTTTGCAATTGGCTATCTCAAGGCAACCGGCGCAGAGACTCTGCTCGCCAAAGCCTTTGAGGGCCGCGAAACCCGGATGATCTTTCTGGCGGCGCTTCTGGGGGGCCTGTCGCCCTTCTGCTCTTGTGAAGTGATCCCTTTTATCGCCGCTTTGCTCGCTGTTGGGGCGCCGCTTTCTGCCGTCATGGCGTTTTGGCTGGCCTCTCCGCTGATGGACCCAGCGATGTTTGCCATCACCTCCGGCACGCTCGGCTTTGAATTTGCCATCGCCAAAACACTGTCTGCCATTGGCCTCGGCCTGCTCGGTGGGTTTGGAACAATGCTTTTGAAATCTACCCCCGTGTTCACGGATCCACTGCGTGAGAAACCGCAAGTTGGCGGGTGCTGCGGTGCAAAGAAACCCTTCTCAGGCAAACCTGAATGGAAGTTCTGGCAAGACAGCGACCGCCGCGTGATCTTCCGTGAAACAACCCTTCAAAACGGCATCTTCCTGCTCAAATGGTTGCTGCTCGCCTATGTGATCGAAGCCCTGATGATCCACTATGTGCCCGCAGAATGGATTGCTCAGGTTCTGGGGGGGGATGGTTTCCGCCCGATCGTGCTCGGCGCATTGGTTGGCGCACCGGCCTACCTCAATGGCTACGCCGCCGTGCCCCTGGTCGCGGGTCTGCTGGAGCAGGGCATGTCCAACGGCGCCGCCATGTCTTTTGTCATCGCGGGGGGGGTCAGCTGTATCCCGGCAGCCATCGCTGTCTGGGCCCTTGTAAAGCCGCGCGTGTTTGCCGCCTATTTCGGCTACGCCATGCTGGGCGCTCTGATCGCAGGCTCTGTCTGGCAGGCAGTCGCCTGATAAAGACCCAACCGAGCATTCCAAGGCGCTGCAGATTGCAGCGCCTTTTTTCGTCTGGAGGGCGTTCTTTCGGCCCCTCAACAGCAGCCCACCACAAATTGTGAGAAATACGCTTCAATTTTCTGTCGTTATCGCCGCAATCTTGCCGCAGATAGTTGCTAATACGACCTACAATCCTTCATATTGGGACAAATCGCCGACAGAGCGTTAACAATCGCAGGCTATACTCCATCGAGTCCACGCCTTCATGAGCAGTATTCAGGAGCAGTGCATGCTCGAGTTCGACAACGTGAGTAAGTCCTTCTGGACCGGCACACAGCGCAAGGTCATCCTTGAGCAGGTGTCTTTTCGCGTGGACTTGGGAAACTCTCTGGGCATTCTTGCGCCCAATGGCACCGGCAAAACCACGTTGATCAATATGATGGCTGGCCTTGAAAAACCGGATGAAGGCGTGATCCGGCGCGACTGCCGTATTTCGTTCCCATTGGGGTTCATGGGGGGCGTTGTGAACAAACACACCGCCGTGGAAAACAGCCGCTATATCGCCCGGCTCTATGGCCTTGACCCGGATTATGTTGAAGCCTTCTGTCGCTGGCTCTGCAATCTTGGCGAATACTTCGATCAGCCTCTGGGCACCTATTCCTCCGGCATGCGCTCGCGCTTCACCTTTGCGCTGATGCTTGCTCTGGATTTTGATATGTATCTGATTGACGAGGGCATGCCCTCCTCGACAGATGTCGAGTTTAACAAAAAAGCCGGTGATGTGCTGCGCGAACGCCTGCGCACCACCACAATCGTGATCGTGTCACACCAGCCGCAGGTTCTTGAGAAATTTGCGCGCTCGGCCGCCGTTCTGCTGAACGGCAAGCTCCACATGTTCGACACCTTGGAAGAAGCGAAGCAGCTCTATGACTACCAAACCCAGGGCTAAGAAATTCCGCATCCGGCGCTCAGAGCCAATCGCCGACGGCGCGCAGGGCATAAGCGGCACCCCTGCTGCTGAGGCAGCGGAGGCACGCGCGCAGATGAAAATGGTGCTGCCGCAAAAAGGGGCTGCCCCCCAAACGCCTCAGGCGCAAGATCCCGCACAGCCGACGCCACAAGGCGCCGACGCAGAGATTGACGCAATCAAGCGCGAGGGTCTCACAGGCCGTCAACTGCGGCTCGCGCGCCGTGTGGCACAAAAAAACGAACTCCCGGCCACTTCAGATTATGATGCCGTGCGGGTTTTGCGTAAGGCGGGCATTGATCCGTTTCAACGCACCAACATGTTGGATATGATCCCCTCCAACAAAGCGGAAAAGTCTGCTGCTGTTGGGCGCATCCAATTGCCCCAAACCGCACCTGTTGGCAAAGCGGGCCTCCCCTCAACAGAAACCGTCTCGCCGTCCGAAATGCGCGCGATGGAAATCGGAGAAATCCAAAAAGACATCGCACGCCGCCGCCGCAGACGTCTGTTGCTGTTGCTTGCACGTCTGTCAGCCTTTGTTTTCCTGCCCACGATCTTTGCAGGCTGGTATTTTTACGCTGTTGCAACACCAATGTACTCCACCAAATCAGAGTTCCTGATCCTACAAGCCGACGCGACAGGTGGCGGGTCTGGTATTGGCGGGCTTTTGTCTGGCACACAGTTTGCCACCAATCAGGACAGCATCGCAACGCAAAGCTATCTCGCCTCCAAGGATGCGATGCTCCGTCTGGATAGGGATGAGGGATTCAAATCCACCTTCAGCCAGCCTGAGGTTGACCCCGTGCAGCGCCTCGATGTGGATGCCTCAAACGAAAAGGCCTACAAGCTTTATAAGAAGTACGTCAAAATCGGCTACGATCCGACCGAAGGCGTGATCCGCATGGAAATCGCAACCCCCGATCCTCAAACCTCCGCCCGCTTTGCGGAGGCTCTGATCGGATATGCCGAACAACGCGTCGATGATCTGTCTCAGCGCAAGCGCGAAGACCAGCTGAAAGATGCCCGTTTCAGCCTGGAACAGGCCAAGGCCGAGCGGCGCGAAGCACAGGCTGCGATGGTGGCCTTGCAAGAAACCACCATTCTTGACCCAGAGGGCGTGATCGCCTCCCTGCGCCAACAGATTTCCAATGTGCAAATCCAGCTGCAGGAAAAAGAACTGCAACTGGCCGCGCTGGAAGACAATGCGCGCCCAAATCAGGCCCGTGTCGATGGCGTGCGCGGTGACATCCGCCGCCTCAACAGCCTTTTGGCCCGACTGCAAAGCGAAATGACAGAGGCCACACAAGGGGAGACATCTCTGGCACAGCAAACCGCCCAGATCCAAATGGCACAGGCCGATCTCGCCACGGCGGATCTGTTGATGCAATCCGCCCTGCAAACCCTCAAACAGACCGAGCTGGAGGCAAACCGGCAAGTGCGCTACCTCACCACATCTGTGGTGCCTGTTGCGTCGCAAGATCCTTCTTATCCGCGCAAGTTTGAAAACACGATCTTGGCCTTCCTCATCTTTTCAGGCATCTATCTGATGATTTCGCTCACAGCGTCCATCCTCAGAGAACAGGTATCTTCGTGATGAAACATGTAAACGTTGGCAATCTGACCATCGGCAACGACCTCCCGCTGACCGTGATTGCCGGCCCGTGCCAGCTGGAAAGCAAAGACCACGCAGAGATGATCGCAGGCACCATGAAAGAAGCCTGCGAAGCGGCCGGAGCGCAATATGTGTTTAAGGCCAGCTATGACAAAGCCAACCGCACTTCGCTCTCGGGCATTCGCGGCATGGGCATTGACGCCGGCCTTGCCGTGCTCGATGGCATTCGCAAAGATTTTGGCGTGCCGGTGCTGACCGATGTTCACACCGAAGAGCAATGCGCCATCGCAGCTAAAGCCGTGGACATCCTGCAAATCCCAGCATTCCTTTGCCGTCAGACAGATATGCTGCTCGCAGCTGGCAACACCGGCGCCGCGGTGAATGTGAAAAAGGGCCAGTTCCTTGCCCCTTGGGAAATGGGCAATATCGTCACCAAAATCGAAAGCACCGGCAATACAAACATCCTACTGACAGAGCGCGGCACGTCGTTTGGCTACAACACGCTTGTGGCGGACATGCGCTCTCTGCCGCAGATGGCAAAAACCGGCTATCCTGTCGTGATGGATGCCACCCACTCTGTGCAGCAACCCGGCGGGCAAGGCGGCAGCTCTGGTGGCCAGCGTGAGTTTGCACCAGTCATGGCGCGCGCTGCCGTGAGTATCGGAACTGCCGCTGTTTTCATCGAAACGCACGAAAACCCAGACAATGCCCCCTCTGATGGCCCAAACATGATCCCGCTTGATCAAATGGGTGCGCTTGTCACCTCTCTGATGCAATTTGATGCTTTGGCAAAGGCCAATCCAATTGCCATCTGACCCGCTTTTATCCCGCTTCCAACGATCCCGAAGCATATTTTAGTAGAGAGTATTTGACATGAAGAAACCGATTGCCGACGTGCGTCCCAATACATGGGAATTTCTGCGCGATCCGATGATCAAGCCAACCGGCTTTCGTGAATATGACGCCCGCTGGCAGTTTCCGGAAGAGATTAACCTGCCTGGCATGACTGCGCTTGGCTTTGGTCTCGGAACTCAAATGCGCCGCCGTGGGATTGAGCCGGTGATCGCCGTTGGCAATGACTACCGCGACTATTCTGTGGCCATCAAAATGGCGCTGATCGTGGGCCTGATGAAGGCGGGCATTCACGTCAAAGACATCGGCCCTGCCCTGTCACCAATGGCGTATTTCTCTCAATTTCACCTCAATGCGCCCGCTGTGGCGATGGTCACCGCCTCTCACAACCCCAACGGCTGGACTGGCGTGAAAATGGGCTTTGAGAAACCCCTCACGCACGGCCCGGATGAAATGGCGGAACTGCGTGACATTGTGCTCAATGGCGATTTTGACGCCCATGATGGCGGCAAACATGAGGTCGTGGACGGCGTGCGCGAAGCCTATATCGACGATCTGGTGGGTGATTTCAAAATGTCGCGCCCGCTCAAAGTGGTCTGCGCCACAGGCAACGGCACCGCAGCCGCCTTTGCGCCCGAAATCTTCAAACGCATCGGCGTTGAGGTGGTCGAGAGCCATTGTGAGCTTGACTACACCTTCCCAAACTACAACCCCAACCCCGAAGCCATGCTGATGCTGCACGACATGTCTGACAGCGTGAAAGCCTCCGGCGCCGATCTCGCGCTTGGCTTTGATGGCGATGGCGACCGCTGCGGCGTGGTGGATGACGAGGGCGAAGAGATATTTGCCGACAAGGTCGGCGTGATCATGGCCAAGGATCTGGGCAAGATCTATCCCGACGCGACTTTTGTGGCGGATGTGAAATCCACCGGCCTGTATGCCGCTGATCCAGACCTGCTCGCGACCGGCGCCAAAACCGACTACTGGAAAACCGGCCACAGCCACATGAAACGCCGGGTGCATGAACTCGGCGCATTGGCCGGCTTTGAAAAATCCGGCCACTACTTCCTCGCAGAGCCGATTGGGCGTGGCTATGACTGCGGCATGCGCGTCGCCGTGGAAGTCTGCAAAATGCTTGACCGCAACCCAGACATGAAAATGTCTGACCTGCGCAAGGCCCTGCCGAAAACATGGTCCACCCCGACCATGTCGCCCTATGCCTCTGACACTGAGAAATATGACATTCTCGAACGTCTGGTGGCCAAACTGGTGGCCAAACACGAGGCTGGCGAAACCATCGCGGGCCGCGCCATCAAGGAGGTCGTCACCGTCAACGGTGCCCGCGTCATTCTCGACAATGGCAGCTGGGGCCTTGTGCGCGCCTCGTCCAACACACCCAACCTCGTTGTGGTGATCGAAAGTGCCGAAAGCGAAGCAGAAATGCGCGCCATCTTTGCCGACATCGACGCTGTGATCCGCACCGAACCCGGTGTTGGCGAGTACGATCAAACCATCTGACGCGCCCTTGCGCATCAGAAACACACAAAGCCCGGGCCGCACCGCCCGGGCTTTTTTCATTATAAAAATATCCCGAAGTCGCCAGATCGCAGAGGCGGCAGGGGAAGTGCCCCTGAAACCTACTCCTCTTCCGGGACATACTCCAAAATGTCACCTGGCTGACATCCAAGATGCGCGCAGATCGCCTCTAATGTGTTGAAACGAATACCCTTCACTTTGCCTGACTTGAGCAAACTCAGATTGGTTTCCGTCAAACCAATGGCCTGCGCCAACTCGCGCGAGGTCATTTTGCGTTTCACCAGTTCAAGGTCGAGGTTGATGCGAATGGGCATGCGGCCTCCTACAGGAACTGGCTGTTCTCGTCAGCAATTTCTTGCGCCTGTTTGAGCGATCGACTGATCGCCAGAAACACCGCTGCCAGAACCAGGAACACCACATCAACATCAATGTCGATCAGCTCAAATTCTGGGCGCATCTCCGGGGCAAGATGTGCGGTCAGCACAATCGGCTGCATGGCCACATTCAACGCATTCAGCAGCCAAAACCCGAGAAAAGCCCATGCACAGCGGCGCAAGTGGTCTCCCATTCGCGAAAAATCCTGCGGGTCACGCAGCAATAAAATCCGGTCAAGCGCCCAGAAGCCAAGTGCAAGACTGATCAGGGCGGGCCACATCATGATCATCCCCACCACCAACGCCCAAGTGCCAGGCACTGGCGTGTCCAGCGGCATGTCAAACGTGTCCGCCAGCATTTCCCCCTGCCCCTGAAACGCGCTGACCCACAAAACAGACCAGCCGAATGTGAAATAGACAATGGTGATCAACATGGCGAGCCGGGCCACTAATTTCATGATTTTGCTCCAAAAGTTGTTGCCTCTCACTAAAGCAATTAAAGCTTACATGCAAACTTTATCGTAAAACATAAAACTTTCCTCTTGAATTGAAAAACGACTCCTCTTAGGTAGCCGCCATCAAGACAAACCGATTTTCAAAGGAATGACACATGACCAACCGCAAACTGTCCCACAATGCATTGCTTGCCTGCCTTTGCGCCTCCATGGTCCTTGGGGCCTGCACAGCGCCAGTGGACCGCCCCCTCACGGTGGACGGCACGCGCAATGCCAATTTTGATGATGATTATGCCCACTGCCACACCAAAGCAGCGACATTTACTGAAGGCACCGGCACTGAATACGCCGCCACAGGCGCTGTTGTCGGCGGCTTGATTGGCGCAGCAGACGCAGATGACGCTCTGGAAGGTGCCGTTGTGGGCGCGGCTGTTGGCGGGCTGGTCGGCTCAGCCGAAGCCGCATCAGAGCGGGATCACACCCGGCGCGATGTGTTGATCCGTTGCATGCAGAACCGGGGTCACGACATCATCGGTTGACCTCAAAACCCGGCTTACCTCGCCACAAAAAACCCCGCGCAGTCACAAGAGTGCGCGGGGTTTTTCAACACTTCAGATCCCTCAGGCGGCCAGACCGCGCCCCTTCAAGAGCGCCTCCACATCTGGCAATCGACCCCGGAAACGCTTGTAGAGCTCATCGGCCTCCACCGATCCTCCTGCAGACAGGATATGTGTCTCAAGCGCCTTCGCCGTATCAGCATCAAAGGCACCCCCAGCTTCCTCAAAAGCTTCAAACGCATCCGCATCCATCACTTCTGACCACATGTAACTGTAGTAGCCAGAGCTATAGCCGTCCCCGGCAAAGACATGGGCAAAATGCGGCGTCGCATGGCGCATGGTGATCGCCGCTGGCATGCCAAGCTCCGCCAGAACCTCCGCCTGCTTTGCCATCGGGTCACTGGGCGCTGCGCCTTCATGGAACGCCAGATCCACCAGCGCCGACGCCACATATTCCACCGTGGCGAAACCCTGATCGAAATTCGCCGCCCCCAGCACCTTGTTCAGCATTTCCTCAGGCATCGGCGCGCCGGTCTCTGCATGTGTGGCATATTCTGCCAGAACCTCCGGCACCTCCAGCCAATGCTCATAAAGCTGGCTCGGCAACTCCACAAAGTCGCGCGCGACAGAGGTGCCCGAAATGCTCTCATAGGTCACATTCGACAGCATCTGATGCAACGCATGACCAAACTCATGGAACAGCGTGCGCGCATCATCATAAGACAGCAGCGCAGGATCGCCTTTGGCAAAGTTACAGACATTGATCACCACAGGCGCCTGCACCTCCGGGAACTTCGCCTGCCCGCGCATCGCCGAACACCAAGCACCGGAGCGTTTGCCGCCCCGCGCAAAATAGTCGCCAATAAACACCGCCACATGCGCACCATTTCGCGTCACGTCCCAGGCGCGGCAATCCTCATGGTACAGCGGCACATCAAGCGGCTCGAACGAAAGCCCAAACAGGCGCGTCGCACAGGCAAAACTCGCCTCGATCATCCGGTCCAATTGCAGGTAAGGCTTCAACGCCGCCTCATCCAGATCATGCTCCGCCTTGCGCCGCTTCTCCGCATAATAGCGCCAGTCCCATGGGGCCAGATCACCATTCACACCATCCGCGTGCATCATTTCCGTCAGCACAGCTGCATCTGCTTCGGCGCGTGCCTTGGCCGGTTCCCAGACCGCCATCAACAGATCCCGCACCGCATCGGGCGTTTTTGCCATCTCCGTCTCAAGCTTATAATCTGCAAAACTGCCGTATCCCAACAGGGCCGCCCGCTCCTGACGCAGCAAAAGGATCTCCGCAGCGATCTCCCGGTTGTCCGTTTCCCCGCCATTCGCACCACGTGCGGCCCAAGCCGCGAAGGCTTTCTCGCGCAGATCTCGGCGCGGCGAAAACTGCAAAAATGGCACGATCAGGGACCGCGACAGGGTCACAACCGGGCCACCGGCGTCTTTCTCCTCTCCCGCAGCTCGCGCTGCATCCACCACAAATCCGGGCAGCCCTTCCAGATCATCCTCTGCCAGAGTCATGTACCAGTCACGTTCATCCGCCAGCAGGTTCTGGGTGAAGTCCGTGCCCAACACTGCCAGTCGGGACTTGATCTCTTTCATGCGTGTATCATCCGCGCCTTCCAGCGCGGCTCCACCGCGCACAAAGCCCCGATGGGTTAGCATCAAAACCCGCTGCTGTTCCTCTGTCAGGTCAAGCGTCTCGCGCGCATCCCATACCGCTTTGATCCGACCAAACAGTGCCTTGTTCGCAGAAATCTCCGCACCATGCGCCGCCAGTTTCGGGGAAAACTCTCGCTGCAAAGCCTCGCGTGCTGGTGTGCTGTCCGCCCCCGCCACAGAGAAGAACACCGAAAGCACTTTGTCGAGCCCGCTCCCTGCCGCTTCCATTGCCTCAATTGTATTGGCAAACGTCGGCGCCGCCGCATTGTCAGCGATGGCCGCAATCTCTGCTTTATGCGTCTCCAGCGCTTCGGCAAACGCAGGCGCGAAATCCTCATCGCTGATCTTGTCAAATGGCGCGAGCGCAAATGGGGTGTCCCAGTGGGACAGAAGCGGATTGGTCATTCGGGAATCTCCTTTGGCGGCGATCTTAGCAGCCCATGCCAGGGCCGCAATCGCCTGCGACAGCCACGCAACAGGCACCGTACACAAAGGTTAACGCATCCCGTGCACCGAAATTTGCACCGTCGCATTACCGCCGTGATACAGACGCAATACCGACGTTGAATTTTATGGTTAACGCCGCCCGCAGGTGGGGCAACCCGCGCGACGCTTCAGACTTATTTTTCGTGTTTCGCCCCAAAGCGCGTCATAGATCATCATCTCACCGCGCAGGGCTGCACCCGCTCCAGTGATGACCTTGATAGCCTCCGCAGCCATCATCGTTCCCACAACCCCTGGCAGCGGGCCAATCACCCCAGCCTCCGCGCAGCTTGGTGCCAGCTCAGGCGCGGGAGCCTCTGGAAAGATGCACTGATAACAGGGCGTATTGCTGGCTGTATCAAAGACACTGAGCTGCCCTTCCCATTGGGACAAAGCTCCTGAAATCAGCGGCTTACCTTGCTCTACGCAGACTTCATTGACCAAGTATCGCGTGTCAAAATTATCCGTACCATCCAGCACCAGATCATACTCGCCGATGATCTCCTCCGCATCATCGACGGTCAGCCTGCGAGGGTACGGCACCACTTGTACAAAAGGGTTTTGCGCCACCATCGCCTCCGCTGCTGACAGCACTTTCGGCGTGCCAATGGCCTCATCCTTGTGGATCACCTGTCGTTGCAGATTGGAGTTGTCGACCACATCGTCATCCACCACGCCGATGCGCCCAACACCAGCGGCCGCCAGATACAGCAGAACGGGCGATCCCAGCCCCCCGGCACCGATGACCAAAACCTTGGCATCTTTGAGTTTTTTCTGCCCGAGCCCACCAACTTCGCGCAACACAACATGGCGGGCGTATCGGTTGAGTTCGGTGTCTGAAAACAGGCTTTGTGCGGCTGTATTCTGCGTTTCCTCTGCGGCTTTTGCGTCGGCTTTCTGGCGCAATTTCTGCAGCGCTGTTGAATAGGCCAGCACCAAAGCCACGGCACCGCCGATCATCAGCCACATCGCAAGACTACCACCCGTTGAAACCACAAGAGGATGCCCTTGCGGAAAGGTCGCCTGAATGCCGATAACAGCAAGATATAAAACAAAAATCATGCTCAAGCGCGCAGATTTAGGAGCCCCCATCAAAAGGCCGATCCCCCACAAAACCGCCGCTATCACAAGAACAAGCAGCATCAGCCGACCCCGGTGGAGCCAAAGCCTCCGGTCCCACGATCTGTGTCGCTAAGCTCCTGAATAAGCTGAAAATCTGCCATCACAACGGGCGCGACCACCATTTGGCAAATGCGCATGCCATGACTGATCTCAATCGGCTCTTGCCCGGCGTTCATCACAATGACCCCAAGTGGGCCACGATAGTCACTGTCAATGGTGCCGGGTGAGTTCGGAAGCGTCAGCCCCTGCTTAAGCGCCAATCCAGAACGCGGACGAAGTTGAACCTCATAACCCAATGGTATTTCAAGAGAAAGACCAGTTGGAACCAACGCGCGCGCGCCAGGCTCCAGTGTGAGCCCCCCTCTGTTCTCCTCTGCAAAATTCGCCCGCACATCTGCGCCAGCCGCCCCCGCAGTTTCATAGGATGGCAATCCAAGCGCCTGATCCGCCCCGTCCAACCACTTCAGCTTAATCGCCACCATATCTTCTCATTCCTCAAATATCCCCGCCAGAGGCCCCGCGTCAGCGGGTCATGCCCCCAGGGCGTCTGCCAAACGCGCCGCCAGTTTCTCGGCCACTTCAGTCTTGCCCATGCGCGGCCAAGCCTCTGATCCTTCATTGGAAATCAGGGTCACTGCATTTTCGCTACCGCCCATAATTCCAGTTGCCGGGCTCACGTCATTGGCCACGATCCAGTCACACCCCTTGCGAATACGTTTCGCAGTTGCGTTTTCGATCACATCATCGGTTTCCGCCGCAAATCCAACGACCAGTGGCGGGCGCCCCGTGGGCATCTGGCTTACAGTTGCAAGAATGTCCGGGTTTTCCGCAAACTCCAGAACAGGCAAACCACCCTTGGTCTTTTTTATCTTTCTGTCAGAAGCACTTGCGACACGCCAGTCTGCCACAGCCGCACAGAAAATCGCCGCATCCACTGCAAGGTTCTCCTGCACCGCGGTCAGCATCTCCTGAGCGGTTTCCACCTCAATCAGCTCTACCCCTTCGGGCCGCGCTGCATCCGCCGGGCCGGTCACAAAAACAACGTCAGCGCCCAGTTTCACAAGCGCATCAGCAATCGCACTGCCCTGCGCCCCAGACGAGCGGTTGGCAATGTAGCGCACCGGATCAATAGGCTCATGGGTCGGCCCAGATGTCACCAAAATACGTCTGCCAACCAACGGTCCAGCCGATGTAGCACGTTGAACAGCCTCAACAATCTCCATCGGCTCCGCCATCCGGCCGGGGCCAAATTCACCGCAAGCCATGTCGCCCTCATTGGGCCCTACAAAAGAGATCCCGTCCCCTTTGAGCTGCGCCAGATTGCGCTGCGTTGCCGGGTGGTCCCACATGCGCACATTCATCGCTGGAGCCACCAAAACAGGCGTGTCTGTCGCCAACAGTAATGTCGAAGCCAGGTCATTGGCCATCCCGTGCGCCATCTTTGCCATCAAATCCGCCGTGGCAGGGGCGACGACAATCAAATCAGCGGATCGCGACAGCTGAATATGGCCCATATCGGCCTCATCCGTCAGGTCAAACAAATCGCGATACACCTGCGATCCCGCCAGTGAGGAAACCGAAAGCGGGGTCACAAATTCTTCGGCAGATCGTGTCAACACAGGCGTGACCTGCGCGCCGCGTTCGCGCAACCTGCGGATCAAGTCCAGCGATTTATAGGCCGCAATGCCGCCAGAAATGATCAGAAGAATACGTTTGTTCGTCAGCATTTAGCGGACCTTTCTACGCCGATTTGGCAAAGGTTAGGCTGCAGAGCCTACAGAAACAAGTCATCCCACAACCGGGTCACTCACTGAAAAGCCGCACAAGGGTCTTCGCGCTCAACAGGCGCCGTAACCACCCATGTGTCATAGGGCGGCTCAGTCTCAGGCTCGGCTTCGAGTTGACCAAATGTCACCACTGAAATGCTTGGATCCATCAGAGTTGGAGCGCCCCAATCGTTGCGCACATGGCCATTGCCGGTGATCACCACAACCGGTCCGCCGGTCTCGCGCAGTGCCTTTGTGGCAGACTGCGCCAGACGCGCATCCCGCAACCGCTGCGCCATCACCATGATCGGCAACATCTCTTCTGGCAGCGCGTTGCAATGCGCCTCCATCTGCAGCGCCTCACGCTCCGTTTGCTGTGCTTCTGGCAAAGGCTCTGTCAGCTTATATTGCGACGCTTCCCCAGCCATGGCCGCGTCCATGTTTCCGCTCGACAGCACCTCGCGCGCCAGACCACGGGGCACCTGCGCACCATAGATCCGCGCGCCGCCTGAGACGGCAAATATCGGATAATACATGGAAAACTCGGGCCAACCGCTGTCATCCCAAGCCAATGCCTGCCCTAGGGCGGCTTCGTCATCCAGCAACTCCGGGGTTACAAGCGCCGCCTGATCTGGCGTCAACATCTCAAAGACTATGGCCTTTGGCGCAAGCGCCAGCGTTGCCCCTGCCTGCGCACTGTGGTGCACCGGATTGTCATGAACCTCACCCAAGAACACTACATCCACACCCTGCAGAAGGGTATGGTCAAGCTGTTCTGCCTTTGCTGCACCGCCTGCCAAGGCAAACGCCAAAGCAGCTGCTGTCACCATCTGTTTCATGGCTTTACCAATACGCCCCTGTTCGGTGGATGCAAGTCCGCTTCAGATCCCTGGCGTCATCTGCTGATTTCACGCTTGCCCTCCCATGCGGTTTACCGCAGGGTGCGCCAACTCTCGAAAAGGACGCCGAAATGCTTCCAAAACTGAGCCTTGTACTGGGCGGTGCAGCGTCAGGAAAATCTGTTTTTGCAGAAAAATTGGTGATGTCCACCGGCCAACCTCGGATATATCTGGCAACCGCGCAGGCATTTGATGCAGAGATGGAGGCGAAGGTTGAACGACACCTGGTTCAGCGCGGACCAGACTGGCAAACCATTGAATCTCCACTGGAAACAGCGCAGGCGCTCTTGAATTTGCCCGCAAATGCGGTGGTTCTGCTAGACTGCGCCACCATGTGGCTATCAAATCACCTTTTGGCTGAAAACGATCTGGCCGTTGAGCAAGACAATCTTCTTACCGCCCTGCGCAACTGCCACGCGAGTGTGGTGGTTGTCTCAAACGAAGTCGGTCTGGATGTGGTGCCAGAAAACAAACTTGCCCGCCAATTTCGCAACGCGCAGGGTGCGCTTAATCAGGCACTTGCGCACCAAGCCGATCTGGCCGTTTTGGTGGTTGCCGGGCTGCCTATGGTTCTGAAAGGACAGCTGCCATGACTGAGCTGCATCTGGTGCGACATGGGCCGACCCATGCAAAGACGATGGTCGGCTGGTCTGACCTGCCTGCCGACCTGTCTGATACAGACGCGCTGGCACGCCTCTCCGATCACCTGCCCGACGATGGCATTGTAATCAGCTCAGATCTTGTACGCTGCGTCACCACGGCAGACGCAATTCAACGCAAACGCCTGCGCTTGCCACACGACCCACAGCTGCGTGAGATTCACTTCGGCGATTGGGAGCTTAAGAATTTCAAAGAGATAGAAGCAGAGGACCCCGTCCTGTCGCGGGCCTATTGGGAGAATCCGGGCGATGTGCGCCCCCCAAACGGCGAAAGTTGGAACGAGGTCTGCACCCGCGTGAACCCCGCCATTGATCGCTTGATCGAAACCCACAAAGGAGGCAAACTGATCGCGGTCGTGCACTTTGGCGTCATCCTTACGCAGGTACAGCGCGGCGAGATGCTCACAGCAGAAGAGGCGTTTAGCCATCGTATCGACAATCTCTCTGTAACCTCCTTTAGAGTCACAGACGCTGGGTGGAAGACACTCCAAATAAATCACATTTCTTGATATATTCGATCAAAACGTTTTTCTTTCGTGATGGATTCAGCTTTGCTAGCTTCATCGCATGACATACGATCTTTATATTGGCGATTACGCCTATTCATCCTGGTCGCTGCGTGGCTGGCTCTTATTTGAAAAATTCGGCATTGCTCGCACCACAACGTTGGTGGACTTCTCTGATCAGTCTGTGGCTGCACAACTCCGCGAAATCGCGCCGGCACGGACTGTTCCGGCCGTCAAGCTCCCTGACGGCGCGGTCCTGTCTGACAGTCTTGCGATTGCAGAAGAGCTTGCCAGCCGCCACCCAGAGGCAGGCATTTGGCCCAAAGACCCAGCCGCCCGCGCCACCGCGCGCAATCTGGCCGCAGAAATGCACTCAGGCTTCTTTGCCTTGCGCAATGACTGCCCGATGAACCTGCGCCTGTCTTATCAAGATGCTTTGCCTTCAGACGCCGTTTTGGCGGATCTTGCGCGGCTGGAAACCATTTGGGCACACGCACGCGCCGCTTACGGCGCGAACGGCCCTTGGCTCTGTGGCGACTACAGCGCGGCGGATGCGTTTTTTGCACCAGTTGCTGCACGCATTGCTGGCTACAATCTGCCCGTGGGCGAGATGGCACAGTCCTATGTTGCGGCCCATCTCGCAGACCCCGCATTTCGCCGCTGGCGTGCCATGGGCATGGTCAACGGTCAGACGCTGCCTTGGTATGCCAAAGACTATGCAACACGCGCTTGGCCCGGCCCAACCCCACGCAAGGCGATCCCAGTTGCGGCCACAAGTTCCGAGAACGCCACATGCCCCTATTCAGGCAAACCAGTGACCCATTTTATGGAAATGGACGGGCGTATATTCGGCTTTTGCAACGCGCTCTGCAGAGACAAAACTGCCGCAGACCCAGAGGTTTGGCCCGCTTTCACAGCCATCCTCTGATGGCAGTGACCATGTTAAGTTAACGTTTCGCTAACCATCCTCCGCTACCAATTCTTTAAGGTTTGTTAATCGGTTTTGGTGGTGGAGTTTGGCATGGTTGCGCGTGCATACACGGTTGCATTTGAAGGGGTTGAGGCCCATCAAGTTGAGGTGCAATGCGCACTCACGCCTGGCTTGCCAGCCTTTTCCATCGTCGGATTGCCAGACAAGGCTGTCTCTGAGGCGCGCGATCGCGTCCGTTCGGCGCTCGCATCAATGGCGATTGCACTGCCTTCCAAACGCATCACCATCAATCTCTCCCCGGCAGATCTCCCCAAAGAAGGAAGCCATTTTGATCTGCCAATCGCGGTCGCATTGCTCGCAGCCATCGGCATCATTCCCGAAGACGCCTCAGAAAGCACCGTCAGCTTGGGAGAGCTTTCCCTTGATGGCTCTCTTGTCGGCGTCACTGGAGCGCTGCCTGCCGCCATGAGCGCCGCAGAGGAAGACCGCACCCTGCTCTGCCCGGCAGTGTCCAGCCCCGAGGCAGCATGGGTTGCCGCCACTCAGGTGATCGGCGCTGCCACTCTGGCGGATGTGGTGCGCCATTACAGTGGCCAATCCCCCCTCAAACCTTCTGAACCCGGCGAGGTACACAACCCCAAAAACGCCCGAGATCTGCGCGACGTTAAAGGCCAGGAACGCGCCAAACGCGCGTTAGAGATCGCAGCTGCTGGGCGCCATCACCTGTTCATGGTGGGGGCACCGGGATCCGGCAAATCCATGCTCGCGGCGCGCCTGCCCACCATCCTGCCGCCTCTCAGCCCCGCAGAAGCCCTGGAAACATCGATGATTCATTCCATCGCAGGTCTGTTGGACCAAGGCGGCATCTCGCGCAGCCGCCCGTTTCGCGAACCGCATCACACCGCCTCTATGGCCGCAATTGTGGGAGGCGGCAGACGGGCCAGCCCCGGCGAAATCTCCCTCGCTCACAATGGGGTGCTGTTTATGGACGAAATGCCGGAGTTCAGCCGCCCCGTACTCGAAACCCTGCGTCAACCCATAGAGACCGGTCAGGTCATGATCGCACGCGCGAATGCCCATGTGACCTATCCTTGCAAGTTCATGCTGATCGCGGCAGCCAACCCCTGCCGATGCGGGCATATGTTTGATCCCGCCCAAGCCTGCGCCCGTGTCCCAGACTGTGGGCAGGACTACCTCGATCGCCTGTCAGGGCCGCTGCTGGACAGGCTGGATTTGCGTATTGAAGTGCCACCGGTCAGCTTTCAAGATCTCGATTTGCCCAATGACGGGGACACCTCAGAAACCGTCGCCGCACGCGTATCAGCTGCGCAGGCCCGTCAAACCGCACGCTTTGGACATGATGACCCAACAATTCGCGTGAATGCCGATGTCCACGGGCAACAGTTAGAGGAGATCGCAACGCCAGATGCCGAAGGGCGCAGCCTGCTCAGCCATGTGGCAGAGCGTTTCGGTCTCTCAGCACGCGGCTACCATCGTGTGTTGCGCGTGGCCCGCACAATTGCCGATTTGGATCAAAGCGACACCGTGCGCCGCCCGCATTTGGCGGAAGCCATCAGCTTCCGCCTGAGCAGTGCCCAAGACATCTAGGCCACTTTGGCTTCAATCGCTTCCCAGATTTTCTCGGCGATGTTCACACCATCAAAGCGTTCAAGCTCTTGAATGCCGGTGGGAGAGGTCACATTGATTTCCGTCAGATAGTCACCAATCACGTCGATACCGACAAAAATCTGACCTTTCTCACGCAACAATGGGCCAATCGCTGCACAGATTTCCAGATCGCGTTCTGTCAGCCCAATTTTCTCGGGCCGCCCGCCCACATGCATGTTGGAGCGGGTTTCCCCCGCCGCGGGCACGCGATTGATCGCCCCCACAGGCTCGCCATTCACGAGAATAACGCGCTTGTCGCCATTGCTCACATCCGGCAGGAACTTCTGCACAATCAGCGGCTCGCGGCTGAAGCCTGTAAACAACTCATGCAGGGAGGTCAGGTTTCGGTCATTGACGTCCAGTCGGAATACCCCGGCGCCCCCATTGCCATAAAGCGGCTTCAGGATCACATCACCATGTTTGGCCTTGAACTCTTTGATGGTGTCCAGATCGCGCGCAATCGTCGTTGGCGGCGTCAGCTCTGGAAAATCAAGGACCAGCAGTTTTTCGGGATAGTTGCGCACCCAAAACGGGTCATTCACCACCAGCGCCTTGCCCACCAGCCGATCCAGCAGATGTGTGCTGGTGATGTAGTGCATGTCAAACGGCGGGTCCTGACGCAGCCAGACCACATCAAAGTCGGCAAGGTTCACCCGTTCCATCGGGCCAAGATCCACGTGATTGCCCTGCTCGCGCCGCACCACCATTGAATGCCCCCGCGCGGTGATTTCACCTTCTTCATAAGCCAGATGATCAGGGGAGTAGTAAAACAGCTCATGACCCCGCGCCTGCGCCTCTTCGGCGATGCGGAAAGAGCTGTCCGCGTTGATGTCAACGGCGGTGATCGGATCCATCTGGAAGGCAATTTTCATGTCAAAGACCTCTTGAGTTGCTCAAACTACATGGCCCATGCCTGCCCCGCTTGCAATGGGGGCGGACGTCTAACAAAGCGCATTTTCGAGGATGTGAACAGAGCCCTGATCATCCACAAGCGCGAGGTCAAATCGCATCTCTGTCAGCAACCCCTGCGGCGCGCGCCCGGCAAAATCTTCCGCGGCAAAACGTAAACGCGCAACTTGTCTTGGCAACAAGCGCGCCATTGCAGCCTCAATAGAATTGCTTTTCTTAACCTCCACAAAGACCAGCGTCTCACCATCGTGAAAAATGAGATCAATTTCGCCAGCTTTGCTGCGCCAGCGGCGCCGAGCAAGCCTCAGCCCAAGGTCAAGATAGTGGCGTTCAACGACCTCCTCCGCCGCTGCTCCTGCCAGATAGTTGTTGAGCCCGGTGTCTGCCCTGCGCTTGTCACCCATTGCACTGCCTTTCGGCTGAACTTACTCCGCCTTCTGAAGCTTCAAAGCCAATTGATACACTTTGCGCCGGTTGATGCCATAGGCTTTGGCCACCGCATCCGCGGCATCCCGCACCGACAGTGTTTCAAGCGCGTCCCTCAAGGCATCTTCTACGTCATCCTCCCTTGCCGCTTCACCGCGCTGACGATCAATCAGAACGACGATTTCCCCTTTGATCTGGCGCTCAGGCAATTCGCCAGCCAAATCCGAAAGGCTTCCCCGCAAAACTTCCTCGAACTTCTTGGTCAACTCCCGCGCAACGGCAGCTTGCCGTCCGCCGCCAAGCACCTCCGCCGCATCGGCCACCATCGCAGCGACACGTTTGGGCGATTCGTAGAAAACCAATGTACCCGGCACCTCGCGCAGCGCCTCCAATGCCGTTTGTCGCGCTTTCTTTGCATTTGGCAAAAATCCAGCAAAGAAAAACGAATCCGTCGGCAAGCCGGCAAGCGACAATGCCGTGATAATCGCACTTGGACCCGGCGCGCTTGTCACCAGATGCCCAGCCTCTGACGCTGCAACAGAAAGATGATAACCCGGATCGGCTATCAAAGGCGTGCCCGCCTCAGACGCGTAAGCGACCGAGCGCCCCGCCTCCAGATGCGCCAAAAGTTTGGCCCGAGTCCCCTCGCTAGAATGATCGTGGTATGACAGAACCGGACGCCCATTCAGCGAGACCCCGTGTATTTCCAACAGTTTTTTCATGGAACGGGTGTCTTCTGCCGCGATCACATCGGCGGAGGCCAAGATGTCTAGCGCGCGCAATGTGATGTCTCGTGCGGTGCCGATAGGTGTGGCGACAAAGTACAACCCGGGCTGCAATTTAACCGTTTGAAATTTCATGGGTAGACCCGCCTTTCCACTCGTTTATTATTCGCACCAACGCGGCCGGGGCTCAATCACGGGCGCGACCCCAACGGGAGTGGAGCTTTGCCAATTTTGTCTTTTCTTAAACCTGCCAAGCGTTTTGTAAAAGGGGCCGCGCTCAGTGCTGCGGTTCTTGCCATGGCAGCATGTGACCCGTCCAGCCTGAACACAGGCCAACGTATTTCGCCAAGTGCTCCCGTTCCTGTTGCGTTGCTTGTGCCTGCCGGTTCAAGCAACTCTGGCGATGCCCTGCTGGCACAAAGCCTCGAAAATGCTGCGAAACTCGCAATTTCAGATTTGGATGGCGTGCAGATTGACCTGCGCGTGTATGCCACTGCAGGCGATCCCGGTACGGCGCAGGCTGCGGCGATTAAAGCCGTGGATGAGGGTGCAAAAATCATCCTTGGCCCAGTCTTTGGCGAAGCGGCAAACGCTGCGGCAACCGCTGTGGCCAGCAAAAACGTGAATGTGCTGTCCTTTTCCAACAACACAACCATCGCTGGCGGCAACCTGTTCGTCCTGGGGCCAACATTTGACAACACGGCAAATCGGCTGGTCGCCTATGCTCGCGCGAATGGCAAAGATGGGATCATGTCCGTCTATGCGCAAAACAGCGCTGGTGAACTTGGCAACACCGCGATCAACAACGCAATTGCAGCGCAAGGTGCGCGCGCTGCGGGGTCTGTCAGCTACGAATTCTCGCAACAGGGCGTGGTCGCTGCGGTCAACGTGATCAAACAGACTGCTGAGCAGAATCTCGCAGATGCTGTGTTCCTGACATCCAACACCTCAGGTGCGCTGCCACTTCTGACACAGCTGATGCCAGAAGCTGGGCTTGGGCCTGACACCACACAGTTCATGGGCCTCACGCGTTGGGACATCCCGGCGCAAACTCTTGAACTGCCAGGCGTGCAAGGTGGCTGGTTCGCCATGCCCGATCCTGCTTTGACAGATCAGTTCCAAAGCCGGTATGCGCAAAGCTATGGCGGACTGCCACACCCGATTGGTGGCTTGGCATATGATGGCATCGCGGCCATTGGTGCCCTTGTGAAAGCAGGTAATGCCGATGCGCTTACCTCTTCGGCACTGACGCAAGGGGCTGGTTTTCAAGGCGTAAATGGCATTTTCCGCCTACGAAATGATGGAACAAACGAGCGCGGTCTGGCTGTTGCCACGATCCGTGACAAGAAGGTGGTGATCATTGACCCTGCCCCAACAACTTTTGCAGGCGCTGGCCTCTAACGCCCACAATCTCTTTCCAGCCCCGCCGAAAGCGGGGCTGATTTGTGCCCCAGACGACATCTTCCACTGCGCTGAAGTTGAGGAAGAATTGCGTGCAATCCTCTCCCAGGAGGGCAAGGAAACACAGCTCCGCAAAGAGCTGGTAACCCTGTTGATGGCCCGCCGGAAAACGGCCATGGCCCAGATCGCCGCGTCCTTTCGCGAACGCCCACATGCGGCGCGCGCGATGACACGATCATACTCTTGGTTGACGGATTGCCTGATCGCAGCTGCATTTCACGCGGCCACCCTGCGCTTTCATCCCCTGTCAAACCCAACAGAGGCAGAGCGCCTCTCGCTGTTTGCGGTTGGCGGCTATGGCCGGGGAGAAATGGCGCCCCAATCAGATGTCGATCTTCTGTTCCTGACCCCCTACAAAATAACCCCTTGGGCTGAGAGCGTGATTGAATCCATGCTCTACATTCTCTGGGATCTGCGCCTCAAAGTGGGACACAGCTCTCGTACGGTGAAGGACTGCCTGCGTTTGGGACGCGAAGACTTCACCATTCGTACTGCACTCCTGGAAAATCGTTTCCTGCGCGGTTTTGAACCGCTCGCCGCCGAACTCAAAACACGCCTAGAAGAAGACCTGTTTCAAGGTACAGAACGCGAATTTATCGAAGCAAAACTCGATGAACGAGACGCGCGACATGTCAAACAGGGCCAACGCTATGTGGTCGAACCCAATGTGAAAGAGGGCAAGGGCGGGCTGCGCGATCTGCAAACGCTTTTTTGGATTGGCAAATATGTCTACCACATCTCTGACGTCTCCGAACTTGTCGCCAAGGAAGTCCTTCGAGAAGACGAGCTGAGCCGGTTTATTGCGGCTGAGGACTTTCTCTGGGCCGTACGGGGCCACCTGCACCTGATCGCCGGACGTCCGAGTGAGCAACTCACTTTCGATATGCAAGTCGAAGTTGCAGACAACATGGGCTACAGCGACAAAGGAGGGCGGCGCGCAGTTGAGCATTTTATGCAGGATTATTTCCGGCACACCACTTCCGTTGGCGATCTCACGCGCATCCTGCTCACGAAACTTGAGGCGATTCACGCCAAGGCCGAACCACTTCTAGAGCGCATTTTCCGGCGTCGTCCGCGCGTGAAAGCGGGCTACACCGTCACGCACAACCGCCTTGATGTTCCCGATGAAGCGGCATTTTTGGCCGACCCTCTCAATCTATTGCGCTTTTTTGAAGAGGCATTGCGCACGGGCATGCTGATCCATCCAGATGCAATGCGCCTGGTAACTGCCAACCTCCATCTGATTGATGAAACAGTGCGCGCGGACAAAGAGGCACAGCGCATTTTTCTTGGCCTGCTGCTCAAACATGGCAATCCAGAGCGCGCCCTACGCCGCATGAATGAGCTTGGCGTTTTGTCGGCATTTATCCCGGAGTTTGAGCCCATCGTCGCGATGATGCAGTTCAATATGTATCACGCCTATACTGTGGATGAACACACCATTCAGGTGATCTCAAATTTTGCGGAAATTGAGCGCGAAGAACTGCAATCTGAGCTTCCCCTCAGCTCCGAAATTCTGAAAAACGGCATAAATCGCAAGGTGATGATGGTTGCGATGCTCCTGCATGATATCGGCAAAGGCAGGGATATCGACCATTCGGTGCTCGGCGCTCAAATCGCGCGCAAAGTGGCCCCGGCACTGGGCCTCAACAAAACCGAAAGCGAAACCGTCGAATGGTTGGTTCGCTATCACTTGCTAATGTCCGATATGGCGCAGAAACGCGACATTGCTGACCCACGCACTGTGCGCGACTTTGCCAAAGCGGTGAAAACCGTAGACCGTTTGAACCTCCTCACGGTTCTGACGGTTTGCGATATTCGCGGCGTGGGGCCCGATACGTGGAACAACTGGAAAGCGGTCCTGATCCGCGCGCTCTATGGGCAGACCAAACTCGTCCTTGAAAACGGGATGGAGGCAATCACACGCGAAAACCGCGGCGCGCAAGCGAAAAAACTGTTGCGCAAGGAACTTGCCGACTGGTCCCCCAAAGACCTCAAGAAAGAGACGGGCCGCCACTATGAGCCCTACTGGCAAGGCTTGCACATCACAGCACACAAAGTGTTTGCAGCCCTGCTCCGCGATATCCCAGATGACGAGGTCCGTATCGACCTGCATCCGGATGACGATCGCGACGCCACCCGGGTCTGCTTCGCGATGGCGGACCATCCCGGGATCTTTTCCCGTATGTGTGGAGCATTGGCGCTTGTCGGCGCCAACATCGTGGATGCGCGCACATTTACGTCAAAAGATGGCTACGCCACGGCGGCTTTCTGGATCCAGGATGCGGAAGACAAGCCCTATGAAGCCGCGCGCCTGCCCCGCCTACGCCAGATGATAGAAAAAACTCTGGCTGGGGAAGTGGTTACAACAGAAGCGATAAAATCCCGTGACGTGATCAAAAAGCGCGAACGGGCTTTCAATGTTCCCACAACCATCACCTTTGATAACGAAGGCTCAGAGATCTACACCATCATCGAGGTGGACACCCGCGATCGCGCGGGCCTGTTGTTTGATCTCACGCGGACACTTGCCAATTCAAACGTGTATATCGCCTCCGCCGTGATTGCGACCTTTGGTGAACAGGTGGTGGACACGTTTTATGTAAAAGACATGTTCGGCCTGAAATTTCACGCAGACAACAAACAAAAGGCACTTGAGAAAAAACTACGCGACGCGATCAAAATTGGCGCAGAAAGGGCCAACGCATGACGCCGATCCGCCTGATGCGCGGCTTTATGACTGTTGGGTTTTGGACCTTGGCGAGCCGCATCCTCGGTTTTGCGCGCGAAATCCTGTTGTTGGGACTGATCGGTCCTGGGCCCGTTATGGATGCCTTTGTCGCCGCGTTCCGCCTCCCCAATATGTTTCGTCGTTTCTTCGCCGAAGGCGCATTCAACGCCGCGTTTGTGCCGATGTTTTCCAAACGATACGAAGGCAAAGAAGATCCGGAAGGCTTTGCAAGTGATGCGTTAAGTCTGCTGGCAGCAGCAGTGCTTGGCCTCACCGCGCTTGGTATGATTTTCATGCCCGCACTCGTTTGGCTCACGGCAGAGGGTTTCGTGGGTGATGCGCGTTTCGACCTCACTGTCAGCTATGGGCGTATTGTTTTCCCCTATATCCTGTGCATGTCGCTAGCCGCGCTGTTTTCCGGTGTTCTGAATGCCACCGGGCGGTTCGCCGCCGCCGCCGCTGCGCCAACCTTGCTCAACATTCTGATCATTCCAGCGTTGCTGATCGGACATTGGATCGGTGGTGAAGTTATTTTGTGGCTGATTTGGACAATCCCGGTTGCCGGAATTCTGCAGCTTGCGCTGGTCTGGACGGCAACCCGCAAGGCGGGCCTGAAAATTCGACTTAAACGCCCCCGCTACACCTCAGAGATGTCTGAAATGGTGCGTATTGCTGTGCCTGCGGCTCTGGCAAGCGGCGTCGTTCAAATCAACCTGATGGTCGGTCAAATTGTGGCCTCAGACACCACAGGCGCCCTGGGATGGCTCTACGCCGCTGATCGCCTCTATCAGCTGCCGCTTGGTGTGATTGGCATCGCGGTCGGCATCGTTTTGCTGCCGGATCTTTCCCGCCGCCTTAAAGCCAACGACGATGAAGGTGCGCGCTATGCCTTTTCGCGTGCGGGTGAATTTTCCATGTTCCTGACGATCCCCTGCGCAGTGGCATTTTTGGTGATCCCACTGCCATTGGTTTCGGTGCTGTTTGAACGTGGTGCAACGGGCGCAGACGACAGCGCAGCCATCGCCGTCGCACTTGCGATCTATGCCGTTGGCCTTCCAGCCTTTGTGCTCCAGAAGTTGCTTCAACCACTCTTCTTCGCACGCGAAGACACAAAACGCCCATTTCGATACGCAGTTTGGGCCATGGTGATCAATGCTGTTTTGGCTGTTGGTCTTTCCCCCTATCTTTCATGGCTCGCTCCTGCGATTGCAACAACCGTCGCCGCATGGGTCATGGTGTTTCAGCTTGCTTTTGGCGCACGTATTTTCGGAGACGTCGCGCGCTTTGACGACAGATTGAGGCGCCGTCTTTGGCGCATATGTGTTGCAGCCACTGTCATGGGCGGCGCGCTCTGGTGGCTTTCGGTGATCTTCACACCCTGGCTTGGCACAGGGGGGTGGCGTTACCTCGCTCTCGGCCTTCTTGTCGTGCTCAGCGGTTCGATCTACGCTTTGGTTGGCCGAGTGATCGGCGCTTTTGACATGCAGGACCTTCGAAGCGCGGCAAAGCGCGGCAAAGGCTGATGCTTTAAAGATAAACGGTTGCTTACGCCCGCGCACTCGCCCTTAGATGGATCCATAGATTTATGTATGGAGTGGGAAATGAAAAATTCTGTCCTATTGATGAGTGTTGGCGTATTGGCCATCGTACTGGGCATCGTTGCGCTGGTGTATCCGTTTGCAGCCTCAATCACAGCCACCTTGTTCGTGGCCTGGAGTTTTGTGATCATGGGGTTGCTACAGGTCTTCGCCGCATTCAGAGCAGAGACAACTGGCGCGAAAATTGTGGGGATCCTTTTGGGCCTCATCGCCACAGTGATTGGTGTTCATATCATCGGTGAGCCGCTCAAAGGCCTACTATCGCTTACACTTATCGCCGGGATCCTGTTTCTTGTCTCAGGTGCGTTCAAGTTGGGCTTTGGTCTTTTGAATTTCCAAGGCAGCGCCCGCTTGGCCCTCGTGCTCTCAGGCGTGATCTCAATCGCCCTCGGCTTAATGGTTTTGAACAATTTTCCGCAGTCCGCCACGGTTTTGCTAGGTGTGCTTCTCGCCATTGAACTTTTGTCCAACGGCGTCAGCGCATTCGCATTGGGGCTCGCTGTACGCAAAATCGACAGCGAAAACCCCGCTTAGAATGCACCTCTACTGGCGGCGGATTTTTTCCACGATGCGCTGCCAGCCACCCGGTGTGAGGACAAAAGATATGGCAAACCCTGTGCCAAATCCAATCACATCCGCGACCCAATCTGGCGCTCCGCCAAAGATGAGGCCAAAGATCAGCTGAATCCCCACAAGCATCCCAATGAGCGAAAACGCGCGTGCCTGTGGCGCGCCAACTTCGCCGAGCCGGATCCACATCAAAAAGGTAAATGCGCCAATCAGGCCATAGACCCCGGGATAGCTCCCGAGCAGCGGGATCTCGCTGTCCAAAACCACAGCATAGCCAAAGGCCCCAATCACACCGGACAACAGGAAAATCGCGAGTGTCGCCCAACCAGAAAACACTTCGCCAACCATTTTGCCCATCGCCAGAAGCAAAACACCGCCAAACAGCGCGTGTGTGAAATTTCCGTGCACAAACAAATAGCTCACAAATCGAACAACATGTTCCATCGGCCAATTGCCAGTGGTCACCATCCAGTCATAAATTTCTGCAGAAAATGCATAGCGTTGAATGGTTTCAAGCCGCCAACCCACTGCGGTAGGTCCGCCCAGTATCCCCTTGGAGCCGAGCCACAACACGGCCTCCACCCCTGCTAAAATCAGGAACAATGCCGTCACAACAGGCGGCAATGGGTTGATGGGGCTTTGATCGTCGGGATGTGACATGCCTGTACTCCTTGCCCGTCCTTCTTGACGGGGTTTGACCCCGTAGGTAAGCCAAGCGCGTTAACAAATCCAGACGGAGTATTCCTATGAACGAGGCGGTCCAAACGTCCTCCACCTTTACCCCACGCGTCTTTTCCGGGATTCAACCCTCGGGCGGCCTGACGCTGGGCAATTATCTTGGCGCGATGAAGCGCTTTGTCGACATGCAAGAGGCTGGCCCCCATGAAACCGTGTTCTGCATGGTTGACCTGCATGCCATCACCGTCTGGCAAGACCCTGCCAAACTGCAACGCGCCACACGTGAACTCTGCGCCGGTTTCATTGCCGCAGGCATCGATCCCAAGAAATCGATCCTTTTTAACCAGTCAGCGGTGGCCGAACACACCCAATTGGCCTGGATCTTTAACTGCGTCGCGCGCATGGGCTGGATGCAGCGCATGACTCAATGGAAAGACAAGGCTGGCAAAAATCAGCAAAATGCTTCTCTGGGCCTGTTGGCCTACCCTGCTCTCATGGCAGCAGACATTCTGGTCTATCACGCCACTCATGTGCCTGTGGGAGAAGATCAGAAACAGCACCTCGAACTCACCCGCGATGTGGCGATCAAATTCAACCACGACTACGATGTGGATTTCTTCCCTGTCACTGAGCCAGTGATCGAAGGCGCGGCAACCCGCGTGATGTCATTGCGTGATGGCTCAAAGAAGATGTCCAAATCTGACCCTTCTGATGCCTCCCGCATCAACATGACGGATGATGCGGACACCATCGCCAAGAAAATTCGCAAGGCGAAAACCGACCCTGAGGGCCTGCCTTCTGAAGCCAAAGGTCTGGAAGACCGCCCCGAAGCGCGTAATTTGGTCAACATATACGCCGGTCTGTCTGAACAATCTGTCGAACAGGTGCTCGCGGATGTGGGTGGCAAACAATTCTCTGAATTCAAGCCAATGCTGTCAGAACTGGCGGTTGAGAAGCTTGCGCCAATCTCCACCGAAATGGCACGGTTGATGCAGGATCAAGCAGAAATCGACAAAATCCTTGCCCTCGGCGCAGGTCAAGCGCGCGAAATTGCGGCACCGATTTTGAAGAAAACCTATGAGATTGTTGGCATGGTCGGCGCCTGATCTCAGCACCAAATGAAACCGTACAAAGCCCTGCACAAACGTGCGGGGCTTTTCTTTTTGCGCGTTGTAAACGTCTGAGATGTCCCTGAAACGCCTAGTGCTCGCTAAAAAGCGCGACACTCAGTCGCTTGGCTGCTGTGTGCAAAACATCGACTTGCTTCACAGCCTCAGCGAGCACCACACGTTGCGTCGGCCCATGATAGGCAAGCGCGGCAACAAAGCGACCGGCCGGATCTTTCACAGGAACGGCCATCGCCACCATACCCTCTAAAAACTCCTCTTCATCAAAGGCATACCCACGACTTGCAATCAGCTCCAATTCGTCAAGAAGGGTATCTTGCGAGGTATGTGTCGCCGGTGTCATCCGCTGCAAAGTAAGCGATGCAACACATTTTCTGCGTGCCGCCGGCGCAAGGCTGGCAAGAAAGCTTTTCCCGCTTGCCGTGCAGTGAAACGGCACATGCGTGCCAATTGGCAGCTGAATACGAAACGCCCAATCCGTCTCGACACGATCCAAATAACTCATGCCCGCATCTTCCGGCACAACGTAATTCACGGTCTCGCCAATCTGATCTGCCACATCCAAGAGGATCTGGCGTCGTGCGATGTGGTCACGCGAATTGTACAGCAATCCAGCCCCCAGCTCTCGCAACCGTCGCGCCACTTGAAACCGCCGCGAATTGCCTTGCCGCGTCAAAAATCCAGTCTGCTCCAGCGTTGCGCACAACCGATGCACTGTCTGTTTTGGCAAGCCCAGCGCTGTATTGATCTCCGTCGCGCTCATAGCCCGGTCGCTGCGTCCCAGCACTTCCAAGATCATCAACGTGCGTAAATTGGTCGGTATGCGATCAGTCTCGGCCATCTTTCCCTTAGGTAAGAAAGGTTCTTGATTTGTCTGTGAATCATTGTAGCGTCAATAATTGAGCAAAAAACAAGACAAAAAGTCTCATTTTTTGATCATTGGAGGCAATTTGGAGTTTGATTACGTCGTTGTAGGGGCCGGCTCGGCTGGATGCGCTCTCGCCAATCGGCTTTCAGCTGATGGGCGGCATACCGTTGCCTTGATCGAAGCCGGGCCACGCGACACCAATCCTTGGATCCACATTCCCGTCGGGTATTTTCGCACCATGGGCAATCCCCGAACCGACTGGTGCTATCACACGTCCCCGGATCCCGGCATCGCAGGTCGCGGCATTCCTTGGCCACGCGGGCGTGTGCTGGGGGGCTCAAGCTCCATCAATGGATTGCTCTATGTGCGCGGTCAGCCGCAAGATTATGATGGCTGGGCGCAAATGGGGTGCACAGGCTGGTCATGGGAGGACGTCCTGCCCTATTTCCAGCGCTCAGAACGGTGGGAAGGACCAGATCATTCCGGGTTGCGTGGCACGTCAGGTCCGCTTTCGGTGCAAAACTCGCGCCTCACACGTGACGTGGTCGATCGTTGGATCGATGCCGCCGAGGCCGCAGGCTACCAGCGAAACCCAGACTACAACGGAGCCGATCAAGAAGGAGTTGGGTATTTTCAACTTACAATGCGCGGCGGGCGGCGGTGTTCCTCGGCGGTGGCCTACCTCGGCCCGGCACGCCACCGACACAACCTTGAGATTGTCACAAACGCCCAGACAGAGAAAGTTCTCCTCGCCAATGGTCGTGCGACCGGCATACGCGTGCGCATTAATGGCAAACCAACAACCATAACCGCGCTGGGTGAAGTTATCTTAAGCGCTGGCGCAATCGGCTCGCCACATATCCTCATGCTTTCTGGGATCGGCGATCCTGAGACCTTGAAACCGCACGGCGTACAGATCCAAACCGCGCTGCCAGGCGTCGGCAAAAACCTGCAAGACCATCTGCAAGCCCGCCCTGTTTTCAAAACCCGCCTCAGCACCATAAATGTGGAGACCAGCAATATTTTCAAGCAGACCGCTATTGCGCTGCAGTATGCGGCAACCCAGCGCGGCCCCATGACAATGGCGGCGAGCCTTGGCACCGGTTTTTTAAAAACTGCGGCGCATCTGGAAACACCTGACATCCAATTTCACATCCAGCCCTTTAGTGCGGACAGTCCGGCAGAAGGCCCCCATAAATTCTCTGCTTTCACGGCGTCCGTCCTGCAACTGCGCCCGGAAAGTGCGGGCCATTTGGAGCTGACGTCGGCCAATATGGACGACCATCCAGCCATCCATCCCAATTATCTGGCCACCGATACAGATTGCCAAACCATCGTCAAAGGCATTCAGATCGCACGCAAAATTGCACAAACTGAACCGCTTAAATCGCACATCATCGAAGAACATGCACCGGGACGCGACATCGCCTACGATGATGAAGCTGGCACGCTGGAATGGGCGCGCAAAACGGCAGTGACCATCTATCACCCCACAGGCACCTGTAAAATGGGCAACGATCCTCTTGCCGTTGTGGACGCCCGTCTGCGCGTACGCGGCATCGACAGACTGCGCGTGGCCGACGCCTCCATCATGCCCCGTATCGTCAGCGGCAACACAAACGCCCCCGCCATTATGATCGGCGAAAAGGCCAGCGACCTCATCTTAGAGGACGCCACCCCATGACAGAGTTTTCAAAAGAGGAAGGGCAACATGCCAACAAAGACACCGCCAGGTTAAAGCCTTCGGCCTTGGTGAGACAAAAACAAGTCCAGGAGGCATACATCTAGGGAGGAACTAAAATGCTGAATTTGAAATCCGTTGCGGTGGGCGTTGCGACCTTCGCCCTGACCGCATCAGCGGCGTTTGCAGAAACGGTGATCCGGGTACAATCCGTGATCCCGGCACAGGCAGACGAAGTGACAATGCTAAATGAGTTTGCCGCAGATGTGGCCGCTCTGACAAATGGATCTGTGAAGATCGAAGTTCTGCCCGCAGGGGCAGTTGTGGGTGTGCGTGAAACGCTTGATGCCGTTGACAGCGGCCTGATCGAGGGGGGCTTTGCCTGGACCCACTATTGGGGCGGCAAGCACCCTGCAGCCAACCTCTTTGGGGCTCCAATCGCGGGCGCAGGTGTTGGACTGGACAACATCGCATTCATGTCTTGGTTTCAATATGGCGGCGGTAAAGAGCTCTATGACCGCCTCTGGGACGAAATGGGAGTTAACGTCAAAGGCTTCATGCTGCAACCGGTTGGCCCTGAAGCGCTTGGGTGGTTCCCAGAACCGATTGCCTCCATGGACGACTTCCGCAAGCTGCGCTTCCGCGCGCCCCCCGGCATGGTAGGGAAAGCTTACAGCGATATCGGCGTGGCGGCAGTTGCCATGGGCGGCGGAGACATCTTGCCCGCGCTTGAGAAAGGCACAATTGACGCGGCTGAATGGTGCTGCCCCAAGCCGGACTCCGTCTTTGGTTTTCAAAAAGTGCTGAAACACTACTACCTGCAGGGTCTGCATCAGGTGGTTGTGAACGCAGACCTCTACATCAATGGCGATGTCTATGAGGGTCTCACAGATACAGAGAAAAAAGCCCTGGAAGTAGCGGCCAATGCCTCCCTGTCAAAGGCAATGTCCTACCGTATTTTTGAGAACGGCAAGGCGCTCAAGGATCTGACAGAGAACCACGGCGTGCAACTGCATGATACCCCAACGGACTACTTCAGCGAATACATGACCGCGGCGCAGGCGTCCCTTGAGGCAGCGGCGGCTGAAAATGAATTTTTCGCCGAAGTCTGGCAGTCCCAAAAAGACTTTGCCGAAATCGCAGTTCCGTTCTGGGCAGGGGCACAGACTTCAAACGCAAACCTCGGAAAAGCGTTTGCTGACAGCCTGAAATAAACCTGCGTTACACCTTGGTCTGCCGCAAGCTGCTTGGGGCAGACCCACACAGATAAAACACAAATACTTTTCAACGGGGACGTGCCAGATGGCCGAAGAGGTGACACCAGACGAGCTCGACATCACCGATGAGCTGATCGCTGAAAGGCGCACAGAACAACCAGGTGAGACGCCAGACGACATGACGCCGTGGCAGCGGCCAATCACTGCGGCAATCGATATCCTGAACATGTGGGCGGGACGGCTGATCTGCCTTCTGATGCTGCCACTGATCCTCGCGATCGTGTTTGAAGTGGTCTCACGCAATATGTTTGCGATCCTCACCCAAAACGGCATGCACAGTGTCGCAACCGCTTGGGGGCTTGGCCCGACGCTGTGGGTCTATGACATCAGCCGCATGATTGGCGGCGTACTTTTCATGGCCGCTGCAGGCTACGCGCTGTTGCGCGGGGTGCATATACGCGCCGACTTTCTCTACCGCACCTGGTCCCCCAAGACGCAGGCCACAGTCGATGCGACGCTCTACATGGCCTTCTACCTGCCCGCGATGCTGTTTTTTACATGGGTTTCAACAGAATACTGGCTGAAGGCTTTTCTGGTAAATGAAACAGCCGCAGACAGCACATGGGCCCCGATCTTATGGCCAGCACGTCTTGCCATGCCAGTCGGCGCCGCGCTGCTGTTTCTGCAAGGTTTCCCTGAACTCTTCCGCGCCTTCCATCAGATGGGAAAAGAGCGTGAACGGATCTTCCTGCGCATCTTGCCGTTTTATGCCATTGTTCTCACGGTCGTCACCGTGGGGGTGTTCTTCCCCGATGTACTGCCGCTTGGGGATGTCTGGGAAAGCATTTTTGGCAGCGGGCCGGGCATCGACAAACCCACCATCGGCCTCATCATGCTCGCCGTGATGCTGTTTGCCATCTTTGTGGGCTTCCCAATTTCCTTCACCCTGATCTTCCTTGGTTTTGTCTTCGGCACATGGGGCGCGAATTTCAAACTCGCCACGTTCCTGATGACACTGCAAACCAATTCGGTGATGCTCTCTGATCAACTGGTCGCGGTACCCCTCTTCATTTTCATGGGCATCGTGATGGAACAGGCCGGCCTGATGGAGCGGCTCTTCCAAGCGGTGCAGATGATGATGAGCCGCACCCGCGGCGCCCTCTTCATCGCCGTGCTGTTTGTTTCTACCATCTTCGCCGCCGCAACCGGCATTGTGGGCGCATCGGTCACGATCCTCGGCATTATGGCCGCCCGTACGATGAACAAATCCGGCTATGATGTGCGCCTCGCCGCAGGCACCATCACAGCAGGCGGCACATTGGGCATTCTGATCCCGCCCTCCATCATGCTGATTGTGATGGGACCTGTGCTCGAAGTGCCAGTAACCGACCTCTTCCGCGCCGCCATCATCCCCGGCATCATGCTCGCTGGACTGTACCTACTTTATTCGCTGGGCCGCTGTTGGCTGAACCCGGATCTCGGCCCAATCCTACCGCCAGAAGAACAGCCTGAAACATCTCCATACTACCTGCTCGAAGTCATTCTGGTGATGGCCTCGTTGGTTTTCTTGATCTGGCTTATCACCCGTGGCCTTGTAGAGGGCTTTGGCTTTCCGCTCGGCGCGTTGGTGGTGCCCTGCGCGTGGATTGGAGTGATGTTTGCCGTCTACGGCTGGCTCAACAAAACCCGACCGGGAGGGTTTTACTTTTCTGAACTTTGGTATGAATTCTTCATGGGGCTTGTGCCACCCACGGTGCTGATTGCCTTCGCACTCGGATCCATTCTCGCGGGCTGGGCTACACCGGCTGAAGCTTCTGCCTGCGGCGCGTTCGGCGCGATTGTACTGTCGGTACTGTACCGCAAATTCACGATCCCCGGTCTCTATGAGGCCCTTCTGAAGAGCTTGGAAATCACAGTGCTCATCATGTTTTTGGTGGCCGCCTCAAATTTCTTTGGCGCCGTCTTCTCCAACCTTGGGACGCCAAAGATGTTGACCGAGCTTCTCTTGTCGCTCGACATGAGCCCTGTGCTCATCCTCATGTTGATTATGGCCCTGATCTTCCTGCTGGGGTGGCCTCTGGAATGGGTGCCCATCGTGCTGATCATTGTGCCCATCCTGATCCCCACAGTCACTTCGCTTGATCTGGGCTTTGAAAACACCAATGACCTGCTTGTCTGGTTCGCGATCTTGGTCGCGGTAAACCTGCAAACAGCCTGGCTCAGCCCGCCTGTGGCGCTCTCTGCCTATTTCTTGAAAGGCGTCGTGCCGGAATGGGACCTGCGCGACATCTATTTCGGCATGATGCAGTTCATGGTGATCCAATTGATCGGCCTCACCCTGATCTTCCTCTTCCCCCAAATCGCTCTCTGGCTGCCCAATTTCATCTACGGCCAATAACCCTGCTTGCGCAACAAAGGACCTCGCCCATGGCCAGAACCTATCTGAAGAAAGCAACGCTGACCCCAAAATCTGATGCCTCGGATGTGCACGAAACGGTAAAGACAATCCTCAATGACATCGAAACGGGTGGCGATGCAAAGGCGCTGGAATATGCGGCCAGATTTGACAAATACGATGGCCCAACCCTGATGACACAGGCTGACATTGATCACGCATCAGAACTGGTGCCTGACAAACTTAAGGACGACATTCTGTTTGCCTATGACAATGTGCGCCGCTTTGCCGAAATGCAGAAGGGCACGGTAAAAAGCTTTGAAACCGAATTGATCCCGGGTTTTATCACCGGCCAAAAAGCGATCCCGGTGGATGCGGCTGGCTGCTACGTCCCCGGCGGGCGCTACAGCCACATTGCCAGCGCGATCATGACCGTCACCACCGCCAAAGTCGCAGGCTGTCGCCACATCACCGCCTGCTCCCCTCCACAGCCCGGCGTGGGTGTGGCTCCTGCCATTGCCTATGCCGCTCATATCTGCGGTGCGGATCGTATTCTAGCGATGGGCGGCGTTCAGGGGGTTGCTGCCATGACCTTTGGCCTCTTTGGTCTGCCCAAAGCCAATATCCTCGTCGGCCCCGGCAACCAGTTCGTGGCTGAGGCCAAACGCATCCTCTTTGGCCGCGTGGGCATCGACATGATCGCCGGTCCGACAGACAGCCTGATCCTCGCAGATGGCACCGCCGATCCCCACATCGTCGCAACCGATCTCGTCAGTCAGGCAGAGCATGGCTACAACTCGCCAGTCTGGCTCGTCACCGATGATCGCGCCTTGGCCGAAGAGGTGCTGACCCGCGTCCCCGATCTGATCGCCACCCTGCCAGAGGTGAACCGCGACAATGCCTCCGCCGCCTGGCGTGACTATGCGGAGGTCATCCTCTGCGCCAACCGCGAAGACATGGCCGCGACTTCCGATGAATACGCCCCAGAGCACCTGACAGTGCAAACTGCAGATCCTGATTGGTGGCTTGACCGCCTCACCTGCTATGGCTCACTGTTTCTAGGCGAAGAAACCACTGTCTCTTACGGCGACAAAGCCGCCGGCACCAATCATGTGTTGCCCACCTCTCGCGCCGCCAGCTACACAGGCGGGCTGTCTGTGCACAAATACATGAAAATCGTGACATGGCAGCGGGCAACGCGCGAAGGATCAAAACCTGTTGCAGAGGCCACCGCGCGCATCTCACGCCTTGAAGGCATGGAAGGACACGCCCGCGCCGCCGACGCGCGCCTCGCAAAATACTTCCCAGGCGAAAACTTCGATCTTTCCGCCAATGGATGATCCCCGTGCGCTTTTTGATCTGACAGGCAAAACGGCCTGTGTCACGGGCGCCAGTTCCGGCCTTGGACGCCGCGCGGCCTTTGCCCTCGCTGCCGCTGGCGCAAATGTCATTGCCGTCGCCCGTCGCAAACCAGAACTCCTCTCACTGACCGAAGAGCTTGGCGAAAAGTCAGCTTTTGTTGCGTTTGATGTGACAAACCGCGAAGGGCTGCCAAATCTCAGAAATGCGGTCTCCGCGCCCTTCGGCACACCCGATATCCTCATCCATGCAGCAGGCATCAACACGCGGCAATCCGCAGATGAGGTCACCGCTGACGGCTGGGACAAGACCCTCGCCCTAAATCTATCGGCGCCCTTCTTTGTCAGCCAAGCCTTTGCGCCCGCCATGAAATCCAAAGGATGGGGGCGGATTGTCAATTTTGCCTCATTGCAAACAACGCGCGCCTTCCCGGGCGGAATTGCCTATGGAGCCACAAAGGCCGGAATTGCACAGCTGACCCGCGCGATGGCAGAAGCGTGGTCCTCTGATGGCATCAACGTAAACGCAATTGGCCCAGGCTTCTTTCCGACAGAGCTCACCCAACCCGTCTTTGAAGATCCAGACCGCGCTGCTCGCAATGCCGCCCAAACCTGCATTGGACGTAATGGACAGATGACAGACATCGACGGCCCCCTGTTGTTTCTTTGCTCTCACGCCTCGGCCTACGTGACAGGTCAGCTCCTTATGGTCGACGGAGGATATACCGCCAAATGAAAGCCCTCATCTACGACGCCCCCAAAACGCTTCGCTTTCAAGACGTCCCCATGCCCGCCATGCAGGAACGCGACACACTGATACGGGTGGAGGCCGTTGGCATCTGTGGCTCAGACATGCACGCCTTCTTGGGTCATGACAGCCGTCGCCCTGCCCCCTTGATCCTCGGTCATGAGGCAGCAGGCATCGTCGAAGAAGGCCCAGAGAAGGGCCGCCGTGTGACACTCAACCCACTGGTGACTTGCCGAAATTGCGCGGCCTGTCATTCCGGGCGCGAGAACCTTTGCCCCCAAAGACAGATCATTTCCATGCCACCACGCGAAGGTGCCTTCGCACAATTTGTCGCGCTGCCTCCTGAAAACCTGGTCACTGTCCCGGATGCAGTCCCGCTTAGCAAAGCTGCCTTGGCAGAGCCGCTGGCGGTGGGATGGCACGCTGCACGATTGGGGCTTGAAGCCCTGCATCCAGCCATGGAACCGCGCGCATTGGTCATCGGAGGAGGTGCCATTGGGCTTGCCAGCTACCTCAGCCTGCGTGCCCAAGGGCTGCCAATGGTCGACATCGTTGAGCCAAATTCAGCCCGCGCCAAGTTCCTCAGCGACCATTGTGCCGCGCAGATCCTGCCGAAACCGGAACGCGCTGCGCCGCTCATCATCGACGCTGTCGGTATCGCGGCCACACGCGCTGCGGCATCGTCGCACGTTGAACCCGGAGGCGTGGTCGCTCATATCGGCCTCGGCGAAGACTTGGGCGGTTTGGACATTCGACGCATGACGCTTCAGGAAGTGACCTTTATTGGAACTTACACCTATACCTCCCAGGATTTTCAGGACACCGCACAGGCACTTTTTGCCGGAGCTCTGGGATCCTTGGAGTGGTTCGAAGAACGTACGCTCGAAACGGGTGTGCGCACATTTGAAGAGCTGCACGCAGGCACAGTGGCCGCGCCCAAAGTCATACTTACCCCTTGGCGTTAAGCCCGAGCTGAACACCGAGAGGCCGCAAACAGGAGATGGCAATGTACGATAAAATTCTCGTGCCCATGGCACTCAATCACGACATTTCACCCGAAACACTTGCAGCTGCCAAGGCGCTCTGTAAACCCAGCGGCGAGATCATCGCTCTGCATGTCTACGAATCCCCACACAGCATGGCAAAAGCCGCTCTCGGTGAAAAATTGCTGCAGCAGGGCTTTGAAACTGCCAAGGACCTATTGCGGGAAAAAACCGCCTCCCATCCGGAGGTCAAACCGGTGATCGTCACCGGTCACAGCTATCGCACGATTGTGGAATACGCAGCAGACAATGACATCGGTTGCATTGTAATGGCGTCACATAAACCAGATTTGTCTGACTATCTGCTCGGCTCTACTGCCGCGCGGGTGGTGCGCCACGCATCCTGTTCGGTGCTTGTGTACCGCGCGTAACCACTGTGACCGATCGCGCGGCTGGCGTAGTCTCAGCCCACATGGCGGGAGCAAGGATAAGTGCTTTGGAGTAAAAACTGGGCTTAGATTTGGGACACTATGAGATGCTGTGGGGTCGGTTAATCACACAACACACCCCATAAAAAGACCCAATCTGGGTCTTAGATGACTTCCTCAAAGACAGCCAAAAGAACCAGTTTCGCGCGAATGGCTTCTGTGGTCTCTTTCAATGCGGCAACCACCGCACCAATTTCATTTGGGCGATCGCCACTCCGGATCATAGGCACGCTTAACGCGCCAACCACTTTTGTGCGACCTTTGGTCCAAAGCGGCGCGGAAACCTCCACAATACCAGCATTCTCAGCATGGGAGAGAACACAGACATCCATACGCGCGCAATCCTCTACATCCTGATCAAAAGGCGCATACGCACCTGCCGCGACAAACTCATCCATCGTGGCGAGTTTTTGCAGGCGGGCATCTGCATCCGGCAAGCCCGCTAGGAAACACGCCCCAGCAGAAGACCCAAACACCGGCGCTTGCACCCCCTCGCTCAATGCAAGACTGTAAGAACCAGCCGCACTCGCAGCCGCACCAACCCGCATTTTGCTGTCTTCAATGACCCATAAGTGATTGGATTGCTCAATTTTCTGGGAAAGCTGCGCCATCAAAGGGCGCGCAATATCAATCATCTGACCAGTCGGGTTTCGGACACCGCCAAGCTCACCCAGCTTTGGTGTCAGAAAAAACACATCCCCTTCGCCCCGGCGAATGTAGCCGCGCTCTTCAAGCACCACCATCATCCGAAAAATCTCGTTCTTTGAACGGCCAATGCCTTTGGCGATGTCTGCATGTGTCAGCGCGACACCGGGTCTCAGCGACAAAAGCTCCAAAATGTCCAACCCCTTCTCCAGGGCCGGTGCTGAGTATTTTTGCAGTCTGCTGATTGGCTCGGTCACGGCGGTCGCTAAGCTCAGGAATTTAAAGCAAGTTGCGCAGGAGCCATAAGCTCCTGCGCAGACTTTGTCGACCCTTGGGGGAGGTCAAGGGCCGCACGGGGATCACTTCAAGCCATTACGCTTAAGGATATCGTCGGCGTTTTCAGCGGTGACCGCTTCTGTGCCCATCACAACCGACTTCTCGACCTTTTCACCACCAAGATAGGCCAGCGCCTGACGCAACCCTTCAGCGCCTGGAGTCGGGTACAGGAATGTTGCCGCCAGCTCGCCATTGGCCACCCAAGTGACACCTTCACCCGGCAATGCATCTACGCCGATAAACAGAATGTCATCTGCGCGCCCTGCATCTTTGGCCGCCAGATAGGCGCCATAGGCCATCGGGTCATTGTGACCATACACCATGGAGATATCTTCATAGTTGCGCAGCGCGGTCGACATGATGTCGTAAGCCGTGTCCTGCTTCCAGTCGCCCGACTGCTGGTCAAGCAGGAATTTCACACCGGCTTCACCCTCAAACGCTTCATGGAAACCATTTGCGCGGTCGTGCGCCGCTTGCGTGCCAAGCCCACCCCAGATTTCGACGATGGTGCCGGACGCGCTGCCTTCACCACCAAGTTTGTCCAGTGCAAATTGACCCGCCGCGCGGCCGATCAGTTCATTGTCGCCACCGACCCACTGCACAAACTTATCCGTGTCCACGTTGCGGTCGAGCACAAATACAGGAATGCCCGCATCTGTGGCCTGTTCCACAACACCGGTCAGACCCGCGGATTCTTTTGGCGAGATCAGGATCGCATCCACTTCCTGACGGATGAAGTTTTCTACATCCGCAACCTGCTTCTCGGTGCGATCATTCGCATCCGCAATCAACAACTCCACATTATCATGCAGCGCCGCTTCCGCCCGCAGGTCCTTGTTGAACTGAACACGCCATGGTTCAACCGTTGTCACCTGTGAAAAGCCAATGACATAGTTGTCCGCCGCCAACAGCGCTGTCGCGCTGGTTGTAACTGCGAGCGCCGCAACGCATAGGCTCTTGCCGAAAGTTCTTCTTTGCATAATCTTCTCCCTTGTCATGGTTCAGCCAGTAGGCTGTTTGGCAAATGCCCTGATCTCCGGTCCTCCAAACTGCGAGGTCAGGGCTATTTCTCTCCACGGATCTTGCGTTTCACCGCAGAGAGGAATTCTTCAATCCGGCCTTCCTGCAACAGGACGGCGGCAATAATAATCACACCTTTCAGGATCAGCTGGGTGTTGCTGTCGATGTTGTTGAGCTGCAAAATATTGCTGAGGAAGCCAAAGATCAGCACACCCACAAAGGTGCCCAAGATCGCGCCACGTCCCCCCATCAAGCTGGTGCCACCGATCACCACAGCCGCAATCGCATCGAGTTCCAGCCCAAGGCCTGCATCCGGCTTGCCCTGACGGAATTGAGCAACATAAAGAATGCCCGCCAGCGCCGACAGCCCGCCCGCAATCGCATAGGTCACAATCGTATTGCGCTTAACATTGATCCCGGCCAGACGCGCGGCCTCCGCATTGCCGCCAATCGCCAGCAGATAGCTGCCAAAGGTGGTGAAACGCGTCAGCACAAAGAAGATTGCGAGAATTGCGAGGAAGAATAGCCCCGGCACCGGCACCACGCCCCACAGCAGGCTGCGCAGCACATCAAATTCCTGCACCGCATTACTTCCGGTGTAGACTGGATAGACCGCGGTATCCTGTCCAGCAATCACCCGCGCCAGACCCAGCGCCCCCACCATCATTGCGAGTGTCACGATGAAAGGCTGCAAGCGGCCATAAACGATCAGCGCGCCATTGAGTGTGCCCATGACGATGCCAACGCAAGGTACGGCAATCAGAACCCCCATCACGCCGAACTTGTCATCAACCTGCAAGCCAAGCCACAACATCGCTGCCAGCGCCACCACCAGACCAATCGCCATTGAGGGCAACCTTGAGGGCACGCTCGGCTGATCTTTTGTACTTGCCACACGCATCTGCGACTGCACAAAAAAGATCAGCGCTGCAACCACAACAAACAAAATCACGCCGGTCGCAGGTACAGAAAACATGCTCGCAGCCGTCCAACCCGACTGGGTCAGCAGCATTGCACAGATCACGGTGCCAAGCGCCATTATCGACCCCACCGAGAGATCAATCCCAGCAATGAAAATCACCAGCGTCATGCCAACGGCGACAATACCTGTCACGGAAACCTGTCGTAGAATATCCGTCAGGTTGCCAAGCGACAGAAAGATATTGTTGCCTTTGGACGAGAGTGGCGAGGTCAACGCGCCAAACACGATCAGCGCCACAAGGCCCCAGTAAAGTTTTGTCTTGTCCAAAAGCTGTAGCAGCCAGTTTCGATCGGCCTTTTGCTCGACACTGGGCTTGGAAGTTGCAGGGGGACGGGCGTCTGTCATACTCATGTCTCGGCTCACGCTTGGTCAAATTGCATAGAAAGGTCTTTGATCGCGTCCACGGACATCTCGTCCCGCGTCAGCTCTCCAGCGACATGCCCGTCACAGAGCACGATCATGCGGTCACAAACCGCCATGAATTCAGATATTTCAGAGCTCGCAAACAATACTGAAATACCTTGATCTGCCAGTTGCCCAATCAGATCGTAAATCTCATCTTTCGCACCGATATCGATCCCGCGCGTTGGCTCATCCAAAAGCAGAATACTCGGCGATGTGGCCAACCATTTGCCAAGCACAACCTTTTGCTGGTTGCCCCCGCTCAAACTTCCCACAACGTGCTCCACACCGGTCGCCGCCACACGCAGTCGCGCAATCGCATCTTCGGCCTCCACGTCCCGCTGGGTTTTTGACAACAGACCAAAGCGGGACTTCAGCGGCAGCAAAGGCAAGATCACATTGTCCGCGATGGAGCGATCCAGCAAAAGCCCGTTGCCTTTGCGGTCCTCGGTGATCAACGCCAAACCATGACGTACGGCATCAGACGGGGTTGCCAGCCGCACGCTTTCGCCATGCACAAGGATCTCCCCGGCAAAGCTGTCGCCGCGCGCGCCAAAAATCGTCTCAAGCAATTCGGTGCGACCAGCGCCAAGCAGGCCGCCAATGCCAAGAACTTCACCACGCCGCAGATCGAAGGACACCGCGTCCAGAACCTGACGACCACCCGCCTCTGCACTCAGATTTCGCACCGACAAAACCGTCTCTGACGCGGCAGGCGTCTCGCGGATCACCGGTTTGATTTCAACAGACCGCCCCACCATCATCTGGACCAGATCTTCAGGTGTCGTATCCGCCGCCAGCGTAGTACCGATCATGTCGCCGTCGCGCAAAACCGTGACCCGGTCAGAGATTTCAAAAACCTCATCCATACGGTGAGAGATGTAGACAATCGCCACACCCTGCTGCGCCAGATCGCGCACCACCTCCATCAGGATATCCGCTTCGGCCTGTGAAAGCGCACTGGTCGGCTCATCCATAATCAAAAGCCGCGCATCCATCAGCAAGGCCCGCGCAATCTCCACCAGTTGCTGTTCGCCAACCCGCAGGTCTTTCACCAGCGTGTCCACTTCCAGAGAGAAGCCAAACTTCTTCAGCGCCTTTTGGGCCGTTGCACGCAGCTTGCGGCTGTCCACCATGACACCGCCAATCATCGGCTCTTGGCCCAGCATGACATTCTGCGCGACTGTCATCTCCGGGATCAGGCTCAACTCCTGATGCATGATCACGATGCCACTCTCGTTGGCCTCAGCAGGCGAGTTGAACTGCACCTCCTGCCCATCAATTTCAATGGTCCCAAAGCTCGGCCCCTGCACGCCACTGATGATCTTCACCAGTGTGCTTTTGCCTGCGCCATTTTCGCCCATCAGTGTGTGGATCTCACCACCTGAAATCTGAAGGCTCACATCACGCAGCACGCTCACCCCGGAAAATGATTTTCCAATCCCGTGAAGCTGCATTGTGATCTTGCTGTTCTGCGCTAGGAAATCCTCCTGCGCCAGCGTGGATGCTGGAATCATCCTCCTCCTCCCAAAGGCTGACGTTTCATATATAAATCCACTTCATATCTGAAGTGTCAACGGATTTTTAGAAAAAATGGCGTGGCAAGGGCAGATATTCAGCGCTTTGTTTGGCGGTTTCAAAATTGAAAATTTTTCTAGATAAATCGCATTTGAATCATAGGCTTAAAGATGCGCCTTCAAGTAGATTGTCGCGCCTTCTGCGCGGTGAGATCCAACATGCGGCATGTCAGGCATGTGGTTCTTCATTCAGGGGGTGCAGGGATCATATCGCGGCTGCGACACCCCAGACTGATCAGCGGGACAAACCCCGACACTGCACTCATCTCTGAACTGGTGAGGCCCGCCAGATTGGCGGGCCTTGTTTTTTTAGTCGTAGAGGACGGCCTGGATTTTTGGGTCGTCGATGTTTGAGGCGTCATAGTAGTAGAAGCCTGTGTCGATGAGGTCT
>NZ_JAGHQX010000006.1 GCF_017744095.1 Shimia sp. R10_1 | reverse complement strand
GGTCCCATTCCGAACCCGGTCGTTAAGCACCGTTGCGCCGATGGTACTGCTGCTTAAGCTGTGGGAGAGTAGGTCATCGCCAAACCTATCAAACGACCTCAAATATCTCTCAAAACGATAACAAAAATACCTTCAGATCAAAAAATCAACCTGAAGGAAAACAGATCGAAGCACAAAAAAGCACGCGATCAAAACCACCGCGGGATGGAGCAGCCAGGTAGCTCGTCAGGCTCATAACCTGAAGGTCGTAGGTTCAAATCCTACTCCCGCAACCAAAATCTGAAAATAGATATCAGTACGATAACGCCCCAAGGGGCGATCCTTGCGTTTGGCGATCAAATTGGCCTGCATATCCAGGATGTGGTTCTTTGCGTCATGATCATATGACACGACCACACGATCCATAAGCTCGTGAAGCTCATCGCTCGCTCTGCCAGCCACACCTTCCTCTGTCAGCGTTACCACCAGATTATCGACATATTCGCGCTAACTGCCCACGCTACCCTTGGCAATGCCCAGTGAAGTTGCAACCGCTCGGTCGCTCAATCCCTTGTTAAACTTCAATCGCAATAAATCTCGTATTCGGCGCATGTTCAGAAGTCCTGTTGGCATTTAGCCCCTACATTCAAATTGGAGAGAAGTTTCCTTCAGTTAGTCGAAAACGTCTGCCCAAGATCGCGTGAAATCCGCGCCCACGATGACGTGAAACGCGCAGCGGCTCTATAATCGTATACCCAGCAGACCCAAGCTGAACAAAACGATCAGCGTTCCACCAATAATTTGCAATGCTGGAAAGGCAGATGCGATGGTGGTGACTGAGCCTGAGGCTCGCAACGTGAGCCTCCTGAGCGAGGTGCTCGACAGTGCCACGATGCCTGTGAGTGCGGCTGTCCCCAGCCCCATTACCACCACAGCCAATGCTCCGGCGAATTTGAAGTCCATTTGCCAAGCAATCACAAGCAAGAAAATTGCCCCTGTGCATGGGCGGATGGCGATCGACAAAACAAGAAGTGTGCCCTCTTTCAGCGAGGTGATGTTTGCGGCCTGCTCCGGCGTGGGGCCATGTGCGTGCCCACACCCGCATGCATCGGAATGGGGGGAGCTGTGATGATGCCCCGCGTGTGCATGAGTTGTTTTTGGCAGTGCTTTGACACCGCGAAAAATAAGCGCAAGACCAACACAAGAGATCGCAATATAGCTCATTGGGGCGAGGATATTTTCTGCCCAGCCCGTCATTTGATGGGCTCCTGTTTCCAGCAGTAGAAAACCGCCATATACCAGAACTATGGCCCATAGAGATTGTGCGATGCTCGACACGAAGGCGAGGCCGACAAGACGGGTGGGTGAGATTGCGCTCGCGAGGCCGACGCCACCCACCAGATATTTTCCGTGGCCTGGTCCGAGTGCATGGACAAACCCATATGCAGCTGTGGCGCTGAGCAGTGCAGCATAGGCCCCCGGGTCCCCCATTTTTAAAGCGCGAATTGTGGTGGCCATTTGGTTTTGAAAGCCTCTTTGGGCTTCAGCCGCCCAAACAGAAAGCGCGGTTGTATCCGCGACCATAAAAGCCGCGATCGCCAAGATGCTCAAAAAACATGCCGCCAAAATTACTCGCATTTTACGACGATCCGATCTGCAAAATCCGCCCCAACATTTGGAATAAGAGGCGTTTCTTCACGATTTAGCAATGCAAGTGCTGCTTGCAGGCTCTTATTTTGAACATCAGACTTGAACGGGATCATTTCCGCTGTGCAGCTGCCTGAGTTTCCAATTAAGTTTGGTGGATTTATGAGCTTAAAGGCAAAGAAATATGTCGATTCATAAAATGCCACCTCGAATGGGTCTGTTGACGGCTCAATGGCCTCTTTCAGTGCGCGACGAAATGTGAGTTGCAGGCGCCCATCGATCAAGTGCGCATCTAACTCGGTCGGCCATTCCAATGGGATTCCCAGGCCACGGCGCGTGAGGTGCGCTGAACCACTAAAATCCAGCGGCCATTTACTTCTGAGGCGTATAAGTTCTTGCCGGTCACTTTCATCAAGTTTTCCCTCTGAATTCAGTGACATTCCATAGGAAGAGAGGATGTAAAGCGTTTCGAAGTCATCATAGAGCCATGTCACGTTTAGGGCGGATAGTTGGTTTTGAGCGTCGAAAACAAAATCGACGCCACCGTCAATGTAAACGTGTGGATGGGAATGCGCTGGAACCGGAAAAAACACTGCTGAATAGGCCATCGTCACAATCAAAATGATTGTGTGGCGCCATTTTCGAAAGTGATCCTTCATCTTTCTGTCCATGGAGGTATTGTCTTCTGACTTTGTGTTGGGCCTGCACACAAGCTTAGGTGATCTTTCCAGTGTCTACCAACCTTTTGCGTGGCCACTTTGGTTTCCGTCACTGCAAGGTGCAGCGTTGCAAAGCACCACAAGGCTAACATTATGGGGCTTTAGCAGGCTGCAGTCCTTGCACGTGATGGAGAAGGTTCCGTTGTTTCTTCGCGTTCTAGCGCGCGGGGCATTGCAACTTTGAAACAGTCACACCTATCGAGGTTTTATGCGACCTCTTCAATCCGGCGCCAGCTGGGGAAAGGGTCAGGTAAATCCAAAGGCAGGGAAGCAGGGCCATCCGCCATGACAATCGGAACCAGGCAAGCGTCCAGTCGTGCTTTTAGCGATGGCCAATCTATGCCTGCGCCAATGAAAACCAATTCTTGACGTCGATCGCCCCAGGGCGCGACGCAGTGCTGTTCAAGATAGGCGCGTGCTGAAGCATGGTCGGGCCAGCGTTCTTGCGGAACTGCAGCCCACCAAGTTCCCAAAGGCTGTACACTCGACAAAGCGCCAGCCAATGAAAACTCAGCAACCCAATCTGGCCGTGTTGCGATCCAGAAATGGCCTTTTGCACGAATAACGCCTTCCAGTTCACCATTCAGGACAGCGAGGATTTTTTCCGGAATAAACGGTTGTCGTGCACGGTAGACAAAGCTTGCAACGCCGTATTCTTCTGTTTCTGGCACATGGTCAGAAAAACCGTAAAGCTCTTTGGCCCACATTGGATGCTCATGTGCTTTGTCAAAGTCAAATGAACCCGTGTTCAAAATTTTGTCTGCAGCCACATCGGAGTGGTTGGTTTCTATAATCTCAGCATCTGCGTTTAGGCTGCGGATAATTTTGCGCGCGGCGTCCCGCTGTTCTGGAGTGGCATCGCCGACTTTGTTCAAAACGACCACATCTGCAAATTCCATTTGGTCTGTCAGCAAATGAACCAAGGTGCGCTCGTCTTCTGTGCCAGTGACTTCACCGCGGTCTTTTAAGAAATCGTGGCTTGAAAAATCCTTTAAGAGATTGACCGCATCTACGACCGTGACCATCGTATCAAGGCGCGCCACATCAGACAGGCTCTCGCCATATTCGTCCCGAAAATCAAAGGTGGCTGCGACTGGCAGAGGTTCTGCAATCCCAGTGGATTCGATCAACAGATAGTCAAAACGTTTTTCCGCAGCGAGGCGGCGAACCTCTGCGAGCAGATCGTCGCGTAAAGTACAGCAGATGCAGCCATTTGACATTTCCACGAGCGTTTCTTCCGTGCGGCTGAGTTCCGTGTCTGCACGAACAAGGTCGGCGTCGATATTCACTTCTGACATATCATTCACGATCACAGCCACGCGCCTGCCTTCGCGGTTATTCAGAACGCGATTGAGTAAGGTCGTTTTGCCTGCGCCAAGAAAGCCAGACAGAACAGTTACCGGAAGACGCGCATCATGCATTGAAATTCCTCATGGGTAGGGGCCGACTGGGGTAATGCACGTTTGCGCTTCTGTATCGGGGTGCGCAGTTCTGTGAGGCAGGTTGCATGCCTGCAGGTAGCCAACCACCTGCAGACGCTCTGTTTAACTGCCATCAGAACTTAAGGGCCTTACCTTTTTGGCTGTTCGCTAAGGGTCGCAGAATCTATTATGTTATAACATAACGATATGCAAGATGATTTCTGACGTATGTTCCCGGTAGGCTCTTCGAAGAAATTCGTAAGTTTTTGTTCGTGCGAAGCTACCCTACACTGTGATTGCAGATGATCTGCGGGATGCCTAACTCAGGTGCCTCTAACGCATGAGCTTTTGATCTAGAAAGCTCAAAGGGCGCAGGCATCTGCCCAGGGTTGGCCACCAAATCCATGTTCCGCCGAGACGTCTCAGCTTAGCGCCAGTCCCGAGTTTGAAACGTGCCAGCCCCGCTGCATGCTCCGTCGATACGCCGCCCAAGTCTAAGTGGGTCACACCTTTAGAACCCAGCCAAATCATGGCTTGCCACATAAGTAGATTGTGCGCTGACAATGCGCGGCCTTCGGGCGTTGTGTAGCTGATGTGGTAAGTGGCGCTTCTTCCATGCTTCAGGAAGAGCATGGCCGCCACCGGTGTTTTTCCGTCAAAGGCGGTGAAGAGCTTAGCATCGCCAGTATTGGCCTTTGCATACGCCAAGGTAAGGGCGTCGGACCAGCCGCTATAGCCGCGTTCTCTCTGTTGTTCTTGGTTGTTTTGCAGCAGCCATTGATCAGGCTTTTGTGTCATGTTTTGCCGCGTGATGCGAAGGCCTTGACGCTCCGCAAAGACCAGCCTGTTCCGCCATTTTTGATTGAGACCCGCGCGCAGATTTTCTGTCAGAGAGAGCTCTGCGATGTACTGCGGCGTCATAATCGGTACCGCGCCGAGTTTTCCGAGCCATTTGGACGGCGTGTCAGGGTTTAGAATTAATATGTCCTTACCTAGGTGCTGACGCTTTCGGGCCGTGCGGATTAAATCTGGCAAGGTTTCTGGGGAAAGTTGGGCCCGTGGCAGCATTGCCAATGAAACCCCGGCCAGTTTCCGGCGCAATATCAGCGTGCCATCTTCGAGCGTAGAGGTGCGAGTTTGTGTCAAAGCGAGGGCTTTGCGGTAGGCATCGCTTTGCTGAAGTGGCGTTAAAGGCATTTCTGGGCAGGCATCAAACATGTCGGCATTAACGCATCTGAAACCTAAATCATGGTTAATAAAGTTATGAGAATTTCAAAGCAAACCCGTGTTTATGGTCAAGTGGCGCCCAGTGCCAAATGGACAAAGTCAGCTGCCTTGCTGGTCGCGACAGGTCTTTCTGTGCCGGTTTTTCTGATCCTTTCTGTGATTGAGTGGCTATGGCTATAGAACTGCCTCACGCCGTTTGAGTTGCGCGCGCGATGTGGGCGCACAATATCTGTGTAAAAAGATCACCTAAACAAAGCTGTACCAACACAGCCTATATCGCAGCCACTCACGTTCGCAGCTGCGTTTGAAAAGCCAGTGTCGGTTATGCATTTTTAGCTCGATTGGCCTAGTTCAGGTCGTGTTTTAGGCATATTGTGACTTCAGTGGTCCTTGTAACTGAGCCTTACTTGGTATACATCGGCATACAAAGAGCGCTGCAGGGCGCGCTGACTCGTTTCAGCACCCTGTGCTCTCGCTTCTTCTAACGCTTACTCGTCAGGATAGCCATGAGCCTTTATACGGATTACCTAGCTGAAATCGAAACGCGCAAAGAGCAAGGTTTGAGCCCCAAACCAATCGATGCGGGAGATCTCGTCGCGGAACTGATCGATCTGATCAAAGATGCGGAAAATGATGCGCGTGACGATGCGTTGAACTTCTTCATTTATAATACGCTGCCGGGGACAACCAGCGCTGCAGGCGTTAAGGCTGAGTTCCTGAAAGAGATCATTCTTGGCGCGGTACAAGTTGCAGAAATCAGTGCTGAGTTTGCCTTCGAACTGCTGTCTCACATGAAGGGTGGCCCATCTGTGCGCGTGCTTCTCGATCTCGCGCTGGGTGATGACGCGTCCGTGGCACAGCAAGCTGCAGAGGTTCTGAAGACTCAGGTCTTCCTCTATGAAGCGGATACTGACCGTCTGGAAGAAGCCTACAAAGCAGGCAACGCGATCGCCAAGGAGCTTCTCGAAAGCTACGCCAAGGCAGAGTTCTTCACCAAGCTGCCTGAGGTTGAAGAAGAAATCAAAGTGGTGACCTATATTGCTGGCATCGGTGATATTTCCACCGACCTGCTTTCGCCAGGTGCCGAGGCACACTCGCGTGCTGACCGCGAGCTGCACGGCAAATGCATGTGTTCCCCCGAGGATCAGGTTGCCATTCAAGAGCTGCAAAAGCAGCATCCTGATGCCCGCGTTATGCTGATTGCTGAAAAAGGCACCATGGGTGTTGGTTCGTCCCGTATGTCTGGTGTGAACAATGTTGCGCTGTGGACCGGTAAGAAAGCATCTCCATACGTGCCGTTCATCAACATCGCCCCTGTTGTTGCAGGCACAAACGGCATTTCTCCGATCTTCCTGACCACTGTTGGTGTGACCGGCGGCATCGGTATTGATCTGGATAACTGGGTCAAAAAGACAGACGCCGATGGCAATGTCGTTGTCGATGAAGATGGCGAAGCCGTTTTGGAAGAAGCCTATTCCGTGGCGACTGGCACAGTGTTGACCATCAACACCAAGACCAAAACTCTGCAAGACGCTGACGGTAATGTGCTGAAAGATGTTTCTGCTGCGTTCACTCCCCAAAAGGTGGAGTTCATGAAGGCTGGCGGTTCCTACGCCGTGGTCTTTGGTAAGAAGTTGCAGACATTCGCAGCAGCGGCACTTGGTCAGGAACTGAAGTCCGCCTATGCCGCGTCCAAGGAAGTGTCCGTCGAAGGGCAGGGTCTGACCGCTGTTGAAAAAATCTTCAACCGCAACGCGTTGGGCACCACGCCAGGTGCCACGCTGCATGCTGGGTCGGACGTACGCGTAAAGGTGAACGTGGTTGGCTCTCAAGACACCACTGGTCCAATGACGGCTCAGGAACTTGAGGCAATGGCGGCCACCGTGATTTCTCCGTCAGTGGATGTGGGCTATCAGTCCGGCTGTCACACCGCATCTGTTTGGGACAAAAAGGCCCAGGCGAACATCCCTAAGCTTATGAAGTTCATGAATGACTTCGGCCTGATCACTGCGCGTGACCCTAAGGGCGAATACCATTCCATGACGGACGTGATCCACAAGGTGTTGAATGACATCACAGTGGACGACTGGGATATCATCGTCGGTGGTGACAGCCACACGCGTATGTCCAAAGGTGTGGCCTTTGGCGCCGACTCCGGAACAGTTGCTCTGGCGCTGGCGACTGGTGAGGCTGCAATGCCAATCCCTGAGTCCGTGAAAGTGACTTTTAAAGGTCAGATGGCCGATCACATGGACTTCCGTGATGTTGTCCACGCTACACAGGCACAGATGCTCAAGCAGCATGGTGACAACGTGTTCCAAGGCCGCGTAATCGAAGTTCACATCGGTACGCTGCTGGCTGACCAAGCCTTCACCTTCACCGACTGGACCGCGGAAATGAAGGCGAAAGCCTCCGTTTGTATCTCCAACGACGACACGCTCGTCGGCTCGCTGGAACTCGCAAAGTCGCGCATTCAGGTGATGATCGACAAAGGCATGGAAAATGCGGCAGGCACTCTGCAAGGGCTGCTGGACAAAGCGGATGAGCGCATTGCTGAGATCCAGTCCGGTGCAAAAACTGCGCTGACACCAGATGCCAATGCGAAGTACTTCGCTGAGGTTGTTGTGGATCTTGACGAAATTGTTGAGCCAATGATCGCGGACCCTGACGTCAACAACGACGATGTGTCCAAGCGCTACACCCACGATACAATCCGCCCAGTGTCTTACTACAACGCGGACAAAAAGGTGGATCTGGGTTTTGTTGGTTCCTGTATGGTACACAAAGGCGACATGAAGATCGTTGCCCAGATGCTGAAAAATCTGGAAAAGGCGAACGGTAAGGTCGAATTCAACGCACCTTTGGTTGTGGCTGCACCGACTTACAACATCATCGACGAGTTGAAAGAAGAGGGCGATTGGGAAATCCTGCAGCGCTATTCTGGCTTCACCTTTGATGACATGTTCCCAAAAACCCAGGCCCGCACTGAGTATGAGAACATCCTCTATCTTGAGCGTCCTGGCTGTAACCTGTGCATGGGCAACCAGGAAAAAGCCGCGAAAGGTGACACGGTTCTGGCAACTTCGACCCGCTTGTTCCAGGGTCGTGTGGTGGGTGACTTGCCTGAGAAGAAAGGCGAAAGCTTGCTGGCGTCCACACCAGTTGTGGTGCTGTCCGCAATTCTGGGGCGCACGCCAACTCTGGAAGAGTATAAGGCCGCTGTCGAAGGGATTGACCTGACCAAGTTCGCTCCTCCCCTTCAAGTGCCTGCAGACGCCAAGTCGGCGCACTTCTAAACAGATTGATCGGGCAACATCTTAAGCAGATGTTGCCCGGTTCTTTTTGGGGCGCGTGACGCAGGAGGTTCTACTGCTTCGCGCAGCCGACACGCGTGATCCTTAACAGGTCGTGTCTCATGATTGGCTGCGGCAAGCGACGCAGTTCCAGCGATGGTGCCGCCCAATTATATGCGCAGCACGAATTCTCTTTTACCGTACCGCCAGCTAATACTCTGACGGCCCTTCTCTTATGTGAACTCAACCAGTTTCTCGGAGAGAAGATATGAAAGACATCACTGAAACCGCACGCACACAGGCTGAAATCATCGAAGCCTTCAAGTTTCGCCATGCCTGCAAGGTGTTCGATCCCGAACGCAAAATTGATGACGCGTCCTTTGATACGATATTGGAAGCTGCGCGCCTGTCGCCCACCTCTTTCGGTCACGAGCCCTTTAAAATTCTGATGATTCAGTCGCAGGAAAAGCGCGAACTGTTCCGCGAATTCTCCTGGGGTGCAAATGGCATGATGAATGGCACTTCGGGCCAGTTGGGCACAGCGAGTCATTTTGGCATCATCTTGGCGCACACCGCTGAAACGATGACTGCGGGCTCTGACTATCTGCAAAACTTCTATCGGACCGTGAAGCAGTTGCCCGATGAGGTGATCGAGATCTTCAACGGTGCATACGGGAAGTTCCAAGATAGCGATCACCACATCAAGACGGATCGTGAAATTGCAGATTGGTCTGGAAAACAGGCCTATATTGTTTTGGCAAACATGATGACAGCCGGTGCGCTGCTCCGGATTGATTCCTGCCCGATTGAAGGATTTGATATGGCTCTGACTTCTGAGGTGCTGGAAGAGCATTTCGGCGTCGATCCCAAACTCTACAAGCCTGCGGTCATGTTCGCCTTTGGCTATCGCGCAGACGAGCCGCAATTCGACAAAACTCGCCGTACCATGGAAGAGACAGTGAGCTGGTTCTAAGCGTTTACACACATCCTCGTTGGAAGTGTCCCGGCCGCGCCCCTAATAGGGCGCGGTTTCACGTTTTTTGGGGCCAGACAGGTGCTTTGCCGATTTCAGCAATCAGAAAATCCATGAAAACCCGCACTTTCGGTGAAAGCGCATTGGCTTTGGGATAAACCAGCCAGATCACCGATCCATCTGAAATTTCGTAGTCCGGCAACACATGTACCAAAGCCCCGGATTCCAGCTCTTTGTGCACACACCACATAGAGTTGATGGAGATGCCCGCCCCGGCAATTGTCGCAAGCTTTTGGCTTAGGCCATCGTCAAGAATGATGCGGCTTTTCGCTTCTTGAGGGGCGAAACTGGCAGTCTGGCCATTTTTTCCCAAGAGCGGTCGCGCGTCCTGATTGGCAAAGGCGATCAGCTCATGGGACTTAAGGTCGTCGGGCGTTTGTGGCACGCCACGCGCCTTAAGATAGCTGGGAGCGGCGCACAGAATGCGCTGATCATCGGCCAACTTGCGCCCCTTGAGGCTGGTATCTTCCAGCGCTGAATTGCGGATCGCCAAGTCAAAGCTGCCTTCGATCAGGTCGAACCGACTGTCAGAGAGGCGAAGGTCCAATGTGATGCCCGGAAACCGCTCAAGAAATTTGGGGAGTATCGGGACAATGTAGATCTGGGAAAATGTACTGGAGGCCGTGAAGCGCAGGGTTCCGGTTGGGGTTGCCTGACCGCGTCCCAGAGCTGCAAGGCCCGCTTCCTCTTGTAGAAGCATTTCGCGTGCGTAGGGCAAAAATTCAGCGCCCTCTAGAGAGAGTGCCACCTTACGTGTTGAACGGTGTAGAAGATCTGCGCCCAACGAGTGCTCTAATTTGGCAAGGCGTGCACTTGCCACAGCGGGGGCCAAGCCAAGCTGCCGCCCAGCTGCGCTTATGTTGAGCTTTTCTGCGGCTAGAACAAAAAGACGCAGGCTGTCAGTGTCCATCGTGTGGCAATTCGCTGTGTAACTGGAAGTGTCACACAGAGATGGCGGCTTTTGCCGAGATGCGCAATCGGTTTATTTTCCCCAGTCTGCGTCCTGCATTTCACGGAGACGGGATGCTGTGCGTTCAAACTCGAATGTGCCTTCGCCTTCCAGATACAGCATTTCAGGCTCGGCGGCTGCAGAGCAAATGAGACGCACGCGTGCTTCGTAAAGCGCATCAATGAGGGTGACAAAACGTTTGGCTTCATTGAAGTTTGTGCGGCTTAGGGCCGGTATGTCTTCAAGGATCAGAACCCGCACGGCGTTCGCAATGGCAAGGTAGTCACCTGGCCCGAGCATTTTCCCACAGAGATCAAAGAAACTGGCGCGGGCGACGCCATTTCGGAAAGCGGGCAGCGTCACTTCTCGACTTTTGACTGTCAGCACAAGGGGCTCGGCCTCCCCTCCTGTGAGATCTTCCCAGATGGACCGGATTTGTGCCCGCGCTTCGGTGCCTGCTTGCACGAAATACACTTGATTGCCGGCCAGACGATTTTGTCGGTAGTCTACTGGACTGACCAACTCCCAAACCCGCAGTTGCTCTTTGATTATGGCAATAAAAGGCAGGAATAACTGGCGGTTGAGACCGTTCTTGTAGAGATCGTCTGGGACGCGGTTGGACGTCGTAACAACCACGACACCTGCGTCAAACAGCTTTTCGAACAGGCGACCAACGATCATTGCATCTGTGATGTCGGTGATCTGCATTTCATCGAAAGCCAGAACTCGAACGCTCTCGGCAACCGCCGCCGCCACAGGTTGGAGCGCGTCTTCGACTCCTTTTGACCGGGCTTGGTGCATGGCCTCATGGATTTCTTGCATGAAGGCGTGAAAATGCACGCGCCGGACAGGGACAGAGAGGCTGTCGACAAATAGATCCATGAGCATGGACTTGCCGCGCCCAACACCTCCCCAGAGATAAAGACCCTGAACGGGTTCTCTGACTGATTTGCGGAACCAGCCTTTTTTCGTTGGCTTTGCAAGCGCGGCTCGTATGCGCTCCAGCTCCGGTAAAACGGCGGTTTGCGCGTCATCAGGCGTGAGGGTGCCGTCAGCAACTTTGGCGGCGTAAATCTCTGGCAAACTTGTCATATTGCTGGGTGTAGCCAATTGCAGCGTAAAGGAAAAGTGGGCTCGTATTCGAAGCATTGATCGTAGAGCAAACAAATACTGAATTGTGCATTTTACTTCAGATGTGCAGTATGTGCGCTGCGCAACAGGAGAAGCCCCATGCCGCAGAAAACCCCGCTTATGACCCCTGTTTTGATTGTGGGCTGTGTTATCATTCTGGTGAGCTTTGCCATTCGGGCGAGCTTTGGGGTGTTTCAGATACCGATTGCTGAGGAATTTGGCTGGCTGCGCAGTGAGTTTTCGCTGGCGATCGCTATTCAGAATTTGGCGTGGGGCATTGGGCAGCCAATTTTTGGTGCGATTGCGGAGAAGATCGGCGACCGTAAGGCGATCATCATCGGAGCATTGACCTATGCGGCGGGGCTTGTGTTATCGTCTTTTGCAGTCACGCCACAAGCGCATCAAATGTATGAAATCCTTGTAGGATTTGGGATCGCAGGCACAGGGTTTGGTGTGATCCTCGCCGTTGTGGGACGGGCAAGTTCGGACGAGAACCGATCTATGTCTTTGGCGATTGCGACGGCGGCGGGGTCTGGTGGGCAGGTGTTTGGCGCGCCGATGGCGGAGTGGATGCTGAGCTTTATGAGCTGGCAGGAAACCTTCTTGATCTTCGCGGTCGCGATTGTTGGGGTTCTGGCGCTGCTGCCGATGATGCGGGCGCCTGTTTTGCCTAAGGAGCATCTGCAGGAGAGCATGGGGGCGATCCTCGGAAAAGCGTTGCGAGATCCGTCTTACACGTTGATTTTCCTTGGGTTTTTTAGCTGCGGATATCAGCTTGCCTTTGTCACAGCGCACTTCCCGGCGATGATCACTGAGATGTGCGGGCCGATTGCGGCGGGGAGTATGCTGGCCAATATGGGGGTGACTTCGACCTCGGCATTGGGGGCGGTGGCGATTTCGCTGATTGGCCTGGCCAATATTGGCGGCACTTTGCTGGCGGGTTGGGCTGGGAAGCATTACTCGAAAAAGTATTTGCTTGCAGGTATTTACACGGGGCGCACCATCGCGGCGGCGGTGTTTATTCTGATGCCGATCACCCCAATGAGCGTGATTGTCTTCTCTGTGGTGATGGGGTCGCTGTGGCTGGCGACGGTGCCTCTGACTTCTGGTCTGGTCGCGCATCTCTATGGGTTGCGCTATATGGGGACGCTGTACGGAATTGTCTTTTTCTCTCATCAGCTTGGCAGTTTTCTGGGCGTCTGGCTGGGCGGGCGGATGTATGACTTGTACGGCGATTACACAGCGGTTTGGTGGGTTGGCGTCGGCGTCGGCGCGTTCAGCGCGATTGTGCACTTGCCGATCCGCGAGAACCGCACCCCTGTTGCGGCCGCCGCTTAGGCAAATTAACCAAATTTTGGCACGTCGGTATTGCGTCGGTATCGCGACTGTATTGCGTAGGTGCCAAATTTGGAGGGGTGAGAAAGGTTACCCAAGCGTACGTTGCGCGGCCTGCCACTGCTCCAGAATGTAGCGGCTGGTCATCAGATCGAGATGCGCCCCTCCGCCGTTCTTGAAGAGGGTGATCTCTGTGTCGGAGTGCCGCTGAAATTTGTCGAGCGCATAAAAATCGGCCAGCACGTCTTCGCGTTTGATTGTGGCTTCGGTGAGTGGGATCTTCAGCTCGCCGATGTGATCAAGCGTTGTCTCGAAACTGTCGACAAATAGGCGCGCGCGTTGGAGCGTGGTGTCATCGGCCTCGCGCATGTCGGGGCGATAGGCGCCGATCAGGTCGATGTGTTGTCCCGGCTGCAACCAGTCACCGCGCAGTGTCGGCTCTGAGGTCATTGTGGCCGAGGTGATGATGTCGGCTTTGCGCACCGCTGTTTCGAGATCTGTGGCAACAGAAAGACCGTCTATTTCAGACGCCATTTTTTCGGCGTTGGCTTTGGTGCGGTTCCAGACGGTGAAATTAGCCTGTGGAAATGCGGCGCTGTAAGCGGCATGAAGATTGCGCCCCACCGTTCCGGCGCCGATGATGAGAATGTGACGGCTGTCTGGGCGGGCCAATCGGCGCGCGGCCAGAAGGCTGTCGCCAGCGGTTTTCCATTTGGTGACGAGGTGAAAATCGATCAGTGCGGACAATGTGCCGTTCGTGTCGTCAAACAGAGTGACGGCCCCATTGATCATGGGCACATCTGATGCCGGGTTTCCCGGAAACACAGTCGCGGACTTCACCGCGATGCCAAGACCATCAATCCAGGCCTGTCGTTGCAGCAGCGTGTCCTCCCCGCGATAGAGCAGGCTGTCAGAGATTTCGGCCCGCGGGAGGGCATGGCCTGCAGCAAGCGCGTCGGTGAGGTCAATCCAGTCGATGTGTTTTTCGCCGTCTTCAAAGGAGATATACGGAATCATTACGCGGCCTCTTGGGCGGTCAACAGCCCCTCTGCGACCAAGCGATCTGCCCAGCCCTGTGGGTGCGCAAAGAGGTGGGTCTGCCAGCCACGCGCGGCGGCAGCGGCGATGTTGTCGGCGCGGTCATCGGTAAAGAGCAGCTTGTCAGGCGCGATGCCGCTGTCGGCCTCGACATGGGCGTAGATTGCGGGATCAGGTTTGATCAGCTTGAGGCGCCCGGAGACGTATTCGCGGTCAAAGCGGTTGAGGAATGGATAGACCGCTTGTGACATCGGGAAGTTGTCGTGGCCAAAATTCGTGAGCGTGAAAACGGTGACGCCCTTGTCGACGAGCGCATTCAGCAAGCGCACGGAGTGGGGAATGGCGGGGGCTGCGAGATCGTTCCAGTTGTCATTCCACATCCGCAGTTCCGCTTCATACTCCGGGTATTGCGGCACGAGGCTGTCGATCATGGCGGGCAGGGAAGCACCGGCGTCAATCGCTTCGTGGTGGCGGTGAATCTCGGTGTCGGCAAAGAAAGCTTTACGACGGGCTTCTCCCACGGTGCGGTCGTAGAAATTTTCTGGCTGCCATTCGATCAGGACGTTGCCGATGTCAAAAATTACGGCCTCAATTTGCGACATGGTGTTCCCCTGTGTGCATGTTTTGCGCTGACCGTAGAGCGCTGTCGCAGAGAGGGGAACTTGATTTTATCTGGTCGCGTTAAATTAGCGCCGTGTGCGCGGCCGATCCGGTGTGGGCACAACATCCAGCTTGGTTTCGCGCCAGAACACAAACAGGCCACTGCCGATGATCAGCACCATGCCTAGCCATGTGGATGGGGCGGGCCATTCGCCAAAGATGAAGATCCCGGCGAGCACGGCGATGGGCATGGCGACATATTCCAGCGGTGCGATCAGGCTGGCTTCTGACAGGCGGTAGGCTTGCGAGATGAAGAAGCCGCCCCCCGCGCTGGCGATGCCCAGAAATACGAGGAAGGGCCAGTCGCCTGCGTCGGGTGTGTGCCACGCACGCAGCAGGAATTGCAGCATATCGCCGCCTTTGTGTTCCCAGGTGCCATGACCGAGTGTCGCGCCGACAGTTGCGGACACCACCACAAAAACCAGTTGAATATAGACCGACATGGTGGCGGCACTTTCGGTGCTGCCAATCTTGCGGGTGAGCACATGCAAGAGGGCATAGGCGACCGCCGCCAGAATTGGCATGAGCAGCGCCGCGTTGAAACCCTCCGCACCGGGGCGCACCATGATGAGCACGCCAACCATGCCGAGACTGACAGCAAGCAGGCGGCGGGGGCCGATTTTTTCCCCCAGCAGGAGTGCGGAAAAGGCGGTGATCAGCAGCGGGGACACAAAGAACACGGCAACCGCATCTGCCAGAGGCAAAACGGACAGGCCGAGGAAAAACAGCGTGTTGGCCGCGACAACACAGAAGCCGCGCAGCATATGCATGCCCAAACGTTTCGTGCGCAAGACGCCAAAACCGCCTTGCAGCGGAACAATGATGGCCAGAAGGATCGCCAAACCAATCAGCGACCGGATCAGAATGATCTGGTGCAGCGCATAGTCGCCGGACAGGAATTTGATCGTCGCGTCGTTGATTGAAAAGAAGATCACGGCGATCAGGGCCGAAAGAGGCCCAAGGGGCAGGCGGTATGATGAGGGTTTGGTCATAGGGGTAGTTGGACTGAACACATGTTCAGTGTCTAGAGCAAAAGCGACCAAAGCAGCCTAGGGCGTCGTGTTCCTGAGTTTATGGCGTTCTGTTGTCGACGTTCTTGAAAAAATTGACTTTATTTAAAGATATTTAGCTGAAGATTTTCGTTGAAGCGGCGTTTTTGAGGCGCTGGATAGTCTTTTAGAGCGAGATCACATGGATACTACTGTGCAGCGGCAGCCAAAGCGTGAGCAGCGTTTGGCGCAATTGCGTGCAACGCTGCGGTCGTTGGCCGCGCAGGAGAGGGCGCTTGGCGCTGTGGGCGATGGCACTGCCTATACCTACAACCGCATCTGCAAGGTCTCTTGCGATCTTGTTTGGAAAGCCTGGAGCACGCCTGCGCTTTTGGCGCAGTGGTATGGGCCGGGTGTGCATACGATGATCCATGCGTTTGACCTGCGCCCCGGTGGGCTGTGGCTGAGTGAGATGCGCTGGAATGGGCGGTCAGATTTCAGCCGTATGACGTTTGAGGAGGTCGAAGCAGGCGCGCGCCTGACGTGGCTGCATCAGACCTCAGACGCGGAATGGAGAGCGCTGCCAAGCGCAGTGATGCCGGATTGGCCACAAAAGCTGCGGAGCACGCTGACCTTGGCAGAGCATGGTCGCGGCACCATGTTGCAGCTTGTTCAGGAACCGGTGGATGCCTCAGCGGCGGAGCGCGCCTGTTTTGCCCAAATGCGGGCGGGCCTGGACAGCGGCTGGAGCAAAGGGTTTGACCATATGGAGCAGCTGCTGACCAGGCGGACCTAGGATCAGCGCTGGGCTGCGCGCAATTCACGCTCCAGCGCATCCAGAAAGCGAGAGCGGTCTGCTTTGGTGAAGCCTTTGCCGCCGCCCTGACGGAAGGGATCGGCCGCGCGCAGATCCGCCATCAGATCGCGCGTGGCGAGCACATTGCCGATGTTGGCCGCGGTGAGCGCTTCGCCGTTGTGTTTGAGCACGCGGGCGCCCGCCTCGACGCATTTTGCAGCCAGAGGGATGTCGCCGGTGATGACGACATCGCCTGTTGTTGCGCGATCAGCGATCCACATGTCAGCCACGTCCGGGCCTTCGGGCACAATCACGTTTTCCACCAGCGGGTTCTGGCTGGGCCGGAGACCGCCGTTGGACACCACGTAGATATTGACCTTGTGCCGGGTGCCGACGCGCTCGACCTCTGTTTTCACAGGGCAGGCGTCGGCATCCACGTAAATCGCTGTCATGTTGGCGCTTTCTGTTCTTAGTCTGCGTAGAGCGCTTCGGCGTGGAAGGCGATATGCTCTTCCATGAAGGTCGAGACGAAGAAGTAGCTGTGGTCGTAGCCTTTCTGCAGACGGAAGCTGCCCTCCTGGCGGCGGGCGGTGGCGGCTTCGGCCAGGGCTTCGGGGCGCAAGAGGTCGATGAACTGATCGGCGGTGCCGGTGTCGACGAGCACGGGGCCGTCAAAGCCTTTTTCGCGCATCAGGAGCGTGGCGTCATGGCCCGCCCATGCGGCTTCGTCCGCGCCAAGATAGGCGGAGAGCTGTTTGCGGCCCCAGTCGGCAGCGGTTGGGTTGCAGATCGGCGCAAAGGCAGACACAGAGCGGTAGCGGCCCGGCAGTGCCATGGCCAGCGTCAGAGCGCCGTGGCCGCCCATGGAGTGGCCCATGATGGACTGGCGTGACATGTCGAGCGGGGCGTATTCCTGTAGGAAGGACGGCAGCTCTTCGGAGATGTAATCCCACATGTTGAAATGCGGGGCCCATGGTTTTTGCGTGGCGTTGACATAAAAGCCTGCGCCCTGACCCAGATCATAGGCGGCATCATCGGCCACGCCTTCGCCGCGCGGAGAGGTGTCCGGAAACACAAGCGCCACGCCTTGTTCTGCGGCCCATTGCTGTGCGCCCGCTTTGACCATGGCGTTTTCATGGGTGCAGGTGAGGCCGGAGAGATACCAGATCACCGGAACGGGGCCATCTTTGGCTTCTTCGGGCAGAAACAGGCCGAAGGTCATTTCGCAATGGGTGGTGTGTGCGTTGTGTGTGTATACGCCCTGTGTGCCGCCAAAGGCGCGGTTTTCAGAGATCATTTCCATGGGTGGGGCTCCTGCCAAACGGTTTGCGCCAAAATGTCAGAACTGGCTGACCCATGCAATGACCAGAGACACGGTTGCGATGGAGGCAATCGTGGAAAACAGAATGGCTGCGGAGGCGCGATGCGGGGCAACGCCGTAGTGCTGCGCCAGCATGTAGACATTGCCCGCCACAGGCAGGGCGGCAGCGGCGATCACGACGCTTGCGGAATAGGGGTCGATTGGCAAAATCCAGAGGACTGCAATGGCCACAAACAGCGGGTGCAGCACCAATTTGGCAAAGCTGAGCCACAACGCGACGCCCGCACGTTCGGCGGATTTTGAGGCCAGCGAAGCCCCGATTGCAAACAGCGCTCCCGGGGTTGCGGCACCGCCCAGTATGGCCAGAAATTCATTGACGGGCGCAGGAATTGGCAAGGCCAGCGCGGACCAGATAAAACCAAGCGAAATCGCGACAATCATCGGATTGCGGATCAGCCCTGCGGCCACTGTGCGCAGAATGGACAGGTTCATGTTGCCGTCTTTGGATCCGGTGATCAGGATCACAATCAGGCTGGAAAACACAATCAGATCCACTGCAAGAACCAGCATCACCGGGCCAATGGCTTCTGGGCCCATCAACAATGTGAGCATGGGCACGCCTAGAAAACCGACGTTGCCAATTGTGGCGCATTGGGCCTCGACCGCCGCTGTCGCGATGTCTTGTTTGCGCAGCATCGCGACCAGTGTGGCGAGCCCGTAGACAGCGCAGCATCCCAGCAAATACGCTCCCATCAGGCGCCAGTTCAGAACCTCTGCGAGGCTGAGATTGGCCGCAAACCGAAACAGCATCGCTGAAAGGGCAAAGTAAAACACAAATTTTGTGAGATAGGCGGTGGCCTCTTCTGAGAAGAAACGCGTGCGCCCGGCCCAGTAGCCAAGGCCAATGAGCGCAAAAAACGGCAGTGTTTTCAGAAAGATTGCCAGCATGGCCAAGGCTTAACAGGTTTGGCGCGGGTGGCAAGGGTGGCCTAAAGCAAGGCGATGACCGCTGTGCCCGACACGGCGATCATTGCGCCGAGGATCGCCACAGGATGGGGGGGCACTTTTTCTTTCACCCAGAGGATCGGCAAGATCAACACGGGGGACAATGCGCCCAGGGTTGCTGCGATGCCCGCATCCAGACGCGCAAAGGCAAACAGCAGCAGAGAAGAGGCCACAATGTAGCCAATGACGCCAGGCAGGATCGTCACCCCCAACAACGCAGGCGTGAGCGGGGCGTGCGGTTTCATGGCTTTGGCCGGCACGCACGCGATGACGGAAATCAGGAGCGCGGCACCCAGGAGGCGCAGGGCGGTGGCCGCGATTGGTGTTAAGCCCGCTTCAAGCGCGGGTTTCATGGCCAGAAAGCCCGCTCCTTGCAAAGCCGTGGCCACCACGCCCAGCCCGAGAATATGCAACAAGGGTGCGGCGCTGGCATCACTTTGGGATTGGGTGTTGGTGCCAAAGACAATGGCGATGCAGACCCCGATCAGGGTGATCGCGGCGCCGAGGAGATCCGTTGGCGCGGGGATTTCTTGTAACCAGACAAACGCAATGCCGCCCACAATCGGTGCTTTTAGGGACAGCAGCAGCTCTGTCCGCCGTGGGCCTCCTCTGCGCAGGCACGCGATCATGGCGAGATTGCCCAGCAGGATGCCAAAAACACTGCTGAACACAAAGGCGGGCCAGAACTGCCACGGGATGGTGTGCCAGTGCCCCAGTGCGGTTGTGAGCGCAGCGGCCAGCAGGCCGCAGGCGATCAGTTGGATGTGGGTGAAGGCAAAGGCCCCCAGCTGTTTGGCGGGGCTTTGGGCAATCACAATGCCGCTGGCCCAGCCAAATGATGCGCCGAGTGCTGCAAGAATGGGAAGAAGAGGCATGACAGGGCTCGTTGGAATCGCTACACTTTCGGTAGCAATAATACGCTACCAAAAGTGTAGCAAGGAGAATTCATGACAAATCCTGTGCCAACGCCCGGCCAACCTGTACGCGGGTCAAAAACGGGCAAACCGATTATGGCGTTGTTTGACCTTCTGGGGCGCAGTTGGGCGCTTGGGGTTTTGTGGCAATTGTCAGAGGGCGGGCTGACGTTTCGCGCGTTGCAGGCCCGTTGCGAACAGGTGTCGCCAACGGTGTTGAACAGACGGCTTAAGGAGCTGATGGCCAGTGGTTTGGTGCAGCGCGGCGATGCGGGATATGAATTGAGTGACACTGGCCACGCGCTGTTTGCCCTGTTGGACCCTTTGGGTCCCTGGGCACAGGCGTGGGCGCGGGGGCTGGAGGACGCTGACAAAGACTAGGGGTGGTTCCGGAATACTGATAGGCATGCCGAAACAAGTTTCGTCATCAGGCTTGCCGCAAGGGAAACCAGCGGTGTAGTGTCTTGGCGCACGCCAGCCCGGAGGTCCGCACAGCCATATGAACACCCAGACAGCCATCATCCGACAGGGGCGTAAATTCGCACAGGTTCTGGAGCACGCGCGCCGGTTGTTCATGCAGCATGGTTTTGAAAGCGTGAGTATGGATCACATTGCGCAGGCGGCGCAGGTGTCTAAGGCGACGCTTTACAACTATTTTCCAGACAAGCGGATGCTGTTCATGGAGGTGGCCCGCCGCGAATGCGAGGAGCAGGCTGAACAGCTTGAGGCCAAGGTGGATGATGCGCAACCGGTGGCCGATGTGCTGCGTGTGGTGGGGCGCGGGCTCATGGGGATCATTCTGTCGGAATTCGGTCGCAATATGTTCCGGGTCTGTGTGTCTGAAGTGGATCGGTTTCCGGAGATTGGTCAGCAGTTTTATGCCTCTGGACCGGAGCTTTGCCGCAATCGGCTGACGGAGTTTTTTCAAGAGGCTGAGGCGCGCGGAGAGCTGTCTGTGCCGGATCCCGGTTTGGCGGCCGACCAATTTGAAGAGCTCTGCAAGGCAGGGTTGTTTCTGCGCCAGGTGACTGGGGTGCAAACACAGTTTACCCAGGAAGAGGTGGATTATGTGGTCGATGGCGCGGTGGAGATGTTCATGGCACGTTATGGGGTGGGGTAGCAGGCGCGTTTTGTAGACAATAAGCAAACGGGTCGCCGTAGCGACCCGTTGTGGTGTTTATAATAGCGCCTTAAAATTCAACCACTGCGCGAATGGATTTGCCTTCGTGCATCAGGTCGAAGCCGTGGTTGATCTCATCCAGCGTCAGTTTGTGGGTGATCATCTCGTCGATCTCGATTTTGCCGTCCATGTACCAATCGACAAACTTGGGCACGTCGGTGCGCCCCTTGGCGCCGCCAAAGGCAGTGCCTTTCCAGACGCGGCCGGTGACCAGCTGGAACGGACGGGTGGAGATTTCGGCACCGGCAGGGGCCACGCCGATGATCACAGAGACACCCCAGCCACGGTGGGAGCATTCCAGCGCGTCGCGCATGACCTGCACATTGCCGGTGGCGTCAAAGGAGTAATCCACGCCGCCAAACTGATCTTTCTCAGTTTTGGTCAGCTCGATGATCGCTTCGGTGACCGACTGGCCTTCAGGCAGTTTGGATGGGTTCACGAAGTGGGTCATGCCAAACTTCTTGGCCATTTCGGCTTTGTCGTCGTTCAGATCGACGCCGATGATCATGTCGGCACCGGCCATGCGCAGGCCCTGAATGACGTTGAGGCCAATGCCGCCGAGGCCAAAGACCGCCGCAGAAGAACCGAGTTCCACGCCAGCGGTGTTGATCACCGCGCCAATGCCGGTGGTGACGCCGCAGCCGATGTAGCAGATTTTGTCAAACGGCGCGTCGTCGCGCACTTTGGCGAGCGCGATTTCCGGCAGAACCGTGTGGTTGGCAAAGGTCGAGCAGCCCATGTAGTGGTAGATCGGCGTGCCATCCAGCATGGAGAAACGCGTGGTGCCATCGGGCATGAGGCCTTGACCTTGCGTGCCACGGATTGCGGTGCAGAGGTTGGTTTTGCCAGACAGGCAGGCGTGACATTCGCGGCACTCAGGCGTGTAGAGCGGGATCACGTGATCGCCGGGTTTCAGCGTGGTGACGCCTTCGCCCACTTCCACAACAACACCTGCGCCCTCGTGGCCGAGAATGGAGGGGAAGAGACCCTCGGGATCCGCGCCGGAGCGGGTAAATTCATCGGTGTGGCACAGGCCGGTGGCCTTGATTTCCACCAGAACCTCACCCGCCTTGGGGCCTTCGAGGTTCACTTCCATAATTTCCAGCGGTTTGCCGGCTTCTAGCGCGACGGCGGCACGGGTACGCATCATCTTGCTTATCCTCCATGATTTGCTCAGAGCGTGGTTGAAACTCGGGCGCTATGCAACCTTAATGGCGACGTCGCAAGCCCGAATTACGCCACATAGCGTTGCGCCGCTGAGCAGGGGCAGGCCGCGCATGTTGCTGTGCACGGATCTGGGCGACGAAAATAGGACGAACGGAGTGATCAAATGCGAATGATGGGCTTGATGGCCTTGTGCCTCACGGCGCTGGTGGCCTGCAAAGGAGATGAAACGGTGAGTTTGGGCAGTACAAAGTGTGATCCGGATGCCTTTGCCTTTCTGATCGGGCAAGACAAAAGCGCACTTGAGGGGGTGACAACCCCGGAAGTGGTGCGTGTTCTGGGCGAAAATTCCGCTGCGACCATGGATTTCGTTCAGGAGCGTCTGAACGTGGTTCATGACGAGAGTGGCAAGATCGTCAAGATCACCTGCGGCTAAACGCGGCAAACATTAATTTTTCTTGGCGCGGTAGTTCTTGTGGCAGGCACGGCAGGTGCCGCCCACCGCACCAAGCGTGTCTGCCAGCGCTGCGCGGTCTTTGAAATCGAGCGCTTTCGCAGTGGTTTGCAGTTTGTCGGCCTGCGCGCTGAAATCATCCCAGTTTGCCCAGATCGCGGGCAAGGCTTCGGATTTCGGATCGCTGGCCTGTGGTTCAAAGAGCGCGGTGATTTTGCTGGAATGCAACACAAGGGTGTCACGTGCCATGCGGGCTTTGGCCTGATGGAGGGGCGTTTCATTTTTGGCCATGCTGACCAGTGTTTTGAACGCGCCGCTGATCTGTTCCATGCCCTGCATCCGCGCCATGACCTGCGGATCTTTTACTCCGTTGTGCGCGTAGGCCATGCCTGCGGTGAGGGTCACGAGAGTCAGAGCAAATATGCGACGCATGGCGAAATCCTTAGATGTGGCTGCGCTCAGTTAAAGTCGAAGCGCTGGGCAAGACAAGGTTAAGCCGCCTGCCTATCAGGGAGGTCACAGTGATTTGAATGTGCTGGGGTATGAAGGCTTTTGGGAAAGTGCCCCCCGACGACGCAGACTGGGTGGGGGCAATTAAGCCGCGTCGTCGGGAGTAGCGTGTTTAGTCGCTATGTCCATACATTCGCATTTGGCTTGGGCGAAAAGAGGAAGGCGGCGTGGCCTTTTGCAGGAGAAGTTGCGGCACAACTGTGGCGACGGGACGGTAGGGCGTGCAGGGCTTGATTTTGCCTCCAAAGAGCGCAAGTCTAAACGCATGAATGCCCAGCCTCCTACCGCCTTGCACCCGTCTCTTAAACCGCCGCAGCAGGTTGCGTTTCACCGCACCGAATTGATGCTCATTCTGGGCCTATATGGCCGTATGGTCGCCGCCGGAGAGTGGCGCGACTATGGGATTTCTTCACTCAAGGAAGTGGCGGTGTTTTCTGTTTTCAGGCGCACCGCAGAAAACCCGCTGTATCGGATCGAAAAGCGTCCGAAACTGCGCAACAAGCAGGGGCTTTACGCGGTGATTGGGATGGACGGTCGGGTGCTCAAGCGTGGCCATGACCTCAAGACCGTGCTGCGTGTGCTGGAGCGCAAATTGATCCGCGCTGTGGATTGACGCAGGCAACGCGCCCCGGTTTCTCATTCTTGAAATATCCCGGGGTGGGCACATCGCAGATGTGTCAGGGGCAGCGCCCCTAACCTACTGTGGGGCGGGATGCGATGCCGTTTGCCATCACGCAGAGCAACTCAAACATGATGGAGACCCCAAGGAAGGCTGTGCCGCCTGTGCTGTCAAAAGGCGGGGACACCTCCACCAGATCGGCCCCAATGATGTTGAGCCCATCCAGCGCACGCACCACTTCCAGCGCCTGAAAGCTATTGGGGCCGCCCACTTCGGGCGTGCCGGTGCCGGGGGCGAACGTTGGATCGACAAAATCAATGTCATAGCTGACATAAGTGGGTGCGGTGCCGACAATTTCGCGGGCTTCTGCCATGACGTCAGCCAGACCACGCGCAAAGAATTCCTCGATGCGGATCACGCGGATGCCGACGCTTTTGGCAAAATCGGTGTCTTCATCGTCATAGGTGCTGCCGCGAATGCCGATTTGCACCACACGTTTGGGATCCAGCAGACCCTCTTCCACCGCGCGGCGAAACGGTGTGCCGTGGGTGTACATCGTGCCGCCAAAGTAGCTGTGATAAAGATCGGTGTGGCTGTCAAAATGCACCATGCCCAGTGGCGCGTCTTTGGCGAGCGCGCGGAGCACGGGCAGGCTGGTCAGGTGGTCGCCCCCTGCGGTGAGGGGGGTGATGCCTGCGGCCATGACCTGCTGATAAAAGGCGGTGATGCGCTCCATACTGTCGAGAATATCCGCCGGATTGGGGCCCACATCGCCAAGATCAGCGCAGTTGATGAGATCAAAGGGGCGCACGCCGGTGGCGCCGTTCTGGGCGCGGATCATGGTGGAGGCGTCGCGCAGCTGGCGGGGGCCGTGGCGCGGGCCGGGCCGGTTGGTGGTGCCGCTGTCCCAAGGCACGCCGATGAGACCGACATCCACGTCGCGCAGCCGGGCGTGGTCCAGATCCATGATTGGCAGGCGCATGAAAGAGGGCACCCCGGCAAAACGCGGCAGGTCCATGCCGGAGACGGGTTTGAAGAAGTCGTCGCTCATGCGGCATCTCCGTAGGTCGGGCGCTTGTGGGAGGTCACCGGTCCGTCGCCCTGTGCGGCAATACGGGTGATGGCCTCGGCAATCGGCTCATAAGCCACGGCCATGTGATGCGCGTTGGCGTGGATCAGTGTGTTTGCATCAGTGACCATGGCGACATGGCCTTTCCAGAACAACAGGTCGCCACGCTGATAGGGGCCTGTGGCGTCTTCAAAAGCGGCCTCTTGCAGGTCGCTGTCGCCGGGGCAGGACAGCCCCACCGCGTGCAGCGCGGCTTGCACGAGGCCCGAGCAATCCAGCCCAAAGCTTGAGTTGCCGCCCCAGAGGTATGGCGTGCCAATCAGGCGTTCGGCAACGGCGGTGGCGTCCGGTTCGATGGCATCAATGGCCATCAGGTGGCTGGCGGGCACATAGAGATCACGGGTGACTTGCCCCCCATCCCAAGCGATGCGTGACCAGCCATCCTCCTCAGAAAGCACCACGAGGCGGGTGCCAAAAGGCAGTGGCGTGACAAGCCCCATGGCTTTCAGCCCCGGCGTGGATTTTGCATAACTGCGGGCGGCGGAGATGCGGTGCGTCGGGGTTTGCTTTGGGTGGCTCAGCACATCGCCGATGTCGACCCAACCGACATAGCCGTCTTTGTCTGCATAGCCAAAGGCCATGCCCATCTCTTTGTGAATCACATGGAAGACCTCACCACGCAGCAGCTGCCGCTCGCGTGTGCCATCGGGCGCTGAGAGCAGATCAGTCACCACCATAGCCACACGGTAGGCAACGGGTGTGACATAGGTCTGGGCCTCGACACTGCCGCGCAGATGCTCGGCGGCGACTTTGCCGGTGCTGGGGGTGAGGCGTCTGTCCGTGGGGGCTGTCATCAGAGGTCTAACAATTGGGGCAGGGCTGCGAGAATGGCGCGCGCGCCCATGCCAACACCGCCTTTGGGGCGGGCCGGGGCCGCAGAGGGGTTCCAGCCGTAAATGTCAAAATGGGCATAACGTTGACCTGTTGCAAAGCGGCGCAAAAACAGCGCGGCGGTGATAGAGCCAGCAAAGCCGCCAGAAGGCGCGTTGTCGAGGTCTGCGATGCCCGGTTCGATCATTTTTTCGTAAGGTTCCCAGAAAGGCATGCGCCAGACCGGGTCTGAGACGGCGCTTGCGCTGTGGTCAAGCGCGGCGGCAAAGGCGGCGTCATCGGTGTAGTAGGGCGACAGATCCGGGCCAACCGCCACGCGGGCCGCGCCGGTGAGCGTGGCCATGGAGATCATCAGATCCGGGGTGTCCTCAGATCCAAGGGCGAGGGCGTCGGCCAGCACGAGGCGGCCTTCGGCGTCGGTGTTGTTGATCTCGACCGTCAGCCCTTTGCGCGAGGTCAGAATGTCGCCGGGGCGGAAGCTGTCGCCGGAAACCGCGTTTTCCACGGCGGGGATCAGCACGCGCAGCTGCAGCGGCAGGTTCAGGGCCATGATCATATGCGCCAGACCAAGCACGGTGGCTGCACCGCCCATATCCTTTTTCATCAGTCCCATGGAGCCGCCCGGCTTCAGGTTCAGCCCGCCGGTGTCAAAACAGACGCCTTTGCCCACCAGTGTGAGTTTGGGGCCGCTTTGGCCCCAGGACATGTCAATCAGGCGGGGCGCACGGTGGGGGGCGGCGGCACGGCCGACGGTGTGGATCATCGGGAAGTTATCGGCCAACAACGCGTCGCCTGTGGTCACAGTGCAGCGCGCGCCATGGGCTTGCGCGAGGCTTTTGGCGGCATCCTCTAACTCTTGAGGGCCCATGTCTGAGGCTGGCGTGTTGATCAGATCGCGGGTGAGGGCTTCGCCTGCGGCGATGGATTCGATTTTCTCAGCGTCCACGCCATCCGGGCAGATCAGCGCGGTTTTTGCGCCAGAGCGGTCTTTGTAACGGTCAAAGGCATAGGTGGCGAGCAGCCAGCCGAGGCATTCGGTTTCCAGATCTGATGCGGGCAAAGGGGCCGCAAGCGCATAGGTGCCTTCAGGCAAGGTTGCGGCCGCGGCAGCCAGCGCAAACCGGCCGCGCGCGCGCGTGGCTGCGGTGCCAAAACCCGCGATCGCCAAGAGTGGTTTGCCACTGGCATCGGGCACCAGCAGGCTTTTGCCAAGCGCGGGCGTAAAGCCCGTGGCGGCAACAAAGGCGCGGGTTGGGTCAGACTGGCGATCACACCATGCGTCAAATCCGTCGCTGTCGATGACATGCAGAGGAATGACATTGGAGCTGTCAGAAGAAGCAAATTTGAGAGACATCGCGCACCTTTCACACCGAATTGGAGATGTTTTGATGCCAACCTAGTGCAGTTTGCACATGAATTGAATCGCTTGTTCGCCGCGTTCCCTAAGGTCGGCGGCGCACAACGGTGCTATAGCGGCCGTAGCGTCTTTGACAGATGCGACTTGGTCAGATGTGCAGTGCACAGGCGGTGGGCGCGTTGCCCACACGCGGTGATCAGATGTAGCTGCGCTTCAGATCCCAGATTTCCCGCAGAGCGCATTCGCCGATGCGGATCAGACGGGCATAGGTCGCCGCCAGTGCGACTGAATCATGCCGTTCGCAGCAGGCAATCACATCCACAGCCACACGGGAGAGCGCTGTCATGCACAGACGGCCCGCGATGAGTTCCACCAAGGTCATCGTTTCGGCAAGTTCTGTGAGATCATCCGCATTGTAATGCCGCTCTGCCATGGCCAGATGATCTGTCAGCGATTTGATCAGAGACATAAACGTTTCTTCCACGTCGTTTTGATCCAGACGGATCAGCACACGTGTCAGTTCATCGTGATCAACGACAGCTTGCTCGGACATTTTGAGCGTCGCAATTTGGTTCATAGTTCACCCCAAGTTATTCCGTTACCCCCAACGGTTGGGACATAAAGACCACGCAAACCTTCTCAAAAAGTTTCTTGCGTCGTTCTTTTCCCTCGAATTACAGCTAAATTTCACCTATCCCTCCTAAAACGCGTGAGGAAACATATGGATCACATAAAGCCGCTCCCGTCCTATTTGGTGCAACGCTACCAGGGTTGGAAAGCCACAACATATGAAGAAAATCAGAGCTGGTATCGCCATCTGGGCACAGAGGGGCAGCATCCCCGTGCCATGATCATCAGCTGCTGCGACAGCCGTGTCCATGTGACATCGATCTTTGGCGCAGATCAGGGTGAATTCTTCATTCACCGCAATATCGCCAACCTCGTGCCGCCGTTTCAGCCGGATGGCAACCAGCACGGCACCAGTGCTGCGATTGAATATGCGGTGACCGCATTGAAAGTCGCGCATGTTGTGGTTCTCGGCCACAGTCAGTGCGGTGGTGTGCAGGGCTGCATTGATATGTGCAAAGGCCATGCGCCCGCGCTTGAGGCCAAAGACAGTTTTGTTGGTCGCTGGATGGACGTATTGCGCCCCGGCTATGAAGATGTGGCGGACATCAAGGACGCCACCGAGCAGGCACGTGCGCTGGAAAAACGCTCGGTTCTGGTGTCACTCGACAATCTGATGACCTTCCCCTTTGTCAAAGAACGCGTAGAGGCAGGTACGCTGACGCTGCACGGGCTTTGGCATAACATTGCGGAAGGTGGGCTTGAGGCCTACGAAAGCGCAAGCAAAGGGTTTGTGCAGGTCTGAGAGACCACTTTGATCTAAGCTGAAAGCCCGCAAGTCTTGCGGGCTTTTTGTTTGAGGGGCCTGCCCCTCCGCCGCCAAAACAGTCCACCGACAGATTTTTAGACGCGGCTCACTCCGGGAGATCTTTGGCAAGAGGAAGCGCGGCGAAAAAAAGCGGAAGGTGGGCGCCTAGACGAGCAGCGATTTCTGGGCAATGCCGTGCATTTTGAGCGCGATGAGACGGCGCTGGCGGGCCTTGGCGGTCAGCGGGCCTTCCTTAGGTCGGGCGCCAGACAGGCGCTGTGCGATGCGTGTGAACATATGGTGTTCCTCTGCTTGCCTGCCCCTGTGTATGCAATTTAATCTAAGTTTGAGGCAAAAATGGCGCCGAGTGTGGCGCCATTTTGGAAAATTGCGTGATGATTCAGTGGCGCCGGGTCAGCGCAGAATCATGTCTGTGGGCCATTTGAGTTCATGGGAAAGCGTCACAGTGAAGGTTTCCCCCGCAGCCAGTGGGCGCTCCCACATCAGGATGCCGCGGTCTCCGTCCACATCTTCAGCGGTCGGGGCTGGGGTCGCCTGCCATGTGATTTGCAGATCGGCCTGCTCGGAATAGGGGACGCGGCCAAAGAGGCGCAGATCCCATGTCTGACCGGTGAGATTTTCGGCGGTCAAAATGCGCTCTTCGGTCTGGTCATTCCGGGTGGTGATCACGCCGCTGTCGCCGGTGTTGCGCTGAACAAGAGTCTCGGTCAGGCGGAGGCCGTTGATCGGGCCAAAGGAGAGCTCTGTTGTGTCGCCTTGGGCCAGAAGGGGCATCTGGCTCGCGCCAATGAAGGTGCCATTGAGATAGAAGCTGCTGTTTTCGCTTGGCAGAATGATTTCTTCAGACGCGTTGGTGACATCGGCCATGAGGAAGGCGGTTTCGTCATACAGCGGGTTGGCGTGTGCGTAGACCGTGGGCGTGAGGGCCAGTGTGTCCAGCGCGATGCGCAGCGCATCGGCATCTGAGGTGAGATCAACAGGCGTGTTGTAGGTGTAGGTGGCGTTGATGCCATCACCGAAATCCACGGCGGCGGTGTCTGCCATGATCGCCATCTCCGCCATGGGGGCAGGAGCGCTTTTGAGGGCGCGGCTGTCGGTGGCGTAGGCCAGTTGCTCTTGTTGGGGCAGGATACGACGCAAATCTGGCCAGAGCTGTTGCGGCTGGGTCTGTGCGTCGGGTCGGCTGGTGGAAAGCGTCACGGCGACATCGCGCCAGTCTTCGCCGGTGTATTGGCCAATGAAGGCCCCACGCTTGAGGGTAAGCGTCGGCGTGTCCCCTGTGGCCAGGTGCAGATCGTAGACTGGTTCCCAACCGGCATCGTCGGTCAGATGGGTCAGGGTGAGCGCGCCTGTGGTGGCCTCCTGCGCGGTGATGGAGATCGAAAGCATGGCGTTTTCATTGAGCGAAGGCGTGAGGGCATCCACCAGTTTTTGGGCGTCTTGCAGGTCTTGCTGGCGGTCTTTCAATGTTTGCTCAAAACGTCGGGTGTCGCGCTCAATCGTGGCGATTTCTTTTTGGATCGCAAGGGTTTGCTCGTTGATCAAGGTGAGCGTGGCCAAAAGGGTTTCCGCTGAGGCGGCGGTTTCGGTTGGGGCTTTCAGCGTGGCGAGATAGGCAAGGCGGGCTTTGGCGGCTTTGGCGGTCAGCAGCGCGTCTGCTTTGCTGTCTTCGACTGCGCGCAGGGCGTCGCGGGCCACGTCACGGGCGGCTTTGGCGGCGGTCAGCGCGGGGCTGTCTGGCAGATCGAGTGGGAAGGTGCGGTTGTTGCGCACGGTGATGGCGCCAAGGGTTGCGCCCTCAAGGGCGACCCGCACAGAGGTTGGGTCTAGGCTTTCGGGCAGATTGGTGATGAGCAGCTCATGCGCGCCTTCGGGGGCGGTGAAGGGCACGGTTCGGGTGACGGTTGCACCTTCGGAATACAGGGTCGCCGCGGTGACAGGGGCATTGATTGGGATAATGTCCGCAGAGAGTGGTGAGGCGAAGGGCAGCAGGGTTGCGGCCAAAAGAGCGTGTTTCATCAAGCACCTATGTGTTGCGTTCAAGAGGAGAGCAACACGGGGCGGGCGCAGTTGCAAGGCAGGCCTGCCTGTGGGCAGGCGCTTGGGCGGGGGATTGCCACAGGCACGGGCGCACTCTGTATTCCGACACAAAAAAGGCGCCCCAAGGGACGCCTTTCTAATACCTGTCAGCGCAGGGCTTAGCCCTTTTTGAGCACTTCGCGGCCCAGAGTTTCGGCGATCTGTACCGCGTTCAGCGCCGCGCCTTTGCGCAGGTTGTCAGACACGCACCACAGGTTCAGGCCGTTTTCGACGGTGCTGTCCTGGCGGATGCGCGAGATGAAGGTGGCGAAGTCGCCCACGCATTCTTTCGGGGTGACGTAGCCGCCGTCTTCGCGCTTGTCGATGACCATGATGCCGGGGCTTTGGCGTAGGATGTCGCGGGCTTCGTCTTCGTCCAGGAAATCCTCAAACTCGATGTTGATCGATTCAGAGTGGCCCACAAACACAGGCACGCGCACGCAGGTGGCGGTGACTTTGATGTTTGTGTCGACGATTTTCTTGGTCTCGGCAACCATCTTCCACTCTTCTTTGGTGGAGCCGTCTTCCATGAAGACGTCGATGTGCGGGATCACGTTGAAGGCGATTTCTTTGGTGTAGACCTTTGGCGGCACGTCAGAGGTTGGGTTGTAGACCGCTTTGGTCTGATCCCAGAGCTCGTCCATCGCGTCTTTGCCGGAGCCGGACACGGACTGGTAGGTCGACACCACGACACGTTTGATTTTTGCGCGGTCGTGCAGGGGCTTCAGCGCCACAACCATCTGCGCGGTGGAGCAGTTGGGGTTGGCGATGATGTTTTTCTTGGAATAGCCGTGAATCGCATCGGCATTACACTCAGGCACGATCAGCGGTACGTCCGGGTCGTAGCGGTAGAGCGAGCTGTTGTCGATCACGACACAGCCTGCAGCCGCAGCGATGGGCGCGAATTTCTTGGTGGCGTCAGAGCCGATCGCAAAAAGCGCCATGTCCCAGCCCGAGAAGTCGAACTGTTCAATGTCTTGAATTTTCAGTGTTTTGTCGGCGAAGGTGACCTCGGTACCCTGGCTACGGCGGCTGGCCAGAACGGCAAGCTCATCCACGGGGAACTGACGCTCCTCCAGAATGTTCAGCATTTCGCGACCCACGTTGCCCGTGGCGCCTGCGACGACGATGCGATAGCCCATCTTTGGTCTCCATTTCTAACGACGCGCCCTCTTAGCCCTGTTTTGCCCAAGAAAAAAGAGGGCGGACGACGGAAATTGCTTATGAGGGGTATTCTGCTTTGCGATGATGGCTCACAAGTGGGTGAATTTGTAGCATTGAAACCGCTCAGTCGAGGCGGTCTTCGGAGAAACAATAGATGAGCGCGCCGATGATGAGCACCGCGGCGAGGCCAGCAAAAATCATCTGATAGGCCAGCAATGGATTGTCGGGCGCAACGGCGCTGTGCAGCTTGCCTGAGCCAAATTGCATCACACCCACGCCGCCGATGCCAAAGAGGTTCATCAGAGTGACACCCCGCCCGGTCAGGTGTTCGGGAAAGAAGCTGCGCGAATGGGCGATCATCACAGGGAATGCCGCACCGGCGAAGCCGACGATGGACATGAGGACCACGGCGGTGAGGGCGCTTTGCTTGGCAAAGAGTGTCAGGGCGATCAGGGCTGCGGCAGAGACGGACGCACCCCCAATGATGATCCATTTGCGCGTGCCGAGCAGGCGATCCGCAGGGCCATAGACGAAGGTGCCAAGGATCATAGACAGCCCCATGGCCAGTGTTGCCTGTCCGACTTCACCAGTGGTGAGGGCAAAGACATCCGACAGATAAGGCCCGATCCAGAGACCGCGAATGCCGGCGGAGGGCATGTAGTTGAAAAACATCAGCGGGATCAGCAGCCAAACGGCGGGCAGTTTGAGCAGATCAAGTACAGAGCCGCGCGTGTCACTTTGCGCGGCGGGGGGATCTTGCACCATGCGCCATGCGGCGATTGCGAGCAGGCTGCTGACGGCGGCGAGCACCCAGAGCGTGGCGCGCCAGCCGATGGTTTCTGCGGCCCATGCGGTGGGGTAGGCGGCGATCAGGTTGCCCACGGAGCCGACACCCAGCGTCAGTGCCGCCAGAGTGGCAAAGCGCGCGGGCGGGTAGCTGCGGGCAAAGATGAAATAGCTGGCCATCAGCACCGGCGAACATCCAATGCCGATCAGCGCCATGGCGATTGAGATATGGATCGGGGCCGTGGCCACGGCAAAGAGCGCGGCCCCGCCACCGCCGCCCAGAAGCAGCAGAATAGCGGTGGTGCGGCGCGGCCCAAAGCGATCCAGCGCGGCGCCGACGGGGATTTGCATGCCCGCAAAGATCAGGAACCAGAGGCCTGAGGCAAAGGCCAGATCCGCTGCGGTGGCCCCGAGGTCGACCTCCAGTACCTGCGTCAGCACCGCCAGAAAGGCCCGGAAAAACTGGCTCAGCACATAGGCCAAGCACAGCAAGATCAGATCTGCGCGCATGAAAATTCCTCCCTCGGCGCAGACAGGACAGTATGTCTGTCTAAATGGCAAGAGGTCCGGTGCGATTTCACGCGATGCGCACGCGGGCGCACAAGGCTGTGACACTGCTGAAAAAAGATGAACTCTGCACGGTGGCAATGCGTAGATTGGAGCGTGCAAACCAACAGGGCTGGCGCATGAGCACGCAAAACATTCCCATTCCGCCTAGTGAGCCGCACCCAGGCCACGGGCCAGAGCGTTTTTACGAAGCGTTGCCGCGCTTTCAGGAGTTTGACCGGATGGCGGAGCCTTCGGGTTATGCGCCTTTGCCAGAGGACTGGGTGGTGGGCGCGGCTGATATTGTTGGCTCTACAGAAGAGATTGCGAAAGGACGCTACAAAGCCGTGAACCTTGTGGGGGCGGCGGTGATTTCGGCTCAGTTGAACGCGGCAAAGCGCGCCAAGCTGCCTTATGTGTTTGGCGGGGATGGCGCGCAGTTTGCCGTGTGGCCGGGCCAGCGTGCGGCGGCGGAGGCTGCTTTGGATGCGGTGCGGCACTGGGCGTGGCAGGAATATGGGCTGCGTTTGCGGGTGGCGATGGCCACGGTGGGCGAAATTCGCGCGGTGGGGCAGGATGTGCGCGTGGCGCGCTATGCCCCAGCAGAGGGCGTGGATTATGCGAGCTTTGCGGGCGGAGGTCTCACTTGGCTGGAAAGTGAAATGAAGGCGGGGCGTTTTGCTGTTGTGCAGAGAGATGCCTCTGATGTGCCGGATCTGAGCGGGCTCAGCTGTCAGTGGGCCAATATGGAGGCGGCGCGCGGCGCCATTTTGTCATTGGTGATGGAGCCGCAAGAGTGCACTTCTGAGGCCGACTTTGCGGAGGTGGCGCAGGCGGTGATTGCGGCGACACAGACAGAGACACGCGGGGCACATCCGGTGCCAGCAGACGGGCCCAAAGCGGTGTTCCCGCCGCCGGGCCTGGCGCTTGAGGCGCATATCCGCCCTGTTGGGCCATTGTGGTGGCGCAAGGCCAAGGCCACACTGGTCAGTGCGTTTTTATGGGGCCTGCTGCGCAGTGGGCGGCGGTTGGGGCAGTTTGACCCGGTGCTTTACACAGCGGATGTGGCGCGGAATGCTGATTATCAGAAGTTTGATGATGGGCTGAAGATGACGCTGGATTGCGACGCTGAGATGCGGGCGCAGATTGAGGCGATTTTGCAGAAGGCGCAGGCGCGCGGGCTGATCCACTATGGGATGCATGTGCAGGATGCGGCGATGATGACTTGTATTGTGCCCGCCCCGGTGGAGCGGACCCATATGCATTTTGTGGATGGGGCGGCTGGCGGCTATGCGCTGGCGATGCATGATCTGCGGATGCGGGCCGCCTGAAATTAGTTGTTGCGCAGGCGGCCCACGATACCTGTCGGGAAGAAGTAGACCGACAGAATGAACAGCACACCCAGCCAGAGCAGCCAGCGGTCTGCATTGAGCAGATCAGGCAGCAGGGGCAGGGTGGCGACGCTGTCTCCGGCAAGGGACAGCAGGTTTTGCAGATAGTTTTGAGCCAGCACAAACAGCGTGGCACCGATCACCGCGCCATACATGGTGCCCATGCCGCCAATCACCACCATCAGCAGAATGTCGATCATAATCTCCATAGACAGAGTGGTGTCTGGCCCGACGTAGCGCAGCCAGATCGCATAGAGCGCGCCCGCGCAGGCGGCGATGGCGGCAGAGAGGCAGGTGGCTGCGACGCGGTAATGTACCACGCGGTAGCCGATCGCCTCGGCGCGAAAATCATTCTCGCGGATGGATTGCAGCACGCGGCCAAAGGGCGAATTCACAATGCGCAGCATGAGCAGGAAGAGGATCAGGCAGGCGCCAAAGATCAGGTAGTATTTGAGCAATTTGCCATTGGCTTTGACGCCGAAGATCTCGCCGTCTGCGAATTTGAAGGCGGGGCCAAGGGCGCGGGGGATCTTGAAGGAGAGCCCATCTTCGCCGCCGGTGAGGCCGGAGAGCTGGCTGACCAGAACCGCCACGGCAGAGGCCACGGCCAATGTGATCATGGCAAAGAAGATGGCGCGGACACGCAGGGAAAACAGCCCGATGACCAGTGCCAGCGTGGCGGCGACGGCCGCGCCCCCGAGCGTGCCGATCAGCAGGCTGTCAAAGCCGCGCCCCAGATGGGTGGAGGCCAGCGCGACGCCATAGGCCCCCAGCCCAAAGAACATGGTGTGGGCAAAGCTGACAATGCCGCCATAGCCCAGCAGCAGATCATAGGATGCCACCAGCACAATGAAGATACAGATGCGCGCCGCCGTATCCACAGAGCGCACGCCCGGAAACAGGAAAGGGGCCAGCGCGAGGCAGATCAGGATCACCACCAGCAGGGCAGAGAGGATGGGGGCGCGGGGCATGTCGCCAGACAGCAGGGTTTTCAGCATCACTATTTCGCCTTTACCACGGGGATCATGCCCATCGGGCGCCACATGAGGATCGCCACCATCAGGGCGATGTTGGAGATCAGCGCGGCTTTGGGTTCGAGAAAGGCCACGTAATTCTGCAAAAGCCCGACCATGAGTGCGCCGATGAAGCAGCCCTCGACCGAGCCAAGCCCGCCGATGATGACGACGATGAACACCAGGATCATGGTCTGGTTGCCCATATGGGCGGTTACCACTTCCTGATAGAGGCCCCAGAGCACGCCGCCCAAACCTGCGAGGGCAGATCCCGCGACAAAGACGCCGATGAACACGAGGCGCAGGTTGTAGCCAAGGGCCATGACCATCTCGCCGTTTTCCACACCGGCGCGCACGATCAGGCCGATTTTGGTGCGCCGCAGGGTCCAGCGCATGGCGAGGAACACCACGATGCCGATGCCCACAGCCACCAGACGGTATTTTTCAAGTGCGGCCCCGGCAAAGGTGATTGCGCCTTTCAGGCTTTCGGGGCGGGTGATGTAAATCTCTTCCGGGCCCCAGAGCACGATGATCAGCTGTTCCACCACGATCAGACCGCCCATGGTGACAAGGATCTGTTTGAGGTGGTGGCCGTAGACCGGTTTCACGATCACACGCTCAAAGGCCCAGCCCATCAGCCCGGTGGCGGCCATTGCGCCAACAATGGCCACCATCAGCGCGGTGAGATTGAGGGTCAGACTGGAGGCGCCGCTCATATGTTCGAGCAGCAGCAGGAAGGACACGCCGACAAAGGCCCCGACCGAGACAAAGGCGCCATGGCCGAAGTTGATCACATCCATCAGGCCAAAGACCAATGTGAGGCCGGAGGCCATGATAAAGATCATCATGCCCATGGCGAGGCCGGAAAGCGTGAGTGTCAGCCAGCTTGAGGTGGCAGGAATGGCCAAATGACCGATCGCCATGATCGCGGCAAGAAGTAGAACCGGCGCATATGGTCCAAGCCGTTGCCCCACAGACAAGCGGGCCATGGTGGGGGCGTGCTCTGGTGCGGCACTCATGCTGCGGCCTCCTGTTTTGATCTGGCGAGTTTTGCCAAGGGCTGTTTTTTCGCAATGCGCATCAGTGGGCCTCCATGCTGAGGCCCATCAGACGCTCCTGCAGAGCGGTGTCCTCGGTCAGTTCGGACATGCGCCCGGACCAGATCATGCGCCCGTCATCCATCACATTGGCGCTGTCTCCCAACGCTTTGGCGACGGCGAAGTTCTGTTCAACCAGCAGGATGGAGGCGCCTTGGGCCTTCAGCTCTTTGATGGCGCGGGCCATGGTGGTGATGATGGCGGGCGCGAGCCCTTTGGTGGGTTCGTCAATCAGATAGAGCGTACGCTCTTCAATCATGGCGCGGGCGATGGACAGCATCTGTTTCTGCCCGCCGGAAAGTGTGCCTGCGTCTTTCTTCCAGAAGGTTTCAAGCGCTGGGAACACCGTGAAGAGCCATTGCAGCCGGGTCTGGTCTATCGGGCCTGACACGGCGGCGAGGATCATGTTTTCTTCCACGGTGAGGTCGGCAAAGATGCCCATGTCCTCGGGCACAAAGCCGATCCCTGCGCGGGCGATCTGAGGCGTGGGCAAGCCTGTGATATCGGTGCCGTCCAGCAGCACGCGGCCCTGATGGGCGCGCCAGTGGCCAATGATGGTGCGCAATGTGGTGGTTTTGCCCACGCCATTGCGGCCCAGAAGCATGGTGACTTCGCCGCGCGGCACGGTGAGGTCGACCCCTTGCAGGATGTGATACTGCGCGATGTTGGTGAACACGCCTTCCAATTTGAGAATGGGGTCAGACATGGGCCAGCGCCTCTTCCAGATCGCGGCCCATATAGGCCTCTTGCACCACATCAGAGGCCATGACCGTTGCCGGATCGCCATCGGCTGCCAAGGCACCGTTGTGCAGAACGATAATGCGATCCGCGAGCGTGCGGATCACATCCATCTTGTGTTCCACCAGCAGAATGGCGCGGTCCTTGCGGGTTTTCAGCGCGGCGATGAGATCAAGCACGACGGGAGCTTCATCGACGCTCATGCCCGCTGTGGGCTCGTCAAACATGTAGACCAAAGGATCCAGCGCGATCAGCAGGGCGACCTCCAGCTTGCGCTGATCGCCATGTGACAGCTCTGACACCACTTGATCAGCCTGATCCGTCATGCGCACGCGGGCCAGAATCTCCTGCGCGGGGGCGGTGAGGTCGGCATGGCGATCCGCCATGGACAACAGGTTGAAGCCCCGCCCCGCCTTGGACTGGATCACCAGCCGGATGTTTTCCAGCACCGAGAGATTTGGAAAGAGGTTGGTGAGCTGAAAGGCACGGCCAATTCCCAGATGAGTGCGCTGGGCGACGGACATGCGGGTGATGTCACGGCCATTGAGGCGCACGCGGCCTTCTGAGGCGGGGATCTGGCCGGAGATCAGGTTGAAATAGGTGGTTTTGCCCGCGCCGTTAGGACCGACAATTGCGGTCAGTTCACCGGGGACAAAACGGCAGGAGATGTGATCCACCGCAACGTGGCCGCCAAAGCGCACGGTCAGATCGGCGGTTTCCAAGAGGGGATGGGACATGTTTCAAGTCGCGTATGTAAAAGGTGCCCCCAGCCCGAAGGCCGGGAGCCACGGGGATTTTAAACCGTCAGATCAGTTGCGCACCGGGATGGGCAGCTCGTCGATGGCGATTTCGCGCACCAGTTCGGGGATGGCCCATTCCACACTGTCATCCACTCGGATTTTGAAGTGATACATTGGCTGGAGCGCCTGATGATCCTCGGCGCGGAACATCATTTTGCCCTTGGGAGTCATCCACTCCATGCCTTCCATGGCCGCAATCAGATCTTCGGTGTCAGTGCCGCCTGCCTTTTTGATCGCTTCAACAGCGGCGATCCCGGCGGTCATGCCGCCCGCGGTGAAGAAATCTGGAGGCGTGCCAAAGCGCTCCTCATGGGTTTTCACGAGCCAGTCGTTGACCTCATTTTGCGGGATGTCGTGGTAGTAGTAGGTCGCGCCCTCAAGCCCCGGAAACTCCTTGTAGGCTTTCATGGCGGCCAGAATGTTGCCACCGGTGGCAATTTCCACGCCAAAGCGGGAGGGATCCATGGCTTGAATCTTACCCATGGGATTGCCGCCGCCCGCCCAGATGATGAACAGGCGTTTGTTGCCCTCCAGATCTTTCATCGCGGTGAAGATCCGCTCTGCGGCGGCGGTGAAATCGGTGGTGTCGGTGGGCACGTATTCTTCGTGGACAATCGCCTGCCCCTGACCCTCAAGCGCTTCGCGGAAGGCGGCGATGCCGTCGCGGCCGAAGGCGTAGTCCTGCGCCAGCGTGGCGATTTGCACGTCTTCGCCCGCCAGTGCAATGGCATTGGCAATGGCGTCTTGCGAGCTGTTGCGCCCGGTGCGGAAGATATAGCGGTTCCAGTTGGCGCCGGTGATGCTGTCGGCGACGGCCGGCTCGACAATCAGGAGCTTTTCATACTCTTCGGCGACAGGCAGCATGGCGAGGGCCACACCTGAGCTGACCGGACCAATGGCGAGATCGACCTCGTCATCACCATAAGCCTCTTCCAGCAGGGCTTTGCCATTGTCGGGCTTGAGTTGGGTGTCTTTCTCGATCACGACGATTTTCTCACCGTCGATTTCCATCGTGCCACCTGTGGCATATTCCAGTCCGAGCATCAGGCCGTCATGGCTTTGCTTGGCGTAGGCCTCAAACGGGCCGGTTTTGCCATAGACGTGGGCGATCTTGATGTCAGCCTGCGCGGTGGTTGCCATTAGCACAGCCGAAACTGCGCTCGAAATGAGCCACTTGTTCATGCGTTTTCCTCCCTAACGTCACCTGCAAGGCCCCGCTGACGCGATTGGCTGAGGTGATTGGCGTCATGGTAGGTTGTGGGTTTGAAAAGGGTCAATTCGGGGAAATTACGTAGGTGTGCTGCGCGTGCGGTACGCCCGATTTGGTGCTGTGGTTTCACAGCTGTTGCAGCGCCGCTGCAGATGGGCCGCACCATGACAATTCAGGCTAAAAAAATTGCCTTTCAAGCCGTTCCGGTGCATGAATGTTACATGACAGGCAATACTCAAATTCTCAGTACTTCTCAGTCTCTTCCCATGGTGCTTTTGCGTGCGAGAGAGAAAGTTATGAAACCGGCACGCAAAATGCTGGTGGATGTAGGGGTGACCGAACAGCAATGGCGCGTGGTGCGTGTTTTGGTGGAAGACGGGCCGATGGATCCGACCTCTATTGCGGAGCGGGCGGTTCTGTTGCTTCCCAGTTTGACGCGTATTTTGCACAAGCTGGAAGAGAAGGGTTACATCACCCGAGAGCGGGACGAAAAAGATGGTCGGAGGCAGGTCATCAAAGCGACAGATCTGGGGTTCAAGTTGATCGACGACAACATCCCAAGCGCACGTCAATATGCCCAGCAATTAAAGGATCATATGGGTGGGGCACGCTATGATCAGCTGCTGGATCTGCTCAACCAATTGAACGAGATAGATCTGTAATTCTCAATCAGGCTGGTGAGAGGGCATCTGGATGTGCTGCTGCAAAGGCGGGCAGCGCATCACAGGCAGCTTGTACGGCAGCCGTGCGGGGAAAATCAGACACGTCGACCCCCCAACGCGTGGCATTGTAAAGCTGTGGGATCAGACAGATGTCGGCGAGCGACACGCGGTCGCCACAGGCATAGGGTGTTTGGTCAAAGGCGGCGAGCTGTGCCTCAAAGGCGGTTAGGCCAGCGCGGATGAAATGCTGCATCCAAGCTGTGCTGGCCTGCGCAGGATTGTCCATGTCTTGGGTGGCGAAACGCACCACGGACAGATTGCACACCGGATGCACATCAACCGCCAGCGTTTGTGCGAGGGCGCGTACCTTGGCAGCTTGGGCGGGATCCTGAGGCACCAGCTGCATGTCTCTGGTGGCGTTGAGGTATTCCAGGATCGCCAGCGATTGCGTGAAGGTCTGATCGTCGATGGTGAGCGCGGGCACCAGCCCTTGTGCGTGACGTGCGAGGTGGTCTGGTGCCTTATGCGCCCCTTTGAGCAGATCGACGGTGACGCGCTCAAAAGGGATGTCTGCGAGATGTAGCGCAATACGCACACGGTAGCTGGCGGAGGACCGCCAGTAATCATAAAGCACGGTGCTCATGCGGTGGCGTGCGCGGCTTTGGCGGTGGCGATGGCGGTGTTGAGTGCCGCGCTGCCCCCTATGTGATTGGCCAGAACAAAGATCAGCCGCGCATTGAGCGCATCACTTTCAGCGCGGGTGAGCCCGGTGTGGGCCTGTGTCAGCGCAGCAAAGAAAGCATCGGCGTCTTCAAAATTGGGGGTGAGGGTCAGTTTCTCTGAGAGGGTTTTCGACAGGGGGTCTGACATGGATCACTCCTTTCCTGTGGCGCGGCGCAGGGCGGCGCGGAAGTGGCGGTCATCATAGCTGTCGCGGCGCGCCGCGATGTATTGATCGGGGCGGATCAGGTAGACCCCTGCGGGGCAGTCGCCGAGGTATTGCCGCTTGAGCGTCAGGCTCGGGTCATCGCGCACCGAAAGCGCCAGGCGCTCTGCGCGGACGCCGCACTCTTCGAAGGCGTCGGGGGCCTCTGCATCAATTGTGAGCAAGATGAAGCGGTTGCCAAGCTTGTCGAGCAGGTGGCCCTCGCTCAGAGGGGCATCCGGGCAGGGGCTGCCGGGACAGGTGAGCGCGGGGCCGGCGAGGGCATCAGCGCTGATCAGGGGGCTGTTGCGGTAGGTGCAGGGGGTGGACAAGCGGCCAGAATTCACCAGCGGGCGCGCAAATTCCTGATCTGCCGCAAGATCAAGCACTGCGTCGCGCAGCAGGCGGCTCATGTCTGACTTTGGTGTGATGAATTCCGTGGCGCGGGTGGAATTGAGAATATTCTCATCCGCCGCTTCGGCGCGTTCTGTATGGTAGCTCTCCATCAGGCTGTTGGGAGCCTTGCCGGTCAGGATCAAATGCAGCTTCCATGAGAGATTGTCAGCATCCTGCAGGCCGGAGTTGGCCCCGCGTGCGCCGAAAGGCGAAACCTGATGGGCCGCATCCCCGGCAAAAATGGTGCGGCCGTGTACGAAACGCTCCATCCGACAGCATTGGAAGCTGTAGATCGACACCCACTCAAGTTTGAATTCCACATGCTCCCCCAGCATGGCCTTGAGGCGGGGGATCACATTTTCGGGGCGTTTTTCACGCTCTTTGTCGATGTCAGGGCCCAGCTGCAGATCAATCCGCCAGACGTTCTCGGGCTGTTTGTGCAGTAGGGCGGATTGGCCCGGGTTGAAAGGGGGATCAAACCAGAACCAGCGCTCGGTCGGGAAGTTGGCCTGCATCACCACATCAGCAATGAGGAAATTGTCCTCAAACACTTCACCGTCAAATGCGATGCCCAGCATGCGGCGGGTGGGGGATCTGGCTCCGTCACAGGCGATCAGCCAGTCGGCCTCCAGCGTGTAGCTGCCCTCGGGGGTGTCGACCTCGATGGTGACGTGATCATAGTGCTGGCCAATGGCCTCCACCTTGTTGCAGCCGCGTATTTCGATGGGCGCGCCCTCGGCCTGCATGGCGCGGATCTTTTCCACGAGCAGCCGTTCAAAGGTGTATTGCTGCAGGTTGATGAAGGCAGGGCGTTTGTGACCGGGGGTGTCGGTGAGGTTGAAATCATAGATCGCGCGGTCGCGAGAAAAGACTTTGCCCCTGGACCAGCCGATGCCGTGATCAACCATTTGCTGACCACAGCCCAGACGATCGAGAATTTCCAGCGGGCGTTTGGCAAAGCAAATCGCGCGGGAGCCGGTCACCACGCGGTCATTGTCATCAAGCACCACCACGGGGACACCCAGCTGGGCGAGATCGATGGCGGTGGTGAGCCCCACAGGGCCTGCGCCGATGATCAGAACCGGGTGGCGCACTGGCACAGCGGCGTCCTGATCGGGGCTGCGGTGGTAGGCGTAGAGGGGACTTTCAAAGATTTTGGTCATAGTGCTCCTCCTTAATTTGCGCGCCTTCCGTGCAGAAGGCTGCCAAATCCTGTCAGCCCTCGCCATGATTTCGGTCAATTGGACGGCAATCACCTTTTGCGCTCTAGGTTTGCAGGGCCTCCCACATCTCCAGATCGCGCTGGGCGGTCCAGATGCGTGGGGTGTCAATGCCGCGGGCTTCGTCATAGGCGCGGGCGACGTTGAACGGGAGGCAGTGCTCATAGATCGCATAGTCGGCAAATTTTGGGTCACAGGCGGCGCGCACGGCCTCCCATGCTTCTTTTAACGAGCCGCCGCGTGCGGCCACTTGCGCTGCCGGGCGGTAGGTGCTTTGCACAAAGTCGCGGGTGCTTGCGATGGCGGCGTTGACCATGTCTTTGCCAATGAGCGCATCGCCGCGGCCCGGGGCGATGGCATCCAGATCAAAGGCTTTGATGGCGTCCAAAGTGGTGCCCCAGTCGCCAAAATGCCCGTCGCCGCAGTAACAGGCTGAGTGGTATTCCACGATATCGCCGGTGAACATGACGTTTTGGTCAGGCACATGCACGACGATGTCGCCCGCCGTATGGGCGCGGCCCAGATGCATGAGGTCAACACGCCGGTTGCCGAGGTAGACTGTCATCTTCTCGCGGAAGGTGGTGGTGGGGTAGGTTAGGCCGGGGATGCTCTCATGGCCTTCAAACAGGCGCGGGAAACGTTGAAATTCGCTGTCCCAGTCCTCCTGTCCGCGTTCCACCACCATGGCGCGGGCGGCATCGCTCATGATGATCTGATCGGCACCATAGGCAGAGGCCCCCAGCACGCGCACGGCGTGGTAATGGGTCAGCACCAGATGGGAGATCGGCTTGTCAGTGACCGCGCGCACGCAGTCGATCACCTTTTGCGCCAGACGGGGCGTGGCCTGCGCCTCGACAATCATCACGCTGTCATCGCCGATGATCACGCCAGAGTTGGGATCTCCTTCGGCGGTGAAGGCATAAAGCCCGTCGCCGACTTCGGTGAAGGAGATGGTTTTCTCTTCTGTGTCGCTCTGGGAGGCGAAGGCTTTGCTCATCAGGAGGGCTCCTTGAAGGTGTAGTCGAGTTGCACAATGCCTCCCGGTTTCTGGGTGATCTGGCTCAGGTCCAGATCGCGCTGCGCGCCGGGTGCAAAACACGGCAGGCCCGCGCCCAGAAGGGTGGGCATGACAAACAGGGTGATTGCGTCAAACAGGCCCGCATCAAGCGCGGCGCGTTGGGTTTCACCGCCGCCCATGACCCAGATGGTTTTGTGGCCGTTTGCCGCGATCGCAGCGCGCAGGGTGTCTATGTCACCTGCGGCGGTGACATGGTCTCCGGTAAAGCCGTGCTGCCGTGTGAGCACATAGCCTGCGCGCGCCTCATAAGGCCAGCCCCAGCCCATCACCTGCTGATAGGTGCTGCGCCCCATCAGAACGGCGTCAATGGGGGCAATGAAATCGCTATAGCCGCCATCCCCGCCATCTTCCGAGAGCGCGTTGTTAAAGGGGGTGAGCCAGTCAACGCCGCCATCCGGCGTTGCGATGAAGCCATCAAGGCTCATGGCGATATAGCCGAGATAGCGGGGGTGGCTCATGAGAGGTCTCCTGCAAAAGGATCATCCAATGCGGGCAGAACCGTGCCGGTGCAGGTGCCAAAGCCGATGGTGTAGCCCTCGCCCTGCGCGGCACCATGCAGCGTGAGCGTGTCGCCATCCTCGATAAAGGTACGGGTTTCACCTGTCTCAAGCGTAAAAGGCTCTTTGCCGCCCCAGCTGAGTTCCAGAAGGCTGCCGCGCTCAGGCTTTGAGGGGCCAGATATGGTGCCCGAACCCAGCAGATCGCCCACATTCATTGGGCAGCCGGAGGTGGTGTGATGCGCAAGCTGCTGGGCGGCGGAATAATACATCTGGTCATAGTTGGTGCGCGCAATGGTGCTGGGTGTCTGGCCGTCCGGTGCCATGCTGATGCTCAGGTCGATGTCATAGAGCATCGGTCCTGCGTCTTTGAGGTGGTCAAGCAGCTCAAAGTCACGCACGGGCGTGTCGGTGCGAAATGGTTCAAGCGCGGCTTTGGTGACGATCCACGGGGAAATCGAGGTGGCGGTGGCTTTGGCCTGAAACGGGCCAAGTGGTTGGTACTCCCAGGCCTGAATGTCGCGCGCGGACCAGTCGTTGAGCAGCACATAGCCAAAGATCATGTCGTCGGCTTCCTGCACGGTCACTGGCCGTTTGGAGGGGTGGCCGACAATGGCGCCCATCTCAAGCTCAATATCAAAGCGCCGGGAGGGCAGGAAGGCGGGGGTGTCATGCTCTGGCGATTTGAGCTGGCCCCAGGGGCGGCGGATGTCGGTGCCGGAGACCACAACCGAAGAGGCGCGCCCGTTGTAGCCAATTGGGATGTGCAGCCAATTGGGCGGCAGCGCGTTCTCAGGGCCCCGGAACATTGTGCCCACGTTTTGCGCGTGGTGCCTGCCTGCGTAGAAATCGGTGTATTCGGACACTTTGAAAGGCATGTGCAGCGTCGCGGCGGAGAGCGGCACGGAATAGAAGGTCAAAGCGTCTTGCGTGGCCTCATCCGCGTTCTCCGCGAGCAGCGTCTGAAGTGTGTCGCGATAGCGGGCCCAGACCTCGGCCCCAAGCTCCATAAAGTCGTTCCAGTAAGGCGCATCCAGCACATCCGCATCCGGGTCCGCGCGCAGGGTGCCTGCGGCCTCCAGCCCGGTGAGGTCGATGATCCGATCGCCAATGGCCGTGCCACAGCGCAGATCGCCGTCATCAACGGAAAATACCCCGTAAGGCAGATTGTTCAGCGGAAATGGGCCGTCCGGAGTGTTGGCGCTCTCCACCCATGATCTCAGCAAAGGCATTGCGGTTCCTTTTGTTTCAGCACGCCGGCTGGGGTTTCTCATTCACAAAATATCCCGGGGGTGGGCTTGCCTTTGGCAAGCGAGGGGGCTGGCCCCCTTACCCTGGTTTATTATTGGGGCCTCATTTCTTGCCGGGAGTGCCGTCAAACTTCTTCTCAATGTCGGACCAGCAATCGATGTAATCGTCCTGCAGCGGGGCCTCTTGTGCGGCAAAGGTGGTGAGGTGCTGCGGGAAGCGGGTCTCAAACATGAAGGACATGGTGTTGTCGAGTTTTTCGGCCTTCAGGTCGGCGTTGGATGCGCCTTCAAAGGCATTTTTGTCCGGGCCATGGGGGATCATCATATTGTGCAGGCTCATGCCGCCGGGAATGAAGCCTTTGGGTTTGGCGTCATATTGGCCGTAGATATTGCCCATCAGCTCAGACATGATGTTCTTGTGATACCAGGGCGGGCGGAAGGTGTCCTCGGCCACCATCCAACGCTCGCGGAAGAGCACAAAGTCGATGTTGGCCGTGCCCGGTACGCCGGAAGGGGCGGTGAGTACGGTGAAGATCGACGGATCGGGGTGATCAAACAGGATCGCGCCAACCGGGCAATAGGTGCGCAGGTCGTACTTCATCGGTGCGTAGTTGCCGTGCCAAGCGACCACATCCAGTGGGCTGTGGCCGATCTCTGTGCGGTGGAACTGGCCGCACCATTTGATGGTCACGGTGGAAGGCGCGTCGCGGTCTTCAAAGGCCGCGACCGGCGCTTTGAAGTCGCGGGGGTTGGCCATGCAGTTGGCGCCGATGGGGCCACGGCCGGGCAGCTCGAACTTCTGGCCGTAGTTTTCACAGACAAAGCCGCGCGCGGGGCCTTCGAGCACTTCCACGCGATAAAGCAGGCCACGGGGGAGGATTGCGATCTCTTTGGGTTCCAGATCAATGATGCCAAGTTCCGTGGAAAAGCGCAGTACGCCTTCTTGTGGGACCACCAGCAGTTCTGAATCCGCGGAGAAGAAATAGTCATCCTCCATTGAGGTGTTCACCAGATAGATGTGGCTGGCCATGCCGACTTGGGTGTTCACATCCCCGGCGGTGGTCATGGTGCGCATGCCTGTGATCCATGTCAGCGGCGCGTCGGTGTGAGGCACCGGATCCCAGCGGTATTGGCCGAGCGAGAGGACATCGGGGTCCACATTGGGTGCAGATTGCCAATAGGGCACATCAATCTTGGTGTAGCGGCGGCTGTGTTTCACAGATGGGCGGATGCGGTAGCACCATGTGCGCTCAACCGTTTCGGCGGTGAAGGCCGTGCCTGAGAGTTGCTCGCCGTAAAGGCCGTAGTTGCATTTCTGCGGGCTGTTCATGCCTTGCGGCAAGGCGCCGGGCAGGGCCTCGGTTTCAAAGTCGTTGCCAAAGCCCGGCATGTAGCCTTCGTGCGGGCCGGTCAGCGAGGGGGCTTTTTGCATGCGGGTCGGGACCGTGTGTTTGGTCATCTCAACGCTCCTGTGACAATATTTGTTGCAAAAGTAAAAGTTGGTTTTGTAACTAACAAGCCAAAGGAGCGCGCAATATGTCAGAAAAAGATCCCTTCGATTTGCAGAGTTTTCTGCCCTATCTGCTCAATCAGGCGGCAGAGGAAAGCAGCCTTGGCTTTCAGAGGGTGTATAAAGATCGCTATGGCATGTTGCGCAGCGAGTGGCGGGTGCTGTTTCACCTTGGCATGTTTGGACAGATGACCGCGACAGAGATCGGCGCGCGTGCCAAGCTGCATAAAACCAAGGTGAGCCGCGCAGTGCAGCGGCTTTCGGAGCGGCGCTTTGTGCGGCGGGCGCGCAGCGAAGAGGACCGCCGTGTGGAGTGGCTCGAACTGTCACCGGCTGGCCAGAAAGCCTATGAAGATCTGCGAAGCGTGGCTGCACGATACGAGGCAGAGCTTCAGCGCAAGCTGTCTTCTGAAGAGGTTGCTGCCCTAAAGCGTATCCTCCCTAAGCTGGTGAGCGCTGGTAGCGGGGCTTAAAAGACTGCGGTGATTCGCACCTGGGCGCGCCTGTGGTGATGAGCATTTGCGGACAGTCACCCACATCCGCGCTGATTGTTTTTTCGATGGGCACAATCAGCCGCCCGCCTGCATCGATTTAAAGTTAATTTGAGCCAAATTTCTTGAGCTGGCGCGGTGGAATGTGTCAATTTCGTGGTGAGAATTTTAAGTGGTTGGGATTGCGATGGAACTCTTTGGAAAAATGAAGACTGTAGGTCTCGCAGCGGCTGCTTTCGCTGTAAGCGCGTCCTCTGCTTTTGCACAAAGTCATTCCGGTTGGCGATGGGACTGGAGCTGGTGGCAGCAGTTCTGGAACAACTATCAGGCCAGCCTGGGAAATTCTGGGGGCGGTGGGGCCTCCAACGCGGTGCCTGAAATTGATGCGGGTGCTGGCTTGCTGGCAGTGGCGGCCGTTTTGGCGACTTTGGCCTTAGCGTGGGAGCTGCGGCGGCGCAGCCGGACAGACGGCTAAACCTATTTGGGTTTTAAAATCTTTTGTAGGTGGGCGTTCAAATGAGCGCCCATTTTTCTGTGAGCAGCGCCATGATGGCAATCAGCGCATTGGCGATCATATGCGCTGCGATTGGATCTGCCAGTCGTTTGCGTTGCAGATAAAGACAGCCGAATGCAATGCCGGCCAAGGTGCCTGCGAGAATGCGATCATGCAGCAGACCAAAGAGGATGCTTGAGACGGTGACGGCGATCACCGTCCAGATCAAGCCATCGCGATTGAGGCGACGCAGTATGTAGCCCCGGAAAAACAGCTCTTCGATCAGAGGTACCAGGAGAATTGTGCCGATGAGGCGCAGGGCGATCCAGAGGGCGTCCGGCGCGGGTGTGTTGGAGGTGGCAGACTCAACTGGAGCTGTGACAATCCACAGAACGCCGATGGCACAGCCTGTCGCAATCGCGGTTTTGGAGGGCAGCGCACACCAGCCGCGCAGCGCAGGCAGAAAATACAGTAAGGCGGCAGCCATGAGGGCGGTGCGCAGCGGGTAGCCCTCTGCTGGGGTGGGCCAGAAGGCTGAGACAATCACGCCAGAAAGCATCATCACAATGAAGGGGATGATTTGTGCCGAAAGCGGATCGGCGCGCAGGGCGGCGCGTGGTTTGTGCGGGCGTGTTGTGCGATGTAGCCAGCGGGCCTGATGTGCGACCACCACCACACCAAGGGCGAGGGCGGTGAACATGAGCCAGCCCGCATAGGAATGAAATCCATTGAGAGCATGTTCAGGAGAGATGCGCGCGCCAATGATGATCAACACTGAGATGCGCAAAATGTTGAACAGCCAGCTGGTGAATACGGCCAGAGGATAGAGGATCAGCCAGAAGCGTTTTTGGCGCAGATCCGGGCGCATCAGCAGGGCATAGAACCCCATGAAAATCGTGATCAGGGCGATGCCTTCGACACCGGAGCACTGGCTGGCGATCTGGACGAAGAAGTCTTCGATGCCGATCACATAGATTGGCGGATCGACGCTGACCTGAAAGCCAAACAGGACAAGTGTGAGAAACACCAGAAAGAAGGTGAGGCTGCTGAGGGTCGACCATTCCCAAACGGGGCGGATCAGATTGGCGAGATCAGGCACCAAGAAACCCAGCAGCAGGGCAAAGGGCAGCAGGTAGCTGTCGCTGCGCATCCAGCTGCGCCAGCTTCTCAAGGGCGTCACCCAGAAAAGCCCGCCCAGTATGGTGAACAGGCTGCCCAGCCCCATAAATAGCAATGTTGGCAGGAAAGATTTGTTGATTTCATCGACGCCAAAGAGCGCGAGCGGTGCAAAAATCAGGGCAAGACCCGCAAAATGCACCCAGATCCATCGTGCGTTGCCCGGCGTGTCGCCTGTTGTCTTGGTAAGCGAGCGATAGGCGTCAGGGCGCAGCCAGAAATAAATTGCCATCACTGTAAGGATGGACAGACCGCGCGCGGTCATGGAGCGCACGGCGCGGCAAGCGGCTTCCACTTCGGTCAGGCGGCACTCGATGGAGGCCATGACCTGATAGGCGATGATGACCAGCAGCAGCTCTGCCACAGCCAGAGCAATCATGGCTGTGAGGCGGGCTGGGCGCGATGGCCCGGGGGACGATGCGAGATCCGGGCCAGTCATGCGTATTTAGAAGTCTATGGAGACGCCGGGCAGGTTGAGCGCCTTGATCAGGTCGCGCAGCTCTTGGCGGGCGGCGACATTGGAGATGTTGAGTTGTTTCACCCCGATATCGCGCAGATCGAGCAGGGTCAGGCCGCGCGGGAACAGCTCCCGGAACACCACACGCTCGTTAAAGCCCGGCGCGACGCGGAAGCCGATGCGTTTGGCCAGACGATCCAGCGCCTTGCCCATCTTTTCTTTGTTCACCATCTGCTGGGCACCCATGCGGTTGCGCATGACGATCCAGTCGATGGGTTTCAGCCCGGCCTGTGCGCGCAGTTGCCGCGCGTTCCAGACCATTTCGGAATAGACGGAAGGGCCGAGAATTTTCTCTGCGTCTTCGTTCACTTTCGCCAGCAGATCAAAGTCGACAAAACTGTCGTTGAGCGGTGTGACAAGCGTGTCCGCGAGGGAGTGCGCCACCTGACTGAGGCGGGTGTGAGAGCCGGGGCAGTCGATCAGGATAAAGTCGTTGTTTGCCTCCAGCATCGAAACCGCTGCGGAAAGACGCTGATCATAGATGTTTTCGCCTTCCTGAAGCGTCTCTGGATCGATCTCGGGCAGCTCGTGGTAGGTTGGGCCCGGAAGCGAGAGCCCTGCTTTTTCGCAGTAGCGCTGGCGGTTGGCGGCATAGCTGCCAAAGCTTTTCTGGCGCAGGTCGAGATCAAGCGCGCCCACACGGTGGCCCATGCGCGCCAGCGCGGTTGCGATGTGCATCGACAAGGTGGATTTGCCCGCGCCGCCCTTTTCGTTTCCGACAACGATGATATGTGCCATTCCGCTTGTCCCTGCTCGAAGTTTCAGTGCCGCGGCTCTTACGGTGCGGCCTTGTTAGTGTCTACTATATGTTGTGATTTTCCACAGGAAAAGTGCGTAGCATTGTTATGCATCGCGCCATTTTCCTGTTTCCAGCCCATTGAGTGACCACGTGCCGATCTGTGCGCGGATCAGGCGCAGGGTGGGGTGGCCGACGGCGGCGGTCATGCGACGGACCTGACGGTTGCGCCCTTCGCGGATTGTCAGCGCGATCCAGCAATCGGGCACGGATTTGCGAAAGCGCACCGGAGGGGTGCGGGGCCAGAGATTGGCGGGCGCATCAATGCGTTGCGCCTGTGCCGGGCGGGTGAGGCCGTCTTTCAGCTCCACCCCTTTGCGCAGCGCTTGGAGCGTGGCTTCATCTGGCTCGCCCTCCACCTGGACCCAATAGGTTTTTGCCATTTTGTGGCGTGGGTTGCTGATCTTGGCCTGCAGCTTGCCGTCATCGGTCAGCACCATAAGCCCCTCGCTGTCGCGGTCCAGCCGTCCGGCGGCATAGACTTTGGGCACGTCAATGAAATCAGAGAGCGTGCGCCGGGGGCTGCCCTCGGTTCCCTTGTCGGTGAATTGAGACAGCACATCATAGGGTTTGTTGAATAAGATCACGCGGGTCATGACCTCTCCTACACGGGCGGTGCTTGGGGTTGCAAGTTCGCTTGGCCTGCGGTTTTGTGCGCCGCAAGACTAAAGGCCGCAGTGCGAGGGGAAAGATCATGGATTTCAAAGATATGCAGCCAGAGACGGTGCTCGCGCAGGCCGGTGGGGCGATTGATCTGCAGAGCGGTGGCGTGGTGCCACCCATTCAGCCCGCGACGACGTATGCGCGCGATGAAGACTATAAGCTGCTCAATGAAAACAACCTGTACAGTCGCCCGCACAATGATGTGGTGCGTCAGGCCGAGGGGGTTCTGGCGCAGCTTGAGGGTGGGTCCGAAGCGTTGCTGTTCCCATCGGGCATGGCTGCGATTGCGGCGCTGTTTCGCACGGTGCCAACCGGGGGGCGGGTTGTGGTGCAATCAGGCATTTACTGGGGCACAACCAAGTGGATCCGTGAGTTCTGTGCCCGCCGCCAGATAGAGATTGCTGAGGTAGATGCCAGTGACGCCGCTGCGTTGCAGGCGGCCTGCGCAGTGGGACCTGCGCATTTGGTTTGGGTGGAGACACCTTCCAATCCCTGGCTGAAAGTTGTGGATATTGCGGCGGCGAAGGCGGCGGCGGCCAGCTGTGGCGCGCTCTTGGCGGTGGACAGCACGGCGGCGTCGCCGCTTTTGTCAAAACCTTTGGAATTTGGCGCAGATGTTGTGATGCATTCAACCACCAAAGTGATCAACGGCCATTCCGATGTTTTGGGCGGGGTGCTTGTGACGAAGGACGTCACCCCGGTTTGGGAAGAGATTGCCAATGATCGGGCCAGCGCGGGGGCGGTGATGGGGCCGTTTGAAGCCTGGCTTTTGCTGCGCGGCATGCGCACGCTGTCTGTGCGGGTTGACCGCATGGCCGAGAACGCGCTGAAGGTGGCGCGTTTTCTGGAAGATCATCCGAAGGTGGATGCGGTGTTGTTTCCGGGGCTGGAAAGCCATGCGCATTATGCGCTGGCGCAGACGCAGATGCCGGGTGGCGCTGGCTTTCTGATGTCCTTCCTTGTGAAAGGGGACAAAGCGACGGCGTTGCAGGTGGCGGGCAAGCTGAAGCTGTTTCATCGCGCCACTTCGTTGGGCGGGGTAGAGAGCCTTGTGGAGCATCGCCACACGATTGAATCCCACACCGGGATCCCGGAAACCTTGCTGCGCATTTCCGTTGGCATTGAAAGCGCCGAGGATCTGATTGCGGATCTGGGGCAAGCGTTGGGCCAGTGAAGTCGCCATGAGAAGCGCGCGGTAGCGGGGTGACGTTTGGGGGCGCGGCTGCGCCCCTTTTTATTTGCGCAAGTGATTTAAGTTTTAGTCACGACTTCTATGCGTAGCTGCTGTTCAGGAAACGGTTTCTTAATATGTCACAATGACTGTGGGCGCGGAACCTCCTGGGTTGAGTCCCAGAAAAACAGCGGAACAGAATCTTGAAGAAGCGCATCAGCAACCCGGATGACATCACTCCGGCCTATGAAGATCAGGGGTTGTTTAAGAAACCCAGCACCGAGCTGGTGATCAATCTGATTCCGAAGTTTGGCAAAAACACCCGTCACGATGTGATCATCAAGGGGTTGATGGAGAACGGTGTCGAGGTCGATGTGATCTTTGCCGGGCGGCGCAAACATCAGGCCGCAGAGCTGGTCACGCTTATGAAACGCAAGTGGGAAGAAGCCAACTACCGTGTTGTCAAAGGCAGCCCGCCCCCGAAACGCAAAAGCGTGCGCGTGCCAACACGTGTGCAAGGCAGCTGGCGCACACGCGTGATAGATGACGAACAAAATCTATATTGCGTTGAGCATCAACTTCTGGTGGCGCGCTGGGCGTATCACGGCTCCGGTGGCGAATTTTGCAGTTTTGGTGAACCGCCTTATGTGCAGCAACGCTTCAAAGAGTTTCTGGAGAAATCCCGCGAGTGAAAGCGGTGTATCCGCTATGGGTTGATTCCGCTCTCTGATGGCGGCTCTATGGGCGCAGACCATAGCCTTGGGAGCGCCGCAGAATGAAACTCGAATTCCACCACATCAATTTTGTCTCTCATGATGTGGACCGGCTCCATGATTTTTACACACGTGTCTTGGGCCTCGCGGATATTCCGCAAGAGGAGTTTCCGCGCACGGAGGCGGATGAGAACACCGGCTATGATGGCAAAATCCGGTTTGCCACAGATGGCGACATGCAGATGCACCTTGCGGAGCGGCGGCTGGACGTGGCCTTTGTGAATGGGCAGGTGATCAACCCCGTGGATCGCGGCCACATTGCCTTTCGAACCGATGATATCGCGGCCTTTCTGAAGGTTTTGGAAGACAACGACGTGCCGTACTCAGATTATGGCACGGCTTTTGCCAAGCAGTGGCATCAGGTGTTTTTCCTCGACCCGGAAGGCAACGTGATCGAGGTGCATCAGCAGGTTGCGTGATCGATCTGAATGAAGGTTCAGTTTCTGCGATCTGGCACTATACAGCGCGCAGTTGTGCAACTAGCGTGGCGCCATGACGGACCATCCCACTCTTGACAGCCGCTATAGCTGGATACGCCTCGCCATCACCCTGTTGATTGGCGTTTTCGCAAATGTTGGCATGTGGGCTGTGATCGTGGTGATGCCTTCTGTGCAGGCGGAGTTCGGTGTCGACCGGGCGGATGCGTCGATGCCCTATGTGCTGACGATGGTGGGTTTTGCGATTGGCAATTTTGCGATTGGCAAGGCCGTGGATCGTTGGGGGGTGACGCGCGCGTTGATTGGGGCGGCCATTCTCAGTGCGGTGAGCTATGGGCTGGCGGCGATCAGTGGCTCTGTCTGGATGCTGTCGCTTGTGCATTTCTTTCTTGGGTTTGGCACGGCGGTGGGCTTTGGCCCGCTGATTGCGGATGTGTCGCTGTGGTTTCAGCGGCGGCGCGGGATCGCTGTGGCGGTCGCGGCGAGTGGGAATTACCTGTCGGGTGCACTTTGGCCCGTGTTGCTGTCAGGCGTGCTGAGCGATCATGGCTGGCGTGCGGTGTTTCTGGTGCTGGCGGCACTGACGTTGGTGGCCGTGGTGCCGTTGGCGCTGTTGTTGCGCCCAAGGGTGCCGACGGACGCCTTGCTTGCGCAGGAGAATGCCGCCGTGGCGCGACAAGCGGGGGCGCCGATGAAACCAGCGCCTTTGATGTGGGTTCTGGGGCTTGCTGGGATTGGCTGCTGTGTAGCGATGAGCATGCCGCAGGTGCACATTGTGAGCTTCTGCGTGGATCTGGGCTATGGCTCGGAGGTGGGGGCAGAAATGCTCTCGCTGATGCTGCTTGGCGGTGTGTTTTCGCGTTTGGTGAGCGGACTTGTGGCGGATCGGCTTGGCGGGGTTTGGACGCTTCTGATCGGATCGGTTCTGCAGACTGCGGCGCTGTTTCTGTTTCTGCCGTTTGATGGGCTTGTCTCTCTTTACCTGATCAGCGCGGCGTTTGGCTTGGCGCAGGGGGGTATTGTGCCTGCCTATGCGCTGGTGGTGCGGGAATACATGCCTGCGCGAGAAGCGGGCACGCGGGTTGGCTTTGTCATGATGGCCACGATCATGGGCATGGCGCTGGGCGGTTGGATGTCTGGCTGGATCTATGACGTGAGCGGCAGCTATGAGCTGGCGTTTGTGAACGGCATCGCTTGGAATGCGCTTAATATTGCGATCATGGGGCTGATCCTGTTTCGGGTGCGGCGCGGACCGGGGGCTTTGGCCGCCGCATAGCGGCTGTTTCGATCACCACAGCTTGATGCAAACGTGATTGGTCGTGGCGTTGATTTGCGACGAATGTGAACGGTGAGAGCACGCGCGCACCACCGCTGCGCTGTGCGCATCAGGGTTTCACAGAGCATGGGGCGAACAAGGCCCGATGCAGGAAGGATCATTCATGGCGAAGCTGGGGTTTGAGATCTTTGGAGGTGCGCGTGACAGGTTGGTCGGCGCAGCTGCGAACGGCGCGATGGCGTTGACCTTACTGGGCGCGTTGGCCGCGCAGGGGGCAGACGCGTTGCCAGACCATGTGATCGCGGAGTTTGGCACGCCGCCAGCGATTCCCGAAGGACCGTTGTCTGAAGATGTGCAGGAGGCTGTAAGAGTGGCCTTTGTCGACAGCATGGCCCAAGGCGGCTGGGGGCGGGATCAGACAATTGCGTTGGGCGAAATCACCGCGTCTGGAGACCCGCGACTGGTGTGGATCATCAGCGATCTGATGCGCTTTGCCACGGGGCCAGAGTTCACTTCAGAGTTGGGAGGCGCGGCGGGCTCCTTGCTGGGCAAGGAGCTGCCAAACCATAATCACTGGGGCATTGTGACGGATCACCTGATTGCGTGGGATATTCCTGCGCCGCCAGACTATCTGGAAGCGAAGCGCGCGATTTTCACAGGCATCATTCCCGGCTGGGATCGCATTTTTGTTGAAGGGGATATCGACTGGCGGCATGTGTCCTGGGGGGGCGTGCTGATTGACGATCGCCCTTTTGACACCACGGATGATCCCTGCAACTGCATCCCGGCTGCGGACAACCCGGAGGTCAGCAGCGCCGAGGAGGCGCGTTGGCTGGCGGATGATGCTGTCGTGTTTGGGGTGGAAGTGAACGGGGAATACCGGGCCTATCCGCGCCGCATCATGGAAGTGCGTGAAATGGTGAATGACACGTTGGGCGGGCGTGATCTGGGCATACCTTATTGTACGCTATGCGGTGCGGCACAGGCCTATTTCACCGATCAGATGCCCCTCGGTGTAGAGCGCCCGGTGCTGCGGACCTCGGGTCTGCTGATCCGCTCTAACAAAGTGATGTATGACATCACCAGTGGCTCGGTGTTTGATACGTTTCTGGGCAAGGCTGTGACCGGCCCGCTGGCCAAACGTGGCATCCAACTGGAGCAAGCGAGTGTGGTGACTACAACCTGGGGCGCGTGGAAAGCCGCGCATCCAGAGACCACGGTGCTGGTGGAGGCGTTGGCGCTGGGCCGAGATTTTGATTTCCGCAATGGGCGTGATGCCGATGGGCCGATTTTCCCGGTTGGGGATGTGGATCCACGTCTGCCTGTGCATGAGGACATCATCGGGATTGTAACAGCGTCGGGCACGCCGGTGGCCTTCCAGCGCAGCGCAGCCTTTGTGGCGCTGAACGCAGGCAAAGAGGTCGCGGTGGAAAACGTGCGGCTGGCGCTTGATGCCGGCGGGATCAAGGCGGTGGACGCAAGCGGTGCTGATCTCGGCAGCCATCAGGCCTTCTGGTTTGCCTGGTCGCAGTTCCATCCAGACACAGAGCTGTGGAACGGGTGACGCTTTGTGACACGCAGATTTGCCTTATGAAAAGCCCCCATCAGCGTGACGGGGGCTTTTGTTTTGAAAATTAGCCGCGGCCGCGGTAAGGCGGCACGCCCTGATCGGGGATCCAGACGCCTTCGGGCATGGCGCCGGTTTGCCAGAACACATCAATCGGGATGCCGCCGCGTGGATACCAGTAGCCGCCGATGCGCAGCCATTGTGGCTCTAGGAAATCGGCCAGACGGCGGGCGATGGAGACGGTGCAATCTTCGTGAAACGCTCCGTGGTTGCGGAAGGAGCCGAGGAAAAGCTTCAGGGATTTGCTTTCCACCAGCCATTTGCCGGGCACATAGTCGATCACCAGATGGGCAAAATCGGGCTGGCCGGTCATTGGGCAGAGGGAGGTGAATTCCGGCGCGGTGAATCGTACGTTATAGGCCACATCGGCCTGTGGGTTTTCCACACGTTCCAGTTCAGCCTCTTCGGGGCTTGTTGGCATAACCGTTGCGCCACCGAGTTGTTTTAGGTTGCTGTAGATGTCTTCGCTCATCTTTGTTCTCCAACTATGGGCCATGGGCCCGAGGGGCGTTTTTAGACGCCGCGTTTGTTGCCCCAGACCATGACATGCAACTGTGGCAGCACGCGCGGGGCGAACCAGCCTGCCGCCACCACTTTGTCGATCAGCCATTCCAGCCGGGCGGTGGTTTCGGTGAGATCGACAGGCTTGTCAGGATCCACCATCAGATTGCCCGGCTGCAGATAGAGGGGCAGATCGGGAAAGCGGGCATGGGCGGCTTGTGCCCACGCAAAATCCGCATCATCAAAGATCACGATCTTCATGACGCTTTCCGGGCGAGTCCCGGCAGCCTCAAGGCAGCGCTCAAAGGCGGACCAGTCCACCTCTTCGCCGCTGGAGGGCGGTTTTGGGCTTAGGACCAGCGTATCAAGAGCTGCAAACCAAGGTTTGGCGATTGATCCCTGCGTTTCGCAGGCGAAGGTATAGCCCTCAGATTTGCCCAGTGCGATCAGCGGGGCAAAGTCATGAATGGCCGGGTTGCCGCCGGACAAAGACACGGTGATCGGGCGGTCGCCTGACAAGGCACGCACTTCCGTCATTACGGCTTCTGCGTCCATGGGGAGCCAGTCGTGGCGGTGCGCGCTGTCCACGGCATGCAGACTGTCACACCAGCTGCAGCGATAGTCACATCCGCCGGTGCGCACAAAGACCGTGGGCGCACCAATGAGCACGCCCTCACCTTGAATGGTGGGGCCAAAAATCTCAGCTATGCGCAGGGTCATGGGCGATACTCGGCCCATGTTTTGGGGGTTTCAGAGACTTTCACCATGCTGACTTCGTCCCAGCGGGATTTGCACCAGTCATAGAAATGTTTGGCGAGGTTTTCTGCCGTGGAGGGCACGTTGAGCAGATCGTTCAGATGGCGGTGATCGAAGTGGTCGTCGATGTAGGATTTGAGCGGTTTGAGCTCGTGATAATCCCGCACAAAGCCGTCGGTGTTCAGGTCTGCGCCGGCGAGTTCAACCACGACGATGTAGTTGTGGCCATGCAGGCGTGCGCATTGGTGATCGGCTGGCAGATGGGCGAGCTGGTGGGAGGCTGAGAAGTGAAACTCTTTGGAGATGCGAAACATCAGCTTGCCTCCCGCTCGGCCACGGCGGTGCGCCAGAAATCCGGATCCTCATAGGTGGTGGGGTCGCTGACGCCGGCAAGGTGAAAGGCCTCGCGCCGTTCTACGCAGGTGCCGCAGCGGCCGCAGTGATGCGTGCCGCCTTTGTAGCAGGACCATGTCAGCGCGAAAGGCGTGTTGGCGGTGGCCCCATCGGTGACGATGTCGGCTTTGCTGCGGTGGACAAACGGGGTGTGCAGGCGCACGTCGGCATAGCCTTCCAGCGCGGCCTGCTGCATGGCGTCAAAGGCTTCGGTGAAGCCGGGGCGACAATCGGGATAGATGAAGTGATCGCCACCGTGAACTGCGGTGGCCACGCGGCTGTCACCATTGGCTGCGGCAATGCCATAGGCGATGGTCAGCATGATGGCGTTGCGGTTGGGCACCACGGTGATGCGCATGGTTTCCTCAGCATAATGCCCATCTGGTACGTCCACATCCGCTTCGGTCAGGGCAGAGCCAGTGAGGGCTGCGCCAACCGCGCGCAGGTCGATGATGTGATGGGGCACGCCGAGGCGGTCTGCGCAGGCCGCAGCGGAGTCGAGCTCTTTGCGGTGGCGCTGGCCATAGTCAAAAGACACGAGTCGGGAGAGATTGCCTTCAGCTGCCACGATGTGAGCCAAAGACACGGAGTCCAGTCCGCCGGAGCAGACAACAGTTGTATTCATTTTTGTAACCCTTGTTTTGATGTACCGGGTAGGCTGCGACCGGTGCGCGCGGCTTTTAGAGCGGCGTGCGGGTAAAAGCAAGGGGGTGATGTTCACAGCCTTGTGGGGCAGGCTGTTGCCCAACAAAAAACGCCGCCCCGAGGGAGGCGGCGTTTTCTGAAACGTTGGTTGCCAAGCTTAGAAGCCCAGACCTTCGTATTTCTTTTTGAATTTGGACACGCGGCCACCGGCATCCATAAGACGGGTGGAGCCACCGTTCCATGCTGGGTGCACGGATGGGTCTACGTCCAGCGCCATGGTGTCGCCTTCTTTGCCCCAGGTGGAACGCATCTTGATGATGGTGCCGTCGGTCATTTTCACGTCGATGAAGTGGTAATCGGGATGGGTATCTTTTTTCATGAGACCACTCCTTACGCTTTTTTGGGCTTGTAGTTGGTGTCTTCTGCGATACGTGCGGATTTACCACGACGTGCGCGCAGATAGTACAGTTTGGCGCGACGTACACGACCACGACGCACAACGGTGATGCTGTCGATGTTGGTGGAGTACAGTGGGAACACACGTTCCACGCCTTCGCCAAAGGAAATCTTGCGAACAGTGAACGAGCCAGCGATGCCGGAGCCGTTTTTGCGGCTGATGCAGACGCCTTCGTAGTTCTGCACACGGGTGCGCGAACCTTCGGTCACTTTAAAGCCAACACGGATGGTGTCACCGGCTTTGAAATCGGGGATCTCTTTCCCCAGCGCAGCAATCTGCTCCGCTTCGAGCTGTGCGATCAGATCCATTGGATCATCTCCTATAATGCTTGTGGTTATATCCACAAAGGTTTGATGCACCTCAGAACTCTTGGTCTTCTTCCGGGTCCGCTATTTGCACAGCGCCCGCCAGAGGGTCAGGTCGTCTTTTCTTGTCTTTTGCGCCGCGCCTGTAGCCTAAGCCGAAGAAAGCAGAGGGTTGCACAATGCACAGCACGCCCAAACGACTCATGTAAGAGTCGTGGACGGGCGGTTCTTAGGGGATATTGTGCATTGGCGCAAGGGGAGAACGTGGCTGTTTATGTTTCTGGTGGCCTTGCTGCAAAGGCCAATTGCGGGTGTGTGCCGATAGATCGGGACGTTTTGTCATCGCGCTTGTGTGCGGTGGTGAAGCTGGGGTTAAGTGTCAGCATAAATGCGGTGAGGCATGGGTGGTGAGGCAGTGATGCGTTTGTTTGGGTTTTTGGTATTGGCCGCTGTTCTGCTGGGCTGCGCTCGCGCGCCTTATGAAGCGCCTGACCCCATTCGTGCGCGTGTGTCGTCAGATGGTGCGGCTGTGTCAGCCGAGGCCGCTCGCCTGAGGACTTTCCCCCGGTTTGGTGACGCAGATCCCGTGGATTGGGACAGGCGCCCGCCGCAGCGGCATCCGGTGCATGGTATTGATGTGTCGCGATGGCAGCAGAGCGTGGACTGGCGCGCGGCGCAGCGTGCGGGCGTGAGCTTTGCGTTTCTGAAGGCGACGGAAGGCGGTGATGTCGCGGATCCGATGTTTGACACGCACCGGCGCGGTGCTCAGGCGGCTGGTGTGCCCTGGGGGGCCTACCACTACTATTATTTCTGCCGCTCAGCGGAAAGTCAGGCGCGTTGGTTCATCCGCAATGTCCCACGTGGCGCGCCATTGCCGCATGTGCTGGATATGGAGTGGACGCCGCATTCCAAGACCTGCCGGCTGCGGCCTAATGGACGCACGGTGCGCAGCGAGGCGCGCAAGTTTCTTGATATGCTGGAGGCGCATTATGGGCGCCGACCTATCATATATACCACCGTGGACTTTCACCGTGACACTGGGATCGGCGCTTTGGCAGGGACGGAATTCTGGTTGCGCTCTGTTGCTGCGCATCCGCAGAAGACCTACCCCGGTGCGCGCTGGACGTTCTGGCAATACAGCGGCACGGGGCTCGTGCCGGGTATTGAAGGCGAAGTGGATCTCAACGTGTTCCGAGGCAGCCCGGAGGCCTGGGTGCGATGGAAGACGCCGTGACATGCAACTTTGAGATGTGGGCTGACCGTTTGTGAGGCGCGCTATACTTTGGCGTAGCTGATCGGGGCCGCGTTTCGCGGTTTCCTGAGGATATCCCACAACTCAGGAGGCGACGATGGTTCGTTCAACACTGTTTGCACTCTCTTTTTCTGCACTGGCTGCTTTTTCCGTATCTGAGGCTTACGCTTCGGCCACGGGAGGGCTTTCAAACAAGGAGCGGTATGCGCAGGCGGAGGCCCTGCGGCTCGGCACAGGTGCTGCGCAGGACAGCGCAGGCGCATTTGCGCTGATGTCCGATCTGGCAAGAGACGGCGACAGCCGAGCGCAGGCCCGACTGGCATATTATTACTTGAAAGGTATCGGCGTTGAGGCGGATCCTGCTGCGGCGGCGGTATGGTATGAGGCTGCGATTGACGCGGGGCGCGACAGCGCGCGCACAAGCTACGCCAAGTTGCTCGCTGCGCAGGGCGCTGGAGACGCGGCACTTGCGCAGTTGGATAAGGCTTCGGAGGCAGGGCTGGAGAAGGCGCAGGTGCTGCGTGCAACATACCACTACCAGGGCAAATTCGGCAGCGCCTCTGATGCCGCTTTCGGTCAAGCGCAACTGACAGATTTTGCCAAGTCTGGCAACACGGCCGCGATGCAGGTGGTTTTGGCGGCGATGCAAAAAGGGGCGTCGTTTGACGTGGATGCCGACCTTATGACGGCGCAGATGCTCGCCTTTGCGCGAGAGGATCAGGCCAAAGCTGGCGGCAAAGCGGCAGAAGCGCTCTTGCGCCTCTGGCGAGAGCAGACCGACGCGCAGTCGATCGCATTGCGGACAGAATTGGTTGCACATCCGAGCTTGCGCATGCGCGCCAAGGCGGAAGAAGGTCTGTTGCTGGCTCATGCGACACATGACCCGCGCGCGTTTCGAGGCGCAGCAGAAGAGATCATCGCGCAGACGTCGGGCGCAGATTTCAATCGCGCGGTCTATGTTGTGTCTCGGCTCGACAAAAATGCCTATGTGCATGTGCTTCAGGAAGAGTTGAAGCGGCGGGGATATGCGGTGGGACCGACCACCGGGATTTTCAACACACGGACAATGTGGACTGTGGTGGAGTTTTGCCAAGACACAGGCATTCAGGCGGAGTGCCGTCTTGGCCCACTGCGCGCCAAAGTTATCAAGGTCATCGTTGGGGAACTGGCCGAGATGACCCCGGGCGCGTAACTCCCTGTTCTCTCCCAGGGAGGGTGTGGTCTGTGCAGTGGGATGCACAGGCCACACTTTTTGCTGCTTTTGGGTTTGCTTAGGCCTTGCGCGCCGATTGTAGGCGCTCAGTCCTGGGTGTTCAGGAAGTCGACAATCGTTGGCACGAGATCTTCATGCAGTGGCAGTTCCGGATTGGTGTAGGTGGCAAAAGGATTGCCAGCGACGTCTTGTTTCAGGATATGGGTTCCGCCTGACAAATCGACGCGCGTTGCCGTTGGCAATGCCTCTGTCAGCAGGTCCGCGTCGTGCGGTTGCACTTGAATGTCGCGGTCGCCCTGTAGCACGAGAGCTGGGCCGGACCAGTTGTGCGCGAGTGCAAGCGGGTCATGTGAGAACAGATCCATCATGTATCTTTGAAGACTCGGGTTGAAGAGGCCATGCAAGGCAGGAGGGATGTCAGACAGCTGTCTGGATTGACCCTGTTCCAGATCGGCAACGATTGCTTTGGCATCTTCTAGAATGGCGCCATTTGCGGGATTGCGCTCCATCTGCTCTATCAGAAGCTCTCCAATCGGGCGCCCAGCTGCCGCCATGAGGATCACACCACACAGTCCCTCGGGTGCGGATTGGGCGGCATAAAGCGCAACCAGCCCGCCTTCTGAGTGGCCCGCCAGCCAGACGCAGGGGGCTTCTTGGCGCGCGCGGCCAACCCATTTGACCATGTCTTCTGCATAGGCTGCGATGGTCACGTCGTTTGGATCTGCTATGGCCTTTTCGCTGCCAAAGAAGCCACGCTTGTCCACGCGCAGGGCAGCAATGCCTTCTGCCGCCAGCGCCTCGGCGATTTGTTTGTAAAGATTGGTTTTTGATTGGAACGCAGGCATGTTGCCATCGCGGTCGATTGGGCCGGATCCCGGTATCACGATGATGATATTGTCTGCACTGTCGACAGTGATCAACTCGCCTTCAAGAGGGCCATCGGGGCCGGGAATTGAAATGGTCTCTGCCCAACCCGTACTGGTTAGGGCGAAAAGGGCGGCAGTGTTCAGGAAAAGGGCGCGAAGAAACGTCATGGCCAGTCCGTCGTAGTCCTTGAACAAAGCATGCTCTGTTCAAGGAGGTGTCTGTTCTGGCTGGCGTGGCAAAGCCTTGCGCGCTTTTGAAGGTTTGCTTCTGGCCGATTTACTCGACTTCTACAACCGCAGCATCTGGTGCGTTGCGCATGACGCTGTCGATGCCGTTGTCGCGGCCGGAGGCGCTTGTGTAGCTTTGAGAGGTGCCGATCACCTGGCCGTTGCTGGCCTTGAGGTTGAACATGAATTTGCCCGCGGCGGTTTCTTTGCGCTCATAACGCGCATCGTCGCCTGCGTTTTTCTTGACGCTTTCAATGCCGTTTTCGCAGCTGGCTTTTTGTTTGTAGCCTTCGGAGGCGAGAATGTTTTCGCCGTTGCCGGCTTTCAGGCGGAAGCGAAATTCACCGGACTTGTCGGTGTAGAGCTCAAATTTGGCGGCCATATCATTGGTCCCTGTATGAAATTTCTATACGGGGAGCAAAACACGGCGAAGGGTATTTGCGCAAGGTATTGCTACCCTCACCAGACGACGTGGCAGGTTTTGTGCCCTCACTTCTTTTGCTGCTCAAAAGCGGCCCACATATCCGGGCGGCGCTCCTTGGTGATCTGCTCTGCCATCTCGCGGCGCCACTTTTCAACATTGCCGTGGTGGCCTGACATCAGAACATCCGGGATGGTGCGGCCTTTCCAGTCGGCAGGGCGGGTGTATTGCGGGTGTTCCAGAAGGCCGTTGGAATGGCTTTCTTCTTCAATGCTTTCGGCATTGCCCAGCACAGACGGCAGCAGACGCACGGTGGCGTCAATCATCGCCTGCGCTGCAATCTCGCCGCCTGTCAGAACAAAATCGCCGAGACTGACTTCCATGATGTTGTAGTGATCGAGCACCCGCTGATCCACACCCTCAAAGCGGCCACAGAGCATGGTGATGCCATCCGCCTCAGACCAGGCGCGGGCCATGCGTTGATCAAAGCGGCGACCACGTGGGGAGAGATAGACCAGCGGCCAGTTGCCGCGCGCGCCGCGCATGGTGTGTTCAATGGCATTGCCAAGCACATCGGGGCGCAGCACCATCCCCGCGCCGCCGCCGGCTGGAGTGTCATCCACGTTGCGGTGTTTGGTCAGGCCAAAATCGCGCAGATTGGTGGTTTCGATCTGCCATTTGCCGTCTTTGAGGGCCTTACCGGTCAGGCTTTCGCCCAGAACGCCGGGGAAGGCATCGGGAAAGAGGGTGATGATACGCGCAGTCCAGACCCCGGCGAGGCGGGGATTGTGGGTGATCAGCTCGCGTGGCTTGAGCGAAGCGGAAATGGACAGACGGCCGTGGGACTTTGGCTTCTTGGTCTCGTCGCTCATCAGTCAATCAGCCCTTCAGGCGGGTCGGCAATGATGCGACCAGAGGCGATATCCACTGTGGGCACCGCCGCCATGGTGAAAGGCAGGAGCACGGTTTCCGAATGGCCCGGGCGCTGTATCTCCAGCAGATCGGCGGAGCCGTGGTTGACCACGGTTTTCACGGTGCCAAGCACAGCGCCGCCGGTGTCGCGTACCTCAAGGCCAACCAGATCGGTGTAGTAATATTCATCCTCATCGGTTTCCGGCAGCCGGTCACGTGGGACAAAGAGTTTCACGCCTTTGAGGGCATCGGCCTGCTCTTTGGTGGCAATGCCCGAAAGCCGCGCCGCCAGCCCGTTTTTGATCGGGCGGGTGATGGTGACGGTAAACTCAAACGCGCCGTCCTCTGTCAGCAATGGCGCGTAGTCTTCGAGGGCCTCTGCCTCGGCGGTGAAACTCTTGAGGCGGACTTCGCCGCGCACGCCGTAAGCGCCGCCAATGGCGCCAACGCAGATCAGATCAGAAGGGGTGTCGCTCATGGCGTGGCCTTTGCTTTGCTTGGCGCTTGTTTTCCATGATTGTGACGCGGGACGCAAGGGAGGGGGGGCGGAGAGGGCGGGTGGCGCAGGGAGGGCTCTGCCCTCGCCCCAACATGGTTGGGGCTTCACCCGGGATATTTTGGGCAAGAGGAAGGCGCGTGGGGGTGGCGTGTTTAGCGGGTCTGGATGGAGAGGGAAGTGTCGCGGTCTTCCCAGCCGGCTTTCGCGAGTTCTGGGGTGTCAGACAGCTCTTCGGGCCAGCCGACGCAGAGATAGGCCACCAGCGACCAGTCGGAAGGCGCATTAAGATCGCGGTTGAGCTGTTCGGGGTCGAGGATAGACACCCAGCCAACGCCCAGCCCATAAGTGCGGGCGATCAGCCAGAATTGGGTGATTGCACCCACAACGGAATAGCGGCGCATTTCGGGCATGGTCTGCGCGCCAAGGCCCTGACCTTTGTCGGTGCCGTCGTCGCAATAGATCGCCAGCTGGACGGGCGATTCCTTCATGCCGGAGAGCTTGAGACTTGCATAGAGCGCCGCCCGGTCACCGCTGTAGCTTGCGAGGGCCTCAGCATTGGCGGCTTGGTAGTTTTTGAGCGCGGCGGCGCGCGCTTCAGGGCTTTTAACATGCAGCACACGCCAAGGCTCTGACAGCCCCACGGAAGGGGCCAGTAAAAACGTGTCGAGGCACGCCTGAAGGAGTGCCTCGTCCACCGGATCGGTGCGGAAGCGGCGCACATCGCGCCGCCACTGCATGAGCCGTGTCAGATCGTCCCGGAACTCTGATGTGAATTCGGTCATTCCGGGGCCGGTCCGTCTTACTCTTCTGCGGCAGCTTCAGCTGCCTTTGCGGCTTTTTCTTCTGCACGGTCTTTGGCTTTTTTGCCTGGTTCCGCCTTTTTCGGGTTGTTGCGCTCTGTTTTTGCCAGAGTGCCTGCTGCTTCGAGGAAGCGTGCCACACGGTCAGATGGCTGTGCGCCCTGGTCCAGCCAGTACTGCACGCGTTCCATGTCGAGCTTTACGCGCTCTTCGCTGTCTTTTGGCAGCAGTGGGTTGTAGGTGCCGAGCTTCTCGATGAAGCGGCCGTCACGTGGCATGCGGGAGTCCGCTGCAACAACGCGGTAGAAAGGGCGCTTTTTGGAACCGCCGCGGGCGAGACGAATTTTCATAGCCATGGGTGTATCTCCTATAATGGCGTTTGCACTTGCGTGCATATTTGGGTGCACCGTTTTGGTGCGGGTTGGGTCGAAGGACAGATGAGTGCCTGCCCAACGGTTTGTTATTCCTGATGTTTCTTGTGGTGCTGAATGACCTCAGCGATGATGAAATTCAGGAAATTCTTGGCGAACTCGGGATCCAGATCGGCCCGCTTCGCAAGATCTTCAAGACGTGCGATCTGTTTCGCTTCGCGAGCCGGATCGGACGGGGGAAGGTCGTGGGTGGCTTTCAGTTTACCAACCGCCTGTGTGTGTTTGAACCGCTCGCCCAGCGTATAGACGAGGATCGCATCAAGCCGGTCGATGCTTTCGCGGTGCTCTTTGAGCACCTCGGCCGCGCGTGCGGCAGCGTCAGTCGCAGTGTTGGTCACTGTGTCAGTCAAGGGCGTGGCCTTTCGGTTTGAACATCGGATCGGCATAGTGGCTGATTTCCATCTCGATCGCGTCGGCAATCTGAGAAGAGCGCAGGGTGTCCGGGCTGGGGTGGCGATAGACCACATCATGGCCATCTACGGAGGCCGCAGATTTGTCTTTCACCGCCCCGAGCCGCTCGGCCAGCCGGATGCTGTCGAGATTTTTTGGGTCGATGTAGCTGACCGCGCCGCCCCAGCCGAGCTCATCATAAAAGTAGCGCCGTGCGGCATGGGTGGCCTCCAGCGCATAGCCATGGCCAGCTTTCTCCGGCCAGATGATCCATGCGAGCTCCTGCTCTGGCCATTTTGCCGGGAACCAGCCGCCGGCCATGCCAAGGGTTTCGTCGGTCGCACGATCGTGAATCATCCACATGCCATAGCCGCGGATGTTCCAGTGGCCGATTTCAGCGGCGTAGAGCATCCATGTTTCATAGGCATTGAGCGGCCCGCCCATGAAGCGGGAGCGGTAGGAGGCGAAGGTGGCCTTGAAGTTTGGATAGTCTTCAGGCTCCGGCCCGCGCAGGATCAGGCGTTTGGTTTCCAGAACGGGGATGGTTGGCACGGACATCAGGCGTAGGCCTCCATACCACCGTTGACCAGATCAGCCGGTGCCGGGTGGCGCCAGATTTCGATCTGTCCATATTCTGGATCGTCAAAGTGCTTTTCAAAGCGCGCGCCAAGGCGGGTGGCGACAGCTTTGGAAGCGTCGTTTTTCGGGTCGATTTGCGAAATCGCTGTGTCCCATCCCAGAACGTCATAGGCGTAGCTGCGCGCTGCCAGCGCGGCCTCTGTTGCGTAGCCTTTGCCGGTCGCGGTATTCATCAGGGTCCAGCCGATTTCGCGTTCTAGCCAGCCGTCGGGGAACCATAGGCCCGCGCGGCCGACGTAGGCGCCCGTGGCTTTTTCCTCAAGCGCCCAGAAACCAAATCCACGCAGGGCCCAATGGCCCATCATCATGGCAACGGTGCGCCACGCGCGGTGCGGAGGCAGGGGGCCGCCGACAAACTGGGAGGCGTCAGAGGCAAAGAATTCCTTTTCCGCCGCAATATCGCTTTCGCGATGACCGCGCAGGATCAGGCGTTCGGTTTCAAGCTGAGGGACTTCGTAGCGCATCAGAGGCGGGCCTCCGGAGTGTGACGATAGACCAAATCACCTTCGCTTGGTCGCAGGGCTGCGTCATCTCTTGTGGCACCAAGTCGCTGTGCCAAACGAATGGACGACGCGTTTGGCGGATCAATATAGCTGACCAGAGTGGTCAGGCCTTTGGTGTCAAAGGCCCAGTCACGTGCCGCTGTGGCGGCTTCAAAAGCGTAGCCTTTGCCTTGCGCTTCTGGGAAGATGCACCAGCCGATTTCGGTTTCGGGAAAGCGTGGTGGTTTATTTATGCCGACCTGACCGATCAAGGCGCCGGTTTCTGTTAGCTCAACGGCCCAGCTGCCAAACCCCAGCCATTGCCAGCTTGTGATTTCAGCACCGAGCCAGGCCCAGAGTTTGTCTTTGGAGACAGGTCCGTCCATATACTGCGCCCAGTCCGTTGCGAAATGCGCGGCCATCGGCTCGAAATCATCGAGCACGTGATGGCGCAGCGTCAGGCGCGGAGTGGATATGGTGGGCGCAAAGGTCATGTGAGTTGATTTGGGCTTATACCGGTGGGCACTCGTTCAGTTCGAAGATCAGGCTTGTGCTGACGCCAGATTGGAGTTTCTGGATGTCATGGTCGAGCGGCAGCACTTCGCGACAGCCAGTCTGGCGGCGCAGTTCGGAATCAGCCAGTGCGGAGAGTTTGCCAAAGCCGATGGTGCTGCCGGTTTCGGTGAAGGTCACCTCTGCCTCATGGGCGCGGGCGGTCACGGTGGTTGGGATCCCATTGAGCACGGTGCGATAGTCACCGCGCACTGCGCCGTCAGGCGCTGTGTCGAGATCGACGGTGATCACGTCACCACAAGCTGCGAGCGCTGCGAAGAGCGCGAGAGGGAGGAAAGTCTTCACGGTCAGGGTCCTTGATCGTTGCATCATTTCTTTTTGCCAAAGCCGGACAGACCGGAGGGCAGACCCATGCCGCCGCCAAGGCCCGGCAGACCTCCGGGCAGGCCGCCTTTGCCGCCCATGGCTTTGGCCGCAGCTTCCAGCGCTTTGGGGTCCATCTGCGACGGGTCCATGCCAGCCATGTCTGGTGCGCCTTTGCCGCCCATCATGCCTTTCATGGCTTGCTTGAGCATGCCGCCTTTGCCCATTTTGCCCATCTTTTTCATCATGTCAGACATCTGGCGCTGCATCTTGAGCAGCTTGTTGAGGTCAGAAACCTCCATGCCGGAGCCTTTGGCGATCCGCTTTTTGCGTGAGGCCTGAAGGAGCTGCGGGTTGGCGCGTTCCATTTTGGTCATGGATTGGATCATGGCGATCTGGCGCTTGATCATGCGGTCATCAAAGCCCGCGTCCTGCACCTGTTTGGCCATTTTGCCCATGCCGGGAAGCATGCCCATCATGCCTTCCATGCCGCCCATCTTCTGCATCTGCTCGAGCTGCATCTTCAGGTCGTTCATGTTGAAGCGGCCCTTTTGGAAGCGCTTCATCATGCGTTCGGCCTGTTCGGCCTCAATGGTTTCCTGCGCCTTTTCAACAAGGGCAACAATGTCCCCCATGCCCAGAATGCGGCCTGCGATCCGGTCTGGCTCGAAGGTTTCCAGCGCGTCCATCTTTTCGCCGAGGCCGACGTATTTGATCGGCTTGCCGGTGACCGCGCGCATCGAAAGGGCGGCACCGCCACGGCCGTCACCATCCATACGGGTCAAGACCACGCCGGAGATGCCGATCTTGCCGTCAAACTCTTCGGCCACTTCCACAGCCACCTGACCGGTGAGGCCGTCGACAACGAGGAGGGTTTCGCGCGGGTTCACCACGTCGCGCACATCCTCGACCTCTTGCATCAGGGTCTCGTCGATCTGCAAACGGCCCGCGGTGTCGAGCATGTAGACGTCATAGCCGCCGAGCGTCGCCTGCTGTTTGGCGCGTTTGGCGATCTGCACGGCGCTTTCGCCCTGTACAATCGGCAGCGTGTCCACGCCGATCTGGGTGCCAAGCACGGCGAGCTGTTGCATCGCGGCGGGGCGGTAGATGTCAAGCGAGGCCATCAGCACGCGCTTGCCGTCTTTTTCTGTCAGGCGTTTGGCAAGCTTACCGGTGGTGGTGGTTTTACCCGAGCCTTGCAGACCCACCATCAGGATCGGGGCGGGCGGGTTGTCCACTTTCAGGGCGCCGAGATCTTCGCCTTCGCCGCCTGCGAGCACGTTTTTCAGCTCGTCATGAACGATTTTCACAACCTGTTGGCCCGGTGTCACAGATTTGGTGACGGCCTGACCTGTGGCTTTTTCCTGGACCGCTTTGACAAAGTCACGGGCGACGGGCAGCGAGACGTCGGCTTCAAGCAGGGCCACGCGCACTTCGCGTAGGGCGGTTTTGACGTCGTCCTCGGAAAGCGCGCCTTGTTTGGTGAGACGATCAAAGACACCAGAGAGGCGTTCGCTTAAATTTTCAAACATCGCTACCGGCTCCTTTTCACCGTTTCATATCTGGCCCGAACATATGTGCGAACCGCCCAAACGCCAATGTCCCCCGTGGGCGAAACTCGCTGACGGGGGGCGATCCCGGCACATAGGCCAAGGGACCGGAAGTTTGACGGACTCCCGGAGTTGTTGCGCGTTTACGCCTGTGGGGGCGTTGAGTCAACAGGCGTTGCCGGATTTGGGCTTTCACTGGCGGGGTTCCTGCGGCATTCCTGCACGGACGAAGTTGGCGGGGATAAAGGAGACAGCCATGGATGCATCATCAGAGTTTCAGGATAGCCTGCCTGTGAGTTCCGACGCGCTTTTGGCCAAGTTGGATGCATGGGGGCTGGCTTACACATTGCATGCGCATGTGCCTCTGCGCACGGTGGAAGACGCAAAATCGGTAGAGGCGGCCATGATGGTGGAAGGTGAGCGCGCTTTTCGCATCAAGAACCTGTATTTGCGTGACAAGAAAAAGCGGAACTATCTTGTGACGCTGGAGCAGGATCGCGAGATTGATTTGAAGGCGTTGGGCGCGAAGCTTGGTGTTGGGAACCTGTCGTTTGGTTCGGCAGATCGGTTGCTTGAAAATCTTGGCGTTCGGCCCGGCGCGGTGACGCCGTTGGCGATGATCAATGGGGCTGCGAAAGGCGTGCGGTTCTTCATCGATGCAGACGTCAAAAACGCAGATCGAATCTACATGCACCCGTTGGTCAATGATCGTACGCTGGCGATGGATGTGGCAGACCTTTGGACGTATTTTGAGCGTCTTGAGGTGACCCCGGAGGTGATGGAGCTGGGGTAGGGGGGAGCTTTGCCACTGTAAAATTGCGACTGCAAGAATGGCGACACCCCTGTTTGGTGTCGCCATTTGCTTGTGGTTTACGCGGCCTTTGGGGCCACTTCGATACCGTCTTTGTTCAAGATTGTGACGTCGGTGATGCCGACGAAACCGAGCACAAACCGCAGGTAGTGCGAGGCAAAGTCGATATCTGAGCCGATTTCCGTGCCGCCGGAGGCGAAGGTGATGATGGCTTTTTTACCTTCAAGCAAGCCTTTGGGGCCTTCTTCAGTATAGGCAAAGGTGACGCCGGCGCGGGCGATTTGGTCAATCCAGGCTTTGAGTTTGGCGGGGATCGAGAAGTTGTAGATGGCGACGCCAATCACCAGCGTGTCAGCTTCCTGAAGTTCTGCAACCAGCGCATCAGATGTGGCGAGCGCGGCGTTTTGCGTGTCGGTGCGTGCTTCTGGCGGGGTGAAAGTGGCTTGGGTGAAGGCTTCGTCCAAGAATGGCAGATCTGTCAGCGCCAGATCGCGGCGGATGACTTTGGTGGCGTTTTGGTCTGCAACCAGTTTTGCCGAAGCCTGACGGGAGAGGGAGTCGGAAAAGCGGGCGGAGCTGTCGATGTGCAATACAGTATTGGTCATTGAGGGTTCCTCTTTGCGTGCTGTCTGTCTTGTTTGCTAGATTTGGTTATTGCGACTGTGCACGCAATCGCAGATATTGCGCATGAATTGTTTGAATATGCACATTGGGCGGCGCAACGCAGGGAGAGTGGCATGAAGAACTGGGATGAAGTGCGCACAGCCTTTCAAGTGGCGCGGCTGGGCACTGTGAGTGGTGCGGCTGATGCGCTTGGGGTGCATCATGCGACTGTGATCCGGCATATTGATGCATTGGAAGGCCAACTGGGCGTGAAGTTGTTTCAGCGCCATGCGCGCGGCTATACCGCCACCGAAGCTGGAGAAGATTTGATGCGCGTGGCACAAGCCACCGATGATCAATTTGGCCAGCTGGAAGGCCGCATCAAGGGGCGCGGTGCAGATGTGGCGGGTGAGCTGGTGGTCACTTCTCTTGGGGGATTTGCGCCGTTGCTGTCACCTATTCTGTCGGACTTTCAGGCAGAACACCCTGATCTGCTGGTGCGGTTTTTGACTGGAGATCGGGTGTTTCGGTTGGAATATGGTGAGGCGCATGTAGCAATTCGCGCAGGGGATGGGGAGGTGCAGCCGGACAATGTGGTGCAGCCCCTCGCACAAATGCCTTCTGCGCTCTACGCTGCACAGTCCTACATCGATCGGTTCGGTGTGCCGGAAAATGAGGCGGATTTGGCGAGCCACCGCTTTGTTGGGCCAGACAACCCGGACAGTCGGGCGCCTTTCAATCGCTGGATGAAGACGCATGTTCCGCGTGAAAACGTTGTGTTTCGCTCCACATCTGATCGCGCGTTGGAGGCTGCGGTGCAGTCTGGCGCAGGACTTGGCTTTTTGCCGACTTGGGTGGCAGATATGTTTGATGATGTTGTGGAGGTGCTGCCAGCGCGTCGCGAGTGGGATGCGCCTGTGCGGATCATCACCCATGTGGATTTGCATCGCACAACGAAGGTGCAGACCTTCCTGACGTTCCTCAAAGCGCGCGCTGCGACATGGGCGTCTGGCACATGAGTGATGTTGTCAAGCTATCCGCCAAACCCAAGTTGGGCCTGCCTCTGCGGGGGCATCTGGCGATGCTGTTGTTTTCGGCATTGGTGGCAGGGTCTTTTTCGCTGGGGGCGCTGAGTGCAAATGCAGTGGAGCCGGCCGCACTGAATGCGGTGCGGTTTCTGATCGCGGCGGCGGTCATAGGTATGGCTGCACTCGCCACCAAGGGGCTGCCGCGTACAGCCTGGCGTGCGCCGTGGCGTTATCTGATCCTTGGCGGTCTGTTTGCCGGGTATTTTGTGCTGATGTTTGAGGGGCTGAAGACAGCGCATCCGGTGAGCACGGCGGCTGTTTTTACGTTGACCCCAGTGATGTCAGCGGTGTTTGGCTGGGGATTGCTGGGCCAGATCACAACGCGACGGATGTTGCTGGCCCTGGCGATTGGCGCAGTTGGGGCGCTTTGGGTGATCTTTCGAGCTGATTGGGCGGCGTTTCGGCGGTTTGAAATCGGGCAGGGGGAAGTCTATTACTTCTGGGGCTGCATGCTGCATGCGCTCTATACGCCGATGGTGCGCAAGTTGAACCGAGGCGAGGCGCCGATTGTATTCACTTTTGGCACGTTGGTGGCGGGTTTTTTGATCCTGTCCGTGTTCGGTGCGCGTGACATCCTTGCGACAGACTGGTTCGCATTGCACCGTGTGGTTTGGGCCGCCATCGTGTATTTGGCCGTGTTTGCCAGTGCGGTGACCTTTGTGCTGGTGCAGTTTGCATCGCTCAACCTGCCGAGTGCTAAGGTGATGGCCTACACCTACCTGGTGCCAAGCTGGGTGATCTGTTGGGAGATTGCGCTGGGCAATGGGGCGCCAACTGGTCTGGTGTTTGTTGGGATCGGTTTGACCTGTATTGCGCTGCTGATGCTGCTGGAAGGCGATACTTAAGGCGCGTCTTTACTGGCTGGGGGATCTGTGAGTTCGACCTCAAGGAAGCGTTCAAAAGCATCCAGATGGATCGGTTCGAACTGACCGAACCCCTGCATCCAGACAGAGGCGCCACGCAGGGCGTCTGGCTCCAGCTTGCACCATTTCACCCGGCCGCGTTTTTCCTGTGAGATCAGGCCGGCTTTGGTCAGGATCATCAGGTGTTTGGAAATGGCGGCGAGGGACATCTCAAATGGTTCTGCCACATCGGTCACTGCCATGTCGTCTTCCAAGAGCATGGTCAGGATCGTGCGCCGTGTTGGGTCGGCGAGCGCGGAGAAAACCGTATCAAGTGAGGGTGTCATACAGCCGTATGTAGCGGTGCAGCGCGGTTTGGGAAAGAGGCTTAGCCATAAGGATGGTGTGTATACTGCGACGGCAGGCGCAGTTTGAGCAGCTCGCGTTCCGTCGGGGAGAGGCCAATGTCGCGTGCGAGATGGTCAGACAGCGGCGGTTTTGGGTGGTTAAGGTATTTCAGGCGCTCCCTTATTTTTCGCAGCGCGCGCGCCAAAGTCTTCGGGGAGGCGAGGGCAAAGGAGAACCATGCGCGCCGAAGCGCGGTTTTTGAGTAAGGCATCAGAATGCTCCTGAAAAATGCTATGTTGTGACTGTTTCAGAGACGTATGCGCGGTACAATTGGCGTTTCTTGACATATTATGTGCCGAAAAGGCACAAGTGTGGGTATGTCGAGAAACCTACCTCCTTTAAATGCCCTGCGTGCCTTTGAGGCGGCGGGACGGCATGAAAGCTTTAGCAAGGCGGCAGGCGAGTTGAATGTGGCGCATTCCGCAGTCAGCCGACATGTGCGCGGGCTCGAGGCGCGGTTGGGCGTGAAGTTGTTTCGTGATCTGCCGCGTGGTGTGGCTCTGACCCCTGAAGGAAAGAGCTATTTGGAGAGGGTGGTTCTGGCACTGGACCTGATCGCCGAGGCAACCGAGGATTTGACGGATGCGCCGGTTGGAAAAGTGGTGGTGAATTGTGAGGCGTTCTTTGCTGAGCGCTTTATTGTGCCCCGGCTGGCGCGGTTCTATGCGGCCTATCCTGAAATCGATCTTCGGTTGGAGACTTCTGACCATTTGGCGGATGTGGAGCGCTATGAGGCGGATCTCGCAGTGCGATTTGCGCATTCTGGTGCGTTGAGCGTGCCCTGCGACCTGTTGTCGGACGCCATGGTCTATCCATTTGCAACGCCTGAGGTGGCGCGTGCCTTTAAAGGGCCCGAGGATTTGTTGACGGTGACGCGTTTCAGGGATCGGCGAGATGATCTGTGGCGGGCTTGGTTTGAAGCTGTCGGTGTCGCTCCGGTTGGTGTTCCGGACAAAGACTGGCGTCTGCAAAAGACAATGGCCTATGAGGCGACGCTCAATGGGCTGGGGGTGCTGCTTTGCTCTGAGGAGGTGACGTCTGCCGATATGGCGCGAGGCCGGCTGGTGAAATGCCATGACCGCGGGTTGCGCGACGGCGCGTTTTTCCTCGTGCATGGCAGCCGTGGTGTGCGGCGCGCGGCGGTACGCGCTTTTCAGCAGTGGTTGCTTAAAGAGACCGAACCGTTTCGCAGCGCCCAAGGCTGAGAGGGTCAAAAGTCAAAATCAACCAAAAGGTTGAATATGGGATTTGGCTCAAATGCGTACGGGATGCACCGTATGTTCGCTGCTACGCTGTCCGTATCATCTGGTAATATCATTTAAAAACAGTAATTTGCGACAGTGTCGCAGGCTTCGCCAATTCTGTTGACTCATAGGCCCCGCCACCGTAGCAATGCCGCATCGTTAGCAAGGGGTAAATTGCGCGTGCGCGAGACCGACCACAAAGACCAAATGCAGCGTCTTGAGGAGCGGATCGCAGCGGCCAAACAGGCCCAGGACCCGAAACCCCGCGCTGATGAGCACTATTCGGCAGCCAATCAGGCCTGGCGCATGGTGATTGAAATGGTGGCCGGTCTTGGGATCGGCTTTGGCATCGGATACGGGCTGGACAGCCTGTTCGGGACACTCCCGATCTTCATGGTGCTGTTTACAATGTTCGGTCTGGCCGCTGGCATCAATGTGATGCTGCGCAGCGCCAAAGAGATCGAAGAGAAACAAGCGGCTGAGGCCGCAAAGCTAGATAAGGCAGCCAAGGCTGCCGAGAGAGACGAGAGGGATTGAACGTGGCAAGCGAAGCACACGGCGCAGAAGAAGGCGGTCTGGTATTCCACCCGATGGACCAGTTCATCATCAAACCTTTGTTTGGTGGCGATCACATCGGCCTGTTCACCATCACCAACGCAACCCTCTGGATGGCGCTGGCGGTTGTCGCTGTTGTGGCTCTGATGGTGGTTGGCACACGCCGCCGTGCGATCGTGCCAAGCCGTGGTCAGTCCATCGGTGAGCTGGCTTACGGTTTCATCTACAAGATGGTTGAGGATGTTGCGGGCAAAGACGCCGTGAAATTCTTCCCATATATCATGACGCTGTTCCTGTTCATCGTGATGGCCAACTTCCTCGGCCTGATCCCTATGTCCTTCACCACCACCTCCCACTTCGCTGTGACCGTTGTTCTGGCGCTCTTGGTGTTTGTCACTGTGACTGTCGTGGGCTTTGTGAAGAACGGCGCAGGCTTCCTTGGTCTGTTCTGGGTCTCTAGCGCGCCACTGCCGCTGCGCCCGATCCTCGCCATCATCGAAGTGATTTCCTATTTCGTGCGCCCCGTCAGCCACAGCATTCGTCTTGCTGGTAACGTGATGGCGGGCCACGCCGTGATCAAAGTGTTCGCAGGCTTTGCCGCGATCGCTGTTGTCAGCCCGGTTTCCGTGGTTGCGATCACCGCGATGTACGGTCTTGAGGTCCTGGTGGCCTTCATCCAGGCCTACGTCTTCACCATTCTGACCTGTGTGTATCTGAAAGATGCGTTGCATCCGTCACACTAAGGATTGCGGTGCGCCCTGACGGCGCACCCGACACAGGCTCAAACCAAACAACCCTGAATTCAAACTTCCAATCGTAAGGAGATACCCCCATGGAAGGTCAACTCGCACACATCGGCGCAGGTCTCGCAGCAATCGGTTCCGGCGCAGCCGCAATCGGTGTTGGTAACGTCGCAGGCAACTTCCTGGCCGGCGCTCTGCGCAACCCATCCGCAGCTGCTTCCCAGACTGCAACTCTCTTCATCGGCATCGCATTCGCAGAAGCACTGGGCATCTTCTCGTTCCTGGTTGCTCTGCTGCTGATGTTCGCCGTCTAAGCCTACGGAACCATCCTTACGTGCGGGTGCGGGCGCACTTGCTTGCGCCCCGCCCGTAACCCAACGGAAGTTCCCAGGAGGACGACATGGCGACCAAAACGACTGACGCCGCAGGCCACGCAGCAGAGGCCGCCTCTGCACCGGGCATGCCGCAGCTCGATTTCTCGAACTGGGGCAACCAGATTTTCTGGCTTCTGGTCACACTTGTTGTGATCTATTTCGTCCTGTCGCGCATCGCGCTGCCGCGCATTGCTGCGGTTCTGGCTGAGCGCCAGGGGACCATTACAAATGACATCGCCGCAGCTGAAGAGCTGAAGGCGAAGGCCGTGGAAGCGGAAGAGGCTTACAACAAAGCCCTTGCCGACGCAAAAGCCGAAGCGCAGCGCATCGTTGCCGAGGCGAAAGCGGAAATCCAGGCTGACCTGAACGCGGCCACCGAAAAGGCGGACGCAGAGATTGCAGCGAAAGCCGCTGAGTCGGAGAAGGCGATTGCCGAGATCCGCGCCGGTGCGCTTGAGAGCATCAAGGACGTTGCCAACGCGACCACCTCTGAGCTGGTGACAGCCCTGGGCGGTGCGGCAGATGACGCGGAAGTGGCCAAGGCCGTTGATGCGCAGATGAAAGGGTAAGATAATGCGGAAACTGACCACATTTGCTGCCCTTATGGCGTTGAGCGCAACACCTGCGCTCGCAGCAAGCGGCCCGTTCTTCTCGCTGAAGAACACCGACTTCATCGTGACGCTCGGCTTCATCCTTTTCATCGCGGTTCTGTTCTACTTTAAAGTGCCTTCCCTGCTGGGCGGCATGCTGGACAAGCGCGCAGAGGACATCAAATCGGAACTGGACGAAGCCCGCGCCCTGCGCGAGGAAGCCCAGATCGTTCTGGCGTCTTATGAGCGCAAGCAGAAAGAAGTGCAGGAGCAAGCGGCCCGTATCGTAGAGCAAGCGAAAGCCGAAGCTCAGGCGGCGGCAGATCAGGCGAAAGTCGATTTGCAGAACTCCATTGCGCGCCGTCTGGCGGCAGCGGAAGATCAGATTGCTTCTGCCGAAGCGGCTGCTGTGAAAGAAGTGCGTGACCAAGCAGTGGTTGTCGCAGTGGGCGCTGCACGCGACGTGATCGCGGGTCAGATGACAGCTGCGTCTGCCAACAAGCTGATTGATGCAGGCATCGCTGAAGTGGACGCGAAGCTGCACTAAGCAGAGTTTGCACTGAGTTAGAAAACCCGGCCCTTGCGGCCGGGTTTTTTCGTTGTGCCATGCTTACGCCGCAATGCTGTGATGGAAGCTGCAGGAACACTGGTTTCTTTTGCATCGGATCCCGCATGATTACAGTACGCTTCCCTTTCGCAGCCGCCATTTGTTTGGTCATCATAGGCTGCTCAGACACCACACGGGTTGCCACAAGCCCGACAACCGCGGCACCTGATGAGGTGTTTTGGGCGAAGAACCAATTGGCGGAACAGACCGCCGCACCCGGCGCCGTACGATTTCCACGCTTTGCGGTTTATGCGCTGAGCAATGGGGATAGGGCCTATTGTGGGGATATGAGCCTCCCAAACGCTGCGGGCCACACCTTGGGGAGTGTGCCATTTTACATGCGCAGCCGTGCGGGTGTGGTCAAAGCGATTGAGGCTGATGTCAGCAGTGCGGAATTTGCACGTGAGACCTGCGCAGACGTCCGCAAAGGCAGCATGCGCATCGGCTAAGGTTAGCGGATGGGATCAAAACGAGCGCTGGTTTGCGTACAGTCTTTGATCACATCACGCCCACAAGGCACGGGTTCGAGCGCTTTGCTGAGGCAGATTCGGGCTTCCTGAATGAATTCGCCGCGGCAGGTGATGGTCACCATATCCGCCTCTAATTTGGGGTTTGCCTTCAGGAATGCCGCTTCGACCACGGCGGCGGGCAGGGTGACGGTTTCTTCGATTTTGCGAAAGACCTGTGGCCGGGTGATGCTGTCATAGGCCTGCCGTGCGGTGGTGTAGTAGTCTTCGCCAGTTAGGCCAGAGCATGTGCCGTGTTTCTTCCATTGATACCATGCGAGACCTGAGGTGCCCATGATGTCGGCCATGGCATTGGTGAGATGGCGTGGCGGGTTGCGCTCTGCTGAGCTGCAGTAGGAGGGCCAGCCGCGATGGAACTGTGGCCAGAGGCCGTGCATGATCCAGCCGTGATCTTCTGATGTGTCACATTGCGGGCTGCCTTTGGCGTCCCCTTCCATGGCGCACCAATTTGGGGACCAGCTGAGGGCCAGCACGTAGTAGTCGAACTCTCCGGCTTTTTCGCCTTCGGCCCAGAGGGGCAAAGCGGTTAGGGCCAGACAGGCCGCTGCAAGCAATGCACGCATTCACTCTTTCCTTTTTTCCACAACCGCACTATATCGGGCGTAAGTTCCCCGACAACGGAAACCCGCACCAGACCATCGGTGCCGTCTGACAAAAGTCAGGCGTCAGGTGAAATGTATCCAGGTTGGGGTCAGAGAGCGTAAGGAGTTAAGACATGGCCAAGCTGCTGCACCCAAAGGCCACCGCCGTTTGGCTGGTGGATAACACCACGATCAGCTTCAAACAGATTGCTGATTTTGTGGGCATGCATGAGTTGGAAATTCAGGGCATCGCGGATGGCGATGTTGCGGCAGGCGTGAAAGGGTTTGACCCGGTTGCCAACAACCAGCTGGTTCAGGAAGAGATCAATGCTGCGGAAAACAACCCGCTGCATAAGCTGAAGCTGAAATTCAACGCAGCGGCTTCTGGCGAAGAGAAACGCCGTGGGCCACGCTACACGCCGTTGTCCAAGCGTCAGGACCGCCCGGCCTCCATCCTGTGGCTGGTGAAGTTCCACCCGGAGCTTTCCGACGGTCAGATCGGCAAGCTCGTTGGCACAACCAAGCCAACCATTCAGGCGATCCGCGAGCGGACCCACTGGAACATCGCCAACATTCAGCCGATTGACCCTGTGGCGCTTGGCCTTTGTAAGCAGTCCGAGCTCGACACTGCCGTGAACAAAGCGGCGGCGAAGAAAGCGGCGGAAGGTGGCATCATGTCTGATGATGAGCGTCGCAAGCTGGTGTCCACGGAGCAGTCGCTCGAGATGGAAGCGGAGCCGAAGATCCCATCTGCGATTGAGGGTCTGGAGACCTTCTCGCTGGCGGATGACGAGGACGACACAGATACCCGCAGCGATGATGATTTCGCAGATGCGGATAGCTTCTTCAATCTGCCAGGTGGCGACGACGAAGAACAGCCACGATAAGTCTGGCAAGACACAGATAGAAAGGGCCGTGCAATTTTTTGCGCGGCCTTTTTGTTTCTCGGCGTTGTAGGGCTGCGCCTGAACACGATCTTAAAGTGGTTTGCGTGCGTTCAGAGCTGCGCTGATGGTGCCCTCGTCGAGGTAGTCGAGTTCACCGCCCACGGGGACGCCTTGCGCCAGTGAGGTGAGCGTGACCTGCTCTTCCAATTGGTCGGCGATGTAGTGTGCAGTGGTTTGACCATCCACAGTGGCGTTGAGTGCCAGAATCACTTCGGTGATGCCCTCGCTGATTACACGATCCATCAAGCGCGGGATGGACAGGTCTTCTGGTCCAACCCCTTCGAGTGCTGAGAGCGTGCCACCAAGCACGTGATAGCGCCCGTCAAAGACGTTTGTGCGCTCCATGGCCCAAAGATCGGACACGTCTTCCACAACACAGAGCACACCCGTGGCGCGTTTTTCAGACGTGCAGATTTCACAGATATCAGTGGTGCCGACATTGCCGCAGTTGAGACACTCGCGAGCGCTCACAGCGACGGCTTGCATGGCGTCGGCCAGCGGCGTGAGCTGCAGGGTGCGTTTGCGGATCAGATGCAGGACTGCGCGCCGGGCGGAACGGGGGCCAAGCCCGGGCAGCTTGGCCATCATTTCGATCAGCGTATCAATTTCGGGACTGCTCATGTCCGGGCCTTTTCTAGCGGCGATTTTGCCTTTTATAGCAAGAAAATGCCCGGTGCACAGAAGGGTTTCTGAGCGGTTAGAAAGGCAGTTTCATGTCGGCGGGCAGGCCGAGTTCAGAGGTGATTTTGCCCAGCTCGTCTTGTGCGCGTTCAGCGGCTTTGGCCTGTGCGTCTTTGATAGCTGCAAGGATCAGATCTTCGACCACTTCTTTGTCATCTCCGTTGAAGATGGAGGGATCAATATCGAGCGCTTTCAGCTCACCTTTGGCAGAGGCTGTGGCTTTCACAAGGCCAGCACCGCTTTCGCCGACAACCATGATGTTGTGCAGCTCTTCCTGCATATCTGCCATCTTGGTTTGCATTTGCTGGGCTTTTTTCATCATGCCGGCCATGTCGCCGAGATTGCCTAGACCTTTGAGCATTGGTCGTCTCCTAGAGGATTTCTTTGCAGCTTAGATACGGGCGGAAAGACCTTGGAACAAGGGGGAGCCGTGTCGAAGTCGCGTGATGAACGCTTGTTGTGTTTCGTGACGCTTGTTTGCGATGGAAACGGGTTTCCAGATCGTTTCCAAGACGGCTGGTCTACGACCGTTCGCACCTGAAATGGTCCACTGGACCATTTCCTAAACGGTGCTCACTCCTCAAACGGGTCCCATTCGTCTTCGACCTCAGGGAGCGCCTCGGCAAGCGCTTCATTGGCGAGGTCTCGACGGGATTTGATGTCTGTGATTTTCGCCTTTGGGAACGCGTCCATCAGGGCCATGACAAGCGGATGAGCTTCGGCCTCTGCGCGCATCTGATTGGCGGCGGCATCGCGGATTTCGGCAACCGTTGGCGCACCACCCGTGTTGACCAGCGTGACCGCCCAGCGGCTGCCGGTCCAGCGTTGCAGGCGGCTGCCGAGACGTTGCGCGAGATCGTTGGGTGCTTTCGGGGCGGGCTCAAATTCAATCCGGCCCGGCGAATAGTTGGCCAGCCGCACGCCGCCCTCAACCTCGACAAGCAGCTTCACATCACGCTGCTGGCGGATCAGCTCGATCACATGTTCAAAAGTCGGATATTTGGCCAGAGCGGCCACATCTTGGCTGGCCAGTGCAACGACTTGGCCTGCTCCAGCACGAGCGGAGACGCCGCCACCCTGCGGCGCGTGGCTCATGGGGGCGCCCTGCGCCATCGTGTGGCCGCCAGCGGGTTGTCTCATGCCATTGCCACCACCGGGTGGGCCGGGAGGTGGGGGCGTGTCTTGCAGCTTGCGCAGCAGCTCTTCCGGGCTGGGCAAATCGGCCACGTGGGTCAAGCGGATGATGGCCATTTCCGCCGCCATCATGGCGTTGGGGGCTGCGGCCACCTCTTCAAGCGCTTTGAGCAACATTTGCCACATGCGTGTGAGCACGCGCATGGGCAGCTCGTTGGCCATGGTCAAGCCACGGGCGCGCTCATCGGGGCTGACGGTGGGGTCTTCGGCAGCTTCTGGCGTGATTTTCACCACAGAGACCCAGTGGGTGATCTCCGCGAGATCGCGCAGAATGGCCATTGGGTCGGCCCCATCGGCATATTGCGCCGACAGCTCGTTGAGCGCATTTCCAGCATCGCCGCGCAGGATCATATCAAACAGATCAAGGACGCGTCCGCGATCGGCGAGACCCAACATGGCTCGGACCTGATCTGCAGTGGTTTCGCCAGCCCCATGAGAAATGGCCTGATCGAGCAGGGAAGTGGCGTCACGGGCCGAGCCTTCGGCGGCACGTGTGATCAGCGCGAGCGCATCTTCGGCGATTTCCGCGCCTTCTGATGTGGCGATGCGGGTGAGCATGCCAATCATGTCTTCTGGTTCGATCCGGCGTAAATCAAACCGCTGGCAGCGGGACAGAACAGTGACCGGCACTTTGCGAATCTCGGTGGTGGCGAAGATGAATTTGACGTGGGCGGGCGGCTCCTCCAGCGTTTTGAGCAGCGCGTTGAACGCGCTGGTGGAGAGCATGTGCACCTCGTCGATGATGTAGATTTTGTAGCGGGCGGAAGCCGCGCGGTAATGCACCGAGTCGATGATTTCGCGAATGTCGTTCACGCCGGTCCGGGAAGCGGCGTCCATCTCCATCACGTCGACGTGGCGGCCTTCCATAATCGCTTTGCAGTGCTCGCAGGCTCCACAGGGCTCCGTCGTTGGGCCGCCTTCGCCATCTGGACCGATGCAGTTCATACCCTTTGCGATGATTCGCGCTGTGGTGGTTTTACCCGTCCCGCGAATCCCTGTCATGACAAAGGCTTGCGCGATTCGGTCTGCTTCAAAGGCGTTTTTGAGCGTGCGCACCATGGCATCCTGCCCGACAAGATCCGCGAAGGTTTCGGGGCGATATTTGCGCGCGAGAACCTGATAGCCGGTGTCGGGAGTGTCGGTCATGGTCGTCCTGTGAGGTTGCGGCTCGAGGAATTCGGGCCAAAAGATTCGGGTGGTCAGTGGCGGTGGTCTGACGCAGGTTAAGCGGCAGGGCCTGTCGCGTCCACCGGATATAGTGGGCATAGTTGCTGCGGACGCGCTCTGCAAATGACAGCAGCCGCGCGTGTGAGCTTTGGAGGGGAGAATGACGCAAGAATTTAAGATCTACCCATGCGCGGTTTCTGATGGGCAATTGGCGCTGTCTCCCGCTCCGGGCGCGGCAAGGCCGCTTGCAGAGGCGCTGGAGGCGATTTCAAACTGGGGTGCTCAGCATGTGGTGAGCCTCACGGAAGAAAGCGAAATGATGGCGCTGGGCATGCAGTCTTTGGGCGACGGGCTGACACGGTTGGGCATTCATTGGATACATGTTCCAATCGCTGATTTCGATATCCCCAACGCAGCGCAAACTGAGCGTTGGGCCGTGATAGAGGCGCAACTCCTGCAGGCTTTGAAAGCTGGCGAGCGCGTGTTGGTGCATTGCCGCGGCGGATGCGGGCGCTCGGGGATGATGGTGCTGAAGTTGATGATGGCCGTGGGGGAAGCGCCAGAGGGCGCATTGGCGCGATTGCGCGCGATCCGGCGTTGCGCGGTGGAAACAGATGCGCAGATGTCGTGGGCAACCGGTGGACTGATACAGACAGTTTGAGGCAACCAAACAAAAAGACCGCAGCGGGGCTGCGGTCTTTTGTTTTGCGATTGTGGTATCAGCGTTACTGGCCGATTGTCTCAAGATACGCGATCAGGTTTGCGCGATCCTTTGGCTTCTTGAGGCCAGAGAAGGCCATTTTCGTACCGGGCGCGTAGCTTTTGGGGTTGGTGAGGAACCCGTCCAGATTTTCTGGGGACCAAACGTCTGCAACTTGCTCAAGTGCGCCTGAGTAGCTGAAGCCATCAACCGAATCGACTGTACGGTTCACAACGCCAAACAGGTGAGGGCCAGTGCCATTGGCACCATCTTCGAGTTTGTGGCATGCCTTACACTTGCTGAAGACTTTTGCGCCTTTGTCGACGTCCGCACTTGCGAGCAATTCTGCAAAGGTTGGGCCTTCTTCAGCTTCGGCCGCGCCGCTTTCCGCACCTTCAACTTCAATCACATAGGCTTGCTTTGCATGGTCCCCGCCGTGCCCTTTGGGGCCGGTGTGGTAAAGCGCTTCAGCGGCCCAGCCGCCCAGCATGAATATCAGCAGGGCGCCGCAGAGAGCGCCAACAACTTTGGTGATCGTCATCGTGTCAAACATGCTACGTTTCCATTTCGTGGCGTTTTCCGAATTTCTAAGCGCTTCCCCTATGATAACGCAAGGTGTACTTACCGCGACCAAACGCCCCTATCTGCGCAAAATGGCGCTCAAATCGTGGGGCAAGGGAGCAGGGATGACCAAGATGACCAATCGCATCGCATTTCAGGGCGAGCTCGGCGCATATTCGCACGAAGCTTGCCAGAACGCGCGTCCGGACATGGAGGCGATGCCCTGTCGTTCGTTTGAAGATGTCATCGATGCGGTGAAGTCGGGCGCGGCGGATCTTGCGATGCTGCCAATTGAGAACACCACCTATGGCCGCGTTGCCGATATTCATCGACTGCTGCCTGAAAGTGGCTTGCATATTGTCGATGAGGCCTTTGTGCGCGTGCGGATCAGCTTGATGGGCCTGCCGGGCGTCGCGCTGGACGAGATTGATACTGTGCGTGCGCATATGGTGCTTTTGCCGCAATCTGCTGAATTTTTGAAAGCACATGGAATCAAAGCGATTTCTGCAGCTGATAGTGCAGGCGCTGCGCAGGATCTGGTGGCGCACAAACGCGCCAACGAAGGGGTGTTGGCGTCTGAACTTGCGGCAGAAATTTATGGTTTGAATGTGCTGGCTACAGACGTGGAAGATCACGGCCACAACACCACACGCTTTCTGATCATGGCGCGCGAACCTGATTATGCCCGTCGTGAAGACCGCAAGATGATGACCACATTTGTCTTTGAAGTGCGCAACATTCCTGCGGCGCTTTATAAGGCGATGGGTGGGTTTGCGACCAACGGTATCAACATGACCAAGCTCGAAAGCTACATGGTTGGTGGCAGCTTCACCGCGACCCAGTTTTATGCCGATATTGAGGGGCATCCGGAAGATCCGGCGGTTATTCTGGCAATGGATGAGCTGCGCTATTTTACGACCAACGTTTCGATCATCGGTGTCTACCCGGCAGATCGCGATCGTGTGTCCTAGGCCCGCGAGAGTTTTGACAAAGCAAAGGCGTCGAAAGGCGCCTTTGGTGTCTGAAACAAGGCCAACGTTTATGTGCTTTGGCGGTAACGTTCCTCGAGATCCGCACGCATTCCAGTCAGTCGCGACCGTATGCGTTTGTTGATGTTGTTGCGGGCGAGTTTGAGAGATTGCAACAGAAGCCTCGATGACAGCGTTTTTGCTTTCATGCCGCTCCAGAACTGAACGCGGGTCTTCGTACGTGAAAGCGCGACCAATTCAAATTTGATATCTGTCTCAAGACCTTGGATTTTTGCACGCATTGCGATCTCATTGGGTGCATCAAGACGGGTCATTTCGAGATTGACGGTGCGGGGTTTGCCACGCAACAGAAACGCAATTTCCCAAATTGCCCCAACACCCGCTTGGGGGAGGCTGTCCAGCCTTGTGACCTCCGCGCCGCGCCGCAATGCAGACCGTTCATAGACCTCGACGTCGCTTAGCATGATAAAGGCCTGCTCAATTGGCACGTCGATGTCTTCTCTTCCGGTCAGTTCCATTGGGCCTCTTTGGGGAATGTGATGTGGGGAATGGGATTAGTCTGCTCTCTGTGTGCGATTTTTGCGTCAATCCAGCCTGTCTGCAAGCCAATTTCTCAAAAGAAAATGAGCAATTGCGCCTTTTCGAGCCGGCTTGATGAATGGATGCGTTCCGGCAAAAACATCCAGCATTTCCTCTCGACTGACCCATAGTGCATTTTCGAGTTCGTTGGGATCGACGGTGATGTTCTCACTCAGTGCGGTGCCTTTGCATCCAAACATCAATGATGAGGGGAACGGCCAAGGCTGGCTGGCAAGGTAAGACACCGCGCCAACTTTGATGCCGGCCTCTTCTACCACTTCGCGCCGCACAGCGGCTTCCAGTGTTTCTCCGGGTTCTACAAACCCTGCCAAAAGCGAGTACATGCCTTCCGGCCAGCCAGGAGAGCGCCCCATCAGCACATTGTTTCCATGAGTGATGAGCATGATCACCACCGGGTCGGTTCTGGGGAAATGTGACGTGTTACATGTGGGGCAATCACGCTGCCAACCTGACATTTTCATGCGGCTTTCTGAGCCGCAGGCGGCGCAGAATCTATGCGATTTATGCCAGCCATAGATGGCGCGGGCGGTGGCAGAAAGCTCTGCGTCCCGTGGCGAGAGACGGACCATTGCGGCACGCAGTTCTACAAATAGATGATCCTTTGCCAAAATCGGGTGATGTTGCACCGAAGGATCAAAGAACTGATTGAGCGTCGTCAGATCCTGCGCTTCGGGTTCCCATGCAGAAATATCGTGTGCAAACAGGGCGGTGCCGTCTTCTGACAGGCCCAGAAAAATGGGGGGAACAGGGGGATTATGGGCCTCAGCAAGGATCGGATGGTCCATGGGGACTTGCACAAGCTGATCGGTGTTTTGACCGGAGAGCAGAACCTTACCGCGCCACAAAATCATTGTGCGGCTGGTTTCGCTCTTTGCCAACTCATTTGCCTTTGAGCCGCGCAACTCTGCCGCGCGGTTGAGGCTTGAGCCTCCAAATGTAACGGTTTCTGCGTGTCTCATGCCTGGCTCCCTCTTGCGGATGATGAGTGACATGATCGCGCGGCAGCTGCAATCGAAAGGCAGAGTGCTCTGGTATTGCGCGCCGCGGGTGCTTGCATCTGCTGCAAAGCCAGCTTATATCCCTGCTCGAGAGGTTGGCGCGGGTAAGCGCCTCGCCAACCCGGTCAGATCCGGAAGGAAGCAGCCGTAACGAGCCCCGCTTGGGTCGTTGTCCAGCCTCTCACCTTGATCTTCCGTGAAATTCTCTGAATACCCAGTATTTTGGGTCGCAAGCGTGCTTTGATGTGTCAAGAGCGGGCTTATGGCTTTGTTTTTGGATTATTTTTTATGTGGCGCGTTTTTACGGGGGGCGATCAGCTAGATTGCGCTGCTGCGAAACATTCACGCCATATTGAGAGATTGAGAACTTGAAGTTGGTCGGCTGAAACCTTTAGCTTAACTAACACGTAATCACAGTGAACATGTGGGTGCAGGAGAGGCCAAATGACCGAAAAGACCATCAGAATCGCTGGACCCATGTTTGACCGCCGAGGTGCACTGCGCCTTATGGGAGGGAGTGCGCTGTCGATTGGGGCAGGACTCGGAAGCGGAATGGCTTTTGCCAGTGACGATGAAGTCATCCGATCCCACGGCTATTCGTTCTTTGGGGATCTCAAGTATCCTGCGGACTACCCACATTTTGACTACGTGAACCCAAACGCCCCCAAAGGTGGGCAGATCACGCTCAGTTCGCGCGGAACTTTTGACGGGTTCAATCGCTTTGCATGGCGTGGGAACCCGGAAACCGCATCCGGCGTGGTGGCTGAGGCGATGTTTGCAGAAATGCCATGGGGTGGCGGCGCCCCGGCGGACTCGATCACGGAAAGCTATTGCCTGATTGCAAAAGAAGTTGAGTACCCCAAAAGCAAAACCTGGTGCGTTTTCCACATGCGTGATGATGTGGTTTTTCGGGATGGATCCCCACTTAGAGCTCAGGATGCGGCCTTCACGCACAATCTTTTTCTGGAGCAAGGCATTCGGTCCTACGCGCGTTCCGTGAAGGAGCGTATCACTGGCGTTGAGGTCATCGATGATCACACCATCAAATACACTTTCGCGGATGGTATCTCCCGCCGCTCGCTGATCAGCCAAGTTGGCTTCACGCCGATTTTTTCGGAGGCGTGGTATCAGGAAACAGGTGAGCGGCTGGATGAACCTTCGGTGCTGTCTCCGATGGCATCCGGGCCTTATCAGGTCGGCGAGTATGAGTTTAACCGCTATGTGGTCTATGAAAAGAACCCGAACTATTGGGGATGGGATCACCCGGCGAACATCGGTCGTTTCAACTTCGATCGTGTGCGGATTGAGTATTTTGCAGATGCGACCGCAGAGTTTGAGGCCTTTAAGGCGGGTGAGTACACTTTCCGCACAGAGGGATCGACCAAGCGCTGGGCGACCGGATATGACTTTCCGGGCATTGAAAATGGCACTGTAAAGAAAGTGGCTTTGCCAAGTGGCACCGCGCCCAACAACAGCGGTGTGATTTTCAACACACTGCGTGCGCCGCTGGACAACCGCGATGTGCGGCATGCACTGTCACTGGCATTCAACTACGAATGGACGCGGGAATCTCTGCAATATGACCTGACCACGCAACGCAATTCCTTTGCTGAAGGGCAGGAATGGGAAGCCAAAGGTGTGCCAGAGGGCGCAGAGCTTGCCCTTCTGAAATCCTTGGGGGATGTGGTGCCGGCGGAGATGCTGACGGAAAGTGTGGTGATGCCGCACACGTCCAAAGCCTCTAACCCCATCGACCGACGCAACAAACGTGCAGCCTTAAAACTGTTTGAAAAAGCCGGTTGGACCGTCAATGACAACGGTCAGATGGTTGATGCCAGCGGTGCGCAGATGTCGCTTGATTTTCTGGTGCTGTCGAGTTGGGATGAGACCCGCCTTGCGACGATTGAAGCCTATGTGAAGACGCTGGCCAACTGGGGCGTTAAAGTCAAAGCGGATAAGGTGGACAGCGCGCAGGGACAGCAGCGGTTCCTCGATAAAGACTACGACCTGATTTATACGCGCATTCTGACATTCTCTGCTGCGGGCGCTGGCTTGAAGCAGCTGTTTGGGTCCGAAACCGCCGAGGTCTCTTCTTACAACCCTTCAGCACTGCGCAGTCCGATGGTGGACGCTCTCATCGATGCGGCGCTAGAGACAACGTCGCGTGAAGATGAGGTTGTTGCGCTAACGGCATTGGATCGTGCCTTGCGGTATGAGCGCGTGATTGCGCACGCGGGTTATGTGCCAGAGACTTGGGTGTCTTATTTCGACATGTTTGAACATCCAGAAGAGCTGCCGCCTTACGCTGTTGGAGTGCTTGATTTCTGGTGGTACAACAAAGAAAAGCACGAGGCTTTGATCGCCTCGGGCGCGCTGAGGAAGTAAGCTTTGGGCGCCTATATTCTCCGCAGACTTCTGCTCATCATCCCGACGTTGCTTGGGATCATGATCATCAATTTCACGCTTGTGCAATTTGTTCCCGGGGGACCGGTTGAGCAGGTGATCGCCCGCATGCAGGGCGAAGGGGATGTGTTCTCCGGCTTTGCGGGAGGCAACGAAGACGTCGGAGGGGAGGAAACTTTCGGCTCTGACAGCGAATATCTGGGCGCGCGCGGCTTGCCGAAGGAGTTCATCGAGGAGCTTGAGAAAGAGTTCGGCTTTGACAAGCCACCGCTGGAGCGGTTTCTCAATATGATGGGCAACTACCTGACCCTTGATTTTGGCGAGAGCTACTTCCGCAAAATTACTGTGATTGATCTGGTGCTTGAGAAAATGCCGGTGTCGATCACGCTTGGGCTTTGGTCGACGTTGATAGCCTATCTGGTGTCTATCCCGCTTGGCATACGAAAAGCTGTCAAAGATGGCTCGCCGTTTGATACTTGGACCTCAGGGGCGATCATCGTGGCCTATGCGATCCCGGGATTTCTGTTTGCAATCATGTTGCTGGTGCTCTTTGCCGGCGGCTCCTACTGGAAGATCTTCCCGTTGCGTGGACTGACCTCGGACAATTTCCAAGACCTCACAATGATGGGCAAAATCCTGGATTATATGTGGCACATCACGCTGCCTGTGGTCGCTTCCACGATTTCAGCGTTTGCAACACTCACATTGCTGACCAAAAACAGCTTTCTGGATGAGATCAAGAAACACTATGTGATGACCGCGCGGGCCAAGGGGTTGAGCGAGGGGCGCGTGCTTTATGGCCATGTGTTCCGCAACGCCATGCTGATTGTGATTGCAGGGTTCCCGGCTGTGTTTATTGGCGTTTTCTTTGGCGGCTCGGTCCTGATCGAAACCATCTTCTCACTGGATGGGCTGGGCCGGCTTGGGTTTGAGGCCGCGGTGGCGCGGGATTATCCGGTGATCTTTGGCACCTTGTTTGTGTTTGGCCTGATCGGTCTGGTGGTCGGGATCCTGTCGGATTTGATGTATGTGCTGGTTGATCCACGCATCGACTTTGAGAAGAGGGAAGGCTGATGGCTCTGTCCCCCCTGAACCAGCGTCGCTGGAACAATTTCAAGCGCAATCGCCGTGCTTTCTGGTCGCTCATCATCTTTTGCGTGGCCTTTGGTGTGTCGCTCTTTGCGGAGCTGATCGCCAACGACAAGCCGATCCTCGTGAACTATCGTGGTGAGTATTTTACGCCCGTGTTCAAGTTCTATCCTGAGACCACCTTTGGCGGCGATTTCAAAACCGAGGCGGACTACAAAGATCCGGTGGTGTCGTGTTTGATCGCTACGGGTGGTGTTGAAGACTGTTTTGATGTGCCCGAAGACATTATCGAAGAGCTGGATGCCGGTACCTACAGTGCCGATGGCTTGGATCAAGGCTGGGCGCTATGGCCGCTCATTCCTTACAGCTATGACACGCCAGTGGATCGATCTGGTGCGGCGCCACTGCCACCGGATGGGCAGAACTGGCTGGGCACAGATGACCGCAAACGCGATGTTCTGGCGCGTGTCCTGTATGGGTTCCGACTGTCGATATTCTTTACTTTGGTTGTGACGGCGGCAGCGAGCCTGATTGGCGTTTTCGCAGGCGCCGTGCAGGGTTATTTTGGCGGTTGGCTCGATCTGATCTTCCAGCGGGTGATCGAGATATGGGGCGCGACGCCCAGCCTTTATATCATCATCATTATGTTTGCGATTGTGGGGCGCAGTTTCTGGCTGTTGGTGCTGCTGACGGTGCTGTTCAGTTGGACAGCACTTGTGGGCGTTGTGCGCGCCGAATTTTTGCGGGCGCGGAACCTTGAGTATGTCCGCGCGGCCAAAGCGCTGGGCGTGAGCAACCGGGTGATCATGTTCCGCCATATGCTGCCCAATGCGATGGTGGCGACGGTGACCATGCTTCCGTTTATTGTGACCGGTACGATCAGCACGCTTGCCGGGCTTGATTTCCTTGGCTTTGGCTTGCCATCCTCTGCACCAAGTCTGGGCGAGTTGACATTGCAGGCAAAGCAGAACCTGCAGGCGCCGTGGCTCGGCTTCACCGCTTTCTTCACTTTTGCCATTATGCTCTCGCTTTTGGTCTTCATCTTTGAAGGCGTGCGCGATGCGTTTGATCCTAGAAAGACCTTTTCATGAGCATTCTGGACGTCAAAGATCTGCGTGTGGGGTTTCGCCAAGACGGGAAACTGCATCAGGCTGTCAAAGGTGTGTCTTTCAGCGTGGATCGCGGAGAAACTGTTGCGCTGGTGGGGGAGTCAGGCTCTGGCAAATCGGTGACCGCTTTGTCCACTGTATCGCTTTTGCCGGGCAGTGCCGAGGTGCAGGGTTCTGTTCACTATGACGGTAAAGAGATGGTCGGCGCGCCAGACGATTTGCTGCGGCAGGTGCGCGGCAATGATATCAGTTTCATCTTTCAGGAGCCTATGACGAGCCTGAACCCGCTGCATACGCTTGAGAAGCAGTTGGGAGAAAGCTTGGCCCTGCATCAGGGCGTGGTTGGCGATGAGGCACGTGGGCGCATTCTGGACTTGCTCAACAAGGTTGGGTTGCGTGACGCAGAGCAGCGCCTGACCGCCTATCCGCACGAGCTTTCCGGTGGGCAGCGGCAGCGGGTGATGATCGCCATGGCGCTCGCGAACAAGCCGGACATTCTGATTGCGGATGAGCCAACAACTGCGCTGGATGTGACCATTCAGGCGCAGATTTTGGAGCTTCTGGCGGAGCTCAAGAAATCCGAAGGCATGGGGCTATTGTTCATCACCCATGATCTGGCGGTGGTTCGGCGGATCGCAGACAAAGTTTGCGTGATGAAAGACGGAGAGATCGTCGAGGCAGGGCCGGTTGCAGACATTTTCGAAAACCCACAGCATCCCTATACGCAGCTCTTGTTGAGCGCGCAGGCCAGTGGACGGCCTGCACCGGTGCCTGAGAGCGCGGACGTTGTGAGTGACGCGCAAAACCTGCGCGTTTGGTTCCCGATCCAAAAGGGCCTGCTCAAACGTACAGTTGGGCATGTGAAAGCGGTGAATGATGCAAGCCTGACGGTGCGCGCGGGGGAGACGCTTGGCATCGTGGGGGAAAGTGGTTCTGGCAAGACCACCTTGGCACTGGCGATGATGCGTCTGATCTCGAGCGAAGGCAAAATCGGCTTTGTCGGTCAGGATGTGCGCAAGTGGAACACACGCCAGCTGCGTGCGCTGCGCAAGGACATGCAGATTGTGTTTCAGGATCCGTTTGGCAGCCTGAGCCCCCGGATGACCTGTGAACAGATCATTGCTGAAGGGCTGGGTGTTCATGGTAATCCCGATGGGCGCGACACGCGCACGCTTGTGGCAGAGGTCATGGAAGAAGTCGGGCTAAACCCAGAGACTATGGATCGGTATCCGCATGAGTTTTCGGGTGGTCAGCGCCAGCGGATCGCGATTGCGCGCGCGATGATCCTGCGCCCCAAGCTGGTGGTGTTGGACGAGCCGACATCTGCATTGGACATGACCGTGCAGGTTCAGATTGTTGAATTGTTGCGCAACCTGCAGGAAAAATACGGTCTCGCCTATCTGTTCATTAGCCACGACCTGCATGTGGTGCGTGCCATGAGCCACAAAATTATGGTGATGCGCGCGGGGGATGTGGTGGAGCAGGGCACGGCCGAGGCACTGTTTGAAAATCCTCAGACCGACTATACCCGCGAACTTCTGGTGGCAGCACAGGGCTGATCCAAAAACCGGCAGTCGCCGCGATCAAATCGCGGCGCTGTGTTGGGCTTTGCTCATGTCATAGGCATCGAATGCGCGCGCAATCATACGCGTCAATGGCCGTGCATGCGGCGGAATCACCAACGCGTTGCTTTCAAGCGCAAGCATGTCGGGAAACTGTGCCATGACAGTTGAGAACATTTCGTTGAGCTTGGCGCGTGTGATACCAAACTGATCGACAATTTCTTGTGCATCAATGCGGAAGTCGCACATCAGTGCTTCGATCAAGCGCCCGCGCAGGAGATCATCGCCTGTAAACTTGTGGCCACGTGACGTGGTGAAGCGACCTTCGCGTACGCCCGCGGTATAGGCTGAAGTTGCTGGCGCATTCTGTGCATACCCTTGAGGGAAGCGTGCGATGGAGGATGCGCCGACCGCCAGAAGCACATCTGCGGTGTCATCGGTGTAACCCTGAAAATTGCGGCGCAGCGTGCCGTCGCGTTGTGCGACAGAGAGCCCATCACTTTTGGTGGCAAAGTGATCGATGCCGATTTCGTCGTAATTGTCCCAAAGGAAAAGTTGGCGCGCCGTTTCAAACAATGCAAGTCGCTCTTGCGGTGTGGGCAGGGCGTCAGACGGGATCATCTGTTGGCGCTTGGCCATCCAAGGCACATGCGCATAGCCATAAAGCGCGACGCGGTCAGGTGATAGCGACAGCAACTTCTGTACGCTTTCGGTGATGCGCGCTTGGGTTTGATGTGGCAGCCCAAACAGGATGTCGGCATTCACGCTTTGAACCCCGAAACTGCGGATCATCTCCACCGCTTCGCGGGTGATGTCATAGCCTTGAATGCGGCCAATGGTTTGCTGGATGTCATCGTCAAAGTCTTGCACGCCAATGGAGGCTCGGTTCATGCCAGCTTTTGCAAGGACTTCTAGGCGGGCGTGATCGATTTCATTGGGGTCAATTTCCACAGAAAACTCACCATTTTCTGCCATTGGCGCCACATCAAAAATTGCGCCCGCAAGCTCTTCCATCATGCCCGGTGCGAGCAATGTTGGTGTGCCGCCTCCCCAATGCAAACGTGACAGGCTGACGCCGTCAGGTAAGATAGATTTGAGAATCAACAATTCTTGCTTTAGTGTTTCCACATATGACGCAACCGGCGAAAGCGTGGAGGTGCCTTGCGTGCGGCAGGCGCAGAACCAGCAGAGGCGGCGGCAAAATGGCACATGCACGTATAGCGAGACTTCAGATCCCGCAGGAATGGCTTGGATCCACTCCTTATAAGTATCTGGAGTTACATTGTTTTCAAAATGCGGGGCGGTGGGATAACTTGTGTAACGCGGCACTTTCGCGTCAAATAACCCTAGCTTCGCCAATTGTTTTTCCGTTTCCATGGGCGTAGGGGATAGCTCGAATCGTGGTACAGTATCCTTGACCCAGATCAATTCTAGGTATGGCAGAAGTAATGACTGATCTTACAAAGTTTGTTGGTGGTTGTGAGAGCTGCCCAATTCAGCACAGAGCAGTGTGCGCGCGTTGTGACGCGGATGAGCTCGACCGCCTGGAATCCATCAAGTATTATCGGAGCTTTGAAGCGGGCCAGACGATCATTTGGTCGGGCGATCGCATGGAGTTTGTCGGTTCGATAGTCTCAGGGATTGCCTCACTGACCCAGACAATGGAAGACGGACGCACCCAAATGGTGGGTTTGCTGCTGCCCAGTGACTTTGTTGGTCGACCTGGGCGTGATGCGGCCACCTATGATGTGGTGGCCACGACCGATGTTGTGATGTGTTGTTTCCGTCGCAAACCGTTTGAAACAATGATGGTGGAGACCCCACACATCGCGCAACGTCTGCTTGAAATGACATTGGATGAGCTGGATGCCGCGCGGGAATGGATGCTCGTGCTTGGGCGCAAGACGGCACGGGAGAAGATTGCAAGCCTGTTGTCTATTCTGGGCCGCCGGGATGCGGCGCTTAATCTTGCGGGTCAGGATCAGGAAATGGTTTTTGATCTGCCTCTGACACGTGAGGCCATGGCGGACTATTTGGGGCTTACGCTTGAAACTGTCAGTCGCCAGATTTCGGCGCTGAAAAAGGATGGCGTGATTGTTCTAGAAGGCAAGCGCCACGTAACAGTGCCAGATTTTCAACGGCTGTTGGATGAGGCGGGCGACGACTGTGATGGTGGCATGATGGCCTGACCGGCCTTTGTGAAAGAACGTGAAACGGGCGCCACTGGGGCGCCCTTTTTTATGCGCGATTGCGGCTCTTTCAATGGGCTAGGAATACAGGCAACGGGGCGTGTTCCAACATGTTGCGTGTGGCGCCGCCGAGAATGGCTTCGCGGAATCTGGAATGGCCATATGCCCCCATCACCATCAGATCTGCATCTGTGTCGGTGGCATGGCGCAGGAGAACATCAGAGACACGCGGCTGTGTTTTGGACAGCACATCAACCTGCACATTGACACCGTGTCGTGCCAAGTACTGCGACAACAGTCCGCCCGGATCGGATCGGTTGGGGCCGTGTGAGGGCGGATCGACGACAATCACATGGACGGTTTCGGCCATCTTGAGGAACGGCAGCGCGGCGCGTGCGGCTACCAGTGCTTCTGCGCTTTCGTTCCAGGCCAGACAAACTGTCTTGGGGGTTGTCATGGGCGCCACTGATTCTGGAACCATCAGCACGGGGGCCTGACCTTCGAACAAAGCGGCCTCAATGGTAGGTTCAAGTTCGGTCCCGCAGTTTTTTCCATAAGGTTTGGGCAAGATCACCAGATCGGAGAAGCGGGCGCGGCTGGCAACGTGGCGGCCCAGATCTGCAATTTGAGCGACACCAATGTCACAGGCCCAACGCAGCCCGCTGTTGCTGAGTTTCGCTTCGGCGGTTTTGCGAATCTCTTCGGCTTCGTCATGCGCGCGCTTAAGCATTTCTTGCATGAGCAGGGCGTCGGCTCCGCCATAAAAATAACCTGTTTGCGACCGGTCAACGCCAAGTGCCAAGACGTCCAAATGGGCATCATGGGCCTCGGCGAGCGCCATGGCCTGAGAGAGGGACGGAACGGAAACATCAGCGTCGGTCATGACGCATAGGAGAGTTTTGAAGTCCATAGTGAGGCACCTGCTGTGTGAACAACCCCCTTGGGGTTTGAAGAAACGGCCCACGCGAGGAGTTTTGCGGACCCTGATAGGATTAGTCTCACACGACCGGTTACTTTCCTTGATGCAGATCAAGGCGGTCAAAGGGCTGCGCACGCAAAAGATGGTTTGTCTAAATCCGCTAAGGCCTTGGAGACTCAGGCCCAGCAAGACGAAGGGACGCGAAATGGTAAATTACTTCAAGCTGATCGCGCTTGGCCTCATCACTTTTTTTGCGATGATTGCGGCCAACTACGCGCGTGATCTGGCTTATATGGTACACGCCCTCATCATAACGGGTGTGTCCTTTGGGCTTTTTATTTGGGTTTTGCGCGGTACCGGCACAAAGACGGTTATCGCGCAAGATGAATACATGGATGACGTGATCCGTTACGGGGTCATCGCAACAGCATTCTGGGGCGTGGTTGGTTTTTTGGCAGGCGTTTTCATCGCCTTTCAATTGGCCTTCCCGGTTCTGAACTTTGATTGGGCGCAAGGCTATCTGAACTTTGGCCGCTTGCGTCCTTTGCACACCTCGGCGGTTATTTTCGCTTTTGGTGGTAACGCCTTGCTGGCGACGTCTTTCTACGTTGTGCAGCGTACCAGCGCCGCGCGCCTTTGGGGCGGCAACCTGGCATGGTTTGTGTTCTGGGGATATCAGCTGTTCATCGTTCTGGCCGCGACCGGTTACGTTCTGGGTGGCACGCAGTCCAAGGAATACGCTGAACCTGAGTGGTATGTCGATTTGTGGCTGACTGTTGTTTGGGTCTGCTATCTGGCGGTTTACCTGGGCACCATCATCAAACGCAAAGAGCCTCACATCTATGTGGCAAACTGGTTCTTCCTTGCGTTTATCGTCACCGTGGCGATGTTGCACGTGATCAACAACCTGACCATCCCTGTCTCCATCTTCGGTTCCAAGTCCGTGATCGTCTGGGCGGGTGTACAGGACGCCATGGTACAGTGGTGGTATGGCCACAACGCTGTGGGCTTCTTCCTGACCGCGGGTTTCCTTGGCATGATGTACTACTTCATTCCAAAGCAAGCTGAGCGTCCGGTTTTCTCCTACAAGCTGTCGATCATTCACTTCTGGGCGCTGATCTTCCTGTATATCTGGGCTGGTCCTCACCACTTGCACTACACCGCGCTGCCGGATTGGGCTTCTACCCTTGGTATGGTGTTTTCAATCATCCTCTGGATGCCAAGCTGGGGTGGCATGATCAACGGCCTGATGACGCTGTCTGGCGCGTGGGACAAACTGCGTACAGATCCGGTGATCCGTATGATGGTGATCTCGGTTGGCTTCTACGGCATGTCCACTTTCGAAGGCCCGATGATGTCGATCCGCGCTGTGAACTCGCTGAGCCACTACACCGACTGGACCATTGGTCACGTGCACTCTGGTGCGCTGGGTTGGAACGGCATGATCACATTTGGTGCGCTCTATTACCTGGTGCCTGCACTGTGGAAACGTGATCGTCTGTACTCCCTCAGCCTCGTGAGCTGGCACTTCTGGCTCGCCACCATCGGCATCGTTCTCTATGCGGCGTCCATGTGGGTGACCGGCATCATGGAAGGCCTGATGTGGCGCGAAGTGGACGCAAACGGTTTCCTCGTGAACTCCTTTGCCGACACGGTGGCCGCGAAGTTCCCGATGTATGTGGTACGCGGTCTCGGTGGGGTCATGTTCCTCGCTGGTGCGCTCATCATGTGCTACAACCTGTGGATGACTGTTCGGAAAGCGCCGGCCAAAGAAGCCAGCCTGTCCGTCGCAGTCCCGGCTGAATAAGGAGGGCCGGCAGCTATGGCAATTCTCGACAAACATAAGATCCTCGAGACCAACGCGACCCTCTTGCTTATTTGCAGCTTCTTGGTCGTAACCATTGGTGGCATCGTGCAAATCGCACCGCTGTTTTGGCTGGAAAACACCATTGAGGATGTAGAGGGCGTGCGCCCCTACACCCCGCTGGAAATGGCTGGACGTGAAATCTATATCCGCGAAGGATGCTACGTCTGCCACAGCCAGATGATCCGTCCGATGCGCGACGAGGTTGAGCGTTATGGTCACTACTCGCTGGCAGCGGAGTCCAAGTACGACCACCCGTTCCAGTGGGGCTCTAAGCGTACCGGTCCTGATCTGGCACGTGTGGGCGGTCGCTACTCTGACGATTGGCACGTGGATCACCTGCGTGACCCCCAGGCCGTGGTGCCGGAGTCGGTGATGCCGAAATACGGCTTCCTTGAGAACCGTATGATCGAAGGCGAGTACATGGGCGATATCATGGCAGCCAATGCTGTTGTGGGCGTGCCTTACACCGCAGAGATGATCGAAAACGCGCAGTCTGACTTCCTCGCGCAGGCAGACCCAGACAGCGACTATGACGGCCTTCTCGAACGCTACGGCGAGGAGGGTGTGAATGTACGCAACTTTGATGGCCAGCCAGGTGTCTCTGAAGCGGATGCTCTGATTGCTTATCTGCAGATGTTGGGCACTTTGGTTGATTTCTCGGCCTTCACGCCTGATGCGTCTCGCTAAGGAGGGAAAAGATGGAAACCTATTCTTTCCTTAGAGAGTTCGCCGACAGCTGGATGTTGTTGATGCTGTTCCTTTTCTTCGTTGGGATCATCTTTTGGGTGTTCCGTCCCGGCGCCAGCAAAGAGTATCGCGACAACGCCAACATCCCGTTTCGTCACGCAGATAAACCCGCCACGGACAAGGAGGCGCGGTCATGACCAACAAATCGAAAAAGTTTGAGGGGGATCCGAACACCACCGGTCACTCTTGGGATGGGATCGAGGAATTCGACAACCCGATGCCGCGTTGGTGGTTGTGGGTGTTCTATGCCACAATCATCTGGGGCGTAGGCTACACCATCGCCTATCCAGCTTGGCCCGGCGTCAGCAGCGCCACAGCGGGCTTGGTCGGGTGGTCTTCGCGTGCGGATGTGGTTGAAGAAATCCAGATCGCCGAAGAGAGGCTGGCACCGATCAACGCCAAACTGGAAGCTGCAGAGCTGACCCAGATTGCGGCGGATGAAGAGCTCAACAGCTATGCCACTTCTGCTGGGGCTGCGGTGTTCAAAACCTTCTGCGCGCAGTGCCATGGCTCTGGTGCCGCTGGGGGCGTTGGATATCCCAACCTTTTGGACAACGACTGGCTTTGGGGCGGTGACATCGAGAACATCTATCTCACCGTCAAACACGGCATTCGCAACGAAGAGGACGACGATGCGCGTTACTCTGAGATGCCTGCCTTCGGTGAACTTCTTGAGAAAGAAGAGATCGAGCAGGTTGTGAATTATGTGATGTCCCTGTCGGGTGATCCGGTTGATGCGTCTTTGGTTGATGCAGGCGCGGTGGTCTATGAAGACAACTGTTCCGCTTGTCACATGGAGAACGGCACCGGAGATCGCGAACAAGGTGCTCCCAATCTTGTCGATGCACTTTGGCTCTATGGCGGTGATTACGCGTCGATCAAAGAAACGGTCACATATAGCCGGTACGGCGTGATGCCATCCTGGTCTTATCGGGATCGTTTGAGCGAGGCGCAAATCCGGGCTGTATCCAGCTATGTGCACCAATTGGGCGGTGGTGAATAACGCCTTTCCCACTCTGTAGAATGCTTTTGGGCCGTCCCGATTATTCGGGGCGGCTTCGCTTTTTCTGGAAAGTTTCTGATGAAATTTGACCAAGATCAAAGTTTTGCGTCGGTGCTCCAGTTATTTTTAGTCATAGGCCGCGCAAGGCATTCTGCGCAGCCTGCCTTACCCAATTCACTGGGGGTGGGGCATTGGGGGCCAGTCTTTCCGTCCTGTTCGCGCGTTTCCTGGAATGATTGGCCCCCCATACTCCTGACAATTCACTTGCAGATCGCGCCAAACGCTTGGCGTTTGTACAGCCTGTGCATAGATTGCTGTGTATTCAGGAGGCTGTGATGCACAAACAAACCCGCTATCAGATACAAAGGTCTGTTCCAGAGTTTTTGGATTCCGTCGGCGTGTCGACTCAGGCAATGTTGCAGAAGTGCGGGCTGCCTGTGGATTTGTTTCAGTCTGAAGGTCGCGCACTGACAGCCAAACAAGTGTTTGATCTTTGGGAGGCTATGTTGGCACAGGCGCCAGAACCAAGAATGGTGCTGGAGATGGCGCGCAAGATGGCCCGTGGCCCGGTGATTCCGGCTGTATTTGCCTTTTCTTGCAGCCCAAATATTGCAACCGGGCTTGAACGTCTGGCGATATTCAAACCGCTTGTTGCGCCCGTTCGGCTGTTGGTGTCAGAAAGCGCGACACGCGTGACGTTGGAGATCGATATCGCCGACCCGAGTCTCAAGATGCCAGACGGTATGGCTGCCTTTGAGTTGGTCTATTTTCTTGAACTGGCACGCACATTCACCGGCGTTGATATTTTGCCGATAGAGATTGGAACCCCGGCGTATGTGCAGGATCAGGAGCTTTTTGATCGGTTTTTTGGGCGCAAGGCTGTCTTGAGCCGCAAACCAAAGTTGGTGTTTTCGCGAGAAGATGCCTACCGACCATTGCTCTCTGAGAGCCCGAAACTTTGGGCTGGATACGAGAAGGAGTTGACGCGTCAACTGGCGGAGCAGCGGCGTATCACCCCGATGTCAGCACGTGTGCGTCACGCCTTGCTGGAGCTTTTGCCCGCTGGGCGTTCCACGGTGGATGCGGTGTGCGAAAAGCTCGTGACGAGTCGTCGCAGCCTGCAGCGCCACTTAAAGGCAGAAGGTATGACGTTTCAGCAGGTTCTCGATACAACCCGATCAGATCTTTCCCTGCATTATCTGAGAGATAAGGCGATGAGTGTTGAAGAGATATCGTATCTTTTGGCGTATCGTGATCCCAATTCCTTTTATCGCGCCTTTCATACCTGGACGGGCGCGACGCCCGCGCAAAAGCGCCATGAAATGGCATAAGTCCCTGATAAATATGCCTGTCAGATGCGCCATTTGACACAGGTCAATGACCTGAAACACCATGATAGGAGAAGACTGATTTAGCCTCCAATAGCCAGAGTGTGATTCCGTGAGCAACAGTCCTGCACCGTCACTTTACGCCAGCCGTGAACCCATTTTCCCCAAACGTGTCCATGGTAAATTCCGCAACCTTAAATGGTGGATCATGGCGTTTACGCTTGGAATTTACTACCTGACGCCTTTGCTCCGGTGGGATCGTGGCCCGAGCCTGCCCGATCAGGCCGTTCTGGTCGACATCGCCAATCGGCGTTTCTTCTTTTTCATGATCGAGATTTGGCCGCATGAATTCTATTTCGTGGCTGGTCTTTTGATCATGGCAGGCTTGGGCCTGTTTTTGTTCACCTCTGCGCTTGGGCGGGTTTGGTGCGGCTATGCTTGCCCACAGACTGTTTGGACTGACCTTTTCATTCTTGTGGAGCGCTGGATCGAGGGCGATCGCAACGCGCGCTTGCGGCTGCATCGGCAGGAAAAACTTGACGCACGCAAGATCCGCCTGCGTGTTACAAAGTGGGTGTCCTGGCTGTTGATTGCGGTCGCGACTGGCGGCGCTTGGGTGTTTTATTTTGCCGATGCCCCGACACTGGCTGTTGAGCTGGTGACAGGCAATGCACATCCTGTTGCTTACACAACGATCGCGATCCTCACTGCGACGACCTTCTTTTTTGGGGGCTTTGCGCGTGAACAGATTTGTATCTACGCGTGCCCCTGGCCGCGCATCCAAGCGGCGATGATGGATGAAGATACGCTGACGGTGGGCTATCGCGAATGGCGCGGTGAACCTCGGGGCAAAGGCAAGCGCACAGAAGACAGTGATCTTGGTGATTGCATCAATTGCATGGCTTGCGTGAATGTTTGCCCGGTCGGGATTGATATCCGTGATGGCCAGCAGATGGAGTGCATCACCTGTGCGCTGTGCATTGATGCCTGCGATGACATGATGGACAAAATCGGCAAACCGCGTGGTTTGATTGACTATCTGGCGCTTTCTGACGAAGGGCGGGAGCGCGCGGGTGAAGCGCCCAAACCTGTTTGGAAACACGCCCTGCGTCCGCGCACGATCATGTATACAACCTTGTGGTCCGCAGTTGGGATCGCGCTTGTTGTGGCACTGTTTCTGCGCTCTGACATCGAAGCCACCGTGGCTCCAGTGCGCAATCCGACCTACGTGACCCTTTCTGATGGTTCGATCCGCAACACCTACGAGGTGCGGATGCGCAACAAACACCATGAGCCACGCATGTTCCGGGTGTCGTTGAAGGGCGATCCATCGCTGCGTGTGCAGTTGGAAGGCACCCCGTATGAAGCAGTGCAAGTCGAGGCGGATGAAATGCGCATCCAGCGTGTATATGTGATTGCACCGAAAGGATCTTTGCCAGCAGACGGTGAAAGCACGCCGTTCCGCTTCTGGTTCGAAGACACAGGAAATGGCGATCGTGTATACAAAGATACGATCTTTAACGGAAAGGGCCAGTAATGGCTGAGAAGAAGTTCACCGGATGGCATGCCGCCATGATTTTCGTTGGCGCCTTTGGTGTGATCATTGCCGTAAATCTTGTGCTTGCATTCAGCGCGGTGAAAACGTTTCCGGGGCTGGAAGTTAAAAACTCCTATGTCGCAAGTCAGGAGTTTGATGTGCGGCGCACCGCGCAAGAGGCGCTTGGCTGGTCCGTTTCGGCGCGTGCGACAGGTGGGCTGTTGATCCTGACGGTCAACGATGAGACCGGGCGTCCAGTGCAGGTGAGTAACCTGCATGCCGTGCTTGGTCGTGCGACACATGTGAAGGACGACAGAGAGCCTAATTTTCAGTTTGATGGCCAGGCGTATGTGGCCCGCGAGGAATTGGCACCTGGAAACTGGAATATTCGTATGAAAGCCACCGCGTTGGACGGAACGGCATTTGAGCAGCGTGTTGTGCTGATTGTCGATAAGAGCTGATGTGATGGTCGCTGCGGCACGCCCCCAAATTTCAGCATGTCCGGCCTGCGATGCAGCCCCGGCGGCAGAGGCGTTGGCCGAAGCTGCCCTCGCTGAGGAGCGTGGACGCATCGCTTTGTCCGTGCCGACCGTGCATTGTGCAGCTTGTATCGCGACAGTGGAAACGGCCTTGGCGCAGGTTCCTGGTGTCACATCCGCGCGTGTGAACCTGACACTCAAACGGGCCTCGGTGGAAGCTGAGGTAGAGGTTGCACCAGACCAACTGATCGATGCGCTGGCGGGGGTGGGCTATGAAGCTCATGAGCTGGACGCGGGCACACTCAGCGCGACACAAACCGACAAGGCGGGGCGCGATCTGCTGATGCGACTCGCGGTGGCTGGCTTTGCGTCGATGAACGTCATGCTGCTGTCAGTCTCTGTCTGGTCGGGGGCTGAGGCTGCGACGCGTGACCTGTTCCACTGGATCTCTGCTGCCATTGCCCTGCCAACAATTGTGTTTTCCGGAAAACCGTTTTTTGTGCACGCTTGGAGCGCGCTAAGGCACCGGCGTCTGAATATGGATGTGCCAATTGTGCTGGCGATCCTTTTGGCGGTGGTCACGTCCCTTTGGGAAACATCCCTGTCCGGGGAGCACGCTTATTTTGACGCAGCTCTGACACTGGTGTTTTTCCTTTTGGCTGGGCGTTACCTGGATCACCGAACCCGTGCTGTTGCGCGGTCTGCGGCAGAGGAACTTGCAGCGCTGGAAGTGCCTCGTGCCATTCGTGTGCAGGACGGGCAGGAAGAAACCGTTGCGGTGCAGGAGCTGTGTATTGGTGATCTGATTTTGGTGCGGCCAGGGGGGCGTATGCCTGTCGATGGTGAGATCATCGAAGGCCGCTCTGAGCTGGATCGCTCTCTGTTGACCGGAGAAACCGTGCCTGTTTTCGCAGAGCCCGGTTTGATAGTGAGCGCAGGTGAAGTGAACCTGACTGGTCCCCTGCTGATCAGGGCGAGCGCTGTAGGCGAGCACACAAGTCTGCATCGTATGGCGGATTTGGTGGCCGTGGCTGAAGCGGGCCGGTCAAATTACACATCGCTGGCCGATAAGGCTGCGAAGCTATATGCCCCAGGTGTTCATATCCTGTCTGCGCTGAGCTTTCTTGGCTGGTATCTGTACACATTTGATGTGCGCACTGCGCTCAACATCGCTGCTGCTGTGCTGATCATCACTTGCCCGTGCGCGCTTGGGCTTGCGGTGCCTGCCGTCACCACCGCTGCCTCCGGTCGATTGTTTCGCAAAGGCATGTTGATCAAGCACAGCACCGCACTCGAACGTCTCGCGCAGGTGGACACGGTGGTGTTTGACAAGACCGGCACATTGACCGCCGGAACGCCAGAGGTCACCAATCTGGGGGCGTTTGCGCCCGAGGAGCTCTCCGTTGCTTTGGCATTGGCGCAGGGGTCTGCCCACCCATTGAGCGTTGCATTGAGCAAAGCAGCGCGTGCTCACGGTGTGTCTCCGGCTGTCGTGACAGACATCGAAGAGGTGCCGGGCTACGGCACGCAAGGTCGGTACGATGGACAATTGGTGCGGCTTGGGCGTGCGAGCTGGACCGGTGCAAGCGCACAAGAGCAGACCGCGGCGCACCTGCGCATTGGTGAGGCGGAGGCGAAGGCATTTCTGTTCGCAGACGCGTTGCGGGAGGGCGCGGCAGAGGCTGTTGCGGCGCTGAAGCGTTCGGGCAAAGAGATCGTTCTTTTGTCTGGGGATACCTCTGGCGCCGTTGCCGCGCTGGCAAAACGTCTGGGGATTTCCCAGTGGCTTGCCGACGCGTTGCCGGAAGAAAAGGCACAGCGGATCCAATCATTTGCGGAGGAAGGAAAGACCGTTTTGATGGTCGGGGACGGGCTGAATGACACGGCCGCGTTGGCGGCCGCGCATGTTTCTATCTCGCCTGCTTCAGCGCTGGATGCGGCGCGCGTGGCATCAGATATCGTCTTGCTGGGCAGCGACCTGTCGCCAATTTCAACGTCGATCGAAACAGCACAAGCCGCCACTCGGCGCATTCGTGAAAACTTCCGGATTGCAACGCTTTATAATATCATTGCGGTGCCTCTGGCTGTTGTCGGTCTGGCAACACCGCTGATCGCGGCATTGGCGATGTCTTCTTCTTCGATTACAGTGTCTCTCAACGCTCTGCGCCTAAGGTAGAAAAATGCAAGTCTTGTCATATCTCATCCCAATCTCACTGTTTCTTGGCAGTGTTGGCCTTGTGGCTTTCCTCTACACAGTGCGCTCCGATCAATACGATGATCCCGAAGGCAATGCGCAGCGGATCCTCTCTGGGCAATATGATGACAAACCCAAGGGGTGACGGGCGCACAGGATGAGTGCCAAGGTCGCAACGAAAAAACGCCTTCGACTGGATGTCGAAGGCGTTTCTTTTTCAGCGTTTTTGCACTGCGTTAGCTCGGTCCGAGCGTGTAACAAGTGATTTGTCGGGCTTGAAGGCGGCGACACGCCAGGTCGGCGGTTTCTTTAGACAGTCCCATGAAGTTGGCTTCGAAGCCACGCGTGTTCTTCACCACCTTGCGCAGGCTGCCGTCCAATGTGGACATTTCTGCGAGCGCTGTCTTCAGCAGCATTTTTTCCGCGGCATATCTGCTGCCATAGCGGCCCACGTTGATGCCCCAGTGTCGGCCACCCGCAGTTGATATGCGTGTAACGACCTTTGGCTGGGGAGGAGGCGTTGGTTCAGGTTCAACCCATGCCAGGGTCGCGCCAGAGGACTCTTGTGCCTGCAGAAGCGCGGATTGAATATCATGCTCAATCACATTTGCCGCAGCCACGAGGCTGGCATCAGGTGTGGCGGCTTTCGCAACAACGATTGCTGGCTTCGGCGCTTCAGGCGCGCCTTGAGTTGGGCGCAGTTTGGGGCGAAGCGACTTTTTAACAGCCGTTGTCACGCGGATGGTTTTCCCCGCGCCCTTGTTTGACCCGATGTAGTCCGGGCGTCCAGGCTTGCGCAGGGCAACTCTGCTGGCTGACCGGGTGAAGCCGAGGTCAAGCAGCTCTGCCACCTTGGCGTTGCGCGTCGCGGTTGAGCGACCGCCAAAAACAGTGGCGATGATGCGTTTGTTGCCGCGCTCTGCCGAGGCAACAAGGTTGAAGCCAGCGGCGCGTGTATAACCGGTCTTAATCCCATCCGCGCCGCGATACGCATTCAGCAGGCGTCGGTTGGTGTTGTTTACGGTCTTGATGCCAGCGCTTGTGGAGCGGCGGGAGAACAGATTGTAATAATCTGGATAGTCATACAGCACGTGCCGCCCCAGCGTGGTCATGTCTCGCGCCGTGGACATATGTCCGCTTTCTGTCAGGCCGTGGGCATTCTTAAACGTCGTGTTGGACATGCCAAGCGCTTTGGCTGTGCGATTCATGCGACGTGCGAAGGCCGCTTCTGAACCTTCAAGCGCTTCACCAATCGCGGTGGCGGCGTCGTTGGCGGATTTTACAGCCGCTGCACGAATAAGATAGCGCAACGCGATTCTCTGGCCCGATTGCAGGCCAAGCTTGGAGGGTGGCTCCGCAGCAGCGTTCCGCGAAATCTTAACTTTCGTATCAAGGCTGATTTCGCCGTTTTCCACCGCCTCAAAGGCGATGTAGAGCGTCATCATCTTGGTGAGTGAGGCAGGGTGCAGACGGGTGTCTGCATTTCGGCTGTGCAGGACTTTGCCATCGCGTGCGTCAATCACCATGGCCGCATACGGCGCTGCCAACGCTGCAAAAGATGTAAGCGAAAACAACACGGAAAGTGCTGCAACAAATAGCCCAAAACGGGCCGACTCAGAACGTCGCGCCTTCACAAGAACTGCCCTTTACTGCCTCTGATCGCCGTTTTCCGGTCTGATCCTTTTTATTAAATAAAAGGCTAACACAGCCCCTTCTTTGAGGAAAGTGAATGTTTATTGGGGTTTGAGCGCAGTTGAGACGAGGCGTGAAGATCTAGTGGCGGCGGCGGGATAAACCGCAACACCTGCGCCCAGTCGTTCTCATTTGATGTTTTTTATTGTCTGCAAAACATCGGTGAGTTGTGAAAGCGCCACAAATCGTGGGTGATTTTTGGGTGTTTCAGCGGCTTCCAAAGCCCACGCCGGGCCATTGGGGACGTGAACCGCCCAGCTGCCAGCCGCCAGTGCCGGCAGGATGTCAGATCTCATCGAGTCGCCCACCATCATTGCACGTTCTGGGCCATCGGCATGCCGGGCAAATGTCTCTGCATAGACAGTTTCTGTCTTGTTGCTCACAATCTCGACCCAAGAAAACAATTCGCCAAGGCCTGATTGTGCCAATTTGCGCTCCTGATCGAGCAGGTCGCCTTTGGTGATCAGTATCAGACGGTGGGATTCAGCAAGAGCGCCAACCACTTCGGCGACGTTCGGAAGAAGGTCTATGGGGTGCGCGAGCATGTCGCGTCCGCACGCCATCAACTCTGAAATGACTGACGCGGGGACCTTTTCATCTGTCACCTCTATTGCTGTCTCAATCATCGACAAGACAAACCCCTTCACGCCAAACCCGTAGTGGCCCACATTGCGCCTTTCTGCCTCCAGCAAGCGATCATGCAAATGCGCAGGGTCAGTAAAGTCTTTCAGTAATTCTGCAAACCGCTCCTGTGTCAGTCTGAAAAGCCGCTCAGTATGCCAAAGCGTGTCGTCTGCATCAAAGCCAATGGTGGTGAGCGTTTGGGGCATCAATTAAGTCCGATTGAGTGAGACCTCTTTTCTTAAACCATCTACAGGTTATATAAACAGCTAACCACAAACCGGATTCTTGTGAATATGACCTTTCCGAACCTACGCATGAGCATGGGCGATGATGATGGCGGCGACCTTGGTGTCGCGCTTGAAACACGTGTGCGCACGAAAAAGCCTCCGCTTTACAAAGTGCTGCTTCTGAATGATGACTACACGCCGATGGAGTTTGTGGTGCATGTGCTTGAGCGTTTTTTTGGAATGACGCACGCACAGGCATTCGAAATCATGTTGACCGTGCACAAGAAGGGTGTCGCTGTGGTCGGGGTGTTCAGTCATGAAATCGCCGAAACCAAGGTTACCCAAGTGATGGATCTGGCACAGCGCCATCAGCATCCGTTGCAATGCACCATGGAAAAGGAATGACCGGCGTAGGCCGTGTCACCAAAGCGTGATGTCTCACAGCAGATTGTCTTTGGCCGTAGATGAGCACGGCCTCGCCCTTCCCCTCGAAGGGCGTATTGCCGTTTTTGGGCCGCGCGTCGGTTATGATCTGAGCGCGCTGCCACGTGACCGTAGCGCGATCATTCAGCCATTAAAGCCGGATCATTATGCCTTCGCGCAGGTCGGCTATAGCGCCGAAGTGGTGGAAGAGGGTTCCTATGCCGCAGCTTTGGTTGTGCTGCCGCGCGCCAAAGCGCTGGCCCGGGATCTGATTGCCCGCGCCTGTGCGGTTGCGCCGCTTGTCATTGTAGACGGGCAGAAAACCGATGGTGTCGACAGCCTCTATAAAGAGTGCCGCAAACGCGCGGATATGCTTGGAGCCTTCACCAAAGCTCATGGTCGGCTGTTTTGGTTTGATGGCGGAGATTTCGCAGACTGGAAGGCCGGTGAGGCCACTGAGATCGCAGGTGGGTACACCACACGTCCCGGGGTTTTCAGCGCAGATGCGGTGGACCCGGCCTCCGCCATGCTGGTTGAAGCCTTGCCGGCCAAGCTTGGTCGCGTTGTCGCTGATCTTGGTGCGGGCTGGGGCTATCTGTCGTCCCATATTGTGCATCGTGACGGCGTTGAGGTCTTGCATCTTGTCGAAGCGGATCACACAGCGCTGGACTGTGCCAAAACCAATGTGATCGACCCGCGGGCGCAGTTTCATTGGGCCGATGCCACAAACTTCAAGCCCGGGCATCGCGTGGATACGGTGGTGATGAACCCGCCGTTTCACACCGGGCGGAAAGCCGAGCCGGATCTCGGTAAATCTTTCATACATGCGGCAGCCAAGATGCTCGCGCCGTCCGGTCAGCTGTGGATGGTGGCAAATCGGCATCTGCCGTATGAAGCAACGCTGCGAGAGGCCTTCAAAGAGGTCGAAGACGTTGCTGGTGACACGCGTTTCAAGGTACTAAAGGCGCAGCGTCCCAGCCGCACACGCGGCTGAGGCAGGCTTTTGAGCCGACAACATGACAGCGTGATGGGGATCGTAGATGTCATTTTCAATTGCAGGTAAGACCGCGATTATCACCGGCTCGGCCAACGGGATCGGGCTGGCGGTGGGGCGGCATTTTGTGGAGCACGGGGCCAATGTTATGTTTGCTGACATGGACGAAGAGCGGCTCTGCACAGAGTTTGGCACGCGCCCTGAGGAGGGCAATGTGCGTACCTTCGCAGGCGATCTGCGTGAGAAACTGACAATCAACAATCTGATCTCAGCCACCATTGATGCCTTTGATCAGATTGATATTTTGATCAATGGCTGCCGACAGGTGACCACCAGTGACCCGCTCAATCCGGATGATGCGTCCGTTGAGCTGATGTTGCAGCAAAACCTGATGACGTCGCTAAAGCTCAGCCAGATCGTGGCCAAGCGGATGATCAAACAGGCAGAAGGCAAGGAAGAAGGCTCTGCCGGAGCGATCGTGAACCTCTCCTCGATTGCAGCGCAACGTTCACAGCCTGATCTGCTCGGCTATTCCATTGCGACAGCGGCGCTGGATCAGATGACGCGCGCGATGGCGGTGGCGCTGGCGCCGGAACGGATTCGCGTGAATGCGGTTGCGATTGGTTCGGTGATGTCGGCAAGCCTGCAGACCGCGCTGAAGGACAATCGCGATTGTCGCAATGAGATTGAGCAGCACACCCCCCTTGGCCGGATCGCGGCACCGGGAGAGTTGGCGGATGCGGTGCAGTTCCTGTCCTCAGAGGCATCGGGCTTCATGACCGGCCAAATCGTGACAGTTGATGGCGGCCGTTCGCTTCTCGATACGGTGAGCACACCCGCACACTAAATAAATTTACGCCGGTCGGCTTTGGACCGTGGCGGCATCTGAACAGACAAAGAGGCGAGCATGAGCGCATCGATGGAGACCGAAAAGCAAACCGCGAGCGCGTGGTTTCGCTCGTTGCGCGATGAAATTGTCGCGGCTTTTGAAGGGCTTGAGGATACCCATGCCGAAGGCCCCTTTGCCGATCAAACGGCGGGGCGCTTTGAGGTGACCGAGACCAAACGCGCCAGCGCGGATGGATCTGACGCGGGTGGCGGCCTGATGTCGGTGATGCGCGGCGGACGCGTGTTTGAGAAAGTCGGCGTCAATGTCTCCACCGTTTATGGCGAATTGGGAGAGCGTGCGCAGGCAGCAATGGCGGCGCGCAAGGGCTTTCCGGAGATGAAGTCCGACCCGCGTTTTTGGGCCTCTGGAATCAGCCTTGTGGCGCATATGCAAAACCCGCATTGCCCGGCTGTCCACATGAACACGCGGATGTTCTGGACCCCGCACGGCTGGTGGTTTGGCGGCGGATCCGACCTTAATCCTTGTCTTGAATATGATGCGGATACGGCGCATTTCCACGCCGTTCAGAAGGCGCATTGCGACAAGCATGGCGAGGCAGAGTATCCACGGCTAAAGGCTTGGGCAGACGAGTATTTTTACATTCCACACCGCAATCGCGCGCGTGGTGTTGGCGGCATCTTTCTGGATGATCACAACACTGGTGATTGGGCGGCGGATTTTGCGTTTATCCAGGACATAGGTCGGGCATTCCTGCCAGCCTTCCTGCCGCTGATTGAAAAACGCCGCGTGCAGGCATTTGGTGATGCGGAGAAAGACGCGCAGCTGGTGCACCGCGGGCTCTATGCCGAATACAATCTCGTCTATGATCGCGGCACCAAGTTTGGGCTTGAGACTGGCCATGATGCCAACGCGGTCTTGATGAGCCTGCCGCCGCTGGCAAAGTGGGTCTGATATAAGAAAAGCGCCGGCGAGGACCGGCGCTTTTTTGTTTTGTTCAGGTGGATATTGACGATCAGCGCCAGTCAAAGAAACCGGGCCCGCCGCGTTTAAGCAGTTGCGCTGCCATGGCTTTTCCGAGCTCTGCGCCATCTTCGATTGGAGCGGTCTGGTCGTCGCTGAGGCTTTCAGATCCATTAGGCCGCAGGACTTCACCGCGCAGGCGGAGCGTGGTGCCATCAAGCTCCGCAAGGGCAGCAATCGGCGTTTCACAAGAGCCATCGAGCGCGGCCAGGAAAGAGCGTTCCGCGGCAAGGCGCTGGCCGGTTGGCGTGTCGTGGATCGCCTCCAGCATCGCGGCGGTGTTCATATCCTCGGCGCGGCGCTCGATGCCGATGGCGCCTTGGGCGACGGCGGGCAGCATATCTTCGGGCTCAATGGCGCTGGTGGCGACGTGGGACATCTCCAAACGGTTGAGGCCCGCCATGGCCAAGAAGGTGCAATCCGCGACATTGTCAGAGAGTTTTTTCAGGCGGGTCTGCACGTTGCCGCGGAACTCTACCACATTGAGATCATTGCGGTAATTCAAGAGCTGAGCGCGGCGGCGCAGACTGGATGTGCCGACCGTTGCACCCTCAGGCAGATCCGCCAGAGAGGCGTGGTTGGGCGACACAAACGCATCGCGGGTGTCTTCGCGGGGTAGGTAGGTGTCAAGCAGCAGGCCGTCGGGCTGCAGGACGGGCATGTCTTTCATCGAGTGGACAGCGATGTCGATGCTGCCGGCCAGCATGGCCTCTTCGATTTCCTTGGTGAAAAGTCCTTTGCCACCCAGCTCTTTGAGCGGTTTGTCTTTGGCGATCAGCTGTGCGTTGTCACCGGATGTGGTGATCACCACGATCTCAAACGCGGCCTCTGGCAGATCAAAGGCAGCCATCAATCTGCGCCTAGTTTCATAGGCTTGCGCCAAGGCGAGGGGGGAGCCACGGGTGCCGATTTTCAGCGTCGAGTCGGGGGAGGGCAATGTCACGGTCATAGGCGCAGGGATAGCCGCGACAGGGTGTCCTGACAAGCGCTCTGGCCTTGACATCTTGACGCTGGTGCCAGACGACGAAGGCGACACATTGGAAAGGGGAAACCATGGCCGAGAAGACGATCCTGCGCGCATTGGCGGGGGAGACGCTGGACACGCCGCCGATCTGGATGATGCGGCAGGCGGGGCGCTATCTGCCGGAGTATCGCGCCACGCGGGCGCAGGCGGGTGACTTTCTATCCCTTTGTTATAACAGCAAATTGGCCGCTGAAGTGACGCTGCAGCCGATCCGTCGTTATGGCTTTGATGCCTCTATCCTGTTTGCTGACATCCTGCTTTTGCCGCAGGCGTTGGGGGCGGATTTGTGGTTTGTCACGGGGGAAGGTCCACGGCTTTCCACAATCGAAAAACAGGCGGATTTTGACAAGCTGAAACCGGCCAGTGAAATCCACCAAACCCTTGATCCTGTTTATGAAACTGTTCGAATCCTGCGGCAGGAACTGCCCAAGGAAACCACGCTGATTGGCTTTGCCGGAGCGCCCTGGACGGTGGCGACCTATATGGTTGCGGGGCGGGGGACGCCTGATCAGGGGCCAGCGCATAAGCTGAAGGACGAAAATCCTGAGTTGTTTCAAGCGATTATAGATCGTTTGACCGAAGGGACCATTGATTATCTGTCCAAGCAGATTGAGGCTGGGGCGGAGGTTGTGAAGCTGTTTGACAGCTGGGCGGGCTCTCTTAAGGGGGCAGATTTTGACCGCTATGCCCTTGAACCTGCTAATAAAATCATTGCTGAGCTGAAGGCGAAACATCCGGATGTGCCGATCATTGCCTTCCCGCGTGGCGCGGGACAGCGCTATGTGGGCTTTGCCAAGGCGACGGGGGCGGATTGTGTGGCGCTGGATGACGGTGTGACGCCGCAATGGGCCGCAGAGCACGTGCAGATTGACGGCTGTGTTCAGGGAAATCTCAAGTCTTCCCATATGGTTACAGGTGGTCAGGCGCTGGTGGATGAGACTCGTAAGATTGTCGATGCCTTCAGCAAGGGGCCGCATATCTTCAATCTTGGCCATGGCATCACACCGGATGCGGATCCGGAAAATGTGCAGCTGATGATCGACGCGTTGCGTGGGCGCTGAGCCCGCGTTAACCACGTTTTTGAACGTCGGTATTGCGTCTGTATCGCGACGGTATTGCGGAGGTGCGTTTTTGCGCGCCTCTTTTTTGTTAGTGGACCGCGCGTTGCCAGCTGGCAAACAGCTCTATTGACGCCCGGCCTTGGCCAGCTCCGCCAGAATCTCCGCCGTATGTTCCCCACGTTTGGGGGCAGGGTTGATCTGCGGCACCTTCCCATCAAAACGCGGAGCAGGGGCGGCTTGCAGATTGCCGTCCGGATGATGCCAGACCTGACGCGCGGCCATATGCGGAGACTGCGCGCTTTCCTCGGGCGAAAGCACCACGGCGACGCAGGCATCAGAGCCGGAAAACAGGCTGTCCCAATGCAGGCGTGGCGCTGACAGAAAGAGATCGGACAGGCGCGCGGTGAGCTTGGGCCAGAGGGTGGCGTCGTGCTGGCGGGCAAATTCCGGATCGTCGCTGAGACCCATTCTCTCCAGAAATTCGGCGTAGAACTGAGGCTCCAGACATTGCACGGAGACATGGCCGCCATCGGCGCAGACGTAGCTGCGGGACCAATGCGGACCGTCCAGCAGGCTGTGGCCACGCTCCATCGACAGGCCACCACCCTGACGCAGGGCCATGAGCAAGGTCATCATATGGGCGGAGCCATCGACAATGGCGGCGTCCACCACGGTGCCCTGTCCGGTGCTGCGCGCGTTGAGAATGCCGGAGAGGATGCCGATCACCAGATAAAGTGCGCCGCCGCCGATGTCGCCCACCAGCGTGGCGGGGGTGATGGGCGGGGTGCCGGGCTCTGAGGCATACCAAAGCGCGCCGGATTGAGCGATGTAATTGAGATCATGCCCCGCGGTCTGGGCGCGTGGTCCGGTCTGGCCCCAGCCAGTCATACGGCCATAAACCAGCGCGGGATTGTCGGCGTGGCACTCGGAAGGGCCAAGGCCCAAGCGTTCCATCACACCGGGACGAAAGCCTTCGATCAAAGCGTCGGCGGATGCGATCAGCGCCATGGCGGAGGCGAGATCCTCCGGGTCTTTCAGATCAAGCGCGATGGAGCGTTTGCCGCGGTCGAGCACGGATTGATCCGCGGTGATTGCGGCGGCGGTTTTGCGGTGGATGGTGATGACATCCGCGCCAAGGTCCGCGAGCAGCATGGCGGCGAAGGGGCCGGGGCCGAGGCCTTCGATTTCGATGATGCGTGTGCCTTGGAGCATGTGTGGTCCAATCATGAGAGCCGAGGGCTGCATAGTCCCGCGGGGTGGTGCGAATGCGCCGCCCCACCAAACCTAAGGTTTGTCTCCGACAAAACGGGGCGGGACGGCGCAGCCCGACTTGCAGTCGGGCCTTTTTAGGTGCCGTTCAGACCACCGCCAACCGTCAGGGTCTGGCCGCTGACATAGTTGCTTTCGGGGCAGCAGAAGAGATAGACGCCATCGGCTGCTTCTTCAGGTGTGCCGGGGCGGCCCAGCGGCACCATGGCGGCAAACCCGGTGGCGACTTTTTCGGGGATGCCGATGCCGACAGTGTTGCCATCCACAGTGATGGATTTCTTCTCGTTGGTGGCCTCGGTGAGGCGGGTTTCGATATAGCCAAAGGCGACGCAGTTCACGTTCACCTTAAAGCGGCCCCATTCTTTGGCCAGTGTTTTGGTGAGGCCCAGTACGGCGGATTTGGCCGAAGCGTAGTTGGCCTGACCCACATTGCCGCCTGTGCCCGCGATGGAGGAGATGTTCACCACCTTGCGGAAGACCTCCTGACCGGCCTCAGCCTCCTGGGTGGCCGCGCCTTTGATGAAGCCAGAGGCGGCACGCAGGATGCGGAAGGGCGCTTTGACGTGGACATCCATCATGGCGTCAAACTGATCGTCGGTCATATGGCCGATGAGGCTGTCCCATGTGTAGCCGGCATTGTTGACGATGATGTCGATGGCGTTCCATTTGGAGACACCTGCGCCGATGAAACGTTCGGCAAAGCCATCCTCGGTGACGGAGCCAGGCACTACAATGGCCCTGCCACCAGACGCGGTGATTTCATCGACCACGGCCTGCGCGGGGGCTTCTTCGAGATCGTTGACCACGACATTGGCGCCTTCGCGGGCGAGTTTCAGGGCGACAGCGCGGCCGATGCCATTGCCTGCGCCGGTGATATAGGCGGTTTTGCCTGTCAGCTTTCCTGAGAGTTTGCTCATTTTTGAGGGTCCTTAGTCGACGTCCAGCGAGCGGGCGATCACTTCTTTCATGATCTCATTTGTGCCGCCGTAGATCTTTTGTACGCGGGCGTCGGTGTAGAGCTCGCTGATTGGATATTCGGACATATAGCCATAGCCGCCGTGCAGCTGCAGGCATTCATCCACAATTTCGCATTGGGTTTGCGTGCCCCACCATTTGGCCATGGCGGCCTTTTCAGCGGTGAGCTGGCCTGCGTCGAGCTCGGCCAGGCATTGATCGCAGAAGGCGGCCAGCAGTTCGATTTTGGTGGCGCATTCGGCAAGCTTGAAGCGGGTGTTCTGAAAATCCATCACACGTTTGCCAAAGGCTTTGCGCTCTTTCACATAGGCCAGCGTATGGTCCAGCGCGCATTGGGAGGCTCCAAGCGCCATATAGCCGAGGATCAGGCGCTCCCATGGGAGCTGTTTCATAAGCTGGATGAAGCCCTGGCCCTCTTCTGTGCCCAGAAGGTTGGTCAGCGGGACGCGCACATCCTGAAAGGATAGCTCTGCGGTGTCGTTGCGTTTCATGCCCATCTTTTTGAGGCAGCGGCCAACAGAGAAGCCTGCGAGGCCCTCGGTTTCGACAATGATGAGAGAGACGCCCCTGCCTTTGGCGGTTGGGTCGGTTTTGGCGACCAGCACGATGAGGTCTGCGGATCCGCCATTGGTGATGAAGGTTTTCGACCCGTTGATCAGATATTCATTGCCGTCGCGGATCGCGGTTGTTTTGACCGCCTGCAGATCGGAGCCTGTGCCCGGTTCGGTCATGGCGATGGCAGCGACTTTGCGCCCGGTCGCGAGATCGGGCAGCCAGCGGGCCTGCTGCTCTTCAGAGCCGAAGGCGGTGATGTAGTGGGCGGCAATGTTGTGGACAGAAACGCCCCAGCCGCTGTCCCCGGCTTTAGTCTGTTCCAGAAAGGTGATGGCGTCAAAGTGGCGCGAGAGGCCAAGGCCGCCGTGGGCTTCGGGGAAGGTGGCGCCGAGGATGCCAAGCTCCCCGGCTTTGCGCCAGAGGTCTTTGGGGACAACGCCCGCCTCTGTCCAGGCAGCGTTGTTTGGGGTGACCTCTTCGGCCATGAAGCGTTTGACGGTGTCGGCGAAAGCGGTGTGGTCCGCCGTCATCCACATGTGGTTGGGCATGTGCGTTCCTTGTGGGGTTAGCTTGGGGTGGCGCAGACTTTGGCTTCGCCGCGCAGGGTTTGGGTGCCGTCGTCAATATGGGCGGCCAGTTTGAGGGTCAGCAGCACGCGGCCGTGTTGCTCAAAGCGATTGGTGACGGTGCCGGTGCAGGTGACGGTTGCGCCCACCGGGGTGATGGCTGTGAAACGGCTTGAAAGCCCGCGCAGGCGGTCCTGACCGGCCCAGTTGGTGACCAGGCGGCCCAGCTGCGCCATCGACAGCATGCCATGGGCAAAGACATCGTCCATCCCGGCGTTGCGGGCGAAATCCAGATCAATGTGGATCGGGTTGTGATCGCCAGATGCGCCGGCATAGAGCGCAAGGGTGGTCCGGCTTATGGGGCCGAAGGTCAGCGGGGGCAGGGTGTCACCCACTTTGGCCGTGGTCGGGGTGATGCTCATGGACTGTCCTCCTCTGGCAGGCGGTGGATGAGGCTGCGGCTGGCTTCCACCAGCAGGCCGCGGGTGGGGTGCAGGATGCGGGTGGTGATATGGGCGATTTCCAGCGCGCCGCCTTTGGCATCGGTGAAGTCGGTGATCTCATTTTCGACCTGTACCGTGTCGTTGGCATACATCGGGCCGTGATAGGTGTAGCTTTCGGTGCCGTGCAGCAAAACGCGCAGATCGCCGTTGATGCGGGCGAGGATGTCTGGCTGGCCTGCGCGGCGGGCCTGTTGATCTGCCAGGGTGCCGACCACCACCGCATAGGTGGCGGGGGCGAGGATGTCGGGGTGGCCTGCGGCTTGTGCGGCTTTGGGGTTGAGGTAGATCGGATCTGTCTCGCCGATGGTTTCGGCAAAGAACTGCAGCGCGCCGCGTTCGAGCGTGACCTCGATTGCGGGTGTCACTTGGCCTTTGGTGGTGCGATCAAAAATACCCATTTGCGTCACGCGGCTTGATAGAGCGTGACGACGCAGGCGCCGCCGAGGCCGAGGTTGTGCTGCAGCGCGGTGCGCGCGCCCTCCACCTGCCGCGCCTCTGCGGTGCCGCGCAATTGGTGGGTCAGCTCATAACATTGTGCCAGACCGGTGGCGCCGAGCGGGTGGCCCTTGGACAGCAAGCCGCCTGACGGGTTGGTCACAAAGCGGCCGCCGTAGGTGTTGTCGCCATCTGCGATGAATTTCTGAGCGGTGCCTTCGGGCGTGAGGCCCAGACCCTCGTAAGTGATGAGCTCGTTATGGGCAAAGCAATCATGTAGCTCGACAACGTCCACATCGTCGATTGCAATGCCGGAGGCCTCCTGCACCTGCTTAGCGGCAGCTGCGGTCATGTCGTAGCCGACAACTTGCATCATATCGTTGGCTTCAAAGGTTGAAGCATAGTCGGTGGTCATGGCCTGTGCTTTGATCTGCACAGTGGTGTCGATGCCGTGTTTGGCGGCAAAGCTCGGGGAGCAGAGGATCGCAGCGGCGCCACCACATGTGGGCGGGCAGGCCATCAGGCGTGTCATGACACCTTCCCACATCACGGGCGCGGCAAGCACCTCTTCGGCACTGACCTCTTTGTCAAACAGCGCCAGTGGATTGCGGGTAGCATGGCGCGATGCTTTGGCACGGATTTTGGCAAAATCGGCCAGCTCTGTGCCGTGTTTCTCCATATGCGATTTGCCTGCACCGCCAAAGTAGCGCAGTGCCAGCGGCACGTCGCCATGACCGACAAGGGTGTCGCAGGCCGCGTCAAACGCATCAAAGGGTGTGGGGCGATCTGTCCAGTGGCTGGTCAATGCGCCGGGCTGCATCTGCTCAAACCCGACGGCCAACACACAATCAGCCACCCCGCTTTCAACGGCCTGACGCGCCATATAGAGCGCGGTGGAGCCGGTGGAGCAGTTGTTGTTTACATTGATGATTGGAATGCCGGACATGCCAACCTGATAGAGTGCTTTTTGCCCGCAGGTGCTGTCGCCATAGACATAGCCAGCATAGGCGTGCTGTACATCGCTGTAGCTGAGGCCGGCGTCTTTCAAAGCCGCGCGCACAGCGGCGGCGCCCATTTGGTCGTAACTGTCCGATGCTCCGGGTTTGGCAAATTTGATCATGCCAACGCCAGCAACTATGGCGGATGTGCCCATGGTGTTTCTCCTTCTTCGGCCCCGCATGCGGAAACCTGCGCCAGTATCGGATTGACGGAGATATCTTTCAAATTCAATGTTGTCGCGAGCTATTCCATAGAGGAATGGGTTTGCGGCGCAGTCTGGCTTATGACTGCGGAGAGGAGAGATGCGATGAATCTGACAAAACTGCGCTATGCGGTGGCGGTGGATCGTCAGGGGGCCATTTCGGGGGCTGCGCGGGCATTGCATGTGACACAATCGGCCGTGACCAAGGCGCTGGCGGATGTGGAGCAAGAGGTTGGTGTCGCGCTGTTTAACCGCCATGCGCGCGGGGTGACAACAACCGCAGAGGGGCGGCAGTTCATTGATCGCGCCGCGCGCATTCTGGCGGATGTGGATCAGCTGTCAGCGGATGTGAGCGTGGCACGCCAGTCCCGTGAGCAGGTGTTGCGTATTGGGGTCGCGCCGAGTTCTCTTGAGGGGCTCATGAGTCGCGCGGTTTGGTCGTTGGTCAGCGAACACCCTGATGTGCGCGTGCATTTGCGCGGGACGCTTTTCGAAGCGGGGCTTCAGTTGTTTCGACAGGGTGATATCGACGCGCTGATCGGGCCTGCACGGCCTTTGATGGCAGAAGCCGGAGCGCGCACCGAGGGGTTGCCGCCACTGAAGGCCTTGTTTTTTGTACGCCGTGGTCACCCCTTGGTGGGGCGGGCCGTCCTGGCCGAAGATATGGCGCGCTTTCCCTTGATTGTGCCTGAAACCAGCGGGCCCTATGCGGAACCGATCCAGCACGTCATGCAGCAAAGCGAAGGTGATCCGTTGCGCCGCGTGCACATCATGCAGAGCTTCACCATGGCCGCTGGGGTGATCGAGCGCAGTGAAGCGGTGGGGATGGTGGCGGACAGCTATGCCCAAAGCCGACAGTTCCGCTCTCGGTTTGAGGTGCTGGATTTTCCAGAGCAAGATCCACTGCCGATGGCGGTTGCGTTTCGCAGTGGCGGGCACCATGGCCGGGCGCTGGGCTGGTTTTTGCAGGCGTTGCAGAAGTTTCCACCCTCGACGGGCGTAGACATGCCGAAGCCATAGCAGCTTATTCGGCGGCGTCTGAGGGCATGTGATCCATCAGCGCGGCGCGGGTTTTTTTCCAGACTGCGGGCAGCGCAATCAGCGCATCTTCAAACGCGGCGGGATCCTGCGTTTTGGCGGCGCTGTCGGCTGCGACCAGTTGGGCGTGCAGGTTGCGCGCGCCAAACACGGCGGAGGCTCCGGCCATATTGTGGCACATTTTTGCGACCGCAGCGGCATCGCGGTAGGGATCCGTTATTGCGCTTTGCAATGCGTCGCCTTCGTCCAGAAAACGTGTGAGCAATCTGGCAAAGGTGTCTAGGGGCAGGCCCTCGCGGTTGTTGTTCAGCGCCTTTGCGTCGACCAAATCATCGGGGGCGACGCTGTCTTCCTCGGGGGCCTCCGGATCGGGCGCGGTGGCGAGCGTTTGCAGCGTTGTCTCGAAGGCGGCGCGGTCCAGAGGTTTGGACAGAAAGCCATTCATGCCTGCCTCTGCGAGGCGAGCGCGTTCTGTGGGCAGGATATTGGCGGAGACCGCAATGATGGGCGTGTTTTTGTTTGGGCCGCTGCCCGCGCGGATGGCGAGAGTGGCCTGCAGCCCGTCCATGACAGGCATGGCGATGTCCATCAGAATGACATCAAAGCCATTGAGTGTGGCGCGTTGAACAGCCTGGGCGCCATCTGCGGCTGTCACCACCATATGACCGGCATTGCGCAGCATTTCTTCGGCCAGTTCACGGTTGATGGCATTGTCTTCGACCAGCAACACGCGGCGTTTGATCTGTTCTTTCGGGCGCTGGGTTTGCGCGGTTTGCGCGGGGCGGCGGCCGGGCGCCATGGGCAGGCGGACCCAGAACACACTGCCGTGGCCAATTGTGCTTTCCACCCCAATGGTGCCCCCCATGGCGGTGACGATGCGGCGGGCGATGCCAAGCCCCAAACCGGTGCCGCCGGGCACCATGCCCAAGCCTGTGTCTGCGGTGACAAAATCCTCAAACACCTGATTGACGCGATCTTCGGAGATGCCAATACCAGTGTCTGAGACCCGGAGCTCAATAACGGGCGTGCCGTCAATGCTTTCGGGCAGGGCCTCTGCTTCGACGGTGATGGCGCCTTCTTGGGTGAATTTGATCGCGTTTCCGATCAGGTTGAGCAAGACCTGCTCCAGCGCGGCACGATCGGTGCGCACCCAGACCCGTGGCGTGCCTTCCCAACGCCAGCTTAATGCATTGCCGCGCGCAGAGGCGGCGCTGAGCTGGCTGTCGACCAGCTCCTGCAGCAGGACGGACAGATCGGTGCAGGCCAGTGAGATGTTGAGCACACCGGCCTCATGGCGCGCGATGTCGAGCACGGTGTCCACGTGGCGCATCAGAACGCGGCCGGAAATTTCCATATTGCGGATATAGCGGGTTTGGCTGGCGTCGAGTTTGGTGTCATTGAGCAAGCTGAGATTGCCCAGCATGCCATTGAGCGGCGTGCGGATTTCGTGGCTCATCACCGTGAGGAATTCCGCTTTGGCGCGTTCCCCTGCAAGGGCCTGATCGCGGGTTTGGACCAGCTCTTTCTCTGCGGCGACGCGGTCGGATATGTCGTGCATGAAGCCGAGGAAAATCCGCTGGCCGTTTTCCTCGGCCATTTCGACAGAGATTTCGCCGGGAAAGACCGTGCCATCGGCGCGTTTGAGATCGGTGCGCACGCGGCCACGGCCCGCAAAATGCCCTGATCCGCCATTGATCATGCGTTTGAGCGCCGCTTTGTGCATGGCGTGCGTTTCATGAGGCGCAATGAGATCCACCACGTTCTGGCCGCGGATGTCTTCGAATTTGTATTGAAAGATGTCTTCGCAGGCTTTGTTGAATTCGATCAAGCGGCCAGCACTGTCGGTGACCAGAACCCCGTCCAGCGAGGTGGTCAAGATGGTGCTCATGCGGTGGTTGGCTTCGGATAGGGCCTGACTGTGCTGGCGCGACAGCCGGTATATGTTGAAGACGTGGATCACCAGAGCGACCAGCGCAATGAGGAGCAGGACGATCAAGGCGGTGAGGCGGAGCAGCGTTTGGGTGACGGTGGCGCGCTGTCGGTCGCTCAGTTCCGCAAAGAAGGTGAGGCCCTTCAGGGAGAGGGTGCGGGTGTCATTGCGCAAGTTTTCGATGTCTTGGGCCAGCAGGGGCAGGGCGGTGCGCAGTTCGGCGTTTGGCGCATCGATGATGGGCAAGGCGCCGCGCACCATGGTGTCGACACGCGCCAGCGCGGCTTCAAACTCAGGCACAGAGGTGAGGCGCTGATAAACCGGGGAGGAGACAATGGTGGTGACGCGGCTGTAGAGGATGTCATAGCGCAGCCGCAGGCGGGACAGGTCGTCTTCGGGACTGAGCATGGCGGTTTCGATGGCGGCGGTGTAGTCGCGTGTTTCGAGCTCCACCTGAGATAGCGACCACTCCACGTTGTCAGAAGCCTTTGCACGCACCTCGCGAAAGTTGGAGATGACCTCGTAGGCGGTGTAGGTGGAGAACACAGTCAGGACGGTCGCAGCAATGATCAGGCCGATGCTCAGGCCGCGATGCCAGGGGGAGCGATCAGGTGACGGCTGCGTGCGTGCAGGATGCGCCGACTTCTTTGGTTCAGAGTTGCTGGGCCGCTCAGATTGCAAACGCACGTCTTGCTCCTTCAAACCGAGTGGGGGAGGCCTGAATTCTGCGCCTCTTCAAATGACAAAACGCACCTTAAAGGTGCGTGTGGGACATAAATTATGGCGTTACAGCCTTTTAGATGCACGGGCCTTGCGCAGAATTTAGTCGATCACTTCAATCCTGTCGAGTTGCCAGATGCTGCGTGAGAACACCTGAGATGTGCGATACTTCTCGTCTGAGTCAAATGGGTAGATCACCCACAGCGGACCTTTGTCCCGACGGTGCATGGGAGATCCATTCATCTCATATGCCAAAATCGGGTAGGTATCTTCGAGGGATTCAACCGGAATTTCGATGGTGTAGTCATTGATTGCGGATGCCCGAAGCGTGTTGCCTGAAGACCCCAATTCTTCAAGCAACAACGCGACAGGTACACCCGTGAACATAAGGACCCCCTCGGTCCAAATGGTCGAGGTCGAAATGGACACTGCAGGTAATTCCCGCATCATGTCCAAATCGAACTGAGCTGTGCCGTCGACATTGTGTTTGTCGATCGTGCCCGACACAGTCAGAATGACGCTTCCAGATGGTGTATCCATGGCGTCGTCAGCCCAAAGGGCTGTCGTGAGTGGTAGCAAAAAACTGAGTGCAAGCGTCAAAACTGAAAATTGTTTAGATCGCATAATACTGCTGCCTCGATTGCTTGCGTTAAGTGTTAACCGCTTGAAATAGATGGCGCACGTGCGAATGAGGATAAGTACTCTATACAAATGGGTAGGTTTGTGGTTTGACCTCGCGTAAGCTGATAGTTGTGCGAAACAGAATCTTTATGGTTGAGAAGTCATTAAGCATGCTTCCCATAAGCAGGTTTCGGTTCGCACTAATTCAGCGGGCTGTGACCCTCGACCCTTGATTTGAGTTGCTGAGGGCGGAATATATCCGCCAGGTACGTCGGAGTGTAATGTTGAAGATACTGATTGCAGATGACCACGATCTTTTGAGAGACACGTTGGTGGCCTTTATTGAATCATCTGCGGAGATGACCTCTGTTGCGGCATCTGACCTGGATGGGGCGCTTGCTGCCTTGGAAGGGCCGGATCGCTTTGATCTTGTATTGTTGGACTACAATATGCCGGGCATGTGTGGCTTGGACGGTTTGAAACGCGTTCTGGCGCACCCCGCTGCGCCGCGTGTGGCGCTGATTTCTGGCGAGGCGCCGCGGGATGTGGTGCATCGTGCGATGGCAGCTGGTGCCGCGGGCTTCGTTCCTAAGACGCTGGCTGCAAAATCACTGATCAATGCCATTCGATTTATGGCGGCAGGGGAACAATTTGTTCCTGCTGAACTTTTGACGGAAGAGCCAGAGACCCAACAGCAACATCCAATTGCGCAGAAGTTGACCAAACGCGAGATGCAAGTTCTGGAGGGGCTCGCCGAAGGCAAGGCCAACAAAGAAATTGCGCGCGATTTGGATTTGTCAGAGCCGACCATCAAGCTGCATGTCAAAAATCTGTATCGAAAAATTGGCGCAGCCAATCGCACGCAGGCGGCCTTGATTGCGCGTGAGGCGGACCTGTTTTAACCTTTTGCAGAGGCGTCAGCCCTTTTTGGAAAAGGAATGCCAAGCCTGCTTTTAGGGGTGATGCGATTTTGCCGCAAATTTTCCTCAACTTTAACATTTCGTACGGCTCATAGGTTTTTAAGACATTCCGTGCGTTATGCCGCACGAACAAACCACCTTTTGGAGAATGAGCATGCTGACGCGCATTTTGGCTTCTGTTTTGATGATTGGCGTGACGGCACACGCTGCTTTGGCGGAAGGGCGCAGCTATCTTGGGTTTGGCAATTTGCTGGTCAATGACGCAATTGGCGATGGCAAAGACCGGTGGCGCAGTGGCTCTTATGGCACCAGCCGTGTCTGGGGATATGGCTGGGATGGGGCCTTGCCTGAGGCCGCCGGTGATATTCTGGAGTTGCGACTGGGCGGCGAAGTGATCGCCCCTGAATCCATCACAAATCCTGCGCCCTCCGATCGCCCCTTTGCCGGGATGCTGAGCGCGGGGGTTCACACCCATTTCCAGCGTAGCGGAACCGAGTTTGCTCTTGGTGGCGATCTTGTGGCGATCGGGCCGATGACAAAGCTGGATGAGTTTCAGAACGCTATTCATAATCTGATCGGGATTGATCCGTCCTCGCCGGAGGTGCGTGCGATGCAGATCCCGAACACCTGGCGCGTGCGGGGAGTGGCAGAGATGGGGCGCGAGATGCGGGTGGGCGGGCAAACCCGTTTGCGCCCGTTTGTCGAAGCGCGTGCAGGCGACGAGAGTCTTGTGCGGGCAGGGTTCGATGTGACCATCGGCAATTTCGGCGAGGGAGAGCTGTTGGTGCGGGATTGGGTGACGGGTCATCGCTACCGCACGATTCGCAACCATCAGGCGGGGTGGAGCCTCGTCGCTGGTGCGGATGTGGCCCATGTTTTTGACAGTGTCTATCTGCCGGAAGCGCGCGGGTATGAGCTGGAAGACATGCGCAGCCGGGTGCGCGCCGGCGTGCATTGGCGTGGCGAGAAACACCATGTGTTTTATGGGCTGACGTGGCTTTCAGAAGAGTTTGCAGCGCAAGATGGGTCCCAGCTTGTTGGGGCGATCAAGCTCGACTTTAAGTTCTGATTTTGACCTGTCTTGTGGGCGGGCGGCATGTAACCTTCTGGTTTACCGATCAGAATCGGGTGGAAAACTGCGTTCGATTTTGTTAACCTGCCGTTAATAAAAAAATACAAGGCAGGTAATCGGGCAATGAAGACGGGCTTTCGTGGCACGTTTGTCATCTCCTGGTCACAGACAGAAATAGACGGCCAAAAGGCCCCACCTTTGCAAGCACTGGGCACAGGTGCGGTGTGGTCTTGGTCACGAGATGCCGTCCGCGTGGACGGCCCGACGGCACTATTGCGTCTGGATCGAGGCGAAGAAGGGGCAAACATCCGCAAACGGGCGGCGCATATGGTGCGCCGACTGATTGGGGCAGCGGTTCACACACAAGACACAACGCCAGCATTGGAAGACATCGTGGTCGATGATCCATTGATGGAGGGGGGCTTTGTGGTGACGGATGGCACTGAAAGTTTCACCGCCACGGTGATAGAGGTGCCAGGGAGCGCCCCTTTGTTGATGTTCTTGGATGAACTGCCTCCGAAAGGGCGCCCGTTGTGGGTGGTGCATCAGACCCTGAGTGCGTTGCAGCGGCCACGCACTGACACGCACGGCGGGGTGATTTGTTTCACGCCAGGCACGCGCATTGCGACGCCCATGGGGCCGCGGCTGATTGAGGAGCTGCGCGAGGGCGACTATGTGCAGACCCGGGACAATGGCGCACAGGCGGTGCAGTGGATTGGCAGCCGTCGCATGACGGGGGCGCGTCTGTTTGCCATGCCGCATCTGCGCCCCATTCGCATCCGCCCTGGTGCGCTGGGCATTGAACGGCCGGATCAGGAGTTGCTGGTGAGCCCGGAGCATCGCATGCTGGTGCGCGGGCGGGCGGCGCAGGCGCTGTTCAATGTGTCTGAGGTGCTGGTGGCGGCACGGGATCTGGTGAATGGCCGCACGGTGGCGGTGGATGCCGCGTTGCGCGAAGTGACCTATGTGCATCTTCTGCTGCCAAGCCACGAGGTGATCTGGGCCAATGGTGTGGAGACGGAGAGCTTTCACCCGGCCAGCGCCGCGATGGACAGCCTCGCACCTGACGATCGCGCGCGTTTGCGGGCCCATCTTCCCGACTTGGTGGACGATCCGCACAGCTATGGGGCCTATGCGCGGCGCAATTTGACCACCAGTGAGGCGGCTATTTTGCTGCATGATGCCGCCTGAGTTATTGGGCGCCATTGGTCTGACGCGCCAAGGACCCCGCCGTTTGCGCGGGGTTTTTTATGTGATTTTTTACTGAGAGCTGAGATCCTGCGCCAGCATGAAGGCATTGTTGTCCGGATCATAGAAGGTGGCCAGTTTGACCATCTCCGGGATTTCCTGCGTTGGGCCATCAAAGCGCACGTTCGCGGCCTCAAGCGCGCTGCGGGCGGCCTCCATGTCCTCAACCCCAAAAACAGGCACACAATTGCCGGGCTTGGGCTCGGACTGCTCCCCCATGCCGAGGATCACACCGTCGGTTTTGGTGTTCAGTTCGCTCCAGCCCACATCATCAAGATGATAGCGGAGCGTGAAGCCGAGCTTTTCTTCAAACCAGGCGGCGCTGGCGTGGCGGTCGCTGACGGAAATCGACAGGGTGATGATGTTGGTCAATGCGGCGAGGGCCATGGGGTGGGTCCTTATGATGTCATGATGTCTTGTGAAATTTGGAAAATAAAGTAACTATACTTTATGGACATTAATCTGCTTGTCAAGCTGACCTCCCGCGCCTGGGCGCTCGACATTCTGGCGCATCTGCATCGCGGTGTGCCCGGACGGCAGGCGACATTGCTGGCGGCCACTGGGGCGGGGCGCACGGCCTTTGGGGCCAGTTTGCAGCATCTGATGGCGCTGGGTCTGGTGGCGCGCAATCCCGGGCACGGGCATCCGCTGCGGCCTGAGTTTATTCTGACGGCAGAGGGCAAGGCAGCGGCGGCAAAGGCGGATGCGGTTTTGCGGGCGGCAGAGGTAAGCGCAGCAGGGCTGCTGCGCAAAAGCTGGACCGTGCCGGTGCTGGCGCTGGCGGCGCGGCCACAACGGTTTTCCGGTTTTAAGGCTGAGTTGGGGGCGATCACCGACCGGGCGCTCTCCACCTCTTTGCAGCGGCTTGAGGCGCAAGACTGGGTGGCGCGGGAGATTGACCTGTCAGACCGGGTGCCGTTTCCGGTCTACCGCGCGGTGAATGCGGGTGGTCAGATCAGTCGGGTGGTGGGGCTTGTGGCTTAGGGCTCTGGGCAAATGGTCATGGTGGCTTCCATTGTTGCCTCAACGTCCTGTTTGTACGTGGTGCTGGTCGGGTCCAGTGTTTTCATCGCTTCAAAAGCTTTGTCGAATCCCATGCAGAACATGTGATCGATTTTTTGGAAAATTATGGTGTACCCTTTTGAGGCGTCAGCTTCCGACGTGTGGGCGACTAGGGCCATCGTCTGGACGATTTCGCGACGCTCTTTCGGCGTGGGGTCCAGGCAGTTGATCAACGCCAGTTGAGCCTCGGTTTGTGCCATATGGTTTGGCGTGTGAAACTTCGGTTCTTCAAGAGCGAGGAAGCGACCCACAAAGTCGTCGGTTACGATGATCAGAAGGAAAGGGCGATGCAAAATCGTGTTCTGGCTTGGTGTGCTGCCAAAATCGCGTACAGCTATTTGGTTATTTAGGGGATCCAGAAGATTTTCTAGGTAGGCTGGCGGCCTAACCGAGTTCAGCGCGGCCCATTCGGTTGGGCAGATCTGTTGTGCGAGATCGGCGTATGTGGGAGGGGCGGGCTGCATGAGCGCCGTCGCGACGGTGTAGCTCAGCAAAAACACAGCAAGCGATGCAATGGCGCGTTTCATAGAAGACCTGTTTCAATCAATGCGCGTATCTTCTGGCGCGGCTCTCCGGCATAAGTAGGGAGTAATTACGGCGGTTTTGCAGAGCACAGGGGGGGTGCCATTGCCGCATCCCACTCCCCGCTTGACTCCCCCAGAATCCCCCGTATAAGCGCGCATTCATTGGTGTTGGTGGCCCTCGCAAGAGGAACCCTGTCACGTCGGCCAAATCCGGCGGGAGGACAACGCCCTTCGAAAACCTGAACGAAGGAGATCAGCAGATGACAAAAAGAACTGCTGCCAAGTACAAAATTGACCGCCGGATGGGCGAAAACATCTGGGGTCGTCCTAAATCCCCAGTCAACCGTCGTGACTATGGCCCAGGCCAGCACGGTCAGCGCCGCAAAGGCAAGCTGTCCGACTTCGGCACCCAGCTGCGCGCAAAGCAGAAGCTGAAAGGCTACTACGGCGACCTGACCGAGAAACAGTTCCGTCGCATCTATGCCGACGCTGAGCGTGTAAAAGGCGATACCGGTGAAAACCTGATCGGCCTGCTGGAAAGCCGTCTGGACGCGGTTGTGTACCGCGCGAAATTCGTGCCGACCGTATTTGCGGCACGTCAGTTCGTGAACCACGGCCACGTTCTGGTGAACGGCAAACGCGTGAACATCGCGTCCTACCGTGTACAAGAAGGCGACGTGATCGAGGTGCGTGACAAGTCCAAGCAACTCGCCGTGCTGCTGGAAGCTGTTCAGCTGGCAGAGCGCGATGTGCCTGACTACATCGATGCAGACCACTCCAAAATGACCGCGACTTTCGTGCGCAAGCCAGCTCTGTCTGACGTGCCATATCCGGTTATCATGGAACCAAACCTCGTCGTGGAATTCTACGCGAAGAACTAATCTTCGCCGCGACAGTTTCGAATTTCTGGAGAACCCGCCCTTGTGGCGGGTTTTTCTTTGTCTGGACTGGGCAGAGGGCGGGTGAGCTCAAGATGCGAAATTTGTCCAGTCACAATGGCGGTTAACGCGCTGAATTCTTTTTACAATTTTAGAGGTCTGATTGTCAGAATCTTAAAGAAATGCAACCTTGGGCCTATATTTAACGAGGCAGCATTGGGGGCTGCGCCGGATCGACAGCGATGCAAAGGAGAGACAGCATGGTCGAAGCGGTTGGAATTTTAGGCGAGACCACGGGGTGGCAGGGGTTGAGTGCAACGCAAAATGCGATGTTGCACGCGGCACTTGCCAAATACAGTGGGCAGGCACCGCAGGTGCCGGTTGAGAGTTCGAAAACAGAGACGGTTCAGCCCGTGCAGCAGGCGCAACAGACGGCGCGCACCGCCAATGAGGCACAGCGCAATCGCACAGTGGATGGCGCGGTGATGACGGCGATCCGCTCTGCGGTGGCGAGCTACCAACGTGCAGACAACGGCAATTTTGCTGAGATCCTGAAGAGCAAGCTGACAGATGCTGGCATAGATACCAGCAAATCGGTGGTCGACTACTACACCTAAGATCAGTTTTTTAAGGCGTGAGAGAAGGCGGTGTCTGCGGATGCCGCCTTTCTTTTGTGGCGGATGCGGTGGCAAAGCCACAGCTGGGTGCCGGGTTGAGGCAAAAGCGCCCGTCGGGGTTGTGATGGCTTCCCAAGCGGGCGGGGCGCAGATAAACAGCAGCCAGCGAAGGAGTGAAACGCATGTCAGAAATTCAGCCGCAGCCAGGTGTCTTGGACATTGAGTTGTATGTTGGCGGTAAAGCCACAGTTGAAGGTGTGAAAGACGTTGTAAAGCTGTCCTCCAATGAGAACCCATTGGGATGCAGCGATGCGGTGGCAGAGACCCATGCCAAAACGGGGTTCAATCTGCATCGGTATCCTTCGACCGATCATGCGGAGCTGCGCGCGGCGATTGCTGAGGTACATGGATTAGATGCGGATCGCATCATCTGTGGCGTGGGCAGTGACGAAGTGCTGCAGTTCATCGCGCAAGCCTATGCGGGTGTGGGCGATGCGGTGGTTTATCCGGAGCACGGCTTCTCCATGTATCCGATTCTGGCCAAGATGGTGGGCGCAAAGCCTGTCGCCGTGGCGGAGCGGGAGCGCGTGGTGGATGTGGATGCCATTCTGGCGGCCTGCACCGAGCGCACAAAGATTGTGTTTATCGCCAACCCGGCCAACCCAACCGGCACGATGATTGGCGGCAATGATTTGGCGCGTCTGGCCGATGGGCTGCCCAAGGGCTGTATTCTGGTACACGACGGGGCTTACACGGAATATGTGCAGGGCTTTGACGGCGGTGCCGGGCTGGTCGAGGCGCGCAGCAATGTTGTGATGACGCGCACCTTCTCCAAGATTTATGGGCTGGGCGGATTGCGCGTGGGCTGGGGCTATGCCTCTCAAGAGATTGTCGATGTGCTCAACCGCGTGCGGCAGCCGTTCAACCTGTCCAACATTCAGATGAAGCTGGCCGAAGCGGCGGTGCGCGATCAGGAATGGGTCGCGAAATGCCGGGCGGAAAACGCGCGCCTGCGGGCGTGGCTGGCAGAAGCGCTGATGGAAATTGGCGTGCCGTCTGACACCTCCTGCACCAACTTCATTCTGGCGCGGTTTGCCGATCAGGAAGAGGCCGAGGCGTGCAATGCCTATCTGGCCACGCAGGGGCTGATTGTGCGGCAGGTGGCGGGCTATGGCTTGCCCAACTGTCTGCGCATCACCGTGGGCGATGAGCCGAGCTGTCGCCGGGTCGCCCATGCGATTGGCCAGTTCAAGGGCGGCGCGCGATGAGTGCGCCCGTCTCTGCACCGGTTTACAACCGCGTGGCTTTGATCGGTCTTGGCTTGATTGCCTCGTCGATGTTCTGGGCCATGAAGCGCGCCGGGCTGGCGGGTGAAGTGACGGGTTATGCCCGCTCAGAAGAGACCCGAGAGACCGCGCGGCGGATTGGCCTGTGTGATCGGGTGTGTGACAGCGCGCCAGAGGCCGTGGAAGGTGCGGATCTGGTGGTGCTCTGTGTGCCGGTGGGCGCGATGGGCGCTGTGGCCGCAGAGATTGCACCAGCATTGGCGCCGGGCGCGACGGTGACGGATGTGGGCTCTGTGAAGCGCCATGTGATTGACGCGGTGGCCCCGCATCTGCCCGACGGCGTGCATTTTGTGCCTGCCCACCCGCTGGCGGGCACCGAGCATTCTGGCCCGGAAAGTGGCTTTGCGGAGCTGTTTGACAACCGCTGGTCCCTGTTGGTGCCAGTGGAGGGCAGCGCGCCTGAAGCGGTCGCCAAGCTGCGCGCGCTGTGGGAAGGCATGGGGGCCAATGTTGATGAAATGGACGCCGACCACCATGATCTGGTGTTGGCCGTTACCAGCCACGCGCCGCACCTGATTGCCTATACCATGGTGGGGGTCGCGGATGATCTGCGCCGGGTGACGGACAGTGAAGTCATCAAATATTCTGCGGCGGGGTTTCGGGACTTCACCCGGATTGCAGCCTCTGATCCGACCATGTGGCGCGATGTGTTTCTGACCAACAAAGATGCGACTCTGGAGATTTTAGGGCGCTTCACCGAAGAGCTGTTTGCGCTGCAACGGGCGATCCGTACCGGCGATGGGGATCATTTGCATGATTACTTCACGCGCACGCGGGCGATCCGGCGTGGGATCATTGAGGCGGGACAAGATACCGCTGCGCCAGACTTCGGCCGGGGCGCGCCAAGCACATGAGGCGTGGGGCGGGATATCTTCTGGGTGTCCTGTCTTTGGGCGCGGTGCTGACGATCACGTCGGTGGCGCAGGCCAATGCGCCTGAGCGGAGTTTGCGCCCCGTCACGCGGCTGATGGTATTTCCCGCGGCGCTGCCCAGCTTTGCGCCTGCGCACTCTCTGCGGCCGGTGGTGCGGCCCGGCTCAGGCAATGTCGTGGCCAATATTGTGCCGGTGTCTGCCTCTGTGCAAAGCTCGTTGGCAGCGCTCGAGCCAACCACCCAACCGATCCCCGCCCGTGTGACGCGTGAGGAAAAGCGTGCGCGCAAGGCCGCAGGCATTGGCAAAATCTGCCGGGATCGCAAGCTGATTGGCAAAGAGGTGCCGCCGGTGCCTGCGAAACTGCCGGGGTGTGGCATTCGGCGTGGGGCGGTCAAACTTTATGAAGTGGATGGTGTGGCGCTCAGCACGCCTGCGGTGATGACCTGTGACACAGCCAAAGCGCTGAAAAAATGGGTCGACAAAGGTGCCAAGAAAGCGGTGCGCAACTACGGCGGCGGCATTGATACACTGAAGGTGGCGGCGGGGTATTCCTGCCGGACGCGCAACCACAAAAAGGGCGCAAAGATCAGCGAGCACGGCAAAGGCAAGGCGATTGATATCTCTGCGCTGGTGCTTGAGAACGGGGACACGATTTCCGTGTTGCGCGACTGGGGCAAAGGCAAGCGAGGCCGCATTCTCAAGAAGATGCACAAGAGTGCCTGCGGGCCTTTTGGCACGGTGCTTGGCCCCAATTCAGATCGCTATCACCGCGACCATTTCCATTTTGACATCGCGCGCCACCGCGGCGGGCCTTACTGCCGTTAGATCAAGACACTATTGCAGGACAATCCGTGGGGCAGGGCCGATGGGCAGTGGCCCAAAATGTGTCGTGCCCCGTTTGAACGTGAGCGGAATGTCGAGTGTGTTGGCATTGCCGGAAAGCCCTGCAACAAAGCCAAGCGCCTGTTCCAGTGTATCCACAATGGAGGTTGGCACATGTTCGGACTGGCGGGCCACGGCGAGCATGTCGCGCCAGTTGACTGCGCGGATGGTCACCTCTCCGGTTGGAATGCCAATGTCATCTATGGTCACGGAACCGGCGGCGTTAAGCTCCAGATCGCCCCAGATGATTTCGGCCAGAGTGAGATCGAGTGCGATGGGCTGTGGCCGATCTTGTTCGATGGCGGTGCGATCCCATGGGCGGGTGAACTCTGCGGTCAGGTCTGCCTGAAAGCTGGAAAAACTGCGTGGCAGGTCAATCTCGTCCGGCAGGTTGAGCAGGGATGTGGGAGCAAGGTCGTCGGCTTGAAACGCAAGGCGATAGCGCGCGGGGCTGTCCTCTTGCCGATGCATGGCAAGTTTGACGGCGCTGGCGCGCAGTTCCCAATCCGTTGAGGATTGTATTGCGAGACCTTCAATGGCCAGATTGCTGCGCTCTAGCGTCAGATCGGTCCCCGGCGTGAGAACCAGAGAGGCGCGCATGTCGGCGGTGCTCACCGTAAGCTTTTCCTCGGGCGTGGACACAGTTTGCGTGTTGGGCCAGACGGCGATCACATGGTGTGGGCGATAGGTAAGCGCGAAGAACTGAAAAAACGGTGCATCCCAGGCGATGCTGGTGTCTGGATCTGCCAGGCTGAGATTGGTGAGCGTGCTGTCCAACCGGCTGGGGAAGCCGCGCACAGAAAGATTTTCATATTCTGCGACCCAGCCATCGGACTGGCGCGCCTCAAACCATGCAGGGACACCCTTGGAAACGCCCCAATATCCGGCAAGCCAGAAGCCAGACCAGGCCATTGCGGCCAGTGCGATCAAACCTATCAGACGTTTCATCATGGCTGGCCCTTTCTCCTTGATGCAGTTTCGTGTTTATAGGCGCAAAGCCAGTAGGACCAGAGGCAGCATATGTGGGTATTTGGATACGGGTCGCTTTTGTGGAACCCCGGTTTTGAGGTCGCCGAGCAGGCGGTGGCGCGGCTTGATGGCTGGCATCGCAGTTTTTGCATGCGCTCAATCCATCATCGCGGCACGGTAGACCACCCCGGCCTTGTGCTGGCGCTGGATGCAGAGGTGGGCGCGCATTGTCAGGGGCTGGCGCTGAAGGTGGCTGACGGGCATGAGGCGCGCACGTTGGACTATCTGCGTGAGCGGGAGCTGGTGAGCTCTGCTTATTTGGAAAAGACCCTGCCGCTGACCCTGACTGATGGGCGAAAGGTGGAGGCTGTGACCTATGTGATCGACCCGGATCACGTGCAGTATTGTCACCTTTCGCTGGCGGAGCAGGCACAGATTATTTCCACCGCCGTGGGCGGGCGCGGGCCAAACACCGATTATTTGCACAATACCGCCAGCCATCTGTTTGAACTGGGTATTGAAGATGCAGATCTGGCCTGGTTGTCCCGCGAAGTCAGCAGAATGACCACAGCCTAAGACCTGCGTGATCTGAGGGCGGGAAATGCCTTGGCACTTGCAGGAACACTCAGTAGGGTGAGCGCAGAAAAAACAAGTGTCAGGATCCGTCCTCATGGATCAGCCGGACCGCAAAGTCGAGCCGCATTTCTCTAAACCCACCCTCCAGATCCTCCAGATGCTGGTGGTCTTGGTCTGTGTGGCGGGCGTTGGATACTTGGCGTTGCCAAGTGTGTTGCCTGTGTTTCAGGCCAATCCAGAGCTGAACGGATTTATCATTCTGGTGTTCCTGTTTGGTGTGGCCGCCACATTTGCGCAGGTGCTTTCCCTGTTTCGCTCGGTGCGTTGGATCGAAGGCTTTGCCGGGCTGCGCGATGGCTATGATCCCAATAGCCCGCCCACATTGTTGGTATCGCTTGCGAGCCTGCTGCGGGAGCGGGGCGCGCATGGGCAGATTTCCTCCTCGTCATCGCGCTCTATCCTGGATTCGGTTGCGACCCGCGTGGACGAAGCGCGCGAAATCACGCGCTATGTTGTGAACCTGCTGATTTTCCTTGGCCTGCTGGGCACGTTTTACGGGCTGGCGACCACCGTTCCGGCGGTTGTGGACACCATTCAGAGCCTCAATCTGACCGATGGCACCGCGCCACTGGATGCCGTGGGCAAGATGATGGAAGGCCTGAAGAGCCAGCTTGGCGGCATGGGCGTTGCTTTTGCCTCCTCTCTGCTTGGGTTGGCGGGGTCTTTGGTGGTTGGCTTGTTGGAGCTGCTGGCGAGTCACGGGCAGAACCGGTTTTATGGCCAGCTTGAAGAGTGGCTGAGTTCGATCACGCGGGTTGGTTTCTCATCCGGAGAGGGTGACGGCGGTGACATTCAGGTGCTGGGCGCGGCGTTTGAGCATATGTCGGGGCAGCTCGATCAATTGCGCGAAACCATGATGGCCACGGCTCAGCTGCGCGGTGAAGAGGGCGCCATGAGCGGTGGCGAAATGGGCGCCTTGATTGCGGCGGTGGAGCGCATGGCCGATCGGGTTGAGGCACAGACCCCTGCCAACGACGTGTTGCTGCGGTTGGCAGAGGGGCAGGAGGCGCTCCTTGCGAAGCTCAGCGAAGGCGGTGGCTTGGGCGAAGGTGGCATAGATGCGGAAAGCCGGATGCGGCTGCGCTCGATGGATGTGCAGATGCTGCGCATTCTGGAAGAGATTTCTGCCGGGCGTCAGGAAAGCATGGCGGAGCTGCGCACGGAGCTGAGCGGTATTTCCCGCGTGCTGCGGCGGGTGGCCAAAGCGCAGGAGGCAGAGCCTGCGACGCAGAGCCACAAGGTGCAATTGAAGCGGCCACCGATTTCAAAAGGTGGGCAGGAGGGCTAAGGCATGGCCCTCTCGCGGCGTACAGGACAGCGGTTTCAAGCCTCCATTTGGCCGGGATTCGTGGATGCGATGACCGGTCTTTTGCTGGTCTTGATGTTTGTGCTGACGATTTTCATGATCGTGCAGTTTGTGCTGACAGAAACCATCACCGGGCAGGAAAACGAGTTGGACGCGCTTCAGGGCGAAGTGGCGGCGCTGGCGGATGCGCTGGGGCTGGAGCGCACGCGCACGCGGGATCTGGAGGCCGAGCTTGGCGGGTTGACTGCGACGCTGACCGATCGTGACAGTCAGGTGCGAGAGCAGGAGGCGCTGATTGCGGCGCTGACGGCCACGCGAGATGCGCAAGGCGCCGCACTTGAGCGGGCGCGGGCGCAGATCACGAGCTTTGAGGCGCAGGTGGCGACCTTGCTGGCACAGCGCAATGATGCGCAGGCCGCGGTCGCAGCGCTGGAAGATGTACGCGACGCGCTTGAGGATGAGCGGGCGGCGCTGAACCTCGCGCTCGCGGCAGCGCGTGATGAGATTGACGCGGGCGTTGAGGCGGCGCGGCTGGCGGCTGCGGAAGCTGATGCCATGGAGGCGTTGATTGACAGCCTGCGCACTGAGGTGGCTGAGGGGCAGTTGCAGATTGATGAGCTGGGTGCGGAAGCGGATCGGCTGGATCAGGCGTTGACCGCAGAAGAGCAACAGCGCCTGCTGGAGGCTGCCGCGGCGGAAGAATTGCGTAATCGGCTGGAAAACGCGGATGCGGAACTGACCGCGATGACGCTGGCGCTTGAGGCGCAGCGCCAAGAAGCCGAGGACACGCTCACGCTATTGGCGGCGGCAGAGGCGGCGCGTGAAGATCTGGACCTGAAACTGGCCGCGGCGCTTGTGGACGGGCAGGACGTGGGCGCGGATCTGGCGGAGGCGGTGCTGAAAATTGCAACGCTTGAGGCAGAGCTAGAGAATAGTGACGATGCTGCGGCCTCGCTGAAGGCGGAACTGGCGGCGGTGCTGCTGGGGCTTGAGGAGAACCGCCGCACCGTGAGCGATTTGCAGGCGCGTCTGGTGGCGGAGGTGGCTGCGCGGGCGACGGCAGAGGCGCAGGTGTCGCAGCGCTCTGGCGATCTGGCGGCGCTTGAAGCGCAGCTGGCGGAAGCGCTGGCCGCGAAACTGGCGGCGGAAACCGATGGTTCAGAACGCGCAGCGCAGGTTGATGGGCTGACCACACGCGTGGCGGAGCTGGAGGATCAGCTGGCCGCGGCGGTTGCGGCACAGGTGCGGGCACAGGATGGCGGCACGGATCTGCGCGCGCGTCTGGCGGCGGCTCTGGCAGCGAAAGTGGCGGCAGAGCAGCAGTTGCGGGATCGTGGCGACGTTCAGGAGGCGCTGGCGGCGGCACTTGCTGCACAGCGGGCGGCAGAGGCCGCACAGGCGGAAGCTTTGAGCGAGGCGGACCGGCGTGATTTACTGCTGTCAGAAGCCAATAAGGCGCTGTCTGAGGAAGAGGCGCGATCCGCAGAAAGCGCGCGCCAGATTGTGGCGCTGAACCAGCAGATCGCGGCGCTGCGCACGCAACTTGGGCAGTTGCAGGGCATTCTGGATGAATATGCGGATCGGGATGCGGCTGCGCAGGTGCAGCTTGAGGCGCTGGGATCTGATTTGAACGCGGCGCTGGCACGGGCGGCTGCCGAAGAGCGGCGGCGGCGGCAGCTGGAAGAGGCTGAGCGCAAGCGGCTGGAAGAAGAGAAGATCGCACTGGAAGCGGAGGCCGCGGCGCTGGCGGCGGAGACGCAGGATCTGGCGCAGTACCGCTCCGAGTTCTTTGGACGTCTGCGCAATGTGCTTGGCGCGCAGGAAGGGGTGCAGATTGTGGGCGACCGCTTTGTGTTTTCCTCGGAAGTGCTGTTCCCGCCGGGTGGTGCGCAGCTGTCACCGGAAGGTCAGCGCGAGGTTGCCAAGGTGGCGGGCATTCTGCAGGGCGTGGTGGATGACATTCCGGCAGAGATCAACTGGATCCTGCGGGTTGATGGCCATACCGATGATGTGCCGATTTCAGGCGGCGTCTTTGCTGATAACTGGGAGCTGAGCCAAGCGCGGGCGCTGTCTGTGGTGCGCTATCTGATTGAGGTGCTTGGTCTGCCGCCCACGCGCTTGTCGGCCAATGGCTTTGGTCAGTATCAGCCTGTTGACCCTGCGAACTCTGAGGAGGCGCGGGCGCGCAACCGGCGGATTGAGCTGAAGTTTACAGAGAAATAGGGGTGGCCGCTGTCAGGCGGTTACTCGATCAGCAGTGTTGTTGCGGACTGACCAAGCACTGCGCCGTCGCGTTTGAGTTGGATTTCACCCTGATAGGTGCCTTTGAGCCAGCCTCCTTGGGGCGTGCGCCGCCCACCTGCGCGGAAATACTGTGCCTGTGTGCGCTCCAAAATCACTGTGTCGTTGAAGACTTCGCCCTGTGGTCCGGTGATTTTGAACACCATCGTGTCGCCCGGACGGCTGCCGAAAGCATGGGCAAACAGCACAAGCGCCTTGGCTTGTGCCGGCATTCTGTCGCGTCCGGCCATGCCATCCTTGATCATGTCGTAGGCGGGGATGTCGACCTCAAAGCCAATGCGGATCAACCCGCCGGGCACATAGGGGAGTGGGTCGGCCCAGAGTGATGTATGCGCGCCGCCGCAGGTGCCGAGGGTTTCAGAGGAGAAGGGATCAACCACCGCGTCGTTGTGGCGGATAGAGATGTGCAAATGGGGAAACTGAGTGCGGCCAGACAGACCGATTTCGCCCAAGGGCTGCCCGCGTGTGACTTTGTCACCTGTGGCAACGCTGACGGAGCCGCGTTTCATATGGCAGTATTGCGTGACCCAGCCATCCCCATGGTCAATGGCGACGCCATTGCCACAGTCGCGCCCATTGAGTGCGGCGATGCCTTCGGGCGTGATGATGCGGTCTTCCATTCCGTCACGTGTGCCGGTGACCACGCCTTCAGCCGCGGCCAGAATATCGACGCCTTTTGACATGGCTTTCAGGGTGGGGAGGGCAAAATCTGTGCCTTTGTGCCCGTCATAAGACAGCGCGCCGCAGGCGTGATCTTGGTATCCCTCTGACGGATCCTGATCGACGTAGTTCTGAATGAAGCAGGTGGTGCCGAGTTCACAGTCGACAGGGAGTGAAAACGATGGCGCGCCCGCAGCGGGAAAAGCTGCGAGCGCGCTGAGAAGTGTAAGCCCTGTGAGGCGCATCAGTCTGCGGTCAGCAGCGGTGGCTTGTCGCCGGTGATGCGTGGGTTGTCGGGGCCGGACAGTTCCAGCTCCAGCTCGCCTGCTTTGACCTTCACCTTGACCACGCCACCTTTGGCGAGTTTGCCAAAGAGCAGCTCTTCGGCGAGCGGTTTTTTGATGTATTCCTGGATCACGCGGCCAAGCGGACGCGCGCCCATTTTGTCATCATAGCCTTTGTCCGCCAGCCATTGGGCGGCTTTTGGTGTCAGCTCGATGGTGACGTTGCGGTCCATCAGCTGGGCCTCAAGCTGCAGCACGAATTTCTCGACAACCTGCAGGATGGTCTCTTTCGGAAGCGGCTGGAAGGAGATCACTGCGTCCAGACGGTTGCGGAATTCCGGCGTAAAGGTGCGCTCGATCGCGGCGGTGTCTTCACCTTCGCGACGGTCACGGCCAAAGCCGATGGCGGCTTTCGCCTGCTCGGACGCACCCGCGTTGGAGGTCATGATCAGAACCACGTTGCGGAAGCTCACGGTGCGGCCGTTGTGATCGGTCAGCTCGCCGTTGTCCATCACCTGCAAGAGGATGTTGTAGACATCGGGGTGGGCTTTTTCGATCTCGTCAAGCAGCAGCACACAATGAGGGTGCTGATCCACACCATCGGTGAGCAGGCCACCCTGGTCAAAGCCGACATAGCCGGGAGGTGCGCCGATCAGGCGGGAGACTGCGTGTTTCTCCATGTATTCCGACATGTCAAAGCGCAGCAGTTCCACCCCCAGCGTATCGGCCAGCTGTTTGGCGACCTCGGTTTTACCGACACCGGTTGGACCGGCGAAGAGGTAGTTGCCGATGGGCTTTTCAGGCTCGCGCAGACCGGCGCGGGCCAGTTTGATGGCGGAGCTGAGCGCCTCGATGGCTTTGTCTTGACCAAACACCACGCGCTTGAGGGATTTTTCCAGATCCTTGAGCACCTCGGCATCGTCTTTGGAGACGTTTTTGGGCGGGATGCGCGCGATTTTGGCAACCACGGCCTCAATCTCTTTCACGCCAATGGTCTTGCGACGCTTGGAGGCGGCCAGCAGATGCTGCGCGGCGCCAGCCTCGTCGATCACGTCGATGGCTTTGTCGGGCAGCTTGCGGTCATTGATGTAGCGCGCAGACAGCTCCACAGCGGTTTTGATCGCATCGGCGGTGTATTTCACGCTGTGATGCTCTTCAAAGTACTCTTTCAGCCCTTTGAGGATCTTGATGCTGTCGGGCACCGTTGGCTCGTTCACGTCGATTTTCTGGAAACGACGGGACAGGGCGCGGTCTTTCTCGAAGTGCTGGCGGAACTCTTTGTAGGTGGTGGAACCCATGGTGCGCAGCTTGCCGCCCTGAAGCGCGGGCTTCAGCAGGTTGGAGGCATCCATCGCGCCGCCAGAGGTGGCCCCCGCGCCGATCACGGTGTGGATTTCATCAATGAAGAGCACCGCGTCTGGGTGATCTTCAAGCTCGGTCACAACGGCCTTCAGACGCTCCTCAAAGTCGCCGCGATAGCGGGTGCCTGCGAGGAGTGCGCCCATGTCGAGCGAGTAGATGGTGGTTTCGCTCAGCACCTCAGGGATTTCACCCTGCACAATTTTGCGCGCAAGCCCTTCGGCGATGGCGGTTTTGCCCACGCCGGGATCGCCCACCAGAAGCGGGTTGTTTTTGCGACGGCGGCAGAGCACCTGAATGCAGCGTTCGACCTCATGGTCGCGGCCAATCAGCGGATCAACGTCGCCTTTGGTGGCTTTGGCATTCAGATCGACACAGTATTTCGCAAGCGCGCTTTCTTTGCCTTCGCCGCCTTCGGCGGTGCCTTCGATGCGCTGTTCGCCTTCATCGTCGGATCCTGTCACGGGACGGGCCTCGCCAAAGGCGGGATCTTTGGCCACGCCATGGGCAATGAAGTTGACCGCATCATAGCGGGTCATGTCCTGCTCCTGCAGGAAGTAGGCGGCGTTGGATTCACGCTCTGCAAAGATCGCGACCAGCACATTGGCACCGGTGACTTCGGTGCGCCCTGAGCTTTGGACGTGAATCGCTGCGCGTTGGATGACGCGTTGGAATGCGGCGGTGGGCACCGCCTCGCTGCCTTCGATGTCGGTGACCAGATTGGACAGGTCATCGTCAATGAATTCGATCAGGTCGCTGCGCAATTCGTCGATGTTCACGCCGCATGCCTGCATCACGCGCAGGGCATCAGGTTCATCCAGCAACGACAGGAGCAGATGCTCCAGCGTGGCAAACTCATGTTTGCGCTGGTTGGCCTGTGCAAGGGCGGCGTGAATGGCGTGTTCGAGCGTGTTAGAAAATGACGGCACGGTGTGACTGCTCCCTCCGGGTTTAGATGAGGGCGGAACGCCCGCGCCTCATCATAGGGTCTGTACAGTTAAAGTTTGGTCGATTGACGGCGGTCTTCAAGGACTTTCTGTAAATTTTGGCACAGATTGTCGCATGATGCAGCCTCAGGTTGGGTCACTCTGTCGTGAATTGCTGAAGGATTGGGCTGCGGATTGGCTTGTTAGACAAGGTATTTGGTGGGGCCGCTTGCAAATTCAAGGCGGCCCGCTCTCTTGGCCCTTGCGGGATCAAAAATTGTCTTTGCGTTTGCGAATTTCGGTGAAAACCAACTCGGCTGGCGCATCAGCCATGCCAATCGCGGCCTTCAGGGCGGGCTCATGGCTGCGCAGAAAAGGATTCGTTGCCTTTTCGATGCCCAGATTGGACGGAACTGTGAACTTGCCCTCCGCGCGCAGAGCGTCGACTTCCAAGATTCGGCTGGCCAGCGCCGGGTTGTCTTCTGCCAATGAGGCCGCGAAGGCGCAGTTTGATGCGGTATATTCATGACCGGAGCAGACGGTTGTGGTGTCTGGCAAGGCCGCAAGCTTGCTGAGGCTGGCAAACATCTGTGCGGGGGTGCCTTCAAACAGACGACCGCAGCCCATTGCCATCAGACTGTCGCCGGTGAACACGGCCTGTGTATCGGGAAAGTGGAAGGCGATGTGGCCGACTGTGTGCCCCGACACATCAATGATTGAAACGGTTTCACCCGCAAACTCAAAGCTGTCGCCCTCTGCCAGTGCGAGATCCAGATGAGGGAGGCGGTGCGCGTCTGCGCTGGCGCCGATGACTTGCGCAGGATGGGCGGCGAGAATGTCGGCCAGACCGTCTACGTGATCCCAGTGATGGTGGGTCAGAAGCACGTGGGTCAGCTGCCAATTGCGCGCCGACAGCTCTGCCAGAATCGGACCGGGTTCTGGCGCGTCAACCAAAGCAGTGGCGCCTGTGGACGCATCATGCACCAAAAAGGCATAGTTGTCTGACAGGCAAGGAATGGTGACGATCTGATGGGGCATGGAAATTCGCCTCTGCATGGTTATGTTAGCAGTAGATTTGCCGATCAGAGAGCCGGGCGCAATGCATCTTGATGTGCAAGACCTTCGCAATTTCTACTACCGCAGCACTTTGGGGCGCGCGGCGCAGAAGGCTGTGCGCGATGAACTGCTGGAGTTGTGGCCCGAGGCGACGGGGCAGACGGTTGTCGGTTTTGGTTTTGCGGCGCCTTTGTTGCGGCCCTATCTGGCAGAGGCGCGTCGGGTCGTGGCCTTGATGCCGGGACCGCAGGGCGTGATGCCGTGGCCCGCTGGCATGGCGAATGTGTCTGTTTTGTGTGAGGAAACGCTTTGGCCGATTGCCACAGGGCATGCGGATCGTTTGGTGATCATGCATGGGCTTGAGACCAGTGAGCGGCCGAGTGATGTGCTTGAGGAAGCCAGCCGTGTGTTGGGGCCTGGGGGGCGCGCTGTTTTTATCGTGCCGCACCGCTCTGGCATGTGGTCGCGCAGCGATAAGACGCCTTTCGGATTTGGCCGCCCCTATTCCACGGGGCAGCTGGAGGGATTGCTAAAGCAGCATGGGTTCATGCCTGAGCGGCATCGGGCCACTCTGTATCAACCCCCCAGTCATAAACGGTTCTGGCGCAAGACCGGGGCGTTGCTTGAAAGTTTTGGCAAGACCGTTTCGCCGGTGATGGCGGGCGGTGTTTTGATTGTGGAAGCCAGCAAACGAGTCCAGGCGCCCAATGGGCCGGGTGTGGGGACGCGCGTTAAGCGGCCACTTGGCGTTTTGGCACCCAGCCCCGAAGCCGTGCCCGCCTAAATCAGGCACCACAAGACGGCCGATGCGCTTTGGGTTCAGGCGTCTTGGCGCAGAATTGTCAGGCGTGAATCATTTTCCGCAATGCCGACACCATTCTGGAAATCCTCTTCCAGAAGTTTGAGCACGGGAACATCCCCTACGAAGATCTCTGAGTAGGACACTTCGAACCCGTTGCCATAGGTGTGGTTGACGATATCCACCTCCCCTTCGAGGTCGGCAGGAATGTTGATGGTCAGATGGTTGCCCGTGAGGGTGCGCAGCACGGCGGGCCCTTGATCGACCGCGTCTGCATGCACATTGAGCACCAGCGTGTCTTCGCCTGCGTTGCCATCTACATAATGGCCCATACCAAATGTGATGGTGTCATCGCCCTCACCGCCCAGCAGCACAGTATCGCTGTTCTTTACCAGATCTGCGGTGATCACATCATCGCCATCTCCGCCAATAAGATGTGCGGCGCCATCGCTGTCTTCTGACACGGTTATGGTGTCATTCCCGTCGCCGCCATGGGCGACATGCGTGCCGCTGCCAAGGCTCAGTGTGTCATTGCCGTCTTGAAGATCAACGAGCGCGTTTTCTGAGGTGGCTATCGTATCGTCAGCAGCGGAGCCTTCGACGGGTTTCAGCGCAAAAAGTTTGTGGGCTTGTGCGTTCTCTGCCTGCTGTTCAAAGCTGTCGCCGTTTGGATCGACGATGCTTGTGAGCTCGACATCCTCAGCAGAGAAGTCGGTGACCCCTTCCAGCCGCAAGGTACGGGTTTCGACATTGTCTGGGTTCAGCGGGTTTTCCCAGCTGATATGCACGTCCGTAAAGGCGCCGTCCGGGTCTGTGGTGGTCGTGATGGAGGGCGTTGGAATGCTGTTCAAATCAGACATCTTGGCGCTGACGCCGATATCCACCAGCAGCATGTCTTCTTCGGTGTTGAAATCGGTGATCCGCGCCACAACGGGATTGTCGCTTTCCTCTCCGTCGCGGATCCCCGTCGCGTCATCAATATCAAGGGCATAAATGTCCGCACCGGCGCCGCCCGTGAGGACATGGGGCAGCGTGTCTTCTGGCAGCCCGGACAAGGGGCGCATCAGAAAGGTGTCGTCGCCATCGCCACCATCGGCCTGTGCCGCTGCACCATCTGCGGATTGAGAAGCCTTTAAAAAGAACGTGTCATCGCCGTCGCCACCAAAGCCGCGGGCGGCCTGTGAGATGTGCATATAGTCGTCGCCATCTCCGCCGAATCCATCGACGGTTCCGCCGATTTTGAGCGCATCGTTGCCGTCCTCGCCGTGCAGATCGCCAGAACCAGACCCGATCAAAGTATCGGCGCCATCTCCGGCGAATATATTTTCTGTGCCGCGCGCGGTGAGGGCTTCGCCGTCGTCGGAGCCGGTGATGCCATCTTTGTTGTCGTCTTCTGCAGCGTCTGAAGATTCAGAGCTGGGGGTCACGCTTTCGGAGGGTGGGGTGATCTGCTCAATCAGGTCGGTGTCCGTGTCTTGATCTGTGTCCGAAGACTCGTCCGTTTCTGACTCTGTTGCCTCGTCCGTTTCTGAATCGTTTTTGGATCCCATCACATCGACAACAGCCGTGGCTGCGCCAATGCCCAAAAGCGACAATAGTACTAACGGTCCCATAACCACCTCAGTATTTTAGAATCGGACTCAGTCCCCCAGTGATCCATTGAGCGCGGAGTAGATTGAAATTTCGTTGATACATGCGCTGGTCGAGCGATCCTAAGTGGATGGGCGTGATGAATTGTCGCATATGTCGTAAATGGCGCATTAAGATACGGGAAAAAGCAGCGTCAGCACTGCAATTTTCACAAAAAAACAACTCTGTGAGACATGTTTGGCTGCCGCTGCGTGATGCACCTTTGCCTGTGTATAACATCGGGGTGAAAACGCAGCTTTTCCTGCTTTTCTGATCGCTCGGAAATACCTAGCAAAAATGTTGCTAGGTCGCCGCACCTCTGCTACACCCTCGACGGATTTTAACGCCCCGTTAGTTTCGGGGTTAAGTAACGCCCTCGCTTCTTGCATACATTTGTATGCTGGAAGGGAGGCCAGCAAGCGGAAGGGTGGACGTGTCCGAACCAGCTTCGATCTCCTCCGGCATCGCCGAGCGCTATGCCGCCGCGGTCTTTGAGATCGCACAAGAGAACAATGCGTTGAGCGAATTGGAAAGCAGCCTCGAAGGCCTGGGTGCGGCAGTTGCCGACAGCGCAGACCTGCGCGATCTGATCAATTCCCCTTTGGTCAGCCGCGAAGACCAAGGCGCAGCAATCACAGCAGTCGCCCAGAAAATCGGTGTTCAGGAAGTTCTGGTAAATGTGCTGGGCCTGATGGCGCAGAAACGCCGTCTGTTCGTGCTGCCGCAACTGATTGCGCATCTGCAAGCGATGCTTGCGGATCACAAAGGCGAGGTGACCGCAGAGGTGACCACGGCCAAAGCACTGACCAAAACCCAAAGCGAAAAGCTGGCCAAGACCCTGGCCGCGCGCGTTGGTAAAGATGTCAAGATTGATGCGACTGTCGACGAAAGCCTCGTTGGCGGTCTTGTTGTTAAAGTGGGCTCGAAGATGATCGATACCTCGATCCGCTCCAAGCTCGCATCCCTACAGAATGCAATGAAAGAGGTCGGATAATGGGTATCCAAGCAGCCGAAATCTCTGCGATCCTTAAGGAGCAGATCAAAAACTTTGGCCAAGAGGCCGAAGTGGCCGAAGTCGGCCGTGTGCTTTCCGTCGGCGACGGTATTGCGCGCGTCTACGGCCTGGACAACGTTCAAGCCGGTGAGATGGTTGAATTCCCAGGTGGTATTCAGGGCATGGCGCTGAACCTGGAAAACGACAACGTGGGTGTCGTTATCTTCGGTTCTGACCGTGACATCAAAGAAGGCGACACTGTTAAGCGCACCAACTCCATCGTGGACGTGCCAACCGGTGAAGGCCTGCTGGGCCGCGTTGTAGACGGTCTGGGCAACCCGCTGGACGGCAAGGGCCCAATCGAGTCCTCCACCCGTGGTGTGGCAGACGTGAAAGCGCCGGGCATCATCCCGCGTAAATCTGTTCACGAACCAATGGCGACTGGCCTGAAGTCCGTTGACGCGATGATCCCAATCGGCCGTGGCCAGCGTGAGCTGATCATTGGTGACCGTCAGACAGGTAAAACTGCCGTTGCTCTGGACGCGATCCTGAACCAGAAATCCTACAACGACGCCGCAGGCGACGATGAGAGCAAGAAGCTGTACTGCGTATACGTCGCGGTTGGCCAGAAGCGCTCCACCGTTGCGCAGCTGGTGAAGAAGCTGGAAGAAACCGGCGCGATTGAATATTCCATCGTTGTGGCCGCAACCGCGTCTGACCCGGCACCAATGCAGTTCCTGGCACCTTACGCCGCGACCGCGATGGCCGAGTACTTCCGTGACAACGGCAAGCACGCGCTGATCATCTATGATGACCTGTCCAAACAGGCTGTGGCCTATCGTCAGATGTCCCTGCTGCTGCGTCGTCCACCCGGACGTGAAGCGTATCCTGGTGACGTTTTCTACCTCCACTCCCGTCTGCTTGAGCGTTCCGCGAAGCTGAACGAAGACTTCGGTGCAGGCTCGCTGACCGCGCTGCCGATCATCGAAACCCAAGGTGGCGACGTTTCTGCGTTTATTCCAACCAACGTGATCTCCATCACCGACGGTCAGATCTTCTTGGAAACAGAACTGTTCTACCAAGGTATCCGTCCAGCTGTGAACACCGGTCTGTCGGTTTCTCGTGTGGGCTCCTCCGCGCAGACATCCGCGATGTCCTCGGTTGCTGGTCCGGTGAAACTGTCCCTTGCGCAGTATCGTGAGATGGCAGCCTTTGCTCAGTTTGGTTCTGACCTTGACGCCGCAACTCAGCAGCTGCTGAACCGTGGTGCCCGTCTGACCGAGCTGATGAAGCAGCCTCAGTACTCTCCGCTGACCAACGCAGAAATCGTCTGTGTGATCTTCGCGGGTGTGAACGGCTACCTCGACAAAGTGGCTGTGTCTGACGTGGGCCGCTTTGAAGAAGCGATGCTGACCTTCCTGCGCAGCAAGCACGCCGACCTGCTTCAGTGGATCACCGACGAAGATCCGAAGATCAAAGGCGAGGCCGCTGACAAAGTGAAAGCCGTTCTGGACGCGTTCGCCGCTGACTTTTCATAAGGGGTTCGGACAATGCCTAGTCTGAAGGACCTAAAAAACCGGATCGAGAGTGTGAAAAACACTCGCAAGATCACAAAAGCCATGCAGATGGTTGCCGCGGCGAAACTTCGCCGCGCGCAGGAAGCTGCTGAGCAGTCGCGTCCTTACACAGAACGGTTCAATGCCGTTCTGGGTGGGCTCGCGGCCTCGGTTGGCGGCTCTGACTCTGCACCTAAGTTGCTTGCAGGGACCGGCAGCGATCAGACCCACCTTCTGGTGGTGATGACCGCTGAACGCGGCCTCTGCGGTGGCTTCAACGCAAACATTGCTAAGTTGGCGCGTGCGAAAGCTGAGGAACTGAAAGCTGCAGGCAAAACCGTCAAGGTTCTGACTGTTGGCAAGAAGGGCCGTGACGCGATCAAACGCGAGCTGGGTGATGACTTTGTAGGCCACGTGGACCTCACCGAGGTGAAGCGCGTGGGTTACGACGACGCTCAGGGCATTGCCCGTGACATTCTCGTGCGCTTTGACGCGGGCGAATTTGATGTCGCAACGATCTTCTATGCGAAGTTTGTGAACGTCGTGAGCCAGATCCCGACCGAACAGCAGATCATCCCGGCCGCTTTTGAGGCTGAGGAAGGTGGCGCAGCAACCCTGTATGACTACGAGCCCAGCGAAGAAGCCATTCTGGCTGACCTGCTGCCGCGCGGCGTGGCCACACAGATTTTCGCTGCACTGCTGGAAAACGGTGCCTCTGAGCAGGGTGCGCGGATGTCCGCAATGGACAACGCAACCCGCAACGCAGGCGACATGATCGACAAGCTGACCATCGAGTTTAACCGCTCACGTCAGGCTGTGATCACCAACGAGCTTATTGAAATCATCTCGGGCGCGGAAGCGCTCTAAGAACCGGAGACGAAACATGGCAAACGCAAAAGGTAAGGTGACCCAGGTCATCGGCGCTGTTGTCGACGTGCAGTTCGACGACTCTCTGCCGGAGATCCTGAACGCACTGAACACCGAAAACAATGGTAAGAAACTGGTTCTGGAAGTTGCCCAGCACCTTGGTGAAAACACCGTTCGTACCATCGCAATGGACGCAACCGAAGGTTTGGTTCGCGGCGCAGTCGTAGAAGACACTGGCGCTCCGATCTCTATCCCGGTTGGCAACGCGACCCTCGGTCGTATTCTGAACGTGATCGGTGAGCCGGTTGACGAAGGCGGCCCTGTGGAAGCGAAAGAAACTCGCGCGATCCACCAGCCAGCACCTGAGTTCGCTGAGCAGGCAACCGAGTCTGAAATCCTCGTGACCGGCATCAAAGTGATCGACCTTCTCGCGCCTTACTCCAAAGGTGGTAAGATTGGTCTGTTCGGCGGCGCCGGCGTGGGCAAAACCGTTCTGATCATGGAACTGATCAATAACATCGCAAAAGTGCACTCCGGTTACTCGGTGTTCGCGGGTGTTGGTGAGCGGACCCGTGAAGGGAACGACCTGTACCACGAGATGATCGAATCCAACGTTATTAAGCCAGACAACCTCGAAGAGTCCCAAGTGGCTCTGGTTTACGGCCAGATGAACGAGCCTCCCGGTGCGCGTGCCCGTGTTGCTCTGACCGGTCTGACCCTGGCGGAACAGTTCCGTGACCAATCCGGTACCGACGTTCTGTTCTTCGTGGACAACATCTTCCGCTTTACACAGGCAGGTTCTGAGGTGTCCGCGCTTCTCGGCCGTATCCCGTCTGCTGTGGGTTACCAGCCAACTCTGGCAACCGACATGGGCGCGATGCAGGAACGCATCACCTCTACCAAATCCGGTTCGATCACCTCGATCCAGGCGGTTTACGTTCCAGCGGACGACCTTACCGACCCTGCACCGGCAACCACCTTTGCCCACTTGGACGCAACCACCGTTCTGTCCCGTGCGATTTCCGAACTGGGTATCTACCCAGCTGTGGACCCGCTGGACTCCTCTTCCCGTCTGATGGATCCGTCCGTTGTGGGTGAAGAGCACTATGCGGTTGCTTCCGACGTTCAGCAGATCCTGCAGCGCTATAAGTCTCTGCAAGACATCATCGCCATCCTTGGCATGGACGAACTGAGCGAAGAAGATAAGCTGACTGTTGCGCGTGCGCGTAAGATCCAGCGTTTCCTCTCTCAGCCGTTCGACGTGGCGAAGGTCTTCACCGGCTCTGACGGTGTTCAGGTTCAGCTGGAAGACACTATCGCGTCGTTCAAAGCCGTTGTGGCTGGCGAATACGATCACCTCCCAGAGGGCGCCTTCTACATGGTTGGCGGCATCGACGAAGTGATTGCTAAAGCCGAGAAGATGGCTGCTGAAGCGGCCTAAGGAGGCCCGACATGGCAAACGAGATGCAATTTGACCTGGTCAGCCCTGAGCGGAGCCTTGCTTCGCTTCAGGCGACCGCCGTGCAGATCCCTGGCGCTGATGGTGACCTCACCGCAATGCCAGGCCATGCGCCTCTGCTGACTTCACTGCGCCCTGGCGTGGTGCGGGTTCAGACGGCGGATGGCGAGAAGGATTTTGTGGTGACCCGCGGTTTCGCGGAAATCTCTGCAGAGTCTATCTCGGTGATCGCGGAGCACGCACATAGCGGCGAAACCGTGACCAAAGCGGATCTTGAGGACGTCATCGCTGACGCTCGCAAGGCGGCTGCGGAAGCGGGCGAAGAGCACAAGGACGGCGCGGAGAAGTTCCTCTCCGATCTGGAGCATCTTCTGGAAGATATGGTCTGATCCCAAGCGGATAGACTGGTTTGAGGCCTCGCCATCACGGCGGGGCCTTTTGCGTTTTTGTAACCATATTTTGGCTTGATGATGCCTTGATTGAACTGCACACAGAACACGATGAAGAAAATACGCAACAGCTATGTCGGTGTGGATCAGGGGGACGAGGTCCTCTTTTCCGAGTTTGAAGACAACGGCCAGATGTGGACCGGCGATGGCGCACGTGAGCGCCGCAAGCTGATCAAATTTCGCTCCAAATACCGCGTGCCGCCTGCCGTGCATGTGTCGCTGTCGCTTTGGGACATGGACAGCGGGCCAAACATCCGCTCTGAGGTGGTGGCCGAAGAGATCACCAATCTTGGGTTTCAGCTTGTGTTCCGCACCTGGGGCGACAGCCGTATTGCCCGCGTGCGCATGTCCTGGATGGCGATCGGTGAGCTGGCCTATGCGGATGACTGGGTGATTTCGGGGTGAGTTGGGCGGGTTTAGAGACCTCTTGAGCCCGAGATTTATTCTACGGATCAACAGACGATTTGATGTATTATGCCGAGCGCTTTCCCGTAAAGAGCGCGCCTGTCTTTCGTGCCAATTGGTTGCACCTGTCAGCTTTTTCGGGGTCACTCAGATATCAATACATCTTACAAACACCTTAAAGTATACATTTTCGGGGCCTCCGGCAGTGGATCCAGTACGCTGGCGCAGCATGTTGCGGAAGCCACAGGATTGGTTCATGTGGATGCGGATGATCACTTCTGGGCACCCGTTGATCCGCCTTTTTCCGTGAAGAATCCGCCGCAGGAGCGAGTGCGCCTGATGAAGGAGGCGATGGGCTGCGCTGGCTGGGTTCTGTCGGGATCCTGCAACGGCTGGGGCGAGGCGTTGATTGCTCAGGCCGACCTGCTGGTGTTCACAACGCTCGCAACAGAGGTGCGGATCCAACGCCTCGTCGCTCGGGAAGCTGGCCGGTTTGGGGCGCGCATCAAAGAAGGTGGAGATATGTATCAAATCCATCGCGATTTCATTGAATGGGCCAAGGGCTATGATGATCCTGCGTTTCATGGCCGCAATATTGAGATGCATGAGCGCTGGATTGCTTCGCAAAATAAACCGACCTGCCGCATTGATTCCAATGGCCCGGTTGACGCATCGGTGCAGGCGGTGTGTCGCGCGCTTGCGGCGCTTTAAAGACAAACGCCCCGCTCAAGGAACGGGGCGTGACTGTCTTTGGCTTTTTCTCCACCTAACGGATGCGGGTACCGGTGTCTGGATCAAACAGGTAGATCCGCTCCGCCGGGATGGTCAGACCGACCTTTTCGCCTTCTGAGCTGCGGTGGTCGCCGCGTTCTTCGACGATCAGGCGGGTGTCGCCGATGCCGCCGAGGTAGCAGTAAGACACACCGCCAAGCGCCTCTGTCAGCTCGATGGTGAGCTGGTCTGCATTGGGGTCGAGTTCCAGATGCTCCGGGCGAATGCCAAGGGTCACTTTGGTCTGATTCGCGGGCAGGGCGATGGGGGAGGTGATGGGGGCAGAGAAAGCCGGGTTGGTCAGCTTGCCATCCACCACATCACACTCAAGGAAGTTCATCGACGGGGAGCCGATAAATCCGGCGACAAAGCGGTTGTCGGGATCACGGTAGAGATCCAGCGGTGCGCCGACCTGTTCAATACGGCCATCGCGCAGCACCACGATTTTGTCGGCCATGGTCATGGCTTCGACCTGATCGTGGGTCACATAGATCATGGTGGCGCCGATTTCCTGATGCAGGCGGGCAATTTCCACACGCATGTCGACGCGGAGCTCTGCATCGAGGTTGGAGAGCGGTTCGTCAAATAGGAACACTTCCGGCCCGCGCACAATGGCCCGGCCAATGGCGACACGCTGGCGTTGGCCACCGGACAGGGCCTTGGGCTTGCGCTTGAGGTATTGGTCGAGTTTGAGAATCGAGGAGGCTTTTTGCACCTTTTCGTCAATTTCGGCCTTTGGATGCCCGTTCATGCGCAGGCCAAAGCCCATGTTTTCTGCCACGGTCATATGCGGGTAAAGCGCGTAGGTCTGAAACACCATGGCGACGCCGCGTTTGGCCGGGTCCATATGGGTCACGTCACGGGTGCCGATGTTGATCGTGCCCTCTGTGGTCTCTTCCAGACCCGCGATCATGCGCAGCAGGGTGGATTTGCCGCAGCCAGAAGGGCCAACGAAGACGCAGAATTCGCCATCTTCGATCTGCAGGTCCACGCCGTGGATCACTTGGGTTTCGCCATACCGTTTGATGGCTCCTTGCAGAGTTACGCCTGTCATGTGGTCGCTACCTTTTGCTGTCTGGTTTCGGGGAAGCGCCAAGCCTGGGCTTCCCGGCCAATTTGGGCGGCAGTGTCCATCACGCGGGGCGCCCATGTTTCTAGTTGCTCAAGAGAGATTCGGCTGGTCGGGCCGGTGACGGAGAGCGCCCCCAGCATGCGTCCATTGGGGGATAGAACCGGCACGGCCACGCAGACGATGCCGGGTTCATGCTCTTCACGGTCAAAGCCATAGCCTCGCGCGCGGATGTTATCGAGCTCTGCGCGCAGCTCTTCGGCTGTGACCAAAGTTGTTGGGGTGAAGCGATGAAAGCTTTGCTGGGCGATCGTGGCCGTCAGCGTCTCTTCATCCAGAAAGGCCATCATCGCCTTACCGACGCCGGTGCAGTAAGCCGGGCCGACTTTGCCAGCCTGCGAATACATGGCCACTGGGTCCCGTGCGTTGCGTTTGTCGACATAGAGCACCTGAGAGGCATCCAGTTGCGCCAAATGCACGGTTTCCCCAGACGCCTGTGACAGCGCGTCCAGATGCGGACGCGCGATCGGCGCGAGAGAGCTTTGTGTCCAGGCCGCATGGGCGAGGCGCACAAGGCGGATGCCCAGCGAATAGGTCTGTCGATCACTGTCATAGGCCAGCATGCCCTGATTGGTCAGGGTCTGTAGGAAGCGATAGAGCGTTGCCTTTGGGTAGATGCTTTGCTCTTGCAGCTCCCCAAAGCGCACAGGCCGCTCAAATGCGGCCACTTGATCCAGCACGTCCAGTGCTTTGCCGACTGTTCCGTCGCCTGCCATGAACTGTTGTTCTCCTCCACTTTCCTGCTGGTGGGCAGGAATCTGTTGACAATCTAGCCGAGACTGTGTGTAGTTTTCAATATGTAAAACGAGGTTTCAAATAATGGAACTAAAACTTACATAATTTTGGAGCACAGGGAGGACACAATGCTTTCCAAAATGAAAACCACCGCCGCAGCGGCTGCGCTCGCGTCGGCTTTTGCCGTACCAGCGTCTGCAGAGCTGTCTGGCGACCTGACTATTTTCTTGGACACGTCAAACCCGGCGCCACGCGCCACGATGGAAGCGATGATTGCACGGTTCGGTGAGAAGCACCCCGATCTGAACATCGAAACCACCGTGATTGATCGTGAAGCCTACAAAACCCAGATCCGCAACTTCCTGACCGCGAACGCGCCGGATGTTGCCACCTGGTATGCTGCCAACCGTATGCGCCCCTACGTAGAAGCGGGCCTGTTTGAAGATGTATCCGATCTTTATGCAGAGCCAGCCATCGCAGAAGGTCTGGCTTCCACCAAAGGCGCTTTGACCATTGATGACAAGCAGTGGGGCGTGGCCTACACCTACTACCAGTGGGGTGTTTACTACCGCAAAGACATCTTTGATGAGCTGGGCCTGTCTGAGCCAACCACCTGGGATGAAGAAAAAGCAAACTGTGCCAAGATCGTTGAGTCTGGCCGCGCCTGCTACACCATCGGCACCAAATACCTGTGGACCGCTGGTGGCTGGTTTGACTATCTGAACATGCGCACCAACGGCTTTGATTTCCACATGGATCTGGCGGCTGGCAAAGTGTCTTGGGAAGACGAGCGCGTGAAGCAGACCTTCATGAACTGGAAAGAGCTCGTGGACATGGGCGCGTTCATCAAGGACCACCAGACCTACAGCTGGCAGGAAGCGCTGCCGTTCATGGTGAACGGGGAAGCCGCGGCTTACCTGATGGGCAACTTCGCCGTGGCACCGCTGCGCGAGGCTGGTTTGTCTGATGATCAGCTGGACTTCTATCAGTTTGTGAAGATCAACCCGGATGTTGCGCTGTCTGAAGACGCGCCAACCGACACCTTCCACATCCCTGCAAACGCAAAGAACAAAGAAGCGGCACGTGAGTTCCTGCGCTTTGCGACTTCTGCGGATGAGCAGACCATCATCAACAATGGCAAAAACCTTGGCCAGCTGCCTGTGAACGCAGGCTCCAGCGTGGATGATGACAAGTTCTTGCAGCAGGGTTTTGAGATGCTGTCCACCAACTCCACCGGTGGTGTGGCGCAGTTCTGGGATCGTGATGCCCCAGCAGAGATGGCCAAAGTCTCCATGGAAGGTTTCCAGGAGTTCATGGTGAAGCCAGATCAGCTGGACAAGATCCTGGCCAAGCTCGAGCGCGCACGCGGTCGTATCTACAAATAAGATCAAGGGGTTGGGTTGGCACCCTTGCCACCTGACCACCTTTTAGCAAGAGAGGCGGGGGAATTCTCCGCCTCTCAGCCCTCAAACCGCGGGTTATGTTATGACCGTTTCTTCTGAAATTCCTGAAACCGAAAGCTGGTTCCACCGCAATCAACAGCGTATCGCGCCCTGGATCTTCCTGGCGCCGGGCATGTTGTTTTTTGCGGTCTATGTGATCGCGCCGGTTTTCCAATCTTTCAACCTGTCGCTTTATGAATGGGACGGGCTGGGCGAAAAGACCTATGTGGGCTTTCGCAACTATGAAGACCTTTATTGGGAATACGTAGATCGAGACGCCTTTTTTGTGTCGTTGAAAAACAACGTGCTGTGGCTGTTTCTCTACCTGCTTGCCATTCCTGCCGGCCTGTTCATTGCGCTGTTCCTGAACCAGACCGTTGCGGGCATTCGCGTTTATAAATCGCTGTTTTTCTTTCCATTTGTGATCAGCCAAGTGGTGGTTGGTCTGGTGTTCAGCTGGTTTTACGATCCGAACTTCGGCCTGTTGAACACAATGCTGGGTTGGGTTGGCATGGGGCCAATCAACGTGCTTGGCAACGAAGATCTGGTGACCTATGGCATCGTCGCGGCGGGTCTTTGGCCACAGACGGCTTATTGCATGATCCTTTATCTCACCGGCTTGAATGCGGTGGACCCGGAACAGATCGAGGCGGGACGTCTGGATGGGGCAAAGGGCTGGAAAATGCTCTGGCATATCATTCTGCCACAGCTGCGCCCGGCAACGTTTATTGCTTTTGTGGTGACGATCATTGGCGCGCTGCGTTCGTTTGACCTGATTTCCATCATGACGCAGGGCGGCCCCTTTGGCAGCTCGCGCGTACTGGCGTACTACATGTTCGAAGTGGCGCTGTCGGAATACGGTTTCCGCATGGGGTATGGCGCGGCGATTGCTGTGGTGCTGTTCCTGATCATGCTCTGCTTCATCACCTACTTCCTGTGGTCGATGTATCGCGAAGAGAAGGGGCACTGAGATGTTTCCACAACCGATCGAAAAACAGCCACAGGCCGCACAGCTGGCCTACAAAACAATGCTGCCGATTGCGCTTTTGTTCTGGCTGGCACCACTGCTGGCGGTGGCGCTGTTCTCCATCAAGCCGGATGCGGATTTCACCTCTGGCAACTATTGGGGGCTGCCGTCGAGCTTTGAGGGGGCGGCGAACTATGGCCGGGTCTTCTTTGACTCTGACATGCCACGCTATCTGCTGAACTCTTTCCTGATCACCATTCCAACGGTGATTGGGGCCGTGGCGTTGAGCGCGATGACGGGTTTTGCGCTGGGGATCTATAAATTCCGTGCGAACCTCTGGATCTTCTTCATGTTTGTGGCGGGGAACTTTGTACCGTTTCAGATCCTGATGGTGCCAGTGCGTGACCTGACGCTGGAGATGGGGCTCTACAACACCAAGACCGGTCTCGTGCTGTTCCATGTGGCGTTTCAGACGGGGTTTTGCACGTTGTTCATGCGCAACTTCATCCGGGCGCTGCCGTTTGAGCTGATTGAGGCGGCACGTGTGGAAGGCGTAAGCGAATGGCGTATCTTTTGGTATGTGGTGCTGCCGCTGATGAAACCGGCGCTGGCGGCGCTGTCAGTGCTGATCTTCACATTTATTTGGAACGACTACTTCTGGGCAGTGGTCCTGACGCAGGGGGCGGAGAGCCAGCCTGTCACCGCTGGGATTACCTCGTTTAACGCGCAGTATCGTGCGGCCTATCACCTGATGAGCGCGGGCTCGATTGTGGCGGCTCTGCCTCCTGTGGCGATGTTCTTTCTGATGCAACGGCACTTCATTGCCGGTCTCACTTTGGGAGCTGTGAAGTGACGCAAGCTTTGCAAACCTGGCGCATTGATGCGCCGGGTCAGACTTTGGTTCTGGCCTCTGATGGGGGCGTGCCCGGCGCGCTCTATTGGGGGGCACCTTTGCCTGCCGGGGCAGATCTAGCGGCCTGCGCCGCCGCCACCGAGCGGGATGTGACCGGTGGGATGATTGATCGGTTGCCGGATCTGTCGCTGTGCCCAGAGGCGGGCAACAGTTTTCAGGGGCAGGCTGGGCTGGTGGCCTATCGCGACGGGGCAGCGCTGTATCCGCGTTTCAAGCTGATTGAAGCGGATGGGGCGCGGTTTGTGTGTGAAGATGCAGAGACCGGGCTGACGCTGACGTTTCAGTTTGCTGTTGAAGGCGGCGTGATTGCCGCATCGACATCATTGGTCGCCAAAGAAGAGATCACCCTGCATCACTTGGCGGCGCCTGTGCTGCCGGGGCCGCAGATGGGGGCGGAGATATTGCACTTCTCTGGCCGCTGGGTGGGCGAGTTTCAGATGGACCGCAGCCCCTGGCAGGCAGGCATTCTAATGCGGGAAGCGCGCACTGGGCGCTCAGGACATGAGCATCCCCCTATTGCCTATTTCCCAGAAGCCGGGGCCACGAACACGCAAGGTCAGGTTTTTGCCATGCATTATGGCTGGTCCGGCGGGCATGTGATGTATGCCGAAGAATTGCCCGATGGGCGGCGACAGATCCAATGGGGTCATGCCACCGGGACACAGCGGGCCGGCCGGCGGTTTGAAACCGGCAAGCTCTATTTTGCGGTGTCCGAGACGGGTTTGAACGGCTGCGCGGTGGCGTTCCAGCGACACTTGCGCGATGAGGTTGTCACTTGGCCACACCCAGAGCGCCCGCGCCCGGTGCACTACAATTGCTGGGAAGCCGTGTATTTTGATCACAATGTGGATGAGCTGAAGGACATCGCAGACCGTGCCGCCGCGCTGGGCGCGGAGCGGTTTGTGTTGGATGACGGCTGGTTTGGCAAACGTGATGACGACACGTCGAGCCTTGGGGACTGGGATATTGATCCGCGCAAGTGGCCAGACGGGCTGACCCCGCTGATAGATCATGTTCAGGCGCTGGGCATGGTTTTTGGGCTGTGGTTTGAACCGGAGATGGTCAACCTCGACAGTGATCTGGCGCGGGCGCACCCGGAGTGGATTTTGGGGCCTGCGGATCAGATCGAGGGGCGCCAGCAGCGGGTGCTGGATATGGCCAATGAAGAGGTGCGCGCCCATCTGTTTGGTAAGATCAGCGCGCTCCTTGAGAGCCACGACATTGACTATATCAAGTGGGATCACAACCGCCTGTTGCCGGTGGCAGATGCGGCGCAGGCCGATGGGATCTATGCCCTGTTGGGCGCGTTGCGCGCAGCTTTCCCTCACGTGGAGATCGAAAGCTGTTCCTCTGGTGGTGGTCGGATTGATGCAGGGATTTTGCAGCACACGCAGCGTGTTTGGTTGAGTGACAGCAATGACGCGCGTGAGCGTCTGCGTATTCAGCATGATGGCGCGCTGATGCTGCCGGCGGCAATTGCGGGCAGCCACGTGGGTCCGCGCCACTGCCATACATCGGGGCGGGTGCATGACATCCACTTCCGCGCTTGGGTGGCGGCGCAGCGCCACATGGGGTTTGAGATGGATCCCCGTGAGTTGACGGAGGAAGAAGCCGCCGTTCTCACCCGCGTGACCGCATGGTGGAAAGCCAATCGCGATTGGCGCATGGAAGCCGATATTCTGCGCCTTGATGCAGCCGATCCAAGTGTGATTGCCGAGCTGCAGCTGGCACAGGATAAGACGCGCTTTGTGATGTTCGCCGGTAAGGCAGAGACTGGCCGTCAGAGCGTGCCGCGCCCATTGCGCCTGACCGCACTAGAGCCGGACGCGCACTACGACATTGAACTTATCAATCGCGATGAGGCGCATCATTTGTCCCGTCGCGCATTGCCGATAAAGGACGGCCCGCTGACATTGAGCGGCCAGTTCCTCATGCAACATGGCCTAATCCTGCCCTGGTCTTTCCCGGATCAGATGTGGGTGATTGAAGGAAAACGAGTATGACCAAGAAACGTCGTTCCCAGCATTGGTATGGCAAGCTAGACAAGGACGGGTTCATTCACCGCAGCTGGATGAAGAACCAGGGGTTTCCCGATCATGCCTTCGACGGGCGGCCGATCATCGGGATCTGTAACACTTGGTCGGAGCTGACGCCTTGTAACTCTGGCCTGCGCACGCTTGCCGAAGGGGTGAAACGCGGCGTCTGGGAGGCCGGTGGCTTCCCGGTCGAATTCCCGGTGATGTCGCTGGGGGAAACCCAGATGAAACCCACCGCGATGCTGTTTCGCAACCTGCTGGCGATGGATGTGGAGGAAAGCATTCGCGCCTATGGCATCGATGGTGTTGTGCTGCTGGGCGGCTGTGACAAGACCACGCCGGGGCAGCTGATGGGGGCGGCCTCTGTGGATTTGCCGACCATCGTTGTGAGTTCTGGCCCGATGCTGAACGGGAAGTTCAAGGGCAAGGACATCGGCTCTGGCACGGATGTCTGGAAGTTTTCTGAGGAAGTGCGCGCGGGCGAGATGACCTTGCAGGATTTCATGAATGCGGAAAGTGGTATGAGCCGCAGCGCAGGCGTGTGCATGACCATGGGCACGGCCTCCACGATGGCCTCCTTGGTGGAAGCCATGGGCATGGCGCTGCCAACCAATGCGGCATTGCCCGCGGTGGATGCGCGCCGGATGGCGCTGGCGCATCTCACCGGCAAACGCATTGTCGAGATGGTGGACGAAGATCTGAAACCTTCTGACATCCTCACCAAAGAAGCCTTTGAAAACGCCATTCTGGCCAATGCCGCGGTGGGGGGATCCACCAACGCGGTGGTGCATTTGCTGGCGCTTGCGGGCCGCGTGGGGGTGGACTTGACGCTGAAGGATTTTGAGATCGGCTCTGAAATCCCGCTGCTCGTGAACTGTATGCCGTCGGGCAAATACCTGATGGAAGATTTCTGCTACGCGGGCGGCGTGCCCGCCGTGCTGAGCCAGCTGAAGAAGCACGTGCGTCCGGCCAACACCGTGTTGGGGAAAGATATCGCCACCTATCATGACGGTGCCGAGATCTATAATGACGACGTGATCCGCCCATTGGAAAACCCGGTCAAACCTGCTGCGGGTCTGCGCGTGTTGCGGGGCAACCTTGCGCCCAATGGGGCGATTGTGAAGCCCTCTGCGGCCACGGATGTGCTTTTGGAACATGAGGGTGAGGCCTTTGTATTTGAGAACATCGAAGACCTTAAGGCCAATATTGATCGACCTGATCTGCCGGTGACGCCAGACACCATTCTGGTTCTGAAAGGCTGTGGCCCCAAAGGCTATCCGGGGATGCCGGAAGTGGGCAACATGCCAATCCCTGGCAAACTGGTGAAAGAGGGCGTGCGCGATATGATCCGCGTGTCGGATGCGCGCATGTCAGGCACGGCCTTCGGTACTGTGATCCTGCATGTCAGCCCCGAGGCGCAGGCAGGTGGCACGCTGGCGCTGGTGAAAACCGGTGATCGGATCAAGGTTTCTGCACAAAATGGTGTGCTGGAGTTATTGGTGGATGAGGCAGAGCTAGAAGCGCGTCGCGCAGACTGGCAACCCGATCCTGAGCATTATACACGCGGCTACGCGAAACTTTATTACGACCACGTGTTGCAAGCGGACAAAGGGGCGGATCTCGACTTCCTCGTCGGCAAAGACACGCGTTTGGTCACACGGGAGAGCCACTGATGACAGGCACCATTTTTCCTGACCTAAAAGGCAAATCTGTTTACATTACCGGCGGCGCAAGCGGCATTGGCGCGGCGCTGACTGACGGCTTTATGGCGCAGGGCGCAAAAGTTGCGATCATCGGGCGCTCTGCTGCAGATGATTTCATCGCTCAGATGGAAACGAAACACGGGGTGACCCCGCTGTTTATGCAGGGCGATATCTCCGATATTCCGCGTCTGCGCGAGACTATCCAGCAGGCGGTGGGAGAACACGGCGGTTTGGATGTGGTTGTGAACAACGCGGCCAACGACCAGCGCCATGCACTCGATGAGGTCGATGAAGAGTTTTATGACTGGATGCAGGCGGTGAACCAGAAAGCCTATTTCTTTGCCTGTCAGGAAGCGGCGCGGCAGATGACGGACGGCGGCTCGATCATCAATTTCAGCTCGATCAGCTACATCATGGGCAACGCAGGCTACCCGATTTACACGGCGGCCAATGCGGCGATCACGGGGATGACCCGTTCGCTGGCGCGGGAGCTGGGGCCAAAAGGCATTCGCGTCAATGCGCTGGCACCGGGCTGGGTGTTGACCCAGAAACAACTGGATATGTGGGCTGACCCGGAGGCGCTGGCAGGGCATATGGAGCGTCAGTGCCTGAAAGAGCATTTGAAGCCCGAGGATATGATCGATCCGACGCTGTATCTTGCCTCCAATGCCAGCCGGATGATGACCGGCCAGTGTATGGCGGTTGATGGCGGCGTTGTGGTTTCGGGGTAAGTGATGAGCGTGCAAGCAGAATGGATCGCGGTGGATTGGGGTACGTCCCGGTTGCGGGCGTTTGCCATGACGGGCGACAAAGTCCTGGCCACTGCCGAGTCCGAACAGGGCATGTCCAAGCTCAGCAAAGCAGAGTTTGAACCGGCCCTCTTGGCGCTGGTTGGTGACTGGCTGGGCGATGGTGTGACCGATGTGATTGCCTGCGGCATGGTTGGTGCGCGGCAGGGCTGGGTCGAGGCCCCCTATAGCGCCGTGCCTGCGCCCGCTTTGGCGGAAAAGATCATTCGCGTGCCGGATACGGATGCGCGCCTGCGGGTGCATGTGGTGCCGGGTCTGAAACAGGTGAGCCCCGCCGATGTGATGCGCGGCGAAGAAACACAGGTGGCAGGTTTTCTAGCAAAGCATCAGAACTGGGACGGGGTTTTGTGCCTGCCGGGCACGCACACGAAATGGGTGCATGTGAGCGCGGACGAGGTGGTGAGCTTCCGCACCTTTATGACGGGAGAGCTGTTTGCGCTTCTGTCCAAACAATCGGTGTTGCAGCACTCGGTGGGGGCGGGCTGGGACGAAGACGCCTTTCGCGCAGGCATGGATGTGACGCTGTCGCGCCCGGAAAATCTCGCGACAGAGCTGTTTGCGATCCGGGCCAGTGATCTGCTGGAGGCGACGCCCGCGTCGGTTGGCCGTGCGCGGCTCTCCGGCCTGCTGCTGGGCGCTGAGTTGGCGGCATCTCGGCCTTATTGGCTGGGGCAACAGATCGCTGTGATTGGCGATGCGGCGCTCTCAAATATCTACGCTGAGGCGCTCAAGGCGCAGGGCGGGTTTGTCTCTGTGGTGGACTGCCAGGAAATGACACTTGCGGGGCTGATCGCCGCGCGCAACCTTTTGGGATAACAACATGAGCCGGTCGATTATTGCGATTTTGCGCGGGGTGACCCCGGGCGAAGTGGAAGCGATTGCAGGTGAAATTCTTGCTGCGGGTATTGATAAAATCGAGGTGCCGCTGAACTCGCCGGAACCGCTGGAGAGCATCGGGTTGCTTGCGAAATCCATTGGCGATCAAGCGCTTGTGGGCGCGGGCACGGTGCTGGAGGTGGCACAGGTGGATGCGGTGAAAGCGGTTGGCGGGCAATTGATAGTCTCGCCCAACTGCGATGTGGACGTGATTGCCCATACCGCAAGCCTTGGCATGGAAAGCTGGCCCGGCGTGTTCACCCCGACAGAAGCTTTTGCCGCGCTGAAGGCCGGCGCAACAGGGCTGAAACTTTTCCCCGGTGACATGGCGGGGCCAGCAGGCCTTAAGGCGATGCGCGCCGTGCTGCCCAAAGACCGTGCGGTCTATGCCGTGGGTGGTGCAGGGCCAGACAATTTTGGTGAGTGGGTCGCGGCAGGTGCGAGCGGCTTTGGCATCGGCTCTGCGATTTACAAGCCGGGCGACAGCGCAGCTGAGGTGCGCGCCAAGGCAGATGCGATTGTGGCGGCTTATGATGAGGCGATTTCATGAGTGCAGTGTTTGACAACCGGGTCTGTGAACTGGGCGAAGGCCCACTGTGGCATCCGGTGCGTGAGCAGCTTTTTTGGTTTGACATCAAAGGCAAGCGCCTGCTGACCCAGCGCATGGGCGACACGCAGGAATGGCAATTTGATGAGCATTTCTCTGCGGCGGGCTGGGTTGACGAGGACACGCTGATTGTTGCCTCAGAGACGGCGCTGTGGCGGATGGATCTGGAAACCGGTCTGCGCGAACATGTGATCGCGCTCGAAGCGGACAATCCGGTGACGCGCTCCAACGATGGGCGTGCGGACCGTTGGGGTGGTTTCTGGATCGGGACCATGGGGAAAGCCGCTGAGGCCAAGGCGGGCGCGATTTATCGGTTCTACAAAGGGGAACTGCGTCAGGTGGTTGGCGACATCACCATTTCCAATGCGATCTGTTTCGATCAGACACGGGCCTGTGCATATTACACCGACACGCCAACAGGTCAGGTGATGCGCCAAAGCGTGGACCCAGTAACCGGCTGGCCTCAGGGCGCGGCGGAGGTTTATCTCGACTTGAAGCCAGAAGGTTTGAATCCGGATGGCGCGGTGGTCGACGCGGAAGGCACTGTCTGGATCGCGCAATGGGGCGCGTCGCGTGTGGCCGCCTATGATCCTGAGGGCCGCTTTGTGAAAGCTGTGGAGGTGGGCGCGCTGCAAGCCTCTTGCCCGGCTTTTGGCGGGCCTGAGCTGCGTGATCTCTATATCACCACAGCGGCGGAGGATCTGGCGGCAGATGTGCTGGCAGCTGCGCCGGAGAATGGCATGACATTTGTGCAGGAAAATGCCGGTCAGGGCGTTGCGGAACCGCGGGTGATCCTATGAAACAAGAGGTGGGCGTCTGTTATTATCCGGAGCATTGGCCGGAGGAAATGTGGGCGAAAGATGCCGCTGATATGATCGCGGCAGGCATCACCTGGGTGCGGATTGGCGAATTTGCCTGGAGCCGGATGGAGGGAGTGGCGGGCACGCTGACGCTGGAGTGGCTGGACCGCGCGATTGAGGTGCTGGGCAGTGCGGGGTTGAAGGTTGTGCTGGGCACGCCAACAGCCACACCGCCGCGCTGGATGATCGACAAACACCCCGACATGCTGGCGGTGGACGAGGCGGGCAATCCGCGCAAGTTTGGCTCGCGTCGGCATTATTGCTTCAGCCATGAAGGGTTTAAGGCGGAAAGCGCGCGGATCACCAAGATCATTGCGGAGCGCTATGGGAAGAACCCGCATGTGGCCGCATGGCAGACGGACAATGAATACGGCTGTCATGACACGATCATCAGTTATTCCAAACCTGCGAAGACCGCCTTCCAAGCTTGGTGCAAGGCGCGCTATGGCACGGTTGAAGCGCTGAACGCGGCCTGGGGCAATATCTTCTGGTCGATGGAGTATTTCTCCTTTGATCAAATCGACTTGCCCAACCTCACGGTGACCGAGCCGAACCCGGCGCATGTGCTGGCCTTCCGCCGGTTCAGCTCTGATCAGGTGGTGGCGTTTAACAAGGTGCAGACCGATATTCTGCGCGCCCATACCGATGCGCCGCTGATCCACAACTACATGGGTCGCATCCTGGAATTTGACCATTTTGACGTGGGCGCAGACCTCGATATTGCGAGCTGGGACAGCTATCCGATTGGCTTCTTGTCAGACCGCTTGGAAGCGTCAGAGGATCACAAGGCGCGGTTTCTGCGACAAGGGGACCCAGATATGCAGGCCTTCCACCACGATCTTTATCGAGCGGTGGGCAAGGGCCGTTGGTGGGTCATGGAGCAGCAACCCGGCCCGGTGAACTGGGCACCATACAATCCCGCGCCTTTGCCGGGGATGGTGGCGCTGTGGTCGCTGGAGGCCTTCGCCCATGGGGCTGAGGTGGTGAGCTACTTCCGTTGGCGGCAGGCACCGTTTGCGCAGGAGCAGATGCATGCAGGGCTGCAAACGCCCGACGGCCGTGAGGCACCGGGTATGGATGAGGCGCGCGCGGTGGCCAAGATTTTGGCCGCTTTGCCCCCGCAAGAGACACAGCAGGCCGATGTGGCACTGGTGTTTGACTACCCGTCCGACTGGGCTTGGCACACACAGCCGCAGGGCGCTGGCTTTGACTATTTTAGACTGGTGTTCTCCGCTTACCGCGGGCTGCGCCGTGCGGGGCTTTCGGTGGACATCGTAAGCGCCTCCTGCCGTGACTTTGCAGGCTACAAAGCGGTGTTTGCGCCGGGGGTGGCGACGGTGGATCCGGCATTGGTGGAAGCTGTCAGCACCACAGGCGGGCTGGGCATCTACGGGCCGCGCACCGGGGCCATCACCGAGGACTTCTTTATCCCCGCAGGAGGCCGCCCGGAGGTGCCGGAGCTGGATGTGCGTGTTGAGCTGATTGAAAGCATGCCACCTCATGCCGGGATGCCGGTTGTAGGTGGCGGTATGGCCGATCACTGGCATGAACGGCTGAGCGGCGCAGCAGAGGTGCTGCTGGCAACCGAAGCAGGTGCGCCGGTGCTGATGGGGCAGGGGGACCGTTGGTATCTCGGCAGCTTCCCCGACGATGCGTTGTGGGATCGGCTAGTGGCTATGGTGGCAGAGAAGGCTGGTTTCGCTGTCAGCCCTCTGCCGGAAGGCCTGCGCAAACGCCGCTTCGGAGAGTTGGAATTTGTGATCAACTACAATGGCTTTGCAGAAACGCTTGGGGATGTGACGGTGCCCGCATGCGGCGTTGTGGTGCTTCGAGGTGGAAAGCCGATTGCGGTAAGCGATCTGAGCCAGAGCTGATCCAGGTCTCCCAAATTGATACACAGAAAGGGCGAGGGGGTTTCTCTCGCCCTTTTTGGTTGGCGTGACGTCAACGTCAAGATGACTTGCTAAGGCAGGTGATTCGTATACGAATTAACTGAAACAAATTCGGATGCGAACCAAAATGGCCAGACAACCCCGTCTGTTTTTTCTGATCAACAAAGCCTATGCGGCGCTGGCGCGGGCGTCTGAGCGAAAGACGCAAGCCATGGCTGGGCTGTCGATGCCGCAACATGGCGTGTTGGCGCTTTTGTCCAAAGAGGACGGTCAAACAGTGACCGATTTGGCTAAGGCGCTATCGATGCGCAAATCAAGCCTCAGCGGGTTGATTGACCGTATGGTGGAGCGCGGCTTTGTCCGTCGCGCGCGTGAGGATGCTGATGGGCGCGTGGTGCGAGTATACCTCGAACCCTCTGCGCAGGACTTACTGCAGCGTACGTTGCCTTTGGTTCAGCACATTAACGGGCTGCTGCTGGCACCGTTTGACGCGGCCGAACAGGAGGTGATCGGGCGCTTTTTGACCCACATGGCTGAGAATGCGGAAGAGATCATTGATCAGGTAGAACTTTCTGAGGAGCGAGCGTGATGTTGGATATGAGTGATGTTGCCATCAAAGATGTAACGCTCACCACCGAGGATGGCACGGTGCTGGCTGGCACGCTCTATCGAGGGGCCGCGCCGCAGGTGGCAATCTTGATCTCGGCAGGGACCGGATATCCGCGCAGGTTTTATCGCCATGCGGCGGCCTATCTGGCGGCGCGGGGTGCGGTGGTGCTGACCTATGATTTTCGTGGGATTGGCGACAGCGGCGCAAAGGACCTTGCAGCATCGGAGATCGATTACCCTGATTGGGGGCGGCTGGATATGACGGCGGCGCTAAGCTGGTTGGCGCAGGAAGCGGAGGGGCTGCCGCTGACCACATTGGGGCATAGCGTTGGCGGGCAGTTTGTCGGATTTGCGCAGAACAATACACTGGCGGTGCGGCATGCCTTTGTCGCCGTGGGCAGCGGATATTGGCGGCTGCACAAGCCTGCGAATTGGCCGCTGGAGCTGTTTTGGTGGTGGGGCTATGGCAGCTATTGCCTTGCGCGATATGGATTTATTCCCGCAGGCGGCATCTGGGGCGGAGAGGCTTTGCCGCCTAAGGTGTTCCGAACGTGGCGGCGGTGGAGCAGCCGGAGGAGCTATCTGTTGCCAGATCTCGCATCAGGCAAATACCTGCATCACTACGATCAGGTGACCGCCCCGATGTGCTCCTGGTGTTTGAGCGATGATCCGATAGCGACGAGGGCCGCCTCAGAAGACACACTGTCCTATTATTCCCGTGCGGAGAAGCAACTGGCCTTGCGCACACCCGCGGCGCTGGGCGTCAAGAAGCTGGGCCATGAAGGGGCGTTTCGCAAAGGCCGGGAGGCGCTTTGGGCCGAGCTGTGGGAGTGGCTGGCGGCGGGGGCGTTGCCGGAGGGGGCCGTGGCGAAATGATTGGTGAGGCGCGCAGGGATTGCGTACCCTACAGGCATAGAAAAAGGCCGGTGTGGGGACACACCGGCCTTTCGTTTTGAGATATGCGCGCGATCAGACTTTGAGGTTTGGAATGATCTGCTTTTTGCGGCTGACAACACCCGGCAGCACAACGCTGTCACCTTCGGCGGTTGCGTCAAAGGACTTCGCGGCAACGGTTTTCACCAGATCGTTTGGCACCAGCAGTGTGCTTTCTTCGTTCAGGATGTCCACCACGAAGAGCAGAACCTGATCCACGCCGTCCTCGGAGGCCACGGTGGTCATGCTTTCCATCAGGGACGCTTTGCGGTCCAGCACGATGGCAGGAGAGGTGGTTTCCAGAACGGAGACGCGGAACTTGGTGCCGTCGACTTCGTATTCTTTGGAGTCCATGCGCAGCAGCTCTGCGTCGGAGAAAGAAGACACGTCGGATTTTGCGGCAAACATTTCAGCAGCATAAGACGGGATGTCGATGCCCAGATCGGCGGCCAGTTTCTCGGCCACAGCTTGGTCGTGGTCGGTGGTGGTCGGGCTGCGGAATTCCAGCGTGTCAGACAGGATGCAGGTCAGCATGGTGCCTTTGATCCAGTCTGGCATCTCGATGTCGCCCATCAGGTCGTGCATGATGGTCGCGGTGCAGGCCACGGGACGGATGGTGATGTCGATTGGACCTTTGGTTTCCAGACCGCCCACCAGCTTGTGGTGGTCGATGATCGCCTGAACGTCTGCGCCGTTGATGTTGGCAGGCAGCTCGGCTGGGTTGTTGGTGTCGACAATCACCACGGCGGCGTCATCTGCGACGTCGCCGATGATCTCAGGCTTGGTCAGATCCCAGCGCTCCAGCAGCCATGCGGCTTCGGTGTTGGGCTCGCCCAGCAGCTTTGCTTCGGCTGGGGTGCCTTTGATTTCAGAGAGATACCACGCCCAGATGATCGGGGAGCCGGTGGAATCGGTGTCTGGGGATTTGTGGCCAAAAACCTGAATGGTCATGTCTGGAGGTCCTTAGGAAATGGGGAAAATTGTGAAGTTGCGCGCCTTATAAAAGGGCGCGCGGGCTTTGTCACGGGGGCAGGCAAAATGGCGGCAATTTGGCCTATAGATCGAGGCGCGTGATGGTGAAACCTGCGGCGTTTAGCTGTGAAAGGACGCCGTCTTTGCCGGGAAGGTGCAACGCGCCAAATGCGATCAGCGAGGGGGTTTCGGACAAGGCCGGTGCGAGCACTTTGACCCAGTCGGTGTTCCGGGCGACTATGAGGTCTTTCTCAACCTGTTGGAGCAAGTCAGCGATGCGTTCCGCATCTGTGTCTCCCTTGGCGGCCGCGCGCATGTCAGCCCTGTTTAACTCCCAGATAAGCTGAATGGTTTCAGAGAGATACATATCGATCACGGTTGGGATCATCTCTGGCGCTGAGAGGTCAGTGCCCAGTGTGAGAGACCAGCGCAGATCATCCACCTGTGCCTCAATCGGATCGCTGGCCAAGAGGCTGATCAGGCGCTCGGTTGTATCGAGTGAAACGCGGGGCAGGTCACGTTCTTGAGCAAGGGCCTCAATTTGCAGATCCAGCCCTTTTTTGCCTGATTTTACAATATCAAAGGCGCAGGGGGGCACCATGAGCGTGAGACCCAAAAACCACGGTTGATAGCGCGCAGCCATGAAAGGAGGCATGCCGCGCGCTTTGAGTTGATCGGAGACCACAGCCCAGTGTTCTGGCCCGAGCCGGTCAATCAGAGAGGGGCCCGTTTCGATCAAAAACAGCTCTGGGTGCTGTGTGAGATGGCGTTGAAAGCCGAGCTGGTCCTCTGAGGTCATCTCCATAAAAAGCTGCTGGGGTGGTGGCGTGAGGCTGCGCAGGCGCGTCACGGTGGCTGCATGTTGGGGCAGGTGCAGATGGAATGTGCCGATGATGTGGGAGACAACGCCGTCTTTCTCCACCCGCCAGAGCAGACCTTCGGAAAAGGGCGCCTCTGCGGCGGCATTCTGCATGGCTGTGCGTTCAGCCTCGGGCCGTTGATCAAACAGGTTCGGGCCTTCGCAATTGGCCATGGCTGCCCCTGAAAACCCGAGCATAAACAATAGTGTATAAAGAACGCGCATCATGTGCCTCATTGGATTTGACGCCAAATTAACAGCTTGATCCGTGTGCTCAAGGGGGAGACTGCTGGCGGCAACAGCGCGGTAGGCTTTCGACGCATTTGGCGCTACCAAGAGGTATGAGCAGGATCGCAGAAACAGAACTTTATGCCCCGATCAAAGCCTGGCTGGAGGCGCGGGGATTTGAGGTGAAGGCCGAAGTGGGGGCAGCGGATGTGGTGGCGCTGCGGGCAGGGGAAGAGCCTGTCATCATAGAGTTAAAGACTGGTTTCTCCCTCGCGTTGCTGCAACAGGCGGTGGCGCGTCAGGCGGTGACAGATGCGGTTTATGTGGCGGTGCCGCGCTGGAAGGGGCGGGCCGGGTGGAAGGCGTTTTCCGGCAATATTGGCTTGTGCAAGCGGCTGGGGCTTGGGGTGCTGTCGGTGCGGCTGAAAGACGGGGCGGTGGAGGCACATTGTGATCCGGTGCCGTTTCAGCCACGCAAGTCAAAAACGCGTAAGGCCAAGCTATTAAAAGCGTTTTCGCGGCTTGAAGGCGATCCGAATGTGGGCGGGACGCGCGGTGCAACGGTGACGGTTTACCGTCAGGATGCGGAAAAATGCGCGGTTTTTCTCAATGAAAACGGCGCCAGCCGGGGGCGGGATGTGGCTGGCGGCACAGGTGTGGAGAACGCCACAACCCTGATGCGGGACAACCACTATGGCTGGTTTGAGAAGGTCGAAAAAGGCGTCTACATGTTGAGCGAGTCTGGCGTCGCGGCGCTTTCAGATGCGGACTAAGCGTTGCGCCGGGACGGTGCATTCATCTGCAAAAGGGGCCCTGTTGGCACGTCGGTATTGCGTCGGTATTACGACTGTTTCGCGACGGTGGAATTTTTTGGACTTGAAAGGTTAACACAGCGACATGGTTTTGGTTGTGGCACATGATCCCGCATGGGCGGCGGGCTTTGCGAAAGAGGCGGCCGCGATCCACGCGGCGCTGGAAGCTGAGGCGATCGAGTTGCATCACATTGGCAGCACTTCGGTGCCCGGTCTGGTGGCCAAGCCGATCCTTGATCTGCTTGGTGAGGTGGCGGATCTGGCGGCGGTGGATGCGGCCGCTGCGCAGTTTGAGGCGCTGGGCTATGAGGCGATGGGAGAGCTCGGCATTCCGGGGCGGCGCTATTTCCGCAAGATGGACGGTGCGGGGCAGCGCAGCCATCACCTGCATGTGTTTGAAAGAGGCTCTGCTCATGTTGCGCGCCATCTGGCGTTTCGCGACTACCTGCGTGCGCATCCGGCGGTTGCGGCGGATTATGGCGCGTTGAAACGCCAGTAGATTGCGGAAGGGCGCGGCGATTGGGAGGCGTATATTGACGGCAAAGACGCCTTTGTGCAGCGGGTTGAGGCGGAGGCCCTGGCCTGGGCGCGGGGGCGGGGTCAGAGCTGAGTGTAGTTTTCTAAGTCATAAGAGGATCGGGAGGGCCGCGCCTGAGCCTGGGTGGGCGCGGAGGAGCGGTGATGCATGGCAGTTTATCTGGCCAAGAGACTCCGCCGTTTTGAGGAATGAAGACCTTTGCAAATGCGCCCTCCCATGGGGAGGGTCGGGCGCGGCCCGGAGTGGTCATCCGGGCTTTGATGGGTTTTGCAAACCCTCATCGTCCAACAAATCTGCAACGCCTGAAGCAGGTCGCCCTTTCTGCGTCACTCTTGAGACGGCGACGCCAAGGTGAGGCCGGTCTGGTAGCTGCGCTCAAGGAGAGCAGCGCGGCGGGGGGCGGAGCCGGTGGAGCCATTTAAGAGTTCGATCTTGCGCGGGGAGAGGCCGAAGTAGCCAAAGGTGCCTTTTGTCCAGAGGGTGTTAAGCGCCGCCGTGTAGCCCTCTTCTTCCATTTCGTCCGAGCGCGCGCCTGCGGGGATGAGCAACACGCCTGTGCGGGGTTTCAGCAGGCTTTGGTCGGGATCATCGAGCTGATCATAGGCCCAGCCCCAGGAAAAGATGCGGTCCATCCAGCCTTTCATCATCGCGGGCATGCCCCACCAGAACAGCGGGAAAACAAGACAGATGGCATCGCAGCGTTCAATGCGCTCCTGCTCGCGCCGCACGTCGGGCGGGGGCGTGTCTGTGCTCTCGATATCAGCCATGGACCAAAGAGGGGATAACCCCTCTGCGTTGAGATCGGCCAACTCGGTGCTGTGACCCGCCGCCTGCGCGCCGCGCATGAATTCGGCGGCAACCGCGTGGCTGAAAGAGGCGGGGTTCGGGTGGTCGATCACCGTGAGAACATGCATGTTGTCTGATCCAGTTTGGCTGTGTTCTCAGAGAGATAGGGGCAGGGGCGGTGGTTTGCGAGGGAGTGCCTTTCGTGGATCGAGAACGTCGTGATTTCCACCATGGATTGTTGCGGGCGTTTTGTTAACTTCGGAATGTGGGTGCAATTGGGAGACAATCTATGAGCGAAGGTCACAAGTGGTCATTTTCTGGCGGAGTTTTGGCGATTGGCCTTTGCGCGCTCGTTGGGACCGCCGTTTCAGCACAGGATGTCGCGGTGAGCGAAGGGTTGAACACGGGGCCTTTGACGTCTTCGGAACAGTTTCAGGATGAGGTCGTGGATTTTGGCGCGTTGGGGCAGACGCAGTATCGCGGGAAACGGTTTCCTGTTCATCTGAGGCATGGCGCTTTGAAAATTGGGAGCGTTTTCAAAGGTCAGTACCTTTCTGCGCACACAACCGGGAATACTTCAGACAGTGGGCCGGTCATTGACCGCTTCGGAGATGGTAAGACGCTTTTCTTAGAAATGATCTCTGAGGGTCTCACCTATGGAAAGCGAGAGAAATACACGAGAACTGTTGGCTATGGTGCGCAGGCGAAAAAGACTGTGACTGTTGAGACCGTGCTGGGACACAGGCCGTTGGCTGTGGTGTTCCCCCGACCTCAATATGCCTTTGGAATTGAGGTAAAACGTCTGTTTCGCATGGAACAGCATGATGGGGCGGGTAAAAATGATCGACACATTCGCGTGAAAGCCTTTGGTGCAAACGGAGACGTTGTGGCGGAGCGGCGGATCATTGTTGCTGATGTATTTTCCGCAAGCTTTGTGCGCTGCCAGTATTCCCAAGATGTCATGGCGTTGCAAATCACGTCGAACGTGGATGGAGGCATCGCGCTGTCCAAACTGAGTTTTGACACCTCCCCAAAGCCGCCTGAGACCACGCGGAAAGCGCAAGTGGATTTGCCGGAGGGCTTTGAATTTATGCCGTGCAACTCACCGATGGGGTAGTGTCGACGGAAGGCTTCGCGAGGGACGGGGCGTGCCGAAGGGTGGGCTTTGTGCTAGGTGTCGTTGTTGCCTGCACGGGAGTGTACTTAAGGGCCGGCTTAAGGCGGTGTAGGGATGCACCTCTATGATTTTGAAGCACAGCATCTATGATAGGACTAGGGTCGCTTTCCGAACGGATTTTAGAGGACTTCAGCAATATGCCTCTTGAGGTACGTGATCTTTTATATTTTTTCCCAGCAGTGATAATTGGTGCCTTCCTCGTATTTTTTCTTTGGGGATCAGGGCTGCGGCTCGGCCGCCAGGGCTTTCGATTCATCCAGCCAAAATTTTCAAAGAATTTTCGTGAAAAGAAGGGTGCGCGGGACTTCACCACAACTGAGAGTGTATTCCTAGTAAAAGTGCGGGGCTACTACTTGGTCGGTGCAGTAATGATGTTTCTGTTCCTTCTTGAATTTTTCTTTCCGGGTTTGAATTTACTATAAATTATACTGCGGCGTATGTGTTCGCGATGCCATTGCTGCGTTTCGAGGTGGGACGCCTGACAGCCCGGAACAAGGGCGTAGCCCGCCGGGCCAGCGCCCGACCGCCCCTCTGGGCGGGCGCTTTGTGTACGGTTTTAGGAGGTTGCGGGCCAAGAGGTCTTTGGCAGAGATAAAGTGGCGGCTTTGCACGTCTGTGCGCCCACCCGCGGTCGGGCGCTGGCCCTTGCAGCGGATAACGAAAAAGGGCCGCCCGGAGGCGACCCTTTGAAACGTGTCTGGCGGAGGCTTTCGTGACCTTGGCCCTTGCGGGGCCAAGGCACTGTCGCCATCACAATCCCTGACGGGAGTTGTGATTACATCATGCCGCCCATGCCGCCCATGTCAGGCATTGCAGGTGCGCCTGCGCCTTCTTTGGCTGGCTTGTCTGCAACCATCGCTTCGGTGGTGATCAGCAGGCCTGCAACGGAGGCTGCGTCTTCCAGAGCGGTGCGGGTCACTTTGGCTGGGTCGATCACACCGAAGGAGAACATGTCGCCATATTCTTCGGTCTGCGCGTTGAAGCCGAAGGAGGTGTCGTCGCTCTCGCGGATTTTGCCCGCCACAACAGCACCGTCAACACCGGAGTTCTCTGCGATCTGACGCAGAGGTGCTTCGATGGCTTTGCGCACGATGTTGATGCCTGCGTTCTGGTCAGCGTTTGCGCCTTCCAGACCGTTCAGTGCTTTACCGGCCTGAACCAGAGCAACACCACCGCCGACGATCACGCCTTCCTGCACAGCTGCGCGGGTTGCGTTCAGAGCATCGTCAACACGGTCTTTGCGCTCTTTCACTTCCACTTCGGTCATGCCGCCGACGCGGATCACAGCAACACCGCCTGCCAGTTTGGCAACGCGCTCTTGCAGCTTCTCACGGTCGTAGTCAGAAGAAGTTTCTTCGATCTGAGTGCGGATCTGAGCCACGCGTGCTTCGATCTCTGCTTTCTCGCCTGCACCGTCAACGATGGTGGTTTCGTCTTTGGTGATCTCGATTTTCTTGGCAGTGCCGAGCATGTCCATGGTGACGTTCTCGAGCTTCATGCCCAGATCTTCGGAGATAACCTGACCGCCGGTCAGGATCGCGATGTCCTGCAGCATGGCTTTGCGGCGGTCGCCGAAGCCAGGTGCTTTTACAGCAGCAATTTTCAGGCCGCCGCGCAGTTTGTTCACAACCAGAGTTGCCAGCGCTTCGCCTTCCACGTCTTCTGCGATGATCAGAAGAGGCTTCTGGGACTGGATCACCTGCTCAAGCAGTGGAACCATCGGCTGCAGGGAAGACAGTTTCTTCTCGTGCAGCAGCACCATGCAGTCGTCCAGATCAGCGATCATTTTGTCTGCGTTGGTGACGAAGTAAGGGGAGAGGTAGCCGCGGTCGAACTGCATGCCCTCAACAACATCGGTCTCGGTTTCCAGACCTTTGTTTTCCTCAACGGTGATCACGCCTTCGTTGCCAACTTTCTGCATCGCGTCTGCGATCTGCTGGCCGATTTCGGCTTCGCCGTTTGCGGAGATGGTGCCAACCTGAGCAACTTCTGCGGAGTCAGCCACTTCGCGGGATGCGGATTTGATGCCTTCAACAACTTTTGCAGTTGCCAGGTCGATGCCGCGCTTCAGGTCCATTGGGTTCAGGCCAGCTGCAACCTGCTTCAGGCCTTCTTTGACGATCGCCTGAGCCAGAACGGTCGCGGTGGTGGTGCCGTCGCCTGCTTCGTCGTTGGTGCGGGAAGCAACTTCCTTCACCATCTGTGCGCCCATGTTTTCGAACTTGTCTTCCAGCTCGATCTCTTTGGCCACGGACACACCGTCTTTGGTGATGCGTGGTGCGCCGAAGGATTTGTCCAGAACAACGTTACGGCCTTTTGGGCCGAGGGTCACTTTGACGGCGTCTGCGAGAACGTTCACGCCGCGCAGCATTGCGTTGCGGGCATCGGTGTCGAATTTGACGTCTTTTGCCATTTTATAGGCTCCTAATTTGGAATTCTTGGGTCAGACGATCAGGCAATGATGCCCATGATGTCGGATTCTTTCATGATCAGCAGCTCTTCACCGTCGACGGTGACTTCGGTGCCGGACCATTTGCCAAACAGGACTTTGTCGCCTGCTTTCACGTCGAGCTCGACGCGGGCGCCTTTGTCGTCACGCAGGCCAGCGCCCACGGATACGATTTCGCCTTCAGCAGGTTTTTCTTTTGCGCTGTCTGGGATGATCAGACCGCCTGCGGTTTTCTCATCGCTTTCAACGCGGCGTACGAGTACGCGGTCATGCAGTGGTGTAAATGCCATGACTAGGTTTCCCTAATTGAGTTGTCTCCCTGACTCCTCAGCGGAGTCGTTATCACTCCCAAGCGGCGAGTGCTAACGGCGAAAGAGGTAGGGGGCGATTGCGGGGGAGTCAACGCTGTCGCCCCAATTTTTTGAAATGGGCGGGAAAACGTAGGATGCGCCCTTGTTTCATGGCGCTTGTAAATCGAAGCGGGATGGCGAAAGGTCTGCCTGCGAGACCACACTGATAAAGGACCCTCTGGCGTGACCAACATACTATACGACGCTTTGATTGCCCCACATGCGCAAAATACGGCTGAGTTTCTGGCGTGTGACGATGGGGGTTCGCTGAGCTATCAGGGGTTTGTCGCGCGCGCGGCGCAGATGGCGCATGTGTTGGCAGCTGCGGGTGTTGCGCCGGGAGAGCGGGTTGTGGTGCAGGCGCCCAAGACGCGCGACACGCTGGCGCTTTATGGTGGGGCTTTGCAGGCGGGGGCGGTCTATCTGCCGCTGAATACGGCCTATACGCAGGAGGAAGTGCGCTACTTCTGTGAGGACGCAACGCCGAAGCTGATTGTCTGTGACGCCAAAGATGCGGAGGCAATCGGGGAGATTGCGGCGGATGTGGGCGCACGGGTGCTGACGTTGACCGCAGAGGGCGGGAGCCTGAGCGCGGCGGCTGATGAACAGCCGGCGCAGTTTGAAACTGTGGCGCGAAGACCGGATGATCTGGCGGGGCTTCTCTATACTTCTGGCACCACGGGGCGTTCCAAAGGCGCTATGATGTCGCATAAAAACCTGCTGTCGAATGCGCAGGCGCTGACCGATCTGTGGCAGATCACATCCGGCGACCGGCTGATCCATGCTTTGCCGATTTTCCACACTCATGGGCTGTTTGTGGCGATGAACACTGCGCTGCTGGCGGGGGCGCAGGTGCGGTTGATGGGGCAGTTTGATCTGGAGGTCATTCTGCGTGAGGTGCCGCACTCCACGCTGATGATGGGCGTGCCGACGTTTTACACGCGTCTGTTGGGGGATGCGCGGTTTGACAAGGACCTTTGCGCCAATATGCGGCTGTTTATTTCTGGCTCGGCACCTTTGCTCGCGGAAACGCATCAGGCTTTTGAGGTGCGTTCCGGGCATCGCATTCTGGAGCGCTATGGCATGACGGAGACCAATATGATCACCTCCAATCCCTACGCGGGGGCGCGGGTGGCGGGTACTGTGGGCTATGCGCTGCCGGGCACGGAGGTGAAGATCACCAGTCCTGAAACGGGCGCGACCCTGCCCCATGGGGAGATCGGCATGATCGAGGTGCGCGGGGCCAATGTGTTTCAGGGCTATTGGCAGATGCCGGAAAAGACCGCAGAGGAACTGCGCGCGGATGGGTTTTTCATCACCGGCGATCTGGCGGTGATGGAGCCGGACGGGCGGGTGACCATTGTTGGGCGGGCGAAAGATCTCATTATCTCGGGGGGATATAATATTTACCCCAAGGAGGTTGAGGATGTGCTCAACGATCTCGATGGGGTGTCAGAAAGCGCGGTTTACGGCGTGCCCCATGCGGATTTTGGCGAGAGCGTGATCGCGGCCTTGGTGGCGCTGCCTGGTGCGGAACTGGACGTGGAGGCGATCAAGGCAGAGGTGGACAAACGGCTGGCGCGGTTCAAACATCCGCGGGTGTATCAGATCATGGAGGCCCTGCCGCGCAACACCATGGGCAAGGTGCAGAAGAACGTGCTGCGGCAAGAGCACAAGGGGTAAGAGATGCAGATCACGGCAAATGGCATTCAGATTGAGGTGGAAGATCACGGGCCGCGCGATGGCGTGCCGCTGGTGCTTATTCGCGGGTTGGGATCGCAGCTGATCCATTGGCCTGCAGAATTTGTGCAGGGTCTGGCCGATGCGGGCTTTCGCGTGGTGGTGTTTGACAACCGCGATGTGGGGTTGTCGCAGCGTTGCCCCAAGGAGGGCGTGCCCAGTCAGGCAGAAGAGATCACGGCGCAGGCTTTGGCGGAGGGCGCGGTGCCTGCGGCCTATAGCCTGAATGACATGGCGGCGGACACCATTGGCGTGATGGATGCGCTGGGCATCGCGCAGGCGCATGTGTTTGGCATGTCGATGGGCGGGGCGATTGTGCAGATCCTCTGTCTGGATCATGCGGCGCGGCTGTTGAGTGCAACAATTGTGATGGCCACGGCGCGCCCCTTTGCGGAGCGCGGCGGCAATGCGGAATGGCTGGCGACGCTGTTGGCGCATCCGGTGGACCGCGAGGATTTTGTGGCCAATGCGATCCGTGAGTATGCGTTCTGGGGCAGCCCGGCCTATCCGATGACGGACGCAGAGCTGAAGGCGCAGGCGGGGCTGGCCTATGATCGCGGGTTTGATCCGGAAGGCGTGAACCGGCAGGTGCTGGCGGTGATTGCCTCCAAAGATCGACGGCACGCGCTGACCAAAGTTTCGGTGCCGTGTCAGGTCATTCACGGGGAGAATGACACGTTGATCCCGCCAGAGGCTGGAGCGGAGATTGCGGGGCTGATCCCGCAGTGTGACCATCATCTGATTGAAGGTATGGGGCATGTGATCACGCCGAAACAGGCCCCCATGCTGGTAGCGATGATGCAGGATTTTGTGGCGCGGCACGCTGCTTGAATGAGCGTGTTGAATTGACCTGTGCGGCCTGAAGGCGTAGAGCTGACGCCAACTCAGATGGAGGTTTTATGGCCCGGTATCAGGATGCCTGAACATGGCGGGTGGCAGAGCGCCCACCCGATGCACGAACAGATCATCGACCCAAGCGCCTTGGCGCGGGGCTGAGCGTTTGTGCCCCCACTATTTTCTGTTACCTTTCGGCCAGATGCGCAGCGTGTGGCCTATCCATGAGAGTTCATGACCAATGACACGGGACTATTCCCAATTTTTGCCCAGCAGTGGCACCGCTTCTGACAGCCCCAAGCGCGCGCCGCTGGATATTCTGGGCTGGCAGCCGTTTTTTGCCCAGCAGACTGATCTTGAGGCTTTGGAAGCCTCCCCGCCGGTGCGGGTGGTGGAAGTGCATCGCAATGGCCTGCGCGTGCGCGGCGATGGTATTGAGGCGCTGATCCCGCCGGGGCCTGAGGCCACGGTCGGCGACTGGCTTTTGTACAATGCAGAGTTGCCGAGCCACAGCGCAGTGCTGGAACGCAAAAGCCTGTTTAAGCGCCGCGCCGCCGGACACGACCGCAGCATTCAGATGATTGCGGCCAATGTGGACACGGCTTTTGTTGTGACGAGCTGCAACAATGATTTCAACGTGGCGCGACTGGAGCGGTTTCTGGCGTTGGCCTTTGAGGCAGATGTGACGCCGGTGATCGTGCTGACCAAGGCGGATCTGTGCGACGACACGGCGCCCTTTGTAGAAGAGGCGCAGCGGATTTCGGCGCGGGTGCCGGTGGTGTTGCTGAATGCCAGAAGCGAGGAGCCTGCCGCAAAGCTCGCAGATTGGTGCGCGCCGGGGCAGACGATTGCGTTCCTTGGCACCTCTGGTGTGGGGAAATCCACGCTGGTGAATGCTTTGTTCGGCAGTGAACAGGCGGAGACCGGGGCGATCCGTGAGGATGACAGCCGCGGGCGGCACACCACCACGGCGCGGCAGTTGCATTTCACCGAGGCCGGGCTGGCCATTCTGGACACGCCGGGGATGCGCGAGTTGCAGCTTGCGGAGGCGGGCGATGGCTTGGCGGATTTGTTTGCCGATGTGGTCGAATTGGCCACACAGTGCAAATTCCGTGATTGTGCCCATGAAAGCGAGCCGGGCTGTGCGGTGCGCGCGGCGATTGCGGCGGGCACGCTGGATGCGGATCGATTGGAGCGATGGCGCAAGCTGGAGGCAGAGGAGCGGCATAACACCGCCTCGCTGGCGGAGCGGCGGGCCTATGACAAAAACTTCGGCAAGATGATCAAAACCGTCACCAAGGCGCACAAGGGGCGCAAAGGGCGGAAATAGACATTTGCAAAGTGCAAAAACGGGGGCGTTCGGAGTGATCCGGGCGCCTTTTGCTTGCGTAACATCTTCATAACGCGCCGCGCGGCAATCGTGTGGGAGCAGGGTGAGAAGACTGTTGGCAAGGGAGGCGCAGATGCATGTGAGATTGCCCATAAGAGAACGGGTGCTGATGCTGTGCCTGAGTGCTGCGGTGACACTTGGCTGGGTGGCGGAGAGCAAAGCGGAGGTGGCACCGGAGGTGCAGAGCCTGCTGGGACAGCCACAGGCGCTGGGCGCTGGGCAGTTCCGTTACCTCGGGCTGAAAGTCTATGACGCGGAGATTTATGCGCCGCGTGGTCAAGGATTTGACCGTGACGGGAAATACGCGCTGAAGATCGAGTATCAGCGCAAGATCCGCCGCAAGATCCTGCTGAGGGCTTCGCTTGATGAATTGGAGCGGATTGAAGGGGATCGGGCCGATCATCCTGAAATCCTGCAAAAATTGACCGCGTGTTACCGCGACATTCGCCCCGGTGACCGGATTGTGGCCTCTCCACGCAGTGCGGATGCGCTGCGGTTCTGGGTGAATGGGGCGCAGACCTGCACCCTGCGGCATGACAATATTCGCGATCGCTATATGGCGATCTGGTTGGGAGACAAAGCGCGCGACAAGCAGTTTGCGCGTCAAGTGATGGCTGAGCAAAGGTAGCGGGGCTGACAGCTCCCCCCAGCGTGGCGGTGCCGCGTTCCGCTCGATGCGGTATCGCGATAGCCCCCGCAACCTTGCAGTAGGCCCGGCCCCCTGTGTGCGGCTTTGGTCCGGTCGCGACACTTGGGGCTGCGCGTGGTCGGGATGGCTTGCTCGTCTCGGCCACGCGTGTCACTCAGGGCGGCATGAGACTTCTGCTTTTGACCGCCCTGACCATGACGGCGTTTGCCGCAAATTCCGTTTTGAACCGTGCCGCCGTGGGCAGTATGGGCATGGATGCCATGAGTTTTGGCGTGATCCGGCTTGCATCTGGCGCGCTGGCGCTGGCGGCGCTGATTGCCTGGCAGAAGCGTGGCTTTGCGATTGGCGGCTTTGGCCGGGGCGTGGCCGTTGCCGGGCTGCTGGCCTACATTTTCGGATTTTCCGTGGCCTATCGTGGGCTGGATGCCGGGCTTGGGGCGCTGATCCTGTTTGGTGTGGTGCAGATCACCATGTTTGGCGGCGCGGTGCTTGCACATGAAGAGGTGCCGATGACTCGCTGGCTGGGCGCTGGGTTGGCGCTGGCGGGGCTGATCTGGCTGCTTGCGCCGGGCATTGACGGCGGTGCGGGGGCGGCGGTGTCGGTGGCGCATGCCGCCGCGATGGCATTGGCGGGGTTTGGCTGGGGCATTTATTCGTTGCAGGGGCGCAAAGAAGCGGATGCGACGCAAGCCACGGCAATGAATTTCATTCTGGCAGCGCCGGTGGCGGTTTTGCTGAGCTGGGGACTGGCTGGCGAGATTGGGATCAGTGGTGCCGCGGCGCTGAGCGGGCAGGGCGTGGCGTTGGCGGTGATTTCTGGTGTGATCACTTCGGGCCTTGGATATGCTTTGTGGTATGCGATCCTGCCGGGGCTGGGCGCGAGCCGCGCGGCGGTGGCGCAGCTGACGGTGCCGGTGATCGCCATGGCGGGGGGCATGGTGTTTCTGGCGGAGCCGCTGACGTTGCGGTTTGTCAGCGCGGCAGCGCTGGTGATCGGGGGCGTGCTGGTTTCCATGCGCAAGGCGTGAAGCGCTATTTTGAAGGTCTCACAATCGGTTCGAGCGGGTCATATGTGAGGCCACCGCCCCAAGCCACATCCGGCAGGCTGTCAGGTTTAAACGGCACCTGCGCCAAATCTTCCCGCGTGAAAAACCGCCGGGTGGTGACGATGTTTTCCGGGTCTTTCCAATCGTCAGACAGCGCGCCTTTGATGATGGTGCAGCGGAAGTAGATGTCGACCTGATGAAAGCTGCCCTCTGGATCATGAAATTCATTGATCAGGCAGGGATCATGCACGGCGACTGTGAGGCCGCATTCTTCCCAGACTTCGCGGGCGAGATTTTCTTTCAGCGAGCTGTGGCGCTCCACCCCACCGCCGGGCACGCACCAAAGATCGCTCTGACCCTCCGGGTAGGCATTCACAAGCAGCAGCTTGTCGTCTTGCAGGATGATGGCGCGGGCGGCGAGGCGGGGCGAGGACATAAATAAAGTTCCGTTAGGTTTCTTCTTTTGTAGAGCGCGCGGAAAGCCTATCTCAAGACCATGACCAGATTGATCTACAAAATAGCTGCCTTGGCCGCGCTGTTGCCGCTGATGGCGGTGCCTGTGCTGGGCACGTCGCCCGGTGAGAAAGAAGACACGGCTGCAGAGGAGTGTGTGGTTCTGTTGCACGGGCTGGCGCGCACGGAAAGCTCCTTTCTGGTGATGGAGCTTGCGTTGGAGCGCTATGGCTTTGAGGTGGTGCGTCAGGGCTACCCCTCCACCGAGGATGAGATTGCGGATCTGGCCCACAGCACCCTCCCCGATGCGGTGGCGCAATGTGGCGAACGCAAAGTGCATTTTGTGACCCATTCCATGGGCGGCATTCTGACCCGCGTGTGGTTTGTCAATCATAAGCCGGAGAACCTCGGCCGTGTGGTGATGTTGGGGCCACCCAACAAAGGCAGTGAGGTGGTGGATGAGCTGCGCAATCTGGCCCCGTTTGAGTGGCTGAATGGTCCGGCGGGGATGGAGCTGGGCACGGATGGCTTGCCCAGTGATCTGCCGCCGGTGGATTTTGATCTGGGAGTGATTGCCGGCACACGGTCGCTCAACCCGTATTTCTCTAGCCTGATTGAGGGGCCCGATGATGGCAAAGTCTCGGTTGAGAGCACGAAAGTGGCGGGGATGAATGACCATATTGAATTGCCGGTGACGCATACATTCATGATGAACAATCCCATGGTGATCGCGCAGACCCGTGAGTTTCTGGCCCATGGGCAGTTTGATCCAGAGTTGCATTGGGGCGATGCGCAGGCGGCGTTGCGTGAGTTGCAGCGTCTGGTGGATGATGACTGTACCGCCGAGGGCTGTGCCGAAAGTGAAGGTGACGATTTCTTTGACTGGATCGAGAAATACACCGACTGGGACGGAGACGGAGATCTGGACGCGGATGATGCAGAGGGCGCCGGTGCCGATGACACGTGATCTGGAGCTGGTGGGCGCAGAGGTTTTGCGCCCTGACGGGCTTGAGCAGGGGGCCTTGGCGCTCAAGGATGGCGTGATTGCCGAAAGTGGTGGCGGCCGTCAGGTGGATCTGAGCGGTTTTCAGGTTTTGCCGGGCATTGTGGATCTGCATGGAGACGGGTTTGAGCGCCATCTGGCACCGCGGCGTGGGGCGATGAAAAATCTTGGCGAAGGGCTTTTGTCTGCGGATGCGGAGCTTGCGGCCAATGGCATCACCACCGCCGTTTTGGCCCAGTTCTGGAGCTGGGAGGGTGGCATGCGCGGCCCGGCATTTGCGCAGCGCTTTCTTGATGCGCTGGCGGCGGCTGAGGGGCTGTTGACGGATATGCGTGTGCAGCTGCGCTTTGAGAGCCATTTGTTGTCTGACTACGCGGCGTTTGAGGCGGCGGTTGCGGCGCATGACGTGCCCTATGTGGTGTTTAATGACCACCTGCCGCATGCGGCGCTGGAGAAGGGCAAGAAGCCCCCCAGACTGACTGGGCAGGCGCTGAAAAGCGGGCGCAGCCCTGAGGCCCATCTGGCGCTGCTCAAAGAGCTACATGAGGCGCGAGAGGCAGTGCCAGAGGCGGTGGCCGGGCTGGCGGCGCGATTGGCGGCGCGTGGCGTGCGGCTGGGCAGTCATGATGATGATACGGCTGAAACGCGCACTTTTTGGCGGACGCGTGGGCTGCGCATCAGCGAGTTTCCCGAGACGCGGGAGGCGGCAGAGGCGGCGCAGGCGGCGGGCGACCCGGTGGTGATGGGCGCGCCCAATGTGGTGCGTGGCGGCAGCCATTCCGGCAATGTGACAGCGGCGGATCTTGTGGCTGACGGATTGGTGGATGCGCTCGCGTCTGATTATCACTATCCAGCCCCCAAACAGGCGGTGTTGCGCATGGTGGCGGATGGGATCTGTGATCTGGCGACGGGCTGGGCGCTGATCTCGGCGCGGCCTGCAGCGGTGCTGGGCCTCTCAGATCGCGGCACGCTGGAGGCGGGCAAACGCGCGGATTTGATTGTTATGGGGCCGGACGGGCGCATTGGCGCAACGCTGGTGGCGGGCCGAGTGAGCCATATGGCAGGTGAGGTCGCAGCGCGGTTTATGGCGGCCTGAGGGAAAGAGGGGGGCTTCGCCCCTGCCACATCTATGATGTGGCTACCCCAGGATATTTGGCGAATGAGAAGGCGGGGCCCCGTGACAGGGCCCTTTGAGTGCGCCTTGACGTGTTATTTGGTCGCGTCGGCTTTGATGCGGTTGACGTGGCCCATTTTTCGGCCTGCTTTGACCTCTGACTTGCCGTAAAGATGTACGGCGGTGTCGCGCTCGGTCAATAAGGTTGGCAGCTGGTCCATGTCGTCGCCAATCAGGTTTTCCATGACCACATCGCTGTGACGCTGGCCGTCGCCCAGAGGCAGGCCCACCACAGCGCGGATGTGTTGTTCGAACTGGTCCACTGCGCAGCCGTTTTGGGTCCAGTGGCCGGAATTGTGCACACGCGGGGCGATTTCATTGACGATGAGGCCCTCGGATGTGACGAAGAGCTCCACACCCATGACGCCAACATACTCCAGCGCGTTCAGGATGTTGGCGGCGAGCAGCACCGCGTCCATGCGCTGAGCGGCGGTGAGGCGGGCGGGCACGGTGGTGGTGCGCAGGATGCCATCAGCGTGCACGTTTTCGCCCGGATCAAAGCAGGCAACCTGTCCGTCGATGCCGCGTGCGGCAATCACGGAAACTTCGTGGGAGAAGTCCACAAAGCCTTCCAGAAGGGCGGGGGCGCCGGCCATATCGGCGAGGGCAGCCTCGGCATCGGCGGCGGTTTTCAGGCGGGCCTGACCTTTGCCGTCATAGCCAAAGCGACGGGTTTTCAGGATCGCAGGTGCGCCGATTTCGGCCACGGCGGCGGTCATGGTGTCTGCATCCGTCACGTCTGCGAAAGGCGCGGTTTTCAGGCCCAGCTCGCGCAGGAAGGTTTTTTCCGTCAGGCGGTCCTGGCTGACACGCAGGGCTTCGCGGCCCGGGTGGATCGGCACATGAGCTTCAAGGATGTCGAGCGCGGAAGTGGGGATGTTCTCAAACTCATAGGTGATCACATCCACAGACTCTGCAAAGGCGCGCAGGGCCTCGGCATCGTCGTAGCTTTTCTGGAAGTGGTAGTTGGCCACGTGGCTGGCGGGGCAATCGCCGCCGGGTTCATAGATGCAGGTTTTGTAGCCCAGACGAGAGGCGGCCACGGAGAGCATGCGGCCGAGCTGGCCACCGCCAAGGATACCGATGGTGGAACCGAGAGGAAGGGGCTTAGTCATCTTGGGGTTCATCCGGGATAGAGGCCGAGAGGGCATCGCGCCACGCATCAAGGCGGGTGGCGAGGTCTGGATCTTGCAGGGCCAGAATGCCAGCGGCCATGAGGCCCGCGTTGGCGGCACCGGCTGCACCAATGGCCATGGTGGCCACAGGGAAGCCTTTGGGCATTTGGACGATGGAATAGAGGCTATCCACGCCAGAGAGGGCGCGGGTTTGCACCGGCACGCCCACCACAGGAACGCGCGTTTTGGAGGCCATCATGCCGGGCAGATGGGCCGCACCGCCTGCGCCAGCGATGATGACCTGCAGGCCGCGATCGGCGGCTTCTTTGCCATAAGACCAGAGGCGATCTGGGGTGCGGTGGGCAGAAACGATCTTCTTCTCGTAGGAAATGCCCAGCTCTTCCAGAATGGTGGCTGCTTCTTTCATGGTGGGCCAATCGGATTGGCTGCCCATGATGATGCCGACTTGAGGTGTGTCCGTCATATGCGCCTCTGACATGAGAATTTGGCCAGCGTTATAGACGGTTTCGGGATTTAAGCAACGGAGCCGGTGGGCTTTGCGCAAATAGGAGGATGAGACGCAAAAACTGTGTCATGAATTGCGCATATGCCTGGGATTGCGGGGCACAAATGCAAAACACCCCGCGACTGGCGCGAGGCGTCTTGCATGAATTGGGAAGGGTGCGCCTGTTAAGCGACTTTTTTGAGCGTCAGGCCTTTGCGTTTGGCAATGAAGGCGGCGCGACGTTGGCCACGGGCCCAAGGCATTTGAGGGGCGTCAGCCTTGGATGCGGCAACAACGGATTTGATAAAGCGGCTCTGGGTTTTCATCTCTGCTCTCCTTGGTCGTTCTGACCCTTGTTGGGTCTATTGTTTCCAACTTGAGATCAGTTTCTTGCTGAATTGGGGCAGAGATGCGGCGAGATTGGTCAGATTTTAGGAAAATTAGACGATAATCCCAAGGGGCGCGGGGCATTGTTTCGCAGAAGCGGCCTTTGTTTATGGCCTCTGCGAGAGGCGTGATGTGTTTTCGGACACAAAGTAGCGCTGCATTTTAATTAAATTTGTCGCGTTTTTAGAGGCGAATGCAGGAGATCAGGCGGCCGTAGTCGGCCTCTTTGGCGTGGGTGGTGCGCCGGTAAGAGTAGAATCTGGCCGGGTCTGCATAGGTGCAATGGCGAATCCACTCCGCAGCGCCAACACCTGCCTGTTTCAGGCGATGCAGGCCGTAAGCGGGCAGATCAAACAGCATGCGGTCGCCCTCGCCCGGGGCAAAGAAGCGGCGGTTGTCTGCGTCTTCAGAGAGAAAATTGTCGAGAAACTCGGGGCCAACCTCATAGGCGCTTTGGCTGATGCAGGGGCCAATGACGGCGTTGATGTTAGTGCGAGTGGCGCCGAGGGCCTCCATCGCATCGAGTGTGGCTTCCATCACGCCATCGCGGGCGCCGCGCCAACCGGCATGGGCTGCGCCAATCACACCGGCATCGGGGTCAGAAAACAGCACGGGCTGGCAATCCGCTGTCAGAATGGACAGTGCGAGGCCGGGCTGATTGGTGACAATCGCGTCCGCGCGCGGGCGTTCGCCTTTGATTGGGCCTGTTGCTGTGTAGGCATCGGGGGAATGCACCTGATGTACGGAGGCCAGATGGGCGATGTCGACCTCCATCGCCTCGGCCACGCGCTGGCGGTTGATGGCGACAATTTCGGATTGATCGGAGCTGCCGACACCGCAGTTGAGCCCCTCAAAGATGCCGGAGGACGCACCGCCACGGCGGGTGAAAAAGCCATGATGCACAGGGCCAAGCAAATCAGAGGTGAGTATCTCAAGTGTCATGTGGTGCATCCTGCTGGGGGTGTGCCGCCTTCTGGGAAGAGCGCGAGGACTTTGAACAGGTTTCCCATTTCCTCGGGGTGCGTCAAGCGGCGATGTGCGGCGATGTGGCTGTCAAGCGCCGCGCCGGTGAGCCGTGTGGCCAGTGCCTGTGCGCGGGCGGTGATGCCGAGGCGCTCCAGAAACACGCCTTGGGGTGTGAGGCGGCTGTGGGCGCAGGGGGCGGCCTGCGCCAAAGCCTCAAAATCCACATGGGCGGTGAGGTCGCTTGCGCCCGGCGCGGTCAGCGGGTCGATAAAGGCGTGATCTTGCAGGGCTTGCAGGGTGTCGCCCTGCGCGCGCCAATCGCCGTAGTCAATCACGAGTGCCACGCCGCCTGTGTCGCGGATGCGGGTGCCGATTTGATCGGCAATGGCGGCGGCTTGAGGGCAGGTTTCGACGATGTTGTCTTGCACTGTATCGGCGAGGCGGTGCGTGAGATGGGGTTGCGGCAGCTCTGGCCCCAAAGCGAAGGCAAGTGTGCCGTCACGCATGGCAATCAGGCGCTCGTGCCAGCCCTCTGCGCCACGCTGATATTGGCGGATTGGGAGGGCGTCAAAGAACTCATTGGCGACAAGATAGAGCGGCTGATCTGGCAGGGTGTCGAGGCTGTCGTGCCATGTGACTTGATCGCCGAGGGTGTCGCGCTGTTTGGCACGCAGGGTTGGGGACGCTTCCACAAGGTGGATTTGGGCGGCAGCGTGAAAGCCCGGCACCGCGCGGGTGGCGCGCAGGATGTCGGCCATGAGTGTGCCGCGCCCGGGGCCGAGTTCGGCCAGTGTGAAGGGGGCAGGGGTGCCTTGATCAAGCCAGGCCTGCGCCAGCGACAGGCCAATGAGTTCGCCAAACATCTGGCTGATCTCCGGCGCGGTGGTGAAATCACCTGCGGTGCCCAGGGGATCGCGGGTTGTGTAATAGCCCAAGGTGGGATGCAGCAGCGCCTCGCCCATGAAATCCGCCACGGTCATGGGGCCGTAGGCCTCAATCCGGGCGAGGAGGTGCTGCGTGAGTTTGTTCATGTGGCGGGGGCAGGCACGGGGCGGGCGCGCAGTATGAGGTAGAGGCCAAGCGCGATCATCGGCAGCGAGAGCAGCTGGCCCATGGTGAAGCCGTAGCCGTTCATCTGCAACGCGAGGCCGAGTGGGTTGCCCGGTGAAATGAACTGGGCGTCGGGCTGGCGGACAAACTCCACAAGGAAGCGCGCGGTGCCGTAGCCTGCGAGGAAGGTGCCGATCAGGGTGCCGGGGCGTTTGAGGGCGCCACGGCGATAGGCGAGCCACAACATGAGGCTGCCAAGGATCACGCCTTCCATGAGGGCTTCATAGAGCTGGGAGGGGTGGCGCGCGCAATAGGCCACCAGTTGGCCGCAATCCTGCGCGGCCTGACCGGGGAAGATCACGCCCCATGGCAGATCGGTGGGGCGGCCCCAGAGCTCGGCATTAATGAAGTTGGCGATCCGGCCGAGAAACAGGCCGACCGGCACGCCAAGCGCCATGGCGTCGCCCACCTGCATCGGGCGCAGGTCATATTTGCGGCAATAGAGGAAGCCTGCGAGGATCACGCCCAACATCCCGCCGTGAAAGGCCATGCCGCCATCCCAGATGCGGATGATGTCGCCCGGATTGGCGAGGTAGAAGGCGGGTTTGTAAAACAGCACATAGCCGAGGCGGCCGCCAAGGATCACGCCGAGAATGACCCAGCTGAGCAGGTCTTCGACCTGTTGGGCGGTGATGGGCGCCGTGTTGTTTGGCCAGAGCGCGGCGCGTTTGACGGTGGCGACCACAATACGCCAGCCGATCAGGATGCCGACAATATAGGCCAACGCATACCAGCGCAGTGCAAATTCCATGCCGAAGGCGGAAATCGCAAAGATCTCTGGTGAGATGTTGGGGAAGGGAATTTGTCCGCTCATGTGCCTCTCCGTTTGTGGCCCAAATGGCCGGGTGCGCGCGACAAAGTCAACCTTGTGTCTGCGGGCGTTGGTGCCCATATAGGGGGCAGGATCACAATGCGGAGAGAGCGATGCAGACCCGGAACAAATTCATGGACGACATGTCTCAGCTGATGACCAACGCCATGGGTGTGGCTCAGGGCGCCAAGGATGAGGCGGAAAACGCGATGAAATCGCTGATGGACCGTTGGCTGGCGGATCGCGATTTTGTCACCCGCGAGGAATTTGACGCGGTGCGCGCCATGGCGCAGAAGGCCCGCGAAGAAAACGAAGCCCTGAAGGCCCGGATCGAGGCGCTGGAAGGTAAGTAAGGCGTAAGGCTTTACATGACAGACCGAATGGGGCTGGCCGATGGGCTGGCCCTTTTTGTTTCAGAGACGGATGGTGCCTTCCACACAGCTTTGCACCGCGCCACCGACCCAGATTTCGGCCCCATCGCTTTGCACATGCACGCGGCCTTTGCGCCCCAAGGCGGTGCCTTGGGCGGCGATGTAATTGGGCGCAGCGTGGCAAGAACCGATGAGCCATTGGGCGATGCCTGCGTTGAGACTGCCGGTGACGGGATCTTCAAACCCACCTGCGGAGAAGGCGCGGACCTCAAAATCGGTGTCCTGTGCCGGGGCGACGACGCCGATGCGCAGGCCGTTCAACACGCTGTAGTCGGGGGTGATGGCCATGGCGGTGGCGCGATCTTGCAGCAAAAGCGCGGCCCAGCCGGGGCCATTGTCGACCCATGCAGCATCCAGGATATCGGTGTCAGTGAGCCCGAGGCCCTTGATGGCACGGGTGCGGGTGTCTGCATCCAATGCGCCGCTGCGGGTGAGGGGCGGGGCCCTGAAGAAGAGGTGCTCGCCCTCGCGACGAATGCGGATCAGGCCCGCGCCGCACTCTTGCACAATGTCGCGGCCCTTGGGTACGCCGCCCTGATTGAGCCAGACCTGCGCGCTTCCGAGTGTCGGGTGGCCGGCAAAGGGCAGCTCTTGCAAGGGCGTAAAAATCCGCACGCGGTAGTCCGCAGAAGGCTCTGATGGGGGCAGCAGAAAACTGGTTTCGCTGAGGTTGGTCCAATGGGCGAGCTGGGCCATTTGCGCGGAGCTGAGGGCGGCGGCGTTGCTGACCACAGCCAGCGGATTGCCGTAACTTGGGCTGTCGGTGAACACGTCCACCTGTGCATAGGGAAATTGGGTGGGCTGCATGTTATCCTCTTGGAGTCTCAGGAAAAACCGGGTGTTTGGCACAGCCCCTCTTTGGGTCTTGCACCAGTTGGCGAAGACTTGTGCTTAGATCACTTTAATCCACAACTTATTGCGTTATCCACAGATATTTTGCTTTACACATCCTTAAGGGCACCGCACCATATGTTGTAAGGATGGTGGAGTTTTCCACAGGTCCTAGAGCAGGCACCAAGCGTTAGGGGAGCTGCCAATCCCCGCGCGATAGCAAAACGAGGTGGCGCCATGGCATTATCAGAGCAGTTTCTGGAAGAAGACCTGCATCCGATCGATATCGTTGAGCATATCGCAGAGGTGCGGGACTGGAATTTTGAGCGGATCGCGGACGATCAGATCGCGATGGCGGTTGAGGGGCAATGGAAGACCTATTCCATCACCCTGGCCTGGTCCGCCTATGATGAGACTTTGCGCATGGTGTGCTCCTATGAGGCGGAGCCGCCCAAAGAAAAGCTGCCCCAGCTCTATGAGACCATCAATGCGGTGAACGATGAATGCTGGGCCGGGGCGTTTACTTACTGGGAGAAGCAGCAGTTGATGATTTACCGCTACGGGCTGGTATTGACGGGCGGTCAGGTGGCGAGCCCGGATCAGATTGACACGATGATCCGCAGTGCGGTGCAAAATGCCGAGCGGTTCTACCCGGCTTTCCAGCTTGTTGTCTGGGGCGAGCGAACTGTGAAAGATGCGATGCAAGTTGCCATTGCAGAGGCCTACGGCCGGGCGTAACACTTGCCCCCAAACGGATAGGGGGCTTTCATGGACATGGAATTGGTTGCCGCACGCGGGCTGGTGCTTTTGGGGTGTGGCAAGATGGGCTCTGCGATGTTGCAGGGCTGGCTGGCGGATGGGCTGCCTGCGGGCTCGGTCTGGGTGCAGGATCCACATCCGAGTGATTGGGTTCAGCACAGCGGTGTGCATGTGAATGCTGCGCTGCCCGCCGCGCCTGCGGTGGTTCTGATTGCCGTTAAGCCTCAGATGATGGCTGATGCGCTGCCTGTCTTGGCGGCGATGGGCAATGGCGAGACGTTGTTTGTTTCGGTGGCCGCCGGGATTTCCATTGGCACTTACGAAGAGATTTTGGGCGCAGACACCCCGATTGTGCGCGCCATGCCCAACACGCCAGCGGCGGTGGGCAAGGGCATCACCGCGATTGTGGGCAATGGCCCTGCCGGGGAAGCTGGTTTGATTGCCGCCGAAGCGCTGTTGTCTGCTGTGGGGCAGGTGGTGCGCCTTGAGACCGAAAACCAGATGGATGCGGTGACGGGGCTGAGCGGCTCTGGCCCGGCCTATGTGTTTCATATGATTGAGTGCATGGCGGCTGCGGGGGAAGCGCAGGGCTTGTCGCCCGAGCTGTCTATGGCATTGGCCAAGGCAACGGTTGCAGGTGCGGGCGCGCTGGCCGAGATGGCAGAAGACAGCCCGGCACAGTTGCGTGTGAATGTGACCAGTCCCAATGGCACCACGCAGGCCGGGCTTGAGGTGCTGATGGACACTTCAACAGGGTTGCCGCCGTTGATGATCAAAACTGTGGGGGCCGCGGCAGACCGTAGCCGGGAGCTGGCCAATGGGTGAGATCAGTTTTGAGGACTTTCAAAAGGTTGATATTCGTGTCGGCACGGTGGTGCGGGCCGAAGACTACCCTGAGGCGCGCAAACCGGCGATCAAGCTTTGGGTGGATTTTGGCGATGAGATTGGCGTGCGCAAAAGCTCTGCCCAGATCACGGCGCATTACAATCCCGATGGGCTGATCGGCAAACAGGTGATGGCGGTGGTGAATTTCCCGCCGCGCCAGATCGGCAAATTCATGTCCGAAATTCTGGTGCTTGGACTGCCGGATGCGGCGGGTGAGATCACTTTGATTGGCCCGGATGGGCCTGTGCCAAATGGGGGGCGGATGCATTGAAGGACCTTTTGATCACACGGCCCTTGCCTGACGATGTTCTGGCGGCGGCGCGGGCGCAGTTTTCGGTGACGGTGCGGCTCAACAACCTACCGATGCAGGCGGATGAGCTGCGCGATGCGTTGCGCAATTTTGATCTGGTGTTGCCCACGCTTGGCGATGCGTTTGATGCCCGTGTGTTTGCGGATGTGGGCACGCCACGCACCAAATTGCTTGCGAATTTTGGGGTTGGGTTCAATCACATTGATACGCAGGCGGCTAAGGCGGCGGGGGTGGTGGTGACCAACACGCCGGGCGCTGTGACCGATGCGACGGCGGATGTGGCGATGACCCTGATGCTGATGAGCGCGCGGCGTGCGGGCGAAGGCGAGCGGTTGGTGCGGTCAGGCCAATGGCGCGGCTGGCACCCCACGCAGATGCTGGGCCTGCACCTGAGCGGCAAAACAGTGGGCATCGTGGGCATGGGCCGGATTGGGCAGGCGATTGCGGCGCGTTGTCATTTCGGCTTTGGCATGGCGGTGAAATACTGGAACCGCTCTGAAAAAGATCTGCCGTTCCCGGCGGATCGCGTGGCGGAGCTAACAGCGCTTGCGGCGCAGGTCGATGTGTTGGTGGCGGCGGTGCCGGGTGGAGCAGATACGCAGCATCTGTTTGATGCTGACGTGTTTGCCGCGATGCCGAAGTATGCGCATTTCATCAATATCTCGCGCGGGGAAGTGGTGCAGGAGGCTGCTTTGATTGCGGCGCTGCAAGCCGAAGAGATCGGCGGCGCTGGGCTGGATGTTTATGAGTTTGAACCCAAAGTGCCAGAGGCGTTGCGCAAGCTGGAAAATGTGACGCTGCTGCCGCATCTGGGCACGGCTGCATTGGAGGTGCGCACACAGATGGGCATGATGGCTGTGGACAACCTGATCGCCTTTGATCGGGGGCAGACACCGCCCAATCTGGTGTGACGGTTTAAGCAAGGGCCACGCCCCTTGAGCGGGTGTGGCTGGGGCTATCCTAGGTATTGGTTGCGTCTTTGGCCACATCGCCCATCGCGGCGCGCCAGTGACGGCGGCAGAGAGAGACATAGCTTTCGTTGCCGCCGATTTGGACCTGAGCGCCCTCGCGCAGCACGTTGCCTGCCTCGTCCTGACGTATGACCATGGTGGCCTTCTTACCGCAGTGGCAGATGGTGCGCACTTCGCGCATTTCGTCTGCCAGAGCTAGCAGCGCGGCGGAGCCGGGGAACAGCTGGCCTTGAAAATCAACCCTCAGGCCGTAGCACATGATGGGAATTTTCAGATCATCGACAACCCGCGCCAGTTGCCAGACCTGCGCCTCGCTCAGAAACTGGGCTTCATCGATGAAGACGCAGGCGATCTCACCTTGCGCCTTGCGGGTTTCAATCTTTGCATAGAGGTCAGAGGTGGCTTCAAACGTGTCAGCGGGCTCTGAAATGCCGATGCGCGAGGCGATGCGGCCTGCGCCTGCGCGGTGATCCAGTCTTGCGGTGAGCAGATAGGTCTGCATGCCGCGCTCTTTGTAGTTGTGGGATGCCTGCAAAAGCACGGTGGATTTGCCGGCGTTCATTGTGGAGTACTGAAAGTAGAGCTTGGCCATGGGCGCGTGATAGGCCGCAACCATCAAAGGGCGCAAGGGGCTGCGTTTGTGGCTGTGCCAAAAAGTCAGAGAGCGGTGCAGAGATGCCAATTCGGGTGTAGGGCGAGGTAAACACGCGCTGCAAAAAACGCGACCCGGTGCACTTTGGCAGGGCCAAATGGGGATGATTGCCGGGTCGCGCGGCCATTGGCCGGCGATGGATTTCCACGCAGATTTCCACCGCTTTCCTCTGGTTCGGTACCACTCACCGAAACCTGATCGTGCCGGAGGAAACGCTTCCGGCCTTTCTCACATGCCAAAAATAGGGTTTATTCGATACTGGGAAAACAAAAGTACCTTTCCCCGCATGTGGGACTGTGGGATGAAGTGCGCTTGATCAATCAATGGGTTGGGAAGACCAAATGAGTGTTGTGCACAGTTATCTGAAGAAGCATTCCGAGGCGTTGGTGAAGGATGTGGGCATAGAAGCTGCCTGTGCGCTGACCGGGAAATCAAAGGCTACGCTTGGACGCTATTACTCAAGCCATGCTGAGCACGCGGAGCGTTTCATGCCGATTGATGCTGTGGCTGCGCTTGAGGAGGCGGCGTCCTATCCGCATGTCACCTCTGCCTTGGCTGAGCTGCGGGGCAACTCGTTGAACCATGATGGCTGCCGTCCGGCGCATGGCAAAGGCGGGGTGAACTCAGACGTGATTTTGCTGAGTCAGCGATTTGCCTTATTGATGGCGGAATACAACCAATCGATTGAAGATGGCATTATCACAGTGTCAGAGGCCAAGCGTCTGCTGCGGGAAACAGCTGCATTGCAGCAGGTGTTGGTGGATATGAAGTTGCATTTGGAAGAGGAAATTTCTTAACCGATGGTCGAGGAGGCTGGGCGCAGGCCGCTATTGGCGGCGGAACGTCACACACCGGAACTGTTGCACGGGTTTCTGGCTGATCTGGAAACCACCCAGACGTCTGCGGAAGTCTGGCAGTTGATCGTGGAGGTGGGGCGCACGCTGAACCTGCCATGTATTGATTTTATCTGTGCCAATAACTTTTCCAACTGGCAGCGTACCCTGTTTATTCGCACGTCTTACGACAGCAGCTGGCTCAATGCGCACAACAATGATCCAGAAGTGTCTAAGTGGAGCTATTTCCGAACGCATGCGATCAACTGCCTGACCCCCATCGCGGTTGGCTTGGAGTTTGCAGATGAATTTCACCATATCCCGCAGCAGCGGTATCAGGTTTTGAAAGAAGCTGCGGAGCATGGGATGCGGGCCGGATTTTCCATTCCTTTGCGTTTGAATGCGCCTCCGCAGGCGGCTTTGATCACCTTCTGTGGAGATCACTCCAAACGCGAGATGCGTCACATCATTCAGACCCATGGATGGGTCCTAAATACTGTCGCAATGATGGGGCATCAGCGGTATCTCGCTCATTTTGCGGCGGAATTCACCCAGCGAAACCAAATTTCTGACAAGCAGCGTGAGCTGTTGGAGATGATCGGCGCGGGGCTGCAAGATAAAATGATTGCACAAAAGCTGGATATTTCTGTTTCTGCGGTGCGGCAACGGATGAAGAACATTCTGGCCAAGACCGGTCTGGCCAATCGCGCAGACTTGGCCGCGCTCGCTATGAGTGCAGGGCTTGTGAAAGATCCGCTGAACCGGATGCACAACGAAGAAGCCGGAATTCTTGTGGAAATGGACGTGCCACCCGGTGCTACACATCGGGTCAGGTACGATTAGTGTTTGATATTAAATGATTTTTTTAGGCCATCGTTGATTTGAAGCCCCCGAAAAAAAGGTGCCTCGGTAAGACCGAGGCACCTACACGTCATAAAAAGACATACACGGATAATATGTGCACGGGTGTGCAATACAACTCTGCACGGGACAGCACAGAGTAGAAGGGGATCAGTAAACTATCACCTCTCGAACCTATTGCCTCAGGGCGCCTGGGGTAGCACCGCGGCGAAACAACAGCTCCCTCCATGGACTATGCTATCGCATTACGTAGCGTGAGTCTGGTGGGGGAAACCTGCTCATCACAGATGAGAGAGCTGTCAATTATGATAGGTATCGCACTTTTGGCTGTCATTTATGGTAGTTTGTGCACGGTGGTACACAAACCAGTTCGAATCGCAGCGACTTAATGCCGCTTGACGAGCACGGAACCCACTGAGTAGCCCGCGCCAAACGAACAAATGACCCCATAGTCCCCAGATTCGAGATCATCAGAGAACTTTGAAAATGCGATGATCGACCCGGCTGAAGAGGTATTGGCGTAGTCTTGTAGAATGTTAGGCTGCTCACCGTTTTCAGGGGTACGCCCCAAGACTTTTTTACCGATGAAATCGTTCATGGATTTGTTGGCCTGATGCAGCCAGAGGCGGCGCAGGTTGTCCGGTGCAATGCCTTCGTCTGCAAGGTGGGCAAGCATGTGAGCGGAGACCATGGGGACCACTTCCTTGAACACTTTGCGGCCGTTTTGCATAAATTGCATGTCGCGACGATCTGCGACGCCATCTGGGCGGGAGCGGCGCAGGAAGCCGTTGTTGTTGCGGATGTTGTTGGAGAATTCCGTGGCACAGCGTGTGGAGATGATCTCAAAGAATGCGCCTTTGGCATCTTCGCTGCGTTCCACGACGGTTGCGGTGGCCACATCGCCAAAGATGAAGTGGCAATCCCGGTCACGCCACTCCAAATGTCCGGTGCAGATTTCCGGGTTCACCACGATGGCCTTGCGTACGGAGCCTGCGCGCACCATATCGGCGGCGGCCTGAAGGCCAAAGGTGGCGGAAGAACAGGCGACATTCATGTCAAAGGCAAAGCCGCCCGCGCCGAGTTCTTTTTGAATTTCGATGGCCACGGCGGGGTAGGCACGCTCCATATTGGAGGCGGCGCAGATCACCAGATCAATTTCTGAGGCGTCAATCTGTGCCTGTGTCAGCGCTTTTTTACAGGCATCGACGGCCATTTCGGTCATCACAGAGGGTTCATCATCCGCGCGTTGGCGCAGCTGGGGGTGCATGACGTCCGGGTTCAGCACGCCCTCTTTGTCGAGCACATGGCGCTGTTTGATGCCGGAAGCTTTGTAGATGAATTCGCTTGAGGAATGCTGCATCGGCTCCATCTCGCCGGCCTCAATGGCGGCCGCGTTCTGCGCGTTCATTTTGTCGGCATAGGCGTTGAAGCTTGCGACCAGCTCATCGTTGGTGATGGTTTGGTCAGGTGTGAACACACCGGTGCCGGTGATGGCTGGCTTGAACATGATGGCCCTCAAGAGTTTCCTGTGCCGCGCAGCTAGCATGGAATTGGGCGCAAAGGTCAAGAGTTTCCCCTTGGTCACTTTGCGCGCTGCGCCCTGATTTTGAAGGGGTGGAGGGCCTCTCGGACCTTCGATCGTTAAGGGCGCAGCTGCTTAGAAGGGGGCGTCGGGGTAAGTGACCCCTGCCAGATAGAGCCCCTGTGGCGGGCAGACTGGCCCGCAGGCGGCGCGGTCGCGGGCCTCAAGTGCGGCGGTCACATCATCCGGGGTCCATGCGCCTGCGCCGACACGCTCCAGCGTGCCGACAAAGCTGCGCACCTGATTGTGCAGAAAGGAGCGCGCCCGCACGTGGAAGTGGATTTCCGGGCCGCCGATTGTTTCCACGCGCTCAACCCGCAGCTCATCGAGGGTTTTCTGCGGGCTTGCTGCCTGACAGATGGAGCTGCGGAAGGTGGTGAAATCATGGTTGCCGATCAGCCGATCCGCCCCGGCCTGCATCGCGGCCACATCCAGATCATGTTTGACCTGCCAGACCAACCCGGCCTCATGCGTGGCGGGGGCGCGGCGCATGAGGATGCGGAAGAGGTAGCGCCGCTCGGTGGCGGAAAACCGGGCGTGCCAGTCGTCATCCACTTTGGCGGCATTCACGATGGCCACAGGGTCTGGCTTTAGCTGAAAATTCAGCGCCTCAGACAGCCGGAAGGGATCCCAGTCTTTTTCCATGTCGCAATGCGCCACCTGTGCCAGGCCATGCACGCCCGCATCGGTGCGGCCTGCGGCGGCGATGGTGTGGTCGCGGCGCTCAAGCTTGGCCAGGGCGGCCTCAATGGCCCCCTGAACAGAGGGTTGATCGGCCTGGCGTTGCCAGCCTGCGAAAGGGGCGCCGTGGTATTCGACTTGGAGGGCATATCTGGGCATGGTCGTCCAGCTACCGCACTTGGGGGGAAATTTGAAGCCATTCTCACCACTGGAAATGCGGGGAGCCGCTGCATAGGTTGGGGCAAACAGGCAAAGGGCCCAAGCTATTGGTTATAAGCACACTTACAGATGGGATCGCGCGGCAGGTTGAAGCGGTGGCCGACGGGGTCAGCAGCGTGTTTGAACCGGTGGTGCGGCTGGGAGTGACCGGGCTTGCGCGCTCTGGCAAGACGGTTTTCATCACATCGCTGGTGGCCAATCTGCTGGATCGTGGGCGTATGCCGCAGTTGGCGGCAGCAGCGGAGGGGCGCATTGAGGCGGCGTTTTTGCAGCCGCAGCCAGATCAGCTGGTGCCGCGGTTTGAGTTTGAGCGTCATCTGGCGCAGATGACGGGGGCACAGCCACAGTGGCCTGAAAGCACGCGGGCGATCAGCGAATTGCGGGTGTCGTTGCGGGTGCGGCCCAATGGATTGCTGGCCGGACTTCAGGGCGCGCGGACGGTGCATCTGGATATTGTGGATTATCCCGGTGAATGGCTGCTTGATCTGGGCCTGATGGACAAGAGTTTTGCGCAGTGGAGTGCGGAGGTTTTGACGCGGATCGCAGGGCGCGAAGAGGCGGCGGAATATCTTGGGCTGCTTTCAGTGACAGAGGGCACGGCGGCGCTGGATGAGCCAAAGGCGCAGGATCTGGCGGCGGCCTTCACTGAATATCTGCAGAGCGCGCGGCAGGCGGGCTATTCCGATTGCGCGCCGGGGCGGTTTTTGCTGCCCGGGGATTTGGCGGGCTCTCCTGTGCTCACATTTGCGCCGCTGCGGGAGGCGGAGAAGCCCGCGCGGGGCAGTCTGTGGCGTGTGTTTGAGAAACGGTTTGAAGCCTATAAGGCGCAGGTGGTGAAGCCGTTTTTTCGCGATCATTTTGCGCGGATCGACCGGCAAGTGGTGCTGGTGGACGCATTGGGTGCGATCCACGCGGGACCACGGGCGCTGGAGGATCTGCGCGGTGGGTTGGCGGACACGCTGACGGCGTTTCGCCCCGGCCGCAATGCCTGGTTGACCCGGCTTTTGGGCGGCAAGCGGGTGGAGAAGATCCTGTTTGCGGCCACCAAGGCGGATCATTTGCATCACAGCCAGCATCCGCAGCTGACAGCGATCATGCAGGCGTTGACACGAGAGGCCGCGAATCGGGCGCAATTTGCAGGCGCGCAGACCGAGGCGCTTTCGCTGGCGTCCTTGCGGGCCACGGTTGAAGAAAGCGTGCCCCATGACGGTGCGACGCTGGACTGTGTGCGCGGGCGATTGCTGGCAGATGGGCGGCAGGCTGCATTTTATCCGGGCACATTGCCGGAGGATCCGACGGTGTTGTTACATGCGGCGAAGACGGGGGCTGCAGCGTGGCTCGATCAGGATTACCAGATCATGCGCTTTGCCCCTGCGGCCAACACATTGCGCCCCGGAGAAGGGCCACCGCACATCCGGCTCGACCGGGCGGCGCAGTTTTTGGTGGGAGATTTGTTGTGAGCAAAGGTCCAGTCCTGATTGATCTGGAAGATCGTCCGGCCCCGGAAGTGGCGGAGGCTGCGCCGGTGCCTGATCTGGCGATTGAGGCGCCAAGCGGGCAGGCGATGCAGGTGGCCGCACGGCTTGCTGCGCGCAAACCTTCGCGGTTGGCGCGCCTGTTCTGGGCGTTGGTGGGGGCGTTCCTTGGCGCTGCTGTATCGGTTGCTGCCTGGGATTTTGCCACCGGATTGGTGGCGCGTTTCCCAGTGTTGGGATGGGCGGTCACCGCTGTTGGGGTGGCGGCGCTGTTGGTGGCACTGCTGATTGTGCTGAAAGAGCTGGCGGGGCTGGCGCGTTTGCGGCGTGTGGATGGGCTGAAGGCGCGTGTGGAGGCGGCGGCGCGGGCCCATGACATGGGGCAGGCGCGCGGCATTGTGGATGAGCTGTTGCGGTTTTATCGCGGGCGGGAGGATCTGGCCTGGGCGCGGGACGATCTGGCGAAACGGCGCGAAGAGGTGCTGGATGCAGATGCGTTGGTCGCGCTGGCGGAGCAGAGTTTGATGACGCCTTTGGACACGGCGGCTCAGCGGGAAGTGGAGGCCGCGGCGCGGCAGGTGGCGGCGGTGACAGCGCTGGTGCCGCTGGCGCTGGCTGATGTGGTGGCGGCGCTGACAGCGAATGTGCGCATGATCCGGCGGATTGCAGAGATATACGGCGGACGGTCTGGCACGCTGGGCAGCTGGCGATTGTTCCGCGCCGTGATGACACATCTGGTGGCGACGGGCGCGGTTGCGGCGGGGGATGATCTGATTGGCACGATGGCGGGTGGTGGCGCGATGGCCAAATTGAGCCGTCGCTTTGGAGAAGGCATTGTGAATGGTGCGCTGACCGCGCGGGTGGGGGTGGCCGCGATGGAGGTCTGTCGCCCGTTGCCCTTTGGCGCTGGGCGAAAGCCGAGCGTGGCGGGGCTTGTGAAGCGGGCGCTGACCGGGCTGTTTGCCAAAGACAGCTGAGCTGGACGTATGATCGGCAGCCCGCTGCGCCATTGGCGTGGCGGGTATATTTACGGAAAGAGCAATGTGAGGTGGCTCAGCGCAGGATTGGGATGCCGCCGGGGCCTTTGGTTTTTTCCACCACACCAGCGCGCAAAGAGCGGCCGATGCGATGGGCTAATTCAGACCAAGCGGCGGCCTGATCCGAGGTCAGCTCGCTGCGCAGGGTCATCTCAAACAGCGCGAGCCAGGTTTCAAACATGCCTGGGCGGACGTTGCCTGCGTCGCGGTGCACTTTCAGCGGATTGCCATCGTAGCTGCGTTCATAAAGGATCGCATTGGCCCAGAAATCCGTCACCTTGGCTTCGTGGCTCGGCCAGTCCGCGACATGCACAGCAAAGACGGGACCAAGTCCGGGATGTTGGCGCACGCTTTCATAGAAGGCGGCGACGACGCGGGCGATTTCAGGGCGGCTTATGTCAAACTTCGGAGGCAGGGGTGCCATTGGGGGATCCTTTTGCCTGTGCGTGCATGGGCTGTGTCTGCCCCACAAGGACGTCTGTGTCCATGCGGCATTTCGTGAGTCTTTTTATAGGGCATGCAGCAAGTGTTTTTCTCAGGAAATGTTGTTGAGTGAATTAGTCAACCAATTGAAAACAAACAAAAATAACCTTGTGTTTAGAATCGTTCTTATATACCTATTGGTGTAGTTCAACTTAGAGATTCGCCAGGGTCTCATCAGCCATCAGGTTCGACACAGCCAGCAGAACGCCAGCCAGTTGTGGATCTGAACAGCAAAAGGAAGACGAAGATGACTGATAAAGCTTGCAACGTATGCGCCTTTTTTGACAACGCCGCAGTAAAAGAGACATCCGCGAAGGAAGCCGGTGGTCTGTGCCGTTTCAGCGCGCCTACTTTCCTGACCGAAGAGGAAATGCACGGTGACGCACATTGGCCAGTTGTGAAGAGCAACGACTGGTGTGGCAGCTTTGAAGGTCAAGCCGCCTGATTTGCCATCCACTCGCGGTTGGCCTGTACAAACGGGCCGCTCAGAGAAAGTGACCAGCGCGCCAGATCACGCGACGCAGCCAGCACCCGGGGCAACCTGTGGGCCAGCCACGCAGCCAGATCCAGCCAGCCAATCACATACGCGGGAAGAGGGGACGCTTTGCGTGCCCTCTTTTTGTTTGGTCGGGGTGAGATTCGCCCACGGCGCGGAATGTTGCGTTGAATGGGCGCCTTGGTCTTATGGCTTTACCCTGTGCTTGCTGCGGCCTATAAGGCGCTCATGACGCAGATAATCGCGATTATTATTCGAATTATCAGCCCGGCGCTCTAACTGATCGAGCCGCCGGGACAAGGCGTATGGAAGACCGCGCCGCCCTTCGACCATTCCGAATACGACCGCCTGAAAAGGACCGGACACATGTGTGCCGATACACCCGAATACAAAGATACGCTGAACCTTCCCAAAACTGATTTTCCAATGCGCGCTGGGCTGCCCAAGCGTGAGCCTGCGTGGCTGGAGCGTTGGGAAAACATTGGCGTGTATGACCGCCTGCGCGAAAAAGAAGGCCGCACGCCGTTCACGCTGCATGACGGCCCGCCCTACGCCAACGGCCACCTGCACATCGGGCACGCGCTGAACAAGACCATCAAGGACATGATCGTCCGCTCCCATCAGATGATGGGCCATGATGCGCGCTATGTGCCGGGCTGGGATTGCCACGGCCTGCCGATCGAGTGGAAGATCGAAGAGCAGTATCGCAAGAAGGGCAAAGACAAAGACGCGGTGGATATTGTCGAGTTCCGTCAGGAATGCCGCAAGTTTGCCGAGGGCTGGATCGACATCCAGCGCGAAGAATTCAAGCGTCTGGGCATCACCGGCAACTGGCCAAACCCCTATATCACCATGGATTACCACGCTGAGGCGGTGATTGCCGATGAGTTCATGAAGTTCCTCATGAACGGCACGCTATATCAGGGCTCCAAACCTGTGATGTGGTCGCCAATCGAGAAAACCGCGCTGGCGGAAGCGGAAGTTGAGTATCACGACAAGGAAAGCTTCACGATCTGGGTGAAGTTTAGAGTGGCAGAGCCAGCCGATCACAAGCTGGCCGGTGCTTATGTGGTGATCTGGACCACAACGCCCTGGACCATCCCGTCCAACAAGGCGGTCGTGTTTGGCAATGACATTGCCTATGGCCTTTATGAAGTGACCGGCACGCCGGAAGAAAGCTGGGCCAAAGTTGGCGACAAGTTCGTGCTGGCCGACAATCTGGCGGGCGACGTGATGGCCCGTGCGCGTCTGGATGACAGCATGTGGACCCGTGTTGGTGACGTGCCGGTCAGCGATCTGGAAGGTGTGGGGCTGGCCCACCCTCTGCATGGGGCCGAAGGTGGCAATGGCGAATGGGATGATCTGCGTGATTTCCGTGCCGCTGAGTTTGTGACCGACACCGAAGGCACCGGCTTTGTACACTGTGCGCCAAGCCACGGTATGGAGGAATTTGAGCTCTACCGTGATCTCGGCATGCTCGAGAGTGTCCTGACCTACAATGTCATGGATGACGGTGGGTTCCGCGCGGATCTGCCGTTCTTTGGTGGCAAATACATCCTGAACCGCAAAGGCGGTGAGGGCGATGCCAACAAAACCATCATCGACAAGCTGGTCGAAGTGGGCGGCCTGCTGGCGCGTGGCAAGATCAAGCACAGCTATCCGCACAGCTGGCGCTCCAAGGCGCCGATCATCTATCGCAACACGCCGCAGTGGTTTGCGAGCGTGGATCGCAAGCTGGATGACGGCATGGGCGAAATGGGCGACAGCATCCGTGAACGTGCGCTGCGCTCCATCGACGAGCTGGTGAAATGGACCCCGCAGAAGGGCCGCAACCGTTTGTATTCCATGATCCAGGATCGCCCGGATTGGGTGTTGTCGCGTCAGCGCGCCTGGGGCGTGCCGCTGACCTGTTTTGTGAAAAAAGGCGCGCTGCCCACCGATGAGGGTTTCTTGCTGCGTGATCCTGAGGTGAACGCCCGCATCAAGGCGGCCTTTGAAGAAGAAGGCGCGGATTGCTGGTATCTTGAGGGCGCGAAAGAGCGCTTCCTCGGCGAAGGCTATAATGCGGATGAGTGGGAGCAGGTGTTTGACGTGCTCGACGTGTGGTTTGACTCTGGCTCCACCCACGCGTTTGTGCTGCGCGACCGTGAGGATGGCACCGAGGACGGGATCGCCGATGTCTACATGGAAGGCACCGACCAGCACCGTGGCTGGTTCCACAGCTCGCTGTTGCAAGCATCTGCCACGCTGGGCCGTGCGCCTTATCGCAATGTGGTGACGCATGGCTTCACGCTGGACGCCAAAGGCAACAAGATGTCCAAATCTCTGGGCAACACCATTGTGCCTGAGAAAGTCGTGCAGCAGTACGGTGCGGATATTCTGCGCCTGTGGGTGGCACAGACCGACTACACCGCGGATCAGCGTATCGGGGATGAGATCTTAAAAGGTGTGGCAGACAGCTATCGCCGTCTGCGCAACACCATGCGCTTTATGCTGGGATCGCTCAGCGATTTCACAGAAGCGGATCGTGTGGACCCGGCGGATATGCCGGAGCTGGAGCGCTGGGTGCTGCATCGTCTTGCGGAGCTCGACCATCAGGTGCGCAAAGGCTATGCGGAGTTCAACTTCCAGGGCGTTGTCTCTGCGGTGTTCAACTTTGCCACTGTGGAGCTGTCTTCCTTCTACTTCGATATCCGCAAGGATGCGCTCTATTGTGATGGCAACACGCTGCGCCGCCGCTCTGCGCGCACTGTGCTCGACATCCTGTTCCACCGCCTGACCACATGGTTGGCCCCGGTGATGGTGTTCACCATGGAAGAGGTCTGGCTGGAACGCTTTGGCGGTGAGGATGCTTCGGTGCATTTGGTGGATTTCCCAGACACCCCTGCGGACTGGATTGATGAGCCACTGGCCGCGAAATGGGCCAAAGTGCGCGAAGTGCGCCGGGTTGTGACCGCCGCGCTTGAGGTGCAGCGGACCAACAAGGTGATTGGCGCGTCCCTGGAAGCGGCCCCGGTTGTGCATGTGCGCGACGCTGAGGTGGTTGAGTCTCTGAAAACCGTTGAGTTTGCGGATGTCTGTATCACCTCTGACATTTCGGTCACCAATGATCCGATGCCGGCAGAGGCCTTCCGCATGCCGGAAGTTGACGGTGTTGGTGTGGTGTTTGAAAAGGCGGTTGGGCAGAAATGTCAGCGCAGCTGGAAGATCCTGCCCGATGTGGGGCAGTACAAATACCCCGGCGTGTGCAAACGCTGTAGCGAAGCCCTTGAAGAAATGGGTTTTGAGATCTGATCGAATGGGGCGCCGGAGACGGCGCCCTTTTTCGTTGTGATTTGTGATTGAAGCGCGCATCGTCGCACCATGTTGCAAATCTCTGTGGATACCCCGACTGGACCAATGACCCTGACCGAAGAGGACGGGGCGATTGTGCGTGCAGAATGGGGCACGGGTGGTGGGGATGATACGTCCCTGCTGAGAGAGGCAGCGGCGCAGTTGGTGGCCTATTTTGAGGACCCTGCGCGCGGCTTTGATGTACCGCTGAGGGTCGAAGCGTCTGAGTTTCAGCAGAAAGTCTGTGAGGCCATGCTGGCCATTCCTTTGGGGGAAACCCGCACCTATGGTGAGTTGTCCAAAGAACTGGGTGTACCGGCGCAAGCGATTGGGCAGGGATGTGGCGGCAATCCGATCCCGGTGATCATTCCATGCCACCGGGTGCTTGGCGCCAATGGACTTGGCGGTTTTTCAGGGCGCGGTGGCGTGGAGACCAAGGTTTGGCTGCTAAAGCATGAGCGCGCTGGTGGGCTGTTGATCTAGGCAGATGGCCCCTGATCAAAGCCGCTCGCGATAGAGCAACTGCTGGGCTGCGCCAGCACAGAGCAGGTAGGCCGAGGTTGCCACAAGCCCCCAGAGCGCCCAGCTTTCCGGGTGGAAATCGACCCACGCCGCCCAGCCTGCAAAAAGCGTCCACGCGAATGCGGTGGGCAGGGAGATCCAGCGCCAGCGTTCGGTGCGCACCGGGTGAATGAATTTGATCGGCAGGAACATGGCCACGGCCAAGACTGTCACAAGTGCGAGGCTGACCCAGAAGTTCGGCTCCACCGCAAATATCACAATCACCAGCATGTTCCAGCATCCGGGGAAGCCAGAGAAGGAATTATCCTTGGTTTTCATGCGGGTGTCGGCGAAGTAGAGCGCCGAAGCGAACGTGATCACGATGATCGCAAACCAGCCGGTCCAGCCATCCATCAGCCCTGATTTGAAGAGCGCGAAGGCGGGAATGAAGACATAGGTCAGATAGTCGATGATCAGATCCAGTAGAACACCATCAAACTCGGGCGCGTTCTTTTTCACATGATAATGGCGGGCCAATGGGCCATCGATGCCATCCACGATGAAGGCCACCACGAGCCAAAGGAACATGAGGCTCCATTTGCTATCAACCGCTGCGAGCATCGCCAGCATGGCGAAAACCGCCCCGGTAGCAGTGAAGAAATGAACGGAGAGCGCGCGTGTGTGAAGTGTCATGTCGTTGTCATGCAGCAAATCGTGGCATTTGGCAACGGTGGAGGGCGCATCCAGTCAGGCAGTTGTGATAGATTTTTTGCTGTGGGTGCCACTTCGTGGTCACTGCGATGAGGGCGGCTTTCTGGGGCGGGTTTTGAGCGCCCGAATTTGGGTCTTTATCAGATCCGGCAGCGCCGTATCTGCGCCGTCTGGTGCCGCGTCCAGCGCGGAGGCCACGTCTTTGGTGAGGATGCCGATTGTGTTGTCCGCTTCCCAGCCGTCGCGCGCGAATTCGATTTCCTCAAATCCCGAGGCGAGCCAGTTTTGGCCGGATGAGGTGTGAATGAGATCAAGCAGGGCGCGCTCCTCGATGCCGCTCTGGTCGGCCCAATCCAGTACAAGGCGGGTCATGGCGGTGTTGGAGGCGGCCAGCAGGTTGTTGAGCACTTTGGCCTGCATGCCTGCGCCAAAGGCGCCCATGTGGTGAAAATGCGCGCCCATGACCTCAAACAGAGACTGATGGCTGGCAATGTCCTGCGGGTCGCCGCCAAGCATGAAAGAAAGCCGGGCCTCTTTGGCGGCAATGGCGGCGCCGGACATGGGCGCATCAATCAGGGTGATGTGTGGTGGGACACGTTCCCGCAGGGCGCGGACATAGCGAGGCGAGAGCGTGGAAGAAATGATCACGGTGGTGAGGTCCGGCGCGGTTGCAATCAGGTTCTGCGCGCCAAAGAGCACATCGTCGGTTTGCTCAATGTCGCGCACCACGGTGATCAAGGTGGTGAGCTGAGCTGCGAAGTCCGGGAGGGGCAGGATATGCGGTGCAAGCGCGCCGAAATCGGAGGGCGGGCGCACGTCAAAGCCTTTGGCGTCAAACCCGGTGGCGCGGAGCGCGGTGAGCATCGGCGCGCCCATGCGGCCACAGCCTGCGATGCCGATGCCGGTTGCGAAATCTGGATTGGTCAAGTTGTAGCCCCCGCCTGCGTGATGCCGACGGGGGCTCACGGGTTTAAGAGAACGCGCGTTTGAGCGCTGGAATGTTTGAGAGCACTATAACGTCAAAGGCGAGCACGGCCAGCAGGGTGGCGCCCACAAGCGGAAAGGCGATGGAGACCAAGACCGCGATCAGGAGTGCCCCTTTCCAGAGCGGCATGTCGCGCGGGGCTGGTGGCGCGGCGAGGCGCAGGGCTTTGCCCGGGCGGCGTTTGACCCACATCACCACGCCCGAAACACAGAGGAAGATCACGGCGAGGCAGAAGAGGGTGTTCAGGATCAGGTTCCAAAGCCCCATGAGCCCCATGTGGAAGGGGATACTGACCGCCATGGATTTGCCGGCGACGGAATAATCGGCAAAGCGCACCTCTGCGAGGATTTTGCCGGTGTATTGATCCACATGCACGGTTACATCGCCCATCGGGTCGGTGCTGTCGCTGCTCATGCTGTCACGGTTGATGGTCCAGACGCCTGTGTCACTGCCCGGATAGGCGACGCGGAAGCGGCCCTCCAGACCCAGCGCGCGCCCCAAAGCCACGAGGCTGTTGATGTCGACCGCTGCGCCTTCGGGTGTGCCGGTGACGCCCATATCGGAGCCGGAAGCAGGCATCGGTGTTTGCTCAAGCGCCCATGGCACGTCGTTCTGGTTGCCGTGGCCTATGGCGGCGTGGGTGCTGTCTGACAGAGGCACGTTGTTCCACTTCTCAGCAGGGAAGGTGGACCACGCTTGGACAAATTTACCGCCCCAGATGCCGGCCCATGCCAGACCGGAGATTAAAAAGATCACCATGAGGGCTGAGATCCAGAAGCCGACAACCGCGTGCAAGCTTTTCCAAAGCGCGCGGCCACGGGCGGCCAGATTTGGCACCAGAACGGAGGTGGCGTTGCCGCGGGGCCACCAGATGTAAAGGCCGGTGAGCACCAGAACGAGACCAAGGCCTGCGGCGATTTCAATCAGGCGATCACCTGTGTCGCCCAGCAGCAGGGAGCCGTGCACGTTGTCGGCAAAGTCATACCAGCCGTTGCGGCGGTCCCAGCTTTGCAGAACGGCGCCGGTGTAGGGATCTACGGCGACAAGCTGTTGGGTGCTGTCTGTTTTGACTCGGAAGACAGCGGCGAGGCTGTCAGTTTTGGGGCCGATGTATTCCATCACAGTGCCGGGGACGGCGTTGGTTGCGGCCGCTGCCTGTTCTGAGATCGAGAGCGCGGTGGCTTGCGGGGTGACGGCGATTTTCTCCCCGTCGCGCCCGTCAAACTGGGTGATGAACATCATCATCATTCCGGTGATGGCGAGCATCATCAGGAAGGGGATCACATAGAGACCCGCATAAAAATGCCAGCGCCATGCGGCGAAATAGAGTTTCTGAGACAGGGTGTTGGGGGCGGCGTCGCCGCTGATGTGGCTGTTGTGAGCCATGAAGATATCTCCTGACGGACCGCAGCCCGTGCAATCGGGGCGGTTTGGATAAAGCTAGGTTTTGAAAGGGTGTCAGGAGAGGGAAGGGGGGCCGCGCGCGTCATAGCGGCGGTGAAAGCCTGCGCTTTCATGGGGGAACCCCTGATGCTGCCAAAGCGCTGTGAGAGCACTTTCAAGGAGCAGAGGGTGTGGGCCATCTGCCACAATCGCGACATCGGCCACAGCTGAGAAGGCGCAGGGACTGCGCTCTTCGCCGGTTTGTTCGTGCAGAGGCACGGGCTCGCCATTGGCATCGACGAGCAATTCGACCATTTCATCCGCTGTACAGAGGATCAGCACCATGTGGCCGTCATCCATGACTTTTGGCATCCACCCTTTGGGAATGGTGGCGGACAGGCCAATCGCCAGAAGCAAGATGAGCGGCACAAGCCGGTGCATGTGTTATTTTAGCCCTGCAATGATGGCACGCAATGTGCCAATACCGTCGCCTTTTTCAGAGCTTGTCAGGACCATTTCAGGATAGGCTGCCGGGTGTTTGGAGAGCTTCTCGCGCACTTGTTTGAACACTTTGGCGCGATCTTTCTCTTTCACTTTATCGGCTTTGGTCATCACCACCTGGAAGGTCACGGCGGAGCTGTCGAGCAGCGACATGATTTCTTCGTCGACATCTTTCACGCCGTGGCGGGTGTCGATCAACACAAATGCACGGCGCAAATTGACGCGGCCTGACAGGTATTGTTTGAGCAGGCGCTGCCATTTCTCAACAACAGGCAGGGGCGCGTTGGCGTAGCCATAGCCCGGAAGGTCCACAAGATAGTGGCTGTCGGTCAAGGTGAAGAAGTTGATTTCCTGTGTGCGGCCCGGCGTGTTGGACGCGCGCGCAAGGCGGGTACGTCCGGTCAGCGCGTTGATCAGGCTGGATTTGCCGACGTTGGAACGGCCCGCGAAACAGACCTCCACACGGTCACCGGCGGGTAGGCCATCCATGGCCACCACACCCTTGAGAAATTCGGAGTTGGCGCCGTTGAACAGTTTGCGACCACGCTCCAGCGCGATCGGCTCTGGATCTTCGACAAAGGGGAAGGGCAGTTGCATCAGAGTAGCTCCGCAGGTGCGCCGATGGCAACGTCACCGGATTTGGTGACAACGCCATAGACGCCAAAATCTTGATACCCCAGAACAGCTTTGAGCGCGCCAAGCGTGTCGGCGTCGCGTTCGCCGGTGTCTGGGTTTGAGGTGGTGGCAAGGCAGCGTGTGATGCGCTCGCGCACCTCGATTTCCGCATCGCCAATCCGCAGGGTTTTGCCAATCCAGTCAAATTCGGCAAAAGCCTCAAAGCCATCGAGCCAGATATTGCCGCGCCAACGCTCTGTGGAGAGCGCATGCCCCAGCTGGGTCTCTACCGCGCGGTGGCTGGCGGTGGTGTGGATCGCGATGGAGGGAAAATCGCTGTCGGTCATGCCAACGTCACCCGCAGGCACCAGTTTGGTGCTGGCGGCGCGCTCTTTGGGCATGATTGGGCGAACCCATTCAATCAGCTTGTCGCCCTGTGTGGCGGGATCAAAGGTCACCTCCCAGAGGTCTGGGTGGTTGAGTGTGATCTTGCCACTGTCTTCATCGACTTTGGCGGTGATCGCCATCAGGGCAGGGGCCCCGGCGGCACGGGAGAAGTTGCGGCAGGAGGCCCATTCTCCGCCCTCCGTTTTGGACCGCTCGTGGGCCACGGCATAGCGGCGATCCCAAGGGAAGGTTTGGCCTGCGACCAAAGAAATGTGACCCACGGACTCGCGTCCGTGGGCCTTGATTGGATGTCTCCAAAGTGCGGCGACTGTGCCCATCACTTTGCGTCCTTTTTTGGCTTCTTCTTGAAGCTGGATTTGATGTTGCCAAACACGTCAGGCTTGTAGCCGTGGTGCCGCATGATCGCGTACTGCTGAATGAAGGTGATCACGTTGTTGGTGATCCAGTAAACCACCAGGCCGGAGGCGAAGCTGCCGAGCATGAACATGAAGACCCATGGCATCCAAGCAAAGATCATTTGCTGTGTTGGATCGGTGGGTGCCGGGTTCAGCTTTTGCTGCAGCCACATGGAGATGCCGAGCAGGATGGGCAGGATGCCGAGGCTGAGGATCTCAAAGAAGCCCAGTTCCGGAATGCCAAACGGCAGCAGGCCAAACAGGTTGAAGATCGAGCTTGGGTCCGGCGCGGACAGGTCGGTGATCCAGCCAAGCCATGGGGCATGGCGCAACTCCAGCGTCACGAAGATCACTTTGTAGAGCGAGAAGAAGATCGGGATCTGAATCAGGATCGGCAGACAGCCGGCCGCTGGGTTGACCTTCTCTTTCTTGTAAAGCTCCATCATGGATTGCTGCATTTTCTGGCGGTCGTCACCGGCCGCCTCTTTCAGCTTTTCCATCTGTGGCTGGAGTTCTTTCATCTTCGCCATGGAGGCATAAGATTTATAGGCCAGCGGGAAGACGATGATTTTCAGGATCACGGTCAGACCGATGATCGCCCAGCCCATGTTGCCGATCTGAACGTTCAGCCAGTGCAGCAGCGCAAAGATCGGCTTGGTCAGGAAGGCAAACCAACCCCAGTCGATGGATTCCACAAACCCCTCAACACCACCTTCGTTTTGGTAGGCGCGGATGGTGGCCCATTCCTTGGCACCCGCAAAGAGCTGGCTGGAAGTGGTTGCGGTTTCGCCCTCGGCCACGGTGAGCGTGCGCATCACCGCTTCGGTCTGGTAGATGTCGCGGTTCGCGTCATATTTGGCGACGGATTTGAAACCCTGACCGGGTGCCGGGATCAGAGTGGCCATCCAGTAGTGGTCGGTGAAGCCCGTCCAGCCGTTGGTCTCAACCTGTGTCACCTCAGCAGGCGCGCCTTCACGCTGATCAAAGGTGAAATCCGTCATGTCGTCATAGTCGATTTCGGCCAGTTCGCCGTCCGCCATGGAGACCATGCCCTCGTGTAGGATGAAGAAGTTCTTCAGATCCTCTGGCTGGCCGTAGCGGGCGAGCACGCCGTAGGGGGCGAGAGAGACAGAGCCTGCACCGGTGTTTTCAACCGATTGATCGATAGAGAACATATAGTTGTCATCCACCGAAATGGTGCGGCGGAAGGTGAGGCCGGCGCCGTTGTCCCAAGAGAGGGTCAAAGGGGCATCTGCGGTCAGGACCTCGCCGCTCTCAACAGACCAGAGGGTGTTGGAGCCGGGAACTTGATCAAGGTTGAGACCTGCGCCGGGCGCCCAGCCATAGAGCGCGTAATAGGCGTTTGGCTCGCCATTCGGAGACAGCAGCGTCACGATGGGGGAGCCGTCGTCCAGCGTTTCGCGGTAGTCGTTGAGTTTCAGATCGTCAATGCGGCCACCCAAAAGGGAAATCGAGCCAGACACGCGATCTGTTGCAATTTCAAGACGTGGCGCATCTGCGGCGTCTGTCGGTTCTGCGTTGGTGGCAGCCGTTGACGCTGTGTCCGCCCCGGAAGTGCTTGGAGCCGCTGCTGGGGTCGATGCATCCGCGCTTTGTTCGGTGATGGCGGGGGCGTTGGGATCCTCCACCGCTTCAGGTGGGGGAAACAGGGTGAACCAGATCAGGATGACGCCAAAGCTGAGCGCCGTCGCGAGGATGAGGTTCTTGTTCTGATCGTCCATTGCCGCAAGCCATCTGTCGTTGAAACGTTGGGGAGGTTCAACAGAGGTGGGGGGCAAAGGTCAAGGGGATTCGACTGTAAACGGTCCAAAGCTGCCGGTTCGTTGCCTGACAGTGCGTGTCTGTCGGGACAATTGGAACAGTGCGCGCGCTTAGGACGGTTTGTTGCCAATCTGCAGGGCGGGGCCGATTTTCTCCTGATGGGCGGTCATCCATTTCAGGGTTTCGTGGAACGGCATGGGGCGCGCGATGCCGTAACCTTGCACATGCGAGCAGCCCAGTTGTGCCAGCATCGCATGTTCGGAGGAGTTCTCGACCCCTTCGGCCAGGGTTTCGAGCCCTAGACGCTCCGCCATGGTCACAATTGCGGCGATCATGCGTTGTTGTTCCTGATCGCGGTCCACATTGGTGACAAAAGAGCGGTCAATCTTGATGCGTTTGACAGGAAGGCGGCGGATTGAAGAGATCGATGCATGGCCGGTGCCAAAATCATCCAGATCGATGGAGCAGCCCAGGGCAGAGATTGCTTCCAGATTGCGCACGACCATATCGTCAGGCGCGCCGGCCACAACGCTTTCCAGCACTTCAATGCCGAGGCGTTCCGGCTGCAATTCGGTGCGGTCAAGTTCCCACTGAATGCGTTCCAAAAGTGTGGGGCTGCGCAGTTCTTCGCCAGCGAAGTTCACGCCCACCGCAGGCACATTGAAGCCCGCGTCATCCCAAGCGCGCAGTGCATCAAGAGACTGGCGCAGCATCAAATCGGCAAGCTGGCTCATCTGCCCGGTTTGTTGAAGCACGTCGAGAAACTGAATAGGCGCAAGAATGCCGCGCTCTGGATGGTCCCAGCGTGCCAGAGCCTCAAACCCGGTCACAAGTCCGGTGTCAGTGGAGACCTGCGGCTGAAACCATGCGCGAATTTGGTCGCGTTGAAGGGTGCGTGCGGCCTCGCTCTGGGTTTTGCGGCGGGAAATCACCTTGCGGCCCATGTCAGTTGAGTAGGCGCGGATGTTTGAAGCCCCGGTCAGCTGCGCCTCGTTCATCGCCATATCGGCGGCTTGCACCATGGCTGATGCGCTTGGGTTGTTAAGCCGCGAGGACAAGCAAAAGCCAACGGAGACGCTTACATAGATGGATGCCATTTGCAGTGGAATGGGTTCTTCCAGCGCGGTCTGGAAACGCGTGGCCATCTGAATGCCGCTTTCCACATCGATATAGGCCACAGGCTCCAGTGCAACGATAAAGGCGGCGTCGCCCGCGCGCGCGACCATATCGCCAGACCGCAGCGCACTCTTCAGACGGTTGGCGACATTGCGCAGCACGTCCTCTGCGGCTTGGTCCCCGTGGTTTTCACGCAGGCGCGCGAAATTGTCGATCTTGATCGAGAAACAGGCGGTGACGCGGCCATCCTGTTGCAGCGTTTCCAGCTTGTCCTGCATCTTGCATTCGATGCCAGCAGAGGTCAGCAGGCCCGTCAGGCCATCAACTTCGTTGGCAGAGCGGCGTTTTGAGCTTTCAGAAAAGGGAGAGAACGCCAAGAAGGGCAGGGGCAGCAAGAAGGCACAGATCAGCAGGCCCAGTTCCCCAAACGCCAGCCAAGACACGAGAGTCACGGCTGGGATCGCAAGCGGAACAGCGCGTCTTAACACCGACTCCTGAGCGAAAAATACCCGAAAAGAGCCGATGAGATGTCCCAGCCTTGACTGCATTTGACGTTCCCTATGCGGTAATAAAACTCGGACTACTCTCATCGATTCTCTTAAGTGATCCGTTAACGCAGCTTAGGAATACTGTCGGAGTTTTGTTCAAATTTTATCGGATCACGCATCAATCCAGCAAAATCGAAGAGGTTCGGATCCATCATATGGCTGGGTCTGATGTTGGTCAGCGCCTTGAACATAACCTGACGCCGCCCCGGGCTATTGGCCTCCCACTGGTCTAGAATTTGTTTTACCTGCTGGCGTTGTAGCCCATCCTGCGAGCCGCAGAGGTCACATGGAATGATCGGATAATTCATGGCATTCGCGAACTTTTCGCAGTCCTCTTCGGCCACATGCGCAAGCGGGCGGTAGACGAACAGATCGCCCTCTTCGTTAACCAATTTAGGGGGCATGGTGGCCAAACGTCCGCCATGAAACAGATTCATGAAGAAGGTTTCGAGAATGTCATCGCGATGGTGCCCCAATACGACGGCACTGCAGCCTTCCTCGCGCGCGATGCGATAGAGATTGCCGCGACGCAGCCTTGAACATAATGCACAGTAGGTACGACCGGCCGGAACTTTGTCTTTCACAATCGAATATGTGTCTTGGTATTCGATGCGGTGGGGCACTTTCATGCGCTCCAGAAACTCTGGCAAAACGGTGGCGGGAAAGCCTGGCTGTCCCTGATCGAGATTGCAGGCCAGAAGTTCGACTGGCAGCAAGCCGCGCCATTGCAACTCGTGCAACACAGCCAACAGGGTATAGGAATCTTTGCCGCCGGAGAGGCATACAAGCCAACGCGTGCCGCGTTCGATCATGCCGTATTGTTCGATTGCCTCGCGGGTTTGCCGTACGATTCGTTTGCGCAACTTCTTGAAACTGGTCGAAGAAGGCGCGCCGTGAAAGAGCGGGTGAATATCATCTAGGTCATCAAGCATGTGCGCCTTATGCGAAGTCTTTTGCAAAGGTCAATCGTCCCCAAAGTTATCCACAGGCGAGTCGTGTGGCGCAAGACGATAATCGAGCAAAGGGCAAGACTTTTTTAAAGCGGCATTTGATCGTGTCAAAAAGGCCAGTCTTTGAGCGTTTGTGGGCGGCGGAGGGCCTCTTTTGAGGGGACAGAATGAAAAAAGGACCGCCGTTAAGGCAGCCCTTTGTTAACCTTTAGACCACGGCGCGTCGACCGCAGCATGTGTTACTGGGTCTGTTCCGCATTGCACTTGCGGGCAAGATTGAGCGCCTTTGCAGTGCCTGTCAGATCCACTGTGAAGCCATAGTGTTTTTCGGGGAAAACAAACATGGTCTGTTCGCGCGCGATAGCCTCAAAAACAGCTGGGTTGTCTGTCAGCACATAGCCACCGCTGTAGCCTTTGGTGATGTTGCCACGCATGCCCGTTGCTTCGCCAAAATAAATCTCATCGCCGAGTTTGATGGCAACCGCTTCTTTGTCATCGCGTTTGATGTCAGTTTCAGCTTTGGTGAACACGCCAATGTAGCCAATACCCCGATCCGTGGTGAGGCCCATTTGAATGACGTTGTCCAGCGCGTCTTTGGTTTCTACGAGGCAGGATTTCTTTTCGGTATCGATGTGCACGTTCCAGCCATCAATGGCACCATAGCCGACAAATTTGTCAGCAAAGCTGGCTGTGGACGTGAGAGCGACAAGGGCAGAAGCCGCAAGCATATGTGAAATTCGCATATAAAAACTCCAAGCAAATCAAAAATACGTGTGCCACAACGCTAGGTAGACTCCAGCGGCGTGTCCAGAGCTGCTGTGTGGCGGGCCGCAAATCGGCGAAATTTAGGGTTTAGAACACCCGCAGCTTTTTGAGGCTTTTGCATCGGGCACCGGATCATAGCCAGAGCTGCCAAAGGGATGACAGCGCCCGATACGGCGTAGGGTTAGCCAGCTTCCTTTGAGTGCGCCATGTTTTTCCAGCGCTTCAAGCGCATAGGCCGAACACGTTGGTTGATAGCGGCAATTGAAGCCAACCCATGGGCTGAAAAGCAGGCGATACGCCCGGACAGGCAGCGCAAAAATCTTGGCGAGAGGTGACATTCAGTCATTTTACGGAGAACCGTAGCAAAGAAAAAGAGAGAACAGCAAAGCTGTCCTCCCTTTCCGAGGTCCTCGGGTGAGGACTTACTTTACGATGTGTTCGTCTTTGACAAACATGTTGGACCACGCGCGATCAATCAGATCAGGTCGCATTTGATAGGGAATGCCTTCAAATTCACAAATCGAGATGATCTGATCGATCAGGAAGACGGGCTGATAGTTCGCATATGTGTTGTCAATTGTGGGGTATTTTGTTTTCAGCAGATGGACGAGGCTGGCCTCATCCAGCGGCAGGCCCTTTTTCTTGGCGACCAGTGCGAAGATTTTCAGGAAGTTCTCCTGACTGGGGCCATCAATTTTGATCTTGTAGAAGATCCGGCGCAGCGCTGCCTGATCGAAGATTTCATTGGGATGGAAGTTGGTGGAGAAGATCACCAGCGTGTCAAACGGCACTTCGAACTTTTCGCCCGATTGCAGTGCGAGAATGTCTTTGCTTTCCTCAAGCGGTACGATCCAGCGGTTGACCAGCGCTTGCGGCGGCTCTTCCTGTCGGCCTAAGTCGTCCACGATGAAAATGCCGCCGGTGGATTTCAGTTGCAGAGGGGCCTGATAGGTGCGCGCGGTTGGGTTGTAGACCAGATCCAGCATGTTGAGTGACAGCTCACCCCCCGTGATCACTGTGGGACGGTCACATTTGACATAGCGGCTGTCAAAGCGGGCAGTGCGGCGCAAACTTGACATGTCCTGCTCTTCGGCCTCGGCTGCGGAGTGCACAATCGGGTCATAAACGGTGATGACCTGACCTGCGTATTCGATGGCGTGTGGCACATAGACCTTATCCCCCATCGCGTCGCGAATGCCGTTTGAAATTGAGGACTTACCGTTGCCCGGAGGGCCATACATCAGAATGGAACGGCCTGAACCCACGGCTGGGCCAAGCTGATCGAGCAGGGTGGGCGGCAAAATAAGATGGCCCATGGCATTGGTCAGCTGGTCACGGGTGATCTGGATATTGCGGATCGACTGGCGTTTGACCTGTTCGCGGTAGACATCCAGCGGTACTGGCATGGCGCCGAAATATTCGGATTGGGCCAGCGCATCCATGGCGCGGGTTTTGCCCGCATCGGTCAACTGATAGCCCATCTCATTGCCACTGTTGGCATTCAGCGTGCCGGTGGCCTCCAGCAGTTTCTGTTCACGGGCCATATCCACCAGCTGTTGTGTGACCGCGATTGGCAGACAGATGGCTTTCGCGATGTCTGTGACCATATCGACATTTTTGCGGAAGATGGTTTTCAGCAAAATATCCCGCATCATGACGACGGGCAACTGCATGTCTTCGAGCCGCTTGGGGGCGGGCGGGGCCATCACATTGGTGGTGTGCATGTTCATGACTGGAACACTCCTGATCGGGCCACGTATGGCCCCACTGCTGTTTCCATCTCATAGACAATCAAAAGGTGGCGTTTTTTGGGCCGCTTCGGGCCGGGATGGTGAAGCTTGCGCCTGGCTTAAAGCGCGCCCAGCAGCAGATAGGTGCAGAGCATCAGCCCGATGCCGGTGCCCATGGGGAGGGTCATTTGGTTTCCTTTGCCCACCGATACCCCGTCTGTTGAGGGTTTCAGCCGCCATGCGGCCCAATCGGGTGCCAGATTGCGCAGTGGTGAAAAGCGCACGATCAGAGTCGCAAAGGTGGCCGCGATCAAGCAGGCAAAGGCAAGCCACAACGCATCTGCCGCATCTGCGCGATCCACAAAAAGTGCTGCCACAGCGGCCATTTTGACGTCTCCGGCGCCCATCTGGCGCAACATCCACATCAGAAATAGGATGGCAAATACCACGGCGTAATTGGCAAAGCGCCATGCCATTTCCATGAGGGGAAGTGTGCACAGGCCAGCGACCACAAAAACGGCGAACAAGGCCCAGACGGCCTTGTTGCTGATCCGTTTGAATTTCATGTCGGCATAGAAAATATACAGGCAGATCGGCAACGCCAAGATCAGCGACAGGAGCGCGAAGCTGCTGGAAACCTGCATATTGCGTGCGCCTTAGCTGTTTTCGAGCGCGTTCAGGGCGCGTACGGCAGCCTCAAAGTGCTGTGGGTGCGTTTCAATTGCTTCGCGCAGCAGCACCTTGCTGGTTTCCGTATCCCCTTGTTTGATCGCCGACAGCGCCAGCGTGTGCAGGAGCTGCGCGCGTTCTGTCTGAACCATCGGAATGACAGGCAGGGTGTATTTGCGTTGCGCACCGCGTGCGAGCACCATGTTGTTTTTGGCGGTGAACAGCGTGCTGTCCTGACGGATGGCTTCGCCAAACAGGCGCTCGGCCTCTGCGTAGTCGCCGCGGGTCAGCTTGGAGTAGCCCCAGTTGTTCATAACGCCGCCAGGGCGCGTGGTCAGACCAACTGCAATTTCGTAGAAGCTGTCGGCGCGATTCCAATCCTGATTGCTGTCTGCGATCATGGCTTCGAGGCGATACCGTTTGAAGGTCTCGTGAGTCGGGGGAATGCTGTTGAGTGTTTCTTCTGCCGCGTCCCACTGGCCCGCACGAATTTGGGAATCCGCCAGATCAACCAGATCGGTTGCGGTGCTGTCTTTGTGTTTGGTGACGCGGGCCCAAGCAGGCACGGCTTCGGTGTAACGCTTTGCGCGTACATATGAAATCGCCAGACCACGCTGAATGTCAATGCGGTCGGGATTGTCTTTCAACGTGCGCTGGAAGTAGGAGATCCCCTCGTTGGGGTCTGCCACTGTCAGCATCACATCTGACAGGTTGCTTTCGTCAACCGCGTTCACATCCTGAATGGCGCGCTCAACGCTTTCCTGATCCGTATCTGAGCAAGCTGCCAATGCGGCTATGCTCACAAAACATAACGTCCCCAACACAGTGTGGCGCATTTGTGCGTCCTTTTGCTGCTCGTGCCTTACCTACGGTGTCTGACGGATGAGATAGTCACTGCTGCCCCGTCGAACCAACTTATATTCTTGTGGTTTTTCGCCAGCATAGCCGGAATGATTCGAATTTGCGAGCGCTAAGCGTAAATTATCGCGGATTGCGTCACTTTCGCCATTGTCGAGCGCGTAGGCCTTTCGCAAGATTTGTTCCGCTTCGACAAACTTGCGTTGTTCGATGAGAACGATGCCGAGGTTGTTCCATGTGGCGGGATTTGTTTCGTCTGCTCCAGCCGCTTCGCGCAGCAGGCTTTCCGCCTGACCCAGACGCCCCATGGCGAGGTTTGCGCTGCCTGCGGCAGAAATCACTTCTGGCGTGCGCCCACGCTCAAGGCCAGCCCGCACAAACGCATCCATCGCGAGCTCATATTCACCCGCCTCCATCAAGCGCCAGCCGACAAGCAGCCCATCGACCGCAGCTTCGGAGCGATCAACGCTGGGGGCATAGGGGCTGTCTTTGGACGCACCAAGGCCGCCCGTATCACAGGCGGCCAATGAAAATGTTACTGCAGCGATCAGGGCGGAAGCCCTAAGACCTGTCATTGTGATTGCTCGTTTGCCTTTTTAGCCGAGTTGCGTGATCCCGATCACGGACGGGCTGACCAGAATGATCAACAACGGCGGAACTGTGAGCATCATTGTGGCCAATGTCATCTTTGTTGGCAACTTGTTTGCCGCCTCTTCCGCGCGCATCACGCGTTTGTCACGCATTTCGCCCGCATAGACACGCAGGGCTTCGGCAATTGACGTACCAAAGGTGGCAGACTGAATGAGAACCGTCACGAAAGACGACACGTCTTGCACGCCGCAGCGTTCGCCCATGTCAGAGAGCACTTGGGTTTTGTCTTTACCCGCTTTCATTTCCTGCGCAACGATCTGAAACTCTTGGCTCAATGCCGGATAAGAGGCGCGCAACTCGGCTGCGACGCGCACGATAGATTGGTCCAGAGACTGACCAGCCTCAACGCAGACGAGCATCATGTCCAGGCTGTCGGGGAAGCCTGCGGTGATTTCTTCTTTGCGTTCTTCGACGCGACGGGTGACCCAATATTTGGGCAGCAGATACCCGGCGCCGCCCGGCCCAAGCACCCACATGATCATGTCTGTGGCCGTGGATTCCGGCGTCTTTTTGACAAAGAGATAGTAGCTCAGACCAAGGGCCAGCCCGCTCATGCCAAGCAGGAATTGCGCCAAGTGATAAGCTCGCACGGCATCGCGCGATGGATAGCCGGCCTGCATCAGTTTCAGGCGTACAGAACTCAGTTCCTCTTCGCTTTGGGGTTCAAGGAAAGCTTTGTATTTGTCGAGTTTGGCGTTGGCGCCTTTGCGGCGCAGTTTCTCCTGCTGGCTGTGTGATGCTTTTGCGCCTGCGTTTTGCGCGCGCTTAAGTTTCTCAATGGGGTCATCCCGGCGGGCGGCCGCCATTGTGTAAAGCAGCAAGGCAAAGAACCCGCCGAGTACCAGAACCGCAATCAGTGGACCTTGTGGTCCGAGCATGTCGGACAGCATCAAGTTCAGGGCTTCCATCGTTGTCATTTCAAGCGTTCCTTAAACTTTGATGTTGGTCAGAATTTTCATGACGATCAGGTTCACACCCAAGAAAACCCCCACGGCAATACAGCCAGGAATGTAGAGCCAGTGATCCTTCACATCGTCATAGTAGTTGGGATCCATCACATTGATGGCGATCAGTGCGAGCACGGGGAAAGCCGAAAGGAAGTTGCCAGACCATTTGGCCTCTGCTGTGATCGCTTTCACGCGGCGAAAGAGACGGAAGCGCGCACGGATCACCTTGGACAGACCTGCGAGGATTTCTGCGAGGTTGCCGCCGGATTGCTGTTGAATGGTCACCGCGACAGAGAGAAAGCGCAAATCCTGCATGTCCAGACGTTCGGCCATGTCCTTGAGCGCATCTCCGACATCCCGCCCATAGGCGGCCTCATCCGAAATGATGCCAAATTCGGTGGCCAGCGGATCCTCAACCTCTCTGGACACAATCTGAATGGCAGAGGTGAACGGGTGGCCGACGCGTAGGCTGCGCACCATCAGTTCGATGGCGTCGGGCAGCTGTTCTTCGATTAGGGCAATGCGTTTGCCTGCTTTCATGGCGACCCAGCCGTACACGCCTCCGACACCCATCATCACGCTGATGGCGATACGGGTTATCATGCCGGTTTCAGTCCCTACACTGAGGCCCGCAAAGGCAAAGCCTGACACCAGCACCATGATCATCATGAGCTGTTGCGGCGTGAAGGCAATGGCGGCCTTCTGCGCTTTTTCTGCGAGCAGCGAGTAGAGTGGAATGCCGCGGTTTTCGCTGTGCTGCTTCATCTCCTTACGGAGCTGGTCCAGCACTTCTTCGCGTTTGCCGCCTTTTTCGAGCATTTCCAGGCGTCGATTGACGCGACTGTTGAGGCTGATCGATTTCCCAAAGATGGTCAGATAGGCGCCTTCGACCAAGACAAAGACGCCGACAAAGATCAGACCATATACGATAAGTTCGGGTGAGAATGGCATGTCGTCTTACCCCGCAGACGGTTCGTAGATTTCAGGTGGCAGGTCATAGCCCCAGAGGCGGAAACGTTCTGAGTAGTGACTGCGCACACCTGTGGCCGTGAAGTGGCCGATAATTTTGTTTTCTGGTGTGAGCCCCGTGCGCTGGAAGCGGAAGATTTCCTGCATTGAGATCACATCCCCTTCCATCCCGGTGATTTCGGTGATCGAGGTCATGCGACGTGAGCCATCCTGAAGGCGAGACGCCTGTACAATCAGGTTCACAGCCGAGGAAATCTGACTGCGGACCGCTTTGATCGGCATTTCGATCCCGGCCATGGCAATCATGTTTTCCAGACGGGAGATACCATCGCGCGCGTTGTTGGCGTGGATTGTGGTCATGGAGCCGTCGTGGCCGGTGTTCATGGCCTGCAACATGTCGATCACCTCTTCGCCACGGGTCTCGCCCACGATGATGCGATCCGGGCGCATCCGCAGCGCGTTTTTCAGACAGTCGCGTGGGGAAACCTCGCCTTTGCCCTCGACGTTTGGCGGGCGGCTTTCCATCCGGCCAACGTGAGTCTGTTGCAGCTGAAGTTCCGCCGTATCCTCGATTGTCAGGATGCGTTCGGCGTTGTCGATAAATGAGCTGAGCGCGTTGAGCGTCGTGGTTTTACCGGAGCCTGTACCTCCAGACACAATCACATTGAGGCGGGTGGCCACGGCGGCCTGAAGGTATGCCGCCATCTCTTCGGAAAACGCGCCAAAACGCACCAGATCGTCGATGCCGAGTTTGTCTTTTTTGAACTTACGAATGGAGACCAACGAGCCATCCACCGCAATCGGCGACACCATGGCGTTGAAACGGGAGCCATCCGCCAAACGGGCGTCCACATAAGGGTTGGATTCATCAACGCGACGACCCACGGCAGAAACGATTTTGTCGATGATGCGCAGCAAGTGACGCTCGTCTTTGAAAACGATGTCGGTGAGTTCGAGTTTGCCTGCGCGCTCCACAAAGATCTGTTTGGGACCGTTGACCAGAATATCGTTGACGGTTTCGTCTTGCAGCAGGGTTTCCAGAGGGCCGAGGCCTGTGACCTCATCATAGAGTTCCTGAAACAGCGTTGACCGCTCTTCGCGGTTCAAAACGATGGCTTTTTCCTGCAGCACCTCTGTAGCGATTGCCGTGATCTCTGCGCGCAATTCGCGCTCAGACGCTTTGTCCAGCGCGGCCAGGTTCAAATTGTCGAGAAGCTCGCGGTGAAGTTCCAGTTTGATTTCACCCAAGCGTTCCTTGCGTCGGCGCTCCTTGTCACCCGCCACCACTTCGCCTGCCGCTTGCGCCATAGGGCGGCGCATGACCTTTTTAGCATCCACCGCAGCGGCTGGCGCGGACGCCTGCGATTCAGTCTTGGTGGTTGGTTGCTGGGGTGCTGCCGCTTTTTGAGCGACGGCCGCGCTCGGTTTGGCGTCAGCTTTTTTGTATCGAGAGAACATGGGCTGATCCCTTTTTAAGCGGCTTTTTCGTCAGATTGATCAAGGGCGTGCAGGCTGGCGGCCAGTTTGGCGATTTCTTTGCGCAGCGGGTTTTTCGCTGCGGAAACGGCCAGTGGTTGCCCATGATCAGACGCTTGCACAATTTGCTTGCCGCCGTCAGGCAGGTGCAGATCAATCGAAATGCTGAGGCTTTCTGCCAAACGTTTCACACGGCTTTTGCCTGCAAGATCGGTGAACTTTGGCGCACGGTTCATCACATAGCGCAGCTTTTCAAATGGCAGATCTTCGGCCTGAAGGGCGCGTTTGAGGCGCATCGCATTTTGCGCAGAACGCATGTCGATTTCCATTGTGGCGAAGTAAATATGCGCCGCCTGAAGCACCACTTCGGACCACTGCACAAGCGTGGAGGGCATATCAACAATCACGTAGTCGTAGTGTTTGCGCGCCATTTCAAGCACGCGCTCTATGTCTGCTGGCCCGACCAAGTCGAGGGGAATGATGTCCGCCGGGGCAGTGAGAACGTGAAGGGTGTCTTCGTAGGTTTGAAGCGCCTGTCCAAAACTATCGCTGTCCATGCTTTCGGTGTCGGTGATCAGTTCGAAAACCGAATCCGGGCGGGGCAAATCCAGATAGGTGGACATTGTGCCGAACTGAAGGTCGAGGTCGATCAGGCACACGCTTGGCGCATTGTTCTTGATTGAGGCGAGTTCCCAGCCAAGGTTTGTGGCAAGGGTTGTTGCCCCCGTGCCGCCTGCCAGCCCGTGCACGGCGATCAGCACGCCTTCGCGAGATTCCTGGTTTGCAGACAAGGTGACATGCGGCGTTTGCTTGGCTTCGCTTAGCTGAGACACAGCGCGCAGTTTTTCAATGGCGGTTTGCAACTCACCGGGTGGAAGAGGGTAGGGGATGAACTCATCCGCCCCTTGCCGCAAGAGGTGATGCAGGGAGGCTGGTGTCACGTCTTCGGCGATCAGCAGGGTGCGGATTTTGCGATTGCGCGCCTCTGTGATGATTTCGCTGAGATCGTCGAGCGCGTCCTCATCCATGTCGTCAATGGCCAGAACGATGAACTCAAGGTGTGCGGCGTCCGGCTGTTCCATGAAGGGAATCGCGTCTTCGAAGCTCAGGTCACCCCACTGTTCCCCCAGCGCGTCTTCCATGTCGACGATCAACAGTTCAAAATTCTGCACGTCTCGGCAAATCGTACATGCCAAGATTGGACTTTGATCTGTTTGCAGCGGCTCGCTACTCATTTTTTTGCCTCTAGTTCACTGGCGCCAAAAGCGCGTGTCATTCTTTAGAGGTGCCCACCTCTTTGCGTGTGGATGTGTTTCATCCCAGGTGCTGTGATTCCACGCAGACGCACCTTGCCTTGGGTCCCAACATCTTTCCCAACTGGGGCAACATTGGGGCCAAAAAGCCGAAATTGTGCGGAATTGTGCGACGATGTGTGGGATATGGAGGGAGTGTTTCCACAAAAAAACCGGCCAACAGCGGCCGGTTTTTGAGAAACAGTGTTTTGAGGTTGTGGAATGCTTCCTACTCGCCACCACCTGAGGATGTGAGACCTTCGATACCAGGGGCCGCAACCGCACTGGCGATATAGTCGCGATAGATGATTTGCGCATATTTACCATCCATCACCGTTGGATGGCGATCCACGAATCCGGTGACTTCTGTAACGGTGCGTCGGTTTTGACGTTCACGTCCTTGGGTCACGACCAGCGGCTGCGTTTTGCCCAGAGAGACCACAGCTTCAAGCCGGTCCTGGTCAATGCCTTGAGCACTTAGATAGGACACAACAGCGCGTGCGCGGCGCAGGCCGAGCTGTTTGTTGTAAGCGCTTGAGCCGACAGCATCGGTGTGGCCATAGACTTTGAAGCGCACTTCCGGAAACTGTTTGATCCAGTTGGCCTGCAAATCCAGGATGGACCGCGCCTGCGGATCAAGTGTTGCGCTATCAAAGTCGAAGTTGACCATATCGGGCACTTCTTCGGCAAAGCGATTTGCCAAGCTCAATGCATAGCTGCGCTCACCGTTTTGAATGCCCAGATTGTTGACTGTTGCGGAGCCAAATGTGCCGCTGTCAACGACGGAGCCCGCTTCGCGGAACCAAGAGGGCACCGCGCTGTTGTCGCCATCTGAGCAGGCGGACACCAAGAGTGCGGACAGGGCTATGATTCTTTTCAACATTGCGAATCCTTCCCTCAATCCATCACGTAGCCATAAGAGCCGGTGAAGTCTTGTTTGGCGACCTCAGCTGCTGCGCCGCGTTGTTTTTTCACATTGCCCGTTGTGTGTCCGAACAGGAAAAGCTCCTGTTCCGTTGGTGGCTTGACCCGATCTGTCGGCAGCGCAAGTGCATCGCCACGTGTTGGGGTGACCAAATGCGCCGTTACGATCACAACCAGTTCCGACTGAGAGCGGTTGTAGTCCGCGCTGCGAAACAGGGTGCCCAGAACCGGCACATCGCCAAGCCATGGAACTTGCGAGTTGTTGTCGCGGAAGTCGTCTTCGAGCAGGCCGGCGATCGCAAAGCTTTCCCCATCGCGCAACTCAACTGTTGTGGAGGCTTCGCGCCGAGTGAATGCAGCAATGGTGAGGCCGTTGTTGGTGAAGCCATTGGCATTGTCGATGGCGGATACAGCGGTCGCAAGCTCCAGATTGATGACATCGCCGTCCACCACGCGGGGGATAAAGTTCAGCTCTACACCGAAGGGTTTGAACTCAACTGTGATCTCGCCGTCATCCTGTGCGACGGGCACTGGATATTCACCGCCTGCGAGGAATTTCGCTTCTTGGCCTGAAAGCGCGGAAAGGTTCGGTTCCGCCAGAGTACGTGTCAGCCCTTTGCTTTCCAGAGCTTGAAGGAGGACTTCGATTTCAAACGCGCCGATGTCTAGGCTGAAAGTGCCAGCGCCAAAAGTGCCGGCATTCAAAGGCACCTGCCCATTTTCATTGAGCGGTGCAAGAAAGTTGCTTGTACCGAAGCGGCGTGAGCCATCTTTGACGCCGTTCAATCCAAAATCCAGTGCTTTGGAGACGCTGCGTTGCATTTCAGCAAAGCGCACTTTCAACATGACCTGCTGAACGCCACCCACCACCATTAGATTGGAAACACGCTCTGGCGCATAGCGTTCAGCCAAATCAAGCGCACGTTGCAAGCGCTGTGCGGAGCTAACTGTGCCTGAAAGCACGATGCCATCGTTGGCGGTGCGTACTTCGATTGTTTCGTTGGGCAGGATCTGTTTCAGACGCTCTTTGAATTCGCTGAGATCCGGCGCGACACGCACTTCCACATTGGTGATGAGCTTTCCGGTTGCATCCAGCAAGGTCAGCGTTGTCAGCCCCGGAGATTTGCCCAATACATAAATGGTGCGGTCAGACAGCGATGAGATATCCGCGATGGCCGGGTTGGCAATCGAGAGTTCCGCAAAGGGTACTTCGCTTTCTACCACAACTGCGCGGTTCATCGGAACGCCGAGCGTTGAGGAGGTGCCGCTGCGCAGCACGCGTAAAGTTTCTGCCTCAGCAGAGGGAGGTGCCACAAATGGCAAAACCCCGATGGCGACGCCCAGCAGGGCCGCGCCAAATAGTCTTTTCATTGTCATTGTGACCTGCCTCTCGATCACGCCTCAGTTTGCGGGTCTTTTGCCCACTATTGAGCTTAGTGTGCGCTAGTTGAGAGTTTATTGCAAGAATCAATGACTTTCGGTGATTTTTTGATGTTTTGGGCTGTGTATTTGCCGACACAGACAAAGACGCGAAACGCTGTTAGGCCACAAAGAAAGGGCACCCACAGTGTGGTGCCCTTTCTTTGCTTGCACGCGTGAGGCGCGTCAATTCGTACAGGGAATTGGAATGGTCGAGACGGTGCCGCCCTTGCGTGTCTTGATCGTGCAGACACGTTCAGGCTCAACTTGAACGACCTCTTGTACTTCTTGGACTGGCGCATCTTCGATGCCAAGAAGACGCCTCTGGTCTACTTCGATCACCTCTGCAACAGTATCGTCGCCAGCGCCAACAAGCGAAAGCGAGAGGCGGCCGGAGCTCTGGGCGAAGTTCAGCGCTGGAACCTCGTCCGTTGTGACTGCAACCGTCACCGTGCGTGCAATGCCTCCCCCCTTCATCTCTTCGTTTACGGACTGATCCACCGCGATCAATTTGACGTTTGGTTGGATAAGTTTGGTGAACTCGCCGCGGTTTGAGCGATCATTTTCGACGCGCCCTGTCCAATAGACATCCACGCTGTCGCCGGGGCGTAGCAGGCCAGAGACACCGCTGGTCACATCCACACGAATTGTAAAGGCACGTTCGCCTTCCGCGAGGCGTGAGCGAATGCCCGCTTCCTGCCCTGGTTCGGTGAGCTTTGCCGCGATCAGCACCTCACCCTTTTCCATGGTGCGTAGGATCACGCGTTGTTTGTTGTCGCCATCGGGGAACAGTACCTCAGGATCTGTGAACATCCCGTCGACAATGGCCGCTTTTGGCCATTTCACCCGCCGAACATCTTTCAGCGCGAGTTTTTCACCGAATTTCATCTGGCGTGCCACAGTAAATCCGTCGACCAGTTCAATATCCGGCTGCGCATTTTTGCGAGCCAGCTCGGCCTGTTTGTCGATTTCTTTGATGTAGTTTTGCGCCATGTAGACTGCGAATCCTGCGATCCCAAGACCAAAAAGCAAAACGCCTGCAAAAAGAGCGCGCATGGTTCCCACCTCGTGTTTGGGTCTGCGTTTTCAAGTGCGCAGACCGGTTCCTTGCCAAACATGCTGTCCAAATGTGGCGAATTCAGGGTGCCAAATGACAGGTTTCGTGGCCTTGCTGATGTATTGGATGCCTTGGGTTTTGCCTGGATTTAGATCGGGGGATTGGATCGTCAGACGTCAATCCAGCCTGTTTTGCTGGAGGGGCAAGCAGACTGACCGCATTCTATTCTTTCAAGCTGGAGCATCAAATATCCGGTTGCGCCGGCCGGTAAATGCCTGGCCTGTAAATGCAAAGAGGCGCCGAAAACGGCGCCTCTCAACTCGAAAAGGTATAACCTTATTCGTCGGCAAACGCTGCAGTGGAGTTTGCATCGGCGGTGCCCAGAGCGGTGGATGCGTCGCCAGTCAGGTCAGCAGTTGCGCCCTCGATTACGGTGAAGGCTGCGATTGCCAGGCCAACAACGGCTGCAGTCAGAACGACCCAGTCTACAGTTACGGCGCCGTCTTCGTCGTTGCGGAAGTTTTTGATGAATTTGATCATTGGATTGCTCCTGTAAAAAAGTGTTCGAAGAGCTCAGACGCAAACTGCCTTAAGGGCCTTTTCGCTTCTGAGTTTGGCTATCTGATTAGTTGGTGATGCCAAATGCGGCATTGGAGTTCGCGTCCGCGTCGGTTGTCAGGGCGGTGTTTGCGTCGCCTGTCAGGTCAGCGGTTGCAGTTTCGATTACAGTGAAGGCTGCGATTGCCAGACCAACAACGGCTGCAGTCAGAACGACCCAGTCTACAGTTACGGCGCCGTCTTCGTCGTTGCGGAAGTTCTTGATGAACTTGATCATGTTGTGTCCCTCCAAAGGATCTAAATGTTTGTGCCACCTTGTCGGATCTTTGTCGGCGCTCTCTCCTGCGCCATCCCGACTTGGTATGAGAGCAATATGTTGGCGGATTGGGGCGGGAATTGGGCGCAAGTGGCTCCATTTTGGACCATCTGGGAATCCTTGGAGATGTCGAATTAACTTATTGTTTTTAATTGTAAAAAAATTAACCACCGCGACCCTTACAGTTTTGAAAGGGTATTTTTAGAGCGAATCCCATGTCATTTGGGCGGAATCGGGCGTCTAAAACTGGTGTGATCTGGCAAAATTTGCGAGACTCGCAAGAAAGTACCGCGAGCAGGATTGCGAAATGGTTTATTTGGGGCGAGTGGCGTGTTTTGCGCTGATGATTTTTGCAGGAGTCGCGACCGCTGTGAGTGCGGAGGGGCCGAAACCCTTTCCAGACTTTTCTGCCAAGCGTGTAAAGCCGCCCACAGCGGGGCAGGCAAAGCGCATTACGGTTCAAATCACACCAGACGCACCGGAGCTGGCCACAGCGCCCACGGCGGGGATTGGTGGCGGCGTTGCCCAGAGTGGGCCGCGCGCGCAGCCGCTGGAATGGTTCTGGGCGGATGTGTCGCCAGATGTGTCTGCAAGTGGGCCGGGCCGATTGGAGCCCGCTTTGATGCGTTTGTCCAATCCTCCGGAAGGGCAGCGGTTGGCCACGCCGAGGTTGGCGACTTTGCAAGGAATTGCGCAGACCTACGGCGTGGATATTTTGCTGTCGTCCATCGGCACGCAGGTTTCGCCCGCATTGGCGCTTGCCGTGATTGCAGTTGAGAGTGCCGGGAATGCGGAGGCCGAAAGCACGGCAGGCGCACAGGGACTCATGCAGTTGATGCCAGCCACGGCGGCCCGCTTTGATGTGTCAGATGCGTTTGATGGGGCTGACAATATTGCCGGGGGAATCCGGTATCTGGACTTCCTGATGGAGAAATTCGCGGGAGATCCCATTTTGGTTTTGGCGGGATACAACGCAGGGGAAAACGCGATTGCCACCCACGAGGGCGTGCCGCCCTTTGCGGAGACGCGCGCCTATGTGCCCAAAGTGTTGGCCGCCTTTGAGGTTGCCAGGGCGTTGTGTGTCACGCCGCCCGAGCTGATTTCGGATGGATGTGTCTTTGCCAATCCGTAGACGTGCAGTATGCGCGGGCGCCGGTCTCAGGTCTTGAAGTGTGCGGCCCGCGCGTCTTCAGCAGTTGGGCACGTTGACCGCGAGTCCGCCCAGAGACGTCTCTTTGTATTTTTCATGCATGTCCGCGCCGGTCTGGCGCATGGTTTCAATCACGGCATCCAGCGGCACAAAGTGGTGGCCATCGCCACGCAGGGCGAGGGAGGCGGCTGAGACAGCTTTGATCGCACCGAGGCCATTGCGCTCGATGCAGGGCACCTGAACCAGACCTTTGACCGGGTCACAGGTCATACCGAGGTGGTGCTCTAGCGCGATTTCGGCGGCGTTCTCCACTTGCTCCGGTGTGCCGCCCATGACAGCACAGAGACCTGCTGCTGCCATTGCGGAGGCGGAGCCCACTTCGGCCTGACAACCTGCCTCAGCTCCGGAAATGGAGGCGTTGAATTTCACAAGCCCACCAATCGCGGCTGCGGTGAGCAGAAATTCTTCGACGCGGCTGGCGCTGGCGCTGGGCACATGATCCAGCCAGTAACGGATCACAGCGGGCATTACGCCCGCGGCGCCATTGGTTGGGGCGGTCACGACTTGACCACCTGCGGCGTTTTCTTCGTTCACCGCCATGGCATAGGCACTCATCCAGTCATTGATGGTGTGGGGCGCAACAAGATTCATACCGCGTTCTGCCTGTAGGGCGTCATGAATGCCCTTGGCGCGGCGGCGCACATTGAGGCCGCCGGGCAACGTGCCGTCGGTGGTGAGGCCGCGCTCTATGCAGTCGTTCATCACCTGCCAGATGCGTGCGCAGCCTTTGTTCAGGCTTTCTGTGCAGCCGCGGGCGATCTCGTTTGAGCGCTTCATCTCTGCGATTGATTTGCCAGAGTGTTCTGCCATCTCCAGCATTTCAGCGGCTGATTTGAACGGGTACGGGATGGGCGCGCCTTCATCGGTGGCTGCGCCGCCTTCGAGTTCGCCTTCGGTCAGGACAAAGCCGCCACCAATCGAGTAGTAGGTTTCCTGAAGGATCACGTCCCCCTGTGCGTCAGTGGCCATGAGGATCATGCCATTGGCATGGCCGGGCAGGTTGGGGCCAAAGTCAAATTTGAGATCTTCGCGGGGCTCAAATGCCAGTGGGGGCAGGCCCTCGGGGTGTACATGCCCCGTGGTCCGAATCTTTTCCAGCGCGGCTTCTGCCTTTTCGTGGTCGTAGCTGTCGGGAAGGAAGCCCGCGAGCCCCAGAATGGTTGCGCGATCTGTGGCGTGGCCGACGCCGGTAAATGCGAGTGAGCCATGCAGGCTTGCGCGGAGGCCATGTGCGTCAAACGGGGAGGCGCGCAGCAGGTCAAGAAAGCGCGCAGCGGCCACCATTGGACCCATCGTATGCGAAGAAGAAGGGCCAACGCCCACTTTGAACATATCAAAGACAGAGAGAAACATCAGGTGGCAGATCCTTCTGGCGGTGTGGCTAGCGAGGGGTTGGTAAACGGTGTCGGGCCGAGGCCTTCGGCGCGTTGCGCGGCCCGCGTGCTTTCACGGGTTTCTGCACGCTCACAGATCTGTAGGAGCGTGGGGAAGCGGTGTATGTCAAACCAGCGCTGCTCTGGCAGGTCGGCATAGAGTTTTGTCCAGCGTAGCAGACAGGGAATATAGAGATCGAGCAACGTAGGGACTGCGCCCCCTGCCAAACCGGGGGCTTGCGACATGCCTGCCTCTAAGATGCTCAGATCGTTTTGCAGGCGTTGTCTGAATATGCTGCGTAGCTGTGTTTGATGCTGGGGATCTTCGCCGATGAATTTTTCGGGATAGAAGAAATGCCGCAGATCAATTTGGAAGGTGTTTGAGCACCAGAACATCCACTTCAGGAACGGCGCGCGCAGCGGGGTGTTGGCGGCGGGGGCCAGTGAATCTGCGTGTTCTGAGAGCCACATTAGAATCGCGGCTGTTTCAAAGAGAGCGCCGTTTGGGGTTTCCAGTACCGGAATTGTGCCGTTCGGGTTCAATGCCAGATAGGCGGGTGCGCGCTGCGCATTGGTGCGCCGATCCACTAGGGTGGTTTGATACGACAGGCCAAGCTCTTCCAACGCCAGCCGAACGATCAGCGAAGCGTTGTCTGGTGCGTAGTGTAGGCAAAAGGTCTCTGTCATGTGTTTGTTTTATCCGGGCTTGCCGCATGGGCGCTGCGCAAAAGCGACGTTTCCGATGGGAAACACGCAGCGCCGCCAAGGTCAACGTCGCGCTTGGCTTGATGCGCGATATATGAGCAATCAAACGATGAAATGCGCCGCATTGAGCGGAATTTAGAGTAATCGGCTCTCGCCCCCGGCGACCAACTTTCCTATAAAGCTGCAAAGGTTGCAGGGAGTTGTCGCAATGACCGGAGAGTTGTCGCCCATTGATAAGGCGAAATTTGTCGCCGCCAAACGCGCCACTGACTATGTTGAAGATGGCATGCGCGTTGGTTTGGGAACCGGATCGACGGCGGCATGGCTCGTGAGGTGCCTTGGTGAAATGGTGCGTGATCAGGGGCTGCGCATCAAAGGTGTGCCAACCTCCACACGCACGGCGGAGCTCGCGCGGGAAGTGGGGATCGAGGTCGTCAGTCTTGACGAAGCCAAATGGCTGGATGTGACGATTGACGGGGCAGATGAATTTGATGCGGATCTGAACCTGATCAAAGGCGGGGGCGGTGCCCTGCTGCAGGAGAAGATCGTCGCAACGGCATCAGATCAAATGGTTGTGATCGCTGATGTTGGTAAAGAGGTCGAAACACTGGGCGCTTTCCCTTTGCCGCTGGAGGTGGTGCCGTTTGGCTGGCAAACCACGCAGGCCTTGATCGAGGAAACCCTTGTGAGCATGGATGTTCTGGGGCGTGCGAGCACGCTACGGATGAACGGTGCCTCGCCATTCATGACGGATGAGGGCAATCATATTCTTGATTTGCACCTTAACCGAATTGGTGATGCCCGACAGCTCGCTTTGGCCATCAATCAAATGCCGGGTGTGGTTGAAAATGGTCTCTTTATCGATATCTGTGACGCTGTTGTTGTTGGCTATGGCGACGGGCGCGTGGAAGTGCGGGATATCAATGCCGGAACAATCGAAGAAGCGATGCTCGACTTCGCAGAAACAGACAATCTTTTCACGGATCTCGTGGACTAACAAAAAGGCTTATCATGTCCTTTGATTATGATCTCTTTGTCATCGGCGGTGGTTCCGGTGGTGTACGGGCTGCGCGTGTCGCCGCAGCGGAAGGTGTGAAAGTCGCACTTGCCGAAGAAGACCGCTATGGTGGCACATGTGTGATCCGCGGCTGTGTGCCCAAAAAGCTGATGGTGTTTGCCTCTGAATACTCCGGTATGGTTGGGGATGCGCAGGCTTATGGATGGGACATTCAGGCGGGTGACTTCAGCTGGGATGCGTTCAAGACAAAGCTGCACGCAGAGCTTGACCGACTTGAGGGCATTTATCGCAACCTGTTGAAAAACAGTGGTGTTGAGAGCTTCGATCAGCGCGCCAAGATGGTGGATGCGCACACTGTTGAACTCGCAGATGGCACGCGCAAAACCGCGAAACATGTGCTTCTGGCCATGGGGGGCCGCCCTGTATGGCCAGATTTGCCGGGCGCAGAGTTGGGCATCAGCTCCAATGAGATCTTCCATCTTGATAAGCTGCCAGAGAGCATTCTGATTGTGGGTGGTGGCTATATTGCCAGCGAGTTTGCGGGCATCATGAATGGCCTTGGCGTGAAGACCACCCAGTTTTATCGCGGCGCGCAAATTCTGCGCGGTTTTGATGATGAAGCCCGTGGTCTGGTCGCTGAAGAAATGCGCCAGCGTGGCGTCGATATCCATTGCGGCACCAACGTTTTGGAAATGCGCAAAGAGGGCGACAAGATCTGGGTGAAGGCAACCAATGGCGATGAGCGGTTGTTTGATCAGGTGATGTTTGCCACAGGCCGTGCGCCCAACACCGACAACATGGGGCTGGAAGAGATCGGCGTGACGCTTGGCCGTAAAGGTGAAGTGGTTGTTGATGACTACAGTCAGACTGTTGTGCCGTCTGTATTTGCCGTGGGCGATGTGACGGATCGGGTGAACCTCACCCCTGTTGCGATCCGCGAGGGCATGGCTTTTGTGGAAACGGTGTTCAAAGGCAATCCAACAACCGTGGATCATGAGTTGATCCCAACCGCCATCTTCACCCAGCCTGAAATGGGCACCGTGGGCCTCAGCGAAGAGGAAGCGGCGGAGCAGGAGCCGATCGAAGTCTATGCAACAAGCTTTAAGCCGATGCAGCAGGCCTTTGCCGGGCGTGCAGAGCGCGTGTTGATGAAGCTGATCGTGAGCAAGGCGACGCGCAAGGTTCTGGGCTGTCACATCGTCGCGCCTGGTGCCGGTGAGATGATCCAGCTTGCGGGCATTGCCGTAAAAATGGGCGCGACCAAGGAAGACTTCGACCGGACTGTAGCAGTGCATCCGACCATGTCGGAAGAACTGGTAACCATGAAAGCACCCGTGCGCACTCTGTAAGGCGCAATGGGTTGATTTTTCCGGCGTAACCCTCAGGTTTGTAGGGTACGCCAATGACGATACGTAGAGAGGGAAGATCCCGTATGGCAGGTAACAATGGCGGCCCCTGGGGAGGGGGCGGCAATAACCAAGGCGGCGGCGGAAATCGCGGCAACAACAATGGAAATGGCCAGCGCCCGCCACAGGGTGATGGGCCACAGATCCCGGACATCGATGACCTGATGAAAAAAGGTCAGGATCAGCTGCGCGTCCTTATGGGCGGTCGCGGTGGTCAAGGTGGCGGTGAAGGCGGCTCCGGCGGAACCGGTGGTCCGCGCATCAGCAAAGGGATGCTGTTGGTTGGCGCTGTGGCTGCTGTTGGGCTTTGGCTGTCTGCCAGCCTCTACCGCGTGCAGAACTTTGAGCAATCGGTTGAGTTGTTCCTTGGCGAGTACTATCGCACCGGCACCGAAGGTTTGAATTTTGCGCCTTGGCCTCTGATCACGCGTGAAGTTCTGCCAGTGACACGCGAACAGACCGAAGATATGGGCGGTGCGCGTCGCGGCGAAGATGGCTTGATGCTGACCAGCGATGAAAACGTTGTGGACGTTGACTATCAGGTTGTCTGGAACATTGCGGATCCTGCGAAGTATCTTTTCAACCTGCGCGATCCACGCCAAACCATTCAGGCTGTTTCTGAATCAGCGATGCGTGAGATCATTGCACAGTCTGAGCTGGCACCCATCTTGAACCGAGACCGTGGTGTGATCGCAGATCGTCTGCAAGAATTGATCCAGGACACTTTGGACAGCTATGACAGCGGCGTGAATATCGTGCGTGTGAACTTTGACCGTGCTGATCCGCCGTCGACTGTGATTGATGCCTTCCGCGATGTTCAGGCGGCTGCACAGGAGCGTGACCGCTTGCAGAACGTGGCAGATGCCTATGCCAACCGTGTTCTGGCGGAAGCCCGTGGTGAAGCGGCGCAAGTTCTGGAAGAAGCTGAAGGTTATCGTGCTCAGGTCGTAAATGAAGCGGAAGGTGAAGCCTCTCGCTTTAGCGCGGTACGTGAGGAATATGCGAAAGCACCGGAAGTGACACGTAAGCGTCTCTATCTGGAGACGATGGAGCGTGTTCTGGGTGATGTGGACAAGATCATCATCGAAGAAAACGGCGGATCAGGATCAGGCGTTGTGCCATATCTGCCGCTGAATGAGCTGCGCAAGGGGAGCAACTGATATGAACAAGTCTACATATCTTCTGCCCGTCATTGTGATCGCTATTGCGGGTATTTTGTCTTCGATCTTCATCGTGGATGAACGTGAGAAAGCACTGGTGCTGCAATTTGGTCGTGTGGTCTCTGTGAAGGAAGACCCGGGTTTGGCCTTGAAGCTTCCGCTCATTCAGGAAGTGGTGCGCTATGATGATCGCATCCTTTCGATTGATGTGGGGCCAATCGAGGTGACGCCCGCAGATGACCGCCGTCTCGTGGTTGATGCGTTTGCCCGGTACCGGATCGCAGATGTTGAACAGTTCCGTCAGGCTGTTGGTGATGGCGGCGTTGGAATCGCAGATCAACGTCTTGATCGTATTCTGACCGCTGAAACCCGTGAGGTTCTGGGTACTGTGTCCTCCAAAGACATTCTGTCCACCGATCGTGCGGCGTTGATGCTGCGCATCCGAAATGCAGCAATCACGCAGGCGCGTGCGCTGGGTCTGGATGTGATTGACGTGCGTCTGAAAGCGACGGATCTGCCACCACAGAACCTTGAAGCCACCTTTGAGCGGATGCGAGCGGAACGTGAACGTGAAGCAACCGACGAACGTGCACGTGGTAACGAAGCCGCACAGCGTGTACGTGCGCAGGCGGATCGTACCGTTGTGGAGCTGGTTTCTGAGGCGCGTCGTGAGGCGGAAATCATTCGCGGTGAAGCTGACGCCAAGCGGAACGCGATTTTTGCCGATGCGTTTGGTGCGGACCCGGAGTTCTTTGAATTCTATCGGTCGCTGACTGCCTATGAGCGCTCCTTGCAGGGATCAAATTCCTCGATGGTGTTGTCCCCTGACAGCGAGTTCTTTGAGTATCTGCGTTCCCCAACCGGGGCGGCACCGGCGGCTGGCCAGTGATCGAAACCCTGTTTCTGGCCCTTGGGCTGGTGTTGATTGTGGAGGGGCTGGTGTACGCACTGGCCCCTTCCATTATTGAGGATCTGCTGGCGGCATTGCGGGCGTTGCCGATTGAGCAACGGCGTTACATGGGGCTTGCCGCACTTGCCCTTGGGTTGGCCTTGGTTTGGGTAGCCAAAGCGCTCGGCGCGTGAACTCGATGTAGGGTAATGGACGGGCCGCGTATTTCACATGCGGCCCTTTTTGCGCCCCTTATGGACGCTCTATCGCGATGGCTGTGCCTTCGCCGCCGCCAATACAAATGGCCGCGATGCCGCGCTTAAGGCCGCGTTTTTCCAGAGCATTCAGCAATGTCACCATGATGCGGGCGCCGCTTGCGCCAATGGGGTGGCCAAGCGCGCAGGCGCCACCGTTTACATTCACAATGTCACGGCTCAGGCCCATCTCATGCATGAAGGCCATGGGCACGACGGCAAAGGCCTCGTTGACCTCCCAAAGGTCGACGTCCTCTTTCAGCCAGCCGATCTTTTCAAGAAGCTTCTGGGCAGCAGGAACCGGCGCGGTGGTGAAAAGGCCGGGCGCTTGGGCATGACTTGCATGGCCCACGATGTGCGCGCGGACGTTGAGGCCCTGTTGCTGTGCAGCTTCCTCAGAAGCCAGAACCAAGGCAGCGGCGCCATCCGAAATCGACGAGCTGTTGGCTGGTGTCACCGTGCCCTCTTTTCGGAAAGCTGGCTTCAGATGTGGGATCTTTTCAGGTCGGGCGTTGCCCGGCTGTTCGTCTTCACCGATTTCAACAGTGCCTTTACGTGTGGTGAGGGTGACGGGGGCGATTTCACCGTCAAAGGCGCCAGATTTTTGCGCCTCAAGCGCATTGGACAACGATTTAAGTGCGTATTCATCCTGCGCTTCACGGGTGAATTGGAAACTCACGGCGCAGTCTTCGGCGAACGTGCCCATCAGTCTGCCTTTATCGTAGGCGTCTTCCAAGCCATCCAGAAACATATGGTCGATGACCTGCTGATGACCGATTCGTGCCCCCGAGCGCATCTTGGGCAAAACGTATGGGGCGTTGGTCATGCTCTCCATGCCGCCCGCGATCATGACGTCGCGATCTCCGAGTGCGATGGAATCAAATGCCATCATCGCGGCTTTCATGCCAGAGCCGCACATTTTGTTAAGTGTGGTGGCGGGAACCTCCTCGCCGAGCCCAGCACCAAATCCGGCTTGGCGCGCGGGGGCCTGTCCCTGGCCAGCCGGCAGAACGCAGCCCATCAAGACCTCGTCAGCGGTGTTGGCTTGCGCGTTTTTCAGCGCCGCCTTGATGGCTGTTCCGCCAAGTTCAGCAGCGGTCACATCTGCAAATGCGCCTTGAAAACCGCCCATAGGGGTGCGCGCGGCCCCTGCGATCACAACGTTTTTCATCACGTGCTCCTCATCTGTGATGGCATTTCCTTGTGCTTGGCTTTGGGGGGTAAATATTGCAAGGATGTTTCAGGCTGTTGAGTCAGAAATGGCACGCCGCCGAAACAATTGACGATCAGAAGCGCTCATAACTTGGTAAGAAATTCCGAATAGTGTTTCCTGAGGACGAAAGTTGAAGGAGACGTCTTATGAACCTGTCGAGTAAGACAGAAGGCGGAGCATTGGTTGTATCGGTTCACGAAACGCGTATCGACGCGTCCGTTGCGATTCAGTTTAAAGATCGTATGCGGGAAGAAACTGAGCAGGCCACCGGTCGGGTGATTCTGGATCTGTCCGAAGTCGATTTTATTGATTCCAGCGGTTTGGGCGCGATTGTCGCGGCGATGAAGCAGCTGGGAGGAGAGAACCGTCTGGAGCTCTCTGGCTTGAATGAGAACGTAGATAAAGTGTTTCGTCTGACGCGTATGGACACGGTGTTCCGGATCCATGAGACGCTTGACGAAGCCTTCGTAGAATGAACTGAAATTTGCAAAGCTGGGGCACACAATAGAGTGACCAATTCGCAGGCTGATATTCACATCGAGCTTAAGGGCACGCCGCAAGAAGTGCGCAACGCCCTCGAAACGCTCCGGCAGAAGCTGACAGCGGAAGAATTCGCAGCTTGCAATGCTGGTGTGCTTGAACTTGTGCTCGCAGAAGTTTTGAACAACGTTGTTGAGCATGCGCTGGCCGGGCGCAATGACGGCCAAATTGTCATCAGTTGCAACTACATCAATCAATGCTGGCAGGTTGAAGTGCGCGACAATGGCGTCGAAATGCCGGGCAATGAACTTCCAAGCGGGATCATGCCTGACCTTGGGGGCGATATCGCCGATTTGCCAGAAGGGGGTTTTGGCTGGGGGCTTGTGCGGTCGCTCGCGCAGGATATTGATTACCGCCGCCGGTCCTCTGGCTACAATCAGCTGAAGTTTTCCGTACCGGACTGATCCACCTAGTAATTTGCTCTCCGCTTTTCCAGCTGGCAGAGCGCGCCTTTGGTTTGGCTGCGCGAGGATCGCCGGGACTCGCGGATTAAATCTCTCCTATTTTGGCGTTTAAAGCCTCGCTTTTGGCGCGACCCATCGGAAATCGCTACGTCTTTCGTCGTAGCGCCGCAATCCGTGATCAGCAGTTGGTTGCATTGTCGGTTGTGGGCCGTAACATCCCTTAACAAGTGAGGGAGAGTTTATGAGAGATTTTCATTTTCCGGGAAGATCCGCGGTGATGGCAACCAATGGGATGTGTGCCACGTCCACACCGCTGGCTGCTCAGGTTGCGGTTGATATCCTGCGCAAGGGCGGCAATGCGATGGACGCGGCGATCGCGGGGTCCGTGTTGCTTGGTATCTGTGAACCTGCATCGACAGGCATTGGGGGTGACTGCTTTGCGCTGATATCTCCGGCGGGAAGTGAAGAGATGTTTGCCTTCAATGGATCTGGGCGAGCACCAGCTGCTGCCAACGCGGCGGATTTGCGCACGCGCGGCCTTGAAGCTGTTCCGCTTTTTGGTGTGGAGGCCGTGACGATCCCAGGGGCGATTGATGGGTTCTGCACGCTCTCTGAGCGATATGGAAAATTGGGCCTCGCTGACAGTCTTGCACCGGTGATCCACTATGCGGAAGAGGGTATACCTGTCGGGCCAAGAAGTGCGTTTGACTGGCAGCAAACCCAAAGCAATCTTCAGGGCCATGGACGCCGCCACTATTTGAAAGACGGGCAGCCGCTGAGTAAAGGTGATATTTTCAGAGCGCCCGGCCAGGCTGAAGTTTTGCGGCGCGTTGCGGCGCAAGGACGCGATGCGTTCTATACCGGTGAAATTGCCGAAGATATGGTTGCCACGTTGCGTGCGATGGGCGGTGTGCATACGCTCGATGACTTTGCGGCCACGTCTGGCAATGACGCAACACCGATTGCCGGACATTACAAGGGCGCTGAACTGCTTGAGCATCCACCCAACGGGCAGGGGGCGACGGCGATTTTGATGCTCAATATCCTCAGTCATTTCGACGTGGCATCTATGGATCCGTTCGGCGTTATGCGCACGCATATTGAAGCAGAGGCGGCAAAGCTTGCCTATGATGCGCGCGATCGCTTGATTGCAGATCCGGATACCGCGGCGCGCACGCAGCATATGTTGTCATTGCAGACAGCGGAGAAGCTCGCTGCCTTGATCGATCCGAAGCGCGCAATGCCCGCCGCCGCGCCATTGACCGAAGCCGTGCACAAAGACACGGTGTATCTGACTGTCGTCGACAAAGACGGTATGGCGGTGTCGATGATCTATTCGATTTTCCATGCGTTTGGTTCGGGTATCGCATCTGACAAGTTTGGGATCTTGATGCAAAATCGCGGAGGGGGCTTCACTTTGAAAGAGGGGCATCCAAACGAAATGCTAGGCGGCAAACGCCCGATGCATACGATTATCCCTGGGATGGTGCGTCGTGACGGGCGGGTGGAAATGCCGTTTGGTGTGATGGGGGGGCACTATCAGCCCAATGGCCATGCACGTGTGCTGTCAAATATCGAGGATTTTGGCATGGATCCACAGGCGGCGCTGGATGCACCGCGTGCCTTTACCGAGGACGGCACGCTCAAACTTGAGCGTGGATATAGTGATTCTGTGAAGCAAGGGCTTGCTGATCTGGGTCATAAGGTTGCGGTCCCGGATATGCCGATAGGGGGCGCACAGGCGATACGGATACATCCGTCGGGCGTGCTTGAAGGGGCTTCGGATCCGCGTAAAGATGGCGCAGCGATAGGATATTGAACATATGTCAATCACACCCATCAAAACATTGGTTGCAAACGCAAAAGCCGAAATTCGCACTCTGTCACAGGAAGACGCTGAAGCGATGGTCGCTGCCGGAGAGGCGTTGTTTGTGGACATTCGAGATCCGAGAGAGTTGTCCCGAGACGGATATATCGACGGCGCATTTCATGCGCCGCGCGGCATGTTGGAGTTCTGGGTTGCGCCCGACAGCCCGTATCACAAGCCAGAGTTGGCCACAGACAAAACGCTGATTCTTTATTGTGCGAGTGCGTGGCGCTCTGCGCTCTCGGTGAAAGCGCTCCAGGACATGGGCGTCGATAATATCGCCGAGATGGACGGCGGGTTTGGGGCATGGAAAGCGCGTGGTGCGCCGATTGCAACGCAATAGCATAAACGCCGGGTCATAGGCCCGGCGGTGTCTTCAACCCTGTCTGCGGTTTAGTTCAGCGCGAAGTGAAGGGGATAAGAGCCATCTTCAAAGGGGCCGAACATTTCATCCAGATCTGGATGTGTGACTGGTTCGCCCGAGTAATCCGCCACCAGATTTTGTTCAGAGACATAAGCCACATAGTAGCTTTGGTCATTTTCGGCGAGCAGATGATAAAATGGTTGCTCTTTGGCAGGGCGGCTGTCTTCTGGAATGGCTTCATACCATTCTTCCGTGTTGGCAAATTCAGGGTCCACATCAAACACGACGCCCCGAAAGGGGTGTACGCGGTGGCGGACCACTTGGCCAAGGTAATATTTTGCGCGTGTTTTTATCATATGTTGCAGCCCCTACCCCTCAAAGCTAGACCCTGCAAGGGGGCTTTGTCCAACGTAAGCCGAATTTTGCTGGGAAACAGTCTGTGAACCTTACCTTAACAGTTTTGGAAATTGTGGCGCCGGTGTTTCTGGTCGCAGGCATTGGATTTGCCTGGGTCAAAGCTGGCTTTGAGTATCGCATTCAGTTTGTGACGCGCCTTGGCGTAAATTTGGCGGTGCCCTGTCTGATTTTTACAGCACTGATGAAAACGCAGGCAGATCTGGGAGATTTGGCGCGGCTGGCTGGGGCCGGTTTTGCTGGCTATTTCGGGATCGGTGCTTTTGCCTGGCTGTTGCTGAAACTCGTCAGACTTGACCTGCGCACTTACCTTGCGCCGTTCATTTTTGGAAATACTGGAAATCTTGGGGTGCCGCTTGCGCTGTTTGCCTTTGGGCAGGCGGGGCTAGAAGCGTCTGTCGTGCTTTTGGCGATTACGGCGCTGCTATCCTTCACATGGGGTATCTGGATAGTGGCTGGTGAAGGCGCGCTGGGCAAAATGGTGCAAGAGCCGATGATCTGGGCGACCTTGCTGGGTGCGTTGTTTCTCTACATGGGATGGGAAACACCGGGTTTTGTGACCAACACACTTGATTTGATCGGGCAGATGGCCATTCCGCTTATGCTGCTGACGCTTGGGGTGGCGGTCGCGCGCTTGACCCCTGGGCGCGTTCTGATTGCGGTGTGTCTTTCGATTGTGAAGTTTTTGGCCTGCGCCGCGATTGGGTGGGGTTTCGCAACGGTTTTTGGTCTGTCGGGCCTTCTGCTGGGCGTGCTGGTCTTGCAAATGGCAATGCCCGTGGGCGTGAGCAGCTATTTGCTGGCAGAAAAATACGAGGCGGATGCGGATGCCGTTGCGGGTTTTGTGGTGGTGTCTACGCTGGTTTCGGTGATTGGTTTGCCACTCTTGCTAACCTTCCTGTTATGACGGCAGATTGTGATTTCCCGTCGCTGCGAAAATCCGTTAGGATGGCAAAAAACATAATATGACATAGCGAGAGGCAGATGAGCAGACTTCTCTTCGCGCTGGTGCTTTTGGGCATTGTGGCCGCCTGTGGTGGCACTGATACCCGTGCGCCTAGCAATTTGGAAAACGCCTGTGCGATTCTTAAGGAACGCCCGCATTTTAAACGCGCGTTTAGTGCAACGCAGCGAAAGTGGGGTGTGCCGGTGCACGTTCAGATGGCTGTGCTCTATCAGGAGAGCAAGTTCATCGGGAATGCCCGCACGCCGCATAAATACGCATTGGGCGTATTGCCAATGGGGCGGCAGAGCAGTGCCTACGGATATGCGCAGGCGCTTGACGGCACGTGGGATGAGTACCGGCGCGAAACACGCAGCCGAGGTGCGCGGCGTGATGATATTCGGGACGCCACTGATTTTATGGGCTGGTATATGACCGAGTCGCGGGATCGGAACGGCGTTTCGCTGCATGATGCGCGCGCGCAATACCTGAACTACCATGAGGGACATACGGGATACGCTCGGGGGAATTATCGCAACAAACCCTGGCTGACCCGGATCGCGGATGATGTTGCGAGCCGTTCAGCTCGATATCAACAGCAGCTTAAGAACTGTTCGCGTATCTGGTAGGCGCACAATCGTTGCATGAGATCGACACGCAGCGCCCTTTGGGGCGCTGTTTTGTATTGAGGATCATGCTGGAGCCCGGAGCAAGAAGTCTGACGCGTCATGTGTGAGCGGAGGGGGCTTTGGAATCCTGGAAGTGAGATATATTTTTGCGGGATTGACATTTCTGAGTAAAATAATCAGAAAAGAGTCAGCCACCCGATGGGAAGCCGGAAACTGCCAATGAGGACGCATCCCATGACCATGCAATCACAATCAATCGACTACACCACCAACGCCCTGCCAGTGCATGACGCGCAGGTTTTGACCGGCGAAAACGGTTTGGCCCATATCCGGCTGAATGATCAACTCTACACGCTGCGGATCACACGCGCGGGCAAGCTGATCCTGACGAAATGAGCGCGCCAGTTATGCGGGGTGCTCAACGTGTTGGTTTGCTGGGTGATCTGGATGATGTTGAGCGTCTCGCCGTACGTTGGTTGCGCCACTGGGACCGAGATCCGGAAGGGCAGGCAGCCCTGGTCACCAGTTTGGGTATGGCGTTGGGGCAGGATCGCGCACGCAATGTGAGCGGCGTGTTTGCTGACCTCATGGAAATTGGACAACAATTTGGCCGTCGTCAGCTGTGCCGACATGGGCTTTATTGTGACTGCCTGGGTGCAGATGAGGCGGTGTTTGCACATATCGTTGAAGCTGCTTCGAACGGGGAAACCGAAGATGCAGCGATGTTGGCATCTTTGATTGTCCGGCCTGATATGGCGCTTTGTTTTTCGGGGCTGGCTGCCGAATTTGGTATTGCGCTCGCTGCTTTTGCGCGATCTGTGCCCAAGCACAGAAGGCGCCCGATGCCGAGCCGGCCGTCAACGCGCGAAAGCCACAAGGCTGCGGACCCACGCACTCTTCACTGACGATGAAGGGCTGCGCCTTTTGGTGGCCTTTCGCATTACGTTGGTTCACGGTCAATTGTGCCGCTGAGAGGGTCGGGAGGTTGAAACCTGATCGAGAAGGGCACATTCTTCGTAGTGATAACAGGCCCTGCCTGACTCGTTATGAAACACCAAAGGAGAACCGACCGTGTTTTCTGACACACTTACGGACACGCGTCCGTCGCATTCATTTGTGCGCATGACTTTGCTGACGCTGCTGGCGGCGGCGCTCTATGTTGCACAATCTCTTACAGCGCTTGCGCAAAATGATCGTCCGGTCAGTTTTGCTGAGCTAGCTGAGCAAATCAGCCCCTCGGTTGTGAACATCACAACCTCGACCGTTGTCGCTGGCCGTACGGGGCCACAAGGCATTGTTCCGGAAGGGTCGCCATTTGAAGATTTCTTTCGCGAATTCCAAGATCGACAACAGGGCCAAGGGGATCGTCCTCGCCGCAGTTCCGCGCTTGGATCGGGCTTTGTGATCTCTGAAGATGGTTTTGTGGTCACGAACAACCACGTGATTGAAGGCGCAGATGAAATCTTGGTGGAATTCTATTCCGGCGAAGAACTGCCCGCGAAAGTGATTGGCACGGATCGCAATACGGATATCGCGCTTTTGAAAGTCGAGTCTGACACGCCGCTTGAGTTTGTTGAGTTTGGCAACAGTGACGCCGCGCGCATTGGTGATTGGGTGATGGCCATGGGCAACCCCTTGGGCCAGGGCTTTTCGGTGTCTGCAGGTATCGTATCGCAGCGCGGACGTGCGCTTTCTGGTGCCTATGATGACTACATTCAAACAGACGCCGCCATCAACCGAGGCAACTCGGGTGGCCCGTTGTTCAACATGGATGGCGAAGTGATCGGCGTGAATACCGCGATTCTGTCGCCCAACGGTGGCTCAATTGGTATTGGCTTCTCTATGGCGTCCAATGTTGTGACCCGCGTTGTGGATCAGTTGCAGGAATTTGGAGAAACGCGCCGGGGTTGGCTTGGCGTGCGCATCCAGGATGTGACCGAGGATATGGTGGATGCTGTCGACGGATTGCAGGCTGCGGCTGGTGCAATGGTGACAGATGTGCCTGAAGGTCCGGCGCTTGAGGCGGGGATGCAGTCTGGCGACGTTATTTTGTCTTTTGATGGCGATGACGTGGCAGATGTACGTGGCTTGGTGCGCAGCGTTGGCAACACCAATGTTGGCAAGACCGTTGATGTTGTGGTGCTGCGTGATGGATCCGAAGTGACATTGGCTGTGACGTTGGGGCGTCGCGAAGAGGCCGAAGGTGCCGTTCCTGCGAGCCAGCCCGCGCCATCCGATGAACCGCAGGAGAAAGAAATCCTAGGTCTGACACTTATGACGCTGAACGATGAAATGCGTGCAGAAATGGATCTGTCAGAGGATATGCAAGGGCTGGTGGTGACGGAGGTAGATGAAACGTCCAAAGCCTTTGAGAAAGGGCTGCGCTCAGGGGATGTGCTGACCGAAGCTGGTCAGCAGAAATTGCGCTCGATCGATGATCTGGAAGCCCGTATCGACGAGGCCAAGGACGCAGGCCGTAAATCGCTTCTGCTTTTGGTGCGTCGGTCTGGCGAGCCTCGTTTTGTCGCTCTGAACATTCAGGAATAAGTGACACACTCACGGATCAAGGGCGCCTTTCGGGGCGCCCTTTTTTGTGTGATCAGCTCGCCTCACGGGGCACAGCAACCAATCCCAGTCGCCGTGCGCTCTCTATTGACAAGATGGCACTGTCGAACCCGCCGGCCTCTTGATAGCGCCGGATGGCTGCGCGGGTGCGTTTGTCTGGCGTGCCTGTGATGCTGCCAAAATAGAGACCGCGCACCTTTAAGGCACGTTGCAATGATGCGGTGAACTCTTCTGTCCAAGTCTCGGGGCATGGAGTTTCAAACCAGAGTTCGCGGCGCTCTCTGACGATCCGCTGCTGCGTCTCTGTGCGAAAGATCCCTGGCGCGAGAACTGTGCCATCTGCGAGCACTTCCGGTGGCTGAACCATGATTTGATTTGTGACGGTTTCCACAATGGCCGGGGTCACATCCCGCCCCCAACAACTGCCGGGGCGTGCGGTGGGCGGTGTGCCACTTTGGCCTGCTCTGAGGATGTCCGGTGCGCTGCGGGCCGCAATGTCAGGTGAGGTGGCAAAGCTTTGATCGCAGCCGCCATGAAGCATCAACGCGCTGAGGGCTGTCGCGAGCGCGACAGGTCTGAAATATCGGGTTGCGGGCATGCTCGCGCCTCTTTGTTTGACTCTTTGTAACTCGTTTTCTTTCACGACGAAACTCTGTCGTTTGTCCGAGGGTGGGGGGATCCGGATCAGATTGGCTGTAAACGACCTGCGCAAACCGTCGAATTGTCGCTAGGACATGCATTGGTCTGCGGAAAAGGGGCTAGAAGCGGAGCTGTCCGTTGACTAACTAAGAGTGCGAACAGTTTTAAAAAGGAGCCGCCAGACATGGCAAAGATTACCTATGTCGAGCATAATGGAACCGAACATGTGGTCGATGTCGCCAATGGGCTGACATTGATGGAAGGTGCCCGCGACAACAATATTCCAGGCATCGAAGGCGACTGCGGGGGGGCGTGCGCCTGTTCGACATGTCACGTTTACGTCGCTGAAGGCTGGGTGGAAAAGCTGCCAGCAATGGATGACATGGAAGAAGATATGCTGGACTTCGCTTATGAGCCAAATCCGGCAACGTCGCGTTTGACCTGCCAGATCAAAGTCACCGATGCGCTTGATGGCCTTGTGGTGAAAATGCCAGAGAAGCAGATTTGATGGTTTTGGCGCAGCGTTTGATTTGGCGCACGCTGCGCCAAGTGCTTTTTATTGCGGCTGTCGGCTTGGGCGCGAGCACTGCGACAGCGGATATCGTTTCAGCCCGTTATAGTGATGAAACAACACGCTATGCTCATGGGGTGCTTGGTGATGCCATCGAGTATGGCGCTCTGGAAATGGTGACGGATGCGCAGGAAACGGTAAGAATCGTCCTGCCAGAAAGCAACGTTTTTGAAGACATTACCCCTCGCTTGTTTGACGTAGATCACGATGGTCATCGAGAAGTGATTGTGGTGGAGAGCAACCAAAGCCGGGGCGCGCGGTTGGCGATTTACGATCAGGGCGGATTGCGGGCGGCGACGCCATATATCGGCACGCGCAACCGCTGGCTGGCACCAATTGGCGCGGCGGATCTTGATGGGGATGGCCGCGTCGAAATCGCCTATATTGATCGGCCGCATCTCGCCAAAACGTTGCGAATCTGGCGGTTTGAGCAAGACGCTCTGTCAGAGGTTGGATCGTTGTCTGGATTGACCAACCATCGCATTGGTGAAGATTTCATCTCTGGTGGTGTGCGTGAGTGCGGGGACGGACCAGAGTTGATCACCGCCGACGCCGCATGGCGGCACATTGTGGGAACAACTTTTGATGGCACAAGGTTGAAGACGCGCAATCTCGGCCCTTTCAAAGGGACAGTGTCGATGGACGCTGCACTGGCCTGCACGCCAGGATAACCCTCAAGACAAACCGGTTATCTGACAGTGCCATCGCTTGCGGAATAAATATGTCGCGTCCCAATGGCGCCGAGCGATTGAAACAGACTGGTGGTGTTGGATACGCCGAATTTTTTGAGCAGCTTTCCACGGTGGACTTCGACGGTGCGATTGCTCATTTCCAGCTTGAGTGCGATCTCTTTGCTGGTGAGCCCCTCTGCCAGCAGTGAGAACACCTCCCGCTCGCGTCGTGTGAGCGCCTGATAGGGGCGCGTGTCAGAGATATCGGCAAAGCTCCAAACCGCGCGCTGCAGGGGCTCTTCTGGTGTAAAGGTGTGGCCGCGTACCCGACACCAGAACATTTCGCCGCCCCGGCGCATCATGACGCGTTCATCCCAATAGAAGTTGCCTTCGCGCAGTTCTTGCACGCCGCGATTGCGGATGTTGCTGAACTCTTCTTGTGTGGGGTACAGGATCGCGAAAGTGCTGTCTTTTAACGCGGCACGTTCGTAGCGAAACATATCTGCAAATGTGTCGTTGCAGTCGCGGATAACGCGGTTTTCCGTGACCACAATGCCGACCGGTGCGTATGAAAATGCCAGCTCGACAAAATTGCCGCTGTCAAAGGCGTCTTCAACTGAAAGTGTCATGGCCGCGTGGTCTCCTTTCCGTGCGGCTGACGATAGAGCGCGCGCCCAGAGGGCGCAACGCTGTGATTTGGCACATCAGAGGGCGCGCCAGCCGATGTCCTTGCGGAAGAAGCCGCCTGGCCAGTCGATGCCGTCGACCATGGCGTAAGCACGATCCCGCGCTTCTTGCAGGCTTGCGCCTCTTGCGGTCACGTTCAGCACCCGCCCACCGGTTGCGGTGATCGCGCCGTTTGCGGCGGTGGTGCCTGCGTGAAACACCATGTTCTTGCTATCAGAGGTCAATGCTTCCAGCCCGCCAATCACCGAGCCTTTTTCATAAGAACCGGGATAGCCATTGGCCGCCATCACAACGGTGATTGCATGGTCATCCGCCCAGTTCACCTGTGCCTCATGCAGGCGCTCTTCTGCCGCGGCATGCAGCAGGTCCAGCGCTTGCGCGCCAAGGCGCATCATCAGCACCTGACATTCCGGATCGCCAAAGCGCACATTGTATTCCACCAAACGTGGCTGCCCGTCCTTGATCATCAGCCCGGCATAAAGCACGCCCTGATACGGCGTGCCACGCTTGGCCATTTCATCAATGGTTGGCTGAATGATTTCATCCAGCGCTTTCTGGGCGATCTCGTCGGTCAGAACAGGCGCAGGGGAATAAGCGCCCATGCCGCCAGTGTTCGGCCCGGTGTCGCCTTCGCCAACGCGTTTGTGGTCCTGTGCAGTGCCGACCGGCAGCGCTGTCGTGCCGTCACAGAGGATAAAGAAAGAGGCCTCTTCGCCCTCCATGAATTCTTCGATCACCACTTCGGCACCGGCGCCACCAAAGGCCCCGCCAAACATGTCATCCACTGCATCGAGCGCGGTTTGCAGATCCATCGCGACAATCACGCCCTTGCCTGCGGCCAGCCCATCGGCTTTTACGACGATGGGCGCGCCTTGCGCGCGGATATAGTCTTTGGCGGCGTCCGCATCGGTGAAATGCCCATAGCCAGCGGTCGGCGCGTTTGCGGCGTCACAAATCTCTTTGGTGAAGCTTTTGGAGGCTTCCAGCTTCGCTGCAGCTTGTGACGGGCCAAACACCAGCACGCCGGCCTCGCGCAGGCGATCGGCCACACCCGCCGCTAGGGGCGCTTCTGGTCCAATGATCACGAAATCAATCGCGTTTTCTGCCACAAAACTGGCGACGGCGCCGCCGTCTTCGGTATCAAAATCCGCGCAATCAGCGATTTGAGCGATTCCTGCATTTCCCGGTGCCACGATGAGTTTGTCGCACTTGGGGTTTTGCATCACTGCCCAGGCGAGCGCATGCTCACGTCCGCCGCTGCCGAGAATAAGAATGTTCATGTCGCCGCCTTCCGCTTGGCCTTCGCTTGTGGGCGTTCTAAGGTGCGTTGACGCAGGAAACAAGAGAACTGAGCAGCGGCCCAATGTCTGATCTGATTGACGACCCGAGAGAAGGTGAAAACGCCCCAGAATTCAGTGTCTCTGAGCTGTCTGGTGCGATCAAACGCATGATCGAGGGCGAGTTTGCCCATGTCCGCATCAAAGGCGAGATTGGCCGTGTGTCGTTCCCGCGCTCCGGCCATGTGTATCTTGACCTGAAAGACGACCGTTCGGTGATTGCTGGCGTGATGTGGAAAGGCGTTGCCGCGCGGATTTCCACCCGACCGGAAGAGGGTATGGAAGTCGTGGCGACCGGGCGTCTGACCACCTTTCCGGGGCAATCCAAATACCAGCTGGTGATCGAAGATCTGAAGCCCGCTGGGGTTGGCGCGCTTATGGCGATGCTGGAAAAGCGTAAGGCGATGCTTCAAGCCGAAGGACTGTTTGCACCAGAGCGCAAAAAGGCGTTGCCCTATTTGCCGGAAATCATCGGGGTTGTGACCTCGCCCAGCGGCGCGGTGATCCGTGATATTCTGCATCGCCTGCGAGATCGTTTCCCGCGCAAGGTGCTGATCTGGCCGGTTGCGGTGCAGGGTGAGCAATGCGCGCCGCAGGTTGCCAATGCGATTGAGGGCTTCAACAGCCTCACCCCCGGTGGTGCGATGCCGCGCCCTGATCTGATTATTGTGGCCCGTGGGGGCGGCAGTATCGAAGATCTCTGGGGCTTTAACGAAGAGGTGGTGGCCCGCGCCGCCGCAGATTCAGAGATTCCGTTGATCTCCGCCGTAGGCCACGAAACCGATACCACGTTGATTGACTATGTGTCTGATAAACGTGCGCCAACGCCCACCGCTGCGGCGGAACTTGCCGTGCCTGTGCGGCTGGAGCTGCTGGCTTGGGTTGAGGAGCAAGGCGCGCGCCTGACACGCGGGCTGGAGCAGGGTTTGCGTCAGCGTGATCAGCGTCTGCGCGATCTTTCCCGTGCTTTGCCGCGCACCGATATGCTTCTGCAAACCCCGCGTCAGCGGCTGGATGCGGCGGCGGATGCACTGCCCCGCGCGCTGCAATCCGGTGTGCAAACCCGCCGTGTTGTACTTTCGGAAAAAGCCGGCAGCCTGCGCGCCTCCACCTTGACCCGGATGATTGAAAACCGCCGCGAAGCGCTGGGCCGCCGTGCAGACCGCCTGACGCCCGTTGGTCTGCAACGTGACGTCACCCGTCGCCGCGAGAAGGTCACTGAGCTGTCGCGCCGTTTGACCGAAGCGGGCACCCGTCAGGTGCAAACACTGAAGGATCGTCTGGCCTCGCTGGACCGTATGCGCGAAACGCTGAGCTATACCGCCACTTTGGAGCGTGGTTATGCGGTGGTGCGTGGTGATGGCGCGCTGGTGAAGACCTCTGCCGCTGCCAGCGCTGCCAGCTCTCTGGAAATTGAGTTTGCGGATGGGCGTGTCACTGTTGGTGCGGGGGAAGCCCTTCAGGGGCGTGCACCTGCTGCTGCGCTTGCGAAGGCTCCTGCCAAGTCAAAGACCAAAAAATCGGACACGCCAGAGCAAGGCAGCCTGTTTTAGCGCTTACACGCCGACCTCGGGGCCAAGGCACAGCATTTCTTCGCCTGAGGGGTCAATTTCATAGAGCACCTGGCCCTCTGCCTCGTTTTCAAACTTGGCGGTAAGGCCGCCGTTGCCTTGATAAAAGCTCCAGCATTGCGGGCTAGGGTTATCTTCATAGACAAAGCAGATCTGCGCTCCGTCCTCAAACCATGCGCCCTCTTTGCATTGGCCATCTAAGAAGGACCAACGCACGCGGCGATTAGGTAAATACTCTTCAACGCCATAGCGCTGGCCGTCGGCCTCAAAGAACAGTGTTTTGCCCGTCACATAGGCCTCAAACTCCGCTCCAGACATAGCGGTTTGTGCCAGAGTGGGGCCTGTCAGGGTGAGGTAGAAAGCGGTGAGGGCGAGGGCGTGTTTCATGGGCGCAATGCTGCCTGACAACAGCCAATCGTTCTAGTCTCAATCTTGTGTTGCGTTCAGTTTTGCCACCCGAGGATCCATCACGCGTCGCCACATGCGCGGCCAGAGGGCGAGGGTGGCCATCATGGGGAGGGAGCGCGGCAGAATCGGCATGCTTTCTGGGTCTAAACGTAAAGCTGGGTAATCACGCGTCGGGGCCGTGTGGTGGTCCGAATGACGGGGCGCATTCAGCATCAGCGCCGATGTATAGAGCTGCGGCGCGTTCCAGCTGTGTTGCGGCCCAACCGGCTCGGGTTTGCCGTTTTCTTTTAATCTACGTCTGAGGCCGTAGTGCTGCACATAGTCTGAGAGCAAAAGCTGCATGGTGCTGTAGGTCGCGAGCAGTCCATAGGCGAGTACGCCTTTCCAGCCAGCAAGCAACGCAGCCAGAATGATAAAGAAGGCGGTTCCGGCCACATAAACGAAATAGGGATGCCAAGGCATTGTCTGACGGATGGCGCGGGCGCGCAGTTTGTTCTCCGCCGCGAAGCCCGCTTTGAATGATCCAAACCATGCACGTGGCCAAAAGCGATAGAAGCTTTCACCTTTGCGAGCGGAGTTGGGGTCTTTGTCAGTCGCGACCCAGATATGATGCACTTTTGTGTGTGCGGATGTGTGGTGCCCAAAAACAAGAGAAATATAGACCCACATGCCCAGCCAGCGTGGAAAGCGGGCGGAATTGTGAATGAGTTCATGGGCGTTGGCATTGCTGACCTGTCCAAAGAACAAACCAAAGGCAGCAAAGGCGCAGATTTTAGCGCCAAGACTAAGGCCGCTCAGCCCTGCAAGCGCGGCAATCGCGATGGCCATCAGGGGGAAGTGCAGTATGCCAAGGATAAGCGACAGTTGCAGACCAGATGGGAATTCTCCATCCGCGCCGGATTTGGCGGCAGCGCCTTTGACCAAACGGTCCATCACATGCACAAGCGCACCCATGTAAACGACTGCTGCAACCGCCCAGAGGCCACCCGCCAGCCCGGCCAAAGCCAAAAGGGCGACGGGAATCGTTGTCGCAATCCAGAACCAAGTCATGCTGTTTTCCCCATATCAGAGCGCCAGCCCTTCGTATCTGGAGGAAATTATCCCTTCGATAACGCGCTGGAAAGCGCTTCCAGATAGGAAATTGGTGGGCTCGCCATTTTTCTTTGAGGATTCTGGGGAAATCCCATTGACTCAGGCAGAGCCATCATTAAAAGGCGGGCTTCAAGAGATTTTCACGGGGTAGCTGTACCCCGGCGCAGGAGAAACACAATGGCGAAGCCGACGACCATCAAGATCCGTCTGAACTCGACCGCGGGCACGGGCCATTTCTACGTGACCAAGAAAAACGCACGTACCATGACCGAAAAGATGGTCGTACGCAAATACGACCCGGTGGTGCGCAAGCATGTCGAGTACAAAGAAGGCAAGATCAAGTAAGATCCCCCTCTGAGACACATGCAAAAGCCGCGCCACACCAGGCGCGGTTTTTTGCTTTAGGGGAGCCGCGCCTGAAAGAACAATAAAACAGTTTCCTTCAGGAGGGTCCCCAATGCCCCACCCATTTTTCATTCGCCCTGCCACGATTGGCGATAGAGACGCGCTCTGCGCTCTGTATCAGCGTTCATACCCCGAGCTTCTCACCGAGCATTACACGCAAGATGTATTGGAGGGCGCGCTGCCCTTATTTGGTGAGGCGCAGGAGTCTCTGTTGGCGTGCGGCACATACTTCCTCGCGGAGTGCGCTGAAACCGATGCGGTTGTCGGTGCTGGGGGCTGGACTGATCTGTCTCCTGCACGTGGTGTCAGCGGCACCAATCTTGGTCATGTGCGCCATGTGGCGACACGGCCTGACTGGCTGCGTCGCGGGGTAGCGCGGGCGTTGATTGATGTGACCTTGGCCTCTGCTGAGGCACATGGCATGCGCCACATGAGTTGCCTGAGCACATATACAGCACGTGCGTTCTACGCTTCGATGGGGTTTGAGGAGGCCGCTGAGATTGAGTTGACGCTTGCGCCCGGCGTGCATTTCCCTGCGGTTCAAATGACGCGCCGGCTGGCCGATCCCATGTTTGCGTGATCTCGGATGTGGATCAAAAGAAAAGGGCCGGTCACAGTGACCGGCCCTTTGTCATTCAAATAAGCTGCGCTTTACTCGCGGTTGCCGAAGAGCTGCAGCAGCATCATGAACATGTTGATGAAGTTCAGATACAGGCTGAGGGCGCCCATGATGGCAGATTTGCCAAGCCACTCGCTGTCACCGTGGTGTGCGTGCGCGAGATAGGTGTTCTTGATGTTTTGCGTATCGTAAGCGGTCAGGCCTGCGAAGATCAAAACGCCGAGTACGGAGATTGCGAACGCCATGGCGGAAGATGCCAGGAAGATGTTCACAATCGATGCGATGATGAGGCCGATCAGACCCATGATCAGGAACGTGCCGATGGGGCCAAGGTCACGTTTGGTGGTGTAGCCGTAAAGCGACAGCCCTGCGAAGGCGATGGATGTGATCAGGAACACCTGGACGATGGATTCGCCGGTGAACATCAAGAAGATGGAGCTGATCGACAGGCCCATGACAGCAGCGAAGATGTAGAAAACCGTCTGGGCGGTTGCTGCTGACATGCGATTGATCGCTGCGCTGAAGCCAAACACAAACAGCAGGGGGGCAAACATGATCACCCATTTCAGCGGGGAGCCGTAGATTGCGTAGCCAAAGGAGGTCAGATACTGGTCCGCGCTCAATTGTGCGGCGGCGCCAGATGGATCATTCGTAACAGCCAGGCCGGAAATCGCCCAAGCCGCTGCGAAGGTGATCAGCATGCCGACGGACATCGTGCCGTAGACTTTGTTCATGTGGGCGCGCAGGCCCGCGTCAATATCCGCTGAGCGTGCGCCAACAGCGCCGCGCAGTGTTTCAAATTCAGCCATTTCAGCCTCCGATTAAGTCGTTCCTTCCCCACAACGCGTGTTTATGGGGTGTCCGGTGTAAATATCGGTGAGCAGGCGTCTGAATTCAAGGATTTCCGGCATCAAGGGGCCGGAAAGCCGTGCCTTTTTTGAGGCGCTTTGCGTCGATTTGTTTCAACTTTGGGTTTGGAGGTGTTGCCCATCATGATGGGCGCCCCAAAGGGCATGTGATCGACACGCAAAGCGCCATATGTCTGTGCGTTAGCCTTTCCAATGGGCCGGCACGTCCCAAACCGAGCGCCGCAGCTCTGCTTGGACATCAGCTTCGGTCAGGCCAATGTCTTCAAGGGCGCGAGAATCGAGTTTTGCGAGTTTGCTGCGTTGACGACGCACCGCGAAGATCTGAGCAATGCGAGAGAATAGAGAAGGGCGTGAACCGGAAGAGGTCGCGGATGTGGAGATGAAAGCCATGAGTCGCTCCTTTCTTGAATTGCGATTGTTTTCGTGGTCTGCATCAAATAACTTGATGTATATGGCTGTGTGGGTGTATTTGAAAAGCGAATGTTTGTGACCAAAGGCATCACAAACGTTGATAATTCATCATGAGCTGTGAATTTGGGGAGGAAACTGATGCGAAATCTTGATGTAACTACGTTGCGCAGTTTTGTTGCTGTGGCGGATATGGGAGGGGTGACCAAGGCGGCAGGGTTTCTGAATCTCACTCAGTCTGCGGTTTCTATGCAGCTGAAGCGCCTAGAAGAGCTGATCGGTGTTTCCCTGCTGGACCGCTCTGGGCGCGGCATCGCGCTCACACCAGATGGTGAGCAGATGTTGGGCTATGCGCGCCGGATGGTGACGCTGAACGATGAAATCATGCGCCGTTTGTCTCATGATGAGTTTGAGGGCAATGTGACGCTTGGGGTCCCGCATGACATTGTTTACCCTGCGATCCCCCGTGTGATGCAGCAGTTCAATGCAGCGTTTCCACGGGTGAAGGTGAATTTGCTGTCTTCTTATACCGTCGAGCTGAAGCAGATGTTCGATAAGGGGGAGATCGATTTGATCCTGACCACGGAGTCCAGTACGCCGGATGGTGCCGAAGGGCTTTGCACCCTACCGCTTGTCTGGATTGGCGCGCCTGGTGGCGCGAGCTGGCGTCGGCGCCCCATTCAGTTTGCTTCTGCGCGACACTGCCTGTTCCGTCAGCGTGCCATCGCTGCGTTTGATCAGGCGGGGATCGAATGGGATTCAGCCTTGGAGACGGATTCTGATCGCACGGTCGAAGCCACGATTGCAGCTGATCTGGGGATCGGGGAGATGCTGTTGGGCACAGAGCCACGTCATCTGGAAGTGATTGATCACGACGGGGCGCTGCCCGATTTGGGCGAGCAGCACATCAACATGTACGGCGCAGACCAGACGAAGGGCGATGTGATCGCCCATCTGGCCAATCTTATTCGGAAGGGGTTCCAGCCAATGCATACGCAGGCTGAGCCAGCTGTACGCCTTGGGGTTGTCAGTTGATCGACACCACGACTTTGCCTGTAGACTTCCGGCTGCGCAGCAATTCATAAGCCTGCGCGGCTTCTCCCAGTGGAAGGGTGTGGCTGACATGCGGGGTAAGTTTGCCTGCGTCGTACCAGCCAAAAAGTGTGCTCATGCTGTTGGTGATCACCTCTGGTTTGAATCTCAGATAACCGCCCCAGTAGAGCCCCATCACCGTGAGGTTTTTCACCAGGAGGTGGTTGGCAGGTATCTGTGGAATATCACCGGATGCAAAGCCAATCGGCAGGAGGCGGGCCTCTGGACGGCAGGCGCGGAATGCGGCTTTGAACTGTTCCCCACCCACAGGGTCATAGACAACATCCGCGCCGCCAAGCGCTTTTACCTCTGCGCGGATATCAGCGGAGGTTGCATCAATAAGGTGATCCGCTCCGCAAGATTGGGCGACACGCAGCTTGTCTGCGCCGCGTGCGCAGGCGATGACGTTGGCGCCCATCAGTTTGCCAAGTTCGACAGCCGTTAGGCCCACACCGCCTGCGGCGCCAAGGACGAGAAGGTTTTCGCCAGGCTGAAGGCGCGCGCGATAATCCAGTGCAACGTGGCTGGTGCCATAGGCGACTGGAAATGCCGCAGCCTCTTCAAACGGCATGTTTTTGGGGATCGGCACTGCGCTCGCGGCTTCGTAAACACCATAGTCCGCAAGTCCGCCACTGCCGCCAAAAACCAACACGCGTGTGCCAATCTCAGGACCTGTTGTGTCCGGGCCTATCGCATCAACGATGCCAGCGACTTCCATCCCTAACGTGAACGGCGGCGGGGGCGTGTCTTGATAGGTTCCCTTGATCATCAATAAGTCCCCAAAGTTGAGGGCGCATGCGTGAATTTTAACGCGAATCTGGCCGGCGCCGGGCGTTGGCGTTGGGATGTCGACCAGTTTGGGGCCCTCATCATGGGACACCACTTGAAATGCACGCATGTTTCTTCTCCTCTCAATGGCGAGATGTCACATGACATCACAATCAAGTCAAAGATGTCGTGTGGAAAGGTGAATGTTGGGGCGAAACGTAACGTAAAAAGAGTGTTTCAGGCCCTTATCTATCCGATTGGATCTAACCTAATGGGCGAGTGTTCGCCTTTATGTATAATCGTATCACACATTCTATCCCTTGATTGTAAGGGGAAAACTGTTAGACTTAATCAATCGCGAAAGGGATGCGCGATTGTTTCACGTTTTATACTGGTGCCGCTTCTGAGCGTTTGCTCAGGGTTCTAGCGTTATCCAGAATTTTTATTCGAAGGAGACGAGCCATGACACACCCGGTGGATGTGCATGTTGGGAAGAAAATACGGCAGCGACGTTGGCTGACGGGCATGACCCAGCAACAGCTAGCAGAGCAAGTCGGAATCAAATTCCAACAGATCCAAAAGTACGAAACCGGTGCCAATCGTGTCAGCGCGTCTCGTCTTTGGGACATTTCGGACGCTCTGGATGTGCCTGTGAGTTTCTTCTTTGAGGGGCTGGAAGCCGATAAAGAGGGGGCTGCCACTCAATCCGTGCCTTCCGATATCATGGCAGACAAAGAAGCGCTGGATCTGATCCGCAGCTACTATTCTATTCCTGAAAACCAGCGTCGCCGCCTGTTTGAGTTGGCGCGTGTTTTGAGCGACGTCGCTTGAGTCTGTCTCCGCTCTGAGGTAGCCGTTTGGCAAGTTCAGGGCGGAGTTACACATATGAACGATCAGGATCGCGCACAGCTGATTGCTGTATCTGATGCTATGGCTGACGCTGCAAGGGCAGCCATACTTCCCCACTTTCGCAAGCCGACACTCACGGCAGACAACAAACTTTCTGGTGGGTTTGATCCTGTAACCGTTGCGGATCGCGCGGCTGAACAGGCCATGCGCGCCGTCCTTGAAGAGATGCGGCCGCAAGATGCGATTTTTGGCGAAGAGTTCGGAACCAAAAGCGGTACAAGTGGTCTGACTTGGGTTCTTGATCCTATCGACGGGACACGAGGCTTCATTTCGGGCACGCCGACTTGGGGCGTGTTGATTGCAGTGTCTGATGAGACAGGCCCGATCTACGGTGTTGTCGATCAGCCCTATATTGGGGAGCGGTTCAAGGGGGGCTTTGGCCTCTCTGTTGCACAAGGGCCGCACGGTGAGGCTGCGCTTGCGACCCGCGACACCAACTCGTTGTCGGACGCGATTTTATTCACGACCTTTCCTGAGGTGGGCACGCAGGAGGAGCGTGCGGCGTTTGAGCGGGTCGCTGCAACAGTCAAGCTGGCGCGGTATGGCATGGATTGCTATGCCTATGCGCTGGTGGCTGCGGGGCAGGTGGATTTGGTGATCGAGGCGGGATTGAACGCCTATGATATTCAGGCGCCAATTGCGGTTATTGAAGCCGCTGGCGGCGTTGTGACCAACTGGGAAGGCGGGCCAGCCCATGACGGCGGGCGCGTGCTTGCAGCGGCAAATCAAACGCTGCATCGTCAGGCGCTTGATTTGCTGAGCGCCTGACGATTACAGCGCTTTAACTCTTTCTGATCAAAAACTTGAAAGCGCTATAGCGTCACGGCTATTGTCGTGATGCATGGCGAGTCCTTTGCCCGCTTTCTGTCGTCATGCAGTTAAATTTGCACCGAATCGGGCCAATTGATTGGTCATAGGAGCGTGCAAGTGGCTGAAACGAAAAGCTATCTTATCAAATCGGCGCAAGTTGTGCTGACCATGGATGACGACAGGCGCGAGCTTGCCGCGCATGACGTGCGGATAAAGAACGGTGTCATCTCTGAAATTGGGCTGGGGCTTATCGCGGAAAGCGATGAAGAGGTTGTCGCAGCGCGGGGCTGTGTTGTGACGCCTGGCCTCGTAAATACCCATCATCACCTGTATCAAACTCTCACACGAGCGGTGCCAGGTGGGCAGGATGCTTTGCTCTTTGGCTGGCTCAAGACGCTGTATCCGATTTGGGCGCGGTTTGGCCCGGAAGAGATGTATGTGTCTGCTCAGGTTGGGCTGGCAGAGCTTGCATTGTCCGGCTGCACGCTGACGTCCGATCATCTTTACTTGTATCCAAACGGTTCACGACTTGATGACACGATTGCCGCTGCTCAGAGCGTCGGTATGCGGTTCCATCCGACCCGAGGCGCGATGAGCATCGGGGAAAGTGACGGGGGGCTTCCTCCGGATGGGTTGGTGGAGCGCGAGGCAGACATCTTGAATGATGCGATCCGACTGATCGACACGCATCACGATCCCTCTGAGGGCAGTATGGTCCGGGTGGGTGTCGCCCCCTGTTCCCCGTTTTCAGTCAGTCGGGATTTGATGCGCGACGCCGCCCTGCTCGCGCGTGACAAGCGGGTGATGTTGCACACGCACCTTGCAGAGAATGAGGAAGATATTGCCTATTCTCTTGCGAACTTTGGGTGTCGCCCGGGCCAATACGCAGAAGAGCTTGGTTGGGTAGGGGAGGATGTCTGGCATGCGCATTGCGTGAAACTTGATGACAGTGAGATCGCGCTGTTTGCGCGCACGAAAACGGGTGTTGCGCATTGTCCTTGTTCAAATTGTCGTCTGGGCAGTGGAATCGCCCCAATACGCCCAATGAGGGACGCCGGTGTGAACGTTGGGTTGGGGGTGGATGGGTCTGCTTCTAATGATGCTGGGAACTTGGTTCTTGAGGCGCGTCAGGCGATGTTGCTGCAGCGTGTTGCACGAGGCGCAGATGCCATGAGTGCGCGTGAGGCGCTCGAAATTGCCACACGAGGCGGGGCGCAGGTGCTTGGCCGTGCTGATTGTGGGCAAATCGCTGTTGGCATGCGTGCGGACATTGCGATTTGGGATGTTTCGGGCATTGAGAGCGCGGGGAGTTGGGATCCTGCCGCGCTGTTGCTTGCTGGGCCAACTGTTGTGCGCGACCTTTTTGTTGAGGGGCGCCAGATTGTGCGGGCTGGCCAAATCACGTCAATTGATTTGGGGGCGGCCATTGCGCGTCAAAATCGCATGGCGCAGGTATTGGCTTCATAGTTTGAGGAAGAGCTATAAGGCTAAAAAGCCAAAAGGCGCAGAGATTTCTCTCTGCGCCTTTTGGCTTTTCCAATTGGAGCGGGCGATGAGATTCGAACTCACGACCCTTACCTTGGCAAGGTAATGCTCTACCCCTGAGCTACGCCCGCACCGTTTGGATGTGCGCGGTTTAGCCCTCTCGCAGGGGGACTGCAAGAGCAAAAAACAAGAAATCTGCGCGTTTCTTGCAGAAAGTTTGTGGGGTCAATTTTATGCTGAATTTGGGTCTGAAAACGCGAAAAGGCGCGGAATGATCCGCGCCTTGTTCACTGCTCTCCCTTGGGAGAAATTGGAGCGGGCGATGAGATTCGAACTCACGACCCTTACCTTGGCAAGGTAATGCTCTACCCCTGAGCTACGCCCGCGTCCTTGGGTGAGGCGTGGAATATAAAGAGTTGCCGCTGCCTGCAAGAAGAAAATGCACTTATGTCCAAAAAAAAATCAATTGAGCGACGGAAACCCTGATACGCAACGTTGTGGTTTGCAATTGCGGTAGAAATTGTAAGACAGGATACCATGAAAAAGCGTGATTTTATTGTAGCAATTTTGGCTATGCCGACCCTTGCTTTGGCGCATGAGGGACACGGCGCCTTGCAGGTCTCCACAAGTGTTGAGGTCATCAAACGTCGCAAAGATACAGTACACTTGCGTCTGACTCTGTTGAACAAAGGGGCAGAGCCAGTGGTGCTTGAAACCGCACAGGTCAAAGGAGCGAATGTGCTGACCGCCAATTGGGCAAATGTGCCCTCTGGCGCTCTTGTCGACATACCCATGAGTTTGAAGTTTGAGACACAGGTGCCGTCCGTGTTCTCGCTGGATTTGAATTTTGGCCATGCCGGCCACGATACTGTGGTCGTGAGACTCTGAGCCTGTTGTTGTGAACAAGGATGATCAAATGAGGATGCTGTTTGAAAATTTGAAGATCGGCCTTCTGCTGGTGTCCATTTTGTTTGGAGTGCTGATCCATTGCGAAACACAGACACTGCCGTTGGCAAGGCAGATCACCGACATTGGGTTCTGCCTATAGACCCCGCCTGTTGAGATAGTGTGATTTTTCGCGACTTAGCTGCTGAAGCTCAGGGCGGGTTTGACGGGAAATACGATTCCCCGGCAATGCGCGATAGCGTGCAGCCGACGCCCCGCATACGTCGATCTATCCGGCAATTGGTGTCGCGTCGCTGTTGGGGCATGCCATCGTGGCGTTGGTCTTAGTTGATGGAAGTGCGTTTGAACGTCGTATCGTTCTCATCTGCTTTGCCAAAAATAGCGCTGGCGCCTTCTGAAATTCTTCGATGTGATATGCTGAGAGAGCAACTCAACACGTTGAAAAAAATAGAATAAAAGACCGGCTCGACTGCGCGTCTTGTTGTGAAGGCGGGTCTGTCGGTAGGGGCTGACGTTTGCAGCGCTTGCAGGAGAGCGGGAAAATTTTGGCTAAGTATTGGAGATCGGTCGCTGGGGGGGTGCGACAATTTATTTTGATCTATGTCAAATAGGATGATTGCTTGGCGGGGGGCAGAGTTTTACAAATATCGCGATAGCGGCGTCAGAAGATTCCGCACGCCGTATAAAATTCAACAGGAGGAGCGGCATGGCAGACGCAGCCCTACAAGGCCACGAGCACCATGACGAGCGAGGATTCTTCACTCGGTGGTTTATGTCCACCAACCACAAAGATATCGGTCTACTCTATCTGATCGTGTCGGCCCTTGCCGGTTTCATTGCGGTTTTCTTTACAGTTCTGATGCGCATGGAGCTCATGGAGCCCGGCGTTCAGTATATGTGTCTGGAAGGCGCACGCTTTCTTGGTGGCGGGGATGGACCCTGTACTCCTAACGGCCACCTCTGGAACGTGCTGATCACCTATCACGGCGTCTTGATGATGTTCTTCGTGGTGATTCCGGCGCTGTTCGGTGGCTTTGGCAACTACTTCATGCCGCTGCAGATTGGCGCGCCGGATATGGCGTTCCCACGCATGAACAACCTCAGCTTCTGGCTTTATGTAGCGGGCACATCGCTGGGTGTGGCCTCTATGTTGGCTCCGGGCGGCAATGACCAGCTTGGTTCTGGTGTGGGCTGGGTGCTGTATCCACCGCTTTCCACCGGTGAAGGCGGCATGTCGATGGATCTTGCGATCTTTGCGGTCCACGTGTCTGGTGCATCGTCGATTCTTGGCGCGATCAACATGATCACGACCTTCCTGAACATGCGCGCACCGGGCATGACGCTTTTCAAAGTGCCGCTGTTTGCATGGTCGATCTTTGTCACAGCATGGCTGATCCTTCTGGCTCTGCCGGTTCTCGCGGGCGCAATCACCATGCTGCTGACGGACCGGAACTTCGGCACCACCTTCTTTGATCCAGCAGGCGGCGGCGATCCGATCCTGTACCAACACATTCTGTGGTTCTTCGGCCACCCGGAAGTGTACATCGTGATTCTGCCGGGCTTCGGCATCATCTCTCACGTGATTGCGACCTTCTCCCGCAAGCCGGTCTTTGGCTACCTGCCAATGGTCTGGGCGATCATCGCCATCGGCGCGCTGGGCTTCGTTGTTTGGGCGCACCACATGTACACCGTGGGTATGTCCCTGACACAGCAGTCCTACTTCATGCTCGCCACCATGGTGATTGCGGTTCCGACCGGTGTGAAGATCTTCTCCTGGATTGCGACCATGTGGGGCGGCTCGATTGAGTTTAAAACCCCAATGCTCTGGGCGCTGGGCTTCCTGTTCCTCTTCACCATGGGCGGCGTGACCGGCATCGTGCTGTCGCAGGCCTCTGTGGACCGCTACTACCACGACACCTACTACGTGGTGGCGCACTTCCACTATGTGATGAGCCTAGGCGCGGTTTTCGCCATCTTTGCCGGGATCTACTTCTACTTCGGCAAAATGACCGGCCGTCAGTACCCTGAATGGGCGGGCAAGCTGCACTTCTGGCTGTTCTTCATCGGCGCCAACCTGACCTTCTTCCCACAGCACTTCCTGGGGCGTCAGGGCATGCCACGTCGTTACATCGATTATCCGGAAGCCTTTGCATATTGGAACAAGATCAGCTCCTACGGCGCGTTCCTGTCCTTTGCCTCCTTCCTGTTCTTCTTCGGTGTGGTGTTCTATTCCCTGTTCCGCGGCGCGAAAGTGACCGAGAACAACTACTGGAATGAATATGCTGACACTCTGGAATGGACTCTCCCGAGCCCGCCGCCAGAGCATACCTTTGAAATCCTGCCAAAGCAGGAAGATTGGGACAAAGGCCACAGCCACTAAGGCTTGACGGTAAATTGAAAAAAAAGGCCCCGGCATAGAAGCGCCGGGGCCTTTTTTGTTTCGAACTTTCAATGACATGGAGGTGAGCATCCGTTGCCTAGCCCATGTTTGAAACGAAAGAAGGCTCCTAACCGGGAGCCTTCATATTTTCAGAGCTCTTAAAGCCTATCCTGATCAGCCAACGATGAGCTGTTTCAGTTGCAGCGCTTCATGCTCCAGTGCCATCAGGCGATGATTTACAACGTCACCAATCGTGACCATGCCGACGAGGCCGGTTTCATCTTGTACTGGCATGTGGCGGAAACGCCCGTCTGTCATGCGCCGCAACACGTCTACGAGCGAATCCTCCGGCGCGCAGGTTTGCACCTTTGTGGTCATCACATCTTCGACTTTTTGCGGAAGAGTTTGCCCCGGAGTGTCTGCGAGTTTTCGTACAATGTCCCGCTCTGAGAGGATCCCAAGCAACGTCCCATTGGCGTCGGTCACAAGAAGTGCGCCGATTCGGCGTTCTTTCAAGACCTTGACCGTTTGCCCCAATGTGTCCTGTGGGCGGATCGAGAAGACGTCTTTTCCCTTTTGGTCCAACACGTTCTGTACCGTTGCTGCGGTGGCAGATGTGTTTGTGTCCGTTGTTTGACTGAGGGTTTTGGTTTTCTCTTCCGATTTCCGGTTAGGGGCTTGATAGGAACTTGGCATCAATGGGCTCCTTGCTTGTTCAATATTGTCGCTATATGCCTCCAGCCTATACGCAAGATCCGCGTTTTGGGGACTTTTCTTTGCCTGAGCTCATTCTTTCGCCTGCTGTTGCAACTACACTCTTTGTGCTCGCCTGTTTGGCGGGGCACCGATATCGGCGTGTTTGGAAAGAAGAGGGGCCGCGCTGGCAGCTTTGGGTTTCCGGTTTGATTGCATCATCTTGTCTGCTGGTGCTGGCGTTGGTGCCGCTTTCTGTCAGCTGATCGGACCACAAAAAATGCCGCATAGAACTATGCGGCATTGCGTCTGTATTCCGGCGGTATCGCATCAGTAAAGCGTCGGTTTAAGCGTCGGTGCTCTTTTCGACATCCATCTGTTCCAACATCTTCTTGGCACGCGGGCACTGAAGGCGCTCGCGCAGCGGGCTGTCTGGGTCAATGTCTTTGCTGCAAACAACGCATTTGTCGGCGCCGCTGATGGCGTTCAGTCCGCCGCAGGATCCTTTGATCGTGCGGCCCATCATGATCACGCCAACCGACATGCCGAGGGTGACAAGCATCAGAAGAAAAAATGCGATGAGGAAAGTTTCCATATGAGTGTGCCTTTTAGCTAGCGAGAGTGGCGTCGAACTCTGTGCTCGGCGTCGCGTCGAAGGTTACATGGTCTGTGTTAGCATTGCGTTCAATAAACAAAGCCGCGATCTGGTGTTTTTCTGCGACGTTTAGGCCACGTTCCGTGCCAAGCGCCAACAAGGCGGTGGCCCAGGCGTCTGCAAGCATCGCATTTTCGGCAAGCACCGTCACAGATGCTGTCTTATGCGTGATGGGGCGTCCGGTGTCGCTGTCGATGATGTGGGAGTACCGCACTCCATCTTTTTCAAAATAGTTTCGGTAGTCCCCAGACGTGGCCATGCCCCGATCTTTGATGCCGATGATCCGATACACGCTTCGCGTGAGTGCGTCGGGGGTCTCAATCGCGATCTGCCATGGTTGACCCTGAGCGTTTTGGCCAGAGGTGATGATATCTCCGCCGACCTCTACCATATAGTTGGTCAGACCGAACTGGGCTAGCGTGTCACCAATGCGATCCACGCCGAATCCCTTGCCGATGGCGGACAGATACATCGCAGCGTCGGGATGGCCCTTGTGCAGCAGGCCATTTTCGACCCGCAGCATCTCTTCCTGACCCACTGGCACCAATGCCGCTGCAATCTCTGCTTCGGTCGGCAAGGCGCCAGAGGGTTTGGCGGCCCCAAACCCCCAAAGATCAATCAGAGGGCCCAATGTGATGTCGAATTGCCCCTCGCTGGCAAGATGTACGCCATGTGCGGCTTCGATCAGGTGTTGCATGTCTGCGGAAAGTGGGAAGGGCTCCGCGGTTGCATGAGTGTTTATTGCCGAGACTTCGGATGCCGCATTCCAATTGGACATTTTGATGTCCACATCTCGCAGCGTGGCGTCTATGGCAGTTTGCAGTTCGCTGACGTCCACGCCAGCCGAATTTACCGCGACAATAGAGTAACTTGTGCCCATTGTGCGCCCGGTCAGCAGAATGTCCGCCGCACCGCGTTTGCATGCAGCAACGGCCAAAGCCATAAAAATGAAGCTGCGTCGAGAAAGAGAGGGCATCGCTAACACTTTGTTGTGAGCTACACAGGTAAGACAACCCATATGACCACCGTAAAGTGTTCAAAACGGGCGCTTTGTTTTGTCGGCGGCACACTATTGCTCTGAGGGACGAGAAACAATAGAAAAATAGTCGAATTGTGCTGGCTGTTTGGCGAGACTCCGCGTATACGCAGCCGCAATCATTCGCGACATTCGCAACACTAACCAGCAACGACAGGATGACATTGGCGTGCAGCATTTTGCGCTACGAAAAGGCCTGAATCTTCCAGTCACCGGGGCTCCCGGCGAAGGAATACACGAGGGGGCAGCGGTCAAAACCGTGGCAGTCCTCGGGGCCGACTACATAGGATTGAAGCCACGTATCGCAGTCGCAGAAGGCGATGTAGTGGCAGCAGGGGCGCCGATCTTGGCGCATAAAGACTCACCAGAGGCGAAAGTTGTTTCGCCTGTGTCTGGCCGTGTGAAGGCTATCAACCGTGGTCCACGCCGAGTGCTTCTCAGCGTTGAGATCGAGGTGGATACAACCGCTGCAGAACCGGTGGATTTCTCCGCTGTTGGAGATGTGGCAACACGTGACGGTTTGGTGGAACGCCTTTGCGCAGCAGGGCTTTGGACCTCTTTCCGTACGCGCCCATACTCCAAGGTGCCCGCGACGGATAGCCAACCTGCCGCGATCTATGTGAACGCTATGGACACCGAGCCATTGGCTGGCGATCCGGCTGTTGTGATTGCGGATGCTGGTGACGCCTTTGCCAAAGGTCTGGCGGCAATCACGCAGCTCACCGAAGGCAAAACCTACCTGTGTCATGCACAAGGTGCACAGATCTCTGGCGCTGACACGAACGGTGTGACGGTTGCGACATTCTCTGGCCCGCACCCTGCCGGTCTGGCCGGAACGCACATGCACTTCCTTGAGCCGCCAAGCGCGACCAAGACAGTTTGGACCATCGGATATCACGATGTGATTGCGATTGGTCGTCTGCTGGAAACCGGCAAGATTGATTCGTCTCGTGTGGTTGCTCTGTGTGGCCCGCTGAGCAAATCGCCTCGTCTGGTGCGGACAATTGACGGTGCCTCTCTGGTTGAGTTGACCGAAGGCGAGATCGCAGGTGACGCGCCCGTACGTCTGGTGTCTGGTTCGATTCTGAGCGGTTTCGCTGGTTCGCAAGTGGAGGCCTTCCTGGGGCGCTATGCGCGACAGGTCACGATCATCGAAGAAGACCACAAACAAATCCCAATGGGCTGGATTCGCCCGATGCCAAGCAAGTTCTCGATCTTGCCGGTTCTGGGATCTGCATTCTCCAAAAAGCTGTACCCGCTGACGTCCAACCTGAATGGTGGCCGTCGTGCAATGGTACCGCTTGGCACATTTGAGCAGCTGATGCCGCAGGACTTCCTGCCCACTCAACTGCTGCGGGCACTGCTCGTAATGGACACAGATGAAGCGCAAAAGCTGGGTGCGCTTGAGCTGGATGAAGAGGACCTCGGCCTGGTGGGTTTTTCCTGCCCGGCAAAATACGAATACGGCGAAGCGCTGCGTGACAGCCTAGCCAAGATCGAAAAGGAGGGCTGATTTATGGGATTGCGTAGTTTCTTTGATCGTATTGAACCGAACTTTACGAAGGGCGGCAAATACGAGAAATTCTTCCCGATGTATGAGATGGTAGAGAGCTTTCTCTACACTCCAAAAACAGTAACCACTGCCGCACCACATGCACGTTCTTACGTGGATATGAAGCGGATCATGACTTACGTGGTGCTTGCAACGGTGCCATGTATCATCATGGGCCTCTACAATGTGGGCCTTCAGGTCAACACAGCCTATGAGACTTTTGATCCAACTGGCTGGCGCGCTGTGATCCTGTCTGCTCTGGGCATTGGTTTTGATGCAAGCAATCCGCTGGCAAACTTTGCCCACGGTCTGCTGTACTTCCTACCGATTTATCTCACCACGTTGGTTGTTGGCGGTATTTGGGAAGTGGTCTTTGCCACGGTGCGTGGTCACGAAGTGAACGAAGGCTTCCTCGTAAGCTCGATGTTGTTTGCGCTGATCATGCCCCCGTCTGCCCCTCTCTGGCAGGTGGCGCTTGGCATTTCCTTCGGTGTTGTTGTTGGCAAAGAAGTCTTTGGCGGCACAGGCAAAAACTTCCTGAACCCGGCCTTGACGGGTCGTGCGTTCCTGTACTTTGCGTATCCGGCCAATATGTCCGGCGACACAATCTGGACCCCGGTTGATGGGTTCTCCGGTGCAACCGCGCTTTCGGTGTCTGCCTCTGCAGGTTACGAACAGCTGGCAGCCAATGGCATGAACTGGATGAACTCTTTTGTCGGCACCGTTCAGGGCTCTATCGGTGAGACCTCGGCATTGGCCTGTCTGATCGGTCTGGCCTTCCTGCTGATCACAAAGATCGCCAACTGGCGTCTGATTGTGGGCTGCATGGGCGGTATGGTTGGTTTCTCGCTTCTGCTGAACCTGATCGGGTCTGACACCAATCCGATGTTTGCAATGCCTTGGTACTGGCACTTTGTTGTGGGCGGTTTTGCCTTTGGCATGGTGTTCATGGTGACCGAACCCGTTTCGGCCAGCCACACCAATGTGGGGCGCTACATCTATGGTGCGCTTATCGGCTTCATGGTGGTGATGATCCGTGTGATCAACCCGGCCTTCCCAGAAGGCATGATGCTCGCAATCCTATTCGGCAACGTCTTTGCGCCGCTGATCGACTACTTCGTCGTTCAGGCCAATATCAAACGGAGGGCCCGTCAACATGCCTGACGCTTCCAACGAAAACAAAGGGGCCATCGCACGGTTTTTGGCGGCCCCGCCCGACAGTGTGGGCAAAACCGTTTTCATCGCTGTAACTCTCTGCCTTGTGGCCTCTATGGTCGTGTCTGCCGTTTCGGTCGCGCTGCGTCCGTTGCAGGAGCAGAACAAGCTGAAAGACAAACAGGCCAACGTTCTGCAGGTGGCCGGTCTTTATGAACCTGGGATGGATGTGCTGGAAGGCTTCAGCGTGTTTGAACCTCAGGTGCTTGAGCTTGCAACCGGAGAATTCTCTGACGCATTTGACGCGGCGACTTTTGATGATCGCGCGGCAGCGTCTGATCCTGAGCTGTCTGTGGCGCTGAGCGATGACCCTGCGGGCATTGGGCGACAGTCCAAGTTTGTGACAGTTTACCTGCTGCGCAACGACGATGGTTCGCTGGACAAGGTGATCTTGCCAATTCACGGCTATGGCCTCTGGTCAACGCTCTATGGCTTCATCGCGCTTGAAGAGAACGGCAACGATATCTTTGGTCTGCAGTTCTACAGCCACGCGGAAACACCTGGTCTTGGTGCGGAAGTGGACAACCCACGCTGGAAGTCCATGTGGAATGGCAAGAAACTGGCGGATGATGCAGGTGATCTCCAGATCACAGTTGCAAAAGCTGTGCCGCCAGCAGGCCAAGACTTTCATGTAGACGCGCTTGCTGGTGCGACGCTGACCTCCGTTGGTGTGGATAACCTCGTACGTTTCTGGATGGGCGAGGCGGGCTTCGCGCCATTCCTTGAAAACCTCAAAGCGGGAGAGATCTGATGGCGCAAACCAAGAGAGACCTTCTGATCGACCCGTTGGTCGACAACAACCCGATCACGCTTCAGGTGCTTGGCATTTGTTCCGCGCTGGCGGTGACATCCTCCCTGCAGGTGGCCTTTGTGATGGCGCTGGCGGTGACATCCGTGACCGCGTTCAGCTCGATGTTCATTTCGGTTCTGCGCAACCAGATCCCGGGCTCGATCCGGATCATCGTGCAGATGGTGATCATCGCATCGCTTGTGATCATCGTGGATCAGGTGCTGAAAGCCTACGCCTATGATGTGTCCAAAACACTGTCGGTGTTTGTGGGCCTGATCATCACCAACTGTATCGTGATGGGCCGCGCCGAAGCGTTTGCCATGAAGAACACACCAATCGACAGCTTTATCGACGGCGCCGGAAACGGCATCGGCTATGGTGCGCTGTTGCTGGTGGTTGGCTTCATCCGCGAGCTGTTTGGTGCGGGCAGCCTGTTTGGCATCACCATCCTGCCAACCGTGAACAATGGTGGCTGGTATGTGCCCAACGGCATGCTGCTTCTGCCACCTTCTGCGTTCTTCATCATCGGCTTGCTGATTTGGGCGGTACGCGCCTGGAAACCAGAGCAGGTCGAAGAACGTGAATACAAAATTCAAGTTGTGGAGGGCCACTAATGGAAGGGCTTCTCTCTCTGGCCGTAAAGGCCGTATTTGTTGAGAACCTCGCGCTCTCCTTCTTCCTTGGCATGTGTACCTTTATCGCCGTGTCAAAGAAGATTTCTACCGCGCTTGGCCTTGGTATTTCGGTGATGCTGGTTCAGGCGATCACCGTGCCGACCAACAACCTGTTGCTGACCTATCTGCTGGCGCCTGGTGCGCTTGCATGGGCAGGCTTCCCGAATGTGGACCTGACCTTCCTGGGTCTGATCTGCTACATCGGCGTGATCGCGGCGATGGTTCAGATCCTTGAGATGGTGCTCGATAAGTTCTTCCCACCGCTTTACAACGCGCTGGGTGTGTTCTTGCCGCTGATCACGGTGAACTGCGCGATCCTTGGTGGTTCGCTGTTCATGGTGGAACGCGACTACAACATTGCTGAGGCGACCACCTATGGTCTGTCTTCCGGCTTTGGTTGGGCACTGGCGATCACCGCGATGGCGGGTGTGCGCGAAAAGCTGAAGTATTCTGACATTCCTGATGGTCTTCAGGGTCTTGGGATCACCTTCATTACCGCGGGTCTGATGGCGCTGGCCTTCATGTCCTTCTCTGGCGTGAAACTCTGAAGAGGCAAAGAACATGGAAACATTTACTCTTGGCGTCATTCTCTTCACGCTGATCGTTCTGGCGCTTGTAACCATCATTTTGGCTGCGCGTTCCAAGCTGGTATCCACTGGTGACGTGAACATTACCATCAACGGTGAGAAAACAATCTCTGTGCCTGCGGGTGGCAAACTGCTGCAAACGCTGGCGGAGCAGAAACTGTTTGTGCCGTCTGCCTGTGGTGGCGGTGGTACATGTGCGCAATGTCGTGTGCGTGTGCATTCCGGCGGTGGCTCTATCCTGCCGACAGAAGAAAGCCACATCACCAAGCGTGAGGCCTCTTGTGGTGACCGCCTGTCTTGTCAGGTTGCGGTTAAGCAGGACATGGACATCGAAGTACCTGAAGAGGTGTTCGGCGTGAAAAAGTGGGAGTGTACTGTACGCTCCAACGACAACGTCGCAACCTTCATCAAGAACCTCGTTCTGGAATTGCCGGAAGGCGAAGATGTGAACTTCCGCGCAGGGGGTTACATTCAGATCGAGGCTCCGGCGCACAAGCTCTCTTACAAGGATTTCGCGATCCAGGAAGAATATCACGAAGATTGGGACAAGTTTAACCTGTGGCAGTATGAATCCACGGTGCCTGAACCGATCGAACGTGCTTACTCGATGGCGAACTACCCGGATGAAAAAGGCCTTATCATGCTGAACGTGCGTGTGGCATCGCCACCTCCGGGCAGCCAGGGCATTCCTCCGGGTCAGATGTCCAGCTATATCTTTAACCTGAAGCCAGGTGACAAGGTGACGATCTCTGGTCCGTTCGGTGAGTTCTTTGCCCGCGACACTCAAAAAGAGATGGTCTTCATCGGCGGTGGTGCTGGTATGGCCCCAATGCGGAGCCACATCTTTGACCAGCTCAAGCGCCTTGAAAATCGTGATCGTAAAATCACCTTCTGGTATGGTGCGCGTTCCAAGAAAGAGATGTTCTTTGTTGAGGACTTCGACAAGCTGGCTGAAGAGTTTGACAACTTCGAATGGCATGTTGCGCTGTCTGACGCGATGCCAGAGGACGACTGGAAAGGCTACACTGGCTTCATCCACAACGTTCTGTTTGAAGAGTATCTGAAGAACCACCCGGCACCGGAAGACTGTGAATTCTACATGTGTGGTCCGCCCATCATGAACCAGTCTGTGATCAACATGTTGCTTGATCTGGGTGTGGACCGCGAAGACATCATGCTCGATGACTTTGGTGGGTAAGCCAAGACAAATCGGAATAGAAGCGCCGCCCCTTGGGCGGCGTTTTTCTTTGTACGCAAGATACTGAATTCGCGTTTGAGCTTGGTCTGTTGGCTTGGTCTTCGCATCAAGCGGTGGCAAGGTGGTCAGACATCGGCAAGCGGGGGGCAGACAAGAATGAAGGTATTGGTCTATCAGGCACATCCGGGCGCGCCACATTCTGAGGCAAACAAGGCGATGGATGTTGCGACTGACGCGGTGGAAGGCATTGAGTTTGTCGACCTTTATGCGACCTATCCCCGGTTTGATATCGATGTTGAAGTCGAGCAGGCCCGATTGCTGCGCAGTGATGCGATCCTCTTTCAGTACCCGCTGTTTTGGTATTCAACGCCCTCCATTATCAAAGAGTGGCAAGACTTGGTGTTGGAGCACGGCTTTGCCTATGGATCAGGAGGTGACAAATTAACTGGCAAGATCTGGTCCATGGGGATCACATGCGGCGCACCTGAGGAAGCCTATGGCGCTGAAGGATACAACGGATTTGCCCTGCGCACCTTGCTCACGCCGATGGAGCAGACGGCTCGACTTTGCCATATGACGTTTCTGCCGCCTTATGTTCTCTATGGGGCATTGGCAAAACGCGAGGCTCATGGGCTCAGCCCGCATGCAGAGGGCTGGCGACGCTGGTTGATCGCATTGCGCGATGATCAGGTGGATCTGACCAAGGCGGGCGCGTGTGATGTTATTCAGGCCGAAGATTTGAACGAGGTGATCCGATGACTGGCTTCTTGATGCTTGTGACGGTTTTTCTGATTGCCGGTGTGATCGCGGTGCCGTTGGCGGCGCGTCTTGGTCTAGGGTCCGTGCTTGGCTATCTGATTGCAGGCATAGCGATTTCGCCGATCCTGCAATGGCTGAATGTCGACATCATCCAGATCCAGCATTTTGCTGAATTTGGCGTTGTGATGATGCTCTTTCTGGTGGGGTTAGAACTTGACCCCAAAATGCTCTGGGCCATGCGGCAGAGGCTGCTTGGCCTTGGGGGGATGCAGGTAAGCGTCACAACCATTTTGATCGCAGCGATTGCCATGGCATTTGGGCTTCAGTGGTCAGTCTCGTTGGCGATTGGCATGGTGTTTGCGCTGTCGTCCACAGCGATTGTTTTGCAGACCTTGAACGAGAAAGGCCTGATGCAGTCCCAAGGCGGGCAGGGCTCTTTCCAAGTGCTGTTGTTTCAGGACATCGCGGTAATCCCGATGCTCGCGCTGTTGCCGCTTCTGGCGTTGCCTGAGGTGGCAGAGCACGCCACGCAGGTCTCAGACAGCCATGGAGCGCATGGTGGGAATGCACATGGCGAGGACGGGCACGATGACCATGGCAGCATGAGCCTCGTTGAAGGGCGGCCGGGATGGCAGGTGGGCCTGATCACACTGGCAGCTGTTGGTTCGATTGGCTTTATCGGTAGCGTTCTGACGCGTCCGCTGTTTCGGTTCGTCACCATGGCGAACCTGCGGGAGGTGTTTGTCGCCACGGCGCTGGCCCTTGTGGTGGGGATTGCCTTGTTGATGTCGCTTGTGGGGCTGTCGCCAGCGCTTGGCACATTCTTGGCGGGTGTTGTGCTTGCCAACAGTGAGTATCGCCATGAACTGGAAAGCGACATCGACCCGTTTCGCGGCCTGCTGCTTGGGCTGTTCTTCATGACAGTTGGCGCGGCGATCAACTTCGGTCTCTTGGCGGATAACTTCGTGTTGGTGGTTGGGATCACGCTTGGGGTGATGCTGCTTAAGGCGGGCGTGCTGTATGTCTTGGCGCGGGTGTTCAAACTCGCTGGTGCTGACCGCTGGCTGTTCACACTTGGATTGGCGCAGGCTGGCGAGTTTGGATTTGTTTTGCTGAGCTTCACGGTCGCCAACAATGTGATCCCTCAGGACATTGCGCAGATCGCGCTCTTGGTGGTGGCGATGTCGATGTTGCTCACCCCAGCACTGTTTATCGCATATGAGCGCCTGATACTGCCGCGTTTGATTGATGCACAGGAGCAGGCGGCAGATGAGATTGATCATCGCAGCAAGATCATCGTGGTGGGTTATGGGCGCTTTGGCGGCATTGTGGCCCGGATGCTGCGCCAGATTGGTGAGCAGCCGGTGTTGGTGGACTATTCCGCCAAACAGCTGGAAGCATTGCGCAAATTTGATGTGAAGGTCTTCTTTGGGGATGGCACGCGGGCTGATCTGCTGCACGCTGCAGGGATTGAGGACGCCAAGATGTTGATCATCGCCATCGACGGCAAAGAGCAAGTGACTCATCTGACGGAGCATGTGGCACGCCACCATTCGCATGTGCATATCGTGGCGCGTGCTTACGATCGGCCGCATGTGTATGATCTCTATCAGGCAGGTGCGCATGACATTATCCGTGAAACTTTTGACAGTGCTGTGCGTGCTGGGCGCAGTGCCTATGAGGCGCTTGGCATACACCCATTCCAAGCTGAGAGGCTGGCGCAAAAGTTCAAGAAAACCGACCGCCAATTGCTTGTGGCCACCGCATCTGTGCACAAACCTGGTGTACCTGTATCCGAGAACGAGGATTTCATCGCGCTTGCTAAAGAGCTGAATGCGCAGATGGAAGAAGAGCTTCAAGGGGCGAAGGCTGGCTTTGGTATTGAGGGGGCCGACGGCTGGACGCCGCCACCGGCGAAAATTGCGGTGGATACACCGGAAGAGAAAGACTGAGACATGGCAAAAGCGGTGTTCCTGAAAGGCTCTTTGATGCGCCATGTGACTGTCATGTCGCTGACCTCTTCGGTGGGGCTCATGGCGATCTTTGCGGTTGATTTCGTCGATATGATTTTCATTTCGATGTTGGGCAACAAAGCGCTGGCGGCAGCGGTGGGCTATGCGGGCACACTGTTGTTTTTCACCAATGCCATAAACATAGGGTTATCGATTTCAGCGGGCTCGCTGGTGGCGCGCGCCATTGGGGCTGACCGGTCGCAATTGGCACGAGAATACGCAACATCGGTGGCGGTTGTTGTGGCGTTGATTGGCCTTCTGGTGCCGATAGGGGTTTTGAACGCACTTAATCCGATCATCACCTGGCTAGGTGCTGAGGGGGAGACCCTTGCGCTTGCCAAACGCTATGTCAGCATTGTGCTACCCACCATGCCTTTGATGGGGATTGCCATGGCCAGCATGGCGGTTTTGCGCGCCTATGGTGATGCGCGTCGCTCTATGATGGGGACTGTGTTTGGCGGCGTGGTGAATGCCGCGCTCGACCCGCTATTGATATTTGGCTTTGGCTTGGGACTGAACGGTGCTGCCTATGCATCGGTGACCGCGCGGATCGTGATGTGCGCCTATGCGCTTTTGTGTGTGATCCGCATTCACAATGGCTATACACGACCAGCGGCAGCATTGCTCTTGCGCGATGCAAAGGCGGTTGGCGGTATTGCGGGGCCTGCGGTGCTGACCAATGTGGCGTCGCCTTTGGGAACTGCCATCGTTACGCGTGAAATGGCGCGCTATGGTACAGATGCGGTGGCCGCTATGGCTGTCATTGGCCGGTTGTTGCCCGTGGCCTTTGCGGTGGTGTTTGCTCTCTCAGGGGCCATCGGACCAATTGTGGGACAGAACTTTGGCGCAAGCCAGTTTGACAGGGTACGTGGCACGCTGCGCGCCGGGCTGCAGTTTCTGAGCGCTTATACACTGTTGGCCGCTGCGGTTCTCTTTGTATTGCGCGTGCCGATTGCCGATATTTTTGATGCGGAAGGAGAGATGCGAACGCTGATCTTCCTTTTCTGTGGCCCCTTGGCGCTTTTGCAGTTCTTCAACGGTGTGATTTTTGTATGCAACGCCTGTTTCAACAATCTCGGTCATCCGATCTATTCGACCTACGTGAATTGGGGGCGCCATACGCTTGGGACCTACCCCTTTGTCTTGTTGGGCGGCGCGTATTGGGGCGCCTCTGGCGTTCTTCTTGGGCAAGCCTTTGGCGGTGCCGTCTTTGGGATTGTTGGTCTGATTGCGGCCTCAAAAACCATCAACCGGCTCAGTGTGCCTGCGCCGGTTGATCCATTTGCGGAAGAAAGCACGCTGCACCATGTGAGCGGCCGTCGGAACTGGTAGACGGGCTAGCGCGGGAGCTGTGAGGCTTCTTTTGCCAAAGCTTCGATTTCATCCCACGCACCTGCTTTGACCAGCTTGGACGGGGCAACCCAACTGCCACCTGCGCAAACCACATTGGGAAGCGACAGGTAGTCCGGCGCATTCTTCGGGTTCACGCCGCCGGTTGGGCAGAAAGAGATCTGCGGCAGAGGGCTGGCGAGGGACCCAAGAAATTTTGCGCCTCCTGCGGCTTCTGCGGGAAAGAACTTCAGCATGTCATAGCCGCGCTCCAGCAACGCCATGGCTTCGCTGGCGGATGCGGCGCCGGGCAAGAGCGGCAACCCTTCGGCTTCACAAGCGGCCAGTAGCGTTTCTGTGGCTCCGGGAGAGACGCCAAAGGTTGCGCCCGCCGCTTTGGCTGCTTTCACGTCCTCTGGCGTTAACAACGTGCCCGCCCCAACCATGCCACCGGGCACCTCAGCCATCGCACGGATCACCTCCAGTGCGGCAGGGGTGCGGAGCGTGACTTCGAGGGCCGGGAGGCCTCCAGCAACCAGTGCCTCGGCCAATGGCTTGGCGCTTGCGGCATCTTCGACAACCAGCACTGGTACGATAGGCGCCGCATTACAGATGTCTTGCGCGCGTGCGCTGGCCTCTTGGGGGGTGATGGTCATCAGTAAGATCCTTCAAAAACAGAGGCGCCGGTTGTGGCGGAGCCAACAGCGTTTCGGAACATGCCAAACAGCTCACGGCCTGTGCCTGCATGGTAGTCTGAGAGATCGGCGCTTGCCGCTGCGCGATCTTCTACACCTTTGGTTAACACCTCAAGCACGCCGGCCTCGGCATCGACGCGGACGATATCGCCGTCGCGCAGCTTGGCGATGGTGCCGCCATCCAGAGCTTCGGGGCAAACGTGAATGGCCGCAGGGATTTTTCCAGAGGCTCCAGACATGCGCCCATCAGTCACAAAAGCAACTTTGAGGCCCTTGCCCTGCATGATCGACATCAGAGGTGTCAGGCTGTGCAGTTCGGGCATGCCGTTGGCTTTGGGGCCCTGGAAGCGAACAACGATCACCACATCTTTTGTCAATTCGCCTGCCTGGAACGCCGCTTTCACCTCGTCCTGATCGTGGAACACACGGGCTGGGGCTTCGACAAAGCGGTGTTCTGGCGCAACGGCAGAGATTTTCATCACCGAGGTGCCAAGATTGCCGGTGAGGCGGGCCAGACCGCCTGTTGGCTGGAACGGATCTGTGGCTGGGCGCACGATTTTGTCGTTCAGCGACACCGTTGTACCGGGTTGCCAGACGAGCGCACCGTCGATGAGCTTGGGCTCATGCGTGTAGTTTTCAAGGCCCTCACCAGCGACGGTTTTGGTGTCGTCGTGCAAGAGTCCAGCTGAGAGCAGTTCGCCAATCATATACCCCAGACCGCCAGCTGCGTGGAAATGGTTCACATCTGCGAGGCCGTTGGGATAGACGCGCGCCAGAAGGGGCGTTACGTCTGAGAGTTCAGCAAAGTCTTCCCATGTCAGCACGATACCACCAGCGCGCGCCATGGCGATGAGGTGAATCAGAAGGTTGGTAGAGCCGCCCGTGGCGTTCAGGCCAATCATGCCGTTTACGAAGGCTTTTTCGTCCAGAATATCGCAGGTTGGGGTGTAGTTGTTGCCGAGTGCCGAGAGCGAGAGGGCGCGGCGAGCGCCTTCTTCGGTCAGGGCATCGCGCAATTCGGTGTTGGGGGTCACAAAACTGGAGCCGGGCAGGTGCAGCCCCATAAATTCCATCAACATTTGGTTGGTGTTTGCAGTGCCATAGAAGGTGCAAGTGCCTGGCCCATGATAGGCAGCCATTTCTGAGGCCATCAGCTCTGCTCGGTCAGCCTCCCCAGCGGCAAAGCGTTGGCGCACTTTGGCTTTGTCGTCGTTGGAAATACCGGAGGTCATCGGGCCTGCAGGCAAGAATACCGCAGGAAGATGTCCGAAACTCTGCGCCGCAATCACAAGGCCGGGGACAATTTTATCGCAGACACCGAGATAGACCGAGGCATCAAACGTATTGTGGCTGAGGGCAACCCCTGCCGCAAGCGCGATCACATCGCGGGAAAAGAGGGACAGCTCCATGCCTGCCGCGCCTTGGGTGACGCCGTCACACATGGCAGGCACGCCACCTGCCACTTGGGCTGTACCACCGGCTGCGCGTGCGGCATCGCGGATCAGTGTTGGATAGCGTTCAAACGGCTGGTGGGCGGACAGCATGTCATTGTAAGCCGTGACGATGCCAAGGTTGCCTGCGGTGCCTGTCGCGAGCGCTGACTGATCTTCGCCAGCACCCGCATAGGCATGGGCTTGGCCAGAGCAGCTGAGATGGGCACGCGCGGGGCCCTGACTGGCCGCATTGGCCATGCGTTCAAGATAGGGGGTGCGGTGCGCTTTGCTGCGCGCGATGATACGCTCGGTGACTTTCTCTACAGTTGGGTGGAGCGGCATGGGAGCCATCCTTCCTAAGTTGGGCCAATGTGACCTCAGTTACCGACCGGGCGCCAGCGACGCCCACCTTGATGCATCAACATCAGCGCTTCTTCTGGGCCAGAGCTGCCCGGGTCGTAAGGCACCGGCCGCTGATTGCTGTCTTGCCAGGCAGAGATCAGAGGGTCTGCCCAAGCCCAGGCGGCTTCGACTTCGTCGCCCCGCATAAACAATGTCTGGTCGCCGCGAATGACGTCCATGATCAGACGTTCGTAGGCGTCTTGGGAGATGAGGTCTTGGCCGAGCGCCTCAGCAAAAGACATATCCATCGCAACTTCAGTAAGGCGCATGCCGCCGGGGCCCGGCTCTTTGATGGTGGTGCGCAGGGTGATGCCTTCGTCAGGCTGCAGGCGGATGATCAGGGCGTTGCCTTTGCGCCCCTCCATCTTGTTTGGAAAAATGTTGTGGGGTGGATCACGGAAAACCACCGCGATTTCAGAACAACGATCCCGCAGCCGTTTGCCTGTGCGCAAATAAAACGGAGTGCCCGCCCACCGCCAGTTGCCGACGGCCAACTTCATCGCGATGAAGCTTTCAGTGCGGCTGTCGGGGTTTTCGACATCCTCAAGATAGCTGTCACCATCACGTCCCGCCAGATATTGGCCCCGCACAATATCGTTCAGCGCCACAGGCTCAAGAGCCTCGATGACTTTGACCTTCTCGTCTCGCACCGAGTTCGGCGTGAATTTGGAAGGGGGCTCCATTGCGATCAGGCACAAGAGCTGCATCAGATGGTTCTGCACCATGTCCCGCATGGCGCCGGATTGATCATAGTACCCGCCACGCCCGGCCACACCGATGCTTTCAGCCACAGTGATCTGAACGTGGTCGATATGGGTAGAGTTCCAAAGCGGTTCAAACAGAGAGTTGGCAAAGCGCAGCGCCATGAGGTTCTGCACAGTTTCTTTGCCGAGGTAATGATCAATGCGGTAGATTTGCTGTTCGTCAAAATGCGTCAGCAGGTCTTTGTTGAGGGCCTGGGCGCTGCTGAGATCGTGGCCGAAGGGTTTTTCAACAACGATGCGGCTGTCCGCTGTGGCGATGCTGTGTTGGTTGAGACGCTGTGCAATTGCGCCGAACAAGGATGGGCTGACCGAGAGATAAAAAGTGCGAATGGTGTCTTCGCGCAGGCTTTCACTCAGGTCTTGCCATCCGTCCTCGCCGGTGGCGTCCACATGAAAGTAAGCGAGGTGCTCTAAGAAAGCGTCGAGTGTATCGTCGGGTCGTAAGCTTTCATCGACAAACTCTTCGATGGCGTCTTTGATCAGCCGACGAAACGCGGCGTCGTCCATGTCGGACCGCGCCGCGCCAATGATGCGTGCTTCTTCGGGCATTTGACCGGCGCGAAATCGGTGAAACAGACCCGGCAAAATCTTGCGCCGGGCCAGATCACCGGTGGCCCCAAAGATCACCAGATCGAAAGGAGCTACCGGGATAACGCGCGCGACCATCTGCTTTAGCCTTTCAACAGCGCGCCCATGCGGCGGCCGGTGTCTAGCATGCGGTTGGAGAAGCCCCATTCGTTGTCATACCAACTGACCACACGCACGAGGCCATCTTCGGTGACGCTTGTTTGAGCCGGTGCGAAGACGGATGAATGGCTGTCGTGGTTGAAATCTGCAGAGACCAAGGGGGCTTCCTCATAGCCCAGAACACCTTTGAGTGGGCCTTCTGCTGCAGCTTTGATTGCCGCGTTTACCGCTTCGACTGAGGTGTCTTTGGCGGGTACGAACACAAGATCAACCATGGAAACATTCGCGGTGGGCACCCGAATTGCCGAGCCTTCCAGCTTGCCCTTCAGATGGGGCAAAACCAGAGAAATCGCACGGGCGGCACCGGTTGATGTTGGGATCATGGAAAGCGCCGCGGCACGCGCGCGATAGAGATCCTTGTGGTTTGTGTCGTGGGTTGGCTGGTCACCAGTGTAGGCATGAATGGTGGTCATGTAGCCGGTCTTGATGCCGAATGCATCGTCCAGAACCTTTGCCACAGGGGCCAGGCAGTTTGTGGTGCAGGAGGCGTTGGATACGATCACATCCTCGGCCGTCAATGCGTCGTCGTTCACACCAAAGACGATTGTTTTGTCGGCGTTGGCACCCGGAGCAGAGATCAGCACACGCTTCGCGCCAGACTTCAGCAACAGCTCGGCTTTGTCTTTGGCGGTGAAAATGCCGGTACATTCATATGCCACATCAACATCAGACCACGGCAGATCCTGTGGATCCCGAATCGCTGTGAGGCGGATTGTTTGGCCCGCGACTTTCATCACGTCCCCATCCAGCGAGACGTCAGCATTCAGTCGGCCGTGCACACTGTCATATTTTAGCAGGTGTAGGAGATGGTCATTTGGTGAAAGGTCATTAATTGCAACGACTTCAATATCGTTGGCTCCGCTTTCAATCAGGGCACGCAAAACGCCGCGTCCAATGCGGCCGAACCCGTTGATGGCAATCTTGGTGGTCATGTCTTTCTCCAAAATTCACAATTGGGCGCTTGTGGTAGCGCCACCGTTAGCGCTATCGGTATACGCTAACGATGATGGAATCAAGGGGCCTGTTGAACTTCGGCAAACTGCGCTTTCGGGGTTGCTTTGTCGGGGCGAGTATCAGACGATCCGCGCATGGGGAAAAAGCTGCTTCTCAAAGATATTGCAAAGCTCGCAGGTGTGAGTGAAATGACCGCGTCGCGGGCCATGCGGGGGGCGCAGGACGTCTCTGAGTCCACGCGTCATAAGGTCGAACAGATCGCGCGTGAAGTCGGCTATGTGCCGAATCGGATCGCGGGTGCACTTGCGTCGAGCAAGGTGAACCTTGTCGGTGTGGTGGTGCCGAGCCTGAATTCTTCTGTTTTTCCGGAAGTTTTGTCAGGCATCAGCTCCAAATTGAAAGATACGCCGCTCAAACCGGTGATTGGCGTTACGGGATATGACCTACTTGAGGAAGAAGAGGTCATTCGGGAAATGCTCAGCTGGCGCCCAACGGGTGTTGTGGTCGCTGGGCTTGAACACAACGACGCCGCGCGCAAAATGCTTGCAGCTGCGGAATGCCCTATTGTCGAGGTCATGGATGTGGACGGTGATCCCGTAAAGCACTGTGTGGGTATCTCTCATCTCGAAGCTGGGCGTGTGATGGCGCAGGCAATTCTGAAAGCGGGCTATCGCAAGATTGGCTTTATCGGAACGAAGATGCCGCAAGATTATCGAGCTGAAAAAAGGCTCAAAGGGTTTGAGCAAGCGCTTGAAGCAGAAGGCATTTCTCTTTTCGATCAGGAGCTCTATTCTGGCGTTTCCTCTATCGAAACGGGGCATCAGCTGACTGAAATGCTGCTCGCGCGTACACCCGAGCTTGAGTGTATCTATTTTTCCAGCGACGTTTTGTGTGTTGGTGCCTACATGCACTGCCTGTCAAAGGGCATTTCTGTGCCAAATGAGCTTGCTTTGGCGGGATTTAACAACTTGGAATTGCTGCGTGGCTTGCCAATGGAGCTTGCCACAACAGATGCGCATCGTTTCGAAATTGGTCAGAAAGCGGCAGAGATCATCCTGGAGACGCAAAGCGCGGGTGCGGCGGCGCGTACTGTGAAACTGGAGCCACAGGTCACCACCGGACAGTCGCTTTAATCGACGTTTCCAAACGCATGGGCAACCATTTGTGCCGCTTCTGGCCAGGTCCCGAGCGGGGGCATTAAATGTCCTGAAAACGCCGCGTCTTCAAGGGCTTCTGGGATATCTTCCCGACAGTGCTCCCCCTCCAATGCGAAGAATGGCAAGCAAAGACTTTGCGCTGGAAGGTCGCGCGCGGCGTCGGCGATAAATGGGGCTTCTTCGACAAAGCCGGTGGAGATTTGCATGCCGGGTAGGCGCGCTTGCAGGAGCTTTGCAAAAGCATTTGCGGATTCCGCCGCTTTGGGGCCGCGGGCGGACCCATGTGCGGCGAGCAGCAAGTGGCTGTCTTCAAGCCGCCATCCGCGGCTGTCCAGAGCCTTACGGACGCCGAGCGCGGCAACGTCAGGCAGCGCGGAATGAAAACCTAGCGGTGGCAAGATTTGTAGATCCGCGCCATTCAACCGCTTGGGCAGGACTTTGGAGACAAACCAGCCGTCTGCCATGAACATTGGGAAAATAGGAGATCCCAGAGGCATTTCAGCAGCTTGTCGTTCAAGCGCGTCGGGCATGGCAAGCGTTGCAGCGCGGATTTTCCAATCGGGTAGGTGATGCCCTACCGCCGCAGCAAAGCCTTGTAGCCACAGTTCTGGAGGCACAGGGACGGAGGGTTGCCCGTGGGCGACGATCAAAGCTTCGCGTTGTCGTCTGATCATGCCGAGGGGGCCTCAAATGCAGCAGCAAGATCTGCTGGAAGATCGAATTCTGTGAGCACACGCAGTCGTGCTTCTTCGGACATTTTGCGTGCGGTTTTCACGACGATATCGCGCACTTTTTCTTGCGGATGCTTGGCCGCAAATGGTGCGAAATACCACTTCAAAAAGGTGAAACATATAATGTCTTCAAGGGCTTGAACTTGATCGTTGCGTTTGATGCCTTCTTTGCGAAGCATTGCGCCGACCTCTGCAATGTCTTCATCAGAGTAATCCGCATCCGCCATAATCTGGGACACGCGATCAGCATGGTGCACGCCCAATTCACGGCGCCACTTCAGATAGCCTGCACGTCCTTCTGGAAAGTCTGCGCGTTTCAGCACCCAGCGTTCGATGTGCTGCCCGCGAGCGGCGATCTGTAAACCATCAGATGCATTGGGAAAAAGCCGATTGGCTTCCTGCGACATGCGTTGGCCATATAACAACGCTTCGGGCTGACCCTCGTCCAGTCGTGGATCTTTGGCGTTGGCTTGGTCAATGGCGTCCAAGGCAGTTTGAAGACGTGTCATGGCTGGCTCCCGGCTGGTCGTTTCTATTGAATTTAGGCGGTGGTCGCGCTGTGTAAAAGGGCAAAACAACATCGGTTTGCCGTCGGTATTGCGTCGGTAATGCGGGGGTATCGCGTCGGTGGTCTGTCGGTTTTGGTGTGTCGCGTTAGTGCGTCGGGTTTGGCGCGTGCTGGAGGGCATCGCGCAGTGCGCTCAGGTCGAGGGGTTTGTGTAACAACGGTGCCTTGAGGGATGCACAGAGTACGGCAAGATCCGGTGTGCGATTGGCAGAAATCACGCAGGCGGGCACTGGTCCATATAGCTGGCGTAAGAGCACAATCAGGTCGGTGCCAGTGGCGTTGTTGTCGAGCTGATAGTCGACCAGCACGACATCTGGAGCAATGTCAATTTCGCGCAGCAAGTCCAACGCTTCGACGTCGCCACGGCAGGGCAATACATCTGCTCCCCAGTTTTCCAACGTCATCGTGATCGCTTGGCGGAGGGCGTCATCGTTTTCCACGAGAAGGACAATGCGGTGGTTTAAAGGCTCCGTGTTTTCTGAGGGGAGGCTGTCGCCACCCTGCGCCGGTTCATTTGGGGCGGCGAGCGGGAAAGTGACCCGAAACAGCGTGCCACGATCTGGTTTGGAGCGGAGTTCCAGCGGATGGTTCAGCAATCGGCAAGCCCGATCAACAATCGCAAGCCCGAGCCCCAATCCCTCCGCAGGACTTGCAGGGGCGTGGACACGGTGAAACTCATCAAAGACTTTCTTTTGCTGCTCATGGGGAATGCCGGGCCCGGTATCCCATATTTCCACGGCAATGTTGTTGCCGCGTCGCCGTGTGCCCACGAGAACGCGGCCCGTTTGGGTGTAGCGCAGGGCATTGGCCATCAGATTTTGGAGAATTCGACGCAGATAGGTGGCATCAGAGGTGACGGCCACATCCGCAACGCGCAGGTCAAATCGCAACCCTTTCTCAGCGGCGGCCGGGGAGAGATCATTGTGAATCTGCTGTAGCATATCTCCGAGTGAAATCCGCCCGAGATGCACGGCTGCGCGTCCTGAGTCCAAGCGGGATATGTCTAGGAGCGCACCAAGGATGTCTTCGACGCTTTGGAGCGCACCAGTCGCTTTGCCCAGTCGTGCGCGTTGGTCGTGGTCTGCGAGATCATTGTCCAGTGATGCGAGATAGAGTTTGGCGGCAGAAAGCGGTTGCAGCAGATCGTGGCTGGCCGCCGCCACAAAACGTGACTTTGACGCATTGGCACGTTCAGCTTCTGCCAGCGCGGCTTGCAGTTCCAGAGTGCGTTCCTGAACGCGGCGCTCCAGGGTTTCGTTGACTTGGGAAATTGCGTGCAGGGCCTGGCGTTCGGTTGTGATGTCGGTGAAGGAAATCACAAAACCGCTGTCGGGCATGTGTTGGGCAAAAACGGCGAGGGTGCGATCTTCGCCCAGTGCTACCTCAAAGGAAAGAGGCGCACGTCTGCCCTGATGCGCGGCCCAATCCAACAGGTCAACCGCCGCAGCCGTGTTGTGAAACGTGACGCTTCGCGACAGCTGTTCATAGACTGTCTGAAACGGCAGCCCTAAGCGAAAGCGGCGCAACGGAATGGAAAGAAGCTCGCCCAGACGCCTGTTCCACCCCACAAGCCGACCGCTGGGATCAAAAATGCCGACGCCCTGATTGAGATGTTCGAGCGTGGCTTTCACGAGGCGTGCCTGATCGTCGAGCAGGCGTTCGCGTTCCTGTCTCTCCATCAGCATCATGTCGGTGACATCGGTTTGCAAAACGACCGTGCCGCCATCCCGAGTGCGGTGTTCAGAAACCTGAAGCCACCGGTCACCGGCCATGCGTGCGTTGAACACAACATGCTGCTCACGGTGGCGGATCATCCGGCGCTCTTGCCATGCCTGAGGTGACGTCCCTTCTGGCAACTCCAAGTACGGGCTTTGCGACACAATGCGCACGTATTCAGAAAACGGCAGCCCCGGTTTGAAAAGGTGATGCACGTCGCGCATGTGTTTGCCAAAGCGGCTGTTGCACAGGACCAGTTTTTCATCCGTATCAAAGAGTGCGAACCCTTCCTGCACGGTTTCAATTGCATTGGCGAGATTGGCGCGCGCGGCTTGGGCTTCTGCGTTGGCCTTCGCAAGGGAGGCATTTGAGGTGTTCAGCAGATCAAGCGCGTGTTCCAGCTCTTTCGTGCGGGCGCGGACTTCCTCTTCAAGCATCACTGCGCGCTCAAACTGGGCATAGGCAACGCCTGTTGTGTCCGGGCTCGCCTCTGCGCGGCGCATGAGGGTTTCCACAATCGTGAGTAGTTTTTGATTCTGACGTTCGAGCGGATCTTTGGGGTTGATCAGAGACAGAGGAGGCATCGCTTAGCCATCCTCTGGGGGGTAGATTGCGACGCCTGTGAAGGTTTGGTTGACATGCATCGAGTTGATCTGTTCGCCATAGGTGGAGAAGCCGACAACCTTATGCTTGGCAAGCACGCGGGAGATTTCTGTTGTGACCTGTTTTTGTGTGGCCTCGACACGGCGCAACAGGCAGTCACATCCCAATATCATGTCGGGGGTGCGCTGGGCGGCCAGCGTAGAAAGCTCCCGATCCAGATGCGCGACCATATCCTCCGGTTCTGCCAGTGTGAGCACGACGCCCTCGTCGATGGCAGAGAAAAACACCAGATCGCCATTGTCTGCGACGCGTTGAATGGCGCGGACATGGGTTTGATCGCCGATGCGCACCACAACGGGATGGGCCGCAAAAGTGAAAGTGGACAACTGCTCTGGGTCTTTGCCTAGGATACGGGCATATTCGCGCGCCGCGGGTTCTGCATTGATTTCATGCACGAGTCTGCGGGTTGGGTTTGCTGCGGTCACCACCATACGCTGCTCGGTTGGATTGAGATGGTCGGTCTTGAACACCTGCACCGGACAGTTTGACCGCAGTTGAACGAGCACGGCTGCGTTGGTGTGAAAGGCACTGTCGTGCAGGATGTGCGTGGTAGAAAAACTTTCGCCATCGCCAGCGGAACCGCCAAACAGTGGCACCGGGCCAAGGCCCAGGGCGAGCTCTGCGGTGAGCGCGTCTTCCCGTGTGGAGAGGCCATCCACCATCAGAAATGCGAACTCTGAGGTCCAGTCAGGGTGGTCAGCAGCGAGTGCGTTGCGGTTTTGGATCATTGCACGGATCCGCTCTTGCGCGCGCAGATCGCCCAGATCTTTGATGCAGAGTGTTTTGGCCGCAAAATGCGCGGCAGGCAGGCCAATGGCAACGATTTCACCTTCGGTATAGCCCGCTGCGCCCAATTCGCCGGCTGTGGTGCAGCCGATGACATCCGTTTCCGGGAAAGCCTTCTGGGTCTGTGCTGCGAAGTTGGTGAGGTCCGTGGCGGGTGACACAAAGAAGATCACCAAGGCGAGCGGTTCCGGGCCAAGCGCCATGGCGATTTGCGCAACGGCATCCGGCGCGCGGCAATCCGCGAATGCGGTGCGCACGATTTTGGTGTTTGCAAATGGTGTGCTGGCATCCATAGCTGGCATTCTCCTCCCGTGGCCACTGGCGCGGTCACGAGAATACCGTAGCCATGCTAGCCGCTGCTGCGCAAGTGCTGCTCAAAGCTGGCTTCTTTGGCGATCAGCACGGCCTGTGTGCGGCTGTGTACGCCAAGTTTGCGCATGATTGCCGTCACATGGGCCTTGACGGTGGTCTCTGCGATAGAGAGCTCGTAGGCGATTTGTTTGTTGAGTTTGCCTGCACAGATAAGATCCAGAATACGGGCCTGCTGTGTGGTGAGAGACGCGAGCCGGGCGACGGCGTCATTTGTGTTGTCATCGGTGTTGGTGCAGGGCGCGTGGCCTTCCGGCACAAAAACGTGACCTGCGGCAATCGTCTCAAGCGCGCGGCGGAACATGTCGCGTTGGCTGTGTTTGGGCACAAAGCCTGACGCGCCAGCTTGAAGTGCGGCGCTGATGGTGCGGCTGTCGGCCATGGACGATACCACAAGTACCTGCGCTTTGGTTGTGCTGCGCAGGCGCAACAAACCATCGAAGCCGTCGACATCAGGCAGGTTGAGATCCAGTGCAATCAGGTCTGGCTGTGGGTTCTGCGACAGCCAGCGCAGTGCGTCTGACATGCTGGCAGCGGTTGCCACCTGTTTGATGGGGGAAATGGCTTTTAAGGTCATCACCAGCGCGTCGCAAAACAGCGGGTGATCATCCACCACAAGCGCACTGGTGGCACGGGGCTGGGGGGACGGGCTCTCGGTCATGGGGCCACGGTAGCAGAGAACGGGGGGCGACCAAGAGGGCCAAAGGTCGTATGCGCAAAAATTTTCATGGTGGCCCTGATGGGCGGGGGACTGCCGGGCGGGCGGCCATTGCTTGGAAACGATATGGCGCTGTGTTTAGGTTGCAGAGAGCCGTAGCGGTATTCAGAAAACGAAAGGCGAGCTTCATGCAGATTTTTGAGAAGTTTAGGGGGATAGCGTGTGGATGCGGGCTGGTGGCGGCGATGCTCGGAGGCAGTGCAATGGCCGAGATACAGGATTTGCATGGCAGTGTAGGCTATCGTGAGCGGATTGGGTTGCCGCCAGAGGCCGTGATTGAAGTCACGCTGGAGGACGTCAGCAAGATGGATGTGGCGTCCATTGTTTTGGCGCGGCAGACTTTGCGCCCCGAGGGCCGGATCCCTGCGGAGTTTCGCTTGGCCTATGATGACCGCATGGTTCAGGAGAACGGGCGATATTCGGTGCGCGCTGTGATCCGTGTGGGTGAGGAGGTGCAGTGGCGCAGCACGCAGAACTTTGCCGCTTTGACACAGGGAGCCCCGGAGCGTGTGGATGTGGTGGTGCAGCGTCTGGTTGAGGCAAGTGAGGTGGATCTGACACTTGGGAATTGGCTGGTTGTTGAAATGAACGGGGCGGTTGTGCAGGGCGACAGCATTCCCCAGATGGATTTTGGCGAAAATGGTCAGGTGAGCGGAACCAGCGGCTGCAACCAGTTTACCGGCAGCTATACCTATGAGGATGGCAAATTGGCCTTTGGGCCGCTTGCCAGTACGCGCAAGGCCTGTTTCGGGGAGCTGAACACGCAGGAAGTGACGTTTTTTGAAACACTGACACAGGTTGCTTCGGCCGGGGTACAGTCTGGGGGAACAGTTTTGATGGACAGTCAGGGCAATATTTTGATGCGCTTCCTTGCAGAGTGAGCCCAAGGAGCCGCGGGTGTGGGCCAAGTCTGATCCAAATCAAGGTCTTGGCCCGCGCTTCTGATAAGTGTGTCGCAGCAAACAGAACGGAGCCAATCCCATGCTGAGACTAGCCCTTATTCTTCATATCTTCATCGGATCCACACTCGCTGGTGTGGGCGTGATCGCGGCACTGGTGGCTGGGATCAACACAGGGCTCGGATTGTTTGGCGCTGCGTTGGTTGGCTTTCTTTTGGCCTTCCCTGCGAGTTGGAAGGTGGCTCAGGCGCTCTATGCGCGCTGACGCCTGATCGGGGCAGGCGTTAAAGATCCAGCCAAGCCTGTACCGAGGCAATAAACTCGCGTGGCTTTTCGGCGTGCAGCCAATGACCGGTGTCTCGAATTTTGGCAAAGCGCGCTTTTGGAAACTTCTCCCGTATTGCTGGTCGATAGTCTGGGATCACATAGTCCGAGTTGGCCCCGCTCAGAAACAGTGTGGGGCCTTCGTAGGACCCAGAGACTTCTGGAAATTTCAGAATTTTTGGCATCTCGCGGTCCAACACATCGAGATTTAAGCGCCAGCGCTGCTCTTTCACATCCAGAGATTGGGTGAAGAAGGTCTGAAGCGTTGTGTCGTCCAGATACTGTGCCAATTGTTCCATCGCATCTGAACGCTTTGTCACGGTGGAAAGGTCAACTGCGCGCATGGCGGCGATGTTTTGATTTTGGTCGTGGGTGTAGTCAACCGGCGCGATATCCGCGACAATCAGGCGGTTCACAAGCTCTGGGCGGGTGAGGGCAAGCAGCATTGATGCTTTGCCTCCCATCGAATGTCCAAGCACATCCATCGGTGTGCCCATATCTTCGATCACCTTTGCCAGATCTTCGGCCATGTCTTCGTAAGAATGGCTGTCATACCATGGGCTTTGGCCGTGGTTGCGCTGATCAACGCAGATCACGCGACGGCTTGCAGAAAGTCGCTTTGCGATGGCGCCCCAGTTGCGGCCGGAGCCAAAAAGCCCATGCACGATCAGCAGGTCAGGTTCGTCGGTGGCGATGCCGTGGATAATCGAATTCAACATAAGAGCGTGATAGCGCGGCTTGGTCAGGGGTTCCAGCGTTGAGTGTCGCGCGGGTGCAAGCTAGATTAGGCGCATGATGACAGGTGATGAAATCGACGCAAAAGTTGCCCAGCTCTTGGATTTGGCGCGCGAAAAATATGGTGTGCGTGCAAAGACACTTGAACGCGCCATGCGAAAGATCGGGCGGCGCGCGCCAAAGCGGCTGCATCGACAGGCTGAGGTGATTGCGCAGGCGCACAAGGTGGGTCATCACCCCAAGCTCATGGTGCAGGTTGATGGCGCGGCTGTGACGCGGGCTTTTGGGGAGATAGAAGCGCATTTGGCCGCGATCGATGTGGGCAGGCGGCGTGTTGATCGCATTTTGGATGTGTTGGGCTCTGTCAGCTTTAATCTGATCCTGTTTACAGCATGCCTGGTTGTGTTCCTACGCTGGCACGAGGTGTTTTAGGCGTTGGGCGCTGCGCACTGCCAGCGCAGCTCTGATGTGCCGATAAAGCGCCCCATACGCGCAAGTTCAGCATCCAGTTTCTTGGCGCGTGCTGCCGTCCAGCGCACGCCGGGCTCCGCCCAGATTTGCGCTATGGTGAGGTTGCCTTTCTTGCGATCCGCCTTACATTCGATCCGTCCGACAAAGCGATCCCCCTCCAGCAGCGGATAGACATAATATCCCCAAACGCGTTTGGCGGCGGGCACAAAGATTTCAATGCGGTAGTCAAAGCCAAAGAGGCGCGACAGCCGCTCGCGATCTCGGATCACCGGATCAAAGGGATTGAGAATCCGCAAGCGGGATGTGGGGACGGGTGCGGTTTGTAAATGGGTTTCGATGTCCGGGGGCGCCAGCATCGGGAGCCACTCCTGATTTGCGGTTTGCACTTCCACTGGGATGAGATCGGATGCAGTGACCCAAGCACGCACATCCGCAGTATCAACGGCCTCCCAAAAGCGTTTGATGTCGCCGGGGGTGGCAAATCCAAGGCGGGCCATCGCCTGATGGCATAGCCAGTTGATTTGCTCTTCGATGGGCACGTCTTGGTTGCGGTGGGGGGCTGGGATGACCCTTTCGGGCAGGTTGTAGAATTTCTTGAAATTCTGGCGATAGCAGGTTGCGAGTTCTCCTGCATACCACATGTAATCCAGCGCGCGTTTGTGCGGTGGGCGGGACCACATCTCGCGCGGGCCTTCGATTTTGGTGTCAAAGGCTTCTGTGGAAAGTGCGCCTTCGGCGGTGATGCGCTCTTTGATACCGAGATCGGCGCAGGAGGCCATAGCGTCCGCATACCAGCCCTTGGCGTCCATACGCGCCTTGCGTCGCGAAAATTGCGCGCGCCAGTACGGGTAGGTTTCGATGGGCAAGACAGACGCGTCGTGGGTGAAATGTTCAAACACGGCACGGTCTTTGGAGAGCAGCGTGTCGAGCATGGGTTCGCGGTAGTTCTGGTTGCGTGACCACAGGATGTGGTGATGGGCGCGGGCCAGCACCTGAATGCTGTCGAGCTGCACAAACCCAAGTTTGCGAATCGTGTCACGCGGGTTGGCGGGGCCGGTGGGCGTGGCCGCCAAGCCCTGAAGAGACAGCCAAAGCCTGCGGGCGTCACGGTTTGAGATGCGAAGAACCATATGGAGAGGCTATCGCCGCAGTCGGAACAAATAAAGAACAAAGTTGGCGATTTCGGGAGATGGTTTGAGATATTTGGCTGCTCAACCTGTAGGCTCTGAAGCGACGTTCAAAAGCCACTTGCGAAAGGTGCGAAGATTCGCGCTGTCTCGACCGGGTAGCGTGACGATGTGGTAGCCAAGGTCTGCACGCGGCAAAGAACAGATGTGGATGAGCGTGCCAGCGGTGACATCGCGTTCGACAATAGAGCGGGGATGCACGGAAACGCCCAGGCCTGCGAGGGTGGCGGAGATGATCAATTCGTTGCTGTCCAAAACATTGAGGTTCACCGCACTCAGATCGAAACCGGTTTCCTCGATCACCCGGCGCAGCTCCAGCATCTGAGCGTCGAGCAACCACGGATCCTGCTGAAGCTCCGGTAGGGAGGTGGGGTGGCGCCCTTCCAAGAAATTCGGCGCGGCCACCACCCAGAATTCCCCACTTGTGAGCGGGGTGCTTTCAAGCCCCGGCCACTCCCCGTTGCCAAAGCGGATCGCCATGTCAAATCCGTCGTGGCGCAGATCTACCAAGGCTGCACTTGGCGTGAGGCTGACGGTGATGTCGGGGTGAGTCTGCCAGAAGCCGCCCATACGCGGCATCAACCAGTTCATTGCAAATGAGGGGGTGAGACTGACCGTAAGGGGGCGGGTCGCAGACTGTTCACGCAAGGCGTCGACTCCTTCTGCAATGAGAGCGAAGCCTTCGCCCAGTTTTTGGGCCAGCTTTTGTCCAGCCTCAGTCGCGGCAACGCCCCGGCCTGCGCGAAACAAAAGCTGTTCAGACAGGTCAGCCTCCAGATGGCGCACGTGTTGCGCAATGGCGGCATGGGTGACGTTCAGCTCACGCGCGGCGCGGCTGAGGCTTTGGTGCCTTGCTGCGGCTTCAAAAGCGCGCAGAGCTGACAGTGATGGGAGCGAGGACCAATCCATAATGTAACCTATACTTACAATATGGAAATCATAGTGAGTCGCATTCCGCGTCTTTGTCCAGACATATTGGGCACATCACATCGTAAGGAGTGCGCGATATGTTGGGAATAGTTTCAGGTGCGCTGCGTGTTGCAACGCGTGAAGAGTCTTGGGGTGGTCGCGACCGGATGCAGGATGGGGCGACAATTTCGCTAGATCTGGTGCGAGACAGTGATCATTGTGTGCAGTCCGCGCAGGCTAAGGGCCGCAAGCGGTTTTGGTGGCGGTGAGCAAGGAGATGACGCAGCGAACGTAATGTTCGCAGGGCGATTGAGATCAGGACTTGCCTTTGAACGATCGCAAAACAGCGCGGGTTGCGGCCACCAGCGGCTCGTGCGTCTCTTTCAGAATTTGCACACGGTCAAACCGTTCCGGATCTGCATTGACCGCATCACGTAAGGCCGCGCCGAAAGCCATGCGCAATTCGGTGCCAATGTTGAATTTGCAGATTTTGGACCCTTGCGCCAAGGCAGTGCGCTGGGCCACGGGCACGCCAGATCCACCATGGATCACCAGCGGCACGTTGGTGAGGGCTTCGATGGCGCGAATGCGCGGCTCATCCAGCCCGCCCTCTTTGTCCTGCTGTAAGTGCACGTTGCCCACTGAAATCGCCATCGCGTCGACATTTGTTTCGCGGGCGAATTGTGCGGCTTCCTCGGGGTCTGTTCCGGCGGAATTTTCGCCGCCAGAATAGCCGACAAAGCCGATTTCCCCCTCGCAGGAGACGCCTGCCGCATGCGCCATTTTCGCGATGGCTGCGGTTTCCGCAATGTTTTCGGAAAGCGGCATGCGCGAGCCGTCAAACATCACGGAGGAAAAGCCGCTTTCAATGGCAATGCGACACTCATCATGGGTGTAGCCATGGTCAAGATGCGCCACGACGGGCACAGAAGCCTGTTCCGCGAGATGGGTGAACATTTTGCCAAGCACAGGCAGCGGCGTGTGTTCGCGGCAGGATGGGCCCGCCTGCAAGATTACAGGCACATTTTCGGCCTCTGCCGCAGCAACATAGGCGCGCATGTCTTCCCAACCAAGCGTCACAAGCCCGGCCACAGCGTGCCCCTGTTTCAACGCGGGTTGCAGCACATCAGACAGCGTCACAAGGCTCATTTGAACTTCGCCACCATATCCATGATGCCCGGAATGGTGTGCAGTTGTTCCGCATGTGTGGGCTGAAAATACTGCTTCAAACTGCGTTGGCTGAGACCGCCGAGGATTGTGAAATAGTACATTTCATAGCCCGGCAGGGCGGCGCAGGGGTGATACCCTTTGTCGATCAGGATCGTTGAGCTGTCCATGATGTGGTAGGCGTCGCCGGGTGTGTTGTCCTCGCGCTGAAGCATCTGAAGCCCCGAGCCGTAGTTTGGCTTAAAGCGGAAATTATAGGTTTCATCATGGCGGGTTTCGATCAACTCGCCCGTTTCGTCAGTGCGATCGGTGTCATGTTTGTGGCTCGGGAAGCCGGACCAGCCGCCAGCGCCCACGGTGAATAATTCACTGACCAAAAGGCGGCCAACCTTGTCATGGTGGCTTGCGCCAAGAATGTGTTTGATTTTGCGATGAGTTTTTGTGTCATCGGACCCATATTGCACGAGGTCCAGCTCCGGCACGCGCACGTCAAAAGGTTCCAGAACCTTGTCGTATTTGGCTCCGGCGATGAAGGTTTCTGTGGCGTCGGTCACGCAAGTGATGCGCACTTTTGCACCGACAGGCACATAGACGCCTTCTGGGTCACCATCCCAAACATCAATGGTGCGGTTGCCGAGGTTTTCATACAGGGCCCCCTCGACATCCACGTGGACCGTGCCTGTGGCGGGCACGACGCAGGTTTCATATCCCGGCACCGAGTATTCAAAGACCTCGCCTCGCTTCAATTTGATGATGTTGAAATAGTTCAGCGGCACCAGATCGTGGTCGACGTCGACGATGGGTTTGTTGTTGTTATCATAAGGCGCGATGTGCATGGGCCTCTCCTTTAAGGATGGGTGGGGCCAGCGTGCGCGGCGAGAAACGCCTCAAGCTCGACCGATGTGGGCATGGCCGGGGCGCAGCCCGGCTGAGAAACGACAATTGAGGCGCAGGCAGATCCGCGAAGCACCGCGTCGCGCAAAGGCAGATCATCGGCGATGCCAGCCAGCAGGCCCGCCATAAAGCTGTCCCCCGCGCCGTTGGGTTTCACCGCTGTCACCGGGAAAATTCCGGTGCGGATCTCTTGGTCGCCTGAGAGTGTGATCGCGCCGTCCTGGCCCATTTTGTAAATCACCAGCTTGCCGGATGCGGCTAGCTCGCGGGCTTTATCAAGGCCCTTTTCGATGCCACCCGCCATGAAGCCGAACTCTTCATCGTTGCCAACGATCAGATCGCTGGCCTCGCCTGCGCGGGAGAGCACCTCGGCCGCTACTTCAGGGGAGGGCCAAGAGTAAGGCCGGTAGTCGATGTCAAAAATCACCGGCATGTTTGCGGCGCGGGCGTTTTCAAAAGCGCGGAAAGTGGAGCTGCGGGACGGCTCGGCTGCAAAAACAGTGCCTGCGGTGATGAGTGCGCCAAATGCGTCGTAGTTCACCCGGTCCACATCTTCGTTGGTGACCTGAAAATCCACAGCGCCATTGCGATAGATGACATTTTGGAAGTCGTCGATGCAGCTCTCATAGACCGCAAGGGACAGGCGGTATTCGCCCCCCAACACGCGCAGGTACTGTGTGTCCACGCCATAGTGTGTCAGGCGATTTTGGGCGAATCGTCCCACAGCATCATCTGAAACGGAGGTCACCAGCGCGGCCTCGCAGCCCAGTTTGACAAGCCCTGCGCAAATGTTGGCAGAAGATCCGCCAAGATCTGCGCGAAAGGTTTCGGCGACCTCAGATTTTGTGCCAATGGGATCGGCAAACATATCCATGCCTGCACGGCCAAAGACCACGAATTTGCGAGACTTGATGGCATCAATCAGATTGGGCATTACACCCCCCGGCGCTGTTTGGCGCGTTCTGCTTCGATTTCGCGGTGCTTTTCGCGCACGCTATCGCTGTCTGAAACTTGTGGCGTGCCCACTTCCCACCATGTGTGGCCTTCTGTTGTCCAGCCGTCGTAGGCATCCACATCCATCACGATCACATAGGTCTTGTCGCTGGCTTTTGCGCGTTTGAACGCCTCGCCAAACTCCGTAGGGTTTGACACTTTCTCAGAGGTGGCCCCCATAGAGGCCGCATGTGCAGCGAAGTCGACGCCAAACGGCTCTGGGATGGTTGGGCAATCGGACAGCAAATTGTTGAAGCTGGCATTCCCAGTGTTGTTCTGAAGCTTGTTGATGACGGCAAATCCGCCGTTGTCGAGCACCAGAACGATCATCTTTTTGCGGCTCAACACCGACGAGTAGATGTCTGAGTTCATCAATAGATAAGAACCGTCGCCGCAGAAGGTAATTGTGTCTTTGTCAGGTTCGCGTTCTGACTGCGCGATGCGCGCGCCCCAGGCACCGGCGATTTCATAACCCATGCAGGAAAAGCCGAATTCCACATCGACGGTGCCGATATCCAGTGTGCGCCAATTTGCTGTGACTTCGGCTGGTAGCCCGCCTGCCGCGGCCACGATGCGGTCGCGTGGATCGCAGAGCGCATTCACCACGCCAATCGCCTGCGCGTATGAGTTTGGTCGATTGCCATGCGCAACGTTGCTTGCGACATATGCCTCCCATTTGCTGCGTTCTGAGCGCGCGAGATCCAGCCAGCTTTTGGGTGTTGATAGGCTGAGTGCAGCGTCAATTGCCTGCAGCGAGAGTTTGGCATCGCCCACAACAGGCAGAGCCATGTGTTTGCCAGCATCATGTCGCGCAGCGTTGACCGACACAAACTGTGCGTTTTCATCAAAGGCGGTCCAACTGCCGGTTGTGAAGTCTTGCAGGCGGGTGCCGACCGCGAGGATTACATCTGCCTTAGCTGCGAGCGCATTGGCGCTGTCAGATCCGGTGACTCCGATTGGGCCGCAATTCAACGGATGATCTGCGCGCAAATTGGCGCGCCCGGCGATGGTTTCGACCACCGGGATCTGGTGTCTTTCTGCAAGGTCTGTCAGCTCCTTGGTGGCTTTTGAATATTGCACCCCGCCACCGGCAATGATCATCGGGCGCTCTGCCTTTGCAAGTGCGGCGATGGCATCTTCTATCTCTGCGCGATCAGGGGGCTGGCGCCGGATCCGATGCAGTTTTTTCTCAAAGAACTTGGTGGGGAAGTCATAGGCCCAGCCCTGAACATCTTGCGGGAGACCCAAAAAGGCGGGGCCGCAATCCGCCGGGTCCAGCATGGTGGCGAGCGCATTTGGCAGAGATTGAATCACTTGCGCGGGGTGGGTGATGCGATCCCAGTATCGCACGACAGGTTTGAATGCGTCATTCACGCCGAAGGTCGGGTCGTTGAAATTCTCCATTTGTTGGAGCACCGGATCCGGTAGGCGCGTCAGGAAGGTATCGCCACATAACATCAACATGGGCAGTCGATTGGCGTGGGCGAGACCTGAGGCGGTCAGCAGGTTGGCTGTGCCCGGACCTGCGGACGCGGTGCAGAACATAAAGCGCTGCCGCAGCCATTGTTTGGCATAGGCTGCAGCGGCAAACCCCATGCTTTGTTCGTTTTGCCCGCGGTAGAGTGGCAACTCCTCTTGCATTGTGTTGAGGGCCTCTCCGAGGCAGGTCACATTGCCGTGGCCAAATATGCCAAATCCGCCCCCACAGACGCGCAGTTCCTGGCCATCAATCTCGATAAATTGATTGGAGAGCCAACGAATGATGGCCTGTGCAGTCGTGAGGCGGATCGTGGAGTTTTCTGTCGTCATGGGGCGCGAACCTTTTGGAGATTTTCGAGGAAATGGTGGCCTTCCTCGAATGCAGCTTGCGAGCTTTCGATTCCCACGATACAAGTTTTGCAACCGGTTGCAAATTGAATTTCAGACACGGAGCGGACGCGGTGACAGAGATTGGTATTGGAATATGTGGCGGCGGCTACATGGGCAAAGCGCATGCGGTTGCCATGTCTGCTGTGGGGGCCGTGTTTAACACAACCCTGCGTCCCCGGCTTGAGATGGTCTGTGCGTCGAGCGCTGAGAGCGCGGAGCGGTATCGCTGCGCCTATGGGTTTGCGCGCGGCACGGCGGACTGGCGCGCATTGGTTGAGGACCCAAGGGTCGAGGCGATCGTGATTGCGACCCCGCAAGAGACACATCGGGAAATAGCTGAAGCGGCGTTTTCCCTTGGCAAACCTGTCTTTTGTGAAAAGCCGCTCGGCGCCTCTATCGATGACAGCGCCGCGATGATGGCCGCTGCAGATGCGGCTGATGTCGTTAACATGGTTGGCTTTAACTATGTGCGGACCCCAGCAACACAGTTTGCACGTAAGCTGATTGCTGAAGGTGCGATCGGGGATATCACCTGGTTCCGGGGGGAGCACACCGAGGATTTTTATGCGGATCCAAGTGCGCCAGCGACGTGGCGCACCACGGGGATGGCCAATGGCACAATGGGGGATCTGGCGCCACATATGGTCAACGCGGCTTTGGCGTTGATGGGACCAATTGCCAAAGTCATCGGAGAGATCGAGACAGTGCATGCAGAGCGGCCCGGTGGGCGCGTGACCAATGATGATCACGCCCAGCTTATGTGTCGCTTCGAAAATGGCGCGATGGGTCACATGTATTTCTCACGTATCTCGACCGGGCGAAAGATGGGCTATGCTTATGAAATTACGGGAACAAAAGGTGCGATCCGATTTGATCAGGAAGATCAAAACGCGCTGTGGCTCTATCGGATGGAGGGGCCGGAGGCGACGCGCGGGTTTGTGAAGGTGCTGACTGGGCCGGCGCATCCGGACTATGAAGCGTTCTGTCAGGGACCGGGTCATGGGACTGGGTATCAGGACCAGATTATTATTGAGGCGCGGGATTTCCTGCGCGCGATTGAGGCAGGGAACGCCCAATGGCCAACCTTCCGTGATGGGCATGAAGTAAACCGCGTGATCGCGGCAGCTTTGGCATCTGATGCCGCCAAAAGCTGGCAAGATGTCAACAGCTTCTGAATTTTCGGAGTGAGAGCAAGATGGCGATGAGAATTGGCAATGCGCCCTGTTCCTGGGGTGTCGAGTTTGCGGAAGATGACCGCAATCCAAGCTGGAAAACTGTTTTAAAGCAATGCGCTGAGGCGGGCTACAAAGGGATCGAACTGGGCCCGGTTGGTTTTATGCCCGAAGATCCGTCACTGCTTTCGGAGGCTTTGGCGGAGCATGATTTGGAGCTGATTGGCGGTGTGGTTTTCCGGGCCTATCATGACCCGAATGCCTGGGAGGATGTGCTGGATGCCACCCATCGTACAGCCAAAGCGCTGAAGGCGCATGGTGCGCAACATCTTGTTTTAATTGATTCAATTTCACCACGCCGAGCACCGACGGCGGGGCGCGCGGGTGAGGCTGAGCAGATGGACAAGGCGGAATGGACAGCGTTTCGGAATCGTATCGCAGAGTCGGCGCGGATTGGGGTGGAAGAGTATGGTCTGACAGTCGGCATCCATGCACATGCTGCCGGGTTCATGGACTTTGAGCCAGAGCTTGAAAGATTGCTCAGTGAAGTCGATGAAAGCCTGTTGAAGATCTGTTTTGACACCGGGCACCATTCTTACGCGGGCTTTGATCCGGTTGCTTTCATGAAGACACATATCGACCGCATTTCTTATATGCATTTCAAAGACATAGACCCCAAGGTGAAGGCAGAGGTGATTGCCAATCGCACTGGGTTTTATGATGCATGCGGGCAGGGGATTTTCTGTAACTTGGGCGATGGGGATGTAGATTTCCCGGCCGTGCGACAGGTGCTTGTGGACGCTGGGTTTGAAGGCTGGTGCACGGTTGAGCAGGACTGTGACCCGCTGTTGGATCCGGATCCGGTCGGCGATGCACGCAAAAACCGAACCTATTTGGAGCGCATCGGTTTCACCTAAAACGGCGTCGGTATCGCATCTGTATCACGTCGGTAACGCGACAGTATTGCGGAGGTGCATCGTCGGTCTACTTCCGGCGCATCTTCGGTGGCTTCATGAGGAGGAGACAGGCTCATGACAACGTTCAAATGGGGTATGATTGGCGGTGGCGAGGGCAGCCAGATTGGGCCAGCGCATAGGTTGGGTGCGCTCGCGGATGGTCGCTTTGAATTTGCGGCTGGGGCGTTGGACCATCGGCCCGACGTCGGGCGGGCGTATGCGCAGCGGCTTGGTATTGCAGCGGACCGCGCTTATGGCGACTGGACGGAAATGTTGGCTGGTGAAAGCGACAGGGACGATCGCATAGATTTGGTGACGATCGCGACCCCAAACGCCACGCATTTTGAGATCACCAAATCTTTTCTTGAGGCAGGGTTTAACGTGCTGTGCGAAAAGCCGATGACCATGACCGTTGAGGAAGGCGAAGAGATTGTCAAAATCGCCAAGGCCTCAGGCAAGATCTGCGCGGTGAACTATTGCTATTCGGCATATCCGATGGTGCGCCAAGCCCGTGCGATGGTGCGGGCGGGGGAGATCGGCAAGGTGCGACTGGTGGTGACGAACTTCAGCCACGGTCACCATGGCGATGCCACGGATGCGGACAATCCTCGGGTGCGCTGGCGCTATGATCCCGCGATGGCTGGTGTGTCTGGGCAGTTTGCGGATTGCGGGATTCATGCTTTGCATATGGCGAGCTTCATTGCGGATGATGAAGTGGAACGGCTGTCAGCTGATTTTGCTTCGACCATTTCCAGCAGAGAGTTGGAAGATGACGCCATGGTGAATTTCCGTATGATGGGTGGCACGGTGGGCCGGCTCTGGACCTCATCTGTTGCCATTGGGCGCCAGCATGGTTTTGACATCCAAGTCTTTGGGGAAACGGGTGGTTTGCGCTGGGCGTCAGAACAGCCAAACCAACTGATTTACACGCCAGTAGGTGGGCGTACGCAGGTGATCGAAAAAGGCGAAGCCGGTCTTTGCGAAGATGCGCAACGGCTCAGTCGCGTGGCAATTGCCCATCCAGAAGGCTTCCCGCTCGCAGTGGCCAATATCTATTGTGATTTGGCGGATGCGATAGCGGGCGAAGCGCGTGATGGGTTGCCTGATGCTGCGGCTGGGGTGCGCTCCATGGCGGCGGTGTATACAGCTGTGGCCTCTGCCAAAGACGGCGGGGTATGGTTGGATGCGCGACCGCCGATGTTTAGATAAGCGGCTGATAATGAAGGTTTAGCGAGAGCCCAGTTCACATTTAGAACGAAGGATTTGGGGTACGGCGCAATGTGCCGCGCTCTACCACCGAGCAGGGGAAGATCCGCGTTTCTGGATAACGCTGCGGTTCATCCAGCATCGCCACCATCAACTCTATGGAAGAGGTCACAATCTGGCGAATGGGTTGGTGTATGGTGGTGAGGTTGATGTTTTCCCACCGTGCCATTTCCATATCGTTTAGGCCGATTAGACCAACATCGTCAGGGCAGGACAGCCCGCTGTCACTGATTGCGGAAAGCGCGCCGATGGACAGCACATCATCTCCGCAGAAGAACGCTTCAGCGTGTGGCTTTTCCAATAGGCGCAGCATTTCACGGCGTCCGGCATCAAAGGAATATTGATCTGCGTAGGAGTGGCTGACCTTTATCTCTGGGTGCGCTGCCATTTCAGACATGAACCCGGCAAAGCGATCTTGCGTCGAGGTCGCGTTTTCCGGTCCGCCCATAAAACCAATGTGTTGATAGCCGCGTCCGACCAATTCACGCGCGGCCATACGTCCGCATTCTGCGTTGTCGACCCCCACCACATGCACTTGCGGGGTGGAGGTTGCGCGACCAAAGGAGTGCACGACAGGCACGCCAGCATCCCGGAACGCCTTGGCAAAACCGGGTGGCAGGGTGGAGGAGGCAACGACGACGCCATCCACGGAATATTGTCGCAACATGCGCACAGAATTTTCTGGGTCTATCTCGTCCGTGAGGTTGACCAGCAGCGGGCGCAAGCCGCGCTCCTGTAGGCCACGTGTGAAGAGATCAAACACTTGCAGAAAGATCGGGTTGTGAAAGTTGTTGGACACAAGGCCAATGAGTTTGGTGCGCCCCGTGGTGAGCGAGGAGGCCAGCGCGTTTGGGCTGTAGCCGAGTTCTCGCGCAGCTTTTTCCACTTTGCGCCGCATTTTGTCAGAGACAGAGGCCCCGTCGGTGAATGTGCGCGACACTGCTGATCGGGATACCCCCGCGCGTTCAGCAACCTCTTTCAGTGTCACGGTCATGTCTGTGCGTCCCGGTTTGGTGTTTTGGGGTGTCTACTCTGATTTTTGCATGCGTGCAGCATGAAATGACCGGGCAAAAATTGCAACCGGTTGCAAAATGAATTGGCCTGTGCTTTAACTTTACTTGGAGAAGGCGGGGAGGAGCCGCCTGCGTGCCATGAAGACGTGATATTGGGAGGAAAACATGACTTCATTTAGTAAGAAGCTGGCTTTGGCAGCGGCTGTTGTTGCAGCGCCATTTGCTCTGGCCAATACGGCCGCGGCAGAAGGGGAAAAATACATTCTCGTAAGCCACGCGCCGGACAGTGACAGCTGGTGGAACACCATCAAGAACGGCATCGCTCTGGCCGGGGACCAGATGGGCGTTGACGTGGAATATCGCAATCCGCCCACGGGCGATTTGGCGGATATGGCGCGCATCATTGAGCAAGCGGCGGCGTCTGCCCCCAATGGGATCATCACCACGCTGAGCGACTATGATGTGTTGTCTGGCCCGATCCGTGCGGCTGTGGACAGTGGCGTTGACGTGATCATCATGAATTCCGGGACGCCCGATCAGGCTCGTGAAGTTGGTGCGCTGATGTATGTTGGGCAGCCAGAGTATGACGCGGGTTACGCCGCTGGTCTGCGCGCCAAGGGCGATGGCGTGGGCAGCTTCCTCTGTGTGAACCACTATATTTCGTCTCCGTCTTCTACTGAGCGCTGTCAGGGGTTTGCCGATGGTCTGGGGATCGATCTGGGCGATCAGATGATTGACAGCGGGCAGGACCCTGCCGAGATCAAAAACCGTGTGCTGGCCTATCTGAACTCCAACCCAGACACGGATGCGGTGCTGACACTTGGCCCGACATCTGCGGATCCAACCCTTTTGGCGTTGGATGAGAATGGCATGGCCGGCGATATTTACTTTGGTACTTTCGATCTTGGCGAAGAGATTGTGAAAGGCATCAAGGCGGGTGTCATCAATTGGGGCATTGATCAGCAGCCCTTCTTGCAGGCGTATCTGCCCGTTGTTGTGTTGACCAACTACCACCGCTTTGGCGTCCTGCCGGGCAACAACATCAACTCCGGGCCTGGCTTTGTGACAGCTGACGGTCTTGAAAAAGTCGAAGCCTTTGCGGGCGAGTATCGCTAAGCCGTACGGTTGATATCGACGTCTGGCGAGGGGCGCCTTTTGGTTCGGCGCCCTCCGCCCTCTCTATAAAATCCAATCCAAATCTTTAGCAGATGGGAGATGTCGCATGTCCAACGCGACGCAACCCACGGCCAATGCTGACGAGCGCATCAAGGAAATTTCGCGTTTCCGAAAGGCGCTGATCCGTCCAGAGCTGGGCGGGATCGTCGGCACCGTTGCCGTGTTCACCTTTTTCCTTTTGTTCGCGTTTGACAGCGGCATGTTCAACAGTCAGGGCATTATGAATTGGAGCCAGATCTCGGCGCAGTTCATGATCATCGCTGTTGGCGCTTGCCTGCTGATGATTGCTGGGGAGTTTGACCTTTCGGTTGGCTCTATGATTGGCTTTGCCGGGATGCTGATCGCGATTTTCAGTGTCACGCTTGGCTGGCCTGTGTGGATGGCGATCATTCTGACGTTTGTGATTGCTGTTTCCATTGGGGCGCTCAATGGGTTCATCGTCGTGCGCACGGGGCTGCCGAGCTTTATCGTGACGCTGGCGTTTCTGTTCATCCTGCGCGGCTTTGCGATTTATTTGCCCCAGACCATCGAGCGCAAAACCATCATTGGTGGTGTGAGTGAAGTGGCTGAAGGCGATTGGCTGGCGGCTGTCTTTGGTGGAAAGATCTTCACCGGTGCGTTCCAGTGGATGGGTGACGCGGGCATTATTGCGGTGTTTGAGCGGGGCACACGCAAGGGGCAGCCGGTGGTGGACGGGCTGCCAATGCTGATTGTCTGGGCGTTGGTCCTGGTGGTCATTGGGCATGTGATCCTGACAAAGACCCGCTTTGGCAACTGGATATTCGCCGCAGGAGGCGATGCAGAAGCGGCGCGCAACTCCGGTGTCCCGGTGAACAAGGTCAAGATTCTGATGTTCATGTTCACCGCCTTTTGCGCGACGGTGTTTGCCACGTGTCAGGTGATGGAATTTGGCAGTGCCGGGTCTGATCGCGGATTGCTGAAGGAGTTTGAAGCCATCATTGCAGTTGTGATTGGCGGGGCTTTGCTGACGGGGGGCTACGGGTCGGTTATTGGCGCGGCGCTGGGCGCGCTGATTTTCGGGGTCGTGCAACAGGGGCTGTTTTTTGCTGGCGTAGAAAGCTCGTTGTTCCGCGTGTTCCTTGGGGTGATCCTGCTGGGTGCCGTGATCCTGAACACCTATATTCGTCGCATCATTACGGGGGAGCATTGATATGAACCCGGAAAAAGCCCCCATCATTCAAATGAACGATATCGCGAAACACTTCGGGCGGGTGATCGCACTGGCGGGTGTGTCTGTCGATGTCTTTCCCGGCGAATGTCACTGTCTGCTCGGTGACAATGGCGCTGGCAAGTCCACGTTCATCAAGACGATGTCGGGCGTGCACAAACCCACCAAGGGTGAGATCCTGTTTGAAGGCAAAGAGATGTTTTTTGCTGATCCACGGGATGCGATCGCTGCAGGCATCGCAACGGTGCACCAGCATCTTGCGATGATTCCGTTGATGTCGGTAAGCCGCAATTTCTTCATGGGCAATGAGCCTATCAAGAAAATCGGCCCGATGAAGTTCTTCGACCATGACTATGCCAATCAGGTGACCATGGAAGAGATGCGCAAGATGGGCATCAACCTGCGCGGCCCGGATCAGGCGGTTGGCACTCTGTCTGGTGGGGAGCGTCAGACCGTGGCGATTGCGCGCGCTGTGCATTTTGGCGCAAAGGTCTTGATTCTTGATGAGCCGACTTCCGCGCTTGGCGTGCGTCAAACGGCGAATGTTTTGGCGACGATCGACAAGGTGCGCAAGCAAGGGGTCGCGGTTGTCTTTATCACGCACAATGTGCGTCATGCGATGGCCGTTGGAGATCGCTTTACCGTGCTCAATCGTGGGCAGACCCTTGGGACATCACAGCGCGGGCAAATCACGCCGGATGAACTTCAGGATATGATGGCTGGTGGTCAGGAGCTTGTGACGCTGGAAGACAGCCTGGGGGGCACCGTCTAAAGCCCGTTTGCATTTTCGGTTTGTTTGCCCCGGTGCCGTGTCGCCGGGGCTTTCTCTTTTTGGGCGAGCGTATGGCGGCGCGCACATGTTTGGTGCTTTAAAAACGTGTCATAAGAGTCGCAGCATCTATTTTCTGACTGTTTTAATATGGTTATTTTGGGCGCTGTCTTTTAGGCGGTGGGCGAACGCCGATGCTTTCGCAGAAAGCTCGACCGACTCTACCATACCCAGCAAAATGCCAGGCTAAACCACTCACGCGCCGTTCATCGGATTGGCGCTTGCGGCGCTTGGGCGTCGCCTTGTTAGAAGGGACTATTTGCGTGAAAAACTCTGTTTTTGCGTTGGGGAAAACGTCTGGTGCGCTTCTGAGCATCGTTTTGGCAGGTGCAGCCTCTGCACAGAGCGCTGAGGATTTCGAACTGGGCACCATCACGGTGACAGGCACCGGCCTGCCCACCGAAGTGTTTGACAGCCCTGCATCTGTGACTGTCATTGACGAAGAAGATATCAAGAAGATCCCACCCAAATCGGTTGCGAGCCTGTTGAAAGGCGTGCCGGGTGTGCGTGTGACCGAATCCGGGATTGAGCGCATCAGCATTCGTGGCGAAGCGTCTCAGCGTGTCGCCATTCTGATTGATGGGCAGCGCATTTCTGACCACACCACATACGGCACGCCGGTTCTGATCGCGCCAACCGAGATTGAGCGTATCGAAGTGGTGCGTGGCCCGTCGTCTGTTGTGTCGGGCAACCGGGCCATCGGCGGTGTGGTCAATATCATCACCAAGCGTGGCGCCGACAAACCTGTGGAAGTGACCCTGTCTGGCGGGTATCTGGGCGAAAACGAAGGCTATCGTGCCGCGACCAGCATCGCAGGCACAGTTGGCAACTTTGACTATCGTGTCGGCCTGTCAAAGTCGGATCTGAATGACCGTGTGACCCCGAATGGTCCGTTGGTTCCATCAGGTGGCGAAGATCGCGAAATCAATGCCTTCGCGGGCTATCGTTTCGGAAATCACTATGTTGGCGTGCGGGCGCAGGATTTTGATCTGGCGGCGGATGTTTATACCGGAACCCCCGCGTTTGCGATTGATTTGCCGGAGCGTGATCTGCGCAAATATAGCGCCTTTTATGAAGGTGAGAACCTAACGCCTTGGATGTCGATGCTGAAGGTGGATGCCTACACGCAGACCATCGATCGTTTGTTCCGGAGTCAGCTCACTGTTGCGCCGGGTGTCGGCAGTGTGTCCACATCTGATGACGAGCAGAAGACGTCAGGGTTCAGAGCAACTGCAAATCTGGAATTTGCAGAAGGCCACCGGACCGTTGTTGGGTTGGAGTATGAAAACGATTCGATGATTTCGGATAAGTCATCGACGTCCACTTTTGGCCCTCCAACCACCACCACGCGCTATTCTGACGCAACTATTGAGACATATTCGTTGTTTGCTCAGCATGAAGTGTCATTCTCTGATGCGACCACCGGTACGTTTGGTTTGCGCTACTACAACGTGGACAGCACATTGGACCAGTATTTGGTCAATGGGGTCGATCAGGGGCAACGCTCCAACTCTGATGATCGTCTGCTTGGTTCTATCGGGCTTGTTCATGAACTCTCAGACAGCACTGTTGTGCGTGCGAACATCTCTCAGGGTTACACATACCCCTCACTGAGCCAGTTGTTCCTGACTTCAGTTGGCGCTGGTGGCACAGTTATTGGTAACCCTGACCTGAAACCAGAAACAGCCACCAACTATGAAATTGGGGCCCGTATTGATCGCGGTAATCTCGTGTTGGATGCGGCACTTTTCTATACCGACTCCAACGACTACATCACCTCGATCAATGTCGCGCCTCGGACCTCGGTTTATCAGAACGTCAACAAAGCACGCAGCTATGGTTTTGAACTCGCAGCAGAGTTTGACCCGGGTTGGGCAAATGGCATCCGCCCCTATGCAAACCTGGCGTATGTGTCGCGGGAGTTCACATTTGCCAATGGCTATTCCACCAAAGACTCCGGTACGCCAAACTGGGCTGGTGATCTGGGTGTGCGGGGCGATTGGAACCTGTCCAGTGTTGGCGGCACCTGGGATGCCTTTGTGCGCGGTGAAACATCTGCAACACAGCGCAACTCCAGCGGGGCTGTTGCAAATGAAACCGCGGGCTGGGCAACGCTTAACCTGCGCGGAACCGTTGATCTGACGGACAATGTCAGCATGTCTGTGGAGCTGGGCAACTTGTTTGATAAGTCCTATCAATCACTTGGCCAGATTGAGGGCGCAGGTCGCAACGCGAGCGTCTTCCTGACCGCTAAGTTTTGATCGCTGATTTAAGTACGGAAGGGGCCTGTTTCGGGCCCCTTTCATGTGCCCAAATGGGCCATCTGTCTAGGCTATTTTGGGCGCTATATCGACTATGGCGCCGGGTTGCGTGACCACGTGCGCGGCGATTTTGTGGCCAAGTTCCATCGCGTCCTGATGGGTTTCACCTTTGCAGATCGCGGCAAGATATCCGGCGTTGAAACTATCCCCTGCCGCGGTGCTATCAATCATTGTCACCGCCGGTGCGGACTGCGCGCATGGCGCTCCGCTGAGAATGTCACAAGGCCCCTGCGCCCCACGTTTGAGGGCGCCAGATGTCACGCCGTAGCCACGTATGCGTTTGACTACCGCGTCTTCAGTGACATCCTCAAACAGCTCCATTTCATCGTCCAATGACGGCAGGGCGATGTCTGTGCGTTTCCACATTTCCGCGTTGACGTGCCGTGCCGCAGCTGCGCTTTCCCAGAGGCGTGCACGATGATTGCTGTCATAGGCCACAACCCCGCCATTTGCGCGGTACGTGTCGATCCAGTTTAGGATGTGCGTGCGGGTGTCTGGTGGCAGGATCGCCATGCTGATCCCGCTCAAGAATATCATGTCGAAATTCCGGAGCGTTGAGAGCGGCACGTGGCACGGCTCGGCAAAAAGCGTGCGTGCCGCTGAGGCAGATCGCCAGTAGCTGAAGCTGCGCTCGCCTGCGAGGTCGGTTTGGATGGCGTACAGCCCTGGCATCTGGCCAGCGCGTATTTCGATGCAGTCCGTCTTGATGCCATGTGATGTGATTGTTGCGCGAATGCGGTCAGAGAAGGCATCGTCCCCAAGTGCTGTGACATAGGAGATTTTCGTCTCAGTTTCTGACAGCAGGGTGCGCAGGTAGTAGGCTGTGTTGAACGTGTCTCCTGCAACCCCCACATGCGCGTGGTTTGCCCCCTCCATAGCCAGTTCGATCATCACTTCGCCGACACATGCGATTGATCTGAATGGATGATTTTTGGTTGGCATGTTGTGTGTCCGATCGCGCGAAATGTGTTTCGGGATACGCTACGCCCGAAAGATCTGAAGGCAAGCGCTTTGGCTTAACGGCAACGCGATCTTGCCTGCCTCCAGCGTTTAAACAGTGCCTGTAAAACAGGATGTCGGCAGGTGTTTGCGTCCAAATCTTATGCGTCGTGCACAAAGTGATGCCGCGATACTTCTTGCCGAAACCGGTTTCGGAAAAAATAGTTAAAGCATGTCAGCGATTCGAAACCCATCAGAAACGGCCTCACCAGCACAAGAAGTGCGCACCGCGCGGCGGGTGACGATCAATGATCTGGCGGCGCATCTGGGCATGTCCAAGAGCACCGTGTCGCGCGCCATGAATGGGTATGCTGACATCTCTGAAAGCACCCGCAAACGTGTGGCGAGCACAGCCCAGAAGCTTGGCTATCAGCCGCTGAGCCACGCGCAGGCGATCCGCACGGGGCGCGTCCGGGCCCTGGCGCTTGTGCTCCAAATGGATGAGCCAGATCGGCACAATCCGTTTTTGCAGGAGTTTCTGATGGGAGCGTGCGAAACCGCGAGCGGTTTCGGTTGGACCCTGACTGTATCGACCGCGACGTCTGATGCTGACATGCGGGACGTTCTGGGCCGTTTGATTGATGAGCGCAAAGCGGATGGCTTTATCTTGCCCAGAACCGAGGTGCGGGATGCGCGGGTTGCGCTGCTGCGCGCCCGCGGGGTGCCACATGTGTTGTTTGGGCGCACGGAGCACGGCGTGCCAACAGCCAAGCAAAAAGGCTCTTGGTATGATATTCTTGGTGAAGCGGCGATGTGCAGTGCTGTGACCCGGCTGGCTGGTTTGGGCCATGAGCGGATTGGCTATGTCGGCAGTACGGCAAATTTTAACTACACACATCTGCGCCGCGAAGGGTTTAAGGCCGGCCTTGTGGCCAGTGGGCTGCCTTATGATGCGAGTTTGCTGCGCGAAGGGGCGCGGACACGTGAGGAAGGGGCGCGAGAGGTGCGTGCCCTGATGCAGCTTGAGCACCCGCCAACCGGAGTGGTCTTTGCCACCGACATGGCCGCATTGGGTGGCTATGACGCTCTGAACGATCTGGGGCTTCTTGTCGGCAAGGATGTGTCGGTCATCGGATACGACGGGGTGCCGGAGGCGGAATATGTTCGCCCCGGACTGACCACGTATCAGGTGGACACACGCCGCGCTGGGGCGCGATTGGCGGAGTTGTTGATCCGACAGATCCGGGGCGAGGCGCCTGAAGCGCTGCGCGAGGTTTCTGATGCCATTCTAGTAGAGCGACAGTCTGACGGGCCACCCGCGCTGACGTCGGCACAGCTCGCTGAAAAAATCGAAAATACAAAGACCAAAAATACGTGATCAACGATACGGGAGGACAATCATGTCACGTCACTTTAATGCAAAGCTGCTGATGAGCACGTCACTGGCGCTGGCTTTGACGGCAATGTCTGTGCAAGCGGATACGATCCGTTTCTGGACCACCGAGGAGCAACCCGAGCGGCTTGCGAAACAGCAGGATATGGCCGAGCAATTCAAATCCGCGACTGGAACCACGGTTGAGGTGATCCCAGTGAGCGAAAGCGATCTCGGCACGCGCGCGACCGCAGCCTTTGCCGCGGGCGATTTGCCGGATGTGATTTATCACACGCTGCAATACGCGCTGCCTTGGGCAGAAGCGGGCATTCTGGACACAGAAGCCGCCTCCGAAGTTGTCGAAGATCTGGGCGTGGGCACCTTTGCACCGGGTGCAGTGGCCATGGCAGATTTCAACGGCGAAACCGCCTCGGTTCCGGTGGACGGCTGGACCCAGATGGTGGTCTATCGCAAGGACCTGTTTGATGCGGCGGGCCTCGCTGCGCCAAGCAGCTATGCGACTGTTTTGGCGGCATTGGAGAAGCTGCACAATCCACCAGAGATGTATGGCTTTGTGGCCGCAACCAAGGTGGATGAAAACTTCATGAGCCAGGTTCTGGAGCATGTGTTTCTGGCCAATGGTGTAAGCCCGGTGGGTGCGGATGGATTCCAGCCGCTGGATGAAGCCAAGACCACGGAAGTTCTGGACTTCTACAAAGCGATTTCCAAAGCGTCGCCTCCGGGGGAACTGTATTGGAAGCAGTCTCGCGAACTCTACTTCGCGGGCAAGGCTGCGATGATCATCTGGTCGCCCTTCATTCTGGATGAGCTGGCCGGTCTGCGTGACAGCGCGCCACCCACCATCACCGACGATCCAACTTCCAACAAACTGGCGGGGATGACTGGAATTGTGACCAACTTCTCTGGCCCATCCAACCCTGATGGAGCCGCTTGGGGTGATGTGCGCTATTTCGGTATTACGTCGGATGCAGACACCGATGCGGCGATGGATTTTGTGAAGTTTGCAATGGATGACGGCTATACGCAGACACTGTCGATTGCGCCAGAAGGCAAGTTCCCGGTGCGTCGCGGTACGGCGGACAACCCAACAGCTTTCAGCGAAGCATGGTCCAAGCTGCCGGTTGGTGTGGATCGGAAGGCACCGCTGGGTGAGCTCTATGATCAGGCGATGATCGACGAAATCGTTGGCGGTCTTGATGTGGCGCAGCGTTGGGGTGTCGCGGAAGGTCAGCTGTCGCTGGCGTCCAAGATCATCAATAGTCAGGCAATCAACCGCATTGTGCGCCAGTATGTCGATGACGAAATCGACGCGGCTGCTGCGGTGGCTGCGATGAACGACGAACTGTCTAAGGTTCAATAACCACAGACATTTTGCAGCGGCCTGCGCATCTGCGGGCAGGCCGTTTGCGCTCTTTTCATTAGAGGTTCCCCATGTCTACGGCACTTCCGCCAACGGGCACGGGCGCATTGGCCAAACGCGAGGCACGGCTGGCTTGGGGCTTACTGGCCCCGACGCTGATCAGTGTGGCTTTGGTCGTGGTGCTGCCCCTGCTGGCTGTCATTTGGATCAGTTTCAAACCCTTTGCGCTGTCTGATCTGCGCCCACCTGCGCCAATTGTGCGCGAAAGCTTGCGTGGCAGTGGCGACGAGATGCGCGTGGAGTACCGCGTGCGCAACTCGTCTCAAGAGGAAACCATTCAGGGTGTAACCCTGCGCGACCACGTGCCTGAAGGTGTTGAGATCATTGGGGATCTTCCAGAGGTGTGCACGCTTACGGGGCGTGACCTGTTCTGTGATTTTGGCGATATGGAAGGTGGGGAGCGGGAGCGGCTGCGTTTGCCTATCACCGCCAATCTGGACGAAGATACGCTGGAAGCGGCGGTTGAAGACAGTGAACCCACGATGACCGGCGCAGGTAAAAGCGTGCTGACCAGCCCGGCGCTGTCGATGGAGAACTACAAACGCCTGTTTGACGGCGGTGAGTTCTGGACCGTTTTTGGTGTGACGATGTTTTACACCGTCTTTGGCACCATTGGCGCGCTTGTCATGGGGCTGTTTGGGGCGCTGCTTTTGAACAAAAGCTTTACAGGACAGGGGTTGGTAAGAGGGCTATACCTCTTCCCCTATGTGGCGCCAGTGATTGCGGTGGCCTTCACATGGGTCACGCTGTTTGATCCTTTCTCAGGCTCGGCGAATGCGTTGCTCATTCAGATGGGCGTCACAGAGAGTGCAATCAACTTCTTTGGGGATCGCCCTCTGGCACTGATCATGGTGACGGTGTTTGAGATCTGGCGGTACTTTCCTCTGTCCTTCCTCTTCATTTTGGCACGCATGCAGAGCATCGACTCCTCAATGTATGAGGCGGCGGATATGGATGGCGCGTCGCCCTTCCAGAAGTTCTGGCTGCTGAGCCTGCCACAGCTTTTGGGCATCCTGTCGGTGTTGTTCCTGCTGCGCTTCATTTGGACGTTCAACAAGTTCGACGACATCTTCCTGCTGACGGGTGGCAACGCGGGCACGCGGACCTTGACGGTGAACGTCTATGAACAGGCGTTTGCGATTTCCAACATTGGCGCGGGTGCGGCGGTGGCGGTGGTGATCCTGCTCTGTTTGCTGTGCTTTTCCTTCTTCTTCTTCAAGTTCATCAGCCGCGAGGAGGGCCTCTAAATGCGCAAAGGCTTTATCACTGGCCCCGTGCTTGGCGCGCTTTGGCTGATTGTTATGGCAACAACAGTTGCGGTGGCGATGTCGTTTGCCACCGGGGCGGCGTTCCGCCCGCAGCTGTTGCTCTGTCTGCTATGGGGCGCTGTCGCTGGGCTGATTTATGTGCGTTTTGCGCCGCGCCATGCGCTCGCTCGGCTTACGATCAGCGGGGTGATGGCGCTTGCGATGGCGTCACCTGTTGGACCGGTCGTGACCGGCGAGGGCGTTTCTTCCTCGGCAGTTTTGGTGGCCATGATCGCGCTGGGCGGAGGCATGCATTTGGCCATGGCCGCGATCTTACAGGACACGCCGTTTGGCACCCTGACACGGCATGAGTATGAGGCTGCGGTGATCCGGTTTCTGACGGGTTTTGGCTACATTTTCTTCACGGCGATTGTGCTGATCCCATTCTATGTGATGGTGATGACCAGCCTGAAATCGCAACAGGCCTTGCTGCAAAATCCGCTCGATTTCTCTGTTGAAATAAGCAAGGGGGCTGAGCTGTTCCGCAGCTATGTTGAGCTGTTTCGTGATTTCAACTTTGGCACCTATCTCTGGACGTCGTTTTATGTGTCTGTGCTGACGGTGGCGATTACCTTGGCGTTCAGCGTGCCCGGGGCCTACGCGGTTGCGCGGTTCCGGTTCAAAGGGCAGAAAGCGTTCTCGCGATCGATCCTGCTGATCTACATGGTGCCGATGATCGTTCTCGCGCTGCCGATTTACATCGCCTTTTCGATGACGGGGCTGCGCAATTCGATCCTTGGCATTGTGATGATTTATCCGGTCACGACGATCCCGGTCGCGCTTTATATGTTGCAGGGCTACTTCCGTGGATTGCCAACCGAGGTTGAGGAAGCCGGTCTGATGGATGGGCTGTCGCGCCTTGCGGTGATCTGGAAGATCACGTTGCCGCTCAGCTTGCCAGCGCTCGCGTCGGTCTCGCTTTATGTCTTCATGATCGCCTGGAACGAGTTCCTGCTCGCCTTCATGTTGCTAGATGACCCCTCCAAATTCACGCTCACCCGTGGGGTGGCGATGCTCAACTCTTCTGAAATTCCCAGACAACACCTGATGGCGGGGGCGGTGATCGCCACGGTGCCGATCATGGTGCTTTTCTTGGGACTTGAACGCTTCATGACCAAAGGCCTGACGGCTGGGTCTGTCAAAGGATAAGACGATGACTTCCGAAATTTCTCTTATGGATCAAGCGCAACAGATCCTGATCACCAATGACCGAGGTGGGTACACTGTGCCAACGGATGGGCTTTATCCATACCAGTGGAACTGGGACAGCGCGATTGCAGCGCTGGGATTTGCGCAGTTTGATGTGGAACGTGCGTGGGTAGAGCTTGAGACGTTGTTTCAAGGGCAATGGGCCGATGGCATGGTGCCCCATATTCTGTTTCACAAAAACGATCCGGGCTATTTTCCGGGGCCGGATGTGTGGGGTTGCAATGGGCCAATCCCGTCATCCGGGATCATTCAGCCACCGATTGCTGCGACGATGGCGCGGCTGGTTTGGGAGCAGGATCGCGAAATGGGACAGGCGCGCATGGCGGCGCTTTATCCAAAAATGCTCGCCTGGCACAATTGGATCATGCGCTGGCGCTTGCATATGGGCGCAGTTTGCACAACCCACCCGTGGGAGACGGGTCGAGACAATGCGCCTGACTGGGACAATACCATGGCGCGCATGGATGCCTCTGACGTTGGGCATTACACGCGGCGTGATACGACACATGTGAATAGCGAGGATCGCCCAACCAAATTTGACTATGACCGCTATATCAAGCTGGTGCAGTTGGGGCGGCGATTGAAGTGGGATCAGGCGGCGATGCTGGCGGAAAGCCCGTTTCGGGTGGCGGATCCGACGATGACATTTACCACTCTACGTGCGGCAAGAGATTTGCACGCGCTGGGCCAAGCGCTTGGTCAGGACGTGTCGCAGATTGCGTCTGATATCAAGCGGTTGGAAGCGGGTGTTGCAACTTTGTGGAACGCTGACCTTGGCGGATTTGACAGTCGGGATGTCCACAGTGGTGAGTGGGCTGGTTGCATTTCAAATGCCTCCTATCTTTGCTGGTTTGCGGGAGTTGAAAACCCGGCGATGCTGGCGCGGTTGCGAGAGATTTTGGCGCAGGTGCCCTATCCGGTGCCAAGCAATGATCCCGATGCGGAAACCTTTGATGCGCGGCGGTATTGGCGTGGCCCAACCTGGGCCATCGTGAACATGCTGATCGGCATGGGGCTGAAGGATATGGGGCATGTGGTAGAGGCGGAAACCTTGGCCAAGAAAACAGCGGCGCTGATCGCAGAGCATGGGTTTGCCGAGTATTTTGATCCCTTTAGCGGAGACGCTGCAGGTGGTGGCTCGTTCACGTGGACAGCAGCGGTTTGGCTGGCATGGGCAGGGAGGGTCTGATGGGCAGTATCACTCTAAAGGCGGTCGAAAAGTGGTTTGGTGACATTCAGGTCATCAAAGGGATCGACTTAGACATTCAGGACGGGGAATTCGTGGTTTTTGTCGGCCCCTCCGGCTGCGGTAAGTCAACGTTACTGCGCATGATTGGTGGTCTTGAAGACATCAGTCGCGGTGCGCTTGAGATCGACGGGAATGATGTGACGGATCATCCGCCAAGCAAGCGCGGGTTGACGATGGTGTTTCAATCCTATGCGCTTTATCCGCATTTGACGGTGGCGGAGAACATGGGATTTTCCCTGAAAGTAGCGGGCGTTAGCAAGGATGAAATCGCACGTCAGGTGGGGCAGGCGGCAGAGATCCTGAAACTGACGGACTATCTGGAGCGCCGACCCAAGGATCTGTCCGGTGGACAGCGGCAGCGGGTGGCCATTGGGCGCTCTATCGTGCGGGATCCAACGGCGTTTCTGTTTGATGAACCTCTTTCCAATCTGGATGCCGCACTGCGCGTGGAAATGCGTTACGAGATTGCCAAGCTGCATCAGAGCCTGAAGCGCACGATGATCTATGTGACCCACGATCAGGTCGAAGCCATGACGCTGGCGGATCGTATTGTTGTGCTGGAATTTGGCCATATTGCGCAGGTCGGGACGCCGCGCGAACTCTATGAAAAGCCAGGGAATTTGTTTGTTGCGCAGTTCATCGGAAGCCCCAAGATGAACATTCTGGACTGTCAGGCAGCAGCGGGTGATCCAGAGTATCAACTGGCGATTGGCGGCGCTGGGCCATTTGGTAAAACCGGTGACGCGGCCAAGATTGGCGTGCGCCCTGAACATATCGAAGTCTGCGCCACTGGCGCGGGGCAATGCGATGGCACAATTGAGGTTGTTGAGTACCTTGGCGCGGATACTTTTTTGATTTTGGACGTGGGGCAGGAGGACAAACTGGTGGTGCGTGTCACCGGCGGCGACGTGCCTCACGGGGTTGGTGATCAGGTGGGGCTGCGCTTCCCGGAGGCGGCCTGTCATTTCTTTGACGCGGATGGTCAGCGCGTCGAGGATGAGCGTTAACACTTGTCAAAATGGAACGTCTGTAACGCGTCGGTATTGCGGCGGTATCGCGACAGTGGATTTTCGCGTTAACCATTTTGCAATGGCGCGTTGAACTGCAGGATGTTTCCCTCGATTTCGAGGGCGCGCTGGAAAGTTTCCAGTCTCGTCGCATGTGAATTGGTGTGTGTTGTGGATCTATACGATTGCTTTAGCTCTCTCGTTTATCGCATAGCTTGGCCAAGAAGGCCGATTTCCCGCGAATTTGCGTGTGAGTGGGGTGGGCAGTCCGTCAATTGAATGATATGTCCCCGCCAAATGCGCATGGCGCACCACGATTTTGACTCGATTCTGGAGAGCTTTTTCATGACCCGGATGCATCGCCGCCGATTTCTGACCATCGCCGCCGCCTCTGCGGCGCTGCCCGCTGGCCTGAGCCACGCTGCTACCGTAACCGAAACTGCCAAATGGCAAGGTGTTGCGCTGGGCGCACCAGCACAGATGTCGCTGGTTGGCCTGAGCGACGCAGATGCGGCGCCGATCATTGCAGATGTGACTGCAGAGCTGGACCGTCTGGAAGGCATTTTCTCGCTGTACCGCGACAGCGAACTGACACGCCTGAACCGTGACGGTGTTCTGGCTGCGCCTTCTGCAGAGCTGATCGAGGTTCTGGAACTGAGCGACGCGCTGAACAAAGCCAGCGGCGGCGCATTTGACCCAACCGTTCAGCCGCTGTGGCTGGCCAAAGGTGGTCAGGGCGACGTGACTGATGCGAAAGCACGCGTTGGCTGGGACAAGGTTGCTTTTAATGCCAATGAAGTGCGCTTTGGCGCAGAAGGCATGGCGCTGACGCTGAACGGTGTTGCGCAGGGTTATGTGACCGATCGTATCGCCGCGATCCTCAAAGATGCTGGCCTCAAAGACGTTCTTCTGGACATGGGCGAAGTGGCCGCACTTGGCCACCGCGCGGATGGCGCACAATGGACCGCAGGTGTCAGCACCCCAGCCGGTGAGATCGTGGCACGTGTGAAGCTGACCGATCGTGCGCTGGCAACCTCTGCGCCGATGGCAACTGTGCTGTCTGGCAACGACGCGCATATCTTCCGTCCAGACGGCCAAGAAGGCGCGCTGTCTCTGGCAGCCGCGTCTGCTCCTTCTGCCGCTGTGGCAGATGGCCTGTCCACCGCGCTGTGCCTCGTGGATGACGCGACTGCCGCCGCAATGGTGGCGCAGTTTGCTGGCGCGCGTATCGAGAGCATCGCCTAAGCGTTTCCTGTCGACAGACACCGAAGAGTTTGACACCGCTTGCGTCTTTCGCAGGCGGTGTTTTTTTTGCGTGGTCAATCCATGCGAGTTTTCCACAGGTTTTTGACGTGTTTTCGATTTGGTTAAGGCTTCCGTTAACCAACTCCCCCTTAAGAGATGCGAAAGACTTAAGCGTCCGGGAAGAAGGGGCTCGCCGATATGGCCAACGCGTTGGAAGAATTCACAACAGAAATGCGTTTGGATAAGGATGATCTGGCTTTGTTGCGCAAGATTGCCATCAAGGTTGCGCCTGCTTTGGATGCCGCCATAGATGCATTTTACTCCGACATTCCGCCGGACGTGGATCTGGCTGTCTTTGCGGGTGCGAAAGCGGCAATGAAAGACCATTGGGCGCGGCTTTTGAAATCAGGTCTGGAGGGGCAGTATCCTGCATCTATCCGACGTTTGAACGACGTGCACTTTCTCGAGATGGGTTGGCGTATTGAAGCCTTTATGGCGGGGCATGCTGCTGCGGCGGCGCTGCTGCAGGCGGAACTGGTTGCGCAATCTGGGCTGGTGATTTTTGCACGCGGCAAGGCGCGGCTCGCACAAGAGGCGGCGCTGCTTTCGCGGTTGCTTCAACTGGATCTGGCCGCCGCTGCGACGGCCTTCACCCATGCCCGGAAAACCAAACAGGCGGTTGCGTTTGAGTATCTTGAGCGCGGTATGAAGCGGGTTGCGGCCAAAGATCTGTCCGAGGATATTCCGGCACCTCAGGTCAGTGATTTTCCGCAGGAATTTGAGCCGCTTCGGTTTGCGTTCAATGAATTGCAGCGCGGATTGCGTTCGGTGGTGAAGACAATCAAATATGCCACCGACGATCTGAATCTGACAGCTTCAGAAATGAATGAAAGCGCGGGAGATCTGGCACGTCGTACAGAAACACAGGCGGCCACGCTTGAGCGTACGGCGGCGTCTATTTCTGACATTAGCACACAGTTGCAGTCGTCCTCTGAGGCGACGCAAAAGACAGATGCCATGATGCGTCAGACCCATGCGCAGGCCCAGACAGGCCGCAGTGTCATGGGGGAAACCGTTGGAAAAATGCGCGAGATTGCGCAGAGCTCCGCACAGATCTCCCAGATCACTGGTGTGATTGATGACATCGCGTTTCAAACCAATTTGTTGGCGCTGAATGCGGGCGTTGAGGCTGCACGGGCCGGAGAGGCGGGGCGTGGCTTTGCTGTTGTGGCATCTGAAGTGCGCGGTCTGGCACAGAAAGCTGGGGATGCCGCCAAGGAAATCAGTGAACTGATCAAGACGTCTTCTGAGCTGGTGGAAACGGGTGTCACGCTGGTTGATCAGGCTGGCAGTGTGCTGGAAGACATTGTTCAGGACGTGGAAAATGTATCTGCGCTCAGCACTGAGGTTGCTCAGTCCACCAGTGTGCAATCAGATGGGTTGTCTGAGATTGCAAACGGGCTTGGCCTGTTGGATGAGGCCACACAGCAGAATGCGGCCTTGGTAGAAGAGGTGGTTGCCGTTGTGGACAATATGCGTCGTGACACATCGCAGGTGTCTGAGATCGTCAAGAAGTTCGAAACCCGCGCCACAGAAGACGACACGCCAATAGAAATATTTGCGAGCACGCGCGCGGCGTAAGCCCGCGCTGGGTGTGACGGAGAAAAGGGCGCTTGTGGCGCCCTTTTTTGATCGCTTTACAGTGTCTTGCGATCGTCGACTATGGTCATATTCGCCAGACCGCTTTCCCCCAGATCAACAGCCGCGAAGGGGCCGCCGATGCACACTTGTGCGGGATCATGCGGATCAGCTGGAGGCGCGGCGGCGAGGATTTCAGGCGCGAATTGTTCGGCATTGTCCTGTGGGCGATAGCCGAGATGGGAGGCACCAGCGTTGTTGACGGGCATGCGGTCGTTGTTTGAGATGCCATAGACAATGGAGAAGCCGGTGGTGGGTGTGTCGATGGCGCGGGTCACAAGGCGGATCAGATCATCATAGCTGAGCCATGTGGACAGCGAGCGGGGGCTGACCACTTTGGCGCAGGAGAAAATCCGCATATGGACGCTTTCCAGCCCGCGCTTTTCCCAATACATGCGCCCGAGATCTTCGGCGAAACATTTGGCGAGGCCGTAGAATGTGTCGGGGCGGTGGGGCACGTCCACCCCAATGCAATCAGAGGACGGATACATGCCAACCGCGTGCACGGAACTTGCGTAGACAACGCGACGCACGCCATGCCGGTGGGCGGCCTCCCAGACGTTGTAGGCCCCAATGATGTTGGGGCCGAGGATTTCTTCGAACGGGGCTTCGTCGACGATTGCACCAAAATGCACAACCATATCGGCACCTTCCAGAACGTCACTGATCTGATCTAGAGAGGCGAGGTCGGCCTGAACATAGCGTTCGCCGGGGTAGAGTTTGCCAATGTCATCGACAATATCGGTGGAGACAAGCTCGTCCGCCATTTTGGAAAGCGGCTCACGCAGATAGGATCCAAGGCGGCCAGCGGCACCGGTGAGGACGAGCTTTTTCATGTTTAAGTTCCTGTAGTTTGAGCTTTTAGGTCAGCGAGACGTTGGTCTGCTGCTTGGGCGAGAAGGCCCGTATCCGAGCCGCAAGCGACAAAGGTGAAACCCGCGCTGAGCAGTCTGCGTGCAAATGTGACGTCAGAAACCACCGTACCAACGGGAATGCGTTTGCTGATGAGCCGCATCGCAAGCGGCAGAATTTTGGCCCAGACATCATCATGCATGGCCTGACCAAGATGGCCCATTTCCGCCGCGATGTCGGCTGGTCCGAAGAACACGCCATCAACGCCACCAACCGCGGCGATCTCATCAATATTGTCGAGTGCCTGCAGGGTTTCCACTTGCACTAAGGCGGCGGTCTGTTTTTCAACTTCGGCAAAGTAGCTTTTGTCGCGTCCGTAGGCGGTGGCGCGGGTGGTGCTGCCGACGCCACGAATGCCGCGTGGCGCAAAACGCGTTGCGGCAACCGCTGCGGCGGCTTCCTCTGCACTGTTCACCATTGGAAAGAGCAGGCCCGGCGCGCCCATATCCAGCAGGCGTTTGACCTTGACCGGGTCGTTCCAATCTGGACGCACAAGCGCGGTGGTTGCGGCGCTTTCAAGCACGCGCAGCTGATCTTTCACAGAAGAGAGATCATTGGGGGAATGCTCCATGTCAATCAGCGCCCAGTCAAAGCCGGAATGGCTCACAATCTCTGTGGATTGCGCTGTGGCCATGCTGAGCCAGATGCCAATTTGCGCTTGGCCTGCGCGGATTGCTGTGAGGAAAGGGTTCGGGGCTACCATCAGATCACGGCCTTTTCGACGATTGGTGTGTTGGTCAACACACGTTCGAACGCAAACGGGGACATGTCCAGTGCGCGATAGGCGCCGTAGGTGATCCATTCGGCCATGGCGCGGCCCATTGCAGGGCTTTGCTGCAGCCCATGCCCGGAGAAGCCGTTTTGGAAGAGGAAGTTCCCGACCTCCGGGTGGGGGCCCAGAATGGCGTTTTGATCCAAGGTGTTAAACGCATAGTGGCCAGCCCATTCGGTGACCACTTTGATGGCCTCAAACTGAGGAATGCGGGTCGCGATGATCGGCCAGACGTGATCCTGCCAGCGATTGTGATCCATGTGGAAGTCATCAAAAGCCACGGCTGGATCTGGATCAGGGGCGGCGCCTGCCAAATAGGTCTCTGGGCCATCCTGTCGGAAGTGGACACCGGAGGGATCGATGGTGAGCGGCAGCTCCATTGGCAGGGGCTGTTCAGCGGAGAAAATCCAGGTGAAGCGTTTGCGGGGCTCAACAGGGATCTGGATGCCAGCCATTTCGGCGGTGCGCGCGGCGCGCGGGCCGGAGGCATTCACGACCTGACCACAAGCGACCACATCCCCGGAGGCCAGCGTGACAGAGGTGATTTTGCCCGCTTCGCGTGCCATGGCGACCACTTCGCCTTGCACGTATTCCACACCCCGTTCGCGAGCGGAGCGGCGGAACCAATCAAACACGGCGCCGCCATCCCAATAGCCTTCGTCCTTGGTGTTGATGGAACCTAAAACGATGTCATCCACGTTATAAAACGGGTAGCGGGCTGCGATCTCTTCTGCGGTCAGCAGTTCTGTGTCAGCTCCGGCAGCGCGCTGAATTTTCTGGTTTTCACGTAGGGTTTGCGCAAAGCCGTCATTGTCAGCCAGATAGAGGTAGCCGTAGCTTTGGATATCAAGCTCAGGAACACGTGCATCGCCACCCATGTGGCTGCGCAGATTTTTGACAAAATCCGCTGCAAACTGCGAAATCTGCACGTTGACCGTGTTGGAAAACTGCTGCCGGATGCAAGAGTTTGTGTGAGCGGTGGAGCTGAATTCGTAAGATGGGTCTTTCTCAACCACCAAAACAGACCCCGTGAAATCAGGGTTGTCGGAAAGAAACCATGCGGTGGCAGAGCCCATGATGGCCCCGCCGATGATTACCACATCATAAGATGTTTTGGTTGGTTTGGTTGCCCAAGTCTGTGCTGCCATTAAAGCGTGTCCCCCAGATTTGCCCGCGCGAGGGCCTCGGCAATTTCATCGGCCGAGATGTTGTAGTGCTGTGCTGCGTGCTCTGGAGTGATGTAGCCTAGGGCCAGGTCGCGCTTGATGCTCTCCTTGTCACGCGCCTGAGGGTTACCGTAGCCCGCGCCGCCAGGGAAGGCCATTTGGACAACTTCTCCGTGTGAAACGAAGTGTTTGCCTTTGCCCGGCATGGCGGAGCCATCGCCGCGTGTGATGCGGGTTGCGCCACCGGGTTCGCCGTCGCGGCGGCCCTGTGCCGGGTGGTTCACACGATCCAGCATGAGGGAGATGTCAAACTCGTGCCCTTCGCGGGCGCCAACATCCATATATTGGCCCAAGCCACCGCGGAATTCGCCCGCGCCGCCGCTGTCCGGGCGCAGCTCTTTGCGCCAGATGATCACCGGGCCGACCTGTTCTGTCGCTTCAACCGGCATGGTCATCACGCCAGAGGGGAACGCGGTGGTGCTCATGCCGTCCAGTGTGGGGCGCGCGCCAGAGCCACCGGAGTTAAAGGTCAGCACTTCTGCGCGGGTTGCATCTTTGGGCGCAGGCGCATCGGTGCGGGGGCGCAGCGAAAGCTGGAAGTTGCACAGGCATCCGGCGCCTTCGGCAGGCACCATATTGGGCAAAAGCTGATCCAGCGCGTTGTAGACCGTGTCTGGCACCATGTGGCCAATCACGTGGCGCAGCGCGACGGGGGCGGGGAACTTTGCATTGACGATGCTGTTGTCCGGCGCGGTGATTTCAAACGGGGCGAGGGAGGCCGCGTTGTTGGGGATCTCTGGCGCGATGGCGCATTTGAGCGCGTAGCAGGCGTAAGCCTTGGTGTAGACCAGCGGCACGTTGATGCCTTTTTTGTCGAGCCCCGAGGTGCCGTCCCAATCGCTGAGGATGCGGTCTTTTTCGATGGTCAGGGTGACATGCAGGTCGATGGGCTTGTCATAGCCATCAATGCGCATGTGGCCCGAGGCCGTGCCGGGTGTCAGCGCATTGATGCGTGCCAGTGTGGCAGCGCGCGAGTTGGTCAGGATGAAATCCGAGATTCCGGTGAGATCAGAAAGCGCGAATTCTTTGACCATGTCGATCAGACGCTGGTGGCCAATGTCATTGGAATTGGCGAGCGCGTAAATGTCGCCCACCAGCTGATCAGGTTCGCGCACGTTGCCGCGAATGATGCTGAGGAGGCTGCGATCCACATCGCCCTTGTGGGCGAATTTCATGATCGGGATGTAGAGGCCCTCTTCGTGTACGTCATTGGCATCGGCGCCAAAGCCGCGCCCGCCAATGTCGGTGACATGGGCCGTACAGGCAAAAAAGCCAATCAGTTTACCGCCATAGAAAGAGGGGGTCACAACCGTGATGTCGTGTTTGTGGCCAGTGCCCTCCCACGGATCATTGGTGAGGTAGACATCGCTCTCAAACATGTTGTCTGGCCCGATGCGGCGGATGAAATGCCCCACGGCATCGGCCATGGCGTTCACGTGGCCCGGCGTGCCGGTGACGGCCTGTGCGAGCATCTCGCCGGACGCATTGTAGACCCCGGCGGAGAGATCGCCTGCCTCGCGCACAGAGGTGGAAAAAGCTGTGCGGACAAGGGCTTGTGCCTGTTCTTCCACCACGGAGATCAGGCGGTTCCACATGACTTGATACGCGACTTTGCTGTGCTGTGTCATTTGCGTGTCTCCTTCAGGCGCACATCCAGAGTGCCGTCTGTGTGGGTCAAAACTTCGCGGCTGCTTGGCACAACGACGGTGGTTTCATCCTCAGTGATGAGGGCAGGGCCTTGGGCGATATGGCCTGTGGGCAGATCTGCGCGCGCGATCACGGCGGCGTCGACAGTTTGCGCAAGGGCCGGATCAAACAGGGGGCGCGTGTTGTCTGATTGCGCGGCTTGCTTTGTGGTGACGTCGGCCAGAGGGGCTGCCGCCTCCTGTGCGGTATAGGCGTTTACCGACCAGACGGTGATTTCCATTTCCATGCCTTCCACAGCGCGGCCAAAGAGGGCCTCATAGTCGCGCTCAAAGAGGCGTTGGAAAGTTGCAACATCTGGGTTTTCGGCCTGTTGCGCCGTCAAAGTGATCGGGATTTCCCAGCCCTGACCTGCGTAGCGCATGTAGATTTTATGGTCGCGCAGAATCTCAGCTTCGGCATCACAGGACCGCACGAAGCGCGTGGCTTCATCAGACATGTCGGCAAAAAGGGCTTTGACCTTTGCCGCATCAAACGCGCCGAGGCGCATGAAAACGGAGCGGTTGGCCTCAAAGCTGAAGGGCGCGCGCAGGAAGCCGATGGCAGAGCCGACGCCCGCACCTTGGGGCACGAGACAGCGGGACACGCCAAGTTTTTCACAGAGTCGTGCGGCGTGCAGAGGGGCCGCGCCGCCAAATGCGATCATTGTGTAGTCGCTGAGGTCTTCGCCATTTTCCACAGCATGCACGCGGGCGGCGTTGGCCATGTTTTCATCGACCACTTCCGCCACGCCAAAGGCGGCTTCCAATGCGTCCATATCAAGCGTTTTGCCAACGGCATCGGTGAGTGCCTGTTCGGAGTTTGCCGGATGCAGCGGGATGGAGCCGCCTGCAAAATTCTTTGGGTCAAGCTTGCCAAGAATCAGATCTGCATCTGTCACCGCCGGTTCTTCGCCGCCACGCCCGTAGCAGGCCGGACCCGGCTCTGAGCCAGCGCTTTCCGGGCCAACGCGGATCTGGTTCATGGCGTCCACATGGGCGATGGAGCCGCCACCGGCACCAATTTCAACCATGTCGATCACCGGGATCGAGATGGGCATGCCAGAGCCCTTTTTGAAGCGATAGGTGCGCGCCACTTCAAACACGCGGGCGGTTTTGGGGGTCTGGTCCTTGATCAGGCAGATCTTGGCGGTGGTGCCGCCCATGTCAAAGCTGAGCACTTTGTCCAGGCCATGTTTGGCGGCGATGTCTGCGGCAAAAATCGCGCCCCCGGCGGGGCCACTTTCCACAAGGCGCACTGGGAAATCCGCAGCACTTTCCAAGGACATGATACCGCCACCTGAGTGCATCAGGAATACGGGGCAGGCTGCGCCTTCGTCAGCAAGGCGGGATTTCAGGCGGCCCAGATAAGATTTGATCAGCGGCTTGATATAGGCATTGGCGATGGTGGTGTTGAAGCGTTCGTACTCGCGCATTTGCGGGGACACTTCACAGGACAGAGAGACCATCACGCCGGGTAATTTTTCTGCCAGAACCTCGGCGATGAGGCGCTCGTGTGTGTCATTCACATAGGAATGCAGAAGGCCCACGGCGATGCTTTCATATTCGGCCGCGCGCAGTTCATCGGCGAGGGCTTCAATCTCTTGCAGATCCAGTGGAATCAGGCGGTTGCCATTGGCATCCATACGCTCAGTCACCACGTAGCGGCGGTTGCGTGGCAGCAGTGGTTCGGGCAGCGTGAGGTTCAGATCATACTGTTCAAAGCGGCTTTCAGTGCGCATTTCGATGACATCGCGAAAGCCCTTGGTGGTGATCAGCGCGGTTTTGGCACCGCGTCGTTCGATCAGCGCGTTTGTGGCCAGTGTGGTGCCGTGGATGATCTGAGAGATCGCGGCAGGGGAGACGCCTGCTTTGGCGCAGACCTGATGCATGCCGTCAACAATTGCGTTTTCCGGTGCGGCATAGGTGGTGAGCACTTTTGTGGAGTGCCGCGCGTTGCCAATTTCCAGCACCACGTCGGTGAATGTGCCGCCAATGTCTACGCCCAAGCGGGCCGCTTCTGTGGGCATGGGGTGCCTCTTTCCTGTCAACTTGGTCGCAGGTTAGAGGCAGTGCAGCCATGAAATCCAATTATTAGATTGGATGTATAGGATAAAGAAAATCTATCCTGTGGCGGCGTCTGCGTGTTTTTGCGCTTCGATCTGCGCCAAATCTGCTGCTGCGCGCACGAAACTGGGGCAGGTGTCGGCGTCAAATCGGGCGAAGAATTGCAGCGCATCGGGCACCCAGAGGTAGCGCAGCGGCATCAGAATGCCGTTGGCAAGATCCTCACGTACCATCGCTTCTGGCAGGCAGGCCACGCCCAGTCCGTCGCGTGTCATCTGATGGCAGGCAGCGAGGTTGGAGGAAGAGACATGGCGCACTGAAATGTCTGGAAAGGCTGCGAAGTGGTCTTGCATCTGCTCATAGGGGATCGTTCCGCGCGCGTGGGTGAGGACCGGATGTTGCGCGAGATCGCGCAGCGAAAGCACTTTGGTGCCGATGTTGAGGCTGGGGGCGCCAACCCACATCATGGGCAGGGGCCCAAGGTCCGTGTTGCCGGTGGTGGTTCTGAGAAAGGGGCCATTTTGCAGTGCAAGATCAAGCCGTTGCTCGGAAATTGCATCGGACAGGTTCATCGAGAGGTCGACCGTCAGGTCAACGTCAATGTTTGGAAAGCGTGCCTTGAGCGCCTTAAAAAAAGCGCCAAGCCAAGTGTGGACAATCATCTCTGTCACACCGATGCGCAGGGTGCCGTCAAACAGGCTGTCATCTTCGGCCGCGAGCAAAAACCCATCCATGGCGCGCAGCACAGACCGCGCTTCGATGAGCAGTTTCTCCCCCATCGGCGACAGGCGCACGGAGCCCGCGTCCCGCGCCATCAGGCGGTGGCCCACTTGTGTCTCGAGGCTGGAAATGCGGCTCGAGATATTGGGTTGGGTTGTGTTGAGCTTGTCAGCGGCACGGCGGAAGCTGGCGAGATCGGCGACTGCCACAAAGGCCTGAAGCTGTTTGAAGCTGATTTGTGCCATGTGGCCTCCGTTTGCCGACTTGAGCGTTTTAAAACAGCGGGCAGTTTATTGAAAGCACTGTCGTTTTTGCCGGAATCTGGATGGGCAACAAAAATATCGAAAAAGTCGTTGCAAAATTTAGAACGTTCCAATTATGCTGCAGCTTGAGTATTGGATCGTTCCAAAACGTTGGCGCTGATCCGAAAAGGGAGGTGATATTCTGATGCGTTGGGTTTTTGTTGGGGCGAGCACAATTGCGTCTCAGTATATGCTTGGAGCAGTGCGGGCGCAGGATGGTGGCGAGGTTGCTTGGGTGGTGAGTGGATCGGCCGCGCATGGCGCCGCTTGGGCGGCTGAGCATGGCGTGCCCAACGTCACCACGGATCTTGCTGAGGCGCTGGCGGATGACAGGTGTGAGGCTGTTTATGTGTCGTCCACCAATGAAAAGCACCTGCCCCAGGCGATGGCGGCCATCAAGGCGGGCAAACATGTGTTGTGTGAAAAACCATTGGCCATGCGCATCGCGGAAGCAGCGGGTATGGTGCAAGCGGCAGAAGAGGCTGGTGTCACATTTGCAACCAATCACCACCTGCGTTGCTCTGGCTCCCATCGCGCCATGCGGGCGCTGATTGCTGAGGGTAAGATCGGCAAGGTGCTGTCGGTGCGTCTGTTTCATGCGGTGCATCTGCCGCCACATCTGCAGGGCTGGCGCATCAACGATGCCGCAGCAGGTGGGGGGGTGATCCCCGACATTACGGTGCATGATGCAGACGTGGTGCGCTTTTTGTTGGGCGAAGACCCCAAGCGTGTGGTTGCGCAGATGGCGGCCTCTGGCATGGGTGAGGGGGTTGAGGACAGCGCGATGTCCGTCTGGACCATGCCGAGCGGTGCCATGGTGATGAGCCATGAGAGTTTCACCCACCCCTTCGCGGGCAGCGGGCTTGAGGTGCATGGCACGGAAGGCTCAATTTTTGCCAGTGGTGTGATGACGCAGGAGCCTGTGGGCGAGGTTGAACTGGTGACGGCGGCGGGCCGTGCTCCGGTCGAGGTCTCCCGTCACAACCTTTACGAACAGGGCGTCTCAGATTTCTACAGCGCGGTTGCGGGCACTGGGCGTGCGGCGGCGGACGGGCCGGATGGTGTCAAATCTCTGGCTGTGGCGATGGCGGTGCGGGATGCGGCAAAACTGGGTCAGGCCGTCGATGTGGATTACGGAGAAATTTCATGAGCAAGCTGGTTTCAGCAAGCCAAGCAGCGGCGCGGATCAAAGATGGCGCGGTCGTTTCGGTTTCTTCGAGTTCGTCATTGGGCTGTCCGGATCTGGTGCTCAAGGCGATTGGGGCGCGATTTGAAGCGGAGGGGCATCCGCAGAACATCACTTCTATTCATCCGATTGCGGCGGGTGACATGTATGGCGTGAAAGGCATGGATTACCTTGCCCAAGATGGTTTGCTGTCCCGCGTGATTGCAGGCTCTTATCCGTCCGGGCCATCGAGCCTTGAGATGCCAGCGATCTGGAAGATGATCGTCGAAGACCGGGTGGCAGCCTATAACGTGCCCTCCGGCATTCTGTTTGACATGCACCGCGAAGCGGCGGCCAAGCGGCCCGGCGTGTTGACGCAAGTTGGTTTGCAGACCTTTGTGGATCCTGTGCGCGAAGGCTGCGCGATGAACGAAAAAGGCGCGGCGGCCCCGATCGTGAGCCGTGCGGAATTTGGCGGGCAGACTTGGCTGCATTTTCCAAACATCGCGCCGGATGTGTGCATTTTGCGTGCCACGACGGCGGATGAGCGCGGCAACCTGACTTATGAGCATGAGGGGGCCTATCTTGGTGGGCTTGAGCAGGCGATTGCGGCGCGTAACAATGGTGGGCTGGTGATTGCGCAGGTCCAACGCGTGACAGCCAGCGGCAGTCTGCGGCCACATGATGTGCGGGTACCGGGGCATCTGGTGGATCTGGTCGTGATCGACGCGGATCAGAAGCAGACCTGCGAAACGCCGTATGATCCTGCGATTAGCGGACAGGTCATGCGCCCATGGGACAGCTTTGCACTGGCAGATTATGGCGTGGAGAAAGTGATTGCGCGGCGCGCGGCGATGGAGCTTACCAAAGGGCAAACCGCCAATCTGGGTTTTGGCATCAGCGCAATGGTGCCGCGAATTTTGCTGGAAGAGGGCCATCCAGAGGCGGTGACATGGGCCATTGAACAAGGCGCTGTTGGGGGCGTACCACTCACGGGATTTGCATTTGGATGTGCCTCCAATGCAGATGCATTCGTACCAAGCCCCCAACAGTTTATCTATTTTCAAGGCGGCGGGTTTGACATGTCTTTCTTGTCCTTCCTTGAGGTCGATGTGCAGGGCAATGTGAATGTCTCCAAGCTGGGTAAAAAACCTTACCTGACAGCTGGTTGCGGCGGGTTTGTGGACATCACGGCGCGGGCGAAGAAGATCGTTTTTTCCGGCTGGTTTGAAGCCGGTGCGCAGATGGACCTGTCTGAAGATGCGCTGAAAGTGGCAACGCCGGGCAAATTCACCAAGATGGTGGATCAGGTGGAGCATGTGACCTTCTCTGGCGCGCGGGCGCGGGAGACCGGCCAGGAGGTGCTCTATATCACTGAACGGTGCGTGATCCGGCTCACGGATCAGGGGTTGGTGGCCACGGAAATTATGCCAGGCATTGACGCGCAGGCTGATATCGTCGGGCCGACCGAAGGCCGGGTGCGTGTGGCTGAAAATGCGACTGTCATGGACAAAAAGCTGCTGAGCCAAGCGCCAATGGGGCTGGTGCTGTGAGCGGGGTTGCGCTGCAGGTTGAGGGCGGGGTTGCCACGCTGACGCTTCAGAATGAGGCGAAGTACAATGCGCTTGATGTTCAGATGCTGGAGGATCTGGAAAAGCACGTTGAAGAAATCGAAGGTGACCCAGAGGTGCGTATCTTGATCCTGACAGGCGCTGGGCAGAAGGCGTTTTGCAGCGGGGCAGACATTGCGGCCTGGGGCAGCCTGACGCCGGCGGAGTTCTCGCGCCATTGGGTGCGCGGGGGGCATCGGCTTTTTGACCGAATTGCAAGGTTGTCCAAACCGTCGATCGCGGCGTTGAACGGACATGCCTTTGGGGGCGGACTGGAGCTGGCCACGGCGTGTGATCTTCGGATTGCGTCTCCCAAGGCGCTGTTGGCCCTGCCCGAGGCACGTGTGGGGATCGTGCCCGGGTGGTCCGGCACGCAGCGTTTGGTGCGCCTGATGGGGGAGTGCCTTGTCAAAGAGATGGCGCTTTTTGGTCGCCGGATAGAGGCGTCGCGGGCGATGCAGGCGGGCTATGTCTCTGAAATTGCGGAGGATCCCCTGTTGGCGGCTCAGACGCTGGCGCAGGCGCATATGGCGCTGTCGCCGCGTGCGACGGAGATTGCCAAGGCGATGATTTTGGCAGGTAGCGGCGAAGACAGTGCCGCGATGATTGATGCGCTGGGCAGTGCGGCGATCGCAGCGAGTGACGACAGAGAAGAAGGCGTTGCAGCGTTTATGGACAAACGCGACGCGCAGTTTACGGGGAAATAATCAATGAGCGAGCTTGCGATACGGCCGTCGATTGGCTTTGTGCCAGCTGCGGAGCCTTTTGAGGGGTGTCACTTGATTGACGGCGCTTGGCAGGGGAGCGTCGACGGGGCGACCTTTGAGCGGATTTCTCCAAGCCACGGTGTTGTGGTGAGCCGGTCCGCACAGGGCAGCGCCGCAGAGGCAGAGGCGGCGGTTTTGGCGGCAGAGCGTGCGTTTGACGCTGGGGTCTGGAGCCGGATATCGGGCAAAGAGCGCGCAACTGTTCTGTTGAAAGTTGCCGATCTGATCGAGGCCAATGCGGACCGTATGATCGAACTTGAAGTGCTGGAAAGCGGCAAGCCGATTGCGCAGGCCCGCGGGGAAGTCACGGGGGCCGCCGATCTTTGGCGCTTTGCGGCGAGTCTGGCGCGGACAGTGCATGGCGACAGCCACGACACACTGGGCGAAGATATGGTGGCCATGGTCCTGAAGCAGCCCATTGGCGTTGTATCGATTATCACGCCTTGGAATTTTCCGTTCTGGATCTTGAGCCAAAAGCTGCCCTTTGCGCTGGCGGCGGGATGTACCTGTGTGGTGAAGCCTTCAGAAATGACGCCAAGCACCACGGTGATGCTGGGCGAGCTGTTAATGGAGGCGGGCTTGCCGGCAGGTGTGTGTAACATCGTGCTGGGCTATGGTGAGCCGGTGGGCAGCGTGCTTGCGGCGCATAAATCGGTGGCGATGGTGAGCTTTACCGGGTCCACCCGCGTTGGCAAACTGATCAGTGAGGTTGCCGCCGATACGCTGAAGAAAGTGGCGCTGGAGCTGGGCGGAAAAAACGCACAGGTGATCTTTCCTGATGCGGATCTTGAGGCTGCGGCGGATGCGGTGGTGTTTGGCACGTATTTCAATGTCGGGCAGTGCTGTAACGGCTCAAGCCGTGTGATCGTGCACACAGATATTGCGGAGGCCTTTGTGGAGCGTGTTGTGGCGCTGTCGCGTAAAGTGCGTTTTGGCGACCCTATGGATGAAGCCACACAGGTCGGCGCGATTGTGACCGAAGCGCACAATGCGCAAATTCACAAACATGTGGAAGCCGCACAAGCCGCCGGTGCGAAGGTTGTGCTGGGTGGTGGGCCGTTGAATGTGGATGGTTTGAGCGATCAGTTTTATCAACCAACTGTTTTAATTGATGTGAGCGCTCACATGGGGGCTGCACAAGACGAAATTTTTGGTCCAGTGTTGTCGGTGATGACATTTGACTCGCTGGAGGAGGCGGTCACATTGGCCAATAGCACGGATTACGGG
>NZ_JAGHQX010000005.1 GCF_017744095.1 Shimia sp. R10_1 | reverse complement strand
CGCCATAGACCAGCTCAGAACACGCCATGCCCGGGAAGATCTCCACGCCCAGCTCTTCGGCCTGTTCCGCCATCCAGCGACAGACATTGCCCATGGAGACAATGTAGTTGCCGTGGTTGTTCATCAGGGGTGGCATCGGGAAGTTTGGGATGCGGATTTCGCCGGCTTCGCCCAGCATGAAGAAGTTGTCTTCTTTCACCGGGGTATTGAGCGGCGCGCCTTTGTCCTTCCAGTCCGGAATCAGCGCATCCAGACCGCACGGGTCCAAAACCGCACCAGACAGAATATGCGCCCCAACTTCAGAGCCTTTTTCCAGCACCACAACGTCGAGGTCCGCATCAAGCTGTTTCAGACGGATCGCAGCTGACAGACCCGCAGGGCCCGCGCCAACAATCACAACATCATACTCCATGGCTTCGCGTTCGATTTCCGACATTGGCTTCCCCTTCCGGCTCGCTGGGTAATATTCTTTCGCATCTGCTAGCGTGACTATATTCGATCCGTCAATCAGAACCCGACGACATTTCGCCCTATTAAAGTGATTTTGCGGCACAGCCGCACATTTATCCTTGCAATAGGAGGACCACTTGCATTTTTAAGGAGCCTCGGTGCATGCTGCACTGCAACAGTTGAAACAGAACTGCCGCCCTGCTGTTATGGCGGCCAAAAACCAACGGGACCGCACCCATGGAAAAACTACCAATGACTCGCGCTGGTCACTCAGCGCTCGAAGCGGAATTGAAGCAGCTGAAAACAGTCGAACGTCCTGCAATCATTGAAGCAATTGCATCTGCGCGTGAGCTTGGCGATCTCAAAGAGAATGCCGAATATCACTCTGCACGTGAAAAGCAGGGTTTTATTGAGGGCCGTATCAAAGAGCTTGAAGGCGTGATTGGGCTTGCAGAGGTTATTGATCCTGCGACCTTGTCTGGCGCCATCAAATTTGGCGCAACTGTCACCTTGGTGGACGAAGACACTGACGAAGAGAAGACATGGCAAATTGTTGGCGAGCACGAAGCCAATGTGGAAAAGGGGCTTCTCAACATCAAATCGCCAATCGCCCGCGCCTTGATCGGTAAAGAAGAGGGCGACAGCGTTGAAGTGCGCACGCCAGGCGGCGAAAAAAGCTACGAAGTGCTCACGATCGCGTATAAGTAACTGATGAGTACCAGACAGACAGGTATGAAAGACGAAACGCAATCCCAGTCGACGCCGCTGGGAATCTACGAAAAGCCTTTGCAACCAAAGATCACCGTCGTCGAGTGGATTGCGGTTGGCGCGACTTTCGCTTGGCTGCTCGGGGCGGTCGTGTTCTTTATGATTCTCCCTGGCAATCCGTTTGATCATTCCGATGGCGTCGCCTTCTTGATGACACTGTTCACGGTGTTCATGCCCGTTGCGATGATCTGGGTGGCGGCAACCGCTGCCCGCTCATCGCGCGTGATGCGTGAGGAAAGCGCGCGCCTTCAGGCCGCCATTGACGCAATGCGCCGCACCTATGTGCTGCAGGCTCAGGGCGCACAAGTCGCCCAGGGCGTTGAGCCGTCTGTGACAAAAAAACTGGATGAGATCGCAGCGGCGACGCGGAAAACAGAAACCGCTTTGGCGACCTTCTCGTCCAGCCGTGACCGAACAGACAGCATTCGCAAACCCGTAGCTCCAGACACGCCAGAGCACGCGCAAATCGATCAAGGCACGCTCGCCTTGGGCACGCCCGCAGAGGATCTTTCTCCGCCTCTTGCGCGTTCCGATTTCATTCAGGCCCTGAATTTTCCCGAAAACGCAGAGGATGCAGATGGCTTTGCCGCTTTGCGAAAGGCGCTACGCGACAGGCAAGCCGCCCAGCTGATTCAAGCGAGCCAAGATGTGCTAACCTTGCTCAGTCAGGACGGCATCTACATGGATGATTTGCGTCCAGACTTGGCACGGCCTGAAATTTGGCGCCGCTTCGCATCTGGCGTGCGTGGCAAGCCCATCGGCGCATTGGGCGGGGTGCGAGATCGCAGTTCTCTTGCATTGGCTGCGGGCCGCATGAAGCAAGATGCGATTTTCAGAGATGCCGCGCACCACTTCCTCCGCCGGTTTGACAACAGCTTTGTCGAGTTTGAGGAAACAGCCACCGACTCAGACATCGCAGCGCTTTCCGAAACACGTACAGCGCGCGCATTCATGCTTTTGGGCAGGGTTGCTGGGATATTTGACTGACCTATACTTGGAGGCAAGGATGCCGCGTTCAGCTCAAACCGAACGCTGTGTAGGGGTAATATGCAACAAGGCTCCCCTCGCCGACCTGCATCGCCTCATCGGGCAACTCAACCAATCCCTCAGCCCAGCTTAGACCACTGATCCGGCCTGACCCTTCTGAGCGAAACACCTCTGCTTTGCCGTCCCTCAGACGCGCTCGAAGGTATTCTCGCCGTCCCGCTTTCTTGCTCTTTGTGAACGCTGCGGGCACCCACTGCGGCGCAGGAAGCTGCCATCCTGCCCCCGCCAGACAAGACATCGCAGGCTTCGCAAAGATCAATGTACAAACCATCGCCGCAACAGGGTTTCCCGGTAGGCCAAATACGGGCGTCCCATTCCACATCGCCAAAGCCAGCGGCCGGCCTGGCTTGATGGCAAGGCGCCAAAGCGCCATCGCTCCTGTCTCATTCAACAGGGCTGACATGTGATCTTCGTCCCCCGCAGAAGCGCCTCCAGACGTCAGGATCACATCAGATTTCGACGCAGCTTCATCAAGAAACCGCTTCACGGCCAACCGATCATCGGGGGCACGTCCCATATCTACCGGCTCGAATCCAAACTGTAAGATCATTGCCAACAGCATTGGGCGATTGGCGTCATAAATCTGATCAGCACGTGCGGCGTCACCCGCCTCTGCCAGTTCGTCTCCGGTCGAAATAACTCCGACTTTCAGTCGCTTATAAACCTTAAGCGCACCAATGCCTGTGGCGGCCACAAGGGCCAAGTCAGCAGGTGTTATCTGTCGGCCCTTTGCCAAGATCACGTCACCGGCGGCGACATCCTCACCTGCTTTGCGCGTGTTCGCGCCTTTCTTGAGAGGCCCATGAAACGCAATCGCGTTACCGTCCGTGTTGACATCTTCCTGTAAAATCACGGTGTCCACGCCGTGGGGAATGGTAGCGCCCGTCAAAATACGTATCGCGTGTCCTTCTGGAACTGCGCCCAGATAGGGCGCACCAGCAGCAGAGCGCCCCGGTACCAACGGGAGGCTCTGTGGACCATTCACAATATCAGCATGTCGCAGGCCGAAACCATCGACAGCAGAGTTGGGCTGAGGCGGGTTGGAACGCTGCGCTATTGGGTCTTCTGACAGAATGCGGCCGAGCGCATCTGCGAGCGCCACATATTCTTCGCCGACGCAAATATCCAAGCGTTCTTTGAGCAGCACCAAAGCTTCGGCAACAGGCGTCCAATGCGTGTCAGAAGGCAGCGCGAAACAATCGTTTTTCAACGGTGGTGGCACCAAGTCATTGTCTTCAGCCATAGTTATACCCTCCCGGCAACCACCTGAAACAGCGTCTACATTCCAAGATCAGCGAGAATAAAATCTGCGATCGCGGTAGTGTCATTCAAATCTATCACCGGCCGATCAATTTCAAGCGACGTGTCTGAAGCAATCGCGCGCACAGTCAGGTCGTCCGGCGCTATCAGCGGATTGCCAGTCACCGCGCGGTGCGCTTCGACCTTGCGGTGATTGTCGCGTTTATAACCTTCAATCAAGATCAAATCGACGGGTGCGAGTTTCTCCAACAATTCTGAGAGTGGCGGCTCCTCTGCGTCACGCAGTTCATGCATCAAAGCCCAACGCGTACCGCTTGCCAACAACACTTCGCTCGCGCCCGCAACCCGGTGCCGATGACTATCTTTTCCGGGCTGGTCCACGTCGAAACTATGGTGCGCATGTTTGATGGTCGAAACCGAAAATCCGCGCCCCGTAATTTCGGCCACCAAACGCTCCATCAACCCTGTCTTGCCGGAATTCTTCCAACCGACCACGCCATAAACCTGCTTCACTCTTCGGCCTCTCCAGACATCCGGCGCGCCTCTTTCAGGTCCTCCGGGGTGTTGACATTAAAGAACGGATCCAACCCGTTATGCATGAATGTGGCTTCACCAGCGTTGTGCTTATCCGTCCACAGCACCACTTTTCTCAGACCGTCTTTCAATGCGTTTCGCAAGTCATCACGCAGCGCAACCGGCCAAAGCCCAAATGTTGGCTGTCGCCAGACTTTAGCACCAGACTGACCTGACGCTGCGAGAGCAATCGGATGGTCTGCCTGCTCGGAAGCCAAAAGCAAACGCGGGACCAAATCGCATGGAAAAAACGGGGTGTCAGCCGCAGCCGTGACGATGGCATCAGCGCCTTGCTCCGCGGCCCAATCAAGGCCCGCAAGGACACCCGCGAGAGGGCCCGGGTACTCTGCAAGAGAGTCCGGCACCACTGGCAAAGCCAAGTCTTCAAACCGCGCAGGATCGCCATTGGCATTCAGCGCAAGCCCCGCGACCTGCGGCTCCAACCGGTCAATGACATGCTGTAAGATACTGCGATCCCCAAGCATCAGGCGGCCTTTGTCACCACCGCCCATGCGTGTGGCCTGCCCGCCGGCGAGGATCACTCCCAAAGGTTGCTTCACGCTGTTTCTCCGCCTTTGCGTCCTTGTTTGCGAGGTTCTTGCGGGACGCTGTGCGGATCGGCATCTCGCACGAGACGCTCCTCTCCGCTCAAACATACAAACCGCTGCCCTCGCATGCGGCCAATCAGGGTCAAGCCAACCTGTTGTGCAATTTCAACGCCCCACGCGGTGAATCCAGACCGCGAAGCCAGAACAGGAATGCCCATCAACGCACATTTGATCACCATTTCTGAGGTCAGCCGCCCCGTGGTATAAAGCACCTTGTCCTCTGCGCTGACGCCTTCCTGAAACATCCATCCGGCGATCTTATCCACAGCGTTGTGGCGTCCTACATCTTCCATATAAACAAGGGGTTGCGCCCCCTGACACAACACCGTGCCATGGATAGCCCCCGCCTCCAGATAAAGAGAAGGGGTGCGATTGATTTTATGCGCCAGAGTGTAAAGATCGCTGGTGCGCACTGCGGTCTTGGACAGGGTGACCCCGTCTAAGCCTTCCATCATATCGCCAAAGACTGTTCCGACAGCGCAGCCGGATGTGCGGGTCTTTTTCTTGAGCTTTTCTTCGTGATTTGTTTGCGCTTCGGTGCGCACCACGACAACTTCAAGCTCTTCGTCATAATCCACGCCTGTCACTTTGTCTGACGGCTTAAGCATGCCTTGGTTGAGCAAAAACCCAAGAGCGAGATAGACTGGATGATCCCCAATGGTCATTGCCGTCACGATCTCGCGGCTGTTGAGGTAGATGGTCAGGGGGCGCTCTTCCACAACCGAGATTTCAGTCGCTTGCCCAAATTGATCGGTGCCCATAACCGCCCGCGTCAAACGCGGCGCTTTGGGGTTTGGCGCAATCAAATAGCCCGCTGTCTCTGGTGCATCTGCCATGAAACATCCTCCACATCGCATTGAAACCTAATCAGCTTTCCCGAGAATGACCACCATCAATCCAACACGTTTGCGTCTGTTCAATCCATTGCAACCCTGCCCTGAGTTGGTTAGGCGTTGCATGCTTTGTTTGCTTGGCGGACCTCATGACATCTTTCTTTGATCGCACCGAGTTTATGCGCGGCTTTCGCCATGGTCTGCCCTTCCTGTTGGTGGTTGGGCCCTTTGCTTTGCTGTTTGGGGTGGTGGCCACGGAAGCGGGGCTCCCTGTCTTGCAAACCCTTGCTTTTTCAGTGGTTGTCATTGCCGGCGCGGCCCAATTCACCGCGCTGCAGCTTATGGCGGAAAACGCGCCGACTGTTGTTGTGATTGCCTCCGCGCTGACCGTAAATCTGCGCATGGCGATGTACTCGGCATCGCTGACACCACACTTTGGGGGCCTGCCTTTCTGGCGACGGGCCTTCGTCGCTTATGGCTTGGTCGATCAGAGCTATGCCCTTGCAATCATTGAGTTTGAGAAGCGTACTGAAATGACGCTGGGGCAAAAGTTCTCTTACTTTGTGGGCTCCATTACCCCTGTATTTCCAGTCTGGTACGCCGCCACATTGGTGGGCGCGGTGGTGGGGCAGGCCATTCCGCCTTCCTTTGCGTTGGATTTTGCGGTGCCGATCACGTTTCTGGCGATGATCGGGCCGATGCTACGCACCAAAGCCCATGTTCTGGCGGCGGTGGTCTCGGTCATCACGGCGCTGACATTCGCCTTCCTGCCTTGGAACCTCGGGCTGATGGTGGCCGCTGCGGCAGGAATGATCACCGGAGCTGAAGTTGAGCGGCGCACCGAAAAAGCGAGGGATTCCAAATGAATGAGGCCACGACCTGGATCATCATCATTTGCATGGGGATCGGCAGTTTTGGGCTGCGCTACGTGTTTCTGGGCATCATCGGCGACCGGCAAATGCCCGAGTGGGTGCTGCGCCACCTGCGCTACACCGCTGTTGCGGTGCTGCCCGGTCTTGTGGCTCCGCTGGTGATCTGGCCAAGCGCCACAGGGGGCGAGCCTGACCCTGCGCGGATGGCGGCAGCGGCGGCGACGCTGGTCACCGGCTACGTCACCAAAAACATTCTTTGGGCGATCCTCGTCGGTGCGTTAACCCTTTTTGGCGGGCTGCAAATCCTCTGAAAATCACACGTCGGTATCGCGTCGGTATCCCTACGGTATTGCGTCGGTGGCATTTCACGCACAGAACTTCCGAAAATTCATGGTTAACGTGCGCAGATCAGTTGGTCGCCGCGCGCTCATATTCCGGCACAAAAGCCGCAAGAACTTTGGATTTGTCCGCGTCGTCATATTCAAACAGACGATCATAGCTCGCCCCTTTGGCCGCGAAATACTCGCTCAGCTTAAGCGGCGAAAACGTGCCCGGCGCATCTTCAAACCCCGGCAAACTCGACAGCAACTGCGAGGTGGTCAGCGCACATTGGGATTCCAACACCGGACCAAGAGACTGCGCCTTACGAAGTGCCAGTTCGGCGACCTCTGGACTGACGTCCAGAGACTGCACAACGACATGGAAGGTCTCGCGTGCATGGAAGCGGGTGTATTGATCCACAAGGTAAGGTGACATGCCGTAGACCACGTCATTTTTGGCGATGATGCCTTCGGTACGAAACGAGCCAGCCGGATCAAAAGCCACACGTTCGCTGGCGTTGATCAATAGAGAACTGTGCGCCCCTGCCCCATTGTCATTGGACACCATGGTATAGAGCGTCAGCTGTTTGGGACCGGAATGCGCATACCGCGCCGCAGCAACGTCACGGTCGGGTGCGTTGGTCTCCACCGGATTGCGAATGGTACAAGCCGCAACAGAAAGCGCCAGCAAAGCCAGCGCCATCATACGAAGAGTTCTGATCATGAGGGGGCACCTCTGTGGCCCGAATGCGGCCCTTTAGACCTTAGCTGTTGAAGAGCGCCAAGAAGACCAGAATGCCAATGCTGCCAGCGGCCACATACACAGAAGCTTTGATAAAGCCTGCAAAGGTTTTTTCCTGAACTTCGATATCCATCGAGCCGTGTTTGTGTTCTGCCATGGTCATTCCTCCTGTCGCTTACGTTTTGGATAGCTGATTCAGCATCACCTGTCACCCTGCCTGCGCAAAGCAAGCCCGGTGAAAGGCGACACAAAATGACGCACGGGCCGCGCGCCTACTTCTTCAGCCCTTCTGCAAGGCGGAAACCGATGCGCGTGGGGGCCTCGCGATCATCGCTGGGTTTGGGCAATGCACGCAGCATCACATTGAGCTGGCTCACATGCTGTACCAGCTGGGTTTTGATGCCGCTTGAGTCGGTACCGTAGAAGGTCACAATGTCAGGATCAAAATAGCCCATGCCCTCGATCCGCAGTACACCGGCCTCACCGCCGACAAAACCCATGGCAACTTCGTGGGATTCATCCAGCTGCTTTTCAAAGTTCTGGATATAGAGGATCAGCCGCTCATAGGCCCATTCCGCTGCGCTTTTGGATTGCACGGGTTCCTTGGCGACCTTTTCGGGCACCTCGACCTCTGCCACGTCTGGATTGGAATGTACCTCACGGCGGCGCGGCAGAGCCGCAGCCTCTGCTGCCTCTGCTGTGGTCTTGATGTCTTCGCTCATAAAAGCTGCCTTATTTGATCCTCTGCCAGACGTAGGCGCCATCTTCGCGCATTGTCCGGCTTATCTCCCCAATCTGGTAGAGATGGTTCAAATGAGCAAGGGCCTCCACCAAGGCGAGGCCATAGGCCCCTTCATCAATGGTGCGTTTGAACAAAGGCGGAAAGCATTCACCTGCGGTTTTCGGATCGTCCAAGTGATCTTTCAAGCGGTCGAGCGCGCCGTGGTGGTTGTCGATCAGTTGGCGCATGCGGGTTGGCGCGCCAGTGAAGGGCAGTTTGTGGCCGCCAAGAATCAGCTGGTCCTCCCGCGCGTAGGTCGCCAGCCGTTCACAGGCCTCCAGCCAGTCGGCCACCGGATCGGCCTCTGGCTCTGTGGCGTAGACGCCGATGTTGGAGCTGATGGACGGTAGGATCTGATCGCCGGAGAGCACCAGATGATCATCACGGCTCCAGAAAGTGGCGTGCTCTGGTGCATGGCCGTTGCCGATATGCACATCCCAGTCGCGTCCGCCCATGCGGATCACATCATCCTGTTTGACGCGCTTAAAGCCAAGCGGCATAGGCGCGACCATATCAGCAAAATTGAAGGGGCGTTCGCTGGCACGTTTCTGGAAAATCTCTTCGTCCATGCCGCAAGCACGATAGAAATCCAGCGTTTCCTGACGCGGCAAAGCCTGTTCATCGAGCTGAAGCATACGGGCAAACAGCCAAGCCGTGCGGGTGGTCCAGAGCTCCGCGCCATGTGCGGACTGAAACCAGCCCGCAAGGCCAACGTGATCGGGGTGGTGGTGGGTCACGACAACCCGCCCCACGGGTTTTCCCGCAAGCGGGCCATCAAGCAGCTTTTGCCAGATCGCGCGTGATCGCTTGCTGTCAAATCCTGTGTCCACCACCGTCCAGCTGTCGCCCTCGTCCAGCGCGTAGATGTTGACGTGATCAAGCTTCATAGGCAACGGCAGGCGCATCCAGAGCACCCCTTCGGCCACGGTGATGGCCTCCCCCTCTGCCGGGGGAGTGTCCCATGGATAGCGGATGCCGCCGGCCGCGCCGTCTGCCATCAGGCGGCTCCCAGTTCTTCTGGGCTCAGCGCATAGAGATCGCTTGCGCCTTCCATGGCGTGGGCCAGCACGCCCGCGTGCTCTGGCAGCAGGCGTTTGATGTAGAATTTCGCCAGTTTGCTGCGTGGACCTTCGCCGCCCTCCGCAATGGCGGCACGCAGGTGGTAGTAGCCACCCAGCACGCGGGCAAAGCCGCGCAGGAACGGCACGGAGCCAGCAAAGCGGTCGTTCAGATCGCCCTGTGCCACCATCCATTCGGTGGCCTCGCGCAGGGTTTCGGTGGCCTGCCACAGAGGCTCTGCCAGATCGGCCATGCTTTCACGCACTTTTTCGGCGCAATCTTCGATCTCATCAAGGATGGCGTAGGCGGCGTCGCCACCGTCCATCAGTTTGCGTGCCACAAGATCCATGGCCTGAATACCGTTGGTGCCTTCATAGATCGCGGTCACACGTACATCGCGATAAAACTGCGCAGCGCCGGTTTCTTCGATGAAACCCATGCCACCGTGGACCTGCACACCGTCCTCCGAGACTTTCATGCCCACATCGGTGCCAAAGGCTTTGGAAATCGGGGTGAGGAAGGCGGCGCGGGCTTTCCAATCTGCGGCGCCTGTGGCGGTGCCCATGTCAATCGCGACAGCGCAGGCCATTTCGATGGCGCGGGCCGCGAAGATGTCGGCCTTCATGCCGGTCAGCATGCGGCGCACATCGGCGTGATCCATGATGGTGCCGGTGCCACCCTCAATCGGGCTGCGGCCCTGGGTGCGGTCCATCGCGTAGCTGAGGGCGTGCTGATAGGCCGCCTCGGCGGTGCCGACGCCCTGACCACCCACGCCAAGGCGCGCGTTGTTCATCATGGTGAACATGGCTTTCATGCCGCCGTGCTCTGGGCCGATCAGCCAGCCTTTGGCCCCGTCGTATTGCATCACGGCGGTGGGGGAGCCGTGCAGGCCCATTTTGTGCTCAAGGCTGACCACTTTCAGCGTGTTGGCCACACCGGGCGCGCCGTTTTCGTCTGGCAGGAACTTTGGCACGATGAAGAGGCTGATGCCTTTGGTGCCGGGCACACCATCGGGCAGACGGGCCAGAACCAGGTGGCAGACGTTTTCGGTGAAGTCGTTGTCCCCCCAGCTGATGTAGATCTTCTGGCCGGTGACCGCGTAAGAGCCATCGCCGTTCGGCTCCGCTTTGGAGCGCAACGCGCCCACGTCAGAGCCTGCGGCGGGCTCAGTCAGGTTCATGGTGCCGGCCCATTCACCTGAGATCAGCTTGGGGAGATAGGTTGCTTTGATCTCATCAGAGGCGTGATGCTCCAGCGCTTCGATCTGCCCCTGTGTCATCAGCGGGTTGAGCTGAAGCGACAGGCAGCCGGAGGCCATCATTTCGTTGACCGCTGTGGTGATGGAATGGGGCAGGCCCATGCCGCCAAAGGCCGGATCGGCGCTGGTGGAGACCCAGCCGCCTTCCGCAATCTGTTTGTAAGCCTCACCAAAGCCCGGAGAGGTGCGCACAACCCCGTTTTCCAGCACGGCCCCTTCAAGATCGCCGTTGCGTTGCAAGGGCGCCATGACCTCTTCGACCATTTTGCCTGCTTCTACCAGAATGGCATCGCGCGTATCGCTGTCCGCATCGCCAAAGCGTTCGGTTGCAGAGATCTGAGCGAAATCGACCACGTGGTCGAACAGAAATTGGAAATCAGTCACTGGGGCGCGAAAGGGCATGTGTCTCTCCGGCAGGCTTGGCTTTGTGTAATGACGCTTGTATGCAGCTTTTGAACGCCAAGATAGTGGGGCGGCTGACCCTATCATAGCGGAACGCCACGTCACAGGAGAGCCCTGAGTTGGACACCAAAACCCTAACCGCCACCGCCGATGGCTTTGCTGAGGCTGCGACTGTTCTGACAGGCGGCGGTTTGGTCGCGTTCCCTACGGAAACCGTGTATGGATTGGGGGCTGACGCCCGTCAGGACCACGCCGTGGCGCGGATTTTTGAGGCCAAAGGACGCCCCAGATTCAACCCGCTGATCGTGCATGTGGCCACTGTGGAAGCTGCGAAACGCTACGTCATTTGGAGCGACACCGCAGATCGGATCGCCGCAGCCTTCTGGCCCGGTCCCCTGACGCTGGTGCTGCCGATCCGCCCGGATTCGGGCCTGTCACCGCTCGTCACCGCCGAATTGCCGACGCTTGCGATCCGCGTACCAGCTCATCCGGTGGCAAAGGGCCTGCTTGCGGCCTTTGATGGCCCGGTTGCCGCGCCCTCCGCCAATCCGTCAGGCAAAATCAGCCCCACAGAGGCTGCGCATGTGGTTGCTGGGCTCGCAGGCCGGATTGAAGCGGTGGTGGATGGCGGGGCCTGTGATGTGGGCGTGGAATCCACCATTCTCGGGCTGTCAGAAACCCCAACACTGCTGCGCCCCGGTGGCCTCCCGGTGGAAGCATTAGAGGCCGCACTGGGTGCGCCGGTGACCGGCCGGGCGGACAACGCCCCGCTGACCGCGCCGGGACAGATGACCTCCCACTATGCCCCCGGTGCTACGGTGCGACTGAACGCAACCGACATCACGGCTGGCGAGCGGCTTTTGGGCTTTGGCAAGGTTGAAGGTGCAACCCTGAACCTGAGCCCGGCAGGCGACCTGACCGAAGCGGCGGCCAATCTATTCCACCACCTGCACAAGCTTGATCAGGACGGAGACGCCCCTATTGCAGTGTCCCCAATCCCGGAAACAGGGCTGGGGCTGGCGATCAATGACCGGCTGAGACGGGCAGCTGCACCAAGGGATTGAGCCCTCACGCCTGCACCGTTGTTTTGAAAAGGCCGCTGCGCTAGCCTCCCTCCCAATCAAGATCTGGGAGGAATACAATGTCGTCTGAGAATTTTGATCGCATCCTCAAAGATGCCGTCGCCGCACAGGATGTGCCCTTTGTGGTGGCCATGAGTGCCAACGCTGATGGGGTCACCTATAGCGGCAGTTCGGGAGAGGCTGCCGCAGGCCGCCCCGCCGCGGAGGATACGGTGTTTCGGATATTTTCCGCCACCAAGGCCATCGGGTCGGTGGCAGCGATGATCCTGATTGACCGGGACAAATTGTCGATGGACACACCAGTTGCCGACATTCTGCCCGAATGGGACAGGCTGCAGGTGCTAGAGCGCTGGGATGGAGACACGCCCGTGATGCGTGCGCCCAAAACTACGGCCACCATCCGCCATCTGGCCACCCATCGCAGCGGTCTGGAGTATGAGTTCTGGAATCCAGATGTGGGCAGATACCTCGAAGCGACCGGGCATCCGAGCATTTTGAGCGGCACCAAAGCCGCGCTCAGTTATCCGCTGATGTATGATCCCGGCGCGCGCTGGGGTTATGGCCCCGGCATCGACTGGTTGGGGCAAGTTGTTGAGGCCCTTGACGGGCGGCGGATTGACCAGTTCTGCCACGAGGAAATCTTTGCCCCGCTGGGCATGACAGACACTGCCTTTGAACAGGATGCCTTTGCGGACCGGCTGTCAGAGGTGCGGGCACGTGATGAGAACGGCAATTTTGTGCCCTTTGAATTGGCTCCGCCGCCAAAGCCGGAAGTCTATGGTATGGGGCATTGCCTCTATTCCATCGCAGCGGACTACATGAAATTTCTCCGCATGTTTTTAAACAAGGGCACACTGGACGGGCACCGCATTCTCTCTGAAAAAGCCTTTGCCGAAATGCTGGAGGACCAGATGGAGGGCAAGACCTTTCAGAAAATGGTGACTGTGGCGCCACCGGTGACAGCAGATGTGGAATTGCCAGAGGGCACCACGCACAGCTTTGCGGCTGTGCGCTTTGAGGCCGATGTTCCAGGGCGACGCAAAGCCGGGTCACAAAGCTGGGCCGGGGTGTGCAACACCCATTACTGGGTTGATCCAGCGTCAGATGTGGCTGGCCTTGTCTTCACACAATCCCTGCCCTTTGTGGAGGCGCGCTATTTGCGGACCTATGAAGCGTTTGAAACGGCGGTTTATGCGCCATGAGGCTGGTTGAGGCAGGCTTTTGACCCGCTTCTAAGCGCGCCCGGCACTGGCTGAGAGCGTCAGCGCATCCACCCCGAGGCTTTTAAGCGCGTTGCCCCATTTTTCGCCATCAGGCGCGTCAAACACAAGATCGGGTGCGGCCTCGGCCACAAGCCAGCCATTCTCACCAATCTCGCGCTCCAGCTGCCCTGGCCCCCAACCGCTGTAGCCCAGCATGGTCAGTGCTTTTTGCGGGCCACGACCCTCTGCCATATCCTCCAGCACGTCCTGTGTGGTGGTCAGGGCAAAATCGGCGCCCACTTTCATATGGCTGAGGCCGGATTGATACTCAGGGGAATGCAGTACGAACCCGCGCCCGGTTTCCACAGGCCCGCCAAAATGGAGCGCGGCGGGCGCCTCTTTCTGATGAGTGGAAATAGAGAGCTGTTCAAACAGATCGGTCAGTTTCAGACCGTCGATGGATTTGTTGATGATCAACCCCATTGCGCCCTTTTCGGAATGCTCACACATCAGCACAACCGAATTGGCAAACCGTGCGTCTTCCATGCCGGGCATGGCAATCAAGACCTGCCCGGTGAAATCGAGCTCATCTTTTGTCTCTTTGCGGCTTTTGTCTTCGCTGCTCAAAACGCCTCCTTTGTCAGACGCGCTGTCTGTTCAACCACCATGTGCGCCAATCATCATAGACTCAAGAGGTAAGCGTTCTGTTTCAATCACACACAGCAATCTCGCCCAAATGTGAGTTGGAATTCGCCCGATTCTGGCCCATCTGATACACATGTTCAAGACAATCGTCCGCCGCCTCGCCCCGCTCTGCGCCCTCGTATTGCCCGCCATGGCCTCCGCTCAGTCCTTTGACCAAGTGGTGCAGGCGGAGGTTTTGCCCGGTTGGCGCAATGCAGACGGCACGCATATGGCGGGCGTGCGGATCACGCTCAACCCGGGATGGAAGACCTATTGGCGCGCGCCCGGCGACGCCGGCATACCGCCTCAGATTTCCTGGCGCGGGTCGCGCAATGTGGGAGATCTGGCGATCAGTTGGCCGACGCCCGACGTGTTTTATGAAAATGGCATGCGCTCCATCGGCTATTCCGAAGATCTTGTTTTGCCTGTGAAGATTGCCCCGAAACAGGCTGGCAAACCTGTGCGTCTGAAAGCGGTGCTCGACATTGGTGTGTGTCGCGAGATCTGCGTGCCGCAGCGGCTCAAGATTGACGGCGAGCTGGCAGCACCCGGTGCGCGAGATGCGCGGATTGTGGCCTCCATTGTGGATCAGCCGCTGTCTGCAGAAGAGGCTGGCGTGCATCAGGTCACTTGCACCCTGACGCCGAGTGCGGATGGGATCAAACTGCAGGCCAAGATCAAGATGCCGCGGGCGGGGGCTGACGAAGTGGCGGTGATTGAAACCGCCAATCCAGAGATCTGGGTGGCGGAAGGTACGACCAAACGATCCGGGGACACTTTGGTTGCCGAGACCGAAATGATGCATGTGTCGGATGCGTCGTTTCTGATCAATCGCGCGGATCTGCGTTTCACCGTGCTGAGCACTGGTGAAGCGGTCGATATTCATGGCTGCACCGGCTGAGACCGATGGCCCGTTGGATTAGCCCGCAGATGATGTAGACGTTTTGCCTGCTTTGATCATCATCCACGCCGCTGCCACAAAATAACTGATCAGGCAGATCAGACCTGCGCCCAGGGCAAAAACTGGCAAGGCTCTGGCTGGGGCGGATGCCGCCTCTGTCGTCGGGCTGTCGGCGACTGTGAGCGGCGCCTGCGCCTGAGCCGACAGCGCCGCAAGCGCTGGGTGCAGCTCCCCCTGAACCACGGCCCATCCAATCGTGAAGGCAAACCAGACAGCCACCGCCCCAGCCACAAGCGCCAACAGACCCTGCAGCGAACGCACCCGGCGCGCGCGGCCCAAGGCCCGCACCTGACTGGAAAAATCATTCTGGATGGCCATCAATGCAGGCACCACAATCAGCACCAGCACCATGCCAAAGCCCAGACCATAGACCAGTGTGATCACCGTGGGTTTGAGAAACTGCGCCTGCTGACTGCGTTCAAACAACAGCGGTGCAAGCCCCAAAACCGTGGTGGCCGTGGTCAGGAAGACGGGACGCAAGCGATCTGCGGTTCCGTCGATGATGGCAGGGATCATGCCGCGGTCTTTGGCGTGATCGTCTATCGTGGTGACAAGCACAATGCTGTCATTGATGATGATCCCGGTCATGCCCAAAAGCCCCACAACGGTGAACATGCTGAGCGGCACATTGTGGAAGTGATGCCCATAAATGGTGCCCACAAGCCCAAAAGGAATGATCGCCATGACCACCATTGGTCGGGTCCAGCTGGAAAACACCCAAGCCAGCACCAGATAGATCCCTGTCAGGCACAAGATCATGCCGGTGCGCGCATCGTTGAGAAACTCATCTTCCTGCTCAGCGAGACCAGCAAGGCGCCAGTCGACCTGTTTTTCACTGGCAATGGCGGGTAGAATCTCGCTGCGCAAACGTTCCAGCACCGCTTCTGCGCGGGCGGGATCATCCTCGGAGATATCGCCGGTGACATTGATCAGACGCAACCCGTTTTCACGGCGTACGGTGCTAAAGCCTGTACGACTTTCTACGGTCACAACATCTGCAAGTGGGACATAGGCGCCATCCGGAGTGCGCATCAGACTGCCCTCAAGAAAATCCGCAGTCAGTTCCCCGTCCGGCAGTTCAACTCGGATCGCGGCACTGCGCGGGCCATCTGGGTAGGTGGCCGCCTCAAGCCCATTGAGACGGTGACGCAGCTCGCGCCCCAGCGCATCGATGGAAAAGCCCAGCGCCCGGCCCTGCGGGGTCAAATCAAGGATCAGCTCTTCTTTGTCATAGCTGAGATTGTCCTCAACCGCAGACACCTCTGGGAAGTCTTCAAGGGCGGTTTTGAGCGCTTCGCTTGCGGATTTGAGGGTCGGGCTGTCCGCGCCATAAAACTCCACATCAAGCGCATCCCCACCGGGACCTGAGCGCCAGCCACGGAAGCTGATTTGATCCAGCAGGGGGTGACGCGCCACACGGTCCTGCAATTCACCCACAAACGCAAAGCTGGAATAGGGGCGCAGATCTGCATCAATCAGCTCGATACTTACACTGCCCAGAAGATCCCGATCCAGACTCTCCGTTCCGGGAATGGCCCGCCCGCTGTTGCCACCAACTTCCGCCATGACAAAGGCCAGGGGGTTGGTGCCATGGCGCTCTTCGTAGTCTTTACCAAGCTCTTCGACAGCGCGCTGCATTTCTTTCATCATCGCCAAGCTGTCATCGCGGGTTGCGCTTGGCAGCATTGCAAAATTGCCAGTCACAGAGCCCCGCTCCGGTGCGTTAAAGAACCGCCATTTCACATCGCCATTGATGAAAAGGGCCGCCTGTGTGGCCAGCGCCACAAATGCGATTGCCAAAACCGGATAGCGCGCCCAGATCACCAAACGCATGAACGGACGAAAGAGCGTTTCACGCACCCAACGGAAGCCCTGGTTCACCACCCGGCTTGGCACATCATACCAATGCTCTTTGGCGGAATGTTTGATGGCGTGCGCCATGTGATGCGGCAGGATCAGAAAACACTCCACCAAAGAGGCGATCAAAACCGCAATCACGGTGAAGGGGATATCTGAGATCAGATCGCCGAACCGCCCCCCCACAAAGGTCAGGCCAAAAAAGGCGATCACTGTGGTGAGCGTGGAGGAAAACACCGGCATCGCCATACGACGGGCTGCATTTTCTGCGGCAACGGGAGCGGGTTCGTTGAGGCGGCGGGCGCGGGCGTCTGCGTGTTCGCCCACCACAATGGCATCATCGACCACGATCCCAAGTGTGATGATGAGGCCGAACAGGGAAATCATATTGATGGTCAGCCCACCCACATACATCAGAGCGACCGCCGCGAACATGGCGGTGGGAATGCCTGCAGCCACCCAAAAGGCTGTGCGCGTGTTCAGAAACAGAAACAGCAGGATCAGCACCAAAGACAGGCCCGCAATGCCATTGTCCAACAGAAGATTCAGACGGCTTGTGATCGCCTCTGAGCGGGTGCGAATGAGATCAAGGGTCACCCCTTGGGGCAAGGTGGCCTGCATCTCCGCGGCGACCGCTTCCACCTTTTGCTGGATGGCAATGGCGTCGCCTGCGTTGGTGCGATCCACGCGGATCGACATTGCCGGGTTGTCGCCCACGAAATAGGCGCGATCACGGTCGACCCCCTCCAAGCGGAGGGTGGCCACATCGTCGACGGTGAGTTTTGTCCCATCGGGGTTGGAGCGCAAAACAATGCCTGCGATTTCATCCGGGGCACGCTTCTCTACACCGGTGCGCACACGGGCAAAGGCTCCTGTGACGTCCCCTGCGGGATCGGCATTGACCTCTTGTGCGATGGCGTCCGCAATCTGGGCAATCGCGATATCGTGAGTGATCAGATCAACAGAGGAGACTTCCACGATGGTTTGGCGCTCGGCTACGCCGCGAATTGTGGTGCGGGTCACCCCCTCGGCATAAAGGCGCGCCACAAACTCATCCGCATAGCGGGCCAATTGATCTGTCCCCACAGGCCCTGTGAGCACCACATCCGTGACACGGTCGCGCCAGACGCCGCGCCGCACTTCGGGCTCGTCCGCTTCCTGCGGCAATGTGGTCACTGCATCAACGGCGACCTGCACATCATCGGTGGCTCGACCCATATCCCAGCCGGGCTCGAACTCCAGCGTGATGCGCGCATTGCCTTCGGTGGAGCGGGATTCTGTGTTGGTGACACCTTCCACAGACAAGAGGGCTGGCTCCAACACCTGAACGATCGCCGCATCCACATCTTCGGCGCCTGCCCCCTCCCAGCTGACCAGCACCCGCACGTTGTCGACAATCACATCGGGGAAGAATTGCGCCCGCATGCGTGGCATGGCGGCGATGCCTGCGATGATCAAAAGCACCAAAAGCAGGTTGGCTGCGGTGCGATGGCGGGTGAAATAGCTGAGGATACCGCCAGCGCGGGCGCCGATGTCACGCATGACTTATCCCCCCATCCGGCTGCGCAAACGCTCCACCATACGCGCGGGCACCTCTGGCTCCGCGAGCGCGCGCAGCATGCGCTCTTTCGCCTCGCTGGGCATGCGGCGGTTGCCTTCGATGGCCGCAACGAAGCGTTGGCGCTCCTCATCGGACAGGGCCACCATTTCAGGGGCTTCGATTGCGGAACGATCGCCTGTCAGAGGTTTGACGGAGATGCCCTCCCCCAGAAGGGGCGTGCGGCGGGTGACAACAAGCTCGCCAGTGATCTCTGGCGCACGCACCAGAACGTCGTCCTGTTGGCGGCGGATCAGGGTCACTTTGCGCGCCTGCAGACGGTTGCCCTCTCCGACGATCAGCACTTCGCCTGTGGCGCTGAGGGCGGTGGCAGGCAGGCGCACGACATTTTCAAGCGCAGGTTCTGTGACACGGACAGTCACAAAATCACCCGGTTTAAGCCCACGCGCGCTGTCAAGGCGGGCAAAAAGCACGCGCCCGGTCTGACCTTCGCCAACAGCGGCCGCATCCCGCGTGATCACGCCAGTGGCCGACAAATCGGTGTTGAGTGCATCAAGCGACACGCGCACCTCTGCCTGAACCAGCTGATCCTCGGGATCCAAGAGCCGCGCATACTGGGTGGTGGACACACGAAAGGCGACTTCCAATGCGTCAGCGTCAATCAAGGTCGCAAGGCGTTCGTTCAGCGATACGAGCCCGCCCTGCACGATGGTCACCTCTGACAGGGTGCCGCTGAAATCGGCGGTGATGCGCGTGTCATCGAGATCTTTCTGCGCCTCTGCGAGCAGGATAGAGGTGCGCTCAAGACGGGTTTTGGCCTGATCGACACGGGCCTCTGCCTGCGCAACAGCGCGGCGGTTGGAAAGCACAGCTTGTTGGGCTCCGGCCTGTGCCAGCTCGGCGGTTTCGACAGAGGCGGCGGTGCCGACACCGCGTTCCTGAAGATCGACCTGTCGCGCAAAGGCGGTCTGGCGCAAGGCGAGCTGCGCCTGTGCGGCGTTCAATTCATCCCGTGCGAGCGCCAGTGTGCGGTCCGCATCCCGTTGCTCGGCCTGCGCATCAAGGAGATCGTTGCGGCCCCGGTCCAGCGCATAGCGCGCCTTGGTGGGGTCCACTTGCACAAGCACTTCGCCGCTGGTGACACGCGCCCCATCCTCAAAATTTTCTGAAAGCTGCACCACGGTGCCGGCTGCGGCGGCGCGCACTTCGAGCGAACGGCGGCTTTGCACTTCGCCAAAGGCGACAAGCTCTGGGTTTTCGACCCCGGGTTCTGCGCGTTGCACATTGACCGTAAACACACGTTCGTTGGCAGGCGGGCCTTTGATATCCTGCGCCAAACGGTCTTGCACTGCACCATGGATCAAATACCCGGCATAGAGCATGAGCGCTGCTGTCAGGGACAACAAAAAGAGGCCCGTCAGGCTCTGCCGCAAGAATTTCATATGCTCCGCCTCCGTGCGTGGCTTAGGTCCCATGATGCGCCTGTTTGGGCAGGATTCCAAGCAGACGCCTTCATATTACGGAGGCGCCCGCAGTTTCCGTCACTTTAATTTCGAAAATGATACCCGCAGCAAGTCAGGGCCCGGGCGCATCACTTGCGACGCTGGTGTTCATCCAGCCGCGGCATGATTTCTACGAAATTGCAGGGGCGGTGACGATAGTCGAGCTGAAAGGCGAGGATCTCGTCCCAAGCATCCTTGCAGGCGCCGGGGCTGCCGGGCAGCGCAAAGAGGTAAGTGCCCAGCGCAACGCCTCCGGTGGCGCGGCTTTGCACCGCGCTGGTGCCGATTTTCTGCATCGAAACCATGGTGAACACCGTGCCGAAGGCGTCGATCTCTTTTTCATAGACATCGCGGTGCGCCTCAACCGTGACATCGCGTCCGGTGAGGCCGGTGCCGCCGGTGGAAATCACCACATCAATCGCAGCATCCGCGCACCATGTACGCAGCTGATCAGCAATCTCTGCGCGCTCATCACGGATGATCTTGCGATCTGCGAGCACATGTCCTGCCGCCTCTAGCCGCCCCACCAGCACATCGCCGGAGCGGTCTTCTGCCAGTGCGCGGGTGTCACTGACCGTGAGCACGGCGATGCGGACAGGGATGAACTCTTTGCTTTCGTCAATACGGCCCATGAGCTGCTCCTAGTTTTGCGGGGTGACATCCAGCCATGTGCCGGTGGGGCCGAGGTTCATCACACGGCTGTCACCCACCATGGCGCTTTGCCCCCAGCAGTCATGAATATGGCCACAGACCACAAGCGGCGGCGCGATGCGTTTGATGGTGTCCAGCACGGCAGTGGAGCCAAGCGACAGACCGTTTGAGGCCACATCTACCACACCTTTCGGGGGTGAGTGGCTGATCAGAATATCGGCGGCGTCACAGTTGGCGAGCATGGCTGCGGCCTCCGCTTCGTCCAGATCACAAGACCAGTCTTTGAAAGGGGTGACAGGCACAGCGTAGCCCAAACCAAAGAGCTTGAGGCCCTCAAATTCATGGGCCTCGCCATGCAGCACAACCGCATTGTTCGGTGCGGCGGCGCGCAGCTCGGCTTCGCTTTCGTTGTTGCCGGGCACCATGACCATGGGCGTCGATATGTCTGAGATCAGCGCCAATGCACCTGCCAGATCCTGACGATGGTTGGTGAAGTCACCTGCTGCGATCACCAGATCGGCCTCTTTGCTGGCCTCCACAAGGCGGGCGGCATGCACGCGAGCGCGGTGCAGATCGGAAAAGGCCAGAATTTTCATGACAGTGTCCCCAATTTGGCTTTCAGGCTTAAAAGATCGGCCCAAGCTTCGCGCTTGGCCGCTGGCTTGCGCAACAGGTCGGCGGGGTGCAACATCGGCAACACAGGTTTGCCAAAGGCCTCCTGCCAGTTGCCACGCAGCCGGGTGATACCGCGACGCCCGAGCACCGCGTCACAGGCGATATTGCCCATCAGAATGATGACATCCGGCGCGGCAAGTTCAACATGGCGCGCCAGAAACGGGCGCAGCATGGCAATCTCTTCCGGTTTGGGATCCCGGTTCTGTGGCGGACGCCATGGCAGAACATTGGTGATATAGACCGCATCCTCAGATACTGGCGCCGCGCGATCCAGATCAATCGCGGCAAGCATCCGATCCAGCAGCTGCCCTGCGCGGCCCACAAAGGGTTTGCCTTCGCGGTCTTCATCGCGCCCCGGCGCTTCGCCGATGATCATCACCCGCGCGGCAGGGTTGCCATCAGCAAAGACCAGATTGCGCGCGCCGCGTTTGAGATCGCAATGCTCAAAGGCTGCAAGCGCAGCTTCGAGCTCATCCAGTGATTGGGCCCGTTGCGCAACCGCTTCTGCCTCGGCAGCCGTATCAACCTCAGGGACAGGCTGCACCGGCATTGGCTGGGCAGGCTGTGCGGCAGATTTCTTGGCTTTTGGAGCCTCTTTTGGGGCCTCATAACGATTAAAAGGCGCATCCAGCAGAGCCTCTGTCGCACCCAGCTCGACCTGCCATTCCAGCAGGGCGCGCGCCGTGTGATAATCCAGTGCGGAGAGGTCATAGGTCGATTCCATGGCCACAGACTATCCTTATGCCCTGCCAGACAAAAGGGCACATCACACCACACGCTTGCCCCGCCCCGCTGCGCTACCTATAAGCGGGCCAATATCGGCATAAGGAGCAGGCTATGCGCTTTGACCACAAGCACCTTCTGGGGATCGAGCCTTTGCGGCCCGAGGAAATCACCACCGTGCTGGATCTGGCCGATCAATATGTCGATCTGAACCGTCGCGCGCACAAACATTCTGATGCGCTGAAGGGCCTGACGCAGGTCAATATGTTCTTTGAAAACTCCACCCGCACGCAGGCGAGCTTTGAGCTGGCTGGCAAACGACTGGGCGCGGATGTGATGAACATGGCGATGCAGGCCAGTTCGATCAAAAAGGGCGAGACCCTGATTGATACCGCCATGACGCTGAACGCCATGCACCCCGATCTGCTGGTGGTGCGCCATCCGCATTCTGGCGCGGTGGATCTTTTGGCGCAGAAAGTGAACTGTGCGGTGCTGAACGCGGGCGATGGCAAACATGAGCACCCCACGCAGGCCTTGCTGGATGCGCTGACCATCCGCCGCGCCAAGGGCCGCCTGCATCGCCTCAACATCGCGATCTGTGGGGATGTGGCCCATTCACGCGTGGCGCGCTCCAACTTGATCCTGCTGGGCAAGATGGAAAACCGCGTGCGCCTGATCGGGCCGCCCACACTTGTGCCCGGCAACTTTGCCGAATTTGGCGCAGAGATCTATGAGGACATGGAAGAAGGTCTGAAAGACGTGGATGTGGTCATGATGCTGCGCCTTCAGAAAGAGCGCATGGATGGCGGCTTTATCCCTTCCGAGCGCGAGTACTACCACCGCTATGGGCTGGACGCAGCCAAGCTGGCCCACGCCAAAGATGATGCGATTGTCATGCACCCCGGCCCGATGAACCGGGGCGTGGAGATTGACGGCGAGATCGCAGATGACATCAACCGCTCCGTTATCCAGGAACAAGTTGAGATGGGCGTGGCGGTGCGCATGGCGGCGATGGATCTTCTGGCGCGCAATCTGCGGGCCAACCAGCCTGCGGTGGCGGAGGTTTAAGGGCATGGAAGATCCCAAAGATCCCCGCATGTCTGGCAGGGTCGCCACGGTGGCGCTCATTGTGATGTTTGCCTTTGTTGGCCTGATGATCTGGATCGGGGGCTAAGCGCGATGCGGGTGTCTGCCACCGAGCACGGGCTGGTACGGCTGTTTGCCGTGGACCTGCCCCCGGAGCAGATTGCGCAGTTTCGTGATATGCCTGACGACTCCGAGGACAGCGCGGACTGGCCGGTGGCAAAGGCGCTGGGGGCCACGACACTGGACGCTGAATTTGTCGAGCTGTTTGATTTGCGCGACCTCGAGGATCTGGGGCTGACCGGCTATATGGTCGAGGGTCTGGGCATCGCGGCGGCGGACGTGAAAGAAGACGCCGCGCGACTAGCCAGCCAGAAAGGCTGGATGTTGGTGGTGCTGTCATCGGCTTTTGAAGGTGTGGCGCAGACACTAACGCCGAAATCCCCGCTGCGCTGGATCGGCACCTACAAAGAAGAAACCGCGCCCGTGCAGTTTTCCCTGTTGCCGGACGCCTCTGCGAAAGGCGCGCCACTTCCGCCGGAAGACGATCCGACCCCCGCCCCTGCCCCACGCAGCCCTTACCTCACCCTGCTTGTTGCGCTTGTGGCTCTGCCACTCTGCGCGGCATTCCTTGGCCTTTTGATATTATGGATGATCGGATGACACCCCATCTGACCCCCGCCGCAGATTTGCTGGAAAACGAACGCGTGCAACAGAGCTTTGCCGCGGATCGCGCCACTTATATCCGCACGAACACCTGGCTGGCCGCCGCTGCCATGATCGGCGGCATGGCGGTGCTGTGGCTTTTGGGCAATCCGTATGTCTGGACCGGCGCGGTCGGAGGACTGGGGGCGATCGTGGTGCGCGGGGCCTATCTGATGTCTGATGAGCTGGCGATGCGCTGGGATTTGACCAATCAGCGCCTGCTGGGACCGGGAGGGCGCATCATTGCGCTGCAAAACATCGAAAAAATCAACAAAATGGGCAGTTTCGTGCAGGTTGTGACCCAAAGCGGGGACAAACATCTGATCAAGTATCAGAGCGACCCTGAAGCCACGATGACCGCCCTGAAGCGCCAGAGCGGCGCCCTTTAAGGAGAGCAGAGATGACCACGCTTTTCACCAATGCCCGCCTGATCAACCCGGCAGAGGGCACGGATGCCTCCGGCTGGCTGCTGGTCACGGATGGCAAGATCGCAGGGTTTGGCACCGATGCGCCGCCAGCAGCGGAAGAGACCATCGATTGCGGTGGGCTGTGCCTTGCGCCGGGGATTGTCGACATTGGCGTGAAGGTCTGTGAGCCGGGCGAGCGCCACAAGGAAAGCTACAAATCCGCAGGCCTCGCGGCGGCAGCGGGTGGTGTGACCACGATGGTGACGCGCCCTGACACGCTCCCTGCGATTGACACGCCAGAGGTGCTGGAGTTTGTGGAACGGCGCGCCAATGAGGCGGCCCCGGTGAACGTGCTGCCCATGGCTGCACTGACCAAAGGGCGCGAAGGCCGCGAGATGACCGAGATCGGTTTTCTGATGGATGCGGGCGCGGTGGCCTTCACCGATTGTGACCACGTGGTGCGCGACACCAAAGTCTTGTCACGGGCGCTGACCTATGCGCGCTCTTGCGGGGCGCTGGTGATGGCCCATCCGCAGGAGCCTGTGCTGTCCAAAGGTGCGGCAGCGACGGCGAGCAAGTTTGCGGCGCTTCGCGGCTTGCCGTCGGTCTCGCCCATGGCGGAGCGTATGGGGCTCGATCGTGACATAGCAATGGTCGAGATGACCGGCGTGCGCTATCACGCGGATCAGATCACCACGGCGCGCGCCCTGCCCGCGTTGGAACGCGCCAAAAACAACGGGCTGGATGTGACAGCGGGCACCTCGATCCACCATCTGACGTTGAATGAGCTGGATGTGGCAGATTACCGGACGTTTTTCAAAATCAAGCCGCCGCTGCGCGCGGAAGAGGACCGTCTGGCGCTGATTGCGGCGGTGAAATCCGGGTTGATTGATGTGATCAGCTCTATGCACACGCCACAGGATGAAGAAAGCAAACGCTTGCCATTTGAAGAAGCGGCCTCTGGCGCGGTGGCGTTGGAGACCCTGCTGCCGGCGGCGATGCGGCTGTATCACAACGGCGATCTGACCCTGCCCGAGCTGTTCCGTGCGCTGGCGCTGAACCCGGCGCAGCGTCTGGGGCTGGAAAGCGGGCGGATCGCGGAGGGTGCGCCCGCCGATCTGGTGTTGTTTGACCCGGATGCGCCTTTTGTGCTCGACCGGTTCAAGCTGCGCTCGAAATCCAAGAACACCCCTTTTGATGGGGCGCGGATGCAGGGTAAGGTACACGCAACTTACGTGGCCGGTGAGGCCGTATACCGGAGAGACTGATGCCCGTACTGGAAACCGCGCCCGCCGCCCTGCTTCTATGGGCCGTGATTGGCTATCTTTTGGGCTCGATCCCCTTTGGCATGGTGCTGGCCCGCGTGATGGGGCTAGGCAATCTGCGCGATATCGGATCTGGCAACATCGGCGCGACCAATGTGCTGCGCACGGGCAGTAAAAAGGCGGCCGCACTGACCCTGCTGCTGGATGGGGGCAAAGGCGCAGTGGCGGTGCTGATCGCGCGCGCCATGGCGGCGGAGGACGCTGCGCAGATCGCCGGTTTGATGGCCTTCCTCGGCCATTGCTATCCGGTGTGGCTGAAATTCAAAGGCGGCAAAGGGGTGGCGACCTTTCTGGGCCTGATCCTCGCGCTGGCCTGGCCGGTCGGCATTGCCTGCTGCCTGACATGGCTTGTGACGGCAGCAATCAGCCGGATTTCTTCGCTCTCAGCCCTTGTGGCAGCCTGTGCAAGTGGGGTTTGGATGTTTGTGCTGGGCTATGGCAGCGCGGTGTATCTGGCGCTGTTGCTCGCGACCATTGTGCTGTGGCGCCACCGTGAGAACATCGAACGGCTGCAAAAAGGCGAAGAGCCGAAGATTGGGGCGAAGTGAGAGGCGATTGGTGTTGGCAGGTCAGCTGTGAGCCCTGCCTTCGCATCATCGATAATTGCCAGGCCCGATAGCCTATTTTACCGCTGTCAGCACGTTGCTCACCTTGGAAGGTATCCTCACCCCACCTTCCACCATCACCTGGTTCCGGCCAGAGTTTTTGGCCACATATAGCAACTCATCTGCGCGCTTGAGCAAGGCCGCGCCAACGCTGGCTTGCTTGCACACCTCAGTCAGCCCGATACTCACCGTTAAACGGATTTTGTTTGCGTCTGCGTCAATTTCACTGGCTTGGATCGTCGAACGCAGCCGTTCACAGGCAGCATATGCGCCAACCAAGTTTGTGTCAGGAAAGACGAGGGCAAATTCTTCGCCACCGAGCCTGCCAACAAGGTCAATTGAGCGAAATTCGCGGATCAGCATCCGTGAAAGCTGTTGCAGCGTCTTATCCCCTGCATCGTGACCGTATGTGTCATTTATCCTCTTGAAATGATCGACATCGAGCATTGCAACCGACATCGGCAGCCCGTCTCGCCGGGCTCTGTTAAATTGATTTTCCAGGGTTTTCAGAAACGGGCGTCGGTTTGAGACCTGTGTCAACGGATCCGTATTCGCCTCGATCTGAAGCAGCTCATAGGCTTTGGTCAGCTCTCTGATACTTAAAATGCCGACCAGCTTCTCATTCTCGATCACAGGGATGTGCCGGATCGCGTTTTCATTCATGAGATGCAACAGGTAGCTTACTTCGTCGTCCGGGCCGCAAGAAATTACAGAGCGGGTCATGACGTCTGAGACCAAAGCGTCTGCGGCGTGGGGGTCACAACTTGCCACGACCGGCAAAAGATCTCTTTCAGAGACAATCCCAACCATTGTGTTGGCTTCATCGGTCACGACCAATGCGCCAAGTTTGAGATCTATCAGTAAATTCGCGGCTTGCCGCAGCGTCGATTGGGGTCGAATCCCTTCGACCTTGTTCGTGTCTTTCGACTTCAATAGCTGCGATACTCTCACGCTAAAGCCTCCCTGTTCAACGGCTTGTGGCGTAAGAGCAATAAGGCAGCAGCGGTTAAAAGGTTCTTTCTACATGTATTTTTGAAGATAAAATTTAGCACAACTATCAATGCTTTGCGCCGCAGACACGCGCCTTGTTCTGCGCTAGCAGCTATCTTTCGGGGCAGAAATCAAACGACTGTCTTGTCCAAACAGCCGTTCTTGTACCTCACTACTCCGCCGCCTCCCGGCGCGCTTCCTCATCCGCTTGCGGGCGCATGGTGGCGATCAGTTCGGCGACCTTGATGCCGAACTTGCGCATCTCGGAGCGGTTCATGATCACGCCGCTTTCGGTCAGATAGAGCCAGTCGGTCACATTCAGGCTGTGGCCGCCCGCTTCCTCGGTCAGAACGATGGTGTAATCCATGCGGATGGTGGCGCCGGAGACCTTGCCTTTGGCGACACCAATGATGTCATCAGCGGTGGCGGTGAAGGTGGTGTCATCCACCATGGTCAGGTTCCATTGCCGGTTCTGCTGTTTGCCGTTGGAGTAGGTGAACGCCTCTGTCAGCGTGCCGGTGTCGCCTTCCCAACGGCCTTCCATGCGCGCCACGAAGCTGTTGGCCACACGGCCATTAGGACCATAGATGACGCCCTCAGACAGGATCGGTCCGTTCAGGTGCTCTTTGAGCGAAATATCGGGGCCAAGGGCCGCGTAATCAGAGGAGTCCTGAGCGCGGAAGCTGAAGAGACGGGCTTTCAGATAGACAATCCCTAGCGCCAGAACAACAAGCACAGTCAGTAGTTTCATAGGTCTGCCTCCTCGGCAGGCAAGGCCAGCACAAGCGCCAGCGCAACAAGTTTCAACACACAGGGCACAACCGCATACGCGATGTTGAGCGCGCTCAGGGCTTGGGGCGTATTGGCCACGCCGGGCACGAACCCGGCTGCCTGCAACGCGGGCAAAACCAGAAACGCTGCCAGAGCCAGCGCGAGCTTTCCCGCAAACGACCAGATGCCAAAAGCCAAAGACGCGCTCAGACGTGCCTTTGTGAGAGATACGGAGAAGAGCGCCGGAAGGATCACCATATCCGCGCCCAAAGCCGCGCCGGAGGCCACGCAGATGATGGCAAAGCCCAGCGCATTCCCGGCAGAGAGGAACGCAGCGCCAACAAAGCCGCCAATGGCGAGTGGCATGGCAATAATCAGGGTTGTGCGCCCGCCAAGCTTGCCCGCCACACGCGCCCAAAGGGGCACGCTGAGTCCGGCGCTGAGAAAAAACAGCACAAGCAGCGGCCCGGCAGCATTTGGGAGTTGCAGGCGGTCTTCGACAAAAAACAGAAACAGGGTGGAGGTGATGGCCACTGGCAGACTGTTCACCAGCGCAAGCAGAATGAGGCGGCTGGCCCCGGCCTGTTTAAGATCATGAAACGAAAACCGATTGCCAAGGATCACCGGGCGTTGCCAGATGGGGCGGGACAGCCAACCCACCACAATGGCCATGCCCCCCAACGTCAGGCCAAACGCGCCATAGCCCGCACCTGATGCGCCCAGTGCAACAAGGAAGGTGGGCAAAAGGGCTGCCATGATCACGCCAGCGAGCATGCCCGCCTCCCGCCATGCCGCAAGACGCATGAGTTCTGGTGCGGTTGGGGTGATCGCCAGGGTGGCGCTGCGCCCATAGAGCAGGATCATGCCCAGGCTATAGGCGGAAAAGAGCAGCACCAAAACCGCCGCCAGCGCGCCCATGCCGCCTGTCGTCAGCGCCTCGGATCGGGTAAAGAGCAGCGGAAATCCAATCGCCAGACCGCCCACCGCCAAGAGCGCGAAGCCCATCTGGAACCTCGGAAAACGGTCAATGGCCCAGCCGATGAGGGGATCCTGCACAAGATCAACCAAGCGGATCGCCAGAAGCAGCCCCCCCAAAGCCCCCAGCCCGATGCCCAGCTCAACCGAGGCATAGCGCGGCAGGTGGATATAGAGTGGGATGCCCGCAGCAGCCAGGATCAAGGCATAGAGGCTGACGCGCGGATAGATCGCGCGCGCCTGTTCTATGGCCGCCTGCGCTGTCATGGTTTAGGCGCTGTCGCCCATCAACACTGCCTCGGCAGCGCCCTTGGCGTCATTGAGATGCCCAGCGCCCGCGTTCTGCATTGAAGCGTGCTGTGCAGTCATCTGCGCAACGACGTGCATTGCACTGTCAATGCCATCCTCATGGAATCCATGGCGGTTGTAGGCGCCAGCAAACCACGTGCGGTTGTGACCCTGAAGCTCACGGATTTCGCGCTGTGCGATCAGCGCCGCTTTATCAAACACAGGATGTGCAAAACTCACATCATCATAGATCGCCTCTTGGGCAATTTCCTGCGTCGGATTGAGCGTGACAAACAGCGGGTCATTGTCGTCGATGTTTTGCAGGCGGTTCATCCAGTAGGTGACCCCAATCGCGCCATTTTGTGACCGGTAAGCCCAGCTGGACCAGCATTTGCGGTTTTTGGGCATGAGTGCCGGATCCCGGTGAAGCACGGCCCGGTTGGGCTGATAGCGGATGGCACTCAGCGCTTTGCGCTCCGCCGGTGTGGCATCAGCCCCCAGAATGCGCAGGGATTGATCAGAGTGGCAGGCCAGAATGATTTCATCAAACTGCTCAGGTTCGGCACCGGCTGCTTTGACGGTGACGCCGAGCACGCCACGTTGTGGATGAAGTCCGCGTTTGATGTGTTCGATTGGTGCCTTCATTCGGATGGTGCAACCGCGTGCGACAAGCGCGGCTTGTAAACGATGCACATATTCCCTGCTGCCACCCTGCACCGTGTACCACTGATGCTGCTTGTTGCCTGCCAGCAGAGCGTGGTTCTTGAAGAATTGCACCAGAGAGCGCGCGGGAAACTGATCGACTTCGGCAATGGGCGTGGACCAGATCGCGCCGCACATGGGCATCAGGTAATAGTCGCGGAACCAGCGGCCCAACTGCAATTCTTCGACCAGTTCCCCAATGGTTTTTGTGTCATCAACGGCCGCCGCTTCGGCACGTTTGCCGAACCGCAGGATGTCGGCGATCATGCCGTAGAACTTCGGCTTCAAAAGGTTTCGCTTTTGCGCCGCAATTGCCCCAAGACTGTTCAGCCCATATTCAAGCCAGCCGTTGTCGATGCTGGCGCCAAAGCTCATCTCGCTTTTCATGACTGGCACATCGAGTTCGCCGAACAGACGTGTGAGGTGCGGATAGGTTGCATAGTTGAACACGATAAAGCCCGTGTCCACGGGCTGATCGCCGTTGCGCCCGGCCAGCACGGTGCGCGCATGGCCGCCAAGGCGGTTCTCAGCTTCGAAAATGGTGACATCATGTTGCTCTGACAAAGCGTATGCCGCAGAGAGCCCTGAAATCCCGGCCCCAACGATGGCAATCTTGCGGCGTGCGTTTGTCGACTGATCGAACATGTGGTCCTCGTTTGTTGATCGTTTAGAAGCGGATACGGGGCGAATGAAACCTTGGTTCACTCTCAAGGACATGGCACAGTTGTTCGAAGAGTAAGAGAGGATATTTGGTCACAAATCCGCAGCCTGTGTGATCTGTGACGCAAAGCCGCGCGTATCGGGAGCATGACCATCGAGCACATACAGGGCCACACCACACACGCCCGAAGAGGACAATTGAAAAACGCGTTTCGCTATGGCGTTGATTTTGTCCTGACAGACCTTTCAGAGCAAGACACGCGCTTGGCGGTGTTGTCGCGCAACCGATTTAACCTGTGGTCCGTTTGGGATCACAACCATGGTGGCGTGCGCGGCGCTGGCAGTGGCGTCAGCTGGTTCAAAGATGTGCTTCTTGAGCGTGGATTTCCAGTTGAAAACGCCCGTCTGCTGTTGCTGACACAACCCAGTTTCCTATGGTTTCACTTCAATCCAGTGAGTTTCTGGATTGCGCTGATCGACGATCAGCCCTGCGCCTTTGTCGCGGAGGTCAACAGCACCTTTGGGCACCGCCACTGCTACTTCTGCGCACATGAGGATTTTCGCCCCATTGCGGCAGCTGACCAACTTCATGCGCAAAAGTTGATGCACGTGTCCCCGTTCCAGAAAGTTGCGGGCGGCTATCGCTTCAACTTTGGCTTTGACAAAGACGAAGTGCGCATTCGCATCGCTTATGAAGACGGTGATCAAGGCGTGATTGCCACGCTTTTTGGGCCGCGCAAGGGGGCAAGCAATGGCAGCCTGATCTGGGCTGCGATGCGTCGACCATTTGGCGCTGCGCGCGTGGTCGCACTGATCCACTGGCAAGCCGCAATTTTGTGGGCAAAACGCGCACCGTTCCTGAAGAAACAGCCTGCGCCGGACACGCTGTTGTCAGACAACACGCCCGCATCGGCGCAAAACCAATGATTGCGTTTCAAGGGAAAACCTACTGGCTCATCGGGGCCAGCGAGGGGCTGGGCCGTGCCTTGGCCGAAGAGCTGAGCCTTGAGGGGGCCGAATTGATCATTTCGGCGCGCAATGGCGAGCGCCTCGCCTCTTTGGCGGCGCAGCTACCACACACACGGGTTCTGATCCTGGATGTGACTGATGAAGCGGCGGTGAAGGCAGCGGCCAAGTCGGTGGGGGCGATTGACGGCGTGATTTACAATGCCGGCGCTTATGAGCCGATGGCCGCGACGGATTGGAAAGCCGACAGCGCATTGACCGTAGCGGATGTGAATTTCATGGGCGCGATGCGTGTTTTGGGCGCACTGATGCCGGGGTTTGTCGCGCGTGGCAGTGGCGACATCACTCTTGTGGGATCGCTTGCGGGCTATCGCGGCCTGCCCAACGCGGTCGGGTATGGTGCCAGCAAAGCTGCGCTTGTGAGCCTCGCGGAGACCATGCGTCATGATCTGAAAGACAGTGGGGTGACTGTCCGTCTGGTCAATCCCGGCTTCATTAAGACGCGCCTGACGGACAAAAACAGCTTCAAGATGCCGATGCTGATGACACCCGAACAGGCCGCCGCTCATGTGATCAAAGCGATGCATGGACGCCGGTTCCGCACTGATTTTCCGCGCCCGTTTTCCTGGGCCATCCGCGCGCTGACCCTCTTGCCCGACTGGCTGATCTATCGCGGGAAATAGCAGCCCGGGCATTGCACATCTTTTGATATATTATTACATTTTGGTCATTCAGCAACGCACAGGCGCACCATGACCGAAACACGATTGCCCGTTACCCTGCTCACAGGGTTTCTCGGCGCAGGAAAATCCACTCTTCTCAACAAGATCCTCGCACAGCCAGAGAAAGAGAAAATCGCCGTGATCGTGAATGAATTCGGCGAAGTTGGGCTGGATCACGATCTGATTGCGGCAATGGATGAAGAGGTGGTTCTGCTATCATCGGGGTGTTTGTGTTGCTCGATCCGCGATGATCTTTCAAAGACGCTTGCAGACCTGCTGGAGCGCCGCGCGAGCGGCCTGCTGGATTTTGATCGCGTGGTGATAGAGACCACAGGATTGGCGGACCCCGCCCCGATCCGCCAAACCCTGCTGAAGGACTATTATCTGGCCAGCACCATCCATATGGATGGGGTGGTCACACTGGTGGATGCCAGCAACGGCAAAGCGACACTGGATGCACAGTTTGAGGCGGTTTCACAGGCGGCCACGGCTGACCTGCTGCTGATGTCAAAGACGGATATTACACCGCCAAAGGCAACGTCGGCATTGCAGCGACGGCTGGAGAAGCTCAATCCAACTGCCGAGATCCTGAAAGTCGCCGACGCTGTGGCGGATCCGCAGCGGCTTTGGGGCCTGTCTGCACTGCGCCGGGGTGCCGAAGCCACACAGGCGCTCAACTGGCTGACCCGCGCGCCATCTGAGACACCGCCAACTGACCCCCTGCGCAATCTCTCAGGATTTGCCCCCACCAAACTGCTGCGTCGGTTTTCTCCGCATGATGCGCGTATTGAGTCTGCCTCGATCACGCTGAAAGAGCCGCTGGAGGACGGGGTTTTTGACCACTGGCTTGATACGCTTGTGGCCCTCAAGGGGCCGGACCTACTTCGGGTAAAAGGCATTGTCTTTCTAAAAGGTCTCAAGACACCTTTTGTGTTTCATGGTGTGCAACACATCTTTGACCGCCCGGAGCCGCTCACCAACTGGCCTGAGGGGGACACAACCTCGCGCATTGTTGTGATTGCAAGAGACATGACCAACCCCGAGCTGCAGCGCAGTCTCGACATGCTGCGCGCAACGGCGGCTCCCAAACAGGAAGAGGTCTTTCCGGGGTGGAAAGACCTGAAAGCGCAGCAGCACGTTTAGAGATCAGATACGGAAGATCGGTTGCAACATGCGCGGCACGAAGGCGTTAAACTTCAGCCGCGCGTCCGTCGCCGCGAGACAGATACACGCATCCCCGGCACCCGCGATCGGCGTGTGCTCCAGCGTTTCGTCCGCGACTTCCACGTCACCCACACCGAAGAACCCGGTTTCATCCGTGAAACAGCCCTGTAGAACCAGCGTCAGCTCCAGACCATTGTGACCGTGATCCGGCACAGCCTGCCCCGGTGGTATATAAAGCAGACGCACGCTGCCGTGTTTGTCTTCTGCGAGGATATCCTGACGCACGCCCATGCCGAGCTTTTTCCACCGAGGCGCGCGCCCGTTTAGCGCTTCCATCACGGGGCCGGGATAGGGGCCTGTGCGGGCATAAACTGGCGCCTGCGGGATCGGATCATCCAGAAGGCTCAAAACGTCGGCCTTCATAGATGACGATACGGCGATTGCGCCGGTGTCTTCCATGACGATACCGCCCACGGCCTCATGTGCCTCCACAACTGCGCGACACTCTGCACACATCGATACATGCGCGGCCACAATAAGGGAGAAGGCATGCGGCAGGTTGCCTGCCGCGTAAGCCGCCAACATGGGCTCTGGGATATGATGGCTGATGGCTGTCATTCACTCAGATCTTTCAACTCGTGTCTCAGACGCTGCAATCCAAGGCGGATGCGCGATTTGATGGTACCAAGCGGCAAGCCCGTTTTGGTGCTGATCTCCTGATGGGTCAGCTCCCCTAGATAGGCCTGCTCAATCACTTCCCGCTGTTCGGGCCGCAATTTTTGCAATGCGGCACGCAGCTGTCCCGTTTCTTGCTCGATGGCCACAATCTGTGTTGCGTCCGGTTCGGCTTCAGGTTCTTCCTTCAGCGCCTCCGGCATCGGGCGGTTTTCCTTGCGCGCCACGTCGATCTGACGGTTGCGCACGATTTGATAGACCCAAGCAGACACCTGAGCGCGGTGCGGATCGAACATGTGGGCCTTACGCCACAGTGTCAGCATCACGTCCTGCACAATCTCCTCGGCCTGCGCGGCTGGTGTTCCATTGCGCATCACAAACCCCTTCAAACGCGGGGCGAAGTGATCGAACAGCTGGGAAAAGGCCGCTTTGTCGCGGTGATCGCGCACAGCGATCATCCACTGAGTCTCCTGTGAGGGCTCCGCTTTGGCTTGCGTCACGCGCTGCCTTTCCGTTGGTCGCTTCACCGGCGCTTTCGGCCGGTCGCGGGAAATATCAAGTGTTGCGCTCATCATATCGTCAATACGCGTCGACTTGCAAAGCGGATCACCAGGGAATGGGATTTTTTATGGTGCATTTTGAGTGCGATGGAGGGGTACAGCCCAAAATTATGTCCAACCTTTGGACGCAGCCGACGCGCCCGCCAAGGGAAAGACGTACAGCCAGCGGGCCCTGAGCACATGCGCCGCGCACAACGGGGTTTCACTCGCGAAGTCGAGAGAATATGCTACCATTTTACAAACGTAACGCTGATATGATTGGTCAAAGCTATGGAAAAGCGCCCCATCGTTTCCTCCCGCCATCTAGCCGAGGGAGATGGCTGGGAAGCCTCTGAGGTCGAGTATGGGATGATCATTGCTTACAACGCGTTTTCACGCTGGATGACCCGGTGCATGGCGGCGGCAGGACACCCGGAGATGACACCGCTGGAAATCTTGGCACTGCACAATGTCAATCACCGCGACAAGCATAAGCGGCTGACGGACATCTGCTTTCTGCTCAATATTGAGGACAGTCACACCGTCAACTACGCGCTCAAGAAGCTTTTGAAGCTGGGGCTGATCCAATCAGAAAAGCGCGGCAAAGAGGTGTTTTACAGCACATCGCCAGAAGGCAAGGACGTCTGTGAGGCTTACCGTGTGGTGCGCAATCGCTGCTTTATCGACGGGTTGCCCCGGCTGGACATATCCGGTGAAGAGATGCGCGAGATTGCGGCCTCTCTGCGCTCGCTTTCCGGGCAATATGATCAGGCCAGCCGGGCGGCTGCCTCGCTCTGATCTCGCGAGGCAGCTTTGGGTTTAGCGGCTCATCAGCTCCGGCAGGTAAGTCACGATTTGTGGGAAGACACAGATCAGCAGGACCCCCAGCAGAAGCAGCAGGAAGAACGGGAACGCCGCCTTTGCAATGCGCAGGATGTCGAGCCGGGTCATGCCCTGTATCACGAAAAGGTTGAAACCGACCGGCGGTGTGATCTGGCTCATCTCCACCACGATCACGAGGTAGATGCCAAACCACAGCGGGTCGATGCCCACAGCAGAAATCATCGGCATGATGATGGAGGTGGTGAGCACCACCACGCTGATGCCATCCAGAAAACAGCCAAGCACGATGAAGAAAAGCGTCAGCGCGACCAGCAGGGCGGGCACCGAAAGCTCCATCGCGCCAATCCACGCGGCCAGATTGCGTGGCAAACCAGTGAAACCCATGGCCACGGAAAGATAGGCCGCGCCCAAGAGGATAAAGGCGATCATGCAACTCGTGCGGGTGGCAGAGAGCAGCGCCTCCATGAAGAGTTTTAAGCTGAAGCTGCCTGAGGCCCAAGCGAGCACAGTGGCCAACACCACGCCCAGCGCGGCGGCGTCTGTCGGGGAGGCAAGCCCTGTGTAGATCGAGCCAATTACACCGATGATCAGCAGGGCCACAGGGATCAGGTTGCGCGAAGCCGCGAGTTTTTCGCGCAATGGGAAATCCCGCACCTCTTGGGGGATCAGAGCGGGGTTCATCCAAGCACGCACTGCGACATAGCCCGCAAAAAGCGCGATCAGCATGAAGCCCGGCAGGATGCCCGCCACAAAGAGGCGCGCGATGGATTGCTCGGTCGCGACGCCATAAACGATCAGGATGATGGAAGGTGGGATCAACAGCCCCAGAGTGGCGGAGCCTGCCAGCGTGCCGATGATCAGGCTTTCAGGGTAGCCGCGTTTGGTGAGCTCTGGCACGGACATGCGCCCGATGGTGGCGGCGGTGGCGGCGCTTGAACCGGACACAGCGGCAAAGATCGCGCAGCCAAAAACATTCACATGCAGAAGCCGCCCCGGCGCGCGGGTGAGCCATGGGGCAAGACCTGAGAACATATCCTGACTGAGCCGACTGCGCAGCAGGATCTCTCCCATCAGGATAAACAGCGGCAAGGCGGTGAGCGCCCAGCTGTGGGAGTGCCCCCAAAGCGTGGTGGCCAGCACCAGCCCGGCAGGCGCGTTGGAGAAGGCGGTCATAGCGACCAGCGCGACCACGCCCAGCGCCATGGCCACCCAAAGCCCGGCCGCCAAGCAAACCAGCATCAGGCCCAGAAGGATTGCTGCAATCATTGGATCAGCCATCTTACATCTCCTCCGCAGCGTGCAAAACGGGTTTGCGTGTCGTGATGAGTTCCACAAAGGACTGCACCAGAGCGAGACACAGCAAGCCAATGCCAAAGGTCATCACACCCTGAGGCAGGAACAGCGGCACCGGAATAATACCGTTGGAGACATCCCCGTAGTGCAGGCTCTCCATCACCAGGGCGCCCGCGAAATAAAGCGCATAGCCAACAAAGCCGATGGCCACCAACAGCGTCACGGCCTCAAGCGCGACCACCGCGCGGCGGCCCATGCGTTGTACAAACAGCGTCACGCGGATGTGGCCGCCGGAACGCAGCGTATAAGCCATTGCCAAAAAGGTGGCGCCCGCAAGCATGAAGCCCGCAAAATCCGCATAAGAAGGAATCGTGGACGGCAAGACGCCGGGCATCAGGCGCCCCATACCGTTGAGCACAATCTGCGCGCTGACCAAAAGGCAAATCGCCAAGATCAGCATTGCACTGACATATCCGGCAGCCCGGTAAATTTGGTCCAAAGCTCTGCTCATGCCCTGCCCTCCTTTTTGTGGTGTCTTGTTCGCGACATATGAAAACCGGCGGTGAGATTCTCCGCCGGTTCGCGATGTGGCTTACTTGCTGGAATAATCCGCCAACGCCTTTTTTGCGGCGTCTGAGGCGTTTGCGTTCCAGTTTTCCAGCATCTTTGCGCCGATGCCCTGCAGGCCCTCAACCAGAGCCGGGCTTGGCTCATATACGGTGATGCCATTGGCGGCGAGCTCTGCGGTTTTGGCGTCTGCCTCGGCGGCGGACATGTCCCAGCCACGTGTTTCGGCGGTTTCAGCGGCGGCCAGAACCGCGGCCTGCACATCGGCATCCAGACGGTCAAACACGCGTTTGTTCACCACGACGATGTTTTTGGGCACCCAAGCGTTGATCGGGCTGTAGTGGCTCACAAAATCCCACGCGGTGGAGTTCACACCTGTGGAGGGCGAGGTGATCATCGCGGCCACCTGACCTGTGGTGAACGCCTGCGGAATGTCAGAGGCTTCGACCTGAACAGGTGCGGCACCGGCGAGGGTGGCGAATTCTTCCAGAGCGGCGTTATAGGCGCGGAAGCGCAGACCGTTCAGATCTTCGACAGTGGCGATTTCGCCATTCGTATAGAGACCCTGCGCTGGCCATGGCACGGAGAAGAGCGGCATCAGGCCCTGCTCTGCCAGAAGCTCGGTCACAACTGGCTCCTGAGCGGCCCAAAGCGCGCGCGCGTCGTCATAGCTGGTGGCGACAAACGGTTGGCTGTCCAGACCATAGGCGAGATCTTCGTTGGACAGACGGGAAAGGAAAAATTCCCCCATTGGCACCTGACGCGAGCGCACGGCGTTTTTGATCTCGGCGTGCGGGATCAGCGAGCCTGCGGAGTGAATGGTGATATCCAAACCACCGTCGGTTGCGGCGCGGACATCATCGGCAAACTGCATGATGTTTTGTGTGTGAAACGTGCTGTCGCCATAAGGCGTTGGCATGTCCCAACCTTCGGCTTGTGCCATGGTGGCACAGGTCATTGCGGCGGCAAAAGCAATCTTGCGCATGGTTTTGGTGCTCCCTGTTTTTTGCAGAACGTCGAATCTTACGCTCACATAACGTTGACAAATTGTCAGCGTTCTCATCATAAAGCAACAGTAATTCGATTCTAGGAGAGAGCGATGACCACAGAGCACGACAGCGCATGGCAATTCTGGGTCGACCGTGGCGGCACGTTTACCGACATCGTGGCGAAGGCGCCCGATGGCGCACTGAAAACGCATAAGCTCTTGTCAGAAAATCCAGAAATCTACCAAGACGCCGCTGTGCATGGCATCCGTCAGCTGCTTGATTTACGCAAAGATGACGCGATTCCGAAAGGCGCGATTGATGCCGTAAAAATGGGCACAACGGTTGCGACCAATGCGCTTTTGGAACGCAAAGGCGAGCGCACCGTGCTGTTGATCACCAAAGGGTTGCGGGATTTGTTGCGCATTGGGTATCAGAACCGCCCTGCCCTGTTTGATCTGAATATCGTGTTGCCCGAGCTGCTCTATGATGAGGTGATCGAGGTTGAGGAACGGCTAGATGCGGATGGCAATGTCATCACCGCCCTGAACGCCGAAGCGGCGCGGAGTGCGCTGGAAGCGGCCCATGCGGCGGGCTTCCGGTCTGTCGCGATTGCGCTGATGCACAGCTATCGCTTCCCCGCACACGAGAAAACGCTGGGCGAGATGGCGCAAGACATCGGCTTTTCCCAAATTTCACTGAGCCATGAGACCAGCCCGCTGATCAAACTGGTGGGGCGTGGCGACACCGCTGTGGTGGATGCGTATCTCTCCCCCATCCTGCGGCGCTATGTGGATCAGGTGGCCACCGCGCTTGATACCGCCAAAGGCGGCTGTGAGCGGCTTTTGTTCATGCAATCCAACGGTGGGTTGACCGATGCGCGGCTGTTTCAGGGGCGCGATGCGATCCTGTCTGGCCCGGCGGGCGGGGTGGTTGGCATGGTGCGCTCTGCGGCGGAGCTTGGCTTTGACAAGCTGATCGGCTTTGACATGGGCGGCACCTCAACCGACGTGTGCCACTATGCCGGCGAATACGAACGCTCCTTTGAGACCGAAGTGGCCGGGGTGCGGATGCGTGCGCCGATGATGTCCATTCATACGGTGGCAGCGGGCGGCGGCTCGATCCTGAGCTATCGCGATGGTCGTATGCAGGTGGGCCCAGAAAGCGCGGGCGCCAATCCGGGGCCTTGCGCCTATCGTCGTGGCGGGCCGCTCACCGTGACGGATTGCAACGTGCTTTTGGGCAAATTGCAGCCGGATCATTTCCCACATGTGTTTGGGCCGAATGGTGATCAGCCGCTGGATGTGGACGCCGTGCGCGTGAAATTTGAAGCGCTGAAGGCGGAAATTGGCACGGATAAATCCGTGGAAGACCTCGCCGAAGGTTTCCTGCGGATTGCTGTCGAAAACATGGCCAATGCGATCAAGAAGATCTCGGTGCAGCGCGGCTATGACGTGACAAAATACACGATGAACTGCTTTGGCGGCGCTGGTGGGCAACATGCCTGTCTGGTGGCGGATGCGCTTGGCATGGAGAGCATCTTTATTCACCCGTTTGCGGGCGTTCTCTCGGCCTTTGGCATGGGGCTTGCAGACATCCGCGCCATGCGGGAAAGCCAGGTCGCCTGTGCGCTGGAAGCGGCGGAGGCAGGCACCGCCCTGCAAGCGCTGGCGGCCGCGGCGCAAAAAGAAGTTGCAGACCAAGGGGTTGCAGCCGCAGATATTCATGTTTCGCAGACCGCACATATCCGGCCCAAAGGTGCGCAGCAGAGCCTGTCGGTCGCCTTTGGCACGCCAGACGACATGCGCGCGGATTTTGTTACCGCGCATAAGCAACGTTTCGGTTTTGCGCCAGACACCGATGATTTGATCATTGATGTGGTGGTGGCTGAGGCCATTGGCCAGACCGGAGAGCCGGTGACTATGCCTGACCCTGTTGGCGCAGACAGCACGCCCCCCAATGTGTCGCTTTACACGGGTGGGCGCTGGCAAGAGGTGCCGCTGGTGGACCGCGACACGCTGGCGATTGGCCAATCGGTGACCGGCCCGGCCATCCTGACGGAGCCAACCGGCACCAATATGATTGAGGACGGCTGGCAGGCGACATGCGCCACCGGGGGCAATCTGGTGCTGAAGCGCATTGTGCCGCTCAAACGATCAGAGGCGATTGGCACATCCGTGGATCCGGTGATGCTGGAGGTGTTCAACAACCTCTTTATGTCGATTGCCGAGCAGATGGGTGCGACGCTTGCGAACACCGCTTATTCGGTCAACATAAAAGAGCGTTACGATTTCTCCTGTGCGATCTTTGATCAGAACGGCGATCTGGTGGCCAACGCACCCCACGTGCCGGTGCATCTGGGCTCTATGTCAGAAAGCGTGCGCACTGTGCTGCGCGAAAACGCGGGCAAGATCCGCCCCGGTGATGTGTTCATGATGAACAACCCCTACAACGGTGGCACGCATTTGCCGGATGTGACGGTGATCACCCCCGTGTTTGACGCGGCTGGTGAAAGCATCATCTACACCGTCGCCTCACGTGGGCACCATGCCGATATTGGCGGCAAGACGCCGGGCTCTGCACCGCCTGACAGCCGCCATATCGAAGAAGAAGGCATCGTGATCGACAACTTCCTGCTGGTGGATCAAGGCAGCCTGCGAGAGGCAGCAGCGCGCGAGTTGCTCACGTCCGGGCGCTACCCCTGCCGGAATGTGAACGAAAACATGGCCGATCTGGCCGCGCAAATTGCGGCGAATGCCACCGGGGCCTCTGAGCTGACCAAGATCACAGCACAGTTTGGCCACTCTACGGTGCAGGCCTATATGGGCCATGTGCAGGATAATGCCGAAGAAAGCGTACGGCAGGTGCTGGATGTGCTGAAAGACAGCGCGTTTTCCTACCCGCTGGACGGCGGCGCGAAGATCGAAGTCGCCATCAAAGTGGATAAAGAAAACCGCACAGCGACCATCGACTTCACCGGCACATCCGCGCAAAGTCCGACCAACTACAACGCGCCAATGGCGATCTGTCGCGCTGTGGTGCTTTATGTCTTCCGCACGCTTGTGGGCAGTGACATCCCGATGAACGAAGGCTGTCTGAAACCGCTGTCGCTGATTGTGCCGGAAGGCTCCATGATCAACCCAAAATTCCCAGCCGCCGTGATTTCCGGCAACACGGAAGTGAGCCAGGCGATTGCCGACACGCTGTATGGCGCGCTTGGGGTGATTGCGGGTAGTCAGGGCACGATGAACAACTTTGTTTATGGCAACGACACCTATCAGAACTACGAAACCATCTGCGGCGGCACCGGGGCTGGCGACGGCTTTGATGGCACGAGTGCCGTGCACAGCCACATGACCAACACGCGGATGACTGACCCGGAGGTGCTGGAAAACCGTTTCCCCGTGCGGGTGGAGGAGTTTTCGATCCGGCATGGGTCTGGTGGCGACGGCCAGTGGCAGGGCGGCGATGGCATCGTCAGGCGTCTGCGCTTCAATGAGCCGATGACCGTGACCGTGCTGTCCTCCCACCGTGTGATCGCGCCTCATGGGGCGTCTGGCGGTGGCAGCGGCAAGGTGGGGTTGAACAGCGTTGTGCGCAGTGATGGCACCAAAGAGACGCTGGAGGGCAACGATCAGGCGGAGCTGACAGCCGGAGACATCTTTGTGATGGAAACACCCGGCGGCGGCGGGTTTGGCGCAGCCTAGTCAAACAAAGGGCCGCTTGAGTAATCTCAAGCGGCCCTTTTTCGTTGTGATCTCAACTTGCTGCGCGGCGTAGCAGGCAATCCTGCACCCGACCGGGATAGTCGGTAACGATACTGTCCACACCGCAGTCAATCATGCGGTTGATCTCTTTGACGCTGTTGACCGTCCAGGTGCCAACCACCAGGCCAAGCGCGTGGGCCTCGGCTACACCCTCTGGAGTCACATCCAGAAAATGCGGGCACCACATTTGCCCCCCCGCCTCAACCACAGCTTTCGGCATAGAGGCGGGCACCTCTTCCCACGAAGGCATCACGGTGCGATCCGTGTCTTCCCCCGGCAGGCCCTTGGGTAAGTAGGATAGGTAGGATGTCGGCATCTCTGGCGCCTGTGCGCGCGCTACGTCGAGAATGCCCCAATCAAAACTGTGCATCACGGTGCGATCCACAAGACCAGCGGCACGCACCTGAGCGACAACCGTCGCCACCATTTCTGCGCGCTCCTGCGCGAGATCGGGCGCATCCGGGTCCGTCTTGAGCTCCAGCAGCAGGGACAAGGAGGCATTCTCTGGTTTTGCAGCAAATGTCAGCACATCATCCAGCGTGGGCGCCTGTGCATGCGGCAGCACCGCCTGATCAGAGAAACGACGCCCATATTCGGTGCCCCGATTTGCCATGCCAACGTTGCAGGCGCGGACCTCTGCCAGGGTCATCTCTGCCACGCGCGGACCGGGGTCGGGCAACCAAAGCCCCTCTGCATCACGTGCCAATGCGCCATCCAGCGTATGGTTGTGGACCACCACCGGCACGCGATCTTTGGTCATGACCACATCAAACTCAATCGAGGCAATCCCAATCTTCTGGCAGAAGGCGAAACCCTCAATCGTGTTTTCCGGCAAAGCACCTCGGGCGCCACGATGCCCCGAAACTCTGGGGCCTGACGCATCTGCGCGAAACCCGTCCAATTGCCCAAATTGCTGACCCATCGAAGCGATCCGTCCTTGCGAGTGCGGCGCGCAGACTCATCATGGAGACTCTGCGGCCGTGCCAAATTTCATTCCGATGGACCACGGGAGCACCCGATGTGACGGCCCGTGCCCCACCATTTCTGCCTCGGTACCTGTAAGATCGCTCTGGAGCAATGAGTTCGCGCCCAACTGACCTATCAGTTGCAACTGTACCTCAATCTCTCCCACTCTTAAGGGAACGCCGGCCGCTCTGGCCATATCCGCCCTGCGCGACAGGCCCGCCATGCACCCTTGCCCGGTGGTCGGTTATGGCAAGACCGCATCCTTCGGCAACATCACCGGATAGTCGGTTTTGAAGATTTCCGGCATCTTCACCGGGCGGCCGGTGGTGAGGTTGGTGCTGACATAGTCTGACTGCGCACGCAGGATGGTTTTGTGATCGCTCAAGCGGACCACCTGAAACACGCGACTGCACCGCAGGCGCCCGTCGTTGGACGAAATCCACACAAAAACAACCACTTTATCGTCGAGGAATGCAGAGGCCAGATATTTGATCTCGTGACGGACAGCGGCCATGCCGCGCTCCATTTTCAGGCATACCTCTGCGGTCAGCCCCACAGAATCTGTATGCTCCCAAACGGTGGCGTCGAGCCATTTCAGATACACCGCATTGTTGACATGGTGAAAGCCGTCCAGATCCTGCTGTGTGACTGTGAACCGCTTCCAATATGCATTTGGGAAATCGGCGAGGGCTTCAATCTCTTGATCTGTCATCAGCGCTGCGCGTCCTGTTTTGGGAAATGCCTATCCGGGCGACAGGTTACGCGCTGCACCAGTGCGCCGCCAGCGCCGGGCTGCGACGCAACGCAACGTTCTTTCACCCGGCACACCGTTCTTTGACCCAAGACCCTGCGGTCTCACAAAACTGCGCCAAATGCGCGGCGTGATCCAGACCAGTGACGCGCTTGCGCGGTTTAAGATCGTGATCGCCGTCTTCAAACCATGCCATTTCGATTTGCGGCGACAATGGATAGGTGGCGACATCCGCTTCGGTCCCAAAGGGATCCCGTGTGCCCTGACAAATCAGGGTCGGTGTCAGCAGCGCTTCAAGGTGATCCACACGCAAGACATCCGGTTTGCCCTGCGGGTGAAATGGATATCCCAGACAGAGCACCCCTCGTATGCGCCGCGCCGCATGCAGATCATCCGCGATCAAACTGGCAACGCGCCCACCCATTGACTTGCCGCCAATCACCATAGGGCCATCTGTGCCAAGATCCCGCGCCAACGCCGAAAGCGCCGTGTGATACTCTTCTTGCAGAAGGGGCATTTTCGGAGGTGGCCGTTTTGAACCACCCGTGCGCCGCTGCGCCATATAGGCAAATTCGAAACGGACCACGCGCAATCCAGCCTGGGCCAAACCTTGGGCAACCGTGTTCATATACGGCGCGTCCATCGGCATGCCTGCGCCATGGGCAAACACCAATGTCGGTGCGTCGGTGCGCGCTCCATCCACAAGGAAGTTTATGGGTGCCATGCGGCCTCTCAAAAACGCGTGTTGATCCCAAACAAGATAGCCGTTTCGTCACGCCCTGCAATGTGGCCGCGATTCATGGCGTGTGCGAGCGACACGCCCATGCTGGTTCTGCGAGACAGAGGCCGCCCGTAGCTGAGCTCCAGACGGACCTCACGCTCATCAGGGCTCAAATCAATTGGCACCGTCTGATGCGTGACAACCCCAAGCGCATTTGTCACCGGAAGAGACAAAGCCGTGGCACCAGAAGAGATCGCCGCGGGCAAAGACACAGACAGATTGAGCCGGTCGTTGCGCGCCCAGACATCGCGATGCGACAGGGTCAATGCGCTTGCGTTCATCACAACATCTGAGGCTTGGCCAAAACCAGTGGTCTCCTGCCCGAAAGCATAGCCAAATTCAACCCTGAGTTGTGATTTTGCGGAAAGGTCTGTGGAAAGTGCCATGTCCATAGAGAAGATGGCGGCGTCACCGCCTCCGTTCCAATCAGAGAGCAGAGAGGCGGTGTCATCGCCGTAGGTTGCGCTGACTCTCAGGTTGGCACCGCCAAGATCAAAGTGGCGTGCCAATCCAAAACCGATGCTCTCATCTCCGTAGTTTTGGGACTGAAAAAGCAGCATTTCTGTCTTCGCATTGAGCGTGGCAAAGGGCGTCAGGCGATTGTCGCCAAAGAAAGCGATGCTGCCGTAGCCCTCTTCTTGTATTTGGTCGAAGTTCAGAACATCATTCAGCGAAAATAGCGGGTTTGTGTCACGGGTGGCGACCATTTGGGCCGCGTCGATGACAAACCCAGCAGACAGCGCGTCGCGGCTGACAACGTCGACCCCTTCAAGCGCCTGTTTGATCGCGTTGCCACTGGCCGCACCAGACACCACAAGCGGTTCACGTGTGTTGATCGTCCTGCCATCAGCGGTTGTTATTGTGGGTTGACCTATTGGCAACAATGCCGCCGCCACATCGAGGAACCCATGACCCCATTCGCGGCTGTAGTCATGTTCAAACCCCGGAACCAGTTCAACGGACCCACTTTTCTGAAATCCGTCAAACTCATTGTCCGCTGTAGCCAGCAGTCTGACCCGCAGCTGCTGATGCGACATATCGGGGAAAGCTTCGGCCAACAGCGCTAAGGCCCCGGAGACTGTCGGCGCTGCAAAAGACGTGCCCGTGCCAAAACGATAGCCATTTGATGCGTTCGCACCGGTCCAGTTGCCGTTTGCAGCGATACACCAGGCGGCGGCTTCAAGACAGGCGCCGGACACACGTGTCGCGGAAACGACATCGTCCCCATTGAGCTCAGGCACGCCGTTGATGACCGCGATCCAGCTCTTTTCAAGATCGGAGTGGAACACAGGCAGCCCTGGCAGCAAACCCACCCTGGAAATCTCATGATCGTTTGAGATTGCAAAAACCACAATTCCGTCTTCGGCATAATCTGTCAGGGCGCTGAGATAGTCCGCCCCCGCCGATGAGCCGAACACGCGATCGTAGTCTGAACGGACCGCATCGCGGGCGACAAAGCCCCATGAATTGTTCAACGCAACCGCGCCCTGCGCACGGGCAGCGCGCGCGGTTTCACTCAACTGCGCAAAGGTGTTGTAGCTGCCAAAGATTGCGTCAGCCTCTGGGGCGACGCCAATCATTGTGGATGAATTGCCTGTCGCGACCGATGCCACGAAAGTGCCGTGATCCGTCACCGGCAAATTGCGACCCAAAGTGATGTCTTTGCCTGCAAACACAGTGTGGCCGGGCAGGAATCCACTGTCAGAAAAGGCGATGGTTTCGCCGGCACCGGTGAGGCCCGCGGCATGGGCATAGTGAATGCCTGCGGCCTCAATCGGGTTGCCTTCTAAGCTGACATCGACACCGTCGTCAAAGGTGCCATTGTTATTGCGGTCAACAAAGTATCGCCCATCTGCTGTTTGGCGTCGATATCTGGCATCCTGACGGAGCAGCCTGTTGGCGCTTGTGCGCAGGGAATCCAGATTGCTAATAAACGAAGCCAGCAGCGTTTCATCATCGGTAAAGGGGAGGTTCGAAACAGGCCCTCCGCCACCTCCGGGCGCGTTGCCACCGCCAGCGCCACCACTTGCACTGTCGTCTTCGCCGTCACCGCCGCCGCACGCGGCAAGAACACTTGCCCCCAAAAACGCTATCGTCACACGCTTCTTTGGTATTGGCATCAAAGTGCCCCCCACTGGTCTTTCAAACTCTCTTAGGGATACCCTAAACTCTTTAGCCAAACCCTAAAGACCCAATCATCTTAAAGATGTATCAATCTGGGGGTGCTGTGCTTAAAACAACACGCATTCGATGCCGTCATCACACCAGATTTTTTCATGCCAAACACAAAGAAGCCCGGCGCGATGCACCGGGCTTCTTAGATACGTTATGTCACGCAATTAGAAATAGCGCAGCCAGAGATACACGTTTGCGATCATCAGCGTCAGGATCATGATCGGGAATGCATAGTACATGAATTTCAGGAAGCCGATTGGCTGTTTGGCTTTTTCTGCGAAGGCCGCAACCGTCAGGTTTGCGGAAGCGCCGAGCAGAGAGCCGTTGCCACCCAGACAAGCACCAAGCGCCAGCGACCACCACAGAGGCTCAATCGCGTCAGGGCCACCAAATGTATCAGCCGTGGATTCAATCAGCGGGATCATGGTTGCCACAAAAGGAATGTTGTCGAGGATCGCAGAGAGGATACCAGAGGCCCAGAAGATGAAGAACGCTGTCCACATCATATCGCCTTGGGTCAGCTCCAGCACTTTCTCGCCGAAGTACTCAAGCAGTCCAACCTGCTCCACACCAGCCACGATCACAAACAGACCACCGAAGAAGAAGATGGTGACCCATTCCACTTCGCCGAAAATGTGGTGCACGCTTTCGGTTTGATCTTCGCCGTGCTGGTGGCCATAGGCCAGAAGCATCAGCAGTGCGGCGCCGGCCAGAGCGGAGGTGCCAGGCTGAATGCCATAGCCGTGACCAACCACGAAGCCAAAGATCACCAGAGCCAGAACAGCCAAAGACTTAACCAGCAGAACCTTGTCGGTGATGGCTTCTTTTTCGTTGAACTGCATGATCCGTGCGCTGGCTTCCGGTGGGATCTTGGACAGCTCTTTGCGGTTCATGAAGTAGATGATGAAGGTCAGAATGACGAGGCAGATCGCGGAGATCGGGGCCAAGTTATACAGGAAGTCGTTGAAGCTAAGGTTCGCCGCAGAGCCAATGATGATGTTGGGCGGGTCACCAATCAACGTGGCCGTACCACCAACGTTAGATGCCAGGATTTCTGCCAGGAAGAACGGGAACACACGTGTTTCAAGCGCATCGGTGATCAGAAGTGTGATCGGCGCAATCAGAAGCACAGTCGTCACGTTGTCGAGCATCGCGGAGAAAACAGCTGTGATCAGGGTCAGCATGATCAGGATGCCCGTGGGATCCGCTTTCACCCATTTGGCTGACTTGATCGCCACATATTGGAACAATCCGCATTTGCTGGTGATGGCCACAACCACCATCATGCCAATCAAAAGCGCGAGCGTGTTTGCATCAACACCATTGACCGCTTGCTGCTGGTTCAGAATGCCGAACAGCACCATGAGCGAGGCGCCGAGCATGGCCAGAATGGCACGGTTGATTTTTTCGGTGATGAGTACGGCGTAGACCAGAACCAGAATACCGGAAGCAATCCACAAAGGATCGATCCCAAGCATATCCGGCAAGGAAAAGCCCGCCTCACCGTGTGAGGAAGAATGTGCAGACACGATACTGACCCGCTTTCATTTAGATTGGTTAAGGAGGCGTCAGGCGATGGCCTCAGAACACTTTGTCGATCAGTGAGTTCGCGCTCACCGTACCTACAAATCGCTGCGAATTTGGCTCCACAAGCATCACGTGGCGTTTGTATTTATACACCAGGAAGATGCCCTCCATGATCGGCGTATCAGGCGCCGTCACAGGAATGTTGCTGGGATCGGACATGTTGTCCGAAACTTTTTCTTGCTTGAGCATTTCAACCTGTTGGGAGAAATGATCCTTATCCAGGTTCATGAAGCTCAAGTGATCCAAAGACACCCGCATGCTGTCTGTGTTCAGACCGATGGTAGCGGCTTTGGGAAGAAGCAGCTTCAGCATCGTGGGCGCACTGAAAACGCCATGATACTTGCCGGTTTCGTCAACCACGGGGAGGAAACGCGAACGGCGTTCCTTCAGAATTGCGAGAGCTTCTGCGACGCTGGCGTCGGGGTGAATTGTCTTTTGCAGGTCGGGTGAAACCATGACATCAGCACATGTCAGACCCATATTGGTGACCTCTTCGTTTTATGACGCTAGAAACAGCGACGTTGTTGCAACCGGGCGGCGGTGCAACGGCGGGATGAGGCCAAATTACGCACACATCACATGTTGAATCGCCAGAGTCGCTCGCCTATGTCTATTGTTTGGCCGCAAATTACTAGTGCTGAAATGATGAAAAGGCGTATTGATGGCTTAACCATCGCGAAACGCACTCTCAAAAACGCCCTCTTTTCGCGCCAAAGAGACGCCACAGGCGGAACGCGGGCGCTTTAAAGCCACCGGATTGCAAAACCTTGAGCCTGCTCTTTCACACAAAAGATAGCAGACTTGGCGCGTCGGTCACAAAAAATGTTGTCCATCTGCCGTCAACTGGGCAAAACACAAACAGACTTAAGGCGCAAAAACCGAGCATCGAGAGATCTATTGGCTGACGACCCCACCAAACAGCTCGCCGCGCGCGTAATTTGCGACCGAGCCGGCTATGACTTTTCTGAAGTCTTCAAATACCAGTTTGTGCTTTCCAAAGCGCCCGTTGCGACATCCTTCAGATGGCGTAACGCAAAGTTGGGAGAGTGGTATCTGCAAGCATGTCCAGATCTGCGCGTCACTCCGATCTATGACACACAAAATGAACATGTTGGTTGGTTCCTTGGGGTTGGCATCCTAGAGGATGGCACGGCGGTCAAAGACAGGCTCACTGTTCCCAATAGCGCAACCGATGCACGTTTGATTGCATCATTGCGGACGCTCATTTTCAAGACTGCCGGGCGCTTTGCAGTCCTTCTTTGTAAAGAGGGTGTTGAGCAGATCCACTTCGATGCGGCACTGGACCAATCGGTGGTTTACAATCCTGCCGAGGGGCTTGTGGCCTCCAGCACAATGCTGGCTGCATACGGAGAGCATCAACACAACCCGCGTTTTAACGGAAAAACAATTTTACGACGCAACCTATGCTATGCATTTGAACACACAAGCGACCGACGTGTCCTGCGTGCGTTTCCCAATCATTTTCTGGACCTCGGCAGCTTTGAATTGCAACGATTGTGGCCAGGAACAGACGCAGAGTTTGATGTCAGCCGCGCCGAACGACCCGGCTTGATTGCGCAGATGGAGGACAGGCTGCGGCAGGTTATGTCTGGCCTGCTGACCAACTTCGACTGCTGTTTGCCGGTCAGCGGTGGCTATGACAGCCGATTGCTGTTGAGCTACGGCAAGGAGGAGATTCGACATCTCAAGAGCGCCTTCACCCATGCCATCAATCACAACACGCTCGCCGATTGTTTGATTGCCCGAAATTTATGCCAGCAGCTTGGCGTCCCTCATCACATCATAAACACACTCGATCCTGAACATGAGCCGGTCCTGCGCAAACCGATCAATCGTATTCGGTTTGATGAGTTTGCTTTGCGCACCGGGTATGAATCAGGCACGCGAGATCCGCGCGCCGGTCTTGCAAACACGCTTGCACCTGAACATGAGGTGTTGATCCGCGGGAACCTCGTGGGCATTCTCAGCGCGCAACAATACCTCAGAGAGTATATCGATGCGCCTTTTGACATGGGATATGCCCTGTACCGGTTGCGCATCAGTGAGGACTGGACCCCGGATCAGAAAGCGTTCTGGAGCGCCAGATATCGCGACTGGATGAACACACTGCCAGAGGCTGCGCATGCACGCATCTATGACATGGCCTTTCTGGAACTGGTGCAACCGCATGCGTTGGGCGCACATTTGAACGGGTCCACAAACGCCTATCATGTGAACCCCTTCAATGACCGGATTTTGCTCCATGGGTCCATGAGACTGCGCCCGCGCTTCCGAGTAGAGCGCAACGCCATCGACCGCATGCAACAGCGCGCGGCACCAGAATTTTCCAGCATTCCGCACACAACGAAAGTGAAGCGTCTGATTTCAGACGCACTGGGCAAGGCACCACCGCTGGAAGATGTGCTAAAGCTTGATATAGTTACGTAAAATCCGCTTGATCGTCAGCCCCATCTGAAAGCTTCGAATGCCGCAATCCCCCCCTCCAATCTACATTCACATTGGCACCCAGAAAACCGGCTCCACGTCGATTCAGGCGCATCTTTGGGCGCACCAGAAGGCTCTGAAGGCGCAAGGGGTGAATTACGTGCAGGCCGGGCGCAAGCGCGCGGCGCACAACCAAATTGCGATTACAGAGAGAAATGGTGACATTCAGCCGCTGCTGGAAAAGGTGGTGCAAGAAATCGACGCACTGCCCGATCACACCCACATCATTTCCTCTGAGATGTTTTTCCGGCCTTCGATAGCCGCAGCGCTCGCAGCTCATTTACCAGAGCACCAAAAGCAACGGGTCAAGCTGATCACGTATCTGCGTCGTCAGGACAAGTTTCTGGAGGCCATGTACAAACAGACACTCAAAAACGGGCGGTTCCGTGGGTCACCCGCCAAATACGCCCAACAGCGCCAGATCGCATCTTTCTATGGAACAACACTCGACGCCTTTGCGGCGGCCTTTGGCAAGGAGGCCCTGATTGTGCGCATTTTTGAGCGCAGCACGCTACACAACGGCGATGTGGTTGAAGATTTTGCACAGAGTATCGGCCTGCATGACATGCTGTGTGCGCTGCCGCGTCAAGCGCAGTCAAATCCGACGCTGTCGCTGGAAGTGTCGCATCTGTTGGGCATGCTCAACCGCACAACGGACATCAACACGAAACAGCTCATCAGAGAGATTTCGCGCCATCAGACCAAGGGGGCCACACGCAGCGGTGATTGCTATTCGATCGCCGAGCGCGCTGAAATCATGGATTTGTGTGCGCAAGACAACGCCTATGTTGCCAAGACATATTGCGATGCGCCCTCAGCTTTGTTTGAGATCGACGATCTAAGCCCGTCTACCACGGTGTCGGGACCCTCTGACACTGAAAAACTCAGCAATCTGGAAGACGCCATTTTTGCGGTATTTCGGGCTATTGGAAAAACTCATAGTTCACAGCTGAAGTGACAGATTGCGATGGCTGCAAGTGCATCCCCTCCCGAACACGAAGAGCGACAGACCTTTCTATATGTCCTGAAGGGGAAGGTTCAGCATGTCGGCTTTCGCAATTGGACCCAACGGGAAGCCACGCGGCGGGGCATCTGCGGCTGGGTGCGCAACAAGTCAGATACTGTTGAGCTGATGTTCACAGCCAGCGCAACGGAAGCATCCGATTTCGAAGTGGCTCTGCGAAACGGGCCACCACGTGCCAATGTCACCAGCCTCGAAAGCAAACCCGTGCGACTGCGCGCCTTCAAGAGCTTTCAGATCTTAGAGAGCAAAGGTCACCAGAAGCAGGCATCGGCCGAAGGCCCCTCTGCTTCCCCGCCGCTCTATCACTTTGATCCAGAATTTGTCGCGCTGTGTCAGAGCCTTTACAACGGGCTCCCGACCTCGCTCCGACGACACAATCGTGTTGATCACATCGAGAAGGATTGGGGATTTCAACAGCTTGAGCATGCAGCGCGTGCGGCAGGCATGATCACAATGCGTGTCGATCAGGGTGCGCCAAGACGCTATCTGTTACAAAGTGAAACGGCGCGACTTGGCCTCAGCAGCACCCGCCTCAGCCTTTCACCATATTTGGATACGGTTGTTGCAAACGACAAATCGCTAACGATGGACGCCCTGTCGCACGCTGGTTTGCCGACGCCGAAAAGCATGGTCGCCCAGACAGAGGTTGAGGCAGAGGACGTGTTTGATGCGCTGGGGCGTTGCGTCGTTCTAAAACCAAGCCACGGGTCCAATTCGGTGGGTGTGACCACCAATCTGCGGCAGCGCGATGCGTTGCCAGCGGCCTTTGCTTTGGCCCAGCAATCCTCTCCCGATGGGCGCGTGATTGTTGAAGAACACGTGCGCGGCGTGGACATGCGCATGCTGATGGCGGGTGATCGTTTTGTTGCGGCGTATCTGCGGTTCCCGGCAAATGTTGTGGGAGACGGAAAGGCATCTGTTGCCGAACTGATTGCACGTAAAAACACTGACCGGGCCTCCGTTCCGGGGATCGGTGCGGCCAACCCGATCCCGACAGGCCCGCTCGCGCAGGCGCTGCTGAAAGATCAAATGCTCACTTTGGACGCCGTCCCGAAACAGGGACAATTTGTGCTTTTGGGTTTGCGGCCCAACACCTCTGACGGTGCTGATCAAATCAATGTGACTGAGCATTTGCACCCCGAATTGAAAGACATCTGCGTTCAGGCGACCCACACGCTTGGCACATCATCGCTGTGGGGGTTTGACCTCATCACCGAAGATTTCACGCGCCCACCGTCCCAGGCCCGCAGCGTCTTCTGTGAAGCCAACAACCGCCCGTTTGGCGGTGTGTTCCGGCATGCAACGCATGGGCCATATGTGAATTTTTTCGCCCATGCGCTTGAGGTTTTTGCACCTAAAGACCCCTCTCAGGCATGGCAGACCTCTGCGTGGGAGATTGTGTTTTGCGCCCCTCCTTCCGAAGAAAGCACGGCGCAGCGTTTCGGGTTTCGCAGGGCTGCGCAGGGCGACACATGGCATTTGCCGCTCGGCCTGATGGGGCAAGACGAGGCTTTGCGCAAATTTGGCGCGCTACAACAAAACGCAGATTTGTTTGGGCGCCTGAAGCTGGTGGATCGAAACGCTCCGGTTCAGAGCCCACCATACGTCCACCCATCGACGCGGTCTCAACCAAGGCTGACTGTATCGCCGGCCGCAGAGCAGAGCCTAACCTCCGCCATGTCAGCCGACTTTGAAGGAAACGGGCAAGAGTGGCGCCCTCAACTGATCGGCCGCGAGCAGGACAAGGGCTTCTCGGTCTATGACACAGCATATCCCACCAGTTTTGCAGAATACGCGATGCAGCCCAAACGGTTGCTGGCACTGCGTGCCATATTAGGGAGTGCTGGTCTCCCAATTGTGCCCTTAAGACTTATCAAAACCGCTGCGGAACTGGGGCAACTGCCGCATCAACAGGCCAGCCTACACCTGTCTCGCAAATGGCGTGGCGCGTTTTGCCATTGGGTTGGCCCTGAACCCCGCTATCAAAGCCTTGCGAAACAGATACCAGAACGTTGCTATCCGATCTTACAGGACCCCTGCGCCTCGCAAGAAACGCTCGAGTGCGTCATATTGCACAACAAAATTTTGGGTGCAGCGGTAAGAACGCAAGAGGGATTTGCAACATTGCCCAGCCTGCCAGACGGGCTGGAAGTCTTTGCGGCAAAAGTTGCACAGGCCATACCTGGCCTCGGGCGCGCGCGGCTGATCTGTCGCGCCTCTCAGCAAGATCCGGCGATTTATGAAGTGCAATCTGTGACCACAGATCTTGCTCTGCCTAATTTTGCGGCACCGGACTTTGGGCCTCCAATTGACCTGGCTCTGGCAATCAAAGAACGCCTTTTTGGCGGGACGAACAGCGCCGTTTCAAAGCAGTGCTTTTCCTCAGCTCAAATCTGAAAAGCACTTTAGATTGCGAGATAACAAGCTGGACGATTGATCTTTCAACGCCGGTTACTTAGCGCTCGCAGCGCCGCATTTGTATGCAAGCAGCCTGCTATCACAATCATGACGCATTGGTCAGATGAGGTAGTTCACAAATTATGCATTTTAAATACCTATTTAAGTAATTGAAATTGTTGATTTTTTAATTGAAAATATCGTGATTTTCAGGACAAATCTCTATATAGATCACTTGTTATACACGTATTGCGGTAGCCACCTCTCAATCGTTCAGAGTGGCTGTGAACAGATGCGTTTCTTACTTGGTCAAACATCTGAGAGGTGACCTGAATGACAACTGCCTATGACTTTTTTGGTGCCCCAGCACCAGATCGGGCAGATTCAGCAACCTCTTTGAGAGAGGAAGGTGCAGCCTTATGGCAGGCCGATCTGATCAACAAGACGATCTGGTGGAACCGCCAAGCGCAGCACCTGCATGCGGCTGGAGAAGATTACCAACCCAGTTTCGAAAACGCGTTTGAATTCTGTAGCTTAGACGATCGAACACACATTCGGAACATACTCAGCAACAGCATACAAAACGCAGCCCCCTGGCGTTTTGAATATACTGCAGAACTGCCCGGAGGGGACACACTCCTGATAGAGAGTGAGGGGTACCCAGTTGTCGAAAACGGCAAGACCACAAAGCTCATCGGACGATTTGCACGCAAAGAAATGGTGCTCAGTAAAACAGAAGTTTCCGCCTCAACACTGCCTGACACATGGCGATACTTGAACGAACTCACAGATCTGCATGCGGTTGTGGATGAGACAGCGATTTTGTCTGTATCTGATGCGAGTGGGAAAATTTTACGCGTCAACAAGAACTTGCTGCGCGTCTCTGGATACTCTGCCGATGAACTTATCGGACAGAACCACAACCTGATGAACTCAGGCTACCACAGCAAAGAATTCTTTCAGCAAATGTGGGAGACCATTTCCTGTGGCAAAATCTGGCGCGGAGAGATCTGCAATCGCAGTAAGCAGGGAGAAACACTCTGGTTTGACACCATCATCTATCCGGTGACGGACACTATTGGGCGTCCTGACAAGTTTTTTGCTCTCCGCTTTGATATCACCGAGAAAGTGCGTTCCAGCCGGCTCGTGTCCGCATTTTTTGACATTTCAAGTGCACCCAATTTCATATTGGACGACCACGGCTATATTCTGAAGGTAAACCCAGCCTTCTGCGCGACGGCTGGGCACACCAAAAAAGATCTTCTGGGGCGGCACTTTAACAGCCTCGCGAATTCAGGTGATCGCAGCAAAGTCACCAAAGCCCTACGCAAGGCGCTTCTGGGCCGAAAATCAAACGCACTTCAGATCAGGTTGCACAGTCGACATGACAAACAGCGGATCATGGACGTCCATTTCAACCGTTTTGAGGGCCAGATCTTTGGATCTGCAAACGACATAACCGAACAGCTAGAACGCCAGCAATCACTCGCACACGCCCGCAATACGGCAGAGGAGGCGAACCAGTCCAAAACCGCTTTCCTTGCAAACATGAGCCATGAGATCCGCACACCGCTCAATGCGATTGTGGGGATCACAGACGTTTTGAATAGAGACCCTGACTTAACGGCCAAGCAACAGGATCTTGTCAAAACGATTTACGAAGCAGGAGAGATGCTCGAAGACCTGCTTTCTGACTTTCTCGATCTCTCCAAGATCGAAGCTGGCAAGCTGACAATCGAATCCATTCCCTTTTGCCCAAGCGTGGAGGCGCAAGCCGCATTGCAGCTGCACATGCAAAAAGCGGAACGCAAAGGTCTACGGTTTTCGTTTCAAGCCAATGCGAACACTGAAAATCTTGCTTTGGGGGATCCGCTTCGCTTGCGTCAGATCATTTCTAACCTCGCATCCAATGCTGTGAAGTTTACCGACTGTGGTCAAATATCTTGCAACCTGTCCGTGCAGAAAGCGGCCTTTGGCGAGAAACTCGTTTTTGAAATCGAAGACAGTGGCATTGGCTTTCCGACCAAAACCTCTGGCGCGGTGTTTGAGCGATACACGCAACAGCGAGAAACGGACAGCCGGACTCACGGCGGCACGGGGCTTGGCCTCGCGATCAGCGCCTCATTGGCCCACAAAATGGGGGGCACGTTGCGTGTGATTTCTGCCCCGGACGAAGGCACCATTTTCACGCTCACACTCCCGCTTAAAACAGCCCTCTCAAAGGCACCGGTGCAGCATCAAGAGGTCACAAAGTTCGAAGACCTTGATTTGAGCGGGTGTCGGGTACTGGTCGCTGAGGACAGCAAAGTCAACCAAAAGGTGATCAGCCTCGTCCTCCAAAACTCAGACTGCGACATAACGTTTACATCCAATGGCGTTGAGGCACTTGAGACCTTCAAAGAAGAGCCGAAACCCTTCGATTTGGTTCTCATGGATATGCGGATGCCCGTCATGGATGGGGAACAAGCCGTTCGCAACATGCGTGTTTTTGAAAGCGAAACCAAACGTGCCCGCACCCCAATCATTATGCTGTCAGCAAACGCCATGCCAAATAATGTCAAAGACGCGCTGACCGCGGGATGCGACGCCCATGTTGCAAAACCTGTGCGGCGGGGCATCCTGTTTCAAAAGATTGCGGAATGTCTGGATCTGGCCAATGGCGATCACGCAGGGGGCTGATGGCGCGTATTTTTAGTGCGCCATCACTGAATCATGCGGCATCACGATCGGGGTTGCGTGCTGTACCATCCAAGCTCAACTTGAATTGAGACACCAGTCTTTCCAGCTCATTGGCTTCTTCTTTCAGCGTTGCGCAGGTTGCGCTGACGTCCTGCGCCATGACTGCATTGCGTTGGGTCGCTTCTTCGAGCTGAGACACACCCGTGTTGATTTCCCCCAAAGTGGCCGCCTGGCTCACGGTCCCGTCCGCCAAGTTAGACACCAGTGCAGAAACGTGGCTGACGCGGTTAACAATCTCGCCAAGCGCTTCTCCGGTTTCATTCACCAGCCCGACACCGTTGCTGACACTGGCGGTGCTTTCCCCAATCAGATCCTGAATTTCTCGCGCTGCGCCGGAAGATTTTTGTGCCAGCGCACGCACTTCTGACGCAACCACCGCAAAACCGCTGCCTGCAGCGCCGGCCCTTGCGGCCTCAACACCTGCATTCAGCGCAAGCAGATTGGTTTGAAACGCAATATCGTCAATCACACTGATAATCTGGGCAATCTGGTTGGACGACTCTGAGATCTTCGCCATCGCATTGACAGCTTCTTTCACGATCGCGCCACTCTCTGTTGCATCATTTTTGGCAGAGAGCGTGCTTTCCTGCACATCTTTTGCGCCCGAGGCCGCCGATTGAACGCTGGAGGTGATGCCTTCAAGCGCTGCCGCTGTCTGTTCCAGCGTACCAGCCTGATCTTCGGTGCGGCGCGACAGGTCATCTGAGGACTGGCTAAATTTGACCGTGCCTGATCGAATGCTGGAAGCTACATCAACAACATGCACAAGTGTTTCGTTGAGCTTGCCAACCGTCGCGTTGAAATCTGCCCTGAGCCCCTCGTACTCTTCAGGAAAAGGCGTTTCAAAGTGGTGTGTCAGATTGCCTTCTGCCATCTCACCCAGGCCCAGGCGGATTTCACCAACCACAAAGTCCTGTTCCTTTTTACGCCGCTCTTGCTCCGACTTAAGGGCCTCAGCATCGCGTCGCATTTGCAGGGTATCTTGCTTAAAATGATAGACAGCCTTTGCCATTTTGCTCAATTCATCGCGGCCTTCAATGCCTTCGACGAACACATCAAAATTGCCGCTTGTGAACTCATTGATGACAGCGATCAGGTATTTAATGCGTGCCACCATGCGCTCGAAGGAGAAAATGGCAAAGGACAGAACCAAGAGCATGACACTCATCCCCAACCACATCATGCGATTGAATCTGGCATCTGCAGCCGCTTCGATTTGCAGCGTCAAATCGGCAATCTGTTCTACAAACCGCAGCTCCTCCGCGCGCAGAATATTGATCCAAGCCGTTGATATTTTGAACCAATTGGGCGCGGTCAGCCCATCATAGTCTTGCAACTCATATCCTGACCGCACTGTTTCACGCGCATTCTGGACGGCTTTGAATTCGGCGGTTTCGCGCAAGGTGGCCAGCCAGCCTGCATCGTCCAGGGCGCCGGAGGCTTCAAGCAAAAGCGCCCCCTGCGCGCCGCCAAGCTCTACAAACCGGTCGTGCACAATGGTTGAGAAACCGCCCCCAAGTCCGGTTGCGCCCATGGCACGCTCAAGGCCCGCGCTTTCTTTCGCCGATCCAATCAACACACGGGCGCTCAGCAGGGCCTGCACCTGACTGTGCGTGTCACTTATGCCAGACGGGCGTGAAAAATCGATCAGGTGATTGATTGTTTGCGTATAAAACGAGGCCGTTTCTGGAACACGAAGCTGCAGGCCATCCACCCTATCGCGCATCGCTTCCAACGCAGTCAGACGCGTAGAAATTTTCGAAAGCAACTCTGGCCGTTGCATGGCCAGCAAATCAATCTGCTGCTGAAAGCTCTCGATCGCGGCACTGGAGTGTTCACGCTGCTCTTTCAGCTCTGCTGAAAAATTCTTGCCTTGAGACGCAATGAAACCAGCAGAGTAGCCGCGCTCTTTTTGCAATTCGTGTATGACATGGCCGACAATGGCGCCCTCTTGCGCGCGCATCGTGGTATCATGCGCACTTTCAACAACCGCCCGCTGGCTTGTGACGTCGCCGTACATTAAAAACCCCGCGAGCGCGAAAATCGGCCCGATTACAAACAACATCACAACACGCAGCTTCATTGAGGATCACCTATCTTCTGCATTTCTAAGATGTATAATGAATAGACATAAACGATTTAAAGCAGTGTAAACTGGCTCTGCTTTTTTGCCGTACAATCCAGCCTTTCTAGATTTCCACCGTCAAACAACTGTTGTTTGAGCACTATCGACATCACTGCAATGCGCAGTCCAGGCGTTGGCAAAAGGTCCGCCTATTCAACGTCAAAGAGCATAAAACGCGCCGCGCTCGTGGATCTCGCCGCGTTTGGTGATTGACAGAATCCTTAGAGTTTTACATTGGTAACTTTGATGGTTTCCAGCCTCTGATGGGCTGGATGAAAAGGGAATACGGTGCGGCATACCATTGCCAATTCCGTAACTGCCCCCGCAACTGTAAGCGGTGTGCAACCTCCGATAGCCACTGGGCCAGCGCTCGGGAAGGTGGAGGGAGCCAGTCACCGCAAGTCAGGAGACCTGCCATCTTAACTGAAACTCAAACCGGGCGGGGTGTCTCGGAAGGAGGCCAAGATGGCTCAATCGGCTTACGCCGCTGACATGACTGGTTTTGTTCTCGCCCCGCGTTTTCGCGGAGGGCGAAATGAACGGAACTGTATCTCATCGAATGACGATTTGCACATCGTGCCGGCACACGGGCGAGACCTGCAACTCCGGCTATGCATTGATTGCGAAACTGCGCGCAGCGATCTCCGCTGCGGGTGACAACATCGCCGATGACTTCGAAATTGCAGGCACGGCCTGCCTTGACGGTTGTGACCGCCCCTGCACTGTTGGCTATCACGCCACACGCACAGCCTCTTTCCTGTTTGGTGACATCACGCCAGAGGAAGATATCGACAGCCTCATGGATTTTGCAAAAGACTATGCCGCGCAGCAAAGCGATTGGTGGGTGTCCACCGATCATCCCATAAAACTGCGCGACACTACGCTGACACGCATACCCTGCGCGATCATGGCCATTGAAGACACATTGGAGCGCGTTTCATGACCTCCCCAACATTGGATGTGCGCGATGTCACCTGGGCGCCGCGCAAGCGCGACCCCCTGCTGCTTGAGGCGACCAGCTTTAGCCTGAACAAGGGTGAGGTGATGGGCCTTGTCGGGCCAAATGGCGCGGGAAAAACCACGCTTTTGCGTCTGATATATGGCTATAACCGCCCTCTGTCCGGCGACATTCTGCTAGATGGCGAGTCGTTGCGCAAAATGGCGCCGCGCGCGCTGGCCAAAAAGGTCGCCGCGGTCTTGCAAGAACAACCATCAGACTTTGCGCTCACTGTGCGCGAAGTTGTTGCGCTTGGGCGGGTGCCACATCGCCTCGGCCTCTCCACCCCCGGACAACACGACGCGGAAGTGATAGAGGCGGCGCTCAAGCGGCTGCAGCTGCAAGATCTGTCACACCGCAGCCTCTCCACACTTTCCGGTGGCGAACGCCAGCGAGTGATGGTGGCGCGCGCATTGGCGCAAGAGCCGCAACTGCTGGTGTTGGATGAACCGACCAACCACCTCGACATCCGCCATCAGCTGGAAGTGTTGCAACTGATCCGCGATCTGGATCTGACGATTGTCACATCGCTGCATGATCTCAATCTGGCAGCTGATGTCTGTGATCGCATTCTGATCTTAAAGAATGGCGCACCGAAGGGGTTTGGCGCGCCTATGGACGTTCTCAAAGACAGACTGGTGTCTGAGACCTTTCAAGTGCGCGCCCAGCGCGAACAGCTCAGCGTGAGCCAGAAAAACCATCTCACTTTCCAACTGTAACACCTCAATCTTCATCAAGGACCAACAATGAAAAAGAGCTCCCTCGCCCTCGGGCTGATCTTGGCAGCACAATCCGCTGCGGCAGAAACCACTGTGCAAAGCTGTGACCGCACCGTGACATTTGACACCCCGCCAAAAGCGGCCATTTCCAACGACGTGAACCTCACCGAAATGATGCTGGTTCTTGGCCTTGCGGATCGTATGGTCGGCTACACCGGAATTTCCGGCTGGAAAACGCTGGACGCAGAGATGCGCGCCGGCGTGGAAGAGCTGCCTGAGCTGTCCGCAAAATACCCCTCCAAAGAAGTTCTGGTTGGCGCTGACGCGGACTTCTTCTTTGCGGGCTGGAACTACGGCATGAAGGTTGGCGGCGAAGTCACCCCAGAAACGCTCGCCCCGTTTGGCATCGATGTGTACGAGCTGACCGAAAGCTGCATCCACATTGGTGACAAGCCCAAAGTCAGCATGGATGACATGTACAATGACCTGCTGAACCTCGGCAAAATCTTTGCTGTGGAAGACAAAGCCACCGCACTCGTGGATGGCTACAAGGCGGAGCTTGCCGCGTTCACCGACTCTCTGGAAACCGCGGACGAGCCGCTGCGTGTGTTTGTCTATGACAGCGGCGAAGACACGCCCTTCACCGCAGGTCTCTATGCCATGCCAACAGCCATGATCGAGGCCGCCGGCGGCACCAACATCATGGACGACTTTGAAAAGAGCTGGGGCACCGTCACCTGGGAAGCCGTTGTGGAGCGCAACCCTGAAGTGGTTGTGATCGTGAACTACGGCAATGTGACCGCCGAAGAAAAGCGCGCCTTCATGATGAACAATCCGGCCTTTGCAGAGCTCGATGCGGTGAAAAACGACCGTTTCGTTGTGCTGGAATATGTCGAAGCGACCCCTGGCCCACGCAACATCAAAGCTGTGAAAAAACTGGCTGAAGGTTTCTGGGGCTCCGAAGGCGTGGCCAGCAACTAAATGCACAAAGGCACCTCCCAATCTAAAGCCACCCTTTGGATCGTTCTCCTGGGCAGCCTCGCCGCATTGGGAGCGTCCTTGTCATTCGCAATCTCGGTGGGCGCAATTTCTGTGCCCATCGAAACGGTTTGGGGCATTTTTGCACAAAAAACCGGCCTCTGGCCCGTGGAACCAACATGGTCCAAGGGGCGCACGGCCATTGTCTGGGAAATCCGATTTCCACGCGCCTTGCTGGCCGTGATGGTTGGTGCGGGGCTCGCCATAGTCGGCGCAACGTTGCAGGCTGTGACGCGCAACCCGCTGGCGGATCCACATCTGCTTGGCATTTCTTCGGGTGGCGCCTTTGGGGCCATTCTGGCGCTGTTACACACCGGGCTGTTTCTAGGTCTGCTCACTGTGCCCGTGATGGCATTCCTCGGCGCGCTTGTCGCGACGCTCGCTGTGCTGGCAGTCTCCAAATGGGCCGGCGCGACCAGTGCGGACCGGTTGGTGCTGACCGGTGTGGCCATCTCTTTTGTAATCATGGCCTGCGCGAACATTCTGATCTTTCTGGGCGATCCAAAGGCACATCACACTGTGGTTTTCTGGATGCTGGGCGGACTGGGGCTGGCGCAGTGGTCATACCTGATCTACCCGCTCGCTATTCTTGTGCCCTGTGCGCTGTGGCTCTGGATGCAGGCTTCGCAACTGAATGCCATGACCATCGGCGATGAAACGGCAAGCTCGCTGGGCATCCGCGTTGCGCGCTTTCGTCTGACCGTGTTTGTGGTTGGCGCCCTGATCACCGGTGTGATGGTGGCATTTTCAGGCATGATCGGCTTTGTCGGGCTGATGGTGCCGCACATTGTGCGGCTGATTGTGGGCGGCAACTATGCGCGCCTTGTGCCGATCTCCGCCGTGTTTGGCGGGATATTCCTGCTCTGGGCCGACATTGTTGCGCGCACCATCATGGCACCGGAGGACATTCCCGTTGGCATCGTCACGGGCTTGGTTGGCGGCCTGTCGTTTGTTGTGCTGTTGCGCAGACCTTAGTCACGCCAACGCAGAACTTGCGCCCGCTCAGAGCGCAAGTTTTTGTATTGCCTGACTTAGGCGATGACACTCTTCAAGCGCGCCTGATCGTAGTTGGCCCCACATAGCAGAACGACGCTTGTTTGACCTTCATAAGCCTCTGGCTGCGCAAGGTAGGGCGCAAGCGCGAGAGCGGCGGCACCCTCCACAATCATGTTGTCGGTCCAGGCAATCACGCGCAGCGCTTCCGCAATTTGCTCTTCGTCACAGTGGATCACCTCGTCAATCACCTCGCTGGCCATTGGCAGGGTGACCGATCCTGCATCAACACCGCCAGCCACACCATCCGCAAGCGTGTCATAATGTGCAGTTTCCACAATTTCTCCAGCCGCCATAGAGGCCGCGAGCGCTGCGGTATTCACCGCACTCACGCCAATCACACGGGTGTTCGGGGAGAAGGATTTCAAAACCGCCCCAATGCCAGAGATCAAGCCACCGCCGCCCATGGAGATGAACACGTTGTCGATCTGCGGCAGTTGTTCCAGCAGCTCAAGGCCAATGGTGCCCTGCCCCGCAATCACGCCGGGATCGTTGTAGGGTGAAATATATGTGTAGCCCTCATCCTCAGCCAGTTTGCGGGCGTGGACCTCAGCCAGAGAAGAATCCGCCCCAGCGATGATCACCCGGGTGCCGTAGCTCTCAATCGTCTCCCGTTTTTTTGCGATCACATTTTCCGGCAATACAACGGTCAGCTTATGCCCGGTTTTCTGCGCGGCCAGAGAGCAGGCAATCCCGTGATTGCCAGAGGAGGCCGTGACCACCGGGCGATCTGTCGGTGTGGTGGTCAACATTGCGCTTGCCCCGCGCAGCTTGAAGGAGCCGGTGAACTGGAAGTTCTCGGTTTTATAAAGCAGCTGCGTGCCCTTGGGCTGCGCTATGCGAGAAGCCACGATGGGCGTTTTGTTGATCAGGGGCGCAATCCGGCGGTGGGTGGCGACTGAGGCCGCGGCAGAGCGCAAAATCAGTTCAGAAACGTTAGACATGAGCGGCCTCATTTTCGTTTGATGTTTGGTTTTGAAATGCCTGTACTACGGCAAGAGACACAGCCGCATCCTGCACCGCAAGGCCAGTAAGATCCGCGATGGTGATTTGAGAGACGTCGCTCCGCCCCGGATGCCGGCTGTCAAGCACGTCACCCAATGCGATGGTCGCCGTACCCTGTGACAGATGTTGGAATTCGCCATGGTGCAGGGATTGCGTGGCCTCATCACAGATCAGCAGGTCTGCGGCTTCTGTCAAATCGCGAGCCAGCTCCTGTTTGCCGGGACAGTCTGCGCCGATGGCCGTGATATGCGTGCTCGGCGTGATCCAGTGCTTTTTGATCAATGGTTGCTTTGACGGCGTGCAGGTGACAATGGCCTGCGCATCAAGACAGGCCGCCTGAAGATCCGCAGCCAATGCCGCCGACAAGCCTTCCGCCTGTAAGTCCACAACAACAGCCTCAGCTTTCTTCAGATCCCGCCCCCAGATCTTAAACGTCAGCGGGCGATCCACCAGCAACTGCAGGCACTCTGCCTGATGGCGCGCTTGCAGGCCAGTGCCCACGATCAGCACCTCTGTGAACCCGGCTGGTGCCAGCGCAGCAGTCGCCAGCGCACCTCCAATACCGGTGCGGATGTCTGTCAGCCAGCCTTCGTCGCGCAGTATGGCCAGAGGCGCGCCATTGGTTGCTGAGAACACCAGATTCATCCCATTCGACGACGGCAAGCCCTGCGCTGGGTTGCGATAAAATCCGGTGGAGACTTTCACGACAAAGCCTTCCGCACCCACAACATGACCGGTTTTGACGCAACAGTCGCCCTCATTTTCAGGGAAGGCCAGCTGCGCAATTGGCGGTGCCTGCACCTGACCTTTTGCGGAGGCCACGAAGGCCGCACGAATGGCATCGGCGGCAATATGAAAATCAAACAGATCCCGAATCTGCGGCTTGCAAAGATCAATCACCCGGCGCCTCCCCCTGCGTGCTGGCGCGCCTTTTAGTTGACGCTTGACCAGATTCCTAGACAGAAGTATCCAGACTAGACACTTGGGTCAACACCTCAACCCGCTGATTGAGGTCTCATTGGAGGCAAAGATGTGGATCTGACAACGCTGAAGGCCAATGCCTGCGCCACCGCAGACGCTATGGGGCTCCTGTTTGGCCAACAGGTGGAAATCGTGGTGCATGACCTTGCAAGTGGCACCATCACCCATATTGTAAATCCATACTCCCGCCGTGTTCCGGGCGACCCTTCCAATGTGCAAGACATTGATTTTCGCAAAGAAGACATGGTGATCGGCCCCTATGAAAAGGTGCATTGGGACGGCAGCATTCTGCGCTCGATCAGTATCGTGCAGCGCATGCCGGATGGGCGCGCGGCCTTTATGATCTGTGTAAACTATGACCAATCCGATCTGCTCGCGGTGCAGCGCGCGGTGGAAGCCCTGCTGCCTGCGCGGCCGGTTGGGCAGCAGCCAGATGATCTGTTTCGCAATGACTGGCATGAGCGGCTCAACATCTTTGTCAGTGACTGGTGTCAGGAGCGGGGCGCGCGTGTAGATACGCTCGACCGTGCCTCGCGGCGCGCACTTCTGGCCGCGCTCGACGCATCGGGCGCATTGTCAGAGCGCAACGCCGCCGCCTATGTCGGCCGCCTGCTCGGGGTCAGCCGCGCCACCATCTACAACGACTTAAAAGCAGGAGCTTCTGATGTCTGATTTGCAGGCGACAGTAGAAATTCTGGAACGTCTGATCGCCTTTGAAACCGTTTCTGACCGCTCCAATAAAGATGTGATCGCCTATGTAGCGAACTATCTGGAAGCTCTCGGTGTCACCTCGCATGTATTTGCCGATGACACCGGGCAAAAACACGGGCTTATCGCTCAAATCGGCCCGGATGTTGCGGGCGGTGTTGTGCTGTCAGGCCATACGGATGTTGTGCCTGTCGACGGTCAGGATTGGCAGACCGACCCATGGACATTGACCGAACAGGACGGGCGTTACTTTGGGCGCGGCACCTGTGACATGAAAGGCTTTCTTGCGCTGGTGCTGGCCGCCGTTCCGCAGATGCTGGCAGCCCCCCTGCAGCGCCCAATCCAGCTCGCGTTTTCTTTTGACGAAGAGATTGGCTGCACCGGCACCGCGCCTTTGCTGGCGGAGCTTCAGGCCCGGTTTGCGCGTGCGGATCGCGTGATCGTTGGGGAGCCGACAGAGTGGCGTGTAGTGACAGGGCACAAAGGTGGTATCGGGATCACGACACAGATCACGGGCAAAGCCGCGCATTCCTCCATGCCGCATCTGGGGGTCTCTGCGATCTCTGCCGCTGCGAAGCTTGTCGCGTGGCATGAGGCGCAGATGGCCACATGCGAAAGTAGCTCCGACCAAGCCTCCGGCTTCACCCCACCGCACAGCACGTTGCAAGTTGGCACCATTCAGGGCGGCTCCGCGATGAACATCGTGCCTGATGCCTGCCGCATTGAAACCGACATTCGCTTTGTGCCGCCAGAGACTGCGGAGGACTGGCTCACCCGTTATCGCACATTGGCCGAAGAGATCGCCCGCGACATGCAACGCAGCCATGCTGAGGCAGACATAACACTTTGTGATATTGAAGTTATCCCGGCAATGATGCCAGAGACGGACGGCGCGGCGGAACAGCTGGCGCGGCAACTGACTGGGGATAACTCCGACAACTGCGTGTCCTATCAGACAGAGGCAGGCCATTTTCAGAGTGCGGGATATTCCACGGTGGTCTGCGGGCCGGGCAACATCGCACAAGCGCATCAGCCTGATGAATACGTGACAGCAGACCAACTGCGCAAAGGGCAGAGTTTTCTGGCGAAACTGATTGAGAGCCTCTGCTGACGCATCTCAAATTATTGCGCCATCACAAAAGATAAGGGCCCTGCCTGTTGGCAGAGCCCCTTGATACGCTGTTTATCAGGCTGCGTGGCGCTTCAGGAAGGCCGAGAACTTCGCAAGCCCCGCCACCAGATCCGTCGTTGGGTTGGTGTAGCCAAGCCGCAACCAGCCCTCCATGTCCATCGCGCTGCCCGGGGTCAGCATCACGCCCTCTTCTTTCAGAAGGGTCACACACAGGTCGCGTGAGGTCATGGGCAGATCATACTTCAGCAAGGCCGTTGTGCCGGATTTTGGCTTGACCCAGCTGATCAGGGGCTGCTCTTCGATCCACTCTTCTACGATCTGCAAGTTCTTACGGGTGATCTCCTGCGCGCGCGCCAGAATCTTGTCGCGGTTTTCCAGCGCCATGGCGGCCAGCAGTTCGTCGATCTGCCCAACAGAAATGGTGTTGTAGTCGCGATGGATCATCACGTCATGCAACATCTCTTTCGGTCCCGCGATCCAGCCCACACGCAAACCCGCGAGTGAATAGGCTTTGGACATGCCCGCTGTGCTGATCCCTTTTTCATAAAGATCCGCCACGGCAGCTGTCATGCCATCGCCCTCCTGATTGGTGCCGCGGTAAACCTCATCACACAGAAGCCAGGCATCCACAGAGCGGGCGATCTCAACAATCTCTTCCAACATGGCGCGATCCATCAAGGCGCCAGTCGGGTTGTTGGGATTGTTGATGGCAATCAGTTTTGTGTCTGACCGCACCATGGCGCGCAAAGCGGCAAGATCGGGCAAGAAGTCCTGCTCTGGGCGCAGATGCAGCAGTTCAATGTCGGCGCCGATGCTTTCAGGGATGGAGTAATGCTGCTGATAGGTGGGAATGACCGAGATCACGTGATCGCCGCGCGCAACAAGGGTCTGATGCACAAGCGAGTTGGCCCCAATCGTGCCATGTGTGGTCAGAATATTGTCGCGGCTTTGATTTGTGTAAAGACCACTGATGGCATCCCGCAGGCGGTCAGAGCCTTCAATCGCGCCATAGGTCATCTTGATCGCGGACAGCTGATCCAGAATGCTGTCTTTGACATCGGCCATCTCAAAGAGCTGGCCGAGGGTGATGGATTCAACACAGGTTTCAGCAAGATTGAGATCACATTTGGTCTCAAACTCATTCATCCACATTTCAACACCGAAGGGGCGGATATCCATGGGTCAGTCCTTTCTCAACCTTGGGCCTTGGCAGCGTCATACACCGCGCGGGCCATGAAAATGTCTTCGAGTCCCAAACCAATGGAGCGGAAGAACACGGGTTTTTCACCGGTCGGGCGCGCGCAGGCAGCAGTCTGGAGCTGTGCCAGATCCCCACAAATCGCATCCGCCTGCCAACCGGCCTCTGCCGCCAGCTTCATCTCGCCCGCAGAGGAAGGGGTGGTTTCGCGGTAGTCGCAATAAACTTCCGCGGCAGAGAGAAACGCGGGATCAACCTCATGCGCATTGGCAACATTGGTGCTGATCGAAGTGACCAAAGCACCCGCGGCCACAGAGGTGGTGTCAAACACTGGGGTTCCTGAGGAGGTGCAGAGCATAACCACATCCGCGTCAGTCCCGGCTGCCGCGGCGCTGTCTGCAAACCGCACACGTTCATCCAGCGCCTGCCACGTGGCTTTCAGCTCGGCATTTTCAGCGAGGGAGGGAGAAAACACGCGGATCTCTGCCCAATCACGCAACGCGGCTGTGTGGCGCAAGTGGGCCTGCGCCACCTTGCCAGAGCCGATGATCGCAAGGGTTTTTGCCCCGTCTTTGGCAAGATGATCCACGGCAAGCGCTGTGGTGCCAGCGGTGCGTTCTGTGGTAAGCTCGCCTGAGTCACACAACATCAGCGGCTGGCCGGTCTCCATAGACATCAGAACGGTCCAAGCAGTGATGATCGGCTTGCCCGGCTGCACAAGGTAAGGCGACAGTTTCGCGCCAAACAGATTGGCGCCTGTGCTGGCGCCCTGATAGGTGATGAAATCCCCTTTGTCCTCAGGAAACAGGGTCAGGGTCTGCGCGGGCTGAACCGCCTGCCCTTGCCCCAGTTCGGAAAACAGCGCGCGCATCGCGCCAAGCGTGTCCACATTGGGCAAAACCGCTTGCACGGCTGCGGCGTCCAGAACCAGTGCGGCCTGTGGGGTGGTTGACATCATTTGGTCTCCTGAGTGGCTGATCGCGCGAGCGATCAGGCGTGGTCAATTTTGTTGAGGAAGGCGCGGGTGCGCGCGTGTACGGGATGCTCAAAGAAGGCGCTGGGGGTGTTCTCTTCGAGGATTTTCCCGCCATCAAGGAACACAACCCGATCCGCCACCTTTCGGGCAAAGCCCAATTCGTGCGTGACGACGATCATGGTCATGCCCTCAGATGCTAGATCCTCCATCACTTCCAGAACTTCGCCCACCATTTCAGGGTCCAAAGCCGAAGTGGGTTCATCAAACAGCATCACCTTGGGCTGCATACACAGCGCGCGCGCAATGGCGACACGTTGCTGTTGCCCACCAGAAAGCTGGCCTGGGTAATGATCCGCACGATCCGCGATATGGACGCGCTCCAGCAACTCGAGCGCACGTGCGCGTGCCTGAGCCTTACCAAGGCCCCGCACAAGACGCGGCGCAAGCATAAGATTTTCCAAGGCGCTCAGGTGGGGGAACAGGTTAAAGTGCTGAAACACCATGCCGACATCGCCGCTGAAGGCGCCAATGTTCTTGCAATCAAGGCTCAACGCATGCCCGGCAACATCAATGTCGCCCCGGCTGCGCGTTTCCAGCCCCGCGATACAGCGTATGAGTGTGGATTTGCCGGACCCCGATGGGCCACAGAGCACCACTTTTTCCCCCTGAGCGACAGACAGGCTAATGTCGTCGATGACCTTGAGAGGGCCATAGGATTTTTCGAGATTTGTTACCTTAATGGCGTTGGACGCGCGCATGTGGGCTTCCTCGCTAAGTTATGCGTCATTGCCGGACAGGCCGGGGATCGCAGTTTTTCGTTCAATCGCGCGGAAGAGCGCGGCAAAGCCAAGCGCAAGCATCAGATAGAGCGCGCCAGCGACTGTGAAGACTTCAAAGGGGGCATAGGTGCGGGCCACCAACGCGCGTGCGGCGCCAGTCATTTCCACCACCGTCACCGCAGAGGCGAGAGAGCTGGCTTTCATCACCAGCGTGATTTCATTGCCCAGCACTGGCAGCACATACCGGTAGGCCTGCGGCAGCGTCACGCGTGTGAGCGTTTGCCAAGGGGACAACCCCAAAGTGCGCGCCGCCTCGCCTTGCCCGTCTGGCACCTGCGAAATAGCTCCGCGCAACAGTGCGCCCATATAGGCTGCAGAGTTGAGGCCGACGGCAAGAATAGCGCAGCCCAACGGCTCTTTCAGAATGGGCCAGAAAATGCTGTCGCGCACCGCCTCAAGACTGCCAAGACCGTAGTAGATGATAAAAAGCTGCACGAGCATGGGACTGCCGCGCACAAAGAAGATGTAAGCGCGGGCTGGCGCGCTCACAAAGCGCGAGCGCGCGTCAGCAGCCATCGCCAGCGGGAGCGCGACCACCTGTCCAAGCACAAAGGCAGACAGCGTAATGACCAAGGTCAGCCACAAACCGTCCCAGACGATAGGTATCGCAGCCATTAGAATTTCATAAGACATGGGCGCTCCTATCTTTGCACGGGCGTGAGCCGCTGTTCGGCTTGTGCGAAGATCGCCGAAGACAACGCGGAGACCGCCACATAAAGACATGCAGCACTCAGGTAGAACGTCAGCGGATGGTGCGTCGCACCGGCTGCGATCACCGACTTGCGCATCAGTTCTTCGAGCCCCACAATGGACACCAGCGCACTCTCTTTGAGGACAATCAGCCACTGATTGCCAAGGCCCGGCAAAGCGCGCTGCAGCATCTGCGGCAAGATCACGTGCACAAACATCTGACGCCGCGACAGGCCCAGCACCAATGCGGCCTCACGTTGTCCAGCCGGAATGGATTGCAACGCCGCGCGCAAAATCTCAAGCAGGTAGGCAAAGGCCACGGCACCAAGCGCCACAATCCCCGCAGTCAGCGCGTCCACCTCAAAGTAACTGCCGCTGAGCTTTGTCAGAACGATGGTTCCCCCATAAAAGATTAGGAAAATCACCAAGAGCTCCGGGACGCCGCGGATCACGGTGACATAGAGATCAAGCACTTTGCGCAAGGGATTGCGTCGCGATTGCGTCAGCGGTGCGCAGAGCACGGCCAGCACCAGCCCCAACACAAAGCTGCCCAAGGCAACTTTGAGTGTGAGCAAAAGCCCAAGTAGCAGCTGTGTCGCATAGGGTGCGATCACATCAAACATGCATATGTCCTTTGTTCTGTGCCCGAAGACAGGAGACCGCCCCCGGGTATTGCCTCTTTTAACACCGAAACATTCGAAATATCGGCGGATTACTTTCGAAAATTCGATGCTTATGAATCCAGCGCCACCACGGCGCCCGTCTGCATCAACACTCCCTCAACCAAAGGCTGTTCGCGGACGCGATTGATAAAGGCGCGCAGGATGATGTTGAGTTCGGCGTTGCGGCGATAGGCCAGATAGATCGGCGAGTGATATTGCAGCTCCGACCCGGTGCTGAGCGCGGAAAGATCAGCAAGCGATCCGCCGTAATAGTCTGGCAGAAACCCAACAAAGCGCCCGCTGCGGATCAGGATCGCATGTGTTTCCATCTGATCCACAGTGGCGGAAGGATAGATATTTTCATCAGCTTCATCGCCCCGACCACGACGCCGGCGGCGGATGAAAGGGAAGCGCTGCAACTCTCCCGGCGTGACGATCAGAGAGTGACGGCTCAACTCTTCAAACCCAATATGCGCCATGCGGGTCAAAGGATGGCGCGGGACGGCGTAGAGAGAATGCCGCTCCTGAAAGAGCGGAATATACGCGATACCAGCGCGCTTTTGTGGGAAAGGCCCGATCACCGCATCTCGCTGCCCCTCCAACAGCAATCCTTCCATGGCGGATGGCGATACCAAGGACAGATCTACATAGGTGCTTGGCGCCCGTTCCGAAAACCGCCCCAAGACATCCGGCAGCGGCCAGGCTGTATTGGCAAGCATGGCATCCATGATGCCAATCCGAAGTACGCCGCGCATGTCGCCTGAAATCGTGGCCGTTGCATTTTGAAATCTGTCCGCCGCCGCGAAGAGATCATCCAGAGCCTCAAGCAACTTTTTGCCCTCAGCGGTGAGTGAAAACCCGCTGCGGCCGCGTTGGCAAACCCGAAACCCCAACCGTTTTTCCAAGTCCGCCAGCTGTGTCGAGAGGGTTGACTGGGAACAATTCAGCGTCGCCTGCGCCCCGGCGATCCCGCCCGCATCGGCAATTGCCTGAAAACTACGCAGCAGCTTCAGATCGATATCCTGTAGCCTTTTCATGCTTTGTCCTTGCTGCGTTGAATGAATATTGCGTCACATCGGAAAGTGTGATGTTTAGCCGCGACATTTCATATTTTTCCACCCCCCGCAACGACAACAGTGCAGCACATAGCCGCCATGTCGCAGACGGGCAGACCAACCACAACAAATTGGGGATCACCATGAAAAACCTCGCCGCTTTGGCCGCAATTGCGCTGTTCACATGCACAACTGCCTCCGCAGAAGACCTGCGGATTGGCACAAGTGCAGACTACCCACCCTGGGAATCCGTAAACGAAAACAACGAAATCGTTGGGTTTGACCGCGACTTCGGCGACGAGCTTTGCCGCCGCATTGAAGCAAACTGCACCTGGATCAACCAAGCCTATGATGGCCTGCTTCCTGCGCTTCAAATTGGCAAGTTTGATGCCGTGATTTCAGGCATTTCCATCACCGAAGAGCGCGCAAAAATGGTCGACTTTTCGTCCGCTTATGCCGACGCACCGAACTCTGTGATCGGAGCAGTGGACGCCGGGTTTGGCACGCTGGACACCCCTGCAGACCTGCTTGCTGCTTTGGCTGACAAAACGGTCGGCGTACAGACCGGCACCACCCATGAACAGGTGGTCAAAGCGCATTTTGAAGGCGCCACCCTGCGCAGCTATGACCGCCCCGATCAGATTGTGAACGACCTGCTGGCCGGCCGGATTGATGCCGCCATGATGGAAACATCCGCAGCCGAACCTTTCCTGAAAGGTGATCAGAAAGACAAACTGTCGCTCGTTGGCCCACTGCTGACCAGCGCGGATTTCGCTGAGTTTGGTCAGGGTCAGGGCGTCGCCTTGGGCAAAGGCAAACAAGATCTGCAAGGTCGCATGGATGCTGCCATTGCTGAGATGCTGGCCGACGGCACAATGGCAAAGCTGTCTGAAACTTGGTTTGGCTACGATCTGTCCGCCAAGTAACAGACGCGGGCCGGATGCCTCCTGAAGGCGTTGGAAACTGGCTCGCAAGAAGTAAAAACGCGGCCTTTCGGGAAACACCCCCGAAAGGCCGTTTTTTTGGGATCCGAGCGACAGTTGCGAACCGTCGGTTCTGACGGACCTGAGGCTTAGTAGACTGTTTTCACGCCGTTCTTTTCACGCAGCGCATCTCTCACCACCGCTTTGATCAACGCAATGCCCATCAGAACCATCACCAAGCTGAAAGGCAAAGCGCCAATCACCATGGCTGTCTGAATGGCGCCAAGGCCACCAACCATCAGCAGGCCACCCACAACAAAGCTCAACGCCAGTCCCCAGAAAATGATGTGAGGACGGCCACGGGGGCTTTCATCGCCGGCTGCGTTGATGGTGTTCACGATCAAAACCGCAGAGTCTGCCGTGGTGACCAGATAAGTCAGCAGCAGAACAACAACGATCACGGCCATGATCCAACCCAGTGCCGGGGACAGCAGCAAATCCAGCATCACGAACAGCTGGTTTGACTGACCCGCACCAGAGATGGCATCCCCCACACCGCCGTTCAGTGTCAAGTCTACAGCGGTGCCGCCAACAACGGTGAACCAGATGAAGCACATCAACGAAGGCACCAGAATGGCACCAACGATGTATTCACGCAGGCTGCGACCGCGCGAGATACGCGCCAGGAACACACCCACAAAGGGGGCAAATGCGATCCACCAAGCCCAGTAGAACACGGACCAGCCACCTTGCCAGCCTGCCAGTGCGTCGCCCACCTCGGTGCCATCAGGGCTCCAGACGGTGAACAGCATGGCGGGCAGTTGTGTGACATATGCAAAGAAGCCATTCACCAGTGCGCTGAGACCAAAGAAGGTCGATCCGAAGAGCAGGAAGAAGGCCAGCAGGAAGAAGCTGAGCCCCATGTTCAGGTTCGACAGCCACTTGATGCCTTTGCCAACGCCAGACAGTGCGGACAGGGTGGATGCGCCCATGATGACGGCCAGCGAGACGACAATGCCAGCGGTTGACGGTTTGCCCGCCTCGTTGACCAGCCAGTCGCCCAGACCGATACGGGTGAGGCCCGACACGAACTGTTCCACACCAAAGCCAAGCGTTTGCGCCACACCAAGAATGGTCGCCACAACGGCCACAACATCAACAACATGGCCGATACCGCCAGACAGACGTTCCCCAAACAGCGGCGCAAGGCCGGAGCGGATGGTCAGAGGCAGGTTGCGGCGATAGGAGAAGTAAGCCAGCGACAGGCCCACCAGCGCATAACACGCCCATGCGACAAAGCCCCAGTGCATGAACGACCAAACATAGGCAGCGGTCACGTTGTCTGCGCCGGATGCGGTGGTTTCCCCCATGATCACGCTGGGATTGGTCGCAAAATGATACATCGGCTCCGCGGTGGCAAAGGTCAGCATGCCGATGCCAATCCCGGCACCAAACATCATCGAGAACCAGGAGAAGTTGGAAAACTCAGGTCTATCCCCGGCCTGACCAAGCTGCAGCCTGCCTGTGGCGGGAACCACTGCCAGAACCGCACAAACAATGGTGAAGAAAGCCGCAGCATAGATGTACCAGCTGGCGAAATTCTTCAGAAGAAAACCGTTCATCGCGCCCAGAACAGCGGCGGCGTTTTCCGGCACGGAAATCGCCCAAACGATCAGCGCACTGACCAGAATTTTGGATGATATCGCGACGGTTTTGCTGAAGCCGGCATAAAAGCCCGTTTCAGCCGTTGGGATCGACAGATCCATCATTGGGGGTTCTTTGGCCATAACTCCTCCTTTTTGGCGCAAGAATTCACATCCCTGAAGGATGTGCTGGTGTGGGCGCGCTCAGCCAAATGGCAGCACGCGCACAAAAAACCGCCCCTGCGAGGAGGGGCGGTGTGTTGGATTAACTTGGAAGATACTCGTCAGCCCAAGATGTGCCGATATCACCACTGGCGATCATCTGCTCAATCGCTTTCTCCGCATAGCCAAGGTCACGCAGGATCGCACGTGTGGAAGCGCCGAATTTCTCTGCGGGTTCAAGGGCATAGACTTTGCTTTGCGCCGGACGCACAGCATAGGGATCAAGTTGCGTCACCTCGTGCCCGCTTGGATGGTCGGGGTAGACCGAGAAAGAATAGCTGCCTTTGTCGATCCCCGGCAGACCGTCGCTTTCACGTGTGTTCAAAGCGCGCAGGGCTTCTAGGTTTTCACAAATGGTGGCTGCAAGATCTGCGGCACGCAAACGGGCCACCCACTCAGAGGCGGGCTGCAATTGGAACGCCTGAGACAGATAGGCCGCGCGCTCTTCTTCGGGCAGGTTTGGCAACTCTTCCAACCCTTCAACCTGCGTAAAACGCGGCAGATCGCTCTCATAAGCGCTCAGCAGAATGTAGCGACCTGACGCCGTGTAGTAAAAGCGGGTCAGAGCGTCATATCCGTTGGCCTCAGGGCCGGACGGCTCGTCAAACAAACCGCGCCCCTTAAAGTCAAAGGCAAAAGGCGCCTGCAGCAAGCCACTGTTGGCCGTCAGAGACGTGCGGCCCCGTCCAATACGCCCGAACCGATGCTTCTGATAGAGCGCCGCAGCGACACTCAACGCTCCACCAAAGCCGCACATGACATCGATGGTGCCAACGTGCGCATGCTCTTCGGGGCGGTCCATAGCCCCGCCAAAGCGCAGCATGATGCCGGTCGCGGCCTGCACCAGATCGTCATAGCCGATATAGTCAGTCCGCGTGCCACGTCGCACGCCGCTGAAGCAATCCAGTTTGCAGAAGATCGCATCCGGATTGAGCTTGCGCAGATTATCAGCATCCAGCCCCATCTTGCGGATCTGATTGTCCGGCGCGTTCCAGACAATCACGTCAACGGTTTTCACCAGATCTTCAAAGACCTGACGCCCATGGCGCGAGGTGATGTCCGCGAGAATAGAGCTTTTGCCGCGCATCTGCGACATGCCGTAGATCACGGTGTTCCAGCTGTCATACATCGGCTCAGCGGGATCCAACTTGATCACCTCGGCGCCAAAGCGCGCCAGATAGCTGGCAGAGTGAGGCCCGGCAATCACGTTGCATAGATCCAGAACCCGCACACCAGACAGCCAGCCTTCGCGGCTTTCTGCTTCGTCCGGTTCCGGCAGCTCTGTGCGGTGTTTTTTGAGAATTTTCAGGGCTTCGTCAAATTCGACCCAACGGCGTGGTTCGGGCTTCAGCGCCTCCTCGCCACTTTCCTCAAGCCACACCACCGGCCCGGGTTGGGTCATATCGCCATAGACCGGATCCCAAACGTCGATCATCAACCCGGAGGTCTCGGCGTATTCGTCGTGAATCCATTCCTGAAGCCACCTTTGCGGCGCGCCCGGGATCATGCCCCGGCCAAACATCTTTTTCCACTCATGGGAGGTGCGGGTCATAAACACCTCTTTCATGCGCGCGGCGATCTTGTCCGCCCAGTCTTTTGGCATCGGGTACACCCCCAGAGAGGTGTCGTGTTCCCACTCAGACCATGGCTTGTAGGTGTCTTCTTCGGAGGTCAGCCCCTCTTTGACCAACTCGTCATAGATCCCGAGCACTTCCAGACAGCGGCGCGCGTGGTTCTTGTGGCTGGGACAGACCACATAGAACATCCGACCATCTTTGCACATGTAGCTGCGGAAGAATGGGTCCAGCAGTTCCTGCAGATCCTCATAGCTGACATTCATTGGCAGGCCTTCGATCCGGCGCCGCTCGATCTCTACCTCGCGCTGGGTCAGATAACGCTGGGGCATGTCAGAAACGTGGATGGAGTTGTAACATAGCCCCTCCATCACTGCGGCGGCCAAAGGCACTTCGATGGCGTCCCCCTGCCCTGTGATCTGTCGCGACTGGAGCGCCAATACGGTGGCAGACGCTGCAATCTGGGAGGCATAAGCAGAGGACAGCGGCAACGGGGAGAACGACGGGTTGAGCCCCATCAAAACCCGGTTCAGCCCCATATCGGTGAAGACACCGGAGCTCGCGGCAACAATGCTTTCAAAGGCGCGTAGCTCGCGGCGTTCTTCGTCGTCAGAAGCAAACCCTGGGATGCTGAGCGTGATCAGCTCGGAGCGGTTTTTGCGCAGGGCAGCAAAATCGACCCCCAGCTTGGCCAGTTTTCCGGGGCGGAAATTCTCGATGAGAATGTCGGCCTCCGCGCATAGCGCAAGCGCCTGTTCCAACCCTTCAGGCGTTTTCAGATCGAGATTTACGATCACCTTATTGCGGTTCAGCATCGCATTGGCTGGGCTGTCCCACATCGCGCCTTCGGGCGGGTCGATGTGCACAACCGTCGCCCCCAGATCTCCAAGCAACATGGCGACAGCCGGACCGGCAATGTATTGGCCAAAGTCCACAACTTTGACGCCTGTCAACGGCAGGTTGGAAAACGAATGACGCATATGTCCTCCGATCATTCAAATTTATGAAGTTGCGCGACTATTGGCCGTTCAAGATCCAGCCAGCGGCCTTTTCGGCAATCATGATGGTTGGTGAGTTGGTGTTGCCGCTGGTGATTTCCGGCATGATCGACGCGTCAACCACCCGCAGCCCGTGAACGCCACGCATGCGCAGATGCGGATCCAAGACGGCAGTGGGATCATCATCGCGGCCCATCTTCACCGTGCCAACGGGGTGGAAAATCGTGCTGGCGATATCCCCCGCAAGCCGCGCCAGTTCCTCATCACTTTGGTACTGGGGGCCCGGCTTGAACTCTTCTGGCGCGTATTTTTGCATTGCAGGCTGCCCCATGATCTCGCGCACCTGACGCAGGCTGTCCGCCGCCACTTTGCGATCGTCTTCCGTGTCCAGATAATTCGGTGTGATCTCTGGCGCATCGTAAAAGTTGCCAGAGGCAATACGCACATGCCCACGACTGGTGGGATTGAGGTTGCAAACACTCACAGTCATGGCGGGGAAATCATGCAGATCCTCGCCAAAGGCCTCAAGACTCAGTGGCTGCACGTGATATTCGAGGTTTGCATGCGTGCGACCTGGATCGGAGCGGGTAAACGCGCCCAACTGGCTTGGCGACATGCTCATCGGTCCGGAGCGTTTGAACATATACTCCAGACCAATTTTGGCTTTTCCAATCATAGAATTGGCGAGCGTGTTCAGTGTTTGCGTGCCTTTGACTTTAAAAACAGCGCGGATCTGTAGGTGGTCCTGCAGGTTTTCGCCCACATAGGGCTGATCCATCACCACGTCGATGCCATGCTCTTTCAACAGAGCGGCGGGGCCAATGCCCGACAGCTGAAGGATTTGCGGAGAGTTGATGGCACCGGCGGACAAAACCACCTCTTTGCGCGCCCCAACATCGACAGTTTCCCCAGCGAGGTTGACGCGCACACCGGAGCAACGCAGGCCATTCTCGCTGTCAAACAACAGCTTTTCCGCCTGCGCCTCTGTCCAGATTGTGAGGTTTGGACGGGACTTTGCCGGCCGCAAGAAAGCCTTGGACGTGTTCCAGCGCCAGCCGGATCGCTGGTTCACATCAAAATAGCCCACACCTGCGTTGTCGCCGCTGTTGAAATCATCGGTTTTACGCACGCCGGTCTGTTCGGCAGCATCAGCAAAGCTATCCAGCACCTCCCAGTTCAGGCGCTGTTTCTCAATGCGCCACTCACCGCCATGACCGTGCATATCCGAGAAGCGACTGTTGTCCCCTGTCTTAGGATCTGCCCCATTATCAAGCTTGTAGTGATCCTCATGAGACTTAAATGACTCGAGCGCGTTGTCCCAGTTCCAAGCGTCTTCACCGGTCAATGCGGCCCAGTTGTCATAATCCCGTGCCTGACCGCGCATGTAGATCATACCATTGATAGACGAGCAGCCACCAAGCGTTTTGCCGCGCGGGTAAAGCAGGCTGCGACCATTCAGACCTTTGTCGGGCTGCGTTTTATAAAGCCAGTCTGCACGAGGGTTGCCAATGCAATATAGGTAGCCAACAGGGATGTGGATCCAAGGGTAAGTGTCTGCTTTACCCGCTTCCAGCAAGAGCACGCGATTTGCTGGATCTGCGCTCAGGCGATTGGCCAAAAGACACCCAGCAGATCCGGCGCCAACCACAACGTAGTCAAATTCATTTTTCTGATCGGTCATGTTTTGTCCCTCGGCCACTCGGTTCATCATCCTGAGTGCAGTTCGAGGGCGAATGACACTGTGCATGGCAACCCTAGACGTTCACCGTGCGGCAGCGCTCTGCATCCCCTCCCCGAAATGCACCTGTTGCCCGCTTATTCGACATTGGCACGCATGTGGCTAATGACAAATCCCACAAACCTATATTAGAAAAATTTATATGGATCGTTTTTCAAACCTAAACAACCTCTTGGCCTTCGTCACTGTGGCCAGAGAAGGCAGCGTGTCGCGGGCGGCAGAGGTGCTCAACCTCACGCAGCCTGCAATCAGCCATCAGATCAAGCGACTCGCTGAAGAAACAGATCTATCGCTCTTCACGCGCACCACAACCGGCCTTCAGGTTACACCCGATGGCGCAGCGATGCTTGCCAAGGCGGAAAAGGTTCTGGACGCCATGAGCGATTTTCATCGCAGCGCCCGCCAACGCTCTGGCCAGCTCAGTGGCACGCTGCGCATCGGAACAATCGTGGATCCGGAGTTTATTCGCCTTGGGCATTTGCTGGCAAAACTGCGGCAGGACCACGCCGCCATTGAAACCCATTTGCTACATGGGGTGAGTGGCAATACGCTCAATTGGCTCAAACGCGGCCAGATTGATGCGGGCTTCTATCTCAGTGCGCCGGACGATCTGCCTGACAGCCATACAGACAATGAACAGCCCATCCACGCTGTGCGGCTGGCAGATTTCAACTATCGCGTAATTGCGCCCAGTGGATGGGGCACGCAAGCAGAGCATGCGGATTGGAAGCAACTCGCCGCATTGCCATGGATCGGGACACCCGAACTTTCGGTGCATCATCGCCTGCTCAATCGCGTGTTTGAGGCACACGGTTGCACCCAAAACATCGTGGCCCAAGTGGATCAGGAGGCCTCTATGCTGGCAATGGTCCGATCGGGCATTGGGCTCAGCCTGTGCCGCGATTCCATCGCCCTGCACCAAAAACAGAGCTTTGGCATCGTTGTCTGCGCCACCGTATCCGTGCCCGCCAGCCTCAGCTTCATCACATTGGAACGCAACGTGGAACGTCCCATCATGGCCGAGACACTCAACCTGCTTCAACAGGTCTGGTAGAACCGGGATCCGTTACTGCGACAAACGCCCGCCAAAGGGCAGTGATCTGCTTGCGATGCGTTGCCGGGGCGGCCAGATAAATCTGCTGCATCGGCAAGCTCAACTGTATCAAAAGTCCACCCGTCTCAGTATGTACCATCGCCAGAAACGGCTGTGGCCTGCCGATCCGCTCCCCTGCGCCTTGCGCTGTTGCGCGCGCGGCTGCGAACTGACGGAGCACCTCAACAGCTGGCGCATCCCCATACGCGGCGGGCTGCGCGCTCTCAGGCATGTCAATCCAACTCTCGGACAGCGCTTTCAATTGGGCCACAAGATCCGTCCAGTCAGCGGAATTTGTGGCGACGTCGACACCCTGCTGAAGCGCCTGAAAAAGCGCTGTTTGGGGCCATGATCGGGTGCCATTTCTTATGAGTGGCGCTGTGTCTATAATCTCAAATTTTAACGCGCGCGCATCTGTCATCGCCTGGCGCAAGGCTGAAACAATCTGCTGCGCCGTGGCCTCTTCAGGCGACACAGACAGCCCTGAGATGTCGATCAGGTGTCGGTTGCTTATTGTGAGCTCTAACACCCTTTCGGTGTCCCGCACGCTGACCCGAACACGACGCGCCAAAATCACCTGCCCGACCTCGACGACCACGGCCCTTAGCGCCTCATCATCCGTTGCAAACATGCGCCAGCATCCATAGCGATGCTCAGCCGGTTTTGCGAGCGCCTCCAGCGCATCACGCAGATCGATGTCCTGATCGGGCGGCAATGTGGCCGACCTTGCGTTGCGACGCGCGATCATGCGGGGCCTGCCAGTGCGGTCAACATCTGCCGCCCCGCAGAGGAAACAAGATCGACATCACTCTCTAAGTCGCACACCAGAAACAGGAAATCTGACCGCCCCTCATGACGCAAATAGACCCGCATATCTTGCGCGCCCAAAACGACACAGTGGTCACCATCAGTTACATTCAGGTTGACGGCACCTGCGGTTTCAAACCACGTCAAAGCCTCTGTGCAATAGCTGTCGAGCACCTCACGCGCCAAGCCATCCTGATGTGCCGCTTTAAGCACAAGGCGTGCATCAACGTCCCCAAAGCCAACAACCTGGCAATTGGGAAGCTCCCTGCACAACGCGTCAAGACGGGCGGCGATGGTCACAGATGTGTTGCCTCCACTGTCGCGCCCTCACGCTGTTTCATTGTATGCCCCCTGTTCATATCTTCAGCCGCCTGGAAACCCTTGCAGCGCATAGGGTTGCAACTCAGCGGCCGACGGCCTTTCTGGATTGGGCGATTTTGGGCGTACCCTACGCGGTACAACCTTTTTTCCGTCTTCGCCAATCGCACCTGCACATGACGCATGATCCATTTTCGGCTGCACCTGTGCGTCAAGCGTGGGACGATCCACCTCGCAGTCTCTTGGTTCTAGCGCGCTGACGTTAACAAGGTCTTTTTCTGAGGGTGCCTGCGAGACACCCCCCTGTGGCACACCGACAAGCATGGTCACCATGCGTTCAATCAGGGCCGCGCCTCCGCTTGCGCGCCAGGCCTCTTCATCTGATCCGGCATTGATCGCGTCCATGGTGGCAAGCGGGATAATCGCCTCAAACTCTGCGGTGGCCTCTGCTGCAAGACGCGCCAAAACGCGCGCGCGATCACGCTCTGATCTCAATTTGTCAAATTGGGTGACCACCAGATAGTTGGGCCCCTTCACAGTTTCACTGATCTGCTCCCAAAGCGCAGCCTCCGATTGCCGCCAAGCCTGTGTGGCGTGCGTGCACCACAGCACGCAATCCACCTCTTCCAGGACATCCAACCAGGTTTCGTAGTTGAGATTGGGATCAGAAATCCCCGGAATATCAATCAACTCACACAATCTTAGGATATCAGACTCCATAGAGAAGCGGATCAAGTCGGTGCCCTCCATCGGCGCCTCAGTCAGATCAGCACCTTCAAAACGCTCCTCTGACCCATCTTCGCGCAAAAGCACCGCGCCACGCGGGCCATGGGTTACCCAAACCGGTGGCACCCGCGTCGCTGTGATGCGCACCGGCATCGGATCGCACCCCAACAGAAGGTTCATCAATGTGCTTTTGCCTGCGCTGAACTCGCCCATCAACGCGATGCGCGGTTTGCGAACAGGTTGCGATGTTACTGGGTTTGCCTGCGGATCTGTCATCACCTTGTCCCTTTTGCCTCAGCGTCCCGTTCTGCCAACAAGCGCTCAAACTCTGTGGTCAGCGTTTGCAGCTGTCCACGCTTCTGCCCCTCTGCTCCATTTTGCAGAAGAGAGTCCAATTGTGCGCCTGCCGATGTGGCGCCGATATCTCTGAGTATGTCGGTGTGCTGCACAAAAAAGCCGTGCAGTTGTGCCCGCGCCAAATCGCGCATCTGGCTGGTCTGCACATCTTTGGCCTGCGTCATGAAGTCTTCGGTTTCCCGCGCAATCAAATTCTGAAACCGCTTGGAAAACGCGTCATATCCGCGAATGCGCGTCCACCAAGAAATCCACCAACCATCGTTGAAATCCAGCGCAATGGTCTGCCCGAGCGCCACCGGAGCAGGCACTTCAGGCAGGTTGGGTGGTGCCATCTGGATGCCTTCAACGGCAGACCCAAAGGCATTGGCGTAAAACACCGCCACATCCGTCATCGCCGCCTCAAAACGCGCCTTCGACATGCTGCGCACCCGCGCCCCAAAAGCCGAATAAGCCGAGCGCAACAGCATGCGCAACCCCACGGGGTCATAGTCCCAAACGACGGCTTTCCCGTAGGCTTCCAGATGCGACAGCAATGAACGCAGCGCGCGATCAATGAACTTCGCTTGCGCCCGATCTGCACGGATGTGGTAATCCGCAATCGCCGCTGACAGTTCTTTGTCAAACGCGTCTTTGTGGAACGCGGCAATCGCAGCAAAATCATCTTGTACGTTGTCTAGTGAAGAGGCCGCTTGCGCGGTCTCACTGGGCTCTATGCGCACCATGCCCGCCGCCACTTCACTGGTCGCCACGGTCAATGCCGCTTTCGCCGTTTTTGTCACGAGTTCTGCGCCCTGCGCCTCGATCACGCGCTCTGATAGGGCGCGGTAGAGGTGGCTCATGCCGGAGAGTTCCCAGACCAACTCGTGGGGCGCCATCGGCCCGCTGTCAGGCTCAAGCGCGATCTCGGCCCACTCCAACAGCGCCTGACTGGACACTTTTGGCATGCCCTCGATATTCCCACTCAGGGCCTTGTTGGCCCAATAGGCGCTGCCAAACAGGATATCCACTTCTTCGGGGCCCTGCCGATCACGCAGCGTTTTGCGGATGCTCGCCTCAATCTCTGGCACCTGGTTCACCGGATCAGGCAGCTCATCAATGCGATTGACAAAAATCACCACATCACGGGACTTTAGGTTGGAAATGAGCCGGATCAACCCCATGTCCACAGAGGTCAAAGCCTGCCCGGCAGAGAGCACCACCACACAGGTTTTGCTGCTCCTGAGGGCCTGAATGGTGACCTGCTCACGCATCATGAAGGTGTCGTTGACACCGGGCGTATCTCGCAGGCAAAGCGGCACAGGAATGGTGTCGCAATTCAGATGCAGATCCGCAGATGACAGAATATCTGCAAAGCGCCCCTGCTCACTGTCATCTGCACCAAAATCGTCGCCCATGACGATATAACGCTCAAGCAGATTCTTATCGAAATAGCCGTAGCGATGTGTTTCTCCGAGCAGCAGATCGAATTTCTGACCGAGCCGTTTCTGCGCTTTGGCGCGTACTTTTTGAACCTGCTCGCCGATCTTTGCCAGCTCGCTCTCTGCGCCTGCGCGGCTGGCCATTTCCCCGATGCGCCCGCCCTGATTGAGCAGCCGATCCCAGTTCTTTTCCGTCATAAACTGAAACGACGCTCCGGTTTCAGTCGGACGCGAGGCAGGCTTGAGATGCAAAGAGGTCACGACAGACGTCCATGGGTTTACATCAGATGGCAAAAGATCCGCCCAGCCCGCCATGGCATTGACCAACGTGGTTTTCCCGGATTTGACCTGTCCCAAAACGGTGATTGTCGGCTCAAAAGAGGCCACATCCTTGCGCAACCGTTCAACAGTTTTGCGCGTGTTCTTCCCCGCAACCTCAGAAAGGGCGCCAAGCAGAACGTCTAAGCGATCTAGATCGCGGCCAAGATCCTGCAAGCCTTCCAATCCAGTGCGCAGGTTTGCGATCCGTCGGGAGGATTGGATATTGGGCTTGCCCTCGGGCCGAATTTGCATGTTCATGCGGGGGCCCTCGCGCCGATTTCTTTCTTCAGCTGCAACAGCACAACCACAGCATCTTCAGCCGCCTTGGCATTTTGTTCGACCTGCAAAAGGGTGAGCGTTTCGCCTCCATCCTGCGCATCGTCCATCAAGCCTTCAAAAACACCGCCTTCTGTGGCCGCAGCATCGGAAAGCATCTCAGTCAACCCATTCAACGCAGAAGTGCATCGCGAAACAACAACGTCCGCATCGGGCACTTTGCCCGCATCCAGATCCGCCAGCATCTCTTGTGCAGCGGTTTGCAAATGCGTTTGCAGTTCATCAAGCAGAACCATCTGCTGATCGCACGGCGCTTCTGTGTCATTGCGACCGCGCCCGAGCGTATCTGCCTGCGTTGGCGCAACATCCCGATCGGGCACCTGCGCCAGCAGCATCGCTGCTTGATCCAGATCCGCCGAACGCCCTTTCTGAACCTGTGCTTGTACCGCTTCTGACAGATCTCGACCGCCGGAAGCCTCCCATAAATCGGCTTGAAAATTCTCTGCGCAGCGCGCTTTCAACCCGTGCAGGGTCGCGACAGGATGCAGGCCAAGAAATTCATCCGCAGCGACAGCTTCCAGCTCCGCAATGCGTTCTGAAAGGTCCCCTTTCATGATCTGGCGATCCGCTTTTGTCAGGGCAAGAAAGCTGTGATCTTTCACGGTCTCAGGCAGCGCAGTCCAGATCTTTTGCTCTGCGCGGTCAAAAAGCTCACTACACCAGACGAACACCTGTCCCTTTGCCAAGGCGGTCTCCAGCAGGTCTCGTTGTCGCGTCGGTTCATTGGGCTGTGCTATTTCACAATACCTTTGCGACCGCAGTGTCTGCAACGGCAGCTCATATTTGGCCCAGATCGCGCCTTCCGCCTCTGAGGCATCCACCGCTGTCCCCCAAAACGCGCGGGTTGTGCCGTCCGACCAACCCAAAGTCAGTTTTGCACGATCGCCATATACGACATCGCACATCTCGACGCTTGCCGGAGGCGCAAGCACCTCCCCGCCCATCAGCATGTTGATCAGGCTAGACTTCCCGCTACCAGCACGTCCCAACACGACCACGCTTACCGCCTGAGACAAGTGATCCAAAACCTGAACCCCAAGAGCCTGATGGTGGGCAGGCAAACGCCCCGTTTCCAGCGCCGAGTGTAGCTGTGTCACGATCTGATCTGACTTGGCAGACGTCATTTTGCGACCTTTCGAATGAGCGTAAGCACAGAGCGTTGCACACCATTGCGTGCGTCTCGATCTATCTGCACAACAGTTTTGCTTTCCACGCCGCCAATCTGGGCAGACTCGGTGTGACGGGTCTGTTGCGGTTGCGCCTGGGGCGTAGAAAGCGTCGCCTCCGTAGCGCGCACAGCCTTTATGACACACAATGACAGGTTGTCTTGATCCGGGCAGCCTACGGCCTCAACTGCGCGCAAAATCGCGTCGCCAATCTGGGCGCCAGACCGCTGCGCATGCGCACACAAAATTTCTGTCAGCGCCGCATCAGAAAGCGTGTGCAAGCCGTCGCTTGCCGCCAACACAATATCCCCGTCATTCAACAACGTGGGCACAGTCCGGCAATCGACTCTGGCAATTTTCCCGCCAGCCAGCACCGAAATCAAGGCGCTGCGATCCGGGTGGTTGTCGGCCTCATCCTGTGAAATCTCACCGCGCGCGCGCAAACCATCTACATAGGCGGCAAAGGAGTGATCTTCGTTCAAGCGATAGAGCTTTTGGCCGCGAAACAAATACAGCGGGGAGTCCCCCACAGACACCCAATACAGACGATTTTCAAACAGAACCGGCGCAACAAGCGTTGCTCCCATGCCCTGCGCTGCGCCGTTTTGGGCCTCATACAGATGGATGCAGCGGTTCGCGGCCGTCACCGCGTCCCTTAAAATGACACCAATGTCGTGTTCCATTTGTGCCGGAGCCGCCGCAAGCAGCTTCAGTTCGCTGAACATTTCTGTAGCCACAATACCGCTGGCCATGTCGCCGCAAGCATGTCCGCCCATGCCATCAGACAAAACCGCAAAGCCAACTGGCGCACCAAGCGGAAAATCCGCAACAACAGAATCTTCCTGCCTGTCTCGCGCACCGAGGCTCAGCCCCGTGGCAACATCAAAACAAAGCTCAACCAAGATGCGCAGATCCTTTTTCGGTGTCGCTCCAGGTAAACTCTTCCCCACAAAACGCCACAAACCGCAGCGTGGTTTCTCCAATCCGAATGAGGCTCTGTGACGCCAGAACTTCTGTGCTCAAAACCGGTTGTCCGTTCAGACGCACAAGGTTTGCCTTGCCGCCATGGCCGAAAAAGAACCGGCGTTGCTCTCCGTCAAAGGCGATGGCCGCATGGTTCTCGCGCGAGATCGTGTTGTCCCCAAAATCCAGGCGCAGGGTCTGCCCTTCGCCGCGGCCAATCTGCGTGAGCCCATCGAACAGAGCAAACGACGCCCCTTTGCCTGGCCCATCCACAATCACCAGCCAACCCACCGGAAAAGTCGCCTGTGCCGAGGTTGGTGCCTCTGGGGCTTGTGACAACGGATCGGTTGCCTGACTGGATGGCGCACTAAAACCGAGTAGCCGGGTTTTGACGCGGCCCTTTGTTCCACGGCCACTTGCGGGTTTGTGTGCGCCCACATTGGCTTGCAACGCTTCAAGGCCGATCTCTGCAAGCGCAGGCTCTGGTGTGACAGGTTGCGAGGGAGGATCCATTTGCGGTGCCGACGCGGCGGGTGCAGGGGCTGCGGTAGGGATCGCCGTTGGAGCCGGTGTCGGCGCTGCCGCGGTCTCTAGGATTGGCGGGGCCGGCACCGGGTCCGCCGCAGGAACATACCCGCCTGTCATATCCAAATGGCGATGATCAGGCACAGCCACCTTTTCTTCGGCCACTGGACTGGACGTGCGCGCACCCAAATGTTCCATGTCTTCAAGGCGATCGGGGCGAATGGCTGCTTGCTCCTCCAGCACCAGTGGTGCAGGCGCCTCAGCAACGTGTTCTTCTGACACCGGCGCGTTTGACACCGGCGCGTTGTGCAGCGCGCGCTCATCCGCCTGCGTTCCCATCAATGCCGTGATCGCATCCATATTCACCTGCGGCTCTGGTTTTGACAGCAGGTCTTCGGCGGCGGCTGCCGGTTGCGCAACAGGCGGCTCAGACTCGAGTGGCAAAGTCACGGTAGCTGTAGATGGGTACCCATGCGCCTCTGCAGCGCTCTCGGTCCGGTCCTGCTCTCTCAGACGCAACGGGTAAGACAACGCAGCGGCAGGATCCTGCTCCGCCGCCTGTGTTTTTTCAGCAATAATATCGCGGATGAATTTCATGAGATGTCCCTTCAGATCAGGAATAGACGGGTGTTGGGCGGCGGCCGATCCCCTTTGAGCCGGTCACAAAGCCGCGCAAACAGCGATCCGGTTCCTCTTGGGTTTGGTGATGCGGTGATTTTAGGATCAGTCCCGGCGGACAGCGCCTTTGGACCTTGAAGGAGGGATGGCACCGCTTTGCGTCGACGACGATCACAAAGTCGGTCCTGCTCTTTTAAGTAGGCTTCGACATCGTCGATTGGGTCTCCAAATATATCGACATATTGCTTCGGGCTTTCAGCCACTGGCGCAGGAGTGCCTGACGCTGGTGTCGGCGGCTGTAACGCCTTGGGCAATCCCGGTGTAAGTGTCTCATTGGTAGCGCTGACCAAAGCACCAATCGTTTCGATCACCGCTGGATCAAACGCAGCCAAGGGTTTGGGGATGGGGCCATCCATGATCGCCAGAAAATCGCCAGCAGAGCGCAGGCGGTCTTGCGGATCAAGCGCCAGTGCACGATCGGTGACAAGCTTCAGGCGTATATCAATGTCAAAATCGGTGGACTCCAGCGGAACATAGGGGTCCATGCGACCTTGAGCGATCATATCAAGCCGGGTCTGCGCATCAGGCGGAGCTTCGCCAGTGAAAATCAAATGGCAAAGCGCCCCCATGGAATACATATCGCTGTAGGATCCCTGCGCACCATCTGCGGTATAGAATTCGGGCGGCGAGTAGCCATCCTTCACCGCCAGCAAACGATGACCTTCCCCCTCACTGGCGTCCCCCGCAGAATAGGCCGCACCAAAGTCAATCAGGGTCACGTCACCCTTGGCGTTCAACAGAATGTTGTCCGGTGCCACATCGCGGTGCAGCACGCCACGATCATGCAGATAGCTCAGCGCTTGCAAAACTTGTCGAAACAGCCCGTCCACGAGTTTTGGTGTCAAGCGGCCGGGCGCATGATCCACCAGTTCATGAATGTCATCGCCTTCCACAAAATCCATCGCCGTATAGGCCGTACCATTTTCGGCAAATGTCTGATGTACCGAAACAATATTGGGGTGATTGAGGTCAGCCAAGCGATGGGCTTCCGCCTGAAACTGCGCCAGCACTGCGGCAAAAAAAGCAGCGCTTTCTGGATCCGCCGGCACAACGCGCGCGCCGTCACGCCGACAAATCTGGTCCGGATAACACTCCTTGATGACCACCGTCCGATTAAGACTGTCAGACGCCAGATAAGTCAGGCCAAATCCCCCTTGGCCCAGACTGCGCGTGATCCGGTACTGTCCCCTCAGCAATTCGGTCCCCGGAGGGAGCACAGTCAGGGTATCTTCGGCGCAGTCAATCAACGCATGGTCCTCTATCTTTGATACAATCGGGAGGAAATGCGGCTGCACGTACCCACCTGGAAGGCCAAGTTGTGAAGGAAATGTGTTCCGATTGTGGCAACCCTGCGCAACAGGTTTGGCACTCAATTAGGGTTTGATGAGAATATGTAAGGAACTGCGCAGACTGGGCTCACTGGCCAAGGCATCAAGCTCCTAAAAACCAAAGAACCGGTCCATCCTCACGGGATGAACCGGCTGTAAATACCTGTAATTGCTTACTTAAAGGTCAGCGCTGGTCTCAACGCCCCCAATAGGCCGCCAAATAATGCGCTTTGGCGTTGAGGCCCGCGTCTTTGAAAAAGCGGCGCATTTTTTGCACATCCTGTTTCTCGGCAGCGAACCACAGCATGTGATCGGCGTAAGCTTCGCGCTCTGACAGCGCTAAATCAGCAAGCGACTCCAGCGTCGCGGCGGAATGCCACTCCGGTTTGAGATTGGCATGCTCTGGCATGGGATAGCCAGATGAGGCCCCTGCGGCGCTCAAGAGAACAACCCGCCCGGTCGTCTCCTGTGGCAACGTTTCCAACATGCGCGCCACAGCCGGGAAACCCGTGTCATCTGCATAGATCGCAATGGCCGCCACATCAGGCACACCGCCCCCGCCGGGGCCTGTCAGCCCCATCTTCGTACCCGGCACAACAGACGTCGCCCAATCAGTCGTGCGCCCGCCTTCATGCACGAACACATCAAATGTCAGCCTGTTGGTGTCATGATCGACCGAGCGCGCGGTATACACCGGACGGTGCAGGGCTTTCTCACCTTTGGGCCAAACGGTGACACCTTTGTCATTCACGGCGGGCCATTGCGGCGCATCATCGCCCGCTGGCGGCAGCACAATCCGGAAATGGATCGCTGCATCCGTATAGTTTTTCAGATCATCGGCCTGCACAACAACCCGCATGAAATTGCTGCCAAGTGGCGTTGCGGAAAGCACGGTGACCAGCTGGAAGTTCGGCGGAAATCCGGTGCGTGCCCCCGCATCAGACCAGGACATCTGATCAGCGAGTTCCGGCGCAAAATGGGAGATACTCTCCTGCAGACTTTCCTTGAGGATAAACAGGTTCTCCTCACTTTGAGAGTGCACTGCCGCCACCACGCCGCCCTCCATCGCATCAAAAATCAACTGGCCATATTCAGTCATAAGCGCAACACGGCTGTCCGAGTTTTCGCTCAGTTCAAGGTCATGTTCTTCCGCTTCATGCAACAGCAGCGCCTGTACCGCCGGATAAGCAATGCCCGCCAGCTCGGTCTGCGCCAGATAGGGGAAGGTTGGGTGGTCTGTCATACTGCGGCCTTTCAAGCGGGGATTACATGGGGGTGGCCATGGACAGGATCGTTGATCACCGTGCACGGCAGGCCAAACACATCTTGCATCATGGCCGCGTTGACAACCTCGGCTGGCGGGCCCTGAACCTGCACCTTGCCCGCTTTCAGAGCGACAATGTGATCCGCAAAACGCGCCGCCAGATTGATGTCATGCAAGACCATTGCAACCGTACGCCCGGTCTCTTGGTTGAGAGTCTTAACAAGATTGAGCAGATCAATCTGATGCGGCAGATCAAGATAGGTCGTTGGCTCATCCAGCAATAGAATGTCGGTGTCTTGCGCCAGTGCCATCGCGATCCAAGCACGTTGTCGCTGCCCCCCAGAGAGCGTTTCAATCGCGCGCTGTGCGTTGTGGGTCATACCTGTCAGCGCCAGCGCACGCGCCACCGCATCTGCATCGGTTTTGGACCATTGCTGCAATGCCGACTGATGGGGGGTCCGTCCGCGACGCACAAGGTCCAACACCGTGATCCCCTCCGGCGCAGAGGGGGACTGCGGCAATACCGCAAGCGCACGCGCCACATGTTTGGAGCGCTGCTTCGCAATCGCGTTGCCATCCAGCATGATCTGACCTGCGTCAACCTTCTGCAAACGCGACAGGCTGCGCAACAAAGTGGACTTGCCACAGGCATTTGGGCCGACAATCACCGTGACTTGGCCGTCTGGCAGCGCCAGCGACAAGTCTTGCAAAACAGGCGTGTCTCCAAAAGCCACCGAAACGGAGTCGGCGCTCAATCGCACAGATTGATTCATCAAAAATTCCCTTTTCGGTATTGCACGGCCAGCAGCCACAACAGCACAGGTGCGCCGACCAACGCAGTGAAAACCCCAGCTGGCAATTGAATCAAAGGCACTGAGCGCGCCGCCAAATCCGCGGCCATCGTCACAATGGCGCCCACGCAGGCCGCGGTCAGAACAGCTGGCCGCCCGCCGCCCGTCAGACGCCGCGCAATGGGTCCTGCCACAAAGGCAACAAACGGCAGCGGCCCTGCCACGCTGACCGCCAATGCCACCAAAGCAACGCTTGTGCAGGTGATCGCCAGACGCAGCGGGGAGAGCGCCAAGCCCAACCCGATCACGATGTCATCATGCATCGCCATCCGTGCGAGCGGAAACTGCAACCAGCCGACAATCGGCAACAACAGCACCAGACCACCCCAGATCAGCGAAACATCCTGATAGGAACGCGTGTTCAACGACCCCGTCAGCCAACGCGCCATGTCAGCGGCCACCTGTTCGTCAGTCATACTCATCAGGACATCAGCCCCTGCGGCGAGCGTCAGGCTCATGCCGATGCCGACCAGAATGATCCGACCGGTCTGTAGCCCTTGATGCCAAGCCAAAACAGTCACAAGGCCAGCCGTCGCCAGCCCTCCCATCAGCGCCCCAAACAGAACCATGCTTCCGGTCAAAACAACCGCCAGCAGCGCGCCAAAATTTGCGCCAGCCGTAAAGCCAATCACATCCGGTGAGGCCAGCGGGTTGCGCAGCATGGCCTGAAACATTGCACCCGCCATGCCAAAGGCAGCACCGGCGCCAATGGCGACCAATATCCGGGGCAACCGGTGGTCGCGCACGATCATCTGCTCAATGCCGCCGAGTTGTCCGACAAGCCCTTGCGCCACCTGATCAATGCCCAGCGGGTAACTGCCGATACTCAGCGACAAAAGACCAATCACAAAGACCAGCGCCAATAGGCCAAAACCCACCAACGCAGCGCGCCGTTCGATGCTGAAAGACATCACATTTGTGCGAATTGAAAGGCTCATAGCGCGCGTCCCCCACTGCGGCGGACCATGATCACCAGCGCAGGTCCCCCAATCAGCGCGGCCATAACGCCTGCCTGCATGTTCCCGCCAAGCAGCGGCAACCGTCCCACCAAATCTGCGCACACCATCAATACCGCGCCAAGTACGGCAGAAAACGCCACCTGCCAGCGCATATCCTGCTGAGACAGCGGTCGTGCCAGATGCGGCACCATCAAACCGATGAAAGCAATTGGCCCGGCCATCGCAACGGTGCTGGACGCAAGGCAGACAATTCCGGCACCCGTGATCAGCTTGGCCAAACCAACATTGACCCCCAGCCCACGGGCTGTGTCCTCCCCCAGCATCAAGGCGTTCAACAGAAACGCCGCCACAATCGCGATGCCAAAGCCTGCGACAAAGAAGAAGAGCAATCCCTGAACGTCAGCTGTGCTGATACCATCCAGTCCGCCCAGCACCCAAAAGCGGTAAACGTCCAAACTTTGTCGGCTCATCAGGAGAACCGCGCGGCTCATCGCAAGGAAAAATGCGGTGATCGCAGCACCCGCCAGCAACAACCGCGCCGGGCTGGCCTGCGCGCCGCCGCCCAATGCGAACACAAGGACCGCTCCCACCGTGCCACCAGCCATCGCCACCCAGACAAATTGTCGAGGGTCGCTCCAGCCGAGCGCAAAAACAACGGTCACAACACCAAAGGCCGCACCCGCGTTGATCCCCAACAGACCGGGGTCTGCCAAGGGATTGCGTGTCATACCCTGGATCAAGGCCCCCGCAACGCCCAGTGCGCTGCCCGCAAGGAGCGCCGCCAGTAGGCGAGGAAAACGAATGTCCAACACAACAATCTGCGCAGCGCTATTCCCATCAAAATCCGTGAACGCGCTCCAAACGCTCGGCCAATCAAGCGGGCGAAATCCAAGCCGCAGTGACAGAACAGACAGCACTCCAAGGCCCAAAACAGCCAGCAGGAACACAGCCGGACGTCGATCGCGCCGTACCGGGAGACTTTGGTCCGCCAACATCGTCATTTAACTTCTCCCGGCAAAATTCCGGCTGCTCGAGATGTGGAAACTTCCGTGGCTGGGTCTCCATCCATTGCCGCTTCGAGCAAGGGCACCAGATGATCCAGCGTATAGTTGATGCTCAAAGGGCTTGAATGTGAAAACGCGGCCGCCAGCTCTAGCCCCACATAGATCTCTCGCCCTTCCTGATAGGCCCGCATGGTGTGGCGCAAAGGCAGACGGTTCAACCGATCCACATTGCTGCCCGCGTCAATCCAAAGCAGTGCATCCGCATCAATCGGATCCGTGACCTCTTCCGGGATGACTTTGTAAATTGCATCAAACGCCCCGATATCGTTCAGCGCCGGTGGTGCGCGAAAGCCAAGCTGCGCCATGAACTGCATCCGGATGTCATCCGCCGTATAGGCCCCTGTGGTCCCGGACCACACAACGGCAGCCGTTGCACCTTGCCACTTTGGATGGGCGGCGCGGATGTCTGAAAAGCGCCGCTCGATGCGGTCAATTTGTGCCTCCGCATCTTCAGACCGCCCCAGAGCCCGTCCAAGCGTGCGCAGCATCCCGGCCCAGGGAGCCCCATAATCTCCCCACGCCTCTTTCGGGGCGATGGTCGGCGCAATCTGGCTGAGCAACGCATAATCACTCGCTGTCATCCCACTCCACTGCCCAACGATCAGATCCGGCTTCATCGCCGCAATCTGCTCTATATCAATCTCGCCGCGCATCACGATCGGCTGCCCATCGCCCAGCGCCTCTTGTGCCCAAGGCCACACCCCATAAGGATGCGATCCGTACCACATCCGCAGCGCATAAGGCACGGTGCCCAGCGCCAACAAAAAGTCATGGCCGATGAAGCTCAGCGACACCACTTTTTGCGGCGCTGCCTCTATGCGTGCCGTGCCGTATTTGTGCGAAATCTCCACGGGAAAAGCGCCCGCCGCCAAGAGCTGTGTACTGAAGAGCCCTATCGCCAAAGCAATGGAAAAAACTGTGCGCACCTGCCTGCCCTTGTCTTGCATACCCACGTTGCTTGAACGCTTCGAACCTTGGGGCTGGCTGCTGCGTGAGCGATGCTCATCTCAACAGTGGCTGGAGTATTTCGGTAAATTTGTGGGTCTGAGTTGTCAAGAATGGAAAGAGCCAGCCGCAGCTTACACGACTGGCCCTCGTTGAACCGCTTAGAATGTTTTGCTGACCGTCAGCATCACATTGCGCCCTTCACCGAAGTAACAGGCGAAAGCACCACAGCCAGTGATGACACGTTCGTCCGAGAGATTGTTGACGTTAAGCGCCACAAGCCAGTCATTTTTGCGATAGGACACCGCCGCATCAAACAGGGTGTAAGCCCCCGTTTTGAACTCCGTTGGCAGACCCGGCAGCGCAACAGGCAGACCTGCTGAACCAAAGGTAGACCCGGTGTAGCGCGCCCCAAGACCAAAGCTCCAGCCATCAAGCTGCTTCGGAGTGTAGTTCACCCATGCTGACGCCAGATGCTCGGGGATACCATCAATGTAGTCCTGAGTGTCGGTTTGCGTATCCAGATAGGTGTAGGACGCCTGAACAGAAAAGTCGCCAAAGCTATGGAAGGCCTCTAGCTCAACCCCTTTAGAGCTCGTTTCACCTGTCTGCACCTGGAAGTTCGGATTCGTGGGATCTCTTTCGAGCAAGTTAGACTTTGTGATGTCAAATGCAGCCGCCGACAACAGAGTGTTTGTACCAGTTGGCTGGTATTTCACACCAACTTCATACTGTTCACCTTCGGTTGGATCAAATGGCCGACCATTGGCATCCGTGCCAAACGCTTCTTGTTGGAAGCTCGTTGCCCAGCTGACGTAAGGCGCCAGCCCGTTGTCAAAGCGATACATCACAGCGGCATTGCCGGTCCATGCACTGTCCTCTGCACCTGGACGTAAATTGCCATTGGCGGAATCCAGATTTTCGCCAACTTCAACGCGTCCGTAGCGCACACCGAAGTCCACAAACAGGCGGTCATTGATGGTTGCCCGGTTTTGTGAATAGATCCCCCACTCCTTCGTTGTGACCGAAGGAGTGTCAATGATGTCGACATCAATGATGTTGCCGTATGTCGGATCAAACGGATTGATCGGTGCGCCGTGGTTGTTTGGATCAGAGTTGTCCGAGGAGTCTTTGTCAAATTCACCGCGGCTATAATTCAATCCGACAATGCTGCGCATCTCGACAGAACCAAGACTGTATTCCGCCGTGGTGTAGGCATCGGCACCAAAGGTTTTCAGAGAATTGCGCGCCTTGTAGAAGGTACGGTTGATTGTGCCATCCGGGTTATAGCGACCGAGATAGAGATATTGAGCAAGCGCTGGCAGGTTTGTACGGATATCTGTCGCACCATACCAATAGGCGTGATCATATTCGGCATCAGAGTCAGAGAGACGCGCATTCGCATTCACAGACCATACGTTGTTGAAGCGATGCTTGAAGCTTGCCGACAAACTGGCTGACTCGGAATCATATCGGTCAAAACCGGGTTCCCCAACATATAGGTCAGAGTCAAACTCGCGCCCAGCGTTGGGTGATGGCACAACAATCGGAACACCACCGGAAAAGTCAGGAATGACAAAGGCAGATGGCACGGGATCCAAAGTGCCGATCCAAGAGGCAAACTGCGTCGCTGGCGTCGCACGGCTTCTCTGATAGCTGGCAAGCACCGTCAGTTCGGTATCTTCACTTGGACGCCATGTGAAGGACGGTGCGAGATTGAAGGTGTCGTCCTGTGAGGATGGCAACACATCATCGGAATCACGCAACAGCCCCACAAAACGGTAGCTCAGCGTCCCGCTTTCGTTGCCGTTCCCGCTTACGTCCACACCAACTTGCTTGCGATTGTTGCTGCCAAGTTGGAATTGAACAATGTTTGGCGCATCCTGTGCCGATGTCTTGGAGGTGGTGTTGATAACCCCGCCCACAGAGCCGCTGCCGTACAGACCGGAAGCAGGCCCGCGCAGAACTTCAACACTGTTGAGCATAAAAGTCTCTGGGCGCGGTCCATTGTAAAAGTCATACCGTGTCTGCAGACCATCTTGCAGGAAATTGGGGGTGAACCCGCGGACATTTGCCCAATCCGCGCGGTTATCCTGACCAAACAGCCCGGCACGCACACCCGGTGTATAGGCCAGAGTTTCCTCCAGATCACGCGCGCCTCTTTCTTGAATTTGCTCTGTCGTGATCACACTCACAGACCGTGGTGTGTCGATGATCGCATCACCTGTTTTGGCAATCGTACCGGTGTTGAGGGCCACTGGCTCGCCGAAGTATCCTTCAGTATCCGCGCCGGTTACGTTGATATCTTTCAGTTGGGTGTCTTGTGCGAAGGCCGGCCATGCCGCAACCAACGCCACGACGGAAACCGCCGCTCGCTGCAAACGCATCTCTTCTGTCCTGTTGTTCCTTGAAGATTCGCCTGGCGAGCTGCTGGGTTAGATTGCGCTATCTCTGCCTTACGTTTTGGTCAAGCAAGCGCGCCAAGCGCGCGCAACGGTGATGCAATAATGCAACCACCAGAAAATCAGCAAGTCTACAGGTCTCACTGTGCTGCGTTGCAACGACGTTAATGTGTCCAGGGCCCGCGCCGATTGGTGGCGAAGTTCTCACCATATCCACCGGGGCGGATGTTGGGTTTGCGTTTTTGCGGCTCGATCACCTGCGCCTCGATGCCATGCTCTCGCGCGTAGGACACCGCTGCCTCTTTGCTCTCAAATTTAAGCCGCACCTGAGTTTGCGTATCACCAGACCCAGTCCACCCCATCAGCGGATCAATGTCCTTGGCTTCAGAGGGTCCATACTCCAGAACCCATTGATGGGTCTTTGCTGTGCCCGACGACATCGCGGTCCGGGCTGGCTGATAGATACGCGCAATCATCGCTTTCTCCTTGGACTGCAAAATGTATCCCGGATTCTGACCATTCAAACAAGTGTCAGATTGGCGCAAGCGCCCACAAACCGGTGATGTGACGAAAAAGATAAGCTTGCAAGCAGTCAGAACGCTCAGTCAGGCTGCGGGGAGCGAGGGGTGTAAATGCAGCTGGACAGTCCGTCCTACATGACTGCTTGCTCTCAACAGCATAGCGAGGCCGATGCTTAAGGTGCAAGTGCAGTATATATTTAGTTTCACAAATGCGTGGAACTATTTCCTATTATTTCAAAATATATCGAAACTTCTTACCCAAAGGAACTTCTCTGTGATTAACCCTAGGTAAATCAATTCGGCCCGAGCTGTTCAAAGCACAGTGCGATCATGCCTCTTTTCTGCACCCGCAAACACGCGCGCGGATCATCACGGGGCAGGGCCAGATCCACAGAATGCCTCCAAATGCGCTTTCGCCCTTGCACAGGAACAAAAAGAGACCAAAATCAGCAGCACAATCTGCCCCCGCGATGGAGTCTCTGATGAGCGACGCTGCTAACGCCCCCCTGCTGAACAGCCCCGGCCCCGAGGCTGTCCGCCGCCCCAAACTTGAGGGCGGCAAGCGGATCGTGATGCACACAGAGTTTGAGCCCGCGGGCGATCAGCCCACAGCGATTGCCGAACTCTCCGCGGGCATCAACGAAGGTGATCGCAATCAGGTGCTGCTTGGCGCAACCGGCACCGGCAAAACCTTCACCATGGCCAAGGTGATCGAAGAGACACAACGCCCCGCCATTATCCTCGCGCCCAACAAAACGCTCGCCGCGCAGCTCTATGGCGAGATGAAAGGCTTCTTCCCGGAAAACGCCGTCGAATATTTCGTCAGCTTTTATGACTACTACCAGCCCGAGGCCTATGTGCCGCGCAGCGACACCTTCATTGAGAAAGAAAGCCAGATCAACGAACAGATCGACCGCATGCGCCACTCCGCCACGCGGGCTTTGCTGGAACGGGACGATGTGATCATTGTCGCGTCGGTCTCCTGCATCTACGGCATCGGCTCGGTGGAAACTTACTCTGCCATGACCCTCGATCTGAAAGCGGGCGGCGAATATGACCAGCGTCAAGTGATCGCCGATCTGGTGGCGCAGCAATACCGCCGCAATGACGCGGCCTTCCAACGTGGCTCTTTCCGCGTGCGTGGCGACAGCCTTGAAATCTTCCCCGCCCACCTCGAAGATCGCGCCTGGAAGCTCTCTTTCTTTGGCGAAGAGCTGGAAAGCATCACCGAGTTTGATCCGCTGACCGGCGAAAAAACTGATACGTTTGAGCAGATCCGGGTCTATGCCAACAGCCACTACGTCACACCCAAGCCCACGCTCAATCAGGCGATTGTGAACATCAAGAAAGAGCTGCGCCAGCGGCTCGATCAACTGGTAGACGAGGGCAAACTGCTTGAGGCGCAGCGGCTGGAGCAACGCACCAACTTCGATCTGGAGATGCTAGAGGCGCAGGGCTTCTGCAACGGGATTGAAAACTACTCCCGCTACCTCACCGGCCGCGCGCCGGGCGAGCCACCCCCCACCCTGTTTGAATTCATCCCTGACAACGCCATTGTCTTTGCTGATGAATCCCACGTGTCGGTGCCGCAAATCGGCGGCATGTACCGGGGCGACTACCGCCGCAAATTCACCCTCGCGGAACACGGCTTCCGCCTGCCCTCCTGCATGGACAACCGCCCGCTGAAATTTGAAGAATGGGACGCCATGCGCTCCCAATCCGTCTTTGTCTCCGCCACGCCCTCAAACTGGGAGATGGAGCAATCCGGCGGCGTGTTCAGCGAACAGGTCATCCGCCCCACAGGCCTGCTGGACCCAGAGGTGGAGATCCGCCCGGTTGAGATGCAGGTGGACGATCTGCTGGATGAGATCCGTAAAGTGACGCAAGACGGCTTCCGCACGCTGGTGACAACCCTCACCAAACGCATGGCCGAAGATCTCACCGAATACCTGCACGAGCAGGGCGTGAAAGTCCGCTACATGCACAGCGACATCGACACGCTGGAGCGCATCGAAATCCTGCGCGACCTGCGCCTTGGCGCCTTTGACGTGCTGATCGGCATCAACCTTCTGCGCGAGGGTCTCGACATCCCCGAATGTGGCCTTGTCGCCATTCTCGATGCAGACAAAGAGGGCTTTTTGCGCTCGGAAACCTCCCTTGTGCAGACCATCGGCCGCGCCGCACGCAACGCCGAGGGCCGCGTGATCATGTACGCCGACCGCATGACCGGCTCCATGGAGCGCGCGATTGGCGAAACCAACCGCCGCCGCGCCAAACAGATGGCCTACAACGAAGAACACGGCATCACCCCGGCCACGGTCAAAAAGAACGTCGAGGATGTGCTGGCGGGCCTATATCAGGGCGACACCGACCAAAGCCGCGTCACCGCCAAGATCGACAACCCGCTGGCTGGCGGCAATCTGGAGGCGGTGCTCTCCGGCCTGCGCGATGACATGCGCAAAGCCGCCGAGAACCTCGAATTCGAAGAAGCCGCGCGTCTGCGTGATGAGATCAAACGGCTTGAGGCCGTGGATTTGGCCGTGGCGGATGATCCGATGGCCCGACAATACGCAATCAAAGCCGCTGAAGAAGATGCTGTGAAAAGCCGAGGCCGCTCAACGGCGGGTCGTGCCGGGCAACGTGGGGGCAATGTGCGGAGCAAGAGGGGGCGTTGACCCCACTTATTTATTAAGTAAAAATTGTATTTTTGGAAGTTGTTTCAATGTCTAAAAATGCAAGAATCTCTCTTCGCGACAAAGTAATCGTCTCACTTCTAGTTGCCATACTTTCAGCAATCGCAAATTTTTTCATTTCAACCAAGAGCTTAAAAAATGATCTAGAAAACTGGAGGGTGCAATTCGAAACTGGCATCTCTCAAGAGCGAGCTGAAGAAGCGCACAAAAAACTATCCGACATTTTATTCTATCATCAGAAATTCACAATACAGCTCTCATACAAAAACAACGCATTGGTTGAACATCATTTTTATGAAGCAACAATAAAAATGATGGCCGACCCTAATGATCCTTTGATTGCAGAAATGCGGAGACATCAAGCAACGCTAAACAATCATATTTTAGGATATGATACGGTGATGCATAATCACATGGCGGAATACGAGCGACACATCAAACATCTGGAAATCTGGACTGATGACGCATGCCCTGAGCAACTAATTGAACTCGGCAAATCCCACCTTCAGGCTACAATTGGTCTGACGGAAGTTTTTTCGGAAACATCACGACGGTATTTCTCCGAGGGCAAACTACCCTATGAAGCAATCGGGCACTTGAAAGACAATGTATTTTCTCAACAAATTGACTTTGGCGATGAAGTCAGAGAATTTGCAGATCTGGCAGAAACATGTTTTCTACATTTGACTAGTAGCTGAACGCCCCATAGCTCCCTTCACCCCGCATCGTGCCTGCATAAAAACCTTTCAGTTCTTCCCACCTACTCCCCTGAACTGTACGTATGTAACTGCGCCAAACACATTGAGCCAATCGGTATGCTCGAATAGTAGTGCCGAGATACTGTGCGTTTTGTGCCGCGCCTCCCTGTAACTTGGCCCACGCCTTACCAATCGTTACCCTGTCAATATGCGCACCCTTCTCATCCCCTTTCTCGCTTCTCTCGCCACCCCGGCCAGCGCCTGGGAAGCCGCCACCGGCGAAACCTGTACCCTCACACATGAGACCAGCGACGCGCATATCCATCTCACCTACGACCCCACCAAACCGCTCTACACCCTTGCAATCACCCGCAAGTCCGACCCGTGGCAGCAAGCCCCTTGGTTCGCCATGCGGTTCCTCGGCCCCAATGAGATCACCATCACCACGCCAGAACACGCGCTCTCAGACAACAGCCAGACCCTCAACGTCGCGGACAGCGGCTTTGGCAATGTGCTGAACGGCTTGCAACTCAACGACACTGCGCTGGCCTTTACTGAGGCCCAAACCGTGGGCGTCTCGCTGATCGGCGCCGCGCCAGAGGTGCAGAAATTTCGCGATTGCACAGCGGCGCAACTCTCCTGAACCACCCGTTATCCAATAACACCGCCCCGCTTTTGCCTGTCACCCCACGCTGCCCCATGGCTCCGCAAAAAACGGAGTCACACATGCACGCAAAAATTGTCCTCGCGGGTCTTGCCCTCTCAACTCTCGCCGCCTGCGCCACACCGCTGGAGCGCTGCCTCAACACCGCCAACAGCCGCGTCACCCATCTGCAAAGCGCGATTGCCACGGCAGACGCCAACATCTCGCGCGGCTACGCCCTACACAGCTATGAAGAGGCCATTCTGGTGCCGAAAGACTGTCGCGACGATGACGGCCGCTGGTATCGCTGCGACGAAGTGGAATATCACACAGTCGAAGTGCCCGTGGACATTGACCTGCGCGCCGAGCGCACCAAGCGGGACGCGCTGCGCCGCGATCTGCGCACCGCGCGCGCGGATGCGTCCCGCCAATCCGATCAGTGTTTTGCCACCTACCCAGAAGGCTGACCGCACCGCCGAAACAAAAAGGGGGCCATCGGCCCCCAATTGGTCTGCTTAAGTCGCAGGATCAAAAGTCAAAGATGTCATCCAGAAAGCTGCTCATCTTTTTCTTTTTGCGCGGCTTGCCCTGATAGCGGGAATCATAGCTCTGATCATAGCCGCGCTGCTCCTGCGCATGGCTTGGACGCGGCGGTGGCGGCGGCGCGCTATAAGCTCCGGCACGTTCCACAATCTTGTCCAGCTCTCCACGGTCCAGCCAGACCCCACGACACTCTGGGCAATAGTCAATCTCCACCCCGTTGCGGTCTGCAATCACCAGCGTTGCGCCATCCACCGGACATTTCATCAAAGCTCTCCTCTCAGGTTTCGATAAGAAAGAGATAGGGGCACGTACCTTAATTTTCACCTGTCAGCGCAAGAACATAGCAGCATTTCGCCGGATCACCGGCAATTCCGACTAAAAGACTCCGGCCACGCCAATCCCGACAAAACTTATCAAGTATATGTTTTTAAACGATTTTTCTTGCATCCCCACCCGACTCATCCTAATTACATACTCAAGATACAGCGAGCCAGATCGCAACCAACGTACGCAGCACGCACTCCAGCCAGGTCATAACAGACCCAGCCAGACAGCCAGCCACGCACGCAGGCAGCCAAGATCAAGCCAGCATCATCCAGACAATGCAGCGAGCAATATCGCCTCCGACGCATGCAGCGCGCGCTCCAGCAAGGCCCAGCCAAACGCCAGGTCCAGCAAGACAGCAAGCCCCACACGCAGGCAGCCACACGCCAGCCAAATCGCGACAGACAGACCGGCCCGCCAATTCGCTTCCAACGCATGCAGCCCGCGCTCCAGCCAGATCCAGCCCACCGCCAGATCGAGCAAGACAGCACGCCCCAAACGCAGGCACAGCCGCTCAGCCAGCCATCCCTCCAGATCGCCATTTGCCAAAGCGTTTAGACCGTGGCGTGAGGCAGCCTCTCCCGAGGGGCACGCCCCCCAACGGCAGCGCAAACGCACTCCGCCTATTTCAAACCCAATTCACCTAAGCTGACATCGAGATATGAAAAAAGATCCCTTTTTGCCCGCCGATGACGACGCCCGCGCGTTTGCACAAGCCATGATCCGAGACGCGACCTACGCCTCTATGGCTGTCATTGACCCAGAGACAGGCGCCCCCTCCGCCACCCGCGTCGCCCTCGCCACCACACCGGCATTTGAACCGCTCACGCTGATCTCAGACCTCGCGAGCCACACAACGGCACTGCGCGCTGATCCGCGCTGTTCCTTGCTGCTGGTGGAACCACGCGAAAAGGGGGATCCACTCACCCATCCGCGTCTGACCATTCAAGCACGGGCGGAATTTGTGACACGCGGTAGCGAAGATCACACGGCTTTGCGCGCGCATTATCTCGACCAGCGCCCAAAGGCAAAAATCTACGCGGATTTCGGTGATTTCAATTTCGTCCGTCTGATCCCAATAAAGGGCTTTCTCAACGGCGGCTTTGCCAAAGCTTACACGCTCACGCAGGCCGATATGACACCTGCGACCAATCCAGCCTAACCCGTCGGAACACAGCTTTGTCGCGCGCGATCAGGTCGCGACAAAGCGGCGCCCAAACGGCTGGTTCTGCACCGCCAAGCCCCTGCAACAAAACCGCAGGGACGACCGGATTATTGCATCATGGATTTTGTCGCCAAAAGCGCCTGAGAGATCGGCTCGAAATAGCGCACTTCCAAAGACGAAGCGCCGCGCATCGCGGCCACCGCACGGTCCACACCATCGCGATAGAGTTGCTGCGCCAGCGGCACCGACGCGGGCGTCACAGCCTTGATCCGTCCGCCATTCACCCGCACCCGCGCAACGCTGCGATCCAGATGCTCTCGCACAAACGCATAAAGCCCACGGTTCACGCGCGTCAGCGCCACTTCTGCTTCCCAATAAACCGAGGCATTGGCAACAACCCGCACCGTCTGACTGTAAGCCTGCCGCAGACAATCTACGCGAAACACCGGATCCAAAGTCGCACAGGCTGCCGACGCTGCCTCAAAGGTATCCACCGCACGTTTGGTCTGATGTTCTGAGAATCCGTTGTCGTCATCTGCAAAAACAGGCCCCGCCAAAAACAGAATCGCAGCCGCAGCAATACCACGTAACCATTTGACAGACTTCATCATTTCGGCAGAGCTCCTCACTATCGGGTGACGTGTATCGCACAGGTGGCATGCCGGACAACCTGCGCTGCGGTGCTGCCAAGTACTATATCTTGCACCCCAGGTCTATGCGACGCGATAACGATGCAATCAACACCTTCATCTTTGGCCCAACCAACGATTGTCTTACCCACGGCCCCCTCCTTCACGATGCCGCGTGCATGGGGCAAATCTGCGCCCATGGCCTCCAGACTGGCCTCAATTGAAGCACGGGCCTCGGATTGAAACCCCTCAGGCACGTAGTTCATCACATAGCTCGGGACATGCGCCATGACATGCAGCAAACTCACGCGCCCATTCTCAGCCACCAACCGGCGGGCCACAGCGATAGCCTCATTTGGATCATGTCCATCATCAAAAGCCACGGGAACCAAGATATGATGATACATGACGGCCTCCTAAGCCTTTGAAACTGCGATCAGACTATGCTCAATCGAAAGCCTCGACAACATCATACATCACTGGCTCGAAACTGCGACACAGTTGGTGAATACGTCGGTTGCGTTCCCGCATTTCCGCACTGCGCAACATGCTCTGAAAATCCTCGCGACGACGCCACTGCGAGTAATTTGCAACCCGCGTTTGCGCGTCATTCACATGTAATCCTGCCGCAATGAATCCAGGCTGTTTTGAAATAAATTGATCATAAGCTTCGGTCAGAGCATCCAGCAGATCCTGACAGGTGCCGGGCGTCATTTCAAAGGTTGTGATTACGGTTTGAAGGTCTGTTTCCTTGGTAATCCTGGGCATATTTCCTCCTCCATTTCATTGGCTTAGCCTCAATGCATCACAGCAGACCTTTCTATTGACGCTCAGACAGACGGTCGCAATTTCAGTGCCTGACTGCTGGCCCTCAAAACCCACGCGCTTGTGATTGCAACAAAGCAACAGCTGCCCCATAATAAGCGCGATATCCGGTCAGGCCGCAACGATGGACCAAAAGAATCTCCACGGGCCCGAGCAGAGACATGAGGCAACTATGACCCGAGCACTACTGGCGCTGCTGCTGGCAGCCGTACTGATCCCATTCGTTCCACAGCAAGTTGACGCACGCGTTCTTAGCCGTGCCTGCCAACAATCTGAGCGTGACGCGGCCAATCGCAACCTGTGCCGCTGCATTCAGAAAGTGGCCAACAAGTCGCTGTCGCGCGCGGATCAGCGACTGGCCGCAAGCTTTATCAAAGAACCGCACAAGGCGCAGGAAATCCGCCAGTCCGACAGCCGCAGCCACGAAATTTTCTGGAAACGCTACAAGGCCTTCGGCGAAGATGTGACGCGCAGCTGCAACCACCTGCGCTGATCCGCAACGACAAACGGCATGTCTTGTGTTTCTGGCACTTCGGGCACGGCCCTAAGCGCCACTCACCAGTTTCAAACTGGGTGGCCGCAAAAACTGCGCCTCCCGCATCTCCGCGCTGATGGCATGCCCCACCATGCCCTCCTCGCGCGAAATCACCGATGACGCCCGAACCAGCTCTGGCAGCGCTTCATCGGCCACGCGCTGCCAGGTGACGGTTTTCAGGAACTTATGCACTGACAGCCCGCCCGTATAGCGCGCGGCCTTGTCGGTGGGCAGCACATGGTTCGGCCCAGCGGCTTTGTCGCCAAACGTCACACAGGCGCGCTCACCAAGAAACAAAGAGCCATAGCTGCGCAACCGCGTCTGCCACCATGCCAGATCGCGCGCCTGCACATGCAAATGCTCTGGCGCATAAGCATCAGACACTTCAGCCATTTCTTCTCGATCGGCGCAAAGGATCACCTCCCCACGCTCTGCCCACGCCTGTCTGGCAGCACTTTGATTGGGTTCTGGCAACTGCGCCACGCAGTCAGCAATCCGGGCCATCACAGCCTCCGCCAACGACAGATCATCACACACCAGCCACACGGGCGAATTGCCCCCATGCTCTGCCTGCCCGACCAGATCCCACGCCACCAGATCCGGGTCGGCACTGTCATCCGCCGCCACCAGCACATCGGTGGGCCCTGCGAACATGTCGATGCCAACTTCCCCAAACAGCTGGCGTTTTGCTTCCGCCACATATTGATTGCCCGGCCCCACCAGAATATCGGCACGCCCTGCACCAAAATGCCCCTCAGCCATCGCCGCAACGGCCTGCACACCACCAAGCGCCAAGGCACGATCCGCGCCTGCAAGCCACATGGCATAGAGGATCGCCGCCGGAATGCCCTCATCTGGACGCGGCGGTGACGCCGCCGTCACATCCTCAACCCCAGCAACCCGCGCCGTGGTGATGCTCATCAAAGCGCTGGCAATATGGCTATAGCGCCCACCCGGTACATAGCAGCCCGCCGCATGCAGGGGGATCACGCGCTGCCCTGCCAACAATCCAGGCCGCAGCTCAACCTCAAATTCATTCAGACTGTTGCGCTGCGCCTCCGCAAAGCGACGGATATTGTCATACGCATAGCGCATGGCCTCCCGCAGCTCTGGCGCAACCTGTCGCGCCGCCTCTGCCATCTCATCACGCCCCACAACAATGGCCCCATCCCAGCCATCCAGCCGGCGCGCATACGCCTGCACTGTGGCCTCGCCACCTTGCCGGATCCGGGCCAGCATGATCTCCACAGTGTCGCGGGCATCTGCGGCCCCTGCCTCTGCCACAGCAGCGTCTGCGCGTTTCAAATATGTGATGGCCATCACCGTCTCCCACAGTTTCTATTGTCTATTCTTGGCTTGACCCAACCCGCGCGACTATTCACAAAAGGCAAATCTGCCGGAGAGCCAAAATGTTGAACAAAGGTGTCACCCTCAGGGGTTTGGAAGTGTTTGAGGCGCTGGCCGCCACCGGGGCCGTGGCGCAAGCGGCGGAAATCACGGGCCTGTCTCAACCCGCTGTGTCTCAACAGATCCGCAATCTTGAAAAGGCGCTTGGCACCGACCTGCTCGACCACAGCAAACGCCCCATGCAATTGACCCCGGCGGGGCGGGCCTATCTGATCCGTGCGAGCGCTGTGCTCTCGCAATTGCGTCTTGCGCAGTCCGAGCTGGCGGTGATGGATCTCACGCACCTCACCCAGCTCTCCATGGGCATCATTGATGACTTTGACAATGACCTGACCCCCCGCCTGGTGACGACCCTGGCGGAGTCCATGACCCGTTGTCAGTTTCGCCTTGTGACCGCCCCGAGCCACGAAATCACAGAGGCCATTCGCGCCCGCGACCTGCACCTTGCGATCACCGCGACCTCTGGGGAAGTGATGGACGGCTTTGCCGAATATCCGCTGACCCGCGACCCTTTCATCCTGATCGCGCCTGCTGGCCGTGTGCCTACCAAGGGGGATGTGATGTCTGCGCTCGCGAACTTGCCCATGCTGCGCTACGGGCAGGAACAACTTATTGGACGACAGATCGAAGCGCATCTGAAGCGCTGCAAGATCGACATTCCACATCGGTTTGAAATCAGCTCGAACCCCTCGCTGATCGCCATGGTCTCGCGCGGGATCGGCTGGGCGATCACAACCCCACTGGGGTATTTGCGCGCCACCCGCTTCCACGATCGCGTCACCGCGCATCCCCTGCCGTTTGCGCCCTTCAGCCGCACAATTTCTTTGCTCGCCAGCGGCGATTGGGCCGACACAGTGCCGCGTGACGTGGCGCAGACCATGCGCAATCTGCTCACCAGCCACATGATCACACCCGCCATAGAAAAATTCCCTTGGCTGGAAGAGGAATTCCGCGTTTTGGACAAATAGGCGCGACACAATCGAGGCTCCAACTGGACATCGAAACCACTGTCGGGCCGCGCTGGTGTACTGCGCAAGAGGGGCAGGCTCTGCTTTAGAAACACCAGCCGTTAGTTTTCAATTTTCCGAAACTAACGCCCCCATCGCACGCTTTCAGAGCGTTTTCGCCAGCCCGCGCGCGCAGTCTTCGATCAGATCCAGTGTCCCATCAAAATCGCGGGTGTAGTAGGGGTCTGGCACCGCTTCCGCCCCACTGCTTTCATACTCGGTGAACAGTCGCACCGGCGTATCATCACCTGCGGGCCGCAACCGCTCAATATTGCTCAGATTGTCGCGATCCATCGCAATGATCAGATCGAATCGAGCAAAATCCTGCGCCACAAATTGCCGTGCGCGCAGATCCGACAGATCATACCCACGTGCACGTGCGGCGGCCTGCATTGGGCCATAAGGCGGCTCTCCCACGTGCCAGGCGCCAGTGCCCGCGCTGTCCACCTGCGCCTGAGGCGCCATTGCGCGAAACACGCCCTCTGCGGTGGGTGAACGGCAAATATTGCCAAGGCACACAAACAGAATTTTCATGGCACATCATTCCCTTACCTTGCCAGTCCAGCGCGAGATTGCCACAGTCAGAGCAGAGCCGCCACCCGACAGCGAGAAAGCAGAAAACCACTATGGGCACCAATATTGTTATCCTCACCGGCGCAGGCATCAGTGCTGAAAGCGGCCTTGGCACCTTCCGCGATGAGGACGGCCTCTGGGCGCAGCATCGCATCGAAGATGTGGCCACACCGGAGGGCTTCGCCCGCAATCCTGACTTGGTTCACGCCTTCTACAACGCCCGACGCAGCAATGCCGCGGAGGCCACACCCAATGCCGCACATCACGCGCTCGCAGAGCTGGAGGCCGAACTGGATGGCACCCTGCTGATTGTTACCCAGAACGTAGACAATCTGCATGAAAAGGCAGGCAGCAAAAATGTGCTCCATATGCACGGCACCTTGGACGGCGCGCTTTGCGCCGCATGTGACCACCGCTGGGAAGCGCCACCTGTCATGACAAAAGAAGATCCCTGCCCCGCCTGCGCCGCGCCTGCAACACGGCCAGACGTCGTATGGTTTGGCGAAATCCCCTATTTTATGGAACGCATCGAACAGGCTTTGGACGCGGCAGATCTGTTTGTCTCCATTGGCACCTCAGGTGAGGTCTACCCAGCGGCCAATTTCGTTGCCCATGCGGACCACATCGGCGCGCATACCCTCGAACTTAATCTGGAGCCCTCTGCTGGTGCATCGCGCTTTGCCGAGGTCCACCTTGGCCCCGCGTCAGAGATCGTGCCGGATTGGGTGGCACGCGAGCTTGCTCAAACACGCAGCTGATCTTACGAAAAGGCCACCCCGAAGGGTGGCCAAATGATCAGAGCTTTGCAGCGTGCTCAGTGCTTGTGCGCACCGTGCCCATCACCATGCGCAGGCTTGCGCTCCAGATCCACGGGCACGTCCAGCGTGATGTCACCGGCCTTTTCAAAGGTCAGCGTCAGCGTGACAACATCCCCATGCTCAAGACCCTGGGTCAGCCCCATGAACATCACGTGATCCCCACCACGCGCGAGCATATGCTTGCCCCCTGCGGGCACCGCAAAGCCTTCTTTGACATGCAGCATCTGCATGTTGCCATTCGCATCTTCTTTGTGGGTGTGCAGCTCGGTGCGCTTCGCCACCTCAGAGGACACCGCAACCAACCGGTCATCCTCACTGCCTGTGTTTTCAATAACCATGAAGCTTGCCCCGGATTTGGACACTTTCGTGGCCACCCGCGCATAAGCATCTTTCACGGCAATGGTGCTTTCCGCAAACGCAGGAAAGGCAAAAGAAACGGCTGCAATGGCAGCAACGACGGTTGTTTTTACGGACATATCAAGTCTCCTGTCCCTATAGGGTATCGTGTCAAAAAGTCAGATGAGCACGAAATCAGGAGGCGCACGGGCGTTTACCGCAACAGTGCGAATCGCTTCATCAAAGTCGCCACGCACAATCCGCAGACTGCGCGCGTGTCCCAAAACCATAGGCAGGATCGGCTCGCCATCCAAAACCCAGGTAAAAAGCGAGGCGCTGAAATCCGGGCAGATATGCGCCGGGCCGGTTGGATTGCCATCCGCATCCACCGGCACCATCACCGCGCTTTCGGCGATACAATACTCCGCATATCCAGCCACACCGGGCAAGCCACGCGCCACAGCCATACTGTGCCCTGTCAGCACAAGCACAGCCACCAAAGCCATCGTGAGATATCTGCGGAAAGCCACCATCATGCCCGCATATAGGCACGTCATCTTATCTTTGTGAAGGCGACAAAAAGAAACAGCCCCGCAAAACTGCGAGGCCGTCAAAACCTAAAAAGGTAAGCAAAATTAGGCAGTTGCCGCCTGTGCTTTTGCGATCTCTTTTTTCACTTTCAGCGCGTTGTCAGAAAGCTCGGTATCTTTGGCTTTTGCCAGGAATGCGTCCAGACCACCGCGGTGATCAACAGTGCGCAGCGCAGCTGCGGAGATACGCAGTTTAACGCCACGGCCCAGGGTCTCGGACTGCAGGGTCACGTCGTTCAGGTTAGGCAGAAAACGACGCTTGGTTTTGTTGTTGGCGTGGCTGACATTGTTGCCAGTCATCGGGCCTTTTCCGGTCAATTCGCAACGGCGCGACATGGGTTCATCCTCGTTTTACGGTGCACGGGGATAACGGCCCCGTCAAAGCATAAGGGCGCTGCCAAGGCCGCGCCCGGAATTTTGTTTGGCGTGATTAGGCGGAATTGGCAGGGGCGTCAAGTGATTCAGCGGCTCACGTTCATTATTTGACGATTCCTCACAGCAAATGCATCCATCACCAGACGATTACACTCACAGATCGCACGATCTCTGCCCCAACTCGTCCGAAAGATCAATCACGGCACCCTGATCTCGCTTCGCATAGAGCGCAGGCAAAAAGAACTCAAAGTTGCCAATTTCCTCGACGCTATACTGTAGCCACGCATCCAAAAGCTTCATGTCGACAACCATCGGCAGGATAAAGTTGTTCATGATCACTTTCACAAGCCCGTTCTCAACACCGACTTCGGTGCGCATCACGACATCAGTGCCGTCTTGTGTTGCCTGAAACTCCCAACGCGCTATCGCCATCTGCATTCCAAACCGGTGCACCTTGACCGCAAAGGCCTCGGCATCCCGTTGCATGACATGAAACCGTTCATAGCTCTTAAAGGCCAGATCTCGCGCAAAATACCGCCTGACAGCCAGCACATCCCCGACGCGCAAAGGCTCCTTGAGGTCGCCTCTCAACACACTTAGTCCCACATTGTCCTGCGGATGCCAGATCAGATAGGCATCAAAGACTTGCTCACAAATCCGTATCTTCTGCGTCGCATAGACGCCAAACCACCAGTTCAACATCTCGGGCGTCACACCTTTGATCGTGTTGTGATGCAACTCGATCATGATACGCCCATCGCGCATTTGCTCAAAAACGAACTTGGCGTCACTAAACTGCCGACGCGGCCAATCAAGGGGCCGAGGTTCAGGCAAGTCAGTTGAACGAAAGAAACGCATCACCAAAGAACAATCGCTCCTGCATTCTGCAGAACAACCCGCCCCAATATCGCAGTCGAACTAAAGGATGCGAGTTCACCAAAGCACCGCTGCGCAACCATTTAGCCCCGATCCTCCAGCGTAACAACATTACCCTGCGCACGCTTGGAAAACAGTTCAGGCAAAAAATGCTGCAAATATCCAAATTCTTGAACGTTGTGCAGCAACCATGGGTCCGACATGCCCATGTTAAAACTCAAGCGCGCGATGAAGTTATTCAGCAGTGTCTTAGCTAGACCACGCTCAAACCCAAGCGTGGCCTCCGTCACCACATCAACACCTCCGGGCACATCCTGAAAGTTGTAGCAGATACTGCCAATTCTGACCCCGGCACGCTTCAGGCACACATGGAACCCAGCATTGTCGCGCTTGGACACCCAGACACGCTCGCGGCTCTGCAACTTGGGATCACCACCAAACATCTCACCAACGTAAAATTCATCCCCCACCCGGAGCGGCCGCAACGCTTTGTCATCAGACACACGAATGTCGACATGGTCTTGAGGGTGCCAGAAAAGAAACGCCTTTTTCACATCACCTCGGTAGGAGACGCGCTGAGAGACAAACACACTGAACCACCAGTCCAGCATTTCCGCAGAGACCCCTTTGAGGGTGCTGTGCTCCACACGCAACTGCAAACACCCGTTCTGCAATTGCACAATCGACGTATATGCATCTTTAAGCTGTCTTGACGGCCAGCCGAGAGGATGCGACTGCCCGGCACCCTCCGAAAAAGCCGTGTGCTCTTGCATACGCATAAACTCCGATCTCAGCCCCTTTTCCGCATCAGAAACGCAAAAAGGTGACCGACAGAATGATCCAGTTATGCCAAGCGTGCAAGCATCTCCTGCGCCGCCTGAGACGGCGTAATCACACCAGATGCGACTTTTTCATCCAGTAATTGTAGGTCCTTGCGCGCCTGCGCCTTATGCAGGCGCGCCAAGAGACCCTGCCGGACCTCCTCATGGAACCAGAACTGGGCCTGTGCCGCACGTCGGGCTGTCCAATGCCCTTCTTGTTTGCGCCACTCTGTCAGCGTGTTGATCTCTTCCCACGCCGTCATCAGCCCCTCTTCCTCCAGCGCGGACACGGTCATCGCCTTGGGAAATCCCTTTGGGTCCTGTGGTCGCTTGCGCAAAAGCCGCAGTGCCCCGGCATAATCCGCGCAGGTGCGCATCGCGGTGGTCTTGAGTGCCCCATCCGCTTTGTTCACAAGGATCACATCCGCCATTTCCATGATACCGCGCTTCACGCCTTGCAGCTCATCGCCACCCGCAGGCGCCAGCAACAACAGAAACAGATCAGACATTTCAGAGACCACCGTTTCCGATTGTCCAACCCCAACGGTTTCAATCAACACAACATCAAAGCCAGCCGCCTCACACAACGCCACCGCTTCCCGCGTGCGCCGGGCCACACCGCCCAGATGGGTCTGGCTGGGGGATGGGCGAATAAAGGCGTTTTTGTCCCGGCTCAGCCGTTCCATCCGGGTTTTATCCCCCAAGATCGAGCCGCCACTGCGCGCAGAGGACGGATCCACAGCAAGCACCGCAACCCGCAGCCCTTGCCCGATCAGCATCATGCCGAAGCTCTCAATGAAGGTGGATTTCCCCACCCCCGGCGTCCCAGACAACCCAACCCGCAGCGCTTGCCGCCCAGCCCCCCGCAGGCTTTCCAGCAAAGCACTCGCTTGCGCGCGATGGTCCTCGCGCGCGCTTTCCACCAAAGTAATCGCCCGCGCCAGCGCTCTGCGCTCTTGTTTCAGTATTCTGTCACGCAGATCTGCGATATCCATAGCGCTACCCTGTGTTTTTTGTTTGGAAATCTTCATGCCGCGCCCCACCCTCTCTTGTCTAGTCCAGCGACACATCGACACGCGCAAATTGCGCCTACCGTGCTTATGCGCCGCAGTCTTTTTCGCGCAATTGTGTCTCTCGGCGGCCAAGGCAGACACCACAAACCAGCTTTGGTCGGTCCATGCCTTCGGCCTCAAAGTGGGAGAGCTCACACTGGAAATGGACGAATCCGCAGAGCGCTATAAGGGTGCAGGCAGTTTTCAGACCACCGGCCTCGCCGGCGTTCTGCGCAGCATCCGCTTCACCGTGTCTGGCGCAGGCACACGCAATGGATCTGACCTGAAACCGGCGAAATATGACGGCTATATCAACACAGGTAAGCGCGTATCGGAAACCAGTTTGGTCGCAAAAAACGATCTGCTGATCAAAACCAAAGGCGCCCAAAGCCCTGCAACGCCCATTGCCCCCAACCGCACCAAAGGCGCGCTCGACCCGATGAGCATGATGTGGCTCAGCCTGCGCGACCAAACAGACGCCACACTTTGCCAGATTGAGCAAACCCAATTTGACGGAACCCGCCTTGTGCGCATCACGCTCAAAACCCGCCAACCGGATGGCGACAGCGTGACCTGCTCAGGCACCTATGACCGCATCGGCGGCTACTCAGATGAGGAACTTGCTGAGCTGAAAACCTCCCCGCTCTCTGTGACCTACAGCCGCGAGGGGGAGTTCTGGCGCGCAACCGAAGTGCGCCTCACGTCGCGCCACGGCAGGGCCAAGCTGATCCGTCGCGACTAGCGCGGGCGATACAACCCCTCTGGACCCGGCGGCGCACCTGACCGATAACGACCCCATGACGCAACTCCCCATTCACGACGCCCTCGATCCCCTGCTCTCTGCCCTGCGCACGCACAATCGCGCCGTATTGCAAGCGCCTCCCGGCGCAGGCAAAACCACCGTGGTGCCGCTCGCGATGCTGGAGGCAAATTTAACAAAGGGCCGCATTCTCATGCTGGAGCCGCGCCGCCTCGCGGCCCGCGCCGCTGCTGAACGCATGGCTCAGACTTTGGGGGAAAACGCCGGGGAAACCGTGGGCTACCGCGTGCGCGGCGACAGCAAGATCTCCAAATCCACCCGGATCGAGGTTGTCACCGAGGGCATCCTGACCCGCATGATCCAATCCGATCCAGAGCTGTCAGGTGTCGGTGCGGTGATTTTCGACGAATTTCACGAGCGTTCTCTGAACGCCGATCTTGGCCTCGCGCTGTGCCTCGAAATCTGTGACGCGCTGCGCGACGAACTGATCCTGCTGGCCATGTCTGCCACGCTCGACGCCGCCCCGGTCGCCGCCCTCATGGGGGACGCGCCGATCATCACCTCAGAGGGGCGCGCCTTCCCGGTGGAAACCCGCTGGCTCGACAAGCCACTTGCCAAAGGCACCCGCTTGGAGGAGGCCACCGCACGCCTCATCACACAAGCCGTCAGTGAAACCGAAGGTGGCGTGTTGGTCTTCCTCCCCGGCGAAGGCGAGATCCGCCGCACACAGGCCCTGCTCAAACTGCCACCAGACTGCACCGTGCATCCGCTGTTTGGCGCGATGCCCTTCAAAGATCAGCAAGCCGCGATCCGTCCCGCCACAGAGGGCCGCAAGGTGGTGCTCGCCACCTCAATTGCGGAAACCTCCCTCACCATTCAGGACGTGCGCGTGGTGGTGGATGCAGGCCGCGCCCGGCGCCCGCGCTTTGATCCGGGCTCCGGCATGTCCCGCCTTGTGACAGAGCGCGTGACCCGCGCCGAAGCGACCCAGCGCCAAGGCCGCGCGGGCCGTGTCGCCGAAGGCTTCTGCTATCGCCTCTGGACCAAAGGCGAGGAGGGCGCGCTGCTGCCATTCCCGCCCGCCGAGATCGAGGCCGCAGACCTCACCGGCCTTGCGGTGGAGCTTGCGCTCTGGGGGGCAACGCCCAGCGATCTTGCCTTCCTGTCCCAACCCAATCCCGGCAGCTTTGCAGAGGCGCAGACCGTGCTCCAGATGCTCGATGCTCTGGACGATACAGGCCGCATCACAGAGCATGGCAAAGCCATTGCCGCCCTGCCCCTGCATCCCCGCCTCGCCCATATGCTGACCATCGCAGGACCGCAGGGTGCAGACATGGCGGCCTTGCTGGCCGCGCGGGATCCCCTGACCCGCGGGGCACCCGTGGATCTCGCCCTGCGCATGGAAGCCCTCAGCGATCTCAAGGCGTTTACAAATCGTCGCCCTTATCGGGTCAACCGCGCTGCGCTGCACACGCTCAAAGACGAGGCCAAACGCCTCGCCAAATCCACAAAAACCAAAGCTGCGCCCAGCTACAGCGCGGCAGAACTCGCCGCCCTCGCCTATCCGGACCGCATCGGTTTGCACCGCAAAGGCGACGCCCCCCGCTTTGTGCTCTCCGGCGGCAAAGGCGCGGTGATGGAGGAAAGCGACCCGCTCGCAAACACACGCCTGATTGTCGTCACCGACACCGATGGCAACCCGCGCGAAGCCCGCATTCGACAGGCCATACAAATCTCTGAATCGCAGGTGCGCAGCCTCTTTGAGGCACATATCGACTGGGAAGACAGCTGCGCTTGGTCCAAACGGGAGCGCCGCGTGATCGCGCGCAAACAGGAGCGCTTAGGCGCCATCGCTCTGGATGACCGCATCTGGAAAGACGCCCCCTCTGAGGCCATCGCCGAGGCCATGCTGGATGGCGTGCGCGACCTTGGCATCACGCTGTCGCCTGCGGCACAGCGTTTTGTGGCGCGCGTCACCCTCATCCGTGACGCAGGCCATGATTTGCCCGACATGTCCCAAGGCGCTCTGATGGACAGCATAGAGGATTGGCTCCTGCCCCACCTCTCCGGCATCAAAACCGCCGAGCACTGGAAGAAATTTGACGTGCTCGATGCCCTCCGCGCGCGGCTGGACTGGAACCAGATGCAATTGCTCGATCGTCTCGCGCCTGCGCATTTCACAACACCGCTGGATCGTAAAATCCCCATCGACTACGCCGGGGAGCACCCCGAAATCTCCCTGCGCCTGCAAGAGTTGTTTGGTCAGACCACGCATCCGATGATTGGCAACACACCGCTGCGCGTGACTTTGCTCTCACCCGGCCAGAAACCCGTGCAAACCACAATGGATATCCCCGGCTTCTGGGCCAGCTCCTATGCCGATGTGCGCAAAGACATGCGCGGGCGCTATCCCAAACACCCTTGGCCCGAAGATCCTACCGAAGCAGATCCAACATTGCGCGCAAAACGGCGCAAAAATTAAGGAATTATTCACCATAGCTTGATTTATCGGTTTCAGAAACGTATATACACGACTTGATAATCAGCAGATCCGCAAAGCGGACTTATCCACAGACCGAGCAGACGTTTATGACCAGTGCCATTAAAACCGCCTACGACAGTGTGATTGCCCCAATTTGGCGGCGTCCGCGCCGCATCCAGATGGCCGCGTTGTGCACACGTAAGGCTGGCAAAGGACGTGAAATCCTGCTCATCACATCGCGGGACACGGGCCGCTGGGTCTTGCCCAAAGGCTGGCCAATTGACGGGCTCGACGCCGCAGATGCCGCCCTCAGAGAAGCCTGGGAAGAAGCCGGCGTGAAAGACGCCAACATCAACCGCGAGCCTCTTGGTGTATACGGCTATGACAAACGTTTGGATGGCGGTCTGGCCGTGGGCGTTGATGTGACCGTCTTTGAAACGGAAGTCACCAAAATGGTAGACGACTTCCCAGAAGCCGAAGAACGCACCCGCAAATGGGTCGCTCCTTCAGAGGCGGCCCATCTGGTAGACGAGCCTGAGCTGCAGGCGCTACTGCGGCAATTGTAACGCCTTTGTAACGGATTTCTTGCATTGCCGCGCCATTGGGGATAGGCCCCCGCGCAAGCAATCTGGGATTCTCTGCTATGTCTGCGCCAAACAGTGGCAAAGAGTGGTCCACGCTGGACCGCGATCTTCACCGTATTTCTCATCTCGAAGCCGCGACTCTCTATGTCTCCCGCCCCATGGTCGGGCTGGGGATCGCGCTGGCCTTCATTGTGCTCGCCGCGATTTTTGCAGGTCTGCTGACGGGCGCAGGCTCCAACAATCTGATCATCATCGCGGCCGCCGGGTTCGGCGCTTATATGGCGATCAACATCGGCGCCAATGATGTGGCCAACAACATGGGTCCAGCTGTGGGGGCCAATGCGCTCACCATGGGTGGCGCGATTGTCATCGCCGCCATCTGTGAAAGCGCAGGCGCGTTGCTTGCAGGCGGTGATGTGGTTTCCACCATTTCCAAAGGCATCATTGACCCCTCAGGCATGGGCGATGCATCGGTCTTTATCTGGGCGATGATGGCGGCGCTGATCTCTTCTGCACTCTGGGTGAACATCGCCACCTGGGTTGGCGCGCCGGTGTCCACCACCCATTCTGTTGTGGGGGGCGTGATGGGCGCGGGTATCGCCGCTGCCGGGTTCGCCGCCGTGAACTGGCCCACCATGGGCAAGATCGCCGCCTCTTGGGTGATCTCTCCGGTGCTGGGTGGCGTCATTGCGGCGATTTTCCTGGCCTTCATCAAATCTCGGATCATCTATCAGGATGACAAAATCGCCGCTGCCCGCCGCTGGGTGCCGGTTCTGATCGGGATCATGGCCGCCGCCTTTGCCTCCTATCTTGCCCTCAAAGGGTTGAAGCGGATCATGAAAATTGATCTGCAAACCGCTCTGCTGATTGGCGCCGGGGCGGGCGTGGCCTTCTATATGATTTCCAAACCGCTGATCCACAAACAGTCTCAAGGACTGGAGAACCGCAACAAATCCCTCAAGGTGCTGTTTGGCGTTCCGCTGATCTTCTCAGCTGCGCTTCTGTCCTTTGCCCATGGCGCAAACGACGTGGCCAACGCGGTGGGCCCGCTCGCCGCCATCGTGCACGCTGCAGAGTTCGGTGACATCGCAACCAAGGTCTCCATCCCAAGCTGGGTGATGATCATTGGCGCCTTTGGCATCTCGTTCGGACTGTTTCTCTTTGGCCCCAAACTGATCCGCATGGTGGGTGAGAAAATCACCAAACTGAACCCCATGCGCGCCTACTGCGTCGCGCTGTCTGCCGCCATCACAGTGATTGTCGCCTCCTGGCTTGGCCTGCCGGTCAGCTCCACCCACATCGCCGTAGGCGGGATCTTCGGCGTCGGCTTTTACCGCGAATGGGACGCAGAAAAGCGCCTGCGCAAGAACACCGGCCAGCGCCCAGTGGTCAAACGCATCGCGCCAGAAGAGCGTCGCCGCCGCAAGCTGGTGCGCCGCAGCCACTTCATGACCATCGCCGCTGCGTGGGTCATCACCGTGCCAGCCGCCGCTACTATGTCAGCTGTGATCTTCCTGCTGCTAAACGCGGTCACCAGCTAAACCTGCCAGCCAATACTGGCGGCCTGCGGCGTCACGCGCGGCGCAGGCGATCCTGAACCTTTTGTATCGGCATACCCGGCGCACCCGCGTCTGCGGCCACAGCCTCCCGGATCAGTTGCGCAACACCCGCATTGATCGGCGCAGCCTGACCCAACTGCTCTGCCAATCGCACAATCTGGCCCTGCAATTCGTCAATCTCCGTGGCCCGCCCACGATCCAGATCCTCCCACATCGAACTGCGCGCATTTGGATCAATCGACAGCATAGCCTTAGCAACAGCGCGAAACAGCCACGTCGGCAGGCGCAGCACAGTTGGCACATAGCGCAGCGGCAGCGCTGCCACCGGGTTCTGCGTGTGGATCGCTGCCCCCTCCAGAATGCCCAGCGCCTCCTCCATCTGCGCGGCCATCAGCGCCCGCCAGCGCCTGTCACCAATCTGCGCACGCAACGGCAGCCCAGACAGGGCGTTCAACGCATTGTTGAGATTGATCACCAGCTTGCCCCACTGCAACGCAGCCATATCGCGCCGCTCGTGCACCGCAAGATCAGGACAGCTCAGATGACGCCCCACAAGGCCGTCCCCCTGCGCAATGGCAATGTCGCCACTGGTGCCACGGTGAAACCGGCCACCGCCAACCCAAACCACATTGAACGGCACCATACCCGCGCGCACATCATACTCCGGCAGTGCCGCCTGCAGATTGGCCGCGTTCTCCACACCGTTCTGCAAGCTGACAATCACCGCGTTCTTTGGGGCATGACGCGAGATCTCACCCGCAATCTTTGCCGTGGCCCCACTCTTAACCGTCACCAGAACGATGTCTGCCTCAGCAAGGCAGGCCGGATCGGTGTCCATCGCAAAACTGTCAGGAGAAAGCGCCACATCCAAACCGTCAAAGTCGGTCAGCGTCAGCCCATTTTGGGAGATCTCTTCAAGCGTTGCCGCGCGCAGCAGCAGCGTCACATTGCGCCCTGACCGCGCCAGCATCCCGCCGACAAAACAGCCAATGCTGCCAGCCCCGGCCACGACAATCCGAGGGTGTATTGCACTGCGCTCTGCGTCACTCATGTCTGTCCCGCCCCTTGCTTTGGCAAGTCTCCGCTCACGGCCCCCACAGGTCAAGACAGCGCAACAAAAAAGCGCCAGCCAAGGCCAGCGCTTCTTGCTTCACATCACCGATGCGGATGTCAGCTCAGGCACCATTTCATCACCGCTTTCTGCGCATGAAGCCGGTTTTCCGCCTCATCAAAAATGACAGAGGCCGGGCCGTCCATCACCGCGTCGGTGGCTTCTTCGTTGCGGTGCGCCGGCAGGCAATGCATGAACAAAGCATCATCGGCCGCATGGCGCATCAGCTCTTCATTGACCTGATAGGGACGCAGCTGGTTGTGGCGACGCTCACGTGTCGAGACCGCGTCATGCATGCTCACCCATGTGTCCGTGACAACCAGATCGGCCCCCTGCACAGCTTTGACAGGATCCCGCTCGATCTCCACCTTTACACCTTTGGCGCGCGCCTCTTCGATGAAAACCGCTTCTGGGTCCAAGGTCTGCGGCCCGGTGAAGGTAAGATCAAACCCAAACTGCCCTGCCGCATGGGCAAAGCTCGCGAAGACGTTGTTGCCGTCACCAGACCAAACAACCTTTTTGCCCGCGATCGGGCCGTTGCGCTCCTCAAATGTCAGGATGTCCGCCATGATCTGACACGGGTGGGTGCGGTTGGTCAGCCCGTTGATCACTGGAACAGTGGCGTTCTCTGCCATTTCCAGCAGGGTCGCTTCTTCAAAGGTACGGATCATGATCAGATCGACATAGCGGCTCAGTACTTTGGCGGTGTCCGCGACAGTCTCCCCATGGCCCAGCTGCAACTCAGAGCCGGACAGCACCATGGTCTGCCCACCCATCTGACGCACGCCCACGTCAAAGCTCACCCGCGTCCGGGTTGACGGCTTTTCAAAGATCAGCGCAACCATGTGGTCCTTCAGCGGCAGATCATCATCCAGCGCGCCTTTCGGGCGACCATTGCGCGCGTTTTTCATCGCCTTCGCGCTGTCGATCATGCCCCGCAGATCGGCAACTTCGGTTTTGTTGATATCCAGAAAATGTTTCATTGTATTCAGTCCTTAAACCTGCGCGCCCAGTTGGGCCGCCGCTTTCTCAAGCCGCGCAACGGCTTCGGCAATTTCGTCATCTGTGATGTTGAGAGGCGGGAGCAGACGCACCACATTGTCCGCCGCAGGCACGGTCACAACCTCATGGTCATAGCCCGCAGCCACCATATCGCCACAGGTCGCTTTGGCACATTTCAGCCCCAGCATCAGCCCGGCACCGCGCACCTCTTCAAACACATCCGGGTGCGCCGCAACCAGCCCTTCAAGCTTCTGGCGCAACAGGCCCGCTTTGCGGTTCACCTCCGCCAGAAACGCTTCATCAGCAACCACATCCATCACCGCGCCGCCCACGGCACAAGCCAGTGGGTTGCCCCCATAGGTGGAGCCATGCGTGCCTGCCACCATGCCGCTTGCAGCCTCTTCTGTGGCCAGCACCGCGCCCAGCGGGAAGCCGCCGCCAATGCCTTTGGCAACCATCATAATGTCAGGCGTCACACCGGCCCATTCATGCGCAAAGAGCTTGCCAGTCCGGCCCACGCCACATTGTACCTCATCCATGATCAGCAGAATGCCCGCCTCATCACAGATATCGCGCAGCGCTTTCAGGTCCGCGTCCGGCAGCGGGCGGATGCCACCTTCCCCCTGCACAGGCTCCACAATAATCGCAGCGGTCTGATCGCCCACCAACGCTTTGGCCGCGTCCACGTCGCCCCAAGGCACCTGATGGAAGCCCGGCAACAATGGGCCAAAGCCTTTCACCAACTTCTCAGAGCCCGCCGCCGCGATGCCCGCAGAGCTGCGGCCATGAAACGCGCCTTCAAAGGCAATGATCTCCACACGCTCCGGCTGACCTTTGTCGTTCCAGTACTTGCGCGCCATCTTCACCGCCAGCTCACAGCATTCCGTGCCTGAGTTGGTAAAAAACACAGTGTCGGCAAAGGTATGCGCCACCAGCTTATCCGCCAGCGCCTGCTGCTGGGTGATGTTGTAAAGGTTGGAAACATGCCACAGCTTACCTGCCTGCTCGGTCAACGCATTGACCAGCACAGGGTTTGCATGCCCCAGCACATTCACCGCAATACCGGCGCCCAGATCCAGAAAACGTCGGCCGTCCGCCTCGATCATCCAGCTTCCTTCACCGCTCTCAAACGTGAGCGGCGCGCGGTTGTATGTTGGCAAAATGGACGGGATCATTGCGATCTTCCTTTTTCAGATCATGAGCCTCAGTGACTGCATCACTCAAGGCATTTACGTCAATGTTTTTGAAGGGGATTGCGTCACTTTCTAACGCTTAAGGCCAGTCACAGGCAGAGATGCCGATTACGCAATCAGGCGTCGGCGTCGCAGCAGGGATATGTGAGCACATCTGGTCATAAGGCCTCCCTAAACGGTCAAACGACAAATGGGAACCCCTAAGTTCCATTTCGTTCAGTTTTGGCCAAATACACCCACTTCGAACCCATAAAGACCATTTTTGCAGCAACGAAATCGCGGCCTTGTCAGCCCGAAACGTCCGCTTCATAAATCGCTCATGCAACCCACACCTGTGCCCGCCTCGAATCCTGCGCTCGCCGCCGCGCTCACGCTTGCAGCCTCAGCGTTTGCGGCAGGCACAACGCTGCTGGCCAAGGCGCTTGGCACTGGTGCCCTTGGCCCAGCCCTGCACCCACTGCAAATCAGCCATGGCCGTTTTCTGTTTGCCTTTCTGGGGTTTGCCACAGCTGCGATGATTTTACGCCCAACCTTCAGCCGCATACACTGGGGGCTGCACATTGGCCGCTCGACGCTGGGCTGGGGGGGCGTGACGCTCATGTTTGCCGCCGCGGCCTTCATCCCATTATCGGACGCCACTGCGATTAGCTTTCTGAACCCGGTCGTGGGCATGCTGCTGGCCATCCCGTTTCTGGGTGAAAAAATCGGCCCATGGCGCTGGGGCTCTGCCGCGCTTGCGTTTGCGGGCGCCATGATCCTCACCCGACCGGGCGCAGACGCTCTGGAATTTGGCGCAATCCTTGCGCTGTGCGCGGCTGTCTCAATGGGGGGAGAGCTGATTTTTATCAAAAAGCTCACAGGCCGCGAACGCCCCTTTCAGATTCTGCTGATCAACAACGCGATTGGCCTGGCGATCGCAACGGCCGCCGCGCTGTTTGTCTGGCAAACCCCGACATGGCCGCAATGGGCGGCCCTGGCAGGCATTGGCCTTCTGATGGCCTCTGCACAGACCTGCTTCATAAACGCCATGCGGCTCGCTGATGCGAGCTTTGTTGCGCCGTTCTTTTACGCCGCGCTCGCTTTTGCAGCCCTCTATGACGCCTTGGTGTTCTCTGTGCTGCCCGATGCCATCAGCTGGCTTGGCGCAGGCGTGATCCTGACAGCGGCGGGCATTCTGGTCTGGCGCGAAGGGCGCAGCAAACAGACTTAAGCGGCCGCATCTAAGGCGGGCTGCAACTGCACCGCTGCAATCCGCCAGACGCCATTCTGTGGCACCATCAGATAGTTCAGCACATGTGTAACCCCAGCTGCGTCTTTCATCAAAACGCGCTGCCAGATCGCAGCTCCTTCCAAGGTTTGCGCCCCAAACTGCACCGTTTCGGGCCGATACACCATTGGGTAGCCGCGTTGCACCATGGCGCCAAAGTTCTCAGGCGTCAGAAACAGGCGTCTGATATTGTCCGCGGCAAATCCAAAGGCTGTGACAAAATCGTCGCCTCGAAAGGCCTCGATCTGTGCGCTGATTACCGCCTCAATTTCCGCCTTGGCGCTCTCTTGGGCCTGAGCCGCGCCGGATCGCGTGAACTCAAGCACCACAACAAAGGCGAGCAAAATATGTTTCATCTCAGTCCCTCCCTTTAGGAAGGCTACGCCGCAACCGCGCGCCCAGATCATTCGACGCATCGCACCGCCAAACGCAAACAGGCCCCACCGAAGTGGGACCTGTTCCAAAAGTCTTTCTATTTCCGCGACTTACGCAGGCTTGACCAGATCGCCCGCCAGCGCGCTGTGGATCAGCGTCAAGGTTTCTTCCACGCCGTAAAGCGCAATGAAGCTGCCAAAGCGTGGGCCTTGGGAGTCGCCCAAAAGCACTTCATAGATCGCCTTGAACCAATCGCGCAGCGGTTCAAACCCATGGTTTTTACCAACCGCAAAAACGATAGACTGCAGGAATTCCTCATCCGCAAAGTTTGGCTCCGGCAGCGGATCTTCGTTGCCCACCAGTGCGTTCTTGGCTGCGATCACGGCCAGCGCTGTCTCAGGCGAGGCGAGCGCCCCCGCCAGATCTTCCAGCGCACGGCGCTCTTGCTCTGTGGGCGCACGGTAGGTTTTCGCAGGCTTCACAAAGTCATTGAAGTAACGCACCGCATGACCTGCCGCCGCATCCATACCCGGATGGGTTTCCGCTGTCGCATCAGGCGCATATTTGTTGATGAAGCCCCAAAGCGTCTCTTTGTCTTCCGCGTTGGACACAGAGGCAATGTTGAGCAGCATGGAATATGGCACCACCATATCCGATTGCGGCACGTCGCCGCCGTGAATGTGCCACACCGGGTTGTTCAGCTGAGCCTTGATGTCTTGGCCATGATAGGCGCGCAACTGCTGGTGATACTCATCCACCGCTTTCGGGATCACATCAAAATGCATCCGCTTTGCGGTCTTTGGCTTCTGATACATGAAATAGGCAAGGCTTTCGGTGGAGGCATAGGTCAGCCACTCGTCAATCGACACACCATTGCCCGAAGATTTCGAAATCTTCTGCCCGTTTTCATCCAGGAACAGCTCGTAGGAGAAGTGGTTTGGCTGACGCCCGCCCAGCGCACGACAGATCGCGTCATAGATCTTTTCGTTGGTGGCGTGCTCCTTGCCATACATCTCAAAATCGACGCCCAGCGCGGCCCAGCGGGCGCCAAAATCCGGCTTCCACTGCAGCTTCACATTGCCGCCGGTCACTGGCACGGTCCATTCCTTGCCGTCCTCATCGTCAAAGGTGACGGTATAGGTTTCCGCGCAGACCTTTTTCATCGGCACATAAAGCACACGACCGGTTTCCGGGTGCAGCGGCAAGAAAATCGAATAGGTCGCGGCGCGCTCCTCGCGCAGGGATTTCAGCATGATCGCCATGATGGCATCATAGTTGTCCACCGCGCGCTTCAGCACCTCGTCAAACTGACCGGATTCATAGAATTCCTTGGCGGAGTAGAATTCATACTCAAAGCCAAAGGTATCCAGGAAGCGGCGCAGCATGGCGTTGTTGTGCGCACCAAAGCTGTCGTGAGTGCCAAACGGATCAGGCACCGCCGTCAGCGGCATCTGCAGATAGGGCTCAAGATTCTCAGGATTTGGCACATTCGACGGCACTTTGCGCAGCCCGTCCAAATCGTCAGAGAAACAGATCAGTTTCGTTGGAATGTCGCTGATCGCCTCAAACGCCACTTTGATCATCGTGGTGCGAGCCACTTCGCCAAATGTGCCAATGTGCGGCAGACCCGATGGGCCATAGCCGGTTTCAAAAAGAACATAGCCCTTCTCAGGCGCACCCTTTGCATAGCGTTTGAGAAGCTTTCGCGCTTCTTCAAAAGGCCAAGCTTTGGATTCGAGGGCTGCTGCGCGCAGGTCAGACATTGTCCATCTCCGGTTCAGGATCGGGGTTTCAGCAAAAAACAGCCACGTGCTTCATTGCACGCGACAATCCGACGCTTCCTATTGCCCCAGAGACTGGCAGTCAATATTCTGCACTGCAACACAGCATTGCAAAGGATTTGCACGTGACCCAAGAACTTCCCCACCCGCTCACGCCGCAGGACTGTCTGGTCTTGGTGATGGTGGCTGTCTCCGCCTCTGATGAAAACATCCGCACCGCAGAACTCGTGAAAATTCAGGCGGCGGTGAATCACCTGCCAGTCTTTGCCGAGTATGATCTCGACCGGATGCAGATTATCAGCCAGATCGTGTTTGATCTGTTTGAGCAGGAAGACGGTCTGGCCGCTCTCTTTGGTCTGGTGCGCGACAATCTGGATGAGCGTCTGTTTGAAACCGCCTATGCGCTGGCCTGTGATGTGGCCGCCGCGGACGGCACGCTGGCCGAACCAGAGCTGCGCCTGCTCGAAGAAATCCGCTATGAGCTGGATCTGGATCGCCTGCACGCAGCGGGCATCGAACGCGGCGCCCGTGCGCGTCACATGACCTGACAGCGACAGGTTTAGGGTACACACCGATCGCAGGCCCTTCTCAGCCTTGAGGAGGCGCCTGCACTATAGGTTAAGTGCGTCAAGCAAAGCCCGTTTGCGAAATGGCTTGCTCAGAAAATCATCCATCCCAGCGGCGAGACAGGCCTCTTCATCGCTGGGTTGCGCATTGGCGGTCAGCGCGACAATCTTGCACCGCGACCATCCCCGCGCTGTCTCAAAGCGCCGGATCGCGCGCGTGGCTTCCAATCCGCCCATTACGGGCATCGACACATCCATCAGGATCACATCACAGCCCCCTTCTGTATAGGCCGTGAGAGCGGCCTGACCGTCAGCTGCAAAACTCATGTCCACCCCGGTCGGCTCCAGCATTTTGCGCACCACCATCTGATTGGTCATATTGTCTTCTGCAACCAACACACGCAGCCCCGACAGCAGCGGCGGATTGGCATCAGAGCGCCTGTGAGCCGTGATATTGTCGCTCGACCAAACAAGTTTGGGTGTAGGCTCGGCCACCACCTCCGGTTCATGATAGGTTGGCTGGACAGGTGTAGCCACAGGAAGGGGCACCACATCGCTGGGCGCCAATCCCAAAGACACCACAAAAGTAGAGCCCTCCCCCGGCACACTCTCAACTGTGATTGTACCGCCCATGCGCTCCACCAATGCCTTGCTGATGGCCAGCCCCAGCCCCGTGCCTTTGCCGCGAAGTTCACCGTCCTCATGCGCTTGCTCAAAAGCGGCAAAAATCGCTTCTTGCTGTCTCGGCGCAATGCCAGCCCCTGTATCGGTCACCGCAATCTTCAGGGGCCAGTCTCGATCTTCGGTGTCATAGGACACACCGACAGACACACCTCCCTCCTGCGTGAACTTCACCGCGTTGCCAATCAGGTTCATCAAAACCTGGCGCAACCGGTTGACGTCGCCAACAAAGGCGCTCGGCACGCTTTCAGGGTAGATCACCTCCATCTTCAGATTTTTTGCATCCGAATGCAGCCCCAGCAACGCACAGCACTCCTGCACCAAATCTCGCAAGGAAAAAGGCCCATCATTCAAAGAGATCTTATCTGCCTCGATCTTTGAAAAATCCAGAACGTCATTCACGATGGTCAGCAGTGCATCAGCAGAGTTGTGAATGGTTTTCGCAAAAAGCCGCTGCTGTGCATTGAGATCTGTCTCAGCCAAAAGCTCCGACATGCCCAGTATACCGTTCATCGGTGTGCGAATCTCATGACTCATATTGGCAAGAAATCGCTCTTTGGCGTGCACCGCGTTCTCGGCTTCCTCCCGCGCCAATCGATTGAGTTCCAGCGCCTGATCCCGCTCCCGCGCGGAAGTGATGTCATCTGTGGTGCCAACAATGTGCGTGAGCTTCCCCGCATCATCAAAAACCGGCATCAGCGTGGTTCGGAAATCCGCGATCCTGTTTTCAAATGGAATGGTGACGATATAGGCCATCTCTGTTTGCGCTTCCATCGCATCCAGATGCAACTGCAGCCCGCGCTTGCCATTGGCACCACCAAAAATCTCGTAGGCTGTTTTTCCGATCGCGAACTCCGCATCAATCTCCGTGCGCAGTTGCCACTCTTTGTTCACCTTAGCGTAGCGCGGCATGCCATCCTGTGCGACTTCAAGCACAAAAATCGCACCCTTCACGGCATCTAGAAACGCAAACTGATCCATCAGATCCTTTGTCATACAGGACGCACCCAACTCTTCTGAAATACGCCTAATGCGTAGATCACATACCAAAACGGAAACTCACATGGTAACGAGACTGTTACAAAACAAGTGGTCAAAACCACTCATTCAGCCAAAATCGCCCTGGAATGCTGCGTTTCTGTCATCTCCACAGCACGTGCATTGCTAAGCCCCATACACCGTGCCCCAACGTGCAATCAAAGCCTGCTGCAATCGTTTTGCACGCCCGTTCCAGGTGCGCGCCCCCTTGGGCCTCTCTCTGTTCGGTCCAATCAACCGCGCCCGCGCATTCACATCCGCCTCAAAAATCGCAAACGCCAGAACTTTGCCATCCGGCGCATTCAGATATCCTGCTAGGGCACTCACAAAATGCAGGGTCCCCGTTTTGGCCTTCACCTTCACCGGATGCGACTTGATCGGGCGGCCGTTTTCATCTCTCAGCGGGATGTCTTTCAAAATCGGCTGCAACACCGCATGCTGCCCCGCCTTCGCCAACATCAGCGCTGTCTCATCCGCACGCAGCCGCGACGCCTCTCCCAATCCAGAGTGATCCACCAGCGCCGCTGCCTGCATCCCAAGTTGCTCCTTGGCCCAGGCATTCATCGCACCCGCTGACTGCCGAAGCGAAGCAGGCTGCGCGCCGCGCGCCTGGCTCGCCGCCAAACCCACCATCTCCGCCGTCAAGTTGGTCGAGTACTTCAACATACCTTTGAGGATCGTGCGCAAATCGGGGCTTTGCTGGCGCGCCACAATGGTGCCACGCGGCGCACCCCGCGCCACCTTCGGCGCTTTCAGCTGCACCCCATGGGCGCGGGCAAGCGTGCGAAACACTTCACCGGCATAAAGCTCTGGCTGCCGCACCGGCAGCCAACGCGCGCCCCCATTGCCAAGCGCGCCCCGCGCCACCGTCCACTGATCCGTTTTCCCAGCAGACTTGTAGGTATAAACCGGCACCGCCCGGTTTTCGATTTTCATCTCTGCCACCGTGACCGCAGGACGATATCTGTCACTGCGCGCATCCATCGTCACACCATAGCCGTTGCCACTCCGCTTCCACTCGAAATGCACACGATTATAGTTCAGCGCGAGCCCCGACACCGCAGGATTATAACCTGCCTCAGCGGGTTGCTTGTCGTCGATCTGCTTTGTCGCAGGCAGCGCTCCGCCCCACACCAAGAACCGCCCTGTCACCTCACGAATGCCAGAGGCTTTCAGGGTCCGTGCCAGATCGGCAAGCCGGTTTGTGTCCAACGTCGGGTCCCCCCCGCCGCGCAGCACCAGATCACCTTTCAGCACCCCATTCTGCACAGTCCCCACAGCAACAAGGCTTGTGACAAATCGATGGGTCGGCCCCAGATAATGCAGCGCATAAAGCGCCGTCAGCACCTTTGTGACGCTCGCAGGCGGCAGACCCGCCGCCGCATTGTGCCCCTCCAAGATGCCGCCCCCCTCTCCGGCCCGTGCCACGGCATAGCTGATCTTGCCGGACAGCCCACTGTCCCGGATCAGGCTTTCAGCCGTCGGCGCAGCGTTGATCAACGACTGCGCGCTCGGGCGCAGCACAGGGCGCAAGGAACGGCTCGGGGCATTTGCCAAACTCGGCGTCGCCAAGCTTGCGGCAGTCAGCGTCAAAAACGAACGGCGAGAAAAGCGCTTTGTCATAACAGCAACCGTAGCGTTGTTCTGCGCTTTGGTTCAACAGCCGCGCAGCGCTTTCCTGCGAACAAAACACACAAATCTCATGGGGTTTAGCTTCGTTAATTTACCTGTTAAGGGAAGTGCATGTTCAAAGTCTTTGCTCTGATGTTTGTGGCCATGTCGATGATCCCTGCCGGGGACACTGCTGGCAAACTCATGATGCAAAACCATGAGGCCAGTCCAATCTTTGTGGCGTGGTCCCGCTTTGCTCTTGGCGCGCTAATGGTGGTGCCGTTGATGCGCCCGTCGATGATAGGCGCCTTGCGCCACTGGGGGATCTGGCTGCGTGGCGCTCTCATGAGCTGCGGAATCTTCTGCATTCAAAATGCCCTGCAGACCGCCCCAATCGCAGATGTGTTTGCCGCCTTCTTCATCGGCCCGATCTTTTCATATCTGCTGTCCGTCACGCTCTTGAAAGAGCCTGCAACCCCCAGCCGCAACATGTTGATGGCGGTTGGCTTCATTGGTGTGCTGCTCGTCGTACGCCCCAGCGCAAACATGTCTACCGGCCTGCTCTATGCGGTTGGCGCGGGGATGTGTTATGGCACCTTCCTGACGATCTCGCGCTGGCTTTCAGGCACTGTGCGACCAACCGATATGCTGGTCACGCAGCTTGTGTTGGGAGCGCTCATTCTGACGCCCTTGGGTCTGCCACACCTGCCAGAAAGCATGACGCTGGAGTTCAGCGCCCTGACAGTTGCGAGCGCAGCTTTCTCCATGGGCGGCAACCTGCTTCTGCTGTTCGCCTATCGCCGCGCCGAAGCCGCACAACTTGCCCCGCTGGTCTACCTGCAACTGCTCAGCGCCACCGCACTCGGCTGGGTGATCTTTGGCACGCTGCCCGCCACGCTCACATGGGTCGGGCTCACTCTGATCCTTGGCGCGGGCGTGCTCTCTGCCGCCTTACCCGGACTACAAGCCCGCAGGTTGCGACAAGCAGCACGGTAAACGGCTTTCGCATCCCGAAATCAGCCTCATTTGTTACGGCAACGCGCGCCGCCATAACGAACAGGGCCATTTCAGAACACCGAAAATTCCACCGTCGCAATACAGTCGTGATACCGACGCAATACCGACGTCCGATTTTCAGCTCTTTTTAGAAGTAAACAGGTCCGACTGATCCGGTCGTTTTGGCGCAGAAAGCCCCAAATGCCGCCACGCTTTTTGCGCAAGCATGCGCCCGCGCGGCGTCCGCTGAATAAGCCCCTGCTGCAAAAGAAACGGCTCAATCACCTCTTCAATCGCATCCCGGCTCTCGCTCAGCGCGGCGCTGATCGTGTCAATGCCGACAGGGCCACCTCCGTAGTTTTCCGCAATGAAAAGCAGATAGCGGCGGTCGGCCCCATCAAGGCCCAGATTGTCCACCCCAAGCCGCGTAAGTGACCCATCTGCAAGGCTTTTTGTGATGATCCCATCACCTTCCACCAGCGCAAAATCCACCACACGGCGCAGCAGCCGCCCGGCAATCCGCGGGGTGCCTCGCGACCGCCGCGCAATCTCACGCGCCCCGCCTTCTTGCGATGGCACACCAAGTTTGCGGGCATTGCGGGTGACAATCTCATTCAGCTCATCTTCGGTGTAAAACTGCAGCCGCGTCGGAATGCCAAAACGATCGCGCAAAGGCGTGGTCAGCAGCCCAAGCCGCGTGGTCGCCCCGACCAGCGTAAAGGGTTGTAATTCAATACGAACTGTCCGCGCCGCAGGCCCTTCACCGATCACAAGATCAAGCTCAAAATCCTCCATCGCCGGATAGAGCACTTCCTCCACAGCCGGGTTCAATCGGTGAATTTCGTCGATGAATAAAACATCCCGCGCTTCCAGATTGGTCAGGATCGCCGCCAAATCTCCAGCCTTGGCGAGCACCGGGCCAGAGGTCATCCGGAAGTTCACCCCAAGTTCCCGCGCCATAATCTGCGCCAGCGTGGTCTTTCCCAAACCGGGGGGACCGTGGAACAACGTGTGGTCCATTGCCTCACCGCGCCGCCGGGCACTTTCAATAAATACACGCAAGTTGGCCCGCGCCTCCGCCTGACCAATAAAGGCTTCAAGCTCCTGCGGGCGCAGCGCACGGTCAGCATCCTCAGGCCGGGGCTCCGGGCGCAGTGTCGGGTCTGGCTGATCCATAAATTATCCCTTCGGTGCCAATAGCTTAAGCGCCGATCGGATCAGTGAAGCCGTGTCAGCCTCAGGATCTTCGCCCGCCGCCTGCGCCACCGCCGTTGCGGCGTCAGACGGGCTGTAGCCAAGGTTGCCAAGCGCAGACAGGGCGTCGGCCTGCACGCTCATCGATGCCTCAGCTGCGGAGCCTTTGACCCCTGACGCACCATCCCCTGTTGCAACTGGCGCTGGACCTGCCTCTTCGATCACAGCGTCCTCTTCTGGTGCCGCCTGTGCACCTTCCCCCGCGGCAGTGGCCATCGCATTGCTCAGGCTGCCGCCAAGCGCCATGACCTCAGGCGCCTTGTCTTTTAGTTCAATAACAACACGTTGCGCGGTCTTCGGGCCCACACCTTTGGCCGCTTTGATCGCAGCCACATCGCCAAGGGTGACGGCCCGGCTCACGCCTTCGGCGCCCAAAGTGCCAAGGATCGCAAGACTGGCTTTTGCGCCAATGCCTTGCACACCCATCAGCAAACGGTGCCATTCCTTTTCAAAAAGACTGGCAAAACCAAAGAGTTGCAACAAGTCTTCGCGCACCAGCAAGTCTGTGTAGAGTGCCACGGCTTCGCCAACACCCGGCATCCCAGCCAGCGTGCGGTCAGAGCAATAAACCATATAGCCGACGCCGCGCACATCGATCAAAACATGGTCTGTGCTGCGATACTCCAGCGTTCCGGAAATCTTCCCAATCATGCCTGCGCCTTTTTCAATGCGGCGGCATACCCCGCCCCTGCCCGTGCATAATGCGCATGACACATCGCGATGGCCAGCGCATCTGCCGCATCCGGCCCAGTTATTTGCACACCCGGAAGCTGCAACTTAACCATATGTTCTACTTGATGTTTTTCTGCGTGACCGACACCAACGACGGTTTTCTTGACCTTGTTGGGCGCATACTCGCCAATAATCAGACCTGCCTGCGCTGGCACCAAAAGCGCAATGCCGCGCGCCTGGCCGAGCTTCAGCGTCCCCGCGCCATCTTTGTTCACAAAGGTCTGCTCAATCGCCGCATGATCGGGCAGAAAACGCGCAACAACATCAGTCAGTTGCTCATGCAGCGAGAGCAGGCGTGCGGCGAGATCTTCACCCACAGAATGGCAAATCCCATTGCCAACGTGGCTTAAGCGGCTGCCATCTGCGTCAATCACGCCCCAGCCCATGTTTCTCAAGCCGGGATCAATCCCCAAAACACGCATCGCCTGCCCCATTTCTACTTTGTTGTTCTATTTCTGCTGAAGTAGCACGAAACGAGAACAAACTCCAAGCCCGATCCCATTCAAAAAATGGCATGCGTAGAAAGCAAGCCCGAATTGCAGCGCCAACATGGCTGATCCAGATTTGACGGGAACGCGCTGCAAAGGGTCGGTTTTATGCCTTATTTTTATGACTCAGTCTAACAGCCAAACCCATGCAATTGTCGCATAGGAGCTATGCCAGAATCCAGCTTGCGAGCCATCCTTCGCATCTCTATCTGCGCTCCATCCTAGAACAAAGTCCATACCAATTTAGCAAAAGGAGCACTGATATGGCCTCATTTGAAACAGCGTCTTATCCAAGTTTTGCCGGTCGTATCCGCGCAACCTTCGGCGCGATTACCGCCCAAGTCAAAGATTGGAATGAAAAACGCATGACCCGCAATGCTCTGGAACAGCTGAGCGACCGCGAGCTGGAAGACATCGGCATGTCGCGTGCCGATATCGCTCGCTACCGCTGAGCCTGCCAAGCACCGCTCACGAAGGGCATTCCTTCGGGTCAGGAAACCGCAGCCTTTGGGGAGGCTGCGGTTTTTTTGTTTTAAAACAAAGGCGGCCCCGGGGGAGAGAACCCGAGGCCGCATAGGATCTTGGAGGGATCCATGAACTCTAACAGCGTTTAGCTGTATGTTTTGATCTGCATTGCGATCCAACGAGACACTGGGTCCGGGCGCATCGTCCAGGCGGCGGCTTTCTCGATGGCGGATCCACCACTCAGCCGCGCCACATCCTGCGAATAAAAGTCAGGCCCCAGTTGCGACATCATGAGCCCTTTGATGACAAAAAAAGACATCACGACCATGCCCAAGCCGTGCCACGGGATGCTGCGCCGTCGTCCTGCGCCGCGCACAATAATGTATCCATTGCGATCGACCACGACCGCTTCACGCGCCTTGGGCCCGGCTTCCGCCTGCTGGCGGTAAATCCGTGCAAGACGCTCATGAAACTCAGCGTTGGATTCACTCATGGCTGTTACCCAAGTTTGGCCCCCACCAAACATGTCTAAAATTGGCCAAAAATTGCCCTAAAATCAAGCCAACTCACCGCAATTGTGGCGAATTCGAGACAAAACTGACACTTATGCTTAACGGATGATGTCAATTTCGAAACGGAAACACCTAAGACCCTCAACCGTCTCCAAAATCGAAACAAAATGCGGGTAAGTTACAAAAATGGCGCCCCAATTCTGGGACGCCCAACTTTGATTCTCGCTAAGGAGCGATCATTGGTTCATGACTGTAAAGCGTCAGCTCACCGCGCTCCGCTGCATGGTAAGTGTAGTCCACTCGCCAATCTCTTCGCGGGTGTGCACGTCAAAGCCTGCTGTCTGATAGGCCGCAACGACCTCATCCGCTTGCTCATTTAGAATGCCCGACAGGATGGCGAAACCGCTTGGCGCGATATTGTTGCCCATGTCAGGTGCGAGATCGACAAGTGGTGCCTTGAGAATATTGGCAAAGACCAAATCGAATGGGGCTTTGGCAGCCAGATCGGGATGACCAAAGCCAGCGGCCTCTAGGCAGATCAGCTTATCTTCCAAACCATTGGCGACGGCATTGGCCTTCGCCACGTCAACGGCAACCTCATCGATGTCGCTCGCGAGTACTTTGTTTGGCCAGATACGTGCCGCGCCCATGGCCAATACGGCCGTCCCACAACCGATGTCAGCGACGTTCTCACCAACAAAGCCTTCATTTGCAACACGATCCAGCGCCTTGAGACAACCAAGAGTGGTGCCATGGTGCCCGGTGCCAAAAGCCATCGCCGCCTCAATCAACAGAGGTTCCGCGCCTTCTGGCACTTTATCTGCATCATGGCTGCCGTAGACAAAGAAACGCCCGGCCTCCACAGGGGCAAGCTCACGCTTCACATGGGCCACCCAATCGGTTTCCGGCAGTTCGGACACGACAAAGGGCTTTGCCTCAAAAGCAGCAGCGAGAACGGCGAGGCCCGCCTCATCAGGCGCCTCGGTGAAATAGCCGCCCACTTCCCAAAGACCAGAGCCATCCTCAATCTCAAAGACGCCCACACCGGTGGGCTCCGGCACCAGACGCTCCATGGCTTCGCCAAGCGCCTCAGCTTGTGATTTCCCGACGAGCGTGGTCAGCGCAGTGAATGTGGCCATAACAGATCTCCAGAAACTTTGTGCCGGGCCTAGGGTCTTGGCCCAGCTTCGTCAAGCCTGACGGGGGCAAACTACTCTGCAGCGGCGGCCAAAGGGCGTGTCAGGCGGGTTTCATTGCCCTTCTCAGGGTGGCGCGGGATCAGGAAGGCAAGGCCAAGTGAAACCGCCGCCATAGACGCCGCCAGCACAAACACAGAGCCAGGAGAATACACCCACAACAACCCCAATGGAAACGGCAAGCACACGGCCGCAATATGGTTAATTGTGAAGGCAACAGCCGCTGTCGGGGCCATATCCTCGGGATCAGCAATTTTTTGAAAGTAGGTCTTAAGCCCTATAGCGAGAGAAAAAAGCAAATGGTCGATAACAAATAGGGCAGCAGCGAGTGTCACCCCCCAACCAAAGAAGAAGATTCCGCTATAGGCCAAGAACACAACAAAAAGCCCCGTGTACTCGAAAACCAAAATACGGCGTTCACCAAAGCGCGAGAGCGCAACCCCAACCAAAGGTGCAAACATCATAGTTGCGACAAGCGTAACCATATTTAGGCCGGTGCTCTCATGCACCTCATATCCGAAGTGCTTAACCATCATGAAACCAGCGAAAACCACAAAAATCTGACGACGAGCGCCGGCCATGAACTGCATCGCGTAATAAAGCCAATAGCGCTTTTTGAGCACCATCTGGCGCGCCTGTGGCGTGCGGCCTTCAAACTGCGGGAAGGCAAAAATACAGTAGAGCGCGATCAGCGCGGTTATGCCGCCTCCAGCGAGGTAGACAACCTCATAGCTCAGATCAAACCGCTTCCAACTCAGGATAATCAGCCCATAGGCAAGCAGCGTTGCGCCAGAACCCGCAGCCACCAGCCAGCCCAGCACCTTGGGCGCACGCTTTTTGTCGAGCCATTGGAGCTGAAGCGATTGGTTCACGGTCTCATAGTAGTGAAACCCGATAGAGCTCAGCAGGGTGATCATCAAAATACCGCCCATGCTGGGGAAATATGCTGTGAGTGCCGTCGCAACCCCCAAGAGCAGAAGGGAAATCAGGCCCAAAACCTGCTCGCGAATGAAGAGCAGCAGGAAAATCACCCCAATCGCCAGAAAGCCCGGTATTTCCCGCACGGTGTGCAAAAGGCCAATATCGGAGCCGTCAAAGTCGGCCACCTCAACCACAAAGTTGTTGAGCAGTGCGCTCCATGTGTTGAACGCGATGGGCATGGCCAGCGCCATCAGGAACAAAAGCGCGATCGGGCGACGCCACCATGGCAAAGCCTGTGCGTCATCAATGGCAATTTTTTCAAACATGCTTAGCGCATACGGGGAAATACACCAAAAGGCGAGAGCGAAAGGATGCACAGGTTGGGCTGCGTATTTGCACGCAAGACAGATGCGAGGCTCTGCCTCGCGCTCCGGGATATTGGACGCAAGAGGAAACCCTGCGCTTAATAGAAGCTCTGCGGGTCAATATCGACGGCAAGGCGCAGATCGCCTTTGAGGCGAAATTGGCCAATCCAGCGCGCCAAGGCGGCTTGCAGCGGCGCGGATTTGTCGGCTTTAACCAACAGTCGTACCCGGTGCCGTCCACGCACACGCGCGATGGGTGCAGGGGCTGGGCCGTAAACTTCAGCCCCAATCGCGCGCAATGCCTCCGAATTACGGGCAAGCGCATTGCCCAGATCAAACACCTGCCCCACATCGCTGCCTGAGAGGATGATCCCCGCCATACGGCCAAAAGGCGGCACCACAGCGTGACGCCGCTCATTCGCCTCAGCCCGCCAGAAGCCGTTTTCATCGCCGGTCAGGATCGCGCGGATCACGGGGTGTTCCGGCTGGAAGGTCTGCAACAGCGCAAGCCCCGCGCGTTCAGAGCGTCCTGCCCGCCCGGCAACCTGTCGCATAAGCTGAAAGGTACGCTCCGCCGCGCGCAGGTCAGAGCCTTGCAGGCCAAGGTCAGCGTCAATCACGCCGACAAGCGTCAGCAGCGGGAAATTATGCCCTTTGGCCACCAGCTGCGTGCCGATGATGATATCTGCGCCGCCATTGGCAATGGTCTCAATGCTCTCTTTCAACGCGCGGGCAGAGCCGAACAAATCGGAACTCAACACCGCTTGACGGGCGTCTGGCCAAAGCTCTTGTGCCTCCTCAGCCAGCCGCTCGACCCCCGGACCGACTGGCGCGAGCTTACCTTCGACCTCGCAGCTCGGGCAGGCATCAGGCATGGGCTTTGTTTCGCCACACTGATGGCACAGCAAACGTTTCAGGAAACGGTGCTCCACCATGCGCGCGTCGCAGTGATCGCATCCGATCTGATGCCCGCAGGCCCGACAAATCGTAACAGGCGCATAGCCGCGGCGGTTGATGAACAACAGCGCCTGTTCGCCTTTGGCAATGCGTGCGTCCACAGCCTCTTTCAAGGCCGGGGAAATCCAATGGCTGGCCGGGAGCTTTTGCGTGCGCATATCAATCGCGCGCATTTCTGGCAGCACGGAAGCCCCATAACGACTGGTCAACTCAAGGCGCTTGTATTTGCCCGCTTCGGCGTTGGCCCAGGTTTCCAGCGAAGGCGTGGCCGACGCCAGAACAACTTGTGCGTCACACATCGCCGCACGCAGCACCGACATATCGCGTGCGTTGTAGAGCACGCCGTCCTCTTGCTTATAGGAGGTGTCGTGTTCTTCATCGACGATGATCAGGCCAAGATCACGATAAGGCAAAAACAGCGCAGAGCGCGCGCCGACCACAAGCTGGGCACCGCCCTCTCCCACCATTTTCCACGCCCGTCGACGCTCGGTCATAGTCACACCAGAGTGCCATTCCGCCGGGCGCGCACCAAACCGCGCCTCAACGCGGGTCAGAAACTCTGCGGTCAGCGCGATCTCAGGCAAGAGCACAAGCGCCTGCCGCCCCTTGCGCAGGCATTCCGCGACGGCCTCAAGGTAAACCTCCGTTTTGCCGGAGCCTGTGACCCCGCGCAGCAAAGTCGTACCATAGACGCCTGATTGAATGCCGGCGCGCAATTCCGCCGCCCCGGCTTCCTGATCCGCCGTCAGTTCCTTGCCGCCGTAGTCCGGATCAAGCCGCAAATACGGCGTGTCTCGGGGCGCCGCCTCCTCAAGCACAACGCCCTGTTTCACCAACCCCTTGATGACCGAGTTTGTGACCCCCGCCATCTCGCCAAGTTCGCCCAGAGTAAACGCCAGCCCGCCGTAGTCTTCTAACGTTGCGAGCACCCGCCGCCGCGCGTCGGTCTGCCGATCTGGCGCACCTGTGCCGCGGCGGTACACCTTGCGCATTGAAGGCGGATCGCTAAGCCCCGGCGCACGGGTCGCGAGCCGCAGCATCGCATGCAGGGGTGTCAGGGTGTAATCGGCCGCACGCTGCAAAAAGTTGCGCATGTCGGCCCGCATCGGCGCAACGTCCAGCGCCTTGTTGGCCGCACGTATTTTGGAGATGTCATAATCGCCCCTGCCCGGCCCCCAGACCACACCAAGCACTTTGCGCGGCCCCAGCGGGACCTCGACAAAGCTGCCAGCCCAAACGCCCCCGTCCGGTGCTTTGTAATCCAAAACCCGGTCCAGCGGTTGTGTTGTCAGAACCGCAATCAAAGCCCCTTCGGGATAAAACTCTGCGTCGCTCAACAGACCCTCTTGCCAGCTTTGCCCGCCAAATACCGTTATCGCTAACGACAATTGCACCCAAATGGCGCATTACAGCTTTCGGCGCGGCCTTCTATCGGGTAAAGCCATCACAGCCGCAGCGCAATCCCGCAGTTGCACCAATCATCCATGCACTTGTCAAACCCAGCAAAGGACCTGACATGAAATTCTTTGTAGACACTGCCGAAATCGACGCCATTGCCGAGCTCAACGCCCTTGGCATGGTGGATGGTGTCACCACCAACCCCTCCCTGATCAAAAAATCCGGCCGCGACATTCTCGAAGTAACCAAAGAGATCTGTGATCTGGTCGAAGGCCCGGTTTCTGCCGAGGTCACCGCAACCGACGCTGACGAAATGATCGCAGAAGGCCGCAAGCTGGTTGAGATCGCTGAGAACATCGCCGTGAAAGTGCCGCTGACCTGGGACGGCCTGAAAGCCTGTAAAACCCTGACTGATGCAGGCCACAAGGTGAACGTGACCCTGTGTTTCTCCGCCAATCAGGCGCTTCTGGCCGCAAAGGCAGGCGCAAGCTTCATCTCTCCTTTCATCGGCCGTCTGGACGACATAAACCTTGATGGCATGGACCTGATCGCAGATATCCGTCAGGTCTATGACAACTACGGTTTTGAAACCGAAATCCTCGCCGCCTCCGTACGCACCGTGAACCACGCGACGCAATGTGCGCTGGTCGGTGCAGACGTGATGACCGCCCCTCCCGGCGTGATCAAATCCATGATCAACCACCCGCTGACCGATAAAGGTCTTGATGCCTTCCTCGCAGACATCAAAGCGGCGGACATCAAAATCCTCTGATAGCGGATCAGCGGTAAAAACCATCAAGGCCCGGCACTTTGCCCGGGCCTTTTTTATGCTCTACTTGTATGGGGCAAGTGATTGCCCCGCCCTTCACGCCCATGCTAGGGATTGAGCCAATCAGAGGCCTGAGCAGACCCACCATGAGCACTGCACTCGAAAAATTCCAACGTCTGGAAGCCACAGCCCTGTGGCGAGAGACACCTGACGCACAACGCAGAGATGTGATTGTGTCGCTGGGAGATGCGACGTTGGTGATCAAAGACAGCAATGATCGGGCGCTCACCCATTGGTCCCTTCCCGCCGTGCGCAGGCTCAACCCAGGCGAACGGCCCGCCGTGTTTTACCCGGACGGCGACCCAAGCGAGACACTGGAAATAGATGCTGACCACCCAGAGGTCGTCGAAGCCATCGAAAAGCTGCGCAAAGCGGTGGCCAATCCGGGACAGGCAACAGGTAGGCTACGCAAATTCATCTTTGGCGGGTCCATCGCAACGATTGCAGCGTTGGGTATATTCTGGCTGCCCAATGCACTGATCAACCATGCCCTGCGTGTTGTACCCAATGTGGCGCGGCAAACCATTGGCCAAGAGCTGCAAACCCACGCTCTGCAACTGACCGGTAAGGCGTGCAGCAGCTCACAAGCGCTGCCCGCCCTTGATGCGTTTCAGAAACGTTTGCAAGTGCGCGCCATCACAGTGGTGCCAAGCGCCCTGCGAGACGCGGTGGCTTTGCCTGGCAACATCGTGCTTTTGGGGCGCGATGCAGTGGAAGACTTTGAGGAACCGGATGTGGCAGCAGGCTATGTGATTGCCGCGCAGGCCGCGATCGCAGACCCGCTGCGTGGACTTTTAGAAAGCGGCGGTATTCGCGCCAGCCTGCGCCTCCTCACCACTGGCACATTGCCAGACGCGCTGCTCAGCAAGCACATTGAAGCACTGATCAGCGCGCCCCCAATGGCGGCGCCGGATGATGCTCTGATTGCAGCCTTTGAGGAGAAGCGCGTACGCCTCAAACCCTATGCCTTGGCGCAGGACCCATCCGGGGAAAGCACGCTGGCGCTGATTGAAGCGGCCCCATTCACAGACACTCTGCCCGAACCTGTTCTAATAGATCGGTATTGGGTGGCGCTTCAGGAGATTTGCGGCGGCTAAGAGCCACAAATCACGAAAGCTGTCGATTTACTTGCGCAGGAACGCGCCGCCAAACCCTGCACTCTTGGCCTTGGCCAGCGCGGATGACGCCTCTGCTTGCGTTGCAAACGGCCCTGCCAACACAATTCTTTGCGTTGCGCCGTCGCGCTCATAACGCCCGATCCGCACCGGGACACCCAGCCGGCGCACATCCCGCGCCAAAGCTTGCGCCTGGGTCGCATCAACCGCCTTTGCCACCTGCACGTATGGCGTACCGGCCAGGCGCAAGGCTTTCTGTGGGGCCTCAGCCTTGGTGGAAACCGTTTGGGTTTTGATCCGCTCTCCGGTTTTGTACCTCGTGATGGTTTGTTCCGAAGCTCCTTTGTCCAAAGTCACCTGGATCAAGCGGCGCGGCACGGTCTGCGTCCAAATCTGGTTGGTCTGCTCATGACCCGCGAAGGTCATAACAGCGCGCTCCGTGTCCAGACGCCCGTCTTCAAAGGCGCGTCGATACCCTTCAGGTACAAAAGAAGAAACAGAATTTGTTCGGCGTGCCTCATACACATGTTTGGGCACAATCCTGACATCTGCGGCAACTTCACCACGACGCACGACGGTGCCAGCAGGAGGTCGCGGCAATGCGCTGCTCTGCTCCAGATTGATCTGCGGCGGGGTCGAGGTGGTGCCACCTACACCAGGTGTCACAGGCGATTGCGTCTGCGGACCGCAACGCACGCTGGATCCTTTGTATTGCGTCACGCCCTCTCGACAAGGAGAGACAATACCCGAAGCTCGCGGCGACTGCTTTGAAGTGCGACGTTCAGTTGGTTGCGGGGTAGGATTTGTATAAACAGTTTTCGCGGGCGCGGGTGACGGAACAGACGCAGTTGTGGTTTTCGTCGGGGCGGCTTTCACTGCGCTAGGAGCGGCCTTCGCGGTTGATTTGGTGGGCGCAGCTTGCGCCTTGGGCTGTACTGCAACCGGCGCGGATTTCGGCGCTGGTGTTACAACCGTTGCTGTTGCCGCGGCTGCGGGTGCCGGTGCGGGGGACGGCGGCACGGCTTGAGGCGTTGGCCGCGCGTTGCCAAACAACGAGGGCTTTTCGGTAGGTGGGGCAGCGGGCTCAATCTGTACAACATTGCTGTCTAACTGAGGAGCTGCGCTTGTCGGGCGAGAAGCGGTGTCAAACGTGGGCTTGAATCCACAGATCACTTTGCGATCACGCGTGACACGAGGCACCCAGGTTGTCGCTCCGTCTACGCCAGCGCGGATGTATACGCACCCGCGACTGTCGACAAATTGTTTGCCCTGAAAATCAGCCGGCGGAAACTCCGCCGGGGTTTGCCTGTCGCTGATCGATTGAGCCTGAGCCGCCCCGAATCCGGATGCCGCTGCGATAACCGCAATCGCAAGAAATTTGCCTAGTGTCATTTTGCCCCCACAAGATGTAGGGGCACATTAGCCAAAATCTTTACAATGAGTAAACCACTGAAAAGTCTTATTTTCGCCTAGCGCGTGCCAAACATACGGTCACCCGCATCTCCGAGGCCAGGCAAAATATACCCTTTTTCATTCAAACGCTCATCCAAAGCGGCCGTCACAATAGGCACATCAGGATGCGCTTCTTTCATGCGTGCGACACCTTCTGGTGCGGCCAGCAGACAGAGGAATAGGATATTCTTCGCGCCCTGCTCTTTCAGCAAATCAATGGCCGCAGCGGAACTATTGCCCGTTGCCAGCATTGGATCCACCGCGATCACAAGCCGCTCATCAAGCTCACTTGGCGCTTTGAAGTAATACTGTACGGGCTCCAACGTTTCTTCATCGCGATAGAGGCCAACAAAACCAACACGCGCCGACGGCACGAGTTCGAGCATTCCGTCCAACAGGCCATTTCCTGCGCGCAGGATCGACACCAATGCCAGCTTACGGCCCGCCAATGTCGGGGCATCCATTTCGACCATCGGCGTCTTGATACGCTTTGTGGTCATTGGCAATTCGCGCGTCACTTCGTAGGCGAGTAGCTGACTGATTTCGCGCAGCAAGCGGCGAAATTCTCCTGTCGAAGTCGCCTCATCCCGCATGATTGTCAGCTTATGCTGTACCAGTGGGTGGTTCACTACAGTCAAATGATCCATCAGGCTTTCTCCAGTCTCTTGGCCACAATTGCCTTCGTATCTGCGTCACAGAAGGCGGCGTCAAGCGCGGTTTTGGTGATCGCATCAAAATCCGCTTCACTCCACCCAAATGTCTGGGCAAGCATTTCATACTCGCGGCGCATGGTGGTGTGAAAGAAGGGAGGATCATCCGTGCTGACTGTGACGTTGACGCCCGCATCTCGCAGTTTCTGAATGGGGTGTGACGCCAGATCCGGGTAAACCGCAAGCACAACGTTTGAGCCCGGACAAACCTCTAGTGTCACATCGCGCGCCACCAACTCTTTAACCAGATCGGGGTCCTCGATCGCACGCACACCATGACCGACGCGCTCCACATTCAAATCGTTGATCGCATCCCAAACGCTCTCCGGCCCACCAAATTCACCCGCATGCGTGGTAAGTTTCAAACCCGCCTCACGCGCCTGATCATATGCATAGGCGAAGTCACCCTGTTTGAACTGCCCCTCATCGCCGCCCATACCAAAACCAACAATAAATTCACCCGCTGTCTCTGCCGCACACAAAGACGACGCGCGGGATTTCTCGGGACCGAAATGTCGGACAGCCGTCACAACCCCCCGCAACGTGATGCCATGTTTGACTTCGGCCGCACTGGCGGCCTCCTGGATGGCATGCAGATACTCACGCCATGCCCCCACATCTCCGCCGCCACAAAAATCCGGGCTGATGAAGCTTTCTGTGTAAACAACACCATTGGCTGCGCTTTGCTCAAGCCAAGCGGCGGTCAAACGCGCGAATTCTTCTGGCCCTGTCAGCACGCTTGTTGCAGCTTCATAGACACTCAGGAAGTGCACAAAATTCTCAAACGCATAGCCGCCGTCTTCGGCAAAGACTTTGCTCAGATCCATCTTTTTTTCATGCGCGAGCTGTTTGATGAACGCAGGCGGCGCCGCACCCTCATGGTGAATATGCAACTCAATTTTCTTGAGATCGGCAACGGTCATAGGAAACTCCTTCCACGCGGCGGCGTAATGCCAAGATGTGTCGCCGCCGTCGCCGCCACATCTACAAAATCAATCAACCCAGCCTCTCCGGCCCCGACACCGGCACAGAGCACTGGGACGCGTTCACGGGTGTGATCCGTTCCTGGCCAGCTTGGATCGTTGCCGTGATCAGCCGTCAGAATAAGTAGGTCTCCGTCGCGCATCTTATTCATAAAATCGCCAATTTCACGGTCGAACCATTCCAGCGCGCGCGCATAGCCCGAAATGTCCCTGCGGTGTCCATAAAGGCTGTCAAATTCCACAAAATTCGCAAATGTCAGGCTGCCTGCAGGCGCAGTCTCAGACAAACCTTGCAAGTCGTCCATCAACTTTGCGTCACTGCCTTTGGTACAGCTGTCTATACCCGCCATCGTCATAATATCGCCGATCTTACCGACACCAAGAACCGCCCCCCCCGCGTCTTGCACCCAATTGGTCAGGATCGGCTCCGGCGGCGCGATCGCAAAATCGCGACGGTTGGTTGTGCGCTTAAAACCTGTCGCAGCATCGCCCACAAAGGGACGCGCAATCACGCGGCCAATCTTCATCTCATGGAGGGTTGGCGCAAGCTCACGACACAGCGTGATCAAGCGTTCAAGGCCAAAATGCTCTTCATGTACAGCGATCTGAAAAACGCTGTCTGCGGAGGTGTAACATATCGGAGCACCGGATTTGACATGCTCCGCACCAAGCTCGTTTATAATAACAGTGCCCGATGCATGACAGTTGCCCAAAATGGCCTCTGTTCCCGCGAGCGCGCAGACTTTCGCAACAAGCGCTTCAGGAAAACACGGTTCAGACTTTGGAAAATACCCCCAATCCCAGGGCACAGGCAAACCGGCGAGCTCCCAGTGTCCCGAGGGCGTATCTTTGCCTGCACTTTGCTCACTCGCTGCACCCCAGAAACCTGTTGGCTCAGCCTCAAGACCCGGCGTTTCAGCACCAGACGCCAATCGCACTGCGGCCCCCAAACCGAGCGCATCCAGATTTGGCAGCGACAACGGACCACTACGCCCATCCTCTGCCAGACCGTTGGCGCAGGCCTGAGCGATATGGGCAACCGTGTTCGCCCCGGTATCTGGCAGCGCATCATTAAAAAAATCTGCTGCATCGGGCGCTCCGCCACACCCCACAGAGTCCATCACCACGAGAAACACACGTGCCATCGTTCTATTGGTTCCCTTCATGAATAAGCGGAGGAATATCGGGCATTCCCTCACCGATGACAATGGCTCTGCGTACAATAGCCTCGGCCGCTGCGGCCGCATCTTCCCGCGAGGCATGCACGCGCAACAGCGGCTGCCCTGCTTCCACGCGATCCCCTAAGCGCACCACATCTGACAAACCAACCGACGGGTCAATTACATCACTCTCTATTTGGCGCCCGCCACCAAGGCCAACCACTGCCAGCCCAAGCGCTTCGCCGTCGATGGCTTGCACGATACCTGCATGAACTGCAGTGACCTCATGAATGACAGGTGCCTCCGGCAAAAACCTCTGCCATTCATCGGCGAAATGCGTTGGGCCACCCATCGCAGCAACCATACCAGCAAACACCTCAGCAGCTTTGCCGCTCGAAAGTGCATCCATCATTTTGGACACGCCTTCAGCAACATCTGTTGCCAGCCCCGCGCTTACCAAAAGCATCCCACCGAGAGAGACAGACAGCTCTGTTAAAGCTCCCCCACCCTGATTACAGAGAACCTTCATACATTCAGCGACCTCGAGCGCATTACCCAAGGAGGACGCAAGAGGTTGGTTCATATCAGAAATAACCGCGCTGGTCGGACACCCTGCCAAATTGGCCGTCGACACAAGAGAGTTGGCCAAAGCCTGCGCATCTTCGACAGACTTCATAAATGCACCGGAGCCAACCTTCACGTCCAAGACAAGACCTTCAAGCCCAGCTGCAAGCTTCTTTGACAAGATCGAAGCGGTGATCAAATCAAGGCTTTCCACCGTCGCAGTCACATCACGGATCGCATACAACCGCTTGTCCGCGGGCGCTATCTGCGCCGAAGCGCTCACAATAGCGCAGCCCACATCCGCCACTACTTTCTTGAACTTTCCTTCCGACAAGGCCGTGGTCAGCCCTGGAATGGCCTCCATTTTGTCCAGCGTCCCGCCTGTGTGCCCAAGGCCACGCCCAGAAATCATAGGCACATAGGCCCCGCAGGCAGTCAATGCAGGGGCAAGCACAAGTGAAACGCAATCACCCACGCCACCTGTCGAGTGCTTGTCCAGAACAGGGGCCGGCAAATCCCAAATCATGCGATCTCCGCTGTCGCGCATCGCAAGGGTCAGCGCAACGCGCCCCTCTTCTGACAGCCCGCGCAAACAGACACCCATCGCAAAAGCGCCGGCCTGTGCATCAGAGACTGAGCCATCCGAAAGCCCCCGCGCAAACCAAGACAGCTCTGCCTGGCTTGGCACTTCACCTTTGCGAAGATGCGCGATGATCGCTCTCGCATCCATTTAGTCGCGATCCTTGTGATCAACATCCATATGGTCGACACCAAAAGCGCCTGGCAATAGCTCATCCATGGTCATGGAGACTCGGACCCCATCAAGATTTGCCAATGTCACTATTGTGTCTGAGGCTCCAAATTCAGCAATCTTCTGACGACATCCACCGCATGGGCTAACCGGTTGCTTGCTGTCGGCCACCACAAACACTTCGGTCAAGCGCGTCTCTCCAGCAGCAACCATCGCGGCAATTGCTCCCGCCTCAGCGCAGGTCCCTTCAGGGTAAGCGATATTTTCGACGTTGCAGCCAACAAACTTGGCACCGCTTTCTGACAGGATCGCCGCCCCAACTTTGAAATTGGAGTATGGCGCATAAGCATTTTCTCTAACTTCAAAGGCAAGCTTTGCGAGTTCGTTGTCTGTGTTCATGATTTCCCAATCTTTGTATAGCGCTGCTCAAGGACCGCATAACAGCAAGCCAAAACCATCACCAAGTTTAGCCTGACGGACCGGCTAGGTGAAAGAAATATCAAAAGCTGGCAGGGCTTCAAACTCAATCTCAGAAAGACCGACCGGCAATCACCCCAACATTTCCAACGCGCATACCAAAGAGGTGTAGTAGAGTAGCGTATCGTCGGGAGACCCGATCGCCCGGCACCCTACCCGTCAGCCCCTGCATTTCTTAGACAGGCCAGGCCAGAACCGTCAAAATCGCACGCTCACGCCGCAACGTCACTTTTGTGCATTTAAACGACACCGAAACTGGTTTAAGGCTGAACTAATTCCTTTTTGACCGCACTCAAAGTGCCAAACAGAGGTCGCTGATGTCTGAAAATCGCAACCAATCCCTGCGCGAAGCGGCGCTGACGTATCACGCAACTCCCAAACCCGGCAAACTAGAGATCCGAGCAACCAAGCCGCTCGCGAATGGACGCGACCTTTCTCGCGCCTACTCTCCCGGTGTGGCGGAAGCCTGCCTGGAAATCAAAGCAGATCCAGAAAACGCTGCACTTTATACTGCACGTCAGAATTTGGTGGCCGTCGTATCAAACGGTTCTGCGGTCCTCGGGCTGGGAAATATCGGCGCACTTGCATCTAAGCCGGTGATGGAAGGCAAAGCGGTTCTTTTTAAGAAGTTCGCCAACATCGATTGCTTCGACATTGAGCTTGACGAAGCAAATCCCGAAAAGCTGGCTGAAATTGTCTGCGCAATGGGGCCCACCTTTGGCGCCATTAACCTCGAAGACATCAAAGCGCCAGATTGTTTCATTGTTGAAAAAATCTGTCGTGAGCGCATGAACATACCGGTGTTCCATGATGACCAACACGGCACAGCGATTGTTGTGGGTGCCGCTGCAACGAACGCGCTTCGGGTCGCCGGCAAGAAATTTGAAGACATAAAAATTGTTTCAACAGGTGGCGGCGCTGCTGGCATCGCTTGCCTGAATATGCTCGTGAAACTGGGCGTGAAGCGCGAGAACATCTGGCTCTGCGATATTCATGGGCTGGTTTATGAGGGGCGTGACGAGGATATGAATCCGCAGAAGGCGGAGTTTGCTCAAGCTTCCGATCTGCGCACGCTAGAAGAGGTGATCGATGGTGCGGACATGTTCCTTGGCCTATCCGGTCCCGGTGTCCTGAAGCCTGAACTTGTCGGAAAGATGACGCGCCAACCTATTATTTTTGCGCTCGCAAACCCAACCCCAGAGATCATGCCGGATCTCGCACGAGAGGTGGCGCCTGACGCAATTATCGCCACTGGCCGCTCCGACTTTCCAAACCAAGTCAACAATGTACTGTGCTTTCCATTCATTTTCCGTGGTGCCTTGGATGTTGGCGCAACTGAAATCAACGATGAGATGTGTGTGGCCTGCGTTAACGGCATTGCAGAGCTTGCCCGCGCAACGACCTCCGCAGAAGCCGCAGCTGCCTATAAAGGGGAACAACTCACCTTTGGCGCGGACTACCTGATCCCAAAACCATTTGACCCCCGTCTGGTTGGAGTCGTCTCAGCAGCTGTTGCAAAAGCTGCAATGGAGAGTGGCGTTGCCAAACGTCCGATCGCAGATATTGACGCCTATATCCACACCCTCAATCAGTCCGTCTTTAAGTCTGCGCTGCTTATGCGGCCGGTATTTGAAACGGCCCAGAAAGCCTCCCGTCGCATTGTATTTGCAGAAGGCGAAGATGAGCGCGTTCTGCGGGCAGCGCAAGCGATCCTGGAAGAAACCACCGAAACACCTATCCTGATCGGTCGCCCAGAGGTGATCGAGGCACGATGCGAACGCGCGGGCCTGTCTATTCGACATGGCCGCGACTTCCAAATTGTGAACCCGGAAAATGATCCGCGTTACTATGACTACTGGAACAGTTACCACGAGCTGATGGAGCGCGAGGGGGTGACCCCAGATTTGGCCAAAGCCATCATGCGCACAAACACCACCGCCATTGGCGCCATCATGGTTCATAGAGAAGAAGCAGACAGTCTGATCTGTGGCACGTTTGGAGAGTACCGCTGGCACCTCAACTATGTCGAACAGGTGCTCGGCAACAACAACCTTTCCCCACACGGCGCGCTTTCATTGATGATTTTGGAAGACGGGCCCCTCTTCATCGCAGACACGCAGGTTCACGAACTCCCAAGCCCAGAGGACATCGCTCGCATAACCGTGGGGGCCGCCCGCCATGTCCGCCGTTTTGGCCTAGAGCCGAAGATTGCGCTTTGCTCACAAAGCCAATTTGGGAACCACCGGCAAGGGTCTGGAAAACGACTGCGCGATGCGCTTGCGATCTTGGACAGCAAACCAAGAGACTTTGCATATGAAGGTGAAATGAATGTCGACACTGCACTCGATCCTGATCTGCGCAGTCGCATTTTCCCACGCACACGCCTTGAAGGCCCTGCGAATGTTCTGATCTTCGCACATGCCGACGCCGCATCTGGTGTACGAAATATCTTAAAAATGCGCGCAGATGCGCTTGAGGTTGGCCCCATTCTTATGGGTATGGGCAACCGTGCACATATTGTCAGCCCATCGATTACACCCAGAGGCCTGCTGAACATGGCCGCCATCGCCGGCTCGCCAGTTACGCACTACGGTTAATTTTTCGGTGAAAGTGGCGCGCATGAACGCGCGCCACCGCCTCCTCACTCAGAACGATTGATGCGCGCAAGGATGCGCAAGTCTATTGTCGGCCCCACCAGATCCGCATATCCGCTTGCTCCGAAATCGTGACGATCTAGGCTGCCCGTCAACAAAATTGACAACTGATCCAATTCTCCCGCATCTGTACCGCGTTGCCGAAACAGTTGAGCAGCAAGCGCAACCGGACGTGAGACACCGCGCACAGTTAAGTCACCGACAACGCGCGCACTATGGACAGTGCCAGTGATCTCACGTGCAACAAAGCGTATGGTTGGGTGTGCCCTGACATCCAGAACCTGAGCACCCTTCAACGCTTCTGTAGCAAAAAGGAACCCAGCCCTTGCGCGATCAGGCCTAAGGGTCACATCGATTGTGCTGCGCGACACATCCTTAAGGTCGAGACTCAACTCTGCCGTCTCGACAGGCATTTTCCCGACGGTTCCATTTTCATTGAAGTAATACGTAAACCCTACAACGCTTTCCGCCTGATCGAGCTCATAAGTGACGGGGGCAGCGGCGACTGGATGCGCGAACCAAACGAGCCCAAACGCCACCCAAGCCAAAACACCAAGACAAGACGCCCTGAAGCCACTCCCAGTTTCAAAATTGAATATCGCTCTTAACATGTCTCTCTCCCGCAACTTGTCGCCCGAATACACAGCCCAGTTCAGTATCGCAGAGTTTGTTTTGACACGTCCGCACGTTTCCGCGAGCGTTTGTGCAAGGCGTTCGGCCTAAGCGCAAAGTTTGCAAATTTGCAAAAATTCCATTTTTGTCAATTTTTCCTGCAAAAATTGGCGAGTTAACTAAAGTTTGCAATTTGAGCTATCGAAAATAGCAAATCTGAGGTGAGAATCTAGCGGATAACTCTAGCGCAGACTTGCTGCATGACTTGCTCCTCCTCTATGCCAGATAACAGGAAGAGGAGGACCAAAATGTCATATCAAGACGTTTATGAACGCTGGAAAAATGATCCGGAAGCTTTCTGGATGCAGGCGGCAGAAGCAATTGATTGGCATACGCCACCCACCAAGGCGCTGTCTGACAAGGGCGATCACCTTTATGAATGGTTCGCTGACGCAAAGGTCAATACTTGTTGGAATGCGGTTGATCGCCACGTAGAAGCTGGCCGCGGAGAACAAACGGCTATCATCTATGACAGCCCAATCACGCACACGAAGCGAGAGATTTCCTATGTAGAGCTCCGCAACCGTGTCGCGACGCTCGCCGGTGCATTGCGCGCCAAAGGTATCGAAAAAGGTGATCGCGTTATCATCTACATGCCAATGGTCCCCGAAGCGCTTGAGGCAATGCTGGCATGCTCCCGCTTGGGCGCAATTCATTCAGTTGTGTTTGGGGGGTTCGCTTCAAATGAGCTCGCAGTGCGCATTGATGACGCAAAACCCAAGGCGATTATCGCCGCATCTTGCGGCCTCGAGCCTGGTCGCGTGGTTCACTACAAACCACTTCTCGACGAAGCCATCGACCTCGCCGCGCACAAACCGGACTTCTGCGTCATATTTCAACGCGAACAAGAGGTTGCTGAGCTTAAAGAAGGCCGCGACGTAAACTGGCACGGTTTCCAATATGGAGTTGAACCCGCCGAATGCGTTCCCGTGGAAGGCAATCACCCCTCCTACATTCTCTACACCTCAGGCACGACAGGGCAACCCAAAGGGGTCATTCGTCACACTGCAGGGCAACTCGTTGCGCTGAATTGGACAATGAAAAACATCTACAATGTTGACCCCGGCGATGTGTTCTGGGCTGCGTCAGACGTGGGATGGGTCGTTGGGCACAGTTATATCTGCTACGCGCCTCTCATCCATGGCAACACGACCATTGTTTTTGAGGGCAAACCGGTTGGGACTCCGGATGCCGGCACCTTCTGGCGTGTCATATCGGAGCACAACGTAAAGAGTTTCTTCACGGCACCGACAGCGTTCCGAGCCGTAAAACGAGAGGATCCTGCCGGCGAATATGTCGCAAAATATGACACCAGCTGCCTCAAGCAGGTCTATCTGGCTGGGGAACGGGCCGATCCTGACACGATAGTCTGGGCGCAAGAACAACTAAAAGTGCCCGTTATTGACCACTGGTGGCAAACAGAAACAGGCTGGTCGATTGCTGCAAACCCACTGGGCATAGAAGAACTGCCAATTAAACTGGGCTCACCTACAGTCCCGATGCCCGGCTATGATATTGAGATTCTGGATGAAGGCGGTCATCCTGTGGCTGCTGGCGAACTGGGCGCGATCGCAATCAAGCTACCCCTCCCCCCAGGCACACTGCCAACACTCTGGAATGCTGAAGACCGCTTTAAGTCATCTTACCTTTCCCACTTCCCGGGTTATTACGAAACCGGCGATGCAGGGATGAAGGACGAAGACGGCTATGTCTACATCATGGCGCGCACGGACGATGTGATAAACGTCGCAGGGCACCGCCTTTCAACCGGAGGCATGGAGGAGGTACTAGCTGGACACCCGGATGTTGCGGAGTGTGCGGTGATTGGTGTGACTGATCAGCTGAAAGGTCAGATGCCCATAGGGTTCCTTTGCCTTAACGCAGGAAGCAACCGCCCACATGATGAGGTGACCAAAGAAGTGGTTGGCCTCGTACGCTCAAAAATCGGTCCAGTGGCCGCGTTCAAACTCGCGCTTGTGGTAGACCGTCTGCCAAAAACGCGCTCCGGTAAGATCCTGCGCGGAACGATGGTATCTATTGCCGATGGGACAGAGTGGAAAATGCCGGCGACAATCGATGACCCGACCATTCTGGACGAGATCACAGAAGCATTGAGAACAATAGGTTACGCTTCGGCCTGACCTACTGTGTCAGAGAGGCGCGTACCTCGCTCACGCGCCTCTCTTGATCTCATACAAACTGTTCGCGAATAAGGCGCTCTTCCAGACCATGACCCGGATCGAAGAGTATGCGGTGCGCTATCTGCACGTCAGACCGAATTTCAACTCTAACAACATTTTCGATGGCACGGCTGTCAGCATGGGCCATCACCGGCCGCTTTTCAGCCTCCAAAACGTCGAATGTAACCGCAGCAGATTTGGGGAGCAAAGCCCCGCGCCAACGTCGTGGGCGAAAAGGGGCAATCGCCGTAAGCGCCAATACGTCAGATCCTATCGGCAAAATCGGACCATGCGCGGAATAGTTATACGCGGTTGAACCCGCGGGTGTACTGATAAGTGCACCGTCGCAAACCAGCTCTTCCATACGCAAACGGCCATCAATTGCGATCTTCAGTTTTGCGGCTTGCGGGCCTGCACGCAGGAGCGACACTTCGTTGATGGCCAAAGCTTCTGACACCGAACCATCTAGTGATGTCGCACGCATCGCGAGAGGGTTTAGTTGTTCTTCTTCTGCCGCTGCCAGACGTTCTTGTAGGTCGCTTTCGGAGTAGGCGTTCATCAAAAAGCCAACAGTGCCGCGATTCATACCATAGACAGGTGCTGATAGAGCCTCGGTTGCGTGCAGTGCTTGAAGCATGAAGCCATCGCCGCCCAGTGCCACAATGACATCTGCTGACTCAGTCTCAACATCACCATATCGCCCAATAAGTGCAGCACGTGCGGTTTGCGCCACGGGCGCCGTGCTGGCCAAAAACGCGATTCTCTTGGACATGATTGCCCTTGCCCCCCAAATCGAAAGCAGGTTTCCCTGCGCCGCCAAAGGTTTCCGATAGCGGCATATGTTTATCCCCTGCACCATCTGAGGCGCTCAGGCAAGGTGTTGCGTCGCTTTGGGACCTTTCAAGACACGCATGTTTCCATTAGGAAACTCGCAACACGAACCGTTCAACAGGAGCAAACGTCCATGAGCACCTCCCGTGATTCTGGCTTTTTCACAGAAACCCTCGCATCCCGCGACCCGGAGCTGTTTGGCTCCATCACAGATGAGCTGGCACGCCAGCGCGACGAGATCGAACTGATCGCGTCTGAAAACATCGTGTCTGCGGCCGTTATGGAAGCACAGGGTTCTGTTCTGACCAACAAATACGCAGAAGGCTACCCGGGCCGCCGCTACTATGGTGGCTGTCAGCACGTGGATGTGGCGGAGAACCTCGCCATCGACCGCGCAAAGGAGCTCTTTGGTGTTGAGTACGCCAACGTACAGCCAAACTCCGGCTCCCAGGCCAACCAAGGTGTGTTCACCGCACTGCTCCAGCCTGGCGACACCATCCTCGGCATGTCTCTCGACGCAGGTGGACACCTGACCCACGGCGCAAAACCAAACCAGTCCGGCAAATGGTTCAAAGCGGTTCAGTACGGCGTGCGCAAGCAGGATAGCCTGCTGGACTACGATCAGGTTCAGGAGCTGGCCAACGAGCACAAGCCAAAGCTGATCATCGCAGGTGGTTCCGCCATCCCGCGTCAGATCGACTTCGCGAAGTTCCGTGAAATCGCAGACTCTGTTGGCGCATACCTGATGGTCGACATGGCGCACTTTGCTGGCCTCGTGGCCGCAGGCGAGCACCCATCCCCATTCCCTTATGCGGATGTGGCGACCACCACGACCCACAAAACCCTGCGCGGCCCACGCGGCGGCATGATCGTGACCAACGATGAGGCGATCGCCAAGAAGGTCAACTCCGCGATCTTCCCAGGCATTCAGGGCGGCCCGCTGATGCATGTGATCGCAGGCAAAGCCGCTGCCTTTGGCGAAGCGCTGCGCCCTGAGTTCAAAGCCTACCAGCAGCAGGTTCGCACCAACGCTGTGGCGCTGGCGGATCAGCTAGTCAAAGGTGGTCTGGACATCGTCACCGGCGGCACCGACACCCACGTGATGCTTGTCGACCTGCGCCCCAAAGGTGTGAAAGGCAACGCCACCGAGAAAGCTCTCGGCCGCGCGCACATCACCTGCAACAAAAACGGCATCCCGTTTGACCCTGAAAAGCCAATGGTCACCTCCGGCATCCGTCTGGGCACTCCGGCCGGCACAACACGCGGCTTTGGCGAGGAAGAGTTCCGCGCGATTGCTGACATGATTGTGGAAGTGGTCGACGGTCTGGCCGCCAATGGCGAAGAGGGCAACGGCGAAGTGGAAGCGACTGTGAAAGCCAAAGTGGCAGAGCTCTGCGCACGCTTCCCACTCTACCCAAACCTCTAACAAGCGAAACGTTCTGAATTCGAAAGCCGCTGCAGAGAAACTCTGCGGCGGCTTTTTTTCACTTACAGCATGACATTTGTGGGAAATTGGCTCTCATCACAAATGTACTACCATGAATTTCTGGGCTCAGTTGGTGGAAGTCTCCTTGCCATTTTCAGAAAACCGCGATGTACTTGGATTTCAGACAGTGGGGAATGGAGCAATCCAATTAAAGTTGAATTCTGATTGGCGCTGTTCAGTATTGAAAAAGCAAACCCACCAACGCAGAATTCTTAGTCCCAGAAACCCGGTTGAGAGCACCGCCATGAAAACAGTACTGGCTGCGATCACATTTCTATTTGTGATTTTGTTCTCTCAAGACGCGCGCGCTGAGACGCTCAGGATCGCATTCTCATCTGCGCCCCGCTCCATAGACCCCCATCCCTTTGGCGGGACGCCAACGGCTTCATTGAAGGAACATGTGTTCGAAGCTTTGGTTGCATCTGATGATGGCCCGTTGCTTGCGCGTAGCTGGCGTTGGATTAGCCCTGTTTCCCTGGAAGTCAAATTGAGAGGAGATGTATTCTTCCACAACGGTGCACCGTTTACGTCCAGAGACGTTATCTACTCAGCATGTCGCATGATGCGGCATGTCGATGGCCGGCGCAATCTCCTGACCAATTCAATGGGCCCAATCGATGACATAATCGCGATGGACGACCTTACAGTTCGCTTCGAATTTAAAGCGCCATACCCGCTGTGGATACAGAAAATGAAGTTTCTTTCGATCCTGTCATCAGAGCAAGCAAAGCTCCAATCAGAGACAATTGCATATGATGAGCATGGCGACTGCGGCGGTTTAAACTATCCAAGCCGTCAAGATTTCGAAACTGGCAGCGCTGCAATTGGAACCGGACCTTACAAACTCGACAGATTTGCGAGGACGGGCGAAGCTGATCTTTCGAAAAATGACAACTACTGGGGCGCCAAACCCGTCTGGGATACTGTTCAAATCAGGACGGTAACCGACGCCGGTGATCGCCTCGCCGGGCTAATTGCAGGCAACTTCGATGTGATTGAAAATCCTAAAACTGAGCACTTGCCTCTTCTCTCCTCAAGCGAGCGGCTCACCTACACATCGGTGCCCTCTTGGCGGTCTATATTTTTAGTTTTGGACGTTAGCGAGGATGGCGCCAAAGGCGTTCGCGCCAGCGGAGGAAACGCACCGCTCGCGGACATACGTGTAAGACAGGCTATGTCCATGGCAATCGACAGGAAAGCAATCACTGACAATCTCTTCTTAGGCGAGGCTACCGTGGCAAATCAATTTGCCCCGCGTTATCGCGCGGATGCGCCAAACATGCCGGAATTGCCCTATAGCCGGGAAAAAGCGATCGCACTGTTATCGGAGGCAGGTTACCCGGGAGGTTTTGAGATTGATTTTTATGTGCCCGCTGATCGGTATGCGAATTGGGATCGAGTGGCGCAAGCCGTGGCGCAATATCTGTCGCGCATAGGTATAAAAATCCATATCAAGTCAGAAAACTGGCCAGATTTCTCCAGAAAGCGGCGCGCAGGAGACCTAGGCTTTTTTCTGTATGGCTGGGGGCATCCGCAAGGGGCGGCGCAAATGATCTCTTTTGCCTTTGCGTCCCCCAACAAAAAACTCGGACTAGGTTCGGCCAATTATTCTAACTATCGAAATGATCAGTTTGACGCCGCTATTGGCGCGTGGGCCGTTGAAACAAATGCCTTGCGCGCAAGAACATTCCTCGGCGCGGCCATGGGGATTGCCGTAAACGATCTACCTGGCATCCCGCTATATTATCAGCACACCATCTGGGCGCACCGTGCCGACTTACTTGTGAATGGCAGGCAAGACGAACGCACCAGTGCGACACGTGTGAGCCCCCGATAGACACAGCGCGATTTTTCCTGACCTGCGTCACTTTGGTGGCTGTCGCGCTTTCCGGTTGTGGGATAGCGCTCCTCAATCTAGGACGTGCAAAAAAGGAACACACCATGGGCCATTGGTCAGACCTATTTCCAATTGTTTTTTTGTCATTCAAACTCGTTGTCTTCGGGATCGGCATGTTTTTTGCGATCAAGTGGCACTACGATCAGGACAAAAAGAAGAAAAACGAAAGCAACGACCCAAAGACGCCTTCCGCATAGTCAAAGCCTACAGTCGTTGATGCATCTGTGAGACTACAAAAACCTTACTCCCTACGAAGGGTCTAAAACACACCAGTCTACGCCGAGTTAGGCGAATCCCACCAAAGCGAACAACATTCACTGGTTGCTATAGCCTTTGAGAATCTTTGTTTACTAAGACAATGTCGCTAGGCAGGCGCTTTGATTGCACAAGCTGCGCATTTTCTAAATCGTTTTCCTCTGCGCGCTGCTCCGCCTGCTCCTGCGACAGCCCGTGGGTCAGCCACCGCTCCACCAGACGCCGACGCAGCTCTTCCTCTGGCATCGACAGAAAAACCGATACATCCCAAATGTCTGACAGCGCCCGCCAGACCGGCGCGTCAAACAGCAGGTAATTGCCTTCAACCACCACCGTATCGCAATCCGCCGACACTGAGCCGCCGCCCGGAATCGTTACGTCGCGGGCACGATCAAAGGTCGGGTAGGCCAGCACCCCGCCTTGAGACAACTGGCCCGCCAAGGCCACAAACCCTTCGGCATCAAAGGTATTTGGCGCGCCCTTTCGCGCCAGAAGCCCTAGGTCCACAAGATCTTGATTGTCCATGTGAAACCCGTCCATCGGCACAACTTGCGCCGCTGATCCGACAGCACTCAATCGCGCAGCAATCTCTTCTGCCAGCGTGGATTTCCCGCTCGCCGGGGCGCCCGCCACCGCCACAATCCGGCGCACACCTTTGCGTGACGTGGCCGCTATGGCCGCAATCAGCGCGTCCAGATCCCGCACCACGCGGCTCACGCCGCCTCCGATGGCGCAGCCTTCGCCCCCGTCATAAAGGCCACCGCATCTGACATGGTGTAATCCTTTGGATCGATCACGCAAAGTCGCTTGCCCAAACGGTGCACATGGATGCGATCGGCCACCTCAAACACATGCGGCATGTTGTGACTGATCAGGATGATCGGAATGCCCCGCGCTTTCACATCCTGTATCAACTCCAGCACTTTCCGGCTCTCTTTCACGCCCAGCGCCGCAGTGGGCTCATCCAGAATGATCACCTTGGAGCCAAACGCCGCCGCGCGTGCCACGGCGACACCTTGCCGCTGGCCGCCGGAGAGGGTTTCCACCGCCTGATTTATGTTCTGAATGGTCATCAGCCCCAGCTCGCTCAGCTTGTCGCGGGCAAATTTCTCCATGGCGGGCCGGTCGAGCTGCCGCATCCATTTGCCGCGAAAGCCGGGTTTGCGCAGTTCGCGCCCCATGAACATATTGTCGGCTATCGACAGCGCTGGAGACATGGCAAGGGTTTGATAAACCGTCTCAATCCCCGCCTCTCGCGCCTCAATGGGGGAGGCAAAGCGCACCTCTTTGCCCTCCAGCGTCACGGTGCCCTCATCGGGGATCACAGCACCGGAGACCGCTTTGATCAGCGAGCTTTTCCCAGCGCCGTTGTCGCCAATCACCGCGAGAATTTCGCCCGGCATCAGGTCAAAATCACAATGATCCAGCGCCGTCACACGGCCATAGCGTTTGACCAGCCCGCGGCCTTTCAAAATCGGTTCCATTATGCCGCCACCTTTCTAATCCACTGATCCACGGCCACCGCGCCGATGATGAGTGCGCCGATAAGCAGGAAGGTCCATTGTGCATCCGCTCCGGCCAAACGCAGCCCCAGCGTGAAAACCCCTACAATCAGCGCGCCAAAGAATGTGCCCAGAATGGAGCCACGCCCGCCAAATAGCGAGATGCCCCCGATCACCACCGCAGTGATGCTCTCGATGTTCAGAAGCTGTCCCGATGTCGGCGAGACAGAGCCAATCCGCCCGATCAGCGCCCAGCCCGCAAAGGCACAGATCAACCCGGCCAGCGCATAGACAGAGATCAGCACGCCCTTCACATTCACGCCCGACAGCTCCGCCGCCTCCGGGTCATCGCCCACCGCATAGACATGCCTGCCCCAGGCCGTGTGTTTCAGCACATAGGCCAGTACGACAACCAGAAGCACCATGAAGACCACGCCCAGCGTAAACACGGCCCCGCCCAATTTGAATTTCGCCCCCAAGAGCTGCAACAAAGGCGCCTCTGCGGCGATGTCCTGTGATCGGATGGTTTCATTGGCCGAATAGAGGAAATTCGCCGCCAGAACGATCTGCCACATGCCCAGCGTCACAATAAACGGCGGCAGCTTCATACGCGCCACAAGCCAGCCATTAAGCGCACCAATCGCGGTGCCAAAGGCCAGCCCGAAGGCCACCGCCACCGCAGGCGGCAGGCCGTAGCGGAATGTGAATTGCCCCATCACCACCGAGGAAATCACCGCAATAGCCCCGACACTCAGGTCGATACCTGCGGTCAGGATCACCAGACTTTGGGCCGCCGCTACAATGCCGACGATCTGCACCTGTTGCAAAATCAGGGTAAGCGCGAAGGGTGAGAAAAACCGGCTGCCCAGCAGCAGGCCAAAAATCACCACCGCCCCGACCAGAACGATCAGCGGCACCAGCGCCGGTGTGGTGTGCAAGGCGTGGTGAAACCGCCCGACAATCCCCTTTTTGCCCTCGTCAAAATGAGCAACTTCGGACGCTGAGTCTGTCACCACAGCCTCATAATTCTCCGACTGAGACATGTGAGCCCTCCCCCGGCATTCTGTCTGAGCTTATGCAAAAGGGTGAGGCTGCCCCCACCCTCTCACGTCAGGTTAACACGACTAGACCGCGATCAGCCCCAGCAAAGCTCGGTGCCTTTGGCGGTGTCGATGCTGTCCACGCCATCAACCGGCTGATCGGTCACAAGCGATACGCCAGTGTCAAAGAATTCCTTGCCGTCAGAGGCCTGCGGCTTGGTGCCGTCCTTGGCCCAGGCGGCAATCGCCTCAATGCCTTTGGACGCCATCAACAGCGGATATTGCTGCGAAGTTGCGCCAATAACGCCATCCTTGACGTTGTCCACACCTGGGCAGCCACCATCCACAGACACAATCAGCACGTCATTTTCACGGCCAATGGCCTTCAGCGCTTCATAGGCACCAGCAGCGGCAGGCTCGTTGATGGTATAGACCACATTGATCATCGGATCTTTGGCCAGCAGGTTCTCCATGGCGCGGCGGCCACCTTCCTCGTTGCCAGCGGTGATGTCATTGCCCACGATGCGCGGATCGGTCTCATCGCCCCATTTGCCGGGGTCGCCCAGCTCAATGCCAAAGCCTTTCAGGAAGCCCTGATCGCGCAAAACACCCACAGTGGGCTGGCTCACCGCCAGATCGAGCATCGCAATCTTTGCGTTGGCCGCCTCAGCGCCGAGCGCCGCTGCCGCCCATTTGCCGATCAGCTCTCCAGCCAGGAAATTGTCAGTGGCAAAGGTCATATCCGCAGAGTCAATCGGCTCCAGCGGCGTGTCGAGTGCAATCACCAAAAGGCCCGCATCCCGCGCCTGCTGCACCGCTGGCACAATCGAGCTGGTGTCAGAGGCGGTCAGCAAAATACCTTTCGCGCCATTGGCAATGCAGGTCTCAATCGCCGCTACCTGAGTTTCGTGATCACCATCCACCTTACCAGCATAGCTGTTGAGCGTGATGCCCAGCTCTTCGGCCTTTGCCGTCGCGCCTTCGCGCATCTTCACAAAGAACGGATTGGTGTCTGTTTTGGTGATCAGGCACGCGCTCACATCCGCCGCCGCACTGACCGTCATTCCGGCCAAAACAAGGGCCGATGTCGCAAGTAGCTTTTTCATAATGTCCTCCCAAGGTTCGCAATATTTGGATCTGGCTCCCTCCAGCTCCAGGCCTGCCTCTAATTCGTGACGCAGGATGCCCCCATAGGTAACGGCGATTCCCCAAGAGCTGTCAATAAATAAATTAACTTTATTAAATAATCGAAGCGCCCTATCTTCCAAAGCCAGGAGGAGCCTTTTATGGTCAGCCATATGGATGGCGGAAAAATCAGAGCACTCAGCGGCGGCGTGAATCAACGGCGCGTCCGCAACCACAATGAACGCCTTCTGATGTCCATCCTGCAGCGACAGGGCGCCCTGCCCGGCATCGACCTCGCCAAACGCATGGGGCTGACGCCACCGGCGATCTCCACCATGCTGCGCAAACTGGAAAGCGACGGCCTGCTTCAGCGCGGCGAACCCACGCGCGGCAAGGTGGGCAAGCCCTCCATTCCCATGCACCTCAACCCCGACGGCGTCTTGGCGCTGGGATTGAAGATCGGCCGCCGGACTGCGGATCTCTTGCTGCTGGATTTTGCAGGCAATGTGCGCGCTTCAGAGCACACCACCTACGACTACCCGCTGCCCGCAGATGTCTTCTCCTTCCTGCACGACAGCCTTGAGACATTGCTCACCGCCCTCAGCGCCGAGGAGGTCGCGCGCATCTGCGGCATCGGCGTCGCCGCCCCTTTTGAGCTCTGGCGCTGGAGCGATCTGGCAGGCCCCGCCGCAGAGCAGTTCAAACTCTGGAAAGACATTGATTTTGCCGAAGAGGTGGCCCGCTTCAGCGACCTGCCCATCTTTGTTGGCAATGACGCCACCGCAGCCTGCCGCGCCGAGCATCTTTATGGCCGTGGCAAAGAGTTCCGCGACTATGCCTATTTCTTTGTTGGCTCCTTTGTTGGCGGCGGCATCGTGATGAATGACAGTGTGTTTGAAGGCAATCAGGGCAATGCAGGCGCACTTGGCTCCATGCGCGCCACAGGCCCTATGGGCGAAAGCCGCCAGCTCATAGATGTGGCCTCCATCCACCTGCTGGAAACGCGACTGATCGAGGCCGGTCTGAACCCCGACATGCTCTGGAGCCAGCCGCAAGACTGGTCGGTACTCAGCCGCTATGTCGACCCGTGGCTGGGTCAGACCGCGCAGGAGCTGGCCAAGGCTGCGCTGTCGGTCTGCTCCGTGGTCGATTTTGAGGCCATTCTGATCGACGGCGCTTTTCCCGCCGATGTCCGCCAAGAGCTGGTGGAGCGGGTCCGACGCTATCTGGTCAATCAGGACACTCGCGGCCTGATCGTGCCGCGCATCGAAGAGGCCGTGGTGGGTCAGGACGCACGCGAGATTGGCGCCGCCAGCGGCCCGATTTTCTCGCAGTTCTTCCTCAACACCCACGCCGGACTGTCCCGCTGAGCCGCAACACCCGACTTTGTCGCAACCAAAGTGAGCGGGCCTATACCTGCGTATAGTCGCGCTGCCTTTTGCCACCCCAACCATACCTGAGCGCGGTGCGCGCTGGCGCAATCCGCCAGCTACCTTCTGGGCATTCAACCTGTGAGAGTGCCCGTGCAAATCCGCCATGAAAACCCCAGCGCCCAGCTCAGCTGGAAGGTGCACGCCCCGCTGTTTTTGGACACGCCAGACGGCGACCAAATCCGCATTGAGGCGTGGTCTCTGGCTGGCTTTGACTGGCCCGAGGACGCAGGATCGCCCCCGCAATCCGGCACCCTCAGCGTGCCTTTTCAAGGGGTTGATGTCCGCTTTGAGGTGCGCCTGACGGCACCGGATGCCGACGGCACAGTGTCCTTTGAAGGCCTCAGCGGGCGTCAGCGCGAAACGCTGGCGCTGTTTTATCGCTCCATCCTGTCCGGCCGCATGGCCAGCAGCGAAGACGTGATCATGAGCCTTGATACACCTGTTGATCTTGTGCCCATGGGAGAAACCGAAGAAGAGAAGTCCACCAACCAGCAATCCAAGATGCCCGGCTCTGTGCGTGCGGTGATCCATGTGGTGATATACCTGCTGCTGGCAGCCCTCATCGCCACCGTACTTGGCTCTGCGCTTTTCAATGGCCTCACCCGCATCAATATCCAGCACGGCCGCGTCGTCGCGCCCATCGCCGAAGATCTCCCCGCCAGTGAAGGGTTTGTGAAATCCGTCCACGTGGTCCCCGGCCAGCGGGTTGAGGCAGGCGAGGTCATGGTGCGCCTGCGCGATCCGGCCGCACAGGCGGAGCTGTCCCAGACCCGCGCCCGCCTGAGCCTTGCGGAGAAGGAGCTCGACCGCGTCATTGAGGCCCGCGCCATGCTGGAAGCCTTAGATGAAACACAGCCCCTTCAGGTGCGGGGTGCGCTAGCGGCTCAGATCTATGCGCAGTTCATCGGAGATCGTGGCTTTGACGCCCTCTGGAAGCGTTGGCTCGATATTCAAACGCATGATCCAGAAGCTGCCACAGCCTTTGACCCTTTTGCCTTTGCGCTGGACAAACTCCAAGAGCTGGAACTCGAGCACAACGCCAAGGTGCGCCGCCTGCGCGCCACCCGCGACGCCAACAAATCGGCGATCTCCATGAGCCACGTACGCGCGCCCTCAGATGGGGTGGTGCACGAGGTTATGGTGCGCAAGGGGCAGCCCTACCGCCACGATGATCTCGCAGTTGTCTTTGAGTCCGACACACCCCGCGTGGCCATGGGCTGGGTCTCCGAGCGGTATTCCGAGGCCATCTTCATCGGGATGGAGGCGCATATCGGCGTCAACAGCCTTGGCCAGAAAACCACCATCGCCGGCACCGTCACCGATGTGCGGGCGGGCGCCGATCCCCGCCGCCCCGGCGAATTTGGCATCATCGTCACCGTCACCCCCCAAGACATCACTCCAGCGCAGACCAAATCCCTGCTGCGCCGCGACGCGCCGGTCAATATCCAGACCCGCCGCGCGGTTGGCCAACGCATGATTGCCCGCATTCAATCTCTGGTGAACCGCGATGAGTGAGTTGTCCGAGTTCGCCTTTGACAAGGATCTGACCCTCAAGCTGCGTGATCTGCAGACCCCGATCAAACCCTATTGGGCGCGCTGGACCCTGCCCAACATCCTTGCACTCATGGCAGTGATCGCAGCCCTGCTCTGGCTGCTGGTGAATGTCCCCAACCGCTTTGTCGATCCCAACGCTTTGCACATCACCGTGATCCTCGGCGCTTTGGGACTATGGCGCTTTGGCTGGTGGTTCACCCATTCTGTGCGCGCCATGATCTACGCCCGCCTGAAGTGGCCCCACATACGCGCCCGCGCCGACGCGCTTTGGCAGGAAGGCTGGCGCCCCAAGCGCCTGCACATCCAGATGACCACCTACTACGAGGAACCTTCGATCACCAAACGGGTGATCGGCTCCATCCTTGGCCAGATCAAACGCGAGCGCATCCCCACCACGCTCTACATCGGCACCGGCAGCGCCTATGATGAAAACATCATCCGTCAGTTCGTAGACACCTATGCACAGGACATCCCCGATGATCTGGCGGAACTGGTGTTTATCCGACAAAACCAACCGGGCAAGCGTATGGCGATCGGGCTGATCCTGCGCGCTATTTCACGGGCCGGGGCTGATCCAGACGATATGGTCATCTTTATGGATGGAGACGCGCTTTACGGGCAGGACGTGCTCAAGAAAACCCTGTCGATGTTTGCCTATGATCCGGAGCTTCAGGCGCTTACCACCGATGAAGAGGTGATCTGCTACGGCCCTACATGGATCGCCAAATGGCTCGACATGCGTTTTGCCCAGCGCCGCCTCGCCATGCAGAGTCACGCCCTGTCCAATCGGGTGCTCACCCTCACCGGCCGGATGAGCGTTTTTCGCGCCCGCCACATTGTCGATCCGAAGTTCATCCGCACTATTGAGGCAGATCACCTCAATCACTGGCTTTGGGGGCGCTTCCGCTTCCTGTCAGGCGATGACAAATCCACCTGGTACCGCTTGCTCAGCGTGGGCGCCAAGATGACCTATGTGCCGGATGCGACGGTCTACACCATTGAAGTCATCAAAGAAAACGGCCTGCTGCGCATGGTGCAGAACTTCCGCCGCTGGTCCGGCAATATGCTGCGCAACGGCAGCCGCGCCATCGCGCTTGGCCCGCGCCGGATGCCGTTTTTCATCTGGTGGTGCGTGGTCGATCAGCGCATCGCCATGTGGACCATGATGGTGAGCCCGTTCATGGCGGTGCTCGGCAGCATCGTGGCCCCAGGCTACATATGGAACTGCCTGATCTGGGTGATCTTCTCCCGCGTCGTGCTCTGCATGTTCCTGTTTGGCTACAGCCGCCGTGCCGACATGACCTGGCCCTTTATTCTTTATCTGAACCAGGTCATCAATGCGTCGGTCAAGATCTACATGATCTTTCATCTCTCCAAACAGAAATGGTCCAATCGAGGTAATCAAAGCGCCGGCGATGGCGACGGCCTTCTGGAGAAGCTGCGTAACGGCTTTGCCAAATTTCAACTGGTGACTGCTGTCACGGGCTTCTTGACACTGCTGATGATATACGTCGGACTGATCGAATTGCCGTTTTGAGCTCTGCGCTATCCTTAAGAGCGTGATGGCGTCCAGCCAACTTACTATAGCCTTAGAAACACTTCGTGGGCATCAACAGCGCCTACCCAAATGCGCCACGTGGCAAACCTGCATGACCCGTCATGCAGGTTTTGCTTTTCTCCAATATGTACAATTTTATCAAAAGGATAGGCATGTTACCAAAAGCCATTTTGGACTGACCTATCGCCGCCAACAACGGACTGAACAGCGATCTAGGCTGATCTCAAATAGGAGATCATATTTATGCAACATCGCGATTTTTCAAACCAGCCTGCCGAACTCGTATCCGCTATCCCAAGCCGCAAAGCCAGCATTAGTATTGTCGGCCTTGGCTACGTCGGCGCGGTATCAACCGCCTGCCTTGCCGCGCTTGGTCACCGTGTTATCGGCGTTGATCTCGATCTTGGCAAAGTCGCTCAAATCGGCCGCGGCCAAAGCCCGATTCATGAGGCGGATCTGAGCGAAACCCTCACTCAGGGGGTCAAAGACGGGCTGATCTCTGCAACCGACGATCTCACCGCTGCTGTGCGCGAGACGGATGTGACTTTTGTATCCGTTGGCACGCCAACCGCTGCCGATGGCGGCTGTGATGACACCTACATCCGGGCCGCCTCTCGCGCGATGGGCGAAGGGCTGCGCGACAAAGAAGGGTTTCACGTCTTTGCCATGCGCTGCTCAATCCCGCCAGGCACCACCATGTCGGTGATGACCCCAATTCTGGAGGAGGTCTCTGGCAAAGTAGCGGGCCGCGATTTTGGTATCTGCTTCAACCCAGAATTCCTGCGCGAAGGCGTGGCAATCTCTGATTTCCATCACCCGCCCAAAACCGTGATCGGCACCACCGATTTCGCCACCGCGGAAATCATGCGCCGTATCTACCTACCCGTGGATGACAATCCGATCCTCACCACCATCGAAGTGGCGGAGACGATCAAATATGTCGACAACGTCTGGCACGCCACCAAGGTCTGCTTTGCCAATGAGGTCGGGCGTCTGTGCAAACCGCTGGGTGTGGACAGCCACGCCGTGATGGACATTTTCACTCAGGACCAGAAACTCAACCTGTCCTCCTACTACCTCAAACCCGGCTTTGCCTATGGCGGTTCCTGCCTGCCCAAAGAGGTGCGCGCGGTGCAATATGTGGCACAAAAGTACGGTGTGTCGCTGCCGATGATCGGCAATCTGGAAAGCTCCAACGCGGAACAGATCAACCGCGCAGTCGAAATGGCCTTGGCCACAGGTGCCCGGCGCGTCGGCGTCCTCGGTCTTGCGTTTAAGCCGGGCACCGACGATCTGCGCGAAAGCCCGATCCTTGAAGCCATGGCCACTTTGCAATCCCAAGGCGTAGAGCTGCTGGCCCATGACGCCGCCGTCACCAAAGACACCCCGCTGGAGGGCCTCGCAAGCTACACCAAACATGGCAGCCAGGGTCTCGCGACCCTTTCGGCACAGCTCAAAGACATGCTGTGTGACGACATCGACCACCTGATGCGTTCAGTGGATGCAGTGATCGTCTGCCACGCCAGCGACACCTATCGCGAGGCCGTCACCCGCCACCCGGATATCGAGGTGATCGACGTGGTGCGCCTCTTTGACACCGCTCCCCGCAACATCGCCGTAAACGGCATCGGCTGGTAAGCCCGCACGCCTCCGAGAAACAGGAAAGGAACGGCTATGCCTGATTCAACAGAAAACACACTCATCGGGACAATTCTGTCCGACGCCTTTGATGGCACGCAAGCCAGCGACCTCATGGTCGGGCTGGATGGGGATGACACGCTCACCGGCTCTGCTGGAAACGATGTCATCCACGGCGATCACGCTCAGGAAAACCTGCTGTCTGGCACCTCTGGCGCCTCCGGCTTTCAGGATTATGCCAACAGCGGCAACTGGACCATCATCGACTTGGATGGCGGTCACCAATCCATGAGCCAAAGCCTCTCCCTGGCAGAAAACGGCGTCTACCGGTTGAGCTTTGATCTTGCGGCCAACTTCTCCGCCGGTCTGACCAACGCCTCAATCGAGGTTCTCGTCGACGGTGTGGTGGTCGGCGACTTCTCTTCAGAAAGCGGGGCTTTCTCCACTTTCGAGGCCACCTTCACCGCGCAAAGCAATGCGCCTGAAATCACCATCCGCTCGGTTCAGGGCGAGGGCCAAGGCCCGGTCATAGACACCTCCGGCCCTGCGTTTCACTATGATAAAGAGATGGAGATCGGCGGGCAAACCGTCACCGTCGCGGCGTTTGCGGATGGCCAATCCAATCTCTATCAGGTGCTCAACGGCACGCTGCACGTCTTTGACGTGGAAACCCAAAGCTATGAGATCGCAGGCGCCGCAGGTACGGTCAATGTGAACTCCATGGGCTACAACGCCGAAGACGATCTGCTCTATGCGATTGCCGTCAGCAACGGTGTCGACAGCCTTGGCAATGCGGTTCAGCGCTCTGACCTGATCATGCTCGATGCCGAAGGCCACAGCTACCGGATCGGTGAAACGCCTTACCGCTCCTGGACAGGGGATTTTGATGATCAGGGCAATCTCTGGTCGTTTGAATCCAGTATGGACCGCATCGCCGTGATCGACGTCGATACATTTGACGAAAACGGCAACCCCGAGGTCACCGTACACCACCTGCCCCGCTCTCTGGTGCAGCATCGTGTCTATGATGTGGCCTACGATGCCGGCAGCCAGAAATTCTACGGTGTGGCCCGCCCACCGGGGGAGGGTCACGACACCATCCTTCTGGTCGTGGACATCTCTTCTGGTGAGCCCACCTTCTCCACCGTTCCAGTCACATCAACCGTGGTGGATGGCCAGACCCTTGCTGGCGCACCGGCCATAACATTTGGCGCTGCGATCGTGGATGCCGATGGCACGCTCTATGTGGGCGGCAACTCCGGCGATCACGATATGAACAACAGCACCCGCAGCTCCGGCGGCATCTATCAGGTCATCATCGCTCCCGACACCGGCGAAGCGGCCTTGCACCTGATCACCAATGCGCCCCGGTCTTATTCCAACGACGGCGCCGCGGACCCGACCGCAGAAAGCCCCTTTGCTGAGGTGGATCTCAGCTCCTCCGTGCTCCTGCGCGATCTGGAGCTTGTGGCCACCACCGAGGGCGCGTTGACTTATGATGACCATCTCTCCGGGAATGCGGGGCATGACACCATCAGCGGCGGCATCGGCACCGACGCCCTTATCGGCGGCAGCGCCGGAGACGAACTACGTGGCGAAGATGGTAGTGATTATCTGCACGGCGGGGCGGGTCCCAACTATGAAAGCAACATCGTTTCCCACTACGTCGATGGATTGCGCTATGATCAATTTGGAAGCCTCCTGCCAGAGGACGACGACCTGCTGCTTGGCGGTGCCGGAGACGACACATTGGAAGGCTCCGCTGGCCACGACACGCTGGATGGCGGCGCAGCCAATGATGTCTTGTATGGCGGCTCCGGCTCAGACGCCCTCTATGGCGGCACTGGCGACGATGTGTTGTCAGGCGGCGGCCAAGACGACACGCTGGAGGGCGGCACCGGAGCGGATACCCTAGATGGCGGCTCGGGCGACGACGCGCTCGAAGGTGGCGCAGGCGCTGATCTTCTGCGCGGCGGGTCCGGCGATGATATCCTCGACGGCGGCGCAGACGCCGACACGCTCGAAGGCGGCAGCGGCCATGATGCACTCTCAGGCGGCGCAGCCGAGGACAGTCTTGTGGGCGGATCAGGTGATGACACGCTCGACGGCGAGGATGGCGCAGACATCCTCCGGGGTGGTTCCGGCAACGACCAGCTTGATGGCGGCGCAGGCAGTGACGATCTGCGTGGCGGTGTGAACGACGATGTGCTCACAGGCGGTTTGGGGCGCGACAGCCTGCGCGGCGACAGCGGCAACGACGTGCTCAATGGCGGCGATGATCGCGATTATCTCAGCGGCGCGTCAGGCAATGACACTCTGGACGGCGGCGCAGGCGGCGACCGGCTCTACCTCGGGGCTGGCGCAGACCTCGCCTCAGGCGGCAGCGGCGCTGACCGCTTCATCTTCCGCAGCGATGATCTGGACGGCAGCACCGACCGCATTCTGGACTTCGAAACAGATGGAGGTGACCGTCTGGACTTCCGCCGCCTGGAGTTGGGCGCAAGTGACGCGGAACATCTGCAATGGTTCGCCACGCATGTCACAAACTCCGGCGATGATCTGCAGATCTCCCTGTCAAACAGCACCACGCTGGTGCTGGAAGGCTCGGCCGCAGATGTTGGCGATCTTTATGACACCATCCTGTTCTGACAGACAGGCTCTTAGAGGTGGGCTTGGGGGCGCAAGCCCCTACTCAAAGCCCGCCTCTTTCGCAATCAGCGCCGCCTGTGTGCGGTTCTTCGCATTCAGTTTTTTGCAAAGGGTACGCACATGCAGCTTGATCGTGACCTCCTGAAGATCCAGGTCTCGCGCAATTTCCTTGTTGGAATGGCCTTTGCAAAGGCCCGTCAGCACTTCTTTTTCGCGTTGGCTGAACTGCTTGGTAAAGGCCGTTTCTTCTGCCGCTTCGCCTCCTGCCATAACGCTGGGCGGCACAAAACTCTCTCCTGCGATCATGAATCGCACGGCGTTCACCAACGATTTGGCCCCCATGGTTTTAGGCAAAAAACCGATCGCTCCCGCATCCAGCGCCTCCTGAGCCACCTTATTGGGTGCGGTGCCGCTGACAATCGCAATGGGCTGTTCCGGGTATTTGGCCAAAGCATCGGTCAATCCCTGCAGCCCGTTCATGCCCGGCATGCTGAAATCCAGCAAAACGAGATCAAAGGTCCCCTTCTGCTCCAGCGCCTTCATGGCCTCAAAATAATCAGACACTGCTACAACGGCAGCGCGCCCTTCAGTCGTAAGATATGCAGAAATGGTTTCGCGAACCATCCCATGATCATCTGCAAGCAATATTCGCATCGAAATTGTACGCCTTATACGATTGGCCTGAGATGACACTAACCCGGAGGTATACGCAGCGCTAGTAAACTCTCCCCCACCTTTCAAACTCAGCTGTCGCATCACTGTCTCCTTACTTTCAATCATCTGACCCATCGGTCTGACTTCAGTAGATCCTGATGAGATTTTGCTTATCGAGACAAGCTAACGTAGGGTCAGAGTCGCGAAAGTCGGCCCTCTCTATCCTAAAGGTTACAACGCGCGCCCTTTGCACCAGCCAGCAACTTCAAAAGCGTGGCACACACATCCCAAGCACAAATTTTGAAAATGTCTAAAGGAGATGAACCCGTGCCACTTGCAAGATTATTTTGTATCGCAAGCGTCATGTCGCTTTGTTTTGCTACAACGAGCGCTGCTGAAACAATACTGACCGTTTCCGGTGACATCAAAGGATCGCCGACACCAAGCCAGTGGAGTTTTAGCGCAGAGGACCTGCGTGAGCTGCCTCAAGAAAGCTTTCAAACAAACACAATCTGGACTGAGGGACAACAGACCTTCGTAGGCGTTTCGCTACACAGTTTAATGCAACATGTGGGTGCCAGCGAAGGCATGCTACGTGCGACAGCATTAAATGACTACGCAGTTTCTATTCCGACGACGGATGCAATCCCATCTGGTCCAATTGTTGCCTACTTAAGAAACGGCGAAGAAATGTCCTTGCGTGACAAGGGGCCATTGTGGATCGTTTACCCATTCGAAAGCAACCCGACGTATAATACAGAGGAATATTATTCGCGTAGCATTTGGCAACTCAACCGTATTGAAGTGGTTTCGGAGTAAAGAGGTAAGGAACACGTTATACGCGAAAGACTGTCACGGATGATTGGCCGTTGGCCCTTTATTTTATTAGTCACGCTTATGGCACTAAGCCTTGGGCTGATAGGCCTATTGGGGCGTTCTGTGATTGCAGATATGCGTGTTCTGTCAGCGGCGCAAAACGATGACGTAAGCTGGCGAATGTCTCAACTCGAAGTCGAGTTGCTGCGATTACAGAACTCGGTGCAAGGCGTGCTTGCAGATCCAGATCGAGATGTATCGGAAGTCAGAAAACGCTTTGATATCTTTTACAGTCGCATCACAACCTTGCAACAAAGCAGGCTTTATCAGTCGTTTAGGGGTGATCCCACAATAGACTCCCACTTAGGCGCCGCGACCAATTTTCTCGACAACACAACGCCCCTGATTGACGGCACGGATGACGAGCTCCGCGCCGCACTCGGGGGTATCTACCACAACATTGAGAACCTCGGACCAAACATCCGCGGCCTTGCACTCTCCGGAATTGAGAATTTTACCAGTCAAGAAGCGCTTCAGCGTGAAACCTTTTCCCGCACTTTGACGCGCCTCGTGATGGGTATTGTTTCATTGATCGCAGTGCTGTTCATCGCCCTAGCGATTTTGATAGCGCTCTATCGCCAGGGCCGACGAATTTCGCTTTCTAGCGAAATTGCACGCACGCGATTTGAAGCTGCGATTTCGTCCTCACTAGATGCGATTTTGATCGTCGACTCCTCTGGACGTATCATCGAATTCAATGGCGCCGCCCAAGACGTATTTGGTTTCGAAAGGAGCCAAGTACTGGGCAAAGATATGGTTCAACTTATTGTTCCAGAACACCTGCGAGACGCCCACACAAAAGGCATGCGGCGTTTCCTGCAAACAGGCGAGAAGAAAGTAATCGGCGCAGGCAGACTTCGACTAGAGGCACTCCGAAAGTCCGGAGAAATTTTCCCTGTCGAGTTGTCGATATCCCTCTCCCAAGCGCGCGGGGAGAAGGTTTTTGTGTCTTATTTGCGAGACATCACCAAAGAGATCCAAGCAGAGCAAAAGCTGCAAGAGGCACTCGAAAAAGCGCAACTCGGCGAAAAAGCCAAATCAAATCTGTTGACAGTGATGAGCCATGAAATGCGGACACCGCTAAATGGTATTTTGGGATCATTGGAACTGATCGATCAGTCGAACATGTCAGAACAAAACAAGCAGCACCTCAATGCCATCTCAGTCTCCGGTGACCTTCTTCTGTCTCATGTGAATGACGTCTTGGACTTTTCAAAACTTTCCGCGAACAGCGCATTCACAGAACAATCGGTTTTTGATCTGTCGGCCTTAATAGATGAGTGTGTCAAAAGCCTGAGCGCAAGCGCGCAGGCACGCGGCAATGTCATCGCCGCAAATGTTCGCCCAGAAGACATTGGATTTGTGTTTGGATATCGCCGCTCTCTCCAGAGGAGCATCGTGAACCTTGCTGGCAACGCGATAAAATTTACCCGCGACGGTTCAATTAACATCGAGGTTGAACGTTTACAAAACCAAATGATTGAGTTGCGGGTTTCTGACACTGGTGTGGGCATCGCAACAGAAAATTTAGAAGCGATTTTTGAAGAATTTGTCACTGTAGATACTTCGTTTGATCGCTCAGCGAACGGAACTGGGCTGGGCCTGGCGATTACAAAGCGCTTGGTCAAGCAAATGGGCGGCGAAATCGAAGCAGACAGCATCTTGGGCGAAGGTAGCCTCTTTGTGATGCGCCTGCCTTTGCCTGCTGCACCACAGACTGAAGTTGCAAAGCCCCAAGCTCCAGCAAGCCAAGGCATACAATTGCAAAGGAAATTTCGCGCACTCGTTGTGGATGACAACAAGATCAACCGTGATGTTTTAGGAGCGTTGCTTACTGACTTTGGCGGTCATATCGTCGAAGCCTCAAATGGGTATGATGCAATTGATTTGGCGAGAGAACACGAATTTGATGTACTCATGCTCGACATCAGCATGCCAGGGATCGACGGTATCGAAACACTCCGACAAATTCGCAAAGAGCAAAAATTTTCCCCAGCGATTGCCGTCACAGCCCACGCGTCACCTGCAGATCACAGACAAATCTTGGCATCTGGTTTCTCAAGCCTGCTTGTCAAACCCATCACGCGCTCAGCTGTGCACCAGTGCCTATCAGGTGTTTTTGACTTGCCCATCGGGAACAAAGAGAGCCCAGCAAATGGAACGGTAGTTAACGAATTTCTCGACCATTTTGGACCAGAGCGCTTTCGCGACGCATCGAAAGAACTCTTGATATCGCTAGACAGTTTGCTGCAGCGCCTCGTCACCCACGACGATCTTACGCGGTCAGATAGGGAAGAGATACATCAGCTTTCCGGCTCAGCAGCAGTCCTTGGCCTGACTATTCTATGGGAACAGTTGCAATCGCTGCAAAATCTCCCAAACGGAGTTTGGCGAGAGGAACGCACTGAGATAGTCCCCCGTTTGCATCAAGAGCTAAAAAGAGCAGAGAATAATATCAAGGCGGCGTTGAGGCAACAAAGTGAAGGAAATTAGTCTCAGCCCTAAAAACTGTGCTACGGTAATCCCCCCATTTTTAATGGGGTCCAGTCGTAGAATTCACGCGGCCATTTTTAGTTTCATGGCGGGGGTGATACCGCCGATGCCCATGTTGGGTCGTTCGTTGTTGTAAGTCCAGAGCCATTTCGTTGCCTGATCCTGTGCCTCCTCGATGGTTTCAAAGATGTATTGGTTCAGCCATTCACCGCGAACGGTACGGTTGTATCGCTCGATATATGCATTCTGTTGTGGCTTGCCAGGCTGGATGTGTTCCAGCCTAACGCCCTGTTTTTCAGCCCACTCCATCAGCTTTCCACTGATGTATTCGGGACCATTATCAACTCGAATAGTGTCTGGTTTGCCCCGCCATTCGATGACCTGGTTTAAGCTTCGCACGACGCGCTCGGCGGGCAATGAGAAATCCACGTCGATGCAAAGACCTTCACGATTAAAGTCATCCAACACGTTTAACGTCCGGATCGACCGACCGTCTGCCAACTGATCTGCCATAAAATCCATCGACCACGTGTCGTTTGGGACATTAGGCACTGCCAAAGGTTCTGGTTTGTCGCGTTTAAGGCGCTTCTTGGGCTTGATCCGCAGGTTCAGTTCCAGTTCGCAGTAGATCCGATAGACGCGCTTATGGTTCCAGCCGTAGCCCTGCACATTGCGCAGATACAAAAAGCACAGGCCAAAGCCCCAGTTGCGTTTGTTGGCCGTCAGCCGCTCCAACCAGTCTGCAATCTCCTTGTTCTCATCGCTCAAAACCGGGCTGTAGCGATAGCATGTCTCGCTGACCTGAAACGTGCGACAGGCCAGCGAGATGCTCACTCCGTGTCGCGCGACCGCATCCATGGCCATCTCTCGCCTTCGAGACGGCCTTAGCGCTTTTTTCCAAGAGCCTCCTTCAGCAAATCGTTCTGCATGCTCATCTCAGCATACATGCGCTTCAAGCGCCGGTTCTCTTCGGCCATGTCCTCCATCTCTGACATCAATGACGCGTCCATACCGCCAAACTTCGCGCGCCATTTATAGAAACTGGCACTGCTCATCCCATGTTCACGGCAAAGCTCAGAAACGGGCACACCGCTCTCTGCTTGCTTCAACACGCCCATGATTTGTGCGTCGCTGTATCGTCCATTCTTCATCGTAAATCTCCTCAGATATCTTGCCGAGAAAATTCTACTTTTGAACACCACTAATTTTAGGGGGATTACCGAACGAATTTATGCAAGATCGACAATTGCCACCCATACCGCACCCAAGCCAAGTGCGGTGGCCACGACGAAAATGCTTCAAGTAAGATTTATTTAACTAGTCCAATTAGTTAAATGGTGCCCGGGGGCGGAATCGAACCACCGACACGAGGATTTTCAATCCATCCAGAATGGTCCGACAATAAATTATTCATTTATGTAGCAACTACATAAATGATCTCGCGCACCTTCGGTCGCGCTGCATCCGCCAATCTATTTGTGAGCCCTTCTGCCGGAAGTTGCCGTTCACCCTGAAATCAGATGCCAAAATGCAGCTTCCTCGCAGCGGTTGCTACAACTTCCACAAGATAGCGTGCCGCGGCTTGTCCACTAGACATAGCGACGGGCTGATCCGTCTAGACTTGCAGAACAATACGCCCGATCACTTCACGGCCCTGGAGCGACCGGAAAGCCTCAGCCGCCTGCTCCAAAGGCAAAACGCGATCAATAAGTGGCTGCAGCTCCCCTTCCGCAATCCAACTCATGATCTTGTCGGCTGCCTCCGTGGCTTCGGCAGGGAATTTCTCCGCCCAGGCGCCCTCAAATACGCCGACAACTGAGAAGCCTTTGAGCAGAGGCAGGTTCATCGGCAGGTTTGGAATGTCCCCACTCACAAACCCAATTGGCGTGATGCGTCCGCCCCACTGCATGGATCGGGCAAGCTTTACAAAAGTGTCGCCCCCAACCATCTCAAAGCACACATCCAATCCCGCGCCGCCTGTCAGCTCCTTGATCTGTTCGCGCAGATCCCCCTCCCGCATGTTGACGACAGCATCCGCGCCCAGATCTTGCAGGACACTCATCTTGGCAACATCGCCTGTCCCGGCAAGAACGCGCGCGCCCAGCATCCGCCCCATGTCAACCGCGGCAAGCCCAACCCCGCCGGTCGCCCCGGTCACCATCAGGGTCTCACCTGGCTTCAACGTGCATCGTTGGACCAGCGCGTGATAGGCGGTCATGTAGTTGTGCAAGACCGTGCAGGCGACGGTAAAATCGACGCTTTCAGGCACCTTGGCGCACTTCCAATGCTTGGTCACCGCACGTTCCGCATAGCTCCCATGCCACATTTGCCCAACGACCCGGTCCCCCGGCTTAAAGCTCGTGACCTCACTGCCGACCTCAAGAACGATGCCCGCCGCGTCCGTTCCCGGGACATATGGCAGCTCTGGCTTCAGCTGATAGCCGCCTTCGGCCATCAGCTTATCCATAAAACTCACCGCCGCAGCATGCACTTCGATGAGCACTTCATCCGCTGCAGGGGTCGGTTCTGGCGCTTCGCCAAGCTCAAGCGCATCCGCGCCCTCAAATTTCGAACAAAGGATGGCGCGCATGGCTTAAGCTCCCGTGAGTATTGCGTTCTATTCCGCCGCGATATTTGCATCGTTCTCATCGGTTTCGTCATCCCCTTCTGGCATAGTAAGGACTGACCTGCGCCTTCGAAAATGTCCTAGAACTGCCCTCAACCTTGTCACTTTTCTGTGCCAAAACTAGCGACATCTCCGCCCTCTACCTTAGCCGCAACGAAGGCTCCTCAAAACAACTTTTTGCTGCAATATTCGCGAAAACGTCGAGTTTAGATTCCGGAACTACACTAAGCATGAAGCACGATGATCAGAGCATATACTTTTCAAGCCTATACCGCATTTTCGTTTTTGGGAGGCACGGTTACGCTGCTGATGGATTTAGCTGAGCCGATCTTCCCATTTGCAATGGTATCAACGTTTGTATTTTTGGGGGGTGCCCTTGTATTTTGCTTATTGTCGCTAAGGCCAACAATGCGAAACGTTTCAACGCCAGCGTTCATAGTCTCACTGTTTATGATGGCTTTGTCAGGCGGGATTTGGATTTGGCAAGGAATGACGCCCGGCGGTCAGGAAAAAGGGATACTTGCGTCTAAATTCGAAATTCCTGCTCAAATGCAAAGCAGCATGGCCGAACTCCTTGGAATTCAGAAAGAGATCTTAGTTCAAGCTGAAGCAACGGCTGTTAACACTGGGCAAACAGCTAGGAACACAGAAAAGCTTGCAAAAGAGACTATTGTAATTCGTAGGGAGATTGAAAGCCTCAAAAAGGAAACCAGCAATAATCCCCATAAAGAACTGCGAAATTTGGGCTATGGTTTGACACCTGAGAGTGTCGAAGCTGCGGTAAGTGCGAGAGACTACACTGCTTTGGAGCTATACAAAAAGGCTGGTTATGTGTTTCCAGTATGGGAAATCGTTCTGAAGAACCTTTTTCACGGTGAAGTAGAAGACTTCAAGATTCATGTGAAGTACTTTGGCCACGCGCCAAGTCGGTACTGTGTCAACGAAGCAAAATGGGGTGTCAGCCTCCAGTATTTCGAACAGACATTTGCGAGGGCTCTGTTGTTCGTTGACGACAAGCAGGGTTTCCTAGAACGCGCTGCGGTATTATGTGGCCAAGATCACATTATGGATATGGTCTACGACCTGCAAGGTGTACCACTGCAAGAACTGTTTTTGGATGAGGTAGAAGAGCTCACCCGAGATGAGGCGATAATATTGAGCAAGAAAATGTTGAAGGAGTTTCAGGACGCTCTAGCGTATCTCGAAGGTTTGACAGCGTGAGAGGACGTCACAAATACGTTAGCCAGCAGGCTATCCTGGAGTTAGAGTTCCCGCAGTTTTACGGACACCTTTCAATCAAGAAGGAGAGCGTTTTTCGTCGAGAACAAGGAACCTCTACCCGGCGAGAATTGAGAAAGGTTTATTGTGAATACGCAAGCTGATCGCAAAGTTGAAAATCGGTCGAGAGAATTTGAGCCTTGGGCAGCAACTAGCTATGTTCGGACCAGCGAACGGCTATTGATGATGAGCGCCGTGGAACCAACTGATACGCGGTGAAAGGCAAAACCGACCACTGTCAATGACTATCGGGAGAATGAAGTCGGTCCGCCTGTTCAACAACGTCTGGTTCAATCAGTCGCAATTTTCATAATCTAAGCCGCCATTAGCTCGGCATCCAACTTCTCAAACATTGACACGTCCTCTTCCGCGTTCTCAAACAGATGTCCGTAGACATCCATTGTCATCGTGATGGATGCGTGGCCGAGAAGTGTTTGGATTTTCTTAGGGTTCCAGCGTTGCTCGATAAACAGAGAAGCTGCAGCAGGGCGAAGGGCGTGTATGTCAAACTTGGCTTCGCCTTTGTCATCAACGATACCCTCTTTGACAAGCATCGGTTTGAACACGCGGTTGTAGATGTTTGAATAGTTCTGCACCTTGCCGACAGAATTTGGGAACACCAGATCCAGCTTGCTTTCAGGCGCGTTAGCCTTCCACTCCCAAAGCTCTTCGAAGACCGTCGGGGCCATTGGGATCTCACGTGTGCCGGCACGGCTCTTCGGCAAACCGATTTCACAGTATTCATCTGCTCTCTGTCGGACTTGGATCACGCGCCGATCAAAATCGATCGCTCCCCATGTCAGGCCCCTCAATTCAGAAATCCGCATGCCCGTGAAGATAGCTGTGATGAACATGGCCCGATGTGACGCAGGCGCTTTCGCTATGATTGTTCTGATCTCTGCCTTGGTTGGCACATCCACGCGCTTGCCATCGGCGCGGGAGCTGCGCTTAAGCTTCACTTCGGTTGCAACGTTGTGGCTGGCCCATTCGCGTTCAACCGCTTCGGTCAAAATGGCTCTGAGGCTCACCATGATCTTCTTCACCTGTGCACGCGACACATCACCATCAAGTAGATCATCCATGAAATCCCGGATATCGCCACGCGACAGCTCCGCGAGCAGAAGATCACCGATCTTCGGTTCAATATGGATGCGCACATGGCTGCGATAGGCTTTCATTGTAGAGCGCTCAAGCTCATTGCGCTGGCAGGTTTTCAGCCAGCTTTGGCACGCGTCAGATACGGTTTTTGATGATTTGGACATGCGGATCTTTCCCTTGGATAGTTGTTGACCGATCTGTGCTAGTAATCGGCCTCGAAGCCTTCGGGCGATTTCCGAATATTTTCCGTAATTGTTGCCGAAATACATCACTTTTCTTAGATTGAAGCAGAACAGCCTGCCAGATACACCTCCAATCCACCCGTTTATGTAGCCACAACATAAAGAGAACCCGTTGATACCAGCGTATGCCCTACTCACCCACGGTCCAAAACCAAATGGATCTATCCAACAGCACCCATCAGCCAAGCAACAACTCGCCAATCTTCAAGGCGTGGCAAATGAGTTGGGAGCTGCCGAAAAGCTGCGCGTATTCTACGACCATTCTCGCAGCTACAAATCGCTGACCGATCTGCCAACACTGCAAGAACTTTTAGAGAGTGTGAGAGAACAAAGTAGCGCAGTTCTCATCGACGATTTCCGCCGACTATTTGCCCACTATTCTGGCGATAACACCGTGACACTTCTTGAAGAGTTGTTGTTGTTCAAGGAAAACATCAGGGATCTCAAGACAGGCAAACTTCTGGGTGAGCTCCCTGAAACCCTGCTGAGGCAACTGTGTCTGGCTGAGAGACCGGTCAGGTATGTCCGGACACCTATTCCCCGAAAAGCGATACCGAAGGCAGAGCGTCACCTGAATACGCAAGACGCAGTCCGTGCTTCCAGGAAGGTGAAATCCGACCCAGCGGACCGCAAAGCTTATGAACTTGCCGAAGTACGCGACCGCCTCAAACAAACACTTGGAAGCGCGCCACTCCAAGCCATAGCGGATGCTGCCAATAACGAAGGGCTGCGCACCAGTCGCGGTAATCTATGGGGACCCGCAGGCGTCAGACGCCTGCTGAAGCGCCTGGAAGAAGTCGATGGAGATGAGGAAACACTTGCAGCAAGAGCAAAGGCTTCTATGCGGAAAAGAGACTGAGTGTAAGAGTTGAGTTGTCGGTTTGGAAGGTTGGTTAAAGCTTTTGCCGCAATGGCACCAAAGCTTATGCTGGGCTTTTTGAGGGGAAACCCTTCAATCGAAAGATTTCGAGCAAAGGTGAACGTCGCCAGATCTGAAAACGCCTACAAAACTCCCTGAGAACCCCGTGCTTTCCCCTTAGAAATTCGGCCCAATTCGCAAATATTCACAAACAAGGCGACGGCAGCAGTATCTACCAAGCTCTCAGACAACATTCACGTCACCCATCCCTCTCCCATTGAAAACTGGGCCTCGCTTCTGATCTAGAAACTCACAGCCACAGAAAGCATAGCGCTACCCTCCGAGGGATATTGTCCTATCAGCCATCCGGTTCAAAAACCCTTTGTCGTGACTGACCAACAGCACGGCGGTCCCTTTCTCCGCGGCTTGGCGCAGCAATTTACTGACCTGTTGGATCGAAACGCTATCAAGTGCGCTCGTGGGCTCGTCCGCGACAATGAGAGCCGGTTGAGTGATCGTTGCTCGGGCGATCGCAACCCTTTGACACTGCCCCACAGACAACTCCGACGGGCGCGCATCCGGACTAATGCTTCCCAACCCCACCGTATTCAGGGCTTCAAGCGCGCGTTCTTGGCGCTCCTTAACCGGACGGCGGGACTGGTTCTTTGCCAATAGTGGCTCCGCAACCGATCGCCAGACGGGCCAATGGGGGACGAGACTGCCAATGGGATCTTGAAATATCGGCAATAGAGCGCCCCGTGGCGTTAGGGCTTCAGACCGCCAGAGGCTTCCTCTACTTGGTGCCTCCAATCCCATCACCAGACGCAGCAGCGTAGATTTACCGGAGCCCGATGCTCCTTGAATACCAACAATCTCCGCTTCTCCGACCTCAAGGTCGACAGGTTTGAGGGCTTGCACCTGCCCACGCTTATACGCAACGCTGACATCTCTTAACCTGATAAGAGGTGTAGGATTGGCGGGGGCTTGGCGCGGCGGCAACGGTTCTAGCGCACCAAGGAGGCGTCGGGTTTCCTGATGCGCCGGCGCTTTGAGCAACACTTCAGGCGTATCTGTTTCCACAAGAAGCCCTTGGTATAATACGCCAATTCTATCAGCGTTGCGCATCACCAAATCCATATCATGGCTGATCAGAAGAACTGCGCAGCCCAAAGCACGTAGGGCATCAAGCACCTTTTGGGCACGATCAGCATCAAGAGCGCTGGTGGGTTCATCTGCTATCACGATTGGGGGTGTTAAAGCGCTTGCAGCTGCTATCGAAGCACGTTGAAGCATGCCTCCACTCCAGGTGTGAGGGTATTGGCGCTGCCGAGATCCTACGTTAGGGATATCCAATGCCGTCAGCGCCTTGGCGATCGCTTGCCAAGTTACGGGCAGCCCATGACATCGCCAAGCCTCCGCAACATGATCCCCAACCGGACGCAGAGGATCACAGCTGCTCCAAGGATTTTGCGCAACAAAGCCCACCCCTCTGCCGCGTAGACGTCTCCACGCGTCTGCAGATGCCCGAGACATATCCTGGCCATTCAAGCTCAGCGCGCCTGTGATCTTCGCCCCCGCCCCATGCAAACCAAGCAGCGCTCGGGCAATACTGGACTTGCCCGCTCCCGAACCGCCAACCAAAGCGAAACACTCACCTGCCGAAACACAGAACGAGACATTCCGCACGGGGGTGTTGCCACCAGGATAGCGAACAGAGAGATCTTCACAAATCAGAGCTGCGGTCATGCGATGGTCTCCTGCCCAGCCACATCGCGCAGGGCATTTCCAACCAGGTTCGCCGAAAGCACCGACAGAAAGATAAAACCAGCAGGCACAATCAGCAACCAAGGTGCCAATGCGAAATAGAGGCGGGAGTCCGCCAAAAGCGCGCCCCATTCAGCGTGAGGGGGCTGCACTCCCAATCCCAAGAACGAAAAGCCTGAAATGGCTCCAATCATACCCCCCAGTGCGAGGCTGGCCACAACGCCAAGCTGCAAAGCAACCCCAGGGAAAATATGCCCCAAGACAATGCGCCACTGTGAAATTCCTGCCAGCTTGGCAGCGGTCACATGGGGCTTGGATCGCGCCCCCAACGCGAGCGATCTCGCCAAACGCGCATACCAAGCCCAATCCGCGATAATCAGCGCTATCAGCAGATTGACAAAACCCGGCCCCAATATCCCAAGAACCGCAAAGGCCAGAACAAGCCCTGGCAACGTCATGGCAATATCGACGACCCGCATCAGCAGCATGTCCACCACCCCGCCGATTACACCCGCCGCAGTGCCAATCAGCAACCCTATTAGAAATACCGCACTCAGCACGAGTAACGCCGCCCCAAGCGATCTATGCGCGCCATCAAGACTTCGGCTCAGCATGTCGCGCCCCGTTGCATCGGTCCCGAAGGGATGTGCAAAACTTGGGGCTTTGAGCGCGCTAATGTAGTGTGGCACATTGGGATCGTGGGGCGTCCAAACAAATCCGATCATTGCAAAAACGAAAAGAAACAAACCCAATATCAACCCGACACGCCCGCTTTTATGTCGCCAAAGCTGCCCCAATAGATGGCGCGACATTCGTTGCGAAATCGACGGCGGTCGGGTGAGATCAAACGAAAAGCTCACTTGCCTACCTCTCGTAGTCTCGGGTCCAGCAAAAGAGCGGCCAGATCTACCAAGAATGCTGCGGTCACATAGGAAAGTGCCGCAATCAGCACATAAGCCTGAATCACAGGATAGTTGCGGGCTGACAGCGCTTCGAGCAAGTAGGCCCCTAGTCCGGGCCAAGTGAAAATCGCCTCAATCAAGGGGGCCCCGCCAATGAGCGCACCAACGCTGACACCGATAGCGGTAAGAAATGGTAAGATCGCATTGGGCAATGCATAACGTAGCAGTATGCGACGCTCAGAGGCACCGCGGGTCCGCGCGACTTCAGCGTAGCCACTGTTCATGGCCTGCAACAGACCAGCTCGCAACAATTGCGTCCAGCTCGCGGCACGATCCAATCCGATGATGAAAGCCGGGATCAGCGCGGCTCGCCAGGTCACATCAGAGAGCACCTGCCCCATCTGGAAGCCGACAACGACAAATGTGAGCGCCAGCAGGGCAAAAACAAAGGTCGGGAAGGCCGCACCAATTTGTGTGTAGGCCCGGATCAACTGATCAGGCCAACGATCTTGATAGGCAGCAGCGAGCAAGGCCAATATCACTGAAAAGACAACTGAGAATACCAGAGCCAATCCCAGAAGCATCAAAGTCGCGGGCAGACGTTCCAGTATTTCCTGAGTAACCGAGGCCTGACTGGTAAAACTCTGCCCGAAGTCTCCCTGCAACACATGACCCAGCCATTGAAAGAACTGCACTGGCAAGGGGTTATTCAAACCCAGAGCGTCATGCGCTGCAGCGATTTCGGCCGCTGTCGGGTCATTCACACCACGCGCCAGAAGCACGCGCGTGGCGACATCGCCCGGAGCCAACGGCAGCAGCGACCAGACAATCACACTCGCCGCTAGCGCCGTTAGGACCGCCTGAAAAAGGCGGGAAAACGCGGCAGTCAGAAGCCCACCGCGTGCCCTTATGTCGGCCCTGGATCTCACTTGTTGGGGGCCGTATCCCATTTGATATGGTTCCAAGCAACCGCTGGCACATAGTTGGACCATGCATCACTTACCAGCGCACGCTCCTTCAAAATGGTCAGATTGAAGATATAGGGATCATCCTCTGCGACGATGGTTTGGATATCGCGCAGCATTTTGTTGCGCGTCTCTTCGTCAACGGTCACATCAAGTTCTTCTATCAGGCCCTGCACATCCGAGTTGCAGTAGCCGCCATAGTTACGATCTCCGTCGCAGGCAACATAGCGGTTCAGGAAACCGCTCACGGAACCAACGGTGGCCGTGCCGGTGGCTGAAAGTGCGAGATCCCACTCTACCAGATCGTTCATGGCTGCTTCACGCACGCTGTCCACAGAAACAACTTCAGAGGCGATACCAGCCTGGGTCAGATACGCTTGCATCGCGCCTGACAGAGGCACCAAGTCCGGCTGCTGAGGGTAGATGAGAATGGTCACGGAAAGAGTTTCACCATCCCGCGTACGCGTATCGCCATCACGCACCCAGCCTGCGGTGTCCAGCAGGGCGTTGGCTTCGTCCAGATCATGGCGATAGTTCTTTAAGGCATAAGGGAAATTGGGGTTGTAAAGCCCCGTGGCAGGCGCCTTGGCCCCATGAAAGACCGCATTTGCAATCTCGTCATAGTTCATCGCCAGCATCACTGCGCGTCGGACGGCCTTTTCCTCAAACGAGCCATTGGTCACATCCATAAATCCGACAAAGCCACCCGTTGAAAGAGGGCCCAGTGCTAGGTTCAGATTAGGCGTCGCCTTAAAGACCGGCGCCGCAGCAATGGGCGGATAAAGTGCAATGTCCACCTCGCCATTTTGAACCGCCAAAATGCGAGCGTTGGCGTCAGAGACGAAACGCAATTCCACGCCTTCCATTGCTGGCTGACCGCGCCAATAGTTGTCGTACCGCTCTGCAATCATTTTCTGATCGTCTAGGCTGACGAGTTTGAATGGACCAGTATGAATACCTGCGCCTTCGAGCTGCTCAAAATCCTCACCCGCAGCGAGTACCGGCTCCACATCAATAATCATTAAGCGGCTTTCATGGGCCAGAATATTCGGCAGCTCAGGAATCGGCACACCGGTTCTAACCGTGATCTCACGCTCGCCTGTTTGCTCAAATGTCGCTTCTGCTGGCAATACCGCCTGAGTTCCGGAACTGCGCTCCCGGAAATAAGAAATGGCTGCAAGTACCGCAGGCACATCCATGGATTTGCCATTTTGGAAGGTCACGCCGTCACGAATGGTGATGACCCAAGTAGTTTCGTCTTCGCGGGTCAGGCTTTCCGCCAGCCATGGGGTGATCGAGCCATCGGGCTGAAACTTCATCAGAAGTTCGCCTTGACCAAACTCTTGCATCCAAAACCCTTGTTTCACCGGGTCCATGGAGCGGATCTGAAAGCTTGTGGCCATATTGATGATTGTATCATCCGCGAAAGCCGGCAGCCCGGCCAACGCTATTACGCTGGACAGCATTAGGGATTTAAATGTCATGTCACTATCTCCTTTTGGGGGGTATGAATTTCCGCACGAGCAGCCCGCGCAGTATGGAACCTGAGATCTTCGGCGGAGGCGCCCTCGACCAGCACTTCACGCACAAATCGGCGTGTCGCGATTAAGTCAGGCAAGCGGTACCAGTGTCCTTGGGGATAAAGCGCCAGCACAGGCCCTTTGTTGCATGGGTAGATACAGCCCGTGCGGGTGGTTAGGCAGCGATCAGAAATCCCTGCCGCAGCCAGCTCCTCTTTAAGTAAATGCACAAAAGAGGCAGCGCCATGAATGGCACAACGCGGACCAGTACACACCAAGAGATGAAACTCGAAATCTGGCGGCAGGTTCCAACCAGACTTCCCAAGACTGGGCTTGATACCGGAAACGGGTTTTGGTGGCATCGTATCACTTAAAAGGGATACGGCCTGTTGAGTGATGGCGAGCGCATCTCGCGACGGATCTGGCCCTACGGTGAGCGTGGTGTCTGCGTTTTGCCCACGTGTTTGCCAGTCTGCCAAAACACCCGGAATCCAGGCAAGCAAACTCTCTGGGAAAGGCGTTCCAAAAGGTTGCACGCGAATATTGCGATACCCGTCTTCGCGAAGTTCGTCCAATGCAGCAATCAGACTCGGCCCTGTTTCCTCAAGCCGGATAAGGCGCGTTGGCAAATGCGTCGACGCAGCCGTGGCAGCTTGCAAGCGCTTGAGCGCGCCTTTGCTCAGAGTATAAGCCGATACGACAAAAAGAACCGCATCAGTCTGGTGGATTTCGCTGCCTACAACATGTGTCGTTTCGCCCATCGTAGCCTCCGCGCGGCCGCACGGGGCAATAGAACAAGGGGCATGTCAAAGGCCTGCGCCTCAGTCACCATCATGTCTCTCCTTCCGGGGCACCCCGCCCGGCATTCGTTGCATCATAAAACGCCTTTTGGCGCCGTTGATGGCAGGTCTCCTGACTCGCGGATCTGTGTGAGACTGCGCCTTCCCAGATGAATCCATCCAGTGGCTCTTTACAGTTCACTACCGCCTACAGTTGCGGGGGCAGTCCCGGAATTGGTGTAAACACACCGCACCGGGTTCCCTTTTAAGCTCGCTCAATTTGCATCGTGCAAGCACCATCTCTCGCCTTATGTGCAGAAACCCGAGAGAAACTTCAACAACTATTGCAATGGCAAGCTCGATAACGGAATTTGGACAAATGATGGCTGTCTGCTTCGCAAGCATTTCCAATGATGAAAGTTGCGCAAAGCCTCCTGAGAGCAGATCATGTCTCCTGTACTTCACGCGTCGCATGCGGCAGTGAGTTAAGGCATTTCCAATGCCTATAAAACGCTTCTCTTCCAGCTCCGCACGTCGGATCACTTCCGTTTCAATTGCCCTCTGACATGAAGTCCTAGCCAGCCATATCTGTATATATGAGGCATTCCCTGCCCTATTCGCCTGGCCGGTCTCCAATCCTTATAGAGGCGCTTTCTCACAACAGGACTGAGCGTGCCCGACTATGTCTGTGCATCATCTCGAAACGCCACGCCGGTTCACCTAAGGCGCCATATCGGCCGGAGCTGGACAATTTGCACAAGACAATCGGAAATGACCAAACAGTCCTACGACGAAGAAACCGCCCGCGCATACTTAGCGGTCGAGTATCCCTCCCGCCCAGAAGATCAAATCCCGTTTCTCGTCCAGAAACTCACTGCCATGGAATGGGAGAACGCTCCTCTTCCGAAAGCAACAGGGATCGTCGTCACCAATCACATCCGCCACACGCTGACGGTCTACGAAGCACTGCTGAAGCGTTACAAATTGAGCCGCAGACAGGCGCGCTTGTGGGTTTCTGACGAGGTCAATGCAATGACCGCAGCATGGCGCGAAGGAGCGCCCATACGCACGCAGAGGAGAGCCAGAAAACGTCGCAAAGACAAACCCGCGCCCGAAGTAGCGGATCACACCAGAGAGCCCTGAGCGTGCGCAAAACGCGCCTACGGAGACACTCACCAAGCAAGGTCTTTTCAATCACATGCCTCAGACAAGGACTTGTTTGAACGCTCTATCACATCTCATCGAAACAACATCACGAGGTGATAGAAAATGACCGCCAGCCCAACCGCTACGATGCTTACCCAAGCCATTGACGCGTCGGACATGACACAAAAGGAAACCTCTGACCGGATCGGTATGAATAACGCCAATGTCATCAGCATGATGAAACAGGGGATCACAAGAGTCCCTTTAGGTCGTATCCCGGCTCTGTCAGAAACCCTGCAGATCAACGCGCAGACTTTCCTCATGACTGCGATCGAGGAATACCACCCCGGAACTCATGAGGTTCTGGTGGATGTTCTCGGATTACCACTGAGCGACACTGAAATGAGGCTGCTTAGCCTTCTCCGAACGACCGAGGCAAGCGGCATTGTCGACGCCATTGGTCCGCTGTGGAGATATCTGGAAAACTTGTTGGCAGTGGCAAGAGATTGCTCCGAGAGTAAACTCAACTGATCTTTTCCAACCGATGCAGAGCGTATGGATTCTCCAACTTCTCAAATCCCGAAGGCTCCGCGTTCTGCCGATGGAAATCTCTCAATTGACCGACCAAGTTTCAAAGAAAGCACATGCAGACTGACGGAAAGCAAGAGCTTGAGAATAAGAGATGTGCGGCCTCCAATGATCCCATCTAACCGGCCCGCTTTCACTTCGTTTATCAATCACCAGCAGTGTACTGACGGAGTAAGCTTGCAAGAGTGGTCAGGTGAGTGGGTTTTTCTGCAATCTCTTTTCCGTCTATCTCTGTGTTCTGATTTGTAGTGAGATCTATGTATATACTGAAGTTATTAGGGTTGAGCAGCAACGCAATCTATTGTGATAGCTATCCTTATGCGCATCGGCCAGGCTGGTATAGCTGGATACCTGCACTCCACCGGATTTGAGACGATCCCTCTATAAGGATATTCCGTCAGTAAATGTTGCGAAAACCAGTGTGACCTCAGCCCCCGCGGCGCTCACCTTCCGCTATAAAGCCCAGCGCTTCTCAAGTGCCTTCAAGGCCCGATCCAGTTTGCTGTTCAAGTCAACGTAGGAGACAAGTTTACCCTTCTTGCCCAACGGGTGAGCGTGCAAATGTCCATCAGCGAGAAGATCCGTTTGTGTCGCAGTAACGTGCAGCGATCTGAGCAAGCGATCGAGGCCGTAGACACCCCCGCGTCGGAACGCTTCATACTCCGATACTTTGGTTCCCAATCCTGGAATCGCAGCAGTTCCATCTCCATCAAATGTAGGGACAAAGAACTCAAACATCGGCTTTCGAATGTCTCGGAACCTGAATCCGATCAGATCTCTGAGCGTATCTACGCCAAGTGCGGCCGGAACACCCGTTGTTTTGTCCTCCGCTAGAAGACTGACCTCAATCCTTGCGCGCCAATCTTCTTCCGGCAACGCAACCCTCGTACCCCTGCTTGGATCCCTTCTGTCTGAGCATTTGTCCATAATCCTCAGCAAAACGCTTTCCTGGTTGGAGCCAACATAGTAGGTCATGTCGAGATGAGGTTGATGATACGCTGCAAGCATCAAAGACGAAGAACTATGTGCATCGAGACCGGCCAATGAAATCGCTGACCCTGGTTTGGGGGACGTCTGCCTAACGACAAACGATGCACCAGCTCGTTTCAGTCCGCTCGGCGACTGTCTAATCTGAACAAACCTGGGTGAACAGTTCTCTCGTTGGGTGAAGCGGGGCTCAACGCGCAAGTGTCTCCAGAGTAGGTCTTGGATCTGCCACCGCTTGAGATTGCGCTCGTCAGAAGACAGGTCCTGATTAGCCCTTGCTTTGAAATCAATGGATACCTCGATTCCTCTGACTTTCAGAAATCCTACGTGCGGTACGTCGACGTTGTAGTACTTTGCTGCCCTGTCAAACAACATAAGGGCTGAGCGCAAGCGCGGCTGCTGAATCCGAACCAGAAATAGACGGCCTTTGTATCCAGCTTCTCGTTCAGGACCCGATACATGCACCGTGGAAGGCGACCCAAGGTCTCTCAGCTCATTGTTCAAGTACCTATAGATATTGACAGCTTGGTGGTTCGCAGGCGTTTCCATCGCAACTTCGAGCCAATCGACCACGGCGGTGCAGTTGTACTCGTTCAGATTGATTGATGGAGCAAAAACGTTCCTTCCGGCCAGCACAGGTTGAGACTTTCGCCCATTTGCTGCGCTGTATTTTGCAAGTGTGTACGGTACACTGACCAGACTATCGGACGTGAAACCCGGTGGTATGTTCCTAAACTTGAGAGGAAAGGTTGTTGGCGACATCACGACTTCACATGTTTCCTGATTTGGGGGTTTACGCCGCGGGAACGTGAAGGGGTCGACCGCAGTCTTCAACACACAAAACGATCACATTGCGCACAGTTACAAAATGCGGCTGCGCGAACATTCGGTTGCCTTTGGGATATTCTGTTAACTTGCTTGATAATGGTGCCCGGGGGCGGAATCGAACCACCGACACGAGGATTTTCAATCCACTGCTCTACCCCTGAGCTACCCGGGCATGGGAAGGCTGTTCGCCTTGGGTGTGGGCCTTCTATGTCAGCAACGCGGGGCTGTCCAGAGGGAAATGTGAAAAAAATCAATGTAATTTCGAGGATCGTTTTTCCAACGCCTCTATAGCTTCGACAACCTCCTCAGGGTCTTGAGAAGGCACGGCATAGTCGCCAGAAAACCACTTGCTTAGGTCGACATCTGCGCAACGTTTGGAGCAAAATGGGCGATACTCAGCTACCGCCGTTTTCTTGCAGATCGGGCAGCTCATTCTAGCAGCTCCGAAAGCGGTGCGCGGGCGTTTTTTCGCTGCAACTCGTAGTGTCCAAGCGGAGTCCAGCCAACCATTGTGGTCTCAATCACGTCACGTTTAAAGGCTGCGCGCAGAGCGCTCTCAAAACCGCGGCGATCTTTCTTCGGCATAGGCGCCAAATCCAGCACAATCTGCCCACCAAGTCCGCGCACACGCAACGCCCGCGGCAGTGCTTTGGCAACGGCAAAGTTGGCTTTTGTCCCTGCAGCAGGTGAAGTGTCGCCGCCAGTGTTCACATCTACCGCCACCAAAGCACGAGTCGGCTCCACATACATGTAAGCACCGCCTCCCAGCGCGACCTCAGCACCTTCCGCCATCTCCAACGCATCCAGCACGCCATGGCTGTCAAAGCTGCCCTCCTGGGTCACAACTTCTGCTTGCTCCGACCAGTCACGCCAAGCCGCGACATGCGGCCCGTCGCCCACACTCAGCAATTCCGCAGCACCTTCCGCATCCGCCAGAGTCGCTTCACAGAGATCCAACATTGTGCGGATATCCTCGGCAATCTCGTCTTCTGCAGCGCCTTCACAAGCAGAACGAAGAATCAGGCCAATTCGCGCCTCTTCCGGCAAACCGCCCGCTTCAGCATGGGCAATCGCCAACAGCGCATCGCGCGCATCATCATCACGGATCGACCGACTCACATTCACACCCGGCGCGCCAGGGGTGACAATCACGTAGCGGCTCTTGAACAGGATTTTCTGAGTGACCGGAATGGCTTTGCCGGGCTCCGCCATCCCTGTGACCTGCACCAGCAAGGTGTCACCCGGCGCAAGCCCCTTCACCTGCCGCAAAAACGCTGTCCCATCGGGCGTTTTCAAAAACATCCCGCCCTGCCCTTTCACAGGACGGTCGGCAATGGCGCGGTAAATTGTGCCGATCCGCGGTGCATCTGCGTCAATCAGCACATCGTCCAGCATGCCATCCACCATAAGGGCAGCGGCCTCGCGCCCATTGATGTGGTCGAGAATAATCTGACGCCCCTTCATGTGCGCATCCTTTTATGTGTTTTGAAAAAGCGGATAACCCGCGGCCTGCAAAAGCCCGACGGTTTCTGACACGGGCAGCCCCACAATGCCGGTAAAAGACCCGGAAATCCACGGAATGAACGCACCGGCCGGGCCCTGAATGGCATAGCCCCCTGCTTTGCCGTCCCAATCGCCGGTGGCAAGATAGGCATTGAGCTCTTCATTGGACAGTCGCTTCATTTTGACAGCGCTTTCCACCTCGCGTGTCCAAAGCTGCGCCCCTCGGCGCACCGCAACCGCAGTGATCACCCGATGGCGACGCCCGGAGAGCGCCATAAGAAACGCCGCCGCTTCACCTGCATCAGCAGGTTTGCCCATAATACGCCGCCCCAACGCCACAGTGGTATCAGCGCACAGCACAATATCCTCAGCTGCCGCCTGCACCGCCGCGGCCTTTTGCGCGGCAATCCGCGCGCAATAAGGCCGCGGGAGTTCATTTTTGTGGGGGGTCTCGTCGATATCAGGGGGGCGAATTTCATCAGCCACGACCCCAATTTGTGCCAGCAATTCGCTGCGGCGCGGACTGCCAGAGCCCAAGATCAGTTTCATCCAGGACCTCGTTTTGACTGTCCGCGCAAAGGCTTACTTGAAGCGATAGTTGATCCGACCCTTGGTCAGATCATAAGGTGTCATCTCGACTTGAACTTTGTCGCCAGCCAGAACGCGGATGCGGTTTTTGCGCATCTTGCCTGCCGTATGTGCGATGATCTCATGGCCGTTTTCCAGCTCGACCCGAAACGTCGCATTGGGCAGGAGTTCCTTCACGACACCGGGAAATTCGAGCAGTTCTTCCTTGGCCATGGTTTCTCCTTCACATTACACCCGCCTGGTGCGGGCTGCCCCTAAATGATCCCAAATGTGCTGCGTTTCAAGGGCAAACTCCAGATAATAGAGCAAAAGTGACACTATAAAGCGCTCCTCAGCCCGACAAAGGCCGATGCTCAGGCAGACGACTGAGCCATTCCCCCGCCTGCGCTTCATACTTGCGCCAACCTTGCGAACTGCCTTTGTAGATCTTCTTGCGCACCTGCGCCTGGGAAGCGGTTCTAATAACCTCGCTGCTTTCTTGCGGCGATAAACACGCCTCCTGCCACTCCAAACCAAGCACTTCTATCAAAGCCCGGATTTCAGTCTCCGGGCTCGAAACCAGCCCTTCATAATCAAGCTCAATGATACGTCCCGGATAGCGCGCGCGCCAGAAATCCATAAGATCCTGGTAAAGCTCAAAAAACCGTATCAGCCCCTCGATGTCGTAAGAATATTCAAGCCCATCACTGCTAAAAGAATGCCGAAAGTTCGACCAGCAACAGGCCTTTGGGTCTCGACGAACGTGAATTACCTTTGCCTCAGGCATAGATGTGATTATGTGACCAAGCGCAAAGAAGTTCTGGGGCATCTTGTCCGTCACAAAACGGGTCTGCCCCCTGCCTGAAATACGCGACAGATAACAGCGCTTAAACTGAGCAGCCTGATCTGCAGAAAACGTGTCTCCCAAGAGACCTAGCTGGTTTACCAAGCAAGCAATGTGGTCCAACTCTCCAAGCGGTGTCACCTCGCTATGACGCCCGACAATGGCTTCCACCAATGAAGTGCCTGATCTCGGCATGCCGATAATGAAAATTGGCGTGATTTCATGTTCATCGCTGCTGACAGACAGCTCCGGCTGGGAACTAAACTGAGCTTTAAGCTGCGCAACTCGACACTCTTCATTTTCTATACGCCATGCCGAATCTTTAAGTCGGAGCGCATTGGCAGCCAGCAAATTACTATACGCCTGATCAAACGCACCGCGATCTTCATAAAGATCAACCTTAGCAATTCTGAAGCGCCTCTCATCTTCGGCACGCGGCTTACGACTCAGCTGGCGGTCGATCCGCTCCTCAAGATCCTTGATCCTTGAACTCAACGAACGACAAGCAAGGTTACTATAAGCGATACTGTAAGAAGGATCGACATCCATAGCCAATCGCCACTGTTCGATCGCCTCTTCAGTCCGCCCCAGTGCAATCAACACGCTGGCGTGATTGTTCAAAATAGCGGGATCTTGAGGCCACCGCGTCAGCCCTTCGCCCAAGACTTCTAAACTTTGATCAAACTCGCCAACTGCGTAACTCAACCTCACAACATTATGCAGGTAGGCAATCTCGTCAGGATCAAGACGTCGCGCAATTTGATAACAGTTCAATGCTTGTGATTGCTGACCAGACTTATCAAATGCTTCCCCAAGATCTGCTGCATAAGCAGCATTATCAGGACTGAACTTTAGCGCATCTGCCAAAACAACGAGCGCATTCCCCAAATCACCAAGCTCTAGAAGGCAACGCCCAAGCCCATTAAGTGCATCGGCCTGATTTTGGTTCTTTTCTAAAGCCAAAACGAAGAGCGGAATCGCGAGCTGCCAGCGACCAGCTTTCTTCAAACCCTGCGGCAAATCCAATGCAAACCCACCAGAGGCCCGCGCCAAATCAGCAGCCCTTGACAGTAATTGATCCGCCAGCTCAACATCTCCGATCTTTTCCGCTGCAAAACCAGACAAAGCGTTCAGCCCAACGTGATCAGGGAGTGATTTCAGAACTTTTTGCGATCGAAACAACGCATTTCTAAATTCCCCCCTGTCATACAGGCTCTGAATCTGGCGCAACTCCGACGCTTCCTCCTTCGAACGTCGCTTTGACACATGCGGCATAAACTGTTCCTCGCTGAAAGTACGGCACCACCATCGAGAAACTTGGCAAACAAACCGTTATCGCCGCCAAACTTTTGCAGTCGCTACAAAGGCGACGCACCCCAACGCGTTTGCAGATAGGCCACGATCTCATCGCGCGCGATGCGGTAGGCCGCGAGCTTGGCGTCACGCCCGTCTCCAGCAGCGACGCCAGTCGGATCGGTCACCGGCCAGAACTCAAGCTCCAGATGATCAAACCGCGTCAACTTCTCCGCCTCTGAGCGACTCGCGGGCGTCAGCGCCACCACCATGTCAAAGCTTGACAGATCATCACCCAGCTTCTCCATTTCTTCAAAGCTGCGCGTTCTGTGGCGGGCAAGCTCCACGCCAATCTCATCACACACAGCAATGGCAAAACCATCGATATCAAGATCGCTGCGAATGCCTGCGGATTGCACATAAACATCAAGGCCGTAGAATTTCTTCATAATGCCTTCGGCCATCGGAGAACGCACTGCATTCTGGTCACAACAAAACAGAACAGACTGCGGCAACGGGCATTTATCGTCTGACGTGGCCATCGATATCAGCCTCCGAAATGCAGCACGCAGATCAAGGTGAACAGCCGGCGCGCAGTATCCGTATCCACCTCAGCCTTGCCCTCCAAACGCTCCTGCAAAACACGCGCGCCCTCATTGTGAATACCGCGCCGCGCCATATCTATTGTCTCGATCTGGCTCGGCGGCAGATTTTTGACCGCATCAAAGTAGCTCTCGCAGATCGCCCAATAATCTTTCACCACCTGTCGAAACGGGCTCAGGCTCAGGTGAAACTCCGCCGCCTTGTCACCTGCCTCTGTGGCCACATCAAACACCAACCGCTTATCGCGAATGGCTAGATCAACCGAAAACGGCCCATCCGGTACAGCCCGATCATCCCGTTTGGGCAAATCAAAACTGTTGTCCTCAAGAAGATCGAAAATCGCGACCTTGCGCTCCTGATCGATCTCCGGCGTGGGCGGCGGCAGGTTGTGGTCGTCAATCTGAATGTGGCTGATCCGGGACATATCTGCCTCTTCTCGCTTTTTGCAATGCAGCATCAGTAGCCTAGCCATGCCCGCCTTGTCTATGCGTCTGAGCGCCCCGTGCCGCAGCGGCGCAACTTGACAGCGCACACGCCTATGGGCGATGGCTCAGCCAATCGGCGCCGCAAAAGGATTAGACAATGCCCCCTGCACTGCCCTGCTTTGATCTATCCGGCCAAAACGCGCTCATCACCGGCAGCACAGATGGCATGGGGCGCGCCGCAGCCGCACTGCTCGCCGAAGCCGGCGCCCATGTCTGGATCAATGGCCGCGCGCAGGATCGTTGCCAGATCATCGCTGATGACTTTACAAATCGCGGGCTGAAAGCCAGCCCGCTCGCCTTTGACGTGACGGATGAAACCGCGACAGATGCGGCCTTTGCCACGCTGCAAGCGGCTGGCAGCCTGTCCATTCTCATCAACAATGTCGGCATGCGGGATCGCCGCACCTTACAAGATTTCACCCACGCCGATTTGGTCCGCTTGTTTGGCGTTGATCTCGTCGCGCCCTTTCGTCTGGCGCAACGCGCCGCGGCACAGATGCAAACAAGCGGCTACGGGCGGATCGTCAACATCTCCTCGATTGCGGGGGTGATCGCGCAATCCGGGGATGCGGCCTACACCTCCGCCAAAGCGGGGCTCAACGGCATGACAAAGGCGCTCGCCGCTGAGCTGGGACACGCCAACATCAATGTAAACGCCATCGCGCCGGGGTTCTTCAAAACAGCCCCCAACGCCGCTGCCGCGCAGGACCCCGACATTGCCGCCAGACTTGAAAGCGCAACGTCTCTGGGCCGCTGGGGGAATCCGGCAGAACTGGCCCCCGCCATTCTCTTTTTCGCATCCCCAGCCGCAAGCTATGTCACAGGACAGGTGCTGGCGGTCGACGGCGGCTATACCAGCCACTACTGACGCGCCGCGCCACAAGTCCTGACACTGGCACTGGCACGTGGCGAAACAGTCTAGGCAGAGACACACATTGCCTTGATACCCGCCGCAACATCAGGATCCGCAGCGAGCGTGTCCGCCGCCAGAACACGCGCCGCTGCCAGCACATCACCATCTTCCACCAGTTGATCCACCAACCCAAAGTGATAGGCTTCCTGCGCAGAAAGCTTCGCACCCCCCATCAGAATCAGCTTGGCGCGCGCAGGGCCGACCAGCGCCGCAAGCCGTGCCGGATCGGAAGGCTGCGGTAGAAACCCCAACTTCATAACAGGGTAAAAGAACTTGGCTGTTGGCACGGCAACACGTAGGTCACAGGCAAGCGCCATGCCATTGGCCCCACCTGCCAACGTGCCATTCAACGCAGCAATGGTAAGCCCCGGCAAAGCGGCAATCGCATGTGACAAACGCTCCCAGACCGCGCTTGTGGCAAGCCCCGCACGCGCCTCATCAAGGTCAGCGCCTGCCGAAAAGACCCGCCCAGCCCCTGTTAGGATAAATGCGCGCGCACCCTGCGCCGCCTCGGCAATGCCGGCCAGCTCGTCCAGCATTGCTTCGGTGAGTGAATTGGCCTTGTCCGGGCGATTGATCGTCGCGATCCAAAGCCCGGTGTCTTCTTTGACCAGAGAAATCATATCAGCCCAACTTTGCGACGAATATCTTCCGCGCGCAGGGAAATTTCATCTCCCAACCATTCATCCGCTTCGCTTCCGCACATCCACATCAAACAGCGAGCAGGCCATTCAGGGGGTATGTGATCGGACCACTCCAGTTTGCTGACCGGGTTAATGCCGCTCGCTTTGATCTCCCGCTGCATCTGCGTGGCAACAGTGCCTGGGCTCAGACCAATCGCACGAATACCCTTGTCGCGGGCTTCTTTGTCCACACAGCGCGTCAGCATGTGCACGGCCGCCTTGGACGCACAATAATGGCTCCAGGCCTCGACCGGACCATGGGCTGCCCCCGAAGAAATCGTCAGGATGGAGCCACCGCCAGCCGCTTCCATAATCGGCAGCGCAGCACGCACCCCATGATAAACGCCTTTGAGATTGATATCGATGACATGACCCCATTCCGCTGGGTCAGAGCTGGCGAGATGCGCAATCGGCTCCACAACCCCAGCATTGTTTATCAACACATCGAGCCCACCAAACGTGTCGACTGCACTTTGCAATGCCCCTTCGACCTGAGCATAGTCCGCCACGTCACATTTTATTGCGCGCGCACGCTCACCGATTTCGCCAGCAATGGCCTCTATGTCCGATGCGCTCCGCGCCAGAAGCACGACATTTGCCCCAGCCTCGGCGAAAAGCCGCGCAGCAGACTCCCCAATCCCACGACTCGCCCCGGTGATAGCCACGGTTTTTCCAGTAAAATCATTCATATAACACCCCCTATCGTGTTGCTTTAGCCATGGCGTAATGCGCGCGCATGGATCCGTCCAGCCTATTAGCGCTCCAGAAAATGGTTTTGATGTCGCTTCGCTCTTGACCCTTCTCAAGCTTCATCAGAGTTTAGGCCAAATGCTTTTATAAGGTAGACTAAGTCATGCATATTTCAGCCTCCGGGGTCTTTTCAACCACTGCCGTGGCAACGATCTTTATTGCACAGTCCGCACTGGCAGACGTAACAGCACGTGACGTTTGGACCCACTGGCAGGACTATATGGCCACCTCTGGCTACAAAGTTGAAGCCACCGAAGCCAAAAACGGCAACACTCTGTCGATATCAGACATCAAAGTGGCAATGTCGTTCCCCGAAGAGGAAGCCGACTTGGCCGTCGACTTTGGCGCAATGGATCTGGTGGAAAATGGCGACGGCACCGTGTCTGTTGTTCTGCCAGATAACAAACAGATCGCGATTACTTCAAATGAAGGCGACGAAGCGTTTGCCGTCACGCTCACCCTCAATGGCGACCTGAACACCATCGTCTCCGGTGACCCAAAGGCGATGACCTACACCTATGGCGCAACAGAGGCGACCATTGCCGTCACTGAGCTTCTGGTGGAAAACGAAGCGGTCGAAGGCGTTGACATGGGCTTGGTGCTGTCAGGCTTCAGCGGCATGTCCGAAATCATTCTTGGCGAGGACACAACCAACCGCGGCACCACCGAGATCGAAACGCTGACCTTCAATCTGACCGGCCGCGCGCCAGAAGATGAGGAATCTGTTGACGCCAAAGTGACGCTGAGTGGCATGAAAGCAGACGCAGAAAGCATTTTGCCGGATGTGCCATTTGGCAGCGATCCCGCCGCGTTGTTCACCGACGCCTTCAGCATTGCCGGCGGCTACACCTATGACGGCATGACAGCAGACGTCAGCTACAATGACGGCCGCGCGCCAGGTCAGTTCTCCCTCAAGAGTGGCGCAGGCGCCTTCACGCTGGATATGAGCAGCGCACTGATTTCTTATGAAGGCAATGCCACCGACACACATTTCACCGGCGCGGGTGGCGAACTGCCCATTCCGGTCGATGTGACTTTCGGTGAATTCGCCTATGGCTTTAACGTCCCCCTGTCTGCCTCCGAAGAAGAACAAGACTTCGGCCTGAAACTGGCCCTCAAAGATCTTGCGATCTCTGAACTGCTTTGGAGCCTGTTTGACCCAACACAGGCCCTGCCACGCGATCCGGCAACCCTGATTGTGGACATCGCTGGCAAAGGCACGATCCTGACCGACCTGTTCACACTGGACGATACCATGACCGAAATGCCGGGCGAGCTGAACAGCCTGATACTGAACGAGCTCCGTTTGAACGTTGCAGGCGCGAGCGTTGAAGGCGCTGGTGACTTTGCCTTTGACAACAGCGACCTGGAGAGCTTCGACGGGCTGCCACGCCCCGAAGGCGCCGTGAACCTGACCATTAAAGGTGTGAACGGTCTGATGGACACACTGGTCAGCATGGGCCTGCTGCCCGAAGACCAGGCGCTTGCCGCACGCTTCATGATGGGCACCTTCACCAAACCGGGCGATGGTGAAGACACATTGACCTCCAAAATTGAAGTCAACGACAAAGGCCATGTTCTGGCCAACGGCCAGCGCCTGAAATAAGCGCGCCACGCTGCACAATACCCAACACTCAGCCCCGCCGGATCTGGCGGGGCTTTTCTATTGCCGCCCCAGCTCACCGCCAACGCCTATGCGCGCAAAAAGGTCAGCTTTTTTGCCATTGTTGGTCTGGACGTTAGGGCAAGTGCGCCCTAGGGTCCGCACAACACTGAGAGGGGTTTGTCCATGGCAACCGGCAAAAACATCCGCACCTATATTAACGGCAGCTGGCACGACGGCGATGCCCCCATAATGCGCGCGGCCGACCATGGAGCCTGGCTGGGCACAACCGTGTTTGATGGCGCGCGCCTGGCAAACGGCCTTACACCGGATCTCGACAAACACTGCGCCCGCACCAACCGCTCTGCGGAGGCTCTGCTGCTGACCCCAACCGTCAGCACCGAAGATATGGTTGAAATCGCAAAAGAAGGGCTGAAAGCCTATTCGGCCGATGCGGCGGTCTATGTACGCCCGATGTATTGGGGAGTTGATGGGGATGCGACAGCCATCGTTCCCAGCGCAGACACAACCGGCTTTGCGCTGTGTCTCGAAGAGATCCCCATGGCCCCACCAGAGGCGGCCGCAACCCTGACCAAAACCCGCTTCCGCCGCCCGGTGCTTGAAAGCGCGGTGGTTAACGCAAAAGCGGGCTGCCTCTACCCCAACAACGCCCGTATGCTGCGCGAGGCGCGCAGCAAGGGCTTCTCAAACACGCTGACCTGTGACGCGATGGGCAATGTCGCAGAAACCGCCACCGCCAATATCTTCATGGCCCGCGACGGCGAAGTCTTCACGCCGGTACCAAACGGCACCTTCCTGGCGGGTATCACCCGCGCGCGCCACATCGAAAACCTGCGCGCGGATGGTGTGACCGTGCATGAAACCGTGCTCGGCTATCAGGATTTTGAAGAGGCAGATGAAGTCTTCATGTCCGGCAATATGAACAAAGTCACCCCGGTCAGCGCTTTTGATGACCGTCAGTATCAGATCGGCCCCATCACCCGCCGCGTGCGCGAGCTGTATTGGGATTGGGCCGCCTCTGCGGGCTGACCGGCGCAGACGCGGCAAATGCTGTCGATCCAAACAGATATTGCACCGTCCCTGGCGAAACGGCATGATCTCCGAAAGGGAGAAAAGTGATGCGCAAATTCCTCGTCGTTCTGGATGACAGTCGGGAATGTCTCAATGCTATGCGGTTCGCAGCCATGCGTGCCGCAAGCACAGGTGGCGGCGTCAAAATCCTCTCCGTCATTCCTCCAGAAGAGTTCAACCATTGGATTGGCGTAAGTGATCTGATGCGCGAAGAGGCGCGCGAACGCATTGAAGTCCACTATGAGGTCTTTGCCAAATGGATGCGTGACCGCCAGAATGTCGATCCTGAGCTGAAGATCCGCGAAGGCGAAGCGGTGACAGAGATCCTCTCTGAAATCCGCGAAGATTCTGAAATCGGCGTTTTGGTGCTTGGAGCCGGGAATGACCGCAAAGGTCCGGGCCCGTTGGTGTCGCAGATGTCGCGCAATTCCGGCAGCCTGCCGATTCCGATCACCGTAGTGCCCGGCGACCTGACCAAAGAGCAGCTTGAAGCGATTACGTAAAATACACAACCAGGCTTCGTGTCAGTCTTACAATTGCGCCCTCACGTAAATACCCCTTGCCCGCTTGGCAAATCGCCTGTAAAGGGCGCTGGTTCCCTATGGGAACAGGAAGGCGGGATGATTCCCGCTTTTCGAGTTCGAAGAGGGTTTGCGGTGGTCGCAGGTCCTCCTCTCAACTCCAACGCCTAAAAAAGGCTGACGAAATGCAAAGTCAAAACATTCGCATTCGGCTGAAGGCTTTTGATTACCGTGTCCTGGATGCCAGCACACAGGAAATCGTGAACACTGCAAAGCGCACCGGCGCGCAGGTTCGTGGCCCGATCCCGCTTCCCAACAAGATTGAGAAGTTCACCGTTCTGCGTGGTCCACACGTAGACAAAAAATCCCGCGATCAGTTCGAGATCCGTACGCACAAGCGTCTGCTCGACATCGTAGATCCGACCCCGCAGACCGTAGACGCGCTGATGAAGCTCGATCTGGCGGCCGGCGTGGACGTACAGATCTCTGTTTAAGGAGAATATCTGATGCGTTCCGGTATTATCGCAAAGAAAGTGGGCATGACCCGCTTGTTCATGGAAGACGGGAAGCAGATTCCTGTGACCGTTCTTTCGCTCGACGGCCTTCAGGTTGTTGCACAGCGCACCGAAGAGAAAGACGGCTACACCGCCGTTCAGCTCGGCGCTGGCTCTGCCAAGGCAAAACGCACCTCTCAGGCCATGCGTGGCCACTTCGCAGCAGCGAAAGTGGAACCAAAGCGCAAACTGGTTGAGTTCCGCGTTCCAGCAGACGGCCTGATTGAAGTGGGCGCGGAAATCTCCGCAGAGCACTTCGTTGAAGGTCAGAAAGTGGACGTTGCGGGCACTTCGATCGGTAAAGGTTTTGCCGGTGCCATGAAACGCCACAACTTCGGCGGTCTGCGCGCAACACACGGTGTTTCGATCAGCCACCGTTCGCACGGTTCCACCGGTCAGTGTCAAGACCCGGGCCGCGTGTTCAAGGGCAAGAAGATGGCCGGTCACATGGGTGCGGTTCGCGTAACCACCCAAAACCTCGAAGTCGTGAAAACCGACGCCGAGCGTGGTCTGCTCTTCATCAAAGGCGCTGTGCCTGGCTCCAAAGGTGGCTGGGTTTCCGTTAAGGACGCCGTGAAGAAGAAAGCGCCTGAAGGTCTGCCATTCCCGGCGGCGATCAAGGCAGCAGCAACCGAAGCAGCAGAAGCGCCTGCGGAAGGTGGTGAAGCATGAAACTTGACGTGATCAAACTCGATGGCGGCAAAGCTGGCGATATTGAACTGTCCGAAGACCTGTTTGGTCTGGAGCCACGTGCAGACATCCTGCACCGCGTGGTTCGTTGGCAGCGCAACAACGCACAGGCCGGCACTCACAAGGTGAAGACCCGTTCCGAGACCTCCTACTCGACCAAGAAGATCTATCGCCAAAAAGGCACCGGTGGCGCACGTCACGGTGACCGTAACGCACCAATCTTCCGTAAAGGTGGTATCTACAAGGGCCCGACCCCGCGTTCCCACGGCCACGACCTGCCGAAGAAATTCCGCAAGCTCGGCCTGAAGCACGCTCTGTCCGCCAAAGCGAAAGCAGGCGAGCTGGTTGTGATCGAAGACGCAGCGTCTGAAGGCAAGACTGCCGCTCTGGCCAAGCAGGTGAAAAACCTGGGCTGGAAACGTGCTCTGGTCATCGACGGCGCATCCGTGAACGAAGGCTTCCTGAAAGCATCGCGCAACATCGAAGGTCTGGATATCCTGCCAACCATGGGCGCGAACGTTTATGACATCCTCAAGCGTGACACTCTGGTGATCACCAAAGCGGGGATCGAAGCACTGGAGGCTCGTCTGAAATGAGCGCGAAGGCAGAACACTACGATGTGATCCGCAAGCCGGTCATCACCGAGAAATCCACCATGGCGTCCGAAAACGGCGCAGTGGTTTTCGAAGTGGCGATCGACAGCAACAAGCCACAGATCAAAGAAGCCGTTGAGGCGCTCTTTGGTGTGAAGGTCAAAGCGGTCAACACCACCATCACAAAGGGTAAAGTCAAGCGTTTCCGCGGCCAGCTCGGCAAGCGTAAAGACGTGAAAAAGGCTTACGTGACCCTGGAAGAAGGCAACACAATCGACGTGTCCACCGGTCTGTAAAGACTGCTTTCTTTGAAAACTAGAAAAGCCCCCCGGTGTCAGGCCGGGGGGCTTTTTGTTTGTCCGCGGGCTGCGTCACATCTCGCAGCCCTCAGAGAGGAACGTCCAGGTCGGTCCTGCCGTTTCACCAGAGCCATCCGGCAATGGGGTGCGCATCAATCTGATCGCATTTGACTTGAGCTCATACATCACCGGCACCAATTGACGCAGCGCCGCACGCTCACCGTTAAAGGCGCGCTCCAGTCCCAATAGCAGCTTGGACCACGTCACATTGAACGCTTGCGACATGGCCTCAATGTCAGGATGCCCCACGATGTGATCGCGCGCGGGATTGTCGCGCATGGGCGCCACCGCACGCCAGTCAACGATCAGATCCTTGCCTGTGGGCGGGCCTTCGACCGGATCATCCGGGTGGTAATACCGACTGTGCAAGATCTCATTGAACTTAAAGAAGTGGGCCACGTCCTCATGGCCTTCTGGGCCGGGGATCGGGTCTTTGTCACCAGCGCGATGGCCAAGGCACGCGCCCTCGCCTTCCTCCATGATCTCATCAATCGCCTCTATGGCCGCGTCATAACGCTCCTGCGCGGAGCCCGCGACTTCAATCACCTGCCCCCCGGCACCGTAATAATCATCATTGGTGATCTGGCGGTCTTCCTCTCCAATAAAGATCTCCTCAACCCCGAAGCTGTCGCAGATATCTTTGAGCCGGGTTTTGATGAAAATGTAAAACCCTCCAATGGTGTGATAGTCGCCCCGCCGACCGGGATCAGGGCTCTCCGGCGCGGTCTCAATCTGGCGAAACCGCTTCACCTGCTCGGGGGTAAACCGTCGCAGATAAACAGTCGGCCCACGCCCCCCCAACAGATCATAGGGGTAAGTCGGCAGCAGGCTCGGGTTGGTCATCTGCGGCGTGCCACCAATGCTGTTCAGCACATTGGCCACCAGCACCATATGCAGCATTTCCTCAACCATCACCTGCCGGATGACCTCAATCGGCTCCGCGTTCACCAGCTCTGGATCAGAGCGGTTGTATTGCCCCTCCTGCAGGATCGAATAAAGCGCTGTGGCATAGGGTGGGATGGTGGACAGCTCCAGCATCAGCGCCTTTTGCAACAAGGCACAGAGTTCGGCGCGGGCGTCAGCAAGATCCTGTGTCATGCCACGGCCTCCTCTTTCAGAGCCAGTTTGATGGCATCCGCCGCGCGAAACGCCAAAGCCGCCAACGTCAGGGTCGGATTGGAGGTGGCAATTGTGGGCATAGAACCGCAGCCAACCATCCAGAGGTTTTCATGATCCCACGTCTGCGACACACTGTTGGTGACAGAGGTGTCTCGTGACGTGCCCATTCGGTGCGTGCCCACCAGATGGCCCGCTCCCCAGAACGTATACCCCTTACCGTTGTAGGTGAAATAGCCCGCAGAATTGGGATCGTAAGCGGTGTGGTCCTTCACCCCAAGGCGCTGGAAGATCTGCTTGCAGACATCGCGCGCTGTGGCGAGACCGGCGCGGGAGTAGTCATCCAGATCGTAGGCAATCACCGGTCGGAAATCTCCCATCGGCGTCCGATAGGCCGGGTCAATTGTCACGCGGTTTGAGGCCCGAGGGAGCTGCTCAACCAAAACACCAAGGCGGACCTGCCGCTGCACATCATGATGCAACTTGTCGCGCAACGCCGTGCCATAAAGGTTGTCCTGCTCCACCAGCCGCGCCACATCCGAATTGGGCGAGCCCGCCGCAAAGTTCCACCCCCAATTGCCAATCTCGAGCCGAAACGCACCTTTGCGCCCACGGAAATCGCCATCCCGGAAATTCGCATAAGACGAGGTTGAACCGGGGCCACGAAACGGCCCCACAGGCTCAGGCGCCGCCCCCCAGCACATCATGTAAGGATGGTCCATCAGGTTGCGCCCCAACTCGCCGCTGCTGCGGCAGAGATTAGACGCAAGCGCCAACGTGACATTCTCAACCGCGCCGCCGGCCAGCACATATTGGCGGGCGCGGACCCGACGCAGATCAAACTGCGCCACACCGGGGAACGGGTACTTCTTGTAAACGATCCCGGTGATTTTCCCGTCTTCGCCAACCTCCACTCTGGATGCAACCGCCTGCGTGACTTTGCGCAGCCGATCCTGCCCCAGATAGATCGCGTCTCCCAAGGTTTTCATGGCATTGTATTTCGCCTGAATCGGACAGATCGGAATGCAGCTCGAGTTGCCCTCACAGCGCTGGCCCATGAAGGCAAAAGCCCCTGTTGCGCCACGCGGCACAAAAGGATCGCGCACCTCATCGCCAACCGGAAAGGTTCCGCCTTTTTCCTTGGGTCTGCGTGGTGTCGAATTGCGCCCCTGCGGCGTGTTAGATACCTTCAGATGCACTGGCCCATCATCATTGCCAATGTTTATCGGCATATCATCCGCCTTGGCAAAGAACCCATCCACATAGGACGACGGGATCGGGTGCATCGGATAGTCATAGCCGTCTGCAAAATAGGCCTTGTGATCCTCCGGCTGCGTCAGATGAATGCCCAGCGCCTCAGGGGTTTGCTCTTTGACGTCGGCAGAGACACCAATCTCCCACTCCGCACGTTCGTAGTACGGGCGCAGATCTTGGTATGAAATCGGCCAATCCACCCCTTTGCCAAAGCGGGTTTGCATCTCAAAGTCAGCAGGCATCATCCGCAGACTGGTGCCCAGCCAATGTAACATGGTGCCCCCATAGGCCCGCAGATAGTTGCTGCTGAACGGCAGCGGGCCTTTCTGCACAAAATAGCCATTGGTGTCGGGCTGGGTGCTGCGCACTGCCGTGATGTCGAGCACGGAGGGCGACGGCAAAGTGGGCAGATTGGGATAGGGCGAGTTCGGCGTCTTGGCCATCGACAGATAGTATTGGTCCAGATAGCTGCGATAGGTCTGCCAGGTCTCACCATGATCTGCGCCCGCTTCCAGAATGAGAACAGTCTGACCGGCAGCAGCGAGCTCTTTGGCGACAATGCCCCCTGCGATCCCTGCTCCAACGATGATCACGTCGTAAAAGCGGTCTTCTTCAAACACATCCTTGCTCATGTCCCCGCCCTCCCGGCAGGAGGCTCTAGCGCCCAGGCACCGAAACCTTGCTGTTTCGCCCCCATCGGATGCGCACCAATTGCGTCCCAAACCAGCCCTTCTTTATAGGCGCGGCTCGACAGGATACGGGCGGTGTCAAACCGCGACGCCCCATACATGTCGGTCCAGTCCTGTGGCAAAGGCGACCATTGGCCGAGATACCAAAGCTGGATCAGGGCACGGGCGACAGGGCCGTGACAGGGGTCAGACAGAAAAAAATCGCGCACAACCTCGTCACGGTCTTGGCATGTCAACTGCGCCGCCCCGGAAAGGAAACCTACGCAAACCTCCTCTGACAAAACCTGCTGGAATTGCGTCCAATATTCAGGCGCACACCCCGTGCCCTGCAATTCAGCAACCGAGTATCCGGTCAACACCGCACTGATGGTCAAAAAGGCCTCAAAATCAGGATCATGCTGTGTCATGGCGATCTCCGTCGATGGCATCGACATAGAAACCGCGCGGCTCAAAACAGGCAGGCGGGCTCTCAAACACTTGAATGGCAACCGGTGTCATGTCGGTGAACAGTGTGCGCATGTCTCGCGTCATCGGGAAATCATTCTCGCCAAGTTTTAACTGAAACGTCGCCGCAATCTGTTTGCCTGCCTCATCGGTCAACATCGCCGTCTCAAACAGGCCGGAAATGGTCCAACGGGTCCAGACTGTGCGCCCAAGCCCGGTGGCAAACTCCGGAATCGGCGTGCAATTGGTGATCGCCCACTGATCGCCCGTCAGCAGGCCAAAATCTGCGGTCAGATCATAAACAATGGTCTCCGGGTCATCCGGGTTGACCAGCTGTATCCACCATTTTTTGCTTTGACGTGGCGGATCCCCCACCATCTTCGCATTGAGTGAAGGCACTTTGTAATTGAAGTGGCCAAGAAACTTCGGCTCTCCAAAAGCCTCCCGCCCGGCTTTCACCGCCATGGCATTATCCGCCGCAACATGCACGCGCAGATGGCCAATGGTTTTGGTCTGATCACGACCATGCAGATATTCTGTCAATGAAACCTGCGGCACCCCGGGAACACGGTTTCGGGGATAGGCCAGAAGGTTGAATTCCACCTCATTCACAAAGCCCAGCGCATTGTCATAATGGGCGGTGTAGCGTTGAAAGTTCAGCAGAATAACGGCCCGGTCGTTGCCATTTTCATCAGGAAACTTGGCCACGCAAAGGCCTGTACCTTCGACAAAGGCTGCGGCAACTTCTGGATCCGTGTACCAGTACATCCACTGACACTGCAGAGACGCATAATAAAAGGGGAACGTGTCAAATTCTTTGGGCAGTTTGGGCATCACGCCCGCCACGTTGATCTGCATACACGGGGTTTGAGTCTGGCTTTCGTCGGTCATAAGTCCCTCCCATTGTGCTGCCCGTTTGGGCAACTGACGATTGGCTTGCGTGTTTCTCCGTCCGTTAAGTGGCCAGCTTGGCCAGCGTCTTCCAAGCTTGTGTTAAAGCAGGGTCTTTGCCCTTTGCTTTGCCAAGTTTTGATTTCATGTGGGCGGCCGCATCACGTAGCTTTCCAGCTGCCGATGGAATGGCGGCCAGATCCGCGACCGCTGCGGGCAAGGCACCGTAATGCCCCAATTCGAAGGCCAGCGCGATCGCGCGCTCAAGATGGGCCACCGCGATCTCACGATCTCCCCGCGCGAAAGCCACCCTGCCTTCCAGCCCCGCCAGACCAACCGCCCAGAACTTTTCTCCGCTGATGGTCACAAAATCGCCCGCCTCCCCGAGCAATTTCTCGGCAAGCTCAAACTCCCCGCGCATCAGGGCAACGTCAGCATAAAGGTACAGGAAATAGCTCAGTCCAAGACGACACCCGGTTTCACGCCACTCGTTCAGACCCAGCTGTATTTCATCCAGCGCATTGACCTGAGAATCATGACGCTGCGCCCATCCATTCATGACCCGAGCCCAGCCCCGCCAAAACTGAAACGAATACTCCTCTGACAGGGTGATCAGGCGCGCGGATGTCTCCGCCACCCGGCGCTCATCTCCGCGGAATTGGCCAAGCCACCCGGCAAAGGCATTGGCAAACGAGACACTGAAGGGATGCGCGGTTTCTTCCGCATGCAACAAACATTGCGCACTCGCCTCTTCGGCCCCAACCACATCACCGGCAAGCCAGCGCGACAAGCCGAGATACCCGTTCAAAGCAACCGAAAGATCCACCACATCAAAGTTCAACCCCCGCTTGCGGTCCTCAAGGGTCAGATCAACAGAGATGCCTGCCTGCAGAAAGCCCATCGCCTCCTGTGGATGGCCCAAATAGGTTTGCAGCGCCCCCATCGAACGCTCGCTTGCGGCCAGCGTCATGGGGCTTGCCAGATCTTTGGCCAGAGACACCAGCAAATCCGCATTCTTTTGTGATGCAGCATATTCTCCGCCGAGCATCATCGAACGGAATTGGCCGTAGATCACTTTGAACAGTCGTTCGATTTCGCCGTATTGCCGGCAAAGCTCCTGCGCGCGAGCATAGGCCTGCGTGACGGTTTCATGCGCATAGCCACGCACAAAGGCCAGCGGCACCGCCAAAAGGATCTGCAGATCTATTTCTCGGTGATCGCGCTCTTGCGACGCAGGCTGCGCCGCAAGACATTCCAGCGCATTCTGAAGGTGCGAAATCGCCTCTACATTTGCCGACTGCAAAGTGGCCCGCCGCGCCGCAAGCAGCATAAAGCGCTCTGCCTTGGCGAAATGTCCCGACTTTTGATAGTGATAACCAAGGATCTCTGGCTCAACAGTCGGGCTATCTTCACCCGGCTTGTCGAGCACACGCGCAATCCGCCCATGCCACTTGGCCGCTGTCGAGCGCAGCATGGATTGGTAGGCCGCATCCTGCACCAGCGCGTGGCGAAATTTGTAAGACGGCAGATCGCCGGGCACGCCAGCCGGGACAATCAGCTCGGCTTCCAGTAATTGCTCCAACGCCTGCCGCGTCTCCAGATTTTCCCAGCCCAGCACCTCGCGCAAAACATCATGAGCAAAGATCCGGCCAATGGCCGCAGCGACCTGCACCACCTCCCGGCTCGCTGACAGCCGGTCCAGACGCGACATCAACGAATCCTGCAAAGACTCCGGGATCGCTAGCGACAACTCAGCAGTGCTGTGAGAGCGGTCATCGAACAGACCAGCCTCCATCGCCATCTTGGTCAGCTCTTCCACAAACAGCGGCACGCCATCCGTGCGCTCCGCCAGTTGGTTGAGGATGTTCTTCGGAGGCCGCAGCCCTGCAATGCTTTCCACCAGCTTGAAGGTGTCCGCCCGCCCAAGCCGATTAAGCTCAAGCGTCGTCACATGCGGATGATGACGCCAGGGCGATTCAAATTCACTGCGGGCGGTCATCAGCACCAAACAGCGCCGATCCGCCAAACGGGCAATCCAGGTGTCGACAAACTCCAATGTAGAGGCGTCCATCCAATGCACGTCATCCAACAACAACAGCAGCGGATGCCCGGCCTCCAGCGCGCCACATATCTGCAAAAGCGCGCTGATCAGCGCCGCCTTCTCCCGCTCAGGGGCCATCGGCGCCGTGTTGCCTGTCGCCTCATCAAACCCCATCAGACGCAGCACCGGCCCCCCGGTGATGGTCACATCCACACCCAGTTTTTGCATAAAAGCGATCGCTTGCACTTTGTTCTCAACGGGTTTCGCTGATGGCGAAAGCTGCATGGCATTGGCCAGCGCTGTCTTCACCGGAAAAAACGCACTGCTTTGATGCATAGGCGAGCCGAAAAAAGTCAGCTGACAAAAATCCGCCCCAGACACGTCGCGCCCCAACGCAAACGCTATTTTTGATTTGCCAACGCCCGCGTCCCCGGTCAGCAACAGCACCTGCCCATCGCCTTCCAGCGCATCGTCCCAGCGTGACTGTACCAACGCAATCTCCGCTGTGCGCCCAATAATCGGCGTATCATTTTGAAGAAACTCTTTATGCGGCGTTTGAAAGACCCCACGACCGTCGGACACTGAGAACAGCTCTAAGGGGCCCTCCACGCCCGCGAGCGGTGGCGCGCCAAGCGACGTATACTCCAATCTGCGCCCGATCAGGCGGCGCGTGGCCTCCGTCACCACAACATGGCCGACCTCTGCAACAGATTGCACACGCGCAGCCACATTTGGCGTATCGCCAAACAACCACATTTTTTCATCAAGCGACGCACTGTTGGCTGCACCCACCACCACAGGCCCGGAATGCAATCCAAGGCGCACCTGCGTTTGCACAGATGTCTCTGCCAGAGCACTGGAAATTTCTTTGGCCCGCTCCGCAATTTCAAGCGCGCAGATTGCGGCTGCGTAGTGGCTGCCTTCTTTGGACACAGGATAGCCAAAAATCGCGACGACCCCATCACCTGCAAAATTGGCGACCTTGCCGCCAAACTTGTAGACAACAGCCTCCACAAGCTCCCGATATCCCGTGATCAGATCTCGGTAGTCTTCTGGATCAAGCTGCGCAGAAAGCGCTGTTGACCCCACAAGATCGCTGAACAGAACTGTCAACAGACGACGTTCTGCAACATCCCCCTGTGCTGGCGAAACGGTGCCGCTCTGTGATGCTTGCGTGGCTCCGGCACCACCCGGCGTTTCGACACCAGCGCCAGCCAAGGCCGTTCCGCACTGTGTACAAAACTTTGCATCCAGCCCATTAACATGCCCGCAATTCTGACACGCATCCTTCAAAGAGCCACCGCACTGTTGGCAGAAATTGGCACCAACCGGATTCTCTGTACCGCACTGTGAACAAGAACTAACGAGGCCTTCCAACTGGCACTCCCAACACACTCAAAATACAGATCGTTTCAAAATGGCTCACGGGACGTGGCGTCGCACACCAGCGCATAGGTCATACAGAATGCACTCTGCGATCTCAGCCAATTTGCGAAACGATAAAGTCAATCATACAGGTCAAATTGTCGAACACACGTAACACAATTGGGCGCGATTGTCCTTTCAATTTCAGACTATCGCAAGAAGTTCAGCCCTTGCGGGAAAGGGTGTTTCACCCCTTCGACCTAAGATTGGGTCTCATTCAAAGATCACCCGCCAGCCCCTCCGGGCGGCAACCAACGGTCTAACCGGGCGCGCCCTGATCGCAATCAAACCCCTGTTTTCAGCTGGCCTAAGACCAATGTCGCACGCAATTCGGGTATCTCAGCTTTATTTAGAATGAATCTAAACCTTGACTAATAGCCGTGGCAAGCGCATATCGAATGCAAGAAGAAAGGACTGACTATGTTCATTCAAACGGAATCGACTCCAAACCCCGCGACGATCAAGTTTCTGCCCGGGCAAACCGTGTTGGAAATGGGGACCGCTGATTTCCCGACCGCCGAAGGCGCATCAGCGTCTCCGCTCGCAACCCGCATCTTTGCGGTCAATGGCGTTGCAGGCGTGTTTTTTGGCAACGACTTTGTGACCGTGACCAAAGCAGAAGGCGTTGAGTGGGATCATATCAAACCGTCGATCCTCGGCGCGATTATGGAACACTATCAATCCGGCCAGCCTGTAATGGCAGGAGAAGCAATCGCACCGTCCGGTCACGCCGAACACACTGGCGAAGACGGCGAAATTGTTGGACAGATCAAAGAGCTTTTGGACACCCGCGTTCGCCCTGCTGTGGCACAGGACGGTGGTGACATTACGTTCCACGGGTTTGACCGCGGTGTGGTGTACCTGCACATGCAGGGGGCCTGTGCTGGCTGCCCATCTTCCACGCTCACACTGAAAATGGGCATCGAAAACCTTCTGCGTCACTACATCCCCGAAGTGACCGAAGTGCGTCCGGTCGCGGTGTAATCCGCTTCCATGACGGCCCCACTCATATTGAGCTTTGACACATCGGCCGCGCATGTCGCGGCCGCTTTGTTGTCTCGTGATCGCATCATTGGCTTCAAGGTCGAAGAGATGAAGCGCGGTCAGGCAGAACGCCTCATGCCGATGCTGGAGGAGGTTTTGAAAGAAGCCCGAAAAAGCTGGCAAGATCTGGATGCGGTTGGCGTGGGGGTTGGCCCCGGCAATTTCACCGGCATCCGCATATCCGTCTCCGCCGCGCGCGGCCTCGCACTCGGGCTGGGTATTCCGGCTGTTGGCGTGAACAGTTTTGACGCCATTGAAGCTGGCTTAGACCATGCCGCAGTGCCCGTCGTGCCCGGACCGCGCGGGCAGGGCTATCTTTCTCCAAAAGGAGAAGCGCCCTATCTCGCGACGCAGGACGAATTGATCGATATCATGGAAGATATCGCGCTCGCACATCCCGTGCCCGAAAGCCTTGTCGTGCAAATCGCTCGTTTGGCGGCAAAACGCTATCAAGACACTCCCGCGGCCCCGGCACCACTCTATATCAAGCCCGCCGATGCTGCGCCGCCCAAGGACCCTGCTCCAGTCATTTTGGATCAGTGATCTCCCATGACACCAGCGACCATGGCGCAGATTCACAGCGCTGCATTTTCAGACAGCCGCGCATGGGATGCCAAAGAAATAGACGGGCTGCTCCAGTCGCGGCTGGTGTTTTTTGTCTCGGTTGACGCTGGGTTCGCTTTGGGCCGTGCTGTGGCAGACGAATGCGAACTCTTGACAGTGGCTGTGCATCCTGACGCGCGGCGGCGTGGTCTCGGCTTGTTATTATTGGAAAAATACGAGGCGGAGGCCAAAGCACGCGGAGCTGAAACAAGCTTTCTCGAAGTGGCAGAAGACAACGCAGCTGCGCTTGCGCTCTATGAGCGCTGCGGCTACGAAACATACGGCACGCGGCCCGGCTACTACACACGTACAGACGGGCAGCAAATCGCTGCAAGCCTTTTGAGAAAGGCGCTAAACTGACCGTAGGGTTGATTCGAATGTCAGCTATCTTGGCCAAATGGTCAGAAAAAAGTTGACCGCTTCGTGATCAATAGCCTTAGTTACATGATGTCCGGCGGGACTTGAACATAAGACGGGACGGCGCTCGCAACGAAATGACCGGCCCGCTCAACACTGGGAGACTTAGATGAGCCTGATGCACAAATTTCTTGGCGCTGCGGCAGCTGCGGCCCTTTCCGCAGGTGCGGCCCTGGCAGAACCGGCGCTGATTTTTGACCTTGGCGGCAAGTTCGACAAATCCTTCAACGAAGCAGCCTTTGGCGGCGCAACCCGCTGGGCCGAAGAAACCGGTGGCAGCTTCCGCGAAATCGAACTGCAATCCGAAGCACAGCGTGAGCAGGCTCTGCGCCGCTTTGCAGAAGCCGGTGCCAATCCAATCATCATGGCCGGCTTTGCCTTTGGCAACGTGCTGGGCGAAGTGGCAGGCGACTATCCAGACACCAAATTTGCCATCATCGACATGGTTGTGGATGCACCAAACGTGCGCTCCGTTGTGTTCAACGAGCACGAGGGCTCCTACCTCGTTGGCATGATGGCGGCGCAAGCCTCCAAATCCGGCACCGTTGGCTTCATCGGCGGCATGGACATCCCGCTGATCCGTAAATTTGCCTGCGGCTATGTTCAGGGCGTGAAAGCGGTGAACCCAGAGGCCACCGTGATCCAGAACATGACCGGCACAACACCTGCTGCATGGAATGACCCAGTGAAAGGCTCTGAGCTGACCAAAGCACAGATCAGCCAGGGCGCAGACGTTGTCTATGCAGCAGCAGGCGGCACCGGTGTTGGTGTTCTGCAGACCGCCGCGGATGAGGGCATCCTCTCCATCGGCGTGGACAGCAACCAGAACCACCTGCACCCCGGCAAAGTTCTGACCTCCATGACCAAGCGCGTCGACAACGCGGTCTATGAGGCCATGAAAGCCGGCGAAGCGATGGAAACAGGCTTCAACGTGATGGGCGTGGCCAATGGCGGCGTGGGCTATGCGATGGATGAATACAACGCTGAGCTGGTTTCCGCAGACATGGCCACCGCGGTAGATGCTGCAAGCGGCAAAATCGCCTCCGGCGAACTGGCAGTGCACGATTACATGAGTGACAACAGCTGCCCAGTGGAATAAGAGGCGCCCGGGATCCATCCCGGAGCTCTTTAAAGGGGCCGTGCCATGGCGGTGCGGCCCCTAAAACGTAAAAGGGGGACAAGGTCATGCCAGACGCCATAACGGCTTTTTTTGCCATCTGGGCAGAGACAGATGCTGACAAACGCCGCGCCACGCTTACCGATGTCATGGCTGAAACGTTTACCTATTGCGATCCCAATGCCCCAGAGATGATTTCCGATCTGGAGGCGCTGAACAGCTATATCGGCATGTTCACCCAATACGCCCCCGGCGCATCTGCGCAGGAGGTCAGAACCAGCGAAACCAAAGGTCATCACAGAGTGACCGTTGCCTTTCGCATGGCCGACGGCAAAGAGCAGCTTGGCCAATATTTCGTGGAACTTGACGCCGACGGGCGCGCAACGCGCATGGTCGGCTTCGCAGGACTGGGAGAGCCTGAATGACGGCGCCTGCCATTGAACTAAAAGGCATATCCAAAGCCTTTGGCCCTGTTCAGGCCAACAAGGATATCTCGATCTCGGTGCAGCCTGGCACCATTCACGGCATCATCGGCGAAAACGGCGCGGGGAAATCCACGCTGATGTCGATCCTCTATGGCTTTTACAAAGCCGACGCCGGGGAGATCTTTATCAAGGGACAAAAGACCCCGATCCCGGACAGCCAAGCCGCCATCAGCGCAGGCATCGGGATGGTGTTTCAGCACTTCAAGCTGGTGGAGAACTTCACGGTTCTGGAAAACATCATTCTGGGGGCCGAAGACGGCGCGATGCTCAGCACCTCTCTGGGCAACGCGCGCCGCGAACTAAAGCATCTGGCCGATGAATATGGGCTGAACGTCGATCCAGATGCGGTGATCGAAAACCTCTCCGTCGGCCATCAGCAGCGCGTGGAAATCCTCAAAGCGCTCTACCGCAAAGCGGAAATCCTGATTTTGGACGAGCCCACCGGGGTTCTGACCCCCGCGGAGGCCGATCAGCTGTTCCGCATTCTGGATCGTCTGCGCGAAGAAGGCAAAACCATCATCCTGATCACGCACAAGCTGCGTGAAATCATGGAATACACCGATACGGTCTCGGTCATGCGCCGTGGCCAGATGACAGCGACCGTCAAAACCAACGAAACCTCACCCGAGGAGCTCGCGGAGCTGATGGTTGGCCGCAAAGTGCTTCTACGCGTTGACAAAAAACCGCCAGAGCCCGGCGCAACCGTGCTCGACGTGCAGGGCCTGCGCGTTGTGGATGAAGCAGGGGTTGAACGCGTCAAAGGCATCAATCTGACGGTGCGCGCAGGCGAGATCGTCGGCATTGCCGGTGTGGCGGGCAACGGTCAGTCCGAACTCCTCGAAGTGCTCGGCGGCTATGCAGATGGCACCGGCACCATTCTGGTAAACGGCAGCCCGATCCCGCTGACCGGCCATGGGGCTGACGGTCAGGCACGGCGCGCAGCAGGTGTCGGCCACGTGCCGGAAGATCGCCAGCGCGAAGGCCTGATCATGGAGTTTTCAGCATGGGAAAACACCGTATTTGGCTATCATCTGGAACCAGAGATCCAGAGCGGCCTCTTGATGGACAACAAAGCCATCTATGAAGACGCCGACGCCAAGATGCAGCGCTTTGATGTGCGCCCTCCGGATCCAAAACTGGCCGCCAAAAACTTCTCCGGTGGCAACCAGCAGAAAATCGTTCTGGCGCGTGAAATTGAGCGCAACCCGGATCTTCTGCTGATCGGTCAGCCGACCCGCGGCGTGGACATCGGCGCGATTGAGTTCATCCACCAGCAGATCGTGAACCTGCGCGATCAAGGCAAAGCCATCCTGCTTGTCTCTGTTGAGCTGGAAGAGATCATGTCCCTCTCTGACCGGATTGCGGTCATGTTTGACGGCCACATCATGGGCGAGCGAGATCCGGCGCAAACCAATGAAAAAGAACTGGGCCTGCTGATGGCCGGGATCACCGACACCTCCGCAGTTGCAGGCAACGGCGGCAATGACACCACTGAACAGGAGGTCCACGCCGATGGATAAGATGCCTAAATGGGCTGACATCGTCCTGATCCCCCTTATCTCGCTGCTATTGGCGGCTTTTTTCTCCGCATTGGTGATTTTGGCCATTGGCGAAAACCCAATTGAAGCGTTGAAACTGATGATCGACGGGGCGCTGATGCGCTCGGCGGGCTGGGGCTACACGCTCTACTACGCCACCAATTTCATCTTCACAGGCCTTGCGGTCTCGGTCGCGTTCCACGCACGTCTGTTCAACATCGGCGGCGAGGGCCAGGCGATGCTGGGGGGCCTCGGCGTGGCGCTGGTGTGCCTCTATATCCCCTGGCCCCATTGGTCTTTGTCGATCCTCGGTGCCTCTTTGGGTGCGGCGCTGTTTGGCGCGCTTTGGGCACTGATACCGGCCTATCTGCAGGCCAAACGCGGCAGCCACATCGTGATCACCACCATCATGTTCAACTTCATCGCCGCGGCGCTGTTGAACTATGTGCTGGTGGAAATGCTGCGGCCTGTGGGCGCGATGGACCCGGCCTCGGCCAAGTTCCCGGACGCTACCCATCTGCCGTCTTTCCAGGATATGTTCTCCACCGCAGAGTCACCCATGTTCCGTGGCGCTCCTGCAAACGTGACCTTCTTCCTCGCGCTGATTGCCTGTTTTGTGGTCTGGGCGCTGATCTGGCGCACGCGGCTTGGCTATGAAATCCGCGCCTTTGGCCAATCGGAAACGGCCGCCAAATACGCCGGCATCAGCCCAGTGCGCATCACCGTGATCGCCATGCTGATTTCCGGTGCGCTGGCAGGGATGATGTCCGTGAACACCACAATGGGGGAAAGCGAGCGTCTGATCCTCAACAGCACCGAAGGCGCAGGCTTCATCGGCATCGCTGTGGCGTTGATGGGCCGCAACCACCCCTTTGGCGTGTTGCTCGCCGCGATCTTGTTCGGCTTCCTCTACCAGGGCGGTGCAGAACTGGCGCTCTGGACCAGCATCCCGCGCGAGCTGATCGTGGTGATCCAGGCTCTGGTGATCCTCTTCACCGGCGCGTTGGATAACATGGTGCGTCACCCGCTTGAGAAACTCTTTATTGCGCTGCGCCGGAGGAACGCCTGATGGACTTTCTGACACTGCTTCAGGTGCTGGACACATCTGTGCGTCTGGCAACCCCGCTGCTGCTGGCCTGTCTCGCGGGCCTTTATTCCGAACGCTCCGGCGTCGTCGACATCGGCCTTGAGGGCAAAATGCTCGCCGCAGCCTTCTTTGCCGCCGCATTCGCCTATTACTCTGGCAATGCCTGGCTTGGCCTGCTCGCCGGCGTTGGCGCATCCATCGTGTTGGCCATGATCCACGGGCTGGCCTCTGTCACCTTCCGTGGCAACCAGCTGATCTCCGGTGTGGCGATCAACTTCCTTGCGGCTGGCATGACCGTTCTGGCGGCGCAAAGCTGGTTCCGCCAAGGAGGCCGCACGCCGCCGCTGGAAGGCGCTGCGCGCTTTAACCCGATTGAGCTGCCCTTTGCCATTGGCCCATCTGACGCCGAAGCGGCTGATCGACCGCTGAGCCAACTGATCGCAGAGGCTGGCCCGCTGCAGCAGTTTTATTCCGAGCTGATTTCCGGCCACTCTATTCTGGTCTATCTGGCACTGCTGACCGTGCCCTTCACCTGGTGGCTTCTGTTCCGCACCCGCTTTGGCCTGCGCCTGCGTGCGGTTGGTGAAAACCCGGCAGCAGTCGACACCGCCGGGGTCTCCGTGGTCTGGCTGCGCTACGCGGCGGTGCTGATCTGCGGCGTGCTCTGTGGAGTGGCTGGCGCGTATCTGTCCTCCGCTCTGCAAGCCGGCTTTGTGAAAGACATGACCGCAGGGCGCGGCTTTATCGCTCTGGCGGCACTGATCTTTGCAAAATGGCGTCCGGTCTATGCGCTCTGGGCCTGCTTGCTCTTTGGTCTGTTCCAGGCTCTGGAGCTGCGCCCTGACATCATTGAAAACGTCTCTGGCCTCAAGGTGCAGGTACAACTGCTTGGCGCATTGCCCTACATCCTGACCGTGGTGATCCTCGCAGGCTTTGTCGGCAAGGCAATCCCGCCCCGCGCCAGCGGCGAACCCTATGTCAAAGAGCGTTAGCCCCGCAACCGGACGTTAAGCCCGGCCTGCTATCAAAGATAGACCCTGCCAGCGTTTTGCAGACGCTGGCAGGTTGCTTTTGAACGGCTTCTGACGGTATCAAAAAAAAATGCAAATATACCTCCCCATCGCCGAAGTCTCCGTCAACGCCTTTCTGCTGCTTGGTCTAGGCGGCATGGTGGGCATCCTGTCGGGCATGTTTGGGGTTGGTGGGGGCTTCCTGATGACCCCGCTCTTGTTTTTCATAGGCATCCCCCCGGCTGTGGCTGTCGCCACCGAGGCCAATCAGATTGTTGCCTCCTCCTTCAGCGGCGTGCTGGCACATCTCAGGCGCAAAACCGTTGATCTGAAAATGGGCACTGTCTTGCTAAGTGGCGGTCTGATCGGTGCAGCACTTGGGGTTGTGGTTTTCAACTACCTGAAATCGCAGGGACAGGTCGATCTGCTGGTGCGGCTGTGCTATGTCGTGTTTCTCGGCGTGATCGGCTCTCTGATGTTTGTAGAAAGCCTCAACGCAATCCGCAAATCGCGCAAAAACGCAGGCCCACCCAAACGCAAAAAACACAACTGGGTGCATGGCCTGCCGCTCAAAATGCGCTTCCGCGTCTCTGGCCTCTATATCTCGGTGATCCCGCCCCTGATGGTGGGTGTACTGGTCGGCATTCTATCCGCCATCATGGGCGTGGGCGGTGGCTTCATCATGGTGCCCGCGATGATCTATCTGCTTGGCATGCCCACCAAAGTGGTGGTCGGCACATCGCTGTTTCAGATCATCTTTGTCACCGGCTTCACCACGCTCTTGCACGCCACCACCAACTACACAGTGGACATTGCGCTGGCGGTTCTGCTGCTGGTGGGCGGCGTGATCGGCGCACAGATCGGCACGCGGCTTGGCACTTATCTAAAGGCGGAACAGCTGCGCATCCTGTTGGCACTGCTGGTGATTATGGTCTGCGCCAAGCTGGCACTGGATCTGTTGCTTCAGCCCAGCGAACTCTTTTCGCTTGGCGCCGCGGGAGGGCACTGATGCTTCGCTTGCTTACCCTCTGTTTCGCCCTGATCGCCAGCACAGCCCACACCGAAGAAGTGGTGCTGGGGCTCAGTCAGGATCAGGTGGCCATCACCACCAATTTCGACGGTTCTGAAATCTTGCTCTTTGGCGCTGTCAAACGCGAGACCCCAATCCCAGAAGAACCGCTGGACGTGGTGATTGCCGTCTCCGGCCCGTCAGGCCCGCTAACGGTGCGTCGCAAAGAGCGCAAGTTTGGCATTTGGGTTAACACTGACGCGGTGGAAATCGACGCCGCACCAAGTTTTTACGCCGTGGCCACCTCCGCCCCCTTCAACGAAGTGATCTCAAACGTCGAAGATCAGCGCCACAAAGTGTCGATCCCTCGCGCGATCCGCTCTATCGGTGCCCCCATGGAAGTCGAAGACGCCCAAAGCTTCAGCGAGGCTGTGATCCGCATTCGCACCGACGAAGGGCTTTACCAGCTGCGCGAAAACACCGTCCAGATCGAAGAGCAGACTCTGTTTCGCACCTCGATTCAGATGCCCGCCAACCTCACCGAGGGCGATTATCCAACTCGGATTTTCCTCACGCGCAACGGCAAAGTGGTGTCGCAGTTTGAAACGGTCATCAATGTCAACAAGGTCGGCCTGGAACGCTGGCTCTACGATCTGTCGCGCAATCAACCACTGATTTATGGGATCATGTCGCTGGCCATTGCAATTGCCGCCGGATGGCTGGCCTCCGCAGCCTTCCAGATCCTGCGGCGCAACTGATCCTCAACCGCGCGCGCCGCCGCCGCGCGCCGACCACCTGACAAAACGCAAAGAAGGGCACAGCCTATGTCGCAGACACCGGAAACGCTTGCAGGAATGATGCTGGAGGCCGCGCGCAAAGCCGGGGCTGAGGCCGCAGATGCACTGGTGGTGTCAGGCACATCCGTTTCCATTGAGGTGCGCGAACGCAAGCTCGAGCAAGCCGAACGCTCAGAAGGTGTGGATCTCGGCCTGCGGGTGTTGATCGGCCAACGTCAGGCAAATGTTTCCATCTCAGACACTCGTCCCGAGAGCATCGCCACCATGGCCGAACGTGCGGTGGCGATGGCCAAAGAAGCGCCCGAAGACGCCTATGTGGGGTTGGCCGCTGCCAATGAGATTGCCCAAAATCCCGATAGCGCTGCGTTGCAGTTATGTGACCCCACCGCAGAACCCGCGCCAGATGCCTTACAGGCCGACGCGCTCGCGGCAGAGGCTGCCGCAATGGCGGTGGATGGCGTCACTCAAGTGCAGTCTTCAACCGGCGCCTATAGCCGCACAACCGTACATCTCGCGGCCACCAACGGATTTTCCAGCGGCTATGACCGCACCAGCCGCGCGATCTACACCACCGCCATTGCAGGCACCGGCGAAGCGATGGAGCGGGATTATGATGGCGACTCGCGTATTTTTCAGGACGATCTGCGCACGGCCACCGACATTGGCACAGAGGCAGGGATGCGCGCCATTGAACGGCTGAATGCTCGCAGACCAGAAACAGGCGCGTTCCCTGTGCTGTTTGATGAACGCATTTCCTCTTCGCTGATCGGGCATCTGCTGGCGGCAGCCAATGGCGCCATGGTGGCACGCGGCTCAAGCTGGCTACGCGACAAACAGGGTGCGCAAGTTTTGCCTGAAACACTGTCGTTGATCGAAGATCCCCTGCGCCCCCGCGTGTCCGGCTCTCGCCCGTTTGATGCGGAAGGACTGGCAACGGCAAAACGTGCAGTTGTTGACAAAGGTGTGCTGACCGGTTGGACGCTGGATCTGGCCAACGCGCGCAAACTGGGCATGGCCTCAACTGCCAACGCCGCACGTGGCGTGTCCAGCCCCCCCTCCCCAAGCAGCTGGAATGTGGCGCTGACACAAGGGACCCAGTCGCGCGATGCTCTGATCCGTGACATGGGATGCGGTCTTTTGGTGACCTCTCTGATTGGCTCCACCATCAACCCGACCACGGGCGACTATTCGCGTGGTGCGGCCGGCTTCTGGATTGAAAACGGCGAAATCGCTTATCCGGTGAATGAATGCACCATTGCGGGCAACCTGCATGACATGCTGCGTTCCATCGTACCCGCCAATGATGCGCGCAGCTATTTGTCACGCGTGGTGCCGTCATTGCTGGTAGAAGGGATGACCCTTGCAGGCAGCTAACCTCCAACTGCTCATCGATGCCGCGCAAGAGGCCGGTGAAATCGCAAAACGCTATGACGGACGACAGGCCAAGACGTGGCACAAACCCGAAGGCGCCGGCCCGGTAACAGAGGCCGATCTGGCTGTGAATGACATGCTGGAGCGCGAGTTGCGTGCCGCGCGTCCTAATTTTGGCTGGCTCAGCGAAGAGTCATTGGACGGAAGCGACCGTCTGAAGAATAACCATGTGTTTATCATAGATCCGATTGACGGCACGCGCAGCTTTATCGAAGGCTCAGACACATGGGCCCACTCCCTCGCGATTGCCGAAGCTGGCGAGGTGACAGCGGCGGTGATTTATCTACCGCGCCGAAACCGCCTTTATGTTGCCGCCAAAGGTCAAGGGGCCATGCTCAACGCTGAGCCGCTGCAGGTCTCCAACAATGCTATGATGCAGGGTGCCGACGTACTGGTGGCGCGCCCGGCCATGGACGCAGCCGTATGGAAAGAAACGCCACCAGACTTTAAACGCGGCTACCGCCCTTCTCTGGCCTATCGCACAGCATTGGTGGCACAAGGACGCTTTGACGCCATGCTGACGCTGCGCCCAACTTGGGAATGGGATATCGCCGCAGGAGATCTCATCCTGCGCGAAGCCGGTGCCGCAACCTCAGATCGGCACGGGGCTCCGCTCATCTTTAACAATGCGGATCCGCGTCTTGCTGGTATCGTCGCAGCCAATCCAAAAATTCATGCACAGATCTGCGACGCCCTCGCACCCCATGACGGCGTGCGATAGTGCTGCATCGCAGAATTTATTGCCCAACCTTCCCCCAATCCATAGCTTCTGCGCCGTCTGCCCTCTTGAGCCTGTGACACAAGCGGCTTAGGTTGCGCGCAAATCCGCACCACAAAGGAGTGGCCCATGGCACAGCGACTGCATCTCGTCTTTGGCGGCGAGCTCATCGACCCGACAAAAACCGCTTTCAAAGACGTGGACGACATCCATGTCGTCGGCATCTTCCCAAACTACGAAAGCGCCTATAACGCTTGGAAGGCCGAGGCTCAGCGTACTGTCGACAACGCCCACATGCGCTATTTCATCGCCCATTTGCACCGCCTGCGCGACGAAGGCGTCCCCGCCTCTTCCTCCGAAGAGCTCGGATAAAACCGGTATGGCGCGCTCGCTTGGTCTGGCGACATATCTGGCGTTTGCGCGCCGCCAGCAACCGAAACTCAAATCCATCAGCACTCCGCGCCCGGACGGAGAGCTTACATGGCTGCATTGCGCCGATCCAAAGCGTGTTCGCACGCTTGCTAAGCTGGGCCAGCGCTTAACGCGCCAACGCGGAACGCAGCACTTTCTGCTTACAACAAATCAGAGTGCGCAACCACCCGGCCTCCCCGAAGAAGCACTTTGGCAAAGCTGTCCCTCAGAGAACCCTTCAGATACCATCAAGTTTTTATCGCATTGGCGTCCAGATCTGATGTTGTGGCTTGGGCCAGAACTGCGCCCAGCCTTAATTGATACTGCCTTTCGATGCGACGTCCCTTGTGCATTGCTTGAAGCCAACCGCACCAAAATTGATCAGAAGCTCCGCTGGGGGCCAGAGCCCACTCGAGCAACTCTGATGCGTTTCACCAAGATTTTTGCGCAATCTCAAGACGCTAAAGCCAGACTGCAACGTATGCTTCCAGACACCGCGACCGTAACGCTGTCTGGAGATTTATCAGAAGAAGCCCCCCCGCTGCCCGTTCAAGAAAGTGATTTGGAGGAGTTGCGCGCGTCTTTGTCTGGACGCCCGGTCTGGCTCGCGGCGCGCCTTCAGCCAGAAGAGTTACAAATTGTCCTGTCTGCATATCGCCAAATGCTCCGGCTATCTTTTCGAACAGTGTTGGTGGTGGTGCCGGACAAGGTTGAAGATGCGAACACTATGTTTGACGCAATCCGCGACGATGGCTGGCGCATAGCGGATTGGGAAGCTGGCGATTTCCCGGGTGAAGACACCCAAGTGTTATTTGCCAGAACCACTGAAGAGCTCGGCCTTTGGTACCGGCTGGCCCCTGTGAGCCTCGTCGGATCCTCACTAAAATCAGGCGCAGGCGGGCGCGACCCGTTGGAACCCGCAGCTCTGGGCAGCGCAATTCTCTATGGTCCATCTGTGCGCAGATATCTCAATAGTTACACCCGCCTTGCCAGTGTTGGCGCCGCACGAATCGTCAAAGATTCAGAAAGTCTAACGGCTGCCTTGATGTTTTTGGCTGCTCCCGACCATGCTGCAGCTATGGCACACGCAGGCTGGCAGGTTGTCTCTGCCAACGCCGCAGTATCCGATATGGTGATTGAGCACGCACATTCTCTACTGGACGGGCAAAGGGCCTCGACGTGAAAGGGCAGACATGAAAGAGCCTAGCTTCTGGTCTAACCCCCCCAAAAAACCGGGATGGCAAGCCCACCTGCTGGCGCCGCTAGGTGCCTTCTACGCCGCAACGACACGCCACCGCATCAGCCGGAACGCGCAGGGGCACAAAGCCAGCGTGCCGGTGATCTGCATTGGAAATTTGAACGCGGGCGGCACCGGCAAAACTCCGACAACCATTGCTCTGCTGCAATTTCTGCAATCTCGCGGCAACACACCACATGTGGTTTCCCGTGGGTATGGCGGCACCTTAAAGGGGCCGATCCAGGTGGACGAGCGCACACATCACGCAGATGAAACCGGGGATGAGCCGCTCCTGCTCGCCGCTTTCGGGCCCACCTGGGTTGCCAAAGATCGCGCCGCAGGCGTCGCCGCCGCAGAGGCCGCAGGCGCAGATGTGATCCTGCTCGATGATGGGTTTCAAAATCCAACCGTTCAGAAAGATGCAAGCCTTCTGGTGGTGGATGCAGCACGCGGATTTGGCAATGGGCGCTGCATTCCGGCGGGGCCGCTTCGCGAACCCATCAGTCCGGGCCTTGCGCGGGCAGACGCGCTTTTGTCGATAGGCAACGCAGCCGCACAGGCGCAGTTCTCAGATCGCTGGGGCCCGGCAATATCTGTGCCGCATATCACAGCGCAGCTCGAGCCCCTGCCAACCGGCATGGATTGGCGCGAAACACCGTTTCTGGCCTTTGCCGGGATCGGCCATCCTGAGAAATTCTTTGACACCTTGCGCACACTCGGCGCCACATTGGTGCACACAGAAGCCCTTGATGACCATCAGGCACTACCACCGGCCTTACTAATCCGCCTGATGACAGAGGCCCGCGCGCGCGGCGCACAGTTGGTCACAACAGAGAAAGACGCCGTGCGCCTCCCTAAAGAGCTGCGCGCAGAGGTGCTTACTTTGCCCGTGCGGCTTGAGATCTCTGATTGGCGTCCGATTGAAGCCATCTTGGACCGCATCGGTCTGCCCGCGCGATCCTAGATCGCACGGGTCATGAATAGCGGGGGTTTACTCGCCCAGTTTGCCATCCAGAATTTCGCGCAGGTCGGCGTAATTCATGTTGGAATGCTTTTCACCATCAATCAGCAAGGTGGGAGTGGCCTGAACATCATCCGCCGCTGCGTTTTCTTGGAACCATGCCACCAGCGCCTTGGCCTTATCTTCGTCCTGCAGGCAGGCCTGCAACGCATCATCCTCTAGTCCCGCAAGACGGCCGGTTTTGCGCAGCGCATCCGCAATCGCAACCGGATCACCAGAGCTGGTCCACTCGCGCTGAGTCTCCATCAGGATGTCGGTCATGCCAAAGAACCGTTCCTGCCCACCACAGCGCGCCACCATCGACGCCCAAAGACCGTAGCGATCAAAATAGACATCACGGAAAATGAACTTCACTTTCCCGGTGTCGATGTAATCAACCTTCAGATCTTTAAAGACATTTTCATGGAAACTTGCGCAATGCGGGCAAGTAAAAGATGCGTATTCAACAATCGTGATCGGCGCGTCTTCTGACCCGATCACCATCTCGACAATATCTGAGGACTCTGCACTTTCAGAGGAAACCGTCTGGATATTGGACACGGCTGGCAAAACCGTGGACACCGCAACACTTGAGGACTGGCCAGCAGTCATCCAATAGGCCCCGCCAGCAACAGCAATAGCCGCCGCAGCGATCATGGGAACAAAACGGTTCATTTAGAAACCTTTCTTAGCATTTTTATTTTTCATGAGAACATTGCCTGCAAGCTGTTCAAGTGCTTGCCGCAATTCATTATTTTGCACCGGTGCTGCGACCTCTGCGGCCTCTAGCTGGGTGGCAGGATCAGGCCGCGCCGCTTCTCTCTTTGGGGGTGCAGAAAACTGCACCTGCCCGTCAGAAAACCCGGTTGGCGCCGTTTGCGTGATCCGCAGATGCGCAATTGCATTATAGCCATAGGCCGCGTTTACACGGCTGCGCAATGTCTCTTTCTGCATTTCCAACATCGGTGCATTTGCGCCAGTAGTAAGAACCGTGAGCGTCGCACCAAATCCCTTACGGCCATATTTCACATCCACAGGCCGACAGATGCGCGCAATATCCGGCCCCGCGATTTCCGCCCAGTGGGTCAGCACACGCGTTTCCGCAAACCCCTTGCTTTCGCTGGCCTTGCGGATGCGATCTCGCAAAAGCGAGGAGGTACGTTTAAACCCTTTGGTCGTGGTACGGCGCATGTTGGTCTTGCATCCTCTTGTCCAGCGCTATTTTAGTGGCCCGGCCCAGCTGTGCCAGTGAAACCGACCCAAAGCGAGGATAAATCTTGCGTGAACTGCCCCAAAGTGCCGACCTCTTGGCGTGGTATGACCATAGTGCGCGCAAGATGCCGTGGCGGATCGGCCCGGCAGAACGCAAAGCAGGCATAAAACCTGATCCTTATCGCGTATGGATGTCCGAAATTATGCTGCAACAAACAACAGTTGCCGCTGTGAAAGACTATTTTAAGCGGTTTACCGCACGCTGGCCAACCGTGACCGATCTTGCCGAAGCCGCAGATGAGGATGTGATGGCAGAGTGGGCAGGTCTCGGGTATTACGCCCGCGCCCGAAACCTGCTGAAATGCGCGCGCTACGTCCGCGACGAGCTAGACGGCATTTTTCCTGACACTGTCGAGGGCCTGTTAAGGCTGCCGGGCGTAGGCCCCTACACCGCAGGCGCAGTGGCCTCCATTGCCTTTGATCGGCCCGCCGTTGTGGTGGATGGCAATGTCGAACGCGTCATGGCGCGCCTGTTTGATGTGCACACGCCTCTGCCCGCTGCCAAACCCGCGCTGACTGAACTCGCCGAAAGCCTCACGCCGCAACAACGACCCGGGGATTATGCGCAGGCGGTGATGGATTTGGGGGCAACCATTTGCAGCCCGCGCAATCCAGCTTGCGGCATCTGCCCTTGGCGCAGCCCATGTGAGGCGCAGAAAGCCGGCACCGCAGCTGAATTGCCGAAAAAGACACCCAAAAAGCCCAAACCCATCCGGCATGGGGTGGTCTATATCGCCCGTCGCGTCGATGGGGCGTATCTGCTGGAGCGCCGCCCCGACAGCGGCCTTCTGGGCGGCATGCTGGGCTGGCCGGGTTCGGAATGGCAGCAAACAGCAGCCCCGGCCCATGAAGCGCCGATCAAGGCAGAATGGAAAACGATCAATGCCGAGGCCCGGCACACGTTTACCCATTTCCACCTGCGCCTGACCGTCTGCAGTGCGCTTGTACCAATGGACCGCAAACCCACTATCGGGCAATTCATCGACGCCGAACACTTTGACCCAGGCGATCTTCCCACCGCCATGCGCAAGGCGTTTGATCTCTATCGCGGCGCTTGAACGCATTGCATTTACGCGCTGATCAACACATAATTCTTGTGATAAAATAAGAGTCTATGCGTTATGATCACCTCCGCTCAGCTGGCCCGTTTTTCAAGTGCCCTTCCGTTTTGGTGCTCGCTCCTGCTGATCCCTCTGGTCTGGATCACCGCATCGCTTGGCGGCTGGTGGGTGGCTCTAGTGCCATTCACGACCTGGTATCTCTTCGCAATCTTGGATGCGATCACCGGCTTGAATCTGGAAAACGCAGATCTTGAAAGCGCCGACAGCGATCTGAAATGGTACCGCATGGTCACGATGATCTGGCCATGGCTTCAGTTTGCCACAATCTTTGGCATGATTTTCTATGCCACCCGCGCAGACCACCTCAGCACCGGCGCACTTATCGGCCTGTTCTTTGGTGTTGGCGTCCTCAGCGGCACGATCGGGATCAACTACAGCCATGAGCTGATGCACCAGAAACCCAAACAAGAGCGCTGGCTCGGCGACATCCTGCTGGCCATGGTGCTCTATTCACACTTCCGCAGCGAGCATCTGCTCGTACATCACCGCTATGTCGGCACGCCGCGTGATCCTGTCACTGCACGCTACAACGAAGGGTTCCACCGCTTCTTTCCCCGCGTGTTGGTTGGCTGCCTGAAATCCGCATTCCGCGCAGAAAAAGCCAAGCTCGCGCGCAAAAACCTACCTTGGACCGATCTCTCCAACCCCTTCTTCCGCTATTGGGCGTTGCAAGGCGCCATGCTGCTGCTCGCCCTGCTGCTGGGGGGCTGGCTTGGGCTGGCGCTGTTCCTCTGGCAGGCCTACATCGCAATTTGGCAGCTTGAACTGGTCAACTACGTCGAACACTATGGGCTCACCCGCAAACATCTGGGCGAGGGCAAATATGAACACGTCCACCCGCACCACAGCTGGAACGCCGCACACAAAGCCTCCAACTGGCTGCTGATCAATTTACAGCGGCATTCTGACCACCACTACAAACCGGACAGACGGTTTCCATTGTTGCAAAACTACAGCGATGCGGAAGCACCACAGCTTCCATTTGGCTATCCAATCATGACGATTGCTGCCATGATCCCACCGCTTTGGCGGCGTGTGATGAACCCCAAAGTACGCAAATGGCGCGCCATGTATTATCCAGAAATCACAGACTGGAAACCCTACAATAAAGCACAAAACCCGATGCCGCGCTAAACGGTGTCACGCCCATTATCCCATGTGTCATCCAAGCACCTAGGTGGACGTAAACCCATGCTCCCGCGGACGCTCATATGCCCAGACAGTGAGCTTCTCAGAGACCCCTCTTATATCCTGATCTGTAAACTTCTGCAGCCCCTCGAGACACTCATCCCCCCCTTCACGCAGCACCTCAGCGCGCATCCCATCGCTAATCACAAGTCGCGCATTCAATCCGCGGGTCATGCTTTCAAGCCGGGACGCCACGTTGACCGTGTTGCCCACCACCGCAAACTCCAGCCGATTGGCACCAATATCGGCAAGAACAGCGGGCCCGTAATGCGCTCCAAAACCAACCCGCAGCGGCGTAATCCCTTGGGCAATTCGGGCTTCATTCCAATCATCCACATCACGCATCATCTGGCGCACGCAGCGAAGTGCGTTTTGAGCGTCCCTATCAGAAGGGCTCGGCGTGCCGAAGGTCGCCATCAACCCATCGCCCAGATATTTGTCCAGCGTCCCCTCATGGGCAAATACGGCTGTTTCCATCAGCCCATGAAACTCACGCAATGTCCCAATCACCTCTTCCGGTTTGCGCGCGGCGGCAAACTCGGTAAAGCCCACGATGTCCACAAAAAGCACCGCAATATCATGCGATCTGATCTGCTTGAGTGGCTCATCGTTCTGGCTCAGTTCCTCCACCACATTTGGGGAAAAATACCGCGAAAGATTGGTGCGCTCTCGTTCTAGTGCCGCGTTGGAGCGCAAAAGCGCGTTGAACCGGCGCACCGTCAGCCCAAGAGTCAGTGCAACGAGGATGAAGACAAACACCTCCTGGATCCGCAGGTCCAACCTGAAAGCATTTGGGTCAAGCTGGCGTGCCAGCTCAGGAAAGGCTGGCAGCGCGTCTGCCACCGCCTGACTCAAACCTCGCACGGGCTCAGCCAGCCACACGGATAGCCCCACACCAATCAGCCACATCACCCCAGTCCAGGTGCCGATCGCAATCACAGTGCGCCAAGAATAGGCCAAAGTGCCAGCAGCCAAAATCAAGTAGAAATACTGAAAGTTATCATACTGATAGCGCATTGCAGCCGGCCAATCGTGCTCGCCCAATGGATTGGGCGCAACCATGCCAACCGTCATCAGCAGCAGATCCAGAAAGATTAGGAACACTTCCATGCGAGACCGCCCTACGCGCCCCATACGTTGGATCAGCCAGCCATTCGCACACAAAAGCAAAAGGATAAACTCATAGTACAGCACCTGCGGCCAAGGCGCGACGAACAGCAGAAATACGCCCACAAAAGACATCGCCCACCAGCGCGCCTTTACCGCAAGCCCAAGCCCTTCACGCTTGTGGCGCTCCAAAACCGCTTCGATATAGCGGTCTTCTTGATCTGCAGTTGGTGCAATCACGCCCTGTGTTTTGGATAGCACGCCCTCTTTCATCCGCAGAGCCCTCCGTGTCACTTTGAAAATAGGGATGAACAAGCGCATGCAACACCCACACAGACAAAAAAAACCCGCCGTTCCCGGCGGGTAAGTTTAGGTGCCTGTTCAGTCAGTACGGCGACAGGCACCGGCGGTGTTCTACCGCTTTTCTGTCTTGTTCTTAGATCAGGTCAGTTCGGACGCGCGGCCATCTCTGCGCGAATTTGCTGGCGCAGCAGATCGATAGGCACTTTCTTGCCTTCGCGTTTGTAAGACCAGTAAGTCCAGCCGTTGCAGCTTGGCGCCCCTTCAAGATGCGCGCCAACTTGGTGAATAGACCCTTTGATGTCCCCACCAATCAGCGTGCCATCTGCACGCACCTTCGCTTTGTAGCGGCCATTCAACGAATACAGCTCCTCACCCGGACGCAGCATGCCGCGCTCAACCAGCTGACCAAATGGCACCCGTGGCTCCGCCCGCTTGGAGGTCGACACCTGTAACGCTTCACGGTCAAATTTGCGCACATTGGCGATACGTTTCTCTGCAACTTTGCGATAGGCCGCCTCACGTTCAATCCCAATGAACTCGCGACCCAGCATTTTGGCCACCGCACCGGTGGTGCCCGTGCCAAAGAACGGATCCAGCACCACATCACCGGGGTTCGTCGCGCCAATCAGCACGCGATGCAGCAGACTCTCCGGTTTCTGGGTTGGATGCGCCTTGTCGCCGTTTTCATCTTTCAGACGTTCATGGCCGGTGCAGATTGGCAGCACCCAGTCAGAGCGCATTTGTACGCCTTCGTTCAGGGCTTTCAGCGCTTCATAGTTGAAGGTGTATTTGGCGCCTTCAGACTTGGAAGCCCAGATCATTGTTTCATGGGCGTTGGTGAACCGTTTGCCACGAAAGTTTGGCATTGGGTTGGATTTGCGCCACACCACATCGTTGAGGATCCAGAAACCCTGGTTTTGCAGCTCTGCGCCCATGCGGAACACATTGTGATAGCTGCCAATCACCCAGATCGCACCATTTGGCTTGAGCAACCGACGGGCGGCTTTCAGCCATTCGCGGGTGAACTTGTCGTAGGCTGCGAAGCTCGAAAACTGATCCCACTCATCATCCACAGCGTCGACTTTGGAATTGTCTGGACGGTGCAAATCGCCCTTCAGCTGCAAATTATAGGGCGGATCCGCAAAAATAAGGTCAACCGAGTTCTCTGGCAGACTGTTCATCACCTCGATGCAGTCACCAGACAATATACTATTGATCGGGAGCGCGGATGCGCCCTTCGCTTTTGTCATCGTTTTCATTCTCTGCCTCATTACGGCGCGGTTTTTTTAGTGCGCTCGTTGATGTGGATAAGTTTGATTCAAACGAGATTCGGCGTCAATTTGTTTTTTGAATCAAGGTGTTAGTTTTTTAACTTGATACAATATGTTGTGGATAGGTTTGAACGAACGTCTATGGTGTGGGGTTATCCCCAGCTCCAGCAAAGCCGCTTTGTGGCTTTTTGACGGATATCCGGCATTGGTCTCCCAACCGTAGCCCGGAAACTGTTGCGCCAAATCCATCATGATGTGATCGCGCGCTGTTTTGGCAACAATAGAAGCCGCTGCGATGGAAAGCGATCTGGCATCCCCTTTGACGATCGCCTCAGATTTCAGCGTCAGCCCCCGCGGGATCATGTTTCCGTCAATCAGCAAATGGTCCGGCGCAGCTGACAATCCGGCCACCGCGCGTTCCATCGCGATATGGCTGGCACGCAAGATGTTGTGTTCGTCGATTTCCTCCACCGAGGCGTGCGCAATACAGACATCCGCAACCTTCAAGATCTCTGCGGCCAGCGCATCACGCCGCTTCGCCGTCAGCTTCTTGGAGTCGTTCAACCCATCAGGAATGTTTTGCGGGTCAAGCACCACAGCCGCCGCTGTGACCGGCCCCGCCAAAGGGCCACGGCCCACTTCATCCACGCCTGCAACGCGTGTTGCGCCACCGCTGAGCGCCGCTTCTTCCAGAAAAAAATCAGGTGTTGTCATAGGCGACGTGACAACCATCTTCGCAGCAAATGCGCAAGAAAAAAGGCTGGGCAGCGTCTCATGCTGCCCAGCCTTTGGGGGTGTCGGTTGCCTAAAACGCTGGTGTTTACCGCCAAACCACCTGATAGCCATTCCGGTTCAAGCAGTTGGTGCGATAGCCGGAAATCTTGCGTTTTTTGCCCCGCGCCTCGAAATAGCATTTTTCAGGCAACCGATAGGCCGGGTACTCCGCGCGGAAAAGACAGCGTTGACCATAGGCCTGAATGACTTTGCCACGATGGGTCTCGAACCGTTTGGAGCAGTGGCTCGGCAACCAGGACTTGCGTTTTTTCACCTTCTCAGGCTTCACTGGTTTTTGCGATTTGCTCGGCTCGTATGTGTAGCGGGGTTTGTCGTCTTTATCATCCTTGTGATCTGCAACCGCCGCCCCGATCACCGCCAGCGCCAGCCCGCCAAACAGCAGCGCTCCAATCGCATCTTCATCTAGGGCATGGGCTTTGGGTGCAGACACGCCGGTGATCACAAGAGCGGCGCTCAACACGGCAGCAATGAAAGATTTCGAAGTCATAACAACATCCTTTCGCGATTTTTCAAAAGAAACCGGTTCAGTGACCGGCGGATGTTGCCTGTTTCGACCAGATCAATAAAATCTCACAATATCAGGTGGTTGTTATCTCATATCCACCCCCGCATGCGGATTGGTTATTGAATATCAACGCCGCCCAGCGCAGTGTGGCGCCATGAAAATTAGGATCAGATACCCGATTTGCGCCGCCCTCTGCGCCGCCGCCCTGGCCTTGCCAAACGGGGCCCTCGCTGCGGAATGCTACGCCGATTACAAAGCCAAGAAAGACGGCCCCCTGCGCCTGCACTACGGTGTGGTTGCGCTGCAGCAAGGCTGTGACAAAGCCTCCGCTCAGCAGGAAGTCGCCGCGCGCATTGGCCGCGATGGTTGGACGCTGCTAAACGTCCTCTCCGTATTTGACACCTCAAAACTCTCCGGGAAAAAAGACAGTGCAGGACAATTCTACCTCCGTTATTGATACACGACGCAGCGGCGGGCGAATTGTGATTTTCGGCATCGGAGCGGTGGTCTCGATCCTGTTGATCGGGGCCGCAGTCCTGCTGTTGACCCTGCCTGATGCCAATGCGTTCAACGCCCGCGTCGAGCAGCTGTTTATGGAAAACGACGCCCTGACCGGGCAGGCCGAAATCAAGTTGCTGGAAATCCTCGCCCAATCAGGCACCGCCTTTGCCGACACGCTGTCAAGCTACCGGCTCGTGATCCTCGTGTTGCTGGTGTTTGCCACCGCCATGATGCTCGCCGCTCTGATCTGCCTGGTGGCGCTCGTGCTACTGAACCGCCGCATGGCACAGATCGAACGCGCCGGCATTCAGGTAACCTCCCTGATTGTCAGCCGCGAAGAGAAAACCGTCTACCTCAACGAAATGGGCTTCAAACTGACCGATGCCGCGATGGAGACACTCTCCGTTCTGGCCGAGGCGCGCATGGATGATGATGTGCTCTCCGGCGTCGAACTGGAAAGCATGATCTCTGGTAAATCCGAAGCCGACTGTGAGGAAGCCGCCGGGGCCACCCGCATCAAACGCCTGCGAGATTCCCTTGGCAACCAGATGGTCAGCCAGCTCCTGGTGAAAAACATCGCCCGCAAAGGCTATGTGCTGTCCATAGACAAAGAGGTCATCGAGGTGCTCTGAGCGCGCGCTGCATCGTGCCACACGACGCGCCAGACACGATTGGGTGAAACCAGCACACACACCTTGTTGGGCCCGCCCTCAGATCCCACATTAGACCAGACCACGCGCGGCAGGGAGAGACCACCCATGGAAGGCTCGAAATTTGGCACCAACGCCGGCTACGGCATAGAGATCAAACCTATTGATGCAGACGTCCGCATATTACGCAACGGAACGGTGCTCGCCGAAAGCCGCCGCGCCAAGGTCATGTATGAAACCAGGCTCACACCACAGGTCTACATCCCGCGCGATGACATCCTCGTGCCGCTTTCGCCGCAAAACGCGCTGAAAACCTTCTGCCCATTCAAAGGCACCGCCCGCTACCGCGATATCCTGCTGGACGGTCACACCATCACAAATGGCGTCTGGTCTTATGATGACGCCATGCCAGAGAGCCGCGCCATCAACGGCCATATTGGCTTCATGCCCGAGGCAGGCGTAGAGGTGGATTTTGGCGGTGCTCAGCTTGAGCCTGTGACCGATGGCAATATCACCGGCCCTCTGGTCGACTGGCTGATGCGATGGGCGGCATTTGAAAAGACACCAGAAGATTTCATGGCGGCTCTGGGGCGCAAAATGCAGGAAAGCGGCATCGCTATCAAACGCATGGCCGCCATGATTTGGTCTTTACATCCAATGATCGCAGGGCGTCACTATATCTGGACACGCGACACCGACGAGATCACCACCTACACCCCGTCCTACGATCTCCACAACCACCCAAGCTATCTCAACAGTCCGCTCTATCACGTCAGCCAGGGCCTTGGTGGCGTCCGCCAGAAGCTTGATGTGCCAGGGCTGGACATGAAATTCCCAATCATGGACGAACTGAGGGCCGAGGGCGCCACAGACTATGTGGCCATGCCACTGTTTTTTTCAAACGGCCAGATCAATGTGCTAACACTGACCAGCGACCACCCCAAAGGTTTCACCACTGCCAATCTTGGCCTGATCTTTGAAGTCTCCAGCGTGATCAGCCGCTTCTTTGAGGTCTTCACGCAAAAAGAAAACGCACAATCTTTGCTTGAAACCTATGTTGGGCCGCGCACAGGCGCACGCGTTCTGGGCGGAGAAATCCGGCGCGGCGATGGCGATGACATCGACGCCGCCATCATGTTTTGCGATCTGCGCGACTCCACTCGTATGGAAGAGGAACTGGGCCGCGCAGCCTATATCAACCTGCTCAACACATTCTTTGAGACCGCCTCCACCATAATTGAAAGCCACGGCGGCGAAGTGCTCAAATTCATTGGCGACGCTGTGCTGGCCGTGTTTCCAGACACCGAAGATGGCACCGATGCAAGTGCCGCCGCTTTGCACGCCGCGCGCGAAATTGTCCAACAGCTTGAGGCACTGCGCGACGAAGACCCGCCCATACGCTGCGATTGCTCGATCGGAATTTCCTACGGCCGTGTCACTTACGGCAATATCGGATCCCGCGAACGTCTGGATTTTACCGTCATCGGCAGGCCCGCGAATGTCGCCGCACGGCTGGGCGACTATGGCAAAAAGCTTGGCCACCGCATTGTGGTGTCAGACGAGGTGGCGCGTCACGAAGTGGGCTGTAAATCCTTGGGCGAAGTCACATTGCACAATGTAAAAGACCCCGTAACCTGTTTTGCCATATCCGCAGACACTTAATCATAACACTCAATGAGTACAGTCTGAAGACTGATCGCTTGAACACGCGCCGGTGATCGCGATAACATCAAAGCGACCATATGGGGATGACAGTCTGTGACTCAACAAAATCGTTCTTTGACCCTTCGTGATGTTTCTGAGGCTTCGGGGGTGTCTGAAATGACGGTCAGCCGCGTGTTGCGCAACCGCGGAGATGTCTCACCCGCAACCCGCGACAAAGTCCTGCGTGCCGCCAAAGAGCTGGGCTATGTGCCCAACAAAATTGCCGGCGCTCTGGCAAGCCAACGGGTCAACCTTGTCGCCGTCATCATCCCCTCGCTTTCCAACATGGTATTTCCAGAAGTGCTCAGCGGCATCAGTCAGGTGCTCGAAGATACCGAGCTTCAGCCCGTTGTGGGCGTCACCGACTATCTCCCGGAAAAAGAGGAAAAGGTGCTCTACGAAATGCTGTCATGGCGCCCTTCAGGCGTGATTGTTGCCGGGCTTGAACATACAGAAGCAGCCCGGGCCATGTTGAATGCGAGCGGCATTCCTGTTGTGGAGATCATGGATACAGATGGCGAACCTGTGGACGCCATGGTGGGCATTTCCCACCGTCGCGCAGGCCGCGAAATGGCAGCAGCCATTCTAAAGGCAGGCTACAAAAAGATTGCATTCTTGGGCACCAAGATGCCGCTCGATCACCGCGCCCGCAAAAGGTTCGAAGGCTTCACCGAAGTTCTCGCCAAATCTGGAATAGAAGTGGCAGATCGGGAATTTTATTCCGGCGGATCTGCTCTCGCAAAGGGCCGCGAGATGACCCAAGCCGTGCTGGAGCGCAGCCCCGATATTGATTTCATATACTACAGCAACGACATGATCGGCGCAGGCGGCCTGCTCTACCTTCTGGAGAAAGGCATCGACGTGCCGGGCCAGATCGGGCTCGCAGGTTTCAATGGTGTTGAACTGCTGCAGGGCCTGCCCCGACAATTGGCCACCATGGATGCCTGCCGTCGTGAAATTGGCATCAAAGCTGCCGAAATCATTGCCGCGCGTACCAAGGGCATAGAAAAAGACGCAGCTGTCACCTTGGCTCCCACCATCAGCTTTGGCGATACGCTAAAGCACAGCTGAGGTGCAAAGGTGCAGTCGGTCTAAAGTTGCAACCGCGCCGCTCTGAGCGCTTTTCGAAAATGTGGAGCGCGCCGACGCGCAAGCACAGCAGCGCAATACTGGGCGATCAGCCCCGGCCTGTTTTTGTCTTCGAGTGTCTTCAGAAGCTGCTTCTGAAAACGAGCAATTTCACGCCTGTTGCGCATAAGGCGATAGAAATCATATTCCGTCATACTTCCCGCCACGCAGCCTTCGACCACAGGCTTTAACACACCCATCTGCTGCCACAGAGATGCGAGCCTGTGCCCCATGAACCGACATCTGTATTTTGTCAGATTACCCCCACGAAAGAGCGCCGCATGCATCGCATCCAAGTGTGAACGCGGATCATAAAACAAGCTCACTTTCTGCGCGCCCTCAATCAAGTCCGGCGCATACCCATACCGCCCCTTATAGGAGCGGCGCCACGCTTTATGATAGCGCGTCTCCCAGCCAGCGATGTCTCGATCCAGAGTCGCTTGCGGCGAAATACAGATTACATTTGCACCCGGTGCCGCAGAAGAAAACGCCGCAGCGGCATAGCCCCCCATCGAAGCGCCGTAGAAAACAACGTTGTCAAACTGTGCAAAAAACCCCTCATCGCGCAAACGGTCAAAGAAGTCGAACACGGCCTCATCGCGATACCATGTCCAGCCATGCGCCATCAGACCCAGCATCGACCACCCTCTGGATGTCACAAAATCATAGCCCCAGGGCATGCGATCTTCGGCACGAGAGTAGACATGATCCAAGTTCTCAAATGTCACGATCAATGTTTTGCCGTTCTTGACATAAAGCGCGCTGTGCTCGTCTCCTAATGCTTCAAAGAAACCGCGCTCCTCACCGAACCGCGCCATCTCGGCCTGCCACTGCGCCTTGGTTTGATCTTCCCAAGCAACGTCACTCATCGTTTGTGGACCACAAGCAGTTGGTTGCGTTTGGATTTGTCAAAATCAACCTGGAACATGAAGCAGCCAGAAAAATCCACTCGCAGCGCGTTAAAGGCATCAGCGATATCTTTGTCACTGTGCTCAAATACGCCAGTCTTGCGATAACTTTCAAAAAGCTCAGACGTTTTGGTCACACCAGAAATCTCAAGCTTGTTCGGCTGCCAGCGTAAATCTTCAATAATGTAGATACCGCCAGATTTGATTTTCGGGAACAGTTCCAGAAAGGCATTTTGCTGATGATGACTTGCTTGGGTGGCATCGTCGATAATCACGTCAAATTTACTGTTCTGCGGGACCGCTGCCTTGATGCTCGCCCGATCCTCAAGACGACAAGCCATCTGAGCGAGCCGATCATCCGTAAAGGCCGCCGCCTCGCCATGCACCAGTCTAGAAACTTGGCCTTTAGGGAAATACTCTAGCCACATCTGAACTGAAGGGACTTCTGCACCGTCAGCATGGCCTTGTTCCGGCGATGCCATCGCCTCTTGCCCAATTTCCATGAACTCAATCTTGCGATTGCGATACTGCAACAACAGGAGTTGATAGAGCTCGGTATAACGATGCTTAGAAGATCCCCGATCAAGTTCGAGACTGTCGGCAAGATCCGTCAGGTTCACCTGCCCGCGCCCAACCTTTTCAATGGTTTGTACTGGGGCAACACCAGCGGGCTTGGGTTTCACCGGGATAGGCGCCTTAAGGGGATCAACATCATGTTTCTTGAGCAATGTCCCCAAGAGAGACTTGGGATGAGGCACGCCACCTTCCCGCTCGACAAGGCGCGCGCGCATCCGCCGCCCATAGAGATGAACAGAGAATGTGTTGTCTGTAATGTAGGGACTGACGTCAAAGTTGCGACGCAGCATTTTGCGGCGGTCTTTGAACGTGAATGGATAGAGGCCCTCTTGAGGCAGCGCAAAACGCGCCTCGCCTGTTTCATGCAAGAAATGTGTTACAGCGTGTGGCCCCCAGACGCCCCAGGGCTGTTCACTTGCATGAACTGGCTGGCCAGCATCACGCGCTGCTTCCAACTCCTGCTGGTAGTCTTTGCCGTACCAGCTCGGTATTGCGAATTCATCGGATGTGAACTCCAGCAAAGCGCGCAGTGTTTCGCTGTCCTGCGGCAAGCCCAGAACGCCACCGTTGATATGCTTGGAACTTTCCCAACCGTAAAAGTGACCATTGGGTGTCTCAAACGGCTTCATGCAGTAGGCATCCGTGTCCGCCCAAATGGTGTTTTCGCTTTGCGCCAACATCTTGTAGCGGAACAAGTCGGAATGCAGAGCCGGGCTTCCAGTGCGCTGATGTGTCAGAAAATCTGTTCTGGGCAAAATCGGGCTCGCATCCGCAAGCTCAATCCCATCCGGCACATTCTGCAAAGGGCCATAGTGATACAGGACAACCCGGTGCCCAGCGTCCACAAAAGACTTTAAGCAAAGTTGCTCAAGATAGCTGAGCGGCCCTTCCATCCAAAGTGCCGCAATCGTTGGAAGCTTCATTCCCAGTCCGCCTGTTTCATATTAGATCTTTCGCCGTCTTACCGGGCGTTCTCGTGACACGCTGCACTGTTTCCATTTGATTTTCAATCCAAGGGATACTCAATGTGCTGTGTCTTGTTTCTCGACTGTAAAAAAGAAATCATCAGGCAGGTCGCGTTCCACCACCCAATCCGGGATAACCTCAGGGCCCGCCAAAAAAACATTGGCCCCAAAATGCGGGTGCAAGCGGGCCAACCGTTCTTGCCTAGCGCTCGTCAAATCCTCGTAAAATTTTGAATAGTTTGATGTTTTACGAAGCTCTCGGATCTTTTCTTGATGACGCTCTACCGAAAACGCATGCGCTGCGGCGATCTCCGGGTCTGACAGAAGACGATCCATTTCGGCCTGCATGGCTGGCATCATTCTCTGAATGGAGGTGTCTTCAACTGTATTGTTGTTCATTCGGAACCAATAGGCCATGCCTTGGTCTCGGTCGACATGGTTCACACGACCTCGATCACGCTTTACCAGAAAGCTCTCCGCAGATCGCACGGCGTAGTGATTGAGCTGCACCAGATCATAGCCAACGGTACTCGCCGTGGATCGCCATGCATTGCGATACATATCTTTGGGCAAGGCTTGTCCGGAGCCGTTAACCCAATGGATATGCGACCAAAGCTGAGGATTGAGCCCCTTGGGTCGATGCACACCCAGCTTTTTGAAAAGCCCGATGTTTCGATAGAGCGTCTTAAATCCCCAAGCTTGATGCGGTTTACGGGTTTGCTCAAGCGCACAACGTGTAAATTGTGCCATAAGCGGCGCATCGCTGTATTCATGCACATCGGAATTGCCAAACAGCCGCCATGTGCAGGAGATCAAATTGGCATCCCCGACAGCTTTGAAAAGTGCCGCCAGCGTGCCGTCGCCGGTTTTCACATTGATGAACTCATCCACATCCATAGAGATGACCCAATCGGCGTTTTGGATCACTGGTTCAGCCTCACCTGCCTGCAATGCCGCATGTTGCGGCTTGAGATCCGTACCTTTGAAAGGGTTGTCTCTGTGTTGAACAAACCCCTTTTCTTGCAATAAATCCAAGAAGCTATCTGTGCCATCATTGCAATCGTTGGTATAAACAAGGAACCTGTTCACGCCGATCGCCCGGTGATACGCGAGCCATTCCAGAATGAAGGGGCCTTCGTTCTTCATACAGGTAATGATGGCCACATCATTCTCTGCCGGGTCTACCTTCGGCGCTGGGATCTCTGGCATGCGAAGTGGCTTGTGATCAAACTTCTTACGCGCAAGCTTGAGCAGTTCGCGGTCCTCGATCAGAGATGTCTTGGGCACAATACGCCCAACATTCGGCGTTGGATGGCGCAAGGCCATACAGCGATAAAACTTAACCCATTCGTCGGCTTGTGTTTGTGCCCCAACCACGCGGATCAAGCGCCAAACCACATTTTTTGCCGCCTTTTTAGGGGCGATCACCCAGCGGCGGCGCAGTTTGGTGGCATCAAACTGAACACAAATATGGTCGGCATGCGTGGCCTCTTGATCCTTCCGCACGCGCCACGGATAGCAATGCTGTCCCAAGAGCGTCACCACACCGCTCTCCGACTTTACAGCCATATCAAACAACGTGCGCCCTTTGGTCCCTTTCCCGGTGGTTTCGCTCACCAAATCAGAGATATCCAACAAGGCGACAGCCCGTGCACTGTTAAGCCAACGGTGCCGCAGCAACTCAAAAACCTGCACTTCCCCAAGCGGGGACTCCCACGGCGCAGCCTCCGGAATTTCCATGCGGTCTTTGCCGGGGGCATCGGGCGCGTTGATCGGATGTGCCTCTGCAGGCTGATCCTCATGACCAAGCGGCACATCAAAGCGCACGACCAAAACCTGCTTTAGGCCCTTAATTTCGGAAAGTCCGGCCTCAACATCCGCAATGTAGTCTTGATCGGCACCCGGCCGCGCGCGATCCAGAATCACTGCGCCTTGCAGGTTGTGACGTGCACAATGATACCGAAGCCAAGCCAGTGTGGCCGTCGCCGTTTCGCCATTGCGCACTGCCAACGCAACATTCAGCCCCTCAAACAATTCTCCCTCTGATTGTGTGAGCGGCAAGCTGAATTGTGAGTTCTGAAAGTGTAGCTGCGGGTTGATACCCGTGTAGCTGAGGTGGAGCACTGCCGCGCTGCCAATGCTGCGACGCCCCAAGATCTCTGTGCCTGTCCGCGCCTCAAAAGCCGCGGCATCAACACCTGACTTAAAAAACGCCTGGGCTTCACCGCCCTCACCCTCAGAGCTCGTAACACAAGAGAGCAACCTTGCCCCGGCAAGATCGACGCTGCTCACTTCGCACAGTTGAAATGCAGCTTTACGCATATGTTCGCCTTTGCCTCGCCTGCTGTCCTGACCGCAAGCTGCCTTCAGGACATTTTATTGTTTGCACGTTGATACCACCTTACCAACTGCCGCTGCAAATGCTGGGGTGGCACCTGACTGCTGCCTGCCGTGAGAATTTGAGACATAAGCTCTTGCCCCTCTGGTCGCGTCACAAGCGTCACAAACCGTTCCTGGTGCCAGGTCACAGCTGCCTTGTGGAGATCCGCGATCCCGGAAATTGACAATAATTCCCCCAGCACCCCTTCGGTGGCTGGGCGCATCTTCGCAATTGAGCGGCAGTCTTCAGAATTGAAGTTTCGTTCGACCCAATAGGCCAGATCAACCTTTTTGCCTGTCCGATTGGGCAGACCTCGTTCGTTTTTCACAACAAACGATGCTGCTGAACGCACGGCGTAGTGATTGAGTTCGACCAAGTTACGCGCCACACCAAGCCCATAGAGAGACAGCCTTGCTGGGTTTTCTGCCAAATACGGATGCGCAGGGTGACCAGAGCCATCAAAGATATTGGGCAAACCCGCCTTCTCCGGGGCCTTTTGTTTTGGTCGGTGCACCCCAAGCTGATTAAATGGACCCGAGGTACGGAACAGCATTTTGAACAGGCTTGCCGCAACGGGATATTGCGCATCGGCCGCGATCGCCCGCGTGAACTGCTCTGTGACCGGGCGGTCCTCAATCAACACCTGATCATTGTTCCCAAACAACCGCCAAGGCAGGACAATCGCGTCAGTTTCGTCAGGCAACTTGGCAAGCAGATCAGGGATCCGATGGCCGGGCACATGAATATTGAGAAACTCGTCTACGTCGGAGACCAAAATCCAATCAGCCTGCTTGCGAAGCGGATGCTTCCAGGCTTGGCGCAGCGCCTGCCATTGGATGCTTTTGCCTGGCGTGGGCGCGTGCGGCACATGAGTGAGAACACCTGCATCGTCTAGCGTGACCAGCATCTCGTGCGTGCCATCATCGCAATCATTGGAGAAGATCAAAAAATCCGTGACGCCCGCGGCTTTGTGGTGTGCGATCCACTCCAACAGATACGGCGCCTCATTTCGCACGGAAGTGACGCTGAGAATGCGCGTTTGCGCCATGTCGCGGGCAAGTTTCATAGGGTCTGCATATCACAGGGAAAGGGCGTGCAAAGCCTCTGCGACAAAATCCTTAAAGGTTGCATCACACATGAGACTTCGCAGGTACACATACGCCGTAGAGTGTGTGCCGAAAAAATCTACGGGCTGCTGCAAAAAGAAATGCGGCCTCAGCCCGAATTGTGACCCGTGAAGCTTTGACATTTTGGCCATGAAGGCCAAACATTCCGACAAACAGAATTATTCGCATATACGCTAGCCACCCCCAAAGGGACGCCAATGCCATTTCTAAGCCGCACAGGAGCCCCCCTGCCACAAAGCCTGATTGACCAGGCGCAAATCGCAGGACGCGATCAGATTTCGCGACGAGAATTTCTGACCCTCGCAAGTGCGTTTGGCGCCAGCGCCGCCACGGCCTATGCGATGCTTGGACAAACCCGCCCCGCTATGGCACAGGCTGTTGCCTCCAGCGGCGGTGTTGTGCGCATTCAGCAAGACGTGCGTGCCCTCAAGGATCCAAGACTGTTTGATTGGCCACAAATTGCGAACTTCACACGGGGTTGGCTGGAGTATCTTGTCACCTATGAGAACGATGGCACATTTCGGCCCGCCCTTTTGGAAAGCTGGGAGATTTCAGAAGATGCGCGCACCTATACACTAAACGTGCGCAAAGGCGTGCGCTGGAACAATGGCGCGGCGTTCACGGCAGAAGACGTGGCGCGCAATATTGGGCGGTGGTGCGAACGCAATGTTGCTGGCAACTCTATGGCGGGGCGCTTTTCCACATTGATCGATCCTAACACCAACTCCGCTTTGGCGGGCGCCATCGAGCTTTTGGATCAGCACACTGTGCGGCTCAATCTTCCCAAACCCGACATCACGCTGATTCCAAGCATGACAGATTACCCGGCGGCGATAGTGCCAGCCGATTTTGATGCTGAGACCATGCTGGAAGACCCTGTAGGAACGGGAGCCTATCTGCCTGCAAGCCTGGAGGTTGGCGTACGTGGCGTATTGAAGCGCAATATGGATCATACATGGTGGAACGCAGGCAACGGCGCATGGGTTGATCAGATCGACTTCATTGATCTGGGAACAGACCCCGCAGTGTGGGCTCACGCAGCAAGAGCTGGCGAAATTGACATGACCTACTCCGTTGAAGGCGAATATGCAGATTTGATTGGCGGGACCGACAACTGGATCAAAAACGACGTGATCTCAATGGCAACGGTGGTCGTGCGCCCGCGCCAAACTGCAGAAGTGGGCGGCCAGACCCCCTATGCAGACCCACGTGTGCGGCGTGCGATTGCCATGGCAGTGGACAATGAGATTGTGCTCGAACTGGGCAATGCCGGACACGGCATGCCCGCTGAAAATCACCATATCGGCCCCGCGCATCCAGAATACACCAATATAGGACAGCCCGAACATGATCCACGCGCAGCCTTCGCGTTGCTAAAAGACGCAGGCTGGGACGGGTTTGAAATGGAGGTCCATACCATTGACGATCTCTGGCGCAAGAATACCACCGATGCGGTGGTTGCCCAATTGCGCGACGCGGGCTTCAAGGCCAAAACCACGATTGTGCCCAGCCATGTCTATTGGGAAAACTGGGACAGATTTCCCTTCAGCGCGACGGACTGGAACCACCGCCCACTGGGTGTGCAGATCTGGGCATTGGCCTATCGCAGCGGCGAAGCCTGGAATGAGTTTGGATATGCAAACCCCGCATTTGACGCCTTGCTGGATGAGGCCATCGGAACGCTTGACCTAAACAAGCGGCGCTCGCTGGTCGAGCGAGGGGAGCGGATGCTACAGGACGACGCAGTGACCATCCAACCCTATTGGCGGGCTTTGGCAAACCATACCGTTGAAGGGCTGGCAGGCGGGGCGCATCATATTTCATTTGAAATACGCCCCGCCGAATTGCATTGGACCTAATTCCGAACGGACGTGAGGTTAGTGGTCGTGACCACCAAGGCAATGCTCAAACTGCTCTGCCATATTGCGGATCAGAGCGGGATAGTCTGCTGTTTCAAGCGTCGCGCCGAGGGGGTCGAGCTCTTCGGAATGCAAATCCAAACCTGAGCTGATCGCTTTCACAACTTTTGCGTTGAACTGCGGCTCTGTGAAGACACAGGTGACGCCTTTTTCATGCAGGACATCCCGCACGGCATCCAAGCGCGCAGCGCTTGGGGCCGCGCCATCACCCGACAAGATCGCGCCGGACGCTGACAGACCAAAACGGGTTTCAAAGTACTGGTAAGCGTCATGGAAGACCACAAAACCGTGACCCTTCAGCGGAGCCAGCTCTGCGGCAATTTCCGTGCTCAACGCTTCCAGTTCGGCCTGACCTGCGACGGCATTGGCGCGGTAAGCTTCGGCATTTTCGGGATCAAGCGTTGCCAGTTTCTCGGCAATTGCGCCCATCCAGAACTGTGCATTCTGAGGGTCGAGCCACGCATGAGGATCTACTCCGTCGTGGTCGTGATGATGTTCATCATCATGGCCTGCTTCTGCGTGATCATCGTGATCGTCGTGGCCTTCATGTGCGTCGTGAGCATCATGATCGGCATGCTTTTCCTCACCATGATCATGATCGTCGTGCCCTGCATGATCGTCGTCTTTGTGATCCGCGTGATCGTCATGATCATGTTCATCGGCGTGATCATCGTGGTCGTCATGACCGTGATCGTCGTGGCCATGTGCGTCGTGCCCATGACCCTCATGGTCGCCGTCTTCGCTCAACGAGATCTCAAGGAAAGCCCCTTCTTCACGGAACTCCAGCTCGCGTGTGCCATTCAAGTGGAGTAGGGAAAATGCTTCGCCTTCGCTGACGAGACTGTCGATGGCTTCGTCCATTGCCGGAGAGAGCTCGGTGCCAATCCAAACCACCAGATCGGCGTTTTGCAGCGCACGGGCTTCCGATGGGCGTAGGGCGTAGCTGTGAGGAGATTGATTTGCGGGGAGAAGTTGTTCAGGTGTTCCAACACCTTCCATGACCTTGGCGACCAGAGCTTGGACTGGTAGGATATCGGTGACAACGCGAGGCGCTTCTGCCCGCAGAGGCGCGGCGAGTAAGGTCGCCGCGAAGACCATAGGAATGAATCGCATGTCAGCGCTCCTTTTGTTGTTACGGGGCTGGCTGTATTTGAAACGTTATACTATATCAAGTGACAAATCGTCTGAAACCGTCAGGAGACACCATGCAAACCGTGGGATTTCAAAGCCATGACCATACGGCCTGTGTGGGAAGTGGATTGCGCGCAGCGGAAGAAACCTGTGCAGCCAAAGGCCTGCGACTGACCAAAGGGCGCCGGCGCGTGCTGGAAATTCTGCTGCAAGAACACCGTGCCATGGGGGCCTATGACATTCTGGGCATCCTCTCAGATGAGGGCTATGCCTCACAACCTCCGGTTGTATATCGTGCGCTCGATTTTCTGGTCCTTAATGGCTTTGTCCATAAGGTGCAGAAACTCAACGCCTACGTGGCTTGCGCCCACCCCGGCGACACACACACGCCAATTTTCTTGATCTGCCGCGGATGCAACACGGTTGGGGAAACGGCTGCGTCGCTCAAATCGACCTTGGGGGCTGCGGCAAAATCAATGGGCTTTGTCGTAGAAAGCACGGTGGTTGAAGCGGAGGGCCTTTGCCCGGACTGCGCACCAATGGCGGATGCGCCCGCATGAGACTGGTGACCGTCAACAAAATGTCGGTGAAACGCGGCTCGCATCAGGCGCTCAGCAACGTGGATCTGACGATAGACAAAGGCGAGATTGTCACCATCGTGGGGCCAAACGGCAGTGGCAAATCGACACTTTTGCGTTGTATTATCGGCGCGCTGAAACCAGATCATGGCACCATTTTAAGGGCGGCTGGCATGCGCATCGGCTATGTGCCACAGCGCCTCGCGATTGATGCAACGATGCCTTTGACCGCAGCACGCTTTTTGTCGCTGCCCGTCAAGCGCAGCAAAGCACAGGTACAAGAAGCGCTCGCGCAAGTCGGGGCACAAGGCCTGGAACACCGGCCCATGGCGGGCCTCTCAGGCGGACAATTTCAGCGGGTGCTTTTGGCGCGCGCACTGATGGACGCGCCAGACTTACTGATTTTGGACGAGCCCACAACGGGGCTGGATCAGCCCGGATCTGCCGACCTTTACACACAAATTGAACAGGTCCGGCAGGACACTGGGGCAGCCATTTTGATGGTCAGCCACGAGCTGCATGTTGTGATGAGCGCCTCTGATCGGGTTGTGTGCCTGAATGGGCATGTTTGCTGCCACGGCACACCGGAAATTGTCGCCTCGGCTCCCGAATATCGTGCATTGTTTGGCACGGGTACGCACGGCGCGCTGGCCCTCTATCGACACGAACATGATCACCACCACGATCATCACGACCATTGCGACGACCACGCGCATCATGATCACGGAACCTCCTGATATGTTTGACGACTTTCTTGTTCGCGCGCTTTTCGCAGGCGTTGGCGTCGCCCTTGCCGCGGCGCCTTTGGGCTGTTTTGTGGTCTGGCGTCGGATGGCCTATTTCGGGGACGCCACGGCCCATGCGGCGATCCTTGGGGTCGCGCTGTCTTTGGCGCTTGGCGTGTCGATTTTTGCGGGGGCCATGGCGATCGCGCTCGCGATGGCGCTAACTGTTTCAAATCTTTCAGAAAAAGGATTTGGCGTGGACACGCTGCTGGGGGTTCTGGCCCATTCGGCGCTGGCGTTTGGACTGGTGGCGGTGTCCTTCTTGCAAGGGGTGCGGTTGGACCTCATGTCTTATCTTTTTGGAGACATTCTGGCAGTCAGCAAGACGGATCTGATTGTGATTTGGGCAGGTGCTGCGCTGGTTGTGGGCATCATGGCCTGGCGCTGGCAAGCGCTGCTGACGGCCACGCTCAACCGGGATCTGGCCTATGCCAGCGGGCTGAATCCTTATAGAGAACAACAGCTTATGACCTTTGCGCTGGCCATTGTTGTGGCGGTGGCGATCAAGGTGGTTGGGGCGCTTTTGATTGTGGCGATGCTGATCATTCCAGCGGCAGGGGCGCGGGCTGTGGCGCGGTCTCCGGAAGCGATGGCCTTTGGGGCGGCAACGATTGGCGCAACGGCGGCTGTGGGCGGATTGGGCCTGTCTTATCAAATGGATACGCCGGCTGGACCATCGGTGGTCTGCGTGGCAGCGGTGCTGTTTCTGGTGATGACCATCGCAGGGCGCGTGCTGCGCCCAGCGCAAAATTAACCATTTGCAGAGACGTCGGTATTGCGTCGGTATCCCAACGGTATTGCGTAGGTGGAATTTCGGCCCACCAAAACGCGTTAACACTTGTGGCAGCCCTTCTAAAGGAGGGCTGCCTGCACCAGTGCTTTGAGCTGGGCGCGCGTTGGATAGGAGCTTGATGGAGACAGCTGCGTGAAGAAGACCACGGATAGGGCTTCTTTTGGGTCGACCCAGAAGAAGGTTGAGGCCATGCCCCCCCAGCTGAAATCGCCGACGCTGCCCGGGCAACGCGCACGCGCGGGATCCAGCACGACAGCACCACCGAGCCCAAAGCCCATGCCATCCATCGGCTGCTCGGCAAAACTCTGTGGCCCCATGGAGGCGATGTCTCCGGGCAGGTGATTGGCCATCATGAAATCCACAGTGCGTGGCGCGAGCAGGCGCGCCTCGCCCAGCGCGCCACCGCACCGCAGCATTTCGGCAAATCGCAAATAGTCATCCATGGTGCCCACAAGCCCGCCGCCACCGGAGAACGTCTCTGCCTTCAGGAAAGGCGAGCTCTCAGCGCTGTCGACCTCGCGCAGGGTGTCCGCACCAGCCTTGGCTGCGTTGAGCGCCATCGCGTCCCCTTCCAGCGGGGTGTAAAGATCGGCAAAGCGCGACTGTGTGCCCAGCACGACGGAAAACCCTGTTTCGGTCATGCCAAGCGGATCAAGGATTTCTGTGCGCAGAAACACCTCGAGAGACTTGCCCGAAACCACTTCGATCACCCGGCCCAGAATGTCGATGCCCACAGAGTATTCCCACCGCTGCCCCGGCACAAAGGCAAGCGGCAGCGCGGCAACTTTATTGACGACGCCTTCAAGAGGACCCTGATTGGGTTTGAATATCAGATCGTCGGCATCCATCGCCTGCGCCAGCAGGCCCGGATTGAACGGATAGGTGAGACCGCTGGTGTGGGTTGCCAGTTGATGCAGGGTCGGGCTGGCGCAGGGTGTCACCTGATCCATTGACGTCGCGCCTGCAATCAATGCGTGGCTGTCAGCGAATGCCGGGATGAACTCAGACGCCGGGGCATCCAGATGCAGCAGGCCCCGTTCAACCAGCATCATGAGCGCAACCGTGGTGATCGGTTTGGTCATGGAGTAAATACGTGCAACGGTGTCACGTTCAAACGGCAGGTTGCGCGACAGACTGCGCTGTCCGGTGCTGTGATCGAACACCACATCCCCCTCGCGCGCAATCAGAATGCCACAGCCCGCATATTTACGGTCTGTCACCAACTGATCCATCCAGCCAGACAGGACCGCAAGTCGCTGTGGCGCAAAGCCACGGGTTTCCGGACGCGCATTGCCGATCATTGTGCTCCTCCCAAGTCCATCGCACATGCCCAAACACTGCCCGCAGCCCTCTGGGCGGGCAAGGTGGTAAGACTACGTAGTTTTTGAACAAAACCACGCAATGGCACGATCTATTAAAGCTCATCGGCTTTGATGCTGTATGGGAATCACAGCATAGTGATTGTGTAGATGTGACTTCGGACAGGAATTCGGGCGGCAAGAAGCTGCGGGTCAGGGAGAAACCATGATCGATACGACATTGTGGATCAGACGCGGTCTGGCGTTGGTCGCCATGATATGCGCTGCGCAGGGTGCGCTGGCACAGACAGACGCCAACACCGACAAAACTGACGACCAGCGCATATATGTTTATGGCAACAGTCTGGTTCACCATCTTACGGACAGCGACGAGACCACGGTGCCACACTGGATGGCTGTTTTGGCTGAGGCGGCCGGAACCGAGCTGCGCCTTGATGGGCAATGGGGGTTTTTGCGCGATTTTGCCGAAAGCGGCCGACCCTCTGCCAACTGGCGCCTGCAAGACGTTGAACGGGCCTGGACCCGCGCCTATCGCAATTTTGGCGATGTTGGCTGGGACACGGTGCTGATCACCCCCGCCAATTTCATTCAATACCGCGCCCCAGAGCTGCCTTATGAAGACAGCAACCCCTCCAATGCGTCGCCGCTCTCTGCCACTTTGGCGGTCATCGACAATATTGAAGGACGCCTGCAAGACGCTGCCCCCGTGCGCTACGCGATTTATGAGGGCTGGGCGTATATGGGCAATCAGATCGACAGTTTTCCGCCGGATGCGGAACAGATGCTCAGATATCTGCGCCACAACACGGGCGCGTATCGCGATTGGTTTGACACCTATGTGGCCCAACTGCGCGCGGCCCGGCCGGAGGTGCAAATTGACCTTGTTCCCGTGGCGACAGTGCTCACCCAACTTTTGGATGGCGGCGTTCTGGAAGGAATCCCTTCTGATGTGCTTTTCACCGACGATGCCCCCCATGGCACGGCCACCCTCTATCTGCTCGCCGGGGCGATCACATATGTAACTTTGTTTGAATCAGAGCTGCCTTTGGCGGTTGCGCTGCCTGCCACCATCGATCCAGATGTGCGCACCTATTGGGAAGCCGTGCGCGATGAAATTCACCGGCTGGTGCTGCGCCCGATTGAGGCAGAAAAGAAACGCATTCAACTGGCGCAGAGCGGGCTGTCAGCGGCGCAAGACAGCGCGGCCTCACTGGCTGGTCTGGGGCTCGCAAACCCGGCACTTTCCATGGGGCTGAGCGAAGTCAAAGACTGGTCAACCCAGCACCCATTTCTCAATCGCATGAAGACAGCGCGCCCCTGGGTGGGCCATGTCGATGGCCGCTGGGGCGCATTGAATTTCGAAGATTTGCAAGATCTTGGCCTTGTGGATGACCAAGGTTGGATCTGGGGATTGCCTGAGGACATTGAAGCCATTGAAACGGTGCTGTTCACGGATCAGCCGGAGGAGTCCACCGGGCTGGCCGGACGCTACCGCGTGACCTGGGCAGGTCAGGGGGCAATCGAGGTGACGGGCCGGGCACGCGTGGTGCGCGAAGAGGCCAACACCATCTGGTTTGACTACACCCCTGGCGAGGGGTTGGTTGGGCTCAGGATCAGCAATCCTGATCCAGATCTTTCCGGGGACTACATCCGCGACATTGAAGTCCTGGCGATGGTCCATATCCCATTGGCCCGGGCGGGTATGATCTTCAACCCGGACTGGTTGAATGTTGTGGATGACCTGCGGCAGGTCCGGTTTATGGATTGGATGCAGACCAATGCCTCCACGCAATCCGCCTGGACTGCGCGGCCCGCGACACAGGATTTCACCTATTCCTGGCGTGGCGTTCCGGTTGAGGTAATGGTGGCGTTGGCCAATCAAATCGGCGCTGATCCGTGGTTTAACATGCCGCATCTCGCCGAGCCGGACTATATCACACGCTTTGCCACCTATGTGCGCGACCACCTTGATCCTGAGCTTGTGGCCCATGTGGAATATTCCAACGAACTTTGGAACTGGGGGTTTGAACAGGCGCAATGGGTGTTGCGCGAAGGTGAGGCCCGCTGGGGCAATGGCAGCAATGTGCAGATGCAGTTTGCCGGAATGAAAGCCGCGGAAATGGCACAGATCTGGGGGGATGTTTACGGCGATGATGCGGACACACGCCTGCGTCGTGTGATCGCTGTGCACACAGGCTGGCCCGGATATGAAGACGATTTGCTCAAGGCGCCGCTGTGGCAGGCAGAAGGCCACCCAGCGCCGGTCGATCTGTTTGAGGCCTACGCTGTCACAGGCTATTTCGGTGTCTCTCTGGGGGTTGAGGATGGCGCGGAAATGGTGCGTGGCTGGCTCCAAGAGGCACGCGCTGCCGCTGAGGCAGCGGGCGCGGCGGAGGGGCTGCAACGGGCGGCATTGCGCAGTTTTGTGCAGGCGCGCCGCCATGATGGGGTGTTTGCAAAAGCCGCTGAGGCGCTGCGCACCGGCGATCTGCGGCAGATGACCGAGGAGTATCTGCCCTATCACGCTGAACGCGCCCGTGCAGCGGGCCTGGATCTCCTGATGTATGAAGGCGGCAGCCATGTGGTGGGCGTGGGCGAAGAGGCCAACGATGATGCGCTTACGGATATGTTCACCGCGTTCAGCACCAGTGACGAACTGGCAGAAGTGTATAGTGACATGCTTGCCGCGTGGCGTGCTTTGGGCGGACAGGGGTTCAATGGCTACAGCGATGTTGGGCGCCCCAGCAAATGGGGCAGCTGGGGGCATCTGCGCCATCTGTGGGACAAGAGCCCACGGCACGAGACGCTGACCGCCTATAATCTGGAGGGCGCGCATTGGACGGAAGCGCGCGCGAAAGATGCGTTTTTGCATGGTGGGATCTATCTGGGCAGCGACGGGCGCGACCGGCTGGAGGGCACGGGCAAGCGTGATGTGCTGCTGGGCGGGGGTGGCAATGACATTCTGGTGGCCCGAGGCAGAGGGGATCTGTTGCACGGCGGGGGCGGGCTGGACCGGGTGCTGCTGCCCGGCACCCGCGCCGACTATCGCTGGACACAAGAGGGCGACCGTGTGCGTGTCACGGCAGAAGGCCGCGACTATCTGTTGACCGAGATTGAGGCGGTGGCCTTTGAAGATGCCCCTGCGCTGGTGTTGCCATTGTCAGGTTTTCTGTGAAGGGCATTTGAGACACAGGACTGATATTGCAGGCAAATCCCCCTGCACGGATGGGCGCGGCTCTGTTAGGGTCGCCGCCAGCGACTTACAGAGGGCATCCCGGCGGTGTTGAGCATCCTCATTCCAGCAAGCAATGAAGCCGCCCATATCGGTGCGTGCCTTGATGCCGTGCTGCGGTCTGAAGGACTGGCACATGCGCAGATCGTTGTCGCCGCAAATGGATGCGATGACGAGACCGCTGCAATCGCGAAACGCCACACCGCAGCCGCCGTGCAAAAGGGCTGGGAACTGACTGTTCTGGAGCTGCCCGCGATTGGCAAGATCGGCGCGCTGAATGCAGCGGATGCGGCTGCCAAATTTGAAACCCGCGCCTATCTGGACGCGGATGTATTGGTCGATCCGGCGCTGTTTTCCCAACTCACGCAGGCTTTGGCCACGCCAGACCCACGCTATGCCAGCGGCACCTTGCGGCTCAGCGCAGCGGCAAGCTGGTCAACGCGTGCCTATGCGCGCACCTATGCGAAGGTGCCGTTTGTCACCGACGGGGTGCCCGGCGCAGGGCTGTTTGCGGTGAATGCCAGCGGACGTGCACGCTGGGGCGCATTTCCAGACATTATTTCAGATGACACCTTTGTGCGGCTGTCATTCACACCGGAAGAGCGCATAGGTGTGTGCGCTGGCTATGATTGGCCATTGGTGGAGGGCTTCCGCGCCCTTGTCAGGGTGCGGCGGCGGCAGAATGCCGGGGTCGATGAGGTCTTTGCGCGGTATCCTGCCCTTGCCAATAATGATGAAAAACGGCCTGTTGGCCTGCGTCAGATGCTGGAGATGGCACTGCGCGATCCAATTGGGTTCGGCGTTTATGCAGCGGTGGCGTTGGCGGTAAAATTCTCCCCCCAATCAACACAGACCTGGGAGCGCGGCCGATGAGCCGCCTGCAGCAGATCACGAAAGGCCAATCGCTTGGTGCGCGGGCGTTGCGCAGCGGCGGGCTGACTATCTTGGGATATGGGGGCAGTCAGGCGCTGAGACTGGCCTCCAATCTGATCCTGACCCGCCTTCTGTTCCCGGAAGCCTTTGGCCTGATGAGCCTTGTCTGGGTGTTTATGCAGGGGCTGAACAATCTCAGCGATATGGGTGTCAGCCAGTCGATCCTGCAATCCAAACGCGGTGAAGACCCGGCGTTTTTGAACACGGCCTGGACCCTGCAAGTGCTGCGCGGCGTGATCTTGATGGGGCTGACATGGGCGCTGGCTGCGCCTGTTGCTGCGTTTTATGAGGCCCCGGAACTGGCGCAAATTCTGCCTGTTGTTGGGGTCACACTGCTGATTTCCGGGGTTTTCCCGACAAAGAAAGACAGCGCAAACCGCCGTCTTACATTCGGCCGCATCACACTGATTGATTTGAGCGCGCAACTGATCGGATTGATCGCGGGCGTTTTGGTTGCTTGGCAGACAGGATCTGTCTGGGCCTTGGTGACAAGCGCGATGGTGTCGCAGCTGTTGCAGCTGTTTTGCTATCAGATCTTTTTGCCCGGAGCGCGCAATGCCCTGCGATGGGAGCGCCCTGCGGCGCGTGAGCTGATCCATTTTGGCAAGTGGATTTTTCTCTCAACCGCCGCGGGGTTTCTGCTGAGTCAGGGCGACAAAATTGTGCTTGGAAAGTTTCTGAGCCTTGGGGCGCTTGGCATCTATAACATTGGCTACTTCCTCGCCTCTTTCCCGTGGCTGCTGGGCGGCATGGTTGCAGGGCGATTGTTGATCCCCATTTATCGCGAGAAGCCCCCCTCTGCGAGCGCTGAGAACCGTGCACATCTGCATAAGATGCGCCTGCTGTTGAGTGCGGGTTTATTTACACTCCTGACGGGTTTTGCGGTGCTGGGCCCGTGGCTTGTGCAGACCTTGTATGACCCGCGCTATGAACTGGCTGGCGGTGTCGTTGTGCTCTTGGCACTGCTGCAGATCCCGCAAATGATCGCGCTGACCTATGATCAGGCGGCATTGGCTGCAGGGGACAGCCGCGGGTTTTTCATTTTGGCGGCGACCCGTGCCGGGCTGGTGATGACAGGCCTGATTGTGGGGGCCGCACAGTTTGGTTTGATCGGCGCTTTGCTAGGCTACGGTATGGCGATGGTGCTGGCTTACCCCGTGGTTGTATGGCTTGCGCGCAAACACGCCGCCTGGGATGCGCGCCACGACGCTCTGTTTTGGGTCGTGGGTCTGTGTGTGGGGGCATTGGTATGGATCTTGCATCAAAAGACGATTTTCGCGCTTTCTGCCCTTAATTTGCCCTGATTTGACCTTTCTGAAGATCAGATAGAATTTTACGCTTAAGCGAAATGAAAGACCCTTTTTACATAAAAAGGCCTCAAAAGACGCGCGGCTTTGGCGCAGGTGACTTTGGCGGGTAAGAGTTTGAGCGACACGCAGGGTAAGACGGCACAACAGACGGATATTGCCATCGTCGGTATGGCAGCGCACTTGCCCGGTGCGACCAGCATTGATGCCTATTGGAAGAACCTGCGGGCGGGCATCCGCTCGATCAAAATGCTCAGCGAAAATGAGCTGCTGGCCAATGGCGAACACCCCGCGCGGATTGCAAAGCCCAATTACGTCCCGGCGGCGGCGACGCTTGAAGGGTTTGCCGAGTTTGATGCGGAGTTCTTTGGGCTGTCGCCCAAGGAGGCGGCGATTATGGATCCGCAGCACCGCCAGTTTCTGGAAGTGAGCTGGGAGGCGCTTGAAAACGCAGGCCATGTGCCAGAACGCTTTGACGGGCCGATCGGGGTTTTTGCGGGCTGCGGTATGGGCAGCTATTTCTATTTCAACCTCTGCTCCAACCGCGATCTGGTGGACAAGACCGGCATGTTCCTGCTGCGCCACACCGGCAACGACAAGGATTTTCTGGCCACGCGGCTAAGCCATATTCTGGATCTGAAGGGGCCAAGCCTTGGGGTGCAGACCGCCTGTTCCACTGCGCTGGTGGCGGTGCACTATGCGGCGCAGTCAATCCTGAATGGCGAATGCGACATGGCGATTGCCGGGGGGGTCACCATCGAATTGCCCCATGGGCGCGGGTATCTGTTCAACGAAGGTGAAATCCTGTCTCCTGACGGGGAATGCCATGCCTTTGACCATAGGGCGCAAGGCACGGTTTTTGGCTCGGGCGCAGGGGCAATTGTGTTGCGGCGGCTCAACGATGCGGTCGCGGATGGCGATCACATCTGGGCGGTGATCAAAGGCTCCGCTGTCAACAATGATGGTGCGGACAAGGCGGGCTATCTTGCGCCCTCTGTTGGCGGGCAGGCGGCGGCGGTGTCCGATGCGCTGGCGGTGGCAGATGTGCCTGCGGACACTGTGGACTATGTGGAGTGCCACGGCACGGGCACCTATCTGGGCGATCCGATTGAGGTGGCCGCATTAACCGAAGCCTACCGGCAAAGCACCGACGAGACGGGCTTTTGCCGGATCGGGTCGGTGAAAACCAATATCGGCCATCTGGACACAGCCGCCGGGGCCGCCAGCCTGATCAAGACCGCGCTGGCGCTGCATCACAAAGAAATGCCGCCAAGCCTTGGCTTTGAAGCGCCCAATCCGGCGATTGATTTTGACACCAGCCCATTTGCGGTGAACGCCGCCTTGCAAGATTGGGCGCCCCGCAATGGGCCACGGCGCGCAGGCGTAAACAGCCTTGGCGTGGGCGGCACCAACGCGCATGCGGTGGTGGAGGAAGCCCCCACACGCGCGGCAAGTGCCCCAAGCGACTGGCCGTTTCACCTGATTGCGGTGTCCGGGCGCAGCACAAAAGCGCTGGAGGCAAACACAGCCAATCTGGCGGCGCATCTGCGCGCCCACCCTGAGCAGCCATTGGCGGATGTCGCCCATACGCTTCTGTATGGTCGACGCGCGTTTGAAAAGCGCCGGGTTGTGATGGCGGACAGCCATGAAGACGCCGCGGCACTGCTTGAAGCAAATGATCCCCGGCGGGTGTTCACACAAGAGGCCAGTGCTGCGCCGGAGGTGGTGTTCATGTTCCCCGGTGGGGGCGCACAGTATGTGGGCATGGGGCGCGAACTTTATGAGACGGAGCCGGTTTTTGCCGAGTGGATGGAGCAGGGATTTGCGCATCTGGCAGACAAAGGGGGCGCAGAATTGCGTGCCTTGTGGCTGGCAGAAGGGTCTGCGGCTGGTCAAGCTGAAGAGCGACTGAAACGACCCAGCCTGCAGCTGCCACTGATCATGATGGTGGAATATGCGCTGGCGCAATTGTGGATCAGCTGGGGCGTGAAGCCTGCGGCGTTGATCGGGCATTCCATGGGAGAAAACACCGCGGCCTGCCTGGCGGGTGTGATGGCCTTTGAGGACTGTCTTGGGCTGGTGCAGCTGCGGGGGCAATTGTTTGATCGGGTGCCAGCGGGCGGCATGTTGTCTGTGCCCTTGTCGGTTGCTGAGCTTGCGCCGTTTCTGGGTGACGAGCTGGACATTGCCTCCGTCAATGCAGCGACGCTGACGGTGGTCTCTGGATCTGATGTGGCGCTGGATGTGCTGGCGACAAAACTCGCCATGAAAAAGATCGACACACAACGTGTGCCGATCAACATCGCGGCGCATTCGCGGATGCTGGAGCCCATTTTGGCGGAGTTTGAGGACTACCTGCGTGCGATTGATTTGAAGGCGCCAAGCCTGCCGATCATTTCCAACCGCACCGGGGACGTGTTGACAGCGCAGGAGGCAGTGGATCCAGACTACTGGGTGGCCCATCTGCGCCACACGGTGCTGTTTGCCGATGGGATCACGACACTGTCTGAGAAAACGTCGCGGATCTATCTGGAAGTGGGACCGGGCAAAGCGCTATCGTCGCTCACCAAAATGCATGGGCAGGTGAAAGCGGACAAGGTGCTGTCGTCGCTGCGCCACCCGGAGGAGGAGATTGCGGATGACGCCTATTTCCTCAACCTCCTGGGCCAGCTCTGGGCCTGTGGCGTGGATGTAGACTTTGACCACTATTGGGGTGAAGTGCCACGCCAGAAGGTCGTGCTGCCAACCTATGCGTTTCAGCGCAGCCACTACTTTATTGAGCCGGGCACCGGGCATGTGGATGCCGCCGATGACCCATTGATGCGTCTCGAAGATACGGATGACTGGACCTACGCCCCCGTATGGAAGCCGCAGCTGGCCGCCTGTGACATTGACGTGGACAGCGAGCTTGAAAGTGCCGAACCGCACAGCTGGCTGATCTTTGTCGATCAGGGCGGCACGGGTGCGGCGCTGGCGGCGCGACTGCGCAAAGCCGGGCAAAATGTGGTGACCGTCACAACCGGGGATGCCTTTGCCGAGATCGGGCCAGATGCCTATGTGCTGGCCCCGGAACGTGGCCGCGAGGGCTATGACGCGTTGCTGCAAAACCTGATGGCCAAGGGGCGCGCGCCGGATCGGATTGTGCATCTGTGGCTGCTGACCGAAGATGAGCGCCACCGCCCCGGATCAAGCTTTTTCCACCGCAATCAGGAACAGGGGTTGATGAGCCTATTCTTCCTCGCCCAAGCGGTGAGCGAAGAAAACCTGCCCACGCCGCTGCACATCACGGCGGTGAGCAACGGCGCAGTACAGGTGCGCAAAGAGCCCCTGCCCTACCCTGAAAAAGCCACGGCGCTTGGACCGATACAGGTGATGGGGCGCGAATTGCCCGGTGTCAGTGCGAGCCTGCTGGATGTGGAAACACCCAACAGGAAAACACGCAGCACGCTCACCTCGCGTCTGTTGGAAGAGGTGCTGGCACCGCCGCAGGCGCAGATTGCGGCGTGGCGCGGAGAGAAGCGGTTTGAACGTGGCTATCGCAAAACCGCGCTTGACGGTGAGGAGATGCCTGTCTGGCAACAGGGCGGCACCTATCTGATCACCGGGGGATTTGGCGGCATTGGGCTGACGCTGGCGGAGCGGATGATCCGCGAGGCGCAAGCGAATGTGGTGCTGCTCGCGCGCGAGGGTTTGCCGCCACGCGATTGCTGGGCGCAATATCTGAAAGCCCATGCCCCGAAGGATCGCATTGCACAAAAGATGCGCGCGGTTGAGCGGCTGGAACGCCTTGGCGGCACGGTGCTGCCGCTTGGGGCAGATGTGTGCAACAGCGCTGAGATGGCTGAGGCGGTGGCAACGGCCAAAGCGGCGTTTGGTGAAATCAACGGCGTGATCCACGCAGCCGGTGTGATTGATGACGGGCCGCTATTGGCCAAAACCTCCGCCAGTATTGAGGATGTACTGGCCCCAAAATTGCATGGCACACAGGTGCTGGAACAGCTGTTTCCCGATGGCAGTCTGGACTGGCTGATGCTGTTTGCTTCTTCTTCCACCGCCACAGCGCCAGCCGGGCAAATCGACTATGTCGCGGCCAATGCCTATCTCAATGCCTATGCGCAGGCGCGCCAAGGTGCGCAAACGCGGGTGCGGGCGGTCAATTGGGGGCTTTGGGCTGAGGTCGGCATGGCGGCAGAAGCCGTGGCCGCGCGGCAAGGCGATGGGGCGGAAACGGCGATGGAGGCAATCGACACGCCGCTTTTGACCGGGGCCGGGTTTGATGCACAGGGCCACAGGGTTTTCTCTGCGAGGCTCAGCCCGAAGGACTGGATTTTGGATGAGCACCGCACGCTTGATGGCGCGGCGGTGATGCCCGGCACAGGCTATATCGCACTGGCCTATGAGGCATTGGCAGCGCAGGGGGAAACCGCCGCCTTTGCTGTTGAAGATCTGCTGTTCCTGCGGCCCTTGCATGTGGCAGATGATGCAGATTGCGATCTGCGCGTGCGTCTGCAACGCAGCCCAACCGGATATGCCTTTGCCGTACAGAGCGCCGTGGCGTTTGACGGTCAGGATGGCTGGCAAACCCATGCCGAGGCGCAGCTTGTGCCGATACGACAAATCCCTGAAAAGGCGCTGAACATCGCAGACCTACGGGCTGACTGCACGATCCGAAAAGACCGAGGCGGCGCAGTTTTGAGCGCCCCGCAGGAGGCGCATATGCGCTTTGGCCCGCGCTGGAAAGTGCTGCGCGACACGGCGCTTGGCGACGCGCAAGGCGTGGCGCACCTGCGGCTGGAGAGAGCGTTTGAGGCGCATGGGCTGCAGCTGCATCCGGGATTGCTTGATATTGCGACCGGCTGGGCGATGGATCTGATCCCGGAGTATGCGCAGGGCCATCTGTGGGTGCCTGTGGGATATGGCCGTCTGGCACGGTTTGCGCCCCTGCCGACAGAAGTGGTGAGCCACGTGCAGCTGGTGAGCGGTGACAGCGCGACCGGATCCGCGCGCTTTGATGTGACGCTGACCGACACGACAGGCAAGGTTTGTGTTGAGGTCACCGGGCTGGCATTGCGACAGGTGGAAACCGCCGCTGGCTTTGCCAAAGCGCAACCCCTGCGCAAGAGTGAGGTTGAGTTTGTCGCGCGCCGTGCCGCGCAAGCCCCGCTGTCTGCGGCGGAGGAGCGGCTGGCACATAATCTGTCACAGGGCATCCCCCCCGAGCTTGGCGCGCAGATGTTTGAAGCGGCGCTGAAAGACAAGCGCGCGCAACTGGTTGTCTCCTCTCTCGATCTGGCCGCGCTGATCGCGCAGGCTGATGCGGGTGTGCAGGAGGACGCAGGGCCAACGCAGAGTTTTGAACGGCCTGAGCTTGAGAGTGATTTTGTGGCCCCGCGCACGGATGTTGAGCGCACATTGGCGGGGTTCTGGCAGGAGCTTCTGGGCGTTGATCAGGTTGGGGTGCAGGACAGTTTCTTTGATCTGGGGGGGCACAGCCTGATTGCGGTGCGCCTGTTTGCCATGGTCAAGAAAGCCTGGGCGATTGATTTCCCGATTTCGGTGCTGTTTGAAGCCCCCACGATTGAGACCTGCGCAGCCATGATTGCAGCGCAGATTGGGGATCAGGCGCTTGCAGAAACAGACGCGCGTAACGGGCAGGAAAGCCCCAAAACCGCGCCACGCTTTACCCATCTGGTGCCGATGCATCAGGGCGAAGGGGGGGCCAAAACGCCGTTTTTCCTTGTGGCCGGGATGTTTGGCAATGTGTTGAACCTGCGCCATCTGGCACATCTGATTGGGGCGGATCGCCCATTTTATGGTCTGCAGGCACGTGGGCTTTTTGGCGATGCGCAGCCCCATGATGATCTGGTCGCGGCGGCAACAGATTACATCGCCGAAATGAAGCAGGTGCAGCCTGAGGGGCCGTATCTGTTGGGCGGCTTCTCTGGTGGGGGCATCACGGCCTATGAAATCGCGCGCCAGCTGGAAGCGATGGGCGATGAGGTGCGCTTGGTCGCGATGCTGGATACGCCACTGCCGGTGCGCCGGGCCTTGAGCCGCTCAGACCGGATGCGCATCCAATGGCAGGAGTTACGTGCCAAGGGCGTGTTGTATCCGGTGATCTGGGCGAAAAACCGCATCGCCTGGGAGATTGCGAAACGTCGACCCACAGAAGAAACGCAGCCACAGGGCCAGCAGTTCCATGATGCGGAGATTGAAGCGGCCTTCCTGCGCGCGGTGGCGCAATATCCGATGCAGGGCTGGGACGGCAATCTGGCGCTGTTCCGCCCGCCGCTGCGGGGCAAATGGGACATGGGCCATGGGCGCCTTGTGGATCAGGACCGCGCCTATGTGTTCCATGACAATGACTGGGGCCAATGGGTGCCTGATGTCGCGGTCTATGAGGTGCCGGGGGATCACGATTCCATGGTGCTGGAGCCGAATGTGCGGGTGCTTGCCACCCGGCTGAAGGCGGTGATTTCGGCGGCGGAAGCTGAGACCCCGCCCGCTGCGCAGCTCTTGCGGGAGGCGGCAGAATGAGTGCAGCCCCCAGCCTTTTGGCCGTGATCCTGAATTGGCGCACGCCGGAGATGACGCTTAAGGCCGCAGAGGCTGCGGCGCACGAAATGGCGGGCATCGACGGCCAGATTGTGATTGTCGACAACGACAGCGGTGATGGCTCTTTTGAACAGATGCACGCGGCGCTGGCGAGCGCTCACTGGGCGCAGGGGCGTGTGGAACTTGTGCAATCGGGCCGCAATGGCGGCTTTGGCGCGGGCAATAACTTTGGCATCCGGCATGCGCTGGCGCAGCGAGCCTATGACTATATCTATATCCTGAACTCTGATGCCTTTCCGGGTGCGGGCAGCATTGCCGCGCTGATTGCGCATCTGGAAGACACGCCGGACTGTGGCTTTGCTGGCTCTTATATTCATGGGGAGGATGGTGCACCGCATTTCACCGCCTTCCGCTTCCCTTCGATCTGGAGCGAGCTTGAGGGTGCGGCGCGAATTGGCGCGATCTCGCGGCTGCTGTCACGCTATGTGGTGCCGTTACCCTTGCCGCAGGCGACCAAACGGGTGGATTGGCTGGCCGGCGCGTCGATGATGATGCGGCGGCAGGTGCTGGAGGAGATTGGCCTCTTTGATGAGAGGTTCTTTCTTTACTTTGAAGAGACAGACCTGTGCCTCAGGGCACGGCGTGCGGGCTGGCGTGTAGATTATGTGCGCGCGAGCGAAGTGATGCACATCGGCTCTGTCTCAACAGGCATGAAAAACTGGCAACGGATGCCGCAGTATTGGTTTGACAGCCGCCAGCACTACTTCCGCAAAAATCATGGCACGGCCTATGCGGTGGCGGCGACGGTGGCGCATGTGGTGGGCGGCCTGCTGTGGAAACTGCGGCGGGTTGTGGGGCGCAAGCCGCGCCGGGATCCCGAGCACTTCCTGCGCGATCTGGTCGTGCATGCGCTGCGACGGGCGAAAACCAAAGGCGCTGAGATCCCTGCCCTCCCGACACAACAGGAGGCTGCACAATGAGCCTTGATCGTTTGATGGATCGTCCGCCGATGCGTGCGGTGATGATTGGCAACGAAAGCCTGCTGGTGCAATGCGCCACGCTGTGGCGGGATATGGGCCACGGTGTGGAAGCTGTGGTGACACGCACGCCAAACATTCGCGAATGGGCTGAGGCGGAAGGGCTGCGGGTGCTGTCCCCAGACGAAGATTTTGGCGCAGCGCTGGCGGACATGGAATTTGACTGGCTGCTGAGCGTGGCCAATCTCGACATGCTGCCGCAAGCGGTCTTGGATCTGCCCACAAAAGGCGCGGTGAATTTTCATGACGGGCCATTGCCGAAATATGCCGGGTTGAATGCACCAGTCTGGGCGCGCCTCAACCAAGAGCCACGCCATGGCATCACCTGGCACACGATGGAAGCCCGTGCCGATACCGGCAGGATCGTGGCCCAGCGCCTGTTTGATGTGGAGCAGAGCGACACAGCGCTGACGCTGAACACAAAATGCTACACCGCCGCAATCGAGAGCTTTCCAGAGGTGGTGGCTGCCTTGGCGGCGGACCTGCCCGAAGCCGCCTCCCAAGACCTAAGCCAGCGCAGCTATTTTGGACGCGCGGATCGGCCAGAGGGTGGCGGGCGTGTGGATTTCACCCAAGATGCAGAAGCGGTTGTGGCGCTGGTACGGGCGCTTGATCACGGGGATTACTACAACCCGCTTTGGGCGCCAAAGATTGCTGCGAAGGATCGCATCCTACTGATCCAAACAGCAGAGCCTGCAAGCAATCCAAGACAGGCGGCTGCCGGAACCGTGCTGTCCTTTGACGCGGACACGCTAACCGTGGCCTGCGGACAAGGTGCCGTGCGGCTTGGCGGCCTGACGGATCTGGATGGCGGCGCTGTGCGCCTTGCCTCGGTTTTGACAGGTGGCGAAGTGCTGTCGTCGTTGGATCAGGAGGCCCGCGAACTTTGGACAGCTGCGATGGCCCCTGTGGCAAAGGCAGAGCCATTCTGGCGCGCGCAATTGGCGGAGTTTGTGCCCGCTACCCTGCCGGATGTGCGCGACAGCAGTGCGGCGGCGGCAACGCAAAGCCTGCCGCTGAACCTATCTGAGACTCCCTCCAAGAGTGTCCTGACCGCGGTGGCCATTTGGGCGCTGCGGTCAGGGATTTCGGAGGTGTGCGATCTGGCCTATCGCGGCCCTGCATTGTCAGCGACGGCGCTGGTCTGCCCATGGGTGCCACTGCGCCTGTCCCCAGATATGCTGGACAGTGCGCTGCCTGCGGCAGATGCGCATTTTAGCGCAGCGGCCGCTGAGGCCGAACAAATGGGCGGCTTTGCCCGTGATCTGATTGCCCGCGATCCGGCTTTGTCTGTCTTGCGCATGCCGGATGTGGCCGTGCATCGCGGCGATGGCCCGCTCCCAGGCGCGGCACTGACAGTGGCCATGACCGGGGACACCGCCAATCTGCATTTTGACACAGAGCGCGTTGATGCGGCACAGGCCGCAAAGATGGCGGCAAGACTGGAACAGATTGCCAGGCAGATTGCCACGGCAGACAACCTGCGTGAGATCAGTGCCCTGTCTGAGGCCGAGCGCGCCGAGATTCTGACCGACTGGAACGCCACAAAGGCGGAGTTTGACCCAGATGTCACCATGGTTGCGCAGTTTGAAGCGCAGGCTGCCAAAACACCGGACGCGCCCGCGCTGGTGTTTGAGCATGACATTCTGAGCTATGCCGCATTGAATGCGCGCGCCAATCAAGCGGCGCATGTGCTGCGCGACATGGGTGTAGTACCGGGATCCATGGTGGGGCTGTGCCTGCGCCGCTCTGTCGATATGGTTGTTGCGGCCCTTGGGATCCTGAAGGCTGGCGGGGCATATGTGCCCATGGACCCAAGCTATCCAACCGACCGGCTGGCGCATTATATTACCGACAGCGCATGCGGAGTGATTGTCACGCAAGCTGCTCTCACGCCCGCGTTGCCAGAGCATCAGGCGCAGGTGCTTGAGATCGACACGGATGCGCGGCTCGCCTCCGCTGCGCGTGACAATCCCGCGCTGGCCGCGAAAGGCACAGACCTTGCCTATTTGATCTACACATCCGGCTCCACCGGCACCCCCAAGGGCGTGATGGTGGAGCACGGCAATGTCGCCAATTTCTTTGCCGGGATGGATAGGCGCATTCCTTATGAAGAAGGTGACGCCTGGATGGCTGTCACCTCGCTGTCGTTTGATATTTCGGTGCTGGAGCTGTTCTGGACACTCTCGCGCGGCTTCAAGCTGGTGCTGTCTGGCGATGATACGACCACCCAGATTTCCAGTGGGCATCTGCCCGCTGCGCAAGATGGCATGGCATTTTCGCTCTATTATTGGGGCAATGACGATGGTGCGGGCAGCAAGAAATATGATCTTCTGTTGGAAGGCGCCAAATTTGCCGATGCCCATGGCTTTAGCGCAGTCTGGACGCCAGAGCGGCATTTTCACGCCTTTGGCGGCCCCTATCCCAACCCATCGGTGACCGGTGCGGCGGTGGCGGCGGTGACCAAACAGATCGGTGTGCGCGCCGGATCCTGCGTGGCACCCCTGCACCATACAGCCCGGATTGCCGAAGAATGGGCGGTGATCGACAATCTCACCAATGGCCGTGCGGGGCTGGCGATTGCCAGCGGCTGGCAGCCGGATGATTTTGTGCTGCGCCCGGAAAACACGCCGCCCGCCAACAAACCGGCGATGTTTGCGCAGATGGATGCGTTGCGAAAGCTGTGGCGTGGCGAGGAAGTTGCCTTTCCCAAACAGGACGGAAGCCTGCACCCTGTGGTGACCCAACCGCGCCCGGTGTCCAAAGAACTGCCTTTGTGGGTGACCACGGCAGGCAACCCGGAAACCTGGCAAGAGGCGGGACGCAACGGCTGTCATGTACTGACCCATCTGTTGGGGCAGAGCGTTGCGGAAGTGGGCGAAAAAATCGCGCTGTATCACGCGGCGTTGCGCGAGGCAGGGCATGATCCTGCGGATTTCAATGTCACCCTGATGCTGCACAGTTTTCTGGCGGAGGATCGCGACACAGCGCGCGAAATCGCGCGAGAGCCCATGAAAGATTACCTGCGCTCTGCGGCGGGGTTGATCAAGCAATATGCCTGGGCGTTTCCTGCGTTTAAGCGGCCTGAGGGTGTGGACAATGCGTTCCAGCTGGACCTTGGCAGTCTGACCGCAGACGAGCTGGAGGGCATTCTGGATTTCGCCTTCCAGCGCTATTTTGAAGAGAGCGGGCTGTTTGGCACCGTAGAAGATGCGCTGGCGCGGGTGGCTGAGGTCAAGGCGATCGGCGTGACGGAGATTGCCTGTCTGATTGATTATGGCATTTCGACTGCGACTGTTTTGGAGGGGCTGAAACCTGTGGCCGAGGTGTTGCGGCGTGCCAATGCAGGCTGTGAGCTTGACGCTGAAGATGTGTCTATTGCGGCGCAGATGCTGCGCCATGAAGTGAGCCATCTGCAATGCACCCCGTCAATGGCGCGTCTGATCGCGGACAATGACGAAGCGCGGTTTGCGCTCGCGGGTTTGCAACACATGATGGTGGGGGGCGAGGCGCTTTCTGGTGGGCTGGTGGGCGATCTGCAAGCGGCGACCAAGGCCCGCATACAGAATATGTATGGGCCAACGGAAACGACGATCTGGTCCACCACCGCGCTGGCGGATGCCGAGGACGCGGTGGCCCATGTGGGCACCCCAATTGCCAACACGCAGGTCTATGTGGTGGACACAGCGGGCGCAGCGGTGCCTGTGGGCGTGCCTGGCGAGCTGTGGATTGGCGGTGCAGGCGTGACGCGCGGTTACTGGCGGCGTGAGGCGCTGACCGCAGAGCGATTTATCGACAATCCCTTTGGCGCAGGGCGCGTTTACAAAACCGGGGATCTGGTGCGCTGGCGGGAGGATGGCAAGCTCGACTTCCTTGGCCGTGTGGATCATCAGGTGAAGCTGCGGGGCTACCGGATTGAGCTGGGTGAAATCGAGGCGCGGCTGGAGGAGATCGGTGGCATTGCGCAGGCCGTGGTGATGGCGCGCGAAGATGTACCGGGGGATGTGCGGCTGGTGGCCTATCTGCGTGGGGATGTGCCGACGGAGGCTGAGATCCGCGCGACTTTGCGCGAGAGCTTGCCGGGGTTCATGCGGCCGCAGCACTATGTGACGCTTGAGCGGTTCCCGCTGACGCCCAACAAAAAGGTGGACCGCAAGGCGCTACCGCCCCCCAATGCGCAAGCAGAACAACCAGCACAGCCGCCCACGACTGCTGAGCCCGTTGTGGTGGCACATAGCGACATCACCAAACTGGTTGCAGATGTCTGGAGCGCGGTTCTGGGTGTCACGGTGATTGAGCTGGGCGACAATTTCTTTGATCTGGGTGGGCACAGTCTGTTGGCGGTGCAGGCCCATCGGGAAATCCGCAGCCGCTCTGGGGCGGAACAGCTATCCATCACAGATGTGTTCCGGTTCCCGACATTGGAGGCACTGGCTGGCCGGGTGCAGGCATTGCTGGGTCTGGATGACGCAGAGCCATCCTCCACTGCGGAGGGTGCTTCCGAAGAGCGGTCGCTGACCACAAACAGAGCTGAGATCATGCGCAAGCGGCGCGAGATGCGGGCGCGCAGGCGGGCGCGGGCCTGATGACAGAGCACGCGCTATCGCTGAGCGACCTGCAACATGCCGTTCGATGCATCGCACCTGAAGGGGTTGCGATCGCAATCAGCGATCCAAAAGCTGTCTATGCCGCGCTTTGGCCTGAAGAAGCGGTGGCGATCACCAATGCACGTCCAGCGCGTCAACGCGAGTATGCGGCGGGCCGTCATGCGGCGCGCGGCGCCATGCAGGATCTTGGGGCGCGGGTGCAGGCAGTGCCCAGCGGCGCGGATCGTGCGCCGATTTGGCCAGAAACGCTGACAGGTTCCATCAGCCATGATGCAGATGTCTGTATCGCTGTACTTGGCAAGCGCCATCAGTTCAGCGCAATTGGTGTAGATGTTGAACCCGACGCGCCATTGGAGGACGCGCTGATTTCCGAAGTCTGTACGGCGGCAGAACTGGACCCTTTTTCAGCCTGCACCCGTGCCGAAAAAGCGCTTTGGGCAAGGCGGATCTTTTCGGCAAAAGAGGCTACGTTTAAGGCGCAGTATATGCTGAGTGGTGCGATGTTCGGCTTTGAAAGCCTTGCGATAACATATGACAAAAGCGGCAAAAGATTTGCAGCACGATTTTGCCAACCGACGGCACAGATACCTGCCAATGCAAGTTTGACAGGAGCGCAAATCGTCACCCAACACCAGGTGATATCATTGGTGACAATCGGGGCGCGTCAGGGCATGGAAAACGCTGATTTCCACCTTTGCGCCACGGGATAACCACAATCGCGATTTAAACAGATCCACGCATGCGCAAAATTGTGTAGCGACTGAGACACCATTGGGGATGGTCATGGGCAAGATACAGTCTGTTGGCGAAATTCTAAGCGCGTTGCGGCGGCGCGCGTTTGTGTTTGCGGTGGTGTTTTCTATTGGTCTGCTGATTGCCTTGACCTATGTGCTCAGCCTCGAGAGCGAATACGAAACATCGGCCACCATCCAGATTGAACAGCCCTCTATTCAGACGGGAAGCACCACCCCCGGCGCGCTGAACGCCGATATGCTGCAAAAGCTGCAGATTGTGGAACAACGCGTTATGGCGCGCGACAACCTGCTGACGATCATTGAAAAGTATGACCTGTTTGACGACCCAACGCTGAGCGACTTGCAACGTGTTGCTTTGTTTAGGGAGGCTGCCCGCGTGGACAGGGTGATAGACCCCGAGTTTCTCTGGCGTCAAGACATCAGCCCATCCGCGCTGCTGGTCTATGCGCGCATGTCAGACCCTGTTTTGGCAGCAAACGTCGTGAATGAACTCGTCAACAACGTGCTGGAGCAAGAACGCGCGCGACGCACTGCACGCGTGACAGAAACGCTGAGTTTCTTTGATGGTGAAGAGAAACGCATCGGCACCGCCATTGTTGAAATGGAGCAGCAGATCGCTGACTTCAAACGCGACCACGCCGTGCTGCTGCCCGGTGGCGTGGAAGCGCTGCGCACACGTCTGGAAGATCTTGAACAGATCGATCTGGAAATACAGCGACAAATCCTGGAAAATCAAAGTGCGGCTTCTGGCGGCAATTCGGTGCGGGCGCAGCGGTTGCGACGCTTGCGCGAAGAAAGCCAGCTGTTTCAGTTGGAAATTGCGGAAATTGAGGCAGCGTTGTCTGATACCCCGCGTTTGGAACAGCAATTTGGCAAACTCGAACGGGAGCTGGCCAAACTTGAAGACCAGTACCAAGCGATCATCTCTGGAAAAGCAGGCGCTGAAATGCAGCAAATGCTTGAGGCAAGCCAGAACTCCGAAAGCTTCACCGTTTTGGAAAAGGCGCTCGCGCCGGACTTCCCTGTCGCTCCGTCGCGCAAACGCACCTTGGCGATGGGCGCGCTCTTGAGTCTTGCCGTTGCATTGGCGGCGGTTGTGGCGCTGGAGTTGCGCAGCCCGCAAATTCGAACAGCGGCCCAGTTGGAGCAACAACTCGGGCTGCGGGCGGTTGCCGTGATCCCTGCGCTGGAAACCACGTCTCAGCGGCGCTGGCGCACCACGGGCGCCATAGCAAAGTTTGGCACCCTGCTTGTGATGTTCGTCATATTGGCGATTGTCATCCTACAAATGGGGCAGCCCGCGCCTTAATTCGGACACATTCCAGCTGCTTGCCACGCAACCAAGCCGAATCACCTCTCCCCAAAGCACTCATTTTTCGTCGGCATTAACCCGCCTATCGAAACAATGCCGCTCGACCGCTGCGAACCGTTTCCTCCTCGCGAAATGAAGCTGTCAGACTCGCGCCTCGCGTTAACCAAAACCGCGGGTTTTTCGGACCAAAATCTCCAAAAACACCTTTATTTCAAGGGTTTTCGCCAAAACTATACTTAAGTTAAGGTGGATTTCGTGAAAATTGTGTCTAAAGTTTGTCCTTGGGTGGGCGCTTCTTAGGAGAAGCATCGAAAAGACACAAACTGGGGACTACGCTGCAATTCGCCGTTAAGGCTTGGGACAATTTTTCGGATTGATCGAAACAATCGACCTTCAAAGCACGCGCTTTGAATGCAGACTCTTTTTGTGCCTGTCGATGCCCCCAAGGTAGGGTGAAGGGACAAAACGCATGGCATATTCTTCGCACGAGAGCTTTTCGCGCGGCTTTGCCGTCAGCGCCACTCAACAAAGCATTTACCAAAGCGGCGTGAAACGCGTGTTTGACCTTGCGATTGTCGCGATCGCAGCGGTGCCAGCAGCGCTGATTGTTTTGGTTCTGGCAATCTTGATTTCGCGCGACGGCAGCACCCCTTTTTATCGTCAAGAGCGGGTTGGGAAACACGGGAAGCGTTTCCATATGATCAAGCTGCGCTCGATGGTGCCCAATGCAGATCAAATGCTGGAAACCCATCTGGCAAATGATGCAGCGGCGCGCGCGGAATGGGACGAAAAGCAAAAGCTGACACATGACCCGCGCATCACACGCTTGGGCCGCTTCATTCGCAAGACATCTCTGGATGAGTTGCCCCAGTTCTTCAACGTGTTTGTCGGAGACATGTCGGTGGTCGGCCCGAGACCAATGATGACCGACCAGACAAAACTCTATCCGGGGACGGCCTACTACCTGATGCGCCCCGGGATAACTGGATTTTGGCAGACATCAGAGCGCAATGAATGCAGCTTTGCTGAACGCGCTTACCATGACACCAAATATGCGCGCAGCATCACGTTTTTGACGGATTTGAAAGTTGTCTTTCGGACGGTGTTTGTCGTGGCGCAAGGCACAGGTGTGTGAACGTCTGACCCTGCTCACATGGGGGCAATTCCGGTGTTGAGACAGGTAAGTCGCACACCCATTTTCCAAAGTTTCTGAGGGCAAAACCCCATTCCCAGCGCGGGCATCCCGCTCTAGACTGGGAGGGGGTAAGACAGGCTGGCCTCACAACCACGCTGGCCGCGCAGTCCGTTGGCGGGCGCAAAAGAAGGACACGCCGCAGCATGCCAAATGCATTCGCCACATTGATGCTGATGCTGTGGCCCATTGTTATTTGGCGCCTTTTTGTTGCGCTGCCACCAGGACGCGCGCTGATTTGGTCGCTGCTGGGGGCCTATCTGCTTTTGCCTCCGCCGCCTGCTGTGTTTGACTTTCCCCTGATGCCTGCGCTGGACAAAACCAGCCTGACCAATCTTGCGATTGTGGTGGTCGCGTTTTTGGTCTTGCCGCAGCGGCCCAAACTCCTGCCAGAGAACAAGATTGCGCGCCTTTTGCTCGCGGTGTTTGTGCTGAGCCCGGTCGCCACTGTTATGGGCAATGGCGAGCCATTGGTTTTCACCCAAAGCTATATTCGCGGCCTCTACCTGCAAGACGCTGTGGCACAGCCGATCAACAACTTAATTCTGGTGTTGGGATTCCTGCTTGCGCGGGCCCTGCTGCAAACGCCAGACGATCAACGCGATGTTCTGGTGGCGCTCGTGCTCGCGGCCTTGGCCTACTCTGTGCCGATCCTGCTCGAAGTCCGATTGAGCCCACAGCTCAACAACTGGGTGTATGGCTATTTCCAGCATTTGTTTTCGCAGACGATCCGCGGTGGTGGGTATCGCCCTATGGTGTTTCTCTACCACGGTATATGGCTGGCCTATTTTGTGCTGACGGCGTTGTTGGCGGCCCTGACGGTTTGGAAAGCTGCCAATGGGCGTTCCGCATCCAAGTTTCTGATCGCGGCGCTGTATCTCGCCATTGTGCTGGTCCTGTGCAAGACACTTGCGACACTGGTTTATGCATCTTTGGCGGCGGGGGCGATCCTGATGTTGCGTCAAAGAACGCAGGTGCGACTGGCGATGGGACTGGCTGCGATCTTGCTTGCCTACCCGGTTTTGAAGTCTGCGGATGTTGTGCCCAGTGACGCGATTGTCGCACAGGCAGAGACGCTCAGTGCGGAGCGCGCCCAATCGCTCAGCTTTCGCATCGTAAACGAGGACATTCTGTTTGAGAGGGCGATGGCCAAGCCTCTGTTTGGATGGGGCATTTGGGGCCGCAATCACATTCATGACAGCACCACAGGTGAAATCACCACGGTGTCTGATGGGTATTGGATCATCGTGATTGGTGTCTGGGGATGGGTGGGGTATATCGCTCAATTCGGGTTGATCGCGCTGCCAATTTGGCTGATTTTTCGCGAGATGCGCCATGTGGAGCCCGCATCCCCTGCCAGTGGTGCGCGCAGGCGCCGCGCAACGCCACATCAGAGTGAGGCGCTGTCCCCCTTTGTCGGGCCACTTGCGGTGATGCTTGGCTTTAACATGATCGATCTGTTGCCAAATGCAACGCTGACCCCGATCACCTGGCTGATCGCTGGGACGCTGTTTGGATATGCCGAGCGACTGGCCCAGCAGCGCCGGCATCCAGAGCATCAAACCGCACCTGACACCAGTCCGGCAACTGAGACAGAAGCAGACGCGCCGCGCACAATTTTATGAACTGGCCTGCGATACATCCTGATCCGCAGGCTGATACCCCGGCTTCATCTTGAGAATACGGGCGGGCACACCGCCCATGACCGCCCCAGCTGGCACATCGCGGGTGACGACCGCATTGGCCCCGATTTCAGCATCTTTGCCGACAACCAGAGGGCCAATGAGCTTTGCCCCTGCGCCAATATCGACATGCCCCTCAAGCACAACAGCGCCCGCTAAGGTGACCTGATGCATCAGCATACAATTGGGACCAATTTTGGCATCCGAATGCACAATAATGCCGTTGGGATGGGGAAGACACAGCCCCCCCTCTATCTGTGTGTTCAAATGAAGTTCAGATTGCGCGATCACGGACCAGAACCGATGCACAAGCACCCAGTAGCGAGACACCAAACGCGGCCAGCTGCCCCCTTTGGCACGTGCGGACTGATAGCGACGAATGGTGCGCAGGAGTTTGGGAGCCGGATCCCAGAACTGTGAAATACGCTCCCGGCTCCAGTCAGGCACCGTTGCTGAAACATGAGTATTGTCTTGCAATACGGTCTCCTCCCGACAGTAATACGCACGCGCGCGCAATTGAGCGTTTTGTCGCAAAACCTCTTTAATAAAGCAATGTTACTCTAGAGCTCGGCGACCCCCGCCCAAAGGGCACACAGACGATTTCTGTGCGCCAACTCTACTGAAGTAAGGAACTGCGCGCGCATGCCTCGTGCTTATAAACAAGAGTTTTCGGATCAAACAGACAGCGCAAGAATCGCGTCCAGCACGCAAACAGCAGCTGTGTTTGGAGAGCCCGATCATCGCAAAGAGATTGACGGGCTGCGTGCCATCGCGATTTTGGCGGTGATGTTTCATCACTTTGGAGTGCCCGGCTTTGGCGGCGGTTTTGTCGGTGTCGACATCTTCTTTGTGATTTCAGGTTTCTTGATCGGCGGCATGTTGTGGCGTGAACATCAGCACACCGGGCGTGTCGCGTTGGGATCGTTTTTGATGCGCAGGATACGACGGCTTGCCCCCGCCTATTTTGCTATGATCTTTGCCGTTTTGGTAGTCGGCTCCTGGATTTTGCTGCCAAACGACTTTCACAACACGGCAAAGGGGATAATGGCCGCGACGGTCTTTCTGTCAAATGTGCTGTTTTATGGGCAATCCGAACCTTTCGATGGCGCCGCAGAAGAGCAGATCATGCTGCATACATGGTCGCTCTCTGTGGAAGAGCAGTTTTATGTTTTCCTGCCACTGATCTTTCTGGTTTTTGCACGCAGTGCGCGCGCCATCTGTATCACGCTGGCCGCCTGTTTTGCCGTTTCCCTGCTGGGTAGTCTGTTGGTTGTGCCACAAGCGCAGGCCGCAGCGTTTTACCTGTTTCCTTTCCGCGCCTGGGAACTGCTTGCAGGGGTTGGCCTGGCCATCCTGCGCATTGAGCGCCCAGACATCCTGCGTGCGCATCAGGCGCTCAGCTGGGTCGGTATGAGCCTTTTGTTGGTCTCAATCTGCTTTATGCAGGCGAGCGAAACCTTTCCGGGGTGGCAAGTGGTGTTGCCGGTGCTCGGCACGCTTTTGGTGATCGCAAATGGGCACCAAAAGAACTGGGTCAATCACGTGCTCTCCATGCGGGTGCCGGTGTTGATTGGCCTGATTTCATACTCGCTTTATCTGTGGCATTGGCCGGTTTATGCACTCACCACCTATTTGCAGCAAAGCTATGCTGGACCAGCAGAAACCGCGCTTTGGATGGCCATTTCCTTTGTATTGGCCACACTGTCCTGGCGGCTGATCGAAGAGCCTGTGCGCAACACCACCCAGTTGGCGAATTGGTCGTTGCTCAGTGCCATGGTGGCCGCCTCTGCACTGGCGGTGAGCTTTTCCTTTGGGATTTATCGCACCGACGGTCTGCCCCAGCGCTTTGATGCGCAGGCGCGCTTGCACATCGCGGCCTCCAGCGACGTCGCGCAGGATCTTTCACGGTGCCACACAGCCGACATCGGAGCTTTCAAAGGGTTGAAGGTCTGCCCCATAGGTCCGCAAACCCGCGAACACACCCTGATCATCTGGGGAGACGAGCACGCGCGGGCTTATTTGGCCGGTTTGGATCAAGCTGCGCAGGAAACGCAACGCAGTGGGCTGGTGATATGGCGTGAGGGTTGCGCGCCGGTGTTTGATATCCGCAAGTCAGAGCGGACCACATCGCAGGCAAATGATGTGGCCTGCGCAGAGGCAAACCAACACATCAAAACCGCGTTGCAATCCCTGCCCTATCTGCGTGACGTTCTATTGATCGGGCGATGGTCCTATTACGCAGACGGCGCAGGGATCGGTCACGATGCCCACAAAAAAATCCGCCTGAGCAGCCCGACCTTTGGCCCAATGACGCAAGACAGACTGTTGGCCACAGCGCTCGCCGCGACGGTGAATGAAATCGCCGTGTTGGACCGCGACGTATTTGTGCTGCGGCAACCACCCGAGTTTGAGCATTATCACGCCCCCGATGTTGCGCGGGCCTTGGTGCATGGCAGATTGCCGCCTCAATTGGCACATCGCATTGGACAGATCAGTGTGACGGATGCCAATCAGCGGGCGGCCGGTGCGCAGGCTGCCCTACAAAAAAGCGGTGCACAGATCATCGATACCTGGCAATGGTTTTGTGATCCGTTCCTCTGTGATGCGGTTCAGGCAGGGGTCGGACAGTTCTTTGACAACAATCTGGTGACCAATGCAGCGGCTGAGCGCATGCGGGCGGTTTTTTACCCGGTTATGACGCGACATCCCCAGTAAGACCCGCAGTAGACCGCCCCTGTGGGCCGTGCAACGTTATCTGCACACAGGCTATGTGGTGCCGCCAAATGCGCGGCGAAAGCGCCTCACTGCGGTTTTCCGGAGGTGTTGCGCTGTTTGAGTGCGGCAAGAACCAGAACGGGCAAGAGGGTCAGACACCGCAGATACCGCGTGAGCAATCTGGCCGGATTGGAGAGCAGGCGCCACAGCCATTCCAACGCCAACTTACGCACCCAAAGCGGCGCGCGTCTCTGCGTGCCAGCCCAGAAATCCAATCCCGCGCCGATGCTGGCAAAACACATGTGCGGGACAAGCTGGCGCCCGCGCGCAGCGAGACGTTCCTGTTTTGGGGCCCCCAACGCCAAAAACACCATCCGCGCGCCAGCGTCGGCGGCTTGCTGCAACACAATCTCTGCGGCGGCACTGTCAGGATCAAAGCCCATGGGCGGGGCAATCGTGGCCACGATATCCACCTGCGGCACCTCTGCTCTGAGCGCATGCGCAGCAGCCGTAAGCGCGCGATCTGTCCCCCCGATCAAAGCCACTGGCACCTGATCGTCTGCCGCCCATTGCATAAGCGGCCGTACAAGATCTGCACCGGGCAGGAGCGCCACCTCTTTGCCCGCAAGACGGGACAGCCAAACAATCGGATTGCCATCGGCGACGACAAAATCCTGCGCCAGATAAGCCTCACAAAAGGCCACATCTTTCTGTAGCTTAACCAGATGATCCAGATTGACCGTTGCCAGAGCAAAGCCTTCGCCAGAGGCAAAACGCCCACGCACCGCGGCGCGCAGCGCGGTGCGCGATGCGATGTTCACGTTTATCGGCTGGGTGCGCGTGGAAAACTGCAAAAAATGACCCTTGGACCTTGGATGGGGCACAGCTTAGCACCAAGAAAAATCGACTGTCACAATCGCAGGGTTGAATATGCGCCAAGTGGTTCAATTGCGCCACATCTGGAGAAAGCGGCCCCACTGATGTCTGCCAAAGATGCCCATAACCCTATAATCTGTTTGAAGAGTTTACAGGGACAGTTTCGCGATGGTGATGACGAACAGGCGCAGTGTTTCCATTATTGGATGTGGTTTTGTCGCCGATCTCTATATGCGTTCGTTTGCCGCCCATCCCGATATCGCGGTGACACAGGTGTACGACCATGATCCCGCACGGCTGAAGGCTTTTGCCCAGCATTGGAACCTCCACACAGCGGAGAGTCTGGATCGGTTTCTCGGCAATTTGCCCAAAGGCTCTTTGGTGCTCAACCTGACCAATCCGACCGCGCATTTTGAGATTACAGAGACATGCCTGAGGGCCGGGCATCACGTATATTCGGAAAAACCTCTGGCCATGGAGATGGCGGACGCTATCACGTTGCATGACTTGGCCGCGTGCAACGGTTTGCTGCTGGCCTCTGCGCCCTGCTCTTTCCTGGGGCAAGCGGCGCAAACACTGGCAAAGGCCATACGTGAGGATGTGGCTGGCGCGGTGCGCCTGATCTATGCCGAACTTGATGATGGCTTCATACCCCAAGCGCCCTATGCGGACTGGAAGAGCGACAGCGGCGCGCCATGGCCTGCGACTGATGAGTTTTCGGTGGGCTGCACGTTGGAACATGCAGGGTATTACCTAACATGGCTGATTGCCATGTTTGGCACGGTCCGCCGGGTTGTCGCAGCGTCGGCGGAGTGCCTGCCTGACAAAGGGGTGCCGGGCACGCCAGATTTTTCAACCGCGACACTGTTTTTTGAGAATGGCGTCGTGGCACGGCTGACCTGTTCCATTGTTGCGCGCCACAATCACAGCATTCAGGTGTTTGGTGAAAAGGGCGTGCTGGCGGTTAAACGCGCCTGGGACAATGAGGCCGCTGTGCGCTTTCACAAACGGTTTGTGATGCGGCGGCGGTTGATGGAACATCCGATCGGCAAGCGTCTGCGCCCCAGTGGGGCGACACATCCCAAAGTGCCGCGCTGGGGCGCCGCGGCCATGAATTTTGCGCTGGGGCCCGCAGAAATGCTGGATGCGCTGGCCGAAGGAAGGGAGTGCCGCCTGTCAGCGGATTTTGCCCTGCATTTGAACGAGGTGACGCTGGCGATACAGGCTTCTGGGGCGGAGAACGGCATTCAGGAAATGACGACGCGCTGTGATCCTGTTGCGCCCATGCCCTGGGCGGTTTGATGATGGCGTATGTGGCGATCACCGGCGCTGCCGGGTTCATTGGGCGCCATTGTGTGGCGCAAGCACGCAGGCAAAACATGCATGTCATTGCCTTTGTCCGGCGCTTGGAAAGCGCACCGCCCTCTTGGCGCGCAGACCGCAACATCACCTTGATCGCATTGGATTTGGCGACACAAACCGACACTCTGGCAAAGGCCCTCATTGGGGTTGATGCGCTGATCCACTGCGCTGCGACGCTGTCTGGAGATCAGCGGCGCGACACCTTGCAGGTGAGTGCGCATGTGATAGCGGCCAGTGTCTCTGCCGAAGTGCCACATCTGGTGCTTGCAGGCTCTTTAGACGTTTATGATGTGCGCACCCTGCCAGATCATGGAGCTCTGACAGAAGCCTGTCCGTTGGGCACGCAGGGGCGCACTCCCTATGCCAAGGCAAAGCAAGCCCAGGAAGATATGTTTGAAGACGCCGCAAAAACGCATGGGGTAGCGGTGAGCATACTTAGACTGGGCGCGGTCTGGGGACCGGGATGTGCGTTTAACGCGCATGTGGGGCCAGCCTTCGGAACCTTATTGGTAATGATTGATGGCGGCGGGGTCGTGCCGCTTTGTCGCGTCGAGCGCGCCGCTGCCATGTTGCTTCGGGCGGTCCAATATCGTGCAGGCATTGGAAAAATCAACGTAGTCGATGATGATCTGCCCGACCGACCCCGATTTATACGGGCGCTCAAAGCTGGTGGGTGGCCGAAACGCGTGGTGCGCACGCCACTGTGGCTCTGGCGAGGGATTGCGACACTCTCGCCAAATTCTGAAAAAATGCCCGGCCTTCTGCGCCGTGCCGTGTTGGAAACACGCCATCGCCCTTTGACATATGACAACGCCCGGATGCACAAAGTGCTTGGGGCACCCAAAAGCGTGTCATTTGAAACCGCCATGGCCGCAGATCTCGCGCGCCAAATAGATCAAACCGAGACACCGTGACATCAGCCGTGACATCGCAAGCCGCCCCCATCGCCTATCTGACCGGAGAATACCCACGTGCAACCGATACGTTTATTCAACGTGAGGTGGCCGCGCTGCGTGCGCAGGGGCAACCAGTGGAGACCTGCTCGGTGCGGCGCACGGGCAAAGCGCACCTTGTTGGGGAAGAGCAAAGGGCCGAAGCTGAGAGAACGTTTTATGTTCTGTCCGCTGCAAAATCACCAATCGCGCTGATCTCTGCTGTTTTTGGCGCCCTATTTCACAGCCCAACCCGATTTCTGCGCACCGTTCTGTTGGCGATCAGAACCGCACCGCCCGGCCTGCGCAACCAGATCTATCAGCTGTTTTACTTTCTGGAGGCGGCGGTGCTGGCCACGCATCTACGCAAACGCGGTGTACGGCATTTGCATAATCACATTGCAAAATCGTCCTGTTCTGTGGCGATGCTGACATCAGAGCTGTCGGGGATTCCCTTCAGTTTCACGCTCCATGGGCCGGACATTTTCTTTGCACCAGACCACTGGCGGCTGGGCGCAAAAATCGCGCGCGCACGATTTGTTGCCTGCATCAGCCAGTTTTGTCGCTCCCAAGCCATGGCTTTCAGCAATCCAAAGCACTGGAACAAACTGCACATCATTCACTGTGGCGTAGATCCTGAGCGCTATGCACCCGGCGGCGGCGCATCGGGAAAGCAGCTGCTGTTTGTCGGGCGACTGGCACCGGTCAAAGGATTGCCGATTTTGCTGCGCAGCCTTGAGCAGCTTGTGCAAACGCATCCTGATGTGCATCTCAATGTGATTGGTGACGGCCCCGGACGGAAAGCGCTACAATCACAAGTCTCATCTGCGGGGCTATCACAACATGTCTCCTTTGTCGGCTATAAGTCCCAATCCGAGGTGGCGGAGGCTCTGGCAGAGGCAGATATGCTGGTGCTGCCCAGCTTTGCGGAGGGCGTGCCCGTGGTGTTGATGGAAGCGATGGCCGCGCAGCGTCCTGTGGTGGCCACGCATATTGCCGGGATCCCGGAACTGGTGAGCGACGGCGTGTCCGGATTGCTTGTGCCTCCGGGAGATGTGAGCGCCTTAGCCACGGCAATTGATGAGATCCTGAGCGATCCTGAGCGCGCCCGATCCATGGGGATTGCGGGGCGGGCCAAAGTGGAAGCGGCATTTGACATCCATAAAGAGGCCGCGCGCCTGGGTGCGCTGCTTCGGGACGGGCTGAAATGAGCGCGACCACTGCAATTGTCATCGGGCGCAATGAGGGCGCGCGTTTGGTGGCCTGTTTGACGTCTCTGACCACACAAGGCGTCGAGATCGTCTATGTCGATAGCGGCAGCACGGACGCCTCTGTCGCCGAAGCACGCGCCGCTGGTGCATTGGTTGTGGAGCTTGATGACAGCTTACCATTTACCGCAGCGCGCGCGCGACAGGCTGGTTTTGATGCATTGGCCGAAACCGAAGATTTGCCTGAGTTTGTGCAATTTGTAGATGGGGATTGCATGGTTGCCCCCGGTTGGATTTCTGCTGGCGAAGCTGCGTTAAAGGCCGACGACACGCTCGGACTGGTCACAGGATGGCGGGCTGAACTTTACCCAGAGCGCAGCGTTTACAACGCATTATGTGACTTTGAATGGCACCGGCCTGCGGGCGAGATCACGGTCTGCGGCGGCGACATGCTGGTGCGCAGCGCAGCCTTTGAACAGGCGGGGGGCTTTGATCCCACAGTGATCGCCGGCGAGGACGAAGAGTTCTGTCTTAGACTTGGTAAGGCGGGCTGGAAATTGCGCCGACTGCCAGAAGAAATGACGCGCCACGATGCTGCAATGCTGACGTTTTCACAATGGTGGCAACGCGCGGTGCGCGGTGGCCACGCTTATGCGCAGGTGGGCTGGATGCACCCGCCTTATGCTTTGCGCGAACAGGCGCGGGCACTGGTTTATGGCGCGCTCATGCCAATGATGGCTGTGTGGGGACTGGCAGCCAATCGTTGGGCCTTTGTTCTGGTGCTTGCCCTTTACACTGCCAGTTATATTCGCACGAAAAACGGCCTCGTCTCCGCTGGGTTGCCGTATTGGGAAGCTTGGCGACATTCACGGCTGATTACACTGTCAAAGATCCCCAACACATTGGGAATCTTTATGTTTCACTGGCGGCGCCTGATGAAACGCAACATGCGCATCATTGAATATAAGTGACGCCGCCCTGTGGGTTAGGGTGTAGTCCCATCGCAACTTGCGTGTGCAACTGGATCGCTTTCTCGCGGCCTCTCCCATTCAGTCGAACGCGAGAGGCGATCCGATTGTCTCACATAAAACGCAAACGGCTTTAAGCAACCATAGCGACTGCGTGTGGCGCGCTTTCCTCGCCTTCAGCAGAAGAGGATGCCCGATCAAAGAGTTTGAATTGGCCTACGAGCTGCTCCAGCTCATCTGCTTCCTCCTTGAGTGTGTGGCATGTGGAATTCGCGTTTTGCGCCATCGTCGCGTTTTGCTGCGTCACCTGATCAAGCTGCGCCACACCGGCGTTGAGTTCGCCCAGGCCCGTTGCCTGATCGTTGGAGCCAACAGCCATTTCCGAGACCAGCTCTGAGATGTGCCCCACGCGATCCACGATGCTGTCCAGCGCAGTGCCCGTGCGATTTACCAGCTCAACGCCATTGCCTACGTGGCCTGCACTTTCGCTGATCAATGATTTGATTTCTGTCGCCGCCTCAGACGATTTTTGCGCAAGCGCCCGCACTTCGGAGGCAACCACCGCAAACCCGCTGCCAGCCTCGCCCGCACGTGCAGCCTCAACCCCAGCGTTCAGGGCCAGAAGATTTGTCTGAAACGCGATGTCGTCAATCACACCGATGTTCTGGGCAATCTGACTGGAAGACATGGAAATTTCGGACATGGCGTCAATTGCTTGCTTGACCACGGCACCGCTTTCCGTTGCCTCTGTGCGCGCGCGAACGGTTGTGTCCTGCACCCCGCGCGCACCCTCTGCTGCGGCCTGAACACTGGATGTCAGCTCTTCCAGGGCTGCGGAGGTCTCTTCCAGCGTGGCGGCTTGGCTTTCGCTGCGACGCGAGAGTTCAATGGACGCATCCGTGATCTGTGTGGCCGCCAGACGAATGCTGGAGGTGTTGTCCACGACGCTGGAGAGCGTTTCATTGAGTTTGGCCATAGCGCCATCGAAATCTTCGCGCAGCGTCTCATATTCTTCTGGGAACTCCCCGCAGAATTGGTAGGTCAGATTTCCTTCTGCAAGACACTCAAGTCCGGCCGAAATCTCGGCCACAACTTTGTCTTGCTGAACTTTCAAGCGCTCTTGCTCTGCCTGGAGTTTGGCTGTTGCGGCCTGCATTTTTAGCGTGTCCTGCTTGAACAGATCAAATGCACGGGCCATCTCGCTCAATTCATCGCGCCCAGTGGTGCCAGTGATCTCGATCTCATAGTTGCCTTTGTCAAAGGCCTGGATCACCGAAATCAGGTATTTGATACGCGCGATTACTTTTTCAAAAGACAGCGCGGCAAAGGCCAGAACCGCAATTGTCACCAAAGCTCCGATCCAAATCAGATTGCGCAGCGTGTCCTGCGCTTCTGCCTCAATCTGGGCTGTGAGCGCTTCGACTTCAGTGACAAATTCCACTTCTTTTGCACGCAATAAATCAATCCAGTTAGAAGAAATCTGGAACCACTGCTCAGTTGCAATGGGGGTCGCCCGCGGAGAGCCAAAGCCAGCAATGATTTGGTTGCGCGCTGCGTACAGAGCTTTGTACTCTGGGCTCTGCATAATCGACTTTTCCCAACTCGCGGCGTGCAAATCCCCAGCCGTTTCATGAAGCAATGCCATCTGTGCGCCGCCAAGCGCCACAAAACGCGTTTGGACAGGCTGCGTGAAACCACCGCTCAATCCGGTTACGCCCATCGCGCGCTCCTGACTGGCGCTTTCTTTGGCGGATCCGATAAGCGCACGCGCATGCAGCACAACCTGAAGTCGCCCGTCTTTGGTGTCCGCAACAATGGGCCGAGCCAGTTCGATCAGAAGATTTATGACGCCTGTGTAGTAGGCTTTCATCTCTTTGACGGACGCGGGTACGCCATCGACAGTGGCACGCATATCCTGCAATTGCGAGAGGCGACTGTTGGCGTCAGCCATGGCCTCAGGCATCAAGATCTGCAGTATTTCCAGCTCTTGCGTTAGCGCCGAGAGAGCCTGTGTTGTGTGCCGTCGCTGCGACGCCAGTTCATCCTTAAAGGCGCGTCCGCGCGATGCGATGAAACCGGCAGAAAACCCGCGCTCTTTCTGCAACTCATGCACCAGATCGTCAATCAAGACGCCTTCGTGTGTTACAACAGTGATGTCATGCGCCTTTGCAAGTACGGCACGTTGGTGGGCGATATCTTGAAATTTGAGGTAACCGGCGTACGCAAATAGCGGGCCAATTACCAAAAGCATGACGAGTCTTAGTTTCATCGCGGGGTCCTCAGCGATTGGGTAGTCTTAGTAAGTGCTGGACATTGACTTCCCAGAAGCTGCGATTTCCTTAACGTCAGGCTGAAAATCTCCTTATTGGAGAGGTACTTAAGGCAAAATTCCCCAAGAGTTGCAGATCTAAAAATTTCAATCAGAAAATCGGAGGCGCTCACTACCCTGGATAGATATTCCGTCAGGAAAAACAGCCGAATCGCAATGAGGGCTCGCGCAAAGCGGTGAACATGCGCGGATCGCTGGCCTTCTATGCCAGTTTCCCTATGGCATGACAAATGGCTTTCCTTCGATCAGCGCAACGTGGGCATCTGTATCAAACACATCCGTCAACAACGCCTTTGTGACCAAGTCTACCGGTTTGCCTTCACACGCGATTTGACCTTGTTTCATCACAACCAGATGGTCCGCATATTGGGCTGCAAAGTTGATATCATGCACCACAATCACGATCGTTTTGCCACTGTTGTCTGCAAGATCACGCAACAAAGCCATGAGCGCGCGGGCCGCTGAGATATCCAGATTGTTGAGCGGCTCATCCAGAAGCAGGTAGTCGGTATCCTGCGCATAGGTCATGGCCACATGCGCCTTGTGGCGCTGGCCACCGGAAAGCGTATCCAAGAAGCGGTTTTGCAACGGTGTCAGACCAAAAGCCTCTAGAGCTTCCGCGACTTTGTTGTGATCCTCAGACCGAAGACGACCCTGACTGTGAGGGTATCGGCCGAAGGCGACCATATCACGCACGGTCAGACGGGTGGCGAAGTGCACCTGCTGCGGAAGGATCGCAAGACGCCGCGCCAGAGCGGAGCTGTCACAGTTACCGACTTCCAGATCATCCACAGAGATCTTTCCCGTCTGAATTGGCAACAGACGAGCGACATGCGACAGCAAGGTGGATTTGCCGGCACCATTGGGCCCAATCAGCGCTGTCATCCCGCCTTTGGGCAAGGTCACAGTGACGTCCTGCAATATGCGTGCGGTGCCGACTTCATAACTGAGGTTCTCAATGGAGATCATGTCCGCGCCTTTCGCAGCAAGAGCACAAGGAAAACAAAGCCGCCGACAAAGTCGACCACAACAGAGAGCGGCGTGGCCAGATCGAACACGCGTTCGAGCAGGGTCTGGCCTCCGACCAAAACGATGCCTGCAATCAGCGCGGCCAGAGGGATCAAGGTGGCATGGCGTTCGTTGGGGGCCACAAGCCGCGCAAGGCTGACAACCAACAGCCCAAGAAAGGCCACCGGGCCAACCAGTGCCGTAGAGACCGCCACCAAGAGCGCGATCAGGATGAGGATCTGCGTTTGACGTTTGCTGACCGCCTCCCCGAGGCTGGTGGCAATGTCAAACCCAAGCGCCAGCACATCCAACCGGCGACGGAGGTGCCAACACCACGCCATAGCCGCGACTGACAGAACAAGGCTCATCCATAGCAGGTTCACATCAATGTAGTTGAAGCGCGCGTAGCTTTTGACCTGAATGGTCACGAACTCATTGGGATCAATCATACGGACGCCAAAAGCTGTGAGCGAGCGGAAGAGCACGCCAAAGATGATCCCTGTCAGAACCATGCGCATCAGATCGGCCCTGTGTTGGCCAAGCAACGTCCCAAACAGCGCCAGCGCAGCGGCGATCAACACCACCACAGTGACAAGGAACACCACTTCGGGCGGCAACTGATTGAAGCCAACACTGCCAAGAAAGAACACGGACAGCGTCAGTATCAACGTATAGAGCGCATCAAAGCCCATGATAGAAGGCGTCAGCAGATTATTGCGGGCAATGGTTTGAAACAGCAGCGTTGACGTGGAAATCGCGGCGCCGACGAGCAACAGCGCGACAAGTTTGCGCCCGCGGAACCACAGAACGAACTCCCAGCTGCCGCGCGTCTCCAGTGTCATGAACAACACGGCACAGACCAGCAGAAGCGCGGCGGATATCCAGATGGCTTTAGTGCGCATGCTTTGGCCCACGGTAGAGCAGCCACAGGAAGGCAAAGGCACCAAGCACACCCAAGATCGTGCCAACCGGAATTTCAAACGGATAGCGCAGCACGCGCCCCAAAATATCGGACAACAGCACCAATGCGCCGCCCGCCAGAGCGGTCACTGGCAGGGTGGCGCGCAGATTGTCGCCGAACCAGCGGCTGACAATATTGGGCACGATCAGGCCCACAAAGGGGATGGCCCCAACCGTGACAACCGTAAGCGCCGACACAATCGAGATCACCAGAAGCCCGAGGATCATCACTTGATTGTAGTTCAAACCGAGGTTGATGCTGGCATCTCGCCCCAGACCGACAATCGCGATCTGGTCGGCAATCAAATAGGTCAGACCTGCCGCCATTGCGCCGATCCACAAGAGCTCATAGCGCCCCCGCATCACGCCGGAGAAATCCCCGCTGAGCCAGGTCTCAATGAATTGCAGCATATCCGCCTGATAGGCAAAAAACGTGACCGCTGCGCCCAGAATACCGCCATAAACCATGCCCACCAGCGGCACGAGCAGGGGCTGTGTTGGCGGCAGACGACGTGCGATCAGAAGAAAGCCAAGACTGGCAAGCAAAGCTGTGGAGGACGCCAGAACCATCTTTAGAAAGATCGATAGGGTTGGCGCAAATACTGTGACCAGCAGAATGCCCAGCGCCGCGCCCTGACCTGTCCCAACCGTCATCGGTTCCACAAATCGGTTGCGCACCAGCATTTGCAAAATCAATCCGCAGATGGACAGGCTTGCACCCGCAATCAGCGGCGCTGCGGTGCGGGGAAACCGGCTGTCGATAAGCAAAGTCAGTGCAGACGGATCGCGCAGCACATCCAGCGGGGTGAGATCAATCACCCCCACAAACAACGAAACAGCGGCCAGAACAAATGTTCCAGCCGCTGCCCCGGCTATTGCTGCGCGATTGTTCACAGGGCTTATCCGGCGTTCATCGCATTCAGGAAAAGATCCAATGTGCGGTTCATCGATTGAATGCCGCCGCCTGCAACATAGACGTCCGCGGCATTCAGATAGATCACTTTGCCGTTCTTCCAGGCGTTGGTCTGTGCAACCAGCGCGTTGTCCAGCGTTGCGGCGGCCGCATCGCCCGGGCGCCCAATGGCGGCCAGACGGTCAATCACAATCAGGATGTCCGGGTTGGCGTCTTTGATAAACTCGAAAGAAACCGCTTCACCATGTGTGGCCTGTTCGACGTCTGCCACCGCTTCGGGAAGTCCCAGCGCTTTGTGGATCCAACCAAAACGACCGGCAGATCCATAAGCGGAAACCTTAGGCCCATTGGTCAACAGCACAAGCGCGGTGCCTTGATCCGCAACAGCCGCTTTTGTGGCTGCCAGTTTCGCCTCGAAATCCGCTTTCAGCGCCGCCGCTTCCTCTTGTTTGCCGTAGAGTTCGCCATAGGCCTCCAAGCGGGCCAGACCTTCGCCGACCGTGTCTTTCCAGATGGTCATGTCAATGACTTGGCCAAAATCCGTCAGCGCCTGCCCCTGACTGGAGGAGCGGCCGCCAACAATGATAAGATCAGGTTGCAGCGCATTGACCGCTTCAAAGTCTGGCTCAAAGATATTGCCAATGGTTTCAGCGGATGCGCTAACCTCAGAGAGGTAATCTACGAAAAGCTTCTCCGGCGCACCGGCAACCGGCACCTCCAAGGCGGTGAGCGTATCAATCGCGGCGATATCAAACACAGCGATCTTCGCTGGTACGTTCTCAACCGTGACTTTCCCGCCCGCTGTTTCAATCTCTGCTGCCTGAACGACAGAGGCAGACAAAGCCAGAGCCGCAACAAATGCTCGCAACATGTGATACTCCCGATATCTACGCTGCTTGGCTTTGATTGGCTGGGCAGTTTGTGTTTGATTATCTATGCTTGAGGTCCATGTCCAGTGTATCAGACTAAAACCATAAGGAACCGATATCTCCCGCGGGAAGAAGTGACATGGCGACAAATCTCAGACCAATAAAGGCTGCACAGAGCCTTTCAGGTAGATCCTATGCGAAAGAGACGCCCAATCTCCGCAATGCCGCCTTTCTTTTGACCGGTTTGGATTGATAAATTCTTTGCCAAACAGACGGTACAATTGCGCCATGAAACACGAGCACACCAAAATCGAAGCGGACTGTGAGCCCGCGGACAGCCTGCCTGCATTACAGGATCCAGAGGTGTTCTGGAACAACCTCAGCGTGGCCGCGGTGGACGATGCTGTTTTGGCGCAAAACCATATCATCAGTGCATCACGCAGCCACCCGGCCCATGCCGCATTTGACATGCTGCGCACACGCATGCTGCAGGCACTCAACGAACATGGCTGGAGTCGCGTGGCGGTCACGGCGCCGACGCGTGGTTGCGGAAGCAGTTTTGTCTCCGCCAATCTGGCATTCGCCTTGGCACGTCTGAACTCGGTGCGGACCGTTTTGCTGGATTTAGACCTCCGCGCCCCCAGTCTGGACAAAACACTGGGGCTGACCGCCCACGACACAATGGCGGACTATTTAAGCGGCGTGATCGCACCTGAGAACTTTCTGGTGAAAGCTGCACCCAATCTGGCTTTGGCGCTGAACGATCGCCCGGAAGACAACTCTGCGGAATTGTTTCAAACAGAAATGATCACCTCTGTGTTGGAAGAGCTGGAAGAGACGCTCTGCGCCGATGTGATGCTGTTTGATATGCCGCCGGCCTTGGAGTTTGACGATGTTCTCGGCTTTTTGCCCAATGTGGACGCGGTCCTGTTGGTGGCAGGCGGCGGTGTGTCAACGGCCGAGGAGTTGGAGAAGGTCGAACGGATCTTTTCTGGCGTCAAACCAATACTCGGCGTCCTTCTGAACAAAGCCGAAGGGCCCACCGCTTACTGATATCGACCGATCTGCAGCCGCCGCCATCTTGTGTCGAGATCGTGTTTCTGCGCTCCGGTGAGCGGCTCTAGCATAAAGAGTCTCTGCATTTGATTGGTTGGGAAAATTTCCGCCTTCAGCATGTGTTGCATCGGCGACAGCGCGACGTCTTCGCCGAAAGGCGACATCGACGCAAAGGAATGCGCGGCCAGGCGTTCAAAGACCTCTTCTGACAAAACGAACGACAACAGCTGTTGGAGATGGGCGGATGGCTCTCTTTTCCGAGGAGCGACCAGCACGTTGGACCACATGATTGCCCCCTCTTTGGGGAGCACATAGGTGTATTGCTCCCCAAAGCCCTCTATTTTTGGCGCCACCCCAGGCACACTCCAAACAAGGGCGATACAGACTTCGCCGTTCCTGAGTTTGCTGTAGTGCAGATCACTGATGCTGCTGACATAGGGCATAACTTGCGAAAGGGTCCCGAAAGCCGCATCCAAAGCTTCCTCTGAAAACCGATTGGGATCTTTGCCCAGATAACTCAATGTCAGCGCAAGAACCTCTTGCGAGGAGTTTACAATCGAGATGCCACAATCGGCGAGCGCCTCCGCGTTCTTTGAGTCAAACAGCAACGACCAACTGTCTAGCGGCGCATTCGGAAGGCGTGCACGCACTGCTGGCACATCAATGATCATCCCTGTCGATCCCCAAAGATAGGGCACAACATAATCGGACACATCGGGCAGCAGTGCGTCGAACACATCCAAATGAAGTGTCGGGGCGACATCCTTCAGCGCCGCAACTTGGGTCTTCACAGGCTGAAGTGTGTTGTTCGCCAACAATCGCGGAACGACTTCAATCGGCAAAACCGCCAAGTCGTAAGGCGCGTCTTTAAGCGCAAGACGGGCTTCGGCTTCATCGGCAGCCATGAAGCTGTCTACAATCAGATCCTCTCCATAGACCTCAGTATATCTGTCAAAAACATCCTGCGGGACGCTGCCGCGCCAAGAATAAAGCGTTGCAGGCACATCCTCTGACAGTGCTGGCAAAGGCAGCAATAGGCCAACTATCAGCAGCGAGGCCCAGCGTATCCCTAAAAATCTCACGCGCTTAAGCCGCTAGGCAGATCATTCGGATCTAAGCCGTCTGCATCTTCTGTTGTCCAATGCCGCATCAACTCTGCCACAAGGGCTTCGCGATTGATTGGTTTGTGCAAATACCCACTCATTCCTACGGAGGCTATTGCCTCCTCATGTTCGCCTCGTGTGTTTGCTGAGAGCCCAACGATTGGCAGAGTAGCGGAGCCGGGTATGGATGCATCCATGCGGATGGCACGTGTGGCCTGCAAACCATCCATGACGGGCATGCGCACATCCATCAAGATCAGGTCGGGGGCCCACGATCTCGCCTTGTTCACAGCCTCAAGCCCGTTGCTTGCAAGTTGCACATCGCACCCAAGTTTCTGCAGCAGCTTTTGTGCCACCATTTGATTGACTTTGTTATCATCGGCCACAAGCACACGTTTATCAAATGTGCTGGTAAATTGCGTTTTGGACGCCTGTTTGCGCGCCAAGGCTTTTGCAACGGGGAAGACCAAGGAAAACTCAGACCCTTCATCCACAACGCTGCTCACTTGCACGTGACCATTCATCGTTTCCGTCAAGTGCTTCACAATGGCCAACCCAAGCCCTGTGCCCCCAAACCGGGTTGTTGTGGAGGCATCTGCCTGTTCAAACTGATCAAAAATGCGTTTCAGAGAATCCGGAGAAATGCCAATACCCTCATCTCTTACGGACAGACGCACAAATCTTGGTGCGCCTTCCGGTCCCGGCACATCTTCAAGTCGGACAGAAACAGTCCCGTTTTCCGTAAACTTGACCGCATTGCCTACCAGATTGCTCAAAATTTGCCGAACGGCTCCTTGAGCTCCGTGCAGGTACCACCCAGCCTCTGAATGTGCCGACTCCACGTTCAAACGCACGTTCCGGCGCACTGCCTGACCGGAAAAAAGTTCTGTTGTCTCCCGACATACCATTTCCAGATCAAAATCTACAAACTCAAGAGAGGTTTTGCCGGCCTCAAGTTTTGCAAGGTCTAAGATGTCATTGATCATCTGCAACAGGTTGTTGCCGCTGCTCGAAATCATCCCCAGCATGCGCCGTTGGTCGGGATCCAGCTTGGTGTCGGATAACACATCTGCCAATCCCAACACACCGTTCAACGGCGTTCGGATCTCGTGGCTCATTGTCGCCAGAAACATCGTTTTTGCCTCAGAAGCAGCTTCGGCGGCCCGCTGACTGCGTTCAATATCGCGCTGGGCGTTCAACACATATTGTTCCATGGGGAGGTGCGCAAAAAGGGCGGCAAACACCACCCCACAGAGAGACACCAGCAACGCGGCCGCGCCATAAATGACTTGGCGATCTGCAATCACCTCCGCCGCTTCCAGTTCATATTGCCGGATGCGATCAAAGAATGGCATCAATCGGTATGCCAAGTCTGATGCAAGATTGGCCGCTGTGTGAGTTGCTTCGTCGACTTCAGCCGGATCGACCACGATTTCCGCCAAGGAGATGACTTCAGAAAGTTCCTGCAGCGGGTTGAACGTTGCCTGCCGCAGAATATCCTGGGCCGCAGGAGAGAACGCGTTCACCCCTTTTTCGTCAGATAGCGCGGTGTGGGCTTCGTCGGCCGCAACCACCGCCTGCCGGATTTGGCTTTCGAACGCGCTAACGCGATAGACGTTGTCCGCATCCTCAATCTGATGCAGCGCGATTGCCATTTCAGACAAAGACAAAAGGATCGTATCAATACAGGTCGTATTGCGCGTTTGGGTTGCAACCGCCTCGCGGCCGGCCAACACGATCCACATGGCTGCAATGGATGCGACCAGCAAAATGCTCAGCGCAACCCCACTTCGTAGGCGCAAAATTCGCTTTGTCGTGCGCAGTCGAGCCATGTTTGGATCAGCAATAAGTTGTTTTGTTCACTGCCTTGTGAGTGGCACTGAGTGGTTAAAGAACCCTTAACCAATAATCCAAAAGCATATTTTCAGACTGATTTTTACATTCTGGGATCTGCGCCCAATGTGTCAGGCGCAAAATCAAGCAACGTTTGGGAAATCCACATATCAAGGCCTAACTTTCTCGGTCCCCCAGCAGGCGGGTGAGTTTTGCAACCATGAGGTAGAGAAACACCGACAACACACCAAGCGTGAGCATCGCCGCAAACATCAGATCGGTTTTGGCGCGGCCATTGGCAAGCAGCATCAGGTATCCAAGTCCTTTGGATGCCCCCACCCATTCACCGATGACTGCGCCAATCGGTGCATAAACCGCGGCCAGCCGCACACCTGCGCCCAATGACGGCAGCGCAGCGGGCACGCGGATCAGCCACAGCACGCGAAACGGGCTGGCTTGCATGGTTTTTGCAAGATCAAGGTAGCCCGATGGCGTGCGCATCAAACCGTCAAAAAACGCAGACGTCACCGGGAAATAAATGATCAGAACCGCCATGGCGACTTTGGACCACAGGCCATAGCCAAGCCAGAGTGTCAGGATTGGAGCAAGCGCAAACACCGGCAGCGCTTGCGTAAACACAAGGATCGGTTGCACCAACATGCGGGCGGTTTTGGACGTCGCTAGGTGAAGTGCGGTCACGATGCCCAGCGCCGTGCCAATGGCGAGACCGATCAGCACTTCCTGCGCAGTCACCAAAGTATGCTCCGCAATCACGGCAAGATTGGTCCACCAGGTTTCAGCCACCAGCAGAGGTCCAGGCAAGATGAAACGCGGCAAATCGGTGATCGAAACGATCAGCTGCCAAATCGCTACGGCAAAGACTGTTGCGGCAAGCGCCGGGAATATCTTCATGCGGCTTGCCCCATCAGTAAGCGCAACAAATCTGACTGGCAGGTCAGCGTTTCAATGGCGTCAACCGCGCGGGGCACGGCGATATCGGGGGGGAGGACCGAGGTCAGCCCTTCTGACGTCATGACGTGAATCGCATGGCCCAACCGCGCAGCCTCTCCGGGATCGTGGGTCACCATCAATACGGTACGTCCCGCCAACAATTCCACAGCCAGATCCTGCATCGACGCGCGTGTCTGCGCATCCAGCGCCGAAAACGGCTCGTCCAAGAGGATGATTGGTTTGTCTTCCATCAGGGTGCGCGCCAGCGCCACGCGCTGACGTTGACCGCCAGAAAGCGCGCTGGGGCGTTTGCCCAGATGTTCGCGCAACCCACAGCGATCCAGAAGACGGGCCAATCTGGCCTCATCTGCTCTCTGACCGCGCAGGCGAGCGCCTAGTACAATGTTTTTTTCGACCGTGGCCCATGGGAGCAAAAGGTCATCCTGCGCCATATATGCAATCTGGTCGGCGACATTTGTGCCATCTGTGGCGGTGATGCTGCCGACAAAATCAGCGCCTGTTGGCAAATCAGCCAGCAGTCGCAAAACCGTTGTTTTGCCGACGCCAGACCCACCCAGCAAGCAGGTCCAGCGCCCGGCATCCAGCGTCAGAGACAAGGGCGCAAAAAGCCTGCGCCCCTCAATGGTCGCCTCTCCTTCAAAGAGGATGCCGGGCGCTGATATCATGGTGTCATGCCCATCTGCCAGAAGCTGACTTCAAGCTCTGTGGCTTTGCGAAATTTCTCACACAGCGTTGCGAAACGAGGGCTCTTGTCAAAGTCTTTGCCCAAGCGACGTTCAAGCGCGCTATCAAGCAACTGCCCAACAGCCGCGCAATCGCCCTGGAAGCCTTCGCCGGCATAGGTGGCGATCCAGTCTGCGTAGGTCTCTGAAGATTTCTCCCGACCCAGACGCGCACCGATTTCACCATAGCCGAGCACACAGGGCGCAAGCGCCGCTAGCAGATCAAGCAGATCACCGGAGTAGCCTGCCTCCAGCACAAAGCGGGTGTAGGCGAGGTTTTCGGCACGTTCCGGGGTCGCAAAAAGCTCTTCTTGTGGGATGCCTGCGGCCTCGCAGATGCCCACATGGAGCTGCATCTCTTCCGCGACCAGCGCATTCACCGTGGCCACAGCGGCGAGCATTTCCTCGTGGGTTTCCGATTTCACCACCGCCAACGCCCAAGCGCGGGAGAAGTGAATCAGGAAGACATAATCCTGACGCAGGTAATGCAGAAAGGACTCGCGCGACAGCGTGCCGTCTTTCAGACCTTCGACAAACGCGTGGCGGGTGTAAGCCCCCCATGCGTCGCCCGCCTCCGCGCGCAATAGCGCGAAGGCACGGCCATAATCTGGCGCACTCATTCTGCAGTCACATCAATGGTGATCGCATCAACTGGGTTGATGCTGTCGATCATACCGCTGTCATGCAGAAACTGCTCAAAACGTGCATAGCGGCCAGCGTCAAAACCAGCTGGGCGCAGAGCGAAACGGGTCAATGTGTCCGCCCATGCGCGCACGTTCAGCTCATCCTGAAGTTCCACAGAGGTGCTGGAGAAGATTTCCCAGCTCTTGTCGGGGTTGTTCACGATGTATTGCGTGGCCTTTTCAGTCGCCGCAAGGAACCGCGCCACTTTGTCGGCATCCATGGTGTCAGGATTGGCAACGTAAATCAGCTCGTCATAAGACGGCACGCCCTCTTCCTCGATGTAAAAACAGGTGCCCGGCGCGCCTTCAATGTCCATCTGATTGAGTTCAAAGTTACGATAAGCGCCAATCACCGCAGAGACCTGACCCGACATGACTGATGGCCCAAGCGAGAAGTTCACGTTCACCAGTTCAACATCTGCCAGATCAACGCCGTATTTGTTCAGGACTGCCCCCAGAACCGCCTCTTCAACGCCAGCCACGGAGAAACCGATCTTTTTGCCTTTCAGGTCCGCAGGGGTTTTGATCGGGCCATCTTTCATCACCAGAAGGCAATTCAGCGGGGTCGCAACCAGAGTGCCGACGCGCTTCAACGGCAAACCTTCATGAATTTGCAGGTGCAGCTGCGGCTGGTAGGATACAGCGAGATCGGCCTGACCTGCCGCCACAAGACGTGGTGGCATGGATGGGTCCGCAGGTGGCACGATTTCCACCTCAAGCCCCTGCTCGGCAAAATAGCCGTTCTCCTGGGCCACAATGATCGGACCGTGGTCGGGGTTGATGAACCAATCCAGCAGAAGGGTCATCTTATCCGCCGCCATGGCTGGGGCGGCAGCCATCAGGGCGAACGCCGTGACAGAGGCTTTCATCAAGTGCTTCATTCTATGTCCTTTCAACTAAGAAGCTGAGGCTGCGACGAGCACAATCTCGCCCGGCCAAATCTCATGGGTTTGCTCTGCGGCACGCCAAGCACGAAGCCCTGTTGCGCAACAAAGTGCCAGCCGCCCCTCGGCTGCTGGCAGGTGATCTTTCAATTGATCGGGTGCAATGCGCAGCGCATCTGGATGCGCCGGTGTTGGCGCCTCCTCGCTGCTGCGCAGCTCCACGATGGTATCTGAGGGCGCAAGTGTTTCCGGTGCCACAAAGGCAAAAGCCTGAACAGGTTCGGGCGCGCCCTCAAACCTAAAGGGCGCACAGCGAAGAGTTTTGGCATCAAACTGCACCATCTGGCCAAGCGGACTTGGGGTCTGCCCCATCAGGCAGGCCAGTGCCATCTGAGCCTGCATAGCCCCCATCATGGCGACCACCGGCCCCATGACGCCTGCGGTGGCACAGCTTGCCGCATTTTGCGGCGCTTCGGGGAAGATCGCACGCAGCGAGGGCGCGCCGCCACAGACGCCTGCGACATAGCCAGACAGGCCCAATGCGGAAGCGGTGATCAGGGGAATGTTGCGCGCAAAACAGAGATCGCTGAGGGTATAGCTCACCGCGTAGCTGTCTGCGCAGTCCATCACCAAGGTGACATTTTGCAACAGCTGCGGCGCGTTGGAAGGTGTGAGTTTACCAATCACCGACTCCACATCAATTTCGCTGTTGATTGCGCGGCAGCGGGCAGCGGCCACTTCGGCCTTGGCTTGTCTTTGATCCAACTCCGTAAAAAGCGTCTGTCGGTGGAGATTGGACAGCTCAACCTGATCGCCATCGACAATGGTGATACGCGCCACACCTGCACCTGCCAGCAGCGGCAAAGCCGGTGCCGCGAGCCCGCCTGCGCCAATCACGAGCACATGGGCAGCCGCTAGCCTTGCCTGACCATCTTCGCCCACTTCGGGCAAGATCATCTGGCGCGCGTAGCGGCTCACGCGCAGACCTCCAGCCACTGACGCACGCGTGCCTCTGGATCATCGTTCAGGGTGATATCGGTGACGGCGGAAACAATATCTGCTCCAGCTTCGAGCACGCCTGGCGCACGCTCCACCGACATGCCACCGATACCCACGAGTGGCACGTCGCCAACCCGTTCTTTCCATTCGGTGACCCTTGGCAGCCCCTGCTGGTGCCATTTCATCTTTTTCAGAATGGTTGGGTAGACCGGGCCAAGCGCCACATAGTCTGGGTCCATCGCCAGAACACGCTCCAGCTCATCATCATCATGGGTTGAGACACCCAATTTGAGCCCCGCCGCCCGGATCGCCTTCAAATCGGCGTCATCGAGATCTTCCTGACCAAGGTGGATCCAGTCACAGCCCAGATCCATTGCCGCCTGCCAGTAGTCATTGATCACCAGCACTGCGCCGTATTCGCGGCAAAGCGCCTGACCCTCAGCGATCTGAGCGCGCACATGCGCCTCGGTTTGATCTTTGATGCGCAGCTGCACCAGCTTGATGCCAAGCGGCAGCATCCGCTTGAGCCAGCTGACATCATCAAAAATCGGGTAGAACTTGTGCAAGGTCATGAAAGAAAAGCCTTTCCAATGACGGGCGTGGAGGCTTCAGCCATATCGCGTGCCTCAATTGGATCGGCTTCAAACGCCGCCTGCCCCGCCTCTACGGCCCCGATCATGGCGCGCGCCATGGCCACAGGGTCGCCTGCGCGGGCCACAGCGGTGTTGAGCAACACCGCATCAAAGCCAAGCTCCATCGCTGCCGCTGCGTGTGAGGGCAGGCCAATGCCTGCATCCACCACCAGAGGCACTTCTGGAAATTCGGCGCGCATCGCACGCAACGCATAGATGTTGTTCAATCCACGACCTGAGCCAATCGGCGCCCCCCAGGGCATCAGCACCTCGCAGCCCGCCTCAAGAAGACGCTCGCCCACAATCAGATCTTCGGTGGTGTAGGGAAAGACCTCAAAGCCATCTTCGGAGAGAATGCGCGCGGCCTCGACCAGTTGGAACACATCCGGCTGCAAGCTGTCGGTGTGGCCAATGAGTTCTAGCTTGATCCATTTGGTGTCAAACACTTCGCGCGCCATATGGGCGGTGGTCACAGCCTCTTTCACGGTGTGACAGCCCGCTGTGTTGGGAAGCACATGCACGCCCAGATCCTGAATCATTTTCCAGAACGTTTGCCCAGTGCCGCCCGCGCCTTCGCGGCGCAGAGACACGGTGGCAACCCCAGCACCGCTTGCGCGGAAAGCTTCCTCCAGAATGGCGGGGCTTGGATATTGCGCGGTGCCCAGCATCAGCGGGTTGGGCAGATCAACGCCATAAAACGGTCTCATCCCTCAGCCCCCCTGCATCGGGGCGACCACTTCGATGCGGTCGCCATCTGCCAGCGCTTGCCCTGCGCGCAGCAGCGCGGGCACAAAGGTTTCGTTCAGCGATGTGGCAACACGGCCGGTAAAACCGCATTCCTCCAACGCTTCGGCAAGGGTGGTGGCGGCCACCTCGCGCGGCTCTCCGTTAAGCACGATCTTCATCGACCATCTCCGAATGTGTGTTGTGAAGCGCCAGATCGGCCACGCCGCGCGCCAAAGCCGGCGCGAGCAGGTAGCCGTGACGGTAAAGCCCATTGGCATAAATCGTCCGACCAAGTCGCCGAATGCGGGGTAAGTTGTCTGGAAAGGCCGGACGCAGATCGACGCCAATTTCCAGCACTTCCGCTTCGCCGAACGCCGGGTTGAGCGCATAGGCCGCACTCAGCATTTCCAGCATGGACCGCGCAGTGATGCGGCTGCTGTCTTCGCTTTCAATCATGGTGGCGCCAAGCATATAGATGCCCTCGCCACGCGGCACGATATAAAGCGGAATGCGCGGATGCAGCAGGCGCACAGGACGGGTGATCTCTACATCAGGGCAGCGGATGATGAGCATTTCGCCCTTCACCCCGCGCAGATCATAGAGATATTCGCGCGCAGACAAACCACGGCAGTCAATTGCGTTTTCAAGCTGCGTTGGGGCGATGCGATTGTGAAACGTCACACCTTTGTCTTTGAGCCCGCGATAAAGATCCTGAAGCGCCTGACGTGGGTTCAGATGGGCCTCGTCTTGAAAAAACAGCCCTTGGCCAAACCCATGCAAATCCGGCTCCAGCTCTGAAATTTTATCGCGACCAACTTCTGAAAAATTCTCTGTGCGGCGCGCAAACCGTCGCAGGTCAGGCAGATCACGTTTGTTGGCCACAACCAGCGTGCCGGACGTGGTGACAGGCGTGCGCGCGCGCCACCAGTCAATTGCCTCCTTGCCCAGCCGCAGAACCGGCTCCTCGGCGTTTTCGTATTCACACCACGGCGCCAGCATGCCACCGGCCCACCAGCTACAGCCATGCGGGCCCGGCAGCCCGGCAGGGTCAAAGATCTGAACCTCTGCCCCGCGCTCTACAAGCTCGGTGGCAACCGCCAACCCAGCGACGCCTGCACCAATGACGGAAAAAAGGCTCATGCAGGCCAGACCCGGTGGAAGTGATGCAGTGGCCCGTGACCGTGGCCAATGTTGAGATCATCTGCTGCCGCAATTGCGCCTTGCAGGTAGCTATGCGCCTCTGCGACCGCGTCCTGCAGGGTTAGCCCCTTGGCAAGACCCGCTGCCACGGAGGACGACAGCGTGCACCCGGTGCCATGGGTGTTGCGGGTGTTCTTACGTGGGGCAGTGAATTCCGCCGCCACCCCCTCAGATGTGATCAGAAAATCGCGACAAATGTCACCAGAGGCGTGCCCCCCCTTCATCAGGACGGCCTGCGCCCCCAAAGCACAGAGCGCCCGACCTTGCGCCACCATTTCCTGATCGTTCTGCGCCATCTCTTGGTCCAGCAGGCGCGCCGCTTCAGGCAAGTTCGGCGTGATGACAGTTGCGCGGGGCAACAGAACCTCACGGAGTGTGGAGACCGCCTCGTCTGCCAACAGCGCATCACCAGATTTGGCGATCATAACGGTATCCAGCACGACGGGACCGGTGAACCCCTTGATCGCGTCAGTGACGGTGTGAATGATTTCTGGCGTGGCCAGCATGCCAATCTTGATCGCATTGACAGCCAAGTCAGACAAAACCGCATCAATTTGCGCGCGCACCACATCCAATGGAATGGCGTGCACGGCGGTCACGGCCTGCGTATTTTGTGCGGTCACAGCGGTGAGCACACTGGCGCCAAATGTGCCGAGTGCGGAAAACGCTTTCAAATCTGCCTGAATGCCTGCGCCGCCGCCGCTGTCAGAGCCGGCGATAGTCAAAGCGATATGTGCCACAGTGGCGCCTCCCAGTTCGCAAACGGGATTCCGCACGGCAAAAACGTTATCTTTTTTGACACCGTTCCCTCCGCCGGAATTGCCCGGATCAGGTTCGATGGGTTTACGCGTAAGCGACTCTCAGCCCCAACAAGTGGGACACCCCAACGGTTGTCGGATGCATACAAAAGGCCACTGAAAACGTCAAAGCAAAACGACACCCTTGCAAATCAAGAGTGCCGCATTGGCTTACAAAGCGAGGCGCTTAGCTCTCTGCCTCGTCCATTGTTGCAGCATTTAGCTGGGCGTAGCGCTCAGCGCCGATACGCTCATGCAGTTCAAGCTGTGTTTCGAGGAAGTCGATGTGCCCTTCCTCGTCGGCAAGAAGCTCTTCAAAAAGCTTCATGGACACAAAATCTCCGGCCTCCTGACAGCATTTGCGCGCCTCAGAATACAGCTCGCGCGCGCTGACCTCTGCGGCCAGGTCACATTCAAGCGTTTCCAGAGGCGTCTGCCCAATGCGCAACGGATCGAGTTTCTGGAGATTTGGATGGCCACCCAAGAAAATGATGCGCGCGATGAGCTTGTCAGCGTGCTCCATCTCTTCGATGGATTCCTCGCGGCTCTTTTTGGCCATATGGATCAGCCCCCAGTCTTCCTGGAGACGATAATGCAACCAGTACTGACTGACCGCCGTGAGCTCGTGTCTTAGTGATTTGTTTAGGTATTCAATAACTTCTGGATTGCCTTTCAATGCGTCGTCCCTCCGTATGTGGCTTGCGCAGACCGGTAAGGTGCGCTGGCACAGTCAGGTTATCATTATTCCGCATTGTGTCGAGAAACAGAGGCATGCAGCCACCACAATCGGCGGCTTTACCAAGGGCGTGGTAGACCTTGCCCGGATTGATCAAGGCTGCCGGATCAGACGCGCGCATCCAGTCAATGGCGGCGTGAATGTCGCGATCGGAGATGTTCATGCAATGACAAACGATCATGGCAGCCTCGTTTTACTTGGTCAGAATGAGCTTTCCCTGACGGGTGATGCGCAGGGTATATTCTGCGTCTTCAAGGCGAATGCGCGCGAGATTACCGCCTTTTGTCAGCGTCTCAGCGTCATGGATTGGAGTTGACTGCGCGGTAGCTGCGTCAAAGCGGTCGGTCATATTTATACTCTTGTTGTCTTCGCGTGACATCGCGTTTCGCCCTCAGATTGCAGGCATCAAAAGCTCAGAAGAATCAGATTTGGTAGAGGAACCAAGCCTAGTACTCACGAGCTCTCTTTTCTTACTGAAATAGTAAGAAAGATCAACCAGAGTTTTTCAGTCAGCTATTAAAATGAGACTGTAGATGCGCCAGATCGCAACCGGCACGGCCCGCAAAACGCAGCCGCGGCCAAAATAAGCCCTGACACCGTCGCGATCATTCCCGCGGCACTGACTGCATATTCAAACCCAAACCAAAGCGGCGCATAGCCAGCCAGCACATAGCCAAGCACCGCAGACAACGTGGCGAAGGCCACGCTCCAAGCGATTTGATGTTCAAGACGATTGGTCATGAGACGCGCCGCTGCTGGTGGGCAGATGAACATGGCAATCACAATGATCGACCCCACCGCATCAAAGGCTGCAACCGCAGCCAAAGCAGAGACAAGCACCAGCGCGATGCCCAACACAGTGGTGGGCGCGCCCATTGTTCTTGCAAAGTTTTCATCGAATGTGGACAGCACCAGCGGGCGCCAGAACAGCCACAGGAACACTGCAACCCCGATCAACGCGATCGCGACACGCCCAAGTTCAGGTGGTAATCCCAACAAGGCGCTTGCATCCAACAGGCTGCCCCAGCCTGTTGCGTCAAGCCAGATCAAGCTTTCCAGATTGCCATAAAGTGCGTGTTCTACATCCAAGTGAACCCCGGATGTATCGCTTTGCTCCAACAACAAAACACCACCAGCAAAGAGCGTGGTGAAAGTCAGCCCCATGGCGGCGCCCGGCTCGATATTGCCCAAGCGACGGACGGCTTCGATCATCACCACAGCAACCACAGCTGCGCCGGCCGCACCGATCATCATCGGCAATGCAGCCACCACGCCTGTCAGCAAAAATGCGGTCACGATGCCTGGCAACACCACATGAGAGATGGCATCTCCGATCAGCGCCTGTTTGCGCAGCAGAAGAAAGTTGCCGGGGAGCGCGCATGCAATCGCGGACAGCACACCGATCAACATCGGTGTGAGGGACAGAGGGACAAATTCCGCACCGCTCATGGCGTCACCTCTTTCGGTCCACCTATCCGGTGGTCAATCTCTGCAATCTGATCGGCGGTCAGCACGGTTTCGATGTCGCGCAACCCGTCATACAGGGCAGCGGCGCTTTCAAACGCTTGATCCTGACGCACGGTTTCCCAGCGTTTTTCATCCAACAATGCCTTGGCGGCACGCGCGCGCCCGGTGTCGGTGGGCACCCCATCGGCATGCGCCAATCCGGCGCGGCGCAAAATACGCAGCGTGTACGCCTCATAGATCGGCTGACCTTGCGCCAAGGCCAATAGCCCCTGCCGCAGATGCACCCGGCGCTGAAACCGATTGTGGCGAAGCCCAACCGCAAGCAATCCACGATTTGGCGCAAGCAGAAGTGACAGAGCAAAGAGGGCAAAACTGACCAAAACGATGATCGGCCCGGTGGGCAGCGCGGGCGCGATGGCCGAAAGGCTAGCTCCAATCCACGCGGCAGCCCCGCCGGCAACACCAGCGATCAGTGTCATGTGGTCGGTGCGGTCTGTCCAGAATCGGGCCGTGACCGGCGGAATGATCAGCATGGCGACGATCAAGATCAACCCGACAATCTTCAAACCAATCACCGTTACAGCCATGGCAAGCGCCATGATCGCCAAATCCATGCGCTGCACATTCAAACCACGCGCAGCTGCATATTCGGGATCAAAGGCGAGCAAGGTCATTGGGCGACGCAAGATCACAACCGCCAAAAGCGTGAGGGCACCACCAATGGCAATAACCATCGCATCGTTAAACAACATTCCAGCTGTGGCCCCCAGCAGGAAACTTTCAAGCCCCGCCGCGCGCCCGCTTCCCATGGTCTGAATGACCGTCAACAGAACAATGCCAAACCCAAAAAACACCGAAAGCACCGCGCCAATGGCCGCATCCTCAGAAAGCCGCGTGCGCTGGCTCAACAGATTGACGCACAATAGCCCAACCCACGAAGACATTGCGGCCCCAAGCAGCAGGACCGGCAACGACCGTCCGTCCCCCCCAAGCAGCACCATCACAATAAAGGCGAGCCCCACACCGGGTAGCGTTGCATGGCTGATCGCGTCGCTGACCAAGGCACGTTTGCGCAGATAAAGGAAGGTTCCGGTGACGCCGGACGCAACGCCGAGCAAAGCGGCACCCACGGTCACCAGCGTGGCGTTGTAGCCAAGCTGCAAAGTCAGAGCATCAAGCAACATAGGTTAGCCTGCCGCGAGTTCCAGCTGGTCAATTTGCCCGGTTGCCAAACGTCCGCCGTAGGTCTTGTGGAGGGTGTCTGGTGTAAAGGCCTCCGCCACAGTGCCTTCGGCAACTTTGCGCGTGTTGATCAGGAACACACGGTCAAAATAGGTGGGTACAGTGGTCAGGTCGTGATGCACAGCCACAACTGTTTTGCCCTCAGAGCGCAGCGCCTTAAGCACGTCGATGATGGCTTTTTCAGTGGCGGCATCAACGCCCGCGAAGGGCTCGTCCAGCAGATAGAGATCGGCATTTTGCGCCAAGGCGCGCGCAAGAAACACGCGCTGTTGCTGACCACCGGAAAGCTGTCCAATCTGGCGTTCGGCGAATTCGGTCATGCCGACGCGTTCCAGACAGGCGTACGCTTTGTCCATATGATACGGGCGAATGCGGCGCAGCAAGCCCAGTTCACGGGACAGCCCCATCAGCACAACGTCGATCACACGGGTTGGGAAATCCCAATCCACGCTGGCGCGTTGCGGCACATAAGCAATGCGATGACGTGCCGCTTTCAGCGGCTTGCCAAAGACTGTCGCCCGCCCAGCAAGAGGCGACACAATGCCAAGCGCTGCCTTCAGCAGAGTGGATTTACCTGCGCCATTTGGCCCGATGATTGCGGTCATAGCGCCTTCGGCAACAGTCATATCAACAGAAAACACAACGGGTTTCTGACCGTAGGAAACGGTCATGCCACGGATCGCCAGCGGGCTGTCAGAAACAGAGGAAGATGAGGGCGCCACACCCTCGTTTGCTGCCAGGGAAACGCTCATCTTTTCCTCCTTATGACCCAACCGTCAGATCACCGGACATACCGCGCACCGGCGCCTGTCCGCCAAGCGCCCGTGAAATCACGGTGATGTTGTGGTCAATCATGCCGACATAGGTGCCCTCATAGGTGCCTTCCGCCCCCATGGCATCCGAGTAAAGCTCGCCGCCAATCGCGACCTTGTGGCCCTTGGCCGCCGCACCTTCGACAAGGGCGCGGATCGACCGGTCAGAGACGGAGCTTTCAACGAAAACAGCGCCGATCTGACGTTCAACAAGCATATCAACCAATTCACCAATCCGGTTCAGGCCGGCCTCAGATTCGGTTGAGATGCCCTGAATGCCCATGACTTCAAACCCGTAGGCCTGACCAAAATACCCAAACGCATCATGGGCTGTCAGCAAAATGCGCGCCTCTTGCGGCACAGAGGTCAATGCGTTGGCCGCATAATCACTCAGGGCATTGAGCTCCGCCAGAAACTCTACGGTGTTGGCCTCAAACTGCGACGCAGCTTCCGGCATCCGCTGTGCGAGCGCATCACGGACGCGCTCTGCGACAAACACCCAGAGCTTCGGATCCATCCAAACATGAGGGTCGAATTTGTCCTCGTAATCGTCATGACCACGCAGAAGCGCCTTTGGCAATGTGTCTGTCACCGCAACAACGGTGCCGCGCTTCTCAAGCTTGTGGAAAAATTCTTCCATCTGCGCTTCGAGGTATAGGCCGTGCCACAACACAAGATCCGCTTTCGTCAGCGCGACGATATCGGTGCGGGTCTGACGGTAAGCATGCGGATCAACACCCGGCCCCATCAGCCCCTTCACGGCAACCAAGTCCCCGCCAATGCGGCGCGCCGTGTCGGCAATCATCCCGGTGGTGGCCACAACCTGCAGCTTGCCAGCCGCAAACGCGGGCATCGCACCGCCCAAACTGGCTGCCGCAGTTGTCAAAATAAAGTCACGCCGAGAGAATCGCATCTCACCCTCACTTACTCTTTCAGACTGAATATGAGAACCATTCGCAATTATGTCAACGCAATTGCGACTTATTCGCATCTTTTGTCTGACCAAATGGTCAAAACATAGACAAATGCAGCGCCCCATGTCTTGCCAAGCCCCCCCAAGTTAGGGCAATTTGAAGCCTGTTTTTCGCTACAGGATAGGCCGATGGCAACGTCAACACTGACCCCCACTGGGCATCAGCTGCCCACCGCATTGGAGCCGCGCAACCCAGGCATGCCACTGGATCTGGATTGGGTGCGCAGCGCGCAGGCAAATACATCTGCCATCGAACGCCGCGCCAAAACGCTCCCCGGCCGCCGGTCTGTCAAAAAGGACTATCAGGCGGCGTGGCTGTGCAAAGCGATTTCGCTGATCGATCTGACCACGCTTTCTGGGGATGACACGGAAGGCCGCGTGGAGCGGCTGGCCGCCAAAGCCAAACAGCCCGTGCGCGCGGATCTGCTTGCCGCGTTGGGAATGGAAGGCCTGACCACCGGCGCGGTCTGTGTCTATCACGATATGATCGAAACAGCCGTCACCGCCCTCAAAGGGACCGGCATTCCTGTGGCTGCGGTTTCTACCGGATTTCCTGCAGGGTTGTCGCCTTATCACCTGCGCATCGCAGAAATTGGCGAAAGTGTGAAAGCGGGTGCGGAAGAAATTGACATTGTCATCACACGCCGTCACGTGCTGCAAGGCAACTGGCAAGCGCTCTATGATGAAATGAAAGAAATGCGCGAAGCATGTGGCGACGCGCATGTAAAAGCCATTCTGGCAACAGGTGAGCTCGGCACGCTGCGCAATGTGGCAAAAGCCTCTCTGGTCTGCATGATGGCGGGCGCTGACTTCATCAAGACCTCCACCGGCAAGGAAAGCGTGAACGCCACCCTGCCCGTCTCTCTGGTGATGATCCGCGCGATCCGCGATTATTATGAACGCACAGGCTTCCGCATTGGCTACAAACCTGCGGGCGGCATTTCCAAAGCCAAAGACGCACTCGTGTACCTGTCGCTGATCAAGGATGAGCTGGGGGATCGCTGGCTGCAACCTGATCTCTTCCGCTTTGGCGCATCCTCGCTGCTCGGCGACATCGAACGCCAGCTTGAACACCACGTCACCGGCCAATACTCGGCCTCCTACCGCCACGCGATGGCCTGACCCGAGAAAGGCTGACACGATGACCGTAAAAGAGATTTTTGAGACCATGGACTATGGCCCTGCCCCGGAAAGCGCTGCAGATGCGCTGGCTTGGATCGTCGATCAAGGCGCGGCCTTTGGCCATTTCATTGATGGCGCATGGACCACGCCGCGCAAGGACTTCCAATCCAAGAACCCTGCCAACGGCGAAACTCTGGCAGACCTGACACAAGCTTCGCAAGATGAGGTCAACGCCGCTGTCAAAGCCGCGCGCAAAGCGCAAGGCAAATGGGAAGGGCTCGGCGGTCATGGCCGCGCAAAGTACCTTTATGCCATTGCCCGCCTTCTGCAAAAACACGCGCGTCTGTTTGCTGTGCTGGAAACACTGGACAACGGCAAACCGATCCGTGAAAGCCGCGACATCGATATCCCACTGGTGCAGCGCCATTTCTACTATCACGCAGGCATGGCACAGCTGATGGAAGCAGAGCTGCCCAACGCTCAAGCGCTGGGTGTTTGCGGCCAGATCATTCCATGGAACTTCCCGCTGTTGATGCTGGCGTGGAAAGTGGCCCCTGCGCTTGCCATGGGCAACACCGTGGTGCTGAAACCAGCGGAATACACCTCCCTGACCGCGCTGCTCTTTGCTGACATTTGCCAACAGGCGGGCCTGCCGGCAGGTGTGGTGAACATCGTCACTGGCGACGGTGCCGTGGGTGAAATGATCACCACGCATGACGACGTCAACAAAGTGGCCTTTACCGGCTCTACCGAGGTGGGCAAGCGCATCCGCGAAGCCACCGCGGGGTCGGGCAAATCCCTCACCCTAGAACTGGGTGGCAAGTCGCCCTACATCGTGTTTGAAGACGCCGACATCGACAGCGCGATCGAAGGGCTGGTGGATGCGATCTGGTTCAACCAGGGCCAGGTCTGCTGTGCAGGCTCTCGTCTGCTCGTGCAGGAAGGCATTGCTGAGCGCTTCCACGCCAAACTGAAAGCGCGCATGGATGGGCTGCGCATCGGCAACCCGCTCGACAAATGCATCGACGTGGGCGCTGTGGTGGATCCCGTGCAACTGCAAACCATCACAGAGATGGTAGACAGCAACAGCGAAGGCGATACTTACAAAGCCGCCGTTGAGATGCCAGTGGAAGGCTGCTTCTACCCGCCAACCCTGATCACTGGCCTCGCGCCTTCCTCCAAGCTGATGCAGGAAGAGATTTTTGGCCCGGTACTGGTCTCCACCACCTTCCGCACCCCGTCTGAGGCGGTGCAGCTGGCCAACAACACACGTTATGGCCTTGCCGCGACGCTGTGGACGGAAAACGTGAACCTCGCGCTGGACATCGCGCCCAAACTCGCCGCTGGTGTGGTCTGGGTGAACGCGACCAACCTGTTTGATGCCGCTGCCGGTTTTGGCGGCGTGCGCGAAAGTGGCTACGGCCGCGAAGGTGGCTGGGAAGGTCTTGCTGCCTACACCAAACCCAAAGGCACCGCCAAAGCGCTCAAACCGGTTGAAGCCTTCGCAGGCGACAAAGGCCCGGTGGATCCGCTGGACCGCACACCGAAACTCTATGTGGGTGGCAAACAGGCGCGCCCGGATGGCGGCTACAGCCAGAATATCTACGGCAAAAATGGCGCGCTGCTGGGTCAGGCCCCCATCGCCAACCGCAAAGATGTGCGTAATGCTGTCGAGGCAGCACATGCGGCCAAAGGCTGGTCCGGCACCACAGGCCATTTGCGCGCGCAGATCCTTTACTACATTGCCGAGAACCTCTCCGCTCGTCGCGAAGAGTTCGCGAGTCGCATCGATGCGCTGACCGGCGGCAAAGATGGCGTACAGGAAGTCGAAACCGCGATCAGTCGCCTCTTCACCTATGCAGCATGGGCGGACAAATATGACGGTCAGGCCCACGGGGTGCCCATTCGCGGCGTCGCGTTGGCGATGAAGGAGCCTGTGGGTGTGATTGGCGCACTCTGTGCGGACGAAGCCCCGCTTCTTGGCCTGATCTCTGCCATGGCCCCAGCCATCGCAATGGGCAACCGCGCAGTTCTGGTCGCCTCCGAGGCTTTCCCGCTGGCAGCGACCGACTTCTATCAAGTTCTAGAGACCTCCGACGTGCCAGCCGGCGTGGTGAACATTCTCACCGGCTCTCACGCGGAACTCGCAGGCTCCCTGGCCGGGCATCTGGACGTTGATGCGGTCTGGTCCTTCTCCAGCACAGACTTGGCACAGGAGATTGAGGCCGCAAGCGCGGGCAACCTGAAGCGCACTTGGGTCAACAACGGCACAGCGCGTGACTGGCTGAGTGCTGATGGCGAAGGGCGTGCCTTCCTGCAGGCTGCAACTGTGGTCAAAAACATCTGGGTGCCTTACGGCGAATAAAGCCTGCCATCCTGGAAACTGAAACAGCCCCGCCCGCGCGGGGCTGTTTTCATTTGCGACCCTGCTTGCGGGGCGATACCAGTGGCACATCACAAAGCCAGGGAGCCCACGATGACACCGGAAGAAATCGCAAAATTGCCTTACCGCGAAAACGTCGGTGTGATGCTGGTGAATGGCGATGGCCATGTTTTTGTGGGCCAGCGCCTGGACAGCGAGGTCCCTGCCTGGCAGATGCCTCAAGGCGGGATCGACAAAGGCGAAAGCGCCAAAGATGCGGCCCTTCGTGAGCTCGAAGAGGAAACCGGCGTTTCTGCGGATCTGGTGACGGTCGAGGCAGAAACCGCTGATTGGATTGCCTACGACCTCCCCCACGATATCGTGCCGCGCATCTGGAAAGGCCGCTTTCGCGGACAGAAACAAATGTGGTATCTGCTGCGCTTTCACGGCAGCGATGCGGATGTGAACATTGCGGTGGATCACCCGGAATTTTCTGAATGGCGCTGGCTGCCCATAGATGAACTTGTGGAAAATATCGTGCCGTTCAAACGCGAAGTTTATCAGCAGGTTGTGGCGGCGTTTGCCGAACACCTCTAAACTTCAAACTCACCAAGCACTTGAAGATTTCTCAAAGCCAGAAGCGGAGCTGGGCCAGTAAAAACCTGCATGACAAGGCCACCTTGCCTCGCTAGAAGTTTCAGTACGGCCCCGTGGCTCAACTGGATAGAGCAGCCCCCTCCTAAGGGGCAGGTTGCAGGTTCGAATCCTGCCGGGGTCGCCAGCATTCCTGATTTCATTAAGGAAAATGGCGACACACGGAAGGTGTGTGAAAAGGTGTGTAAATCCATCACTCATCCCCCTCTGTGACCAATGCAGAAAGGGTGCTTTTGGACGATGCTTTGGCCGCAAGCTTTCGCCTGTCAGCTTCTTCGGTGTAAACTTTGGTGACCTTTGGAGAAGAGTGGCCAAGTGCCGCCATGATTTCATATGGCGTTGCACCATTCTCAGCCATGTTGATGCCAACGGACTTGCGGATTCCGTGGGTTGCCACACTGGACCGAACACCAGCTTCATCTCTCCACTGTGCCAGTTTGTTTCCAAAACCTGCCGCCGTGAAGGGGTGTCCAAAAGACGTCACTAGGAATGTGTTCTCACCGGTGGCTGTGTCGTCGATTGCCCTAAGAAGGCGGTCACTTATTGGAACTGTCACTGGAATGGCGCTCTTGTTTTCTGTTTTTTGCGGCACAAATTTCAGTTGTGTCACCCCGTTGTCTTGCTCAAGGTGGGGAGGCCCCAATTTGACGATGTCAGCCCGACGTGGTGCCGCCTCAAGTAATAGCATCATCGCCAAGTGAGCCTTTGTTCCATATGTGTGGGTATTAAAATAGGTTTGGATGTCATGGGTTTCCCAAGGTTCAAACCCCCGGGTGACAACTTTGCGTTTTTCTATTTCTAGGGCTGGGTTGGGTCGCAATCCCCAATGCTTTTCAGCGAACCGAAACATGTGCTTGATTGCCCGTAAAGCATTGTTCCATGCATTGTCGGTCGCACTCCAGCTATCAAGAATACGCTCTAACTGATTTGGCTGGATTGAATTCAACGGTACGGGACCAAAATCAGAGATGAAGCGCCGGGTGAAACGTCCGTAGTGTTTGGCCGTGCTGGACGCGAAGGCCCTGCGGTCAACCTCACGATCAACATAACGAAAGTAGTACTGAGAAAGCTCAGCGACCGTCTGTGGTGTCGCGCCTTGGCGTTGCCGTTCGATGGATGCCTTTTGGAGATCAAGTTGCTGGTCACCTCCACCGGACAGCCAGTCGTACCGGGCTTCAAAGTCGGCTTCATCGGGTCGACCTTTAATCGTGATGCGTCGGCCATCTGGGCGGCGGTGGAACAGATAGCGCGTTTTGCCGTGGCGGGTTTTCTCTTGGATCAGGAACTCACGAATTCGCGGCATTTTAGTAGCCTCCACGTGACTTGGTGGAGGCTACACCCAGAAGTTCGTCAATTGATGGACCACTAGCGATGTGATCTGAAGATCGGTGCAGATACTGATCAATATCCTCCCGCGACCATCGTTTCAGCCTTGGTGTCGGAGCGATGGTTGGCGGTGGAAGTTGCCCAGTTCTAACAAGATTGCTTGCGGTCGAAACCGAAACATCGATGTATTCGGCAAGCGTCGCAATGCTCATCATCCCGGGCCACCGCGATGACTTTTGTGCTGCCTTCTGCGCGGGGTGCGTGATCGGTTTGGTGTGGAGTTGGTCGCCTTTTTCGAAGACGGTTTTGTTGTGCAGTGTATACAAGTCGTACCTCCATTGAGGTCCCGACCGTGGTTGCACCCGTCTTCGAGAACTGGTTGTGTTAGCATATTGGGTCGCACAGTGCTTCCCTGCATTCGTAGTTAGAATCCCACCAAAGCCCTTTCAAGGCGCTTGAGATTTTTTTGTGCGCACTCGGTAAGGTGTGATGTGGAAACGGTTACACCTGAATCTGCGAGATACGGTTGTTGCAAAGAGAAAAAGGTAGGCCGTTACGCCTACCTTTTCCACATTTTCGGTTATACCGATTTGACTGTCCGCTGCACAGTCGCCCACTACTTGATCTTTACAATCTGGCCGTGGAGCGCTACGCGGTATGCTTCTGATCTTTTATGAGCGGGGCACATCAAACACGCTCGAAACATATATATGCACAAGTGTCGGAGGTTGTCCAGTGAAATCGTGACGGTCGCCTTGCCCAAGTGGTGCGCTACACATTGCTGAACCAAGTTACAGCCATGGACGGTGCAGCGCCGCCGCCATTCAACAACAGTTTCTTTGCCGAGACCAGCGTTTCGCCAGTGGCAAGCAGATCATCAACCAGAAGAGGACGTTGACCGGCGGGAATATTGTTGTTCGCAATCTGTAACGGATCAAAATACCGCCTAACCCCGACACCGACACCGACACCGACACCGACACCGACACCGACATACTTTGCTGTATAATCTTCGTCGGGAATCTTTTTCATCCTCTTTAAGGCATTACGTAGCTGCTTGGCATCCTCGCGATCAAAACTCATGGGATTCATGGTGAAAACCGGCTCAATCGCACCATAGGCTTCATGGTTCTTCGATTTGCGAAAGACGCTCTTGTAAACTGGCAAACCGGTCCGTCTGGCAAGCCTGTTCGCCAGGCAATCAGCCAAAGGAAAACTGGAAGGGACTGGCGCTATGCAATCAAAGTTACCGTGTATCTTCGCGCAAATTTCCTGTGCAATTTGATCGAAGTCGTCAAAAAGCAACTTGATGGCCGTCACATTCGTGCGAAGCCCATCTTTGCCCTTTAATGCGTACACGAGTGGGCAATTATCGCCGATAGTTTTCTTTGAGCGATCTTTTGAAAATTTGGCCGAGTTCTTCAGTCTTTGGAAGACGCTGTGCACGCTGATTCCATCGATTTCAGTCAGTGTTGGGTTGCCCGCTTTGGTAGTGCGTAGATGCTCGTGATTGTTGTGATCGACAAAGACCATACTTCCGTCAATTCGCAGTCCCAACGCTAGGAATCTCCAATTCTTTTCATGAAAGGCAAGAAACCCTGCCCCCAGCCACAGGTGATGGGCCGCCCTAAGGAAGTGACCGCTAAGAAAGGACGAAGCTCAACCAGTACGTGATAGACTTTCAACGTCCAGTGTCCAGCCCAAATCTTGCATGTTCGATGATCGGGGTCAAATTAGACATTTCCTTTGTCTCACGATTTTCCTAACTCTGCACTCCTAGCACGCTTATCAAAAACGGTCGTTCATGCATCTCGAAACCGCATTAATCAAAAACACTGAAATCAAAGAACTTAGCGATTCTCGAAACTCATTCTCGAAACTTACTCTGTCACATGGTATCTTGTGATGAGTTTTAAGAATCGATGGAGGTGCAATGCGGATCGGATACGCGAGGGTTTCAACAGGTGGCCAGAACTTGGATGGGCAGATCGACCGGCTACGAGATGCTGGCTGTGATCGCATATTTGAAGAGGTTGCGTCTGGGGCCAAAGTGGATCGGCCTGTACTGGAAGAAGCCCTGAGCTACTGTCGCACTGGCGATACCTTCGTTTGCCTTGGCTTGAGCCGGGTAGCACGGTCAGTTCAGCATCTCATCCAAATCGTTGCAGACTTCGAAGAGCGCGGAATCGGCTTCATGTCGTTGACCGAGACCATTGATACAACCACGCCAGCGGGGCGGATGCTGTTCACGGTCATGGCGGCCTGTTCACAGATGGAGAGAGACCTCCTTATCGAGCGCACCAATATTGGGTTGGATGCCGCGAGGAAGCGCGGCCGTTTGGGTGGTCGCCCCAAGAAGATGAATGAAGTTCAGATCGCATCGGCCAAAGAGATGTTCGCAAAGGAAGTGCCTGCCGCCGAAATTGCATCAGCGTTTGGAGTGTCGGTTCCGACTCTGTACCGAACTATTCCAGCAAGCAGCCGATGAAGTCATTTTGTATTCGGTTGCGATCTCGTTGATCATCCGGCGGCTTCCGTAGCGTGATACGGTTAGATCAGCAAAGGCTTACTGCCCACTCTTACTGACACCGCCTCTATTGGTACGAAATCAGGCTGCCTGGGTAACGTGTTTGTGTCGAGGTGCTCCGGTCAGTGCTTCAGTTAAAACCAAGTGAAACTCATCGTCATGGGTTTCCAAATCACGCTGAAGTTCTGTGATCAGATCAGCAACGTTTGGTGTCATTTTCGACAGCAATCCGGTTTTGGACACTTTTCTCATCGGGTTTCCTTTCTCACTCAATCCTATTTAGGGGCAGAGCGGAAAACAGGTCCGTGGATTAGGGTGGTTTGCGGACGTTATGCGGTGCAGTTAGGTGTGACAGAAGCGGTTCGACGAGGCCCCTTATTCCTATATCCTTGGTTGGATTTCGGAGCGCTCCACCGTTACCAATAAAGATAGAAATAAAAAAACGATCATCAGATGGGGCCGCGTAAGTGCAATTGCTGCCTGAGACGTCGCGAAGACAGTCTGCGTCATCCACGTCCACAGAAGTTGCCGTAGTTATACCTTTCAGAGTTCGATTTCGTTGTCCTCTGCCTTTGTGGGTTCCGTATGTGATCCGTCGTGACTGACGGGGCCATGCAAGACGAAGGCGAGCGAGATGCTGGAACGCCGCCACGTTGTCATTTTCTTGATCGCCATCAGGCAACGCCAGTTCCGTTTTCTCCATAGCCGCATATTCGCCCCATCCCTTCAGACCTCCTACCTCAAAGCCGTCGGCTGTGTTGTCCAAGTCGTACCGTTTGGAGAATGCAACCCGGTTAGGCCCTGGGTAGAAACCACGCATTCGTTTCGCGATGTCATGCTTGCCCAACAGTGGATGCCAAATGATTCCGTGGCCATGAAACTTCATCCAGAAATCGCCATCTATGATGTCGGGGTCCACGTGTCTTTCTGGATAGCCCAACCGTGACTTCGGGCCAGTGCAGACTGCGACATCCAAAGTCATGCGAGCGATTGCGTCGGGCATGTGCTGATCCAAGAAGTAGCGAAATTCGCGCTGAACGGATGCCTTGGTCAGTTTTGGGTCACAGTCTTTGGCGCAAATCCGGAAGTTTATGGTGAAGGCGTGGAGATTGTCCGTATCGAACTCCAGAAAAGGCGCAAGAAGCCAGTCGCCCCCACGGTTGCGATAGTTGATCTTTGCGCCACGACCCGTATTCCTGTTGGTGTAGTTCTTGCTGTCTGGCCCGAGGTGAGCATTCTCTGCCCCTGCACCGGCGCAGTGATCACACATGGGCAGATTGCACGGGCGTGAAGGCTTACAGTTATCTAGTTTTGCGACCCATGCATCGAACTCGGGCATAGTGCGAAGTATGTCTCGCTCGGCTTTCCGTTTGCCATCCATGTTCATTGTATTAGCCAATCGCGTGTTCAGCCGTGTTCGGTGTAATCCCCTCATCCTGTCGCCTTTCTTGGTGCGACAGGTATTTAGTCGGACAGTTGTATGACCCACGCAGGTTCTCAGTCAGCCGAACCTGCGCAGGACAATGATCCCACCTGCTAAATACCGATGGAGGACATTTTCATGAGAAAGAAGACATCGTTTCGCGGGATTGAAGAAGAGGCGTTGGACAAGCTGCGCGAACTACGCGAGGTCGAGCAACGCTTCGTCGGGGCTATCCTTTCAGATGCAATCACCCAGTATTGGATAGAGGTCTTTGAAGAGGATGAAGTCAGTGACTCTGTCCAGTAAGGTTTGGCCATTCCCACGGTGCAAACCACGATCCGTACGTTGCAAGTTAGGTGGTTAAGCGGCTAGGGGTAGTGCACAGATTTCGAAGCCCGCACAGGGCGAGCAGGAAAGGCCCGCACATGCCTGAGTTGAAATGGATCGGCAAAGATGCCATCGTGAACCACCACCGTGAAGTCCCGTATCGATTATTGCATTGCGACAGTGAACTATCCGCCGGGAATGCGGACAGCGGCAATCTTCTGGTCCAAGGGGACAATCTCGAAGCCCTTAAAGCCTTGCTGCCGTATTATGCGGGCAAAGTGAAATGCATCTACATCGATCCGCCGTACAACACTGGGAACGAGAACTGGGTTTACAATGACAACGTGAACTCGGGCGAGATCAAACAGTGGTTGGGCAAGGTCGTTGGCAAAGAGGCCGAGGACTTGTCGCGCCACGATAAGTGGCTATGCATGATGTATCCGCGCTTAAGACTGTTACGAGAGTTTTTGAAAGAAGATGGGGTGATATTCGTCTCAATTGATGACAATGAAAATCACCATCTCCGTGCGGTAATGAATGAGATTTTTGGCTCAAATTGTTTTGTCGCTGATATCATTTGGCGATCAGCGGACAGTTCTAATAATGACGCAAAAAAAGTTTCCATGGATCACAACTATACGATTGCCTACTCAAAAAGGCCCGACTGGATTTCTTTTGCGTTGCCGCGATCTGAGGAAAACAATGCGCATTACTCAAACCCAGATGATGATCCGAACGGACCGTGGTTCGCAGGCAATTTGTCGTCGCCCAATCCAAGGGAGAATCTTCGCTATCAAATCAGTCACCCTGACGGGAGGGCACTGGAACCTCCGGCAAATGGTTGGCGATGGTCAAAGCAACAAGTTGAAGAGAAGATCGCAAGCGGCGAAATTGTTTTCACCGACACGTCACGAGGCATACTGCGCAAAACATACCTAAAAGATCAAAAGGGGTTGGCTCCAAGTTCTCTATGGGTTGATATTGATGAAACAGGGCACAACCGAAATGCAAAATACGAATTGAAGAACATCTTTCCAGAAGTTCCGACGTCCGAGTTGTTTCCGACACCTAAGCCCACAAAGTTCGTTGAGAAAATTCTTCGGATAGCTACCAAGGCAGACGATCTTGTAATGGATACCTTTTCTGGATCAGGTACTACTGGGCACGCCGTGCTCAACTTAAACAAACAGGATGGTGGCAACCGCCAATTTATCCTTGTTGAAATGGATGAGAAGATCGCCTCGGAGATTACGGGGGAACGTTTGCGCCGCGTAGTCAATGGCTATGACAAAGGCGGAGATTCTGTCAAACCTGTCGAAGGTCTTGGCGGTGGTTTCCGGTATTGTCGGCTTGGCACGCCGTTGTTTGACGAATTTGGTGATATCGATGGCGCTGTGTCGTTCCCTGACCTTGCTGCGCATGTGTTCTTTAGCGAAACCGGTGCACCGATCCCGCAGCGGGTGGATGGCTCCACACCGTTGGTTGGTCAGCATGGGGCGCAGATCGTCTATCTGCTCTATTCCGAACCGGAACAGGGTTTTGCCCGCATAGAAGCTGGTAATGTGCTTACACCGGATATGCTGACCAATCTACCTGCTGCGCCTGATGGGTTCGTAGGGGAACGTGTGGTCTACGCCGAAGGGTGCACGGTCTCAGCAGACCGGCTGAAGGCCGAAGGTATCGTATTTAAGCAAATCCCCTACTCGATTCAGGGGGCGTAAGATGGCGGCTGTGAATTTCGAACTGAAGGAATACCAATCTGCAGCGCTTGAGAAGTTCCGTGAATATCTTAGCTACTGCGCATCCGATGATGCCGATACCGCGTTTTATCGCATCACCAAGAACCCGTTTCGGGCGGCTCCGCTGGTGGCCGATGGGACGCCCTATGTCTGCCTGCGCATACCCACAGGTGGCGGCAAAACCGTGATGGCCGCTCACGCTGTGGGGATTGCGGCGAATGAGTATCTGCAGTCCTCCAATCCCATGGTGTTGTGGCTGGTTCCGTCATCAGCGGTTTTGGATCAAACCGTCACGGCGCTTAAGAACCTTAACCATCCGTACCGTGCCGCTTTGGCGCAGGACTTTGGCCCGAATATCTCAATCCTGACCAAAGACGAAGCATTGGCAATGTCCCGTGCTGATGCCGAAGGCGGGGCCTGTGTGATTGTGTCCACTATCCAATCGTTCCGCCGTGAAAAGCCGAACGGAGACGAGGATAGGGAGGGCCTGAAGGTCTATCAGGATGCTGGTGCTCTAATGAGCCACTTTTCGGGCCTCTCAGAGCCTCAGAGAGCGCGTCTGGAGAAGGCAGAGGGCACAGAGCGCCCGATTGCGTCACTGGCCAACGTATTGAAGCTGCATCGTCCTATGGTGATCGTGGATGAAGCCCACAACGCCCGCACTGCGCTGTCATTCGATACGCTGTCCCGGTTCGATCCGTCATTGATCCTGGAACTGACTGCGACGCCACAGATCAAACACGATCCGGCCAAGGGCGAACATGCGTCCAATGTACTGTACTCGGTGTCCGCAGCGGAATTGAAAGCCGAGCAGATGATCAAGATGCCGATCAAGCTGACCACGGATCGTGAATGGCGCAAGACGGTCGGTATGGCGTTGGATTGTCAAAAGGCGCTGGAGAAGTCCGCACTGGCAGAAGAAGGCCAAACCGGCGAGTACATTCGTCCAATCATTTTGTTCCAAGCGCAAGCCGCCAGCAAAAACGATCCACATAGGATCACCTATGATGTGCTGGAAGAGTACCTGAAGACCGATCAGAAAATCCCAGAGGATCAGATTGCGGTGCACTCGGGGCCACGCAAAGATTTGGATGCAATCAAGGACATTGCTGATCGTAATTGCAATGTACGTTTCATCATCACTGTGCAGAAGCTGAAAGAGGGCTGGGATTGCCCCTTTGCCTATGTGCTGTGCTCTGTGGCCGAACAGTCGTCTGCGACCGCCATTGAGCAAATCCTTGGGCGTGTATTGCGGATGCCGAAGGCGACGTTGAAGCAGCGACCGGTATTGAACGAAGCATATGCGTATGTTGCATCGAATTCGTTCAATGACACCGCCAACAGACTGAAGGACGGTTTGGTGGAGGGATCGGGCTTTAACCGGGCTGAAGTGGCATCGCTGGTGCAGCAACAACCGACATTGCTGAATTCAGGGATCGTTAATGAGCAAGATCACGAATCTGATCCGATAGCGCCTGAAGAGATCACTACGGTGCAGGTGGAAGAGGCCATCGCTAAGCTTCCACCTTCGGTTAAAACACGGGTGACTTTTGATCCGCAGAAGAATTCGCTGAGTTACAAAGGGCCGATGACTAAGGAGGCCCGGAATCACCTGCATTTGGTGTTGGGTGCAGCGCCCAGCGCATCCAAGGTTGTCGATAAACTGTATGCGAAAACGAACAACTATCAAACCTCCGCTGCGGAACAGGAAGACAAGCCCCCGTTCATTGTGCCACTTCTTGGTTTCAACAAGCAGGGCACTTTGGAATTGTTTTCCCAAGAGCATTTCTTGGACTTGCCGTGGCGGTTGGATGAGTGCGATTCCAGTGACATTCTGAATCGCTTCCGTATCGTTGATAGGTCCGAGACCGGCAATATCGACGTGACAGATGAGGGGCAGGTACAGATTAGTTTCGCACAACGTCTGCAAGGGCAACTCGCCGCCGTGGTTCAAGAGCAAGCGTGGACATTGCCGCGACTGGTGAACTGGCTGGACCGTGGTATTCGGCACGACGACATCACCAAATCCAGTGCGGTGAAATTTCTTTCCGAAGCGATCAATAAGCTGATGGAACAGGGTCTCACCTTGGATGAGTTGGCTAGGAACAAGTATGATCTTCGTACCCACCTGAAGGCGTTGATTTCGGACCTGAGGGCAGAACGGCAGAATGGCAACTACAACGCGCTCTTCGCGACTGACGCGAGTCAGTTTGCCATGAGTTCTGATTTCTCAATTATTTTTGACGAGAACAACTATCCTTATAACCAGCCTTATTCCGGTGCGACAAAGTTCAACAAGCACTATACGTCGATCATTGGTGACCTGAAGCCTAGCGGCGAAGAATTCGACTGTGCCGCGTATTTGGACAACATGGATGAGGTCGCCTATTGGATCAGGAATGTAGAGAGGAAGAATGGCTCGTTCTGGCTACAATTGCCCAAGGACAAGTTCTACCCTGACTTCGTCGCAATGCTGAAAGACGGTCGTATCTTGGTGGTCGAGTACAAGGGCAAGCACCTGTACGAAGGCGAGGAAACTAAGCGGCAAATCGGTGCGGTTTGGGCAGAAGCCTCCGATGGGCAATGCCTCTTCTGTATGCCAACGGATCGTAATTTTGAACTAATCAAGCAGACTATTGAGATGAGTGCTTAACGGAATTTCAGATGAGTGACATCAAGCTTTATAAATTGGGAGACAGCGGTGCGATTGAAGTAAATGGCCAGTCCGTCTCGCTGGAGAAATCCCTTCAGTCACTTATCGAATCCAATCTGGAAACCTTGCTGGGTGTTCGGTTCTTGGCGTCGGAGTTTGTGACAGATCGCGATCATGGTGGCCGCATGGACACGCTTGGCATTGACGAGAACAATTGTCCGGTAATCATTGAGTATAAACGTTCTGCGAATGCCAACGTGATCAATCAAGGGCTGTTCTATCTTGATTGGTTGGTGACGCACCGTGGAGACTTTGAGATGCTGGTACTCAAGCGATTGGGTGAAGAAGCGGCTCGCTCTGTCGAATGGTCGTCGCCTCGCCTCATTTGCATCGCCGGTGGTTTCAACAAATTTGATGAGCACGCGATCAAGCAGATGCAGCGGAACATTGAACTGGTCCGCTACATTAAGTTTGACGATGACCTGCTGCTACTTGAGCAGATCAACTCTGTTTCTGTCACGCCGCCGGTTTTAGTTCGGTCTTCGCAACCATCATCCAAGGCCAAGGAAATCACAAAGTACACTACGGTTAGCGAATACCTGGAAAAGGCTGATCAGGACCTGACAGACCGCTTTCATGCCCTGAAGGATTTCCTCGGGAACTTGGGTGATGATGTGCAAGAGAAAACGCTTAAGAACTACTTTGCGTTCCGTCGCATCAAGAACTTTGCTTGCGTCGAAGTCAAACCACAAGATCGGAAGTTATTGGTTTACCTGAAGGTCAATCCTGATGAGGTGTCACTGGAACCGGGCTTCACACGCGATGTAAGGAAGATCGGGCATTTTGGCACCGGTGACTTAGAGGTGGTCATTCGATCCGATGATGATCTTGCTAAGGCTATGCCTCTGGTGGAGCACAGCTATCACAATGCTTGAGTTTTGGATGATGAAGCTGTGCTCGAGATTGGTGACGCCATCTTTCGTATCGAGTGAGTTTTAACCACTCATGAGTGTGTTGCTGGCCCGGCTCCACGGGCTTGTTTGCGGTCCAGCCGACACACCTTGGGCTTTTCCTTTTGTTTTCAATAGGGATGACTACCCTGCCGGGGTCGCCATTAAGTTTCAAATCTGACGCCGCTTCTGCTGCACGCAGATGCAACGTGCATGCGTTTTTTTGCTCAGCCTGCCACACAAGTCCTCCCAAGTAGTTCTCGCCCCGGAATCTTGGAGCTATAGACTGAACCACCCAACGCAACTCGGGAAAGGCAAATGGCCTAGCTCTTCAGGCCCAGTCGATCCGCTGAGTGCTGGATGTGTTTATACATAGCGGCATAGGCTGCTGCCGGGTCTTTTTGTACGATGGCCTCCAATACCTGCTGATGCTCCTGCAAAACCAGCTCTGCCCGGCCAGGAACGGTCGCACTGTTGCGGCGCCCAGTTTCGATGGATCTTCTGAGGTTCTCGTTCAAGAATCGAATAAAGGACAACAGATACGGGTTACTTGAGGCTTCAGACACCGCGATGTGAAAATCCAGATCAGCGATGATACTTTGCTCACCTGCGGCCTCTCCGGATGAAATGCAATGCTCGATCTCACTAAGCGCGAGCGTCATTCGACTGACATCTTGCGGTGTTGCTTTCTGGGCGGCCAATTCAGCAGCCGCGCTTTCCACATACATCCTCAGTTGAAAGAGAGCTGCCAAATCATCGCTGTTTCCAACCCGATCGGCAGGTATACGAAACGCGGAAGCAATCGGGTTGGGTGACACAAAAACCCCCGCCCCCTGACGTGTTTGCACAAGCCCCTCAAATTTGAGACTGGAGATCGCTTCGCGCACCACCGCTCGACTTACATTGAAGGTCTGAGCCAGGCTTTTTTCTGTTGGCAAACCTTCACCCGGTTTGAGCTCACCGCCCAAAATTTGGTCTGACAAAATCTTTGCAATCTGCTGCGGCAGCGACAAAGCCGCGACAACCTTTGTTTCTAGCGTTTTCATTTTTCTTCCAAAGTTTGCGACCGGGCAATTGTCACCCACATCGACTCCGCTCCTAAAGAGGTAGCGAAACAACTTCAATAATCCAAGCTTGACGCAAAAAAATTTGTCAGGTAACTAGACCAACATCTAATTTGTCTGACAACCTGCTGACCTGCTAAAATAACACTCAAGCGAGTGACGTCGAGAAGGAGAAGCCAATATGGCGATTATCAAGAAGGTGGAGGCCTCGCTGTCCCGAGTGCCTCTGAACAACGTAACTTCACTTTCGTCACGTGTGGTCACCAACCGGGAATACGTGCTCGTGAAAGTGACCGACGACACGGGCAATTCGGGTATCGGGTTTTGCTATGCAGGCCACCGCTGTGGACAATTGGTGCAGCGTGCGGTGATTGATCTGCTCGCTCCGGTCGTCTTGGGCCAGAACAGCCTGCGCACAACGGGCTTGTGGACAGAAATGTACCGGGAAGGCCTGCTGCACGGACGGACTGGCAGCGTTATGCGCGCGCTGTCCTGTATTGACATTGCCCTTTGGGACCTGAACGCGCGCAACGTTGGGCTGCCACTTTATCAATACATGGGCGCCGACGCACTGGATCGCGTTCCGGCCTACGCCTCTGGGGGATATTATGTAGAGGGCAAGACACCTGCTGACCTCGCAGGCGAAGTTTCTGACTACGTCAAAGCCGGCTTCAAAGCCGTCAAAATCAAGGTCGGAAAGTTTGGCGTGGCTGAGGAAGCCGCACGTGTTGCCGCAGCGCGAGAGGCCATTGGCCCCAATATCCCGTTGATGCTGGATGCCAACAACGCTTGGACGGATCTGCGCACGGCCGAAGCGCACTGCAAAGCATATGAGCCCTATCATCCCGAATGGATCGAAGAGCCTTTTCTACCAGATGACATCGACAACCATGCCAGGTTGGGGCGCCTGACCAGCATCCCAATTGCCACTGGTGAAATCGAAGCAGGCCGCTGGCGGATGAAGGATCTTATGGACCGAGATGTTATTTCCATTCTTCAACATGACGCCTGCGTCTGTGGCGGCATCACCGAATGGCGCCGGATCACAGATACCGCTGCCTCTTATGGGATTACCACCAACCCGCATTGGTTCCACGACGTGCATATTCATACCGTCGCAGCATCCACATCTGCGCAGTATGTCGAATTTTTTGTCGACTCAGAGGTTCTGAACTTCCGCGAGCTCATCGACACGCAGCTGACGTTTGAAAACGGCGATGTTCTGCTGCCGCAAACCCCCGGTCTTGGCTTCAATTTCGATGAAGGACAGGTCGAAAAATACGCCGCTTTTGAGGCTGGCGTCTCCTCTGTGTGGGACACGGCAGAAGCCTAAAGAGATGATCATGAACGGATTTGAAGAACTGAAAGCCAGGCTAAAGACACCTGAGCTGCTGGCACCGGAATGCCTGATTGACGGACGATGGATCAGCGCGAGTGCTTCGGCGATCTCGGTTGAGAACCCCTCAACGGGCCAAATTATCGCACAGGTGCCCAAGTTGGGCGCTGCAGAAACCGATGCCGCAGTGGACGCCGCAGCCGCAGCCTTTGACAGCTGGAAGACGTTAACCGCAAAGGTGCGCGCCGACATTCTGATGAAGATGTACCACCTTTTGGTTGAACACTCTGAAGACCTCGGCGCAATTCTAACCGCCGAGCAGGGCAAGCCATTGCGCGAAGGCATCAATGAGATCCTGTTCACGGCTTCATTTTTTGAATGGTACGCAGCAGAAATTCGGCGAGCCTACGGCAAGGTCGTGCCAACACCCGACCCGGACAAGCGGTTTTTGGTCATGCGTCAGCCCATTGGCGTGGTAGCGATTATCACACCGTGGAATTTTCCTGCGGGCATGATGGGGCGCAAACTGGCGCCAGCGTTGGCGGCGGGCTGTTCTGTTGTTGTGAAACCCGCATCACAAACCCCTCTGTCAGCCATGGCTGTGGCCAAAATCGCTGAAATGGCAGGTGTGCCCGCCGGTGTGGTCAATGTGATCACCGGATCCGCGGCAGAGATCGGCCCGGCGCTGATCGAACATCCCAAAGTGAGCAAAGTCACTTTCACAGGCTCAACCTCTGTCGGGCGGACACTTTATGAAAAATCCGCACGCGGTTTGAAACATGTGTCACTGGAACTTGGCGGCAACGCCCCGCTGATTGTGTTTGACGACGCTGACATTGAAACCGCTGTTGAGAGTGCCATTCAATCCAAGTTCAGAAATGCCGGGCAAACCTGTGTCTGTGCCAACCGTGTGCTGGTTCAAAGTGGCATCTATGATCAGTTTGTTGCACGCTTTGCCGAGCGAACGTCGCAACTGAAAATCGGGGATGGGTTTGACCTTGAAACCGATCTGGGGCCGCTTGTGGATCGTCGTGCCGCGGCGGGTGTTCGCGACATTCTCCAAGACGCGGTTGCAGGCGGAGCACGCATTCTCAATGACAGACCAGAGTTTGAAGATACCTCAGCCTTTGTAGCGCCCGCAGTGCTCGTGGATGTCACAGAAGGCCAGCGCGTTTGCACTGAAGAAATTTTCGGCCCCATCGCGCCTGTCCTAAAGTTCGAAACTGAAACCGACGCAATCCGGATTGCGAACAATACGGAATACGGTCTCTCAGCCTACTTCTTCACCCGCGACAACGCTCGAATTTGGCGCGTGTCAGAGGCGTTGGATAGTGGCGTGATGGGCGTCAACACAGGACTGATCTCGACTGCAGAAATTCCATTTGGGGGAATGAAGCACTCAGGTCTAGGCCGCGAAGGCGGCGAAGAAGGTCTCGATGCATTTCTACAAAGCAAAATGGTCTGCATCGCGGATGTGAACTCCAATCCAAATTGAGTTTCTGATCTAGGGAGGAAAAAATGAAACTTAAAACTGCACTGAAATCTGCGGTCTTTGCCGTGGCTGCAACGATGTCGATTGCATCAACATCAGCACTTGCCGAAGAGCTTCGGTTTATGACCACTTTGCCGACGGCGCGTGAACCGTTTTTTGTCTATATGCAGCAAGCACTGAACGCGGCTGGCGAAGAGCATGAAATCACTATCATCGAAGCAGACGGCGAAGGTGACTCAAACGTTCAATCGGCCCATATCGAACGCGCGATCACCTTGGAAGTCGACGGCATCATCATCAGCCCAATTGATGTAAATGCCCTCGCCCCCGCCATAGAAGAAGCCATTCAAGAGGGCATTCCGGTGGTCACAATTGATCGTCGCGTCGACGGTGTAGACGGCATCCTGGCGCATATCGGTGCTGACAACGTGGAAGGCGGACGCGCGCAAGGCCGCTGGGTCAAAGAGAACTTTCCCGATGGCGCACGCATCCTGTACTTGCGCGGCCGCCCGGGCTCGAGCCCAGCAATTGACCGCAACAAAGGTCTTCATGAAGAATTGGATGGTGATGACAAATACGTTTTCGCTGCCGAGCAAACTGCGAATTGGCTGCGCGATGAAGCCTTCCGTGTGACCGAAACGATCATGGCTGGACTCGATCCGGAGGACTACCCCACTGTTGTTGTCTCTGCGTCAGACGCTATGGGCTTTGGCGCATTGGAAGCGGTGGATCAGTTCGGTCTGCGCAATTCATTGCCCCATATTACCTTTGACGCTGCGCCCAACACGCTACAAGCCGTCAAAGCAGGCACCGCCGAAGGCGGATTTTCTGCAACCGTTGATCAATGGCCCGGGCTCCAAGCCGCAACGGCCGTCGAAGTCTTAAAAGCATTTGTGACCACCGGCGCGACACCAGACACACAAATCCAACTGATCAATCCAAAACCGATCGATCAATCCAACATCACCGAAGCAGAACGCTACAGCGAGATCGCGCAGTAGTTTGACGATGGCAGGAAACGGGCCTCCGTTTCCTGCCGACGACGAAAGATCTGCTGGGGAGGGGAAATGATTAAACTCAAAGGCATAGGTAAGTTTTTTCCAGGTGTCGTTGCATTGGATGGCGTGAACCTGTCCGTTGGAAAGGGTGAAGTTCACGCGCTCTTAGGGGAAAACGGTGCAGGCAAGTCGACCCTGCTAAAGATCCTGTCCGGTGCGCAACCGGCCGATACAGGCACCATTGAATTTGATGGCCAAGTCCAGCATTTTCACACACCGCAAGACGCCCAAGAAGCTGGGATCGCAACAATCTACCAAGAATTCACACTCTTTCCTGACATGTCGATCGCCGACAATATTTTTGCAGGACGAGAGGTGCATTCGGGCGGCTTTTTCATTGATCATTCAGCCATGCGCAAAGCGGCCAAGGCGGTGACAGACAAACTGGGCATCGAGATGAATCCCGCCACCAAAGTGCGCGACTTGAGCGTGGGCGAACAACAGCTAGTGGAAATCGCACGGGCGCTGACGATGGACGCCAAGCTCATCATCATGGACGAACCAACTGCCGCGCTCAGTCGCCGAGAAATCGAACAACTTCAAAGCATCATCGCCGACCTGAAAGCAGAGGGCGTTTCGGTCATCATCGTGACCCACCGCTTGAACGAAGTGTTCGAATGCTGTGATCGATACACGATTTTGCGCGACGGACAATTTATCACGTCCGGGCGTGTAGATGACGTAGACGAAGATCAAATCATCTCAATGATGGTCGGGCGCTCAATGGAAAGCCTGTTTGAGCGCCGCGCGAGTCAGGCACCGGGCGATGTGGTGCTTGAGATTGAGAACCTTACAAACCAATCCTCATTGGCTGCCGCAGCAGTTGTGCTCAAGAAAATTTCCATGACTGCAGCAGCGGGAGAGATTGTCGGCCTTGCAGGACTGGTCGGGGCTGGCCGCACGGATCTGGCCCGAACACTGTTTGGTGCCCCCCTCGGAACAACCGGTGACATTCGGATCAACGGTGAACCTGTCTCAATTCAAAACAGCCTCGACGCCATTAAAGCAGGTATTGCCCTGGTGCCCGAAGATCGAAAGGCGCAGGGTCTGTTTCTCGACCTGTCTTGCAAGCACAATGTTTCTGTTTCGAACTTGGGGCGCATCTCTTCAAACGGCTTCATCAACGAAAAGGCGGAAAACGCGCTCGTGGATAGCTACATTGATGCGTTGAACGTGAGACTCGCCAACAAAGACCAACCCATCAAAACCCTTTCAGGCGGCAATCAGCAGAAGCTTCTACTGGCGCGCTGGATGGCGACCAACCCCAAGGTTCTGATTGTGGATGAACCAACCCGTGGCGTTGATATCGGCGCCAAGGTCGAAGTGCACAGGCTGCTTTTCGAAATGGCGAAGTCTGGTGTGGCCGTCATCGTCATCTCATCAGAACTGCCCGAGATTCTGAGTGTGAGCGACAGGATTTATACCTTCTGCGAGGGGCGCTTGACGGGAGAATTCCATCAAACCGAAGCCAATGAGGAACAGCTGATGCGATACATGTCGCCCTCGATCCTCAGTCAAACAGGCGCGTCAGAGGATCTGACTCTGGCTGTCGCCAACTAAGTACACGAAGGAGGAGTGTTATGAGTTCGGCAAGTCAAGCAAATGCGAACTACAAAAATGCGGAGAAAAAAACAGACTATTGGGCGCTGTTTGCGAAGTTTGCTCCACTGATCTTTCTGATCATTCTGGTGATCGGCTTCGGCATCGCCAATGATCGTTTTCTGTCGACGCGAAACATGCTCAATATCCTAACGGAAGTCTCTATTTACGGTCTCTTGGCCGTGGGCATGACCTTTGTCATCCTGACAGCCGGTATCGACTTGTCAGTCGGATCGTTGCTTGCCCTGTGTGGCATGTCGGCAGCGTGGGTCGCGACCGGGGGAGGCGGCGGCGGATTTGGTGCCGCGGAGGCTGGATATGGCTGGGGTTTGGCGCTGGCAACCGCACTGGGTGTGGGTCTGTTCGCTGGATGCATACAAGGGTACGCCATCGCGCATTTCAAAATCCCGGCTTTTGTTGTGACATTGGGCGGAATGTCGATCTATCGCGGATTGACACTGCTGATCGGAGACGGGGGTCCAATCAGTGGCTTTGATGGTGTTTATCGCTCTTTTGGCCGTGGCGATATTTTGGGAATACCCGTTCCTGCTATCTTCTTTGTTCTGATCGCCTCTGCAGCAGCGCTGACGTTGAAATTCACCAACTTTGGACGCCATGTTTATGCGGTTGGCGGCAATGAAGAGGCAGCCAATCTTGCCGGCATCAATGTCGAAAAAACTCTGATGGGCGTTTACATCATGATTGGTGTGCTCGCTGGGTTGGCGGGGTTTATCCTGACCGCGCGCCTGAACTCCGCGGAGGCGACAGCGGGCATGTCCTATGAGCTGCGGGTCATTGCATCAGTGGTGATTGGCGGCACCAGCCTGTTTGGCGGCATCGGCACAATCGCAGGGACAATCATCGGCGCCTTGACCATTGGTGTGCTGATCAATGGACTTGTGATGCTGAACATTCAATCCTACTGGCAACTGATCATTGTCGGTTTCATCATTGTCGTTGCGGTCGGGTTTGACAGCTTTGTTAAAGCGCGCAGCGGGGGCAAAGGCTAGCGCCCACAAGCCACCGGTTGAACGAGAAACGTAGGAACGATCAACACCGTTCCTGCGCCAATTTCAAAGGAAAGACTATGAAAGCAGACAGCAAAGTCAGATTGGGCAATACGGGTTTGTCAGTCACGGCGCTCGGATTCGGTGGCGCGCCCTTGGGTGGCATGTTTACTCAGGTTTCCACACCAGAGGCCACAGACGCCTTGGATGCGGCATGGGACGCAGGCATTCGATACTTCGACACCGCACCAATGTATGGGCTGGGGCGCTCCGAACATGTGATCGGCCAAAAACTGCGCGAAGTTGATTTTGAGCGCACGGACACCGTTTTGTCCACCAAGGTTGGGCGCCTGATGAAATCCGAGCGTGCCGGCGCTCCGCTACCGCCTCTGCCCCCCAAGAATCCGAAAGATCCGGGTTGGGGCAATGGCATGCGGTTTGCTGAGGTTTTTGACTACACTTATGATGCCATCATGCGCAGTTTTGAGGACAGCCAACAACGGTTCGGCTTCCCGGAGATCGATTTGTTATATGTGCACGACATCGGTCGCACCACCCATGCAGAGCGTCACGATCTGCATTGGCGGGACCTGACTTATGGCGGCGGGTTCAATGCCCTTAACGAGCTCAAGCGCAACGGCAACATCAAAGGCTTTGGCCTGGGGGTGAATGAGTGGGAAGTGATCCGAGATTCACTAGAGGAAACCGATCTGGATTGTTGCCTGCTGGCGGGTCGCTACTCTCTTCTGGATCAGGACGCATTGCGCGATTTCCTACCCTTAGCAAAACAGCGGGATGTGGCTTTGGTTGTGGGCGGCGTTTTCAACTCTGGCATACTTGTCTCCAAACCCGGAGAAATACGACGCTATAACTATGCCGAAGCACCAGCCGACATGATTGAAAAGGCAGAGAAATTGCGCACGGTCTGTGACGAATTTGATGTGCCACTGGCAGCAGCGGCGATCCAATTTCCACTGCGCCACGCTCAAATCTCCGCTGTCGTGATGGGGGCGCAATCTCGCCAGCACGTCGAGCAGAACATCAACTGGTTCAATACCGAAATCCCAGATGCGCTTTGGAAAACCCTAGCAGATCGCGGGCTTATCGAGGTCTAAAAAAACGCAGGTGCAACACACCTCAGGCTCAACGTTGGTCCGGCCTCGCTGAAAATTCGACGGGGCCAGACCATTGGCGCATCTCATATTTGGGTCGCCATGGCGCTCTACTCTGTCAGGGCTTCAGTAGTATGGCTCTGAAATCATTGACATTCGTCCCCGTGGGACCGGGAACATAAAGGTCCGCAACCGCTTCAAAAGCGCAATAGGCGTTGTTCGCAGCCAGATCTGCAGCAGGGTCGCGTCCTGCTGCGCGCATACGGGCCGCGGAGGTGCCATCAGCAAACGCGCCTGCGTTGTCTTCCGAGCCATCAATGCCATCGGTGTCCGCGGCCATTGCGCAGATCCCTGAAAGCCCGTCAACCTCTTTGGCAAACGACAAAAGGAACTCGCTGTTGCGCCCGCCTTTTCCTCCGCTGCCCCGCAAGGTCACTGTGGTTTCACCGCCCGACAACAAAACCACAGGTGCGGTGAAGGGACGCGCGCGATGCACGACATCACGTGCCATCGCCGCATGAACCTTGGCCACTTCGCGCGCCTCGCCTTCCATCGCATCCGAAAGGATCACAGCTGGAATGCCCGCAGCTTCGGCCACCTGTGCAGCCGCTTTCAGTGACAGATCCGCAGAGGCGATCACCGTGACTGAATTCTTTTGGAATTCCAGCGCGTCAGAAGCCGGGGCCCGCGCCTGATCGCTGGCAATATGACGCAAGATGTGATCAGGCAGATCAATGGCATGGCTGCTTATCAGATCTAGCGCGGTCGCTTGGCTAACATCATCGGGCACCGTCGGCCCAGACGCCACCTGCGCCGGATCATCGCCGGGCACATCAGACACGACCAAGCTCACCACCCGGGCCGGGAAGGCCGCTGCGGCAAGTCGCCCACCCTTAATGCCGCTGACATGTTTGCGAATGGCGTTCATGGCCGAAATGGGGGCACCCGACGCCAGCAATGCCTCGTTCAGACCTTGCTCATCGGCCAAGGTCAGCCCACTGGGCGGGCACGGTAAAAGGGACGAACCGCCTCCGCAAATCAGTGCCACAACCAGATCGTCGGGACCAAGATCCTCAACGGACTCAAACAGCGCCTTTGTCGCGTGCAGCCCTGCTTCGTCAGGCACCGGATGAGCCGCTTCTAGAACTTCTATGTATTTGCAGGGCGTTGCATAGCCATATCGCGTAACCACAACGCCGGACAGTGGCCCATGTCCTGCCTCGTCCCAAAGCGTTTCAAACGCGCTGGCCAATTGGGCCGCCCCCTTGCCTGCACCGATCACCACAGTGCGGCCCTTTGGCGGGGCAGGCACGTGAGGGCGTAGCGCAGACATCGGATCGGCCGCATCAACCGCTGCTTCAAACAGCGAAGTCAGAAACGAAGCGTTTGGCATCATAGCGCGATGTCGCAGACAAATACGCCGTCCGCGCCACCTTCAAGGCACGCCACAATTTTGGCGCCTATCGCCTGATGCTGGCTGTCCTCAAGATACAGATCTCGTGTTGCCGTATCGGCAAAATCAAACCAGAACATATCGAGGAAATCCCGCACCAGAGGCGTTTCAACAGAAACATTTTTGCGGTGTTGAAAATCAACAATCCCAGAAATGTGGTTCGATAGCCCAGCCAACTCTTCGTATAGGGCGTTTTTCTGTGTCTGCGTAACATCCGCGCGAAAGCGCAGGTGGACAAGGTGACGGATCATGCTTTCCTCCCGATTTGTCAAATACTGTGGTGTGTTTCGCCGTGCTCAGCGCTCCCAGAAATCGGGTTTGCGGCGCACCTTGAAGGCGTCAAGGCCCCGCTGAAGTTCAGGCTGAGAGGCCGCGATACGCCCCGCAAACGCATCGATCACCCGCTCCCGCTCTTCGCCTTCGGCGGCATTGATCATCATCTTGGCGAGTTCTGTGGCAACTGGGCCGCGATGGCGCAGTGTCCCCGCCAATGCGCGAGCCTGTGTGAGCCCATCACCGCTTGGGGCAAGCTGATCCACCAACCCGATTTCAAGTGCCTGCTGTGCCGTAAAAATTTCCCCAAAGAGCGCCATGCGCCTCAAGACCTGCGCACCAAAGCGGCGCGCAGCACGCTGCGTCCCGGACCATCCCGGTATCACGCCCAGCCCCGGCTCTGGCTGGCCTATGCGAATGTGTTCCTCAGCAATACGCAGATCGGCACAGGCGGCCAGTTCAAGACCTCCGCCAAGCGCATGGCCATTGAGGACGGCAATCACAGGTTGGCGCAAACGCGCCAATGCGTCGAGCGCCTGATGCCCATCGCGCAACCAGTGGCGCGAGAAATCCTGCGCTGACAAATCCGACCAGGCATCAATATCTCCCCCAGCACAAAATGCACGCCCTTCACCACTGAGGATCACGACATGCGCGTCCTCAGCGCGTTCAATCTGGCGACAGACCGTCAGAAGATCATCCATCATTTCCTGGGTCAGAGCGTTTAACCGCTCTGGACGCACCAAGGTCAGATGCGCGATCCCCTCAGCGATTTCGAGCCGGAGGAAACTCATCCTTCTGCGGCCAGGGTCAGCCCCATCAATGCCGGATCAAACAGTGCGGCATCCATGGTTTTAAGATCGTCCGCGACCAACAGCGGCGTTGCAGCCTGATCCAGAACATCACGTTGCAAATCAATACCCGGCGCGATTTCAGTGACCATCAGCCCCTGATCCGTCAGGCGGATCACGCAGCGCTCGGTGACATAGGTGATGTCCTGCCCCTGTGCCCGCGCCTTTTTGCCAGAGAAGGAAATTTGATCCACTTCATTCACGAACTTGGCGACCTTGCCCTCCTGATGGATCTTCAGCTGCCCCTCTTCGATGCTCATCTTCGCACCGGCATTGAAGTTACCAGAGAACACAATCTTGCGCGCGCGTGTCGTGATGTCGACAAAACCACCGGAACCTGCGGTGCGGTGCGGGATCGCTGACAAGCGCGAAACATTGACCGAGCCGTGCTTGTCCACTTCGAGAAATGACAGGAGAGAGGCATCAAAACCACCCGCCTGGAAATAGCAGAACTGATGCGGTGATGCGACAAAGGCTTCGGCATTGGCAGAGCAGCCGAACTTGAAATCCAGAAGCGGAATGCCGCCAACAGCGCCCTGTTCAATCATCCAGGTCACGGAGCCATGCAGCCCTTCTTCGACCATGATGCGCGGCACATTGGCGGAAATACCAAAACCGATGTTCACCGCCCAACCATCTTTGAGCTCTTGGGCCACACGGCGCGCAATCACCTTGCCCACATTAAACTCGGCAGTGCGGAAGCTATCGAGTGGGCGGATAAGTTCCCCTGAAATCGCAGGATCATATTCCGTCGCAGTTGTCTGAAGCTGGTCTGGCGCCTCAACAATCACGTCCACCAGAATTCCAGGGACATGCACATCGTGAGGGCGGATGGACCCGGCAGCACCGACACGCTTGACCTGTGCAATCACCACACCGCCATTGTTGCGAACAGCCAGTGCCATCTCCATCGCGCCCAGATACGCGCCTTCCTGCTCAAAACTCAGATTGCCTTTTTCGTCTGCGGTGGTGGCCCGGATCATCGCAACATTTGGCGCAATGGCTTTGAAGTAGAGCCAGTCTTCGCCATCAAAGCTCTTGCGCTCCACAATCGCCTCTTCGCGCGCTGCGCCATTCATTGCGCAGCCTTCGATATCTGGATCGACAAAGGTTTCCATGCCAACCTTGGTCAGCACACCGGGGCGTTTGGCGGCTGCCTCGCGCAGCATGTCAAAAATAATGCCCGATGGCACGTTATAGGCCCGAACTTGCTCCGCCGTGATCATTTGCCAAATCTTGGGCGGCTCCGCTTTGGAAGGTCCGGACGGATATGAGCCACCAATGATCCTGCTCAGCAGGCCGGGCTTGGCAATATGGTCCACACCCTTCGTGCCAAACATGTCGCCAGCAGCAATCGGATGAATAGACGTCAGATTTTTGGGTGCAGCCTCTTCATCGAACCTCTCTCCCAAGCCTTGCAGAAGCGCATCAGGGCAACACAGACCTGAAGAGGAATTTACAGCAAGGACTGCCTCGTCCGGAATTAGGTTTGCCGCCTCGCGCGCTGTCATAAGCTTGGTCATTCGACTCTCATATGTAACTAACTGGTTACATCAATTCATGGCAAATTAGACAACAAAAATCAACCTTAAATCCGGAGACAGTTTGGTTTGACGAGACCATAAGTAACCATTAGGTTACTTGCAAATCTGTTAGGGAGGCCCTTCATGAATATCTATTTTCAAGGAACCAATCAGCGCACGTTTGGCACATTTCCACTCACAGGAGAAGAACTGCGCAACGCGATGGTACATGCTGCGGAAGTTGGGTATCGCTCATTTGACACCGCGCAAATGTATGGAAACGAAGAAGAAACCGGATCAGCGCTTGCCGAATTGGGTTTCAAACGCGATGAGATTTGCATCACCACCAAAGTGCATCCAGACAATTTCACCGCAGAGGCCTTTTTGCTATCCGTAGAAGAGAGCCTGAAAAAGCTGCAACTGGACTATGTGGATGTGCTGCTGCTCCATTGGCCCCCTGCGGATGGCGACATCGCTCCGTCACTTAAGCTTCTGGAAAAAGCCCATGAGGCAGGGCTTGCGCGCAACATTGGTGTTTCCAACTACACCGCCAAAATGATGCGAGATGCGACTCAGATCATTGAGACGCCGATCGTCACCAATCAGGTCGAGTTTCACCCGTTGCTCAATCAGGACATTCTGCTCGCCGCTGCGAGTGAGACCGGAATCCCCCTATCGTCATACTGTTCAGTGGCGCGTGGAGAGGTTTTCAAACATGCGATCTTTGCGGAGATCGGAGCCGCCTACCAAAAATCCGCCGCACAGGTCGTGCTGCGCTGGATCCTGCAGAAGGGCGTGTCGATCAACACAATGTCGACCAAACGTGCAAATATCGAAGCCAATTTTGACGTGATGGATTTCACGCTGTCCAACATCGATATGGCGCGCATTGATGCCATGACCCAGACAGGTTTCCGCATTGTGACATCTGATCTCGTACCTTGGGCGCCAGACTGGGACTAAGCCTGCCCTAAGGCAAGTGTCGCCCTTTCAGGCGGCACACAGCGATCAGGAAAAAATCAAAACGTGAGGCTCGCCAATGTGGCGGGCCTTTTTTGAATGCGTTCAGGCCCCTCTGAACAGCAAAAAGGCGATGCAGCTTTGCTGCACCGCCTTTCTTATTTTTTTGCATGCCGTCGCGGCAAAGCGCTCAGATTTCAGTGGTTTCCACGGATCATATCCGCTGCCTTTTCCGCCATCATGATGGTCGGGGCATTGGTGTTGGATCCGATAAGGCTCGGCATCGCCGAGCTGTCACACACACGCAACCCATCGATGCCATGAACCCGCAACTGCGGATCGACCACAGCCATCTCATCAACACCCATCTTGCAGGTACAGGTCGGGTGATAAGAGGTGCGACCATACTGGCGGGCGTAGGCCTCATAGTCCGCCTGCGTTTTGACAGAGTCATCCGGGAAACGGATCTTGCGAATGTATTTCTGCAAACTTGGCTGGTTGAAAATTTCAATTGAATGTTTGACGCCTTCCACCGAGATCGCAAGATCATCAGGATGGCCGAGGAAATTGGGATCCACCAAAGGCAGGTCCGCCACATCGTTGGAACGCAAGCGCACCGTTCCGCGGGCCTTGGGGCGCAAAGTGTAGGAATTCAGCGTAATGCCAGAGCTTCCTTTGGGCACGCTTGGCACTCCAGCCTCTGCCCCAGCCCCCGCCAAGAAGTGGAACTGAAGATCTGGCACCTTAGCCGCCTTATCTCCATACCAAAACGCACCACCTTCAACCACGTTGGAGGCCACAGGTCCGGAACCAAACAGGTAATACTGCATCCCCGCCCAAAGCGCCCAATGCGGCTTGCTGTATTTGTCGAGGCTTTGGTGGCCATTCAGCTCGGCAACAATATCAATGCCGAAATGGTCCGTCAGGTTTTCCCCCACCCCAGGCAGGTCATGCACCACGTCCACATCCACATCGCGCAGGTGATCCGCAGGGCCTATACCTGAAAGCTGCAGCAGTTTGGGTGAGCCAATGGCACCGGAGGTGACCAGCACCTCTTGCTCAGCACATGCCAGAGTTTTCTGACCATTGCGGACATACTCAACGCCGGTTGCCCGTGACCCGGCAATCACTACGCGATGCACCTGACAACCGGTTTCGACGGTCAGATTGGCGCGCCCAAGAACGGGTTTGAGATAGCCAACAGCTGCCGAGCAACGCTTATTGTTCCAGATCGTCGCCTGATAGACGCCTGCACCTTCTTGCACTGGGCCATTGAAATCTGGGTTATAGGGCAACCCCGCTTCCTGCGCAGACCGCACAAAGGCACGGGTCATTTCCTGCGGCGCGTTGATGTTTGACACTCCCAGAGGCCCCTCGGTGCCATGCCAATCCCCAGACAAGATGGCGTTGCGTTCTGATCGGATGAAGTACTTTTTGATCTCATCAAACGACCAGCCGTCACATCCCTCGTCATTGGCCCAGCGATCATAATCCACCGGGTGGCCGCGGGTAAAAACCTCTGCATTGATCGAGCTGCCGCCGCCGATCACGCGCGCTTGCGCATAGGGGATTTCGCGGTTGTTCGCATGCACCTGCGGCACCGTATTGAACCCCCACGTATGCGGGCCATCAGTCATTTTGGCAAACCCTACGGGCATATGGATCAGCGGATGATTGTCTTTGCCGCCCGCCTCAAGCAGCAGAACACGCACCGCACTGTCTTCACTCAGTCGGTTGGCCAGCACACAGCCTGCCGAACCGCCCCCAACGATCACGTAGTCATATCCAACTTGTGCCATCGTGGCCCCCATTTGCCGTCTTTTTTCTTTCATCTCGCCGCACAAACGCGCGGCGAGATGCCATGTTTATGCAAAGATCACATACCGCCGTTAGCGATCATTCGATCCAATGGCTGCGCTTGCCAAACTCAATATGGATCGATTTCAGCTGCGTGTATTCTTCTACGCCATGCATCCCCGCTTCGCGGCCCCAACCAGAGGCTTTAAAACCACCAATTGGCAGTTCCGGGCCACCGGCCAATGTGGTGTTCACCCAGAAACGCCCGGCCTGTACGCGGCGCGAAACCGTCATCGCTTTGTCGATGTTTTTGCTCCATACGCTTGCAGCCAAACCATATTCTGTGTCGTTTGCAATCGCGATGGCGTCCTCGATGTCGTCAAAAGGCATCACACAAAGCACCGGGCCAAAGATCTCTTCGCTCGCGATCGCCATGTCTTGGGTGACATTGGTGAACACTGTCGGCTCTATGTACTGACCCCCAGAAATCTCTGGTGTGCCACCGCCGGAAACCAGCGTTGCGCCCTCTTCCTGACCTTTCGCGATATAGGACAGAATGGTGCGATTTTGCGCATCCGTCGTGATGGCCCCGGCCTGCGTGGTCTCATCCAGCGGATCACCAACGCGCACTTTGCGCAGCTTGTCAGCCACTTTCTGAGCAAACTCATCTGCCACCGACCGCTCGACCAACAGGCGCGAGCCAGACACACAGCACTGGCCTGTGTTAAACGCGATGCCAAAGGCTACACCATCTGCCGCATCATCCAGATCCGCATCGGCAAAAACAATCTGCGGGTTTTTGCCGCCAAGTTCGAGGCCCAGCTTCTTGAAATTGCTCTTGCCAGAGGCTTCCACAACAGAGCGCCCCACAGCAGTCGACCCTGTAAAAGACAGCATATCCACATCCATATGCTCTGCCAGTTTTTGGCCAATCACACTGCCAGAACCAGTGACCACATTGAACACCCCATCCGGCAGACCAGCCTCAGACATGATTTCCGCCAGCATCAGGGTGGTCACCGCCGTCACCTCAGAAGGCTTGGCCACGATGGTACAGCCAGACGCGAGGATGTAAGGCACGCGCTCACACAAAATCAGGAATGGGAAATTCCATGGCGTGATCAGTCCAACAACCCCGATAGGCTCGCGGGTCACAATGCCCATCGCGCCATCACCAGAGTTGTTGAAGCTGTCCCCATGCAGCCCGCGTGCAAGACCTGCCGCAAACTCGAACATGCCGATGCAGCCACCAACCTCGGCGCGGGCCTGAGAAATCGGCTTGCCGTTTTCGAGCGTTTCCCAATAGGCGATTTCCTCAGCACGTGCGCGGACCAACTCGGCGGCTTTCAACAGAACAGCCGCACGATCCGCCCCTGACAGACCGGCCCAGCGGCGATCATCAAACGCTTTGCGCGCAGAGGCAACCGCGGCGTTCAAATCCGCTTCGCTACAACGCGGAACGCGCGATACTGGCACACCGTGTCCCGGTGAGCTGCGTTCAAAAACATCTCGCTCGCCCGCTGGCACAACTGCGCCATCAAGAAAAAAGCCAAAGTCGCGCGGTGCGCTTGGTGGCGTCAGGATTGAGTTGGAATTGTCCATAGTGTCCTCAGTCTGTAGAGCGTCCAGAAACGGTGGCCGGACGTCAGGTGTTAGTCATCAATAGAGGAAAGCGTGCGCACAACCAGTGGTGTCGCCTGCATCGCTTCCAATTTGGGGCCCCAAATCGCGAACCAGTCTTGAGAGAGATGGGTGTCTAAATCTTCTTGCGTGCTCCAGACCTCAACAATCGTCATCTTGCTCGACGACGTGCTGTCACGCCAAAGCTCGTATTGCTCACACCCTTTTTCAGTGCGCGAGCGGGCGATGAATTCCTCCCGAAACATTGCCACAAACTCATCGGAAAGATCAGGTTTCACATCCAGTTCCACCAAAAGACGTACTTTTGTCATCAGTCAGCAAGCTCCCAGAAACGTTGATATTTGGCCTCAAGCGGATGCAGCTCTTTGCGCCCATCCATGTAGTATCCAACCCACTCCGCCAATCGTTGCCCCGCACGACGGCAGGCCTCTTTGGCATGATCGGCACGGGGTTCCCCGGCTACAACCGCGCCATAGTGCAGGCTCTCTTTCTTGGCGACATAATCGGTGATCCCAAAAACGAAATAGCCCATGTTCATCATCATCAGGCTGAGCGCATTGCAGGTCAATTCGCCACCGCCACCAAGCGAGCCGCCAGATGTGAAAGGCACCGCGAATTTACCATCCGTCTTGAACCAGATGTCCGCCACCCGCGTGTCCCACCATTTTTTCATTTTCCAGGAAATACCCGCGAAATGTGTGGGGCAGCCAATCGCAATGCCGTCGGCCCAAAATACATCTTCTGTTTCAGCCTCATCCACATGGCGCACACGCACCTCCATCCCCTCGACACGTTTGATGCCCTCCTCCACAAGCGGCACCATTGAGGCGGTGAATTTGCGGTCGCTCTCGCTGTCGTAAATGATCAGGATCTTTCCCATTTGGTCCTCCCAGACTCTTCGATCAGATTACAATTTGCGTCTTTAGATCCCCCGGGCGTTCCGACAAGGTGTCAAACGCCTGCTGGATCTCCTCCAAATCAAAAGACGCGGCTGTAAACCGGTCCGTTTTGATGCGCGCATGAGCAAGCAGGGTCAGCGCATCGTGCATGTCCTGCCCCATGCCGGCGACCGATCCCTTGATGGAATTTTCCTGCAGGATCGTTTCCACGATGTTCAGGTCCAGCGCTTCCTCTGCGCCGGTGATGCCGAAGGCCGCGATATGCCCGCCTTTTCGGATCAGCTGCGTGGCTTGGCGATACCGTGCCGGTAAACCCACACTTTCAATCACCACATCCGCGCCACGTCCCGCCGTTTTGTCACGCACCAGAGACTCCAGCGCATCCGGGTCCGTCACGCCAAAATCTGCGCCCACATCCAACGCCATCTGCACGCGCTCTTCAGACAGATCCGCCACAATGATTGGCGCTGCGCCAATCGTGCGCAGAAGCTGCACATGCAGGTTACCAATCGGTCCTGCCCCAAGTACAACCACCGACTGACCAAAGGTGATGTTCGCCTTACGCGCGCAGCGCACGACACAGGCCAAAGGCTCCGTCAGCGCCAGCACTTCGGACGGAATGTCAGATGGAGCGGGGATCACAAGCCGTGCAGGCACAGCGAGATACTCAGAAAAAGCACCATCCATTGTGATGCCCATTTGCTGCATGTCTGGGCAGTTCAGGATCTCGTTGCGCCGACACCAGAAACACCGACCGCAACCAATGTTCATATCCACCACGACAGGCTGCCCGACAGTGAGGTCGCGCACGCCCTCGCCCAATTCCGCAACCTCACCTGTGAATTCATGCCCGGGGATCATCGGCAGGTTTTCTGCGGCGTAGTGACCATTGAAAATATGAAAATCCGTGCCACAGATCCCGACACGGCTGATCTTTATGAGCACCTCATCGCGCCCCGCCAGGGGCCGCGGCACCTCTCTAAGTTCAAAGGTGCCGGGCGCCGTAAGGACGGCGGCGCGCATCGTGTTGCACGCCACGTCCGTCATTTGACCACTCGCAACTTGGTGCGGTCGATGGTGAGAGCAATGGCCGCAATCAGGATCAGGCCAAACACCATCTGCTGTTTGGTGGCATCAACCTCAAAGTAGAGCATGGAGGACCGGATCACTGCCACAATCAGCGTGCCAATCAACGTGTTGATCACACCGCCCACACCCCCAGTCAGAGGAGTGCCTCCGACCAAGACCGCCACAATGGCCGGCAGCAAAAATCCATTGGCAAGCGTTGGCGAGCCACCAGACAGTTTGACAGAAAACAACAGCCCCGCAATCGCGGCCAACCCGGCAGAGAGCGCAAAGGCCATGATCTTGATACGGGTCACATTCAATCCGGAGGCCACCGCCGCAGGCTCACCTGCGCCCACAGCTTTCAAGGCGCGGCCAAAAGTTGTGCGAGACTGCAGAAACCATGTGCCCAAGACAAGCGCGCCACCAATGAAAATCTCATGGGGAATGCCGGCAGTCACGCCCGTCATCCAGCCAAACGTGCTGTCACGCATCGTCGCATCCATGAACAAGGCCCGCTGACCGGACATATACTGCGCCGCCGAAAAGGCCACGCCGCCCACGGCCAGCGTAGAAATAAACGACGGCACAAGAAGCTTGGTGGTCACATAGCCAGAGACCGCGCCCATCGCCAAACCGGCCAAAATACAGATCAGCGCCGCGCCAATGCCGTAGCTCGGCAACGCAAGCGTGGCGATCACTGTGGTCATATTGGCAATCGATTGCGCCGACAGATCAATGCCACCGATGTAAATCGCAAAGGTCATGCCCAGCGCCATAATGAACAGCGGCACAATATCCGCAGCCATCGACACAAGATTTACGGGTCGCAAGAAATTGGTATCGGCGATCCCCACAATCAGCACAAGCGCCAGCAGGGTGATCCAGGGGAGATGCGGTTTGATCCGCGCAAAGTTGACAGCTGTCATCGTCTTGGAAGTCATCTTTAAATCCTCAGATCATGTGGTGGACAAGGTCATAGAGCGACGGCTTGTCTCCTGGGCTGCACTCAAAACGTTTCTGTGCCTCACCGTCTTTGAGCACGATGATCGTGTGGCTGAGGCCAATGGCCTCTTCGAGCGTGTCCGCCACCAAAACGATCCCAACGCCATCATCAGACATCTCGCGCACCATGTCGTAGACATCTTCTTTTGCGCCAATGTCCAAGCCACGTGTGGGGTGATCAAGCAGAATGATGTCTGATCCGGCAGAGCGCCATTTCGCCAAAACTACCTTCTGCTGGTTGCCACCTGAAAGGCCGCCACAGTCCTTGTAGACATCCGGGGTTTTGATCGCCAAACGCTCAATCCACTTTCGGGCAAGCGCTTTTTCCTCACCGATGCTCAAGACACCTGATTTGGAATAGTTACCCATCTGGCTGAGGGTCATGTTTTCATAAACGTTCATGCCCGCAACGATGCCCTCGATCTTGCGTTCACGCGGGATATAGCCAACGCCATTCACAACGCCAGACTTAGCCGTGAAAGAGGTTATTTCGCTGCCTTTCAGCGCAACCTGCCCCTCCGTCGGTGTTTCGAGGCCAAAAATAGTTCTCAGAATGGCTTCGCGGCCAGAGCCTTCTGTCCCCACCAGACAAAGCACTTCGCCCGGATGCAGATCAAACGAGATATCGCTGTATTTCCGCTCCAGTGAAACATTCTTGAAGGAAACCAGCGGCTGCGCGTCAGCCTTATAGGGCTTTTGTTTTTGCTCGCGGTAGTATTCCTTGTCTACGTCGCGCCCGACCATCTTATGCTGGATCGCATCGACGTCAGCCTCATCATGGGTGACCACATCCACCACTTCGCCGTCTTTCATCACATAAATGCGGTCAGACAGATCCAGCACCTCATCCATACGGTGGCTGACAAAGATGAACGACGCCCGTTTGGTCAGTTCACGCACGAGGCTGAACAGCAGTTCCACCTCTTCCTTGGCCAGCACTGAAGTTGGCTCATCCAGCAAGATGACCAGATCGCCATCAATGCGCTCTTCCAAGGTCAACACTTTGGCAAGTTCAACCAACTGGCGTTGCGCGAATGAAAGCTCAGAAGTGATGGTTGCTGGATCAATATCCAGCTTCACCTTTTCAAGCTGTTGGCGCGCCGCTGCAGCCATGGCCTTCCAGTTGATCACGCCAAAGCTGACAAACTGCTGCTCAAAGCCCAGATAAATGTTCTCCATCACAGTGAGATTGGTGATCAGGGACTGCTCTTGAAACACCATGCCAATACCATGATCCATGGCCTGACGTGGATTTTGAAAGCGCACTTTGGTTCCGTCGATGGTGATATCACCGCCATCAGGCTGATAGGCACCATAGATCACCTTCATCAAGGTTGATTTGCCCGCGCCGTTTTCCCCAACCAGACCGACGATCTCGCCCCGCCCGATCTTAAAATCCACCGCCTTGAGCGCATGCACGCCAGGGAAGATCTTGTCTACTTTTTGAAGCTCGTACATATCCCGGCCCCTATTTCACGAAGGTGACGGACTTACGGTCGGTGGACAACACGACCGCGAGGATAACCAGCAGGCCCAGCACGCCATCCTGGACGTATCCGGGCAGGCCAATCACCACCATTCCATTGTTGATGACGTTCACGATGAGCACACCGATCAGCGTGTTCCACACCCCACCGATGCCGCCCCAAAGTGCTGTGCCCCCGACCACAACTGAGGTGATCGAAACAAACATGAAGTTGGAGCCTGTCGCGGTTTCCGCGATACCAATCCGACCCACTGCCAGCAACGCCCCCACAGCGTAGAAGACACCCGCCAGCATAAAGCCCAGAATGCGCACCCGGTTCACATTCAGACCAGAGGCGTGCGCCAACTCTTCGCCTCCTCCAACAGCGTAGAAGTTCCGGCCCAGTGTTGTGCGGGTCTGAATGAACCAGCCGATCAGCAGGAAGAGCAGAGCGACATAGCACATGATTGGAAAGCCAAACCAACGCTCCGTGAGCAGTGAGCGGAACAGCTCATCCTGCACTCTGACGCGATCCCCTCCCGTCAAAAGCAACGCAAAACCGGTGCCGACAAAGCCCATCGCAAGCGACGCCATGAAAGAGGGAATCTTCAACCAGACGTGCACCATCCCATTCACCAGGCCGACAACCGCCCCCACCAACAAGGCAAGCGGCAGGGCCAACCAGGCAAACGAGGCCAATGTCCCGCCCATGGCGATGAACGCAAAGGCAAACACCACCGCACAAACGGAAACAGTGCCCTCCATCGACAGGTCAATCGACCCCATTATGATGATGAAAGTTACGCCAATCGCCACCATGAGCGCAGGTGCAGACGAAATCCCGATCCTGGCAAAGTTGCGCAGCGAAAAGAAGCGCGGCTCCATTGCCGCAAAAAACAGCACCAGTACGATCAGGACGATCAATGGCGCCCATTTTATCAGAACATTCCGTGTCAGCACACTGCCCACCTGTTCCCACTCCGTGTAGAAATTAGAATTTGGCCATCCCCTGACCACAAAGGGCAGGCCACGCACGCCTAGTTACGGCGTGGCCTGAGGAGAGATCGGATGACGCCGTAGCGCCACCCCATCCAGGGAGTTTACTTATAGGCGATCTGACCGTTGGTCGGACCCCAGAAGTCTTTCCAGTCGTAGTTTGGCACGCTGTCGATGTAGTTGGCTTTGAAGGCCGCTGCATCTTCAGGCGTGACAAACACGGCCGGGCCGTAGAACTCGCGATGCGCATTGGGCTCTTCAGACGGTTTGAACGTGCCAATTGCCGCGTGATAAGCCAGTGCCGCTGTGATGCCGCCACCCCAATGCGGGTTCGTGAAGACGGTCGCGAGAATTTTCTTCTCTGCCACCAGCTGAACCGCCTGAGGGTTGCCATCATAAGACACGATCGGCATGTCCTCGATGCCTTCCGCACGCAGGGCTTCCAGAACACCATAGGCAATGGTGTCATTGGCACAGTGCACACCTTTGATCTCATCACCGTAGCGGGTCAGGAAGGCGCTCATCACCTGATTGGCTTTCTGGGTATCCCAATCCGCAGGCTCTGCTGCCAGAAGCTCCACATCAGGATAGTCTTTCAGCGCGTTCTTCAGACCTTGCAGTCGTTCGATCGCTGGGTTGTTGGACGCGATGCCGCCAAGATGAACAACGCCACCTTTGCCACCCATGGCATCCAGCAGAATGCGCGCGGTCTGCTCCGCAGGGCCTTCATCAGACCAAGTCATATGGGAGACATAGTTGTCGCCAAAATCCCAAGGATGCAGATCGTCTGTTTTGTTCCAAATGGTGGACACATAGCCACCCGCCTGCGCTACGGCCTCGACGATCGGGCGTGCGTTTGGCGCATCATTTGTGTCAATTGCAAGCGCAAGCTCGCCGTTGGTCTTGGAAAGCAATGCCTTCACATCCGACAGAGACTTCTCAGAAGACCCCTCGTTGATCAGGTGTGTTAGAAATTCCTTCGGCTTGCCGAGGCTCTCAATGAACGCTTCGCCACCGGAAACAATCTCGTTCCAGTACGGGTTCGTACGGTTGCGATAGCTCCAAGCAACGGTTGGATCAGAAATCGCCGCTCTCGCAACGCCACCCAGCATGCTGGACGCAGCGACACCGCCCACGCCATAGGCAGAGGCGAGAAGAAAGTTACGACGGCTGATCGTTTCCTGCTCAATGAACTTCTTAATGAATGACATGGTTTCCTCCCTTTTCATTCAAATCTCGCAAAACGCTGTGCGGCCTGATGCCCACCGTGTTTTCGCTAGGAAGTGCCTCCAGCCCAGCCTCAAAACACCACTCTGACAACCGCCCCGCGTCGCGCTTAATGCACTAACTGGTTACTTCACGAAATGACGGCGTGTCAACCCGTCTCGCAGGGCAGATTTCAACAGTTTGCCAGTCTCTGGCGCAGTTGCCCCTTGACGCGAGAGGCGCAAAGAGGCGATTTGAAAGGAGCTGCATAGGGCGATTTTTGAAAGCGTTTTGCCTTTTTGAAAACGCCAACCCGCCGCAAAAGGAAGAGCAGAGCATGGCTGAAGCAAACACCAAGAAACGCAAGAGAGACGCAGAAGCCACAAAGGCGCGAATCCTTGTTGCAGCAAAAAAAGAGTTTGCAAAAAGCGGACTTGGCGGCGCCCGCGTTGACGAAATCGCCGAACGTGCCAATGCAAACAAACGTATGATCTACCACTATTTCGGGAGCAAAGAGGACCTGTTTCGCGCAGTGCTGGAAGAGGCCTATCTTGGAATTCGTGAAGCTGAGAAGCGGCTGAAGCTAGACGATATGGCCCCAAGCGAAGCACTTGAAAAGCTGGTGCGGTTTACTTGGACTTATTACCTGAAAAACCCAGAATTCATCACCCTCGTGAACAGCGAAAACCTGCACCGCGCCAAGCACCTCAAAGGGCTCAAAACACTTCCAGAAGCGACTCGCGGCCTCGTGGATCTGGTCTCCGACATCCTGAAAAGAGGGGAAGAATCAGGCGAGTTCCGCCCGGGCATTGATGCGACACAGCTCAACATTACCATTGCTGCGATCGGGTACTACTATCTGACCAACCGCTTCACCGGGTCCTATCTTTTTGACCGCGACATGATGGACACGGCAGCGCTTGATGCCCGTCTGGACTTCAACGTCGACACAATCATGCGACTGGTTGCAGCGGAGTAGTGGCCTGCCCTCCAGTGCCGCCGCACCGAAACCAAACAAAAAAGGAAGAAGCAGATACCGCTCCTTCCCTCATGTCGCAAACCAACGCCTAACCAAACGTCATTTCGCGCTCGCTAGCCCCGCTGCCTCGATCGCCGCCAAAGCGCAGGCCACATCTTCGGGCTCTTTCGCACCTGACACCCCAATAGCGCCAATCAGCACCCCGTCGTCGTAAATCGGAACGCCACCGCCCCAGGTCAGAAACCGCTCACGCGTGCCGACACCAAGGCTGAGTGTTGCGCTTTTCATCATGCCTTCACCAAACTCAGCGGAGGGCTTGCGCAAGGTTGCTGCTGTATAAGCTTTGTCCTGCGCAAATCCGCCAATGGGCGGAGCGGCAGCATCATCACGTCCAAAAGACACGAGCCCGCCATGCGGATCACAGACGGCAACAGCAACGGCCCAACCTTCTGACTGCGCATACTCTAAAGCTGCGGCCACAAGCTCTTGCGCGGCCTGAAACGTGATTGTGCGTTGAGCGAAGCTCTTCATCTTATCTGCTCCTTTTCAGTCTTTGAAATCTGCAAATGCGCGCTTCTCAGCGCCGACGCGCCCTGCAGGGCGGCCAACCTGCGCGCGCGCAGTGCTTACAACACAAACAACAGTTCATTGGTGCCGCTTTGCACCAAATCCCCATCTTGATTTGTGACGTCAAACTGCGTGCGCAAAATCCCCTTGTCGCCCGAAGAGGTTTTGCGTTTCCCGACAATGGTCAGCCCCGCATGGATACGGTCCCCGGCCAGCACTGGCGCCTCAAAGCGCCAGTTCCACCCCATGGACACCAAACCATCCAGCCGTGCCGCTGCATTGTTCTTCAGGCCGTCCACCATAGAGAGCACGAGAAGCCCGTGGGCCACACGGTTGGCAAACCCCTTTTCGGCGGCAAAGTCCGCATCCATATGCAACGCATAGTGATCCCCAGACACCGCGGCGAATTGATCAATCAGCGCAGTCGTAACTTGCGCAGATCCCGCATCAATCCAATCTCCGATGGCCAGATCATCATAGCCATACACACCAGGGGGCAAAGCTGCCCCCTTCAAACCCTGCGTCATGTGCTTTCGCTCCGATTGGCCGCTTAAACAGGTGTTGGCGCATCTTCGCGCAACAGGCCCTTGGCTTTCAGATCAGCCCAGAACTGTGCTGGAATCTCATGACTGAACCAGGCCAGATTTTGTTCCAACTGCTGAACGGTGCGCGTGCCCGCCATGAACGACGGCACCGCTGGATGTGCCACAACAAACTGCAACGCCGCCGCGGCCAGAGGTACGTTGTATTCCGCACACACCTCTTCGATTTTGGCCACTTTCTGCATGATGTCTGCAGGGGCCGGGGCGTAGTTGTATTTCGCGCCCTCTTTGGCACCCGTCGCCAAAATACCTGAGTTAAAGCCACCACCTACAACCACGGCCGCGCCGCGCGCCTCACACAGAGGCAAGAACTTATCAAGCGCCTCCTGTTCCAGCAGCGTGTACCGCCCCGCCAGCAGGAAGCAGTCAAAGTCACGTTGCTCCAACGCAGCATGACAAACTTCCCACTCGTTCACACCCACACCGATGGCCTTGACCACACCCTGATCTCGCAGGCTTTCCAGCGCCTTATAGGCACCATCCATCGCCTGCTTGAAAACTTCAGGCTGCTCGCTGCCTCGGGTGAACACATCGATGTCATGGATAAAACAGATATCCATGCGCTCCAGCGCCAGCCGTTGCAAACTGTCTTCAAAGGAGCGCATCACACCATCATAGGAATAATCGAATTCCATCGTGAATGGCGCTGCGTTCGTCCAGGGCTCAAAATTGATCTCACTGCGCTTGGCAGGTTTCAGCAGGCGCCCCACTTTCGATGACAGCACCAATTCATCGCGATTTTTCCAGCGCAGGTTCTGCCCAGTGCGCAGTTCAGACAAACCATGGCCATACATTGGTGCCGTATCGTAGTACCGCACGCCTGCATCCCAGGCATGTTCATACATGGCAGAGGATGTCTGCTCATCGATTTCGCGGAAAATATTGCCTACCGGCGCCGTGCCAAAGCCAAACGCCGTGACCTCAAGATCCACTCGGCCAAATTTGTTTTTACTGTTCGGGTTCATACCCAGCCTCCCTTTTCCTCCATTCAAACACGTTCGCCTATGCCAAACATGCCTGATGTGTCTCCCAGTGCCACAGGCACACAATCACCTAAGTAACTGATTGGTTATTTAACGCAAACTACCTCTCCGATCAAGCGCCAAGCACAGGTGCGCTCGCCTCAAATAGGACGCGCGCCGCACCAACGCCAGACATCGCGCTTGACGGGTCGAATTTGTCCGACTTATAAGTAACTAGATAGTTACATTAAGATCGAACAAGAGGCGCGCCATGTTTCTGACGGAAACACATGAACAAGTACGTGATATGACCCGGCAATTTGCCCAGGAGGTCATCCGCCCCCTTGCTGAAGAACTGGATCGCGATTCGCGATTCCCGGCCGAAATCTATGACCAGATGGGAGAATTGGGCCTGTTTGGCATCGGCGTACCCGAAGAAATGGGCGGACCGGGTTTTGACACTGTGACCTATGCCTTGGTGATGGAAGAGCTATCACGCGGTTATGCCTCTGTGGCTGATCAATGCGGTTTGCTGGAGCTGGTCTCCACCCTGCTTGTCCGTCACGGCACCGAAGCGCAACGGGACAAATGGATGGGCGATCTGCTCACAGCCAAACTGCGCCCTGCTTACTGCATCACCGAACCAGAAGCAGGCACAGATGTCTCCGGCATTCGCACCACAGCCGTGCGCGACGGTGACGGTTGGGTACTCAATGGTGGGAAGATCTGGATCCACAATGCCCCTGTGGCCGATGTGGGCTTTGTGCTGGCACGCACCGATCCAGACGCCGGGCATCGTGGCATGTCGATCTTCATCGTTGATCTACACGCAGCGGGCGTCACCCGCGGCCCCAAAGAAATCAAGATGGGCCAGCGCGCAAGTCAGGTGGGCCCCCTGTCCTTTGACGAAGTCCGCCTGCCTGCAGATGCACTTCTGGGTGTCGAAGGGCGTGGTTTCCATATGATGATGAGCGTGCTCGACAAAGGCCGCGTCGGCATCGCCGCACTGGCTGTTGGCATCGGTCAAGCCGGGCTTGAGGCCGCCACCGAATATGCTCAACAGCGCAAACAGTTCAACAAAGCCATCTCTGAGTTTCAGGGTGTACAATGGCTTCTGGCTGACATTGCCAAAGATGTGGAGGCCGCGCGCCTTCTCGTGCAATCCGCAGCCTACAAGATCGATATGGGACAGGATGCAACCAAAGCCTGCTCCATCGCAAAATGCTTTGCGGGCGATATGGCCGTGGCCCGCTCCGCCGACGCAGTGCAGGTCTTTGGCGGCTCTGGCTACATTCGCGGCTTTGAGGTGGAACGCCTCTATCGCGATGCTAAGATCACCCAGATCTATGAGGGCACAAACCAGATTCAGCGCATGATCATTGCGCGTGAACTGGTTGCGAAAGGAGCGCAGGCATGACGCGACAGGTTGCACTAGTAACAGGGTCCTCCCGGGGGATCGGCCTTGCGGCGGCAACAGCCTTGGCACGCGAGGGCTTTGCCGTCGCGGTCAACGGTCCCCACGAAGACGCAGAGCTCAACCGCGCCGTCGAAGCGATACGCGCCGAAGGTGTGCCTGCCATGGCCTGTGCTTTTGATGTGACCGACCTCTCCGCCCATGATGCCCAACTGGCACGCATCGAGGCAGAGCTCGGCCCGCTCACCACATTGGTCAACAATGCCGGTGTGGGCGTCTTGCAACGCGGCGATCTGCTGGAGGTGTCCGAAGAAAGCTATGACCGCTGCATGGCGGTCAACACCAAGGCAATGTTCTTTCTGTCACAAGCCTTTGCCAAACGCCTGATCGCGCGCCAGCGCGACACAGCGCTGTTTCACGCCATCGTCAATGTCACCTCCTCCAATGCTGTTGCCGTGGCCGTGCCGCGCGCTGAATATTGCGCCTCAAAAGCGGCGGCCGCGATGGTATCCAAAACTTTCGCGGTGCGATTGGGCGCGGAAAACATCGCCGTCTATGATGTGCAGCCCGGGCTGATCGCCACCGAAATGACGGCACCCGTGATCGATATGTATGACCAGCGCGCCAAAGACGGGCTCACCCTCTTCCCGCGCGTCGGCCAGCCAGAGGACATGGGCGCCATCATCGCCTCCCTGGCCAGCGGCAAACTCCCCTACACCACCGGACAGGCAATTTCGGCAGATGCCGGCATGCTTGTGCCCCGTTTCTGAGGTCTTCTGATGAAAATTCAACTGCCTGACACGCAAGGTGTGTTGCACCCCTACCAGCTCACCGGCACCCCGGTGACCCCATCAAAACTGACAGAGAACTCTGCCCGCGTGCTCTATTCTGCGGCACATGTGGTCTCTGATCCGTTTGGCGATCATGATCCAACCGGCCCCGCCAAGGTGGACTGGAACAAAACCATGGAGTTTCGCCACTATCTGGCGGGCATGGGCATGGGCATAGCCGAAGCAATGGATACCGCGCAGCGCGGCATGGGGCTGGATTGGAACGGCGCGCTCGAACTGATCCGCCGCACCAAAGAAGAGCTGCCTGATGCCCTGGTGGCCAATGGCTGCGGCACAGATCACCTCGATCCAGCTGACGCGCGTGATCTGGACGATGTGCGCCGCGCCTATCTGGAGCAGGTTGACGCCATTCAGGCCGTCGGTGGCCGCCTGATCCTCATGGCTTCGCGCGCGCTGGCACGCGTCGCGCAAAGCCCAGAAGACTATATCACCATCTATTCCGATGTGCTGAACGCCTGCGACCAGCCGGTGATTCTGCACTGGCTTGGCGATATGTTTGACCCGCAGCTGGCAGGCTACTGGGGCAGCGACAATTTCGCCGATACGCTGGACACGGTGGTGCAGATCATTGAGGCCAATGTCGCCAAGGTCGATGGCATCAAGATCTCTCTGCTAGATGCCGACAAAGAGGTGCAGCTGCGCCGCCGCCTGCCCGAAGGCGTCAAGATGTACACCGGCGATGATTTCAACTACCCCGAACTCATCGAAGGCGACGAGCAGGGGCATTCTCACGCGCTGCTTGGTATCTTTGACCCGCTGGCTCCTGCGGCGGCCTATGCGGTCAGTAAACTCAGCGAGGGCGATACGCGCAGCTTCCGCGACACGCTGGATCCCACTGTGCCACTGGCGCGCCATATCTTCCGCGCACCCACGCAGTACTACAAAACCGGTGTGGTGTTTCTCGCTTGGCTGAATGGGTTTCAGGACCACTTCATCATGCTCAACGGTGCGCAATCGACCCGCTCTCTGCCCTATTTCACCGATTGCTTCAAAATGGCGGACGGTTGCGGCTTGCTGCGGGATCCCGATCTGGCGGTCGAACGCATGGGTGCCATGCTGAAGCTCTACGGCGTGTGATCTGATGCGTGATTTCTCCCAAAACCACGCCGCACTTGCGCTCAACACTGCGAGCCTCGGGCACAATCTTGAGGGTTTTGGCGCAGGCTGGTCGCCGGAACAGGTGATCGACGCCTGCGCGGCGCGCGGCTATGGGGGCATCACCTTCTGGCGTCGTGAACTGGGGGAACGCGCCTTTGACATCGGGGTGCGCACCCGCGCGGCCGGGCTGCAAATTGCCGGTCTGTGCCGCACACCCTTTCTGACCGGCCCCCTCGCTCTCCCCAGCGACACGGAGATCATGGACGACTTCCACCGCTCGATTGATGAGGCCGCAGAACTCGGCGCAGAGGTGCTGACAATCGTGACCGGAGGGCCTGAGCCGGGCACCAAAGGGGTTCTTGAAAGTCAGAAACTGCTGGCAGACCGGGTTGCGCGTGCCGCCGACTATGCCACAGAGCGCAATGTCAATCTGGCGCTGGAGCCGCTGAGCCCGGCGACCGCAGGCAATCGCACCTGCATCATGACCGCCGCAGATGCGCTCAATGTCTGTGATGCTGTGGGGGCGGCCAATGTCGGGGTGGCGATTGATGTCTACCATGTCTGGTGGGATACCACACTGGCGGCCACGCTCGCCAAACGTGGCGCCGGTCGCATCCTCGGCTATCATCTCTGCGACTGGCTGGCAGACACCACCGATGTTCTGCTGGACCGTGGCATGATGGGGGACGGCGTGGCCGATCTCAAAGCACTGCGCGCCGCTGTCGAATCCGCAGGCTATAATGGTCTGTGCGAGGTTGAGATTTTCTCAGCCAACAATTGGTGGCAACGCGCCCCGGAAGATGTTCTCGACACCATCGTCGAACGTTTCCGCAGCTGTTGCTGAAGAAAGCAACTTTCCCAACGGAGAACCCCATGAAGGTCTTGGTACCTGTCAAGCGCGTGATTGACTATAACGTGAAAGTGCGTGTGAAAGCGGACGGAAGCGGAGTTGATCTCGCCAATGTCAAAATGTCGATGAACCCATTTGACGAGATTGCCGTCGAAGAGGCCATCCGTCTCAAGGAAGCCGGCAAAGCAGACGAAGTTGTGGCTGTTTCGATCGGTGTGA
>NZ_JAGHQX010000004.1 GCF_017744095.1 Shimia sp. R10_1 | reverse complement strand
AGCGCAGAAAAACTTCCTAGCGCAACCCGCTGACAATCCTCAATATTTTCAGAACTTCCCAATCCAGAGCGCCGCTCCGTCCCAGTCCGTCCCGCCGTTGTGCGCCTCAGCGCCGCCGGTGAAGGGGGTTCTAAGGTTATCACCCAAAAGCCGCAAGCGCTTTTTCCAACTTTTTCCAAAAAATCACAAAAAACTTACAAAACCAAACAATAACAACACCTTACATAAAACAACCCAACCAACACATCGCCCAAATCCAGCCCAAAACACCCAAAAACCAACTTATCCACAAAACAACACACAGACTCACCAAGGACTCACACCAAAAACAGAACAATCTCCCAAAACACCCCAAGCAACAGCGGAAACAAACATCGGTATCGCGTCGGTATTACGTACGTATTGCGGAGGTGGAACAAAATACCCGCGAGGACCAGCGAACGGGAGATGCAGCAGAGCGCAACGGGGGGAAGAAAAAGGGCTGCCCCGCTCTGTTGTAAGCGAAGGCAGCCCTTGGCGCCAAATTGGCAGCGGCTGGGGGAGTAGGTCAGCCGCTGGTCCAGTTTATGGCTGCTGACGGGTTGCAGTGATCACCACGTCGCGGATGTTCACATTCTGCGGCTGGGTGTACATGAAGAGCGCAGTGCGGGCGATGTCATCCGCATGCAGCACACCACCCATGCTCTCTTTCCAAGACTCGTAGCCGTCAATGATCTCCTGATCGGTGGTGTGCCCCAGAAGTTCGGTGTCAACAGCCCCCGGACACAGGCTCATCACGCGGACATTTGCATCGGCCACTTCTTCGCGCACGTTTTCACTGATCGCGGAGACAGCAAACTTGGTGCCAACATAGGCTGCGTGGTTCGGAAAGGCTTTCTTGCCAGCCACTGACGAGACATTCAGGATCGTGCCTGCGTTGCGGGCCTTCATATCGCCCAGCACAGCCTGCATGCCGTTCAGAAGTGCCACAACGTTCAGATCATACATGCGCTGCCATTCAATCGGGTCCTGAGTGTCAATCTGCCCGAGCAGCATGAGCCCGGCGTTGTTCACCAGACAGTCCACCGGACCATAAGCGGCCTCAGCCTCTGCAATCGCCGCGCGAAAGGCTGCGGCATCGGTCACATCCACTTTGCGGCAGAGCGCATTGGGCAGGCCCAGCGCTTCGATCTTTTCCACGCGACGCGCAACAAGAAGCAACGGGTGCCCAGCCTCAGAAAAACGCTGCGCCATGGCGGCACCAATCCCAGAGCTCGCCCCGGTGATCACAACAAGACCTTTGGTTTGTTCAGACATATCCGTCTCCATTTGTAAGGCGACCTACCGCCGTTTCTGTGACCAAAACCTAGTGCGCGCACCTCCGATTGAGAATGATGCTTTGCCTCGAAGACTTGCGCATTCCTATCGATTGCGCAGGCGCGATGCTAATTTATTGTGGCAAACATGATCTTTTGCGACAACAGCGCTCACAAAGAAGTAAGGAAATGACGGATGCAGCATCTGGAAGCGGTGAAAACACGATATGGCTTTGCGCAAGGTGCAGGATACGTGGACACGGTGCTGCCACAGGTGCAGTTTTTCTGGTCCACCGAGACCGTGCCGCGGGCACCCCTGATCTACAACGCAGGCATTGTCCTGATCCTGCAAGGCCACAAGATCGGCTATCTGGGCGAGCATGTGTTTGAGTACAATCCCGACCACTATCTGGTGGTGAGCTTGCCGACACCTTTTGACTGCGCGACATTTGCGACGGAGACAGACCCAATGTTGGGGCTGTTCATCAACATCGACGCGGCCGATCTGCGCGCGCTTGCCCCGCTGGTCGCAGCGGAGACGGGCCGCGATAAGGTTGCGTCTCTTGGGCTGTCCCCTGCCCCAGCGGATGCAGATCTGAAAGGCGCGGTCGACAGGCTTTTGAAAGCGCTGTGTTCAGAAGCGGAAAGTCAGGCATTGGGACAGGGGATCGTGCGTGAGATTCTGTTTCATGCACTTAAAGGCCCACATGGCGGTGCGCTTCAGGCTTTGGCGCAGTCAGATTCCCATTATGATCGGGTGGCCCGCAGCATCACGCGGATCCGTGAAAGCTATGCCGAAAACCTCAATGTAGATGCATTGGCGGAAACCGCCGGGATGAGTGCGCCGGTGTTTTACCGCGCGTTCAAGAGCATCACGGGCTCTTCCCCATTGCAGTATCTCAAAGCAACGCGCCTGAGCCGTGCGCAGGGGTTGCTGCTGGAAGGCAAGATCGGAGTCGCGGAAGCCGCACGTCGGGTGGGATATGAAAACGCGGCCCATTTCAGCCGCGAATTCAAAAAGCACTTTCAAGTCAGCCCCAAAGAGGCACAGGGGGCGGGCTATCACCCTATTGATCTGTGATCGCCCGCCACCTGACTTAAGTGAGACGCCGAGCGTTTAGAACTCCGCCCAGATGTCTGCTGCCGCGCTGCCATCATCAAAGTTGATCGCAGCTGACTGGCGCGCGGGCGCTGGCGCAGGGGCGGGCGCGTGAGCTGCGGCTTTGGGCGGCTCTGCCGGAGCCGTGCTGGCCGGGGCCTTCTTCTTTGGCGCAGGTTTGGGGGCCTTGGCCACAGGTTCCGGCTTGGTTTCCACCACCGGTGGCTTCGGACGTTTGATCACGGTTTCATCAATGTTGAAACGGTTGACCAATTCCGAAAGTTGGGTGGCGTCCCCTTTCAGCATGTGGCCGGCGGCTGTGGCTTCTTCGACCATGGCGGCATTCTTCTGGGTCACCAGATCAAGCTGCGCGACACCGGCATTGATTTCACCCAGACCGGTGGACTGCTCCACCGCGCCTTCTGCGATGCCGGACACCATTTGGGAAATATTGCCGACGCGTTCGATGATGTTGTTAAACGACTCGCCCCCTTTGCCGACGAGCTCCACGCCCTGGCCAACAAGTTTGGAGGACTCATCAATCAGGCCCTTGATCTCCATCGCCGCCTCAGAAGAGCTGTGTGCGAGGTTGCGCACCTCAGAGGCCACAACCGCAAAGCCGCGTCCGGCATCCCCTGCACGTGCCGCTTCCACACCGGCGTTCAGGGCGAGCAGGTTGGTCTGGAAGGCAATGTCATCAATCACCGAGATGATCTGAGAAATCTTGCTGGAGCTCTGCTCGATCTCGGTCATTGCTTTGACCGCGCTTTGCACCACTTCGCCGCTTTGCTCTGCCTCAGCTTTTGCTTCGTCCATCGCGGTTTCAACATTGCGGGCGCTTTCGGCAGCAGATTTGACCGAGGTGGTCAGATCATCAAGCGCTGCGGCGGTTTCTTCCAGTGTCGCGGCCTGACTTTCGGTGCGTTTGGACAGATCGTCAGACGCCTGGCTGATTTCACCAGCACCATTGCGAATGGAGCCTGCGGCCTCGACCACTTCGGTCATGGTCTGACTGAGGTTGGCAATGGAGGCGTTAAAGTCACGGCGCAGCGCCTCATAGTGTTCAGGAAATGGCGTGCTGATATTGGCAGCAAGATCCCCTTTGGACAGGCTGGACAGGTGACTTGAGAGGGTCTGCACCACTTCGCTTTGAGCTGCATCGCGCTGTTTCTGCTGCTCTTCCAACTCGTTCTGACGCACCAGCGCATCCCGGAACACATTCACGGTGCGGGCCATATCGCCCAGCTCGTTCTTGGTTTCGGTGAAGGGAATGTCGCTGTCTGTATCGCCTTCTGCCAGTGTTTCCATGCGGGAGCTCAGAGTGCCCATCGGCCGTGTCACACTGCGGGTCAGGAAAATGGAGGCGGCTGTGAGAACCAGAAGCGCGACACCGAGCACGCCCAGCGCTTTGTTGCGAATCGCCGCCATTTGCGCATCGATGTCGGCCACATAAGCGCCTGTGCCGATGGTCCAGCCCCATGGCTCATAGTAGCGCACAAAGCCGATTTTGGCTTCCATGACATCAGAGTCTGGCTTGGTGAAGTGATAGACCAGCGTGCCTGCGCCTTCTGAATGGGCCACGTTGCGCAGCTCCTGATAGACATACATGCCGTTCACATCCTGAAAGTCCTTGCGGTTTGTGCCGACAAACTCAGGCGCGACCGGATGGGCCTGGATGACAAAATCATCGCTGAAAGCATAGACATAGCCACTGCCGCCAAAGGCCATATGCGAGAGGCGTTCTTTGGCCATTTCCTGTGCGTTTTCGAGCGTGAAGAGGCCCATCTCAACCCCCTCTTCAAGATCGACAAGCAGGCTAATCGCGATCTCTGTAACCGCATGGAGCTTGTCATCACGCATATGCTCTGTGGTCTGCTTTACCTGATTTTGCAGAACCAGTGTCAACACCACCGACAGACTCAGCGCCAGCATGGCAAGCGCAATGATGCGGGTTGACAGTTTGTAAACGAAAGACGGCATGTGTCTCTGACCCTTTCACAGGTGGATATAATACTTTCGGATGAGACATACCTGCGGCCCGGTTAATGCCGCCTTACTCCGCAAGAGCGAAGCGTGAAAACTTGTAACTGAATTTGACCTTTGATGGCTGTGGTGCGCGTGTGCGGATTGGGCTTAAACGGCGCGCTGGAGTGCGCCCTTTTTCGGGCGGCGCATCTGGCGTTTGGGCAGGCGGCGCAGGGCGATCAGGCCGACGATCACGATCAGGTAAACATAGGGCTCATACTGAAAGCTCTTGATCTGCATGATGTAGTGGATGCCGCCGAGCAGCACAGCGAGGTAAGTCGCTTTGTGAAGCTTGCGCCATTTGGGGCCAAGCTTGCGCACGGAGCGGTTGTTGGAGGTCACGGCCAGTGGCAGCAGGATCAGCAGCGAGGCCATGCCGACAATGATGTAGGGGCGTTTGACGATATCAGCCCAGACCTGACTGAGGATCTGAACATCGAGCACCATCCAGACAAGAAAGTGCAGCAGGATGTAGAAAAAGCTGATCACGCCCAGCGCGCGGCGCCAGCTGAGAAGGTTCAGAGGGGTGAAACGGCGCAGCGGGGAGATCAGCAGAACCGCCACCAAGATCTGAAGCCCCGCCTTGCCCAGCGCGTGCTCCATCGCCTTGACCGGATCCACGCCCAAGCCACCGGTGACCCCCGCATAAAGCAGCCAGACCGGATAGGCCGCCCCGACAAGATAGAGCAGCCAGCTTGGTGTTTTGCGAATGGCGGTGTTCAGCCTGTCAGTCATTCTCACCTTCCCCACAGGTTTCGCCCCGTTGGATCGGCGGACAGGGTGCGGTGCCATAAGAGCAGAACACGCAGCAATCGCCGGGCAGCGGTTTGATCAGCGCTTCACAGGACGGGCATTCCAGAAAGAAAAGGCAGCTGTCCTCTGGCATTTGATGTGCCGCCTCGTGACCGCAATGCGGGCAGGTCACTTGGGATATGAGGATCAGCCCCTTCATTCGGCTTAGTAGTTCTTCCGCAGGTCCATGCCTTCATAGAGGCCGGCCACTTCTTTTTCGTAGCCGTTGAACATCAGCGTCGGGATGCGCTTGGCAAAGAAGCCGCCGCCGATCGGACGTTCCGAGGCCTGAGACCAGCGCGGGTGATCCACCTTTGGGTTTACGTTGGAGTAAAAGCCGTACTCGCTTGGGATCGATTTGTTCCAGCTGGTGGGCGGCTCTTTGTCTGTGAGCGTGATGCGGACAATGGATTTGATCGACTTGAAGCCGTATTTCCAAGGCACCACCAGACGGATCGGCGCGCCGTTCTGATTTGGCATGGGCTTGCCGTAAATGCCGGTGGCCATCAGTGTGAGCGGGTGGTTGGCCTCGTCCAGACGCAGGCCCTCAACATAGGGCCATTCCAGAAACGGCTGGCGCTGGCCGGGCATTTCTTCGGGACGGTAGAGCGTTTCAAAGGCCACGTATTTAGCGCCTGACTGCACACCGGCGAGATCCAGCAGATCTTTCAGCTCAAACCCGTTCCAAGGCACCACCATCGACCACGCCTCAACACAGCGGAACCGATAGATGCGCTCCTCTATCGTCATCTTGGACAGGATGTCGCTCAGAGCGTAGTCACCCGGATTGTCCACCATGCCGTCAATCTTGATTGACCATGGTTTGGTGGTCAGCGATCCGGCATAGCGGGCTGGGTCTTCCTTGCGGGTGCCGAACTCATAGAAGTTGTTGTACTGGGTGATGACGTCAAAGGGGGTTGGATCCAGCGTCTCGGCGGCGGCCTGTGCCTTGGGCGCGATGGTTGCAAGGCCAAGACCGGCCATCCCCGCCACGATTTGGCGGCGATTCATATAGGCGGACTTTGGGGTCACATCGTCATGTGTGAGGTCGTTGGTCCAGCGGTGGGCCATGTAGCGTCTCCTTTGTCTTGTACCAGACATAAACCACTTGCCCCTTACATCGCCATAAAGAGCCGCCACACAGGGGGTCACGATGATGTGGGCAGGCTGTAACGTTTCGGCGATCAGATGCGAAACGCTTGCCGCCGCTTTCGCACCTGCAAGAACGACACCCTAGACCGCGTCGGGGCGCGGAAAGACTTCGTTCATTGGCACGGAGCGGCCGTTTTCCTGTACCAATCTCACATGGCGGCGGCGCAATTTTCTAGGCTCTGACACGCCTACGGAATGCGACAGCACCTCCACCTCTTTCACGATGGATTTGGCGTAATTGGCCACACGGGGCGCCTTGCGATCGACGACCAGACCTTTCTGAAAGCGGGGATCGTGGGTGGTGATTCCGGTCGGACAGGTGTTTTTGTTGCACTTGAGCGCCTGAATGCATCCCAGTGCAAACATGAAACCGCGCGCGGAGGTTATGAAATCAGCCCCAGCCGCCAGCGCCCAAGCGACATCGCCGGGGTTCACGAGCTTGCCTGACGCGATCAGGCGTACACGATCCTGCAGGCCGAATTCTTCGCGCAGATTGGCGACCAGCGGCAACGCTTCGCGCACCGGCATCCCTACCAGATCCATGAGCGGCATGGGGGCTGCGCCTGTGCCACCTTCGCCGCCATCAATGGTGATGAAATCCGGAGCACAGTCAGGACCACGCCGGGTGATGGTTTCAAAAAATTCGCGCATCGTGCTCTCGGCACCAACCACGGTTTTGATTCCCACAGGTTTGCCGGTGATCTCGCGCACATGGGTGATCATGTCGATGAGGTGATCAAAGCTGTCGATTTCGCGGTGGCGGTTGGGGGAGATGCCATCCTGCCCCACTTTGAGGCCGCGAATGGCGGCGATTTCCTCGGTCACCTTCTCGCCGGGCAGAATGCCGCCTTTGCCGGGTTTGGCCCCCTGCGCCATTTTGATTTCAAACATGCGGATGGCCTCATGGCTGGCAACCTCCGCCAGTTTCGCATCATCCAAGCCGCCATGTTCATCACGCACACCAAATTTCGCGGTGCCGATCTGAAACACCAGATCACAGCCACCTTCGTAGTGAAATGGCGACACGCCGCCCTCCCCCGTATTGAGCCAGACCCCCGCCTGCGCCGCACCATGGCTGAGCGCCTGAATGGCGGGTTTGGACAAGGCGCCATAGCTCATGCCCGAAATATTGAAGAAGGAGGGCGCCAGATAAGGCGTGCGGGCGGTTGGCCCGATCAGCAGCGGCTCGGATTTGGCGTATTGGTCATCGAGCGGCGGGAAAGGATCATTCACAAAGATCGGCGTGCCCGGAACGCTGAGGTTGCGGGTGGAGCCAAACGCAATGGTATTGGATTTGCCCTCGCCCGCGCGGCCGACCCATTCCCGTTGTGCACGGTTGAAGGGCAGCTCTTCGCGGTCCATGGCAAAGAAATACTGTCGAAAGAACTCGCCAAGTTCGGAAAAGATATGGCGAAAGCGCCCAATCACCGGATAGTTGCGCCGGATCGCGTCTTCGGTTTGGCTGCGGTCGATGACAAAGAGCACCAGGGCCAGAGCCACCAGCCCCGCAAAGAGCAGCACGAAGACAAGGCCAAGCACTTCGACAATATCAAAGGCGGTTTCCATTGAGGCTGCCATTTCCATCGGTGGCGCTCCTTATGATCTTGATGGTGTTAAAGTGGGCCAGCTTTGCATCGGGGGCAAGTCACGCCTGAGCCACAAGCGCGTGTGTTTTGTGACAAGCGGTGTGTCGTTGCGATGGGCGATCTTTGCCTCTAGGCTGCAGTCACTGACGTTTTTGAACACAGCTCCTTTTTGCAGCTGCCGCAGATTTGCCCCGACGTGGGTGTTTTGATGTTTGCGACCAACCCAGAGGGGCCCGTGTCTGCCGGGCAGCGCGCGGCCTTTTGTTTAACGAGTGGATCAGACCATGCTTTTTATCACCAACCGCTTTCCCACCCAAAGCATCCGCAGTCGAAAGGGGCGGCGCTTCACCTTTGATCTGGACAACAATGCCCCATCCAATTCTGTGTTTTATTGCGAAACAGGCGCGGATGGGCATCATGTTGAAATCACCAGTGGGGAACTTCTGAAACGGGTGCGAGAAAGCGAATGCCGCCAGATCCTGCTCTATGTGCACGGCTTCAACAATCTGCCTGATGTGGTGTTTGAGCGTGCCGCAGCGCTGCAGGCGTTTTGCGACAAAGCCAAGCCCAAAGAGGTGCTGGTGCTGCCGCTGATCTGGCCCTGTGACAATGATCGTGGTGTGGTCAAGGATTACTGGGACGATCAGAAATCCGCGGATCAGAGTGGCTATTCTTTTGCGCGGGTGCTGGAGCGGTTCATGGAATGGCGCAACAGTGCGGACAATGAGCCCGATGTTGCGCCCTGCCTGAAGCGGATCAATTTGCTGGCCCATTCCATGGGCAACCGGGTGCTGCGCCAGACGCTGGTGGCGTGGAACCGCTATGATCTGGCAGATGGCGTGCCGCTGCTGTTGCGCAACACCTTTATGGTGGCCGCAGATGTGGTGAATGAGACAGTGCATGAGGGCAAAGCCGGGGAGCTGATCAGCCATGCCTCGCGCAATGTGGTGGTCTATTATGCCTCAGACGATCTGGCACTGCGGGCCAGTAAGGCCGCGAACCTGCGCAACAAGGTGGCCTCGCGGCGGCTGGGGCATACGGGGCCGGAGAACATCGCGCGCGCGCCGCGCAATCTGTTTCAGGTGGATTGTGACGATGTGAACACCGGCTATGACAGGCCAACGGGGCATATGTATTTCCTCGATGACGGGGGCGGCAAAAAGCCCGGCAAGGTGTTCAACCATATGTTTGAGTGCATCCTGCACGGGCGGGTGTTCCCCGATGACCCGGATCAGCGCTCGATCATTTTGAAGTGAGCCCCAACAGCCCCGGCAGCGCGCGCATATCGTCAAAGACGGCATCGCAGATCGGCGTGAGATGTTCCGCGGCTGTGTCGGCGATGAACCCTAGGGTGTGCATGCCCGCCGCCTTGCCTGCGCGGGCGCCGTTGGGGCTGTCCTCGACCACCACGCAGTTGGCCGGGGCAATGCCCGCATCCGCTGCGGCCTTGAGATAAACGTCAGGTGCGGGTTTGGGGTTGGGCACATCTTCGCGGGAGTAGATGCGGCCTGCGAAGCGTTGGGTGAGGCCACATCTGGCCAGAGTGACGTCCATTTTTGCATGGGGGCCGTTGGAGCAGACCCCATAGGGGATGCCAGCGGCGTCAAGGGCATCAAGCAGTGATGGGACGCCGGGGACTGGGGTTGCCTCTTGCGCGAGGCGTTCAAACATCTCCGCGTAGATCAGATCGACCCAGTTTTCCTCAAGCGTGGCGCCGAAGCTGCGCGCTGTCTTGGCCACACCTGCGATGGTGCCGCCGACAAAGAGGTCGATGACCCGATCAGGGGCCACTTGCAGGCCGCGCGCGGCAAGGTTTTCCACCAGCAGTGCGTTGGTGATGCGCTCGCTGTCCACAAGCACGCCGTCGCAGTCAAAGAGCACAAGATCGGGGGGTAAGGTCATTGTCGCAAATGCTTTCAATCGAATACGGTATTCTCTGCCCACCTGTGCGAGATCAAGTCAACTTCACCTCGCCCTGAACACCCTAAGCTGTGCCTGAAAGCAGTTTGGCGGTTTCCACGGCGTAGCGATCTGTCATGCCTGAGACAAAATCCGTCATGGCGTGCAGCGCGGTGTAGTTGCTGTTGACCCCGCGCAGGTCGAGGCCGACGGCGCGCACCAGCTGCTTTTCATAGGCTGGCAAATCGGCTTCGCGCCAGCCTGCCTCTTTCAAAGCGGTGTAGGCCGGGAGAATGCCATCCAGCACGGAGAAAATCAGATTGCGACCGCGCACCTCGAGTTTGGTTTTGCGGGGCGCAGTAAACAGCTGTTCGCTGGCCAATGTGCGGATCGCGCGGAATTGTGGGCCAAGGGCTGAGTCATCCATCAACTCACCGGAATACTGCCCTGACAGGATGGCCGCATAATTGGCTTTGAAGGCCTCGACACAGGCGCCGATGGCGCTGCCAATTGCCATGGCACGCAGATGGCTGATCTGTTCGTACTCGGTGAAACCGGATTGATCATTCGGCTTATTCTCGATGAGATCGAGCAACAGCCCCTTCACCTTGGCAAAACTGAGATCCCCGGCGGTGAACCCGTCTTCGAGATCGACAATATTGTAGCAAATGTCGTCTGCGGCCTCGACGAGGAAGACCAGCGGATGCCGCCGCCACCAGCTTCTGCCGTCCGGGTCTTTCTCTTCAATCAGGCCCAGCGCGGTGGCGGTGGTGGCAAAGATGTCCCGCTCATCTTCGAAAAAGCCAAACTTCTTGGCCCCCGCATAGATGTGCTTTTTGACCTCGGAGCGCGGAATGCCCTCTGCCGCTTTGGCGTCTTTGATCGCCTTGGAGCTGCTTGCAGACATGGGATATTTTGTGAACGCCCCAATCACGGCGTGGGTGAGATCCATGCCACGCGTGCCGCGATACATTTCGAGACGGGTGAGGATGCGATAGCCTTGGGCGTTGCCCTCAAACTTGATGAATTCTTCCCAGAGTGCCTCATCCACGCCCTTAAACAGGCCCTCGGACTTTTCAAACTGCTGCTTGAACCACGCGCCGATTGTGGCTTCGCCGGAATGGCCAAAAGGCGGGTTGCCGATGTCATGGGCCAGTGCGGCGGCATGAATGACGCCTGCAACCTTATGGGCTTCGCCGGGTTCAATCTCTCGCTGACCTTCCAGCCAGTGCCCCACCTGCATGCCCAGATTACGCCCTACACTGGCCACCTCGGAGGAATGGATCATGCGGTGGCGCAGATGGTCATTGGCATAAAGCGGATGGACTTGTGTTTTATTGGCAAGCCGCCGAAAGGGCGCGGAAAAGGTGATGCGATCTGCGTCTTGCGTGTAGTTCGGGCGGCCCGGATCCTCGGCCTGCCCCGGTTTGCCCGGACGTTCCGTATTCAGCAGCGTCTGCCAAGCCATTGTCTGCGCCATGCCTGCCCCTTTGAGTGTTGTTCTTATGAAAAAGGCCCGCTGAAACAGCGGACCTTCTTATTAGATATGTCTGGGGTCAATGCACAACCGCATCATCGGGTTTGGGGCGCCCGGAGGTGCCGAGGCGATCACCGATGATGAGCCCTTCGGCCCCTGCCGAGACCGGCACGGTATCGCCGTCTTTCACGTCGCCGGCCAGCAGAGCCTCTGCCAGCGGGTTTTGCAGGGCGCGCTGGATCACGCGTTTCAGAGGGCGAGCGCCAAAGACTGGATCGTAGCCTTCGTCAGCCAGCCATTTCTGCGCCCCTTCGTCCAGTTCGACACTGATCTTGCGGCCCGCCAGTCGTTTCTTCAGGCGTGCCAGCTGAATATCGACAATGCCATCCATATCGGCGCGCGCGAGGCGGTCAAAGATCACGGTTTCATCCAGACGGTTGAGGAATTCGGGGCGGAAGTGGGCCCGCACCGCATCCATCACATCACGACGCGCATCTGCGGCATCCGCGCCTTCGGGCAGTTGGCTGAGCGCCTGTGCGCCAAGGTTGGAGGTGAGGATGATCAGCGTTTGCTTGAAATCCACCGTGCGGCCCTGACCGTCAGTCAGCACCCCATCATCAAGCACCTGCAAAAGCACGTTGAAGACATCGGGGTGCGCCTTCTCGACCTCATCAAACAGCACCACCTGATAAGGGCGGCGGCGCACGGCCTCTGTCAGCACCCCGCCTTCGTCATAGCCGACATAGCCGGGAGGCGCACCGATCAGACGGGCAACCGCGTGTTTCTCCATGAATTCGGACATGTCGATGCGCACCATGGCGCTGTCATCATCAAAAAGGAAATCGGCCACGGCTTTGGTGAGCTCGGTTTTCCCGACGCCGGTTGGGCCGAGGAAGAGGAAACTGCCAAGGGGGCGGTTTTCATCGTTGAGGCCCGCGCGGGCACGGCGCACGGCGTTGGACACGGCGGTGACCGCTGCGTTCTGGCCGATGACGCGGGCGTGCAGGTCCTCTTCCATGCGCAGGAGCTTTTCCCGCTCGCCTTCAAGCATCTTGGAGGTTGGGATACCTGTCCAACGCTCGACCACCTGGGCGATTTGTTCCGGGCGCACGGCTTCTTCCACCGTCATTTCGCCTTCGCCGTTTTCGGCCGCATCCAGTTTTTTCTCCAGATCGGGGATCACGCCGTAGCTCAGCTCGCCTGCGCGGGCCAGGTTGCCTGCACGTTTGGCGATGTCAAGATCGGCGCGGGCCTGATCCAGCGCTTCTTTAATGTTCTGCGCGGAGGCGAGTTTGTCGCGACCAGCCTGCCATTTGGCAGTCATCTCTGCGGATTTCTCCTGCAGATCTGCGAGATCTTTTTGCAGGGTTTCCAGACGGTCCACGGAAGCGGCGTCATCCTCAAGCTGGAGCGCCTGTTCTTCGATCTGCAATTGCAGGATCTGACGGTCAAGCGCGTCGAGCTCTTCTGGTTTGCTGTCCACTTCCATACGCAGGCGGGAAGCGGCCTCGTCCACAAGGTCGATGGCTTTGTCTGGTAGGAAGCGGTCGGTGATGTAGCGGTGGCTGAGCGTGGAGGCCGCGACCAGCGCGCTATCTGAGATGCGCACGCCGTGGTGCAGCTCATATTTTTCCTTGATGCCGCGCAGGATGGAAATTGTGTCTTCCACGGTGGGCTCTTCGACCATCACCGGCTGGAAGCGCCGCGCAAGGGCTGCGTCTTTTTCCACATATTTGCGGTATTCATCGAGCGTGGTGGCGCCGATGCAGTGCAGCTCGCCACGGGCCAGGGCCGGTTTGATCAGGTTGGCCGCATCCATCGCGCCCTCTGATTTGCCCGCGCCCACAAGGGTGTGCATCTCATCAATGAAGAGGATGATTTCGCCTGCGGCCTCAGTGACTTCGGTGAGCACGGATTTGAGGCGTTCCTCAAACTCGCCACGGTATTTTGCACCCGCAATCAGCGCGCCCATGTCGAGCGCGAGAAGCTTCTTGTTGCGCAAGCTCTCCGGCACATCACCATTGACGATGCGCAGGGCCATGCCCTCGGCAATCGCGGTTTTGCCGACGCCGGGCTCCCCGATCATCACCGGGTTGTTTTTGGTGCGGCGGCTCAGGACCTGCATGGCACGGCGGATTTCATCATCGCGGCCAATGATCGGGTCGATTTTGCCTTCGCTGGCGCGCTCGGTCAGATCCTGCGCGTATTTCTTGAGCGCCTCATAGCCGTCTTCCGCGGACGCGCTGTCGGCAGTGCGGCCTTTGCGGATGTCGTTGATCGCGGCATTCAGCGCTTGGGCGGTGACGTTGCCCGCCACGAGCGCCTCTTTGGCTTTGGATTTCACCATCACCAGCGCCATCAGGATACGCTCCACAGGGACAAAGCTGTCGCCCGCTTTTTTGGCGAGGCTTTCCGCCTCTGACAGGACTTTGGCGGAGGTGTTGTCCAGATAGGGTTGGCCGGTGTCGCCCGACACTTGCGGCTGTTTGGCAACCGCGGCATCCACCGCTTCGCGCACAGCTGCAGCGTTGCCACCCGCGCGGCTGATCAGGTTGGCTGCGAGCCCCTGATCGTCGTCCATCAGTGCTTTTAGAATGTGTTCGGGCACCAGACGCTGGTGATTTTCCCGCATCGCAATGGTTTGCGCCGCCTGAATGAAGCCGCGCGACCGCTCCGTGAACTTGCTCAAGTCCATGGTTTTCTCCTTTTTATAAGCGCCCTTTTGCCGATGGCGCCCGCTTTGCGGCACGCCTGGTTGTGGGCCTCATGCAAAATGTGGGATCTCGTGCGCGTCAGGTCAAGATTGTCTGACAGGAATTTCCGCCCGCCTGTGCACGTTTTGCGCGTTTGACAGGAAGGAGCACGAAAATTCCCAAAAATTGAGACGAATTTCGCCCCATTTGCGGTGCAGAAACACTTAGGTGAGCAGACATAAGAAAAGACCATGAGATGCATGTGACCGATATCCAAATCTCTAACCCGATGTATCGTCAGACCTTGGGGGAGTTGAGCGCGGTGGTGAGCCTGAGCAGTGAGGCGCGTGATGTGCGGGTGCATTGCGCGATCCCGGCGGCAGAAACCACAGAGCCCCAAAAGGGGCCTGGCCGCATTGCTCTGATCAGAGAGGCGCTGCGTCAACTGCGCCGGATGCCGGAGATGCGCACCGGCCATGAAGAGCTTTCTTTTGCCCCGGGCGTATTGCCAAACGAAGGGTGACACCTAGGAAAGATGACCCATGAAGCCTCCCAACGGGGAGGCTTTTTGCGTTTCTGGGGATTTCTGGCGGATTCTGGGGCCTGCGCACGCGCACGCAGACTTGCCGGACCAGAGTTGAGGCGCTAGAAGGCGCACGTTTGCTTTGTGCCACCCTAAATTGCTGGAGACCTCCCATGAGTTCAGACGACCGCCTGATCGTAGCGCTTGACGTGCCCAACGCCCTGCAGGGCCTGAAACTCGCGGAGCAAATTGGCGATGCCGTGTCTTTTTACAAGATCGGGCTTGGCATGCTGACCGGAGGCGGTCTGGCGCTGGCCAATGAGCTGAAAGACGAGCACGGCAAGCGCATCTTTCTGGATATGAAGCTGTTTGACATCGGCGCCACCGTTGAGGCGGCGGTGCGCGGGCTCGCGCAGTTTGATCTGGATTTCCTGACCGTACATGGCGACCCGCATGTGGTGGCTGCGGCCAAAGAAGGCGCGGCGGGCAGCAATCTGAAAATTCTGGGCGTGACCATCCTGACCTCGCTGGATCGCACAGATCTGGACAACTGTCTGATCAAAGAAGGCGAGATCAAGGATCTGGTACAGGAGCGTGCGGGCCGGGCGTTTGACGCGGGCGCGGATGGTGTGATTGCCTCCCCTCAGGAAGCTGCGCTGATCCGGGCGCTGCCAGAATCTGAGGGCCGTCTCATCGTAACCCCCGGCGTGCGCCCCGCAGGCGCAGCACTTGGCGATCAGAAGCGCGTCGCAACCCCGGCCAATGCCGTGGCAGACGGCGCTGACCACATTGTGGTAGGCCGTCCGGTCTGGACCGCAGATGACCCACGCGCCGCGGCGCAAGCGATTGTGACAGAGTTGGCCTCTGCACAGGCCAAACGCCCCAACCACTAAGCCAAAGCCTGCGCGCCGCCCCTGTCAGGCGGCGCGACTGCTGCTATATTGAGGCTCCGAGACTCACACGAGAGACGCGCGGATGCCTACATTTTGCCGAGACTGCCTGACCGAGAGCCAAAGTGCTGCGCGCTGTGGCCACTGTGGCAGCATGCGCGTGATTTCCCATCCGGAGCTGTTTGATCTGTCCATCGCGCATATGGATTGTGATGCATTTTACGCGAGCGTGGAGAAGCGCGACAATCCGGAGCTGGTGGACAAGCCGGTGATCATTGGCGGCGGGCGACGCGGCGTTGTCTCGACCGCCTGTTACGTGGCACGCATTCGCGGAGTGCGCAGCGCCATGCCGATGTTTCAGGCGCTGAAGCTCTGCCCCGAGGCGGTGGTGATCAAGCCGCGTATGTCGGTCTATGTCGAAGTCAGCCGCGCCATTCGCGCGATGATGGATGAGCTGACCCCGGTGATTGAGCCGCTGTCGCTGGATGAAGCTTTCCTCGACCTGACCGGCACCACAAAGCTGCATGGTGCGCCGCCAGCGGTGATGCTGGCGCGGCTGACAAAACGCATGAAAGACGAGCTGGGCATCACCGGCTCTATTGGGCTGTCGCACAACAAGTTTCTTGCGAAAGTGGCCAGTGATCTGGACAAGCCGCGCGGGTTTTCGGTGATTGGCGAGGCGGAGACGGCGGATTTCCTGAGTGACAAGCCTGTGCGGATGATCTGGGGGATTGGTCCAGTGGCGCAGGAAAGTCTGGAGCGCGCGGGCATTCGCACCTTCACCGATCTGCTGCGCTGGGATCAGGAAGACCTGATCGCACGGTTTGGCAACACGGGATATCGGCTGTGGCATCTGGCGCGGGGGCAAGACAAGCGTAAGGTCTCCGCCCATGCGCCGATGAAAAGCATCAGCAATGAGACCACGTTTTTTGAGGACACCGCCAGTTTGGATGTGCTGGACGGGCACATCTGGCGGCTGTCAGAAAAGGTGTCGGATCGGGCGAAAGCCAAGGATTTGGCGGGGCGGGTGGTGACGCTGAAGCTGAAGCGCGCCAATCACAGCACGATCAGCCGCCGGATCAGCCTGCGGGACGCCACACAGATGGCAGACACGCTCTATCGCACCGCACGCGGATTGTTTGATCAGGTTGGCAATGAGGGACCGTATCGGCTGATCGGCGTGGGGCTGGCGGATCTGGTGCCCGCCACGCAGGCGGATTTGTCAGGCGATTTGCTGGACCCGCAGGCGGTGCAGAGGGCGAAGGCGGAGCGGGCCACGGATGCGATCCGCGCCCGGTTTGGCACGGATGCGATCCAGAAGGGGCGTGGGATACGGTAGTGCCTAAATTAGGGCAGTGCCCGACCGCGGGTGGGCGCTCAATCCGGTAAGTGTGGCACTTTATCTCGCAACCAACTGGTCGTTCACGACATGTGCAACCGTTGCAAAAGCGCCCGCCCATGGGGGCGGACGGGCGCTGCCCGGCGGCGCGATGCGCCTTGTTGCCGGGCGAAGCTAACAAGGGCTGTGCCTGCCTGGGGAGGTGCGCATGCGCCTGCCGGGGGGCAGGCAGGTGCAGCCCGTGCCGCAAGCGACACGGGCGCTGGTTTTGGATCAATCGTATTTGCGTTGGTCTTCGATGACGATGCCATCTTTGGGCAGGCTGCCCGGCGCGACGATTTCCACGGTGCCTTTGAGCTTCAGCGCATCCACGACGGAGGCCCCATAAGCCGCCGCATCGCCACCGGGGGATTCAATCTGCACTGTCATCACATCCATCTCACCCGCACGCGTGGCGATGACGCGCGCTTTGGCGATCTCGTCATGTTTGGCGACCAGCGCGGCGACCTGTTCAGGGCGCACAAACATGCCTTTGATCTTGGCGGTCTGGTCGGCCCGGCCCATCCAGCCTTTGATGCGCATATTGGTGCGGCCACAGGGGCTTTCGCCCGGCAGGATTGCGGAGAGATCGCCGGTGGCAAAACGGATCAGCGGGTAATCAGGGTTGAGCGTGGTCACCACAACCTCACCGACCTCACCCGGCGCCACAGGGGTGCCGGTGCCGGGGGTGACGATTTCGACAATCACGCCTTCGTCGATGATCATGCCTTCCATGGCGTCAGACTCATAAGCAATCGAGCCAAGATCCGCCGTGCCGTAGCCTTGCAGGCAGGTGATGCCACGATCCGCATATTCCTGACGCAGCGATGGGAAGAGCGCACCGCCGCCCACTGTGGCTTTGGTGATCTGGAGTTTTTCGCCCATCTCCTCGGCTTTATCGAGAATGATCTTCAGATAGTCAGGTGTGCCGGCATAGGCGGTGGTGCCGATATCCACAGCGGCGCGGACCTGCATTTCGGTCTGGCCGACACCTGCAGGCAGCACCTTTGCGCCCACAGCGCGTGCGCCACTTTCAAACATCATGCCCGCCGGAGTCAGGTGATAAGAAAAGCAGTTCTGCACAATGTCGTTTGCCCCAATGCCCACCGCGTGCAGCACCCGGCCAAAGCGGAACCAGTCGTGGCTGGTGCCGCCGGGTTCATAGATCGGACCCGGAGATTGGAACACATGGGCAATATTGGGATTGCTGAGATCGGCAAAACCACCCAGTGGGCCTGCGGCTTTCTGCGCCGCGCCAAGCTCGGATTTGCGCAACACGGGAAGGTCTGCGAGCGCGGCAGCTGAAGAAATCGCTGCCGGATCGACATTGGCAAGACTGGCCGCGAAGCCCGGCAGCGCTTTGGCCCGGGCCAGCTGCGCTGGCAGGGCGACGCTCAGGTCTGCGGCGCGCTGATCGGCGCTGCGGGTTTCCAACTCATCAAAAAAGCGGCTCATGGTGCCATCCTTTATGTGCTCTGCCGCTTGTCATGCGGCCAAAGATTTCTTGTACGCGCGCGGTGTAGGCGCAGCGCGAGAGGGGGGAGTGAATGCCCAAAGACCGGGCGAGAGGGAAAGCTGAGGTTAGCTCAGCCAGCGTTTGCGACGGCGGTAGGAGCGCACATCGCGGAAGGATTTGCGGCCTTCCTCAGACATGCCAAGGTAGAATTCTTTCACATCCGGGTTTTCGCGCAGATCGGCGGCGGGGCCATCCATCACCACCCGGCCGGATTCCAGAATATAGCCATAGTGTGCGAAGCGCAGGGCGACGTTGGTGTTTTGCTCTGCCAGAAGGAAGGTTGCGCCTTCTTTTTCGTTGAGGTCTTTCACAATGGTGAAAATCTCTTCGACCAACTGCGGTGCGAGGCCCATTGAGGGCTCATCCAGCAGGATGCACTCCGGGCGGCTCATCAGGGCGCGGCCAATAGCAACCATCTGCTGCTCCCCGCCGGAGGTATAGCCCGCCTGCGATTTGCGGCGTTCTTTGAGGCGTGGGAAGTAATTATAGACCATCTCGAGATCTGCGGCGACTTCGCCACCGCTGCGGGTGTAGGCCCCGGTCAGCAGGTTTTCCTCGACGGTGAGGTGTTCAAAGCAATGGCGGCCTTCCATCACCTGAATGACGCCCTTTTTCACCAGCGCGGCCGGGTCAAGATCGGCCACCGGTTCGCCGCGATAGTTGATCGAGCCCTTGGTGACCTCGCCGCGCTCGGAGTGCAGCAGGTTTGAAATGGCTTTCAGCGTGGTGGTTTTGCCTGCGCCATTGCCCCCCAACAAAGCGGTGATGCCGCCCTTGGGGACCGAAAGGCTCACGCCTTTCAAAACAAGGATCACGTGGTTGTAGATCACCTCGATGTTGTTGACCTCCAAAAGGGTCTCTTCGGTGCGGCCAGCGTCAAGCATATGCGTTGTCTTTCGTGTCTGGATCAGGATGCCCCGGCCAGCCGCTGGCGGCCGGGGCTGATGTGTTTGCGCGGCTTACTTGCAGCCCGCTTCGATGTTGTTTTCAGCAGCGTAGGCAGCGGAGTCTTCTGCCACCAGCGCGCCGATCACCTCGCCATCTGTCGCGGCAAAGTCAGAGATCAGCGACCAGGTTTTGTTGGCTGCGTCCCACTGGGTCACACCCACGAGGCCCGGGCCACCGTGGTTTTGACAGGAGACATCAAAGGCTGGGCCGAAGTTTGGCATGCCAAGTGCCGCCATTTTGGCCTCATCGATCTGCAGGGCTTCCATGCCGTCGCGCATCTGGCTTGCGGTGATTTCACCGGTGCCATGAATTTCCTGCGCGGTTTTGGCGGCTTCGGCTGCGAGCATGGCGGCATACATGCCACGGTTATAAAGCACGTTGCCAATCTGATCGCCTGCGCCTGCGGCTTTGCCCGTGTCGACAACATATTTCTGGATGTCATCAAAGATCGGGAAGTCACGGCCCACATTGTGGAAGGTCAGCGCCTTGTAGCCATTGGCTTTGTCGCCAGCTGGCAGCACATCATGCTCTGCGCCAGACCACCAGATGCCAATGAAGTTTTCCATCGGGAAGCGGATGTTGGCGGCTTCCTGAACCGCAACCTGGTTCATCACGCCCCAGCCCCACATCAGCACAAAGTCAGGCTTTTCACGACGGATTTGCAGCCACTGTGACTTTTGTTCCTGACCGGGGTGATCCACCGGCAGCAGGCTCAGCTCATAGCCGTGCTTTTTCTGCAGCTCTTCGAGCGTGCGGATCGGCTCTTTGCCGTAAGCGGAGTTGTGGTAGACCAGCGCGATTTTTTTGCCGGACAAGTCGCCACCGTTGGCTTCCAGCAGGTAGTTGATCGCCCCGGAGGCACCATTCCAGTAGTTGCCTGGATAGTTGAAGACGTGGCTGAACACTTCGCCGTTGGCAGCTGAGGTCCGGCCATAGCCCATGGAGTGGATCGGGATGTCATCTGCGGTTGCTTTGGGGATCAGCTGATAGGTGATGCCCGTGGAGAGCGGCTGATAGACCAGCGCGCCTTCGCCTTTGGTGGATTCATAGCATTCCACGCCTTTTTGCGTGTTGTAGCCCGTTTCACATTCCAGCAGACGCGCAGGCACGCCGCCAATACCGCCGTCACGTTCGTTGAGCAGCGTAAAGTAGTCTGCATAGCCATCTGCAAACGGAATGCCACCTGCAGCATAAGGGCCTGTGCGGTAGCTGAGTGATGGGAACACCAGATCGGCCATTGCCGGGGCTGCCGCCATCACCGCGCCGAGCGCCATGGATGCGAATTTCAATTTCATCGGGTTTCTCCTCCCTTGGTTTTTGTCCGATGGTGCGCGCAGCGCCTCCCCGCCGCGCACGGTGGTCATGGCCCCGCCGTCAATGCGGGAAGGGCCACAACCTCAGCTTCTCCTTGGCCACGCGCCAGAGTTGCGCAAGACCATGAGGTTCTGCGATCAGGAAGACGATGATCAACGCCCCCACGATCAGGAATTCGAGGTGTGCGGCGATGTCGGTTGGCCAGCCAAGCCCCCCCACCAGCACGTTTTTCAGCAGGACCGGCATCAGAACCAAGAAGGCCGCGCCAGCAAAGGAGCCAAAGATCGAGCCCAGACCGCCGATGATGATCATGAAGAGCACAAGGAACGACTGGTTGATGCCAAAGGCTTCGCCCACTTCCACCGCGCCCAGATAGACCGAGAAGAACAGCGCGCCAGCAACACCGATGAAGAAAGAGCTGACAGCAAAAGCAGAGAGCTTGGCTTTCAGCGGGTTCACACCGATGATTTCAGCGGCAATGTCCATGTCGCGGATCGCCATCCATTTGCGCCCCTGCATGCCACGGGTCAGGTTACGCGCCACGAGGGCGAGCAGCGTGAGGATCACAAGGCAGAAGAGGTATGGCGCCCAAGCAGTGGTGTTTGGGCCCGTTACAGCGATGCCAAACACGGTGCGTTCTGGTGCGGAGATCTGACCGGAGGCGGAGTAGTTGTAAAACCACGGCACCCGGTTGAAGAGCCAGACCAGAAAGAACTGCGCCGCCAGTGTGGCCACCGCGAGATAAAACCCTTTGATGCGCAGCGAAGGCAGACCAAAGAGCACCCCCACCAGCGCAGTCACGCCCCCTGCCAGCAGCACGTGGATAAAGATGCTGATCTCCGGGAAGGCGGTCATGAGTTTGTAGCAGGCGTAGGCCCCCACAGCCATGAAGCCCCCGGTGCCTAGGCTGACCTGCCCGCAGTAGCCCACAAGGATGTTCAGACCAATCGCCGCGATCGCATAGATCAGGAACGGCAGGAAGATCGCGTTGACCCAATAGTCGTTGATCAGAAACGGCACTGCACCAAAGGCAAAGAGCATCACCGCATAATACCGATAGCGATCAAATCTGATCGGGAAGGTTTGGTTGTCGTCGGCGTAGTTCGTTTTGAAGTCGCCCGCTTCACGATAGAACATCAGCTGTTCTCCTCGTTATATTCTCTTTCAAGATGGGACCGGTCCGCCCGGAGCCCTTTTTTCGCATAGCCTGTCGCCTCTGAGTGGCGCACAAGCTTGAAGTAACACCAAAGTCCCAGTGCTCCTCCTGTTGCCGCGAGGATCGCGGCGATGGTCATTTGCCCTGTGTCAGCTGGGTCCGCCGAGATGGCGAGGTAGCCGAAGGCCCAGAAGCCGGACCAGGCGATAACGTTCAGGATGGCTAGTAACTTTGGCATATCCTGTGAGACCTTTCGTTTTAGACCCTCTCGATAATCTTCTCGCCGAAGAGGCCCTGAGGCCGGAAGACGAGGAAGACGAGTGCCAGCACATAGGCGAACCAGTTTTCGGTCGCGCCACCCACCAGCGGGCCGACAGTGAATTCAAACAGCTTTTCGCCAACACCGATGATTAACCCGCCAACAATGGCGCCCGGGATCGACGTGAAGCCGCCCAGCATCAGCACCGGCAGTGCTTTCAGCGCGATCAGCGAGAGCGAGAACTGCACACCGGATTTGGCACCCCACATGATGCCGGCGACCAGCGCCACAAAGCCTGCAACGGACCAGACCATGACCCAGATGAAATTGAGCGAGATGCCCACAGACAACGCGGCCTGGTGATCATCTGCGACAGCGCGCATGGCGCGGCCCTGCTTGGTGTATTGTGAAAACAGCACCAATGCGACCACGAGGATAGCGGCGATCACCGTGGCGACCAGATCCAATTGATCGAGGAAGAAGCCATAGAAGTTTTCATTGCCCATGCCGAGCCACTGGGTGTTTTCTTCGATCCAGAAACTACCGCCCTGGGGCAGGCCCACATCCAGTGTCTTGATGTCAGAGCCCCACATCAGGTCGCCAAAGCCTTCGAGGAAGTAGGCGAGACCGATGGTGGCCATGAACAGGATGATCGGTTCCTGATTGACCAGATGGCGGAACACAAATTTCTGCACCGCCCAGGCGAGGAGCACCATAACACCCATAGTCAAAAGGATCGCCAGCACTGCAGGAACGTGCCAGCCGAAATGGTGGATTTCCGTGCCGAGTGCTGCGTTGATTAGATGGGCAAAAGGCACCTGCCCTTTCATAATCCCCACCAGTGTCGCCGCAGAAAACAGCGCCATCACACCCTGGGCGTAGTTGAAGATACCGGAGGCTTTGTAGATCAGAACGAAGCCCAGCGCGACGAGGGCATAAAGCACCCCTGCCATCAGGCCGTTAAGCACAACCTCAGTGCCGTAGAGAAGACTTTCAGGCATCACAAACGCCTCCGAATTTTACTTTAAAGTCAGGGATTTGCTTAGTCATGAGCCACCCCCAGATAGGCGTCGATCACATCCTGGTTGTTGCGCACCTCATCTGGTGTGCCATCGCCGATCTTTTTGCCGTAATCCATCACCACCACGCGATCGGACAGGTCCATGACCACGCCCATATCGTGCTCGATCAGCGCGATTGTGGTGCCAAATTCATCATTCATATCAAGGATAAAGCGGGACATGTCCTCTTTCTCCTCAACGTTCATCCCGGCCATGGGCTCATCCAGAAGCAGGATGGAAGGTTCCGCCGCCAGTGCGCGCGCAAGCTCGACCCGTTTCTTCAGGCCATAAGGCAGACGGCCCACCGGTGTTTTGCGGATGTGCTGGATTTCGAGGAAGTCGATGATCCGCTCCACAAAGGCGCGGTTTTCCACTTCTTCTTTCTCGGCTTTGCCTTTCCAGAGCGCCTGTTGGATCAGATTGGCGTTCATCTGGCGCAGACGGCCGGTCATCACGTTATCAAGCACAGACATGCCTTCAAACAGCGCGATGTTCTGAAACGTACGGGCAATGCCCTGTTGCGCCACCTGATAAGGTTTCATCGGCGGACGCTTGGCACCTTTGTACCAGACTTCGCCTTCCTGCGGCACGTAGAAGCCGGAAATCACGTTCAGCATTGAGGATTTGCCTGCCCCGTTCGGGCCGATGATCGCGCGGATCTCGCCTTCGCGGATGTCAAAGCTGATGTCGGTGATCGCCTTCACCCCGCCAAAGCGCAGCGTGATGTTTTTCATTTCCATCACCACACCGCCAATGGTGCGGCCATCGTCGGTGACGAAACTGTCGTTGCTCATATCGTTCATTCTGCTGCCACCTTGCTGGCTACGGGCACCACTGCGGCGTCGCGCAATTCAAGCGTGGCGCGGATGCTGCCTTTGCGGCCGTCCTCATAGGTCACTTCGGTTTCTGTGGAGACCGAGCTGGCGCCGCCATAGAGCGCCTCCACCAGATCGCTGTATTTGTCCGCCACAATCACACGGCGCACTTTGCGGGTGCGGGTCATTTCGCCGTCATCAGCATCCAGCTCCTTATGCAGCACAAGGAAGCGGTGGATCTGACAGCCCGCCAGCATTGGGTCATCGGCCACAGATTTGTTGACAGTTTCCACGTGGCCCTGAATGGTCTCAAGCACCTTCGGGTGGCCCGCCAGCTCCTGATAGGAGGCATAGGGGATGTTGTTGCGCTCTGCCCAGTTGCCCACCGCCGTCAGGTCGATGTTGATGAAGGCCACGCAGCGGTCCTTGCCGTTGCCAAAGAGTACGGCCTCCAGAATGTCGGGATAGAACTTCAGTTTGTTCTCGACATATTTCGGCGCGAACATGGCCCCATCGGCCATTTTGCCCACGTCTTTGGCGCGGTCGATGATGCGCAGATGGCCGCTGTCTTTTTCAAAGAACCCCGCGTCGCCGGTGGCGACCCAGCCTTCGGCGTCTTTGGTCGAGGCGGTGCTTTCCGGGTTGTTGAAATACTCCACAAACACACCAGGGCTGCGATAGTGAATCTCGCCGTTGTCGTCGATTTTGATTTCCACGTCCGGTGCAGGCACACCCACCGTATCGGCGCGCACCTGACCATCCGGCTGTGCGGTGATAAACACCGTTGCTTCGGTCTGGCCGTAGAGCTGTTTGAGGTTGATGCCGAGGGAGCGATAGAACTCAAAAATCTCAGGCCCAATCGCTTCACCTGCGGTGTAGCCGACGCGCACGCGGCCAAAGCCAAGCGTATCCTTCAGCGGGCCATAGACCAGCATATCGCCAAGGCGGTATTTCAGACGGTCCATGAAGGAAACCGGATTGCCGTCCAGAATGTCGCCCCCCACTTTTTTGGCGTGTTCCATAAATCTGTGGAACATCCGGCGCTTGAGATTGCCGGCGTCTTCCATGCGGATCATCACATTGGTGAGCTGGGTCTCAAACACGCGTGGTGGGGCAAAATAGTAGGTCGGCCCGATTTCACGCAGGTCGGTCATCATGGTGTCCGCGGACTCAGGGCAGTTCACGCAGAAACCTGTCCAATAAGCCTGCCCCACCGAGAAGATGAAATCACCGACCCAGGCCATAGGCAGGTAGGCTAGGATCTCTTCGCCGGCGGTCAGACCGTCAAACTCGGCAGAGTTTTTTGCGCTTTCGATCACGTTGCGATTGGAAAGAACCACGCCTTTGGGTTTGCCGGTGGTGCCTGAGGTGTAGAGCATCACACAGGTGCTGTCATAAGTCAGCTTGCCACGACGCGCCTCAAGATCCGTGATCCATTCATCCCGCGCCGCGCGCCCCTGTGCCTGAATATGGCTGAATTCATGCAGCTGATGGTGATCATATTTCCGCAGCCCTCGGGGGTCGATGTAGATCATATGTTCGAACTGATGCAGGCTGTCCTGAATGTCGATGATCTTGTCGACCTGTTCCTGGTCTTCGACGATGGCGTATTTCGCGCCGCAGTGGCCGAGGATGTATTCCATCTCATCCGCCGCGCTGTCCTGATAAACAGGCACGGGCACCGCACCAACGCATTGCGCGGCAACCATGGACCAGTAAAAATAAGGGCGGTTGCGCCCGATGATGGCGACAAAATCGCCCTCAGACACGCCCAAATTGATCAGGCCAAGCGCGAGCGCTTCGATTTCATTTGCTGTCTCTGCCCAAGTCCAGGTCTGCCAGATCCCAAACTCTTTTTCCCGATAAGCGTCTTTGTCCGCAAATTGGGTGGCGTTCCGCTGCAACAGCGCCGGGATGGACGCAAGTCCACCGGTCGCCTGTGACGACTGTGCCAATTTTCTTTCCTCCCTAGAACTCGCCCTAATGTTGTATTTGAGCAAGCCAAAATCGCCGAAACGATTCCTCCCCCCATAGTGGGGCTCAGAACAGGCTGTGGGTCAACTTTTTCCTGAACATTTCCCAATCCTTACGAATTGTAACAAGGCGCATTTCAGGCTTTCGCTGCCCCTAAAACCGGTGTTAGCGGTAGTGGAAAGGAGAGCTGAATGGCGCATGTGAAAGGGGAAACGCAGGCGATGACCGTCGCCGGGCTGAACCTGATCAAGCAGGCCCTGTCGATTTATGACAGTGACCTGAAGTTGGTGGTGGCCAATGCGCGCTTTCGCGAAATGTTCTCCATTCCCAAGCACTTGATGCAGCCCGGCGCGACCTTTGCCGACACCATCGCGTTTCTCATTGAGAACGGGGAATATGGCGTCATCCCCATCGCAGAGAAGCAGGCGTTCATTCAGGATCGGGTGAAACGGGCCCTGGCTTTTGAGCCGCACTATTTTGAGCGTCAACGCGCCGATGGCCGCTGGATCAGTGTGGAAGGCTCTCCACTGCCGCAGGGGGGCTGGGTGGCTGTTTACACCGACATCACCGCCACAAAACGACAGGAAGCGCTGCTGCGGGCGCGCTCTGAAGAGCTGTCAGATCAGGTGCTGCAATACGCCGAAGAGCTTTCCGCAGCCAACCGGGAAATGGAAAGCACGGTCAATACACTTGAGGAGGTCAAGCGCCAGCTGACCGAGAGCGAAGCGCGGATGCGCCTGACGGCAGAAATGATGCCTGCCCATATCGCCCATGTGGGACCAGACTGGATCTACACCTATTCCAACCGCCGCCTGAGCGCGGTGATCCCCGGGCGCCCTTCAGATATTGTGGGCATGCGTGCCGAAGACGCGCTTGGCGACAGCGCGTTTCGGGCGATCCGACCCTATCTTGAGGGTGCGTTTGCGGGGCGCGCCTCTGTGTTTGAGTTTAACGAACATCCCAGCACGCGGCGCATCCGTGTGGCCTTTACGCCGGATGACAGCGAGGGAGCGGCGCGCGGGGTCTATGTGCTGTCGATGGACATCACCGAGGAAACCCAAACCCGCGTTGCCCTGCAACAAACCCGGCGGCGCGAGATTGCCGCCCAAATGACCAGTGGGCTGGCGCATGATTTCTCCAACCTGCTGACCATCATTCTGGGCACACAGCGTAAATTGCAAAAGATGGGCCTGCCGGATGAGGCGCAATCACTGATCGAGGCCACATTGGGCGCGGCACGGCGTGGCGGCACGTTGCTGGACAATCTGGCCAATGTGACCGGGCCACGGGTGCCCAAACTGGCAGCCACGGATATGGCAGGTTTTCTGTCAGAGCTGGACACTTTGGCCCGCCCGACGGTGGGCAAAAACGTTGCACTGATCATCGAAAACAACATCCCCGAAGGCGCGTTGATGGTGGATCCGTCGATGCTGCAGGATTCGCTTGTGAACCTGCTGTTGAACGCAGCACATGCCTGTGGTGCGGGCGGCACCATTCTGTTGATTGCGGAGCTGGTGCAAGACACTTGGGTGCAATTCACGGTGCGTGACACCGGACCGGGATTCTCTGACGAGGCGTTGAGCCGTGCGCTGGATCCTTTCTTCACCACCAAGGGCGCGGATGGATCGGGCCTTGGACTGGCGATGGTTTATGACATGACAAAGCTGGTGGGCGGCGACATCAAAATCGGCAATGCGGTGAGCGGTGGGCAGGTGATCCTGCGGCTGCCGCTGCGCCGCGCTGTGCAGGATGCGACACCCGGGCTGGCGCTTCTGGTAGAGGACAATCCCGATCTGCGCGGGCTGATCCGTGACATGCTGACCGATATGAAACACACGGTGATTGAAGCCGCCAGCGTAGATGAGGCACGGGTGCTGCTGGATCAGGTGCCGGAGATCAAGCTGGTGCTTTCAGATATTTCCTTGGAAGGCGAGGCCACCGGTGTGGATCTGATCCGCGAGGTGCGGCGCGAGCGTGTGCCAACTTACCTGATGACCAGCTTGCCCCAGAGCCACACGCTCTATATCGAAGGGGCGGCACGGGCGCCGGTGCTGCCCAAACCGTTTACTGCCAAACAGTTAGATCAATTCTTGCACCCGAAGTGAGAGCCCTGCCATGACCGCCCCGCTTGTCACCATTCTGGACGATGAACCGGATATCCGCATGATCCTTGCGGATGCGCTGGAGGATGCGGGCTTTCGCACCATGGCATTTTCGCGGGCCACAGAATTTGAAGCGGCGCTGAAATCCACCACGCCGGATGTGTGTCTTGTGGATCTGGGACTGCCGGACAAAGACGGGCTGACGCTGGTGCATCGGCTGGCGCTGGAGGTCGGCGCGGCGGTGATCATCATTTCCGGGCGCGCGCAGGTGCAGGACAGGATCACCGGGCTGGAGCTGGGGGCGGATGACTATATCATCAAGCCCTTTGACCCGACCGAAGTGGTGGCCCGCGTGCGCGCTCGGCTGCGCAAGGAGCGCGGCGCAGCGCCAGTTGTTGCCAACACAGCGCAGTTTAACGGTTGGACGGCGTATTTTGACCGCTATGTGCTGGAGGATGAAGCGGGCGTTGAGACTCCTTTCAGCCATGCCGAAGGCGAAGTGTTGCGCTTGTTTCTGGACAGTCCCAAACGCCTGATCAGCCGCGCGCAAATGCAGGAAACATTGGGCGGCGCTGCTGGTGAGAGCTTTGACAGGGCGATGGATGTGCGCATTTCGCGGCTGCGCACCAAGCTGCAGGAAGACCCGAAAAACCCACGCCTGATCAAAACCATATATGGTGCTGGGTATATTTTTCTTGGGGATGTGGAGTGGCGCTAGGTGCGCATATTTAGTGAATTTGGTCACACCAAAAACCAAATGTAGATTTTTACCCCGATATAGTGTAGTCTGTCTTCAGTAGCGTCGAGCAGATCCCCTGAGCGCTGGCTGTGATGCAGAATGGGGCAGGCAGCTGTACGTTTGGGGACGTGCAAAGCCACACACGGGACCGCCGCGACACATCGGGCGCGGCACCATCGCGGGGACAAGAAACAAAAACGATCACTCCCGCCTTCCCCGCAGACCAAACCACCGGCTGCGGGGAATTTTTGTGCAAACAGTGGACTCTAGAGTGTCCGGTTATTTGACCACAAGAGTTTTCCAGCCGCCGTTTTCGACCACGGAAATCACCACCTCATCTGCGCCGCGATGATCATCAGGGCCGTAAGTGATGCGCGAATCCGTTACGTCGTCCATGTAGTCGAGCGTTTCCATCGCCGCGAGGAAGCTTTCGTGACTGAGATCTGGCCCGGCGGCCTCAAGCGCGCGCACGACTGTGTCGGCCGCTGAATAGCCAAGCATGGCAAAACCAGAGGCAGGCTGATCAAACTTGGCTTTGTAATCCGCGATGAACTTGGCAGGCACGGGATCTGCCGCGCGTTCGTAGAGATCGCGCCAACCTGCCGCCGCATAAAGCCCTTCGGTCACGCCACCGGGCACCTGAGCGACCGGTTCCAGAAAGCCTGCGGAAGTGTTGAGAAATTTCACATCCGTCCAGCCAAGTTTCTTGGCGGTGCCGACCACGGTGATGCCCTGACGCACGCCCAGCGCCATGGTGATGATGTCACATTCCGCTGCCTTGAGTTTGGTCAGAGAGCCGACAAAATCCAACTCGTCAGGCTTGTGGGTGGTTTCCCCCGCCATGGTGAGGCCCAGCGTATCGGCCGCATCGGCAGTGGATTCCGCGATCTCTTTGCCGAAGTCAGACGGGATATACATGGCGCAGACTTCTTGGGCGCCAAATTCCTCGGCCAGATAGGTCACGCCGACCTGCACCTGATCGTAATAGCTTGAGAAGCCGATGAATTTATTGTCCATCGGTTCCTGAAGCATCTGACGCGCCGCAGAGAGCGGACCGATGTTGGGAATGCCTTTGGGATCGAGCAATTTGAAGCCTGCGGTGTTCATCGGCGTGCCAAGGCTGAGCAGCATGGCAAAGACTTTGTCGCGGTTGAGCAGCTTGTTGTAGCCCTGCATCGCGCGCGGGATCTGATAGCCGTTGTCCTCCACAACAAAGCGGATCTGACGCCCGTGCACGCCGCCCGCGCTGTTGGCTTCTTCAAAGCGCAGATTGGCCCCGTTCACCGCCGGAACACCGACGGCTGCAAAAATCCCGCTGAGGTCATTGACCGAGCCAATCACCACTTCGCTGTCGCTCACGCCCTGCGTGTCCGCAGCGACCTGAGAGGCCAGCGCCACCGCGCCAACCGCCAGTGCCGTCGTCAGATGTTTCATAGTTTCCTCCCGTTTGCTGCTTTCAGCTTAGTACATTTCCTCAATCAGGCTTGCGTGTTTCTTTTCCACAAAGCTGCGCTTGAGCTTCATGGTGGCTGTCAGTTCTTCGTCCTCTGCGGTGAGCAGCACGTTGATCAGACGGAAATCCTTGATCTGCTCGACGCGGGCGAACTCCTTGTTGACCGCATCCACCTCTCCTTTGATCAGGTCGACCACATCCTGCGCCGCACAGAGTGAGGCAAAATCGGAGAAGGGCACTTTGCGGTCCTGAGCGTATTTCTCCACGTTTTCCTGATCAATCATGATCAGACAGCTGAGGTATTTGCGCGCGTCGCCAATCACCACCGCATCGGAAATGTAGTGGCTGAACTTCAGGCGGCTTTCGATTTCGGCGGGGGTGATGTTCTTGCCGCCGGCGGTGATGATGATGTCTTTCAAACGCCCGGTGATGGTGACAAAGCCGTCCTCATCGACGCGGCCCACATCGCCGGTGCGCAGCCAGCCGTCAGCGGTGAAGGTCTCTGCGGTTTTTTCATTGTTGCGCCAGTAACCCTGAAAGTTGTTGAGCCCCATGGTCTGGATTTCGCCATCCTCGGCAATGCGCACCTGAAAGCCGGGGCAGGATTTGCCCACGGTGCCGATTTTGTTCTCATCAGGCAGGTTGATGGAGCAGAGCCCGGCGTTTTCGGTCATGCCGTAGCCCTCAAGCAGGGTCACGCCGATCGCCCAATACCAGCGGATCAGCTCTGGTGAAATCGGCGCAGCCCCAGTGCCGCCGCGGCGCATTTTGTCCATGCCAAGCATCCGGCGCAGGTTGCGCAGCACCAGAAAATCCCAGACCGCATAGTTGATCTGTGTTCCCATGGGCACGGGTTTGCGCTCCAGCAGATAGTCTGCGCGTTTGAGCCCCGCCTTGACCGCCATGGAAAAGGCAAAACGACCAATCGGCGTGGCCTCCTGCGCCATCACCAGAACGCGGGAATAGATCTTTTCCCACACGCGCGGCACGGCGGTGAAATGCGCGGGCGAGACCTCGCGCAGGTTGTCAAACACCGTCTCGGGGCTTTCGGCAAAGTTCACCGTGGCCTTCCCGGCAATCGGGAAATAGGCCGACACGTTACGCTCCAGAATGTGACACAGCGGCAGGAAGCAGAGCTGTTCATCTTTGTCAGAGGTCGGCAAAGCGTGTGCACCTGAGACACAGGCGGAGATGATGTTTTCCTGAGACAGCATGGCCCCTTTGGGCATGCCTGTGGTGCCGGAGGTGTAGATCAAAAGCCCCGTGTCATCGGGTTTGGCCTTGGTGATCTCAGCCTCAAACATACCGGGGTTTTCAGCCGCAAAGGCGCGCCCGGTGTCATAGAGGTCTTCGATGAAGACGCATTTTTCGTGGCGCAGGTCGTGCAGCCCGTCCTGATCCAAAATGATGACCTTCACCACATGGCTGGCCTGATCCTCAATCTCCAGAAACTTGTCGAGCTGCTCGTCGTTTTCCACAAATAGGAAGCGGCTGCCGCTGTCGCGCAGTAGGTATTCCAGCTGGCTGGCGCTGTCGGTGGTGTAGACGCCTGAGGCGATGCCGCCGACACACTGAATGCCCATGTCGGCATAGAGCCATTCCTTGCGGTCCTCGGACAGGATCGAGACCACCTCGCCGCGCTCAAGGCCCAGCGCGCGCAGGCCCATGCCGATCCATTTGGCGTGCTCCCAATAGTCGTGCCAGGAGTAGCTTTGCCAGATCCCGAGGTCTTTCTCGCGGTGCGCCGTGCGGGCGCCCAGCTGTTCGCAGCGTTTCTGAAACAGGCTGACCATAGTATCGCAGCCGTCCACCAACGCGGGGCGCTGACCGGGAATGGCGGAGACAATCACACCGTTGATTTCAACCTGCTCCGGCGGGCGGGATGTGTTGTGAATGTTCATGTCCAATCCTCCCTCAGCGCCATGTTTTCTTGCGTTTCCAGCGGCGTTCTCCGCGCGCGCCTTCTTCCTGATGGCCAAGATAGAAGGCTTTGATGTCTTCGCTTTCCATCAGCCGGTCGGCGGTGTCGTCCATCACGATGCGGCCCACCTCCATGACGTAGCCCACATCCGCGAGCTCCAGGGCGACTTTGGCGTTTTGCTCCACCAGCATCATGGTCACGCCTTCATCTTTGTTCAGGCGACGCAGAATTGCAAAAATCTCCTGCACCAGCAGCGGAGACAGGCCGAGGGAGGGCTCGTCCAGAAGCATGATCTTGGGCCGCAGCATCAGGCCACGGCCGATGGCGAGCATCTGTTGCTGACCACCCGATAGCGTGCCCGCCTCCTGATGGCGGCGTTCGGCGAGGATGGGGAAATAGTCAAAGACCATCTGCCGGTCTTTTTCGATCTCCGCCTTGTCAGACCGGGTGTAGGCCCCCAGCGAGAGGTTTTCATCCACCGTCAGCAGCGGGAAGACTTCGCGGCCCTCGGGCACATGCACGATGCCTTGCTGCACCACTTTGTGCGGCTCCATGCCCTGAATTTCGCGGCCCTCAAAGACCACCTGTCCTTTTTCAGGATCCATGATGCCGGAGATGGTTTTCAGAAGCGTGGATTTGCCTGCGCCATTGGCGCCAAGCACGGTGACCACCTGCCCTTGCTGCACCTGAAGAGAGACGCCACGGATCGCCATGATCGGGCCGTAGAAACTCTCGATGTTTTTGATATCAAGCACTGTTTCGCCCATCACGCCGCCCCCGCGCCCAGATAGGCCTCAATCACCGCCGGATCAGATTGCACCTGCGCGGGCGTGCCTTCGGCCAGTTTGGCCCCATCGGCCAGCGCCAGCACCCGGTCGGAGACGCCGGAGACCAACCCCATATCGTGCTCCACCATCAGAACGGTGATGCCCATCTGTTTGCGGATGTCATCAATCCACCAGCGCATGTCCTGGGTTTCTTCGACCGACAGGCCGGATGCAGGCTCATCCAGCAGCAAGAGACGCGGGCCGGAAGCAAGCGCGCGGCCCAGCTCGACCACTTTGCGCACGCCGTAAGGCAGACCGGCGATCATCTTGTCGCGGTAGGGTTGGAGATCGAGGAAGTCGATGACCTCCTCCACCGCCTCGCGATGGCGTTTCTCCTCGCGTCGCGCTTTGGGGGTGAAGAGCATTTCCTGCACCATATTGGTCTGGCGGTGGCGGTGCCGCCCCACCAGAAGGTTCTGCAGCACCGTGGCGTGATCAAACAGCTCGATGTTCTGGAAGGTGCGCGCGATGCCCAAATCGGCCACCGCATCTGCGTTGCGCGCCAGCAGGTCGTTGCCGTCAAAGGTGATCGATCCGGCATAAGGATCATAAAACCGCGAGATCAGATTGAAGACCGTGGATTTGCCTGCGCCGTTGGGGCCGACAATGGCGTAGACCTCGCCTTCTTCCACCGAAAAGGTCAGATCGTTGACCGCAACCACACCGCCGAACTTGAGCGTGGCGTTGGTGATATCCAGAAGCGCGCTCATCTCAGGCGCTCCGTTTTGAGGTAGCTTTTCTGGCGTTTGAACATGTCTTTGCGCGCGAACGGGAAGAGCTCGAACCAGATGCGGATTTTCATCCAGCGGCCGTAGATGCCCATAGGTTCAAACAGGATGAAGAGGATGAGGATCATACCAAAGACGCCGGTTTCCAGCCCCGGAATGGCCACCGAGCTGCCGCCGATCAGGTCTTTGGTGATTGACAGGAACTGCGGCAGGAAGGCGACCACCACCGCGCCAAAGAAAGCGCCGTGGATCGAACCCAACCCACCGATCACAATCATCATCAGGAGCGTGATGGAGATCACAATGGAGAAGGTCTCGTTGTTAAAAGCCCCGGCATAAAAGCCCATCAAAGCGCCCGCGAGCCCGGTGATGGCGCAAGAAATCCCGAAAGCGGCGGCCTTGGTGCGGGCGATGTGTACCCCCATGGCGGTGGCGGAGACCTCGCTGTCGCGCACCGCGGCAAAGGCGCGGCCCAGCGGCGCGCGTAGGAGATTGCGATAGCCCAGCGTGCAAAGGATCGTGACCGCAAGCACCAGCCAGTAAAACCGATCCGGTGTGGTCCAGCGCTCAATCTCGATACCGAAGATGGTGATCATCGGGGCAAATTTGCCGGACACCCCATCGGTGATCGGGTCCAGCAGCACGATGATGTCATCGGCCAGAATAGACAGCGCGATGGTGGCAATGGCGAGATAGATGCCGTGCAGGCGGATGGCGGGGATGGCAATGAGGGTGCCAACAACACCGGTGAGGATGCCTGCGGCGGGGAAGGCGATCAGGAACGGCCAGCCCTGTTCCATGAAGATTACGCAAGAGTAACAGCCCAGCGCCAAGAACGCCGCATGGCCGAGGCTGGCCTGTCCGGTCTGTCCGGTGAGCAGCATAAGCCCAAGACCGGCGATGGCCCAGATCAGCACGTTGGTGACTTCGCCAAGGTAAAATTCATCAATCAGCCAGGGCAGCAGCACGGCGATGACAATCAGCGCGGCATAGACGCAGAAACTCCAGCGATCGGGAAAGAGGCGGATGTCATGGTCATAAGAGGTCTTGAAATGGATCCGCATCGGCTCAGACCTTCTTGGTGCGGACCTGCGAGAACAGGCCGTGGGGTCGGAAGACGAGCACAAACAGCAGGAGCGCATAAGGCGCGATCTGGCTGTAACCGGCGGCGAGATAGCGTGCAGCGAAAGGCTCGATCACACCCACAATCAGCCCCCCCATAAGCGCGCCGGGCAGGCTGCCAAAGCCGCCGATAACGGCAGCGGCAAAAGCCTTGATGCCCAAAAGACCGGCGTTGGGATCAATCGCACCTTTTGAGGCAAATAGGATGCCAGCCACCGCTGCGGTTGCACCGGACAATCCCCAGATCATGCCCTGCACCCGTTTCACTGGTATGCCCATGAAATAGGCCGCCATCTGGTTCTGGCTGGCCGCCTGCATGGCGAGCCCCAGTTTTGTGCGCTGAAAGAACTGATAGAGGAAGAAGGTCAGCAGCACGGTGACGACAATCACTGCGATGTCGGCCATGCCCAGCACCACACCGCCAACGTTGAAATCGCCCACCGCAAGCGGGCTTTCCAATGTCTGCGGCTCGTGGCTCCAGATCGCACCGGCGACAAAGCGGATGACAAAGCCCAGCGCGATCGTGAGGATCACCACGGCGACCTGACTTTGCCCAAAGAGATGGCGCAGCACAAAGAAATCAAGCAGATAGCCCAGCACTGCCATGATGGCGATGGCCAGCGGGGCCGCCACCCAGAAGGGCAGCCCCATGTAATGCGCATTCGTGAGGCCCAAAGTAATAAAGGCGCCGAGCATCATGAAATCGCCTTGGGCGAAATTCACCTGTTCGGTCGCCTTATAGATCAGCACGAAGCCAAGCGCGATGAGACCATAGACACAGCCGTTCGCAAGCCCGCTGACGAGCAATTGCACAACTTCCAATGTTTCCTCCCTTGCCGACATTTTGTCAGCTTTCCGGGATCAGTGTCTGGAGGTAATATTGTTGCGTCAAGCCTAACACCTGACAAATTCTTGGAAAGCTCCGTTACGTCACCCCGATTTAACATACGCCTCCGTAGGTTAGCGCCTCTTCAACCCTTGCTAGATGCCGCGGTGCCGCAAAAGCCATTCGGTGTGACAGCCTGCGTCACCGAGAAACTCCGTCAAAGCGCGGTCCCGTTTCATGAAAAGCCCGAGGTCCATCTCGTCGGTCATGCCGATGCCACCGTGCATCTGCACCCCCTCTTCCGTGGCCTGCTGCCCCACATGGGCCATCTTGGCTTTGGCAGCGCGGCTGAGCGCCTCGGCCTCAGCGCTGCCGGCATCAATGGCGTTGAGCGCAGTGGCAACGAGCGAGCCCACCTGTTCCAATTCACAGTACAGATCCGCCGCGCGGTGCTGAAGCGCCTGAAACTGGCCAATGGTCACACCAAATTGCTTACGGGTGCGAAGGTATTCAAAGGTCTGTTCTGCGGCGGCCTTGGCCACGCCGAGTTGCTCTGCGGCGGCCACCGCACGGCCCAGACAGAGCGCGTGATCCAAGGCCTTTTGCGCTTCTGCGCCCGTGGCGAGAACCGCCGCCTTGGGCACAGATACCTCATCAAAGTGCACCAGCGCCGCATTGCGATCATCCAGCAGCCGCTGCGACGTGATCAAAACCCCTTCGGCCGCCGGATCCACCAGAACCAGCGCCAGCCCTTCCGCTGACTGCGCCGCTACAATCAAGCGGTCTGCGCCGCTGCCATCCACCACAAAACTCTTGCGGCCCGTCAGGGCCAGACTGTTGCCCGTTTGGCTCAATGTGGTTGTGATCCGGCCAGGGCGGTGTTTGGCGCCCTCCTCCAGCGCCAGCGCAACAATGGCGGATCCCTGCGCAATCTTTGCACCCCATTCTGCAAGCGCCGTGCCGCCGGTCTGACGCAGGAGGGACGCTGACAGAACCGCCGTGGAGAGAAACGGCGCCACCGTCAGGTTGCGCCCAATCTCCTCTGCGATCACGCCCGCTGCCCGCGCGCCAAAATCCGCGCCATCGACCTCTTCGGGCAACAGGATGCCCATCCATCCCAGCTCTGCGAACTCGGAAAGGATCGCGCGGTTGTCGCCGTGCGCAGCGTCGTGTTCGCGCAAGGCCCGAAACGCCGCGATCGGGTGGGATTTGCTGAGATAGGCCGTGGCGGCATCGGCCACCATCTGGTTATCGTCATTTAAGATTTCCATCTCCGCCCCCTTAGCTTGGCAAATTCAAAATGGCTTTGGACAGGATGCCCAGCATCACCTCGGAAGTGCCGCCTTCGATGCTGTTGCCCTTGGAGCGCAGCCAATCCTGCGCCGCCCGCCCCGCGTCATTGGCAGGGCCTTCCCAGACCAGATCCTCAGCGCCTCCCGCCGCCACGCGCAGGCTTTGACGGCGCTTGTTGAGCTCGGTGCCGAGGTATTTCAACTCCGCAGAGCGCGCGCCCAACTCATGGCCCGCCCGCATGTAGGCGCGGGTCATCTCCACATGGGCGTCAAAGGCCAGTTCATCCACCAGAAAGCGCCCGAGCTCTGCGCGCAACATCGGATCCTCCAGCCGCCCGGCGTCATCGAGCCCAATGGCCTGTGACGCATCAGCGATCAGATCGGTTTTGGCAAAGATCGCGGCATCGGAGCCGCCAATCATCTCGCGTTCATGGGTCAGCAGATATTTGGCGATGGTCCAGCCCTGCCCCCGCGCGCCGACGATCTGATCCTTGGGCACCTGCACAGCATCAAAGAAAGTCTCACAAAACGGCGATGCGCCGGAGATCAGCTTGATCGGTTTGGTGGTCACCCCTGCGCTCGCCATGTCAAACATCAGGAAAGAAATCCCGGTGTGTTTCTTGGCCTCAGGCTCGGTGCGCACCAGGCAGAAAATCCAATCCGCCTTATCGGCATAAGAGGTCCAGACCTTCTGGCCGCTCACCTCGAAGAAATCACCCTTGTCCTCGCCTTTGGTCTGCAGGCTGGCCAGATCAGAGCCTGCGCCCGGCTCGGAATAGCCCTGACACCAGCGTATTTCGCCGCGCGCAATTTGCGGCAAATACTTGCGTTTCTGGGCTTCGGTGCCGAATTCCAGCAGCGCTGGCCCCAGCATCCAGATGCCAAAGCTCTGCAAAGGCGGGCGGGCATTGATCCGCGCCATTTCTTCGGACAGGATTTTCTGCTCTGGCCCTGACAATCCGCCACCGCCGTAGGCCTTGGGCCAGGCCGGCACGGTCCAGCCACGGGCGGCCATCACGTCGAGCCACTCTTTTTGAGCCGAAGACTGAAACACGTAGTTTCGCCCGCCCCAACAAATATCCGACTCCCCCATAGGTTGACGCATTTCTTGTGGGCAATGGGTGTTCAGCCACTGCCGCGTATCCTGGCGAAACTGTTCCAGCTCTGTCATCGTACCCTATCCCTGCACCTGCTTTGGTGCAGATGCGAGCACGGAGGCCAGCGCGCTGTCAATTCTACGCCCCGGTATCTACGCGACGTCAGAAAAAGAAGAGAAGGGGCCTAACAGTCCCGCAAGCATCGCGTGAAACGACCGGCGGCAACAGTGAGACCCCTTCTCATTTTTCAAGTATTGCCGCCGGTGCCCCCCTCTCAGGTGCCACCAGCGAGTCAGTCAAAACGTTCCGTCAGCCGAGCAGACCGGCCTTTTGGAACAGAGCTTTCACATCATTCTCCGGGCGCGCCCCGTAGTGGCTGATCACTTCTGCCGCCGCGATGCAGCCCATTTTGCCGGAGGTTTCCAGCGACTGTCCGGTGGCCACACCATAGAGGAAGCCACAGGCAAACTGATCCCCGGCGCCGGTGGCGTCCACTGGCACAATTTCATTCACCGCAACGGTGGCCTCTTCCTCGCCGCTGAGCAGCACCACGTCTTTGCCTGAGCGGGTGCAAACCACCATGCCAGCGTCCTGAGCGGCCTGTTCAAGCGCGGTGCTGAGGTCGGTCTGATAGAGCGAGGCCCATTCGTGTTCATTGCCAATCACGAAATCCAGTTCTTTCACCAAACGGCGGAAATCGTCGCGGTGGCGCTCTACGCAGAAAGGATCAGACAGGGCAATGCCCGCCTTGCCGCCGCCGTCGCGGCAGAGTTTGGCGGCGCGCTCAAAGGCTTCTTTGCCTTTGGGTTTGTCATAGAGGTAGCCCTCAAGGAACAGGAGCTGTGCCTGACCGGCCACATCATCAGAAACGTCATCCGGGCCAACCTCAGAGGAGATGCCCAGATAAGTGTTCATGGAACGCTCGCCATCCGGGGAGACAAAGATCATCGAGCGCGAGGTGGGCAGCTCGCCGCCTGGCACCGGCGGGTTCACAAAATCGGTGCCGCCGATCTCCATGGATTGCGCATAAAACTGGCCAAGCGCGTCATCATGCACACGGCCAATGAAGGCGGTGGAGAGGCCCAGCGCACCGAGGCCCGCGAGCGTGTTCGCCACCGAGCCACCCGGTGCCTGTGTGCGGTTGGTCATCGCCGCATAGAGCATTTCGCCCCGCTCTTTTTCCACAAGCTGCATGATGCCTTTCTCGATCCCCATAAGATCCAGAAAGCTGTCATCAGACTGGCTGATCACATCAACAATGGCGTTGCCGATGCCGACAACTTGATAGTTTTTCATAGGTTTTTGTCCTCAAAAAGGCAGAGATCGCGGATGAGACAGGTGCCACAAAGTGGCTTGCGTGCTTTGCACACATAGCGGCCGTGCAGGATCATCCAGTGATGGGCGTGGAGTTGAAAATCCACGGGAATTTGGTCTTCGATAGCGCGTTCCACGGCGACCACGTCTTTGCCGGGACAGACGCCGGAGCGATTGCCGAAGCGGTAGATGTGGGTGTCCACAGCCTGTGCCGGGTACTGCCACCACATGTTCAAAACCACATTTGCGGTTTTGCGGCCGACACCAGGCAGGCTTTCCAATGCGGCGCGGGAGTTGGGCACTTCACCGCCGTATTGGTCGACCAGAATGCGCGATAGTTTGATCACGTTCTTGGCTTTGTTGCGGTAAAGCCCAATGGTCTTGATGTGGTTTATGACCTCCTCTTCGCCCAAATCGAGCATTTTCTGCGGCGTATCCGCCAGTTTGAAAAGCTCTTTGGTGGCGCGGTTTACACCGGCGTCGGTCGCTTGTGCGGACAGGGCAACCGCCACCACCAAAGTATAAGCGTTGACGTGATCAAGCTCGCCTTTGGGGTGGGCTTCAGCTGCCTCAAACCGCGTGAAGATCTCACGGATCGTGTGGTAATCAAGTTGCTTTGCCATCGCTGCCTGTTTTGCACCGGGCCGCGCAGTGAAACAACCCCGCAGAGGTCCCGTAACTGCGGCTCAGGGTTGCATTATGTCAGAAGTTCCCCTGCCAAGGATGAGGCTGCGGCAATTCTGCGGGGGCAGGATTGTGCCCTGTGCATAAGCCAAACTTCCCAACGATTCCTTTTGGGAATCGCTGCGATCCACATCCCATGTGGCAGGGACGCCACAGCGCCTGATGAGCAACTGACCCCGAAACAATAAAAAAACGGTGCTTTCGTGCCACCACATAGTGTGCGCCGAAAGTTTTCATAAAATACACGCATTAAGAGAAGGTAAATTCGCGCACCTTTTGACCAGATGGCAATTTCTATTTTCCCACAACAACTTACCCACCTGTGGATAGATTCTTTTTCTGAATCCTCTGAGTCAAGATCGAAGTTCAGTTGCTCGCGTGAGCACCAGCTTGCTAGGTTCTGACAGCGATTCACATCGCCTTGGGGGGGACAGACGCTGACACGCTATGGCTTTGCCATGCCAGCCAGCTGATCCGGTTACATCATGGATGTAACTTTATCAGTTGGTGGGGTGTATGCTGTTCCGACAAATCTGCGCTTGCGCGTTAGACGCACTCTACCTGGGATCTGGGACTCCCGGAACGGTAGGGCTATGTCTAATTTGTTGCCGTTAAGGCCTTCAGACGACGTGATCATGGGACAAGACTAAGACTGGGCAAAGCCCGGCGCGACGGAACGTTTGAAGGAACACGGGAACAGATGACCGACGAAAAATGGGGCGACATACAGCAAGACCTTCTCAAGACGGTTGGCCAGAACAATTTTAAAACCTGGATCGAGCCGGTCGATCTAGCGGAGCTGAACGAGGGTGTGGCCACCTTCCATGTGCCGACCAACTTCATCGGCAACTACGTGTCGCAAAACTACGGTGATTTGATCTTGCACCAGCTGAACCAGGCTGGCGCTGACGTGCAGAGAATGCAATTCAAAGTTGCATCACAGCAACCGCGCCGCGCAGTGAGCACAGGCGCCGCAACGGCGACTGCGACACCAGCAGGTGCAGCTGTGAGCGCGGGTGCTGCGGCAAAGACTGCGTCGCACTCTGAAACCGAAATGACAGGTGCCCCGCTGGACGCGCGCTTCACGTTTGACAGCTTCGTTGTCGGCAAACCGAACGAGCTGGCCAATGCTGCGGCACGCCGTGTGGCCGAAGGTGGCCCTGTAACTTTCAACCCGCTGTTCCTCTATGGTGGTGTGGGTCTGGGTAAGACACACTTGATGCACGCAATCGCCTGGGAGTTGCAGGCACACCGCCCCGATTTGAACGTGCTGTATCTTTCTGCAGAGCAGTTCATGTACCGTTTTGTGCAAGCGCTGCGTGACCGCAAGATGATGGACTTCAAAGAGCTGTTCCGCTCTGTTGACGTTCTGATGGTGGATGACGTTCAATTCATCGCGGGCAAGGACAGCACACAGGAAGAATTCTTCCACACCTTCAACGCACTGGTGGATCAGAACAAGCAGATCATCATTTCTGCTGACCGCGCGCCGGGCGAAATCAAGGATCTGGAAGACCGCATCAAGAGCCGCCTGCAATGTGGTCTGGTCGTTGACCTGCACCCCACAGACTATGAGCTGCGCCTTGGCATTCTGCAGAACAAAGTCGACAGCTACCGTGAGCAATACCCTGAGCTTCAGCTGGCTGAGGGTGTGCTGGAATTCCTGGCCCATCGCATTTCCACCAACGTGCGCGTGCTGGAAGGCGCGATGACCCGTCTGTTTGCCTTTGCCTCTCTGGTGGGTCGTGAGATCACCATGGAGCTGACGCAGGACTGTCTGTCTGACGTGCTGCGCGCCTCAGAGCGCAAGATCTCTGTTGAGGAAATCCAGCGGAAGGTGGCAGAGCACTACAACATTCGCCTGTCGGATATGATCGGTCCCAAGCGTGTGCGTACTTTTGCCCGCCCGCGTCAGGTGGCGATGTATCTGTGCAAACAGCTGACCTCCCGTTCGCTGCCGGAGATCGGTCGCCGTTTTGGTGGGCGCGACCACACAACAGTCATGCACGGTGTAAAACGCATCGAAGAGCTGCGCAGCTCTGACGGGCAAATCGCAGAAGATCTGGAAATGCTGCGCCGGGCGCTGGAAGCCTAAGCGACAAATCCGCATCAAACGCCAAATACGTTACCAAAACGCCGCGCCCACAAGGGCTGCGGCGTTTTCCATACCCCTATACGCTTGACGGCCCCTCAGAAGTGGCCGACAAAACCAACAAAACACTTGTGTCGGCAAGGGATGTCGCTAATTTGCCCTTCCCGGCAATCGGAGGACGATGGGATGAAAATCAGTATCGAACGCGCCGTACTGCTGAAGGCAGTGTCGCAAGCACAGTCTGTCGTTGAGCGGCGCAATACAATTCCGATCCTGGCCAATGTCCTGATCGAAGCGGAAGGGGACACAGTCCAGTTCCGGGCGACCGACCTTGACATTGAGGTTGTGGACAAGGCCAACGCCATGGTGGAGCGCGCAGGCGCGACAACCGTTGCGGCAACCACTCTGCATGAGATTGTGCGCAAGCTGCCTGATGGTGCGCTTGTCACACTAACGGACGACAGCGCCGCTGGCCGTTTGACAGTGGAAGCAGGCCGCTCCAACTTCTCGCTGGCCACGCTGCCACGCGAAGACTTCCCGGTGATGGCGACCTCTGAATACACTTCAAACTTCTCCGCCCCTGCCCCGGCGCTGAGGCGGCTGTTTGACAAGTCAAAATTTGCAATCTCCACCGAGGAGACCCGCTATTATCTGAACGGCGTTTATATGCATGTTGCGGATGCAGATGGCGGCAAGGCGCTGCGCGCGGTCGCAACCGATGGCCACCGCTTGGCACGCATCGACACGGATGTGCCTGCTGGTGCAGCAGATATGCCCGGTGTGATTGTGCCACGCAAAACCGTGGGCGAGCTGCGCAAACTGCTGGACGACGATGAAATGGAAATCGCGGTCTCTGTCAGTGAAACCAAAGTGCGCTTTGCGACACCTGACATCACCCTGACTTCCAAAGTGATTGATGGCACCTTCCCCGACTACAGCCGTGTGATCCCGCAGGGCAACACCCGCAAACTGGAAGTGGATGCGGCGGAATTTGCCAAGGCGGTGGACCGTGTGGCGACCGTTTCCTCGGAACGCTCCCGTGCAGTGAAACTGCAACTGGACGAAGACCGGCTGGTGCTGTCTGTGAACTCTCCAGACAGCGGCGCAGCGGAAGAAGAGCTGGTCGTGGCCTATAACGACGAGCGCTTGGAGATCGGCTTCAACGCGAAATACCTGCTGGAAATCGCGAGCCAGGTGGATCGCGAAAACGCGGTGTTCATGTTCAACTCTGCAGGCGACCCAACTCTGATGCGCGAAGGCAATGACACCTCCGCCGTCTATGTTGTGATGCCGATGCGGGTGTAACGGGCTTGCGCCGATGCCACTGGCAGAGGTGGTTTGTCACTGTAAGAAGTCGGACACATGTCTGAATTGGTGCTGACATCTCTCCACCTGTCTCATTTCAGGTCTCATAAAAAAGGCGCCCTTCAGTGTGATGGGCGCCCTGTTGCGTTATTTGGCCCCAATGGGGCGGGCAAAACCAACATTCTTGAGGCGGTGTCGCTGTTTTCACCCGGCCGGGGTATTCGCCGCGCCAGCGCCGAAGAGATGACTCGCCGCCCGGAGGCGATTGGCTGGAAGCTTTCCGGACTTTTGCGGGCGCGGGGCACCTCATATGAAATCGACATTCGATCTGAGAACGGGGCCGCGCGGCAGGTGCAAGTGGATGGCAAAGCCGCGCCACAGGTACAGTTGGGGCGCCTCGCGCGGGTGCTGTGGCTGATCCCGTCGATGGATCGGCTGTGGATTGAAGGCGCAGAAGGACGTCGGCGATTTTTGGATCGGATGACGCTGAGCTTTTTCCCGGATCATGCGGAGCATTCGCTGGCCTATGAAAAGGCCATGCGGCAGCGCAATCGTCTGCTGAAAGAGCAGCTTAACGATGCCCATTGGTATGTCGCGCTGGAACGGCAAATGGCAGACAGCGGGGCGCGCATTCATGCGGCACGCACCCGCACGGTGGAGCGCCTGAGCACAGCGCAAACTCAGGCGGAAACCGCATTCCCCGCCGCAGAACTTGAGTTGATCCAGTCCGAAGGCAGCATGCCTGACAGCCAAGCGGATCTGGCTGAAGCTCTGGCAGAAAGCCGGTTTCGCGACATTGCGGCGGGCCGCTCGCTTGTTGGGCCTCATCGCACCGACATGCTGGGCACGTTTCTGAGCAAGGCGGTGCCTGCAAAAGATTGCTCTACTGGGGAGCAAAAAGCGCTGTTGGTGTCGCTCATTCTCGCCAATGCGCGGGCACTGGCCGAGGACCTTGGCGCGCCACCTCTGCTGCTGCTGGATGAGGTCGCTGCCCACCTTGACCCTGACCGCCGTGCCGCGCTGTATGACGAGATTTGCGCGCTTGGGGCGCAAGCCTGGATGACCGGAACGGAGCGCAGCCTGTTTGATGCGATGGGCGCACGCGCCCAGTACTTTGAAGTCACTGACACCGATGGGATTTCGGCGCTTTCTGAGCAAGCCTAGCCCACACCGCTTTCATTGCGGAAAATTTGGCCATTTGCGTGACAACCCCGCCCAGATCCGATATAAAATCGGGAAACCAAAAAGGGCGACATGAATGTCTGACAACGCGCAAAATCCCGAGCAATATGGCGCGGATTCCATCAAAGTTCTCAAAGGCTTGGAAGCGGTCCGGAAACGGCCAGGGATGTATATTGGCGACACCGACGATGGCTCGGGTCTGCACCATATGGTTTATGAGGTTGTGGACAACGGCATCGACGAGGCGTTGGCCAACCACGCAGACCATGTTCGGGTGAAAATTCACGCCGACAGCTCGGTCTCTGTCTATGATAACGGACGCGGTATTCCGGTGGATATTCACCCCGAAGAAGGCGTTTCTGCGGCAGAGGTGATTATGACCCAGCTGCACGCTGGCGGTAAGTTTGACAGCAACTCCTACAAGGTGTCGGGCGGTCTGCACGGGGTTGGAGTTTCAGTTGTGAACGCGCTGTCAGTGTGGCTTGAGCTGCGCATCTGGCGCAACGGCAAAGAGCACTACGCCAAGTTTGAGCACGGCGATTGTACCGAGCACCTGCGCGAAGTGGCAGAGTGCGGCGATGAGACCGGTACCGAAGTGCGCTTTATGGCGTCCACTGACACGTTTTCCAACATCGACTACTCTTTTGACACGCTGGAAAAGCGCCTGCGCGAGCTGGCTTTCCTGAACTCCGGTGTGCGCATCATTCTGGAAGACGAACGCCCGGCAGAGCCGCTGCGCACCGAGCTTTACTACGAAGGTGGTGTGAATGAGTTCGTCAAATACATCGACCGCCACAAGACATCGCTGATGGAAGCGCCGATCTATGTGAAGGGCGAGAAAGACGACATCGGTGTTGAGGTCGCGATGTGGTGGAATGACAGCTACCACGAAAACGTACTGCCCTTTACCAACAACATTCCACAGCGCGATGGCGGCACGCATATCGCGGGCTTCCGTGGCGCGCTGACCCGCACCTTGCAGAAATACGCACAGGAAAGCGGTGTTGCGAAAAAAGAGAAGATCACCTTCACCGGGGACGATGCGCGCGAGGGCCTGACCTGCGTGCTGTCCGTGAAAGTGCCGGATCCGAAATTCAGCTCGCAGACCAAAGACAAGCTGGTGAGCTCGGAAGTGCGCCCTGCGGTTGAAGGGCTGATGAACGAGAAGCTGACCGAATGGTTTGAGGAAAACCCGCAGACCGCGAAGATGATCGTGTCCAAGATCCTTGAGGCGGCCCATGCCCGGGAAGCGGCGCGCAAGGCGCGCGAGCTGACGCGGCGCAAAACAGCGATGGATGTGAACTTCCTCGCAGGCAAACTCAAGGATTGTGCGGAGAAAGACCCATCGAAGACCGAAGTCTTCCTCGTGGAGGGGGACTCCGCTGGCGGATCTGCACAGACTGGTCGGGACCGGATGACACAGGCAATCCTGCCGCTGCGCGGGAAAATCCTGAACGTGGAGCGCGCGCGCTTTGACCGGATGTTGAGCTCGCAGGAGATCGGCAACCTGGTGATGGCGCTTGGCACTGGCATTGGGCGCGATGAATTCAACGTCGACAAGCTGCGTTACCACAAGGTCGTGATCATGACCGATGCGGACGTGGACGGGGCGCACATTCGGACGCTGCTGCTGACCTTCTTCTATCGTCAGATGCCAGAGCTGATCGAGAAAGGGCACCTCTATATTGCGCAACCACCGCTTTACAAAGTGGCGCGCGGCAAGTCTGAGGTTTACCTGAAAGATCAGGGGGCGCTGGATGATTATCTGGTGAACCAAGGCATTGAAGGCGCGGTGCTGAAGCTCGGCAACGGCATGGAAATGACTGGTCAGGATCTGGCGCGCGTTGTGACCGAGGCGCGCCAGCTGAAGCAGGTTCTGGAAGCGTTTCCAACGCATTACCCACGCCACATTCTGGAGCAGGCGGCCATTGCAGGTGCCTTTGTGCCCGGTGCGGTGGACAGCGATCTGCAAGGCGTGGCCGACAAAGTCGCGCAACGTCTGGACCTGATCGCGCTGGAATATGAGCGTGGCTGGACTGGGCGTATCACACAGGATCACGGCATCCGTCTAGCGCGTATTCTGCGCGGTGTGGAAGAGGTGCGCACACTGGATGGCCCGATGCTGCGCTCTGGCGAGGCACGCAAGTCTGGCAGTTTCACCGAGAGCCTGCAGGAAGTTTACGGCACCTCTGCGACGCTGGTGCGCAAAGACCGCAGCCAGATCATCCACGGGCCACTGGCCCTGCTGAAAGCCATTCTGGCAGAAGGCGAAAAGGGTCTGACGCTGCAGCGCTACAAAGGTCTGGGGGAAATGAACCCCGATCAGCTGTGGGAAACCACGCTGGACCCGGATGCCCGCACCCTGTTGCAGGTGAAGGTGGAAGATATGGCGGAAGCCGATGACCTCTTCACCAAGCTGATGGGCGATGTGGTGGAGCCGCGTCGTGAATTCATTCAGAAGAACGCGCTGAGCGTGGAGAACCTCGACTTCTGAGTGCTGTTACATGGGATGTTGAAACGCGGAGCCTTTGCTCCGCGTTTTGCGTTTCAGAAGGCAAACGACATCTGCAAATGCGCGGTTTTGCCAGTGATTTCTTCAATGGTTTTACCCAAACGTCGCTCTGCTTTCAGCACGACTTCGGCCGCAGCACGCGCGTCTTCGCCCGCGTCATGGTGGTGAAACTGCAGACCCAGCGCCTCTTTCAGATGGCCGAGACCATGCCCGCCATTACCACGAAACTCAGGCCAGGCTTTGCGCGCGATTTTCACGCTGTCGGCCCAATGAAGCTTTGACTTGCCAAGCCCCGCTGTGAGGCAGGCGGCGGTGATGGCCTTTTCGTCAAACCCGCTGTGCTGCACCAACAAATGGCGCGACAGCACCGAAGCCATCACAGGCCAAGCCTGCGCAAACGTAGGCGCGCCCCGCACAGTGGCAGCGCTGATCCCCGTGAGCTCTGTGTTAAACGGCGCAAAGGGCTCTTCAGGGTCAATGTAGGTGGCAAAGGTTTCGATGGAACCGTCCATACGCACCCCGGCAAGGCCGATCTGGCTGATGCTGCTGCGATGGGCGTTTGCCGTTTCTACATCCAGCGCAATGAAGCGAAAGAGGCCGTCGAGCATGGGCTGATCCGGCGAAAATGCTGTCATGTACTGGTTCCAAGCTGCTGGGGTGTTTTGCCTTGTTATAGGGCAAGGTGAACACAGATGCACCCGTATCGATCGACGTTCAAGTGCAGTGTTGGTGCGACTTCAAAAGAAAAAGCCGCCCAGTGGGGCGGCTTTCATTGATTGTCTTGTTTGGCTTTTAAGCCGGGACCGCTTTGGCCGCTGCCAGTTCCCGCCGTTCATCGCCTCGGAAGAACACCAGATAAAACACAGGTGCCGCAATCAGCGTGAGGATCGTGGCAAACGCCAGACCGCCCATGATGGTGATCGCCATGGAGACAAAGAAGGCATCGGTCAGCAAGGGCGCCATGCCAAGGATGGTCGTGACCGCAGCGAGCATCACAGGGCGCAGACGGGATACGCTGGCTTTCACGATGGCCTCTCGCAAGGGCACCCGTTCATCACGCACAAAATCGATCTCTTCCACCAGCACGATGCCGTTTTTGATCAGCATGCCCGACAGGCTCAAAAGACCCAGAAGAGCTGTGAAGGTGAAAGGCATATTGGTGCCCAAGAGCCCAATCGCCACGCCGTTTACGGACATCGGCACAAGCAGCCAGATGATGATTGGCTGACGCACCGCGTTAAACAGAAGCACCGAAATCAAAACCATGATCAGCAAGCTGAGCGGGAGCTGCGCGCCGAGGCTGGCCTGCGCATCGCCGGAGGCTTCCAGCTCACCGCCCCATTCCATTTTATACCCTACCGGAATGGGCATGGCTTCGATGGCTGCGGTGACTTCTGCCTGCACTTGTGCCGCAGTGAGACCGGAAGGAATGTCTGCACCAACCGTGATGGTTGGCACCCGGTCACGGCGCTGGATCAGCGTGTTTTCCGTCTCATGTACAAAGCCATCCACCATCTGCTCAACTGGCAGGAAGGAGTTGGAGGTCGGGGAATACACGAGTTGGTCCATCAGCCCGAAGTCCCCTTCCGCAGGACGGCGCAGAATGATCGGGATCAGGCGGTCCTCTTCGCGGAACACCCCCGTGGCTATGCCATCGGTTGAGAACTGCAGCATGCCGGCCAGATCTTCGCGATTGACCCCCGCTGTTTGCGCCCGCTCGGTGGCATAAAGGGGTTTGATCACCACTTCCTGCTCACGCCAGTCGGTACGCACACTCAGGATGTTTTCAGACGCCTCCTTCAGCACCTGCTCCGCTTGCGTTGCCAATGCACGCAGCACGGCAGGGTCGGTTCCGGACAAACGCACCTGAATGGGATCTCCACCCCCTGGGCCAAAGATCAAACGTTTGGTGCGGAACTCCCCTTCGGGAAGATGCGCCGCGGCAAAGGCTTCGAGATCTTTCTGCAGCGGAGGAATCGCGTCGATGGTTTCCGTGCGTACGATCAAATGGCCATAGCTCGGATTTTCGGGTTCTGAGTTGTAGGTCAGCAGGAACCGCGTTGCGCCCTGCCCGACAACGGTGGTGAAATTCACCACGTCATCGCGCTCTGACAGCCAATCCTCGACCTGCTTCATATGCGCTGAGGTGGTGCCGATGGGCGCACCCTGCGGCAGTTTGTAGTGCACAAAGAACAGGGGCGTGTTGCTGTCGGGGAAGAACTGTTGCTTGACCAGGCCAAAGCCAGCATAGCACACCACAGTCACCGCAAGCAGCCCCGGAATGACGAGCCAGCGCAGCTTGAGCGCCATGCGCAAGGACCAGCCGTAGGTGCGGAAAAGGAACCCACTGTAAGCGTCATCACTTTCGCCATCGCCCTGTTTAAACAGGTAGTGCCCAAGCAGTGGTGTGACGGTCAGCGCGAGCAACCAGCTAAGCAACAGAGAGATCCCGATCACAGCAAACAGTGAAAACAGGAATTCACCCGTTGCATCCGGGCTGAGCCCGATCCCAGCAAAGGCCATGATCCCGATGATGGTTGCCCCCAAAAGCGGAATCTGGGTTTTGCCGGAGGCTTCATCCGCGGCTTCACGCGAGTTTTTGCCTTTGTGCATCGCAATCTGCATGCCCTCGGCCACCACAATCGCGTTGTCCACCAGCATGCCCATGGCAATGATCAGCGCCCCAAGAGAGATACGCTCCATCTCAATCGAGAAAAGCCCCATGAAGAGGAAAGTACCCACAACTGTCAAAAACAGCGTCACCCCCACCACAACGGCAGCGCGCCAGCCCATGAACACGGCCAAAACAGCCACAACGATGGCGACCGACATGGCGAGGTTAACAAGAAAGTCGTTGGAGGCTTTGTCCACCACCAGATGCTGCTGATAGATTGGATGCAGCTGAACACCGGCAGGGATATCACCGGCCATGGTTGCCAGTTTGGCATCCACACGGTTGCCAACCTCAACGATGTTTTCTGTGGCGATGCCCGCAACACCAAGGGTGAAGGCCTCATCCCCGTTGAAGCGGATCACAATGTTGGGGTCGTTGACCCGGTCACGAAACACATTGGCCATATCCACGAGGTTCACCACATGGCCACTTTGGCCGAGCGACAAGCCTGCAATTTCATTTACGGTGTCGGACCCATCCGGTCGGATGATCCGTGTTTTGGAGGTGTCTGTGGTGACGGAGCCTGCGTCAGTGACCGCATCCGAATTGGCAATCGCATTGGCAATCGCCGTCAGAGAAATGTTCTGGTTCACCGACAGCGCCAGATCTGGCTCAACAAAGATGGCTTCTTGAGGCAGGCCCTGAATTTCGACGTCTGCCACCCCGTCAACGGTTAGCAATTCGCGCCGAAGGAAGGTCGACAGATCATGTTTTTCAGCGTCAGAGAAACCTTCGGCGGTGACCGCGAAGAAAATCCCGAACACATCCCCAAAGGTGTCATTGACCAACGGGTCTGCAACACCTGCAGGCAAGTTGCGTCCCGCATCGCGGATGCGCGCCCTTAGCCGTGTCCAGATGTCTTTCAACTCATCTCCGCCATAGGTGGATTTGATGTGCACATCAATGCGCGAGCGGCCGGGTTGGTTTGTGGAGGTGATAAAGTCGATCTCCTCCATCTTCTGGATGGCGGATTCCAGCGGCTCCGAAACTTCGGTGGCCACCTGCTCAGCTGTGGCACCGGGATAGCTTGTGACCACCACCGCCTGTTTGATGGTGAAAGCCGGATCTTCCAGCCGTCCCAAGTTAAGAAAGGCCGCAGCGCCCCCAAACAGGAAAATCAGAATGATCAGCCATGTGTAAATCGGGCGGTCAATGGAACCGCGTGCAATATTGGGCATCATGGCGGACCTCAGTTCCCAAAGCCGACAAAGCGGCGGACGGCTTGGCCATCTTTCAGACTCGCCCCGCCAGCCAAGACAACTTCATCGCCGTCTTTCAGACCGGACAACACGCGCAACATACCGTTTTCTGCAGGTGTGGTTTCAATCGCAGTCCATGTGACCGCGCCTTCGGACGCCCCGACCGGATCAAAGCGCATGACCCCAATGGCGCCTGCTTCGTTGATCACGATGGCCGTGGCCGGCACCATAATGCCGGTGAAAGGTTCTGTGGCTGTGACGTTCACGGTGACCGAGGAGCCCGGCAATATCGTGCGTCCTTCTGGGGGCGCCATGCCAAAGTTCAGGCGGAAGGTTTGGCCGATTTCCGAAGTTTCCGCATCATATTCGCGAATTTCCAACGGATGCTCCACGTCACTGCCTGGGAATTTGGCGCGGATCTGGACATCTTCTTCTTCGCCCGCGCGCTGGAACAGAATTTCCGGCACGTCGACCTCAATACGCAACTCGCTCAGATCGTGGATGCGCACAACAGGCGCACCGTTAGCAACAGTTGAGAACAGCTCCACATTGCGGCTTGAAATCAAGGCATCAAACGGGGCGGGCAATGTGGCGTGTCTGAGGGACCACTCGGCATTGCGTACGGCAATTTCTGCCAGGCTCGCCTGGGTTTCTGCATCATCCAAAGCCACTTGACTGACCGTATTGCCGCGCAGTTTTTTCAGGCGGTCCACCGTGCGATCCGCTTGCTCTTTCTGAAGTCGCGCCTGTGCGAGATTCAGTTCAAAGATTTCCAGATCAAGGCGGGCGATCATCTCGCCTTTCTTGATATTGAGGCCCTCGGTCACGGGAAACTCAACAATCTGGCCTGCCACCTGAAACGCCAAATCGACGCTCTGGCGCGCTTTCACGCGGCCAAAGAACTGGCGCTCAAACGCCACCGGGGCTTCGGTGACTTGCAAGAGCTTCACTGGCTTCAACGCAGTCTCTGCTTGCACAGCCGCCTCTTGTGCGCCACCACCACCGGCGGCCCCCAATGAAAGCGCCATTGCCAGCGCGGAAAACAACCCTGCACGTTTCATTCGTCTCTGTCCTTCATCAATCCCGCCTTAACGGCACCGGGCATGGATTTTATTGCCAATGCGGCAAATGTTTTGATCTCTTCGGGCTGCATGCCGGAAATTTCCCGAAACCGGGTCACGACCTGCTCAAGAAGCGCGGCGCGCGCCTGCGCACCTTCCTCTGTCAATTCAAGCAGCATCGCGCGGCGGTCTTGTGGATCCGCGATCCGCCGTACCAAGCCACAACGCTCCAAAGCGTCTGCGGCCGGTGTCACAGCCGAAGGGACACAGAAAGCCACTTCTGCCAGCGCGCCCATGCGCTTTGGACGATCCAGATAGACCAATATCTTCCGCTCAAGCTTGGCCAGAGGGGGCGAGACATTGATGTCCATGATCTCTGCCTCGATCTGGTTGAACAATGCAAACACACCGATCAATGCCTGAAACTCCGGTGGCAAATCGGTGTTGGCAAATAACTCTTCAGGCAAGCGCGAATCCCTTAGATACTTCATTTACAGAAATATCCATGTAGAGAACCATGCATTTTCTGCAATAGTTATCCTTCAAAAAACGAGGGGTCGGATAAAATTCGATCGAGTTTTCAGGCCAAAAGCGAAGTGATTTCAGCAGGCACCAGCCAGAGCAGAATCCCCTGGATCAAGCGCGAAAACCAAACGCTCCTCGGGGGCAAAAATGGACAATACAGCCCTTTGAGAAATGATTGTTTAACCCGCCCTCCCTATGCCTGAAGGCAATGGGGCAATGAGACACACCTATGAACGCATACTCCAAGATTGAGGCAACCCTGCCAAGCAACGAGGCCGCACAACGTGCCCTGCTATCGCAGTATGCGACTGAACGCCTCGCAACGCTGCGCCGTAGGTTTGTGGTATATATTTTCGGGTGTCTGTTTGCCGTGTGGGCGACGTCTTTACCTGTTGGCCTTGGGCTCACCGGTCTTGTCGTGGCTGGGGATGTGGTGGATTGCCTGTGCTTGCGCAGACTTCATAGACATATGTCGCAAGGCGCGCACCTTAGCCGATTGATGCGTCTCGCAACCTTTGGCGGGATGTTCCAATGCCTGTCACTTACGGTGGCGGTGGCGGCCTATGTTCTGATCTGGGGGCAGGAAGGCACGATTTTGGGGGTCGCCGCCGTTTTGGGGATGGAAGCCTTAAACGCGACTTTGCTGCTCCCAACCAATCGAAAAATCGCGATCACCAAATTGGCGATCTGCGCCATCACGCCGATACTCTTGTTGGTCGTAGAGCTCCTGCTGGCAGATGACCGCCATGCGCTCATGCACTTGAGCGCACACAGCCTGATGGCGCTGATGTGTATGGGGTATATGTGCTACTCCTTCTCTCGCTCCTCTTATGAAAATGCGCAAAAAACCGAAGACCTGAGAAAGAACGAACAGGCACTCTCCGCTGCGAACTCCAAGCTGCGCGGGCAGCAAGATCAGTTGCGCAAACTCTCGATGGTGGCGCGCAGCTCTAACGACACTGTCATCTTAATGTCGGCTGATCGAACTGTGGAATGGGTCAATGAGGCGTTCACAGAATTGTCGGGCGTATCGTTTCAGGAAGCAGTCGGGCGCAATATCTATGACCTGATAAGACTTACCGACAGCAATGCAGATGACTTCGACGAGATTGCCGCTGCCGCAAGGCGTGGTACTCCTTTGCGCACAGAACTGCACAATCGCCAAAACAACGGTCGTGATCTGTGGATCGACTTTCAGCTGCTGCCGATCAAAAGTGCTGCGGGAGACATTGAGTTTTTCGTCACAATCGCGCGCGATATCACCGCAGTGAAAGAGCACAGTGAGTCTTTGCGTCAAGCTCGCGAGGCCGCAGAAGAGGTTGCAAAGGCGAAATCGAGTTTCCTGGCCAATATGAGCCACGAAATTCGAACACCTCTGACCGGTATCATTGGCATGGCGGATCTCTTGACGGAAACCGATCAAAGCCCGGAACAACACACGTTCACGCAAACGATTGTGAGTTCGTCGCGAAGCCTCCTGACGATCATCAATGATATCTTGGACCTTTCAAAGCTTGACGCAGGCAAGCTGGCCTTGTCTGACACCCGCTTTGAAACGCGATCCTGCTTTGGCGATGTGATCCGCCTTCTGACCCCTGCGGCGCAAGAAAAAGGCAACGCGCTCAAGCTTTGGATTGACGACGGCGTGCCGGCACATCTGTTTTCTGACGACGTGCGTCTTAGACAAATCACAACCAACATCGTTGGAAATGCGACCAAATTTACCGAAGGCGGATGCATTGATGTCCGCGTCTGGACCAACGCTGATGCAGCAGAAACGGTATCACATGAGCCAATGCTGTACGTTTCAGTCGAGGACACAGGTATTGGGATCCCTGCAGACCGACTTCAGAGTATTTTTGATGAGTTTTCTCAAGCGGATGGATCGACCTCTCGCCGGTTTGGCGGGACAGGGCTCGGGTTGGCAATCTGTCGCAAGCTTGTGGCGGAAATGGGCGGAAAGATCGACCTGCAGTCCACTGTTGGCGCAGGCACAAGCGTTCGCATATCCCTGCCTGTGAAGGTTCCTGCGTCAGCTGGAGACGCCGACGCAACAGCCCCCGCCATGGGTGGAGGCGACCTGACTGATCTTGAGGGCTTCACAATTCTGGTGGCGGACGACAACAAGACCAATCGCTTCCTGATGCGCAAATATATGGAGCCCCTGCCACTCACGCTACACTTTGTGGAAAATGGCTACGACGCTGTAGAAGCTGCGCTTGAACACAAACCCGACCTGGTTTTTATGGACATTTCGATGCCAATCATGAGCGGCCTTGAAGCCACGGAAACCATCCGCGCAAATGCGGAGCAGCAGCCATGCATTGTGGCATTGACCGCCCATGTTCTTGACGGTGAGCGAGAAGCCTGCCTTGTGGCTGGAATGAATGACTTCCTGACCAAACCGATCCGCCGCCAGCAGATAGTGGATTGCTTGCGCCAGCATTTGGCCCACAAAAATGAATCGAATGTGGCGAACTACACAGCGGTTGAAGGCTGAGCACTCTGTGACACGCACTGAAAAAGCCGCACCCATTGAGTGCGGCTTTTCCATCTTTTTCGACTGGGATCAGAAGCCCGGGAACACGTTGAGCAAGCCGCGCTTGCCAAAGGTGGTGCCGCGGTTTGGACCGAAGTTGTATTCGATGCCCAGACCAAAGAAACCTTCGGAGTCTCCATCACCGTCAATCAGGCCCAGATCGGCGGTCAGAGTGGTGTTTTCAATCAAGTTGTAGCGCACCCCAAAGGTGAAGAGGTTTGCATCCGCTGCCGCGTTCAGGCCGCCAACGTCCACGTAGTCATACGCAGCGGTCAACACCAGAGTCTCGCTGACATCCCAGCCGCCCATGACGCCCAGAAGGGTCAGGTCCACATTGTCTTCGTTGTCTTTCTGAAAATAGGCCTCAGCATAGCCCAGACCATAGTCATAATGGCCTTCGATACCGAAAGACTGGATGTCGTTGTTCACGTCGGCGCGTTCATAGTAAACACCCAGAGCCAGTTGCTCATTGGCGTTGAAGATACCGTGCAGAGCAACTGTGTTGCCACTTTCGCTGAGCAGGCTGAAATCATGGCGCGCCAGATCCAACTGAACGCCAAAGCGCTGGGAGAACGCAAATTCCGCAGAGCCATCAAGGGTCGAGGTGGCCACCGACTCGTTGTTGACTTCGTCAAAGAAGCTGGAATAGCTCAGGCCGATTTCTGCGCCTTTGAATTCGAATGCCTGTGCGGTGCCCGCGAGAGTGCTCAAACCAACAATAAGAGACAGAGCTGTTTTCATTTTTATTCTCCAGAATAGTCACAATGCAGCCAGGAGCTGCGTGCGCCCGTATCTAGAATCCCATTATGATTGTAAAACAGACTTCAAATTCAGCCAAAACGGGTTTCACAAATGAAACACATCGGCCCTAAGGCGCTGATTTAAATAAAAGAACGGCGCCCGAAGTTGAACGCCGTCACTTGTTTTCCGTCAATGTTGACCACTTTACCGCACGATGAATTCCGCATGAAGCGCGCCGGCGGCTTTGATGCTCTTGAGAATATCGATCATGTCGCGGGGCGCGACGCCCAGCGCATTTAGGCCAGCAATGACTTCGCTAAGCGAGGTCGTGGTTGGAACTTCTGCCAAACCGATGCCTGGATCTTCTTCGATCGCAGCCTCGGTGCGCGGCACCACCACTGTTTCGCCATCCGCGAAGGGGTTTGGTTGCACGACTAATGGCTCTTCGGTCACACGCAGCGTAAGACCACCCTGAGAGACCGCGACACGCGAAATACGCACATCTTCCCCCATGACAATCGTGCCTGAGCGCTGATCGACAACCACGCGCGCTTTACGCTCTGGTTGGACCGAAATGTTTTCAATCTGGCTTAGGGCGTGGGCTGGCGACAATTGGTTGGTGCGGTTGATGTCCACCTGAACGGTGCCGGCATCCAGCATCAAGGCGACGCGGCGTCCGTAGTTGCGGTTGATGGCCTGCTCAATGCGGCCAGCTGTTGTGAAATCCGGCTCCCGCAACGCCAGACGCATATTGGTCAGCGATGAGAAATCAAACTCGATCTCTCGTTCTACGCGGGCGCCGGATGGGATCACACCCGACGTTGGCACGCCCTTGACGACGCCACCGGCGTCCCCTTCGGCAGCCACGCCCCCTGCGATCACCGTGCCCTGCGCGACTGCGTAGATCTCACCATCCGCGGCGTTCAATGGTGTCATCACCAAGGTTCCGCCCAACAGGCTGCTGGCATCGCCAATAGCCGAAATGGTCACATCCACCGTGCCGCCTGCACGGGCAAAGGGTGGCAGGGTCGCTGTTACGAAAACCGCTGCCACGTTCTTAGGCCGCATCTGTTCGCCGGTGATGTTCACACCCAGGCGTTCCAGAATATTGGTCATTATTTCTTCGGTGAAGGGTGCGTTCCGCAGCCCGTCTCCGGTTCCGTTCAGGCCGACCACAAGACCGTAGCCAACCAGATCATTGCCCCGTACACCGTCAAATTCTACCAGATCTTTGATCCGTATCGGCGTTGCTGATGCCATCACCGGCATCAGTACGAGGAGCATCAGCATTCTTGCTAAGCTCATGAGATTTGTCATCTTACATAATTCGCCAGTGTCAGTTGAGAAAGACGCGCAGTGATGGTGTAGACCATCTCCAGCTGTACTTGTACTTTTTGAAGTTCGCCGGCCACCTGCGTTGCATCCGCTGACAGCAGATCATTCTGCGTAATTTTCAACGCGCTGGTCTGAGCCGAGTTGTTGGTTTTGGCGTTCTCAATGCGTTCTTGGTTGAAGCCAATGTCTGCTTGTAAAGAGATCACATCGTCTTGGTTTCCCAGCAGACGTTCACCCGCTCGCCCCATCAAGTCTTGTTTTTCAACAAGAGACAGATTCAAACCCGGATCATCGGCCAAAGCCACCATTGCCGTGTCGCGCATAACCGCGCGCAAGGCTGGGTCATCCGCACGAACATTGAAATCTGCGGTCTGGGTGTCATTCAAACGAAAGGGGGCCAAATTCGTTGTCGTGCCTTCATAGGCGCCGGTTTCAAACCCGCCGCCGGCTGTCATGAAGTAGGTTTCCAGACGTGCCTCAATATCAGACACAGACGTCGCACCCGCGACCGCTGCGCGAATTTGCGTCATCATGTCATCAGCAGAGACCAAGGCCGCCCCATCCGTACCGGTACCCGCGAAGAGGTTTCGGTCAGAAGCTCGCCCATTCAGGGTGGTAACGATGCTTTCGAAATCATTTGCCGCACTGCGTGCCACGGTGTCTATAGTCTGTTCAACACCAGAGTTCTGACTTGAGAGCGCATCGCGCGCCAGATCACCAGACAGCGCCTGAACTTGTTTAAGCGACGCTTGCGCCACTTCGCTGAACACCGCAGCGTCCGAGATCGCCACGCCGTAGCCTTCCAACACGGTCAGTTGCCGCTCAACGCTGGCCAGCATGTTGAAGTCGCCCTTCAAGGAGGCGGCAACATCTGATTTGCGACCGGATCCAAGCTCATTGGCCAATCGGTTCAAATTGTTCTTAACGTCCGTGTTTCTGCGCGACATCATCAAATGCTGCGCCATATCTCCAACAGAAGTAATTGGCATCGTTACAACCTCATCAATGCGTCTAGCATTTCATCCGCCGCCTGAATGAGGCGGGCATTGGCCGCGTAGGCCTGTTCAATCAGCATCAACCGCTGCAGTTCCTGGTCGGTGTCTACACCATCCTGAAGTTCTAGATTTTCCAAGCTCGCGAGCTGAGAATTCGCAAAGGCGAGGTCGCGGTCGCTGGTCACCCGTGCGCCAGACACATTTGAAAGAAGTTTGCCGCTCAGCTCCGTCATAGAAACGGTTTTGGGGCCGAAGCTTCCAGATGGTGGTGCAAGTTGTTCCTGCATCACATCCAGCATGCGATTAAGCTGTGTCGCGTCACCTGCGTCACCGGGAGCCGTCGCCCCCAGACCGTCGCGCAAACGCCACGTTTCCCCGGCACCGTCCAGATCCACAAGATTATTGAGCTCCAGACGACCGGCCAAGCCAACTTCGTCCGCTGTTGCAAATGCGGCACCAGCATCGGTGAAGAGACCAGGATCGCCTGCGGTCAGTGTCGGATCCGTCGTGGTGTTCTGAAAGCGCTCCACCAGACTGCGGGCTGCCGCATCAAGATCGGCCTGTGCCTCCACGCCGAGTTCATCACGAATGGCAAATTGTGCGCCAATAGCACCGCCAGCCAGCGCCCCGCGTTCTGAATCAATGCGCACCGGGCGGCCATTGATTTCAACGCCTGAAAGCATGCCTGCCGCATGGGTCATGTGCGGCTCAATAATGGGGCTTTCATTGAAGGAAACTTCGACAGCTGTGCCATCAAGCAATGTTGCGCCCGTAGTCGTGTAGAGTGCAACCGCACCGTTGTCACGCGGTGCAATACGCAACGGCACCAGCTCGCCGATCTGGTCGATCAACACACCGCGCGCATCTTCTAAGCCCGCTGTTTCCTGACCGCTGCTCATTGCGCTGAAAATTTTGCGGTTCATGTCCTGCGTTTGCTGCAGCAGCCCGTTCAGGTCATCAATCATCTTGCTGATGTTTGAATCTGCTTCAGACCGCATGGTCTGAATATCGTCCGAAGCGGTGTTGAATTTCTCAACGATGTTTTCTGCGTCCAGCGCCACATTCTTAAGGCGAATGTCGCTGTCTGGTGCCCCCGTCGCTGTGGCGAGCGTGCTTTCGAAAGTTGCCATCACACCGGACAAACTGTCCGCTGAGTCTGGTGTGCCAAGCACCCGCTCAAGACGCGAATAAAACGAGTTCGTCCCCGTCGCAAATTGACTGCCCGCATCCGCGAGGCGCCGCTCTGCAACGGCAACAGGGTTTGCATGACGCGTCACCCCATCCAGCCGCACGCCACCAGAAAAGCCATAGACCGAGGCCGACTGGCTCAGCGAACGCCGCGCATACCCGTCGGTGCTGGCGTTCGCAATGTTTGAAGACACAACCTGCGCTGAACGCGCGGAGGCCGTAAGACCGCTCAGAGCGTTTGTCAGAGCATTTGAAATACTCATGAATTATCCTTTCCGACCGTCAAACGGCCTCTCGCGATTATCAGCGCTTGATGTTGGTGGTTTCCTGCAGCATCTCGTCCACGGTCTGAACGATCTTTGCGTTGGTGCTGTAGGCCCGCTGTGTCTTGATCATGTCGGTCAATTCAGCCGCCACATCGGTGGCCGATTCTTCCCGCATGAAGGAGAGGATTTCACCTGTCGGACCGCTGCCTGCATCCCAGAGGAAGTAGGATCCACTTTCGTTGGACGGCACGTAGGTTTGGAAATCGAGCTGGATATCAAGACCATTCGGGTTCGGCACATCCACCATAGGGATCTTGAAGATCGTGCGCGTCACGCCGCTGCTGTATTTTGCAGTCACGATGCCATTGCCGTCGACATTGATCTCATTCATCGTGCCCACAGGTGCACCGTCTTTGCTCACTTTCAGCGGCGCGTAGGTATCGCCAAGCTGGCTCATGCCGCCGGTCTGACCGATGAGACCGATATCAATCTCGATTGGGCCGCCGCCCACAGTCAACATCGCTTTACCCGTGGCCGGATCGTAGGCGCCGCCAGAGTTGGTGGTCACGCTGGCCAATGTACCAGCAGTGGCACGCGCATCGTTGAAGGTGAAAGTGTAGTCCCCTACAATCGCATTACCGGATGCGGAGTCACGAATGACCATGCGCCATTCATTTGAAGAGCCGGAGGCTGGTACGGTCGGCGTGAATGTCACGTCCAGTTTCTCTGACTGACCGAGGTTGCCAAAATACTCAATGCCAAGCACTTCCGCACCGGATGTGGCGCCCGCAACCGTTGAGGTGGAAGGCAGGTTCACACCCAGTTCAACGGCTGTGGTTGGTGATCCTGCCAGTTCTGTGGTCAACAAGCGGATGGGGCGCAGCGCGGTGTTACTGTCACGTGGAACGTTTGGAAAAGTTCCATCAGCATTTGCTGGCCAGCCCATCAATGCCAAGCCAGCTTCGGATACCAAATATCCGTTTTCATCCGCACGGAAAGATCCCGTTGTCGCCAGCATCATCTGCGGGTTCTGGTCGCCTGCGTTGATCGCGTTCGCAGAGGCCACCGGTAGGAACCCACGACCACGTACAGCAAGATCCGTTGGATTGGTTGTCGGGATCAGTGATCCACCGGTGTCAATCACACGGCGGCTGCTGGCCTGAACACCACCCGCAGTGTATTTCCCGCCCCGGGAGCCGGTCACCATGGATTGGAAATCGGTCTCCACACGACGGTATCCGTAGGTGGCTGAGTTCGCAATGTTGTCGGAGATTGCCGCCAGGCGCGTCGCATTTGACGACAACCCGGCCACACCGGCATTAAGCGAAGAGGAAATCGACATGGTACGCCTTTCTGCTGTAACCTATTGTTCGATTTCCCTGTTACGACGCTCCAACTTAACAGCGCACTAACGCGCCAAAAAGAATCCCCCTACCTCACTGATCAGATCTGAGCAGAATGATCTCAATGCGGTTATTTCGCAGGTCTCTTGGGATGTTTGACACCAATTCACGGTCTGCATGCCCTGTCACACGCGCAATGCGTTCGGGATCAAGACCATAGGTCTCCATCAGCTGCCTCATGGCATCTGCGCGAATCGATGACAAAGGCCAAGCTTGTGTGTTGCGCACCGTCACCGGCTCTGAACGCACATGTCCTTCAACGGCAACTTTGTTGCTCACAAGATTGGAAACCTCGGACAAGACCTCTGCCAGATCGAGAAGCAGCGGCATAGGTTGCGCCGATCCTTCAACAAACAGTCGCTGATTTGGCGCGTCAAAGAGCTCAATTACCAAGCCTTCATCGGTCAGCCGTGTCACCACGTGCTTCATCAGATTGTCAGACAGGAAGCTTTCACCGCCTCCGCCAATCAAAAGATCCTGCACATCAGACAAACCGTCCTCAGTATCAGAGGCGCCCTCTTCTGCGCTTGGATTTCCGGTATCAAATTCAACTGGATCAGGCTGCCCCTCCACCGAGGTTGGCAAACCACCTGTGCCTTGCTGAGCCAGAATGCGTTCCGTCAAAACGCTGTCCCCACCAAACATCGCACTGCCCCCACCGGACATCTTGTTTAGCGGCACAGTCGGATTGAAGAACTCCGCAATACCCAGCCTTTGTTGTTCTGTTGTCGCATTAATCAGCCACATCAACAGAAAGAACGCCATCATTGCGGTCACAAAGTCCGCATAGGCGATTTTCCACGCCCCACCATGATGTCCGTCACCGCCGACCACTTTCTTTCGTTTAATGATCACCGGCGCGTTGGAATTATCTGCCATCGCACGTCACCTTTTTCTCACCCAAGATGACAGTTATCCACGACGTCTTACCCTGAGCTTAACAAACAGGGTTTTAGAAGCATTCTACAGAGTTTCCGAAAGCCTCTACCGTTAACCGTGCAAAGCTGCTGACAGCTGCGCCATAAAGCTGCGACGATCCAGACCTGCTTCAATCGGCGCACCGATTTCCACTATAATAGTGCCTGGATATTTAAAAAATGTCCCATACGGCCAGCAGGCCCCGGAATTCAGACGGATCGGCACGGCCGGCACACCAGCCAGCTGATAAAGAACGCCAACGCCTGCCTGCACCTGCCCATCCTGCGACAAGCGGCGCGTACCGCTTGGGAAAATAAGCAGGTTCCGCCCCTCTTTGACCGCAGCCGCACCAGCCCGAAACCCATCACGCATCGTGTCCCCAGTTGCGCTTGTCGCCACAGGGACATGCCCGAGCTTGCGCATCAATGGCCCAAAAATCGGATACGAAAAAATCGGTTGCTTGGCGTACATGACGGGTCGTTTGAGAAGGAGCTGAAAAAACAGCGTCTCCCATGTGCTTTCATGCTGTGACGCCATCAAAACAGGCGTATCGGGCAAATTTTCTTGTCCACGCACCTCGTAGCGCACGCCACACATCACACGCAGCAGCCACAACTGAATCCGCAAATAGCGATCCGTCACGGCGTAGACCGTATCCCGTGACAGGCAGATCCCTGGCCACAAAAGCAAAAACGGCACTGCCGCCAGACTTGCCCCAACATAAAACAGCACGCTGCGCAACGCGATCAGGGCCAGCCATGAGTGTTTCCTGGGTCTCAAAACCTTGGTGCTTTCATTGTGAGTCAGCTGCGGCACTGTGGTGCTTCCTTACTTTGCCATATAGCCAGCGAGTCCGACTTGAGCTACTCTAGCCACAGCGTGTGGAGCAAGTGTTTCATCACCATGATTTTTATAGAGTGTTGTTTTGACGCATTGGGGGATTAGGTTGCGACGACGCACAAGATGGGTCCGCGAACTCAGCGTAGCGCCATGTATCTTTGTGGCGGCATTTTGCCTTTCAAGTTTGACCGCAAATGCATTTGAAATCGACTTCCGCATGTCGGGCGGGGAAGAAGGGCTCTCTGAGAGATTGCAATCTTCGTCCTTGCTGACAGCCGCCAAAAACGATGGCACCACAGAGGGCCAGGACATCGTAGCGGCGGCGCAATCGGACTACAGACGCCTGTTGGGGGTGTTGTATCGCGCTGGCTATTTTGGGCCGTCGATCTCCATTAAGGTGAACGGGCAAGAAGCCGCGAACATCTCTCCGTTCGCCCAGATCAACACAGTATCACGTGCAAGCGTGACCGTGACAACGGGTCCGCGCTTTCGCTTTGGCCAAACACAAATCGCGCCAGTCACACCGAAAACTGAACTGCCCGAGGAATTTGCCCCCACGGCCCCTGCCGATCTTGCCGCCGTTGAAAACGCAGCCCGCGTGGCCATCAGCGGTTGGCGCGATGAAGGGCATGCCAAAGCCAAGATATCAAACCAACAAATCAGTGCAGACCATCGTGCCTCGGAGCTGGATGTGGCGGTCACTGTCGATCCTGGCCCGAAATTGAAGTATGGCAACCTGATCTACAAAGGCCAATCCAATGTGCGCACTGAACGCGTCGTGGAAATTGCCGATCTGCCTACCGGCAGCACGTTCAGCCCTGAAACCACACGCCAAGTCACTGCGCGCCTGCGTCGGACAGATACCTTCCGCACAGTGGACTTGCGGGAGGCTGAAGAAGCCAATCCTGATGGCACTTTGGACATGGAGCTCGCGCTGGTCGACAGCCCGCCGCGTCGCTTTGGGTTTGGTGCAGAATTGGAAAGCACCGAAGGGCTCTCACTGTCGGCCTTTTGGATGCACCGCAACCTGCGCGGTGGCGCAGAAAACCTGCGTTTTGATGCGGAGATTGAGAACATCGGTGGCGACAGCGCCGGTTTGAACTATCGCTTGGGTACACTTTATTCCCGGCCAGCGACGTTCAATTCAGACACGGCCCTCGTGATCGGAGCTGAGATTAAGCAAGAAGACGAAGATCTGTATTTTCTGCGTCAATTTGGGGCCAGTGTGGGCTATAAGCGCATTGTGTCTGAGCGGCTGGAGACCAGCGCTGCGCTGACCGGGTTTCATTCGGATGTTGATGACAACTTTGGGGAACGTGAGTTTCAAGCCCTTGGGGTGCGGGCCTATGCAAAGCTCGATCGGCGCGACGTGATCGTCAATCCAACCAGCGGCTATTTCATACAGGCGACGGCCTTTCCCTATGCGGGTTTTTCCGACACAGAACCCGCGCTGTTTCTTGAGGGGGACGTGCGCGGGTACCTGAGTTTTGGCGCAGACGATCGGCTGATTGCAGCGGGGCGCATCCAAGTGGGCAGCATCCTTGGCCCCAGCATTCGCGGCACCCCGCCGGATCTGCTGTTTTATTCTGGCGGCGGTGGCACGGTGCGTGGTCAACCCTATCAATCCGGCTTTGTGACGGTAAATGGCATCGACAGCGGGGGTTTGTCCTTCCTGGGTGTGTCCACCGAAGCGCGCATTAAGATCAACGACACTTTCACCACGGTCGCCTTTTTTGATGGCGGCTTTGTCGGCGAAACCTCCAACATCTTTGGAGATGGCAGCTTCCATTCTGGTGCGGGTCTCGGCGTGCGCTACAACACAGGGTTTGGACCTATTCGCGCGGATTTGGGCCTGCCTGTTTCTGGCAACACCGGCGAAGGTGTTCAGCTCTATATTGGTATAGGACACGCTTTCTGATGCGCTGGCTTGCTCTCATTCTGTTCTGTTTTTTGCCCTTCGCGGCCTTCGCGCAAGACAACGAAGACGCCAGTGACGAAGACAAAGGCATGCTGACGCGGTTTTTGGAAGATTCCCTGTCGGGCGCGGGCCGCGAGGTGGAGGTCATCGGTCTGCGCGGGGCGATCAGCTCCACTGCCACAATCGAAGAATTGCGCATTTCAGATGTGGACGGGCCTTGGCTGTCACTCAAGGGGCTGTCGCTTGATTGGAACAGGCTCGCGGTTCTGCGCGGCAATGTGAATGTGAATGAGCTGAGTGCGGCGGAAATCAACCTGGCGCGCATTCCCAAAACGGACCCAAGCCCGACAACCGCCGAAACCAAGCCTTTTGCGTTGCCAGAGCTGCCCGTCAGCATCAATATCAAGTCCCTGAAGGCGGATCGCATTTCACTGGGCGCACCGATCTTGGGAGAAGCCGTAGATTTCTCACTGAACGCGCGCCTGATTTTGGAAAGCGGCGCAGGTGAAGTGCTGCTCAGCGCCACGCGCATGGGCGGGCCTGCAGGCCAGTTCTCAGTGGACGGGGCCTACGCCAATGAGACGGGCATGCTGCGGCTGGATCTTCAGGCTGCTGAAGACCCCGGTGGGTTGGTGGCCACACTGGCACAGCTCCCCGATGCGCCAGCGCTTGGGCTGACTGTGCTCGGCGAAGGTCCTTTGAGCGATTTTACTGCAGATCTGCGCCTGACAAGTGATGGTGAAGAACGCCTGGCCGGTCAGGTGGAGCTGTCCACCGAGCCTGCCCCGGCATCCACCACAGAGACCGCACAAGAGGCGAGCAAACCCACGCAAGTCATACGCGCGGACATCGCGGGCAACATGGCGCCATTGTTTGCGCCCGATTACAAAGATTTCTTTGGCGAAAGCATCGCGCTTCAAACATTGTTGCGCCGTTTTGGGGATGGGCGCACGACACTGGACACCCTCAGCCTGACGTCTCGCAGTCTCAATCTGAACGGCGAACTCGCGCTCAGTGCGGCAAATTTGCCTGAGCGGTTTGACCTCGACATTCTCTTGCGCGACGACACAGGCGCGCGGGTTTTGCTGCCGGTGAGCGGCCCCAAAAACTATGTTCAGAGCGCCGCACTGAAGGCGGTATTTGATGCTGGAAAAGGGCAGGTCTGGACGCTAAAGGGCAACGTATCAGGTATTGAAACTGAAGACGTCACGCTTGAGCGTGTGCAGCTTGATGGACGTGGAGACATTGTCACCACCCCCAAACGCCGTGTGACGGCAGATATTGCACTCAATATGACGGGGCTCGCGCTGCCAGACCCCGCCCTGACCGATGCTGTGGGGGACAGCGCCAGCCTGACGGCGAACGTCGACTGGACAGATGGCGACGGTGTGCGGCTCACCAATCTGTCAGTCGATGCTGCGCAGGCGTCTTTTAAAGGGGACGCCCATCTGACCGGCCAAGGTCAAGATATGCGCATTGCCACAAACGCGGATCTTTCCGTACCCGATCTGGCGCGATTTGCAGGGCTTGTCGGGCGGGAACTTGGAGGCGCGATCGCGGCGCAGCTGACCGGGGACATTGCCCCACTCAGCGCTGGCTTTGATCTGGATTTGACAGCCAATGCAACAGATCTTGCGATCGGCGAGGCGCAGGTGGATGCGCTTCTGACGGGAGAGAGCAGCCTTGCGCTCTCCGCAAAGCGTGATGAAACGGGCCTGACTTTGCGCAAGGGGGATATCGAAACCTCTCAGCTCACCGCCTCGGGCAAAGGCACATTGGCCAGCGAGAACAGCGACCTTCAATTTGAGGCGGCACTGGCAGAGGTCGCAGCGCTTGTGCAACTAGAGGGGCTCAACGGCCCCGCGACTGTGGCAGGCAGCGCCAAGCAAACCGGCGCGGACTGGGCTTTTGATCTTTCTGCAACAGCACCCGCCGAGACCCGCGCAACCATTAAGGCCGCCTTGCCCAAAGCTGGGAAACCTTCGGCAGAGTACGACTTTGAAATCGGCAAGGTCGACAGCTTCATTCCGAGCCTGCCCGGCGCAGCGAGCATCAAAGGCACCGCAGCGGAAACAGACACAGGCTGGGCGCTGGATTTCGATTTGGGCGCCCCGTTTGACAGCAAAGGCAGCGGACAAGGCGTGATCGACCCGCAGGGGGACGGCACAGATTTTACCGTGTCAGGCACGCTTCCTTTGGCAGCCGCCAATCCATTTTTGCAACCAAATGCCATTCAAGGGCTTGCTCAATATGACCTGCGGATGCGCGGCGCCCTGGAGCCTGCCAGCGTCACAGGCACGGTTTCCCTGTCTGGTGCACGCTTTGCTCTGCCAGATCTGCGGATCGCATTGGAGGATATCTCTGGCACGATTGGTCTGGCCAACACGGCAGCGCAAATCAACATCACCACTCAGTTTTCAGGTGGCGGTGAGATTGGCGTTGCAGGCTCGCTTGGTTTGGCGCCTCCGTTTAATGCCAACCTGCCTGTGAGCTTGCGCAACCTGCAATACCAACAGGGCCAGCTGTTTGAGACAACAGCCAATGGCACCATCACGCTGTCTGGTCCAGCCACAGGCGGTGGACAGATTGCGGGGGATATCAACCTCACGCAGACCAATATCCGCATTTCTCCCGTCGGTTTGTCAGGTGGGGGGGCGGTGCCTGATATCACCCATCTGGCCGAACCCGGTGCCGTGTTCACCACGCGGGATCGTGCTGGGTTGATTGCCCGTGACGAAGCCGCTGCAGGCCCTGCCGCGCCGCCTTTCGGGCTGGATGTTACGGTCAGTATCGGGGATCGTATTGCCGTACGCGGCCTCGGACTGAACGCAGACTTTAACGGTGCCATGCAGGTCACCGGGACCACAAACAACATCGTGCCTAACGGTGAGCTTGACCTCATTCGGGGACGACTAGACTTCCTTTCAAACCCATTTGAGCTGGATGAAGGAACCATCTCTCTGCTGGGAGATTTCATCCCGACGATGCGGGTTCAAGCCACAGCGGAACAACCGGATGCGACCATCTTCATCATTATTGACGGTCGGATGGATGATCCGGAAATCAAATTGGAAAGCGATCCTGAGTTGCCGGATGACGAAGTGCTGTCACAGCTGCTGTTTGGACGTGATCTCTCCAGTATTTCTCCGCTGCAGGCCGCTCAACTTGCTGCCGCGCTGGCAACGCTCTCCGGTTCGGGCGCACGCGGGCCAGCTTTGGGCAAAAATGTTGGGCTTGATGACTTTGGCCTGACATTTGATGAAAATGGCGCGCCCGGCGTGCGCGCGGGCAAATACATCAGCGAAAACATTTACACTGAGGTTGGTGTCGACAGCGAAGGCAAAAGCAACATCAGTATCAACCTGGATGTGAACGAGAATCTGACGGTCAAAGGCACCGTTGGGTCAGACGATGAGAGCGCGATCGGGGTCTTCTTTCAGCGCGACTACTGATGCGCAAAAGCTGCGCGCAGCACCGTGTTTATACGCATACACTGCGCAAACACATCTCTCGCAGCTGTGCGCGGGTTTCGTCACTCAACGGGGTTCCCTGCGCGCGTTGCCATTTCAACGTGTTGCGGATTGCGCCCCCGATAAAGCCGCCCATCACACCGGCATCACCGGCAATACAGCCGCCTTCATCCTGAAGTTGCTGCAATACACTGGCAATAAAGGAGGACGATTTTTGAAAACTGGCCATGACGTCTGCCCCCGGCATCAAGGGTACGTTTGACAGATATTCAAACAGAACCGCACGATCCGCATCCTGCCACATGAAATCAATGTGATTGTCGATATAGCGTTCCAACCGAACAAGGGCGGGGTCACTCGGATCATCACCAGCGGTGAGCGCATGTGCCATCACCGTAGCAAGGTCATCATAAACTGCGCGGATCAGCACATCTTTGTTTGCGAAATGATTATAAAGCGAGCCTGTCGCCACCCCTGCGCGCTGCGCAATCTTGGACATGGAAGCCTGTGTTCCATGGGCCACCAGCATCGCCGCAGTGGCTTCCAGTATCTTTTCACGCATTCTGTGTCGTGTCCCTGCGCTCGTTTAGTCCCAGTCCCCAATGAACTTGCGCTCACTTGGGAACCGAGCCTACGCGCAGGGCGGTTTTCAAACAAGGGGTCTCTGATCACCAACCATAAGACCCGAACGTTTGATCGCCTTAAAGTGGCAGAAAGCGAAAAACGTCCCCGTCCATCTCGACTTTGCCAAGACCGGGGAAGGCGAAATGTGTCGCCGCAATTGTGGTGCCCTGCGCAGCCGCCTTGGCCAATAAGGCACGCCGGGTTTCAACCGCCTGCGCGGCATCGCCATCCAGCGCATAGGAAATCTCTGGATTGGCAAACTGAAGCGCCTCTGAGATCACCGCGTCACCAATAATCAGAAGTGCGTCATCACCGCTTTGCAGGTGCAGGCCAGAGTGGCCGGGCGTGTGGCCCGGAAGAGAGACAAATTGCACCCCCTCCACAAGGCTCTCCCCCGATTCAAAGAGTTTCACACGATCTGCGATGCCTGTCGCGATGCTCTGAATCATTTGCACCATCGGGCGGGTGTCTTCGTCGACAGCGTCCGGAAGCCCCGGATTGGTCCAGAACGCCCATTCAGCCTGCGCCACGTGGATTGTTGCCTCTGAAAACGCGGCCCCGTCCAGAAAACCGCCCAGATGATCTGCGTGCATATGGGTGAGCACAATGTCGGTTGGCGCAAGCGCCTGCAGTGCGCCCCATGCCTGCCCTGTCTCCGGAAAGCGCGCCTTGAGCGCCTCAGCAGAGCCCGTGTCCACAAGGATCACACGATCCCCTGCGCGCACCAGCCAAAGGTTGGCTCCGATATTCACTTGCTCGGCCAATGCCACATCTGCGGGTACATTGGCAAAATAGGCGGCCGGCAACGCAAAGCCGCCATCGTTGAAGGTTGTCAGCTCTATATCGCCAATCTGCAGGCCAAAGGGGATCTCTGTCATGATATGCTCCATGTCTGTTGCACAAATCATATGGCAGATCAGCGCGGCGGTGCTATTGTCGTAAATGACAAATAATTTGCCAATTATGCCACGCCATGCCCAATGCCCCGACAATGATCCTCGCCTACCCCGGCGCCCTGCAGTCTGCTGTATTGGGATTAAATGACTTTTTCACGCATACGAATCTGCACCCAAAAATCGTATCTAACGGGGACGATCTGCCCCGATCTCCCGCCGCTATTCTGCTGCCACCGGCGGCAGAGCAAGTGGCACCCGAGGCCCATCCAGAGCTTGTCAGCTATCTCCAGCGCAGTGCGGCGGCAGGCAGTCTTATTTGCTCGGCGTGTGTTGGGGTCAGCTGGATTGCCGCGGCGGGTATTGATGGGGGACGTGCAGTGACCACGCACTGGGGCGTCGCGCCACAGTTGCGCAAGACCTGGCCCCACCTTCAGATCGACACAGACAGATTGGTCATCGAGCATCAGAACCTTGTCACCGCAGGCGGGATGATGGCCTGGGTCGATCTTGCGTTGATCGTGATTGAGCGCCTCGCTGGGCACGAGGTCATGCTCAACACCGCGCGCCATTTCATCGTCGAACCAGTAAGGCGCGACCAGAGGCGGTTTCAGCGGTTTCATCCCAACATGGACCATGGAGACCAGCAGATCTTGCGTGCCCAACATGAGCTTGAGCGCGCCCTGCAAGAAACCCTATCTGTGGCGCAATTGGCTGAAGTCGCGGGGGTGTCCCCGCGCAGTCTACAACGGCGGTTTACTGCCGCGACGGGTTTCACGCTCACGCAGTATATGCAGAAACTCCGCATAGAGCGCGCCAAGTCTTTGCTTGCAGACAGTCGCCTGCCTGTTGCCCAGGTTGCGGCACAATCAGGCTATCGTGATCTGCCTGCATTTCATCGTGTGTTTTCGCGCATCACCGGCATGACGCCCACAAGTTTTCGAAAATCTGTGTGGTCACAAGGCACTTGAGCGCCCCATCCATGCGGCCGAAGAAGGCTCCTCCCCCGCAGGTGTCCCAAGCCGCTCAAACCCCATGCGCGCCCAGAACGCGATGCCACCTGCATTCGCAGGGTTCGCACCGATGTGCATGGCGTGCACGCCACGCAGCTTTGCTGCCGCGCACCATGTTTCAAACAAGCGCCGCCCCAGCCCAGCACCACGGACCTCTGGGCTGAGATTCATATGCAAATGCGCCGGAAAGGGACCCGCCACATAGGCAGGCGTCGGCGTCGGATGATGTATCCATGCCGCGCGGATTTGGTCAGCCGTCCATTCGGTTCGGCTGGCTTCCTTCGGACACGCATACTGATTGCGCAGCGCAGGCCACCAAGCGGCCTCCTGCAATGCTTCAAATGCACGTGTATGCGCCACGCCGCAAACATACCCAACAACCCGACCCTCGCGTTCAGCAACAAAGGCAAGCGCAGGGACGAGTGCCACATAAGGGGCGGTGTAAATATGCCCCAACATCTTTGGATCATTGTACAAATGCGATGCATCCGCGCCTGACAACCCTGTCTTCAGAACAATGTCATAAAGCGCGCCCTGATCAGACGCGCGTGCTGGTCTAATGGTGATCACGATGCCCAGTCCATCTTGCACAGGCGCCCTGTCTTTCGGGGGAAATGAGGTGAGGCGTGGGTATCCTCACCTCGCTGCTTATCAGCCTTTGCCTTTCCAAGGCACCAAGTACTTTTCACCCCAACGCATCAGCATATCGATGCCAAAACCGATGATTCCGATCAGGATGATCCCCATCAGTACGATGTCGGTGTCCTGGAATTTCGATGCGGCAACAATCATTTTACCCACACCTTTTTCCGCCGCTACAAGTTCTGCGGCAACCACGGTGCCCCAACAGACCCCCATAGCGACGCGTGCCGCCGTGAATATCTCCGGCAGAGAGTTTGGAATGATCACATGGCGCAGGATTTGGCGTTTGTTTGCCCCCAGAGAATAGGCCGCATGCACTTTGGATATCTTCACGCCAGACACACCCGAGCGCGCGCCAATCGCCATAATCCAAAGGGCTGCAAGGAACAGCAGGATGATCTTGCCCTGCTCACCAATCCCCGCCCAGATGATCACCAGCGGGATCAGCGCCAGAGGCGGCACAGGGCGCATGAATTCGACGATCGGATCAAACCAGCCGCGGAACCAATTGGACAGGCCCATGGCATAGCCAAGCGGAATACCAACGGCCGCCCCCAAGGCAAACCCCACAATCACGCGGAACAGGGAATAGCTCAGATGCTCTGCCAAAGTGACATTCTGATAGCCATCCCGGCTCACAGATATCAAACGTTGCCACACGCTTTCGGGTGCGGGCAGCCAGATTGACTCCATCTGCATGCCTTTTGCAGGCTCAAAGTTCAGCGTGCCTTTGTCTGTCAGTGCGACACGACCAAAGCCCACTTCTACATCCGCGTCCCGGCTGATCGGTTCGCCATCAACCGCAACAATCTTCGCACCATCCTTGCGGGTCACCTCATCATTGGCATCCCAGCGCAAAAGCTTACTGCGATAGGCCTGCACGACCAGTACATCATCTTTTGCAACACCTTCACCCGGTGCGACCTCTGGTGCATCCGGAACTTGGCCCGCCTCATGTACAATGACGCTGACTGTGGCATCATCCGTGCTGCCATCCTCTGCTTCAAGCGTGTAGGTAAAACTCGCTTCGCCAAGAAACGGCCCCGGCGCGTGCAGGAAACCCGGCAACCATTTGGAGCCCGTGAACGCCCCCCAGATCACAAAGATCAGCACAACGGAAATCACCGACGCTGCTTTGTTGGAGATCACCGCGCTCTCATCGCCAAAAGTCACGGTTTTCAGCGAGGTATAATCTTGTAGAGAAGAAAGCCGTTGTTTCACTTGCGTGAAAACAAACAGCGCAAACAGGATCAGCCCGACGTAAAGCGCCAAATAAGGCAGCGCCCCCAGGACCGACAGAAACAATGTGGCCAGTTCACCACCAAGATCCGCTAAAATCTGCCCCATCTTATGCGTCCCCCTCTGTGCGGCCCATGATCTCTTCTTCCATGTTCCAGATCATGTTGAGGATCTCTTCGCGCGTTGGCGCATAATCGGGATGTTTCTTTACCTCGCGCAGGTCTGCCCCCACACCAAGATCGGCAAAAGGCAGACGGTATTCTTTGTGAATGCGTCCCGGACGCGGTGCCATCACAAGGAGGCGTTCGCCGAGCAAGAGCGCCTCTTCCACCGAGTGGGTGATCAGAATGATCGTTTTGCCAGTCTCTTTCCACAATTTGAGCACAAGGCTCTGCATCTTTTCTCGCGTGAGCGCATCAAGCGCGCCCAGCGGTTCGTCCATCAGGATCACATCCGGATCGTTCGCCAAACAGCGGGCCAAGGCCACGCGCTGCTGCATCCCGCCGGACAATTCATAAACCATCTTTTCTTTGAAGTCCTGAAGACCAACCACTTCGAGGAGGTGGTCAACGATGTCTGCGCTTTCCGACTTAGGCATACCCTTCATGTCAGGACCAAAGCTCACGTTGTCGCGCACGCTCATCCATTCAAAAAGCGCGCCCTGCTGAAACACCATACCGCGCTCTGCGTCTGGCCCCATGACCTTGTGGCCATTCATCACGATCTGCCCCTCGGTTGGGGCCAAGAAACCGGCGACAATGTTCAACAATGTGGTCTTGCCGCAGCCCGAAGGCCCCAGCACGCTCAGCAATTCACCCTGTTTGAGATCAAGGCTCACGTCCTTTAGTGCCTGAACATGCCCCCCGTTTGGCAAATCAAAGCGCATGGACAGGTTTTCGATCGATAATCCAGTCATGTTTCCCAACTGCTTGTTCGCCCATGTCTATGGGCCGCGGTGGTTGGCCCACCTCTTGTCTGGCTCTAAGTCAAAGGCCCGCCTGACAGCGGGCCTTCTTTGGTAGTCTTTACATACCCTTAGCGGCTTCGAGAGGGCCGGTATTCACCGTGCCAGCATAGCTGTCAAGCGCACTCGGAATGGAGCCTGCGTCCACAAAGACACCTGCGACACCCTTCATGAAGTTCTGAGCAGTGCCACCGAACCAAGCATCACCCAATTGCTCATCAACGGTTGGGAATTTGAAAGTCGCCAGCGTCGCGGCGGTGGCTTCTTCGTCCATACCTGCATCTTTCGCGATCACGGGAAGCATCTTGGCGTGATTGGCTTCATCCGCCCACATCGCATTTGCATCTGCTGTCACTTTGAGGAACTTCGCGAGCATTTCGCTTTCTTCGGCAATGAAGGATGCAGGCGCGGTTGTGGCGTCAAAAACCAGGATGCCCAGCTCTTCTTTCTCAGCCCCCGTCAGCAGTACATTGCCATGCTCTTTCATACGGCGCAGCGCACCACCCCAGCCGCAAGCCATGTCCAGCGAGCCCTGCGCCAACGCAGCTGCCCCTTCTGCAGGGGCCATATCCACAACTTCCATGCCGCCGACATCGACGCCAAAGTGGTTCATCTGGCTGAGGAAGCCATAGTGCGCTGCGGTGCCCAGCGGCACAGCCACTTTCTTACCTGCCAACTCTGCCGCGCTGTCTTTGTCAATTTCTAGACCGGACGCCACCACACAGTTGTCGTTGTCTGAATAAGACACGGCAACGTCGACAATCTGAATGTCCTGACCTGCGGACGCGGCGACAACAAACGGCGGCACACCCTGGCTGACAGAAATCTGCACATCCCCGGACGCCATCGCAGCACTCATGGCCGTACCCGTATCGAAGCTGACCCAGTTGATCTCTGTGCCCAGCGCTTCTTCATAGGTGCCCATCTGTTTTGCGTATTGGAACGGCATCGGCCATTCTAAGAAGTAGGCAACAGTAATCTCTGCGGTCGCAGCCTGGGCCCCCATCAGCATCGCAGTGGCGGCTGTGGCGCCCAAAAGCGTCTTCTTCAAGCTCATCGTTATTTCTCCCGTTGTCGTTTTGGCGCGATTGCTCGGTGTGATCCCCTGGGCGTTTGGCCTCTTTTTTGGTCATCAACAATCCGCATCCTTCCTGATCGGAGCGGAATTTGGCCCACCGATCAATGTTTTTTTGGTCAATTATGCGGCAGTGACTATGGGCTTTCGCCACTCAGAATAATTTGACCATTTGGTATAATGTCATATAAAATAGGTGTTTGAAGCCATCTTTCCGACTAACACCCAGACATTTTCCGCCAGACTGGCCTTATATAGATAGAGCCTCTGGCCCTATAAAGATGCTTGAAAAAGTCGCGAGGATATCGTGCAAACCTATTCTAAGCGCTCAAATTTGGCGCAATTCTCAGCTCTGAACGCACTACCTCAAGGAGGCTCACGCCATGGACGGCACCCTGAAAGAAAACGATATCAGCCACGTCGTCAAAGCCGACAAGGCACATGTCTGGCATCATCTGGTGCAACATAAGCCGTTTGAAACCAATGATCCGCGCATCATCATTGAGGGAAAAGGCATGCGTGTTTGGGACCAGAATGGCAAAGAGTATATTGATGCTGTTTCGGGCGCGGTCTGGACCGTAAACGTAGGCTATGGTCGCGAGCGCATCGCCAATGCAGTCCACGAAAACCTGATGAAGATGTGCTATTTTGCCAACGCGGCGGGCAACGTCCCCGGCGCGCTCTATGCGGAAAAGCTGGTCGAAAAAATGCCCGGAATGAGCCGCGTCTACTATTGCAACTCTGGGTCGGAAGCGAATGAGAAAGCTTTCAAAATGGTCCGCCAGATTGCGCACAAGAAATATGGCGGCAAGAAACACAAGATTCTCTACCGTGACCGTGACTATCACGGCTCAACGCTTGCTGCGATGTCTGCGGGCGGCCAAGACGAACGCAATGCGCAATACGGCCCTTTCGCACCCGGTTTTGTGCGCGTTCCGCATTGCATGGAATACCGCAAGGATGAGCTGGGCCTTGGTCATCTGTCAGGGCGCGAGTTTGGTATTGCTGCCGCAAATCAGATCGAAGAGGTCATCCTGCGCGAAGGTCCAGACACCGTTGGCGCCCTGTGCCTGGAGCCGGTGACCGCTGGCGGCGGCGTGATCACTCCGCCGGAAGGCTACTGGGAACGCGTGCAAGAGATTTGCAAACAGTATGACATACTGCTGCATATTGACGAAGTTGTCTGCGGCATTGGACGTACCGGAACCCATTGGTTTGGCTATCAGCATTACGGCATCAAGCCAGACTTCGTGACGATGGCCAAAGGTGTCGCCTCCGGCTACGCAGCGATTTCTTGCCTTGTGACCACAGAAGACGTTTTTGAACACTTCAAATCCGATCCATCCGATAAGCTTGACCATTTCCGCGACATCTCCACGTTTGGTGGGTGCACCGCTGGACCAGCAGCCGCGCTGGAAAACATGGCAATCATCGAAGAAGAAGGGTTGTTGGAAAACTGCACCGCCATGGGCGCGCGTATGATGGGGAACCTGAAAGCGTTGATGGAGAAACATGACATCATCGGGGACGTGCGCGGCAAAGGGCTGTTCCTTGGCTGTGAGCTGGTGAAGGACCGCGAAACCAAAGAGCCGGTAGATGAGGCCGATATTGCGGCGGTGGTCGCCGATTGTGGCGCACAAGGCGTGATCATTGGCGCCGCCAACCGTTCTGTTCCGGGGCGCAACAATGTTATTGCGTTCTCACCCGCATTGATCGCGACCGCTGCGGACATCGACGCGATCACCAACGCCGTCGACAACGCCCTAACAAAGGTGTTTGGCTAACGCTTAAACGTCACCTCAACGGGAGCGACAACATTCGTGCCCTGCTGCGCCGCCCGCTCCACGTGAGGAGGGCGGCGTTTGTTTGCAAAAGGAAATCGTCCCATGGACACAGGAAACTGGCCCGCCCCAGTCACGCTGAAAGGCACGCATGCCAGCCTTGTGCCACTCGCCCCGCTTCACAGCGACCAGCTTGCTGAAGCCTCTGCGGATGGCGATCTGCACACGTTGTGGTACACTTCCGTGCCGAGCCCGACGGCGGTGCCCGCAGAAATCGAGCGTCGCCTGTCTCAACCAAACATGACTGCTTTCGCCATTCTGGACCCATCAGGCCGCGCCATTGGCATGACCACCTACATGAACACGGACGCCGCCAACCGTCGCGTGGAAATCGGTTCAACATGGTATCGAAAGTCCGCGCAGCGCTCTCCAATCAACACAGAGTGTAAACTCATGTTACTGCGCCACGCGTTCGAGGAACTGTCTTGTATCGCAGTGGAGTTTCGCACCCATTTCCTGAATCACCAGTCCCGACGCGCAATCGAACGGCTTGGCGCCAAGTTGGACGGCGTCTTGCGCAATCATACGATCATGGCAAACGGCACACTACGTGACACTGCTGTTTACTCTATCTGTAAACATGAATGGCCTGCAGTTCACGCCAATCTGAGACACAAGCTAGATCAGAACCGCTGAAAACATTGACATTCGCGAGGAGAGGAAAAGTCCAGTTTGCAACCCGGATAAGTCCAGTATAGCGTTTCCACATGGCAATCTCGGTTGAAACCTTTTTCCTTTCCCCCGGTTTTCAGGGCACGCTTCAAGCGCAGATCCAACAGTTGATCGCGGAAGGTATTCTGTCTGGTCGCTTCCGACGCGGGGAAAAACTCCCCTCCTCACGCAAGCTTGCCAGTCACCTGGGCGTCAGCCGCATCACGGTAACGCTCGCCTACACTGAACTTTTGGCAAATGACTATCTCTCCTCGCGTGGGCGATCTGGCTATTATGTCTCCGAAAATGCGCCCGTGCCGCCAAGCTTTTCCCCCCCGAAACAGCGTGAAGACAGCATTGATTGGACGCGCGCTATCGGCCGGCGTTACACGGGAGGGGATACGCCCCAAAAACCCCAAGACTGGGCCAGCTACCAGTTCCCATTTGTTTACGGCCAAACAGATCCAAGTTTGTTTGATCATGCGAATTGGCGCCTGTGCGCCTTGCAAGCACTGGGCCAAAAAGACTTCACAGCGCTGACATCGGACTATTACGACCAAGATGACCCAGAACTGGTGGAATTTATCGCTCGCAACACACTGCCGCGTCGGGGCATCATTGCCCGCCCCGAGGAGATCCTGATTACGCTCGGCGCCCAGAATGCGCTTTGGATTGCGGCGCAGGTTTTGCTCACCCAGCGCCGTATGGCAGCGATTGAGAACCCTTGTTACCACGCTCTGCGGGATATTCTCAATCAGTCGCGCTGTCATTTGGCGCCGATCGACGTGGATCAGGACGGTCTGGATCCAAGTCTGATTCCGACTGAGGCAGATGTGATTTTCACCACGCCAAGCCATCAATGCCCCACCACAGCCACCATGCCAATGTCCAGACGCCATGCGCTTCTGGAGCGCGCCCGCGCAATCGATGCACTGGTTGTGGAAGATGACTATGAATTTGAAATGTCTTTTCTGGATGCGCCGTCGCCGGCCCTGAAATCGCTGGATACCGAAGGCCGTGTGATCTACGTCGGCAGCTTCTCCAAATCGCTATTTCCGGGGCTGCGGCTTGGGTATCTGGTGGGCAGTGAGGCCTTCATCCGCGAGGCCCGAGCCCTGCGTGCCTCTGTATTGCGGCACCCGCCTGGGCACATTCAACGCACCGCCGCCTATTTTCTTTCGCTTGGGCACTATGATGCTTTGATCCGGCGCATTCGGGAGGCGCTCAAGGAACGCCGGGCTGTGATGCAAGAGGCAATCACGCAATCAGGCTTGGATGTTGCTGGCCAAGGGGCTTTCGGAGGGTCCAGTTTCTGGATGCGCACAAAAGACGAGATCGACACCGAAGAATTCGCGCAAAGGGTGCAAAACGAAGGCGTTTTGATCGAGCCGGGCGCATCGTTTTTCTCTGGCTCAGACATTCCCCGGAACTTTTACCGCCTTGGGTATTCCTCCATTCCTTGTGAACGCATACCAGAAGGTGTGTCTCGTATTGCGCAAGCCCTGCGCACACTCTGATCTGGATATATCCGGGAAAACAAACTGGCCCTAACGCCACCCTACGCCAAACCGTAGTTTCTCACCAAAACGACCGCCCCATACCTCCCTTTCGGGCGCAATAGGAGTTCGCCTCATGAAAATGACAACCGAGGAAGCCTTTGTAAAAGTGCTTCAAAAACATGGCATCGAACATGTCTTTGGCATCATCGGATCGGCTTTTATGCCAATTTCCGATATTTTCCCGCAGGCTGGGATCTCCTTCTGGGATTGCGCACATGAAGGATCTGGCGGGATGATGGCCGACGGCTACACCCGCGCCACCGGCAAGATGTCGATGATGATCGCGCAAAACGGCCCCGGCATCACCAACTTCGTGACCGCGGTGAAAACCGCCTACTGGAACCACACCCCGCTCCTGCTGGTGACACCGCAGGCCGCGAACAAGACCGTTGGCCAGGGTGGCTTCCAGGAAGTGGAGCAGATGGCCTTGTTCAAGGACATGGTCGCCTATCAGGAAGAGGTGCGCGATCCGTCCCGTATTGCCGAGGTTCTGGCCCGTGTGATTGCACAAGCCAAACGTCACAGCGCGCCAGCACAGATCAACATTCCGCGCGATATGTGGACTCAGGTGGTTGATATCACCCTACCGGAACCTGTGGAATTTGAATCCTCCCCCGGCGGCAGCTCTTCTGTGGCACAGGCGGCTGCGCTTCTGTCCGAAGCCAAAAACCCTGTGCTGCTGAATGGCGCAGGTGTTGTGCTGTCCAAAGGTGGCATCGCGGCTTCCATGGCGCTGGCGGAGCGGCTCGATGCGCCGGTTTGTGTGGGCTACCAACACAACGACGCGTTTCCCGGCTCACACCCACTGTTTGCTGGCCCCTTGGGCTACAACGGCTCCAAGGCGGCGATGGAACTCATCAAAGATGCGGACGTTGTGCTCGCACTTGGCACGCGCCTCAACCCATTCTCGACGTTGCCGGGCTATGGCATTGAATATTGGCCTGCCAATGCGAAAATCATTCAGGTGGACATCAATCCCAACCGCATTGGCCTGACCAAAACTGTGGATGTTGGCATTGTAGGCGACGCTGCCAAAGTGGCCGCGGGCATTCTGGAGCAGCTGGCGGACACGGCTGGGGACATGGGGCGTGACACACGCAAGAGCCACATTGCGAAAACCAAATCCGCCTGGGCGCAGCAGCTTTCGTCCATGGATCATGAAGACGATGATCCGGGCACCACATGGAACCAGCGCGCGCGCGATGACAAACCTGATTGGATGAGCCCGCGTATGGCGTGGCGTGCCATTCAGTCTGCCCTCCCGCGCGAGGCGATAATCAGTTCTGACATTGGCAACAACTGTGCCATCGGGAACGCCTACCCAGATTTCGATTCCGGGCGCAAATACCTTGCCCCCGGCCTGTTTGGCCCATGTGGCTATGGGCTGCCCTCGGTGATTGGTGCGAAAATTGGCTGCCCTGATGTGCCGGTTGTGGGCTTCTCTGGCGACGGTGCGTTTGGCATTGCGGTTACCGAGCTGACCGCGATTGGGCGCAAAGAGTGGCCAGCCGTCACGCAAGTTGTGTTCCGCAACTATCAGTGGGGCGCTGAAAAGCGGAACTCGACGCTGTGGTATGATGACAACTTCGTCGGCACAGAGCTGGACACACAGGTGTCTTACGCAGGCATCGCGCAAGCCTGTGGCCTGCAGGGCGTGGTGGCCCGCACCATGGATGAACTCACAGCCGCGCTGAACAAAGCGGTGGATGACCAGATGAACCATGGCAAAACCACATTGATCGAAGCCTTGATCAACCAGGAACTTGGTGAACCTTTCCGCCGCGACGCGATGAAAAAGCCCGTTGCCGTCGCTGGCATCGACCCGGCGGACATGGTTCCTCAGACAGGGAGCTAACCTATGGCGAGACCCAGCATCACTCGCCCCATTCTGGTGCTCAACGCTGGGTCATCTTCGATCAAATTCGCTGTTTTTGATGGCGACTTGACCGAGTGCATCTCTGGCATCGCCGATGGAATCGGCGGTGCCTCTTCTTTGTCTATCGCCGGAAAATCGCGCGATCTGCCCTTCATAGACCATCGCGCCGCATTGCAGGCCGTGCTGGAAGCGCTCAATACAGAAGGTGTGGCGGTGGCAGACCTGCGCGCTGCGGCACATCGGGTTGTGCATGGTGGGCGCAAACTGACCGCGCCCGTGAAAGTAAACGCCGAAGTGCGGGCTGAAATTGCATCCTGTACGCCGCTTGCGCCATTGCACAATCCGCACAATCTCGCAGCTATGGATATGTTGGCAGAAATTGCCCCCAGCCTGCCGCAATATGCAAGCTTTGACACATCGTTTCATGCCAACAACCCAGAGGCCGCAACCCGCTATGCCATTCCACGCATGATGGAGACAAAAGGCATCCGTCGATACGGGTTTCATGGGCTGAGCTATGCCTCTTTGGTGGAAAATCTTCCGGAGATATCCGGCGAGAAACTGCCTTCTCGCCTGCTGGCATTTCATCTTGGAAATGGTGCGTCGCTCTGCGCGATCAAAAACGGCCAATCCATCGCGACAACCATGGGTTATTCGCCTCTTGACGGTCTGACCATGGGCACGCGCTCGGGCGGGATCGACGCAAATGCCGTTCTGCGCCTGGTCGAAGAAAACGGGCTGGAGCGCACCAAGGCCATTCTAAACCATGAAAGCGGCCTGTTGGGGTTGTCTGGAGGCAAGTCAGACATGCGCAACCTTATGGTGGACCCGTCTGCAGACAGTGCCTTTGCCATAGAGCATTTTTGCTACTGGTCGGTGCGCCATGCAGGGTCTTTGATCGCTGCCATGGAGGGGCTGGACGCGATCGCCTTCACGGGCGGTATTGGGGAAAACGCAATTGGTGTTCGCGCCCGCATCCTGCGCTCTTTGGAGTGGGTCGGTGCCCGGATGAATCCAGATGCTAATCACGCCCGCAAAGCACGCCTGCATGCAGAGACGTCCAAGGTTTCAATCTGGGTGATCCCGGCACAAGAAGAGCGCATGATCGCGATGGATGCAGCCTCGCAGATGGAGGCCGCATGATCGCGCCTCACCCCAACGCCAGAGACACGGCCGTCGCATCCACAATATCCTGCACCGTGGCACCTCGGCTCAAATCGCACACGGGCTTTCGGAAACCCTGGAGAATGGGGCCAAGAGCCTGCGCCCCTGCCAGCTCTTGCGCCAGTTTATACGCGATGTTGCCCGCATCCAGCGACGGGAACACCAGCACATTGGCGTCGCCTGCCCCAAGGCCCTTCATTTCTGCCACACGGGGGTTCAGCGCCGCATCTCCTTGCACTGGGCCAACAAAACCCGTCGCCGCTGCCGCGTCGCGCACCTTTTCAACGCTGGCCCCTGCCCCCGATGCCCCAGTCGAAAAGGACAACAGCGCAACCTTTGCCTCCCCAAGCAGAGCTGCGCCGCTGCGCTCAGACGCACAGGCAATTGCAGCGAGCGCCTCTGCGTCCGGATCTACATTCAGCCCACAATCGGCAAAAATCACTTCACGGCCATTTGGGAACCTCATTAGGAAGAAAGAGCTGGCCACGGACACACCGTCCGCCAAGCCAATTCCAATACTCGCAGCCTCTATGACTTTCTTGGTGGAGGCCACAGCACCCGCCACCATCGCGTCAGCTTCCCCCACCGCCACCATGGCAGCCGCGCGATACAACGGACGGGTCAGCATCCGCCGCGCCACAGCCTCTTTCAGACCTCGAGCATCCACCAGCGCGGCAACGTACGCCTCTGTATTGTCTCCCAGCTCAACTGGCTCGCAAATCCCGTCAGCCCGCAGCCGCTCTGATGCCTGCGCAATACGATCGTCTTCCATTTCGGGCATCACAACCCGGGCTTTGCGGGTCTTTGCACCGGCGATAGCGGTCTCTAATGCTGACATCGTTCCTCCCCAATTCCTGCGATTAAGGAGCCACCCGTGACAGAAAACGTCAAGATCAACCGCGGCCTCAAAGGTATTTACTTCGAACGCTCGGGCGTGAGCCATATCGACGGAGCCAAAGGAGAACTCTCTTATCGTGGCTATTCCATCCATGATCTCGCAACCCAATCCACGTTTGAAGAGGTCTGCTATCTCCTGATCCATGGTGAGCTGCCAACGGCAGCTGAACTTGCCGCGTTTGACGCAACGCTCAAAGCTGCGCGCGAACTGCCTGCTGCGGTTTATGACATCATCCGCGCGACCAAAGACGGCCATCCGATGGATGTGCTGCGCACCGCTGTTTCAGCCCTCGCCGCGCTGGAAAGCGACAGCCAAAACACCGGCGCTGAGGCGTTTCTTGCCAATGGTCTGCGCCTTACCTCGCAAGTGCCCATGATCATTGCCGCGCATGAAAACATCCGCAATGGACGTGATCCTGTGCCCGCCGACAAAACGCTCAGCCATGCCGCCAACTGGCTCTGGATGCTGAAAGGGGAAAAACCCTCTGAGGACGCGGCAAAGTTGGCGGATGTGGACTTTATCCTGCACGCCGAACATGGCGCCAATGCCTCCTCCTTTGCAGCGCGCGTTACCATCGGCACAGATACAAATCTGCATGGCGGCATCGTCACGGCCCTCTCCACCCTCGCAGGACCAGCGCATGGCGGGGCGGCAGAAGACGTGATGAAAATGGTGCAGGAGATTGGAACGCCTGACAACGCCGCTGCCTACGTCAAAGAAAAGCGCAAAAATCGGGAGGCTGTCACTGGATTTGGCCACCGTGTTTATCGCGCCGAAGACCCCCGCGCCCGCCACATGCGCGACGGCGTGAAGAAGCTCGGTGAAGAAATGGGCGCGCCGGAATGGTATGAAATCCTGCAGGGTGTGGTCGACGCGATGAAGCCCTATGCCCGCCACGGTCTGAACGTGAACGTGGATTTTTACTCCGGGGTAATCTACCAGTTGCATGGCATTCCGATGGATCTCTATGTGCCGATTTTTGCGATTGGCCGCATGCCCGGCTGGATCATCCAGTGTATGGACCAGCAAGAAAGCAACATTCTGATCCGCCCCCTCACGCTCTACAACGGGCCAGACATGCGCCCTTATCAGCCAATCTCCACACGCTAATACGAAACTGATCAAGACACCGGCTTGACCTGACAGGGTTTATTCGTCTCTGCTGTCAGAAAGAAGGATTTCCGCGCTTGCCCGCAATGAATAGAACAGGCTCCCAATATAGCAGCCTCAATCAGATCAAAACGCATATGAAGGAGGCGTTTCGCCTCTACTTCCCCGGCGTGGCGGTGGCCGTGACCGTGGCGGCAACGGCGCAATTGCTTTCTGAGCATCATGGCGCCCCGGCGATGTTGCTTGCGCTGCTGTTGGGCATCGCGCTGAACTTTGTGGGGGAAGAGGGGCGTACCGTCGCTGGCGTCGGCTTTGCCGCGCGCACGGTTCTGCGTCTGGGGGTGGCCCTTCTGGGCGTGCGTATCTCTGCCATGATGGTGATGGAGCTTGGCTGGCAGCTCATTGCACTCACCGTGCTGGGCGTTGTTGTCACAATCCTGTTCGGCCTCCTGATCGCCCCGCTCTTTGGCCATAAATGGCGCTTTGCTGTGCTGACAGCAGGCTCGGTGGCCATTTGCGGTGCCTCTGCTGCCATGGCAATCGCCGCCATCCTCCCCAAAGACGCACGTTCGGAAGAACGCCTTTTGTTTACTGTGATGGGCGTCACTGTCATGTCCACCATCGCCATGATCGCCTATCCGCCTATTGTGGAAGCTTTTGGCCTCAATGATCACATGGCAGGTGTCTTCCTTGGGGGCACCATCCATGATGTGGCGCAGGTTGCGGGCGCGGGCTTTTCGATCTCTCAGGATGCCGGTGACACGGCTGTTCTTGTGAAACTGATCCGAGTTTCCATGCTGGCCCCGGTGGTGCTTGTCGCCTCCATGTTGATCCGGAGCTTTGCCGCCGCACCGGATGACGGCCAGCGCCCGCCGCTTTTGCCGGGCTTCGTGATCGGCTTCCTTGCGCTCGCGACACTCAATTCACTGGGCCTGCTTCCAGCTGTCCTCTGTGACCTCATGAGCGAAACCTCACGTTATCTTCTGCTCACAGCTGTCGCGGCTGTGGGCATGAAAACAAACCTCAAACAGGTTTTGGGAGTCGGCGGCGCCGCCATCGCGCTGATCGTCACCCAGACCATCTTCATCGCAGCATTCATTCTCACGGGGATTTACCTGCTCACCGGATAAACGCGCCAAGGGAGGCCAGATGACATTCCAGCAACCCACCCTCAACACCTCTCCAAAAGTCTCTGACGAGATCCGCCAGACGACCTGTTACATGTGTGCCTGCCGATGTGGCATCAATGTGCATATGAAGGATGGTAAGGTGGCCTACATTGAGGGCAATCGCGACCACCCGGTGAACAAAGGCGTGCTCTGCGCCAAAGGCTCCGCAGGGATCATGCAGGTGAACGCGCCATCGCGGCTCAGAAAGCCGCTGAAGCGGGTCGGGCCACGCGGATCTGGCGAATTTGAGGAAATCAGCTGGGAAGAGGCGATGAACATCGCTGTTGGCTGGCTCACCGAGCTTCATGAAACAGCGCCACACAAATTGGCGTTCTTCACCGGTCGCGATCAATCACAAAGCTTCACAAGCTTCTGGGCCCAGCACTTTGGCACGCCCAATTACGCGGCCCACGGCGGATTTTGCTCCGTCAATATGGCGGCGGCAGGCATCTACACCATGGGAGGCGCGTTCTGGGAATTTGGCCAACCAGATTGGGATCACACCAAGCTCTTCATGATCTTTGGGGTGGCCGAAGATCACGACAGCAACCCGATCAAAGCGGGTATTGGCAAAATCAAGGCGCGTGGGGCCAAGGTCATTGGTGTGAACCCGGTACGCTCCGGCTACAACGCCGTTGCTGATGAATGGGTCAGCATCACCCCGGGCACAGATGGGCTTTTCATTCTGGCGCTCATTCATGAGCTGATGAAGGCAGGCAAGATCGACCTGCACTACCTCGCGCAATACACGAACGCCGCCGTTCTGGTAGACAGCGAAACTGGTTTATTGATGCGCGATGCCGATGGCAAAGAGCTGGTGGTGGATCGTGCCACAGGCAAGCTTACCCCCTTTGATCAGAAAGGCGTGCGCCCCGATCTGTCTGCCACCTATGAAGGCAACAAAACCGTCATGCATTTGATGGCGGAGAAATATCTTGATCCGCAATATGCGCCCGAAGCAGTGGCCGAAAAAACCGGCATCCCAGCGCAGAAGATCAAAACCATCGCCGCAGAATTGGCCCGCGTCGCATTTGACGAAGCCTTTGAACTGGATCAGGAATGGACCGACTTCCGGGGCGAAACCCACAAAACCATGACAGGCCGCCCGGTCAGCTTCCACGCCATGCGGGGCATCTCGGCGCACTCCAACGGGTTTCAAACCTGCCGCGCGCTACATGTGCTGCAAATCCTTTTGGGCACCGTCGAAGTGCCTGGCGGTTTCCGGTTCAAACCGCCTTATCCCAAGCCGGTATCAGCCCACCCAACACCCCATGGCTATGGCCGCCCCGGCAAACCGCTGGCAGGGCCGCACCTCGGCTTTCCGCGTGGCCCCGAAGACCTGCAGATCAATGAGGACGGCACGGCCTGCCGGATTGATAAGGCCTTTACCTGGGAAAACCCCATGTCCGTGCATGGCCTCATGCATATGGTGATCTCCAACGCACACGCGCAGGATCCCTATCCGATCGACACGCTGTTCATGTACATGGCCAACATGTCGTGGAACTCCACGATGAACACCTCCGGTGTGATCAAAATGCTGACCGACCGCAATGACGACGGAGGCTATCGCATCCCGCGCATCATCTATTCGGATGCGTATAGTTCGGAAATGGTCGCTTATGCCGATCTGATCCTGCCGGACACCACTTACCTGGAGCGTCACGACTGTATCTCGCTTTTGGATCGCCCGATTTGTGAGGCCGATGGCGCCGCCGATGCCATCCGCTGGCCGGTGGTAGAGCCAGACCGCGATGTGCGCGGCTTTCAATCCGTCCTGATCGAGCTGGGCGCACGCATTGGTCTGCCGCATTTCCTCAATGAGGATGGCACGCCCAAATGGAAAGACTACGCCGACTATATCGTGAACCACGAACGCCGCCCCGGCGTCGGCCCGCTTGCAGGTTTCAGGGGGGAAGATGGGGATCAGTTCGGCCGTGGTGCCGTGAACCCAGAGCAGCTTCAGAGCTATATCGACAATGGCGGCTTCGCCATCGAACACGTGCCCGAGAATGCGCTCTATATGAAGCCATGGAACCAGCACTATCAGGACTGGGCGGTGAAAATCGGCCTCTTTGACGCGCCGCAACCCTTTCTGTTCCAGCTTTATGTCGAGCCGATGCGCCGGTTCCAACGCGCCGCCGAGGGGCATGGGGACATCCAGCCACCGGACCATCTGCGCGACCGCTTAAAGCAGGTGATGGACCCGCTGCCGATCTGGTATGAACCGCTGGAAGATGGCCGCGTGGATCCTGACGAATTCGATGTCCACGCGCTCACGCAACGCCCTATGGCGATGTACCACAGTTGGGGCACACAAAACGCCTGGCTGCGGCAGTTGCACGGAGAAAACCCACTCTACCTGCCAACCAAACTCTGGAACAAACATGGTTTTGAAGAAGGCGACTGGGCACGCGTGACCTCTGCGCATGGCGCTATCACTGTCCCTGTGGCCCATCAGGCAGCATTGAATGAAAACACCGTCTGGACGTGGAATGCCATTGGCAAGCGCCGTGGCACCTGGGCGCTCTCTGAAGATGCGCCGGAAGCCAACCGGGGTTTTTTGCTCAACCATCTGATCCACGAGCTTCTGCCGCCCAAAGGGGATGGCCTGCGGTGGGCCAATTCTGATCCCATCACCGGACAGGCCGCTTGGTTTGACCTACGGGTGAAAATCGAAAAAGCAGCCGTGCCTGTTGTGGCGCAACCGACCTTTGCCCCCATCACATCACCTGTGCCGCAAGGCCCGGAAACCCTCACATGGAAGGTCGGTAAATGAGTATGACCTCCATTCAAAGAGCGAGTCGCCGCACCTCCGCGATACAGCCGCAATACCGACGCAATACAGAGGTCAAAATATGACGGATCTCCCAACGCAAACCGACCGCAAACTCGGCCTCGTGATCGATCTGGACACCTGTGTTGGCTGCCACGCCTGCGTGATCTCTTGCAAAGGCTGGAACACGGAAAACTATGGCGCGCCTTTGTCTGATCAACGCCCTTATGGCACAGAACCTATGGGCACATTCCTCAACCGGGTACACAGCTATGAAGTGCAGCCCGAAGAGGGTGCGGCGCAAACCGTACACTTCCCAAAGTCTTGTTTGCATTGCGAAACCGCACCTTGCGTGACCGTCTGTCCTACAGGGGCCAGCTACAAACGGGTTGAGGATGGCATTGTTCTGGTCAATGAGGATCACTGCATCGGCTGTGGCCTTTGTGCCTGGGCCTGCCCCTACGGCGCGCGTGAGCTGGATAAGGAAGAGGGCGTGATGAAGAAATGCACCCTGTGTGTCGATCGTATCTACAATGAAAACCTGCCCGAGGAAGACCAAATTCCATCCTGCGTGCGCACCTGCCCCGCAGGCGCTCGCCACTTCGGTGACCTGTCTGATCCCAATTCAGACGTCAGTCAACTTGTTGAAAGCAGAGGCGGATTCGACCTCATGCCGGAAATGGGCACCAAGCCTGTGAACAAATATCTGCCCCCAAGGCCCAAGGATTCCTGGGATAATCAGAGCCTTCTGGCTCCGCTTCTGAAACCTGTGGCCGAAGAGCCGGTCGGCTTCCTCGGATGGCTCGACAAAGCGCTTGATAAACTGCCCGGAGGGTCTGCCTGATGCATCCCGCACCATCCGTCATCATCTTTTCCACCCTCTCTGGTCTTGGGTTCGGCCTTCTATTCTGGCTTGGCATCGATCTGACGCCCCCAACAGGCGGAGTGGCTTTTGCTTTCTTTTTCATAGGCTTTGCGTTGGCGGTGGGCGGGCTGTTGTCCTCCACCTTCCACCTTGGCCACCCAGAACGCGCCTGGCGTGCGCTTAGCCAATGGCGCACAAGCTGGCTGAGCCGAGAAGGTGTCTGCGCTGTCGCCGCGCTCTGCATCATGGGGCTCTATGCGCTCTGCCTGATCTTCTTTGCCACACATATCGTGATCTTGGGCTGGATCGGAGCACTGCTCTCGCTGCTCACAGTCTTCACCACATCAATGATTTACGCTCAACTCGACACGGTGCCCCGTTGGAAAACCCCATTAACGCCAGCACTTTACCTCAGTTTCTCGCTTGCTGGGGGGGCGTTGCTTTCAGGCCGTATCACGATGGCCATCGTCTTGCTGGCCATCGCGGCAGTCATCCAAATCTTCTGGTGGATAAGGGGCGACAACGCGCTAACCAGTAGCGGCACAGATATGGGCACCGCCACAGGATTGGGCGAACGCGGCACGGTGCGCTCTATGGCCCATCCGCACACCGCGCCGAACTATCTGGTCAAGGAGTTCATATATGTCATTGGGCGCAAACACGCCCAGAAACTGCGTGTGATCGCCTTTGTGCTCACCTTCGTGCTGCCCTTGGTGGTTCTGACACTTCTGCCCTTCGGCCACTTCCTGGCTGCGATTGCTGTACTCAGCCATATCGCAGGCGTCGCCACATCCCGCTGGCTGTTCTTTGCAGAGGCCGAACATGTGGTCGGCCTCTACTACGGCATGCGTTAACGCGCCTTCCCGCGCCAGGTATCGAGCCAGGCGCGGAAGCGGCCACGTTTTTCCGTGATATTGTCGCCAGCGGCATCCCAGCTGTCCGCCACATCATCGAGCACAGGGTCGATTCGCGCCTCGCGGAAGCGCCGCCAGCGTACATAGATTGCCCAGAAGAGCGCGGCCAAAAGCGTCAGGAAAATGATGTTAAACCAAGGGATAACCCGCATATCCGGCCCAGTTGCGGGTTTGATGGACACCGCATTTGGAAAGGCTGAGAAAAACTCATTGCGCCAGCCATAGTGGGTGATCACCACCCACTCCGGTGCATCCTTGGTCGACACCGCATCATTGGCCTCTGTGTAGAGGTTCGCGGTGTCGAATTTGAAATACGGCGGCCAGCTCCAGCCGGTATCCTCATTGCGGTACACCCGCGCTTTGTCGTTGCTATCAAAGCCCTGCAGAAACTGCACATCGCGGTTGATCAGCCCTTCTGACTGTGTGTCCGGTTTGGACCAGAATATCCGCGTCCAGTCGCCCAACTCCTGGCGCTCTTCATAGGTGCCAACAAGGCGCACAACGTCATGCTGCGGCAGCGTGTAATGCAGCCAGGCCGCCAAGCCGCCCCAAAACAGGATCCGGAAAATCCATTTTACATAAACCATTTAAGCCGCCTCTACATGAAGTTGATGACATAGATAAGGATCGCAACACAGGTCACTGGTACAATATAAACACCCAAAATCAGTTTTCGACGCAAAGAGCCATCATACTCTTGCAGCCCTTGCTCGATAAACGCGTCTTTATCACCTGTCATGCCCTCTTCGTCCCATTCTGCACGGAGTTTAGAGCGCCGCACCGCACGGCTGTAGAGCGACAGACAGACATAAATGATGGTCAGCAGGATGAAGCCGATTACCGTTAGACGCAGCAGTGCCATTTTCTACCTCCTCACAGCCCCCCAGGGACCAACGCGCGCGATCATATCCTCGCTGACACGACGCGGCACCCGCGGCATCTCAAGCGGGAGATCATGCCCAAACAGCGCCTCTCGAGCGCCTGCCTTATCCACCTGATATTCACGCTCCAGAAAATCCGCGACAAAGCTCTTCTTGGTGTCTGACCAGCCTTGATAAAGGCGATAGAACACCTCTTTGTGGCAGATGAAGAGCTGGCGAATGTCCTTTGGCGCCAATTCCGACAGCAGCATGTTCACAAGATCCGCCTGATCCGTATCTGTGGCACGCAGGGTGTAGAAATAGGCTGGGTGATCGCTGGTGATTTTGGGCCAGGGTCCATTGTGTTCGGCCCAGGCGACAATCCCTCGCAGCGCATGATATTCTGGCGGCAGAGCCTCCGCATGCGCGCGTGCCAGACGGCGAATATCACTGCGGGTCGCCCCTGTCAGATCAACGCCCGCATCCTGCGCCGCGTCCACGACAATGAAGTCCATTTTCTGGCGCAGGATCGCCACACCATCCACACCGCGTGCCTTCACGATCGGCTCCGCCAAACCGTTCATATCCAGAAACTTGGCAATCTGATTGCGGTCTGAGAATTCAAAGCAGTATTTGACAGGCAGCTCCCCCAAAGCGGACCTGTCCTGTGCAGCGATCACAGCCGGGTGCTCCACGCCCCGGAACAAATAAACGCCGCCAAAATGCGCGGTCCAATAATCCTGCTGGTCAAACGCCATTTGCTTGAGCGTCACCGGATTGCGCGTCACGTCACCGGTGCGTTTGGCGAGTGTGATCATATCTGCGATCAGCACATCATCAAACCAGCCGTCTTCCTCCTGTTTGAACCGATCAGCCAACGCGCCAAGCTTCGCCGCATCGCGCAGCGTGCCCGCCGTGGTGTCCGCCTCGATTGTGACCTGTCGAATGTCCAAAAGGCGGCTCGGGTCGCTCACCGAAAACACAGAGTTCACCAGCTCCCCTGCCACCGCATCTCGCGCTGTGAGCGCAAAGAGCTGTGGTTCATTTTCCTCAATAAAGTGACGCAGAATATCCCGGCTGGTCGAGAACTTCGCATTCAGGAGCGGCGCGGTTTTCTGTTCTGTGGTCAGCAGGATGAACTGCCGATTGCATCCCCCGTGGTTGAGGTAGAGATGATCATCCAGCTCGTCGCCAATCTCCGGCGAATAGCCCGAGATATCGATGTGAAAATCGGTGAGGTTGGTGGTCTTGCCCGTCAGATGTTTCAGCGCACGATTGTAGCGCTCCACCAACACCGGGGAGGCAACCTCGATCAGATTGCCAAACATCAAGCCGCGTTGGATCAGTCTATGCATTTGTCATCCCCTCCATCACCGATCCCCCGCCGCGATATCCTGCCCGCGCCGTGCCTCAACGCCCTGCGCTTGGCCAAACCACACCAGCCCCAGAACCGGTGCCCAAACAATTGCAGTCATCAATGAAAGACGCAGATGCACCCATGCCGCGCCCAGCGGATCAATCTCAAAGTGTCCCACGGCCTCGAACCCGCGCATCTGGGTGACCGCGATGGAAATCATGAAACCAATTGCCACCAGAAACGCAGCCGTCAGCGCGATGCCATGCAGCAGCTTGCCATGTGAGCGCGTTTCGCGATCCACCAACACCCGTGGCAGAAAAACGGCCAACAGGCCCAATGCAGCCAGCGGAACCAGAGTGTTCCAGAACCCTATGGTATCAATCACAAACATCAGGCTTTGCCTTTCAGATAGCGCTGTTTTGCTGCCTCGGTACGGCCCATGTCGCGCACCATGGCCTCTATCGCGGCCTCGTCAGACTTATCGGCATAGCGGAATTCGCTGTCGGCATAGCGGTTGATTTCCTGCACCACCATCTCGGTGGTGATCGGCACGCGCAGCTCAGCAATCATCGCCTTTTTGGTGTCGTAGTCCTTTTTCAGGAACAGATCGGGCTGCTCCATCCATTCGTCGGGCAGTTCAAAATCCATCGCACGCACTTTCACCGCATCGGTGATGTTCTTGATCGCACGGCCCGTGAAGCGCGGGTCGGCCTCCTGAATGGCCTTCAGATAGGTGCCCATCTTCGCAATTGTATCCAGCTCACCGACTTGCCCCTGCACGCGCTCAAACACGTTGAGCAGCCCGTCCTCATGGGGGCGGTTGTGGCTTTCAAAACTGGCGGCCACCGCTTTCTGAATGGCCTGAGCCTCAAACAAGGTATGCTCACCCAGCGCGATATCATGGTTCTTGCCCATCAGCAGCGCGAGAATGTCGATGTAATCCTCCCGCGTCTGCGGCCCATCCACCAGAAAGCGCGCCCCAGCCCGCTGGCGCAGCGCGTCGTCCACATTCTCAGGGTAGTTGGAAAACATCCCAAAGGTACAGTTGCCACGCACCACCGTGTTGGCCCCGGCAAAAGCTTCCATAAAGACGGCTGTGACCTCCTGCTGCCCGGCCGAGCTCTGCCGGTCTCCGCGTTTGCCGGCGATCTGGTCAATGTCGTCAATTGTACCAAAGCCAATCACCTGCGGATCCAGCACATTGGCCACAAAGGATTTGGCATTCTGGCCCGATTTGCCCTGATAGCTGTCGATGTTGTCGATGCCAAAATTCTGGTAGCGGAAAGCATAACCTGCCACCTGACAATAATCGTGGATCATCCCCGCCATCATCTGAATGAGCGTTGTTTTCCCTGTCCCCGGCGCGCCATCGCCCATGAAGGTAAAGATGAACCCGCCCATTTCGGCAAAGGGATTCATGCGCCGCTCAAAATCATAGGCCATCAGCATCTTGGCGAGCTTCATCGCCTGATATTTGGCGATATGGTTGCCCACAACTTCGTTGGGCTTTTTGAAACTCATGGTCAGCGTGGTGCCTTTGGCCGCGCGTGCAGGCGTAAATCCGTTGATCGTGAGATCATCTGCTGCAACTTTCCAGCTCGCGCCCTCAAAGGCCTCCAGTCGTGGCGCGTTCTGGGCGCGTAGGCTCAGCTTTTCCATCAACTGCTCAGCAAAGGCGCAGACACAGGCGACCAGTCGATCCTCGCTGCTCACAAGCGCTGCGATGTCCTGATCCAGTTCCCAAAGTGCGCCATGCAAAGCCAAAGGGGCGTTGTCGGTCAAAACTTCCTCAACCTCACCCACCTCGACCTGTGTCTCTCCCAAAAGCGGAGCGAGCAGGAAGGATGTCGCATTGGCAAAGACATAGCTCACCGCCAAAGCCTCCGCCGCCAAAAGCTCCGAAAACGCCGTCTTGCGATCCGCGCTGAGGCTTCCTGCCAGATTGTCCCGCTTAAGATCAGCCAACCCAGAGGCCTCAGAAACATTTTCGCCAACGGCCAAGGCAATCGCCAAAGCCCGCCGCAAACCATGCAACACATTGGCCTGGACCGGTGACACCAGCGGATCTTCCACACCTGCGCCCTCGATACGTTCCACCAGATGCACCCCTTCGGGCCGTGCCGTTGAACGTGTCACCAAACCCGGCGTGGTCGAGCGAAACCGTCGGCGTGTGCCGATACCGCTGGACCGTTCCGCCGCCTGTGCCATGTCTTTGCCTTTGGCAATGCGCGGCGTGTGGTCAAAGCCAGCAAGCATCTGCGCCGCGGCGTCATAGTGCTTGCGAATATCCTCTTCGCGCAGCTCCATCTGGTCACTTGTCAGGCTCATCTTACATCAACCCCAAAATTCATATCGTCAAAAGCCGCGCAGTCAAAGTTGGTTGCACAGCATCCATTCAATATCTGAGCACCCGCCCCTGCGGGCTCACCACATATTTGTTCACGCTGCCAAATCCCGGTGGGTTCAGCTCTTCCAACGCTTGAAAAGGCCGCTGTGGCAGCACAATTGAACGCTCCATCCGCGTGGCACCAGTGTCTGCCCCACGCCCGGCAAAAGGATCGAGCGCAAAGATCTGACGCTCCACAGTGCCAAACCAGCCAGAGCGCTCTGACTTTACGTCTTCGCTCAGCAACTCCTCAGTGGTCCAGGCCAAGGCCCAGTCTTCCCCTTCCGGTGCCCGCGCCGCCTCCAGCACATCGCGGATTGGCCCGCTTTGCCGCGTGAAAGCGCTGGAATACATCGGCCCCACATGCAGGCGTTGCAGGCGCTTGGGGTGCAGATCGTCAAAACTCTCATCAAAGCCCTTGGCGATGGTCACAAGCTTCAAACCTGCCACCGCCTGCGCCATGAGATGCGCCTGAACCTCTGGCCAGCGCCGCTCATCCTTGGGCAAGGCCCGCTTGCCTGTGTCCTCAAGCTCCATGAGGTAAATCGTCGGCAGATTGACCTGACTGTCATAGACTGCCCAATGCAGCAGGAACTTGCGCCGCCGTTCAGAGAGATTGCCAAGCCAAAGCACCTCCGGGTGGTTCTGTGCCCAGAACAGCTCTCCTTTGAGCAACTCCTCATAATAGAGCCGCTGGCTCAGCGCGAATTGCAGCTTCGTTGGGATCTCCTGATCGCCAATAATGGCGCGCAGCATATCGTTCTTCAGCGTTTCCGCATCCGGCATATTGCGCAGATGGCTTTCTGCCTGCTGGGCATCGTTGGCCATCACCAACAGCTCATTGAACATCGGAAAGCCGCTTTCGACAGCATCCATTGCAAGGCTGCCAAAGAACTGCCCGGTCTGCCGCCCCACCAGCAGATACTTCATGCTCAGCGCTTTGAACGTGTAGCCAATCGCGGCCAGATAACGCGTGAGGATTTTCACCTCATCGGCGCGCATCTCCCCCTCCGCCTCACGTGTCGCAGCCACCTGTGTCAGATGCTCCGTGATCCGCGCAAACTTCTGAAAGTAGCGCCGTGAGGCATGTGTTTCCATCAGAGCGGTGTGGTCTGAATTCATTGTCACTTGCTCAACCATCTTGGCTGACGAAAATAGCCGTCCACCGGGTTATAGAACACTGTTTCAGCCAAATCGGCGTCTGACCGGGCAAATCTTCTGAACGACACATAGCGCCCCCATTGCATGAGCCCAAACAGCGCGGCCAAAGTGATCGTGCTTGGTAGAGATGTTTCTATATCAAACGCTAACGAGCCGACGAGAACCCAAGCGACACCAATCAATAGGGACGTTTGAATGCCCGTTTCGATCCATTGAACAACCCTCGGGAAATCTGCATTCATGCGCGTCGGCCCAGAATAGTCTTTTGGGGTAGCTTGCTGTTTACTGGGTGGGTTTCCCCTTCCGAACCAAACAAACCAACCGATCAAAACGGGAAAAAGGACAAACGTGTATCCGATGGCCAATGCCCAGACCAGACAAAGGCCCACCGCAACGAAGACTACCACAGCTATGCTCAGTTTGATGGCTTCGAAAAGAGTGTTTCGTAGTGATCGTTCTTTCAGAGCAAGATCGCTCCAAATCATAACAAAAATGAACAACGCAAAGGCAACAAATTCTAACAGAACCTGATAATTGGAAAACAAATCACGCCCCATACAAATTCTTATCGTGCTTCTCGACGATCTTCTGGAACCTCCGGGCAAAGCGTTCATCCGCCTTGGCTTTGGCCGCCAGAACATCACGGGCAAAGACCATATGCTCCTCATGGGCCTCCATCATATCCGCCATGCGCTGGTTGGTGGCTGTGCCAATTGCGGCCATGGAGGCCTGCGCCTCTTTGTCGGTTTCCACGCCAATCTCGTTGATGCGGTGCGCGATGTCCTGCTGCTGCGCTGTCTTGAGCGATTTGGTGAGTGCATCATACAGCACCACACGCTGCTTTGTGTCGGTCTGCAGCTTGTTGATCAGCACCATCTGCGTCGCCGCCTGATTTTGCAGACTGTCGACCCAGGTTTTGCCTTTCTCGATATAGCGCTCCAGTGTCTGGCTTTTGGCCAGCTTCACCTGCTCTTGCTGTACCAACTCGTTGTAGGCTTTGTTTAGATCCGCCAGTTCGGTCTCAAGCTTGGTGCGCGCGGCGGCGTCCTGCTCAACGGCAATCTTGTTCTCCAGCGCAATGATCTGAGGATCCATGCCAAGGATCTCCGCCCGCAGATTTTCCAGCTCACCCACAGTGAATTCACGCTCATCCAGCGTCTCAGTAAGATTGTCCTCAACCTTCACCTTCTGCTCTTCGAGTACAGCCAACTGGCTTTCCAGAAGCTTGGTGATCACATCCGATTTCGCAATCAGGTCCTGCAGCTTGTCGTCAATATTGGCCGTCTTGATCCTCTCAGCACGCATCGACTCTGATTTGCCTCGGCTGAAGATACCGACAAAACTCTCCCAGCCGGTTTTGTCCCGCATCTGGTCAAAGTCTTTGGAAAACGCCGCCGTCACATCATCAAGGCCCATGATCAGCTCGGCGATATTGGCGTTCATCACCTCTGTGTGGGCATGCACGTCATCCAGCGTCGCGTTCTCAATATCAATTGCAACGTCATCGCCGGTCTTCATCTTTTCACGTGCGGCATCAATCCGGCTGGTCAGCTCTGCGATCTTGCTCTGCGCTGCGGCAACCTGCGCCTGAGAGTCGCGCACTTGGGTTTCAAAATTCGCCATAAAACACCCCCTACTTTTCAATATCTTGAAGCGCATATGGGGAATGTTACGCCCATTTACATCGCCTCTGCATCCAATTCGGGCAAACTGTTGCAAATGTGCACATCAAAAGAAAGAGGGGAGAGTAGGCTACTCCATCCTAGAGCGAATTATTTTGAGATCGAGAATTCACACAATAAGTGTATCGCGTTTCACACCTCTGCCCTTTTGGACAACCGTGCTTAAGAAACGCGCAGGTTTGCCGCGCCCCGCAGGGCGCGACAGCTTGATTACCCAACCACGTTGAACTCGGGCCCGTAAGGGTAGCCCGTGATGTTCTCGTTGCCATCTTCAGTGATCACCAGAATATCGTGCTCGCGATACCCACCGGCGCCGGGTTGCCCGTCGGCAATCGTCAGCATCGGCTCCATGGAGATCACCATGCCCGGCTCCAGAACCGTGTCGATATCCTCGCGCAACTCCAAACCGGCTTCGCGTCCGTAGTAGTGGCTCAACACGCCAAAGCTGTGGCCGTAGCCAAAGGTGCGATATTGCAGCAGGTCACGCTCTGCAAAAAAGGTGTTGATCTGCTCGGTCACCTCAGCGCAGCTCGCGCCCGGTTTCAGCAGAGAAATCCCCAATTCATGCGCGCCCACATTGGCTTCCCAGATCGCAAGGCTCGCTGGATCGACCTCTTCCACAAACATTGTGCGCTCAAGTGCTGTGTAATAGCCCGAAATCATCGGGAAGGTGTTAAGCGACAGGATATCACCACGTTGCAGTTCACGCGCGGTGACGGGGTTGTGTGCGCCATCTGTATTGATGCCCGACTGAAACCACACCCAAGTGTCGCGATACTCGGAACCGGGGAAACGTTTTGCGATCTCAAGCTCCATCGCGTTCCGACCGGCCATGGCCACGTCAATTTCGCGCGCGCCTGCCTTCACGGCATCACGGATGGCATATCCCCCCACATCAGCAACTGCGGCGCCTGCGCGGATCAACTCAATCTCTGCTGCACTCTTATGCATACGCTGCCGCATGGTTTGCTCATAAAGATCAACCATGCTCTTTGGCGCAAGGAAACTGTTCAGCTTGCTTTGCTGCAGCAGCGTCAGGTGATCACCCTCAAAGCCAATCACTGCGCCCTCGCCCGTGATCGATCGGATCGCCCGCCAGTAATTGTCCCGCTGCCAGTCGGTGTAAGTGATGTTATCACCGTAGCAGCGCCGCCATGGCTGACCCGCGTCGATGCCGGCTGAAATCGTCACACACTCTGTGGGGGTCACCACCACGGCATACGGCCGCCCAAAGGCGCAATAGGTGAAACCGGAGTAGTAGGACACATTGTGCATCGAGGTGAAAACCGCGGCATTAACGCCAGCCTCTACCATAACTGCGCGCAGACCCGCCACGCGGGCCTCATACTCGGCCTCCGCAAACTGCAACGGCGCTTTCTCGCCATTATGAAACCGATAAAATTCAGGACGTGATGTCATGTTGACCTCCGATCAAAGAGGTCCCGGCGTTCAGGACTGTAAAAAGTGTGGCGCATTCTTCATGCAGAATGTGGCGACGCCATCGCCAATGCCTGTGCGAGTCATGCCAAAGGAGGCACGCCGCGCGCAACAAAAATCCGACGACCTGCGCGCCCTGATACTCTTGCGCCCAAATTCGAGGCGCCTACTGTGAACGCAAAGAGGAGTACCCAGATGCAGACCGGAGCCAGAAATTTGATCACCGATGTGGCGGGGCTTCGCGTCGGCAATGCGCAGGACACAACGATCAAGACGGGCACAACCGTGTTGGTTGGCGAGGCGCCTTTCACCTGCGGCGTCAGCGTGATGGGCGGCGCACCAGGCACACGTGAAACCGATCTGCTCGCACCAGACAAAACCGTGCAACAGGTTGATGCACTAACGCTTTCAGGCGGCTCGGCCTTTGGTTTGGATGCGTCCTCCGGTGTTGCCGATGCCCTGCGATCCGCCGGACGTGGCTTTGCGGTTGGCGACCAGAACATCCCCATTGTTCCCGGTGCCATTCTCTTCGATCTCCTCAATGGAGGAAACAAAGACTGGGCCGAAAACCCCTACAAGCGTCTAGGTGCTGAGGCGCTCACCACTGCGTTCGATGACTTCACATTAGGCTCCTTTGGCGCGGGAACCGGCGCAACCTTAGCCACTCACAAGGGCGGTCTTGGCTCGGCATCTATGATCCTGCCATCCGGCCATACGGTCGGCGCCTTGGTGGCTGTGAACGCGCTTGGCGATGCCTCTCCAGATGGGCAACACTTCTGGGCGGCCCCTTGGGAAGTCGGTGACGAATTTGGCAATTTGGGCCTGCTACCCTGTGCGCCAACGGGCTTGCCCAACACCAAACTGTCCAGCCACAACACCACCATCGCCATTGTCGCAACCGATGCAGATCTCACGCAGGCGCAATGCATGCGCATGGCGACCGCAGCTCACGATGGCATGGCCCGCGCTTTGGTGCCGTCGCACACGCCAATGGACGGAGATCTGATTTTTGGCGTCAGCACAAATGCCAAGCCGCTCGAAACAGAGGTCGCAGATACCCTCTGGCTGGGGCATGCCGCAGCCACCTGCCTTGCCCGCGCCATTGCGCGGGGGGTCTGGCATGCGCGCCCTGCCGCGGGCGATACCGTGCCCTGCTTTAGACCTTAGGCTAGGACCATCCGGGCAAAATCACTTTCAGGGTCTGCCAAGGCGTCGATGACATCAAAGTGGTGCTTGCCACCGGCCACAAACAGATCGCAGCCCCAAGCCTCTGCCAACCAGCGCGCCTGATCCAGAAACACAGGCCGCTCCTCTGCGCCAACCCAAACCGTGACATCGACATGTGCATGCGGCGTACCAAATACCGGGCTTTCAGAGCCACATTCTGCTGCGTCCAGTTTCAAATCCGCATTCATAACGGTTTTCATCAAAGGCCGCAGATCAGACACAGGTGAAATCGGCACCACGCGTGTGATCCGATGGCCAACACTGTCTGGCAACACGCCTTCGCAGACCATCCGAGCCACGAGATGCCCACCAGCGGAATGCCCCGCCAAAATGATCGGCCCCTCGACCATTTCCGCTGCACGGCACACAGCCTGACCAATCTGTTTTGTGATCTCTGAAATGCGCACGCTTGGTGCCAAATCATAGGAGGGCATGGCCACAGCCCAGCCCTGCGCCACAGCCGCACGGGCAAAATGACTCCAGGAAGACTTGTCAAACCGCAGCCAATATCCCCCGTGCACAAACACAAAGAGCCCCTTTGCCGTGCCTTTGGGGCGCATCACATCAAACCGATGCCGGGCGCCATCCCCATAAGGCAGATCAATCTCGGCACCGGTGGCTTCCCGAAACGCCGCGGCCTCTTCCGCCCAGCGCGGTGGGTACGCCTCAGCCCCAGCGATATGTGCGGCATTGGCGTATGCGTCATCCCAATCCATGTCCCTCTCCCCATGACTTCAAATGCGCCGCCACTCTGCGGGATCACCGCACCAACCACAAATGGCTTTTTGCTTTGTCACGGCCCGTCACGGCTTTCGCAGATCTGTCATACGGCTGTTGCCACAGCGTCATATACGGGTGCGACCTGCACATAATGAACCAACACGGAGACACCAAATGTTGCTGCGCAGCTTTTGCTTGACGTCGGCGCTGGCATTGACCGCAGGTCACGCCACCGCTGAAATGAATTTCAACCGCATTGCCTCCTTCCCTGTGGTCAAAAACATGGCCAAAGGTGAGGATACCACGCGTGAGACTTCCCCGGAAATCATCGCAGCCACCGCTGATGGCATGACATTGGTGTACACGGACAGCCCGCTGGGTGTTATTGGGCGCATCGACATCACCGATCCGACCCAGCCAAAGCCGCTCGGCAATGTCGCACTTGACGGTGAGCCAACCTCCGTTGGCGTGTTTGGCGATCTCGCGATCGTAGGCGTGAACACATCTGAGAGCTACACACAGCCCTCCGGCCTGATTCAGGCGATCAACATCGCGGATGGCACTGTCGCTGCTTCTTGTGATCTGGGCGGACAGCCTGACAGCGTCGCCATTGCACCGGATCAGAGCTTTGTGTCTGTCGCCATTGAAAATGAGCGTGACGAAGATCTTGGCGATGGCCGCACAGGTCAAATGCCCGCGGGCATGTTGGCCATGATTGAGCTGCAAGACGGCTCTCTTGCGTGTGACACGCTGCGCATGGTGGACATGACCGGCCTCGCTGCGGTGTCTCCAGAAGATCCAGAGCCGGAATACGTGTCCATCAACGCATTGGGCGAAACCGTGGTAACCTTGCAGGAAAACAACCACATGGTGGTTGTCTCCAAGGAAGGCGAAGTCATCTCCCATTTCTCCGCAGGTGCTGTGGATCTTGAGGGCATCGACGCGACAGACGAACGCGGCGCACTGATCTTCACCGAAAGTCAGAAAGGCCGCCTGCGCGAGCCCGATGCTGTCACTTGGATTGATGACAATCACTTCGCCACAGCCAATGAGGGCGATATGGATGGCGGCTCTCGTGGCTGGACCATCTTCCACAAAGACGGCACCGTGGTCTACGAGAACGGCACCGATTTTGAAAAGGCGATCATTCAGATCGGTCACTACCCGGACAAACGCTCTGACAGCAAAGGTGTGGAGCCGGAAAGTGTGACCTTCGCAACCTTCAACGGCACGCCCTATGTGTTTGTCGGCGCGGAACGGGCCTCTGTTGTTGGTGTCTATGACGTTACGAACCCAGCAGAACCTGTGCTGAAACAGCTGCTGCCCTCGGGCGTCGGCCCCGAAGGTTATGTGGCAATCCCAGAGCGCAATCTGCTGGTGTCTGCCAATGAGAAAGACCTGATCGAAGATGGCGGCGCACGTGCGCATGTGATGCTGTTTGAACATCAGAAGGCACCGGCCGTGTATCCGCATCTCACATCTGAGGGTGCTGATGAGCTAATCGGCTGGGGGGCGATCTCCGGCATGGTGTCCGACAAAGACGGCATCGTCTGGGCTGTGAATGACAGCTTCTATGGCTTCCAGCCCTCCATCTTCAAAATCGACACCACCCAGACGCCCGCCCGCATCGTCGATGTGATCCGTGTGCACCGTCAGGACGGCAGCCCCGCGCAGAAAATCGATATGGAAGGCATCACACTTGATGGCAACGGTGGCTTCTATGTGGCGTCTGAAGGCCGCACCGACCGTGTGATCCCGCATGCCATCTACCACGTCTCCGCCGAAGGTCTGATCAAAGACCGCAAAGGCGAAATTGGCCTGCCAGCAGAACTGATGGCGGTGGAAAAACGCTTTGGGTTTGAAGGCATCACCAAGCTGGGCGACACGCTCTGGATGGCGGTTCAACGCGAGTGGAAGGACGACCACAAAAACCACGTGAAACTGGTCTCATACAATCTGGAAACCAAAGAGTGGGGCGCGGTGCACTATCCCAAAGCCGAGCCTGCCACCGGTTGGGTTGGCCTGTCTGAAATCGTGGCGCATGGCGATTGGGTTTACATTGTAGAGCGTGACAATCAGCACGATCACCGTGCGGTGACCAAGAAGATCTACCGCGTCGCGGCGTCTGACATGGTGCCTGCCCCGCTGGGTGGGGACCTGCCTGTTATCACAAAAACTCTGGTGCGCGACCTGCTCCCGGATCTGACCTCTACTGGCGGCTATGTGCTCGACAAAGTGGAAGGTCTGGCCATTTCAGAAGACGGCACAGCGTTTGTGTCGACAGACAACGACGGTGTGGACGATCACTCCGGTGAGACGATGTTCTTCAACATCGGCAACATCGAACCCGCTGCCAACTGATCTGATCCTCCCCGTCAGACAGACAGAGCCCCGTTGCCCATCGGCAGCGGGGTTTACTTTTTCAGACCAGACAACGCGAGATAGCCCGCCACCGCAACTGCAGAAAGACTGCCGCACCAAATCAAGCTTGTCTGAAATCCCAGCCAATCCGCCAAAACACCCACGCCCCCGGCGCCCACTGCAGCCCCTCCTGCCGCAAGCACAGCCCAGAGGCTCATCACACGCCCGCGCATGTCATCTTCCAGATCCAGCTGAATGGCGGTCTGCGTGGAAATCGCAGTGAGCGTGGTAACAAAGGACATCCCCGCTGCGACAGCCAAAGCCAACTCCCAAGTTGGGGCCACCCCTAAAACGGCGACCAGCATTAGCCCCAATGCGATCGCCAAACGTGTCAGCAACGGCAAGCGCCCGGGCATTTGAGGGGGCAGAACAGCTTTGGAGAAGCCCCCCAGTATTGCACCAAGTCCTGTGACACTCATCAATACGCCCAGACCATCCGCACCACGCCCAAACACACCATCAGCCAGCGGCGGCAAAACCTCCAGCGTTCCGCGCGCCACCAACGCCAACATGCCCGCCAGCAGCATGGCTTCGCGCACGGCAGCGACCTGCCAGACGTAGCGAATTCCGGCACCAAGTGCGGTGAAAAAGGGCTCCCGCGCGCCACCGCTCTCCCGCCTAGGTCGAAGTCTCAAACGGGACAGAATAAAAAGGTAAGGCACAAACAGCAGCCATTGGACCAAAAGCGTGTGCGCAACGCCAATCTCGGCAATCAACAGCCCCCCAATCGCCGGCCCAACCATTCGGGCGATATTGAAGTTTATCGCCACGATCGTGACCACAGACCCCACGTGCTCACGTCTCACCAGTCGCGGTGTCATGGCCATCCGCACCGGCTGGTTGACTGCCAACATAACACCAATCAGAAACGCAAGCAGTGCCAGCCAGAACGGCGTCATCATACCAACCGCCACCAACGCCCACAGCGCGATGCACAACACCATGTTGATGCCTTGCACAATCAGCATCGCGCGTTTCACACTGATGCGGTCGACCCACACTCCAAACAGCGGCGACAGCACAATCGACGGCGCAAACATCAATAGCGCCACAAATCCGACAAAACTGGGCGAGTCTGTCATCTCCCACGCAAGCCAGCCCATTACGATCCGCTGCATCCAGATCGCCATCAACCCAAAGGCCGCGCCACAGACATAAGCCCGGAAATTACCAGATTTCAAAGCGCCGAGGTTCACAAAGCCACCAATGATCAGAAAACCGGGCGACTTTGACGCCTTCATAAGCGAACTGCAACCAGACAAACGCAAAACGCGCGCCTCAATCTGAGACGCGCGCCTGACAACAAGGGAAGAATTTGTGTGTCAGTGATTTGGAGGTCAGTTCACGGCTTTTGCGTCAACCACATCCTGCTCCACGGCTTTGCGGGCACCAGTGGAAATCTCGATACGGCGCGGCTTCAGCGCCTCAGGGATTTCACGCTGCAACGCGATGTGCAGCATGCCATCTTCGTGGCTCGCACCCGTCACGCGGACGTGGTCCGCCAGGTGGAAGCGACGTTCAAATGCGCGCGTCGCTATCCCGCGGTGCAGGTAGGTCTTGTCTTTGCTCTCTTCGCCTTTCTTGGCGGTCACAATCAAAGCGTTCTGCTTAACCTCAATACTCAGATCATCAGCGGAAAAACCAGCCACAGCCAGCGAAATGCGATAGGCATCATCGGCGGTTTTTTCGATGTTGTATGGGGGGTAGCTCGGCTGGGCGACATCGTTGGACAAAACACGGTCCATCATGTTTGCCAATTGGTCAAAGCCAACGGTCGACCGGTACAGCGGAGCCAGATCAAAAGTGCGCATGGGTTATCCTCCATTGAGCGACAACAATATGTAAGTGCCTTCCATTCGGACAGGCGGTGTAGAAACAAGACCCGATCATCGGCGCCTCGATACACATCACTTGGGAAGCCTATTTCAGGTTTCAACCCCCTCCCGCGCGGACAAATTTCGCACCGGTGCCGCTGCGATTGCCAATCTGAATACGCTTTGCCCCTGCGCTGACCTTCGCGACCGGCGCATCCCCCACCCGCATGCGTCGTTTCAGCTCTGCGACCACCGATGGAAGCTCCATGCCGAATGAAACTGCGCTGCCGTTTTCAAGATCATCGCCCGCCGACACCAAAGACAATATGCGCACCCGATTGCCATAGCGCACAAAAACCGGTGCCCCCGAGGAGCCGTAGGTCACATTGCAATCAAACTTCAAAAGCCCCCAGCCGCGCCTCACCACCGAACAGTCCCGCTGCCAGGAAATATGCTCGCTCCGGCCCCGCCCATAGCTGAGAACAGAGACCTTTTCTCCCTCCTGCGGGTCAACATGTATGGCAAAGGGATTGGCCTCAGAGGTCGAAATCGGGGAGGCCAAACGCAGCAAAGCCACATCATGCCGGATCATCTTGTTGCTGATCTTGCCTCCTGGAACATCCTGATATCCAGCATCAACAATCACACGGCTGACAGTGCGTTCAGCCAAGGCCTCTCCGGCAACATAGCCTGCGCGAAAGAGGATGTTCTCTGGGGCAACCTGCCGCCCTGCAGTGTCAAAAACGCAATGCGCGGCTGTCAGCACCTGATCCGGCGCAATCAATGCCCCCGAGCAATACCCAGCCCCTTTGACATCAAGCCGACCGATCGCCTCCCAGCCTAGCAGCTCTCCACGTGTGCGCAGCGGCTGAAGGCGCTCTTCAGAAAATGCAGGTACCGCCGAGAACAACAGCGCAATTAGGCAAGCAATGCGGGAAAAATACATAAATCTCTCTATCAAACCAGGCGCAGAGCGAGCTTGTGACCGGCCTGCACCGCCACCAAACACTCTGCAATCTATGTTTGTATGTCGAACCAAAACGGCATGAATATGGCAGGTTACCGCCGCGCTTGTTGTTGCGTTGCGGCATGCGTAAAGTACCGTCATGCAACAGATTGATCTGCCAGACGATATCAAGACAGTGCGCGACTGCGGGCCAATCAAAGTGTGGTCGGTCGTCGTGACGATTCTGGGGGATCTTCTGCAAGACGAAGACGCCTGGATGTCAGGCCCTGTTCTGGATGCTCTGGTTGGATGTCTTGGGATCAACAACCAAGCACTGCGTGTTGCCTTGCATCGTTTGCGGCGCGACGGATGGATTGTGACCCAAAAACGCGGGCGCATGTCAGTGCACCGCCTGTCGCCGACAGGCTGGGCAGCCACAGAGCGCGCCCGCCCACAGGTGTACGGAATGTCCGAACAAAGCAAAACACGCGTTGATCTTCTGATTGGATCGCCAGCGTTGAGTATCGCGGATTTTGAGACGCGCCTGCCCGAGGGATCCATCCTGTTGTCCACACGCAGCGCCTTGGTTTCGGATGTCGATGCCTGCCCAGACGGATGTGTTCTCAGCCCATTCAACCCAACAGAACTACCGAACTGGGTTGTAGAGATCATCGCCCCGAACGTGATGCGCGCGGAATATGATGAACTGGCCTCAGCAGTGGAAACTGCGTTGCACCGCCCTACCCCGGATGACTGTATCACGCGCACCGCACTGCGACTCGTCGTATTGCATCACTGGCGGCGGCTTTGCCTGCGTCATGGGGTGGTCCCAAACCACCTATTGGGACAGGATTGGGAAGGCGCTCAAGCGCGATTGGTCGTGATGCGCGCACTCAATCAATGGACACGCCCGACGATAGACGTTTTGGAGCAACGCCTGACGAGGCGATAACACACGCAAAGAGCAGCAGCGCTTTAAAGCGCTGGCACGATTTGATAATAGTGGCACAAACGCAATGAGCCTCCACGCATTTGGGATCAGAATGATCGGGACGACAGCGGCGTATGCCTTCATCAAAATGATCTTTGCGCGATGAGCAGCGTTCGCCCAAACCTGCGCGTGGATGTAACGGGCACGGAAACTGTTGTGCAGCTCAGCGGCGCGCTGTTGACGGAATTTCTGGCAGAGATGGAGCGCCCATTTGCGCAGGTTTCAGCAAAGTCCGGCACATTGCGGCTCAGTCTGGGTGGTCTAAGCGCGATGGACACAGGCGGCGCTTGGATGGTGGCAAATTTGCGAAATCGCCTCCAACGTGATGGTGTTGACGTCGTGCTGGAAGGGGGCGCTGAAGATCAGATGGCCTTGTTGCGCACCGTTTCCGCAGCCATGCCAAACGATGACTTAGACGACACTCCCTCACGCTCTCCCTGGGACTGGCTGGAGCAATGGGGCAAAAATCTAGTCGGCGGCTGGCAAAGCGCGCTCTCCCTTATCAGCTTTCTCGGTGAAACACTCGTGGCGCTCGCGCGCGAAGTGGCGCGCCCTCACAAACTGCGCTGGGCCTCTCTTGTCACGCATATGCAAGACACAGGCTTTAACGCCGTGCCCATCATCGGGCTGATGGGATTTCTCATTGGTGTGGTCCTCGCCTTTCAGGGCGCCACTCAGCTGCAGCGCTTTGGCGCAGAAGTCTTTGTGGTTGAGCTCATCTCCATCTCCGTCCTGCGCGAACTCGGCATCTTGCTGACCGCGATTATTGTGGCAGGGCGATCCGGCTCGGCCTTCACGGCATCGGTGGGCTCGATGAAAGTGCAGCAGGAAATCGACGCCATGCAAACCCTTGGCCTTGATCCGATACGGGTGCTGGTGGTGCCGCGCGTGCTCGCTTTGTTGATCATGCTGCCCCTGCTTGGCTTTGTGGCAAATCTTTTCGGCCTGCTGGGTGGCGGGCTGATGAGTTGGATCAATCTGGGCGTCAGCCCCGGCATGTTCGTCACCCGGCTTTATGAAAACACCGATGTAACCCACCTGCTCGTCGGTATGGTCAAGGCGCCATTCTTTGCGCTGGTGATCGGTGTGGTAGCCTGCTGGCAGGCGTTTCAGGTCAAAAGCAGTTCCACCAGCGTGGGCCAACGCACCACTTCCAGCGTGGTTCAGGGCATCTTTCTGGTGATCGCACTGGATGCCCTATTCTCCATTTTCTTTGCGGGGCTGGGCATATGAATGCAGTGGACACACAGCCTATGCCTGAGGCAACAGCAGAGCGGGAGGCGGTGATCAAGGTGCGCGGCCTGCGCAATCAGTTTGGCCGACAGGTGGTGCATGACAATCTGGATCTCGACGTCTGGCGCGGCGAGGTTTTAGGCATCGTAGGTGGCTCTGGCACGGGCAAATCAGTTCTGTTGCGCACCATCGTGGGCCTCAACCGCCCCGCGGCTGGCAACATCGAAGTGCTCGGCACCGATGTTTTAAACGCGCCGGAAAGCGAACGACGCAAAGTGGAAACCCGCTGGGGGGTTGCGTTTCAGGATGGTGCGCTGTTTTCAAGCCTGACCGTGTTGCAGAATGTGATGGCGCCGATGCGCGAACATTTAAAGCTCTCGAGCAATCTCATGAAAGATCTCGGCGCGCTCAAGGTGGGCCTTGTTGGCCTGCCACATTTTGCCTGTGAAAAACTGCCAAGTGAGCTGTCCGGCGGTATGCGCAAGCGGGCCGCATTGGCTCGCGCGTTGGCGCTTGATCCGCAGATTGTCTTTCTGGATGAACCCACCGCGGGCCTCGATCCCATCGGCGCCGCAGCCTATGACGATTTGATTGGAGAGTTGCAGCGCGCGCTTGGCATCACCGTGTTTATGGTGACCCATGATCTTGACAGTCTTTACGCCATTTGTGACCGGATCGCCGTTCTGGCAGAAAAGCGCGTCTTGGTGGAAGGTCCAATCGAAACCATGACAGACATCGATCACCCCTGGGTGCAAGAGTATTTCACAGGCCCACGTGCCAGAGCGGCGCAGGTCAAAGGCAGTAGGAGGTCTCAATAGATGGAGACACGGGCAAACTATCTCCTGATAGGGGTGTTCGCGCTGGTCGGGCTGATCGGCTCCTTCCTCTTTGTGTTTTGGCTCGCGAAAGTCGATCTGGAACGGCAATACGCCTATTATGACGTGCTCTTTGACAATGTCTCAGGCCTCGGCATGGCCGGGGGCGTGCGCTACAACGGTCTGCCTGTTGGCCAGGTTGTGATGCTTGAACTGGATGAAGAGGACCCCTCGCTGGTGCGCGTGCGCATCGAGGTCGGCGCCGACACCCCAGTCAAAACGGACACGGTCGCCAAACTTCAGGGGCAAGGGGTGACAGGGGTGAGCTTTGTCTCCCTCTCCGGGGGCACTGCTGACGCGGATCCCCTCCCACCCTTTGGCGAAATCCCAACCGAGCCCAGCGCGCTGCAATCTGTCGTCGAAGGTGCGCCGGAGCTGATGGAAAAGGCGATCACGCTGCTCGAACGGTTGCAGTCGGTGGTCAGCGACGAAAACACCGAAGCGGTCACCGCGCTTCTCAACAACCTGTCCAATGCCTCTGGTCGCCTCGATCGCACAATCGCAGAGTTTGAAACCCTGTCCACCGATGTGGGCAGCGCCGCGCGCGAAATCGCGGCCTTCACCGGTCGTCTGGAATTGCTGTCCAACACTGCCGAGGAAACCTTGCTGGCCGCCACAGACACGCTTGGCAGCATTCAGACGGCAGCAGACCGGACAGAAGGCACCCTGCGCAACGCCGAAAGCGCTTTCGGCACCGCCGATGCACTGATGAAAGATCAGCTCAGCGAGTTCATCACACGTGGTGCCGAGGCAGCCGCCGCACTTGAAGGCGTGGTAAACGTACTGGAACCCTCGGCATTGGCCACCATGCAATCTGCTCGCACCCTGATCGAAGAGCGTCTGCCCGCACTCGTCGAGCAGGTACAGGATACCGCCTTAGCTCTGGAATCGCAGGTCACACAGGTCGGACAGGAAGCCTCCACCCTGATCAGCCGCTACGAGGAAGTCGGCAGCAGCCTTAAGGCCCGCGTCGATCAATCTGAAAGCGCGATCGCTGCGTTTGAAACGGCCACCAATACTGCCACGGACACGCTCAACTCAGTCCGCACCACATCAGATACAGCCAATCAGGTGCTTGCCACTGACATCAAGCCACTCGCCAATGAGGCCACGCAGACGCTGACCTCTGTACGCGCCCTGACCGACACGAAACTGCCGCCCCTTCTGGATCAGGCCAACACCACTCTGGCCGAAATCGAAACGGGCGTCTCCTCCCTTTCCAGCGAGGGCGCTGTGCTGATTGCCGAGGCAACAGCACGCCTAACCGAAGCCAAGACAACACTCGCCAATCTGGACGAAGCGCTGGATTTATCAAACGAAATGCTGCGCTCTGTTGATGCAACCGCAGACAGTGTGACGACACTCGTCACCGTCGAAGGTGCCGCCTTTGTGGCTGACGCACGTGCAGCGGCAACCAGCGCCCGCGCAGCTCTGGACACCATTCGCACAACCGTCGACACCGAGTTGCCTGACCTTGTGACAGACATCCGCGCGGCAGCCGCCTCTGCCAATACGATGATCGGCAACATCGACACTTTGGCAATCGGTGCCGCAGATGACCTCGATGTGCTTTCAGAACAGGGAAGCACCGCTCTGCTGGCAGCAACCGACACCTTCGCGCGCTCCAACAAAACCCTCGAGGCGATCTATCAGGCGATGGAAACAGCTGATGTCACCCTAGACACAGCCCAAAAAACCTTCAGCGGTGTGAACCAAATTCTGGATGAGGATGTCTCAGGCATCATCACCGATCTTGGCGGCGCAGTCTCCGCAGTGTCAGAAACTGTGACGACTGTAACGAAAGATCTCAACAGCGCTTCTACCGAGGTGCTTTCGGCGGCACAGTCAGCCTCAGATCTCTTGGGACGTCTGGATAACATCGTTGTGCAAAATGAGCGTCAGGTAACGGAATTCTTCCGCATCGGTCTGCCGCAAACCACCCGCTTCGTCGAAGAGGCGCGGTTTCTCGTCAACAACATGGACCGGTTGGTGGAGCTGATCAGGCGCGACCCGGCACGGTTCCTTCTGGGCACTCAAGGATCGGAGTTTCGTCGATGATGCGACTGGTATGGACAGGCATGATGCTGGGCGCGATCGCCCTCTCTGGGTGCACCGGGCTTGAAACGCTAAATCGCGCCACAACGCCCACGGATCTCTACACGCTTACGCCTAAAAGCACGTTTGCGTCGGGTCTGCCCCGCATTCGTCAACAAATCGTTGTGGAGGAACCTACGGCATCCTCTGCGGTAAACACCGACCAAATCGCCGTACAGCCCACGCCCTATCAGATTGAGTATCTGCCCCGCGCGCGCTGGGTCGATCGCGCACCGGTGATCGTGCAGAATCTTTTGGTGGAAAGCTATGAGAACAGCGGCAAAGTCCGCTCTGTCGGTCGCTCCAGCGTTGGGCTGCGCCCCGATTACGTCATTGTCACCGACCTCAGAGAGTTTCAGGCGCGATTGCCCGCTGTTCAGGTGGAAGGCTCAGAGGCCCTGCAAATTCACGTGCGACTGAACCTGAAAATCGTGGATTCTTTCAACAACCTGATCATTGATTCAAAGTCTTTCGAAGCGCTGGTTCAAACCGCAAGCGATGACATCAATGATGTGGTGCTTGCCTTTGACACCGCCCTTGGCCGCACCATGCGCAGCTCAGTGGAATGGAGCGTGAAATCCATTTACAGCCACGCGCAGAAGAACCCACACCCCTCTTTGCAATAAACAAACAGTCAAAGAAAAAGGCGCCCAATGAGGCGCCTTTTGTTTTTGTTAAGTTTGCCCGCAATTACAGGCTTGCGTCCAACGCTGCCAGCAACGCATCGCCCATCTCAGTGGTCGACACCGGTGTCTCGCCTTCGGACTGCATCAGGTCGGCGGTACGCACGCCGTCAGCCAGCACTTTTTCAACCGCCGCTTCCAGACGATCTGCTTCCGCACCTTCGTTGAAGGAATAGCGCAGGGCCATCGCAAAGGAGAGCACACAGGCGCATGGGTTCGCTTTGCCTTGGCCAGCAATGTCAGGTGCGGAGCCGTGTACCGGCTCATACAGCGCTTTCGGGCGGCCATTGGCCATTGGCGCACCAAGAGACGCAGATGGCAGCATGCCCAGCGAACCAGTCAGCATCGCCGCACAATCAGACAGAATGTCACCAAACAAGTTGTCGGTATAGATCACGTCAAACTGCTTGGGCGCGCGCACCAGCTGCATCGCGCCGTTGTCTGCATACATGTGAGACAGTTCCACCTCGGGGTAGTCTTTGGCCACTTCGTTGACCACTTCACGCCACAGGATGCCACTTTCCATCACATTGGCTTTTTCCATGGAGCACAGACGTTTGTCGCGCTTCATCGCCAGTTCAAACGCTGCACGTGCGCCGCGCTCGATTTCGCTTTCTGTGTAGCGCTGGGTGTTGATGCCCACACGCTCGTTGCCCTCTTCAAAGATACCGCGCGGCTCGCCGAAGTAAACGCCGCCAGTCAGCTCACGCACGATCATGATGTCAAGGCCAGACACGATGTCGGTTTTCAAAGAGGAGAAATCCGCGAGCGCGTCAAAACACTGTGCCGGGCGCAGGTTGGCAAACAGATCCATCTCTTTGCGCAGACGCAGCAGACCGCGCTCTGGCTTCACGGAGAAGTCCAGATCATCGTACTTAGGGCCGCCCACAGCGCCCAGCAGCACCGCGTCCACCTCTTGGGCTTTCGCCATGGTGTCATCATGCAGCGGCACACCGTGTTTGTCGTATGCTGCGCCGCCCACGAGGTCTTCGCTCACGTCAAATTTCAGGCCACGTTTGTCGCCAAACCAGCCGATAATGCGCTGCACTTCGGTCATGACTTCGGGGCCGATGCCGTCGCCGGCGAGGATGAGAAGCGAAGGGTTGCTCATAAGTGTCGTCCTTGATCCTTTGGGTTCGCTACGGGTTAGCGAGACAGGCGCAAAAGATCAAGAAACAAGGGACTTTGACTCCCTCGTTTGACGGGAAATCAGGTCAAAATTCGATATCCGCCCAAACCATATGGTGCCGACTGGCACGAACCTTATTGAACACAAGAAACCGCGCATCTGGATCTGGCGCTTTTGGCCAGAAAACCCCCGCCTCCAGCACTCTGATATCTGCGGATGGCAAAAGGTAGTCGACACGCAAATCCCCCGGACGTGGCTCGCGCCAATCCACGGTTGGCCCGGACTCCTCCAGAGGATCTTGTAAGCGCGGATCGGCGAGCAAACTGGCGATCACATGTCGACGCCCTTCCCCGCGATCCGGATCAAGATTGGCCCCGCCCATGAGCACAAACGGGGCGTCAGGCACTGGCCCCAGCGCCCCGTTCAACAGATGCACCCAAAGACGGATTTCATCGGCGTTGCGCAACCCATTCTGATCTTCAGGCCCGTCAAACACCGGCGGTCCCGCCGCAAAAAGCAGCAGACTTAGGCGCTTCTCAGGATGCTCCACGGGCAGGATCCAGTGATTTGTGCGTGAAAGTCGCTGAATGGCCTGTGCTTCAATCGAAGGGAAAGGAGCCCCGTCAATGTCTGGCATCTGCGCACTTGGCAGATCCCGCCAAAGCAGAGTGCTGTAGTCTTCTACTGCACCAAAGGGCCAGCGCGACAGCACCAAAAGGCCCGACGCCCCACGGAAGTGGCCAAAGCCTTGCGCGTCTTCTGCATCATGCAGATAGCCGTCGCCGTTCATGTCCAGCGCTGTCGGCACGCCGGTGTTCGGCGGCAGTGCAAACAGATGGGTATAGACCACCCCTGCCTCCGCGAACTGATCCCGCAACGCTTTTGCCCCCAAGAGGTCCGCGTCATAGTCCACACCCTGAAGGAACAAAATATCCGGCGCGACGTGCGCCACAACCTGTGTCACAGCACGCGTTTGATCCTCACGCCGCAAGATATCCCGCAGCATCAAACCCGGCCCTTTGCGGGTCAGTTCCACATCGTAGGTGGCAATTCTAAGGGGCTCAGCCCATACGCGGCTTATCGACAACGCGCAGATAAAGAGCCCAACAAAGAGACCTTTGGTCAGGCTGCCGAAGAAGTCACCTGTGCATGTCCAGCATGAGTGGCGGCATAGGCACGCTGCCGGTTCTCGTTGATCAACGTCGCAACGCGCGTCATCGCAATGCCGCGCATGATCATGCTTGCCGGAATGAAAGCCCATGCGCTCATCGTCCAGATCATCGTCTTGGGGTCACTCAAATGGATCGGATCAATGAGATCTGACATCATTTGAACAATCGCCGGGATTAAGAAAGGCATAAGAAAGCCTAACAAAATGTTAAGACGCCCATCGCGCAGCAGACGCGGCATCACATCCCCACCAGCCGTTGGATCAAAAAGCGGCAGGTTTACCCAGACATTGAAGGCCCCGTTGCGCGCAGGCCAACCGAGGACGCGCACGTAGAAATAAAAGACGACAAGGGTCACGAGAGAGATGAGATAAGACAGGCCAGCCGCGGTACGGACCTGGGCAACCAGCTCCGGCGTCGCGTTGTTTGGCAGCATGATCACCATCAAGCGCACAGGGGAATAGGGGAAATCGATCGCATCCCCGACCAACTGGCCAAGGGCATGCAAGAAGGCTGTGAACGCATTGGGGGCAACTTCTCCGCGGGCAATGACGGAAAGTGCAAAAACTGTCAGAAAAATCGCAAGATACCTCAACCGATTGAACGGCGGCGCATATCGAAACTCAAGGATCGACGGTGCATTTGAGACATACTCAACAAACACAAGACATCCAGCCAACAGTGCAAAAAGCATCATGATCTGGATCGCGTCTGAACCGACAGATGGTAGTAAAATGGCTGGCAATGCAAACAGCAATGCCACCAACCCCGCGCGGGTGCCCGCCCCAACGATTTTAGTTATCACTTCTGTAGTACCCTTAACCGGACGCCGCGATACGCTGCCGCAAGCTTATTCCGTCTTTATCCGCGCTTAGTGGCGGTTTGCCCCATTTCTGCCTCAATTTCACTCTGAAAACTGTTTTGGCTCAAGGGATTGTTTGCCAAAGGGTTAACAAACAACCACTACAGACGTCGAGTGATGCGGGAATGCACCAGCTTTACCCCCAAAAACGCGTTATTTTGTTAACTTTACTGCACCTGAACGCACAAAGTGACCCTAAGCACCTGAGAATCAATGCAGATTTACCTAGGGTAAATTAGGGTGCCACATTCTTGCCGCAATGTGCAAATCCCAGCCCTGCACTCAAAAGCGAGATCGTGCCCAAAACCGTCATCGACGCGGTTTTTCATACTCCCAAAAGGTGCAGTCCTCATAGCGTTCTCGCGCTGGTGTCCAAAAGCGTTCGCTGCCAACACATGTCATGCCAAGCTTCTCAAGCAGCTTAAGGGAGGCGTCGTTGTACAATCGGGCCCTCGCGCGCATCACCGTCACATTCAAAACATGAAACGCAAAGTCAAATGCTCCGCGCGTGATTTCATAGGCATAGCCTTTGCGTTGATGTGCCTCACCAATCCAATAGCCGAACTCTCCAACCACCTCAGGCGTTTCAGACAGATCAATTTTAAACCAACCGACGATCTCACCTGTTTGCTTGTTGATAATGACCGCACCAAAAGCTTTGCCGACCGTGGCTGCCTCGAGGAAATCGGTCACAATTGCTCATGCTTGCACCACAGTGAGCGGCGCAGGCCATGTTGCAAGACAGGCGCTGATGGAAGGGGTCATAAGCCCAGCAAGGGCCTCTGCATCTGCGACTTGGCAACTGCGGACAAGAAGACGCTCGGTCTCAAATGACGTGTCTAAAGGATCCATAAAACACTCCATCAAAAAAGGCGCCGCCCGGGGGGCAGCGCCTCTGATTTTACTTACGACTGGGGTTCACTCAAACCCAAGGACGCTCGGCGCCTGCTGTGGCCTCATAGGCATCAATGGAGGCTTCTTTTTCCATTGTCAGGCCGATGTCATCCAGACCGTTCAGCAGGCAGTGTTTTTTAAACGCATCCACCTCAAACTTGATGACGTCACCGTCTGATGTGGTGATCTCCTGTGCTTCCAGATCCACGGTCATGCGCGCGTTCGCACCTTTTTCCGCATCCGCCATCAACACATCAACCTGCTCTTGTGGCAGAACGATCGGCAGCATGCCGTTCTTGAAGCTGTTGTTGAAAAAGATGTCGGCGAAAGAGGTGGAGACGATCACCTTGATGCCAAAATCATCCAGCGCCCAGGGTGCATGCTCACGCGAGGAGCCACAGCCAAAGTTGTCACCCGCGATCAGGATCTGAGCGTCGCGATACTGCGGCTTGTTCAGCACAAAATCAGGGATCTCGGAGCCATCACGGTTGTAGCGCATCTCATCAAACAGGTTTTTGCCAAAGCCCGTGCGCTGGATCGACTTCAGGAAGACCTTAGGGATGATCATATCGGTGTCGATGTTCACCAGCGGCATAGGCGCGGCGATACCGGAAAAGGTTTCGAATTTTTTCATAACGCTGGCTCCTTACATCAGCTCGCGAATGTCAGTCAGCTTGCCGGTAATCGCGGCAGCAGCGGCCATGGCAGGGGATACAAGGTGCGTACGCCCTTTGTAGCCCTGACGGCCTTCGAAGTTCCGGTTGGAGGTCGAGGCACAGCGCTCATTTTCAGAAAGCTGATCCGGGTTCATTGCCAGACACATGGAACAACCCGCCAGACGCCACTCAAAGCCTGCCTCACGGAAGATATCCGCCAGACCTTCTTCTTCGGCCTGTGCGCGCACAAGGCCAGAGCCCGGCACGATCATCGCCCGCATGCCATCTTTGATCTTCTTGCCCTTCAGAACTTCAGCAGCGGCGCGCATGTCTTCAATACGACCGTTGGTGCAGGAGCCGATGAACACGGTGTCGATCTCAATGTCCGTCAATTTCTGGCCCGGGGTCAGCCCCATGTACTCGATGGAGCGACGCGCGGCTTCCACCTTGCCGCCTTCGAAATCCTCAGGGGATGGCACAACGCCTGTGATCGGCAGCACATCCTCAGGGCTGGTGCCCCAAGTCACAACCGGCTGGATGTCTTCGCCCTTCAGCGTGACCACCTTGTCAAAATGCGCGCCTTCATCGGAGAACAGCGTGCGCCAGTAGGCTTCGGCTTGCTCCCAAGCGCCGCCTTTCGGTGCGTGTGGGCGGCCTTTGCAATAATCAAAGGTTGTCTGGTCAGGTGCGATCAGACCAGCGCGCGCACCACCTTCGATCGCCATGTTGCAGACGGTCATACGGCCTTCCATGGACAGCGATTGAATCGCTTCCCCACAGTATTCGATCACATAGCCTGTGCCGCCACCGGTGCCGGTCGCACCAATGATCGCCAGCGTCACGTCCTTGGCGGTCACGCCAGGGTTCAGCTTGCCGGTGATCTCCACCTTCATGTTTTTGGATTTCTTCTGGATCAGCGTCTGGGTTGCGAGCACGTGCTCCACCTCAGAGGTGCCGATACCATGCGCCAAAGAGCCAAACGCGCCGTGTGTCGCGGTGTGACTGTCACCGCAAACCACGGTCATGCCGGGCAAGGTCCAGCCGTTTTCCGGGCCAACAATGTGCACGATGCCCTGACGCACGTCAGACACAGGATAGTAGTGCACACCAAATTCCTTGGCGTTTTTGTCCAGAGCGGCCACCTGAATGCGGCTCTCTTCAGTCATCTGTTCCGGATTTTCACGACCTGCAGTGGTCGGCACGTTGTGATCCGGCACAGCGATGGTTTTCTCAGGTGCGCGCACCTTACGACCGGTCATGCGCAGCCCTTCGAAGGCTTGCGGGCTGGTCACTTCGTGGACGAGGTGGCGGTCAATATAGAGCAGGCAGGTGCCATCATCCGCTTCGTGCGCGACATGGGCATCCCAGATTTTATCATAGAGGGTTTTGGGGGACATGGGTCCTCTCCATTCTGATTGTGTAGCTGAAGTTTTGGCTGTCAAACAGGCGCGCAGGCGCACGCCGTACCTTTATAGGCCGGCGATGACGGATTTCGATTGACCAAAAAAGCGCCATGGCAAAAAGGCGCGGTCAGATATCTCATAAATGCGAGTCATGCCCCCCACTTATACGCGCAAAGAGATTCCTTCAAGTATTTGACGCGCAACCTGTTGCCGGACGTCAGCCCGCATTGCTGTAGACGATCTGGCGTGCAAAACTCATCACATGGAAGAAGACATCACGCCAACAGACCCAACTGCAGACGAGCTCTCAGAGCTGGATCGAGTCGCTGGGGTTGACCGTGCCGTGCCGCATCCCGAAGCCCCGGCGCAGGATCAAGTTACGCCAGAAACCACAGACATTGCGCTTGGTATCTGGGATCAGGTGGTCACTTTTGCAGAAACCTTATTGCGCCCTTGGGCGGCCTATCAGGTTCTGATTGCTCTGATCTTGATGGTCATCGCCACCGCGCTCGCGCTGATCTTTCAACCCAAGCTGTATGACTGGCTGAAGTCCCGCGAAGGCTGGCCCAAATGGCGGTATCGCTATGCCATGATGGTGCACCGACGTATGGCGCTCATCTTTTTTACCCTTCTGATCTGGTTCACAGTGTGGGTGATGCGCGCCGTCACCTGGCCAAGTCGATCTTATCTGCTGGTTGAGCTGGGCAACCTTGCCCTTGCCTGGCTGTTTGTTGTGGTCGTTCTGCGGGTTGTGCAATACACCACCCTGCGCGCCATCCTGCGCTATGGGGCGTGGATCTGGGTCACCCTTGTGCTCACCGGTCTGCGCGATGATGCCGTGCAATTGATGGACAGCATGTCGCTCACCTTTGGCGAAACCCGCATCTCCCTCTGGATGATGGCACAGGCCATCCTGATGCTGGGCGCCACGTTTGTCATTGCCCGCCTTGCCGCGCGACAGGCTGACAACCGCCTCAGCCGCAGCGAGGACATATCGCCTTCGATGCGCGTGCTCTTTGGTAAGCTGCTGCAGGTGTTCCTTTACACGGCGGCCTTCTTTGTCGGCCTCAGGATCATTGGCTTTGACCTGCGCGGCTTGGCCTTTCTCACCGGCTTCGTCGGTGTTGGCCTGGGGTTTGGCCTGCAAAAAGTGGTCTCCAATCTCGTCTCCGGCCTGATCATCCTGATGGATAAGTCGATCAAACCCGGGGACGTGATTTCGCTGGGTGAAACCTTTGGCTGGATCAATTCCTTGGGCGCACGCTACGTCAGCGTGGTCACCCGCGATGGCCGCGAATTCCTGATCCCCAACGAAGATCTGATCACCAATCAGGTGGTCAACTGGTCTCATTCTGACACCTTCGTGCGGCTCGATATCTACTTTGGCACCGCATATGATGATGACCCGCATCTGGTGCGTGACGTGGCCGTCACCGCCGCAAAGTCGGTTGGCCGGGTGCTGACCTATCCCAACACCCCCGTGTGCCATATCGTGGGGTTTGGCGACAGCAGCGTGGATTACATCCTGCGCTTCTGGATCAAAGACCCCACAGGCGGGCTGACCAACATTCGCGGCAATGTCTATCTGGCACTTTGGGATGCGTTCAAAGAGCACAATATCTCCCTGCCTTTCCCACAACGGGAGGTGCGCATGCTAGAAGACAGCACCCCCAAAGACCCCCCGAACCAAACCGTGTAGGAGACGCACAGAGGCTCATTTCTCTCAAAACGCTGCCTTTCTGCGCCAAATTTTCCAGTCAGAGTGATTCTCGCTTGCCTTTCGTTGAGAATGAGTCCAACCGGTGCTATCTTGAATTCAGGCCCGGCACCGGGGCTTTGCGGTGCGTTGCATGGAGGGCAGACTTCTGTCTTTGAACACTGACGTGGCAAATGCTGCTGATACCGGTCCGATCCTGACATCGGGCACCTCGGATGCGACAAGCGAGGACTTGCTTGCCCGCATTCTCACCTCTCTCGACGAAGATAAAGCCGAAGACGTTGTGCAGATCGATCTGCGCGGCAAAACGTCGATTGGCGATTATATGGTGATCTGCTCCGGGCGCTCCTCGCGTCAGGTGGTTGCCCTCGCCGAGAAGCTTGTAGAACGGCTCAAACATGAGTTTGGCCGCAGCGCCAAGGTAGAAGGCAAAGAGTCCGGAGACTGGGTGCTTGTGGATACCGGCGATGTGATCGTGCATATCTTCCGTCCGGAAGTGCGCGAGTTTTACCAGCTGGAAAAAATGTGGGTGCCCGGCGGCTCAGCATAACTCTGCGCGGCGCGCGCCTCGCGCAGCGTCGCCACAGCACAAGGCAGCGACATGGCACTCAAAGTGCACATCTGCGCCGTAGGTCGGCTGCGGTCTGGCCCGGAGCGCGACCTTCTTGATGACTATCTGACACGTTTTGACCGCACCGGGCGGGCCTTGGGCCTTGGCCCGATTGCAGTGCATGAGGTCGAGGACCGCAAAGGCGGCGGCATGTCGGCAGAGGCTGGCCTGCTAGAAGGCGTCATCCCCAAAGGCGCTGTGATTTGCGCATTGGATGAACGCGGCAAACTGATGAGCAGCCCTGATTTCGCGCAGATGCTTGGCGGTTGGCGCGACGACGGGCGCGGAGATCTGGCGTTTGTGATTGGTGGGGCCGACGGGATTGATCCGAGCCTTCGGGCCCGTGCGGATGCCAAACTCAGTTTTGGTAAAATGGTTTGGCCACATATGCTGGCCCGCGTGATGCTCAGCGAACAGCTTTATCGCGCCGCCAGCATTCTGGCAGGCGCACCCTATCATCGGGTCTGAGCCACGCGGGCTCACGATCCGGCGCAGCAACAGTCCACACGCACGGCTGCAATGCACCACAATCGCTGACCCAAAGCTGAGCTTTAGCGCGGCTCTCGCAGCAATGCAGCGCGAGACTGAGAGGCAAATTCGCGCCGTCCCAAAACAATCACAGTGACTGATATCCCCACCAACAGCATCACCGGTCCCAGCAGCCAAGCAGCAGACGCCAAACCGAAGTAAATCGCCCGTATGCCACGATTAAAACTACGCGCCGCGGTGATATTCACATCCGCCGCCTTGTCCGCCCGTGACAATGCCGCTGGGTGATCTTTCTCATTGGGAACAGCCCCCATCAGCACGGAGCAATAGCCAAACAGTCTGTGAGACCAAACAAATTTTAGAAACGCATTGCCGACAAAAAACAAGATCAGCATCAGCTTGATTTCAAGCACCGTGGTGGAATCGGCAGTCTGCGTCAGGTCCTGAGTGATGCCCGCGATTTGGTCAGTATTCCCAATCAACGCAACCAAACCCCCCAATGCAATCATCGACGAAGACGCAAAAAAGGCGGTGCTTTGACGGAGATTACCCATAATCTGCGCATCAAAAATACGGGCACTTCGCTCCACGTAATGCACCATCCACTCTCGCCGATAAAACGCCATCAAGTGCGACACAGAAGGCCTGTTTTTGGGCGGGTTTTCAATGAGATGGGTGGTTACAATCCACGCAATCAAACTCACCGCGACCGCGGCAAAATCAAGCGGTGAAAACTGCAGAAGAAGCTGTGTCATGGTCATGGCCCCACACTAACGGTTCCACCTCACGCTTGCCAGCCCGCAATATTGGTTATATAAAATTACCAATTACTTCGGAGGCCAGCCATGGACATGCCAACCCCAAACCCGGAAGTGCTTGCTAAAAAGGGGCGCGTTGTCAGCCGTCTTAGGCAAGTCTTGCCCGCAGACGCGGTGATTTCCGACGAGGCCGAGACACGCGCTTATGAATGTGACGCGCTGACCGCCTACCGCTGTCCACCCTTGGCGGCAGTGCTGCCTGCATCCACCGAAGAGGTCGCCGCAGTTCTTAAAATCTGCCACGATGAGAATGTTCCTGTTGTGCCACGCGGCGCTGGCACCTCATTGGCGGGCGGCTCAATGCCAACGGCGGATTCTATCATACTGGGTGTCGCCCGCATGACCGAAGTTCTGGAGACGGACTATGAAAACCGTTTCATCCGCGTTCAGACAGGCCGCACCAACCTGAGTGTGTCCGGCGCAGTCGAAGAAGATGGCTTCTTTTACGCGCCAGACCCCTCAAGCCAGCTTGCCTGTGCGATTGCCGGCAACATCGCCATGAACTCCGGCGGCGCGCATTGCCTGAAATACGGTGTGACCACCAACAACTTGATGGGCGTCACCATGGTCACCATGGACGGCGAAATTATGGAAATCGGCGGCGCGCACCTGGATGCGGGTGGCCTCGATCTGCTCGGCGTGATCTGCGGCAGCGAAGGTCAGCTAGGTGTGGTCACCGAAGCCACTCTGCGCATCTTGCACAAGCCAGAAGGTGCGCGACCCGTGCTGATGGGCTTTGACAGCAACGAAGTGGCCGGGCAATGCGTCAGCGACATCATCAAAGCGGGCATCCTGCCTGTGGCGATTGAGTTCATGGACCGCCCCTGCATCCGTGCAACAGAGGATTTTGCGAAAGCCGGGTATCCAGACTGCGAAGCGCTGCTGATCATTGAGGTTGAAGGCTCTGATCAGGAAATCGATGCGCAACTGGAACGCATCCTTGCAATTGCACGCACCCACAATCCCGTGGAGCTGCGTGAAAGCTCCAGCACGGAAGAAAGCGCACGGATCTGGCTCGGACGTAAATCAGCCTTCGGTGCAATGGGTCAGATCAACGACTATATGTGCCTCGACGGCACAATCCCCGTAAGCCAGCTGCCCTACGTTTTGCGCCGCATCGGTGAGTTGAGCAAAGACTATGGCTTGGACGTGGGCAACGTGTTCCATGCCGGTGACGGCAACATGCATCCCCTTATCCTGTTTGATGCCAACAAGCCGGGTGATCTGGAGAAATGTGAAGCCTTTGGCGCGGATATTTTGCGGCTTTGTGTGGAGGTGGGCGGATGCCTGACCGGTGAGCACGGCGTAGGCATCGAAAAGCGTGACTTGATGGTTGATCAATACGCCGCGGCGGATCTGGATATTCAGATGGCGGTCAAAGATGTGTTTGATCCCAAATGGCTTTTGAACCCGGCAAAAGTGTTTCCCTTGCAATCCAGTGAACCACGGCGAATGGCAGCTGAATAAGCGCGCCCCCAGAAACGCTCTGCGCAGCTTCTGCGCGTTCAGACGCAAACCCACCCCAGATTTTGGACACGTAAGACAATGATGACACCTGCAAGCGAAGCCGAAACGGCAGAAATGGTGGCCTCCACAAAGAGCGCGCTCCTCATACAAGGCGGTGGAACACGCAACATTGGTGCGCAAAACATCGGTACGCCTTTCTCCACCGCAGCCCTTTCCGGTGTACGCCTTTATGAACCAGGCGCACTGACCATTGTCGCGGGCGCAGGCACCCCCATGGCCGAGATCGAAGCGACGCTTGCTTCCGAAAGTCAGCGATTGGCCTTTGAGCCCGTCGATCATCGCGGCGTTCTGGGCACCAACGGAACGCCGACAATCGGCGGGGCAGTGGCCGCAAATGTAAGCGGCCCAAGACGCATTCAGGCTGGCGCCTGCCGAGACAGCTTGTTGGGCGTGCGCTTTGTAGATGGCGCGGGGCGCATTCTCAAAAACGGTGGCCGGGTTATGAAAAACGTGACCGGCTATGATCTCGTCAAACTGATGGCGGGCAGCTGGGGCACGTTGGGCGTGCTAACAGAGGTCAGCCTGAAAGTGCAGGCCATACCAGAAGCCGCAGGCACGGTGACTTTGCGCGGCTTAGACGCAACCGCTGCCACAAAAGCCATGAGCGCGGCGCTTGGCTCGCCTTATGATGTGAGCGGTGCGGCGCACCTGCCTGTAGGCAAGGATGGCACCGCTGTCACGATGATACGCGTCGAGGGGCTGGAAACATCGGTTGCCTATCGCACCGAAAAGCTCAAGGCGATGTTGGCCAGCACAGGTGCCGACATAGAAATCACACATGACGCCGCAACAGCAGCACAGGCGTGGGCTTGGGTGCGCGACGTGACCCCATTTCACAATGGCGCGGGCGACGTCTGGCGCATTTCCGTGAAACCAACCGATGGCCCACAGGTGGTGGCCGCAATCGAAGCGCGCGCCCCCGGGGCGCAAGTGATTTATGATTGGGGCGGCGGCCTGATTTGGGTGGAAGTCACCGCAGACACAGATGTGCGTGCGCTTGTATCGCAAGGTCACGCCACACTGATGCGCGCCTCAGACGCGACCAAAGATCGGCTCGGTGTTTTTCAGCCTGAACCTGCCCCGCTCGCGGCACTCAGCGCAGGCCTCAGAACCAAATTCGACCCACGCAGCATTCTGAATCCAGGCTTGATGGAATGAGCACAAAAGGCAAACGCAGGCAGGTTCGGCGTTGGAGGGCACGGCAAGCGGCACGTCCTGAGCCACATTTGCCCTGCCACTGCTGCGGCTGCCTCACCATACGGGAACGCGGCCGATACGAAATCTGTGGTGTGTGTTTTTGGGAGGACGATCCCGATCAAACACCAGAATTTGACGATGGTGGCGCCAATAACCTGAGCTTGGAGGATGGGCGCAGGAACTACCGCAAAATCGGTGCCTGCGAGCCGCGCTTACTGCCCCATGTGCGCCCACCCCGCCCAGAAGAGCTTCCACCAGAGCTCGAGAGCCATCCCACCAACACAGCGTGGCACACGCCAGAACGACCGGAATAGGCAAATGCAAACGACATTCACCGAAGACCAGCTTAAAAACCCCGGGACGCAGCGCGCCAATGAAGTCCTGCGTGCCTGTGTGCATTGTGGGTTCTGCACCGCCACCTGTCCAACCTATCAAGTGCTGGGCGATGAGCTCGACAGCCCGCGTGGTCGGATCTACCAGATCAAAGATATGCTCGAAAACGAGCGCATTCCCGATGCCAAGACCGTAAAGCACATTGATCGCTGCCTCAGCTGTCTGGCCTGCATGACCACCTGCCCAAGTGGTGTCCACTATATGCATCTGGTGGATCACGCCCGCGAATACATCGAAAACACCTACAAGCGCCCCTTCAGTGACCGCGCGTTGCGGTGGATCCTGGCACAGATCCTGCCCTATCCGATGCGCTTTCGCCTCGCGTTGTTTGGCGCGAAACTCGGGCGACCCTTCCGCTTTCTGATGCCGGACGCGCGCCTGCGCGCCATGCTGGACATGGCACCCAGATCCGTTCCACCGGTCAGCCGCAACGATGATCCGCAAAGCTTTGCACCCGAACAAGAGAAGAAGATGCGCGTCGCCCTGATGACCGGATGCGCACAGAAAGCCTTGAACACCGACATCAACGACGCCACCATCCGCCTGTTGACCCGGCTTGGATGTGAAGTTGTGGTCGCAGAGGGCGCAGGCTGTTGCGGCGCACTGACCCACCACATGGGCAAAACCAAAGACAGCCATGTCGCAGCGGCCAAAAACATCAAGGCCTGGTGTGCTGAAATGGATGCAAAGGGGCTAGATGCGATCGTGATCAACACCTCCGGATGTGGCACAACGATCAAGGACTACGGCCATATGTTCCGCAACGATCCGCTCGCGGAGGATGCCGCCCGCGTCAGTACGCTTGCGATGGACGTCTCTGAGGTTCTGATGAAACTGGATCTGCCCGAGGCCCAGCAAAACGATACTGTGGTGGCCTATCATGCGGCCTGCTCTTTGCAGCACGGTCAACAAATCAAAACCTATCCCAAACAACTGCTTAAAAAAGCCGGGTACACGGTGGTGGAGCCCGCCGACAGTCATCTGTGTTGTGGGTCTGCTGGCACGTACAATCTGATGCAGCCAGAAATTTCGGGGCAGCTTAAGGCCCGCAAAGTGCGCACGCTTGAGGCTAAAAACCCCGACATCATTGCGGCAGGCAACATTGGTTGCATGATGCAGATTAGCTCTGCCACAGACATTCCAATCGTGCACACCGTTGAACTTTTGGATTGGGCGACAGGCGGTCCCCAGCCGCGAGCACTGACAGAACCAGGCAAACGGGTGCCGGAAATTCCCATTTTGCGTTGATGTCGCCATAATGCCGCACCCGGCGTCTTTGTCGGTACGACACCCTAGTCCCGACGCAGGCTTACGCTAAAGCTTTGGGTTCAAGCACGGGAGGCGTCATGATCATGAGGGTCTTTGTGAGCCTCTTGGCTCTTTGTCTGGCAGGCAGTGCCCTTGCACAAGACGCTGGATTGCGACGTCTGGACACCGGCGAAGACAGCCGACACTGGGGCGCAGTCGGGCGCCTTGAGCTTGATGGGCGGGGGTTTTGCACCGGCGCATTGATTGCACCTGATCTTGTCCTCACCGCAGCCCACTGTCTGTATTCAAAACAGACTGGCGCACGTCACAGGCTTAACCAGATCGAATTTCGCGCCGGTTGGCGCAATGGGCGCGCCGAGGCTTATCGCAGCGTCAAGCGTGTCACAATGCATCCAAATTACACATTCGGAGCACAGAGCAACCTCACAGACGTGCAAAACGATCTTGCCCTGCTGGAGCTGCATCACCCGATCCGCAATACAACAATCGTTCCATTTGCGACCACCGACCGCCTGCGCAAGGGCTCACATATTGGTGTTGTCTCCTACGCGATCGGGCGCGAAGAGGCCCCTTCACTGCAAGAAACCTGCCGGGTGATGGGCCGGCAGAAGGGCGTCTATGTCTTATCCTGTGACATAGATTTCGGCAGCAGTGGCGCACCGGTCTTTGTGTTCGAGGATGACACCGTGCGTATTGCTTCGGTGGTCGCAGCGAAAGCCGAACTGCGGGGACGCAAGGTGGCTCTTGGGGCTGCGCTGGATCACAGCCTGAAAGAGCTGTTTGCCGCGCGCGCAGACAATACCGTGCAGATCGAAACTCTGACGCCTCTTCAGGACAGAAACAATACCGGTGCTAAATTTGTCCGCCCCTGATCCATCGGCACAGGCATCGCTTACTGCGCACAGCCGTACCAAGCCACTTGCACCCCCATCACATCCCGCCAAAGTGGCCTCATGATCGCATTTCTGCCTCCAGAGCTGGCGCAATCCGCAGCTATCATTTTGCTCGCCACAAGCTTCTTAGGCTCCTTTATTACAGCAGCCTTTGGCATCGGCGGCGGCGTCGCATTTCTGGCCGCCTGTGCGCTGCTGCTTCCGCCCGCGGCGATCATTCCAGTTCATGGGGTCGTGCAGCTTGGTTCCAATGCCATCCGCGCCATCATGTTTCTGCGCCACCTGATATGGACAGCCCTTCCGGCTTTTGTCGTCGGCTCCCTCATTGGCGTTGCAATCGGCGGCAGCGTCGTGGTCAGCCTTCCGGGTTGGCTCGTGCAATCGGTTGTCGGCGTGTTCATCTTATGGGTGGTGTTTGCCAAGCCGCCCAAATGGCTCTCCCGCTGGCCTTTGGTGACCGGTCTCATGTCCAGCTTCCTAACCATGTTCTTTGGCGCAACAGGCCCCTTCGTTGCGGGCTATGTCAAAACTCTGCAGCTGGACCGCCACACCCACGTGGCCACTCAAGCTGCATTGATGACCGTGCAACATGGATTGAAGGTCGCAATATTTGGTTTGCTTGGATTTGCATTCGCGGATTGGGCAGTCCTGATGGCTGGTCTGATTGCCTGCGGCGCATTGGGCACATGGATCGGCAAACAGGTTCTGGGCCGGATGAGCGACCATGGCTTCCATCGCATCCTGAACATCATTCTCGTTCTGCTCGCCTTGCGACTGATTTGGGGCGGCGTCAGCGCATTTCTGTAGCGCCGGATACCGACAATCGCACCGCCGCAATACCGACGCGATACCACCGAGATACAGACGCAATACATATACACATATAAAATACAGCTTTCCTCTGATTTGCTCCAGGCTCCCGAAAGGTGTAGGAGGCCCTCCTGATCAGGAAAGCGCATGCGATGACCCAACACAGATCCGAACTTTTGATGCCAGCTGGCAACCTCCGCAAACTCAAAATGGCCATTCTTTACGGGGCAGACGCCGTCTATCTCGGCACCCCCGACATGAGCCTGCGCACCAAGTCTGAGTTTTCGCTTGAAGACGTGATCGAAGGCGTGAAATTCTGTCACGCGCACGGAAAACGCGCCTATCTCACGCTGAATTTGTTCAGCCATAACAAAGACATTCCAAAACTCGACGAATACATCGACACCGTTCGCAAGGTGAACCCCGATGGGCTTATCATCTCTGATCCTGGCGTCTTCCAATACGTCCGCGAACGTGCCCCAGAGATCCCTCTGCATGTCTCGACACAAGCCAATATCGCCAGTTGGCTAACCACTCAGTTCTGGCAGGCGCAGGGCGCTGACCTTGTCGTTCTCGCCCGCGAGGTGAGCTTTCCCGAACTCGAAGAGATTCGCGAAAAATGTCCCGACATCAAGCTTGAGGCCTTTGTGCATGGCGCTATGTGCATGACCTACTCCGGCCGCTGCCTGCTGTCCAATTTCATGGCCGAACGCGGCGCCAATCAGGGCAACTGCGCCAACTCCTGCCGCTGGAACTACAAGTTCCACATGCGCCTGAAAGACGGCACCGTACAGGAACTGATTGTAGACGAAGACAATTTGCACATGTTCGAATTCCTGCTGGAGGAAGGTGTACGCCCCGGTGAATTCCTCCCGATTCAGGAGGATGAACGGGGCAGTTATATCCTAAATTCCAAAGACTTATGCCTGCTGCCCAAACTGGATGACTATCTGCGCATCGGTGTGGACAGTCTGAAGGTCGAGGGGCGTGGAAAATCAGAATACTACGCGGCAATTGTGGCCCGTGCTTACCGCATGGCGATTGATGACTATTATGCTGACCCGGACAATTGGGACGCATCCAACTACATGGGTGAGCTGGAAACCGTCGGCAATCGTGGCTACACGCTCGCCTTCCACAAAGGCCGCCTGACCAACCTCGCGCATGGCTATGAACAGACACAAGCCATTGCGCATTGGGAGTATGCGGGTTTTGTGACCGATGTGGTCGACGACGCGTTTCATGTGGAAGTGAAAAACAAGCTTGAGCCCGGCGATGTGCTTGAAATCGTGTCACCAATTGCCCGCAACACCATCCTGCTGCGCGCATACGACTATGAACTCGCCGAAACGGGTGAGAAAAAGGACGTGATCCACGGCTCCACCAAAACCGTGATCCGCCTGCCCTTCTCTCTCTTTCCCCACGAAGACCTGACGGATCTTCGCGAAAACTTCCCAGCCATGACGGTGATCCGCAAAGAGCGCGCGCTGACAGATGAGCAATGGAAACGTCTGCAACTCGACAAAACGGCGCTCGCCATGGAGGTCAAAGACACCACCAACGAAACCGCCTACAAGCGTCGCCGCGATGCTTTGGTTGAGGCAATTGAGGCTGACACCAACACCAAGCGCTTCAAAACCAACCGCAAAGGCACAGAAGGGTGCTGCGGCAAGGGGTGCAATGGCTGCCTGATCTTCTGGGAAGACCCGATGTACGCCAAAGCACGCGCCGTTCTTAAGGAGCGAAAAATGGGTTCTATGCTCAGCCGCGCAGAAGCCACCGAACTGAAGTTGCCCGCCGCAGAATGAAGTGAAACGCCCGGTTACAAACCGGGCGTAAGCTTATGTTCTGTAAAAATAATAGCGTTCTGGTGCCACGGTGGTCGGCCCACGCACCTGCTCAAACCCAACCAGCGGCTGGCCAGACACCAACACGCCACCAGGCAGCATGATCTCTTTGATAAACGCCGAGAGGCGTGCGGCCTCTGCAACATCTTTATCTTTGTCCCCAAAGCCAAAATCATAATGCGCCAGAGCGACTCTAGTGCCGTCGGAAGCCATTTTTCGCAGCATTTCCTCGGCTTCGCCCTGCAGAAAATCCTCTTCTGGAGGCACACAGGACGCGTGGCAATTCAGGGCACGGTCTATCACCCAGATCCGTCGGTCTGGCGCAATCTCACGGATGTGGTCGTAGGTGCGACCATTGCCGAGCCCCATGTCCAGAAAGTCCCCTGCGAGACTGTCCACCATGGTGTTGCCCCACTCAAGCCCATCTGCTTGGGCGGCCAGACGGCGCATCATGCTGTTCAAACGGCTCATAATTCGCCCCTTTGGTCATGGCGATAGAGCTGAACCGGCCCATCGCAAATCTCTTTCAAAAACTCGCTGGAAAACTCCCAGATATCTGCATCGTGCACAAGGTGGTGGGTCAAATATCCCAAAGGTTCGTGATTGTCCGTGACACCCGCTCTGCGGTCTTTCAACAAAGCAACCACTTGCGCGACCAGAACCTCCGGCTCAACCAACCCTCTGGTCCCACGCCAGAAAATCGGATCCAGGTGCGTGTTGATTTGAGCAACGCCCGCAACAGAAAACGCCCGCTTACGTGGATTGTACGCAGACACCGCATCATATCCCAGCTCAGCAAGGGTTGGCATAAACGCCGTATCCATACGGTTCCATGGCGGCACAAACATTGGTGCCAAACGCGATCCAAAAAGAGCTTGCATCCGCCCAATCGCGTTTCTCAAATCATCCTCTACAGCTTCAAGCTGTCGGCCAGCGCCAAACTCGGCGTTCTTAACCCCATGCAGACTATGGCTGACATGATCCCAACCATGCACGATCGGCACAAAGCGCACGTCCAGCACATCCGCCAATGCCTGCGTTGCCTGTTTCGGAATAATCGCAAGGTGAACAGGGACTTCGGTCGCCGCGCTGAGCGCCGAAAGTTGGTCAAGTTCAGGCGTCGGCACCACGGCATCGTCATCCCGCCACCAAAACGGCAGCGTCAATCCTTCGGACCGCCAAGTGCGGAACTCTGCTCTCAGCGGTTGCCAGTCAGCCTTCATGCGCGCGCACTCGCCAGCATGTCCTCGGCGATCCGCACTGTCTCTGCCGCGCCATTCATGCGCAGGCCAGACGCACTGCGGCGGCCATGGGCAACGGCGCGTTTCACCTCTGCCTTCAACGTCTCAGGTGACAAATCGGCTGCGCTCAAAATCTCAATTCCGGGCTGTGCCGACAGTGCGCGCGCGCGCAGGGTCTGCTCCACCTCGCCACCGTCGTCAAAGGGCACAAACACCGCAGGCACACCGGTTTGCAACACGTCTAACGCTGTGTTGTAGCCACACATGCTGACCGACGCGGTCACATTGTTGAGGAGCTGCCGAAAATCTGGCCGCACAGCTTCAATCGTAATCATAGGATCGTTGGCTTGCGCGCGCAGTGCCGCGATACGCTCTTCTTTATCTGCGCCACCAACCAAAAGCCGCCAGCGCAACGGGCTGCGCTTGGCCGCCAAAATCGCGCATTCAAACAACGCTTGCCCAACCGAACCGCCACCGGCACTCACCAGAACCTCACCTGCTCCAGCCCCGGCGGTTGTCGGCTCTGGGGCGGCAGGCGCGACATATCCCGTGTACCGCAGCTTCTGGCCAACATCGGTTGTGACCGGCCAGCTGACCTCAAGCCGCGTCAAATCGGGATCAGAGTGCACCAGAACAGCGTCATAAAATTCGCTTAGCATATCTCGCGCGAGTGCTGCTTTGCGCGCTTTGGAGGGCGGTGCCAGAATATCGCGTACAGACGCCAGAACCAGCGGACGCGGGGCCAGATCACGCGCAGCTTCCAACAACGCTCTGAATTCATCCGCAAGACTGCGGCGGCCAAATGGAAACAGCTCGGTGATCACCACATCCGGCTGCATCTCTGTCACAGCGCGGACCATTGCGCTGCGACGAGAGGACAAATAGGCGGCATCTGCTTCAACGCCGAGATCCGTCATCAGTTTGGAGAAATCCACGCCATCTGACGCCAGAGAGGGTAGCTGCACGACTGCAACATCGCCCTCTGTCAAATGTGGCGCTGGCCGACCGCCAGACAGCACCAAAACCTCATGACCACCTTTCACAAAAGCCCGTGCCAAAGTCATGGCCCGCGCCAAATGCCCTGTGCCCAACAGATGGGTAACAGCGATCAAAACCTTCATGCGCTGCGCCTCTCCAATCGAATTATCTCCGGGTGCGCGACCTTTAGCATATCATTCTGAAGTTCCACCACAAAAAGCCGGTTTCGCTTCACGGCAAACGGCGCAGGTCCATCAAAATTCCAGCCGTGCGCTTTGGCCAATATCATCCGCATAATCCCGATATGGCAGATCGCAAGCGTGTCCCGTTCCCGTGCAAGGAGCCAAGGGGAAATACGCTCCCAGACCTCACGCGGGCTTTCCCCTTCGGGTGGGCGGTAGTCCCAACCCCAATCTTCAATATCGCGAAAACCGCTGGCGGGATCTGCCTTCAACTCCACACCTTTTTGACCTTCCCATACGCCCCAATCCATCTCTGTTAATGCGACCGCAGTTTTGGGTGCCCGGCCAGCAACAATCTCCGCAGTTTCACGCGCGCGCATGAGCGGGCTGGCAAAAAGATCCGCCTCCTGCCAGGGGGCGGGCAATGCAAACGCTGACAAATCTGCACGGGCCTGGTCATCCAATGGAATGTCAGTGCGCCCCTGAATCTGGTGAGCGCGGTTCCAGGCCGTATGACCATGACGCATCATCGCAAATTTGATCATGTTTTCTCTTTCAATAGTGGTCTTAGCGCACTCCAAAGGGTGTCACGCGCAGCTGGCATCAGGTGGTGCGCCTTAATCAATGCACGTGCCTTTTCGGATCGTTGGAGATGGTATGACGCATCAAAAAGCGCGCGCGTCAAAGCATCAGAGAGACTCTTTGCGGAGCCCTGTGCAACCAATCCCGATGGGTCAACAACCTCCCGCACACCTGGACGATCTTCCGCAATGACGGGCACTCCACGTGCCTGGGCTTCCAAATAAACCATGCCAAACGCCTCGTTCACCCCGGGCCAGAAAAACGCCTTCGCTCGGGCATAGGCGGCGGCCATGCCAGCGGCATCCAGCTGTCCAAGAAAACGGACGCGTGCGCCAAATGGCGCCAACAGTGCAGCGACCTCAGCCTGTTTTGGCCCACCGCCAGCAACCTCAAGCTGCCAGTCTTGGTCAGGCATCTGCGCAAGGGTGTCGGCAATAATCTGATAGGAGGCAAATTTGTCCCCCTCGCGCATCATACCTGCCACCAACACGATTGGAGCCTCTGGTTTAGCAATTTCCGGCAACCGTTCCAGCGCCAAAAAGGGGGGGAGTGAGACAAGCTTCTCAGCCCCCAATTCAGCGCGCAAAGCTATCGCGTCGCGTTCGGTAAAGGAAAAGATCACATCTGCCGCTTGGCACGCAGTTTTGGCACGGCGTTCAAAAGCGGCCCATGGACCATCCAAACGTTTGTTGGCCAACGTGGCTTCAACAAGGAGATACGGAATGCCCAAAGCCTGCGTCACCAAGGGCCCAAGAAGATCTGGGGCCTTGTAATAATTGTGATAAGTCAGCCAGGCCTGCCAGCCCTCTGCCTTGCCACGCGCGATCAGTTTGTCGGCTTCTTGCATAGCCTGCGCGATGAGCACTTGTTGCTGTGCAGCGTCTCCCTGTTTCTCAAAACTGCGAAACTCAGATGCCAGAACAGGAACCACGTCATCGACCGCCAAAGCCTGCATCAGGTTGCGGGCAATCTCCCGCTCTCCAGACGGAACCGTATGGTTCGGCGATTTCAAGGGCGCATAAAACGCGATCCGCCCCATCCTCTTACCCCTTCTGATCCACCGTCACCGCAGCTTGCAACCGCTTATCCAGTTGCGCAATACCCGGCTGCATCAAGAAAGATGTGATCAGGCGCAGATAGGCCGCCTCCGCATACTTCATCCTTAGCGCCGGATCACGCGCCAAGCGCTCCATCGCATCAGCCAGCGCATCAGGAGCATCACTGCTCAGCACGCCATGCTCTCCGTCTGTGATAAATTCCGGAATGGCTGACACAGGCGTGGACAAGATACATAGCTTTTGACTGGCTGCTTCCATCAAAACATTGGGCAAGCCATCACGGTCTCCATCACCCGCAACGCGGCTGGGCAAAACAAAGACGTCAGATACACGCAAAGCCTCAATCACCTCTGGCTGATCACACGCACCGCGCCAGATGATCCGATCTGCGATACCCAACCGTTCGGCATCTGCCTTCAACGAAGTGCCAAGATCCCCCCCGCCGATGTGCTCCCAGCGCCACTCCAAATCGTTTGGCAAAAGTGAAAGGGCCGTTATCAGACGATCAAAACCTTTCTTTTCAACCAGCCGCCCAACTGACAGAAACCGCACCACACCATCAGCGGCACGCGGTTTTGGCGGCTCAGGGAAGCGGGACAGATCCAAACCGTGGTACACCAATTCGACGCGGCTTTCTTGATCGGCGAGCCCAGCCAAGTGCCGAGCACCCACCCCAGTGCATGTTGCCAGAAACGCCGCCCCATGTGTGGAGGCCTGCAGCTTCTCCCGTTTCTCCCAATCAGGAGAGGTCCAAATGTCTTTCGCATGAGCCGACACAGACCAAGGCAAACCACGTATGATTGCCGCGTATCGCGTCACAGAGGCCGGCGTGTGCATGAAATGCGCATACAGCAGATCAATATCTTTCGGCAATTCATGTGCCAGAACGCAGGCCTGACCGAAACGACGCACACGATTGCGCGTCCCATCGCGCCGCAGATCTTTCAGCCATAACTTAGCCGCACGCCAAAACCTCGGCTTTAGCACGCCCGCCAAAACCCCACGCAAAACGCGCATGGGTTCTTGGTGCAAATATTCTGGCAGATAGTGCACCGGTGCATTCAGCCGGTCATGCAGAGGGTGGCGCTTTTTATCGGTCGGAAACCGCAGCGACCAGAGCGCCATATCGTAGCCCATCTCCTCCAGAGCCACCAATTCCTGCGCGATAAACGTCTCTGAAAGGCGCGGCCATCCTTTGACAACCACTGCCAGCTTCGGTCTTTGTGACTTCATGCGACGCCTTGTGCCTTCGACTTCGTTTTAAGCGCAGAAATGCCCAGCATCGCCAGCGTGCGTTCTGAAACCACATCCAGACCATCCAACAGCCCCGGAACAAACGCATTGCTGGGTTTCGGTTGATCTGGCAATCCGCGAATGGCGGCAATCATCGCCTCTGGTGTAAAGCCATCGCGGTGCTCATCCAACATGCGAACCAAACCCAGCGCCTCGGCGCGGCTTGCGCGGATATGCTGCTCCATACGAGGTCGCGTGCGCGGCACAATAACCACCGGTTTATCGAACGAGAGCACTTCACAAAACGTGTTGTAGCCTCCCATTGATACGATGCCTTGCGCCCCGTCCATCAAAGTCTCCATGCGGCTGTCAAAACCAACCGCATGCACTCGCCCATTCAGTTTCGCCACGCGCGCTTCAAAATCTGCGCGTACTTCCCCCGATAGGAAAGGCCCATAGACAAGCACCGCACGCGGAGAGAGGTCTGGATCTTGCTCATAGGCACAGAGCACAAGATCGACCATACCTGCACCATCTCCACCACCACCGGGCGTGACGAGGATATATGGCTCTTCTGGTGCAGTATCATCGCTGAATGCTTCGCGCTGCAAATAGCCCGTAAAGGTCATGCGTTCGCGAAAACTGTCGGAAAGCTCAAGCCCGGCGGTTGGATCGTAAATTGAGCGCAACCCGTAAACCCAAGTTTCGTCGTAGTACCGCTCTGCCGCCTCAACAGCCCCTTTACGTGCCCACTCAGCGGCAAGCACTTTGGGCTCGTCCAACACGTCGCGCAGGCCCAAGATCAGATGCGCCTTACGCTTCAGTTTCAACCATTCAAGGGCAGGCAACAATTCGCCACGAAAGCCTGTGGGCTCTTTGTCCACAATCAGGATGTCGGGATCAAAGTGCTCAACGGTCGCCTTGATCAGGCCAGCCCGCAACGCCGTGGTTTCGTCGATATGTAAACCGAGGCGTTCGCTTTCATAGTTGCCATCCAAAGTCTTTGTGACACCTGGCAAACGGATGTGGTCTACATTATCTGGGAAGGGGAACCGCCCCGCCACCGGCGAGCCTGTCAAAATCAGCGCAGAGATGCGGCTGTCCGCCTGCGTTATGGCAGTGGCAAGCGCACGAGAGCGGCGCAAATGTCCAAGGCCATATGTGTCGTGGCTGTAAAGCAGCACTCGCGGGGAAGCATTGGCCGCCATTTCACCTGTCATCGAATGCACCTCAGACAAATTTCGCCCCACCTTCATTACAACCGCAAGTCCGACTCGGACTTGGGCAGCACACCTTTGATATCGTAAAGCAATGCCTCGGATTTTCCGAGGTTTCTGATTGCTTTACTTCCCATATCTGTAAACTGGCGATGCGCAACGGCAACGACAACACCGTCATATGCCCCGTTTTCAGGCTTTTGAATAGGTGTGATGCCATATTCAGCATGCACAGCATCTGGATCGACCCACGGATCCCAGACATCCACCGCCACACTGTAGCTCTGCAATTCGTCTACAATGTCTGCGACGCGGGTGTTGCGCGTATCTGCACAGTTTTCCTTAAACGCCAATCCCATCACCAGAACACGCGCGCCCGCAGGATTGGTTCCCTTAGACAACATGCCTTTGATCATTTCCTGCGCCACATGGCGGCCCATGTGATCATTGATCCGTCGCCCTGCCAGAATAACCTCAGGATGATAGCCAAGCTGTTCCGCGCGGAACGTCAGGTAATAGGGATCCACCCCGATACAATGCCCGCCGACCAGACCAGGCTTAAATGGCAAAAAGTTCCATTTGGTGCCGGCGGCCTCAAGCACTTCTAACGTATCCAGCCCCATGCGCGAAAAGATCAACGAAAACTCATTTACGAGCGCGATGTTCAAATCCCGCTGCGTGTTTTCGATCACCTTTGCGGCCTCTGCGGTTTTGATCGAACTGGCTTTGTGCAGCCCAGCTTTGATCACTGGTGCGTAGATCGCCTCAACACGCGAGAGTGTCTCCGCATCCTGTGCGGCTACGACCTTGACCACATTTTCCAGCGTATGTTCCGCATCCCCCGGGTTCACGCGCTCCGGCGAGTAAGCCAGCTTTATGTCTGCACCAACGACAAGTCCGCTTGCACGCGCCAACGCGGGGCCGCAAACCTCTTCGGTGACACCCGGGTAAACCGTGCTTTCCAGCACCACCAGCGCACCCGAAGTGAGGTACGGCGCAATGGTGTCACACGCCCCAAGAACCGGCCCAAGATCAGGGGCTTTCGCGTCTGTGATCGGGGTCGGCACGGACAGGATAAACGCTGTACAGCCTTTGAGCATATCGGGCGCATCGCTGAACACTGCGGACGTCTTTGCCAGCGAGTCTGCTGCGACTTCCCCGTTGGGATCACGTCCTGCCGAAAGCCCTTCAATCAGCTTGGGGTTCGTGTCAAAACCAACAACATCAAATCCTGCACGCGCAAGCCCAAGAGCCAGTGGCAACCCCACATAGCCAAGGCCTAAAACAGCGATTTTCTCTGCTCTTGTAAGGGTCACCTGTGCCCAGTCCTTCCGCTCGCTTGCGCTGCTTACCGTTCGTTTCAGGCGCTACCCTGTTTACCAAAGCTTGTCACGCCCTAACACCTCAGATGCGCGGTTTCGACCGATCGCTTGCGCACACGCGCGATGCCATTTGCGCGAAACGCCACTTAAGGCTAGACCAAAATAGAGACTGATTTGAGGGGCAAGTCCGAAATGTTGCGTCACCTGCTTGCAAGCCTTTGCATGATCCTAATGTTGCCGATTGTGGCCTCGGCACAAACGGCTGCTCTTTTGCCAAGCACTGGTAGCCCTCCGTCTGCGGAAAGCAGTGGCGACGACGCACTCAACAAGCTTATGCAAGAAGCTGCAAACACTGGGGTGCAAGTGATCATCTTGCAACCAGATGGCACCAGCACGCTGGGTGAAACAAACACCGCGAACGACGCTGGCGGCGTCGCCACAGCCACGCAAGAAACAGACGCATTTCTAATGCGCGCTCAGTCAGAAGTGGATCAAGTCCGCAGTATCTTTTTGAAACGCCTGGACGCCCTTCCAGCAGCCATCAACGAAGTGCAGTTCATTTTGCGCGCCTCAAGCCCGGATGGCACCATAATGGCGTTTGTCAGAACACTGTTGTGGTGCTTGGCTTTCTTCTTGGTCGGCGCCCTGGCAGAGCGCAGGATCTATGGTCCGAAAATTGCGGCGCGCTTTGTCGTGCCAATGATCAAACAGAACCCTCAAGGCTATTCAGAAAAACTTCCTTTCCTGCTGGTCCGCTTCGTAGGTGGGCTCATCGGCGTCGCGTTTTCCATGGTTGTAGCCGCAATTATGGGCGTCGTCGTATCCTCGATAATCGGCGGCGAAGAAGACAGCGCCATCCGCTTCACGTTGATTTCGATTTTTGTCGCTTACGGACTTAGCCGTTTGGTCGCCCTTGTCTGGCGCATGATCCTATCGCCCTACCTCGACCAGTATCGCATTCCCAGTTTCTCGTCTCGCGATGCAAAACGCTTACATCGCTGGATGTTCACTTTGGGCGCACTTAACATCTGCACCGCTTTCTTTGGGGAGTGGCTGAAACAGCTGGGCCTGAACTATGATGTTTTTGCGGTTATGACCCTTATGCTGTTGACCGTATTTGCCATCGGAAACTTGGCAATGGTTTTGGTGAACCGCAACGCCATCTCCAATGCCATTCGCAATGGCAAAACAATCGCAGAAGCCAGTTTGCCCGTCCGGCTGATCAGCATACTCTGGGCGCCGGTGTTCATGCTCTACGTGGTCTACGGTTTTACAGAGCAAGCCTTCGACATTGTCCTAGGGAACGAGCTTTCTATTCCGCCGATTGCCGGTGCATATATGATTTTTGCAGCCACAATTGTGGTCTATGCGACCTTCAACTTTGCAATCGAACGCTATTTCGAGCGCGCGCGCAAAGTGCGCGCCGCCAACGAAGCCGCAGAGCGCGCAGAAGCGGAACAAGAGGCCGCAAAGCTGCAAGCAGAAGCGGCGCATCCCCCGATAGAAGGCACCGCACATGAACTCGCCGCACAACCGGCAGAAGCAGATGATATCATTGAGAGTGAAGATACAGACGAAGAACTGCGCGCGTTCAAGCAACACATGCAATCCAGCAGCATACATACCTTTGAGGATCTTGCGCGCCGCGTGGCAGGCATCCTTGCGTTGGTCTCTGGTCTCTATGCAGCACTGACCATTTTCGGTGCAGAAGAGATGATGGCACAGACCAGCGTCTTCGACAAAGCTCTGGATGTGGCCATAATTTGCTTCATTGGCTATATCTTGTTTCACGCCTTTCGCATTTGGGTGGACACCAAAATCCAAGACGAAGCAGGTGAAACCGAAAGTGTTGAACCCGGCGACGAAGGTGGCGCCACTGGAGCAAGCCGTCTGGCAACATTGCTCCCGCTGTTTCGCAGTTTTATCCTCGTCATTATCGTCGTTTCGATCCTCCTGATCGCGCTTCTGGAACTAGGCGTTAACGTCAGCCCACTCTTCGCTGGCGCTGGTGTGATCGGCCTCGCAGTCGGTTTTGGCGCGCAATCCTTGGTGAGGGATATTTTTTCTGGCGCCTTCTTCCTGTTTGACGATGCATTCCGCAAAGGGGAGTACATCGACATTGGCTCTGTCAAAGGAACAGTCGAGAAAATTTCCGTGCGATCTTTCCAACTGCGCCACCATTTGGGCCCTTTGCACACGATCCCATTTGGAGAGATTCAATATCTGACCAACTATTCTCGCGACTGGGTGATTATGAAGCTAAAGCTGCGCGTCACCTACGACACGGATGTCGAGCGTGTGCGCAAACTGGTGAAAAAGCTTGGTATTGAGCTGCTGGATGATCCGGTCATTGGTCACAACTTTATCCAACCGTTGAAATCACAAGGCGTGATTGAAATGCAGGACAGCGCGATGATCATCCGAGTGAAGTTCATGACAAAACCGGGCGATCAATGGCTTGTGCGCAAGAAAGTCTATCAGGAAATTCGCGAACTCTTTGCGCGCGAAGGCATCAAATTTGCGCACCGCGAAGTGACCGTGCGTATTGCTGATGAAGAGAAAGGCGAAGAGCTGACTCCGAAACAACGCGAAGCAGTGGTGGGCGCAGTCGAAGCGGCTATCGATGAGGATGCGTTGGAAGAGGCCTCTGGCGGCGATGATCGCTGATTACGCAACCCAAGGACAATGGGAACAAAAAGACCTTGGGTGCTGCGCAAGGTTTGGCTTTTTCCAAATGTGATCGCGTCCACAATTTGAGGTCCAAACACGTAAAATTTCGCGATTGGCCTCGCGCCACCGTTAACCATTCGCGCCGTCTCTACTTTTAAACAAAGGGTAAACGCGCTAGCAAAAAGGTGGGATTTGTTGCGGACCATGGGATCGGTCTGCGGAGGGGGTGAAATGTCGCCTGAGATTGAGCGCGCCTATGAACTGCTTGAAGTGACACCAGATGTCTCTGACAAAGAGATGCGTTCCGCGTGGCGCAAACTTGTAAGACGGTATCACCCTGATCTTGCGAAAAACGACCCTGAAGAAGCCAGCCTTCGCATGGCTGACATCAATGCAGCATTTGACGCCTTGGCCTATCACCGCTCCAAGATAGAGGCGGAAGAAGAAGCAAAGGTCAGCAGCGCACCATCAAAAAAGCCGCGCCGCTCAAGCAAAACCAGACCCAATAGCCAGACATACACAAAGCGCGAAACGCCAGAAGAGCCACAGGCGGAGCCCGAGGCGCCACCAAAACCCGAAACAAAATGGGATGCGGAAGAACAGACTTTGGTGAATGCAGCGTCTTCCCTCTTTGAGGAAACTCGCCGCAAACTGAGCGCGGCCGCTCGGCGGCCACTCTTTTCTGTCTGCCATTAAAGCTGTCACGAGTTAGCTCAAAGCACTGAGGGTGGTCCGGTACCACCCTCTTTCAGTTTTAGCTTCGGTTCGGATCCATCGCATCCCGCAGGCCATCACCAAAGAAGTTGAACGCCAAAACCACAACTACAATTGGCAACATCGGGATCGCGGTCCAGGGGTAGATTTCAATCGACGCAAGATTTTGCGCGTCATTGAGCATCACTCCCCAGCTCACCGCTGGTGCGCGCAGGCCAAGCCCCAGAAAGCTTAGCGCCGTTTCCCCCAAGATCATTGCAGGAATAGACAATGTCGCGCTTGCAATCAGATGGCTGAGAAAGTTGGGCAAAAGGTGCTTTTTGATCACCCGGCTGGGCTTTGCGCCCATCATCTCCGCCGCTTTGACAAACTCTTCTTCCCGCAAACTCAGGAATTTGGAGCGCACCGCACGGGCCAGCCCGGGCCAGTCCAGAATGCCTAAGATGATCGAGATAATGAAAAACACCGCCACGGGTCCCCAGTGGGAGGGAACTGCTGCGGACAAAGCAAGCCACAAGGGCAACTCCGGCAAACTGCGCAAGATTTCGATCACACGGTTGATGACCCAATCCAGAAAGCCACCAAAGTACCCTGCGATAGAGCCCAAGATGATGCCAATCACAAAAGAAACCGTGATGCCCACAAGACCCACCGTCAGCGAAAGCTGAGCGCCATAGAGGATCCGAGAGAACACATCCCGTCCCAGACGATCAGCCCCAAACAGAAATAGAGTGGCCCCATCAGGTGCGCAAAATAGGTGCGTGTCGGACGGAATGAAGCCTGCGAGCTTGTAGTCAGCCCCTTCACAGAAAAAATCGAGCATCATTGGCGTGTCGGTATCCGGCACATATTTCCAACTGAAGCTTTCCAGATCCATTTCCGCCGTGGTCGGATAAACATGCGGGCCGATGAAACGCCCGTCATGAATGAAATGCATCCGCTGCGGCGGAGCATAGATGTAGTCCTCCAACCGCTCATTGGGCCCGTAAGGCGCGATAAACCCGGCAAAAGGAAGCGAAAAATATGCCAGTAGTAGAAAGATCCCGGAAACCAGCCCCAGCTTGTGTTGCTTAAACCGCAGCCAAAGCAAGCGCGCATTGGACATATCCAATTCCGCACTGCGCGCTTCTGCTGCAGCTTCGGGATTGTACGGCGCCTGGTCGACAAACCGCCCGTCTGGCTGAATGCTCATCGCTCCCGCCCTCCAAATCGAATGCGCGGATCAAGCAGCGCGAGCAACAGATCAGACACCAAAGTGCCGATCAGCGTAAGAAGCGCCACAAACATCAACACAAAGGCTGACAGGAACAGATCCTGAGACTTAAGTGCGGACAACAGGAGCGGCCCAATGGTCTGCAACCCCAGAACCACCGACACCAGAACTGACCCTGACACCAGAGACGGCAATAGCGTGCCGATATCGGCTACAAACGGGTTAAACGCCACACGTAGGGGGTATTTGCTGAGCATCCGTGGTTCACTCATCCCCTTGGCACGCGCCGTTTCCACATATGGTTTTCCAAGCTCATCGAGCAGGTTTGCCCGCAGTCGCTGCATCATGGCGGCCGCACCAGAGGTGCCGATGACGAATGTTGGAATGATCAGGTGAATGAGCACTGACTTCATCTTCTCAAAACTCATCGGTTCACCTTCAAACTGCGGATCCATCAAGCCGCCAATGGGCAGGTTGAGATAGCGGTTGCCATAGTAAAACAGGATCAATGCCAGCAAAAAGTTCGGTGTGGCGAGGCCAAGATAGCCGATGAATGCAGAGGTATAGTCAATCCAAGTTTTGGATTTGGCGGCCGCCAAAACCCCGAGCGGCAGCGCCACAGCATAGATGAAAAGCACCGCAGCAAGATTGACAAGCACTGTCATCCAAAGCGCGCCGCCCACAAGATCGGCCACCGGCTTGTCAAATTCAAAAGACCAGCCAAATTCGCCTTGAAGTAGCCCGGCAAACCCATGCGGCCCCGGCATGAAACCCGCCCAGATCAGGTATTGCTTCCACAACGGCTGATCGAGGGAATATTCCTGCCGGAGGAACTCTGCCTTGGCGATCCCATTGGATTGCCCTGTCGCACGTAATTCATTGATCTGATTAGACAGGTAGTCTCCCGGCGGCAGATTGATGATCACAAACACCAACACCGACACCACCACGAGCGTGGCGAGCATAGTCAGAAACCGGAAAACCGCGAACCGCAGCAGGGCCATTCCGTGCTCCTATTCCACAAAAAAGAATTCATCAGGGCGATGCACCCCGAAATGCGCGCCTGGGGACCAGGCCCAGATGGCCTTGTCGGGCACATTGCGCAAGCGATTGGACACCACGACGGGTTGGGGTGCACCATTCAAAAGACCAATGCCAAAGACATTCTCGGCATGGATATCCACCATCCGTTGCCAGATCACGGCGCGATCCACGCTGGTGTAGGCTTTGGTCCACTGATGCGCCAAATCATTTAGCTCAATGGCCGCCGGCAAATCGGGTGGCTCCCCCACCTCTCCATGAGTCTGGTGATACTGCCCCCACTTCGGCCAAGCCTGAAACGCCTGATCCCACGGTGCAAGATAGCCGGGAGAGGTATAGGTTTGCGGCAATCCATTGTCCCACCCAAACCAGGTCGAGGCCATGGTCTCCCCAGCGTAGACACGGTTGCGCAGAATGTCGCGCTCAAGGGGGCGCATGATAAGTTTCACGCCAATTTCGGCCCAGTTATCGGTGATGATCTGCAGGGCATTTTCCACCTCTTGGCGTTCACCTGCCGTTTCAATCACAACCCAAACAGGCCGCCCGTCTGGCAAGGTGCGGTAGCCGTTTTTGTCACGCTTATCGAGGCCCATTTCATCCAAGAGCGCGTTGGCCTGATCCACATCCCGGATGGCCCATGCATCGCGGTTTTTTTCCTTAAAGAACGGGCTAACCGGCAGCACCGTCATGCCGCCTTGTTTGGCCAAACCGAAATAAAGGCCGCGATTGATGATTTTGCGATTGATGGCCAAAGACAACGCACGGCGGAACCGCACGTCGCGCAATGTTTCACGCCATCCCTCATCATTGTAGTTGAGGTTTGGATAAATCGCGATCTGGCTAGCCGTGCCATTGCCCCACAGCTTGGTAGTATATCCGCCCTGCGCCTCGCCCTTTTTCAAGATCGCTGTGTCTTTGAAATCCAAGCCACGCGCTTGCAGATCCACTTCACCAGCGTTTGCCTTAGCGGCAACGAGCCCCGGCGCGACCACCTGCATCTCGACAACATCAACATAGGGCAGCTGCACACCGTTGCTGTCGACCCGATGGTAATAGGGGTTGCGCACAAACAGAAAGCGGCTCTTCCCATCTTTTGTCGCCAAAATCCACGGCTGCAACGTTGGCAGATCAGGGTTGTCGAATTTATACATGTTGTCTTGGCGATTGTGCAGGGCTGCCCAACTGCGCACCCGCGCCTCATACAGACGTTCACTTAGCTCATCTTCATTCGTGTATTTGGCATGAAATGGCTTCATGAAATGCGCAGGCCGGTAAATGAAAGGTGGCCGCGCCTCAGCGAGCATCTGTAAAAACTGCGGATTGGGTTTGGACCACTCATAGATGACAGTGTGCGCATCCGGGAACGTCACTTTAGGCAGTTCGCCCTCAACACGCAGAAAGTCGACAGGTCCTGAAGGAGACAACAATTCGTTGTTGGCAACATCTTCCCACCAGTATCGGAAGTCTTCTGACGTAAACGGATGCCCATCTGACCACTTGTGCCCGGGGCGCAGACGCATTGTAAATTTTTTGTCGCTCTCGTTGTCTATTCCCGCAAGGAGATCCGGCACAAGTTCGTAGCGCTCATTGTAGCCCACGAGCCGCGCATAGCCATACACCACCATCTGGCGCACATCTTTGGAGCGCGTGACCATGGTGCGCAGTGTCCCACCCTGTTCGCCAAATTCGCGGCTTCGCAGCGACATATCGACAATTTCCGGCACCTCTGGAATCCGCTCTGCAACGGGCGGCAACGTCCCAGAGGCAACATCGGATTGCCAGAACATGCTTTCCTGAACCTCCAGAGCATGCGCTTGGCCCACTCCAAACGCGGAACAGGCCGCAAAAACGAGAGCTGTCAGAGGTCTTTTAAGCATGGTAACGCACCTTGTGTCCGGGCTCAGTCTCTCTCAATGGCGGTGCATTTACACCGTCAAATCTGAAGGCATCAGGCCAACTGGAAGGCGCCCCCGCCCCCTGTGCCACGATCTTGAGGTTGATGGGGCGTGCAATATCGGGCTCAGGCTGAGCTGCAATCAACGCCTTCGTATAGGGATGCTGCGGATTATAAAACAACTGCTCTGGTGGCCCTTGTTCGACCACCAAGCCAGCGCGCATCACAGCGACCTCATCCGCAATCCGCGCAACAACCGCGAGGTCATGACTGATGAACAAATAACTGAGATTGAGCCGATCTCGAATGTCTTCCAGCAGACCCAGAACCTGCTCTTGAACGGATACATCCAACGCTGAGGTGGGCTCATCACAAACGAGGAATGTCGGATCAAGCATCAAGGCCCGCGCAATCGAAAGCCTCTGTCGCTGCCCGCCCGAAAACGCGTGTGGATAGCGGGTCAGCATGTTTTCATTCAGCCCGACCCATCGCAGAATTTCAACGGCACGGTCAATACGCTCAGACGCGCTACCGATGCCATGAATTTCAAGCGGTTCGCACAATGCGTCTTTCACCCTCATGCGAGGATTGAGCGTGCTGTAGGGGTCTTGAAACACCATCTGCGCCTGACGCTGAAAAGCCAGCCGTTCCGCGCGATTCAGGTCCTGCAAATTGACGGGCTCAGCGCCCGGCTCAGCGCGAAATAGGATGGACGCTCCAGAATCAGCACGCTCCGCACCAAGCGCCATACGCGCACAGGTGGTTTTGCCAGACCCAGACTCCCCTACAACGGCCAGCGTTTTGCCGCGCTCGACGCCAAAGTCCACACCGCGCACCGCATTCACGACAGATTTTGCACCCCACGGAGAAGACGCCTTAAGCTCGTAAGTCTTGTTCACATCCCGCATCTCAAGGATGTAGTCACGTTCATCCTCTTTTGGCCGATCCGCTGGAGTGGCAGGAATTTCAGGCGCAGCTGCCATCAAGTCTTTGGTGTAGGGATGATGTGGGTCGCGCAAAATCAACGGCGCTGGCCCAGATTCCATCACGCGGCCACGGTTCATCACAACCACGTCGTCCGCCATATTTGCTACAACACCCAGATCATGCGTCACCAAAATCACGCCCATGCCGGTTTCGGCTTGCAGATCTTTGATCAACCCCAAAACCTGCGCCTGCGTTGTCACATCCAGTGCGGTTGTGGGCTCATCTGCAATCAACAGATCGGGACGCCCCACCATCGCCATCGCAATCATAGCGCGCTGACGCATCCCCCCGGAAAGTTCAAACGGATAAGAGTCATACACGCGTTCTGGATTGGGAAACCCAACACGGTCAAATTGCTCCAAAACCAATTTCTTACGCTGCGCTGCGTCGAAATTATGGTGCAACTTCAAGGCTTCTGAGACCTGATTGCCTATGCGGTGCAACGGCGACAGAGAGCGCATCGGCTCCTGAAAAATCATCGAAATGCGATTGCCGCGAATGCTGCGCATCTTCCGTTCGCTCAGCGAGGTTATATCGATCGGCGTCGCACTATCGCGCCCGAAAAACTCGATCTGGCCCCCGCGAAGTTGCGCAGCGGGCGGCAATATCCGCAACGCAGCTCGACAACTCAGCGTCTTGCCAGATCCACTCTCCCCAACCAGCGCAAGCGTTTTCCCGGGAGCCACCGAAAAGCTGACATCATCCACCACCGGCTTGGCCTTTTCAAAGCCAATAACCAGATTTTTCACAGTCAATAGTGCTGTCACAGCAGAAGTCCCCAACCACGCTTTTTTGGATCCACCTTGCGGCGGTGCGTTTGTGTCAACTGAACATGATTATTTTGGTTGGAGCAAGCTCCTAGGGACATGAATGGCGCAGGTTCTGCACAAAAGACGTTCACCAAGCCACACAGGCGCAAAAGCCACACCCTGAAAGAAATAGGAGCTTGCATTGTGCTGGACCGAATGCCACGAAGCAGTCATATTGCAATTCCGCAAATGATGCATCGCACACAGCGCGCCCTTGGATCGCTGAAAAAATCGAATAAATGACAACGCAGCACAGGCTGCGGAGACTTGTATGAAAACTGAAGACTCTAGCTTCCTGTCCTTTGCAGAACGCCGTTTTCGCCTAAGCGGCCGCGCACTGATCGAAAACGGGCATCCATACTTTGTTGCAACCGACGGGCTGGAAGCAAAGTCTGACCAATGGCCAAATGGCTACCTATCGCTGTCTCACTACGATTATCTCGGCCTGATGCATCATCCTGAAACCACGGCTGCCGCAAAAGCTGCAATCGATGCACAAGGCACGGGCGTGGGAGCCTCGAGACTGGTAGGCGGTGAACGGCTTGCCCACCGAGCCCTCGAGCGGGACATGGCTGAGTTTTTGGGCGTCGGCGGGGTGCTTTCGATCATTTCCGGCTACCTCACCAATGTATCGGTGATTGGCCTGCTGTTGGGGCCGCGCGATCTGGTCATCGTTGATGAACTCGCCCACAACTCGATTGTGATGGGCGCGCGCGGAGCAAAAGCACGATACGAAACCTACGCGCACAATGACCTAGACGATCTGGAGCGTGTTTTACGCGAACATCGCGCAGAGCATGGCCGCGTGCTGATCTGCACTGACGGTCTGTTCTCCATGGATGGTGACATCACAGATCTGCCGCGATTGCTGGATTTGAAAGACTCCTACGACGCATGGCTTCTGCTGGACGAAGCGCATTCCTACGGCGTGCTTGGCGAAACAGGCCGCGGTCTTTGCGAACACTTCGGCGAAGATCCAAACCGAGTAGAAATTGCCATCGGGACACTGTCAAAAAGTTTTGCGTCTTCCGGCGGGTTCATCGCCGCTAACGCCGATGTTATCGAATGGTTGCGCTTTTGTTTGCCTGGCTTTGTGTATTCCGTTGGATTGCCGCCCGCTACAGTTGCAAGCGCACACACCGCGTTGGATATCCTAAAAAAGGAACCCAGCCGCGTTGCCAAGCTGCGCGCCAATTCGCGCCACTTCCTGACCAAAGCTGCAGAAATGGGATTGGACACCGGCACCGCCATTGGCGAAGCGGTTGTCCCCATCCTGTTTGAAACACCAGAAGAATGTGTTTTTGTTGCAGAGGCGCTCATGCAGCAAGGCATATATGCACCGCCAGTCGTGCATGTGGGTGTGCCCAAAGACATGCCGCGTATCCGCTTCTTTATTTCTGCGGCCCACAGCGAAGCTGATCTGGACCGGGTGATTGACGCAGTCGCCAAGGCATCTGAAGCGGCTGCGGCCCTTCGGCAGCGTATGAGCGCGGAATAAGCCAATGCTCCTGACTGCTCAAAAGGGCTTTCAGGGCAATTCCCTGAGTAATCGCAGCAGGTCTCTGTTTGTGGTTTTCTGGTGTTTGGTTCTCGCCTTTAACTTCGGACTTACAGCAACGGACGCAGACGCCAAACCGCAACTAGCGCTTGTTTCTTCTGAGGTGAGCGAAGACTTACCTTTGGCGCATCCAGATTTCCCGCACCCTGCCGAACCGGGGCAGCTGTTTTTTTTGCAGCGCAGTATGAATGCCAACACAATCGTCTACACGGCAACTTACGATGATGACGGGAATCTGGCACAGCGCGCACCCGTGTCCGTGTTCTGGCGACGCTACGCTGACGCAGGGCAAACAATGCAACTGCGTTGGTACGAGCGCATCTTTGGATTTGGTGTGCGTACACATGCGCACGACACTCCGACGTCCAAATATCTGGCGTTTAACGCACTGAAATCGCACAAGATCGAACTGCGCCAGCTTGCCCCGTTTAAAGCTGCGCTGTTTACCGAACAGGACGGACGCGAATATCAGTTGATCTACGGATACCTCGACGTCGACGAAAGCGGACTTTTGCCGAAAGTCACGCAGCTGCATCTTTATTCAACCGACCCCCAAACAGGGCGTTATGTGACCCATACTATTGCCGTTTCCGGTGGAGCTTTCAAAGAATGACACAAGCAACTTCCTCTCCGATCCGCACCGTGATTGTTGGTGTTGGCAACTGCGCCAGCTCGCTGATTCAAGGTGTTTCCTATTGCCGCGCTCTGGGAGACGACGCCGTGGGCGTAAGCTTCCCAGATCTGGCAGGCTATACGCCTGCAGATGTCGAACTCGTCGCAGGTTTTGATGTGGACAGCCGCAAAGTTGGCAAAACTCTTGCCGAAGCCGCCTTTGCCGCTCCAAACTGCACCGAACAGTTCCACACGGATCTCGCAGACCAGACCGCGCCAGTGCTGCGCGGCCCTGATCTGGATGGTGTGGCCGCTCATATGCTTGCCAACCCAGAAGACCGCAGCTTCCGCCTGTCTGCTGAGGAAGCGATGAGCAAAGACGAGATCGTGTCCAAGCTGAAAGAGCTTGAAGCAGAGATCATGATCATCTTCCTGCCGGTTGGCTCGCAAAAGGCGGTTGAATTCTACGTCGAATGCGCGCTCGAAGCAGGTGTGGCCGTGGTAAATGGCATCCCTGTTTTCATCGCGTCCCACCCTGTATGGGCCGACAAATTCCGCACAGCAGGCATCCCAATTCTGGGCGACGATTTCAAAGCACAGATGGGCGCAACCGTCCTGCACCGCACGCTGGCCAATCTCGCCGAAATGCGCGGCGTTGAGATCGACCGCACCTACCAGCTCAACGTGGGCGGCAACACAGACTTCCTCAACATGAGCGAAAACGCCCGCCTGGCCAACAAGCGGGAAAGCAAAACCGAAGCGGTGCAATCCGCGATGGAAGAGCGCCTGCATGAAAATGACATCCGCATCGGCCCATCAGATTACGTGCCATGGCTGAACGACCGCAAGGTTGCTTACGTCCGCCTTGAAGGCCGCCTCTTTGGTGGCGCACGCACCAACATCGAGGTGCGCCTTGATGTCGAAGACAGCCCAAATGCAGCGGCTGAAGCGCTGGTGGCGATCCGTCTGGCACGTATCGCGCGGGATCGCGGCCTTGCTGGCCCCATCACCGAGGCAAGCGCCTTCCTGTTTAAGCATCCCCCAGAGCAGATCGAAGACACCGACGCACATGATGTTGTGCTGAAGTTTGTCAACGAGGGCAGCTGATGCGCGCCGCCTTTGTCACAGGCGGCTCCAGCGGCATTGGGTTTGCCGCTGCGATGCAACTTGCGATAAAGGGGCATGATCTGGCTCTTTTCGCGCGTGATGCCAGCCGTCTGCTGGCCGCGCGCGAGGCAATCTTACAAGAAGCACCAGCGGTCAAAATCGAGACGTATGCGGTCGATGTGGCCAATGAACCTGCACTGACTGAAGCTCTTGAAAACGCGCTTTCCAAACTCGGCGCACCAGAAATGGCCATAGCCAGCGCCGGCATTGCCCAACCGGGCCTGTTTCGTGCGCAAAGCCCGGATCTGCACCGGCGCCATATGGAGGTGAACTATTTTGGCACCCTCACCTTTGTCCAGATACTCAGCAAACCCATGGCTCAGGCAGGCGGAGGCCATATTGGCCTGATTTCTTCAGGTGCTGCGTTTTTTGGCATCTATGGCTACGGGTCCTATGCACCCTCGAAATTCGCTTTGCGAGGGCTCGGTGAAATCCTGCACCTGGAACTGGCGGACGCCAACATCACCACTACGGTGATATATCCCCCCGACACAGACACCCCCCAATTGCTGGAAGAAAAGCGCACCAAACCCGCCGCCACACAAAAAATCACCGAGGGCGGTGGCCTTTGGCAGCCCGAGGATATTGCCGCACGCCTTATCGCGGGCATGTGGGCAGGTCGCCCCACAGTGGCGCCTGGCTTTCAGATGGCAGCGCTCAACCGGCTTGGCAGTCTGCTGGCACCGCTTCTGCGCTGGCACCAAAAACGCATTATTTCGCAACACAACACGCAATGACCACGCCCACCGTACAAGACATTTCTATGGTTGCTGCGGTCCTGATCGGGACCGGTTTTTTGCTCCTCCTGCTGCTGACGCTGATCCCCAATATTCGTCGCAAAAGCCTCGATTTGTTGGCCACGTTATTCAGCGCCACACTGATCCTATTCTGCCATCTGGCGCTTTTTCTTTTGGGGCCAAAAGCCCTGATTGCAGGTCTCGCACTCGCCGCTGCCCGCATTGGTTACGAAGTCGCAACCTTACGCTTGTCAGAACAAACCCATGTGATCCTGGCCGCGATCTCTGCCGCTGGTCTGACAGTGCTCAGTGCACTCTTTGCCCCAGTGGCCATTGCCTGTGCAGGTCTTTGGTTTCTTCTTATTGCGCGTCAATTGATGGCACGACCCGCGAAAGGCGCGGCCACTGACGTACTGCTCTTTCCAATCCTGCCATTGGGTCTGCTCGCATATGGCGCGGCGCATCCAGCGCTGACCGCTATTATGCTTGCGGCCTACGTAATGGTTGAAATCTTTGACAGTTTCGCGCTGCTCACCGGCAGCTTGCTCGGGCGAAACAAGGCCTTCCCGGTCCTCAGCCCGAACAAAACCTACGAAGGCCTCGCAGGCGGCGCCCTCGCCCTTGTCATCGCGCTGGTAACAGCATCCTCAGTCTGGGATTTTTCACCCCTCATTGCGACAGCGACGGCATTCTATGTAGGCGCGCTTGCGGTGGCGGGCGATCTCGCAGCCTCCCGCCACAAACGCATCGCTGGGGTGAAAGATTACCCTCGCGTTCTCGCACGGCAGGGTGGTCTCTTAGACAGTCTCGACAGCTGGATCGCGGCCAGCGCCGGGCTCGTGGTTGTCCATTTCCTCACCCAATTGTGGTGAACGCCTTGCCTACGGCTCCTCAGATGTCAAAACTCCTCGTATGAGCCGATTGGGAACCTTCCTGCGCCTGCCTGTGTTGCGCGTGCTGGGCAAACCGCTTTTCTTGCGGTTGCTGCTGCTGTTGCTGGTGATTGAGGCGATTTTCCTCGCCGAGAGTTTCACCACACTGCTCGAACATGCTCTGCGCTTGGGCGGTGGCCCTCTGGATGTGGCACATCTTTTGAGCTTCAAAGTGCCGGAAATTCTGGATCTTGCCCTCGCAATGAGCCTCCTGATCGCCACATATTTTGCCACGCAGGACGCCCGCAATCGTGGCGAGCTGATGATCCTCGCCACAGCAGGCGTGCATTGGGGCCGGGTCGTCAGCTTTGTCCTGACCTTCGGCCTCATTGGTGGTGCGCTCAGCTTTGCCAATGCTGGCCTGATTTTGCCCAGCGCCAAGTTTGGAGAACGCCTTGCGCTTATCGCTCTGCAAAAGGACTACGTTCTCACCCGCATTCAGGAAGGCGGGCGCGAGACCACCCTTCAAACCCTCGGCGACACCACCTTCATCGCAACACCCTCAGAAGCGCTCACAGACCAACGTGGACACCTCTTTGTGTTTCAGCCCGACATCAAAGGGGGATGGCGCACCGCAAACTCTGAAAACTGGTACGTCACCAACACAGCCCCGTCCGACACGCATACGATCGAACTGCAAGCGCTCAATGTCCTTGAAGGTCCTTATCCGACTACAGCCACCGCGATCAGACCACTGAACAGCTTTGCCACAAAATCTGCCAACTTTGCCTTTTCCATGTCCGACGCCCTGCCTCAAACCGACACCACGCGCGGTGCCGCAGAAAAGCTCCTCAGCCTTTCTGAGGTCGAAACTGGGCAAATCACCCGGCTTCTGTCTCGCGCCCTAATGGTGCCTATGGCTGGTCTTTTGGCATTGGCAGCACTCGTCGCAGGCGGTGGCGGCCCGTTACGCTTTGTGGCGTTGCCACTGGCCGTGCTCATCATGATGAGCAGCGATGTTGCCAGTGGGGCGATCCTCTCCGGACTCGCGTCAAGCCTGCCCACAGCTCTGATCTGCGCTGCAGCTGCAGGGCTCTACCTTGGCCCGCCGCTCGCCTATCTGATCTGGCGCGGAGAGGCGCTGATGAAGCCAGAGGTGCGCCGATGATTGCGCAGCGACACACAGGCCTTGCGGTACGTGCCATGGTGCGCGGAGATCTCGCCGCCATTGGGTTTATGATGTTCACCCTGCTTGTTGTGGCGCTTGCCATCGATCTCGCCAAATGGCTGGGCTCCGTTCAAGCGCAGGCACAGGCCACCGATGCTTCGCTGATCTCCGTTCTACTGCCCTACATTGGGTATCGCAGCGTGGACATTGTCACGCGTCTGCTCACCATGGCCTGCCTTGCCGGAGGGTTTGTCGTTACGCTGCTGCGTCACCAGAGGCAGGACGATGTGATCCTCGCCGCCGCTGGCGCTGGCCCCAGCTTCCGTATCGCCGCCTTATTGATATCGGGGCTCCTACTGGGCGGCTTACAAATGGCGGGCGAAAACTGGCTGCGCCCGGAAGCTGTGGCAGGGCAAGTCGCGGCCAATCTTGGTGACTACGGCAAGCGGTACAACGAAACGGACATGGGCACGCAATGGGTGATCGATGACACCCGCGCCCTACGCGCAACACTCACGAGAGGCGAAAACCCAAAGCTGAATGATGTGATGCTGTTTGACGGGCTGACGGAGCCGAAACTCACAAACGTGCTACATGCACGCGCCGCGCATCCCAGCTTTGATGAGGGTGTCTGGACCTTCGAAGACGTCACAGTCTGGGACGTTGCAAACGCCAGCGCCCCAAGCGCAGAGCCGCGCCTCGATATGCCATTCAACTTAGATCCCGAAACCGTGCGCTGGTTCGGCGTGGATGCCTACTACCTCCCGAACCACGCGCTCCGCGCCATTGCTACAGCGCCAGATGATGCCGCTTCTTCGGACGCGGCAACCGCGCTTGCTGTGCGCAAAGTGGCGATTTTCCTGCCGGCCATCTTCGCCCTCCTCGGCGTGAGTCTGGCAAGCCAGGGCACAGTAGGCCGCCGCCTGTCTCCCTTCTTGCTACTGGCTCTCGCGGCCATTGGCTATCTCGCCGTGGTCTCCGTCAAAGTGTTCTGGGCACTTGGAATCCATGGTGTCCTGCCACCTCTGTTGGCCGCCACGCTTCCCGCAGTGTTTGCATTTGGTCTCGCTTGCCTTCTACAGCTGCGGCTTTCGGGGTATCTGCCGCGTCTGCCTCGCAAACACCTGCCAAAGGTCACACCATGAAAATCGTTCAGCTCACCCCCTATGCGATGGACCGCCCCGGCGGCGTGCAATCCCACGTGCGCGACCTCTCGGCATGGCTGCGCGATCAGGGTCATGACGTCCGCATCGTCGCACCGCCCGGCAATCCAGATCATCGCGAAGAGAGCCTCATGACAGTTGGCACCGCGCGGCCCTTCGCGATCCACGGCACCGCCTTTGAGGTCAGCCGCGCCTCCCGTGCCCAGCGCGCTAAGGCGGTGGTTGCTTTGAAAAACTGGGGCGCAGACGTCGTACATATGCACACCCCATGGACCCCGCTCCTGCCGTGGCAAATGTGGCGCGCCTTGAAGCTGCCTGCGATCGCCACCTTCCACGCAACCTTACCGGAAAGCGAGAGCTTTGACCCCATGTCCTGGGCACTGCGCCGCGTTGGGCATTACTTTAATCGGCGCATCAGTCGCGTCGTTGTCCCATCTGACGCGCCTTACGAACAGTGGAAAGCTGAGAATGCGCGCCCGCTGCCGCTGATCCTGCCGCCGGCAATCGACCTTTCTTCCTGGCGCGCAGCGGCAGAGGCAACACCTTCTTCTGACAGCTTCCGCATCACTTACATGGGTCGCCTTGAGGCGCGCAAAGGGGTAGCCGTTTTGCTGGAGGCATGGCGCAGTCTGCAAAACAAACTGCCCGATGCCGAGCTCATCATCGCGGGAAGCGGCGAGGAAGAGGACACACTCCGCGCCTACGCCAAGCAGCATGCACTGACCAACATTCAATTCCAGCCTCCGCCCAACAACGCGGATGCACGCGCCTTAATCGCCAGCTCCGATATTTTCGCGGCCCCTGCTTTGCATGGTGAAAGCTTCGGACTTGTCCTGATCGAAGCCATGGCCGCTGGCGCACTTCCGGTGGCGGCAAACAATGATGGGTTTCGCACGGTCATGACAGGCAGAGGCGCAGATCTGCTTGTCCCGCCCGGTGACGCGCAAGCACTTGCTGAGAAGATACACCAGCTGGCAACCGATACCGCGCACCGTACGGACTTGAGCAATTGGGCAAACACCCATGCCCGCAGCTTTGACGTGGCGACGGTTGGGCAAGAGTACCTCACACTTTTTGAAGAGGCCCTGCTCAAGCACCATTGAACCACCACGACCTTGCCAAGCGCCTCATGGCATGAGAGACCCAAACAGGCCCCTATGGCCTGCGGTATTACCAAAAACAAAGACTCTGAGGCATTTGAAAACACCCATGGGCGATCTGGTCATTTCAGCGGATTTTGGCACCTCCGGCGTAAAGGTTGGTGTTGTCGACAGCTCCCTCACCATTTTGGCACGTGTGACCGAGACCTATCCGCTCTCTTTGGCGCCCGGCGGTGTGGCCGAACAGACCCCTGAAGACTGGTGGGGCGCTCTGGCACACGCACTGGCGGCACTCCGCCGTGACGTCCCCGACCTCTCCAAACGCGCCTCCGCACTGGTATTTTCCTCACAACTCCTCGGGCTGATTTGCTGTGACGAGGCGGGCACTCCCTTGCGCCCCTGCCTGACATGGCTCGACAAACGCGCAGCACCCTTGGGGCAAAAGCTGATCGGCGGCTTCCCTGAGGTGCTCGGCTACAACATTCCGCGTCTGGCCAAATGGTTACGCATCGCCAATGGCGCTCCGGCAAAAAACGGCATGGATCCAACCGCCAAAATGCTCTGGATCATGCAGCAAGAGCCAGAGATCTACGCCCGCACCCGCTGGATGATGGATGTGAAAGACTGGCTCATTCACCGCGCCACTGGCGAGATCACCACCAGCCCGGAAAGCGCCAACCTAAGCTGGGTGATGGACACGCGACAAGGCCGTGAAGGCTGGTCCGATACGCTGTGCACGCTCACCGGTATTGACCGCAGCAAACTCGCCCCGATCACACAGGCTGACGCCGTTGTCGGCACCCTCACCCCGCAAGCCGCCGCAGAGCTGGGTCTGCCACCAGAGGTGCAAGTGCTGGGCGGCACATCCGACGTGATGGCTTCTGCATTGGGGTCTGGTGAAGTGGCAGATGGCGCGCTGCACATCTCTATTGCCACGTCTGCATGGATCGCAGGGTTCTTCCCCAACCGCCGCCTGAGCGTCCCCCATTCCTATGCCACCGTCACCACAGGTCTGAACTTTCGCCCGCTCCTGATCGCCAGTCAGGAAAACGCAGGCTCCGCCCTCGATTGGGTTTGCAACGTCACCGGCGGTGGCGCTGTCGAGACCGGATTTGACGACCTTGGCACACCTCAGGCGGATGATCCATTCTTCCTGCCGTGGCTCGCAGGTGAGCGTGTCCCCGTGGACAATGACAGCCTCCGCGGCACGTTCCATGGCCTCAGCCTGCACCATGACAGCGCCGCCATGCGCCGCGCCGCTGTTGAAGGCGTCGCATTGAACCTGCGATGGGCCATGTCCAAAGTGGAGCGCGAAAAGGGTGTTCAGACTTCCGGGGCCCTGTCCATCGTCGGCGGTGCAGCTGCCAATCCAATCTTTGCACAGACTCTGGCAGACGCTCTTAATCGGGACATTCGCGTTTGCAGCGCCCGCCATGCTGGGATGCTGGGCACCGCAACACTGGCGGCACCGCTGATGGGCTGGGCACCGTCTGTCACAGATGCTGCTGCCACTCTGAAATTGCGGAGCTCTGCCTTCTATTCGCCGAACAAAGATCGCGCCGATGCACTGGCCGCTCGCGCTGACAAACTCAATAAAATCCGCCGCCGCCTGATCCGCAGCTACACTTAAAGGACACACCATGATCGACGGGCTCATGAAATCGACAATTGACCCTCTGTGGGAGGCCATGGCCACCCCTCTGGTGAAAGCCAAGCTGACCCCAAATCAGGTGACGTTTATCGGCCTTTTGCTCGTGATTGCGGTGTCGCTTGCCTACCTCTGGCATGGGTCGCCCGTGGCTTATGGCCTGACGCTGATCCTCGCCTTCGTCTTTGACGCATTGGATGGCGCAGTGGCGCGGCGGCGCGGCATGTCCACCAAAGCAGGCGGCTATTTTGATGCCATGGTCGACCGCTACCAAGAGCTGGTGGTGCTTGCCACGCTAGCCCATATGCACGATGCTTGGCCGCTGGCGCTTGCCTGTTTCTCAGGCTCTGTCATCACATCTTACGCAAAGGCGCGCACCGCCATCGAAATGCCTGTGTCCAACACAGATTGGCCCGACTTTTTTGAGCGCATGGAGCGGGTAATTTACCTCTGCGCCATGCTCCTGCTCGCAGGCGCTCTCGGCAGCTGGGTTGTCACATGGGGTTTGGGCGGCTTTGCGCTTCTGTCGCATTTCACCGCCCTGCAGCGCGCTCAACGTGCCACTCAAATGCTGCGCGCCAAAGACGCCGATACGTCTTCGGAGAATTAACGCGCAGCGCGGCTCACCCGCCACGTGCGCCACATGTCCGGCGCAAAGGTCATGACGTAGAACAAAAACGAAGACAGCAGCAGCAGCTCAAGGCCTGTGTAGACGAAATACACCTCATAGCGCAGGCCTTCCGGCGCATGCCCTTTGCCAAGGAAGAACACCAGATAGCTCACCCCCAGCGCAATCGGCACCCAAACATAAGCCCGACGCCAAAGCGCATAACGGGGTGTCAGAACACGCCCCTCTGCACCAAGCCGCGCATAGCTGCGTGACAGGAATTCACCCGCCACCACAACAAGTGCTTGGCTGAAGAAAAACAAATAGCTGCCAAGCATATGCTCATCGCGAAAATGTGGAAAGCGATATTGGCTCAGGATTACCAATCCGACACAAGCCATCGCCTGCAGCAACAACAGCCCCCAAGTCAGCAAAGTAATCCGGCGCACCGCTTTGGCGTCGGCTCCACTTGTTTGCAAAGCGCGCAACGCCGGCAGACACAGCAACACAACTCCGACAAACAAGATCGGCGCACACAAAAGCATCCAGTCGGCAAAGGGCTCGCCAATGCGTGGATCACCGATCGACTCACTGATGGTGTAGGGTCTTTCTGACGTTTTATCAGGATAGAACGCCGCGAACTGCCAGCGTGCAGGATAGATTTGCGCATTCACCACAAGGGTCACAAACCCCGTACAAATCAACGAAATCAACATCGCCAAACCCGTACCGCGAGACGGTGTCCATTGCGTATTCTTCATATGCCTCAAGCCTCTTTGCGCGCACGCATGCGTTCGTCTGAAACGATGCGCCCCGCTTCCATTTTGATCAAGCGATCACATTTCCCAAATTGGTGATCATCATGTGTCACCGCCAGAACCAGTCGGCCAGAAGCAGACAATTCCGGCATCAGAACATCATAAAAGAACGCGCGATTTGCCGGGTCCTGGTCCGCCGCAAACTCGTCAAGCACAATAATCGGCCTCTGCTCCGCCAGCGCCACTGCCAGAGCAAGGCGGCGGCTTTGTCCCGCAGACAGCGATGTGGTGGAGAATTTATCGCCAAGCAGCGAGACCCGTTCTGCCAGCCCAAGCTGGGAAATGCGCGCCTCCAGCTCTCTTAGCTCAGCCTCTGGCATCCCATAAGCGTGATCAAACAAATGAAACTGCGCAAAAACCGCCGAAAACAACTCGCGATACGTGGCGGTCGTCTCATCCGTCAATGGCATGTCATTCAAAAGGATCTCGCCCACTTCGGGGTGGCGCATACCTGTGATCAGAGAGAGCAATGTGGTCTTGCCAGAGCCATTCCCACCGCAGATAAAAACCGTCTCGCCCGGCTGAAAAGCCAGATCGACTGGCCCAAGGTGAAACGGCGCGACATCTGCGCGCCCTGTATCACCCACACGCGCCTCGACCCCTCGCAAAGCGATGCCTGTAAAGCGTTCCAACGGCTGTGACGCAACGCTCAGCGCATGGCTCTGTGCGGCCGCCAGCTCTGTCTCAACGCCCTTGATTTTGAAATAGCTTGCTTCCGCACGGCTCAAAACCGGCAGTGTGTTAAACACCAGCTCGGTAGGCCCATTTACAAGGAAGATGATGGTCAGCACCTGAAACATCACAATTGCATTGCCACCACTCAAAGCGGGCAACACAATCACGACAAAACACATCAGCAGCGCAACCGCCAACTGCCCACCGCCCGTGCTTGCTGCAAACAACCGCTCAGACCGCATCTTGTTGGCCACTTGTGCGGCAATCACTGCCTTTGTTTCAGCCTCAAGCGCATCACGCCGACTTGCGCGCAGACGCAACTCTTTCCAACCGCTCAACATGTCTGTGACACGGTCACAATAGGCCGCAAAAGCGTCAGAGGCTTTGGTCGCCCAGCGTCGCGCAGGGCCATCCATCATGGCAAAGCCGATGCCGCCAAATGCGATGGCAGCCACTGCCGCCACACCTGCGATCCAGCTCACATAGAACAGATAAGGAATAGCGCACATCAGCACGAGCGCAGCACCAATGGCCTCGACCAAATGGATCACCGCCTGCGCCAGTTGGTTCACCTCAGCGGTCATCGCGCCATACACTTTGCCATGCCGCCGGGAGATCAGGAAATCGATGTTTGCCCGAAGCAGCAGCTCAGACAACCGATTGCGCATCTGCGCTTCGATACGCGTGATCAAAGTAAAGGCGCGCACCTTTTGAAAGTAGCCGGACACCACCATCGCTGTGGCGCAAAGCAGGAGCAGAGCGACGGGCCATCCCATCCCTTCATCATAGCGCTGCGCCGTCTCATTGATGGCAAATATCATACCTGCACGGCTGAGCCCGGAGACGAGCGTGAGAAACACAATAGGGTCGCGCATACCCGCGCCCGCATCCAGCAGAAAACGCACAACCTCAACGCGGCGTGCGAAAGCGCTCTCTGGTTGCTTTGTTTGGGCCGCGCGATTGGTCTTGGTAGCGGTGGTCAATGGGCTCACTTGCACCGGTCAGTCCGGTTTCCTTGACCGCTTTTGACCTAGAAAACGATACCGACGCAATACCGATGCGATACAGCCGCGATGCAGAGTGGCATTTTGGGGTCAATTCTTGCCCTTTAGGCAGTTGACCCACTCTCGCAGTCAACCAAGATAGCGCTCAAGAATACTTGGGAGCAGAACCGTGGCCAAAGCCAAAAACATCCTATTCATCATGTTTGACCAACTCCGCTGGGACTATCTGAGCTGCTACGGCCACCCCCATCTGCACACACCGCACATCGACCGCTTGGCCTCTATGGGGGTACGTTTCAGTCGCGCCTATATCCAGTCTCCCATCTGCGGCAGCTCCCGCATGTCGACTTACACCGGCCGCTACGTTCACAGCCACGGCGCCAGTTGGAACGGTATCCCCTTGAAAGTGGGTGAAATCACAATGGGTGATCACCTGCGAAAAGCAGGCATGGCATGCTGGTTGGTTGGAAAAACCCACATGCGTGCAGATGCCGAGGGAATGGCGCGACTGGGGTTGGAACCCGACAGCCTGATCGGCGCACGTGTCGCAGAATGCGGCTTTGATGTGTTTGAGCGCGACGATGGCATGAAGCCGGAAGGGCCTGAAGGCAGCTATGATCCGGACGGCGCCAAAGCCTACAATGCCTATCTACAGGACAAGGGATACGTCAGCGATAACCCTTGGCACGATTTCGCAAACTCTGGCTTGGATTCAGAGGGTAACGTGCTGTCCGGCTGGTTCCTCAAACACTCCAACCAGGCTGCCAACATCGCTGAAGAAGACAGTGAAACCCCTTATCTCACCACCCGTGGCATGGACTTCATCGCACAGGCAACGGACCCATGGTGCTGCCACCTGAGCTACATCAAACCGCATTGGCCCTACATCGTGCCCGAACCCTACGCCTCAATGTATGGTCCAGAGCACGTATTGCCCGTTGTGCGTTCCGAAGATGAACGTGACAACGCACATCCCGTCCTGAAAGCTTTCATGGAAACCAAGATTGGCGAAACCTTTTCACGCCAAGAAGTCCGGGAGGCTGTGATTCCCGCCTATATGGGCCTGATCAAGCAAGCCGACGACCAGATGGGGCGCCTCTTTCAGTGGTTGGAAGAAACCGGACGAATGGACGATACAATGATTGTACTCACCTCCGACCACGGTGATTTTCTCGGCGACCACTGGATGGGCGAGAAAACCTTTTTTCAGGACGCAGCCACCAAAGTTCCGCTGATCATCTACGACCCCAGTCCAGAGGCAGACATAACGCGCGGCACAGTCTGTGACGCTTTGGTAGAATCCATTGATCTTGCACCAACTTTTGTGGATGTGACGGGAGAAACACCTGCCTACCACATCCTCGAAGGCGAAAGCCTGCTGCCCATTCTGCATGGCAAGAAAGCCGAAACAGCACGCGCGTTTGCAATCTGCGAGTATGACTATTCCGCAAGTCCCATCGCCACCAAACTAAACACATCCGTACGAGACGCAGTGATTTTCATGGTAGCTACCAAAGAGTGGAAGTTGATACATTGCGAAGGTGGATACCCTCCAATCCTGTTTGATTTGGCAAATGATCCAGACGAACTCACCGATCTTGGCCAAAGCGATCAGCACGCAGATGTCATTGCCATGATGTATGATCACCTCTTCACCTGGACACGTCGTCAATCACAACGCACGACCCGTTCCGAGGAGCAACTCAACGAGATGCGCACAAAATCAGGCGGCAAAGGAGTCATGATCGGGATTTATGATGAAAACGATGCCCCACTTGAACTGACGGTCAAGTACCGCGGCCTTAAAGCAAAACCCTACAAGGATTACCTCGAGAGATAGCCCTCCTTAGCCGGCAGTTGCGGAGGGAAACCAAAGTCGAAAGACCGTGCCTTTCCCCGCTGCACTCTCTGCCTCAATCGTACCATCATACAGCTCAACCAGCTTGCGTGAGATCGACAATCCCAAGCCAGTCCCCTCTCCCTGTTTGGTGGTGAAAAATGGATCAAAAATCCGGCTAAGATGGGCCTCCGTCATTCCGATTCCAGTATCCGCCACCTCAATGCGCACCCCTGCATGCCCCTCGTGCGCGCTGTCTGATGTTTCGACACGCAGGATCCCTCCGCTCGGCATGGCATGAATGGCGTTGACGATCAGATTGATCAGCACTTGCTGCAACTCTGTACGATTGATCGCAATCGCACCTTCACTCTGAAGCTCCAACTGCAGATCAATGTTTCCGCTGCTCAACAAATGTTGCACCAAGGGCACCGTATCCATCATAACGTCTGACGGGCGATGCATCTCGCTGCCTTGGGCATATTCATCGGGCCGTGTGAATTGCAAAAGCTTGTTCACAATCAGAAAAATGGAATGTGTTTGTTCATCTATCAGCTTCAGCTCTGTACGAATATCCTCAATCTGATCACCAAGCTGCACCCGAATGACATCCAAATTACCCTGAATCACTTGGATCGGATTGTTGATTTCATGCGCGATACCCGCCGCAATCTCACCAACCGCTGCGAGCTTTTCAGAAACCACCAACTGCCGCGTTGTGGCTTCCAGTCGGCGGTTCGCCTCCGCCAAGTCCTGCGTGCGTGAGGCCACCCGACGATTAAGCTCTCGGTCTCTCTCCTGAATTTGGTCAAGCAGCGCATCCATCTGCGCCGCAACGCGCGCAATTTCCTCATCGCTGTTTTCTACACCCGTGCGCGCGCCCAGATCGCCCCCCTCAACCCTTGTGATGGTCCGAAGCATCCTCTCCAAAGGCGCGAAGATCTGGCGCGCCCACCGCAGGAAGATGGGCACAGAAATCAGAACGATAACCGCGAATGCTACCGCGAATGTTAGAATGGTTGAAAACTTCGCATCCCGAAACGGTTGATCGAGAAAGCCTACATACAGCATGCCAACACGATTGCCGAAACTGTCCGTGATTGGCTCATAGGCAGAGATGTACCAATCATTCACCACAAAGGCGCGATCCAGCCATGTCTCGCCGCGATCAAGCACAGCCGCACGCACAACCGCTGAAACCCGCGTGCCCAAGGCCCGCTCATCTTGAAAAAGACGCACGTTGGTGGAAATACGCACATCGTCCAAAAACAGGGTCGCCGTGCCCTGGCTGCCTTCGGTCAGGCTTGCAACAGGATAGACCAAGTCATTGATTGTATCGATGAATGTCAGATTTCGATTAAGCAGCACCCCTCCCACCAAAGCGCCATGACGCCCACCTTCAGACACAGGCGTTGCTGCGTGCACGACCATACCGCGCGTCTCTTCGACCCGCTCAGTCGGCACAGCCGCTTCGGTTGGTACCAATTTGATGCGCGCAAGCTCGGCAAGATCGGATGAAATCTTCGCCAGATCAGCAGCTGAAAAAACGTCTATCTGGGCTGATCCAATGCCCGCCAATGCCTGAGAGACAACCGGCCATTGCGCCATTCCCCTGTCGTCAGAAAATCTTGGCGAAGAAATCACGCCGCCGTCTGACGCAAGATAATAAAGAAAGTCCAATCCAAGGCGGGTGCGCTGTATCTGCAAAAGACGCGCGATACCGTCATGATCATCAGCACGCACATGCGATACAAAATCCGCGGAAGCTGCGAGTGCCTGCATCCGCAAATCGCTGTTTTCAAGAAGCTGAGACAGATACTGATCTGCGATGGTCAGCTCGCCATTCACTTTTGCGATCAGCAAGTTGTCGAATCTGGAGGACCAATTGACCGCCGTGACTATGAAAAACAGTGGCATGATCACCACCGTCGGTAACAGGGCAATCGCCAATAGGCGCATGCGCACCGATGCTGATCGACGACGCGGAAGCCAGCGAAACATGCGCTCTTTAGAAAGGCCCGCGTTCTTGAGCTGGGTATCAGTCATTCCACATCGCGCATTTGCGATCGATGGTTTTGCGAGAAATCCCCAATCGCCGCGCAGCCTCTGCCCGATTTCCGTCGCACGCTGCAAGCACTGTTAAAATGTGGCGACGCTCCACTGCTGCAAGGCTGTCCACCGCTGCCACCTCTTCTTCTGCGCCATTGGCGGCAAATTCAGCGGGCCACTCTCCCACAATCAGGGAACGTTCAATCAGATTGCGCAACTCACGTACGTTTCCGGGCCAGTCATAGCGCGCCATGTTCAGCAACACGCCCTCCGACAAGGTGAGCGGCGGCACGCCGAGGGATTTTGAGATTTGCTGCAAGAACATCAAAGCGAGTTCTTTCAGGTCGCCATCTCTGTTTTGCAGCGGCGGCATCTGAATGTTTAAAACATTGATGCGATGATACAAATCTTCCCGCAACCGGCCATCTTTGACCGCGTCTTCTGGATCGGCATTGGTGGCAAACAAAAACCGCAAATCCAGAGGGACTTCACGGGATGATCCCACAGGGCGAATTTTCTGATGCTCCACCACCCGCAACAATGCCGCTTGAACCGGCAGTGGCAGCTCTACAATTTCATCCAAGTAAAGCGTGCCACCATTGGCATTCATAAACACCCCATCATGGCGCACTGTCCGCCCCGCCGCATCCTGTCGGATATAGCCAAACAACTCATGTTCGATCATATCGCCCGCAATCGTGGCACAGTTGATGGGCACAAACGGTTTATCAGCTCTCGACGACATCATGTGCAGCGCACGCGCAGCAACCTCTTTGCCGGTGCCAGTATCCCCAGTCAGCAACACCGGCGTCGGCAATGGAGCGGCACGTGCCATTGTGGTCCGAATGCTTTCGATTTGGGATGAACTGCCCAAAAGGCGCGCGCGCACCTGCTCATTTCCTGCGGCGAGCTCATACTTCAAGAGATAGTTCTCACGGCGCAAGTTCACCCGATCAACGCAACGCGCCACCGCATTCAAAATCTGATTGGACCGGAACGGCTTCAACACAAAGTCAACGGCACCAGCTCGCATCGCTTCGATCGCGGTGTCCATGTCTGCAAAAGCCGTGATCAGAATGGTGTCGGCGAAAAAACCAAGCTTGCGTTGCTCGCTCAACCACTCAAGTCCGGTTGTACCCGGCATCACATTGTCCAGAATGACAATGTCAAAGTGGTTTTGATCCAACAGGCGGCTCGCCACATCTGTGTTTGCAGCCTGCTCAATGCGCCCCACAACCGGATCCAAAATCTTCACAATGAAGTTTCGGATTCCCGGCTCATCATCCACCACCAAAACGGACGCAGTCGACAGGCCAATGCCGAATTCTGATGGCCGTTTTGAAGGGGCTGGTGCGCGGTCTATTTGGTTCATCGGATCAATCCAACCTTACCGCTGTTCCACTGGCAACATCGCTGGCAGAAAAACCGATGGCATGCAGACCAAAATAGGCCGCCACGGAAATGGCTGCCACTGCGGCACAAGCCAAGAAAAACACTTTCATATCCTCAGTCCTCAATATCACTGTATAGGCGCAGATAAGCGATCAAATCTGCGCGGTCTTCGGCGCGGGTGATGCGTTGAACCGGCATTTTGGTTCCCGCAATATACACGTCCGGCCCCAAATCAAAAAGCGCATCAATGGTTTGGTCTGTCCAAACCACATCAGACGTCAGCAAAGTCTCTGAATAGCTATAGTCAGAAACTGTCCCCGCTTGTCGCCCAAAAACATCTTTGAGTGTTGGGCCCGCGCGTCTGGCGCTGTCACCTGTTAACGTATGGCATATGGAACATTTGCGCTGAAACTGGCGCTCGCCATTTGAGCCGCTGTCATTTCCATTCAAGAAGTCTCGCCCTTCGGCGACCATACGAGGCGCATCTTCAGGATCCGAAAGCGGCCAACTGAACATCGCCTCATCCAGCCCCCCCGCGTGAATGTTCTCCCCATCAGCCGAGAAGGCAAGCGCCCAAATCGGGCCACGGTGCGTCGCCTTGATGTCATTGGCAATGGTCCAATCTGCGGTATTCAGCATCAAAATATAGCCCTCCCCATCTCCAACCGCGAGATGATCGCCCATGGGGCTCGCTGCCATCGCAAGGATTGGACGGCGTTCCAATGTAATGTCTTTGATCAGCTCCGCGCTCTTCAAGGAAATCACTTTGGTCACACCATCCACGGCCCCAAAAGCAAGCCAGCCCAGCTCTTCCCTCAAAACCAAAGTGTTCACGCCAAAACCATTGGAGAGAAACAACTGGCGCAGGTCACCGCTTTGGGTGTCATAGAGACGTATCTTGCCATCAGAAGACGCTGTGAAAAGCGCAGTGCCTCCTTCTGCGAAGGCCACATCATTGACGTTGCTCCCAATTTCAAGAAAACGCGGCGCTGCGCCTTGCAGCGACCAGAGGCCAACGGTTCCATCCCAACTCGCACTCGCAAACGCCTTGCCATCCGGGGCAACACGCAACGACATGACCTTGCCTTTGTGATGGCCCAATATCTGAGACTGTCCTGTCTCTAAGTTCCAAAGCCGAACAGCAAAGTCGTCTCCAGCGGAAACCGCTGCGGTGTTGGTGAGAAAAGCAACCGAATTGACTGCAGCCTCATGCCCCTCAAGCCATTGCGGCGCCTGATCCCGCCACAAACCGACAGAGTTGTCAAAGCTCGCGGTCAGGATCGCACCCCCATCCGGAGAAACCGCGATCCCCTTGATCGGACCACCGTGTCCGGTGAGCTGAAAGAACTCCCCAGCCACCGCGCTCACCGCCCAACAAAGCATCCCAAGACACAGCGCAACGCCCCGCATATTCACTCCGCTGGGGTTGCCTGATCAGCCGCGGTTTTCGCCTGCGCTTTGGCTAGCTCTTCTTCATACCAGATGGAGTGGTGCTCTTTGGCCCATTGCTCATCCACTTCGCCCGTCGCCATTGTATCAATGGCACCTTCCATCCCGACAGACCCTAAATAGATATGGGCAATGATGATGGCGATGAACACAAAGGCAATGACGCCATGCCAGATCTGGCTAAGTTGCATTTCCTCATAGGGAGACAAAACCTCTGGCAAGGGCGCTCCTGTGATCAGCTGGGGCAGGCCGAGCATGTTCAAAACGTTGAACGTCTTGGCAAACATCGGCAGCTCAAACGGAAAGAGCAGTGCAAGACCCGAAGCTGAAATCGAAACTCCCAACACGATCACAGACCAGAAAATGATCTTTTGTCCGGCATTAAATTTCTTGGCAGGTGGGTGCACACCTTTGGCAAAAAGACCGCCCCCTTTGGCAAGCCATTTGAGATCCGTACGGTCCGGAATATTGTGGTGTACCCACATGACAAACACCATGAGCAGGCCAAGCATAAACGCCCATGCAATGTTGTTGTGCACCCACTTCCCGGCCAAAGCGATCGAGGCATAGGCCTCGTGTCCCATCCATGGGATGATAAACTTGCGCCCAATCAGCAGTACCAGGCCCGTAATCCCCAGAATGATGAAAGATATCCCCATCAACCAATGCGCAAAGCGTTCGATTGCCAAAAACCGAATGATGTTGCGGCCTGTCTTTGCGCCTTCGATCAAGATCTTGCCACGGACCAGCCAAAACAAGGCAATCACTGCTGTCATGCCGCCCAGCAGATAAAACCCATATTGGATCAAAGGCCCTTCACGGAACGTGAGCCAGGTCATACCGCTGTCTTGAATAAGCAAAGTACTGGTTGGGCCACTGGCTTGTGTTGTTGTGTTTGCACTGCCGTAGCGCAACGCACGAAACACTTCGGAATCTGAGGCAACCCCGCGCGTACCCAGCTGTCCTATCAACGCTTCGACATTGCCTTGGCCAGTCGCATCGCGCCGGAAACTGTCATCAAGCTTTTCACCACGCTGCCGTGCCATAATATCTTCGAGCGTCTGAGCGCCGCCCGTTAAGCTGCGATCAGGTGTCGTGTCTTGAGCCAAAGCTGGCAATGCCAACATGAACGAAAGAGCCATCCAGAGAAGCGCGCGCATCACATCCTCATTTTATCTGAAACCATGGGGTCAGAGCTGTGCCCAAAACCGCGCATGAAGAAGTCTTCAAAGTATCAATCCGGCGGCAAGAAAACCCGCCGCCGGTGATTTAGACGGTATCAGCCGCCTTTTTGCTCATAAGCGGTGCCCCAGCCCCAGGCGCCGGTGCCAAAACCGCGCGCCACAACGCGTTCGCGGTAGATCGCGGAGACAACATCCCCGTCACCCGCCAAAAGGGCTTTGGTGGAACACATCTCCGCACAGATCGGCAGCTTGCCTTCCGCGATGCGGTTTCGGCCATATTTGGCGAATTCCGCAGTGGAGTGGTTCTCTTCCGGCCCGCCTGCACAGAAGGTGCATTTGTCCATCTTGCCGCGGCTGCCAAAGTTGCCTGCCTGCGGATATTGCGGCGCGCCAAACGGACACGCGTAGAAGCAATAGCCACAGCCAATGCACAGGTCTTTGGAGTGCAGCACCACACCTTCTTCGTTCTGATAGAAGCAATCCACCGGACAGACCGCCATACAAGGCGCGTCTGAACAATGCATGCATGCCACAGAAATCGAACGCTCACCCGGTGTACCGTCGTTGATTGTCACAACGCGACGCCGGTTGATGCCCCAAGGCACCTCGTGCTCGTTCTTACAGGCCGTGACGCAGGCGTTGCATTCGATGCAACGTTCCGCGTCGCAGAGAAATTTCGCTCGTGCCATTTCTCTTCCTCCTTATGCTGCCCAGATTTTGCAGAGAGTCGCTTTGGTCTCCTGCATCTGAGTCACGCTGTCATAGCCATAGGTCTGCGCCGTGTTGGTGGCTTCGCCCAACACATATGGATCGGCCCCTGCCGGATACTTGCTCCGCAGGTCTTCTCCTTCGAAATGGCCCGCAAAGTGGAACGGCATGAAGACCACACCTTCGCCGACGCGTTCGGTCACCATGGCCATCACTTTGACCTTGGCCCCTTCGGCACCTTCGACCCACACCTGCGCCTGATCACGCACACCGAGATTGTTCGCATCACGCGGGTTGATCTCGACAAACATGTCCTGCTGCAGTTCGGCCAGCCAAGGGTTGGAACGGGTTTCATCCCCGCCACCTTCGTATTCCACCAGACGCCCGGACGTCAGGATCAGCGGATAGTCCTTGCTGAAGTCCTGTTTCTGGATCGAGGCGTACATGGTTGGCAGACGATAGAATTTCCGATCCTCATAGGTCGGATAATCCGCCACCAGATCACGACGGTTGGTGTAGAGCGGCTCGCGGTGCAGCGGGATAGGATCCGGGAAGGTCCAAACCACGGCACGGGCTTTCGCGTTCCCAAATGGCGCACATTCGTGCTTGATCGCCACCCGCTGGATGCCGCCTGACAGGTCGGTTTTCCAGTTGGTCTTGGGTCCGGCCACCGCATCGATCGCAGCACGCTCTTCATCCGTCAGATCGCCATCCCAACCCAGATCCATCAGCATCTGCATTGTGAATTCTGGATAGCCATCCTGAATTTCGGAATCGAGGCTTGCCACACCTTCGGCCAGAAGGTTGTCACCGTCACGTTCTACACCAAAGCGGGCGCGGAAGGTCAAACCACCCTCAGAGACACGTTTGGACATGTCATAGAGGTTTGGCGTGCCCGGGTGCTTCATCTCTGGCGTGCCCCAGCATGGCCACGGCATACCATAGTAGTCACCATCCGCCGGACCACCGTTCGCTTTCAGCGTCGTGCGGTCAAAGGTGTGCTGGTTTGCCATATGCAGCTTGATGCGTTCAGGCGACTGACCGGTGTAGCCAATCGTCCACAGACCAGCGTTGAACTCACGGGTGATGCTTTCCACATTCGGGGTGTTCTCGTCTTCCATTTCGATGTTGCGGAAGAAACGGTCTGCCCAGCCAAACTTGTTGGCAAAGAGCCCCATGATCTCATGGTCCGGCTTGCTCTCAAACAGCGGTTCAATGATCTGATCACGCCACTGCAAAGAGCGGTTGGACGCGGTCGCGGACCCACGGGTCTCAAACTGCGTACAGGCCGGCAGAAGATACACGCCATCGGTGCGGTCTTGCATAACAGCAGAAGCGGTTGGGAACGGGTCGACAACGACCAGCATGTCCAGCTTCTCCATCGCTGTTTTCATTTCTTTACCGCGTGTCTGCGAGTTCGGCGCGTGGCCCCAAAGCACCATGGCCCGCACTTTGTCGGGGTTGTCCATGTTCTCTGGATCTTCCAGCACACCGTCGATCCAGCGCGACACCGGAATCCCGGTGAGGTTCTGAAGCGACTTCTCTTTGCCGTCAGCACCGGTGGTGGTCGCAAACTGGCCTTTCAGCCAATCACCATCTTCACCCCAGACACGGCCCCAGTGCGCCCATGCGCCTGCGGACAGGCCATAGTAGCCGGGCAGCGTGTGGGACAGAACGCCAAGGTCCGTTGCGCCTTGCACGTTGTCGTGGCCGCGGAAGATGTTGGTGCCGCCACCCTCTGTGCCCATATTGCCCAGCGCCAACTGCAGCACACAATACGCACGCGTATTGTTATTACCGTTGGTGTGCTGTGTGCCACCCATGCACCAGATCACAGTGCCAGGACGGTTGTTCACCATCTGGCGTGCGACGCGGCGCAGCTGTTCCCCCGGCGCGCCTGTGACGCGTTCAACTTCTTCCGGATTCCACTTGGCCACTTCTTCTTTGATCTGATCCATCCCCCAAACACGGGTGCGGATGAACTCTTTATCTTCCCAACCGTTTTCGAAGATGTGCCACAGGATGCCCCAAACCAGCGCCACGTCGGTGCCGGGACGGAAACGCACATATTCATCCGCATGCGCCGCCGTGCGGGTAAAGCGCGGGTCACATACGATCAGCGGTGCGTTGTTGCGCTCTTTCGCGCGCAGCACGTGCAACAGCGAAACCGGGTGGGCTTCGGCTGGGTTGCCGCCAATGATGAAGATGGCTTTGGAATTGTGAATGTCATTGTAGGAGTTGGTCATGGCGCCGTAGCCCCATGTGTTTGCAACACCTGCAACCGTGGTGGAGTGACAGATACGCGCCTGGTGATCCACGTTGTTTGTGCCCCAATAGGCGGCAAACTTACGGAACAGATAGGCCTGTTCGTTGTTGTGCTTGGCAGAGCCGAGCCAATAAACGCTGTCCGGGCCACTTTCTTCGCGGATCTTCATCATGCCGTCGCCGATCTCGTTGATCGCCTGTTCCCAGCTGATGCGTTTCCACTCACCACCCTCTTTTTTCATCGGATACTTCAGACGGCGTTCGCCATGGGCGTGCTCACGTACTGAAGCGCCTTTCGCGCAATGGGCGCCAAGGTTGAACGGGCTGTCCCAACCTGGTTCCTGACCGACCCAAACGCCGCTTTGCACTTCAGCCACAACCGTACAGCCCACAGAGCAGTGGGTGCAGACGGATTTGACTGTTTGAACGGCAGTGTTTGCGGCGTCTTGGGCTTGCGCCTGAGTGACGGTGCCTCCAGTGGCACCTATTGCTGCCAACCCGCCGATGGCGAGGCCGGATCCGCGCAAGAATGTGCGGCGGTCCACAGCTTTCTCAGCTGCGACAGACAGGATACTTGTCCGCTGGGGGCGTCGCGCAACCCCGTTGGTCTTTTTCCTAAGCATAGTTTCCTCCCTTGCTGTCCCTTATCGGGAACTTGCTAGGTACTTCCTTGATCCCGACCGGTGGGCGTCACGCAACCGGTGGTCGGGGGCGGGGATACCGTCCGATCAGAACCGGGCGCTATCGAGGTATGCGCGGGTGTGCGCGGTGTCCTGCATCTTGTTGCTGGACAGATCAGCCGGTTGGGCTTCCGCCGTATCAGGCGAAAGCGCCACCACTGCGGCTGCAGCTGGGGCTGCCGTCGTGGCGAGCTTCAGAAAATCACGCCGGCTGGCGCCTTTTTCCTCTGGCTGGCTCATGGTCTGCTCCTTCTTCATGTCGGTTGGGGCCCGACGTTTCGGTTTACGTTCACTCCGCCCCCATGCGGAACGCTTGTGTCTCAATCTCAAGGAACGCTTTGGCCACAGTGCCCACAGGGGCATAGAACACTGAGTTCTGTGCCGCTTCCAAATCGCTGAAGAAATGCTCGGCCCAGGGCGCGATGTGGGTGAAGTAGAAATCCTTCTGACGCCCCAACGGCACAGGTGCGCCAAAACGGCCCCGGATCATCCCGGCCATCATTTCCAGCAAGCTCGCAATATTGTCTTCGGGTTCGTATACGTTCGGCGCGCGCGTAATCCGCAAACCGGCCATATCCGAACGCAGCGTGGCGAGCGGTTTTTCGTTAAGGAACCCCGTAAGGTAATAAGAGGCAAAGGGCATCAACTCGCCACGCCCCAAACCGATGAACAGCGCATTGAACTCACGCTCGACAGCCGTCTCTTTCATTGCTTTGGCAATACGCGCAAGCGTACTGATGGCGCGCCCCAGTTCGCTATCATCGCCGCCAAGTCCCGCGGCACGCTGCAGCAAAGCTGTGTCAGGCGGGCTTGATAGCAACGCAGCAAGAAAGTCATAAAGATCCGCGCGCAGCAGATCCTCTTCAGCGATCACAGTATCCTTGACGGCTTCGCTCATTCCTGTGTCATCCCCTCAGTCTGTTCAATTCCTGCAAATTCAAACCGCAGGCGGCGGCGCACGGGGGCTACGGGGTCCGGCTCCGCGGCTTCGGCGACACCGCTTGCAATTTCTGCATCTTCGCCCTCAAACGCCATCGCTACCGGGGCTCCCTCTAAGCCGCCATCCCGCATTTCTTCCATCTCTACTGGCGACACCTCAGTCACATCTTCGACCGCGTCATCGGCGGCCTCAGCTTCGACGAGAGATCCCGCCTCAGCAGCCTCTTTCTCCGCCGCCTGACGGGCCATTTCTTCCACATGTTTCAGCATGCCTTTGCCCACTTGATAGGCGGTCTGCATGCCCTCGATCACCATCGCGCTGTCGGTGAAGTCCTCACCATAATCGACCAGCTCATCCAGATTGGCCAAAACCGGATTGGTCAGCCAAAGTTTGCGCAGTGCGCGGCGGCGAATGCGTTCTGGCACCGCTTTTGCAAGAAACACGGTGAAATCATCGCCTTGCTCCAGCGCATCAGGGTCCGGCAACTCCAATTCCGCCAAAATCTCAGCGTCTGTCTTTTCCTCAAGAACCGCATGCTCTTGCGCGAGCACCTGCTGTTCCGCAACCAAAGCTGCTTCGGCAGCTTCCTCCGCCACAGCAGCCTTGCGGCGCGCCCAGAAATCTCCACCCCGGCTCAATGTGGCCTCCCAGTGCGTGGCGCCCGAAAAACGTCACTCAACTGCGAAATCCGCGCATCGCCGCGCCCATCTTCCATCAAATCGATGCGTTTCTTATCACGACGTCGCTTCACAAAAATCTCTTCTTCATGATGCGCCTGAACAAAGTCGCGCAGGAACGCAACCAGCCCCTCTGGCATAGGCACCAGTTCCAATAGTTCCTCACCGCTGTCCGCGTAGTCTTGGAATTCATAAGCCGAAGCCGTCGCAAGCAAGATTTCGTATGGGTGCTCCGCGTCAGGGTCTTCGGTCTCCCGCATCACGACGCCAATTGAGGGCACTCGTGCGGACAACGTGGCAAGATACGCCTCCGTATCTGTGTGCCACAATTCCAGAGGCACCGTGGCGGCATGAAATTCGACTGCCTCACCTTCCTCTCGCAACACCTGCCAATCGGCCTGCGCCGCGCCGGGGAGCACAGCAACAGCTTGCCACGCAAAAGGCACCCAACGGTTTACCGAGGGTGTCCTACGAATAACGATGCCCAGTGGCAATGAAACCGGCGCTTTACGCATGCGGCTTTAGTTCTCCTCCCGCGCCCAGAATTTTTTTCGGCGCATCCCTATGATCCCCTGCCGATGTGAAATCACAAAAGGAAAACGTAAATCCCGGCTCATTGTCGGTCGAAACTGGACATTTTGATCCCGCGCGCGCTGCCCCGGGGTAAAGCGTGGTCAGATTGTCCACACGCCCTCAAAGACCTATAGAATCACTTGGTCTTGCAAGCCTCTACCCGACGATTTTTGTCATGTTTGTAAGGCTTTACGGCACCTGAGATTCATGCATTTCTTTGAAGCGTTCGGCGAGAAATCCAGCGTCGAATACGGGAGGAAGACATGTCCAAGACTTTGATATTGTGTAATTGTTCGAACAGCTTTGCACTGGAAGGCGCGCCTTTGTCTGCTTCAACCGGAGTGACATGTTCAAAAGTTCACAGCGGCCTTTGCACCACGCAAGCCCCCCAGGCCGCAGAGTTGTTGCAAGCAACGGGCGGAGGCGAAAACGCCATCGTCGCTTGCCAGCAAGAGCAAGACTTCTTCGTCGAACTTGCCGACGATCTTGGCCTTGAGCCGCCCCTGTGTGTGGACCTCCGCGACCGGGCAGGATGGTCAGATCAGACCGATCAAACGACGCCCAAAATGGCTGCTTTACTCGCAGATGCGCTGCGCCCATCCCCGGAGACAAAAACCTACGACATCACATCGGAAGGCCAGTGCCTGATCTTGGGCGCGCCAGATGTCGCCATAACTGCGGCCCGCCAGCTCACAGAGTTTCTCAGCGTCACCGTGCTGGTCCCTAGCGGCAGCGACACGCCTTTGGATCGCAGTTGCGACGTGATCGCAGGCCGAATCAAACGTGTTTCCGGCGCCCTCGGTCAGTTCGAGGTTCGCATCGACGCACTACAACAACTTGAACCCGGCGGACGGGGCGCATTGAAATTCGGCGACCCGCGTGACGGCGCACAAACCACCTGCGACATCATCCTTGATCTGCGCGGTGAACCGGCATTGGTGCCTGCCCCGGAAAAACGCGAAGGCTACCTGAGTGCCGATCCAAACAGCCTGTCCGCCGTGCACGCCGCTATCCTCGAAGCCTCCCATTTGGTCGGAACCTTCGAGAAACCGCTCTATTTGGCACTTGAGCCGAACCTGTGCGCGCACTCACGTGCGGAACAAACAGCTTGCACCAAGTGTCTGGACGCTTGTCCGACCTCTGCAATCCACCCTGCAGGCGATCATGTGGATATCGATCCAAACATCTGCGCCGGATGCGGTGCCTGCGCGGCGCTCTGCCCCTCTGGCGCAATCACCTATGATGACCCGCCCACAAGCGCGCTCTTTGCCCGCATCAACGCTCTGGCAGAGGCCTATCGCTCTGCGGGCGGCACCGCGCCGCGCCTTCTGGTGCATGACCGCAGTTTCGGCGCAGAGATGATCGCGCTTGCCGCACGATTTGATCGCGGCCTGCCTGCGGATGTTATCCCGATGGACCTTGAACGCGTCAGCGGCTTTGGCCATGCCGAAATGCTCGCGAGCCTCGCCAGCGGCTTTGCAAGCGTGGACATTCTGGTGTCCCCAACAACAGACCGCAGCGCACTCGATACGGAACTTTCTCTGGCTCAGGCTCTCTGCGGCACATCTGGTGTTCTCCGCCTGCTGGAGCCACAGGAGCCAACCGCGCTCTGCGATATGCTCTATAGCGCCTCACCAGCTATTGAGGTGGAAACTCCAATACTGCCTCTTGGCAATCGCCGGCAAGTCACGCGATTGGCCGCAAAGGCGCTACAGCCAGCGCTCGACGCCCCAATTGAGTTGCCAGAAAACGCACCATACGGTGCCGTACTGGTGAACAAAGACGCCTGCACATTGTGCCTGTCCTGCGCGTCGCTCTGCCCGGCAGGCGCACTGGGAGACAACCCCGACAAGCCGCAGCTGCGCTTTCAGGAGGACGCCTGCCTGCAATGCGGCCTCTGCGCCAACGTCTGCCCCGAAAACGCGATCTCTCTGGTGCCCCAATTCGACACCTCAGATGCTGCGCTCACCCAACAGGTTGTGCATGAAGAAGAGCCCTTTGAATGTGTGGAATGCGGCACGCCGTTTGGGGTGAAATCCACCATCGAACGCATCATGGACAAACTCGCAGGCAAACACGCCATGTTCGCCACCTCAGATGCGGCGCGGATGATCCAGATGTGTGATGATTGCCGTGTGAACGCGCAGTTCCATCAGCCCAGCAATCCTTTTGCGGCAGCAGATCGCCCGCGCGTGCGTACATCTGAGGATTACTTCAGCAAGCGCCGGGATCACTGATGCGCAATCGGCTTCCCCAAATCTGCCGGAACCACCGTCGCGGCATAAGCCAGGATGTTCTCCAGCTCCTCAAGGCTGAGAGTGACCGGACTGATGGGCGACGGCCGGGTTTCGTCAAACGGCTCGGTCAAATCCGGGATCACCGTGAATGCCGGATGCGGGTTCAGCGCATAGAAGGCCGCGAAACGCTCCTCCCAATCCGCCAAACTGCGCAAGACAGCGAAACTGGGGGTGGAGCCGATGCCCGACATCCGGTTGGCCTCACCTACGACATGGCAACGACCACAAGCCGTAAGCGCCAGATCCGCCCCGCGCGTGGCGTCCCCGTCAAACACCGTCGCCTCAACCGCAGCTTCGGTGACAACCGGGGGCGCAAAAATCTCTGCGCCATCTCGTTTGTACGTCAGCACCGTGCGCTGACCGACCTCTCCGGTCAGCCATTTGGCAAAGGTGGCCATATGAACATCATCTGCGTTGGAAACAGTCAGCCCATAGGTCACGCCATCTTTGGAAAAAACCGCGCGCTGCCCATCTGCCACCAGCGCCGCAGCACCCACGCTGACATCCTCCACCAGCGTGACCCGCACCCCGTGCTTAAGCATGAACCGTGGCATCATAAATTTGATCACACCAGTTTCGATGAGGTGCGGCGCGACATAAAGCGTGGTGGTTTTCCCCTGCGCCAAAGCGGCACCAGCCATGGCGGCGATGCTGATCGCCATTGCCAAAACCCATCGTGCCATCCGAGATATCACCATGTAGCAAACCTAGGCGCGGCTCACGGCTCGCGTCAACACGCGCGCCTAAGACGCGCGTTTTAGCAAAGGACACCGCAATGAGCGACGATTTCAACATGAGTATGCGCAAGTTCCTGAAGCAGGTTGGCGTGACAAGCCAGCAGGCCATCGAGGAAGCCATGCGCGCGGCGGGGGCTGAGGCCACCGCAGGAAAGACATTCAATGCCAAGATGGTGCTCACCATCGATGGAGTGGAGATGGAGCATGTGGTCACCGGCGAAATCAAAGGACGTGAATGAATGCCTAACCGCGACGACATTCTAAATATTCTCAAAGACTTCACTGACCCTGCTTCTGGCAGCGATCTGGTGGCCTCGGGCATGGTGCGTGCGCTTTCTGTGGACAATGGCGAGGTGCGATTTGTGATGGAAATCGACCCATCGCGCGCACAGGCAATGCAGCCGATCAAGGCCGACATTGAAAGCCGCCTGAACGCGCTTGAAGGGGTTTCCAAAGTGGCCATTGTCATGACCGCACATGAGGCGAAATCCCCGCCGCCCGATCTCAAACCCTCCCGTCCCAGCCAGCCCCAAGGCCCGCAAAAAATTCCCGGCATCGACCGTATTCTTGCCGTCGCCTCAGGCAAAGGCGGCGTGGGCAAATCCACGGTCTCAGCGAATCTCGCCGCCGCTTTGGCCGTCGAAGGTCGGCGGGTTGGCCTACTGGATGCCGATGTCTACGGCCCCTCACAGCCGCGCATGCTTGGTGTCTCTGGCCGCCCTGCAAGCCCGGATGGCAAAACCATTCTCCCCATGCGCAACCACGGCGTGACCATGATGTCGATCGGCCTCATGACCCGCGAAGAAGAAGCTGTGGTCTGGCGTGGCCCCATGCTGATGGGCGCCCTGCAACAGATGCTCAATCAGGTGCAATGGGGTGCGCTCGATGTGCTAATCGTCGATCTGCCACCTGGCACCGGCGATGTGCAGATGACGCTCGCGCAAAAAGCAGAGCTCACCGGCGCGCTTGTGGTCTCCACCCCGCAAGATATCGCGCTTTTGGATGCCCGCAAAGGCATCAACATGTTTGAAAAACTCGGCACACCCATCGTGGGCATGATCGAAAACATGAGCACCCATATCTGCTCCAATTGTGGGCACGAAGAACATGTCTTTGGCCATGGTGGCGTCGCGGCGGAAGCCGAAAAGTTGAACGTGCCGCTGCTGGCAGAAATTCCTCTGGCGATGGATATCCGTCTGGCCGCGGATGGCGGGGCACCGATTGTTGTCTCCAAGCCGGACTCACCGCAAGCACAGGTCTTCCGCAAACTGGCGCGTCAACTGATTGCGGATGGCACCGCATGAGGGCAGCACCGCAATTCCCGCCGCTCTTTGAAGGCCTCGCGCTTTCGGGTGCGGCGGATCCCTTTGCCAAGGCGCAGACACAGGCCATCATGGGCTGTGATGCGGGGTTGGTGGTCTATAATCTGGCCGCCGACCAGCTGCGCGCTGCGATTGTCTTTGCCCCTGAAGTCACCTTGAGCGAAGCCATGCCCGTGCTGATCAGCTGTGCCATCGGCTTTCAAAATGCGCTGGGTGCCCTGGCCCCGCCCGAGGTCGCTGTACATTTGGAATGGCCGGGCGGTATTTTGGTGAATGGTGCACGCTGCGGTCAGCTGCGCGTGGCGGCTTCAACAGAAGATACCAACGCCATGCCCGACTGGATTGTGGTCGGCCTCGAACTGCCCCTGATCCCGGCCAACGCAGACACGCCGGGGGACACACCTGATCAAACAGCCCTCTATGAAGAGGGCTGTGTCGACATCCCCCCCGAAGATCTGCTCAGCGCCTGGGTCCGCCATTCTCTTGTCTGGATCAACCGCATGGAAGACGATGGCCTCGCAGCCCTCAATGGCGAATGGCGCGGCCTTGCCCACAATCTCGGCGAAGAAGTGCACTGGACGATCGGCGACACCCTGGAAACGGGCACTTTCGTCGGCACCGACGAACGCTTCGGCGCCATGCTGCGCAGCGATCAAGACACCCGTCTGCTCCCCCTCACAACCCTTTTGGAAGGAAACAATTGATGCTGCTCGCACGTGCCATCCACTTTGATGAAAGCGACCAGAGGGTCTATCACAACCCAGCGCGCACGGGAGAATGGGCCATCAGCGGTGGCTTTGAGTTCTCCAATTGGTCGGACGCAGATCTCACCGGCAAGGCGCGGCAAGCTTTCACCAATGGCTGGCTGGGCGTGGAAACCTTCGGGCGCGTGACCTTTGTGGCCGTGACGGCGATCGAACCCGCCGAACTCGAAGCCCTGACAGACGCCCTTGCACAGCATTTTGTCGAAATCTATGGCGCCCCGTCTCTGGAAGCTGCCCGGCCTGTGGCCGCTGAGGAGCTGGCGCACATGGCAGACCTGTGCGCCGATCATGCCTCCAACACGCTGCTCACAGTGGTGCGCGAATTAACAGACGCGGGCGTGCGGGAGCAATTTCGCTCGATTGCCCCAGCCGATGCCGAGCTGGAGCAATTTGCGATTCATTCGGTGCCAGAAGAATAAGCTGCGGCTGTCTCAACGTTTTGCGTTGAACACAAACAGCCGTCCTCCTTCCAGCACATAGCCGTCAATCAAGTCGCGGGCGCGATCACTGACAAGCCAGTCTTCCAACTTCATCGCTGTTTTGACCTTCACATGCGGATGTTTTTCAGGGTTCACCGGAAGATAGGCATATTGATTGAACAGCGCAGGATCGCCCGCAAAAAGCATCTCCAGATCGCCCTTGTTTCCAAACTTCAACCAGCTCGCCCGATCCGACATGATGTAAGCATTCAGCCCCGACGCCGTGTTGAGTGACGCCCCCATGCCCGCGCCGGCTTCTTTATACCAGTCAACAGCGCGCTCTTCGCCAGTGATGCCTGCTTCAGTCCACAAAGACAGCTCTTTCTTGTGGGTGCCACTGTCGTCGCCACGGCTTACAAATGGGAACGCGCCCTCGGCAATGCGGGCAAGCGCGTCAGCCGCCGATCCCGCCTCTGCGATGGCCGCCGGGTCTTGAGATGGCCCGACAAAAACAAAATCATTAAACATGATTTCGCGTCGATGAACCCCATAGCCATCAAGCACAAATTTCTCTTCAGCGGCTTTGGAATGTACCAAAATGGCATCCACATCCCCCGCTTCGCCAAGCCGCAAAGCCTGACCTGTGCCAACCACCAAGAGCTGCACTTCGATCCCTGTGTCCTTTTTGATTTCCGGCAACAACACCTCAGAAAGGCCAGAATTGTGGAACGATGTCGTGACAGCCACCTTAAGGCTCTCTGCCTGTGCAGCAACGCTGCCCGCGGCCCATAGGGCGATCACAAAGATTGATCTGAGTTTCATTCGATAATGTCTCCTTGGAGGAATGCGCGCGCTTCCATGGATTCAGGGTGTTCAAAAAAGGTTTCTGCAGGGGTCTTTTCCAGGATCTGGCCATGATGAATAAACCAGACATCCTGCGCCAGCCGGCGCGCTTGACCGATGTCATGGGTCGACATCACAATCCGCGTGCCCTCTTGATGGATCTCCAGCAACAACGCCTCAAATTCACGCGTAGCGCGCCCATCTAGGTTCGCACAGGGTTCATCCAGAAACAGAATTTGGGGTTGCCGGATCAATGCCCGGGCAAGGGCAAGTTTCTGCCGCTCGCCTCCGGACAAGACCGTCGCTCGTTTCTCTGCACTGCCCTGTAATCCAACTCGGGCAAGCCACGCTTTCGCACGGTCGCGCGCCACAGAGCGCGCCATACCGTGTATGATCAAGGGATACGCCACATTCTCCAGAGCGCTCCGTCGCATCATGATCGGCGCCTGAAAAACAAATCCCTGCTGACCACGGGCTTTGGGCTCCGGCACCTGCCAGTTCAATTGCCCCCCCGGAGCAATGCGCTCCATACCGTGAAGCAGACGCAGCAATGTGGTTTTCCCCGCCCCATTTGGGCCCATCACAATGCTCAACCCTGTCTCAGACACAGTGGTCGTAATCGGCCCAACCAGAACCTTTCCGCGCCGCCGGACCTGTGCATTTTCCACACTCAGAGGCAAAATTGCGTCTACCATCGCCCGCTCACCTCCGTACGAGAGAGGCTATGAATGATCAAATTCACAGCGACTGCCAAACCGATCAGAACAAACCCCAGCGCCAATGCGAGAGAAAAGTTCCCTTTGCCGGTTTCCAGAGAGATCGCAGTGGTCAGGACACGGGTGGCATGATCAATGTTGCCACCCACGATCATGATCGCCCCGACTTCGCCGATCCCACGGCCAAATCCAGCAAGCGATGCCGTCAGCAGCGCACGCCGCCCATCCCATAGCAGAGTCAGTATTCGTTGCCTGCGTGTGGTGTTCAGGGAAATAAGCAGGTCGTGGTACTCAGCCCACAGATCTCTGATCGCCTGATGAGAAATCGACGCAATCAAAGGCGTCAGAATAACGACTTGGGCAATGATCATTGCGGTCGGTGTAAACAGCAGCCCGAACACGCCAAACGGCCCTGAACGGGACAGCAACAGATAGACAATCAATCCCACCACAACGGGCGGCAACCCCATCAATGCGTTCAGGGTTGCGATCACCAAACGGCGAAACCGAAAACGCTGAACCGCGAGCCAGCACCCCAACGGCAAACCTATGAGAGACGACACCACAACGGCGCTCAGGGTGACACGCAACGACCGAACAGAAATCTCGATCAGATCCGCGTCCAAAGTAAAAATGAGATGGGCTGCATGGATCAACCCCGCCAGAATGTCGTTCATTAGAAGTTTCTGAAACCGCCTCCTTCATACAACACGGCCCTCAGCCTATCCAACTGAAGTCAAAGTGTTGTTTGAAGTACTTTTAGGGATTGGCAAGCAGATACGAAAGCAAAATGCGCCCAGCTCTGCTCGTAGAGGGCAATCCCCCCAAAATGTCGCGACACTACAAAGTGCGTTCGACATTTTGTCCTCCCTCAAACAACAGCGCAGCCAAATCCAATCATTCTCGAAATATCATAAATTCAAAGCGCTGATCCGCTTCGACTGGCCCGGCACAGAACCAGATCTCATGGCACAAGCACTCTCTCAATCCTCCGTTCTTAATTTCGAAAGACGGCCAGTTGCCGCTACCATACCAATTGGCGAGCACTTACCTTTTTGGCACCACTCAAATTTGAGGAGAGTCTCATGACAAGACAGACAGAAGGCCGCAAACAACGCTACGACAGCATTCTGGACACTGTCGGCGACACCCCCATTGTGCGCCTAAATCGCATCGCGCCCAATCACGTGAACATGTTTGTAAAGTTCGAAGCGGCAAACCCTGGTGGCTCGGTAAAAGATCGCCTGGCGCTCAATATCATTGAAGCCGCTGAAAAAGATGGGCGCCTGGCGCCGGGACAAACCGTTGTCGAAGCCACATCAGGCAACACCGGCATTGGTTTGGCCATGGTCTGCGCCGCCAAAGGCTACCCGCTGGTGATCACCATGTCCGAAGCTTTCTCTGTCGAGCGCCGGCGTTTGATGCGGTTTCTGGGCGCCAAGGTCGTGCTGACACCCAAGGCGCAAAAGGGTTTTGGCATGTACACCAAAGCCAAAGAACTGGCAGAGGCAAACGGCTGGTTCCTGGCCAGTCAGTTTGAAACGGCAGACAATGCCGACATGCATGAAAACACCACGGCACGCGAAATTCTCAATGATTTTGAAGGTGAGCAGCTCGACTATTGGGTCACGGGCTATGGCACCGGTGGCACGGTTGCAGGTGTTTCACGTGTGCTGCGCCGTGAAAGCCCTAAGACCCAGATCATCTTATCTGAGCCAACCAACGCCGCACTGGTGGACTCAGGCTATGTAAACACCCGCAATGATGCGCATCAGGCCACCGAAAGCCACCCGTCCTTTGAACCCCATCCCATTCAGGGCTGGACCCCGGATTTCATTCCCTGGGTGCTTCAGGAAGCGTTGGACAACAACGGCTATGACAAGCTGATCAAAGTGGCCGGCCCGGACGGGATCGCATGGTCCAAACGCCTCGCTGCTGAGGAAGGCATCTTCACGGGAATCTCCGGTGGCGCAACACTTGCAACGGCGATCGAAGCTGCCAAGGAGGCCCCCGAAGGCGCAAACATTCTCGTCATGCTGCCAGACACCGGCGAGCGCTATCTCTCAACGCCACTCTTTGAAGGCATCGGTGAAGAGATGAGCGACGCAGAGATTGCCATCTCTCAATCTACGCCCAGCGCGCAACTTTGACGGCATGGCGCTGCACAAACAAAAAGGGCCGCTCTCAAGAGCGACCCTTTCCGTATTCAGTGATCAAAGCGATCAGCCGTTCACGCTATCTTTCAGCGCTTTGGCGATGGTCATTTTCACAACCTTGTCTGCTTCTTTTTTGATCTGCTCGCCAGTCGCAGGGTTGCGAACCATGCGCTCTGGACGCTCGCGGCAGTAGATTTTGCCAACACCCGGCAGAGTCACTGCGCCACCGGCGGACACTTCGCGGGTGATCAGCGCGCAAACAGCTTCCAGAGCTGCGCCTGCAGATTTCTTGTCAGAACCCATGTCTTCGGCCAGAGCAGCAACAAGTTGGGTCTTGGTCATCGGTTTTGCCATTTCAGGTCTCCATTAGTCTGCCCGAATGTTGGGCCTCATGGCGGGCATTTAACGGGATATGGTGGGTGAACACAACAAATTGTGATGCCAAAAACCGTGTTTTTTATGGGTTTTCCACAAGTTTCCGTTGGGTCAAAGAAAGGCCGTCTCATCAAAAGACCGCAATTTTCGCGAATGCAGACGCTCAAGCGGCATTTCACGCAATCGCTCCATGGCACGAATTCCGATCAGCAAATGACGTGCCACTTGCGTCTTATAGAAGTCGCTGGCCATTCCTGGAAGCTTAAGTTCACCGTGCAGCGGTTTGTCGCTGACACAGAGCAATGTCCCATATGGCACGCGGAAACGATACCCGTTTGCAGCAATCGTTGCGCTTTCCATGTCCAGCGCGATCGCACGGCTTTGGCTCAGCCTTTGCACAGGCCCGGTATGTTCTCGCAACTCCCAGTTGCGATTGTCGATGGTGGCCACCGTTCCAGTCCGCATCACGCGTTTTAGCTCATATCCGGAGAGCTTCGTGACATTTACTACGGCCTCCTCCAACGACGTTTGAACTTCTGCCAACGCCGGAATGGGCACCCAAACCGGCAGATCATCGTCCAGCACATGATCTTCACGCAGATACGCATGCGCCAGCACAAAGTCGCCCAGGCTCTGCGAATTGCGCAGACCAGCACAATGCCCCACCATGATCCATGCGTGCGGGCGCAAGACGGCAATGTGGTCGGTGGCCGTCTTCGCATTTGACGGGCCCACCCCAATGTTCACAAGCGTGATGCCAGAGCCATCCGCGCGCTTCAGGTGGTAAGTTGGCATCTGCGGCTGCTTGTCTACCGGCGCAATTGGGGTCTCCGCATCTGAAATCTCCACATTTCCGGTGCTGACAAAGCTGGTGTAGCCGCTCTTTTCATCTGCGAGCATGCTACGCGCATAGGCTTCGAACTCGGTCACATAGAACTGGTAGTTGGTGAACAGCACGTGGTTCTGAAAATGCTCGGGGTCCGTTGCCGTATAGTGGCTCAATCGCGCAAGCGAGTAATCCACGCGCTGCGCCGTAAACGGAGCCAGTGGCCCAACACCGTTTTCGTCCGGCGCAGCCGTGCCATTCACAATGTCATCATTGGTGGTCGACAGATCAGGCACATCAAAAATATCCCGCAGCGTGAAGTCCGCAGCGCCTTCCTGTGGCACGGTCATATCTGTGCGCGCCGCCACCGCGAAATGCACCGGAATGGGTGTGCTCGACACTCCCACCATCACACCCACTTTATGATTGGCCACAAGCAGAGCAATCTGCTGCTCCAGATAATGCCGAAACAGATCCGGCCGGGTGATGGTTGCCGCATGCACGCCGGGCTCCGCCACGTGGCCAAAACTCAAACGGCTGTCTACCTGCGCAAAACTCGTCGTGATAATGCGAATTTCCGGATAAAACGCGCGAATGCGATGCCCGTCCGGCCCTTTGCGCAGTGCGCGCCGGAACTGATCACACAGATAGGTGGTCGCAATCGTGTAAAGCTCCTCCAGACGATCTACAGCCGCCTTTGCATCCGTGAACATTTCAGGTGCGGGAACAGCGGGGGAATGTACAGGAATACTCTGTGGGGTCATTGCGCAGCCTTAATCACGTCGGTCATTTCAAATTTGGTCACATCCACCAGCCCGAGATCGGAAATCCTGAGTTCCGGGATCACCACCAGAGCCAACAGCGAATGCTGCATATAAGCGTTGTTGAGCGTACAGCCGCAAGCCTCCATCGCCTCAACCATGTTCTGCGCCTTGGCAGCCACGTCGATCGCCGGTGCATCTGACATCAGGCCCGCGATGGGCAGCTCCACCAAGGCGATCTCCTCACCATCTTTGAAGACGGTCACACCACCGCCAACTTCGCCCAGGCGATTGGCCGCTTTCGCCATCATCTCCCGGTCAGTCCCGACCACGATCATATGATGACTGTCATGCGCCACAGTCGAGGCCATCGCCATCTTGCCCTGATACCCAAAGCCAGACACAAACCCGTTGGTCACGCCCCCGGTGCCACGGTGGCGCTCCACCAAAGCGATCTGGCAAACATCCTGCGCGAGATCACCTTCCACGACAGCGTCAACCACAGAAAGCTCCGCAGTCAACGCCTTGGTTGGGGCTTGGTTCTCGATCACGCCAATCACATTGGCCGTGACTTGGGTCGCGCCATCCGGAGCGCCAACTTCAAAGTCTTTCGCCACCCGCGCACGGCCAAGATTGACCGTCTGACGCGCATGCACTGGCCAATCATAATGCGGGCAATCCACAAGCACTTCACCTGCCTTGGCCACGGTCACGCCACGCGCGATCACATGTTCAATCGGCAGCGTCTTCAGATCACTTGTAAGGATCACATCCGCCCGTCTTCCGGGCGCAATAGAGCCTAAATCACGCTCCAAACCAAAGTGCGTGGCAGTGTTGATTGTGGCCATCTGCAAAGCCACAATCGGATCACATCCACAGTCAATCGCGTGGCGCACCACACGGTTCATGTGCCCATCATTCACCAACGTGCCGGAATGGCAATCATCGGTGCACAGGATGAAACTACGCGGATCCAGCCCTTTCTCGGTCACCGCGGTGATCTGCGTTTCCACATCATACCACGCGCTGCCCAATCGCATCATCATACGCATGCCCTGACGCACCCGCGCAATCGCGTCTGCCTCACATGTGCCCTCATGATCGTCCGCGGGCCCACCCGCTGCGTAGGCATGAAAATCCTTGCCCAAATCGGGAGAGGCGTAGTGCCCACCGACGGTCTTGCCCGCTTTTTGCGTCGCTGCAATCTCCGCCAGCATCTGCTGGCTCCCATTGATCACACCAGGGAAGTTCATCATCTCCCCAAGCCCGATAATGCCCGGCCAGCTCATCGCTACTGCTACATCATCCGGACCAATCTCATAACCAGTGGTCTCGAGGCCAGGAGCTGAGGGCGCGCAGCTTGGCATCTGCGTGAAGATGTTGATGGGCTGCATCAGAGCCTCATCATGCATCATTTTTACACCTTCTAGGCCCAGCACATTGGCGATCTCATGCGGGTCGGTGAACATCGTTGTGGTGCCATGCCCAATCACCGCACGAGCAAACTCCGCAGGCGTCAGCATCCCGCTTTCGATATGCATATGCCCGTCACACAGACCGGGGATCATAAAGCGCCCTTCCGCCTCAATGACCTCTGTATCTGCGCCAATACAGTGACTCGCATCAGGCCCAACATAGGCAATGCGCCCGGCAATGACCGCAATGTCATGATCCGGCAGCACTTCACGGGTGTGTACGTTCACCCACTGGCCTTTGCGAATAACGAGATCTGCAGGGGAACGCCCTGCGGCGACGGCGACAAGCTGTGGGGCCAGATCAGCCCAGCTTTGAAATTGCATATGTTCCATGGCCCAAGGTGCCACGCGTTTTCGGGAGGTTCAAGCGGCTGTGTTTTGAAGCTTTTGTAAAAGATGTTTTTCGCACATTTTGAAACCCTCACGCGCAATTTACCTGCGCCCAAGGTGCATTTGCGACGTCGCAAATGTCTTAGACCTGCAAATTTGTGCCATGCTCAGGTGATCTTAGGGAGAGAAACATCATGGCCATCACCAACATTCGCCCCAACATGGAACACTGGCAGGCGCGCGTTGATCTCGCAGCCGCCTTCCGCTGGACAGCCCGCCTCAACATGCACGAAGGCGTCGCCAATCATTTCAGCCTCGCCATCAATGAGGACGGTACACGGTTCTTGATGAACCCAAACCAGCGCCACTTTGCACGGATCAACGCCAGTGATCTGATCGAAGTCGACGCCAATAACCCTGACGCATTGACCGGCCCTGATGCGCCGGACCCCACCGCCTGGGGCCTGCACGGCGGCATCCACCGCGCCTGCCCGCACGCGCGCTGTGTGATGCATGTGCATTCGATCTTCGCCACTGTGCTGGCCAGCTTGGCCGACTCCCGCCTGCCCCCGATCGACCAGAACTGCGCCACTTTCTTCAACCGCTATGTGATTGATGATGGCTACGGCGGCTTGGCCTTTGAGGACGAAGGCGCCCGCTGCGCCGCGCTGCTAACCGATCCGAAACAGAAGGTCATGATCATGGGCAATCACGGCGTCTTGGTCATCGGTGATACAGTCGCAGACACATTTAACAGGCTCTATTATTTCGAACGCGCCGCTGAAACCTACATCCGCGCGCTGCAAACCGGCCAGCCCTTGCGGGTGCTGTCAGACGACATCGCCGAGAAAACGGCACAGGAGCTTGAAGCCTACCCGGAGCAGGATGTGCGCCATCTGCAGGAACTCAAAGCCATTCTGGATGCCGAGGGCGATCCCTACGCCACCTGAACACAGCGTATCAGTATCAAATACGCAAAATCTTGGTCGCTGCTTGAGGCTAAATCCTCAGCTTTCGACAATCTCCAGAGCTTGGCACCTGCCGCAGCCGGCCTCACATTAAGCAGGTGTACATCTGATAACTAACCGCTCTGGCGCAACGCACGCGGGGTGATCCCAAAGGTCTCTTTAAACACCCGCGTCATCGCCGCTGGGCTCTGATAACCAGACCGAAGCGCGATTTCTGCCACGCTCAAGTCTGTCTCAACCACCAGCTTCCGAGCCAAATTCAGCCGAAAACGCCGATAGACGACCACCGGCGGCGCGCCCAACTCTGCACGCATCCGACTCTCAAGTGTCTTCTGTGTAGCTCCAGCCCGCGCTGCCACCTGTCCAATACTGAGAGGCATTTCAAGGTTGTCCTGCATCACCCCCAACGCCCTACTCACCAAACGCCCAGCCGGGCTTGCGCCCCCGCTGTGAGAGCGCGCACTGTCCCGCGTCATGAACAACTGCGCCACCTCCAGTGCCAAAGCCTGCCCGTGCGCATGCCCAATCAAATCCAACACCAGATCAAACGCCGCCATCGCCCCAGAACAGGTGATGCGATCGCCGTCGATCACAAACCGCTCGCGCACCACATCCACATCTGGAAACCGTTCCGCAAAGGGCATCAGCTCCTCCCAATGGATCGTGGCACGCCGCCCCTCCAGAAGCCCCGCCTCCGCCAACAACCAGCTGCCCGTGTCCATGGCCGTGATGATAGGAAAGCGTTTGTCCGCCGCCCGCAACGCCGCCTGTGTGGCCCATCCACCAAGATCCCGAAACCCATAAGATGGCATCACAATCAACATGTCGCCCTCGGCCTCTGACATGCGACCATGCGGTGTAACCACCAATCCAGAAGAGCTCGCCACAGGACCACCATCCAAAGAGACAAAACGCCAGACAAAAAGGTCTCTTCCAGACAGCATATTGGCCGCACGCATAGGCTCAATCGCATTGGCAAGGCAGTGATTTGAAAACCCGTCAAACAGCAGAACCCCAACCTTCTGCGCTGCAGCGTGATGATTTTCCCAATTTCGCATGATTTAGGGATAATTCTGCATGCTGTAGCCCGTCAAGCCAAAGGACGATTTCTGCGAAACAGGATTGGAGCGTGGCACATGCAATTTGGCTTGACCGAAGAACAGGAGATGATTGTCTCCACAGTTCGCAGCTTTGTGGAAAACGAGATCTACCCTCATGAGGCAGAGGTCGAACGCACAGGCCAAGTGCCACATGAGCTCGGCGAAGAGATCAAACAAAAGTGCATCGACCTTGGCTTTTACGCCTGCAACTTCCCTGAGGAAGTCGGCGGCGCCGGACTGTCTCATCTGGACTTCACCTTGGTCGAGCGTGAACTGGGGCGCGGCTCCATGGCACTCACCCACTTCTTTGGCCGTCCCCAGAATATCCTGATGGCCTGCAACGCCGAGCAACGCGAACGATACTTGCTCCCCGCTGTGCGTGGCGAAAAAATGGACGCTTTGGCTATGACAGAGCCTGATGCAGGTTCCGATGTGCGCGGTATGAAATGTCAGGCCCAGCGCGACGGAGGGGATTGGGTCATCAATGGCTCCAAGCATTTCATCTCCGGTGCGGAACATGCGGATTTCTTCATCGTCTTCATCGCAACCGGTGTCGATGACACGCCCAAAGGCCCCAAAAAGCGCATCACCACCTTCCTCGTAGATCGCGGCACTCCCGGCTTTGATGTGCGCGAGGGCTACAATTCCGTCAGTCACAAGGGCTACAAAAACTACATCCTCTCCTTTGATGACTGCCGCCTGCCAGATGCGCAGGTCCTTGGCGAGGTCGATGGCGGTTTCGCCGTGATGAACGAATGGCTCTACGCCACCCGCCTCACCGTTGCCGCCTTCTCCGTGGGACGCGCGCGCCGCTGTTTTGACTACGCCCTCAACTACGCCGCAGAGCGAAAACAATTTGGCCAGCCCATCGGCAAATTCCAAGGCGTCGGTTTTCAAATCGCCGATATGATCACCGAAATTGATGCTGCCGATTGGCTCACCCTCGCGGCCGCCTGGCGCCTGGACAACAATCTGCCCTCCAACCGCGAAATCGCCTCCGCCAAACTCTATGCCTCAGAGGCGCTTGCACGTGTCACCGACACCACTCTTCAGATCTTTGGCGGCATGGGGCTGATGGACGACTTCCCCATCGAGCGTTTCTGGCGCGACGCGCGTGTAGAGCGCATCTGGGATGGCACCAGCGAGATCCAGCGCCACATCATCAGCCGGGATCTTCTGCGGCCCCTGGGGGCATGATGGAAAGCGTTGTGTTGCGTGCCCAGCTGCGGCACAACCTCGGAAAAGATCCGAGGAGAAAGCCAGATGAAACCGGTTGTAACAATCACCTATTGCGTTGGGTGCAAATGGCTTCTGCGCGCCGGATGGATGGCACAGGAACTGTTGCAAACCTTTGGCGACACCCTCGGCGGGGTGACAATCGCACCAGCCGAAGTGCCGGGCACCTTCAAGATCACTGTGGATGGCACGCTCCTGTGGGATCGCAAACGCGATGGCGGGTTTCCCGAAGCCAAAGAGCTGAAACAACGCTTGCGCGACTTGATAGAACCAAACCGCGATCTCGGACACTCGGATCGTTAGACGCAAATGGCGCAGCGGGGGCCAGCCCCCGCACCCCCGGGATATTTAGAGCAAGAGGAAAGGGGGCGACGCGCAGCCACCCCCTCCAGAAAGACCCTCTCGGGCTTCCCCTTGCACGGTCATCGGCTTCCCAGCCTGTGCCGCCCCAAAAATCTGCGCAAAACCGGTTAACAAAACCTTACTTCCTCTTGCTGCAAATATCCCCACCGGAGGCCAAAAGTCAGTGCGAGAGGGCGGCATCATGACCCGCGATCTCTCAAGACTGATCCGCCCGAAATCCATCGCCGTAGTCGGCGGCGGCGCATGGTGTGCTGAGGTCATTCGCCAGTGCGAGAAAATTGGCTTCTCAGGAGACATCTGGCCTGTCCACCCCAAAGCCGAGTCTGTGTTGGGTCGACGCGCCTACCCTGACATCCCCGCACTCCCGGCACCACCTGACGCCACCTTCATTGGCATCAATCGCCACGCCACCATCCAAGCGGTTTCTGCGCTCTCAAAGCTGGGCGCAGGCGGCGCGGTCTGTTTTGCCTCGGGCTTTTCCGAGGCCGCGTCTGAGGACGCCACAGGAGCCAACCTTCAGGATGCGCTGATCACGGCCGCAGGCGATATGCCCATTCTCGGCCCCAACTGCTACGGGCTCATCAACGCACTGGATGGCACAGCGCTTTGGCCCGACCAACACGGTTGCCGCCCTGTCGACAAGGGCGTGGCAATCCTGACACAAAGCTCAAACATCGCCATCAATCTCACCAACCAGCGCCGCGGGTTGCCAATCGCCTATGTCGCCACCTGCGGAAACATGGCGCAACTCAATCAGGCGGAAATCGCGTCCGCGTTTTTAGATGACCCGCGTGTTACCGCCATTGGCCTTCATATTGAAGGCTTCACAGATCTGCGTGCGTGGGAACGGTTTGCCCACAAAGCCTATGTAAAGGGTGTGCCCGTCGTCGTGCTCAAAGTTGGCGCCAGCAGTGAGGCTCAGGCCGCAACAGTCTCTCATACGGCCTCATTGGCTGGCAGCGACGCAGGCGCAAGCGCATTGATCTCGCGGCTTGGGTTTGCCCGCGTCGCCGAATTACCGTTGTTGCTGGAGACCCTCAAACTGCTTCACATGGTTGGCGTGCCTGAAGGCCGCAACATTGCCTCGATCAGTTGCTCAGGCGGCGAGGCCAGCCTTATGGCCGACACTGCGCTCCAGACAGATCTTCGATTTCCACCTTTAACAGAGCCTCAAACCGCAGAGTTGCGGGACGTCCTTGGCCCCATGGTCGCGCTCGCCAATCCATTGGATTACCACACCTATATCTGGCGCGACGAAGCGGCGATGGCCCGAGCTTGGTCCGCCATGACGGCCCCCGACATCGCCATGACCTTCACTGTGGTCGACTACCCGCATGAAAACCGCGCGGATTGGGACTGCGCGACCGCCGCTGCCATTGGCGCACGCAAACGCACGGGTCGTCCCATGGCTGTGGTGGCGAGCTTGCCAGAACTGATGCCTCCTGATGTGACTGAAGACCTGATTTCAGGTGAAGTTGTCCCTTTTTATGGTCTGCGCGAGGCCCTCTGCGCCACAGATGCCGCCGCCAGTATCTCCGCCCCAAACGTCACACCACTCGCCCTGCCGGGCACACCTCAAAACGCCACCGTCTTAAGTGAAGTCGCCGCGAAACAGGCACTAACACAGCATGGAATGGACATTCCAGCCAGCAAGACCGCGTCGCGCTACGACAAACTTGCGCAATGTGCCGCCACCCTCACCGCGCCTCTGGTGCTCAAGGGTCAGGGCATCGCACACAAAACAGAGGCCGGAGCGGTGAAGTTGCGCCTGAGTTTGGAACAGTTGGACACAGCTGCCGCAGAGATGCCCACAGATACTTTCCTGATTGAAGAAATGGTTGAGGGAGGCGTTGCTGAGCTTCTGCTGGGCATCACCCGAGATCCTGCCCATGGCTTTGTGCTGACACTGGCCGCAGGTGGGGTGTTAACCGAGCTGATGGAAGACAGCGTATCGCTTCTCGTACCGGCAAACCGCGACCGCCTGTATCAGTCTCTAATGTGCCTGAAAGTGGCCAAATTGCTCACCGGCTATCGTGGCGGTGACGCTGCCAACATAGACGCCATTCTCGATGCTGCAGAGGCTCTTCAAGCCTATGTGCTTGCCAACTCATCCACCTTGGAAGAGGTTGAAATCAATCCATTGATCTGCACGCCAACCCGCGCTGTCGCGGCGGATGCGTTGATACGAAAGGAGATGTCATGACCGACAGCCCTGTGAAAACCCGGCGCGACGGTGCCATTCTTGAAGTCACCTTGGACCGCCCCAAAGCCAACGCCATTGATCTCGCCAGCAGCCGGATCATGGGCGAGGTGTTTCGCGACTTCCGCGATGATCCTGACCTGCGCGTAGCCATCCTCACTGGGGGCGGCGAGAAATTCTTCTGCCCTGGATGGGATCTGAAAGCCGCCGCAGAGGGCGATGCGGTGGACGGCGACTATGGCGTCGGCGGCTTTGGCGGCCTTCAGGAGTTGCGCGATATGAACAAGCCCGTGATCGCCGCTGTCAACGGCATTGCTTGCGGCGGCGGACTGGAGCTCGCGCTTTCTGCCGACATCATCATCTCCGCCGATCATGCCTCTTTTGCGCTGCCGGAAATCCGGTCTGGCACAGTGGCCGACGCAGCCTCTGTCAAGCTTCCCAAACGCATCCCGTATCACATCGCCATGGAACTCTTGCTGACAGGTCGCTGGTTTGATGCCGAAGAGGCCCACCGCTGGGGCCTCGTGAATGAAATCGTCCCTGCCGCAACCCTCATGTCACGCGCTTGGGAGCAGGCCCGCTTACTCGCATCTGGCCCTCCGCTGGTCTACGCCGCGATCAAAGAAATTGTGCGCGACGCCGAAGATGCCAAGTTTCAAGATGCCATGAACCGCATCACGCAACGCCAGCTGCGCAGTGTCGATGTGCTCTATGACAGCGAAGACCAAATGGAGGGGGCACGCGCATTTGCCGAAAAGCGGGATCCGGTTTGGAAAGGTAGGTGACTGTCAGAGAACGGCGCAGTGCCCGCAGCCATAAAACCACGATATCGTCTCGATTTTGCACAGTTGCGTGAGCTGATCTCCCTGTCTTGTGCAAAATCACCGCCGCCCTCTTGTCCCTCCTTACCGAGAGAGGCAGTGTGTCCTTATGAGCAAAACACTCCTCTCCCTAGGTCACGGATATTCCGCCCAGGCACTGGCAAAGCGTTTGCTGCCTCAAGGCTGGACCATCATCGGCACCCATCGCGATCCGGGTCAGGCCGAAACCCTGCGCGCACAAGGGGTCACGCCACTGCAATGGCCCATCAATTTTGACGAAGCGCTTCAGGGCGTCACCCATGTCCTCAGCTCCATCCGCCCGGATGATGCGGGCGATCCGGTGCTGCGCGCTGGCCGCGATGCTCTTGTGGCTGCGGCGCCCAATCTGAAATGGGTGGGCTACCTGTCCACCACAGGCGTCTATGGCGATATGGACGGGGGCTGGGTGGATGAGGAAACCCCGCTCGATCCCGGCGGCATGCGCGGCAAAATGAGGGTCAAGGCGGAAGCCGAATGGTCCGCTCTTGCCGACGTGCCCCTGCATATCTTCCGTCTTGCTGGGATTTATGGCCCCGGCCGTGGCCCCTTTGCCAAATTGCGCCGCGGCACGGCCCGCCGCATCATCAAGAAAAATCAGGTGTTTTCCCGCGCTCATGTGGATGACATCGCGCGCGTCTTGGAGGCTTCGATACTGGCGCCCAAACCGGGCGGCATCTACAATGTTTGTGATGACAGCCCAGCGCCTCCGCAAGATATTCTCGCCTATGCCGCTGAACTGCTTGGCATGGAGCCCCCCCCGGAAATTCCTTTCGAAGACGCAGATATGAGCCCAATGGCGCGCAGCTTCTATTCAGACAGCAAACGGGTGCGTAACACGCGCATCAAAGAAGAGCTGGGCGTCACGCTCAAATACCCCAACTACCGCGATGCGCTGAAAGCCATGTTAGAAGAAGAAACCGATTAAGCGCTTAAGGTCTTCTTCTTGCACAAAATATCCCGGGGGTGTGGGGGCTGGCCCCCACGCTGTGCTTTCTCCCAAACGCGCCTCAGGGCTCGCCTAAAACATCCAGCACTTTCGCCTCTATGTGCTCCGCATTCATTGCGGCCACATCATACATCGCCTTCGGACTTGCCTGATCAATAAACACATCCGGCAACACCATTGAGCGATACTTCAGCCCCCGATCAAACACGCCCTCGTCCGCCAGAAGCTGTGCCACATGGCTGCCAAAGCCACCCACGGCGCCCTCTTCGATGGTGATAAGCGCTTCGTGTTTGGCAGCGAGCTCTAAGATCAGCGACTTGTCCAACGGTTTGGCAAAACGGGCATCGGCAATTGTCGGTGTGATCCCCTGCGCTGCAAGAGCCTCCGCCGCTTTCTTGGTTTCTTCCAGCCGGGTGCCGAAAGACAGCAGCGCCACGCGTGCGCCCGCCTGAACCATACGGCCTTTACCGATTTCAAGGATCTCGCCGCGCTCAGGCAGCTCAACCCCCACCGCTTCACCACGTGGATAGCGAAAGGCAATCGGCCCGGCGTCATAGGCCGCGGCTGTGGCCACCATATGTTTCAACTCAGCTTCGTCCGCTGCGGCCATCACCACCATGCCCGGCAAGTTGGCGAGATAAGCAATGTCAAAGCTGCCGGCATGGGTCGCACCATCCGCCCCCACAAGCCCAGCACGATCAATGGCAAAGCGCACAGGCAACCGCTGAATGGCCACATCATGCACCACCTGATCATAGCCGCGCTGCAAAAACGTGGAATAGATCGCACAGAAAGGCTTCATGCCGCCCGCGGCCAGCGCGGCAGAGAATGTCACACCATGCTGTTCAGCAATCGCCACATCAAAACAACGGCTTGGATAGCGCTCCGCAAACCGCTTCAAGCCAGTGCCATCCGGCATCGCAGCCGTCACCGCACAAATCCGGCTGTCCTCTGCCGCCACCTCCAGCAAAGCATCAGAAAACACCGAGGTGTAGCTCGGCGCGTTGGATTTCGCCTTCTTCTGCTTACCTGTCGTGACATCAAATTTCGCTGTGGCATGCCCCTTGTCGTAGGCCGCTTCCGCCGGGGCGTAGCCTTTGCCTTTCTTGGTATTCACATGCAACAAAACCGGCCCGGTTGCCCGCTCTCGCAAACTGCGTAACAGCGGCAGAAGCTGGTCCATGTCATGGCCATCAATCGGGCCTACATAGGAAAACCCAAGCTGCTCAAACAGCGTGCCGCCCATCGCCAGCCCCTTCAGCGCCTCACGGGTGCGCTTGGCACCTGCGCGAAACGGCTGCGGCAGCAGGCTGGTGGCCGCCTTCGCCGCTGTTTTCAGCTCCTGAAACGGGGCCCCGGCATACAATCGGGATAGATAGACGCTCAACGCCCCAACAGGTGGTGCAATCGACATGTCGTTGTCATTGAGGATCACAAACATCCGTTTGCCCAGATGGCCGGCATTGTTCATCGCCTCATAGGCCATGCCCGCCGTGATCGCGCCATCGCCGATCACCGCAACCACATCGCCCAGACCGCCGTCGCACTCCCCCCCCAGATCGCGCGCCACGGCAAAGCCCAGCGCTGCTGATATCGAGGTCGAAGAATGCGCCGCGCCAAACGGGTCAAACACGCTTTCGCTGCGCTTGGTAAATCCAGAGATGCCGCCCTGCTGTCGCAGCGTCCGAATACGGCCGCGCCGCCCAGTCAGGATCTTATGGGGATAGCTCTGGTGCCCCACATCCCAAATCAGCTTGTCCTGCGGCAAATCAAACACCGCATGCAGCGCCACGGTCAGCTCCACAACGCCAAGCCCCGCGCCCAGGTGCCCGCCGGTTTCACTCACAACAGAAATCGTTTCGGCACGCAGCTCATCCGCCAACTGAGCCAGCTCACGGTCTGAAAACCGCTTCAGATCCTCAGGCAGCGTCACCTGGTCCAACAAGGGGGTCTCGGGTCTGGCAGACATGGTCGCGCCTCCGATCAGTTGTCCCGCGAGACAACAAACTTTGCGGCCTGCCGCAGTGTCTCTGCCTCTACCCCGTACGGAGCGAGCGCCTCACAGGCCGCTTCAATCAGCTGCTCCGCCCGCGCCTTGGCACCCTCAAGTCCCAACAGAGACACAAAGGTCGCCTTGCCCGCGTGCGCGTCTTTGCCAACCGCCTTGCCCACCTTGGCCGCATCGCCTTCCACATCCAGAATGTCATCTGCAATCTGAAACGCCAGTCCCAGATCCGTGGCATAACGCTGCAAATGGGCTGTGTCCGCCTGCGCCATCACCGCGCCCGCTGTGGCCGACCACACGATCAAAGCCCCGGTTTTGCCTGCTTGCAAGCGGGTGATCTCCTCAAGCGTCAAAGGCGTGCTGGCGGTCTCTGCGGCAATATCCAGCGCTTGCCCCAAAACCATGCCCTGCGCGCCTGCCGCCCGGGCCAGCGTCACGGTCAATTCAGCGCGCACCAAAGGTGCGGGATGGCACTCAACCCGGCTGACACATTCAAACCCAAGCGTTTGCAGCGCATCTCCGGCCAGAACAGCGGTGCACTCATTCCACTTTACATGCGTCGTCGGCAGCCCCCGCCGCATGTCATCATCATCCATACACGGCAGATCATCATGTACCAATGAATAGGCGTGCACCGCCTCAATCGCTGTCGCGGGCCAGATCGCATGCTCTGGCGCAACACCATGCAGACGCGCGCTTTCCAGCACCAGAAACGCCCGCAGGCGCTTACCTCCCGCACTGGCATAGCGCATCGCATTCACAACAGGCAGCGTCCCCATGGGCGCCATCACATGCTGCAAATGGGCCTCCACCTGCTGGGCGGCCTCTTTCAGTCTGGTCTCAAACACGATCCGGCGAGTCCTTAATCACAGGCGCAATCGCCTCACATGCCCTCAACCGGGGTCAAACCAGCCGGGTTACCGTTGCCATCCAAAGTGATCGCCGCGACTTTTTCTTCCGCTTCTTTCAGCTTGGCCTCACACCGCGCTTTCAGGGCCGCACCACGCTCATACAGCGCGATGGATTTCTCCAGCTCGACGTCACCGCGCTCCAACTGGCCCACAACCTGCTCCAGCTCCCGCATGGCCGCTTCAAAGCTCATCTCTTGCACAGGGGTGTCACTCATCCGGCTCTCTCCATCAAAACGCTGACATGCGCAGCCACCGAGGCCGCAAGCGCGTTCAGATCATATCCCCCTTCCAAAGTCGAGACCACCCGACCACCTGCAGAGGCATCCGCCACATCACAGAGCCGCTCCGTCAGCCAAACGAAATCATCCTCACGCCAGTTGAGCTGCGCCAGCGGATCATCTGCATGCGCATCAAACCCTGCCGAAATGATCACCAGCTCCGGCTTAAACCGCGCAAGCGCCGGAAACACCTCAGCCTCATACGTGGCCCGCATCAGGCGCCCATCGCTGTGCGGCGGCAAAGGCAGGTTCATCACGTTGTAATGCCCACCGGTCTCTTCTGGCAGCCCCGTACCGGGCCACAAAGGGTTCTGGTGACTGCCGATAAACAGGCTACGGGACTCGTTCCACAACAGATCCTGCGTGCCATTGCCATGGTGGACATCAAAATCCACCACCGCCACACGGCTGAGCCCATGACGTTCCAGCGCATGTTTCGCCGCGATGGCGGCAGTGCCAAACAGGCAAAACCCCATAGGTGTGGCTTTCTCCGCATGATGCCCCGGCGGACGACAGGCCACAAAGGCATTGCCCACCTCGCCCGCAAGCACAGCATCCACCGCAGCAACACAGCCCCCGACCGCATGGCGCGCAGCCATAGTGGACCCTGGCGACATATGTGTATCGCCGTCCAGCGCCACCGTGCCACTCTCAGGCTCAGCTGCGGTGATTGCATCCAAATGGGCTTGTGGGTGACAGAGCAAAATATCCGCATCAGAACACTCTGGCGCATCACGCCGATCCAACCCGGCAAATTGCGGTGCCGCGAGCCCCGCCATGATGCGTTCCACACGCGCCACCTGCTCCGGATGCCCGTTCGGCGTCACATGGCGCAACGAACTGTCATGGCCAAACAATGCTGTTGTCATCGCTGCCCGCTTCCTCTTGCTATAAATATCCCCGCCGAAGGCAAAAATCTAATTTGGAAACGCCTCAATCTGGCGCCAGCATATACCCTGCGCCACGCACCGTCTGCAGATAGCGCGGCTGTTTAGGGTCTTCTTCAATCTTGCGCCGCAAACGGGTGATCTGCACATCGACCGCGCGCTCCTGCGCCTGACCTTTGTCGCGCCCCAGCTCTTCGACCAAAGTGCCCCGGCTGATTGGCTCACCCGGCGTTTTGGAAAAGATCCGCATCAGGTGACTTTCGGTCGCGGTCAGGCGCACAGGCTCTTCGCCCTGCCACATTTCCCCGCGATCAATGTCATACCGAATGCCGCCAAGATGCAGCACCTTGGGCACCGTCGCCGCCTCGTCAACCTCAGGCATGCGCCGCAAAATAGCGTTGATGCGCAGCAACAGTTCCTTGGGCTCAAACGGTTTGGCCAGATAATCATCTGCCCCCGCTTCCAGCCCAGCGATCCGATCCTCTGTTTCTCCCTTCGCCGTCAACAACAGCACCGGGGTCTCAGAGGTTTCGCGAATGCCTTTGGTCAGGCTTACGCCATCTTCGCCCGGCATCATCACGTCAAGCACCAGCAAGTCGAAATCAAGCCCCGAAAGGATCCGCCGTGCATGATCAGCATCCCGTGCCGCCGTCACCAGAAACCCATGTCGCATCAGAAACTTACGCAGCAGCGTCCGGATGCGCTCATCGTCATCCACAATCAGCAAGTGCGGGGCAATCTCATTCATGATCTGGTTTCCTTACTGGCCCGTCTCTCGCAAAGACAAATACTGCCGACGCAACTCGCCGTCCATCATTGACTCAAGCACGCGACGAAAGCCCGCAACGGCCTCCGGTCCGGCATCACGAAACGCGCTACGCATGCGGTTGCGCTGCGAATCTGACAACCGATTTTCCAGCGCGACTCCTGTCTCCGTTAAGTAGAGGTTGCGCTCACGCCGATCTGAAGTACCCACACGGCTTTCCACCAGCCCATCTTCGATGAGCGTACGCAGAACACGGTTCAGCGATTGCTTCGTCACCCCAAGAATGGCCAGCAGATTGGTCACCGTGGTGCCCGGCGCGCGATTGATAAAGTGAATCGCCCGATGATGCGCGCGCCCATACGCCATGCTTTCAAGGATCCGATCAGGATCCGCAGTAAATCCACGATAGGCGAAGTACATCGCTTCGATACCCTGACGCAGCTGTTCGTCCGTAAGATACAGCAAATTTTCGCTGCGGATGCCCTCGCCCATGATACCTCCTGAGATCACAATTGACCGCTTTCCACGTCACAATACGTCAGCTTTGTTGACACTCCAAGAGCTAACTGGTAGCGAATCCCAGGATTTGCGCAACTTTATGACCATTTCGGCCATTTCACGCGCAACATTCGGAAATTTGAACATGCTTTGAAAGGCGAAAGGAACAACCATGGCAGGTGCATATGACGATCGCGACGGCGTCATCTGGATGGATGGCGAATTTGTGGACTGGCGCGAGGCCAAGGTCCACGTCCTGAGCCACGCCCTCCATTACGCGAGCTCCGTTTTTGAAGGCGAGCGTGCATATAACGGCAAAATCTTCAAAAGCGTTGAGCACAACGAGCGCCTCTTCAAAAGCGCAGAGGCATTGGACATGCCAATGCCGATCTCTCTGGAGGAACTGGAAGCGGCAAAACAGGAAACGCTCAAGAAATCCGGCCTGCAAGACGCCTATGTACGTGTTGTTGTGTGGCGTGGCTCCGGCGATGACATGGGTGTCGCATCTGCAGCGAACCCGGTGCGTGTGGCGATCGCCGTTTGGCCATGGGGCGCCTACTATGGCGACGCAAAGATGCAGGGTGCCAAGCTTGATATTGCCGAGTGGAAACGTCCGAGCCCGGAAACCATCCCAGTGCATGCCAAGGCGGCAGGTCTCTACATGATCTGCACCATCTCCAAGCACAAAGCCGAAGCCAAGGGCTGCTCCGACGCGCTTTTCATGGACTACCGCGGCTATGTGGCGGAGGCGACCGGCGCAAACATCTTCTTTGTGAAAGACGGCGAAGTGCACACACCGACGCCGGATTGCTTCCTCAACGGCATCACCCGTCAGACCGTGATCGGCATGCTGAAAGACAAAGGCATCAACGTGATTGAGCGTCACATCATGCCCGAAGAGCTGGCCGATTTTGAGCAATGCTGGCTGACCGGCACCGCCGCCGAAGTGACCCCAGTGGGCCAGATTGGCGACTACACTTTTGAGGTGGGCGACATCACCCGCGACATCGCGGAATCTTACGAAAAGCTTGTGCGTTCCTAAACACACGCACCCATGATTGAGACAGAGGCCCTCGGGCCTCTGTTTTGTTTTCAGGCCACACCTTGCCATCTCTGGCCCTCCAGTCCAGTGTTGCCGCACCCAAAGTCAGCGCAGGACCGCTTGCATGAACCCCCTCAAAGGCATCGCACTGAAAGTCAGCGCCATCGCGCTGTTTTCTGTGATGGCAGCGCTGATCAAAGCCACCGCATCTGATGTCCCAGCCGGGCAAGCCGTTTTCTTTCGCTCGTTCTTTGCGCTGTTTGTGATCTTTGGTTGGCTGATCTATCGCCGCGAGCTGCCTCAGGGCCTGCGTGTTCAAAACGGCATGGGGCACGTTTGGCGCGGGGTGATCGGCACCACCGCCATGGCCATGAATTTTGCCGCTCTTGGCCTGCTGCCCCTGCCCGAAGTCACCGCCATCGGCTTTGCAGCGCCGCTGCTCACGGTGATCTTTGCCGCAATGTTTCTTGGCGAGGAGGTGCGCGCCTTCCGCCTCTCTGCTGTGGGTCTGGGCCTGATTGGTGTCACCATCGTGCTTTGGCCGCGTATCACCTTCTTTGATGCGGATCAGGCCTCAGCCCTGGCCAGCCTCGGTGTTATGCTTGTGCTTGGCTCCGCTGTCTTTCGGGCGTTGGCGCAAATCCACATCCGCAAACTCGTGCAAACCGATCAAACCTCCGCGATCGTGTTCTATTTCTCGCTTACGGCAACCGGTCTTTCGCTTCTGACACTGCCATTTGGCTGGGTGGTCCCCTCATGGGAGCAGGCTGCAATGCTCACCATTGCCGGGCTGATTGGGGGGTTCGCACAGATCCTGCTGACGTCTTGCTACAGGTTTGCACCCGCCTCAGTCGTAGCGCCTTTTGATTATGTGGCGATGCTGTTTGCCTTGCTGATTGGCTACGTCTGGTTTGCTGAGATCCCAACCAAGCAAATGCTCATTGGCGCAACAGTTGTGATCCTTGCCGGGGTGCTGATCATCTGGCGCGAACGCCAATTGGGCATCAAACGCGGCAAAGCCCGTCCCGGGATCACCCCACAGGGTTAAACCTCACGCCCAACTGTCCGGCAGATCCGAGCCCAACTCGCCAGCCAGAACCTCGGCAAACCGACGCATGTTCGCCACCCGCTCCCGCGCGATCGCCTTGCCTGCTTCGGTCAACATATCTGCCTGCAGCCGGAACAATTTGACCGGCCAATGATCCAGCGCAAAGGCCGCATCATCCAGATCCCGCGCGGTGGCAAACGGATCATTGGGATCATACAAATCTGTCCCCAACGCACCGCTGACGGCAAAAGTGCGGGCAATCCCAATCATCCCCAGCGCATCCAGCCTGTCCGCATCCCGCAAAATCCGTGCTTCTTTGGATTTGGGCGCAATCCCAGCCGAAAAGCTATGCGCCGCAATCGCATGCTGCGCCGCGGCCACTTGCCGCCTGTCATACCCCAGCTCACTCAAAACAGGCGCCGCGGCCGCAGCCGCCAAAGTGCTCGCCTTGGAGCGGCTCGGCGCATTCTTGGGCAGGTTCACCAAATCATGCAAATACGCCGCGCCAAGCAGGATCTTCAGATCGACCTCCCCTTCAGCCAGCGCAATACGTTGCACAAGGGCCCAGACACGATCCAGATGCGCCAGATCATGCGCACTGTCTTTGGCCATCCGCACAGCGGCAACATCGCGCAATGATCCGCGCAGTGCTTCCAGTTCCGCCAAGTCCAGCATCAGCCAATCTTGCCCTGATTTTCCCCGACCTGACCCCGATGAAGCAGCAGATGATCCAGAATGACACAAGCCATCATGGCCTCTCCCACAGGCACCGCGCGAATGCCCACACAAGGGTCATGCCGCCCCTTGGTGATCACCTCGGTTGGGCTCCCATCCAGCCGGATCGACTTGCGCGGGGTAAGGATAGAGCTGGTCGGCTTGACCGCAAAACGCACCACCACATCCTGCCCTGTGGAAATCCCGCCCAGAATACCGCCTGCATGGTTGGAGGAATAGACAGGCTGGCCATCATTGCCCATGAAGATCTCATCCGCGTTTTCTGAGCCTTTCAGCCCAGCCGCAGCCATGCCTTCGCCAATCTCCACACCTTTCACAGCGTTGATGGACATCATCGCAGCCGCCAGATCCGTATCAAGCTTGCTGTAAATCGGCGCGCCAATCCCGGCTGGCACATTGCGCGCCACAACTTCGATCACACCACCCACGCTGTCATGCTCTTTGCGCAGCGCTTGCAGATAGTCTTCCCACTGCTGCGCAACCTCTTTGCCCTGCGGGATCCAGAAATCATTGCCGTCAATCGCATCCCAGTCAAAGGCATCGCGATCAATCTCCATCGCGCCCATCTTGGTCATATAGCCTTTGATCTCGAGGCCGGGCACCAACGCCTTGATCGCTTCACGCGCAATCCCGCCAGCGGCGACACGTGCCGCAGTTTCGCGCGCCGAGCTGCGCCCGCCTCCACGATAGTCGCGATTGCCGTATTTCAGGTGATAGGTGATATCGGCATGACCGGGCCGAAAGGTCTGACTGATCTCACCATAATCACGACTGCGCTGATCGGTGTTTTCGATCATCAACTGGATCGACGTGCCTGTGGTTTTGCCTTCAAACACACCCGAAAGAATTTTCACCGCATCCGGCTCATTGCGCTGTGTGGTGTTTTTGTTCTGGCCGGGGCGGCGCTTGTCCAGCCAATGCTGCAACATGGCCTCATCCACCGGCACACCGGGGGGGCATCCATCCACCGTTGCGCCCAATGCAGGCCCGTGGCTCTCGCCCCAAGTGGTGACGCGAAAAAGGTGTCCAAAGCTATTCATCGACATGCGCAGGCTCCTGTTTGTGGCACCTTTAAACAGAATGCGCGCCGTGGGGAAGCCAGACAGGAAAGAATGCGGGATCTGTGGCGCAATTCACTACTAAGACGTCGGCGCAGCGGCCGCAGGTGAGGAAGCAGCTTTAGAATCCTCCTCCCAATCTCCAAACAGGGCAAAGCGTATCTTGGACCCGGACAATGCTTTCCAGACTTCATAATCCGTAAAGTAGCCTGAATGCCCGCCCGGAGAGACCGGGATATTGCAATCCTCGGAAATCAGCCCCCCCTCGATCTTCGTGCCCACAAAATCATCATGACGGAAGATATTGAACCAACGCGCATTCAGCGCGGCCGCGTCCACAGTGAACAGCTCAGGAAAATAGGTCTGATAGATATGCGTCACCGGCGACCCCATTGTCACCAGCGTAACTGGCTTCCCAGCAATCCGTTTCTGCACCCGGGGATCGGCCAGCATGCGCGTGGCCACCACCGTGCCCTGAGAATGCGAAATTACCGTGATCCGATCAGGCGAAAACACCTGCGTCGCATAATAGAGGGTGCGGAAAAACCGCTCCTCAATCGCATCACGCGGCGGATAGTTCGCCTTGCGTGCAGCAAGATCCCAATCCAATGCACAGCGGTCACGAATGGCGTAGGTCACGATATCGCGCGCCACACCAAGCCCCGCCGCCACAAAGGCTGAAAACCGATAGAGCAGTGCAATCGCACCCACGACAAACAAACCGATTTGGCCCTCATATTCTGCCAGCCACTCAAGTCCATCGCCCAGCGCGTTACAGGTTTTGCGGTCTGCGCTCACGTCCATGCTGCACAGCGGATCATACTTCAGAGTCGCCATCAGCACAGCACGCGCAGCCATCAACGCCAAAATAATTGCACTCAGCCAGAACACCCGCTGCGCCCACCTGTTCAGAATGGCACGGCGCAAACCATCGCCCTGTTGATACAGCTCATGCGCATGCACCTTGCGCAGAATAAACAGCGCCACGCCGACAACACACAGCAGAACCACAGCAACAAAAACCACGCTCACCGAATTGATGGCTTCAATCAGATGCACGGCCAAAAGTGATCTCATCTCAGAGGTTGTAAGTGCAGGCACACTGAAAACGATCTTTTGGTAACTCAGCCATAGCCCTGAAATAAAGAACATCCAAAGCACCATCATCCCCGCACAAATCGCAGGATAAAGCCGCCGATGCCCTGCGATCTTGTCTCCAATCTCAGGCGCGGTGGTGGACGTGACCAGCATCAAAACGGTCAGCAGGCACTGGACTGCCCATAACAATCCCAAAACGGCGATCTGTACGCCCACAAACTGCGCCATCGGATCTTTTTCCGCCTCAGACATGGCCGAAAGCGCTTCTTGTGGCACAAACCAGCCAATGTGCCACAAGCCCATGAATTGTGGGCCCGTCACCAAAAGGAACAATAGGGCCCCGCCAACGATAGAAATCCCACGCCAGAAAACACGACGCAGATAGGTTGGCGCCTTATGCCAACGCGCCAGCCCCATCCAAACAAAGCCACCATAAAGCGCGAACAGTCCCAAGAACTGATACAGCTCTTTGGTGGTACCCCACTTTTCTGCCGGAAACAGCTGGTCCAAAAACGCAAAGGCGGACCCCAAGAGCAGGTAGACGTTCAACGTCGCCAGCCCGCCAAAGAAGAACCACGTAAACAGATGCACAATCCGCGCAGGCACCGTGTCGCGTTCCCCAGCGGCACCTGCCGCGACCCCTTTGCGCCGGTGGGTCTGCTCCACATTGTCCATCGCCAGATAGCCCAGCGCCAGAACAACCCAGATCAAGTCAAAAATCGTGTTGATCACCCCTTTGGGCGCAGGTGAGCGATCCGCCCAGAACACCTCAGCAAACAGCGCCACGTCCTCGTCATTGCCCGGCTCTGTCACATGCCGCAGATGCACAGGGAACAACTGTGCATTTCTGCTGCTGCCGTTAAAGTGATTTTCCGCCAGCTCAATCATGCTGCGCTTCACCACCACCGCTGGCTTTCTTTTGCCATCCACCCAGGTTGTTGCAGCGCCCACCACCTGATCCACGGTTTCACTGGGCTTCTGTTCGCCCACACCATGCACCGTCAGGACAAGATGCTTCCCCATCGTCCCGCTCCCAATCTCTCAAACCAATGTCGGCAGTTTATCACAAATTCGGAAGAACCCGAAACGCCATGGCGCAACACAACAGGCGCGAGCGCAGTGCTACAAAAAACACTGCACCTCGATCTGGTAGCCATTTGGATCGCAGCAGAAAAACCCATAGATGCCGAAACGCGCGATCTCTTCCGGTGGTCCTCGCAGATCAGCCTGCGCCGCCTTGAGCCGCGCATAAGCCTGATCCACGCGAGCAGGATCCACGACAACAAGGGTGATCATACTGCCTTCAGACTGCACCACCCGCCCCTCAAAGGTCTCACAAACACCGATCTGCGCACCGGGCCCCGTTTCAAAAATCATCGCGCTGCCCGCATCCCGCACGACTTTCAGCCCGAGCGTATCACGATAGAACCGCACGCAAGGCGCGAGCGCGTCGGTATACACCCAACTGATCTGAGCCTGCACAGCGCTCATTTCAGACGCCCCACAATGCGACCGATGAAAATCGCCACAAACATCGTGCCCACAATCGCCTGCAGCCCCGTCAGCACCCGCGGCAAGCTCGCCGCCGGAGTCATCTCGCCATAGCCAACGGTCGTCATGGTGATCATCGAGAAATACACAAAGGGGGCACGCTCCCCCTGCACATCCGGTGGCAGGTTGAATGCACCCGGATGCGCCGCCTCAATCCGCCAGTAGATCACCCCCCAAAGCATCGCCATCAACAGATAGCCAAACACACCGCTGGACAGTCGCTCATATTCTGAATGCACGGGCCCGATCAACTGCCAGAAACTGGTGATCATCGCGCCAAACAGCAATATCCCGGCCAAAGCGGCAAGTAAGCCATCCGCTTTCACCCCCCAGAACTCATGCAGCACGATCAGCAGGATCCACGCCACCACAGGCACGCCCATGGCAATGCGCAACACCGTGTTGTGCCCGGTCGCGCCGACGATCCCCACAAACAACGCGCTCAACCCCCAAAGGCCCGCAGAATCCGCCCAATGCACACGGTCCTCAAACCCATCAAGCAAGATCAACGCCACCAACAGCGCCAGCAATATCGACCACCTGTGGGTCTGAAAAAACGTCCCGGCCTGCGCAGGCAATGGCTTCAAATCACTCACTCTCTCATCCTTAAGCGTCATTCCAATGCCCCTTGTCAAAGGCCCGCCACTCTACCCTACGCACGCGACAGCCTGCAGGCAAAGCCGCATCCGCTCTTGATCCATGTGAGCAAAGGTTGATTGCGATCAAACCTAAGTTGCGGTTACATCGGAAAAACCAAAACAAATTACAATAGGTTGAGACGAGCAGGATGGATTTTCGCGCAATAGGCATGGGGCTTTTGTTCGCTCTGATCTGGTCATCTGCTTTCACATCAGCCCGTATCATTGTGGCGGATGCCCCTCCTTTGGCGATCTCCTCCCTGCGGTTTGCGCTTGCCGGCGCAATCGGAGTGCTGATCGCCCGCGCGCTCGGTCAGAGCTGGCATCTGAGCGCGGCCCAATGGCGTGCCATCCTGATTTTCGGTCTGTGCCAAAATGCGCTCTATCTGGGCCTGAACTTCACCGCCATGACCACAGTGGAAGCCTCGCTTGCCTCCATCATTGCCTCCACCATGCCGCTGATCGTGGCGCTTCTTGGCTGGTCGGTGATGGGTGAGCGCCTGCCCCCAATGGCCGCGCTTGGTCTCGTGGTTGGATTTGGGGGGGTGATCCTCATCATGGCAGGGCGCCTGCAACAAGGTGTGGATCTCTTTGGCGTGCTGCTTTGTGTCATCGCTGCGCTGGCCCTCGCCATCGCCACGCTCACTGTGCGCAATGCCTCTGGCGAGGGCAACGTGCTGATGATCGTGGGACTACAGATGTTTGTCGGCTCCATCACACTTTTCTTTGCCTCACTCCTGTTTGAAACTTGGGTGTTCAACTGGAACCCTGTCATGATCGCCGCCTTTGCCTATACCGTTTTGGTGCCCGGACTTCTGGCGACATGGATCTGGTTTTCGCTTGTCGGCCGCATCGGTGCGGTCAAAGCCTCCACCTTTCACTTCCTCAACCCATTCTTTGGCGTCGCAATCGCCGCTGTTGTGCTTGGAGAAACCCTGCAACTCACCGATCTGATCGGCGTGGCGGTGATCTGCGCGGGTATTTTGGCCGTGCAGATTTCCAAGCAAACGAAACAAATCAACACGACCACGTGATCACCCGTTAGCAGGGTTTGACATGACAGCACGCCAGCACCTTGGCAAAACAACGCCATGGAGTTTGTGTTTGCATATGCCGCTGGTCTGCTGACCTTAATCAACCCCTGCGTGATCCCGGTGCTGCCGATTGTGCTGGCCACCGCACTGCAGGCCTCAAAACATGGCCCAGCGGCCCTGGCCTTGGGCATGAGCATCAGCTTTGTTGTGCTCGGCATGGCTGTCACCACCTTTGGCTACGCCATAGGTCTCACCCCCGAAAGCCTGTCGCAAGCAGGCGCAGTACTGATGATTGTATTTGGCGCAATCCTGCTGATCCCGCGCTTTTCCATGGCGTTTTCCACCGCAACAGCTGGCGTCGCTGCCAAGGCCGACAGCGGTATGAACAGCGTGGATCACACCACTCTGCGCGGTCAGTTCCTTGGCGGCTTGCTGCTGGGGGCCGTCTGGTCGCCCTGTATCGGTCCCACCTTGGGCGGCGCCATCTCTTTGGCCAGTCAGGGCGAAAATCTCGGCTTTGCTGCGCTGATCATGGTGGCTTTCGCTGCCGGTGTCTCCACCCTGATCCTTGGGCTTGGCTATGGCGCGCGTTCAACCATAGGCCGCCATCAGGCCACCATGCGCGCCATCGCAGCCAAATCACGCCCCATCATGGGCGCCATCTTTCTCGCAACAGGTCTCGCGCTCTTCTTCAATCTGCATCACGTGATCGAAGGCTGGCTGCTCAGTGTCATGCCCGCATGGCTCGTCGACTTGTCTGTATCTGTTTAACCAAAGGAGTATTTCATGCACCGCCGTACATTTCTGACCGCCTCCGCCGCTGCGCTACTGGCCCCTTTTGCCGCCCGCGCCGCCACCGACTACACCCCCGGCCTCGTGAAACAACACCTCGCCAAAGGGGACATCGTGTTCCTTGATTTCTCCGCCACATGGTGCGCCACCTGCGCCACGCAAGAGCGTGTGGTCAACGAACTGATCGACGAAAACCCTGCCTATGGCGAAACCATCACCTTTATCAAGGTCGACTGGGACACCTACCGCAAGGCAGAGCTGACCAAGAGCCTCAAGATCCCGCGCCGCTCTACACTTGTGGTGCTGAAAGGCGATCAGGAGCTTGGCCGCATCGTCGCTGGAACGTCAAAATCTCAGATCAAAGGCTTGCTTGACACAGCGCTCAGCGCCGCCAACGCCTAGCCCCCAAAGCGCCACGCCAGCGACCTGTGTGATGACGCTGGCGTGATCCCCCTTTTCATCCCCCCCGTATCTCCCATATTCCAAGGGGACAGAACATGCGCTGCGCCCTGACGCGCGGCAAGGGAAGGAGTGGCCAATGACCACCTATAAACGGGATATGGACGCCATCGCGGCCCTGACAGACGAACAACACTGGGTCACCCAAGAAAACGGCACAGAGCGCCCCGGCTCGGGCAAACTGCTCTACAACAAAGAGCCCGGCCTCTATGTCGATGTGGTTTCTGGCGAGCCACTCTTTGTCAGCTCTGACAAATATGAAAGCGGCTGCGGCTGGCCCAGCTTCACCAAACCGGTGGAAGCGGCCTTTGTCACCGAACATCACGACGCCACCCACGGCATGATCCGCACCGAGGTGCGCTCCAAACACGGCGACAGCCATCTGGGCCATGTCTTCCCTGACGGTCCCCGCGACCGTGGCGGCCTGCGCTACTGCATCAACTCCGCCTCTTTGCGTTTCGTGCACCGCGACGATATGGAGGCCGAAGGCTATGGCGCCTATCTCGACCAAGTAAAGGAGATCGACCAATGAGCGAACGCGCAGTACTGGCAGGTGGCTGCTTCTGGGGTATGGAAGACCTGATCCGCAAAATGGACGGGGTTCTGGCCACCCGCGTAGGCTACACCGGCGGCGATGTCCCCAATGCGACCTACAAAGATCACGGCACCCATGCCGAAGCCATCGAAATCACATTCGATCCGGCCAAGACCTCTTTCCGCAAGCTGCTGGAGTTCTTCTTCCAGATCCATGACCCGACCACGGTGAACCGTCAGGGCAATGACATTGGCACCTCCTACCGCTCTGCGATCTTCTATGTGGATGACGCGCAGAAAGAGATGGCGATCGACACCATCAAAGACGTCGAAGCCTCCGGTCTCTGGCCCGGCAAAGTCGTCACCGAAGTCACGCCAGTCAGCGATTTCTGGGAAGCCGAAGAGTATCATCAGGATTATCTGGAGAAAAACAAAGGCGGCTATACCTGCCACTTCGCCCGCCCCGATTGGGTCCTGCCCAAACGCGCAGGTTAAGAGTTCAGAGCCCCGGCCATGCGTCGGGGCTTTTGCTTAAAACCACCGCCCCTGCGCACTCAGATAGACCCGCGCACTGTCTGCAGCCGCAAAATCCGTGAGCCCACTGATCCTGTGCAACGCGGCCCGCGCAGAACTTGCGCCCACCGCTTCCATCCCCACGGCACCGACCTCACTTGCAACCGGTGTCGCATTGCTTGCCAGATCATCCCCATCCAGCGTCGCAGTCACCACCGGTGGCATGGCAAAAACCGCCGGATAATTCCAGTCAGCGGCCAGCCGATGCACCGCATCAAAGCTCAGATCAAGCGCCTGCGCGCAGATCATCGTCCCATCCGCCCATTTGGTGAAAGCGCCATTTGTATTGCTGCCCTGCTCGATCACTGCACCGGTTGGCACTCCGCCGCTCTCTGACACCGTGCCCACCAGAGACCCACTATCCCAAAGCCGCTGCCACGCGCCCCAAACGCCGCCATCAAGCCGCCGCAGGTAAAGCGCCCCATCGCTCTTTTGTTCACACAGCATCTGAAACCCGCCACCCGCTTCGGATTTCGCCACCAAAACCGCGTGCCGCCCGCTCATCCCTGTCGGCACATTGGCAGCTGTGTCGGCATCAACAGAGACTATGCCACCTGAAACTGCCACATCCAGATCCGTTACCTCCGGTGCTGCACCGCTTCCAAGCCCAAAGCCACCCACCGTCAAAAGCCGTCCCTCAGTGGCGTCCAGCGCATCCGCCTGCACCGCGCTCCCACTCAAATGCCCCGTCGCCGCCGCAACCTTAAGCGCCGTCGTCCAATTGCTCCCATCCGGCGAAACTTTGATCGACCAGTCGTTTTCACCGGCCAGCCCCATCTCCGCATGGCCCGTCCAATTGGATTGAAACAACAGCGATGCAGTCTCGCCAGCGGATGCCTTATTCAGCTTCAGCTGATGCCCTGCCCCATTGTGCGACAACAGCGTGGCCTCCGCCGCCACAGACAAACGGTTCACCGCATCCGGCGTGGCCCCAAGCCCCAACTGGTCAAACGACAACCCGGCCCATTGCCCGCCACGATAAATCCGCAACGCCTGCTCCGCCTCACCAAAGGCGCGCCATCCTTCTTGCGGGGCGAGATACAGCCAGCCGCCATTGGCCCAGACCGCCAGCATCCCGTCTTGCCCGGCCCAATCCCCGCTTGCGCCAACCCCCAGCGCGTAGCGCTCTCCCTCAGCTGCGCCAACAGGCGGATCCACCGCATCAAAGGCTTTCACCGACAAACCCACCAAGGCATCCAGATATTCCAGTGCCTCATTGTGGGTGACATGCTTCTGGGCCTGCGACGGCTGAATAAAGGGCATGTCCAAATTCGGTGATCTCTCAAACATCGCGCGATCCTTTCGGGCAGGTGTGGCCAAAGCTGCCCAAACCCTGCGCAAGAGAGATCAACACTTCCTGACAGCACCGCACGCAGGCAAAGAAAAACCCCGCACACCTTCAGATGTACGGGGCTCTTCAGATCACCTGCAGCAGGCCTTACAGCGACCCGTTGAACCGATCCCGCGCCGCGCGTCCGGCATCGCTGTTTTCAAAGCACACATGCAGGTCATGCTCCGCCAGAGGCACAGCATGGAACGTCAAAGCGCCGGCATGGTCCGCAAGGCTGGCCTCTGTCGCAATCAGATGCTCAAACACGTTGCGATCAATCACCGCCGCATCAATCCGCCCCGCAGCCACTTTGCTCAAATTACTCGCATCGGTCGGCCCTGCGTCCACTTTCAGACGGCCATCGGCCACCATCGCGTCAAAGGTTTCTTCATTCAGGTATCCCTGAACCACACCAATTTTATAAGCGCTCAGATCGCCATGACCGCTCCAGTCAAATGCATTGTCCGAACGGTGGACAAAACCCACAGGACTTTTGCCAAACGAAGCGGAATACAGGCAGCGGTCCCCAGACGCTTCCGCATCCGCCGTGCTGTCGTAATACTCAGGATACACGCCAATCCAGGCAGGATCTTTGGCCGCCAGATTCACCGCGCGGTTCCAGGGGAACACTTGCACCGTTGCCGTGTCACCCGCCGCGGCAAACGTGCTGATCACAGCCTCAGAGCTGGCGCCACTGCCATCCGCCATGACATAAGGCGGCCACTCCAGAGTGGTCAGCTTAACAGCTTCCGCATAAGCGGCCGGGGCAACAACAGCCGCCACAGCCAACGAAAGTAGACATTTCGAAACGCGCATCCGCGATCCTTCCTCTATGATCGAAACATTGCTCGGAAAGGACCATGATTCCGCTAAAAGAAGGTTACGCGGCAAAGGCCGCGACCATCACAATTTCCCGAAATCTGTCTGGAACTCATCTTTGCGCAAACGCCCCATGGCCCAGCGTGCCGCATCCGCCACGGTTTCATCCGCATCCTGCAACAACGGCGCCACAACCGCGCATAAATCCGCATCTTCTGAATTGCCGATTGCATAAAGCACATTGCGCACAAACCGGTTGCGCCCAATCCGTTTGATCGGAGAGCCGGAAAAAAACGCCCGGAACCCCGCATCATCAAATTGCACGAGCTCTGCAAGCTTCGGCGCCTTCAGTTCTTCTCGCGCGTGATACTTCATTTCCCGCGCATCTTGGGCAAATTTGTTCCACGGACAGGCGGCCAGACAATCGTCGCAGCCATAAATCCGATTGCCAAGCAGCGGACGCAACGCCTCATCCACCGGCCCATGCGATTCAATGGTCAGATAGGAAATGCACCGCCGTGCGTCGATCTTGTGAGGCGCAGGAAAGGCATTGGTCGGGCATGCATCCAGACACGCTCGGCAAGAGCCACAGTGATCCACTTCCGCTGTGTCGATATCCAACACCGCAGTGGTGAACACCGAGCCAATAAAAAACCAAGAGCCCAGATCCCGGCTCACCAGATTGGTGTGTTTGCCCTGCCAGCCCAGCCCCGCCGCCTGCCCCAAAGGTTTCTCCGGCACGGGCGCAGTGTCCACAAACACCTTCACTTGCACCTCTGGATCTGTCTCCGCAATCAGCCAGCGCGCCAGCCGCTTCAGCCGCTTTTTAACGGTATCGTGGTAGTCCTTGTTTTGCGCATAAACCGAAATGGCGGCACGGTCAGGGTGGGCATGCACCTCTGTGGGATCATGTGTGGGCGTATAGCTTTCCCCCAGCATGATCACAGATCGCGCCTCCGGCCACAAAACGCTGGGATCCCCCCGCCAATGGGTGCGCTCTCCCAGCCATTTCATCTGCCCGTGATAGCCTTTGGCCAAAAAACCAGCCAGATCCGCACCCACATGACGCACAGCATCAGGCCGGCACACCCGTGCCAGATCAAAGCCCATTTCCAAAGCTTCGGCTTTCATGCGTTGAGTCAGATCTGCTGACATGCGCGACCCTGTGTCCTTTGCCAAAGTAGCTCCCCTCTACCTTCGCTCAGCGCGCAAGCCAATAGAAACAAGGCCAATGCCCTCAACGGCAAAAACAGATGCAGGCTCCTCCTTCTGGGCTTTGCTCTTGACTGCCGACCAACTGAGGGGTCTCTTGCCCCTCTAAGGCAGCCCCAAGAAGACCACGGAGCAGACTGAATGGATCAACAAACGGATCACACCGACGTCCTTGTTATCGGCGGGGGCACCGCTGGTTTTGGTGCCGCAATCGCTGCGGCGCGGGCCGGTTTGCAGGTGACACTTCTGGAAGCGAGTTCCAAAGTGGGCGGTGTGATGGCGTTCTGCCCGGGAATGCCTTGGGGCGGGGCCTATCCGATGGATCGCATCGTAGGGGGCCTGATTGAGGAGCTGACAGATCGGCTGACGTCCATGGATCCACCCGCCGCCGAAAAACGACCCTGCGCTTTGGAAAATTTCGGTCCTGAAATCATTTACGACCATGACATTGCCACCGTCACCATGTTTGAAATGCTCGAAGAGGCAGGCGTACGTGTCAGATTGGGCGCAATCGCCATCGCGCCGGAAATGGAAGGCGGCAGGATTGTCACGGTTGCCTGCTGTGACAGAAACGGGCCTTTCGTGGTCCATCCGAAAATTGTGATCGACTGCTCAGGTGACGGCGATATCTCAGCGAAGGCCGGTGTGCCCTACACTTTGGGGGACGCGTCTGGAAACATGATGGCAGTGACGATCTCTTTCTTCATGATGAATGTGGATGCAGCCCGCGCCTTTGCAGACCCCGATCCCTATTTTCAAAAATATGCTGAGAAAGGCATCGCGGAGGGTCGCCTACATCCAGATCTGGCGAAACTCTACCTGATGCCGGGCTTTCATGACGGCACGGTTTTCTGCAACTCCGTCCATGTGCGGGGCGTGGATGGCACCGCCCCCGCCGCCGTTGCTGCGGCCACGCAAGAAGGGCGCAGGCGCTGCCACCAACTGGCAAAATTTTTGCAAAGCGACGTGCCCGGATTTGAAAACGCACATATGGCAATGTTGTCGCCCACCGTTGGGGTGCGTGAAACGCGCAAACTGCAAGGGGTCTACCGCCTGACGGGCGAAGACCTTGCACGCGCAACCAAATTTGACGATGGCGTTGTGGCCTGTGACAACCCTGTCGACGATGTGATGCGCGCAGAGGGCGACATGACCCACCACGCAGCAATTGAGGCTGGCCAGTTCTACACGATCCCTTTCCGGTCGCTGCTGCCTGAAAAAATCACCAACCTGATGTTTGCCGGGCGCATTCTCTCTGCAGACCCAGTGGCATTTGCATCCGTGCGTGGCATGCCGCAGTGCATGGTCATGGGACAGGCAACCGGCACCGCCGCCGCACTTGCACTACGCGCGCAAGTCAGCGTGCAAGACGTCTCAACTGATCTTCTCGTTCAGGCGTTGTCACAGCAGGGCGTCAACAGATTGCGCGCTGCGGGGTGACTTTGCCTGCGCACTTATGCGCTGGTTTGCAAACCGATCTTAAGGATCAGAAATCCAAATCAGCGTAATGCGCGGGTGGCGGGAACCCCGGCACCTGATCGGCCAGAATGGCGCGGAAGGCCGGGCGCGACTTGATCGTCGCATACCAGTCTTTCACCACCGCTGAGCGGTTCCAATCCACATCCGAAATATAGTCCAGCGCGCTCAGATGCGCAGCAGCGGCAAAATCCGCCATCGTCATCATATCGCCCGCCAGCCAGCGGCGATGATCCAGCAGCCAGTGCATATAGTCGAGGTGATATTTGATCGCCTTCGCCCCGGCCTTCACATTGGTGCTGTCCGGATAGCCCGTGCCCATCAGCTTGCGATTGACCCGCTCATACAGCAGCTTTGAGGTGACCTCGTGGTGAAACTTGTCATCAAACCACGCCACCAGACGGCGCACCTCATAGCGCCCATCTGCATCCTTAGGCATCAGCGCAGGCTCTGGGTACTTCTCTTCCAGATACTCACAGATCGCCCCGCTGTCGGCCATCATCTTGCCGTCCATCTTCAGCACCGGCACTTTCGCGGCTGGATTGCGGCGCAGAAAATCCGGATCCTGCTCCCAATAGCGCTCTTCCACCAGCTCCACCTCAAGCCGCTTTTCGCCCATGCACAGGCGCACCTTGCGGCAGAACGGAGAGAGCGGAACATGGAACAGACGATTCATCGGCAAAATCACAGTTTTCTTGAATGCAGTGTGGGGTTTGATCCTCAATGCCCTGCGAGGTCAGATTTTTCAATCCGCAAAACACGCATCGCGCCCATCCGCGCGTATCGTTGCCGCCCCATCCAAGATCGCCGCCGACCGCTTGCGCAGCCGGGCTGTTGGCTTGCTGGCAGACCGCGCCTTGGGATTGGGCAACACCGCCGCCAATCGCGCCGCCTGCACCGCCGTCAACTCCTCAGGCCCCACACCAAAATAGTGTCGCGCCGCCGCCTCAACGCCAAACACCCCCTCATCGAACTCCACCACATTCAGATAGACCTCCAGAATGCGCCGTTTCGACCAGACCATCTCCACCAAAGGCGTCATCAGCGCCTCCAGGGATTTGCGCAGCCAATTACGCCCCTGCCAGAAATAGACATTTTTGACGGTCTGCTGGCTCAGCGTGCTCGCCCCGCGCCCAGCGCCTTCGGCAATCGCACTGCGGATCGCTCGCATGTCAAACCCCCAGTGCAGACAGAAATTCGCATCCTCCGCTGCAACCACAGAACGCTGCATCACAGGTGCCACCTGCTCAATCGGCACCCATTGCCGATCAATCGAGCCAAGCCGCCGCTTCTCTCCCACCATGGTCCAGGTGATCGGCGGGTTCACCACCGCATAAAGCAGCACCGACAACACAACCAGCACCACGCCCCACAGCGCAACCCGCCGCAGCCAAGTCCGCAAACGTGTCCACTGGCGTTGCACCGCCCCGGCTGTTTTCTTTTTGCTCTTTGTCTTGGCCATCGCCCTGCCGCGCTCTTTGCGCATAGGGACTAGAGCTTCGCCGCTGCTCTGGCAAGACGCGCATGCAAATCACCGCCTAAGGCGAGCACGCCCAAGCCCGCACTTCACAGCTCGCGCCATAGCCCTCACAAAAGGCCAGGGCCACATCCTGTGCTTCAATGCGCGAGTAGCTTTCCCCAAAGCCCCATTGCCCGCTTGGGCCCTGCGCCATGGCTCCACACCCATTGTAAAAGGTCTGCACCGTGTCGCAATTGTCGTCACAGATCGCCTGCACCTGCCTCTGCGCCAAGGCTTCGGAATATTGCCCATGAGCATACCCCCGCGCACCATCAGGGCCAACACCAACAGCGCCCCAACACCGCGCAAATCCACATTGCTGCGCGTGGCTTTGCCCAGCCGCAACAATCGAAAGCACCGCACAAAGAACAGCCCATCGTTTCAAGACACGTCACCTCCAGATCAAAGAGTGGCGCAACATTCTGTTCACGCGAAAAAGAGAGGCTCAGTCTACCGGGATCAGGTTAAAAATTTGGTGGGAACAAGCAGATATCTGAACGCACGATCCGCCGCCATCGGGCGATCACCCGTATTTGTGGATCATCGCCTCCAGCGACTTCACATCAAATGGCTTTGACAGATAGTCTGTCATCCCCCAGCTGAGACATTTTTCCTGGTCGCCATTCATTGCATTCGCTGTCAACGCGATGATTGGCAAAGATCGGGATGCAGGATCACGTCCTTCGCGTTCACGAATGATCTGGGTCGCTGTATAGCCATCCATTTCCGGCATCATGCAATCCATAAAGACCAGATCGTAGGCTTCGGCGCTGATACGATCTACCCCCTCTTGCCCATTGCTGGCTGTATCAACATCACAGTTCAACGATTGCAAAAATTTCTGCGCAATCGTCCGGTTCACCGCAGAATCTTCCACCAAAAGAACCCGCCGCTTTGCACGCAAAGTGCCATCTGCCGCACCATAGGTGACACCCTCTGCGCCATGCACGCTTTCTTCGCAGCGGATGGCCGGGATCTCAAACCAGAAAACGGCGCCCTCACCGAGCGCGCTTTCCACCCCGATTTGCCCCCCCATGGCCTCGACCAAACGCTTGCATATGGCAAGACCCAGCCCGGTTCCGCCAAATCTTCTGGTTGTCGACGCATCCGCCTGTCGAAACAGCTCGAAAATCGCCTCGTGGTGTTCGCGTGCAATACCGATTCCGCTGTCTTTGATTTCAAAGCGTAGGACAGGCTGCGCTGCCGGCGAAGACGTTTCAGAGACACGGACCTCAATACTGCCTTCAGAGGTGAATTTGACGGCATTGCCAACCAAATTGAAAATGATCTGCTTCACCCGCATGAAATCCAGAAGGTAGCCGTCAGAAACATCATCAGAAACAGTCAGATTGATTGGAACATCTGCGCCCTTTTCTGACACCTGGAACAGCTTACAGGTTTCTTTCAAATGTTCCTTCAGATTGCCCACCTCTGAATTTGGCTTCAGCTGGCCGCTCTCGATAGAGGACAGATCAAGCAAATCGTTCACCAGTGTCAGCAACAATTGCGCCGAGTTCGAACACATCTCATTCAGCTCCCGCTGATCTGTGCTCAAACTTGTATTGGAAAGCAGATGCGCCGTGCCAATGATGCCATTCAGCGGTGTCCGAAGTTCATGGCTCATGGCCGCCAGAAAGCGCGTCTTTAGCGTGTTGGCGTCTTCGGCTTTTTCCTTTTGCAACTGCAATTCCGCCGTGCGCGTTTCAACTTGTTTGGCCAGTGAAGCATTCGCAGACTTCAAATCTTCTTCGAACTTTTTACGCTCCAGAATAAAGCCAACCGTGTTGCCCAATGATTCAATAATATCGGTTTCCAGTTCACTCGGCGCACGGGGCTCCTTGAAGTAAACGGCAAATGTCCCCAGCAGGCTGTTATCTTGGGACAGCATAGGTTGCGACCAACAGGCCATATATCCACAAATGGGCTGCAATTCGCGATACTCTGCCCATAAAGGGTGGGTCAAAATGTTGTCGACAATGATCTGTTCTTTCAGAAATGCCGCTGTGCCACAGGACCCGGTATTCGCACCAATCGGCAGGGGATTTATCAGACTGATATAGTCCGGACTAAGCCGCGATCCTGCGCCAAAAAACAGCTCGTTTCCCTCGCCTTTCAACATAATACTGACGGCGTGGTGATCGTGCAGCGCGTCCAAACGATCAGTAAGCGTGCTCAGCAAAACGTCCAGAGACTGGCCAGATTGCGCCTCCTTCAGAAAGTGGTTCTGAATTTCAAGGATTTCTTTCCAAGCACTGAACAAACTCGACGACATATGAGGTACTCTTTCAAATTCAGGTAACGGCCAGCGGCTATCCCAACTTCGTTAATTTAAGGGATAAGGCTAAAAAATACTTAACCCGACAAGGGTAAATGCTTCTTAGATCAGGTTTTACACACACAATTTCGGCACCAGTTTCAAAGGGAAAACTACGGCACGGCGGGACACGCGCGCCGCATAAAACAAAAACCCCCGCCAGCCAACGCCAGCGGGGGTGTTTTTTTGTCGCTGTTCCAGAATTATTCCGCTGGAACCGCAGTGCTTTCCGCGCTCAGAGGATGCGGGATATGCACCAGCATCTCTTTCGGGCAGACCTGCAGGAAGTTGGCTTTTTCCACATCCCAGTGTTGCAGGATGTCACGCGCTTTGGCGCTGCCGGTCTCGGCCACATGGCGTTCAATCAAACCTTTCAGCTGATCTTCCCAGTGCTGCACCGTCACCGGGCAGGTCACCAGCGTTTCCATGTTCATGACATCCTCGGCTTTGCCCTCCGGATCATAGAGATAGGCCATGCCGCCGGTCATGCCTGCGCCGAAGTTTGCGCCGATCTCCCCAAGGATCACGGCCACGCCGCCGGTCATGTATTCACACCCACAGGCGCCACAGCCCTCGACCACCACTTTCGCACCGGAGTTGCGCACCGCAAAGCGCTCGCCTGCGCGGCCCGCGGCAAACAGGTGCCCGTCGGTCGCGCCATAAAGCACGGTGTTGCCGATGATGGTGTTGTCGGCCGCTGTCAGCGGGCTCGCCATTGGCGGGCGCACCACCACGGTGCCACCCGACAGACCTTTGCCCACATAGTCGTTGGCATCGCCGGACACTTCGATCTTCAGGCCCGGTGCCGCAAAGGCGCCCAGAGACTGCCCCGCAGAGCCAGTGAGCTTCACGGTCAGGTGGTCTTCCTGCAGCGTGTTACGCATGCCGAAGTTGCGCACGATGTGGCTAGAGGTGCGTGTGCCCACGGTCCGGTGCGTGTTCTGCACCGCATAGGACAGCTGCATCTTCTCGCCTTCCTCAAGGAAGCGCGCCGCATCCCGCACGATCTCCGCATCCAGCGTGTCAGGCACGTAGTTGCGGTCTTTGTCGCGGTTGTAGACGATGTCATGCGCGCCATCGACAGTGATCAGCAGCGGGTTGAGATCAAGATCGTCAAGATGTGCAGAGCCACGGCTCACCTGCGCCAGCAGGTCAGCACGGCCAATGACCTCATCCAGGCTGCGCGCACCGATCGAGGCGAGGATTTCCCGCACTTCGGTGGCGTAGAAGGTGATCAGGTTCACAACCTTGTCCGCAGAGCCGGTGTATTTCGCACGCAGGCTTTCATCCTGTGTACAAACCCCAACCGGGCAGGTGTTGGACTGGCACTGACGCACCATGATACAGCCCATCGCGATCAGTGCCGCGGTGCCGATGCCGTATTCTTCAGCCCCCATCATCGCCGCCATCACGATGTCACGCCCCGTGCGCAGACCACCATCGGTCCGCAGCGTCACCCGCTCGCGCAGGTTGTTCATCGCCAGCACCTGATGCGCCTCGGTCAGACCCATCTCCCACGGCAGACCCGCGTGTTTGATCGAGGTCGCCGGGCTCGCACCCGTGCCGCCATTGTGGCCCGAGATCAGGATGATGTCGGCCTTCGCCTTCGCCACACCAGCCGCAATTGTGCCCACACCGGACGAAGCCACCAGCTTCACCGTCACCTTACAGCGCGGGTTGATCTGCTTGAGGTCATAGATCAGCTGCGCCAGATCTTCGATGGAATAGATATCATGGTGCGGCGGCGGGGAGATCAGCGTCACGCCTTTGGTGGAGTGGCGCAGGCGGGCGATCAGGTCGGTGACCTTCATCCCCGGCAGCTGGCCGCCTTCACCGGGCTTTGCACCCTGCGCCACCTTGATCTCCAGCTCTTCACACTGGTTCAGATACTCTGCGGTCACACCAAACCGGCCAGAAGCCACCTGCTTGATCTTCGCAGAGGGGTTGTCGCCATTTGGCTCTGGCACAAAATGCGCCGGATCTTCGCCGCCCTCACCGGAGTCAGACTTCGCGCCAATCCGGTTCATCGCCACGTTCAGCGTCTTATGCGCCTCAGGGCTCAGCGCCCCCAGCGACATGCCCGGCGTCACAAAACGCTTGCGGATCGCGGTGATGCTTTCGACCTCTTCAATCGGCACAGGCTTGCCAATCGCCTTGATGTCGAGCAGATCGCGCAGGTGGATCGGCGGGTTCGCCTGCATCTTTGCGGAGTACTGCTTCCACAGCTGATAAGACGCGCGGTTACAGGCTGCCTGCATCATATGCATGCTCTGCGCGCCCCAGGCATGGGTCTCGCCAGATTTCCGCGCCTTGTAGAAACCACCAATCGGCAGCACATCAACACCAGAGAGGAAGCCCTTGGCGTGCACTTCTTCGATTTTCTTCTGAATGCCGCTCACACCGATGCCGGAAATCCGGCTGGTCATGCCGGGGAAATATTCCGCACACATGGCACGGGACAGACCCACCGCTTCAAAGTTCAGACCACCGCGATAGGAGGAAATCACCGAGATCCCCATCTTCGCCATGATCTTCAGAAGGCCCTGATCAATCGCCTCACGATAGCGCGCGACATTCTCGGTCAGCGTGCCATCTGCCAGACCACGCTCAATGCGATCCGCCAGCGTGTCTTCTGCCAAGTAGGCGTTCACCACCGTCGCACCTGCACCGATCAGCACCGCAAAGTAATGCGGGTCGATACATTCAGCGGAGCGCACGTTCAGCGAGCAGAAGGTCCGCAGGCCCTTGCGGGTCAAATGGCTGTGCACCGCGCTGGTGGCGAGGATCATCGGCATGGCAACCTTGTCGGCACCCTGCGCCTCATCAGACAGCACAATGTGGCCCGCACCGGAACGCACCGCGTCTTCGGCCTCTGCGCGGATGCGCTCAAGCCCCACCTGCAGCGCACGGGAATCCGCGCCAGCATCAAAGGTACAATCGATGCGCACCACCGTGTCATCAAACGCCTCAAGCAACCGCGCAAACTGCGCATTGGCCACAAACGGGCTGTCGAGCACAGCGATTTCGGTCTGGCTGCCGTCTTCATCCAGCACGTTCTTCAGATTGCCAAACCGGGTCTTCAGGCTCATCACGCGGTATTCGCGCAGGCTGTCGATCGGCGGGTTGGTCACCTGAGAGAAGTTCTGGCGGAAGAAATGGCTCAGCGGACGGTACATGTTGGACAGAACCGCAGACGGCGTGTCATCGCCCATAGAGGCCAGCGCCTCTTTGCCATCCTCAGCCATCGGCGCGAGGATCTGCTCGATCTCTTCCATGGAGAAGCCCGCCGCGATCTGACGCGCACGCAGCTCTTCGCCAGTGAAAGTCGCGGTTTCAGTCACCGCATCCAGCTCTCCTGACAGATCACGGATCTTGCCAACCCACTCGCCATAGGGGCGCGCATTGGCCAATTTGTCCTTGATCTCCGTGTCGTGGTAAAGCTTGCCCTCTTTCATATCCACAGCCAGAAGCTGACCCGGACCAAGCGCACCCTTTTCCACCACGGTGGCTTCATCAATCGGCACCATGCCGGCCTCAGAACCAGAAATCAGCAGGCCATCACCCGTCACAACATAGCGCATCGGGCGCAGGCCGTTGCGGTCCAGACCGGCACAAACCCAGCGACCATCGGTCATCGCCAGCGCGGCGGGGCCATCCCATGGCTCCATCACAGAGTTGCAATAGGAATACATGTCGCGCCATGCCTGCGGCAGCTCCACCGCCTGCTTGGACCAGCTTTCCGGCACCAGCATGGTTTTCGCCATGGGCGCAGAACGGCCTGCACGCACCAGCACCTCAAACACACCATCCAGTGCCGCAGAGTCAGAGGCCCCACCCGGCACAATCGGTTTGATGTCTTCGGCGTAATCCCCAAAGCTGTCAGAGGCCATGCGGATTTCATGGCTCTTCATCCAGTTCAGGTTGCCTTTCAGCGTGTTAATCTCACCGTTGTGCGCGAGCATGCGGAACGGCTGTGCCAGCCACCACTGCGGGAAGGTGTTGGTGGAATAGCGCTGGTGATAAAGTGCAAAGGCACTTTCAAAACGCTCATCCATCAGGTCGGGGTAAAACACCGCCACCTGTTCCGCCAGCATCATGCCTTTGTAGATGATCGAGCGGCAGGACAGCGACGCGATATACAGCTCACCAATATTGGCCGCCAATGCCGCTTTTTCGATGCGACGGCGGATCACGTAAAGCTCGCGTTCAAAGGTGTCTTCGTCCACACCTTTGGAGTTGGAGATCAGGATCTGCTCAATCTCTGGGCGGGTGGCATTTGCCTTTTCGCCAAGACAGGTCACATCCACCGGCACGTGACGCCAGCCATAGATGCGATAGCCCATTTTCAGAACTTCGGTTTCCACGATGGTCCGGCAGTGCTCCTGCGCGCCGAAATCCGTCCGTGGCAGGAAGACCTGACCAACCGCGATCAGTTCGTCTTTATTTGGCTCATGGCCCGTGCGTTCGATCTGGTCGTAAAAGAAAGGCACAGGGATCTGCACGTGAATACCCGCGCCATCTCCGGTCTTGCCATCCGCATCAACAGCACCGCGGTGCCAGATCGCTTTCAATGCGGTGATGCCCGCTTCCACAACTTTGCGGCTTGGCTTGCCGTCGATGGACACCACAAGCCCCACACCACAGGAGGAGTGCTCCTCCTGCTCAGAGTAGAGGCCATTTTCGGCCATCCACTCGCGCTTGGCTTCCTCGGCTCTGACCCAGTTCTGATCAAATTTGGTCATTGGCTGTCTCCATATTTCGCACCGGTTTTCCTTGTCAGGCGAAAGTCGTAACCTTCTTCCGGCGGTTTGCGCTTCAGGTGCGGGGCACCAAATAGTCAGCGCGACTGTCTTATTAACTTTTTTCTGCCGTTTTTCGCACCGTCGCGATACCGACGCAGGGCCGACGCGATACCGACATTCGGTTTTTCACCGAATGTCAGCGGCGTTAACGATTATTCGGCAGCTACGGCCTGCTGGTCGCCAAAGCGTTCGATGATCGCATCTGCGCAATCCCGTCCATCCTTGATCGCCCAGACCACAAGGCTTGCACCGCGCACGATATCGCCCACCGCGTAAACCCCATCCAGATCAGTGGCACCCGTGGTGAACTGTGCTTTCACAGTGCCCCAGCGAGTCACTTCCAGCTCTGGCTGACCCCAAAGGGTCGGCAGGTCTTCCGGTTCAAAGCCCAGCGCCTTGATGACCAGATCGGCCTCTTCCACATAGTCTGCGCCTTCGATCACCTCAGGGCTTTGACGGCCAGAGGCATCCGGCTGACCAAGGCGCATTTTCTGCACCATTACGCCATCAACTTTGTCAGAGCCCGTGAAGCCTTTCGGCGCCGACAGCCAGACAAATTCCACGCCTTCTTCTTCGGCGTTCTGTGTTTCCCGCTGAGAGCCCGGCATATTCGCTTTGTCGCGGCGATAGAGACATTTCACGCTCTCGGCACCCTGACGGATCGCCGTGCGCACACAGTCCATCGCGGTGTCGCCACCGCCGATCACCACAACCTTTTTGCCCTCTGCATTCAGCTCACCGCTCTCGATCTCAGGCACGGTGTCGCCAAAGTTCAGTCGGTTGGAGGCGGTGAGGTAGTCAATCGCTTTCACGATACCCTCTGCACCGGCGCCGGGGCCTTGCAAATCACGGCTTTTGTAGACGCCTGTTGCAATGATCACAGCGTCATGCGCATCACGGATCTCTTGGAACGAAATGTCCTCACCCACATTGCAGTTCAGCTTGAAAGTGACACCGCCATCTTCCAGCAACTGGTTGCGGCGCATCACCACGTCTTTTTCCAGTTTGAAGCCCGGAATGCCGTAGGTCAGCAGGCCGCCTGCGCGGTCATAGCGGTCATAGATGGTGACCTGAAACCCTGCGCGGCGCAGACGATCAGCCGCTGCCAGGCCACCGGGGCCCGCGCCGATGATACCCACGCTCTCGCCACGCTCTTCGCTTGGCGCCAGCGCGTCCACCCAGCCGTTTTCCCAAGCCGTATCCGTGATGTATTTTTCAACAGAGCCGATGGTCACTGTGCCATGGCCGGACTGCTCAATCACACAATTGCCCTCACACAGACGGTCCTGCGGGCAAATACGGCCACAGATCTCTGGGAAAGTGTTCGTGGCCTGACTAACAGCGTAGGCTTCCTTGAGACGACCCGTCGCCGTCAGGTTCAGCCAATCGGGAATATTGTTGTGCAGCGGGCAGTGGCTTTGACAGTACGGCACACCACACTGGCTGCACCGACTTGCCTGCTCTTCTGCTTTCGCCTTCGCGAATTCCGCATAAATTTCGTTGAAGTCGTCCTTACGCACAGTCGCGTCACGCTTCTCCGGCATGTCGCGTTCAACAGTTACAAATTTCAACATAGGTTGCTTGGCCATGCCAGCTGCCTCCCAATTTTTGAGTCCCCGCTATGTAAATAATTTCCACACGGCATAAAAGTCATAACAGCTGACCTTTATTTCGTTTTTTTGACCTTTTGAAGTGCGCGGCGTGTAAAATCTTCAAAAATAAAGTCCGATATGAGACTAAATTCTATGTTCCCCTTGATTCATTGGGCCTTTATACCTCCATTGATTAGAGCGAGGTTGTGCAGATTATGGCACTTTTTCACATATTTTTGGTGGCAATCATTCAAGGCATAACTGAATTTCTTCCAGTTAGCTCATCAGGACACCTGATTCTCCTTTCCAAGGTCACACCACTTCCAGACCAAGGACTGGCTATAGACGTGGCTGCGCACGTGGGAACGCTGGGCGCCGTGGTCATTTACTTCTGGAAGGATGTTCGTAGTGCGGTGGTGGGACTTCCACGGCTTGCAACAGGTCAAATCGACACTGAAGGATCGCAGCTTGCATTCTTACTCATTGTCGCAACAGTCCCCGTGATTATTGCGGGACTTTTGTTGAAGGTCAGTGGACTTAACGAAATGATGCGCTCCATCAGTGTGATCGGATGGACTATGATACTCTTTGGGTTGGTCCTCTGGTGGGCAGATCGTTACAGTGGTCAGGCCAAAACCGACAAAGACTGGAATTTGACAGACGCTTGGAAACTCGGGATGTGGCAAGCGATTGCCCTGATCCCCGGAACATCCCGCTCAGGCATTACAATCACTGGCGCAAGACGCCTTGGCTATGCCCGTACAGACGCAGCCAAGCTTGCGATGCTGATGTCGATACCCACAATTCTTGCAAGCGGAGCACTACTGTCCATCGACGTTGCAACTCAATCGGACATCACGATCCTGCGCGACGGCGCGATCGCTGCCGTATTCTCATTTTTTGCAGCTCTGGTCGCATTAATCCTGATGATGCGCCTGCTGCGCGCCATCAGTTTCACACCGTATGTTGTCTATCGCATCCTGCTGGGTATTGCGTTGCTCAGCTTTGCGTACAGCTGACTATCACACAAAAAAACGCCGCTAAAACAGCGGCGTTTTTTCCTAGTACTATAAACACTGACTTATGCCAGAGCTTTCACGCGAGATGCCAAACGAGACATTTTACGGGAAGCGGTGTTCTTGTGATAAACGCCTTTGCTCACACCACGCATCAATTCTGGCTGAGCGGCGCGAAGAGCTGCGACAGCTGCTTCTTTGTCGCCAGATTCGATTGCTTCTTCTACTTTGCGCAAGAAAGTACGAATGCGCGAGCGGCGCGCTTTGTTGACTTCGAGACGACGTTCATTCTGACGAGCGCGCTTCTTGGCTTGGGGTGAATTTGCCATGATCTTTTACCCTTTGTGTATCGGTGCGTTTCTAGTGCGTGCGACGACCGAACGGGCCTATCTCTATCGAGAATCAGATCAAGCCTAAGCGGGCTGCACGCGCATGTATGACGAGGGCTTATACCGAGATTCTCAAGATGTACAATGGCAAATCGCTCGACGAGACCTCCAGTATTGCCCGTCTACTGAAAGAGCGCGCAGCAATCTCAAAGATCTCTCAGTCTGGTCGGAGTGAGAGGATTCGAACCTCCGACCCCTGCCTCCCGAAGACAGTGCTCTACCAGGCTGAGCTACACTCCGACCGTGCGGCGCGGGATAGTGGTTACGCAAATTTTTGGCAAGGCCCCTTAGACTTATCAAGACCGCGGGTTGTCAGACCGCTTCAATGCGAGACTGACCCGCATGCTGCTGGGTGAAATACCACGCGAGCGTGTACGCAGAACGGGAGTTTGTTCAGAGGTGCCTCCCACCGCCTCACGCGCGATAATGAAGAGACCACTGGCGACAATGATCGCAGCACCAAGCATCGTCGGCAGATCAGGTGACTCACCAAAAAACAGCATTCCAAAAATCACTGCCCAAATGATTTGTGAATATTGCATCGGCGCCACCAGCGCCGCTTCGCCGATCGTATAGGCATAGACAAGCAAAAGCGTCGCGCAAAACCCAAATAGAGAGACAAATGCCATACCACCGAGATCGATCAACTGCATAGGTTGATAAACAAATGTAAGTGCCACAGACATCAAGGCCACACTGCCAAGAAGGGGGTAGAGCATCAGCACCACACGGCGTTCTTCACGGCCGATTTTTCGAACAATCACGGACTGGAACGCAGTGCTCAGCGCGGTGATGATTGCTGCGGCATGACCCAAATTGAGTTCCGTTGCCCCGGGCCTCACAACAATCAATACGCCACCAAGACCCAATACAACCGCCAACATTCGCCAAAGCCCGACTTTCTCTTTCAGAATCGGAATCGAGATCAACGTAATCAGCAAAGGAGACGAAAACAGAATTGCATACACCTGCGCCAGCGGTAGGCGCGTGAAAGCATAAAATCCTGCAACCGGTGCGACAACAACGCAAAGGGATCGCAACGCCACCCACCAGGGATGCACGGGACGTAAATTGCCTTGCGTGGGATCACGCACGAGCATGATTGTGACCAGCGGAAATGAGAACAGCGACGCAAAGAACACGATTTGGAACGGCGAATAAGTAGCCCCCAAAAGCTTCGCCACCACATCGTGCGTGGAAAACAGCGCAAAGGCCAACAGCGCCAACAAAGTTGCCTTAAAGTTCATGAGGCTCGCTACCGAATTTTCTTTTCACGCCATATTCCAAATAGCATGCACCGCTTCAAAGACAAAAGCGATACATGCAAGCTTCAGCGTTAGAAATAGCTCCGAACTAGACTGCCTGCGATCAAACTCCACCCATCAGCGATTACAAAAAAGCTCAGCTTGAACGGCAAAGACACGATAGCTGGAGGCACCATCATCATGCCCATTGACATCAACACCGCTGCAACCACCAGATCGATGATCAGGAAAGGCAAAAAGATCAAGAACCCAATCTGAAAAGCCCTGGCAATTTCTGAGAGCATGAAGCTCGGCACAAGAACAGAAAGAGGTGCATCCGGTCCGGGTGCAAGTTCCGCAGTGTCTGGCCGCAAAGCCGCCAAGTGCAGAAACGTGTCAGGATCCAAACGAGAGGACATAAACAGGCGGAAAGGCTCTGTCGTCCGCTGAAACGCAGTTTCTATGTCTATCAACTCGTCAAGCAACGGTTGCACACCCGTCGTCCAAGCCTGCATGAAGACTGGCTCCATTACATAATATGTAAGGAACATGGCCAGCGAAACCATCATCATGTTGGGCGGAGACTGCTGCAGACCTATGGCTTGTCGCAAAATCGAGAGCACCGTCACAATGAACGGGAAACATGTCACCATGATCGCGATACCCGGCGCCAGGCTGAGTACCGTAATCAATAGAAATATTTGAATGCTGCGCGCCGTTAGCGATCCATCGCTCCCTATGGAAAGGGCTGCATCTTGCGCAGACGCAGGATCCACCTGCATCAGGAGAAGGATCAACAGAGCGGCGGCAAAGGAAGCCGCCTTACGCATCATAACCCGCTTTCAAACTCTGCAACTTCGGTCAGGCGCACGGCAAGTTGCCCTTCTTGCCCACCTTCCAGCTCTTCCAACTCACCCCGGGCGATGAGTTTGTCACCAACATAGAGTTCAACAGGGTCGTCCACACGTTTGTCTAGCGGAAGCACCGAGTTGGCGTTCATGTTCAGCAGGTCTCCGATCAACGGCCGTGCTTTGCCCACGGAGATCGTGATTTCCACCGGAACAGAGGTGAATGGGTTTGCGGAATCGGATTTCATCATTGGATCAGCCATTCTGGGCCTCCTTGCGGGTTTCATGTGTGAACGCTTTCAAGGCTTCTGCAACGGTGGCCAAAACCTCGCTCATATCCAGCAAGCGTTCGCGTTCTGCAAATTCGAATCTGATTTGTCCTTCGCCGAGGCTTTCGTCGCGGACGACCTCGACAGGCAATTGTGGTTTTTCCGGCATCACATCAATCACCGGCTGATAGGCATCTGGCGCAGCGGATAGGATCACAGGCGTTTCGCTGCTCTCGCGCACGATCGAATTAAGCTGCTCCACCGCCATTGCACCGATCGCCTGGCGCGCCAGTTCCGGAAGAACTGTCATGATCGCCTTCTCTATTGTTGGAGCCATATCGGCAATGATGGCCTCGCGCGCCTCATGATATGTGAAGGACAGGTCCTGAAGTTTACGTGCAAGTTCCGCTGACATGCTCGCATGCTCTTCAGACTTCGCGCTTATCGCATCATCCCAGCCAGCTTTGTAGCCCTGCTCAAAGCTCTCGAGCATCTCATCTTCATTGCCCTCGACTTCCTCAATCGGCGCAGGCTGCGGTTCAGAAATACCGCCAAAGTCTTCAAATAGGTGGGAAATCGACATTATGCACGCTCCTCCCGATCATCGAGCCAGTGGCGCAGAATTTCCACGGTTTCTTCTTTTCGATCGCTGATCAGAGAGCGTAGGCGGTCTGCGGCTTCAGATTGGGACATCCCATCGCCGCCCATCGCCGTGTCGCCTCCAAGCGCAGGCAGGCCACCAACTTCTCCGCCCATATCACCAAGCGCCATTGGCATACCCATCATGCCATCTCCTCCCATGTCACCCATCATAGGTGCCATCGCAGGGAAGCCCTCATCTCCATCAAGGCCCGGCAGCATCGGGGCGTCTGGCATATCATTCAAATCACCAGCACCTGATCCCCCCGCCAACAATGGGCGAATAACGAAGAGGCCCAAAACAATTGCAACTATTGCAAGAACAGCCGTTTGAATGATGGCCATGAGATCCAGTGTCATCCCCTTAAACATTGAGGACTCCGCCGTTGTGCCCATTGGCAATGCTGGCTGAAAGGTCATGGACTTAAGTGTGATTACATCACCGCGAGCTTCGTCGAATCCGACTGCTGAAGCCACCAACTCTCGCAAAGCGCCCATTTCTTCTTCAGGGCGAGGAACGAATAGTGTTTCGCCTTCCGCTGTCTCAGTGGTGGTGCCATTTACAAGAACCGCGACGGTCATACGGCGGATCGCTCCAGGCTGACGCAGGATTTCTCGCTGTGTTTCGGACACCTCATAGTTAATGCGCTCGCGTGTCTCTCGGTTTTGGTTCGAAGACCCCGCATCACCACCTGCTGCGTCGCCGTCCGGCAGGTTTGATGCAACGGTTACCTGACCGCTGGCATTTGTCGAATCGGTGCTGCGCTCTTCTGTGTCTGTGCTGATGGCAACGCGGCCGCTCGGATCAAAAATGCGCTCCGTGATCGATTCTGTTTCAGTCACCGTTTCAATGCTGACTTCCACAACTGCATTTCCAGGACCAACACGTGCTTCAAGCAGACGCTGCACCGCCAAGCGTGTTTCTTCCTCGCGATTCTCACCAACCTTTGTCGTGGTTTCTTCAGCAACGCCAACCAGCCCACCATTGCCATCAATAATCGCAACGTCTTCTGGCGACAGACCAGAAACGGCTGATGCCACGAGAAATCGTAGGGCTTGGGCATGTTTTGTGGGCAAATCGCCTGCAGCGGTCGTGATTGTCACAGACGCAGACGGTTTGATTTGGCGCTGAAACGGGTTTGAAGAAGCATTTGCAATATGCACCCGTGCCTGACTGATAAGCGGGCTCACAACAATCGTACGTGCAAGCTCACCTTCTTTGGCGCGCCAATAAGCTGCGTCAAACATCTGCGATGTTGTGCCAAAACCTGACAACGAATCGAGAAGCTCATACCCCTGTGTCGTATTCGCTGGCAGCCCCTCGCTTGCCAGTGTCATCCGCAGCTCATCGCGCGCGGAAGATGCGACATAAATAGAGCCGCCACGAACCTCATAAACCGCGCCACGCTGTTCCAGCGCACGAACCACCTCACCAGCAGATCCGCTCTCAAGACCGCTATAAAGCAAAGCCATTCCCGGTTTCGTTGCTACCCGTCCCAAGGAAAGTACTGTTGCAAACACCGCAACGGTGGCCAAGACGACGATAACCTTACGCCGCGAGTCCAACCCAGTCCACATATTCAATAATTGTTGCACGTCTTCACTCCGTGATGCCGCACGTTCTGCACGACCTTGAACTACTCTTTCCACGAACAGGCTTAACAATCGGTTAGTTTCTGTGTGGTTGAACATGCAGGGACAAAGAATTTGGAACCTGCGATGACTGACGAAACTGTCGACACAGAGGAGACGCCAAAAAAGGCGTCAAAACTCCCTTTAATTTTAGGGCTAGTACTGGCTTTGGCTGGCGGCGGCGGCGGCTTTTATGCCGTCTATTCCGGGATGATTTTGGGCAATGATTCTGCTCCAACCGAAGAAGAATCGGTTGAGACGCATGAAGCCGAACCCCTTCCTGACATCACATATGTGGGCCTTGATCCCTTTGTGGTGTCGCTCACATCCGGCGGAAGCTCCGAATATCTACGATTTCGGGCGCAACTAGAAGTTCCAAGCGCACACAAAGAAGAGGTCGAGCGCGTTCTACCGCGCGTTGTGGACGTCTTAAACGGATACCTACGTGCTCTTAGTCCCGCAGACATCGAATCGCCCGACGCATTGGTAAAACTACGCTCCCAAATGCTTCGCCGCGTCCAAATTGTAACCGGCCAAGAACGCGTCTCTGACCTTTTGGTCATGGAATTTGTACTGAACTAAGGAGTCCCGATATGGATTTGATTGCAGATATCTTACTTGTCGCGGGCGCACTTGGTGCAGGACTCTATTGTTATGTCCTGGCGCGCAGACTCGCAAAATTCAATGACCTCGAAGCTGGTGTTGGAGGGGCGGTTGCCGTGCTGTCAGCGCAGGTTGATGACATGACCCGCACCCTTAAAGCCGCACAGCAAACCGCGGGTAAATCAACCGAACGCCTAGAAACGTTGACCGAACGCGCAGAAGGCGTTTCCAAACGTCTCGAATTGATGCTCGCCTCAATGCACGACCTGCAAGACGCAAGCGCAGTGCAAGACGCAAAAACAGAAGCGGAAGCTGCAGAAGAAGCCCTCAAAAAAGAACTTGAGGCAGCCGCGATGCGAAGAGCCGAAAAAGCGGATGCCGAGTCTGAAGCTGAGGAGCCCGACGCTGAACCTCAGCCCGAAGAAGATGAAATTACTGACGAAGATCTGCTCGACCAGGCATTTGAAGCAGAAGTAGACGCCGAAGAAGAAGAGCGCCTGCGTCGTCGTGAAAAGAAAAAGGCCAAGCGCAAGGCGAAGCGTAAAGCTGCCAAAGAAAAAGAAGCGGCCACGCAAACCAAAAAGAAAGGCAAGTCGGGTAAATCAACACCAAATGAGGGCGTAAAAGCCGCCCCAGTCTTTACCCGCCACGTTGCTTAACCGGAGCGAATACGATGACAAAGGCTCAGAAAAAAGCGCCAGTGAAAGCTGGCGCTGCTGACAAAATCCAAAAGTCTAAGCGCAAAGGAAAGACGCAGCGCAAACAGGCGAAAGGCAGCCTGTTCATGATCGCGTCCTTCTTGATCGCTTCTGCAACGCTTCGCGTCGGCGTAGGTGCAACGGAAGCATTGGCGCGAGAAGAGCCGCTCATCGATTCGCCTCAAACTGCAATGGCAGAGCCGCAAGCCTGTGAACACCCTGAAGACATGCGCAAACTGATGTCTGTCTTCGAGGAACGCGAAGCACGCATCGCAAAGCAAGAAGCGGAAATCAAGAATCGCTTGCAAGCGCTGAATATCGCCGATGAAGAAGTTTCTCGCAAAATGGCAGCTCTTGAAGATGCCGAAAATCGTCTACGCGATATGATTTCTATTGCAGAGACAGCCGCAGAAGACGATCTCACGCGCCTCACCGAAGTCTATGAGACTATGAAGCCCAAGAGTGTTGCGCTTCTCTTTGAAGAGATGGATCCGCAATTTGCTGCTGGTTTTATCGGACGCATGAAGCCTGAAGCCGCGGCCGGTATCATGGCAGGTATGAAGCCAGATGCCGCCTACACAATCAGCGTGATTTTGGCCGGTCGAAACGCAAATTCGCCTACTGAATGAGACATTGTTAACCCGCCGCCGCGTATGTTTCCCAAAGACGGGTAATAGGAGTTTAGACTCATGATCAGCATTATCGGCATCGCTGTCGTTTTCATCATGGTTTTGGGTGGTTACGTGCTGGCGGGCGGTAACCTTGGCCCCATTTTTAAGGCGCTTCCCTTTGAGATGATTATTATTGGCGGCTCGGGGGTTGGCGCATTTCTGCTGTCTAACGATGGCGCCGCGGTAAAACACACGCTGAAAGATCTGGGAAAGGTCTTCAAGGGGCCGAAGTGGCAGCCGCAGGACTATCAAGATCTCCTCTGCCTGCTCTTTGAGCTCATACGATTGGCGCGCAAAAATCCCGTCGCCATCGAAGAGCATATCGAAAACCCGGAAGAGTCGTCCATTTTTCAGAAATACCCAAAAATCCAGGCCGACAAAGAAGCCGTAAACCTCATTTCTGACACCATGCGTTCGGCATCTATGAACTATGACGATCCACATCAGGTCGAAGAAGTGTTGGAAAAGCGTATCGAGGCGAATCTTCATCATTCCCTGCACTCATCGCACGCGTTGCAGTCTCTTGCTGACGCATTGCCCGCGCTGGGAATTGTGGCCGCGGTTTTGGGTGTGATCAAAACCATGGGGTCAATTGATCAGCCCCCAGAAGTCCTTGGTAAAATGATCGGCGGCGCGCTTGTAGGGACGTTCTTGGGGGTTTTCTTGGCTTATGGTCTCGTCGGCCCGTTCGCGGCGAAAATCAAAGGTGTCATCGAAGAAGATGCGCATTTCCACCAGCTGATCCGTGAAGTGTTGATCGCAAACCTGCACAACCATTCACCGAATATCTGTATCGAAGTTGGGCGTCAGAATACCCCAGCGCACAACCGCCCGCAGTTCGCTGAACTCGAAGAGGCACTTAAAGAAGTTAAGAAGGAAGCGGCGTGAGACCACTACTCCTGTCCATTCCGTTGGCCCTCCTGGCCACAACCGTTCAGGCTCAAAACGTGCCCTTTATCTCAGGGGAACACGAAGATTTCACTCGTCTGGTCGCTACACTGCCAACCAGCGACACAGCTTGGACAATCAATCGGACGGGCCAAGGCTATCGTATCAAGATTGAGGGCGATGCCCTCGATCTTGATACGGAAAACGTGTTTGACAAGATCCCGCGGACACGTCTGGCCGACATTCGCGCGAATGACAGAACCGGTGAGGTTGACTTAACGCTCGCCTGTGATTGCCGTGTCGTCACGATCCCTTACAACGAACGCTATGTCATATTCGACATTCGCGAAGATCTCTCTTCAGCACCGGAAGATGTGCCTCAGATCCCACTTTCTTTTGGGGAAGATGTCGAAAGCGTGTCACCTCAACGGCTCTTTCGCTTCTCAGCACTGGAAGCTGCAAAGCCGGTACCACTCACACCAACAATTGAGCAAAATCCGGAACAGAAACCCGATTTTTCTGGTCTGTTGGCGCTTGAGACGTTCGTAAATCGCAATGTACAGGTCACAACACTGAGGCAAGACCTCATAAAGCAGGTTGATCGCGCAACATCTCAGAACCTGCTGGATTCTCAAATTCAGATGCCAAAGCCGTCCAATGCTGATGGATCCGTTGAGATGGCGAACGGATCTCAATTCAAGACACCAGCGACACCTAGCAAAAACATGGATCATATCCCGCCTCAAGCCTCGATCGGCTTGGACGGCGAGAACCTCAACATAGCCGCCTACAACGTGATTGATGAAGTTGGGCGCGACATTGCCGCACTTCTAAATGGTAAAGTGGGCGTCGGAACCTGCATGCCTGACTCAGCGGTCAACATCGCAGAGTGGAGCGGCGACAAAAGCTTTGTGGAAGAACTTGCAAAAATACGCAGGACCCTCGTTGGCGAATTCGATCGCACAGATGAAAAAGCTATCAAGAAACTTGTGCAGCTATACGTGCACTACACATTTGGCGCAGAAGCTCTGCAAGCTCTGCAGCTTCTTCCCAATACCGGCGAGACCCGTGTTCTCAGTGCAATGTCACATATCGTGGATGGAGAAGTTCCTGTCGGTGACGACAACGTCTTTGCACAGCAAGGCCACTGCTCTGGGCATGTCGCCCTTTGGGCTGCATTATCCGGCGAACGTTTGACAGGCGAAAGTGCGATTAACGGCGCAATGGATGGGCTCAACACTTTGCCACGTCATCTGAGAGAGTATCTCGGGCCGAAGTTGAGCAATGCACTCGTAAACCAGGGTGAAACCGAGGCAGCCACACTTGTCTTGAACGGTATCGAACGGTCTAACCCGCAGCCAGGGACGAGTTTTGATTTTGCGCAGGCGAACTTAGACGCCGAGATGGGCAACACCGACCAGGCAGATTCCACTTTGGAAGACATCGCCACCCAAAACACGGATCTGGCGACTCATGCGGTGGTAGAGCTGATCGATTCTCACGTGAAACAAGACTTGCCGCCGTCTCACGACACCATCTCACTGGTTGGTGCCCTCGCTGTAGAGCACAAAGTTGGCGCGATGGGCCCCCCACTGCGACGCGCACATGCTTTGGCGCGGATGCTCGTTGGTGAGTTTGAACCTGCGTTTGAAATTATCGGTGAGATCGAAGAAAGAGACGGTGTTACAGCTGCGGTTGAGGTACGAAGCCGCCTAACCAATGCCGTGATCAACCATGCACAAGACTTTGACATTGTGTCGTTCACGCTGTCGGAGAGCCTGGCTGACCCTGGGAAAATCAGCCCAGACACAGCACTCGCGCTGGCGCAGAAGATGTTTGAGTTGGGATTTGTTGGTGAAACAAAACGCCTGCTTCAGACGGCACAAAACACGCATAAGAATGATGCCAAACGCCTTCTTAAAGCGCGTATCGCTCTGGCAGAGTCTTTGCCCCGCAGAGCTGAGGCAGAGCTGTTAGGAATGACCTCGCCCGAAGCAGAGCGTGTGCGTGCAGAGGCGCGGTCACTGGTCGGAGACCACGAAATGGCGGCAAAAATGCTGTCAGACCTAGGAGACACTCAAAGCGCAGAAGAGCAAAACTGGCTTGGTGGAAATCTGGATGCGCTCTCTGGCTCCGAAACAGAAGTCTACCGACAAACAAGCGATCTCATTGCAAACTCGGTGGCAGGAAACTCTGAAGAAGATGCAAGCCCCCAAGGGATTCTTGCGCGCAACCGTGGGCTACTTGAAAACAGCGCCGAGAGCAGAAAGCTCCTGGACGATTTGTTGAATTGGCACCGCCTTACAGAGCCTTCTTCTTAACCACGCTTACCAAATGTAAATAAACGACCGATAGCTTGGCCTCAAACTGGGGCAGAAAGCTATCGGTATGAAAAAACAGAATGTTTTCAAAGCATTGTTGCGAGGGTCTCGCGACTCGCTTTTGATTTTTGGCTTAGGTGCGCTTGTCACCTTGTGGAATCCTTTCATGCAAGGGATTCGGGTCGCACATGCCAGCACTCAAGAGGCCGAAACCTGCGATCGCGTTGCACGCATTGTTGCCAGCGAAACAGGTGTGCCACTCGATGTTTTGCGTGCCATCACTCGAACAGAAACAGGCCGCGCCAAAAACGGAGTGCTCTCGCCTTGGCCATGGACCGTCAACATGGAAGGCAAAGGGGTCTGGTTTGAGTCCCAGCATGAAGCTCTCGCCTATGTTCAAAAACACTTTGCAGCTGGGGCGCGAAGCTTCGACGTAGGCTGCTTTCAGCTGAACTATCGCTGGCATGGCCAACATTTCACCGATGTGACCCATATGTTCGATCCAGTCGCCAACGCCCGCTACGCAGCTGATTTTCTCTCTCGTCTATACGTTGAAATGCAGAATTGGGATGATGCCGCTGCTGCGTATCACTCCCGAACACCTAAATATGCCGAAAAATACAAAGCGCGCTTTAAGCGCATTATGGCCAACTTGCCAGATCCTGACTCGATGCCACTCTCCCCTCAAAAGCAATCCAAGCCACTGATTCAAACGGCCACTGTCGTGAGAGAGAACAATTTTCCTCTGCTCAAAAGAGGGAGCAGCAATGGTGCGATGGGTTCTCTCTTCCCAGGCAGCACAGGCTCCGTCCGTCCATTTCTCGGCTCTGGAGGCTGATCTGTGAACCCGCAAACGCTCAAAACACTATTCAGTCCCACCATCCTTTTGGCTCTGGCCCTCATGGCGATTATTGTCATGATGATCCTGCCAATGCCGTCCTGGGTCTTGGATATCGGTCTGGCCGCATCCTTTGCTTTGGCCATTTTGATCTTTACGGTCACACTCTTTATTGAGCGGCCTCTGGATTTTTCCGCCTTCCCGACGATCCTGCTCGCATCCCTGATGCTGCGCCTTTCGCTCAACGTATCTTCAACCAAGCTGATTATCGGCCAGGGTCACACGGGAACCGGCGCTGCAGGCGACGTGATCGAAGGCTTCGCCAACTTTGTTATGGGCGGCAGTGTCTTCCTTGGCTTGGTCGTGTTCTGCGTCCTGTTGATTGTGAACTTCATGGTGATCAACAAAGGTGCAACACGAATGGCCGAAGTCGGTGCGCGTTTTGCGCTGGACGGGATGCCAGGTAAACAGCTTGCCATCGACAGCGACATGTCCGCAGGCGCCATTGACCACGCCGAAGCCAAGGCACGCCGCGAGCGCGAACAGCAAGAAACAACTTTCTTTGGCTCACTCGACGGTGCCTCAAAATTCGTAAAAGGGGATGCTGTCGCTGGCCTTTTGATCACCCTGCTTAATCTGGTGATGGGCCTGATCATGGGGGTTGCCATTCACGGCATGCCCATCGGCCAGGCCTTCGAAACCTATGCGATCCTGACTGTTGGCGACGGTCTGGTCACCCAGATCCCAGCCGTGATCATTTCGATCGCATCAGCGCTGTTGCTGGCACGCGGAGGGACCACAGGGTCGACCGACCTCACGCTGGTAAAACAACTCGGCAACTACCCCCCAGCGCTTGCAACTGTGGCTGTGCTCATGGTGCTCTTTGCTCTGGTACCGGGCCTTCCTTTCTTGCCATTCCTGTTTGGTGGTGCGGTTTTGGGCGGAGCAGCCTACTACCTCTACAAAAACAAAGAACAAGAAGAAGAGGCAGCGGTCGAAGAAGAGGCGCCCGTACTACCACGCGACAAGCCGATCGGCGACGTCTTGGATCTGGATGACATCCACGTGGAATTTGCAACAGATCTGGTCAACATGGTGCTCGACCCTGGTGCTGGTCTGGATGCCCGGATCACCAATATGCGGACTCACGTTGCTTCGACTTTCGGCCTGATCCTTCCTGAAATTCGTTTGACGGATGAACCTTCTTTGCCCAATGGCACTTACACCATCCGCATTCAGGGTGTGGAGCAGGTGCGTGACAGGCTAGAGCCAGAGAAGGTGCTAGCCCTTGCTGGTGACACGCCAGACGCGCTGCCTCCGGGCGAAGATGTGTCGGAGCCGGTCTATGGTGCACCTGCGCGCTGGATTGACAGTAAAGCGCAGGAAGCCGCAGCGCTGTCTGGCATTACCATCGTGACGCCCGGCGAAGTGCTGGCGACACATCTGCTGGAAACCATCAAGACCAACTTCGGTCGCCTTCTGACGTTTAAGGCGCTGCGGCGGATCTTGGATGAGATGGTCAATCTTTCAGATCCTGTACGTGCGGAAGCCAACCGCCGTATGATGGACGAGTTCGTTCCGGATAAAGTTCCACTTGATCTCTTGCACCGCATCTTGCGTATGCTGCTGGACGAACAAGTCTCTATCCGAAATATGCCTCTCATACTGGAGGGCATCGCCGAAGCACGACATGTCAGCGTTATGCCAGATGCCATTTGCGAAAACGTGCGCCAACGACTTGGGTTCCAATTGATTTCCGAACTCAAGCGCGAAGACGGCACAATCCCACTCGTGCAGCTCGCACCAGAATGGGAAGATACATTTGCCACCTATCAAGTGGACGGAGAGGCAGGAAATATGGATGTCGCGTTGCCTCCTGATGTGTTCAATTCACTCGCACAATCGATCGCCGATCGCATGAATGAGGCCGGAAACAGTGGCATCTTCGCAGCCCTCGTTACCTCAACACGACGCAGGCGTTTCCTAAGAACCGTTTTGAGCGCCAAAGGTATCTCAAACCCGGTGCTTTCATTTGAGGAAATCGGACTAGACGCCCGGCCAGCACTTGTGGGGGTTGTGGCCGCATGATGGAGAATGCGCTGGCGGTTCTAAACATAACGGAGGCTATGCTTTGGCATGGCTTCCTTGTGTTTTTGCGCATTGGTGCAGCGGTTTCTGTCTTTCCTGCATTTGGTGAACAGAGCGTGCCTCCCCGGATCAAACTTGGCGTCGCACTTGCCTTCACAGCGATTGTCGCGCCAGCCGTACCTGTTTTTGAATCGGTTCCTCCAAGCATGGGCGCAGTCGCGCGCTACACGGTGACGGAAGGATTGATTGGCCTTTTGATTGGCATTTCTGTGCGCATGTTCATTTTTGCACTCCAGACCGCAGGCACCATCGCCGGCCAGTCCACATCACTCGCACAATTGCTGGGCGGTGCATCTGGTGAACCACTGCCAGCGATCGGCAACGTTCTGGTTCTTGGCGGCTTCGCGCTTGCCGTAACAATGGGGCTGCACGTCTATCTCGCCCGCTATCTGATCGGGTCCTACATGCTATTCCCAGCCGGAGTTTTCCCAGCGAGAGAGATTATGACAGAGTGGGGTGTACCACAGGTTTCCTCAGCCTTTGGCATGGCGTTCCGCCTGGCGGCGCCATTTGTGATTATTTCTGCAATCTACAACCTGATGCTAGGCGTCATCAACCGCGCTATGACTCAGTTGATGGTGGCGTTTGTTGGCGCGCCTCTTATTACGGCTGGCGGGTTGTTCCTCCTGTTCCTCGTGGCACCCGCGCTTTTGACACTTTGGTGGGGCGCGTTGCAGGGCTTCATGATCAACCCGATTGAGGGCCTGAGATGAGCGGAGGCGGTCAGGACGATGACAGCGAAAAGTCCTTTGAGCCGACCCAGCAGAAACTGGAGCAGGCACGAAAAAAGGGTGAAATCGCAAAGTCTGCTGATGTTTCAGTTGCCGCGGGTTATCTGGGCATCACATTGGCATTTTTGGCTATAGGCGCCGGCACAATCAAAGCTGCGGGCAACGGGCTGATGGTCCTCCTGGATCAGGCTGAATCCATAGCTCCCCTCGTTTTCGAAGGCAGCCCGTCCGCCCCAATTGGCGGTATCATGATGGAAACCATTTGGTCTATCGCACCCTGGTTTTTCATCCCGATGATCGCAGTTATCCTGAGCATCATCGCTCAGAACGCCTTTCTGTTTACACCTTCGAAAATTCAACCAAAGCTCTCAAAAATCAGTCCTATTTCTAACGCAAAGAATAAGTTTGGGCGCAACGGCCTGTTTGAGTTTGCAAAGAGCTTTGTCAAACTCACGATTTATTCGCTTTGCCTGGGCATTTTTCTAAACATCAGAATGCCGGAAATGGCATCCTCCATTCAGCTCGATCCCATTATGGTGCCCGCGCTTTTAGGGCGACTGATGCTTGAGTTTCTCATGATCGTCATTGTTGTCGCCGCCTCTATCGCGGTTGTCGACTATTTCTGGCAACGCGCTGAGCATATTCGCAAGAACATGATGACGCGCAAGGAAATGACAGACGAACAAAAGGAATCCGAGGGCGATCCACATATGAAGCAGCAGCGCCGTCAAAAGGGACAAGAAATCGCGATGAACCAGATGCTGGCGGATGTGCCGGAAGCAGATGTGATCATCGTGAACCCCACGCACTACGCCGTCGCACTCAAATGGTCCCGTCTACCTGGCGCAGCGCCAATCTGCGTTGCCAAGGGTGTTGACGAAATCGCCGCACGCATCAGAGAAAAGGCGCAAGAAGCTGCCATTCCAATTCACCGTGATCCTCCAACCGCGCGCGCGCTGCATGCGATCGTGGAGATCGGTCAAGAAATTCCAGAAGAACAATATCAAGCCGTCGCAGCAGCCATCCGCTTTGCGGATGCGATGCGTGCCCGAGCGAAAGGCCGCGTATGAGCGAAGACCTAAATGACCTGCATGTGATTACTCAAGCGCGCTACCAAAAAGCCCAATCGGCGATGCAAGCGGTACAGGCAGAGGAAAACAAGCTTCGCGGCTTGCTCAATGACCTGACAGAACAGGAAAAAGCCGGCCGCGAAAGCATGCGCAGCGACAGTATGATGAGCATGACGGGTGGCGACTTGGCATGGAATAACTGGATTGGCCGGAACAGAAAAATTCTCAATCACCAGCTTGCAAACGTGTTGGTGCGTAAAGAGATGGCCTACCGAGAGCTGCAAAATCACTTCGGCAAAGCGGACGTAATGCAAAACTTACTGGAAGATGCCGAATTCAAACGTCGCCAATTGCGCCAAATGGCATTGATCGAGTCGGTGATGGAGACGAAGCTGAGTTGCGGATAAAATCCCAACATCGCTGTCAAACTCACCAATCTATCTGAAACGCAAAGAAAAACGCGCCAGACCTTCGCCCAGCGCGTTTTCTATTTGGCCTAACACGCAAATGCGTGCGACGAGTTCCTTTAGGATACGTCCTGGCGCGTGATTTGAACAATCAGCACATCGGAGATTTCGTCCCCATAAACGTTCTGCGCAACATCTACGAAAGTCTGGCGAAGCGGTTCCAGTTTGCTGGAATTCGTGAAGGCGCCATTGAAGCCTCCGATATTGGCGTGATCAAACATCGCTTGCAGTAGAGCACCACGAATGCGTGGCTCCGCCTGGAACACGCTTTCAGTCGTTCCGGCATCCACTTCTAGGGTCAATGTGATCAGGATAAGCGACGTAACAGAGCTGTCGTTCACAACGGGAATAATGAACTGATCAACCAGCTCAACGTATTCACGCCCGGTTGGGACACCCTCTGCCTTTTCTTCTTTCTTAGGCTCTTTCTTCATGGCGTGTTCGTCAGAATGCTCTGCACCTTCGGCCATTTCAGCGTCCATGACAGGAGGCTCAGGTGCCGGGCGCAGGGCAATGCCTGCTCCGACACCAGCCCCGACACCTACTAGCAACATAATGATTGGAAGAAGTTTCTTCATAGTCGTCCCCGATCAGAATGGGAGCACAGCATCCAGAACTTGCTGCCCAATTCTTGGTTGTTGCACGTCGGTGATTTGTCCACGGCCACCATATGAGACCCGAGCTGACGCGATTTTATCAAAGGTAATTTCGTTCTTCCGTGAGATATCTGCCGGTCTTACATAGCCCGATACAAGAAGCTCTCTCAGTTCAAAATTCACACGAAGCTCCTGGGTTCCTTGGATAGCGAGAACGCCGTTGGGAAGCACATCCGTGATCGTGGCAGCCACACGCAATGTCAGCTTTTCGCTACGCTTAACGGAGCCGTCACCACTGCTTTTGCTAGAAGATGTCAGATCAACAAGTGGGTCTGTGGTCGCACCTTCGGGAAGACGGCCATTCACACGTTGAGGAATACCGATCAGCTGCGGTACGCTTAGGCTTTCGGTGCCACTACGGTTGCGCTCTGTTTCGTTGTCGATTTCTGCTTCTTCATCAACTTCAATCACAACCGTCAAAATGTCGCCACGCTGTGCTGCGCGACGGTCGCCTAGCAAAGACTGTTTGTTACCGCTCCAGAGCGAGGCGCTGTCTGATCTTCGCGACACATTTGTTTGCACCGGCAACGGTGGATTCATCATCGCATAGTGCTCTTGCGTATTGGTGGTGGGCGAAAATGTCGGGGCTTTACCGATATGATCCATGCGGGCACATGCGGAAACAGCCAGCGCTGAAATCATGAGGATTGCTGAAAAAAGACGCACGACTCTCTTCCTTTGATTAGTTAGACACATGGACACTGCCGTCTGGCATCACGATACCGGTCACAGTCGAACGAGATCCGATATTCATTACACGCAGGGACTCTCCAGCTCCTGCCCGCGCCAGTGAACGGCCTTCGGTAGAAATAGCCAAGCCACCCGCGTTGTAGCGAAGGTTTACAACTTGATTGCGCTCAACAAGAGCTGGCGCACCAATATCTCCAAGCCGAATAGGACGACCCGGATAAATTGCTTTGCGCGCTTCTTGGCCGATGACGGCTTCCAGATCAGAATGCACCCCGGCCACATCACCTTTTTTCACGCCAACAACGTCAGCGGTGACGATCGTATTCGCGCGAATGGTTTGGGTCGCCACGACGATCTCCGCCGAAACCGAACCAGCACTCATCAAAAGGACAGCTGTTAGGATGCGTTTCATCTTATCTCACCTGCGATGTGGCAGCCATCATCTGGTCAGCCGCTGTGATAACCTTGGCGTTCATTTCGTACCCGCGCTGTGCTTCGATCAGCTCGGTCACTTCGCGAACGGCATCAACAGAGCTGTCTTCGAGATACCCTTGACGCAGAGTGCCAAGTCCATCTTGACCAGGATCAGAAACAGCCGGAGCACCGGAAGCTTCGGTTTCTAAAAAGAGGTTGCTGCCAATCGCTTCCAGACCCTTGGCGTTGGAAAAATTCGCCAAGGTAAAGCTGCCCAAAAGCTCCGCTTCAGGGGCATCATTGAAGTACGCATAGACCTCACCATCGGCATTGATCGAGATGCTGCGCGCATCTTCAGGAATGGTAATCTGAGGCGCGACCGGGAAGCCATCAGACGTGACGATGAGACCATCCGCACTGCGCTTCAGCCCACCGTCTCGTGTATATGCAGATTGCCCGGAAGGCAGTTGCACTTCCAGATAGCCTTTGCCTTCGATCGCGATATCCAAGTCACCGCCTGTATTGGACAGCGAACCTTGTTCCAACTGGACAGAAATCGCGGAAGGCCGAACACCCAAACCAACTTGAACACCTGTTGGCAAAATCGATCCGTCAGAAGCACTGATCGCACCCGCACGCGACACTTGCTGATAATGCAAGTCGGCAAATTCAGCGCGCCGTGCGTTGTAACCTGTGGTCGACATGTTTGCGAGGTTGTTTGAAATGGTTTCGACACGCAGCTGCTGTGCGCTCATGCCTGTGGCTGCAATCGTAAGGGCTCGCATGGCAAAATCCTTTGGTTACTTGATGAGGTTTTTCACCGCGTCGCGAATGCGGTTGTGTTCGTTGTCAAGGAAGGTCTGACCCATTTCATAGGCCCGCTGCACCTCGATCATGCGCGAAATCTGAGTGATCGGGTTCACGTTGGAATTCTCAAGAAAGCCCTGAAGCATGCGCCCTTCTTCGATCGGCTCATAACCATCAGGTGCATCAAACAGCACACCAGACTCGCGCTTAAGATCCAGCGGATTGATCGGACGATACAAACCAATCTGCCCAAGAGGCTCGCCATCTACGCTGACAGTCCCGTCTGAGGACACCTCAACACCTTTTGCATCTGGTGGGATGAATACGGGCGCGCCGCCGGCATCCAAGACCAAGTTCCCATCCATAGTCACCAGATCGCCATTTTCATTGGGTGTGAAAGCCCCAGCGCGAGTCAGGCGTTCACCCTCTGGGGTCTGGATGAGAAAAAAGCCGGTGCCTTCAATGGCAAAGTCAAAATCCCCACCGGTTCTTTTAAGGGCGCCTTGCTCCAGAGAGGTGGTTTGCACGTTCGCTGCCGCCATCGAAATACTTTCCGTACCCGGTGCAGACTTAATAAACTCGGAGAATGTGACCCCTTCGGCGCGGTACCCGGTGGTCGCAGCATTGGCAATATTGTTGGCGAGCACCGTCATCTCGCGTTTCAAGCCAGATTGACGGGTCAGGGTTGTGTAGCCAGCGTTATCCATAGTCAGCCTCCGACAACAAGCGGGATAATTTGAGATTGAAAAAACGACACCAGCGTCTGAACCATAAAGCCCATGGTCGCCCAGAAGATAATGACGATGCACAAGACCTTGGGCACAAACGTCAGCGTCATTTCCTGAATTGACGTAAGCGCTTGAAACAAGCCAACGACCACACCAGAAACCAACGCCACTGCCAAAATTGGCGTGGAGATCAGAACTGCGACCCAAAGCCCTTGGCGCAGAGTGTCAAAGAAGATGGCCTGCTCCAGCATCAGACAGGCATGCGCAGGATTTCTTGATAGGCTTCAACAACCTTATTTCGCACGGTAACAGCGGTTTCGACCGCAAGTTCCGTCTGGGCCAAAGCCTGCACCAAGGTGTGCGGATCTGCTTTGCCAGTCATGGCCTGCATCGACACCTGCTCGCTTTCTTGAAGCGTTGCGGCAAAGTCTTTGGCCATCCCGACAAGGACATTGCCGCCTTGGCCATTTTCAGCCGGCCCAGTTGCAGGCTTTGAAGCGGTGTATTTCTGTGCGGCGAGTACTGTACGGACATCCATTCTGGCTCTCCTTATTCAAGTGTTATTTTCTCAATAGTTCCATCAGCGAGGATGACATCTGTCGGGTTTGGTCAAACATTTTGAGATTGGCCTCGTAGCTGCGCTGCGCTTCGCGCGCGTCAGCTATTTCGATGATCATATCAACGTTAGAACTCAGATAATTGCCCGTCGCGTCTGCCATTGGATGGCTTGGATCATAGATCTGCTGTCCTTCAGTGCGATCGAGTTGCACGGGGCTCACGGTTACGCGCCCGTCCCCAGACGCCGTATCGGCTTCAAAGCTCACGGTCTTACGTTGGTATCCAGGGGTATCAGCGTTTGCGATGTTTTCTGAAACATGCCGCAAACGCGCCGCCTGCGCGCGCAAGCCAGAGGATGTAACGCTGAGTGCGGTGCCAAAATCGCTCATAAATCCAAAACCTTTTCGTTAGCGCGCTGCTGCTGCGCGCAAGACAGTCAATGCTGATTTGTAGATGGCAACCGAACGATCATGCTGTCGCTTGACATCGACCGCCTTCAGCATCTCTTCTTCGACGGAGACGCTATTGCCATTGGGAGAAACTTCAGCAGTTGCGAGACCTGGTGCCATGCCTGATGACTCAAGGCTGCTTCCATGATGACCTGCACGTGTGGCGCGCATGCTACCAACACCCGAGTCATTCTGATAAAGCTCTTTGAAAGGTTTGATATCACGGGCCTGGTACCCAGGCGTATCCGCATTCGCCATGTTCTGCGCAACGACAGCCTGTCGTGCGGCAGCATGTTTACCCATCGCATGGGCGGCTTTAAAAACGTCCAATGATTTGAACATCGGGGCTTCTCCCTCGAACAACTTAAAGCAAGGCTTAACCCTGATTCCTTTAGAAAGTGTTTCGTACGAGCTTTGGAGAATCCAATGGACACAAAAGGGCTAGAAAGCCTGAGCGCAGAACTTAAAAGAGTGCGCCCAATCAAAGATATAGGCCGGGTTTGCGCGGTAGAAGGCAACCTACTAAGGGTACGTGCCCTCAATTCGGTCGCCCGAATCGGTGATCTGCTTGAGGTGACACTTCAAGATGAGCGTAAAATCTCAGGCGAAGTCATCCAGTTGCACAGCAAAGATATCACGATGTTACCTGATGCAGCGCCCGATGGCGTGTCCATCGGAGATCGCGTGTCTCTGAGAGATCAAATCGGAATCGCCCCCTCGGATGCGTGGATTGGCCGTATCATTGACCCTTATGGTAACCCATTGGATGGAAAGCCTTTGTTGCGTGGACCAGAGATGCGCCCACTCAAAAACAGCCCTCCCCCGCCAGCTGCCCGTCGTGCACTCGGAGAGCGGCTTGAGACCGGGATGGCGGTGTTCAACACGATGCTGCCGATCGTGAGGGGGCAACGCATTGGTTTGTTTGCAGGTTCAGGCGTCGGGAAGTCGAGCCTGATGGGGCAGTTCGCGCGCCACATGACGGGTGACATTGCGGTCATCGCCTTGATTGGTGAACGTGGGCGAGAGCTGCGTGAATTTGTGGAGCACGTTTTGGGCCCTGAGGGGCTAAAACGCTCCATCGTTGTGGCCGCAACATCTGATCAATCGCCGCTCGTACGCAGGCGTTGCGCACTGGCAGCAATGAGCGTTGCAGAACACTTCCGCGATCAGGGTAAACACGTGATTTTTATGGCGGATTCGATCACACGATTCGCTGAAGCACACCGTGAAGTGGCCGTTGCTGCCGGAGAAATGCCAGCGCTGCGAGGCTATCCGCCGTCTACGTCGCATATGATCATGTCACTTTGTGAACGCGCGGGGCCAGGGCTGGACAGCCAAGGTGACATTACCGGGATTTTCAGCGTTCTGGTGGCGGGGTCGGATATGGATGAGCCGATTGCAGACATTCTGCGCGGTGTTTTGGATGGGCATGTGGTGCTGGATCGCAAGATTGCAGAGCGAGGGCGCTACCCAGCGGTCGACCTGCTGCGCTCTGTTTCTCGCAGCTTGCCGCATTGTGCGACTCAGACAGAAAACGCTGTGATTTCAGAGGCTCGCAAGCTTTTGGGGGCTTATGAGCAGTCCGCCACAATGATCCGTGCGGGGCTCTATGCCGCTGGATCAGACCCTAATTTGGATGTGGCGATTACGGCCTGGCCAGAGCTTGATACCTACCTCGCAGATGGGCAGAGCGCCTCCATAGACAACGCCTTTGCCAAGCTGACTTTGCTGCTGAGACGTGCAGGGGCACGTGGTGTCTAAATATAGAAAAGGCGCGCTGGAAAGCGCGCCTTTTTCTCTTAAAACCAACGTCGGTATAGCATCTGTATTGCGTCGGTAACGCGACTGTATTGCGACAGTGCAAAGTCGGTATGTGCTTGCTCAATAAGAAAGCAATGTCAGCGCGATCTGACCAGAGCTGGCGACCGACACATTGTTGATTTCTGACATGAGCAAAAATCGCTGCACAAGCTCATCGCGAGACGTTGTGGAGACAAACTGAGAAATCTCTCCGTCACCTGTCAGATCCTTCAGTCGCTCACGAAACGTGTTCAGCTGCGTATCCAGATCTTGTGACCCGAATTCTGTCGGAAGGCCAAAGGCTGTTTCGAACACCTTGCGCAGCGGCGGGTTGCCCATCACTGTGAACCAGTTGGTGTTGTCGCTGTTGCCAGACACAGCGATGTCGTCAAGCTCGCGAATGGTGTTCATTGCAAAACGTAGGTTTTCATCTTGTTCACCAACAGCTTTCTCAAACTGTCGCGCAACATAACCCTCACGAATTTCTTCGGCAAATCCTGGCGTTTTGTGCCATGGACCGCCAAGATCCCCAAAACCGAACGCCTCTGCGAATTCGCGGTACCGCGTATCCGCCAGCCGGTTTGCAAGCGCGTCGTCTGCCTGTGACCCTTCTTCCAGAATGGTCTTGACGAAAAACTTACTGTTGATGTCGTCCTCAAGGCCAAAGGCGCCCAGCGCGACACTTAGAAGCTGACGATCGTTGACCAGATCTTCGGCGTTCTCAATTTTGCCGATGTTTTCGGCAAAGTAGTCGAGATCGCGTTTGACCACAAAAGAGTTTTCAAACGCTTCGGTTTGAGTCTCCATGGTTCGTTGCATGAAACCCCATGCAACGAGACCTGTTCCAACGACAATCGGCTGATAGGTCATTGACGTGCCACCGCCATCAAACGCTCTTCACGTGGCAAGAGGGACCGCAGCGCCTTGAGGCCCTGATAGTGCCGCCCGCCAATCACAGCTTCGGTTGCCATGGCAATTTGGCGACGGCTGTCATGATCGGTAAACACCTGGCTGAGATCCTCGATGTGACGCAGCAACGTACGTTCCAGATCGTCGGAGTCCGCGTCACCGGACAGCACAAGCTGCAAGGAGTAGCAGGCGCGGCGCACCGGAGTGTTCGCCTCTTCAGGGTGGATGGCATCCCGCAGGCGCAGGATGTTGGCATTTGGGGTCATGATGGAGAGACGAGACCGGCGGTCGCCGTTTTCAATCACTGCTCCATTGACCAGAACCCGCTCTTTCGGGCTCAATTTAAGAACAAGGCCGCTCATGCTGCTGCTGCTCCGCTTCGAAGACCGCGCAAAATGGCGGTATTGACTTCAAGAAGGGGGCGTACATTGGCGTCGCCCGCCAGCACCTTGGTGCTATGATGATTTGTAAACTCGGCAAGGTAGAAAATCTGAGCGCGCAGCTCTTTGGGCAGTTCGTTGTCTTTATCTGCCACCATAGTGGCAAGCAGTGTCCAAAGCTGGCGATTTTCGTGGATAGCTTCCACTAATGCCGGAAATCCGCGTTTTTTGCCCTTTTTGGCCGCTTCTTTCAACTTATGGGTAATGCGTGCGATCACATCGTATTCGAGTTTCCCCGCTGTTCTGGTTGGTGCAGAAGCTTGACTGTATGCCTTTTTGGCAAGCGCGTTTGGGGTCACGTCAGAATTCCCTGAATAGTGGTGCGGAAGGGCGATTTAATGGATGGAATGGGGGCGCGCGTGGCGCCCCCACCCAGATCCATTAACGGAAGAGGGACAGCAGCTGCTGTGGGCCCTGGTTCGCGATAGACAGCGACTGGGTCGCCAGCTGTTGCTGAACCTGAAGCGCCTGCAGACGTGCAGAAGTTTCTTCCATATCCGCATCGACCAGAGAGCCGATACCGGATTTCACAGAGTCAGACAGGTTAGACACAAAGTCTTTCTGAATGCTGATACGGTTCTCAACAGTACCAAATGCAGCAGTTGCGTCGATGGCACGAGTAATCATGCCTTCGATGTTGGCAAGTGCTGTTGCTGGATCATTTTCGACGTCGATGTCAGACAACAGGCCAAGACCACCAGAACCCGCATTTTCAAACTGCGCGGAAATCACAAGGTCGGTGTCAGCTGCTGGATCTGCTGGTGTGCCAGCGCCAGTTGCGAGAGCCAACGTACCGGAACCATCGAAGCTGGCAGTCAGGCCGGTGATGCCCAGATCGTCAATCGCCGCCTTCAGTCCAGCCGCGACCAGAGCATCGGTGTTTGCTGCAGTGTAGGTTGCATCGATGTCATCCGCACTTACTGTGTAAGAAGCGACTTGATCGTTGATGGTCACACTGATGGTATCACCGGCAGCAAAAGCAGCACCCGAGCTGTCGATGACCAGGTCATCAGTACCACCAGTTTTATCAAGACCGAAACCTGCCACGTCACCGTCAGAAGTTACACCAGTGGTGGCACCAAAAACGTTTTTCGCGGTATAACCACCTGTCGACAGGTTTGCACCAGACACGGTGATGCTAGACGAAGACACGCTGCCATCAGACGCACGATCAAGAGACGACAGAACATCTGTGGATGTGGTGTTGCCGTCCACGAGGTTCAGGCCGTTGAACTGCGCCGCGCCAACAACAGATTCAATCTGGCCTGTCAGCGATTCAATCTCTTTCTGCAGTTTACCGGTGTCAACGTTGTCGCCCTGTGCGGAAACGATACGCTCTTTTACCTGGCCCAACAGCTCGGTCACAGTTTCAGTGGCCTGACGGGCAACTGCAACAGTGGATTCACCGAGCGCAAGGCTTTCCTGCACGGATTTGAAGCCGTTTACGTCAGATTCCATGGTCTTGGAGATCGCCCAAACAGACGCGTTCTGCTTGGCATTGTCCACTTTCTTACCAGTGGAGATTTGACCCTGAGTTTCAGACAGGCTGGAGTTTACAGATTTCAGGGTTTGCAGCGCAACCATTGCGCCGTTGTTTGTCAGAAGGCTGGTCATGGCTTTCCTATACCTAATATATATGGCGCTTTTGCGCCGGTTTGTATTTTGCGTCCCTTCGTGGGAACGCTCCTGAACGTCATTCTGACATGTACCGCCGGTTGTCCGGCTCGGTGCCACCCTCTGTGGAGTGCGGGTTCAACATGGCGGGATAAGTGCTAACGCTTTCCTAAACACGAACCCCGCAATCACTGGCATTTTAACTAAACTTGCGAGAGTTGAAATTATGCTCTCTTTTCAACACGTTGACCGGCGCTCATTTGAACAGCCTGACGTTGACCTGTGTTGGTGTAGGTTTCCAAAGAGGTGCGCACGCGACGCATTGTGCCCATACGCTCCTGAGTTGCGCGCAGTCCGCTCTGAGTCGATTCCAACAAAGCGTGATTGCGGCGGAAGAGATCTTGCAGGGGCGCAAGTGTATCAAGATCAATGGGATCTTCTTCTTGCAGCTCCTCAAGCTCTTCAAAGAGGGCTTCTTTGCGGGCAAGCAGCGCTTCGAGCGCATCAAGCTTTCCCTCAATCAGGATGCTGCGCTCTTCTTCCAAGAGAGTTGTCAGCGATTCGACGAGATCAACAGTGGTGTCTTCAGACATTGGCACGCTCCTTTAAGGCATTGAAAAACGATTCGGAGAGGCCGATGCCCCCAGAGTCGACCATGGCGCGGGCCTGTTCCTGACGCAGGAAAGAGGAAAACTGATCTTCGCCTGCCCCCCCGCCAAAGGATTCGCTGGTTTTGCCGAGACCGGCAGATTTTAGCATTTCAGCCAGAAAGGTGACTTCAAGCTCATTGGCAGCGCTGCGCAGCGCTTCCTCCTGAGCAGTGGGTAGCGGACGGACCGGCTGAGCACTGGGCGCAACCGGGACCGCGACTGGGGCCGTATTGTGGAGCATTTCTTGCCTCGCGGGTTACACATGTTTTTCCGTTGTGACCGAGGACGGTAAAGAAGTGGTAAGGAAAGGTGCGCTAGGGAGATCCCGGTGGAAGAATTCCCGGAGGCCCTAGGATGAACATGCCTGTACTTGCGCCGCAGCCCGCCCAACCGGCAGCCGCCGCATCTAAGAAACAGACGAATGCAAATCAGGAAAACAGCGGTTTTTCTGATGTTTATGAGGATATGGACGGTGCGAAAGACCGCCCGTCTGACGATCTTCCCAACACAGCAGAAACGAAGAGCGACCGCGCAGAAGATGCGCCCGTCGAAGGCGATTCGGCTCCCCAAAAGAGCAAGCCTTCTTCTGAAAAAGAAACTTCGGAAGAGGCCGATTTTGCAGCGACGGAAGCGCCAGATCACGCTGATGCGGAGGCTGAGGCGCCTTTGCGGGGCACTGACAAACGTGCAGCGCTAAACGCAACGGAGACCGCTGCCATGATGCGTATGGCGACGCAGGCGCAGGGTGAAAAGGCGACAACTGAGGTGACTGTTGCCCAACCCCAAAACACCGCGGCACTGGCGAAACAAGCGTCAGGCGAGTCGCAAGCCGCAGCGGCAGCGGCAGCGGCAGCGGCAGCGAAGGCCGCTGAAGCAGCACAGACTGCAGACGGCAAATCCGCACAATTGGCTGCCGAAGCCCCTGAAGGGCTTGATCCGATGCAGGTGCAGGTGCGCAACAAAAGTGGCCAACAGGCGCAAACAATCGCGCCCACAGCCACTGCCGCACAAAAAGCGATGGTTGATCAGCTGGCGCAGGAAAGCTCCCCGCAAAGGAGCGCGCGAATCGAGGTCGACGCGGATGCTGATGCGCAAACACAAACGTCCAAGTCGGAAGCTCCGTCCACGCCAACCATTTCGACCACACAGCAAATGCAGGCCCGCGCCATCATGGAGCAGGTGCACGCTGGCTCACCCTCTGCTTTAACAAAGAGCGAAACACCCCCAGTTCAGGCTGCGGAAGCTGTTTTGACTGCTGCATTGGAAGAAAGCAGCATGAGCGCACGCGGAATCATGAACACGCAAGAAGCGGCATCTCAGGCGCGGCTGGCCAACAACGCACCTAATCCCGCCTATGTGGTGCGCCAGATTGCCGACGCGGTCAAAACCAGCGACAAAAATCTGATCGAGCTCACAATGGATCCGCCCGAACTTGGCAAAGTGCGTATGTCTTTGGCTGAGACCGGCGGGGTGATGGCGGTGACCATCAGCGCAGATAGCCAAGCGACAACCGAACTGATGCGTCGTCACATGGATTTGCTGCGCAAAGACTTCATGGAGATGGGCTATCAGGATGTCTCGTTCTCTTTTGAACAAGGCGGCAGCGATGGCTCCAGCAAACAGGCCCAAATGGACAATGAGTTTGGTCAGGGTGACGGTGGGCAAGGCGATTCGTCGCGCGGTGACTCTGCCCAAGCAGACGCCTCCATCACATTGGCAGCGCAACAAAACTCACAACTTTCCGCCGCAAGCAGCGGCGTTGACATCCGCCTTTAGGAGATCCCGATGGACGCCGTAACCCCTTCAACAACTGCGACCACGTCGCGCTCTGCAACCGCTTCACAGGCCGCGGCAGCAAATCAGAATGAGGCCGCGCTCTCGTCTGATTTTGAGACGTTTCTGAAAATGTTGTCCGTACAGATGCAGAACCAAGACCCGCTGAACCCGCAGGATTCAACAGAGTTCGCGACTCAGCTGGCGCAATTCTCGACTGTAGAGCAACAAACACTGACAAACACATTGCTGACCAACCTGGGTACGCAGCTGACCACAATGGGACTGAGCAGTTTGACAAACTGGGTTGGCATGGATGCACGTGTCAGCGCTCCGGCACATTTCTCTGGCAGCCCAATTGAAGTGGTGCCAAACACCAATTCGAAAGCCGACAAAGCGTATCTGATCGTCAAAGACGAAAATGGCACTGAGGTTCAAAGGTTCTCAATTGATCCTGAAGCCAAAACACTGGACTGGGTCGGGGTAAACGATTCAGGCAGCAAGTTTGCCAATGGTCTCTATAGTTTTGAGACCGAAAGCTACGCGAAGGACGAACTTCTGGATCGTGTGCATGCGGATGTCTATACGCGTGTCACAGAAGCGCGCACCGGCACGGATGGCGTGGTTCTCGTTGCACCTGGTGGCGTTGAATTTGGCTCTGACAAGGTGCTTTCACTGCGTCAGCCAAGCTGAGGCTTGCCCCTGACGCGAGTGTGAATTAGCGTCGCGGCGCTCTTTGAAGGAACGCCGCGCTGCAAAAATTGCCCCCCTCCCCGCCTCTATCGGTGATCGCGGCGTTTGCCCGTGCTCTGCCGCATACTTCGCCTGCTATATCTTGGGAGGCGCTCTACGGTGGACGTACAAACGTGGCTTGGCGCGGGATCTGTTGCGATCGACCAGATGTGGTTTTGAAACTCTATCGCGGCGCAGCGCAAAACCCCCTGTTTCCCAATGACCCTCTCGCGGAAGCGCGATTGTTGGACCTTCTGGAAGATTTGAACCTGACACCAAAAGCTTGTGGTTCTTTCGAGACGGAAGATGGCCATTGCAACGTCTATGAACATATTCCCGGAGAAACCTGGCATTCTGATACTGGCGCAGTTGCCCATCTGATGCACACTTTGCATCAGATCGCACCGCCTGCCGGCTTGCGAAAAATAGCGGATGGGTCAGATGAGCTTTGCACACAAATCGAAGAAATCCTGCACCGCTGCTTGCAAACCCCGGACGCTTTGCGTCGATTGCCGACCCAAAGAATTTCACGATCTGGAAAGACCGTGCTTTTGCACAGTGACATTGTGCCCGGAAATCTCATCAAGAACGATTCAGGTCTGCACCTGATAGACTGGCAATGCCCTGCAGCGGGTGATCCATGCGAGGATATCGCTGTTTTCTTGTCCCCGGCAATGCAGATGTTGTATCGTAAAAAACCGCTGAGTTTAGCTGAAACAGAGACGTTTTTGGCGCGTTACGCGGATAGAGAATCCGCGGAACGGTATCGGGCTCTCGCGCCGTTTTACCACGCACGCATGGCAGCGTATTGCCAGTGGCAATCAGAAAATGGGCAACCTGACTATGCCACGGGCGTAACGCTTGAATGCGAGGCGCTTCAAAGATCCTTGAGTTTGTAGAAAAGATAGGCCGGATACATCAACAGGCGGCGGGCCCGACCAAGAGGAAAACGACCTGGTGTAGCGCGCATAATGTCGGGATGGCGTAGCGCGCATCCTCCCAATATGTCTTGAGCCAAAAGCGCGCCAGCATAGCTTCCCATTGCCAGACCATTGCCGTGATACGCGAAAGCGGCATACAGACCTTCCGCGCCAGGAACGGCCCCTGCAAATGGGGTGAGCGCACGGCTGTAGCACACAAAACCACTCCAGAAGTGGGGCGTTTCAACAGCAGACCAGGCAGGGAACAGTCGCGCAAAGTCTTGTTTGATTTGCTGCTTTATGGCGCTGTGTGCACGGCGGGTTGTTGCCAATCCGCCGCGCATGCCAAAGAGGAAACGACCGTCTGGCATAAGGCGGAAGTAGTGGAGCAAATTGCGACTGTCGTACGCCATCTGAGCGGAGGTCCAGTTTTGCAACTGCTGCTCGGACCTTGTGAGCACGCGCGTGACAATCACACTGGATTGAGCGGGCAAATAACGCCCAGCCAACCAAGCCGGAATATGCTCGCTAGAATAGCCATTGGTTGCGATTACAAGTTTTTTGGCACTGAGGTTTCCTTGCGGGGTGCGCAGCTGCCAACGCCCCGCAACCTGCGTAATTTCTGACACTTTGGTGTCGCAATACACCTCCGCGCCAGCAGCTTCCGCCGCGTCTGCCAGTCCTTTTAAGTACTTGCGCGGGTTGAGCGCAAAACCAATTGGCAGCGTAAGCGCGCCGTAAAAAGTGGCGCCCAACCCGTGCCCAGCAAGGTCTGACGCGTCAATCACCTGCGCTTTAAGGCCATAGGTGCGCTCAAACTCTGCGGCTTCAGCTGGCAATGTGGCCGCGACGCGCGTGTTGTGGGCCAGCAGCGTTTCGCCTTGAGAATGACGGTCCACTTGCCATGCATGCTGTGACAAGAGCTGCTCCACATGGTCTACGGCGGCGCGCTCTGTCTGGAGGTAATCAGACAGTGCCTCCTGGCCAAATCGCTTTCTCAAACTGGTGTGCGAAGCTTTTGCGCCACCCAAGCAACAAAAGCCGCCATTGCGTCCTGAAGCGCCCCACCCCACCTGTTTTGCATCGACTACAGCAACCGAGACGCCCGCCTTCGCCAGTTGAAGCGCTGTATTCAGCCCTGTTACCCCAGCGCCGACAACGGCAACCTCCCTTTCTGCATGGCCGGAAAGAGAGGGCCTGTTTTGAATCGAGACTGTTTCGGCCCAAAAGCAGCTTTCAAGCGGACCTTCGCCATAAGCGAATGGGTCACAAATCCCGGTCATGCGAGCTTGGCAGCGGCGGCTTCTTCGCGTCTTTGGCGCAGTACGTTGCGTTTGTTGATGAGCGACGCAGTGACCACACCCACCGCGACCACAAGGATCATGATGGTGGAAAGCGCGTTGATTTCCGGACTGACGCCAAGGCGAACAGACGACCAGATTTTCATCGGCAAGGTGGTTGCGGAAGGACCGGAGGTGAAGGAGGCGATCACCAAATCATCCAGCGAAAGTGTGAACGCCAAAAGCCATCCGGAGACGACAGATGGGGCGATGATGGGAAGTGTCACAAGGCGGAAAGCTTCAAACGGTGTCGATCCCAAATCAAGCGCAGCTTCTTCGAGAGATTGATCAAAGCTCACCAAGCGGGAACTCACGACAACAGAGACATAGCACATAGAAAACGTTGTGTGCGCTAGCACGATGGTGAATACCCCGCGATCCATGCCCAGACTGATGAACAGCAATAGCAGCGAAAGGCCGGTGATCACTTCGGGCATCACCATAGGGGCGTAGATCATGCCGGAGAACAGTGTGCGCCCGCGAAAGCGACCTGCGCGCACCATCACGATCGCCGCCATCGTGCCCAGCACCGTCGCCAGTGTGGAGCTGATGAAAGCAACCTTCAAAGTCACCCAAGCCGCATCCAAAAACGCGCGATTGTTGATCAACTCAACGTACCATTTTGTGCTGAATCCAGCCCAAACAGTGACGAGTTTGCTTTCATTGAAGCTGAAGATCATGAGGATCAGCATAGGAAGATAGAGAAACGCGAACCCCAGCGTAAGTGAGGTGACGTTGAACCAGGACATCTGCCTCATTTGCCTGCCTCCCTCTGTTTTTGCTCATTGCGTTGGAAAAGCACGATGGGAATGATCAAAATCAGTAGAAGTACGACAGCCACTGCGCTGGCAACCGGCCAGTCGCGGTTGGAGAAGAACTCCTCCCACAGAACCTTCCCGATCATCAGAGTGCGTGAGCCGCCAAGCAAAGAAGGGATCACAAATTCGCCGATGGTTGGGATGAAGACAAGGAAACTGCCCGCGATGATCCCCTGTTTGGAGAGCGGTACCGTGATCAACCAAAACGCGGAAAAGCGTGAACACCCGAGATCTTCGGCAGCCTCCAGAAGGCTTATATCGAGCTTTTCCAACGCTGCGTAAATCGGAAGGATCATGAACGGCAGATAGGTATACACAATGCCGATGTAGACAGCGATGTTGGTGTTCAAGATCACCAAAGGTTCGCTGATGACGCCGATGCTGAGCAGGAATTGGTTGAGATAGCCCTCCTGACTGAGGATCCCCATCCACGAATAGACCCGGATCAGGAAACTTGTCCAAAACGGTAGGATCACCAGCATAAACAACATAGCGCGCCATTCTTCGGGAGCGCGCGCCATCCCATAGGCAATCGGATAACCAACAAGCAGCGTCAGAAATGTCGATATCAGCGCGATCTTTAAGCTGGAGAGATAGGCTTTCCAATAAAGATCATCTTCGGTCAGCCAAATATAGTTTTCCCAGTCCAACTCCAAAAAGAAGTCTCTAATCGCGCCAAAACCCGCTGAAACGTCCAGTGTGGGCGTATACGGTGGAATGGCGATTGCGGTGTCGGACAGCGAAATTTTGAAAACGATCAGGAACGGCACAATGAAAAGCGCCAGCAACCAGACATAGGGAATGACGATCAGGAGGCGACGCATCTTTTAACGCTCCAGGAAGACGCCAGCGGTGGCGGTCCAGCTGAGCCATACGTCGTCTTCCCAAGTGAACGCTCGCCGAGAAATGCGCCGGCTGTTGGCGGCTTGTGCTTTGATGATCTGTCCGCCAGCGAGCTCCACATGATAGGTGGAAATGTTGCCAAGGTACGCTATGTCGAGCACCTTACCTTGCACAGCGTTTGCCGCATCTGTCGGTTTTTCCGCTGAAATAGAGACTTTTTCAGGCCGTATTGCGTAATGCAGCTCTTGCCCGGCCTGTGCACCTTCGAGCGGTGCGCCCACGATGGCAGGCTGCGCCTCCGCCCAATGCATGTGCAGAGCGTCACCTTTTGGATCCGCCTTGCCCGTGATCAGATTTACCTCTCCGATGAAGTCGGCAACATATGTGGAGTTTGGCGCTTCGTAGATCACATCAGGTGTTGCAACTTGAATGATCTGCCCGTGATCCATTACGGCGACGCGGCTTGCGACTGTCATCGCTTCTTCTTGATCGTGGGTAACAATCACAAAAGTCGTGCCGGTTTTTTCCTGAATGTCCATCAATTCGAACTGCGTTTCTTGGCGCAGTTTTTTGTCGAGCGCGCCAAGGGGTTCATCAAGCAGGAGCAGTTTCGGCGCCTTTGCCAAAGACCGTGCAAGCGCCACGCGCTGGCGCTGACCACCGGAAATTTGGTGCGGTTTGCGACTGGCAAATTTCTCCAGTCGGGTCAAACGCAACATTTCTTCGACACGAGCGGCGATCTGATCTTTGGGCAGACGATCGCGGCGCAAGCCAAAGGCGATGTTTTCCCAGATACTCAGGTGCGGGAACAGTGCGTAAGACTGAAACATCATATTCACCGCACGCTTATTTGGCGGCACAGGGGCAATATCTTGACCAGCCAGCAAGATACTGCCTTCTGTGGGTGTTTCAAAACCGGCAAGCATACGCATCATCGTGGTTTTGCCACAGCCCGAGGGCCCAAGAAGCGCAAAGAACTCTCGTTCGAAAATGTCGATGTTCAGAGTGTCAATCGCAGTGAAATCGCCAAACCGTTTCGTAACATTCTGAAACTGAATCAGGGGTTTCGCGGTTGGGTCTTCCCAAGGGGCAAAGGCATCAAGCGCCATGGTGGTCTCCGAAGATGGGCGGGAGCAAGCTCACGAGTGCGGCAAGAAGGCCCGCGCTTTGATCGCGCGAGCCTATGGGCGTCACAGCATTAGATGCCGGATTTGATCTTCGTCCAAAGACGCGTCACGACACGCTGCACCTTTGGTGGGTAAGGAGAGACCGTGTAGAGATTTGCAAGCGTCGCCTCGTCTGGATAGATGGCCGGATCGCCAATCACATCTTCAGCGAGCAGTTCCTGAGACGCGAGGTTGCCGTTTGCGTAGTAAACATAGTTAGACGCATCCGCCATGTTCTGCGCTTCCATGATAAAGTTCAGGAATTTATGCGCAGCTTCTGGATTTGGTGCATCCGCCGGAATGGCCATTTGGTCAAACCACATCAACGCGCCTTCGGAAGGTGCATTGTAGGCAATCTCTACCCCGTTCTCTGCTTCCCATGCACGATCACGCGCCTGAAGAATATCGCCCGACCAGCCCATCGCCACGCAAATATCACCATTTGCGAGCCCATTGATGTATTCTGAGCTGTGGAACTTCTGAACGTAGGGCGCAATCGCTGTGAAGATTGGCTCCACCTTGGCAATTACGTCTTTGTCTTGACTGGTGGGGTCTTCGCCGATGTAGGCCAGAGCTGCTGGGATCATCTCATCAGAGGCGTCCAGCATGTGCACACCACATGAGGCGAGCTTTTCCATGTTTTCAGGATTGAAGATCAGGTCCAGAGAACCGATGGGAGCGTCTTCCCCCAGCACTTCCTTAACCTTGTTCAGGTTCACACCGATGCCGGTGGTGCCCCACATGTAGTTGATGGAATAGGCATTGCCGGGATCGTAGTTGGCGGTGCGCTGCTCCACCACATCCCACATGTTGCCAATATTGCTCAGCTTGCCTTTGTCGAGCTTCTGGAACACGCCTGCTGCAATCTGGCGCTGCAGAAAGGCACCGGTTGGCACAACGATGTCATAGCCAGAGTTGCCCGCGAGCATTTTCGTTTCAAGCACATCATTGCTGTCAAACACGTCGTAGATCAGCTTGATGCCGGTTTCGGATTCAAATTTCTCCAGCAATGCCTCATCAATATAGTCGGACCAGTTGTAGACCCGGACTTCTTCGGCCAGCGCAGCTGTGGTAAGCGCGAGTGTCGCAGTAAGAGTGATAAAGGGTGTCTTCATGAGGATCTCCCGTTGGATGCCGAGTTCAAAGCCCGGTCACTTATGTGAGATTAATTTGATCAAGTTTTTCCGTTATGGCAATATCCTTGTTCAAAGTGCCACTTTGAAGGCGCCGTTCGAACAAAGGTTTTGCAACGAATTGCACAAATGGAAGGCAAGCAAGTTTTGACCCAAGCCATCGAACAAACAGAAGCGCAAAGCGCACGCGTGCCGGTGCATCAGCAAGTCTATGCGCAGTTGCGAGATGCTGTGCTTTTTGGCGAGCTTGCGCCGGGACAAGCTGTCACCATTCAGGGATTGATTGAACGCACAGGTGCGGGCATGACGCCAATCCGCGAAGCCATTCGCCGCCTGACCAGTGAGGGGGCGCTGGAGTTTCAGGGGAATCGGCGTGTTGTGGTCCCGTTAATGACATTGGATGCGATCGACGATCTGATTTTCTTGAGAGAATCAGTGGAAACGCGTCTTTCTGAACTGGCTGCGGCTCGTATTTCCGCCGCTCAGATCGCGCAGCTGGAGGCCATCGATACGCGTTTGGACGAGGCCATAACCCGCGGTGATGTGCCGGCATATCTACGACGCAACTACGATTTCCATGCATTGCTTTACGACGCCGCTGCTGCACCGATTCTGCTGGATGTGGCCAACAGTGTGTGGCTGAGGTTTGGGCCATCAATGCGTGTGGTTTGTGGACGGATGGGGACGCAAAACCTGCCTGACAACCACAAAACAGCTCTGGAAGCGCTGCACAAAAAAGATGCAAAAGCTGCTGGGGAAGCCATCAGACAAGACGTCACTCAGGGGATGGAGCAGATCCGCGAAGCCCTTTTGGAAGGCACCGGTTTTGCCGAGGTGATTGACTAATCAAAATTTGATCATATTTTTGAGTGTAGATGTATGAAGCGGGTTTGTCCGCATTCTTTCTGCCCATTTTCTCTGCGAGGACTGACATGAATATGATCACAAATCACCTGCCCACGGCAGAGCTTCAGGCGCTGGATGCAGCGCATCACATGCACCCGTTTTCTACGCAGGCGGATTTTGATCAAGCAGGGGCCCGTGTCATCACACAGGCACAGGGTGTGACACTTACCGACAGTGAAGGTGAGCAAATCCTCGATGCCATGGCCGGCCTCTGGTGCGTGAACATTGGCTATGGGCGCGAAGAACTGGCAGAAGCCGCAGCACGCCAGATGCGCGAACTGCCGTATTATAACACGTTTTTCAAAACCACCCATGTGCCGGTGATTGCCCTTTCCAAAAAATTGGCAGAGCTCGCGCCCGGTGATCTCAACCACGTCTTCTTTGCCGGGTCAGGCTCTGAGGCCAATGACACAAACATGCGGCTTGTGCGCCACTACTGGTCAGCGAAAGGCAAGCCAAGCAAGACCGTGTTTATCAGCCGCAAGAACGCCTATCACGGTTCAACAATGGCTGGTGCGAGCCTTGGCGGTATGGTGCCGATGCACCAGCAAGGCAGCCTGCCTATCCCAGATGTGCATCACATCAACCAACCAAACTGGTGGGCAGAAGGCGGGGACCTGTCGCCAGAAGAATTTGGCCTCCAACGTGCGCAAGAACTCGAAGAAGCTATTCTTGAGCTTGGCGAAGACCGCGTCGCGGCCTTCATCGCAGAGCCGATCCAAGGCGCTGGCGGCGTGATTGTGCCGCCGGAAACCTATTGGCCCGAAATTCAGCGGATCTGCGACAAGTACGAAATCCTGCTGATTGCTGATGAGGTGATCTGTGGATTTGGGCGCACAGGAAATTGGTTTGGCAGTCAGACGGTGGGAATCCGCCCTCACATCATGTCGATCGCCAAGGGCCTATCCTCTGGCTATGCACCTATTGGGGGATCCATCGTTTGTGACGAGGTGGCAAACGTTGTCGGCGCAACTGAATTCAACCACGGCTACACCTACTCGGGCCATCCTGTAGCTTGTGCCGTGGCTTTGGAGAACCTGCGTATCCTCGAAGAGGAAAACATCCTTGAGCATGTGCGGAAAGACGTTGCCCCCTATCTGAAAGAGAAGTGGGAAGCGCTGGCAGATCACCCGCTGGTTGGGGAAGCCAAAATTGTCGGAATGATGGGGTCCATTGCGCTGACACCGAACAAAGAAACTCGCGCGCCATTTGCAGCAGAGACAGGCACGGTTGGTTATAAGTGCCGCGAACACTGCTTTGCCAACAATCTGGTGATGCGCCATGTCGGCGATCGCATGATCATTTCGCCCCCCCTCGTCATGAAACCTTCCGACGTAGATGTTCTGATCGAACGCGCCAGACGCGCGCTTGACCAGACATTTGATCAGATCAAGGCCGAAGGGCTGTTTCAATAACCGCCCAAGTTTTGATCAAACCTGCCTCCCCGGGACATCGTTCCGGGGATTTTTTGCGTCCCATCCGAAAAAAGACGTTCAACTCAAAGCCGAATATAAAAAATATTTTTGGCTTTACGGGTTTACCTCTCTCGGTTTTTGGCGAAAATCATCCGCAATGCGTCGCAAACCGACCTTGTTGGTCACGATTGACTGGCAGACTTTCCTTAGTGAACTGCGGTGTTGCGCATTGAGACGCAGGTGTGGTTACACTTGAAATAGATGAGCAGAGACAATCTGCCGACTGAAAAACACAGGGAGCCTATTTTGGCTGATAGTGCATCTAACGGCGCGTTTGTCGAATTCGACCGCGTGCAAAAGAGCTATGATGGTGAGACACTCGTCGTCAAAGATCTGAACTTGAGCCTGCCGAGAGGCGAATTTCTCACCATGTTGGGACCATCAGGATCGGGCAAGACAACTTGTCTGATGATGTTGGCAGGCTTTGAAACCGCAACACATGGCGACATACGCCTCGGTGGTACATCCATCAACAACATTCCACCGCATAAGCGGGGCATCGGCATGGTGTTCCAGAACTATGCCCTGTTCCCGCACATGACGATTGCGGAGAACCTGAGCTTCCCTCTGGAAGTGCGCAAGATGGGCAAGACAGAGCGCGAAGAGAAGATCAAGCGCGCGCTGGACATGGTGGAAATGGGGGCCTTTGGTGGTCGTCGTCCATCGCAGCTTTCCGGTGGTCAGCAGCAGCGTGTTGCGCTGGCACGTGCGCTGGTTTTCGAACCAGAGCTGGTGCTGATGGATGAGCCGCTGGGCGCGCTGGATAAACAGCTGCGCGAAAAGATGCAGTTTGAAATCACAAACCTTGCACACAACCTCGGTATCACAACGGTTTATGTGACCCACGATCAGACCGAAGCATTGACGATGTCTGATCGCGTGGCCGTATTTGATGACGGCCGTATTCAACAGCTTGATCCACCTGACACACTGTATGAAGCACCACAAAACAGCTTCGTTGCGCAGTTCATCGGTGAAAACAACACGCTCGAAGGCACCGTCAAAGAAATCAACAACGGTTTGGCGTTGATCCAACTCGACGATGGTGAATTGATTGACGCGATGCCGGTCCACGACAGTGTGAAACCTGGCGCACGCACACGTGTATCGATCCGTCCAGAGCGTGTGGAATATAACAAAGATCGTATCCAAGAAGGCGCGCATACGCTGAAAGCCGAAGTGAAAGAGTTCATCTATATGGGTGACATCTTCCGCACGCGCCTATCGGTGGCTGGCAATGATGAGTTTGTCATCAAAACCCGGAACGCGCCGGATGTGGAACGTTTGCAGCCCGGGCAACAAATCGAAATTGGCTGGCTGCCACAAGATTGTCGCGCGCTGGACGCCTGACAAATGTGATTTAAACCCCCGGCGCCAAATTGACCGGGGGACAAGAGAAACAAATTAAAGAAAACCAACAAGGAGAGAGTGTTCTATGAAACTCACCAAACTTGCAGCACTGGCGGCAACGACCGCACTTTGCGCCCCGGCAGCATTTGCCCAGGAAATGGCAAATGAAATGACCCTGGTGTCTTGGGGCGGTGCTTACCAGTCCAGCCAGATCAAAGCCTATGTAGAGCCCTATCTGGAAATGCACCCAGAAGTGAAAGTCACCTGGGATGAAAGCTCTGCCGAAGCGGTGGCCAAACTGCGCGCCATGAACGAAGCAGGCAACGTCACCTGGGATCTGGTCGACGTTGTGGCCTCTGACTCGATGCGTCTGTGCGACGAAGGTCTCGCTGTAGAGATTGACCCATCGGCCGATCTTGCAGCTGCGCCTGATGGCACCTCTGCCGAAGACGACTTTGGTGATCTGCTCGTGTCTGAGTGTTTTGTCCCTCAGATCGTTTACTCCACCACCTTCGGCTACCGCACAGACCTGGTGGGTGACACAGCGCCAACGTCTGTTTGTGATGTGTTCGACTTGGAGGCGTATCCAGGCAAGCGTTCCTTGCAGAAACGCCCAATCGACAACATGGAATGGGCGCTGTTCTGTGACGGTGTGGCCAAAGAAGACATCTATGACACGCTGGGCACCGACGAAGGTGTGAGCCAGGCGCTGGCCAAGCTCGACACCATCAAGGATCAGGTTGTCTGGTGGACCGCAGGTGCAGAAACCCCACAGCTGCTGGCAGACGGCGAAGTTGTGATGGGCTCCACCTTCAACGGCCGCCTGTTCTCTGCCATCGCAGAGCAGAACCAGCCAATTGGCATGCTCTGGGACATGCAGTCCTTTGACCTGGACGGTTGGATTGTTCCAGAAGGCCTGCCAGCAGACCGCAAAGCGCGTGTGATGGACTTCCTGAAGTTCGCCACCGACACCCAGCGTCTGGCCGATCAGGCGAAGTACATCTCCTACGGTCCGGCCCGCGCCTCTTCTGCGCCGCTGGTTGGCACTCACGCTGAACTGGGCATCGACATGGCACCACACATGCCAACCGATCCGGCCAACGCAACCAACGTACACATCTATGACTACGAATGGTGGGCCGACAACCGCGATGACCTGAACGCGAAATTCGAAGCGTGGCTGGCGAAATAATCCCAGCCTAAGCTGACAAAATTTAGGAAGGGGCCACAGCTGGCCCCCTCCTCCAAAATAAGAACAACCTAAAAATAGGTGTTCGTCTGCGCCAAAGCAGACTTGCAACGCACAAACGGCAATAGCCGACAGGGATACTATGAGCGATATGACCGATACCGCCGGCCCGGTTCTGGCCGCAGACGGGACGCCCCTCAAGCGCAGTCTCGCGCGGGCACTCCGGCGACAGAAACTCCGGGCGCTGCTGCTGATCGCCCCTCTGCTGATCTTCATTCTCGTGAGCTTCATCCTGCCTGTGGTGGATATGCTCTATCGCTCGGTACAGAATGGCATCGTGACCAACACGCTTCCCCGCACGGTGGAAGCCCTCGCTGATTGGGACGCAAGCACAGGCGAGTTGCCCGATGAGGTGGTCTATGCCGCTTTGGCCGCCGATCTCAAAGAAGCCGCCGAAGCCAAGATCCACACCAAGGTCGGCACGCGGCTGAACTATGAAAACCCCGGCATGTCTTCCATGTTCCGCAAGACCGGCCGGAAAGCCAAGAAATTTGATCTTGAAGCAGGCGGCCCTTGGAAAGAAGAGCTGATCGACATCAACAAGGGCTGGGGCGAGCACGACAATTGGCGCACAATCCAGACCTATTCCCCCACCATCACATCCGGCTACTTCCTCAATGCTGTTGATATGCGGGTCGGTACGGACGGTCCTGAAATGCGGCCGGAAGATGAGCAGATCTACATGAAGCTGTTGGGCCGCACCCTCTGGATGTCGCTGGCGATCACATCTTGCTGTATCCTGTTGGCCTATCCGGTGGCGTGGCTTTTGGCCAACCTCCCTGCGCGCAAGGCCAACATCTTGATGATCCTGGTGTTGCTGCCGTTCTGGACATCGCTTCTGGTGCGGACCTCCGCCTGGAAAATCCTGCTGCAACAACAGGGGGTGATCAACGACATCCTGGTCTATGTTGGACTTGTGGCCGATGACAGCCGCCTTGTGATCATCAACAACCAGTTCGGCACCATCGTGGCCATGACCCACATCCTGCTGCCGTTCATGATCCTGCCGATGTATTCCGTGATGCAAACCATCAACCCGTCCTATCTGCGCGCGGCCAAATCTCTGGGCGCAACTGATTGGACAGCTTTCTGGCGGGTCTATTTCCCGCAGACCGTGCCGGGTATTGGCGCCGGGTCGATCCTCGTGTTCATCCTTGCCATCGGCTATTACATCACGCCTGCGCTTGTGGGCGGCACCAAAGGCACTTTCATCTCCAACCAGATTGCCTTCCACATCTCGACCTCGCTCAACTGGGGTCTTGCCTCAGCGCTTGGGGCCATCCTTCTGGCGGTCGTTCTGGTGCTCTATTGGGCCTATGACAAGATCGTCGGCATCGACAACGTGAAGCTGGGGTAACGGACATGAGCGCACTTCCACCATATGCAACCACCGGCCAGCGTGCCTGGTATTACTCTTTCCGTGTCATCTGTGGCCTGATCTTTTTCTTCCTGATCGCGCCCATCATGGTGGTGATCCCCCTGAGCTTTAACGCACAGGACTTCTTCACCTTCACCAAGGAAATGCTGAGCTTTGATCCAGAAGGCTATTCGCTCAAACACTATCGGGATTTCTTCGGCAATCCCGACTGGCAAGATGCCCTCTGGAACTCGGTGAAAATCGCACCAGCGGCCACGTTGATCTCTGTGTCGCTGGGCACATTGGCCGCCATCGGCCTCAGCCAACCGCATGTGCCTTTCCGCCGCGCCATCATGGCCACGATGATCTCTCCGATGATCGTGCCCCTGATTATCTCTGCAGCCGGCATGTATTTCTTCTACTCTCGGATGGGGCTTGCAGGCACCTACTGGGGTGTGGTTCTGGCGCACGCAGCGCTTGGAATTCCCTTTGTGATCATCACCGTGACCGCAACGCTGGTTGGCTTTGACCATTCTCTTACTCGTGCTGCGGCCAGCATGGGCGCCAACCCTGTCACCACATTCTATCGCATACAGATGCCTCTGATCCTGCCCGGCGTGATCTCCGGCGCGCTGTTTGCCTTCATCACTTCTTTTGACGAGGTTGTGGTGGTGATCTTTGTGGGCTCAGCCAAGCAACAGACCTTGCCATGGCAGATGTTCACCGGCCTGCGCGAACAAATCAGCCCGACCATTCTGGCCGTGGCGACCATCTTGGTTGCGATCTCTATCGCGCTTTTGACCACGGTGGAGCTTCTGCGCCGGCGTTCAGAGCGCCTGCGGGGCATGTCGCCCTCCTAAACGGTAGACAAAGCAGATAAAGAAGGCGGCCTCTGGGATCAGAGGCCGCCTTTTTCTTAGGATTGGGAGAGATCAGCGCAGCGTTTTAAGCAGTGTCAGAGACGCATATCCATCTGGGTCAAGCCCAACCGAATCCTGATACTTACGCACCGCTTCAATGGTCAATGGGCCGATCTTTCCGTCTATCTTTTGTGTATCAAATCCCGCCTTAGAAAGACGTTGCTGCAACTCTTTTCGTTCATTGAAAGTCAGAGCGCGATCTTCGCGCGGCCACTTTCCGAGAATGGGGGGGCCGCCCTGAATGCGATCGCTCAGATGCCCGACCCCGATCACATACGCATCAGCGGTATTGTAGCGTTCAATCACGGCGAAATTTTCGAAGATAAGAAAGGCAGCGCCCTTTCCGCCTGCAGGCAGTAGCAGAGAAGCCTTACCGTGATTTTGAACCGACCGACCCTGCATATCAACCACACCAAGGCGCGCCCATTCTGAGGGCTGCTTCTGAATCTGACGGCTGGCAAGGGCGTAATCAAAATCACGCGGAATCTTCACCTCTACCCCCCAGGGCTGTCCCGACACCCAGCCAGATCTGTTGAGATAAGCAGCCGTAGAGGCAAGAGCATCCGTGGGATCGTCTGACCAAATGTCACGCTTGCCATCGCCAGTGAAATCCACCGCAAATGTCTGATAGGAAGTCGGGATAAACTGCGTGTGCCCCATAGCCCCCGCCCAACTTCCAGTCATGTTCTGTGCAGAAACATCGCCGTTTTGCAGAATCGTCAAGGCTGCCGTCAGCTGCTGTTCAAAGAACTCACCTCGGCGACCGTCATAAGCAAGCGTGGCCAAGGCTTCGATGATCGGCGTTTTACCACGATAGGTGCCATAATTGCTTTCCAGCCCCCAGACCGCGACAACCACCTCTTTGTCCACGCCATACCGCGCTTCGATGCGCTGAAGTGTATCGCTGTATTCGCGCAAGGCTGCTTTGCCATTTTTCACGCGCGCATCCGAAACCGCACTGTCGAGATATTCCCAAATGGTTTTGGTGAACTCACTTTGGTTGCGATCTCTTTTGATCACGTCTGCGTTGTACTGAACTCCAGAAAACGCCTGATCAAAAACAGCCGCACTGATCCCGGCACGAACCGCTCGGCTGCGATAGCTGTTCAGCCAACGGGAAAATCCTTTGTCGCTGACTGAAACAGATACAGTGTTTGATGCAGCAAGGTTGGGCTCAACTGTGCGCAGAACGGGGCGGAGAGAATGCGAGGGTGGATTTGCCCAAGCCGCTGTCGCCATTGCAGCGCAGATCATTCCGATTGCCCATCGTTTTTTTGCCAACATGGCACCGCTCCTCGCCTGTTTTCCAAAGTGTACAGCGCTGCGGCAAAACAACAAAGCGCGCAACAGAACAAGCGCGAGGATTTGCCTATCTGGTATTTTCTGTGTGCAAACGCTGCTTAAATTCCCGCAACATCGGGATACGATTTGGCCGAAATGAACGCTCAGTTACCAACAGGTTGGACATGCGATCCAAACGAAACGCACGGAAATCATTCCGCAGATGACAGAAAGCCAACAGACAATGTGCGGTTTTCATGAAGACAATCGAAAGAGGATCAGCGGTGCGTGTTGTGTAAGCACCCTGTGCGTCGGCATAGTCAAACCCCACCGTCCGCTCTTCCCAGGCTGCCTGTCGCAACACACTTGCGTCAATGCCCGGCGCAGGCGGTTTTTCAAACCGACGTGCCGATAAAACTGCGTGTTGAAGGCGATGAGATTGGCCCTCTGGAAGCCGAGACTTCAGTTTGTTGAGAGCTGACCGTGCAGCGGCCGCAAGTGCGGGATCACCAACTTCTCTCACTTCGTTTAAACCGACCACCAAGGCTTCGATTTCTTCTGGCAAGAACCCGAGAGGGGGCAGCGTGGCATCTTCTACCAGCGTGAAGCCAAACCCAGCCTCGCCATCAATCACAGCCCCCAGCGCACGCAGACTGTCGATATCACGATAGATGGTGCGCTCTGAAACACCCGTTTCCTGCGCAAGGATGTGTGCTGTGGCGGGTGACGGCAAATCCCGTAAGGCTTGCATGAGTTGGAACAGTCGATCGGTACGGCTCATAATTTCTGATACTGCACCCAACTGACAAAAACTGACAAGAGGCCCGGTTACTCCTTGCACAGCATTTGACCAAGGAGAAAGACATGCACCTCGTTATGTTCCCCGGCGATACCGCCATGCCAACTTATTCGCCATTTTGTCTGAAAGCCCTGTGCCTGTTGGAAATGGCTGGAGAAGACTGGCAACCCGAGTACACAACCGACGTAACCGAGGGGCCGCTCGGGAAGCTGCCTTTCTTGCGATATGAGGAGCGTCTGATCCCGGATAGCTCCAACATTGAGGATTTTCTGACAGAGCGCGGCGCTGACTTTTACCCAGGTTTGTCACACACACAGATCTGCCAAGCGCATGCACTGAAGTCGATGGTTGAACATAGCCTTGTTCTGGGCATGGTGCATGATCGCTGGTTGCATCCAGACGTTTGGCCAATCATGCGAGAAGCCTTCTTTGCCGAAGCGCCAAGCGATTTGAGAGACACGCTCGCAGATCAAGCACAAGAAAGCGTGCGGTCGGCGCTTATGGCGCAGGGCATTGCACGTTTCTCTGCCGAAGACAGACAGGCGCGATTTGACAAGGATCTTGCCGCACTGGACGCAACACTGGGGGGGCAGCCTTTTCTGTTTGGCGCACATCCCACAGCAGCGGACGCCACGATTGCGCCGGTTCTGGACATGATCCAACGCCTGCCCGCGGACACGGATTTGCGCCGTGCGGTGATGGCTAACACCCGTTTCAAACCCTATGTTGATCGGGTGCGCGCCAGCATCTACCCAGACATGTCACGCCACCGTCCGGTGCTCACTTCCGCCGCCGAGTGACCTTGCGTTTGGTCTTGGCCGCCTTGTGCTTTGCCTTGGCGGCCTTGCGCCGTGGTGGACCACCGCGCCGGTTTTTTCCGCCACGTCCCGCACGTTTCACCAATTCGCCATCCAGCGAAATCAGTTCCAGTGCGATGCCCCCTGTCACTGGGGCAGCTTCGGTTAAACGTGTGGTTACGCGCTGGCCCAGACCAATCACGATCCCCGTATCAGAGCCAGTCAGCGTATTGGTTTCCGCATCAAAATGGAAATATTCCCGCCCTAGCTCACGCATGGGGATCAGACCATCGGCGCCGGTTTCATCGAGTTTCACAAAGACGCCAAAACGTGCAATTCCGCTGATCCGGCCAGTGAACTCATTGCCGATCCGCTCTGACATATAGGCGGCGAGATATCGATCCGTGGTGTCACGCTCCGCCAGCATGGAGCGGCGCTCGGTGTCGGAAATATGGGTTGCCGTGTTTTCAAGCCGCTCGATGGTTTCCGGCGTCAGGCCATCATCCCCCCAGCCATGCGCGGAGATCAGCGCCCGGTGCACGATCAGATCGGCATAACGCCGGATCGGCGAGGTGAAATGGGCATAGGCCCGCAGCGCTAGGCCAAAGTGACCAAAGTTCTGTGGGGTATAATAGGCCTGCGTCATCGACCGCAGCGTGGACAGGTTGATCAGCTCAGCCTGTTCCGTACCTGCTGCAGCGTCGAGGAGTTGGTTCAGATGCCGGGTCTGCAGCACTTGCCCTTTTGCCAGCGTAAGTCCGGCCGCTTGCGCCGTGTCGCGCAATGAATTGAGTTTTTCGGGGCTTGGCTCTTCGTGCACGCGGAATAGAAGTGGAGAGGCCTTCGCAATCAACGTTTCGGCGGCGCAGACATTGGCAAGCACCATGAACTCTTCGATCAGCTTATGGGCGTCAAAGCGATCCCGGAAATTTACCGAAAGCACATCGCCTTTGTCAGACAGCTCGATCTTGCGCTCTGGCAGATCCAGCGCCAGAGGCTGGCGCGCCTCGCGCGCTTTGGTGAGCGCAGCATAAGCGGCATATAGCGGGGTGATCACGCTTTCCATAAGGGGTGCGCAACGCTCATTTGGATGCCCATCTTGGGCCTGCTGCACCTCGCCATAATGCAGCGACGCCACGGAGCGGATCATCGCTCGACAGAAACGATGGCCGATCTTTTTGCCATGCGCGTCAATCTGAATACGCAGCGCAATAACGGCGCGAGGCACACCTTCGTGCAGAGAGCAAAGATCCCCAGACAGGCGATCGGGCAACATTGGCACCACGCGATCGGGGAAATAGGAGGAGTTGCCACGTTTACGCGCTTCGCGATCCAGCGCAGTGTCTGGCGTCACGTATTGCGCCACATCGGCAATCGCCACCCACAGCACATGTCCACCCGCGTTTTTGGGATCGTCATCCGCATGGGCCCAACAGGCATCATCGTGATCGCGTGCATCGGCAGGGTCAATCGTGACAAATGGCATATCGCGCAAATCATCACGTTTCCCAAGCGGGGCAGGTTTGGCTTTATCCGCCTCCGCAACGACGTCATCAGGAAAGGTGTCAGGGATCCCATGCTGATGGATGGCGATCAGAGAAACAGATTTGGGCGCGCTTGGATCACCAAGACGGCTGACAATACGTGCGCGAGGCAAGCCAAGGCGCCCCCGTGGGCCAATCTGTTCCGCCTCAACAAGCTCGCCTTCTTTTGCGCCCGCCGCTTGATCACTGGCAACGGACCACTCTTTGCCGTCCCCCTTATCAATTGGGACAATACGCCCGCCTTCAGCGGTCTTGCGGAAAACCCCCAAGACACGGCGCGGATTGGTGCCGATCCGGCGAATGAGCCGGGCTTCATATTGGAAACTCTCTTCGGATACCTCAGTCAAACGACCCAAGATACGATCCCCCTGCCCCAGAGCAGGGTCGGACGCACGCGGGAGCACCAACACGATAGGTGCCTCTCCCTCGCCATGCCATTCCAATGGCCGGGCAAAGAGATCTCCGTCATCATTGGGGCCTGTAATTTGCAACACGGAAACCGGGGGCAACGTATCGGGATCACGATAGGTCTTGCGCCGTTTTTGCAGGTGACCCTCTGCTTCAAGCTCTTTCAGAAGCCGCTTCAGATCAATACGCGCAGCACCTTTGATGCCAAAGGCTTTGGCGATGTCACGTTTAGAGGTGAGGGTCGGGTTTTCGGAAATCCACTCAAGAACTTCCTCTTTGGAGGGCATAGGCATGACGCTGGCCTAACACGGCCGGGCGGAGAGGTCTACGCGAAGAAATCAAAGGCTCAGCCCCCTCCTGGGCCTGCGGCTCCGTTCATCGCCGGGATACTTGCAGAGTGAGAAACTACACGCGCGCCAGATCTGCGGCTGTGTCCACATCCGCAAGCGTCGCAACCGTGTCAATCTTCGCATCCGGCAGTGTTGCACGGCTGTCGGCCAATGCGTGTTCGGTTGACCAGCGTACATTTTCAAACAGCGACGGAGGCGGCGGCGCATTGCGCTTCAAGCCAACCAGCCAAAAGCCGCCATCCGGCGCTGGCCCGAAAACCGCATCATGATTGCCCAGCGCACGAAACGCCTCATTGATACGCGCTGGCGTGATCCCCGGAATGTCAGCGCCGATGATACAAACAGGTCCAGGAGGCATGGAATAAAACTGGCGCGCCATACGCGCGCCGAGATCGCCTTGACCCTGAGGGATGCGGGGAAGGTGGCTCGGCCAAACACGAGAGGTCAGCCCAGCGCGATCTGGCGCCACGGCAAGGAGGAGATCCCAGCGTGGATCTTCCAGTCGCTTCAAGAGGGCCGAAGATTGGTGCCGGAACCACCATGCAGAGGCTGTCATACCGATGTCGCGGCCCAAGCGCGTTTTCACGCGGCCAGGCTTTGGCTCTTTGAGCATCACAATGAGGCGCTGGTGCCAAACTGGGCCAGTTTTAGCTGAAGTAGTCACGCAAAATCCGGCTATAGATGTCTTTGAGTTGATGGATCTGTGCAACCGGCACCTGCTCGTCCACCTGATGCATGGTTTTGCCAACAAGACCAAATTCGACCACTGGGCAATGGTGCTGTACGAAACGAGCATCTGATGTGCCCCCGGATGTAGACAGCTCTGGCTTGCGCCCTGTTTCCGCCTCTACCGCTGCAGCGACCAGATCAGACAAGGGGCCGGGAGGTGTGATAAAGCTCTCACCTGATACTTTCACATCCATATCAATACCAACACCAGTCTGATCCGACAGTTGGTCCGCTGTTTGCCGCATCCATTCCGTCAAAGAAGCGCCAGAGTGCGCATCATTGAAACGGATATTGAGTGTCGCGCGGCATTCTGCAGGAATCACATTGGTCGCCGGGTTGCCTGTATCCATCGTGACAACGGCGAGCGTGGAGGCATCAAAATGGTCTGTTCCGTCATCAAGGGTGTGGCTTGCGAATTGATCCATAAGCCGTGCCATCACAGGCACCGGATTGTTGGCGCGATGCGGATAGGCGGAATGACCTTGAACACCGGTGAAAGTGAAATACGCGGTGAGCGAGCCACGTCGACCGATTTTCATCATCTCCCCCATCTCATTGGGGCAGGTGGGTTCACCAACCAAACAAACCGCCATTTGCTCATTTTCTTGGTCCATATACTCCAAGAGCGCGGTGGTGCCATCTAAGGCGTCGCCCTCTTCATCACCCGTGATGGTCAGGACAATGGCACCGTCTGGAGGCGTGTTGGTGACAAAATCGATGGCGGCTGCGGCAAAGGCCGCGACACCTGATTTCATATCTGTGGCGCCGCGACCAAAAAGGATGCCGTCTTTTTCTTCTGCACCAAATGGATCTACAGACCATGCGGCTTCGTCCCCAACCGGCACAACATCGGTGTGCCCGTTAAAGCCGAAGGTTTGAGCATGACCTTTTTCTCCCCATCGGGCGAATAGATTGCTGATCCCGCCGCGATCAACCCGGGTGCAGCTAAACCCGGCATCAGACAACAACGCTTCCAAAAGCACCAATGCGCCCCCTTCCTCCGGCGTTACCGAGGGGCACCGAATCAGATCGGCGGTCAGTTTGGCAGCGTCTATCGCGGTCATTTGAGCTTCCTTTGTTGCTTTCTCCGACTTGTCGCACAGGCAGCAAGGACCGGAAAGCCACATTTTGGTCACAAATTAGCGGGGAGCACCACCAGACACTTAACAAACCGTAAATTATGCAGTTACCTGAAAGATAACAAAAAATCGACCGAGGCAGGTCACCAGCAGTTCGGCGCAAAGCCACCCTCATTGAAAATCAACACAAAGTTGAAACATGAGGATTTACAATCACCCGGAGCCATCCGGGCGCTGATGTGTGGCATGTCTGTGCGAAGCAGGGACAAGCGACATGCCAAAATTGCCAATAAACACGGGCGCATCTGCACTTGATATGGCTCAGACCATCTTTGGTGATGATGTCACGATTGAATCAGCATCGTACAGTGGACAAGGCTCTTCTTCAGGGATCTACTCTGATGGCGACGCCATTTCGGGCGGTGTTACGCCAAGCGACACCGGAGTGATCCTCTCGACCGGTCGGGCGAGCAACTTTACCAACAGGTTTGGTGCATTCAACCAGCGCGGCAACCGCTCCAGCGATACAAACGGCGAAGACAACAACCCTGAGTTCAATGCGATTGCAGGCGCTTCGACATTTGATGCCGCCTATCTGGACGTCTCTTTTACCGCAACTGAAGCAAGCCAAATGACCATGCAGTTTGTCTTTGCTTCTGAGGAATATCCCGAGTTCACAAACTCAGTATATCAAGACTTTGTCGCTGTTTCTGTCAACGGCACCTATGTTCCTTTGGCGATTGGCGATGGGGACGTTGACCCGCGCAACATCAACAGCGGCAGCAATGAAAGTCTGTTTGTCGACAACACCGGCAGCACCTTCAACACGGAGATGGATGGGTTTACCCAGACCATGACCCTAAAGTTCAACATCACGCCCGGTTTGAACACCATTCGCATCGTAATTGCAGATGTATCTGACAGCAGCTATGACAGCTCGCTTTTGATTGCAGCAGACTCGCTTCAGACTTCGCTGATTGCCAATGCTGACACGGTGAACCTGCCGATTGACGGAACGCGCACCGTCGATGTTTTGGCCAATGATGTGAACAACACCGGCAATTCACTCACCATCACGCATATCTCAGGGCAGCCTGTTTCAGCAGGCAGCACCATCACTTTGCCGAGTGGACAGAAGATACTCGTCAACGCAGATGGAACCCTGACACTTGAAGGCGACGGTGAAGAGGAACAGGTCAACTTTTCCTACACAGTGGACGATGGCAACGGCACCACAGACGTGGGGTTTGTAACCGTCAATCAGGCTCCCTGTTTTACAGCTGGCACCTTTATCCGCACTCCGCAAGGGGACGTACCCGTTGAGTGCCTTAAGGTAGGTGACGCCGTTGAAACACTGGACAATGGGGCGCAACCCATTCGCTGGATCGGGCGCCGCGAAGTCCTGGCGGAAGGGAATTTGGCGCCCATTCACATTGCGGCAAACACCTTTGGAAAACACCGCAGCCTTAAGCTGTCGCCGCTGCACCGCGTTCTAATGCAGAACGCCTGGGCCGAGCTACTGTTTGGAGAAGAGCAGGTTTTGGTGGCTGCGCGCGATTTGGTAAACGATCACTCAGTGCGGCGCGTGCCTGGGGGCACCGTGGAATACGTGCATATCCTTTTTGATGAACATCAGATCGTTTTTTCGGAAAACCTTCCGACAGAAAGTTTTTTGCCGGGACCACAAACTGCTTCGAGTTTTGAGGCCGAAATCGTGGATGAGATTTGCACGATTTTTCCGGAAATCGATCGGGAGTCTGGCGAAGGCTATGGCCCAATGGCACGACGTGGACTGCGCAGCTATGAGGCGGCTGCCATGGCCCATTTGGCAGCGGAGTGAGCCAACATGCGACAAGAGTGGCAAACTTCGGCACACCAGCCGCATTTTGAAAGGGCTGCTAGATGAGTTGGGTCAGCCTCCTTGATCACAGTCGTGCGCTGTATAGTCGCGCTGGCCTCGCAAAGTCCCATCAAATGGCCAGCGCCAGCGCAACTTTATCTGCAAAAAGTGTTGAACTGGAAATGCCAAGAGGCAGCTTGGTCCTTGAGATGCAGAGCGCGGAGTGTGAGCAACCACAAACCATGTTTGCGCTTCGTACGGGTGAGTCCAACGGCCTTCAAGTATCACTGCAGGCCGTTCCGGGCGGTGGCGTGATCCTAGTGATCAATCGTGGGCAGCACACTTGCCATGCAGCAATCAATCTAGACACACTCGGGCGATCAGACGTTCTGCGCATCACCTACTCCTGGGATCTCAAAGCAAGGCTTGGGCGTCTTTCCGTAGAGCAACCGGGAACTTTTCGAATGGCCCAGCGCGCGATCAGTACACCTGTCGGTTTGCGACATAGCGATTTGCAGATCTGCACCAAACACCCCGAAACACACGTTTTGGCGGAGGAGGTCTCTTATGTTGCGGTGTCCGACCGCATTGAGCCGATCGGACCAATGCCGAGCCTGTCCCTTCAAACCCCTGTAATGACAGATCGCGGCTACCGCTCGGCTGGTAGTCTCAAGCGCGGCGACGTTGTTAAAACCGCAACTGGTATGCTCGTTCCTGTGCTCGCAAACATCATACGCACTGTCCCGGCGGCAGGTCTTTTCGCGCCCGTCAGACTCCGCGCACCATTTTTGGGGCTGAGCCAAGACATTGTGACCAGTCACACCCAAAATCTCGTGCTTGGAGGAAGCCGCGTAGAATACATGTTCGGCACCGAGCATGTGCTGATCCCGGCAGGGCATCTGCTTCATGGGAACGCAGCAACACACCTGCCTGAAGTTCCATTGGCGACATACTGCCAGCTTCTGTTGCCAAACCATGATGCAGTTATGGTTGCTGATACTTTCCTTGAAAGCTTGGATATTGGTCGCATTCGCCGAAAGCCTGACCTTCTGAAAGCCAGCATGCTTTCTGCTTACCCAAAAGCGAAGCTGCCAGAACATTCGCAGTCGGCCTATCCTGTGCTGCGAGAATTTGATGCACTTACTTTAGCAGAACAGCGCGCAGCATAGAAAAAGACGGTTCAGAACTAGTGCTCTGTCCCCTCTCCCTCACTTTCTTCACCATGAAAGAACGGAGTCATCTGGGCCACCACAACAGAGTTCTCTTCTAGCGCACGCTGCATCAGTCCGCGCTCATGACCGTCAATTTCATGCCCTTGAGCTTCGCGCTCTTCAACCGTTCCATAGCCTGTAACATCCAGAGGGTTGAGATCGGCTTGTTTCAGAATTGCGACGGTTTCACGGACCGCCTCAGCCTCGTCGATGCCGCTGGCATAAATCATCAGCGCGCCGCCTGTCGCATCTTCAGGCAATCCATCCCCGTCCTTGCGACCAACCTGAACCAACAGGGTATAGACTTGTTGCCGCGTTTTCTTTTTCTTGTCCTGGGTCATGACGTCGCCTTCTCTGCTTGGTCCGGCCTTAGCCTGACCCTGTGCAGCCGGTCAACCGCTCAGCCAGCTTTAACGCGCATCTATAGCCCTCTGTTACGGGTATTTGAGCGGTCAAAGCGGCTTTAAGCGCTGATGCGTGGCTAAAATCCATTGGCAGCTTTGCTCAGTGACCGAAAGAAACCTAGGCAACACCCACAACAAAAAAGGCGCTCGAACCTTCGAGCGCCTTTTGAGTTTTTAAGATCCAAGCACAGTGCCACTTAGTCGCGAAGCAACTCATTGATGCCCGTTTTGGAACGCGTTTTCTCATCAACGCGCTTCACGATCACCGCGCAATACAGGCTCACGCCGTTTTTGGAGGGCATAGAACCTGCTACAACCACCGAATAAGGGGGCACTTCGCCATACATCACTTCGCCAGTTTCGCGATCCACAATTTTGGTGGACTGGCCGATGAAGACACCCATGCCCAGTACTGAGCCTTCGCGTACAATACAGCCTTCGACAACCTCAGAGCGTGCGCCGATGAAGCAGTTGTCTTCGATGATGGTTGGGCCTGCCTGCATTGGCTCCAGTACGCCGCCGATACCAACGCCACCGGAAAGGTGCACGTTTTTGCCGATCTGCGCGCAGGATCCAACGGTGGCCCAAGTATCAACCATAGTGCCTTCGTCAACATAGGCGCCCAGGTTCACAAAAGACGGCATCAGCACCACACCTGGCGCGATATAAGCAGATTTGCGCACAACGCAGTTGGGAACAGCACGGAAGCCAGCCGCCTGCCATTGGGTTTCGCCCCAGCCTTTGAACTTGCTGTCGACTTTGTCCCACCAACCGGAACCTTGTGGGCCACCCTCTTGCAGCTCCATGTCTTTGATGCGGAACCCCAGCAGGACAGCTTTCTTAGCCCATTGGTTCACATGCCAGTCACCGCTTTCCAGCTTTTCCGCGACGCGCAGACTGCCGCTGTCCAGCGCATTCAACGTGTCTTCGATGGCTTCGCGGGTTTCGCCAGTGGTGGCAGAGGTGATTGTGTCGCGCGCATCCCATGCGGCTTCGATGGCTTGTTCCAGTTGGGCATTGGACATGTCTTTAGGCTCCGGGTGTCTTGAGTTCACATTTACTTAACGAGATCGGAGGCAGCCGTCACCTCCTCTTTGCGACCATTATTGCATCGGATCGGGCGCGATATTGGCACCACAGAGCAGCACCGCCACTTTTTCGCCTGGTGCAGGCACGTAGGCGCCTGACATGAGTGCCGCGAGCGCGGTGGCTCCGGCAGGCTCAACAAGCTGGCGGCGCTCCTGCCAGAGCGCTCTCTGCGCGCGTGTGATGGCCTCATCCGTGACCAGAACAGACTCTGTACCGGTTGAAACCGCCAAATCATAGCAAATCTGGCCAATACGTTTGGCGCCCAGTGCGTTTGCTGCAACGCCCGACACATCCACATCAACCGGCGCACTAGAAGCGATGGCGGCATTGAGCGCGCAAGAGGTTTCAGGCTCCACCGCGATCACCCGACGGCGCCCGTCAAACCACGCCATGGCACCGGCAATCAGACCGCCCCCTCCGACGGCAATCAGCACTGTGTCAGCCTCAAGCCCCTGCTCTTCCCACTCCAGCGCCACCGTGCCTTGCCCAGCAACTGTCCCCGAAGCATCATAGGCATGGATCTGCATGGCACCTGTCTCCGTTTCGTAGGCGAGCGCCTGCTCCAAAGCGTCCGAATACGCCCCAGGCACAACCACCAAATCCGCCCCGGCTTCACGAATGAGGGACACTTTGGCCGGGCCAGCCATCTCTGGAACATAGATACGTGCCTTGTGCCCAAGCTGATGAGCCGCATAGGCCACGGCTGCTCCGTGATTTCCACCTGAGGCCGCCACCAACCCGGCAGTGGGGACCTTTTGGGACAGCAATGTGTTAAAGGCCCCGCGTGCTTTGAAGGTGCCCGTGTGCTGGATATGCTCCAACTTCAATTCAATGCTATGATCGGCGCCAAAAGAGCGGTCCACCTTCATCACAGGTGTGCGCACAACATGCCCTTGTATGCGCGCCGCAGCAGCTTTGATTTCAGCAGTCCAATCCATTTTAGCGTCCCTGTTACTGGCTTTGTTAACGCGAACCCTATAGGTCTGAGATACACGCGCAAGTAAGGACCGACACATGCACGACGATCGCCCCCATCCCCTTTCCGATGCACATTCAGATCGTGAAACGGCCGCTCATGTTCCTGATACACCGCAAACCCGTGCCCCTTCTTATAGGTTGGCATTTGCAGATGAAGATTTCCTCTGCCGGGACGAGTTACGCCCTGTTCGCCTGCAGCTCGAATTGCTGAAGCCAGAGCTGGCGCTTGATGCGCATGGGATCGAAAGCACGGTTGTTCTATTTGGGGGTGCCCGCATTCCAGAACCTGCAAAAAAAGACACCGCGCGCACGCAGACGCTGGCGGATTTGTCCTCCTTTTATGACGAAGCGCGCAAATTCGCAGAAATCGTGACCAAGGCCAGCGACGGACGCAAAAACGTGATTGTGACGGGTGGTGGCCCGGGCGTTATGGAAGCGGGCAACCGCGGCGCAATGGATGCGGGCGGGCGTTCGATTGGTCTCAACATAGTGTTGCCACATGAGCAGGCGCCAAACGAATATGTGTCACCCGATCTGTGCTTCAACTTCCACTATTTCGCGATCCGCAAGATGCATTTCCTGATGCGCGCCCGTGCGATCTGTGTCTTCCCGGGTGGATTTGGTACACTGGATGAATTGTTTGAAGCGCTTACGCTTATCCAGACTGGTCGCATGCAACGCGTTCCATTCCTGCTGTTTGGTCGTGCGTTCTGGGAAAAAATCATCAATTGGGACGCGTTGTCAGACGCGGGCACCATCTCTGCCGATGATCTTGAGCTTTTTCAGTTTGTAGAAACCGCAGAAGAAGCTGTGGATGTGCTCAACAACTGGAAAGACTACTCCAGAAGAGATCAAATTCCGGGTCGCTGAAATAAAAGCAAAAGGCGCAGCGTCATACGCGGTGCGCCTCACCAATGATTTTAGAACGTTGATCCGGTTACGGCTTGGGCTTTGGTTGCGCCAAAGATGGGAAAAGATATTTCGGCAACAGAACGCCCGCCACCAACGCACCAAGCCAGACAATCAATGTCGCCGCCAAAAGGTTGGCGACGCCCCCGATTGCAAAATCACTCACCAAGAGTTCTGTGATCAACAGGCCTGCGAAAGTGACAACCAGAGAGATCCCGCCAAGCAATTCGGGGATCTTCTTTTCGGAAACCTTCCGAATGATTGGCAGCAGCACAACCGACACAACTGTGAACACCAGAACCACAATAACGCCGCCAAGCAAACCAATCGAAAAGCCCGGCAATAAAAGGCTTGCCAACACCAATCCAATGGCATTGGCAATCAGATGGGCGGCGGAAGACAAAACAAACTTTGGCATAGGATGCCTCTCCAAATAGAAATCGTCCTAAGGTTAGCGAATTTCTTTTGTCGATCCAAGCTGTTGCGTGATCAGCCTCTTGCCACGCCCGCTTCTGCCTCAATCTGCTTACGCGACTTGCGCGCGCGCTCGGTGGCAGACTTAAGCTGACCACACGCCGCCATAATGTCTTCTCCGCGTGTTTTACGGATCGGAGACGCATAACCCGCTTGATAGATGATGTTGGCAAACGCCCGGATGCGGTTGTTAGAGCTGCGCTTGTACGGCGCGCCGGGCCATTCGTTGAACGGGATCAGATTGATCTTCGCCGGAATGTTGTAGCGCTTGATATGGTCGATCAGGCGGTGGGCGTCTTCGTCGGTGTCATTCACGCCATCCAGCATCACATATTCAAACGTGATGCGTTCTGAGTTGGACACTTTGGGGTAGTCCGCAAGCGCCTGCAGCAGTTCGTCAATTTTCCAGCGTTTGTTGATCGGCACCAGAACATCGCGCACATCATCGGTGGTTGCATGGAAAGAGATCGCCAACAGGCATCCGATTTCTTCGGCTGTGCGCGCAATTTCCGGCACCACGCCAGAGGTAGACAACGTGATACGGCGGCGGGACAAAGAGATCCCTTCGGGGTCCATGGCGATCTTCATCGCATCGCGCACATTATCGAAGTTATAGAGTGGCTCGCCCATGCCCATCAGGACGATATTGGACAGAAGACGCGTTTCATCCTTTGGCGCACCGGGCACAGGCCATTCGTTCAGATCGTCACGTGCCATCATGAGCTGGCCGATGATTTCAGCGGCAGTGAGATTGCGCACCAGTTTCTGAGTGCCGGTGTGACAGAACGAGCAAGTCAGCGTGCAGCCGACCTGTGAGGAGATACAAAGTGTGCCGCGATCGTCCTCGGGGATGTAGACCACCTCAACCTCATGGCCCCCGGCGATGCGCACCAGATATTTGCGTGTGCCATCCTCAGACACCTGTTTGGTGATCACTTCTGGAATGGCGATCTCAAACACCTCATCCAATTCAGCGCGATAGGCTTTGGACAGGTTGGTCATCTCATGAAAGTCACGCACGCCCCATTGATAGATCCACTGCCAGATCTGGCCAACGCGCATCTTGGCCTGCTTTTCCTTCGTGCCATTTGCAATCAGCACATCGCGCATCTGATCACGCGTCAATCCAACCAGATTGATTTTGCCACCTTCGGGCAGCTTGCGAGGAATGGTCATCACGTCCTGCGTGATTGGCGCGGAGGTACTCATGGCTCTGGGACTCATCTGGGAATTTAAGCGGTGCAGATACACCATTTAGGGCGTTTTGCAAACATTGCCAGATTTAGGGTAAAGAACCGAGCTTTCGCGCGCTGCAATCACGCTTCTGCCAGATCCTTCAACTCGTAAATCAAGTTCAATGCATCGCGCGGGCTCAAACTGTCTGGGTGAACATCCGCCAGTTTTTCCTGAAGAGGTGTTGGACCAACAGGCTCCGCTGCGATGGGTGCCGGGCTTGCAGCAAACAAAGGCAAGTCGTCGATCAAAGCTTTTTGGGCCTGTCCTTCCCTTTCCCCTTGCTCCAGGGCATCCAGAACGACGCGCGCGCGCGCAACCACCGCAGCTGGCAAACCCGCAAGCTGCGCAACCTGCACACCATAAGACCGATCTGCCGCACCCTGAGTAACTTCGTGGAGGAAAATCACTTCTCCTTCCCATTCACGCACCGCAACTGTTGCGTTGTCCACACCAGCCATTTTCCCGGCCAACTGCGTCATCTCATGGTAGTGCGTCGCAAACAGCGCGCGGGACTTATTCACATCATGCAAGTGCTCCAGCGTTGCCCAAGCAATGGAAAGCCCGTCATAAGTTGCGGTCCCGCGCCCAATCTCATCCAGAATGACCAAAGCCCGGTCATCTGCCTGATTGAGGATGGCCGCGGTTTCCACCATTTCCACCATAAATGTAGACCGTCCGCGTGCGAGATCATCGCTTGCGCCAACACGGCTGAAAAGCTGACTGACCAAACCAATGCGCGCACTGTCTGCTGGGACAAAGCTTCCCATCTGCGCAAGCAACGCAATCAAAGCGTTCTGGCGCAAAAAGGTCGATTTACCTGCCATGTTTGGACCAGTCAGCAGCCAAATGCTTGCGGCCTCGCCTCCGGAAAGATCACAATCATTGGCAACAAACGGATTGCCCGTTTTGCGCAAGGCCGCTTCGACAACTGGGTGCCGACCGCCTTCGATGAAGAAGTCACGGCTTTCATTGACCTCAGGGCGCGTCCAGTTCTCATTTGCAGCAAGTTCAGCCAAAGCCGCAGAAAGATCGAATTCTGCCAGCGCCCTAGAGGTCGCAGAAACCTCGGCAGAACGCTGCAAAATTGCAGACTTTAAAGTGTCATAGAGCCGTTTTTCGATCTCGAGTGCCCGGTTTCCAGCATTCAAAATCTTGGTTTCCATTTCACTCAGCTCTACCGTGGTGAAACGCACCTGATTGGCGGTGGTCTGTCGATGAATAAAGGTTTCAGAAAGCGGTGGCGACATCATCGCATCCGCGTGCTTGGCCGTGGTTTCGATGAAATAGCCCAGCACATTGTTATGCTTGATCTTCAGAGCGGTAATTCCGGTTTGCTCTGAATATTGCGCCTGCATCCCGGCGATCACACCACGACCTTGGTCACGCAGCTCACGGCTCTCATCAAGGTCTTCGTCAAAGCCCGGCGCAATGAATCCACCATCGCGCGCCAACAACGGAGGCTCTGCAATCAGCGCCTCCTCAAGAAGGTCAAGCAACTCATCGTGACCTTGCAACGCCCGTTGCGCAGTGGCCAAATCGTCCGGCAACTCATTTTCGAACTCTTTTTCAGCGAGCAAATGCGCTTGGCCCAACCCATTTCGAATGGCAGCCAGATCCCGCGGCCCGCCGCGATCCAAAGCCAAACGCGACAATGCCCGATCCAAGTCCGGAACCTTTCGCAGTGTTTCACGCAGATCACCTGCCTCGGCGCGCTGCTCTGCCATAAATGTCACGGCATCCAAGCGCCCACGTATCGCCGACAGTCGCATCGATGGCGACGACAAACGCTGCTCCAGAAGACGCGCACCACCGGCAGTCACTGTCCGGTCTATTGTTGCAAGCAGAGATCCAGCGCGACCGCCGGAGAGGCTGGCTGTCAGCTCCAAATTCCGTCGTGTCGCAGCATCTATTTGCATCACGCCCTGCGTTGCTTCGCGGACCGGCGGCTGCAACAATGGAAGCTTGCCTTTTTGAGTCAGCTCCAAATAGTCGACAATCGCTCCAAGCGCCCCAGCTTCGGGGCGAGAAAACATACCGAAAGCTTCCAGAGAAGACGCTTTAAACAGTGCTGAAACCCGCTTTTCCGCTGAAACAGAGTCGAAACTTCCGCGTGATACCGATGTCAGTGGCACGCCCATATCGTCAACAACCGGCCCAAGGTCAGTTTCGGACCCTTCTGCCACCAGAAGTTCGCTCGGCGCCAGACGGGCAAGTTCCGGCCCCAATCGCACCGGCGCCAACGGCATCACATGCAGCGCTCCTGTGGAGATATCTGCCCAAGCCAACGCAGCCTCATCACGCACAACAGCGTAAGCTGCCAGAAAGTTGTGCCGCCGCGCATCTAGCAAACTGTCTTCTGTCAAAGTGCCAGGTGTGACCAAGCGCACGACATCGCGCTTCACAACCGCTTTGTAGCCGCGCTTTTTGGCCTCTGCCGGGCTTTCAAGCTGTTCACAGACAGCGACACGAAATCCCTTGCGAATGAGCGTCAGAAAATAGCCTTCTGCCGCATGGTGTGGCACCCCACACATTGGGATCTCGTTGCCTTCATGTTTGCCTCTTTTGGTCAGCGCAATATCAAGAGCTTCTGCCGCCGCGACTGCGTCGTCAAAAAACATCTCATAAAAATCACCCATCCGGTAAAACAAGAGCGCATCCTGATACTGCGCTTTGATATCCAGATATTGCGCCATCATTGGCGTGACGCTCGGCTTGTCGCCCTTCACTGCTCAGACCCCCTAAGGTTTGGTTCTCCTCAGATAGCAAACCTCGGTCCCTATGGAAAAGCGCAAAACCTCGGGTAATGTCATTGCGAATGGACAAGCAGGCATTTTTTTGGTCGAACCCACACGGAAACAGAACGGCGGCGTATCCTTATGGCGATTTACAACCTCGGCTCAATAAACGCTGATTTTTTTTATCATGTCCCTCACCTCCCCGGTCCGGGGGAAACCCTTGCAGCAACGAAACTCACCCGTGGTCTCGGTGGCAAAGGGGCAAACATGAGTGTCGCTGCAGCGCGAGCAGGTGCCCATACCATACACGTGGGCGCAGTGGGGCATGATGGAATTTGGGCTGCTGATCGCATGATGGAATTTGGTGTCGACACGCGCCATATTGCAAAATTGCCCGACACCCCAAATGGGCAAGCTCATATCTATGTCGATGAAGGCGGCGAAAACAGCATCGTTCTGTTTCAAGGCGCCAACCACAACATCCCCAATGAAACCATCTCTGCTGCACTGTCTGAGGCCAGTACAGGCGACACCTTTCTGATCCAGAATGAGACACTAAATCAGCCGGAATCTGCTAAAATTGCGCGTGAGCTTGGACTTTATGTCGCCTATGCAGCCGCTCCTTTCGATGCCGAGGCAGTGGCCGCTGTACTGCCTTTTCTTGACTTCTTGATCCTCAATGAAGTCGAGGCAAAACAACTTGAGAGCGCCACAGGACAATCGCCAGCCGATCTTGGCGTTACCGATGTCGTCATCACGCTTGGCGCTAAGGGCGCGCGCTGGCTGCACAACGGTGTTGGACGCGATTTTCCCTCAATGCCCGTTACTCCAGTGGATACCACTGGCGCGGGCGACACCTTTACTGGCTATGTATTGGCAGCCAGGGACCGTAAGTTGCCAATGGAGCAGGCCATTGCACTCGCCATGCGCGCAGCGGCGCTGATGGTGACCCGCCAAGGCACGGCAGATGTTATCCCTGATCTCAAAGAAGTGGATGAGGCGCGCTTCTAAGCGCGCCCGCCGCTAACGCATCTAGTGCCCAACAAATGGTGCAGCGTCTCCCCACAGGGCTTTCACGCGTGCATCCCGACCACAGGCTTTGCGATAACGTTTGTACGCTTCACTCTGCTTTTTGGGACCAAAACGGGTGAGAACGATCTTGCTGCCTTTGTAGTAGTCCTGATGGTACGCTTCTGCCTCATAAAAGGGTCCAGCGGACAAAATAGGCGTCACGATCGTCTGCCCCAACTGCGCTTGGGCCTTTACTTTTGCCGCTTCAGCTTTTGTTTGTTCACTTGTGTTGGAAACAAATATGGCGGTGCGATAGCTGTCGCCCCGATCACAAAACTGTCCGCCGGCATCCGTAGGGTCTACAGAGCGGAAAAACAAATCCAGAAGCGTTTCACGTGAAACTTTTGCCGGATCAAAAGTGATTTCCACCGCTTCGTAGTGTCCGGTGCCACCTTTGGTTACCTGCTTGTAGCTTGGATTTGCAGTAGAACCGCCAATAAAGCCTGATCGCGCTTCTTTAACGCCCTGAACGCTTTCAAAATCGCTCTCCACGCACCAGAAACACCCACCGGCGACAATCAGCGTTTCGCTATTCATCGCATGGGCGCGATCTCCGTGTGCCAGCGTTCCCAGAACAATAAAAGCTGAAAGGGCTGCTGTTTTCAGATTTTGCAATTTTTTCATCGGACAACTCCTTGCTGTCCCGATCCTGCTGTGCCGGGCAAAGAGTCTCAATCCCATGAAACGTGTTGTCACACCAAGGTGAAGCTTGTTGAAAGCAAAGACGCGCGTTCGATCAGCCCTGATCGCGGTTTCTATAAACAGGCGAAACCCGACGAAACACTGTTGCCACCGTCAGTCTCTGATCGCTGCACAACGTCCGTTTCTTTGCATAAAGCACATCGAGTCGCGCCTTGCGCGGCACGCAGCGGCGCTCGTAAACTGCCTCCGTCTCCTCAGCGGTCTCACACTGCGCCAGCAAGCGCTCTTCGGTGCGATGATAGATCAGAGTGGCCAATCCGGTCACGCCTGGTCGGTCCTTCAGCACTTCTGTATAAAGGTCCGGAAACCTCTCAACATACCGACGTAAAGGCGGTCGCGGACCTACAAAGCTAATGTCACCACGCAAAATGTTGAGGAGCTGTGGTAGCTCATCCAACCGGTATTTGCGCAGAAATGCACCAATTTGTGTAATCCGATGGGCTTTGTCCCCACCAGATACGCCGCTGTCTGCATCAACGTTGGTCATTGTGCGGAATTTGAGAAGCTGAAAACCTTGCTCAGGCGTTTTCATGCGTTCAGACACATAAAACACAGGTCGCCCGTCTTGGATCAGGATTAACAATCCAATGAGGAGCATCACAGGCCATAAAAGCACGAGCAGAAGCAACACCCAAACCAAATCCATGAGCCGCCGGCCCAACGTCGTTCCGCTGCCTGTCATGCCAAAGCCTTGCGCACTGCGCGCCATTCCTCAATCATTTGCGGTGCTGTCACACGCAGATCTGTTGGGGTCAACCGTTGAAGCTCTGAAACATCCAAAGAGACCTCCGCTATTGCGCTTTCCGGCGCGGCTTTCCATTCAAACGGATGATTGGCTGCCTCAAGTAAACTGTGCATGGCCACAGGTGCAGATGCAGCCACATTGAGCACATCTGGCAACGTTTGGCCGCTCAGGACAGCCTCCACCGCTGCCCAGACAATTCTGGGTGTGGCATAGCTGCGCTTTGGGCTCTCTCCATCTGCAAAACGATCAAGCGTCAATTGCCCGCCGCGTTCGATCGAACCAAACAGGCTATCAGCGCCCACAACATTCGATAGGCGCAAAATAAATGATCTGGGAGATGTTTCATTCGCTCCAAGAGACTGAAGCGCCACCTCTTCCATAGCGACTTTTGCTTCACCATAAGCGTTCAAAGGAAGGAGACTTGACGTTTCAGAGAGCATCTGACCGGGGCCATAAACCGCACTGCTCGAACAATGGATGACCTTGTCGGCACCACAAGAGATTGCAACATCTACAGCGCGCGTCGCCAATCGCGCATTCTGCGAAAGATCGCCGCCGCCTGGAATTATGCCCCAAAGCGCCAGGACGGCATCTGCCCTTGGAAACTCGGTCGTTGTCTCTGTAAAGGTGAAGTCAACGCCATCGTCAGCTTTGCGTCCCGCCCAAATTGGCAGCCAATCGGGCAACAAAGAATTATCCTGTTGCTTTGTAGCGCGCATCAGGCGGGCGAGTTTCCCAGTTCCACCAAGAATAAGCAAAGACTTTGGATCACTCGAGGCGGCAAAGTCATTGTCATTTGTGCGCGTCACTCGTGGTGCCCCCAATGATTTTTCACCGCAAGTTGCCAACTGTGGCAAGGAAACGTCCATCGACGTGTGAACATGTTTCAGGAGTTTACTAGGTACGCCGGAACAGATCGCTTGTCAGCTTTCCAGTTCTTTGCGTGAACAAAAATCGCCTTCTGAAAATGAAAGCCTACAAATTACAAAAGCTTTTGGGTGAAGGCAGGTCCTCCTGCCTCCTCAAAAAACAATAAGAGTGCTTACGCCAGAAGTTGACCCATCTTCATCGCAACCCCCATATCACCGGAGACTTTGAGCTTACCCAACATCAATGCCGTTGTTGGCTTTAGGTCACCCGCCAAAAGCTTGATCAGATTGTCAGCAGAGATTTTGATTGTGCAATCAGTTTCTCGATCTTCGACAGACGCTGTGCCATCTGCCAACACCAGTACCCCGGCGTCACCACAATCAAATTTGAGCGTGCTGTCAAACGCTTTGTCTTTCAGCCCTTCGCGCATCTGCGCGGCAATCTCTTCCAGCATGTGTCCTCCCAAAAAACGGTTAAATCTTAGCACTCAATCGCAGTCTCAATGCTATGTCGCAAGAGTTACGTGACACTGGTTACCCCAACGTTAAGTAGTCAAAAGCAAAGGGATAATCGATGACGTACAGCGCATTTCAACGCTCTGGCCGAAAGTATCAAACAGATGGCCCGTCCCGACATGTTTTGGCCGGCTGATAAGCGTTAGTGCCGCGCAAAACCAATATGTCACTTCTTAAGGAGACCCCAATGCGCTCACTGATCCTTGTTACTTGCCTGGCTACCGCCGTTTCCGCGTGTTCGCACACCGGAACTTACCCCATCACTGGATGCGACAGTAACACAACCTACCCGCTGACTTGTAAGCCGCAGAAATCACAGGATCCGGTACACAAAATGGAATCGGCGCATTTTTATGTCGCTCACCACTGAACGAATACACGTCGAAACTTTTGTGTTTTGCAGGCACAAAAAACCCGCCCAAAGGGCGGGTTTTCAGCGTTTCAAATATAAGACAATCAGCTGTTACGCTTGTTGCGCATTGCGATAAGTTTCAGGCGCAACGCTTGCAACTGAATGAAGCCAGCTGCGTCTTTCTGATCGTAGGCACCGGCATCATCTTCAAATGTCACGTGCTCTTCAGAATAGAGCGAATAATCGGACCAACGGCCCACAGTGGTTGCGCTGCCCTTGTAGAGCTTCACACGAACTGTACCGGTGACATGCTCTTGAGATTTGTCGATCGCCGCCTGCAGCATCTCACGCTCTGGCGAATACCAGAAGCCATTATAGATCAGCTCAGCATATTTTGGCATCAATTCGTCTTTGAGGTGCATCGCGCCACGGTCCATGGTGATTGACTCGATGCCACGGTGCGCTTCCAGAAGCACCGTACCACCTGGCGTCTCATAGATGCCGCGAGATTTCATACCCACGAAACGGCCTTCCACCAGATCCAAGCGGCCAATGCCGTGCTTGCCACCATATTCGTTCAATTTGGTGAGGATGGTCGCAGGGCTCATCGCTTCGCCATTGATGCTGACGGCATCGCCCTTTTCAAAACCGATCTCAATGAATTCTGGCTCGTTTGGCGCGTCTTCAGGATGCACCGTGCGCTGGTACACATAGTCTGGCGCGGCAACGGCAGGATCTTCAAGCACTTTGCCTTCGGAAGACGTGTGCAGAAGGTTTGCATCCACAGAGAACGGGGCTTCGCCGCGTTTGTCTTTTGCGATTGGAATTTGGTGCTGTTCAGCAAAGTCGATCAACTTGGTACGGGAAGACAGATCCCATTCGCGCCAAGGCGCAATCACTTTGATGTCCGGGTTCAATGCATAGGCCGCCAGTTCAAAACGGACCTGATCATTGCCTTTGCCGGTTGCGCCGTGCGCCACCGCATCTGCGCCGGTTTCCTCAGCAATCTCAATCAGACGCTTTGAAATCAGGGGGCGGGCGATGGACGTGCCAAGCAGATAAAGCCCTTCATAGACCGCATTGGCGCGGAACATCGGGAAAACAAAATCGCGCACGAACTCTTCGCGCACATCTTCGATGTAGATGTTTTCGGGTTTGATCCCCAGCAGCTCGGCCTTTTGGCGCGCGGGTTCCAGCTCTTCGCCCTGACCCAGATCCGCGGTAAAGGTCACCACTTCGCAACCATATTCGGTTTGCAGCCATTTCAGGATGATCGAGGTATCCAGGCCACCGGAATAGGCGAGCACAACTTTCTTCGGAGCCGACATGTCTTAATCCTTCGTCCATATATCGCTCGCGCGATAACGGTTTTTGACCGTCTCGGCAAGATAAGCATCTAATTGAGGCCGGTATTGCCTGCCAACTGGCTCAGAATTGTTGAATTCGCACGATAGCACCTCACAAAAACGGGGAGAAAACGTACAACCGTATCGCTGGATACTCTTGCGCGCCAAAGCACGAGCGTTTAAACGAGCTGCCTGAGTGCCTCAATAGCTCAGCTGGTAGAGCAGGTCCTTCGTAAGGACAAGGTCGGGGGTTCGAGTCCCTCTTGAGGCACCAGCTTTTCCAAAGCTAGATCTGGATTGCTGCGGGTGTAAGAAGTTCACGCCCATTTGGACCCAAACGCCAAACTTGGTCCCCTTCAAACACCACTGCTGAAATCGGATTTCCGTAACCAGCACCAGTATCCAAATTCACACGGTTCCCCCTGTGTTCGACAGCAGGCACCACGGTATGACCATGGACGACAAGCCAGGGGTGCTGGCGAGGATAATTCAAAAAGTCATCTCTGATCCAACATAAATCGTCTTCTGACTGTTTCGGCAAAGCAATCCCAGGTCGGATGCCTGCATGGACAAACAGGAGATTGTCAACTTGATGAAAGAAGGGCAGACTTTCGATAAAGGCCATGTGTGATTGTGGTACCTTGGCACGCGCTTCGGCGTGTAAATCCTGTTCAGTGCGATCAGGGTGTACATCAACGCCATAGCTTGCGAGCGTTTCCCGGCCACCCAATCGCGGGTGCATCCAAGAAAGCTCTGCCCGCAACCGGGTGTCGTGTCTGGGTGTGTCTTCCATGAAGTACTGGAACATGCGGTCATGATTGCCCTTCACGACTTGCCAGTTTTTCCCCAGTTGACGGGCGTTTATAACCAATTCGATCACACCTGAACTGTCCGGACCGCGATCTACAAGATCGCCTAGAAAGACAATATTGGCGGTCGGCCCACCATCGGCTTCGATCCGTGCAATAACCTCAAGGAGTTTTTCGAGTTGGCCATGAACGTCCCCGATGGCGTAGATTGGATCTGTCATCAGTATTCTTCTTCGATATTGTTGGTCAAAAAATGCGATGCGCAGCGCTTCAACGCACCAACTCAATTTGGAAGCAGACGCTTCATGTTCAGCCCCTCAATTCGCGCAGCCACTTTTGATTGAAGATCATTGAACCACAAGCAAAGAAACTGCCCCGCATAAAAACAAAAGTGGCGCTGCCAAATAGCAGCGCCTTTCTATTTTGAATGCTTCGAGCTTAAGCGACATCAAACGCCAATGGTTTGATCTGGCGGAACATATCCGTTTCTGCCAGCTTCGCTCGTGCCTCAGCTGGAACCGGCTCATCAACGTAAAGCAACGCGATCGCCTCTCCGCCGACATCTGCCCGACCAAGGGTAAAGTTCGCGATATTCACGCCCTCGTCTCCCAAAGTCTGCCCCAATGCGCCAATAATGCCAGGCACATCTTCGTTAGTTGTATAGAGCATGTTTGCGCCAATCTCGGCATCAATGTTGATACCTTTGATCTGGATGAAACGCGGCTTGCCATCAGAGAACACCGTGCCAGCAATCGAACGCTCACGTTTATCGGTCACGACGGTCACCTTTATGTAGCCATCAAATGCACCGGACTTGTCCTGATTGGTGGTAGAAATCTGAATACCGCGCTCTTTGGCGACAACAGGCGCTGAAACCATGTTCACATCTGGGTTGGCCTTTTTCATGATCCCGGCAACAACAGAACAGTTCAAAGCAGCCAAGTTCATCTCAGCCGCCACACCATCATACAGGATATTGATGGCCTTTATCGGCTCGTCGGTCATCTGACCTGAGAAAGCGCCAAGGTGATCCGCGAGCTTGATCCACGGGCCCATAACTTTAGCTTCTTCTGCAGTCACAGACGGCATGTTGAGGGCATTTTCCACAGCACCAGTCAGTAGATAGTTGGCCATCTGCTCAGCGACTTGCAGCGCTACGTTTTCTTGTGCTTCCGTGGTGGCTGCGCCAAGATGCGGGGTGCAAACAACATTTGGAAGATTGAAAAGCGCGTTTTCTTTCGCTGGCTCCTCGGAGAACACATCGAAAGCTGCTCCAGCGACATGGCCAGACTTGAGAAGTTCTGCCAGAGCTTCTTCATCGACCAAACCGCCACGCGCGCAGTTGATGATGCGGACACCCTTTTTGGTTTTCTCAAGGTTTTCACGGCTCAGGATATTTGCAGTGGCTTCCGTGAAGGGGACGTGCAGAGTGATAAAGTCGGCGCGCGCCAGCAGATCATCCAACTCAACCTTTTCCACGCCCATTTTGTCAGCTTTTTCAGCAGACAAAAACGGATCATATGCGACCACTTTCATTTTCAGGCCACGGGCGCGGTCGCAAACGATACCGCCGATGTTGCCAGCACCGATCACACCCAGCGTTTTGTTGGTGAGCTCAACACCCATAAACTTGGATTTTTCCCACTTACCGGCGTGCGTGGATTCAGACGCCTCAGGAATCTGACGTGCCACAGCAAACATCATTGCAATGGCATGTTCAGCGGTGGTGATCATGTTTCCAAAAGGCGTGTTCATGACGATCACACCTTTTTTGGAGGCCGCCTCTTTGTCGACGTTATCGGTGCCAATCCCTGCGCGGCCAACAACCTTCAGGTTGGTTGCAGCTTCCAGAATCGTGGGGGTCACTTTGGTGGCAGAACGGATCGCCAGACCATCGTATTGGCCAATCACTTCGGCAAGTTTTTCTTTGTCTTTGCCAAGGTCAGGCATGAAATCCACGTCGATGCCGCGGTCGCGAAAGATTTGAACAGCGGTTTCGCTAAGCTTGTCTGATACGAGTACTTTGGGAGCCATTTTGAGCGTCCTTTGGAAAATCTAGGTCAGGGAAGGTGCGCAGAGATTGCGCACCCTACGTAGGGTTTGCCCTTGGGGCGCAGCTCTTAAACTTGCGCTGCGATTTCTGCTTCAAAAGCCCAGGTGAGCCATGGCAACATCGCCTCCAGATCGGATGTCTCTACGGTGCCACCACACCAGATACGAAGACCTGCAGGGGCGTCGCGATACGCGCCGATGTCGAGCGCGATGTTTTCGGCTTCGAGACGTTTGGCCACTGCTTTGGCAAAGGCTGCACCGTCTTGAATGCGGGCATCAGTGAATTTCAGGCAAACAGATGTGTTCGAGCGTGTGCCTGTGTCTTCTGCAAGATTTTCGATCCAGTCATTTGCCTCACAGAAATCAAACACCGCTTTGGCATTGGCATCAGCACGCGCGATAAGTCCTTTCAGGCCACCTACAGAACGGGCCCAATCCAGCGCGAAAAGGTAGTCTTCGACGGCCAGCATGGAGGGTGTGTTGATGGTGGCGCCAGTGAAGATGCCCTCGATCAGTTTGCCGCCTTTCGTCAGACGGAAAATTTTGGGCAGCGGCCATGCAGGCGTATAGTTTTCCAAACGCTCAACAGCACGTGGGCTCAGGACGATAACGCCATGCGCAGCCTCTCCACCCAGCACTTTCTGCCAGGAGAAAGTGGTTACATCCAGCTTGTCCCACGGCAGATCCATTGCAAATGCGGCGGAGGTGGCATCACAGATGGTCAGCCCTTCGCGATCATCCGCAATCCAGTCTGCATTTGGCACACGCACGCCGGAGGTGGTGCCGTTCCACGTGAAAACCACATCGTTGTTCTTAGTATCTACGGCCGCCAGATCTACGATCTCACCGTACTCGGCAGTTTTGACTTCAGCGTCGATTTTAAGCTGCTTCACCACATCGGTGACCCAGCCAGCGCCAAAGCTCTCCCATGCGAGCATTTCAACTTTGCGCGTACCAAGAAGCGACCAAAGCGCCATTTCAACCGCGCCAGTGTCAGATGCGGGCACAATGCCGATGCGGTAGTCTGCGGGGATGCCCAGAATTTCGCGCGTGCCTTCAATCGCGGCCTTCAGCTTGTCCTTGCCGATGGCGGCACGGTGGCTGCGGCCGAGAGCGGCATCGGCGAGCTTGGTGACATCAAATGTGGGGGGTTTGGCACAAGGGCCAGAGGAGAAACGCGGATTCGCCGGGCGAACCGCCGGTTGCTGAGTAGCCATAAATGCTATCCTTCCAGATAAATGCCTCTCGTTGGGGAGAGGTGTCCCACGGACCGGCTTAGGCGGATTGATGGCGGTCGACAACAGGTAAAAAGACAACAGCGACTTTTTGTGCGGTAAAAGCGACGCAAAATGACCACTATCGGAAACACCTGTACCTGAAGCGCTCAGGGAGGTGGGGCGTGCAGATTCTGGTGAAGAAAACCTTATCCGCACCAAAATCTGGTACTGGAATCACCGGCTCTGCCATGCTCTATGACGCTCATCCACATTCCAAATCTGTTGAGGTCGCCGATGTTCACCGCCACGCTTTTGACCAACCCTGCCGCGCCAAACCTGGATCGCGCGCTTGTGGAGTCTCTGCGAAATGCCTGGGGCGGCGGCGAGGCGCATTGGCTCGCAGAAGGCGAAGCCGCCGAGTTTCCTCTTGCGATCAAACCCGACACGCTTTGGACAGTGTGGGAGGATCTTCAGAAAGCGCACGTGGATCTGGTTCTGCAACCCACCGAGGGACGTCGCAAAAAGATGCTGCTCGCGGATATGGACAGCACCATGATCGAACAGGAGTGCATTGACGAGCTGGCTGATGAGGCCGGTGTTGGCGAACGCGTCAAAGACATCACGGCGCGGGCTATGAATGGCGAGCTCGATTTTGAAGGGGCTTTGACAGAACGTGTTGGTCTTCTGAAAGGCCTGGATGAGAGCGTGATCTCCAGAGTGCTGGCAGAGCGCATCACCTTCATGCCCGGCGGCAAAGCGCTTTTGGCAACGATGAAAGCCAATGGCGCTTATGCCGCGTTGGTATCAGGGGGCTTTACAGCGTTCACTGCAAAAGTGGCGTCTGAACTTGGCTTTGACGAGAACCGCGCCAACACCTTATTGGTGGAGAATGAAAAACTGACCGGCGCGGTGGGCTATCCCATCTTGGGTCGTGAAGCCAAAGTACAGGCACTGAAAGAAATCACAGCGCGTTTAGGCTTGGCGCATGAAGACGTTTTGGCAGTGGGCGACGGCGCCAATGACCTTGGCATGCTTGGGCTTGCTGGCGCCGGCGTAGCACTGCACGCCAAACCCTCTGTCGCAGCAGAATGCGACATTCGTATCAATCATGGCGATCTGACGGCCCTGCTTTATATCCAAGGCTATGCTAAGTCCGATTTTGTAGGCCTCTGATCTATGCTTGAATTTGGGATTGAAGGGCTGCTGCTCTTGTTGGCAGCAGGGTTCTTTGCGGGCTTTGTAGACGCTATCGCTGGCGGTGGTGGGTTGATCACGGTTCCGGCACTTATCATCGCAGGTGTTCCACCGGTGCAAGCATTGGCCACCAACAAGATTCAAGGCATGTTTGGCTCAGGTACAGCCGCCTACGCATATGCAAAAAGCGGACTTGTAGATCTTAAATCGCAAGCCGTGCCAGCGCTTGTGGCGTTCTTTGCCTCGCTTATCGGTGCGTTGGCGGTCTCTTTCCTGCCAACAGACTGGATACGGCTTGTCTTGCCAGTATTGCTGATCGGCATCGCACTGTTCTTTGCACTTCGCAAGGATCCCGGGGAGATGGACAGAACAGCACGGCTCAAACCGGTTGCCTTTTCGCTGTCTGCTGTTCCTTTGGTGGCATTCTACGACGGAATTCTCGGACCGGGGGCAGGTAGTTTTTACATGATCGCCTTCGTAGCTTTGGGGGGCTACGGGATTTTGAAGGCCACTGCGCATACAAAGCTCTTGAACTTCGCATCAAATGTCGGTGGGCTGGCTGGCTTTATACTCGTGGCAAACCCACTTTGGGCGATTGGCTTGGCAATGGGGGCCATGCAAATCCTTGGTGCGCGGCTCGGCGCAAAGGTTGCGATGGCCAAAGGCGCGAAATTGATCCGTCCTCTCTTGGTTGTGACCTCGGTTGCGCTTGCTCTGAAACTACTTTGGGACGCGCTGTAGGCGCAGACACAATTGCTGGAGCCTAGTTTATAGGCTCCAGCCTGATGGCTATCACACAAAGACTTTAACGCAGCGCGGGAGACGCCCGCATGATGCCTGTTTGCAAGCCATCCCAGTTTCTGATCGGCGCATCCAAATACTTTGCGGTTTCAGGGTGAGCAGGATCCAGAACGCCAAGCTTAGCGAGAATGGCTGCAATCGCATTCTCAGAAGCGCGGGTGCCCCCGTCGATGATTTTCAACGCCACTCCAAGTTTTTGTTCCGGCAAAATGGCGATAAAATATGCTTCTGCGCCGGTCTTGATGGCAACCTTGTGGCCCATCGCCCGCATTAGGTTGGTACAAGCGCGACCTTCGCCCGCGACATATTCCGGATGTTTCGCCATCGCATCGCGCAAACGCGCCGCGGCTGTTTCTCGCGTACCCTGCCCTTCCCGCGCTGCAGCAAAGAAAGCCATCGCGCGCGCCATACCTTTGAGTGTGCTTGCGTGATTGGGCGCCGAGCAGCCATCAATACCGTATCCTGGGCTGGTTTCTTGGGTAAGGTCTTCATGCGCTGCCAAAACGGCTTTTTGCACAGGGTGATCGATGTCTGTGTAGTTTCGCTCTGCGCCCAGATGTTTTGTGAGTGTCAAAAAGCCAGTGTGCTTTCCAGAACAGTTATTATGCACGCGACACACAGGATCATTACAGCGTATCAACTCGTCGCGAATGCCAATATCGCGCGGCTCCTGGGGGCCACAGATCAGATCATCATCCGAAAACCCCTGCGCTGAAAGCCAGGCATTCACCATATCGTTGTGGATTTTGGAGGCATTGTGAGAGGCACAAGACAGCGCCAAGTGTTTGTCTGTCAGACCTGCGGCATCCGCTGCGCCGCTTTCCACCAAAGGCAGTGCCTGTATCATCTTGGAAGAGCTCCGCGGCAGCACCACTGCATCTGGATCTCCCCAAGCTTCTACAATATCGCCCTCCACGTTGCAGACCACTGCATGCCCACTGTGGACACTCTCCAGAATATCTCCCCGCCAAATCTCAGTCATGGGCACGGCATTGGTCATAAATCTCTCGCTTTCATGGGCAAATTTGTGCCAACGGGTCTTTCGTCTCGCGGCAATCATGGGCTAAGCTCACTGTATCGCGTATAATAAGCGTCAGCCCAAGACAAATGGTGCAAAGCCAGCGGGCGGCGACAAGAGGCAACAGACAGCTTGGAGGCTGTAGAAGAGCATGACATCACGTTGGATGACAGCGCTGTGCATAGCGGCAACACTTTGGGGTGGCAGTGTTTCAGCACAAGCATCAAGCGAAAACCAAGTGAACGCCATCACGGATTGGAGCGTTTTTGAACACAAAGACGGCGACAAACGTGAATGTTGGGCGGTGAGCACTGCAAAAGAGAGCGTAAATACGCGCGGCGGTCAGGTGGTTGCCGTGAGACGCAGCGATATCCTTCTGATGGTTTCCTTCCTGCCGCACGAAAGCGTTTCTGCACAGGTGGGCTTTACTGGTGGTTACCCTTTTGCTGGGGGATCCACAGTTGAAGTGAGCATCGATGGGCAAAGCTTTGTCATGATCACCGAAGGCGAATGGGCCTGGCCCGCCTCCTCTGGTGATGACGCAAAGATCGTAGCAGCGATGAAACGCGGTGCAGATGCAACGTTGACCGCCCGATCCTCGCGTGGGACCAAAACAGCGGACACGTTCTCATTGAGAGGCTTCACCGCCGCTGTTGAGGACGCAGAAAAGCGCTGCAACTGAAGAAACAGCCTCTGCCAGGGCTTTAACCACGAACACACTGCCACCGCGGGGATGCTGATCGAAGAAACGGTCAGTCTATTGGTGATGGGAGAGCAGAAAGTGGAACAGAACGTTAAGGCCCTTACAGGCAGTTGTGAGCATCAAATCGAAAGTCTTGCTTCCAAAGATATAAGCTTGGTGACACGCGGCACAGAAATCGCAACCCGGAGAGGAGAAGTGAAGGTCGAAACTCTTCGGGTTGGAGACGAGATCGTCAGCCGCGATCGCGGCCTCAGCCCTGTCCGTTGGATTGGAAAACTCTCTGCGGTCGAATGTCCGATCAAGGTGCCAGCAGGTGCACTGGGTCGCAATGTACCATTAAGAGATTGCTGGCTCGCCCCTAACACTCGAATTTGGATGCGGAGTTTTGCCTTTGAAGCAGCCTTCACAAGTCGCGAGGTTATGGTTCCAGTCAAGGACCTCATCGGGTGGCGCGGCATAATGGAAGACATTTCACACAGCCCAAGCACGGAGTACTTCCTTGCGCTTTGCGATGTTCCGCAAATTATCACAGCGGACGGTATGCAAGTCGAAATGCGCCATGCTGGAGCAGACATGCCCCTTTTTGAAGCTGTCGACTCCGATGAAATGACTGCGTTTTTGCCGAGTGCACCAGAATTCAGTTCTGTAACTTCCAATCGACGTCGCCGTTTAAGTCGCTCTGACGCAAGGCTATTGGTAGAAATTCAGAAGCGCGCATAGAAGAAGCTTCTGAATTTCGCAGCTTCAGATCAAAGAGTTTCAACAAAAAAGCCCCCGAAAAGTCGGAGGCTTTAGCAAACTGCTATTATTTAGTTCAAGCTGGTGTGGAGCTCACCCCCACCTGAGCTGGCCGCAGAAGCCGATCGTGAAGCATGAAGCCTTGTGCGGAAACCTGAATAATGTCGCCAGCTTTGGTACCGGGCACTGGGGCCTCAAACATCGCCTCGTGAACATTTGGATCGAATTTGTCGCCCACTTCGGGCGAAATCATTTCGATGCCATGCTTAGAGAAGGTTTTCAGCAGCTCACGCATTGTCAGCTCGATACCTTCAATCAATGCAGAGGAAGCTTCTTTTTGCTCTTCGGTGATGGATTCAACGGCACGTTTCATGTTGTCAAATACAGGCAACATGTCGCGAGCCAGTTTGGAACCACCATATTGCTCCGCGTCACGACGGGCTTTGTCGCCGCGCTTACGTGCGTTTTCGGCATCGGCCAACGCACGCATCCAGCGATCTTTCAGCTCGTCACGCTCTGCGCGCAACTCATCCAGTTCAACCGCTTCATCTGCGAGCTCATCAAGGCTCTGAGCAAATTCTTCGGCTTCGGCTTCTGCGATATCGTCCAGAAACTCATTGTCTTTCGGCTCAGCCATTTTTCACCTCTAACCGCGGTCAGATATCAATTTTCCAACCAGTTGTGCCGTGTAATCCACAATCGGCACAATGCGTCCATAGTTCAGGCGCTTGGGCCCAATGACCCCAACAGCACCCACGATCTTTCGATCAGCGTTCATATAGGGAGACACCACCAAAGAGGAACCCGAAAGTGAAAAAAGTTTGTTCTCTGAGCCAATAAAAATGCGCACGCCATCGCCTTGCTCTGCAAGTTCCAGAAAATCGGCAATATCGCGCTTACGTTCCAGATCATCAAACAACGTCCGAATCCGTTCCAAGTCCTGCTCTTCTGCATCGGTTCCAAGCAGATTCGCACGGCCTCTCACGATAAGGCGCTCCTCTTGCCCCCCGTCGCCGGCCCACAGCGCGATTCCGCTCTCCACAAGATCTGCTGCAAGTGTGTCTATCTCTTGGCGACGGCGGGCAATCTCTTCACGCACCGCTTTCCCAACCTCACTCAATGTGCGCCCTTCGGCCACTACATTTAGGAAATTGGCTGCCTCACGCATTGAACTTGGCGTTTGCCCCGGCGGTGGCGTAAACAATCGATTTTCGACATGTCCATCGGCAAACACCAGAACCACAAGTGCGCGGTCATGCGCCAGCGATACAAACTCTATGTGTTTGATTGGTGCTTCATGTTTGGGCGCAAGCACCAATGAAGCGCCTTGTGTGACGCCGGAAAGTGCGGTGCTGACACGATCGAGCATATTGCTCACATCTGTGTCACTTTCCCCCAAGGTCGCATCAATTTTCTTGCGGTCGCCCTGATCAAGGTCACCGACTTCCAGCAATCCATCCACAAACATGCGTAAACCCTGCTGAGTTGGAACGCGTCCAGCAGAAACATGTGGGCTGTCCAACAGGCCAAGATATTCCAGATCCTGCATCACATTTCGAATTGTTGCCGCGCTGACTTTTTCAGAAAGCGATCTGGTAAGCGTCCGTGATCCGACTGGGTCGCCGGTCTCAAGATAGCCTTCGACCACACGGCGAAACACTTCTCGACTGCGATCATTCATTTCTTCTAGGATTTTAGTGGTGTCTGTCATCTGCCCGTGCCTTCTGTCTTTCAATAAAATAGGCTCAAGCGCAAAGGTCAATCGGGGTTGCACCCGCCCTGCCCACGCGGCTATGCCCAAATGAAATCAAGAGAAGGAATTTCCCATGCGCCCCTCTGGACGTCAGCTGAATGAAATGCGTGAAGTGTCGATTGAAACAAATGTGACCAAACACGCCGAAGGCTCTTGCCTGATCAAAATGGGCGACACCCATGTGCTTTGCACTGCCTCATTGGAAGCTCGCGTCCCCCCTTTCATCAAGGGCTCTGGCCTGGGGTGGGTAACAGCTGAGTACGGAATGCTTCCACGTTCCACATCTTCGCGTATGCGCCGTGAAGCCGCCGCTGGAAAACAAGGTGGCCGCACCGTGGAAATCCAGCGCCTGATTGGCCGCTCTCTGCGCGCTGGCGTTGATCGTGTGGCGCTGGGTGAACGCCAGATCACCGTGGACTGCGATGTCATTCAGGCCGACGGCGGCACGCGCTGTGCATCTATCACCGGCGGCTGGGTGGCGCTTCGTCTGGCAGTGAACAAGCTGATGAAAGCCGGCGATGTCACATCTGATCCGCTGATCTCCCCGGTTGCCGCGGTGTCTTGTGGCATCTACGCAGGTCAGCCTGTGCTTGATCTGGACTATCCAGAAGACAGCGAAGCCGGCGTAGACGGTAACTTCATCATGCTCGCAAACGGCCAAATGATCGAAACCCAAATGTCAGCGGAAGGCGCGACCTATTCCCGCGATCAAATGAACCAACTGCTTGATCTTGCAGAAAAAGGCGTGGCAGAACTCGTTGCCGCTCAAGAGGCAGCCGTCGCATGACCCGCAAGTTCGCAGACAAAACTCTGCTGATGGCAACGCACAACAAAGGCAAGCTCGAGGAGATGACACATCTCCTCGAGCCCTTTGGCGTAAAAGTCATAGGTGCTGCAGAAATGGATCTGCCAGAACCAGAAGAGACCGAAGACACCTTTGTCGGCAACGCGCGTATCAAGGCACATGCGGCTGCCAAAGCGACTGGCCTGCCCGCCCTCTCCGATGACAGCGGGATCACCATTGATGCGTTGAATGGCGCGCCTGGTGTCTATACTGCGGATTGGGCTGAAACCGAGAATGGCCGAGATTTCATGATGGCTATGACACGCGCGCATGAGGAGCTTGAATCAATCAATGCTCCGCACCCACGCCTCGCACAGTTCCGCTCTACCTTGGTGCTGGCATGGCCAGACGGACATGACGAAGTCTTTGAGGGCGTGGCGCCCGGCCATCTTGTCTGGCCTATCCGTGGCAAAGACGGGTTTGGCTATGATCCTATGTTTGTTCCTGAAGGCCATGACGTGACCTTTGCGGAAATGGATCGCTGGGAAAAAAACAAAATCAGTCATCGCGGTCGCGCCGTGAAAGCCTTTGTGGCGGGCTGTTTTGGCTGAGGATTGGCAAAACGGGGGCTTTGGCCTGTATATTCATTGGCCATTTTGTCAGGCCAAATGCCCCTACTGCGATTTCAACAGCCATGTCAGCCGTGAAATCGATCAAAACCGGTGGCTGCGTGCTTATCTCTCAGAATTGGATCGTGTCGCCGCAGAAACACAAGGGCGGGTTCTGAACACTGTATTTTTTGGCGGTGGAACACCTAGCTTGATGGACCCGGAAATAGTCGCATCTATTTTAGATCGTGTGCGCACACTCTGGCCAACATCAAACGACATGGAAATCACGCTAGAAGCGAATCCTGGTTCTGTCGAAGCGGGTAGATTTGTCGCCTATCGGGACGGCGGCGTGAATAGGATCTCTATGGGCATCCAAGCGCTTAACGACGACGATCTACGTCGACTTGGACGGATCCATTCTGTTTCAGAGGCTAGGAAAGCCTTTGAAATTGCAAGGAAAACTTTTGATAGGGTCAGTTTTGATCTGATCTACGCGCGTCAAGATCAGACTTTAGATGCCTGGAAAGGCGAACTTTCCAAAGCTCTATCCATGACAATCGATCACTTGTCACTGTATCAGCTTACAATTGAACAAGGCACCGCATTTGGTGACCGGTACAACCGAGGAAAACTGCGCGGCCTGCCTGAAGATGACCTTGCCGCAGACATGTACGAAGCAACGCAGGAAATTTGCGCCGCGGCAGGGATGCTGCCTTATGAAGTCTCCAACTACGCTGCTATCGGTTCTGAGTCTCGGCACAACCAAATCTACTGGCGCTATGGGGATTATGCAGGCATTGGCCCAGGGGCTCATGCCCGTGTGACTGTCCAGGGGACACGATACGCTACAGAAACGTGGCGAAATCCCAACAGATGGCTACAGGAAGCAGAAGCGGGGAATGGTGAAAACCTTCGAGAGGCCATCTCTCAAGAGGATCAGGCAGCGGAATTTCTATTGATGGGACTTCGACTAAGCGAAGGAATCGATCTCAATAGATATGAGGCGTTGGCAGGCAGACCTCTTGAGGGAAAACGTGTCGATAACCTCATCGACATAGGTATGATCGCGCGTGATGTGCGGCATCTGCGCGTCTTGCCAGAGGGACGTATGGTCCTAAATTCAGTCTTATCTGAGCTTTTGGTGGATTGATGCGAGCAATATGGTTGTTGTGTGGATTGGTTTGCGTAGCCTTCGCATTGATTGGCGTCGTTTTGCCTCTATTGCCAACCGTGCCATTCCTACTTCTTGCGGCTTTCTGCTTTGCGCGCTCGTCTGAGAAATTGCACGACTGGTTGCTCAGTCACAAGGTGTTTGGTCCAATGATCCAAGACTGGAATCGCAACGGAGCAATCAAACCATCAGCAAAACGAGCTGCCACACTTTCAATCGCTGCAGTTTTTGCAATTTCTGTCGCCCTTGATGTAAAAACCATCGTCTTGGTCATTCAAGCGATGGTTTTGAGTGCGGTACTTTTTTTCCTCTGGACGCGCCCTAACGCGTAGAAGACAAAATCCGGCATAGTTCATCAAGATCATCAAGTGTCTGATAACTAATAGTAATTTTCCCAGATTCTCCGCCAGAAAAGTGATCAACACTGACTTTCATCCCTAAATTGGCAGAAAGATCGCCCTCTAGCGCGACTGTATCGGCGTCCTTATGTATCTTTGGGCGAGATTTTTTAACTTGCTCGACGAGAGAGCTCGCTTTTTTGGCCAATTTTTCCGTCTGTCTTACCGACAATCCATCTTTGACCACTTTTTTCGCAAGCTCAGAAGCATTGTCCGTAGTGATCAACGCCCGCGCATGGCCGGCCGAGAGATGACCTTCTCTCAGCATCAACTGCACATCATCTGGAAGATTCAACAACCGCATCAAATTCGCGATGTGGCTGCGGCTCTTGCCAAGCGCTTCTGACACCTTCTCTTGAGTGTGACCAAACTTCTGCATCAGTTGGCGATAGCCCATTGCCTCTTCAACTGGGTTCAAGTCAGCGCGCTGGATGTTCTCAATGATCGCGATCTCAAGAACTTCTGTATCATCATAGTCACGTACGATGACAGGCAACTCATGCAGTTTCGCCATCTGCGACGCGCGCCAACGGCGTTCGCCAGCTACGATTTCATAGTGATCACCAGCCTTTTTTCTAACGATAAGAGGCTGAATAACACCTTTTTCGCGAATAGAATTCGCGAGGTCGTCAAGCTGTTCTGGTGTAAAGTCGCGCCGTGGCTGATCTGGATTTGGTTCAATCCTCTCGATTGGCACCACCATATCCGCGCGTCTCGGTGTGGTTGACGATTGTGCATTTGTATCTTCGGTCACATCAGCCATCAAAGCACTGAGGCCACGGCCAAGGCCGCGTGGTTTCTTTTTGTCTGCCATCCTGGCCTCCTTTATGCTGCTACTTTGTAGTTTTTGGCCAACAGCTCTTTTGCCAAAGACCTGTAGGCTTCGGCACCTTTTGAAGTCGGATCATATTCCAGTACCGACTGTGCGTATGATGGCGCTTCAGAAACGCGGACGTTGCGCGGAATCTTCGTCTCAAAGACCAATTCCCCCAAGTTGTCGCGCGCATCTTGTTCGACTTGTTGGGACAAATTGTTCCTTGCATCAAACATGGTCAAAACAATGCCCTCAATCCGAAGACCAGAATTCGCTGTTTGACGCACTTCCCTCACGGTGAGCATCAATTGAGAAAGCCCCTCAAGTGCAAAAAACTCACTTTGCAGAGGGATAAGCACAGAGTGTGCTGCAATCATAGCGTTCACAGTTAGTAAGTTCAGAGAGGGCGGGCAATCGACAAGAATGTAGTCGAGCTCATATCCATCCATCGCTGGCTGGCGCAAAGCATCGTGCAGGAGAAAACTACGTTTTTCATTGGTCATAAGCTCAATGTCAGCAGAACTAAGATCAACAGTCGCCGGGACAATCCACATTGTCTCCATTTCAGTGGCTTGAACAACGTCTTCGAGCTCAGCTTCCCCTGTCAAAAGATCATATGTGGTGTGCTCTCTGTCTTCAGCATCAATACCCAACCCAGTGGAGGCGTTCCCTTGTGGATCCAGATCTACCAGAAGAACCCGGCATTTTTGTTCGGCCAAAGCAGCAGCCAAATTGATTGCTGTTGTGGTCTTCCCCACTCCCCCTTTTTGGTTGGCCACAGCAATGATTTTAGGGCCCTTAGGGCGTGTGGGATCCGACACGTTTGAGTTCTCCGACTTTCAGGATGACTGCTTGAGAGTCTGTAATACTCTTTACCACTTCGTAATCAAATGACCATAATTCCTGGACGGATTTAAGTTCTTTTTCCCAATTCGCGCCTTTTGGGAACACGGCGGTACCGTTTCTATGCAAATGGCGCTCAGTAAACTCAAAAAGTAACCCTAGATCGGCCAATGCGCGCGCAGAAAGGACATCTGCATTTTGTGCAGGAGCCTTTTCAATGCGCTCAGTGAGAATCTTAGCCTCAACACCGGTTTCTCTTAAAACTGTTCGGAGAAAGGCGCATTTTCTTTGATCGCTTTCGATAAGCGTCACACCTTCAGGCGCCTCGCGCTCCGCGTTCATAAGCGCGACAACCAACCCAGGAAATCCACCACCACTACCGATATCAACCCAATGATTGGCACGACTTGGCGCACACCGTAGCACTTGCACAGAATCCAGAATGTGTCTTTCCCAGAGTGCGTCCAAAGTGCTCTTAGAAACCAGATTGATACGCGGATTCCACTTCACCAAGAGTTCGGCAAGAATTTCTAGACGCTCAAATGTTTCACGTGAAACATCTAGTTTATTTCGAATTGAGACCGAACAGTCCGTCATGCTGACTTTGCCTTCTGCGCCTGCCGCAGCTTCGCAAGCAATAGTGTCAATGCAGCAGGTGTCATACCATCGATACGTCCGGCTTGTCCCAAGTTAGATGGGCGAACCGAATTAAGCTTATATTTCAATTCGTTGCTTAATCCATCAATGACATCGAAATCGAAGCCCGACGGAATAATCAGCGCTTCATCCCGCCGCATGGCGTCTACATCGCGTTTTTGACGTTCAATGTAGTTTGCATAAAGTGCATCCCGCTCCAACTGCAACTGGATCTCTTTGTCTACATTTTCATAAGCGCCATTCAACGCGATCAAATCCTCAAATCCCACCTCAGGGAATGCAAGCACCTGAAACGCAGAGCGGCGATTACCATCTTGATTGACAGCGATCCCTGCATCTTTGATCTGTTTTGGTGTAAAGATCTCCTGTTCGAGCAACGTCCTCCCAGCTGAGAGCATCTCCTGCTTCTTTGCAAAGGCGTCTTTCCTGGTTTCTCCGATCAGCCCAAGCTCCATCCCCATCGGTGTAAGTCGTTGATCCGCATTATCAGCGCGCAAGGACAAACGGAATTCAGCACGCGACGTGAACATACGATAGGGTTCAGTCACACCGCGCGTGATCAAGTCATCTATCATCACACCAATATAGCTATCGGAACGGCTGAAATGGTGCGGCTCTTTGCCCTTTGCATACAAAGAAGCGTTCAAACCAGCCACAAGGCCCTGTGCCGCCGCTTCTTCATATCCAGTGGTGCCATTAATCTGTCCCGCAAGATATAGACCCGGAACCCCCTTCACACCCAATTCAGCGTTCAATGCTCGTGGGTCAACATAGTCGTATTCTATCGCATAACCGGGCTGAACGATCTCGACATCTTCAAGGCCATACATCGACCGGACATAGGCTTCCTGCACATCTACAGGCAAAGAAGTGGAGATTCCGTTTGGATACACCGTGTCATCATCCAGACCTTCTGGCTCAAGAAAGACCTGATGGGACTCCTTATCCGCGAAGCGCACAATTTTATCTTCGATGGATGGACAATACCGTGGCCCAACCCCGTCGATATGGCCGCCATACATAGCAGAGCGATCAAGGTTCTCGCGAATGATCTCATGGGTTTTGGGATTGGTATGGGTGATGCCACAGGCAATTTGACGCGCGAGGGGAGCTTTGTTCAGGAAGGAGAAAACAACAGGGTCTTCATCCCCCGGCTGGCTGGCCAACAGATCCCATTTGATGGTCTTGCCGTTCAAACGCGGTGGCGTACCAGTTTTCAGGCGGCCCAGAGGCAGGCCAAAACTGTCGATGCGCTCGGCAAGCTTGACGGAGGCCTCATCACCCATCCGCCCGCCAGGACGCGAGACATCGCCAATGTGAATGACACCGCGCAAAAAGGTGCCTGTAGTCAGGACGACGGCATGCGCAGAAATTTCAGAGCCATCTGCAAGGATCACGCCGCGCACGGCCTGCCCTTCCATACGAAAATCCGTGGCTTCGCCTTCGACAATTGTCAGATTTGGTATGGCTTCGATCTCTGCCAGCATCTCTGTGCGGTAAATCTTGCGATCAGATTGCGCGCGTGGGCCTTGTACTGCGGGGCCTTTGCGGCGGTTAAGAAGGCGAAACTGAATACCCGCCTTATCGGCGATACGGCCCATCACACCGTCCAGCGCATCCACTTCACGCACCAGATGGCCTTTACCAAGGCCCCCAATCGCAGGGTTGCAGGACATGACGCCAATGCCGGATTTCTTCAGCGTGATAAGCGCCGTTTGGGCCCCCATACGCGCAGCCGCGGCGGCAGCGTCCGCTCCGGCATGTCCGCCGCCCACAACAATGACGTCAAAATGTTTCACGTGAAACACTCCCTTAACTTTGATTACTTTCCGATACAGAAACTTGAGAAAATTTCATCCAACAAGTTCTCTACATCGACATGCCCAACGATAGAATCAAGGGATCGAATCGCCGTTCGCAGTTCTTCAGCACCTATATCATAGTGATCTGGTCCCAAGGCGAGAACAGCCCGGCCTGCATCAAGGGACTCTGATGCGCGCTTCATAGCGATACGATGACGTTCACGCGTTGCGACACCGGATCTCGATGCCTGTTCTGACAGTTTATCGGTAATTTCAGCCACCAACTCCGTGACACCGAAACCAGTCTTTCCAGATATCGCGTTGTCCAGATCATCCAGCGTATCAGCCTTTGCAATCCGGATCACATCTTCTGGCATAGGTTCAAAGTCAGGGCTTTCATCCTGAGTTCTAAGGAAAAGGCGCAAATCTGCTGCCTCTGCCCGTTCACGGGCGCGTTGGATCCCAATGCCTTCAACATGATCATCCGTTTCACGCAATCCTGCGGTGTCGAGCAAGGTCACAGGCAAGCCATTCAGCTCCATACGGACCTCGATCACGTCGCGCGTGGTGCCAGCATATTCAGAGGTGATCGCCGCTTCGCGCCCAGCAAGCGCATTGAGCAAAGTGGATTTCCCGACATTGGGCGCGCCAAGTATAGCCACCTCAAATCCAGTGCGAATGCGTTCGGCGGTATCTACTCCTGCAATCTCACGATCCAATTCAGATCGCACGCCAGAGAGCAATTCCGTGACCTCAGGGGTCACATCGACAGGAACATCTTCGTCGGCAAAATCAATGGTGGCTTCGATGAGAGCTGCAGCTCGGATCAGATCGCTACGCCATTTGCCCGCGAGATCACCGAGATCGCCAGACAAAACGCGCAAGGCTTGCCGTCGTTGAGCTTCGGTTTCTGCATCAATCAGATCCGCCAAACCCTCTACCTGCGCAAGATCAAGACAGCCATTTTCCAAAGCACGACGAGTGAACTCCCCTGCTTCAGCCAAACGAAGACCATCTATCTCGGAAAGCTCTCGCAAGACTGCGTTCACCACGGCGGTAGAGCCATGCAGATGAAGCTCAAGGACCTCTTCGCCGGTGAAACTGGCTTTCTCTTCGAAATAGAGCACCAAAGCCTGATCCAGACGACGGCCTTCGCTGTCTTTCAAGATCTTCAAAGCAGCATTTCGTGGTTTGGGTAACGCTCCGAAAAGCGCCCTGCCCGCCTCAGCAGCCCGGGAACCGGACACACGAACGACAGCGACCCCCGCTTTACCGGGGGCCGTTGCTAAGGCGAAAATTGTGTCTGGCACATAGGCCATGTCACATTCCTTAAGTGTTCATCGAGTCAAAGAACTCGCCATTGGTTTTGGTTTGCTTCAGCTTGCCAAGCAAGAATTCGACAGCATCTGTGGTGCCCATTGGGTTGAGGATACGACGCAGTACGAAAGTCTTGGCCAGATCGCCTTTGTCGACGAGCAGATCCTCTTTCCGCGTACCGGATTTGAGAATGTCGATCGCCGGGAAGACACGTTTGTCTGCGACTTTCCGATCCAGCACGATCTCAGAGTTACCGGTGCCTTTGAACTCTTCAAAGATCACCTCATCCATGCGCGAGCCGGTGTCGATCAGCGCAGTTGAAATGATGGTCAGCGATCCACCTTCTTCGATGTTACGGGCAGCACCAAAGAAACGTTTGGGGCGTTGCAATGCGTTGGCGTCCACACCACCGGTCAAAACTTTACCAGAGGAAGGCACCACGGTGTTGAACGCGCGACCAAGTCTTGTGATTGAGTCCAGAAGGATCACAACATCTCGTTTATGTTCCACAAGGCGCTTTGCCTTTTCAATCACCATTTCAGACACAGCAACGTGGCGGGTGGCCGGCTCGTCAAAGGTAGAGGAAATAACCTCCCCTTTCACGGAGCGCTGCATGTCTGTCACCTCTTCCGGGCGTTCGTCGATCAGCAGAACGATCAAGTAACACTCTGGGTGGTTGGCTTCGATGCTGTGCGCGATATTTTGCAGCAACACGGTTTTACCGGTTCGTGGCGGAGCCACAATCAAAGACCGTTGCCCCTTACCAATTGGCGCCACCAAATCAATTACACGAGCGGAGCGGTCCTTGATGGTGGGATCTTCGATCTCCATCTTCAGGCGCTCATCCGGATAGAGCGGTGTTAGGTTATCGAACGCAATCTTGTGCTTGGCTTTCTCTGGCGCTTCAAAGTTGATCTGAGACACACCAGTCAGCGCAAAATAGCGCTCATTGTCGCCAGGCGCGGTCATAACGCCATTCACAGTGTCACCCGTACGCAGAGAATGCTGACGGATCATATCTGGGCTGACATAGATATCGTCGGGGCCCGGCAAATAGTTGGCTTCAGGAGAGCGCAAGAAACCAAAACCGTCTTGGAGCACCTCAAGAACACCATCACCAGAGATTTCCCAACCATCATCCGCGCGCTCGCGCAGAATCTGGAACATCATCTCGCCCTTGCGCATCGTCGATGCGTTCTCGATTTCCAGCTCTTCGGCCATTGCCAAGAGTGCTTTTGGGCTTTTGGCTTTCAAATCGCCAAGAGCAAGCTTTTCTTGTGTCATGAAAAAATCCTGTGCTGCCCGAAATGGGGCAGGTCATGTGCTCTATATAAGGGATACACTTAACCCGGACGGGCCAGTTGACGACTCAGATACGGCTTTCGCTGTTCTGAGTCAATAAATTCAGAATTTCACCACCACCGAAACAACGATGATGACCATCAAGATCGTCGGCACTTCGTTCATCATACGATATTGGCGTCCAGTGAGGGTATTCTCGTTCCGGTCAAACTTCTTTCGCATTTGCATAAGCCAGTGATCAAATGCAGTCATGCAGATTACCCCAAATGCCTTGGTATACGGCCAAACAGACGACCAATCGACAATTCCGGGCGTAAAAACCAGTGTGAGACCCGCAAGCCATGCCGCAACACTTGCAGGCGCCATGATATAACGCTGCAGTTTGTATTCCATGATCTTAAGCGTTTCATCGAGCTGATCCCCCTGCTTAGCTCTTTCCGCATGATAGACGAATAGACGGGGGAGATAAAACAAGCCCGCCATCCAGCTGATCACAGCCATGATATGGAAAGCGAGGACGTAAGGGTAAATGTCTACCAGAAAGTAGCTCATGCGGTTTTGATCCTTGGGACGAGCCCACCCTCTCTAAATAAATAAATATATTTAGAAAAGGATGATGATTTTGTTGGGACGCGAAAACCTGTGGATTATGGAATTTCCCCCGCAGTTTTACACAGGAGGATAGAATTTCTAAGAAGACTCCCACATCTGGGGCTAAAGTGAAAAGAGTCATGTAGAGTCAAAGACTTGAGAAAAACATGATCTGTGGATGGCTGTGGATAAAGATGAGGATGAAGCGGTATGCGGCTGATTCCTCCCCCAGGTAAAGTTTTCCTCATCCACGGTGCAGGAAAACGGGGGATTTCCCTGAAGTCTGGGTGAGTTTCCCCAGCTTGCAAAATCTCACAGAAGTTTCCAGAAAGGACTCACCAGATGTTCCTTTCCTTCTCCACGGATTTATCCACATGACCTCTTCCCTGATCCTCGCTTCGGGCTCTGAGATACGAGCTCAGTTGCTTCGGAACGCAAACGTAGACTTTGAGACAGTGAAGCCGCGTGTGGATGAAGAGATGATCAAACGTGCGCTACAAGCAGAAGGCGCTTCCCCGCAAGATATTGCTGATGCGCTGGCAGAGGCGAAAGCGCGCAAAGTGAGTTCTAAACGACCAGAAGCCACCGTTCTTGGATGCGATCAGGTTTTAGATTTTAACGGCACCATCTTTTCTAAACCAGCGAGTGTCGCTGATGCACGCAATCAGCTCTTAATGTTGCGTGGCACACGGCATAAGTTGCTGTCTGCAGCGGTGATTTACCAAAATGGAGAACCGATCTGGAGGTTCGTCGGTGTCGTAAGGCTCTATATGAGGAACTTTAGCGACGCGTTCTTGGAAGAGTATCTCGCGCGCAACTTCGACAGTATTTCCCATGCTGTTGGAAGTTATAAACTCGAAGAAGAGGGGGTTCGGCTGTTTGATAAAATCGATGGAGATTATTTCACGGTGCTTGGAATGCCACTTGTTGAAATACTCTCATATTTGACCGTCAGGGGAGACCTAGAACAATGACCTTACCATCTATTCCCCTTGCTGGTGTGATCGGCAATCCAATCGCGCATTCGAAATCGCCTTTGCTACATGGGCACTGGCTGAAGAAGTACGAAATTTCAGGGCATTACATCCCAATGGAGGTGGCGGCCGATGATTTGGAGGATGTCTTAAGAGCAATGCCAAGGATGGGGTTTGTTGGTTGTAATGTGACACTCCCTCATAAAGAACGCGTTGTTCAGTTTGTGGATCAGATCACCGATCGCGCCACACTTATCGGTGCTGTGAACACACTGATTTTTCGCTCTGATGGTAGTATTATGGGCGACAATACAGACGGCTATGGTTTCATAGAAAACTTGCGCGATGGCGCATCTGACTGGCGGGCAGAAACTGGGGCTGCTGTGGTGCTTGGCGCCGGGGGGGCGGCCCGCGCTGTCGTGGCGTCTTTGCTAGATGCTGGCGTGCCTGAGATCCTGATCACAAATCGTACACGTGTTCGTGCCGAACGTTTAAGAGAGGATTTTGGCGCGCGCGTTAAAGTCATCGAATGGGTCCAGGCCGGCAATATTCTCGAAGAAGCGGCGACACTGGTGAACACAACTTCACTGGGGATGGCCGGAAAGTCTGAGCTTCGGATACCAATGGATGGTTTGCGCAGTGAAACAGTTGTGACGGATCTGGTGTACAACCCTCTCGTCACAAATTTCCTCAAAACAGCTCAAGAGCGCGGATGTGTGACCGTTGATGGCCTTGGAATGTTGTTGCATCAAGCTGTGCCGGGATTTGAGCGTTGGTTTGGCCGCCGTCCTGTTGTGGATGAAGCCACACGGCAGGTCGTTTTGGAATGACCAAACAAGTGTTCAAGCTCGGTTTGACCGGCTCTATTGGCATGGGTAAGTCAACGACAGCGCGCTTTTTTTCAGAGTTAGGCTGCCCGGTTTGGGATGCGGATGCGGCGGTGCACAGCTTATATGCGAAAGGGGGCGCAGCTGTAGCCCCTATTTCAGCGGCACTACCAGACGCGATTGAAGATGGAGCGGTTTCGCGAGATCGGTTGAAAGAGCTGATTGCAAAAGATGCGTCTGTGCTGAGCAAAATAGAAAAAATTGTCCATCCTTTGGTTGCCCAGGATCGCGCTGATTTCATCAAGGAAGCAGCCTCCGATATTCTCGTTTTTGATATTCCATTGCTTTTTGAAACAGGTGGCGCAGCAGCGATGGACGCGGTAGTTTGTGTCTCTGTTTCACCGGAATTACAGAAAAATCGTGTGCTGGAACGCGGTACGATGACCGAGGACCAGTTTGAGCACATTCGGTCAAAACAGATGCCAAACGAAAAAAAAGTGGCTTTATCGGACTATGTGGTAGAAACGGATACACTTGACCATGCCCGGTCTCAGGTGGAGAAGATCGTGAAAACCATCAGAGGACAGTTGGATCATGCGTGAAATCGTACTTGATACGGAAACCACAGGCTTTGATCCGTTTTCTGGCGACCGCATCGTCGAAATAGGCGCGTTGGAGCTCTACAATCATCTGCCAACCGGCGAGACATTTCATGTCTACATCAACCCTGAGCGATCCATGCCGGATGAGGCGTTCAAGGTGCACGGAATTGGCCCAGATCTCTTGGATATCCCTCGTGATGCCGCGCCGGGAGAGGTGACACTGCGCGACAAACCTGTGTTTAACGCGTTTGGCCAAAAGTTTCTCGATTTCATCGGCAATGATAGCAAACTTGTCATCCATAATGCCAAGTTCGACATGAAATTCTTAAATGCCGAATTGAGCTGGATGAACCTGCCGCAAATTCCGATGGAACGCGCTGTCGATACGTTGGAAATGGCGCGTAAGAAATTTCCGGGGTCTCCTGCAACGCTGGACGCTCTTTGCCGCAGATTTGGGATCGATAACTCCTCACGGACGTTGCACGGCGCTCTTCTTGACTCCGAAATTCTGGCGGAAGTGTATCTCGAGCTGATTGGGGGACGACAACCAGATCTGGTTTTGGCGTCTAACAATACTTCAGAAAAGAAAAGTGCCACCATCCAAGATGACTGGCGTCCAAGTGCTCGGCCAACGCCTTTGCCGTCTCGGCTTTCAGAAGCAGAAGCGGAGGCACATAAAGCTTTTGTGGAGAAAATGGGCGCTGACGCCCTCTGGTCCAAACTCGGCTAGTTTGGGTAAGGCGCTGCCAAAGGGGCAGCGCCAAACTGATCAGTTGGCGACAGGCTGTTCGCTCTGTTCCTGTGCACGACGCGCGAGTTCAGCGCGATAAAGTGCTACAAAATCAATAGTTTCCAAGTTCAATGGTGGGAAACCACCATCGCGTGTCACGTCTGACACAATGCGACGCACGAATGGGAACAACATGCGTGGGCATTCGATCAGAAGGAACGGATGCAGTTGATCTTCTGGTACGCCTTCAACGTGGAAAACGCCAGCATAGTCCATCTCAAGGATGAACATTTCAGCACCGTCATCTTTGTTCTTGGCTGTGATGTTCAGTTTGATAGCAACTTCAAACTGGTTATCTGCTGCGCGCTTCTTGGCATCCAAGTTCACTTGTACCTGGACATCAGGCTGTGGGTTTGCGCTAGAGCCTTTTTGAGCGAGAATATTCTCAAACGACATGTCGCGCACGAACTGGGTCAGAACGTTCATTTTCAGCTGCGGCGCTTGCTGTGCAGCACCGTTTTCAGTTTCTGCCATTTTGGGTCTCCAAAAAAATCGCGTTTGGCCTGCTTTATCAGGTCAAACTATGCGCCTCAATGCTTTGTCCAACCTGAAGGCGAATGTGTGGGTTTTTTCACCTGATTGTCCTGTTTAGCGGCAAACTCAGTGGATGGGTCGACTTCAGTAAACTCTCCGTCAATCACCTCATTTTCTTGCGCCCCAGAGTGGCGCTTTGCACTCTGCGCATGAAATGAAGCGCCGGTCGAACCTCCCATGGAAAAACTTTGCACCTTTATGCGTTTTCGAGCGTATTGAAACACAGCAGAGCGAAACGGAGGTGTCAGTAAGGCAAAGCCAACAGCGTCTGTAAAAAAACCAGGTGTCAGCAGAAGAACACCAGCAATCAGGATCATTGCGCCATGCGCCAAAGGCTCAGTTGGATCATTCAATTCGTTGAAAGACTGTTGAACATTTCCGATGGCAGCGAGACCCTGAGAGCGCACAAGGTGAGTGCCCAGGATTGCTGTCAACAGAACGATTGCCAATGTCGGCCAAAGGCCAATAGCGCCACCAACACTGACAAACAGTGCGATCTCAATCATTGGGATCGCAATAAAGGCTATAAGAAGCCACATCTTCGTTTAACTCCAATGTCATCCTCTGGCGAGGTGGACTTGACCCCGCCTGTAACTTACATAAGTGCGTGAGACAGTTGTTTCCATGCCCAACAAGAGGTTCAAATGAACTCCACCCTTCTTCAAGTATTGGTTCTTGCCGGTATTGCTGTGTTTTTGATCCTGCGTTTGCGCAATGTACTGGGAACACGTGATGGGTTTGAACCCCCTCGTCAGGAAGCCGCAGCGCCGTCCCGTCGTCGGGGGCCAGAGCTCGAAGTGATTGAGGGAGGTCCGGATCAAGATATCTTGGACCATGCCGAAGAAGGCAGCCCCCAGGCTGAAGCCTTGGCCAAGATGAAATCCGCTGAGCCTCAGTTCGGAGTGAATGACTTCCTTGGGGGAGCCCGAGGCGCTTATGAGATGATCCTCATGGCGTTTGAGAAAGGAGAGCTTTCCGACATCAAAGATTTTCTCGGAGAAGAAGTCTATGAGAGCTTTGCTTATGTCGTGCAGATGCGCGAAGAAAAAGGTCTGACTGTCGAAAGCGAATTTGTCGGTGTGCGCGAAATGGTTCTTCAAGATGCCACATTTGATGATGCCACCAAAGAAGGCGAAATCACTGTGCGCTTTATTGGGGAACTGACCCATGTTGTGCGTGACAACGGCGGCGATATCGTGGAAGGCAGCGATAGTCAGATCAAGCGCCAAAAAGATGTTTGGACCTTCGCGCGCGTGATGGGAGCGGATGATCCTAACTGGCAGCTTGTTGCCACAGGCGAATGAATAAGACGTTTCGGGCGGCGTTTGCCGCAGCCCATCTGATGGCCGGTCTCTTGGTCGGGAGCGTAGCGATGTCCGAAACGACTATGAAAATCCTTTCGTTTGAAGACCTTGATGGATGGGCCGCAGATGATCATGAGGCGGCCCGTCAGGTATTTCTAAACACCTGCGCCGATCTGGATGCACCAGATTGGCAAACGATCTGCGCGGCAGCGACGGGCATTTCTGATGCCAAGAAGTTCTTTGAGCTACTTTTTCGGCCGGTACTCATAGAAGAGTCAGGCCGAGGTGCATTGTTCACCGGATATTTTGAACCAGAACTCAATGGCGCAAAACGTCCCGGCGGCCAATATCAATATCCGATATATCGTGTGCCTCCTGAGGTTCGAAAAGGGGGGCAATGGCTGACACGACGCGAGATCGAAACAAGTGGCGCAATGGCGGGTCGCGGTTTGGAGATTGCTTGGGTTGACGATCCTGTAGAGCTGTTTTTTCTTCAAATCCAAGGATCCGGCCGCATTCGCCTCCCAGATGGCGGCTATATCAGAGTGGGATACGGTGGTGCGAATGGCCATCAGTATCGATCTGTCGGTGCAGAACTTGTTCGGCGTGGCATCTACAGTGCGCATCAGGTGAGTGCACAGGTCATCAAGAATTGGGTAAAGCGTAACCCTGTGGATGGTGCGGAACTGCTTCGTCACAATGACAGCTTTGTCTTCTTTCGAGAGGTCAGTCGTGTGCCTGCGCACAAAGGTCCGCTAGGCGCGATGAACCGGTCGATCACTACGCTTCGTTCCATTGCCGTTGATCCTGCATTTACACCTCTTGGCGCGCCGGTATGGGTGGAAAAAGACGGTGACGGTCCGATACGTCGTTTGATGATCGCGCAAGATACAGGATCCGCCATCAAAGGAGCACAGCGTGCAGATATTTTCTTTGGCACTGGCGATGCTGCTGGTCTAGCCGCGGGGACTTTGAAGGACCCAGGTCGCATGGTTGTTCTTTTGCCGATCCAGCGCGCCTATGCCATGCTGCCGGAGTCGGTTCTGTGACACGGCGTAAATTAAGCGAAGATGAAGTTGCGCTTTGGCGTAAGGTTGCTGAGACGGCAGAACGTCTTAATCCAGCTGCGAAATCGCATGATTTGCCTCTACCAAAGCCCAAGCCTCAAAAGAAACCACGCTTGCGCGAGGCATCCCCTGCCCTGCCGGCATTTGAAGTTGGATCGCGCGCTTCGTCTGAATTGCGCGGACATGATCTGATGGGCTCTGTTTCAGATCGCGTTGCGCGGCAACCTGTACAAATGGACAAGAAAGCCTTTGGCCGCATGAAACGAGGAAAGCTGGTTCCAGAAGGTAAAATCGATCTGCATGGCATGACTGCCGATCAGGCGCATGGGGCGTTGACCGGGTTTATCATGCGCTCCCATGGGGAAGGAAAGCGGCTGGTGCTGGTCATCACCGGCAAAGGCAAATCTAAGCGCGATGATGGGCCAATTCCGACGCGGCGCGGTGTTCTCAAACATCAGGTGCCACAGTGGTTTGCCCTGCCCCCAATGAAAAGCTGTATTTTGCAGGTTGCTGAAGCGCATATCAAACACGGTGGCACCGGGGCGTATTACGTTTATCTACGGCGTCGGTAGTCTGCGGCGTGCCCGGGCAAAAGGGATGATCATCGCGACGCTTGCGACTGCAAAACAAACGGCAAAGCTCTGGAGCTGGCTTTCATAGGCGACGCCTGAATCAATCAACCACCCCGACAAACCGGGCCCAAGCGCAGATCCTAGGACGCCAAAAGCTGCCACAGTGGCTTTAATCGCGCCAAGATGCGCCGTACCAAAGAATTCAGACCAGACCGATGCAGGCAATGTTGCCATGCCTCCCCCAGCCATCCCCATCAAAATGACACCTACCGCGACCCAACTTACCGTGGGTGCCCATGCGTGGATCGTGAACGCGGCCACAAGCGGTAGTAGATAAAACGGCATAAGGCGTGCGGCACCAAATCTGTCGATCAACCAGCCATAGATCAAGGTCGACAGGCCAAACGAAGCGGTCCCAAGCGGGAAGACAGCGACAAGAGAGAGGTGTGACCAGCCCTTTATTTCCGCAAAATAGGCTTGTTGGAAGAAAAACACAGTGGCGAAGGCCGGGAAAGCCATCATTGCAGGAATTGCAGAGAGAAAAACCGGATGGCGAAGGGCCTCCCACCGCGTCCAGTTGCGGCCTTCCATGCCAAGTGTAGAGTTTTTTGAAGTGATACTGCTTGGCTCGCGTTCTTGGCGCAGGAATATGAAAATGATCGGCGCCATGACAAGGCAAAAGCAGGCAGCAGCGATCCAGATCATGTGCCAATCAATGCGGGTTTTTAACCACACCACCGCAATTGGCATGACCGCTTCGGCCAACATGAAGCCCATTGTGGCAAAGGCCAACGCGCGGCCACGAGACGCGGAAAACCAGCGAGCCATGGCCACAGCAGAAATATGCGGGAGCATCCCCTGGGCGGTAAATCGTAGCGCGAGAATAATGAAAGGCAGCGCCCAGACCCAGGTAAGCTGCGATAGTGCAAAACACGCGCATGCCAGAAAAATGAGCATTATAGGGCCAAGCAGGCGCACGCGGATGCGATCAGCGAGGGTGCCCGCCCAAAGCATCAGCAATGCAGATGTGCCTGTGCCAAGCATGTAAATGGCGCCCCATTCCCCATGTGACAGATCAAAGCCAGCACGAATATCGGCCGCAAAGGTTCCGATGAAGAAGGTCTGTCCAAAACAGGACAGAAACATCAGCGCAGCACCGGGCAAAAGAAAGCGCCCGTTTTGCCGCAAGAATGCACGGGTAGAAATCATGGCAGTGGCTCAAAGGATTGGGCTTTTGGCGCGCAGCGGGCAAAAGAAAGCCCCGGAAAGATAACTCTCCGGGACTATGGCTGTCTTTATCCAATGGGACCAGAAGAAATCAGAGCACGTAGCGGCTGACGTCCATAGATTTCGCAAGTTCACCCAAATTCGTTTCTACGAATGCTGCATCAATGGTGATTTCCTCTCCGGATCGATCTGGTGCGGAGAAGCTGAGTTCTTCAAATACCCGTTCCATCACGGTGTAAAGGCGACGCGCACCGATGTTTTCCACCGATTGGTTTACTTCCGCAGCGATCTTGGCAAGGGCTGAAATGCCATCGGCCGTGAAGGTTACAGTGACTTCTTCGGTGCCCATCAACGCGGTGTACTGACGTGTCAGCGCGTTGTCTGTTTCGGTCAGAATGCGGACGAAATCCTCTTCGGTCAGGGCGCGCAGTTCGACGCGGATCGGGAGACGCCCCTGAAGCTCCGGCAACAGATCAGATGGTTTTGCGATATGGAACGCACCGGAGGCGATGAACAGGATATGGTCAGTCTTCACCGGGCCATGCTTGGTTGAGACTGTGGTGCCTTCGATCAACGGCAGCAGGTCGCGCTGAACCCCTTCACGAGAAACATCCCCACCGCGCGCTTCTTGGCGGGCGCATACTTTGTCGATCTCATCCAAGAAAACGATGCCGTTCTGCTCCACAGCTTTTAGGGCGGCGGTGTTGACGGTTTCATCATCCAGCAGCTTGTCAGCCTCATCTGAAATTAGCACTTCATAGCTTTCAGCAACTGTCATGCGTTTCTTGACGGTGCGACCACCCAGCGCTTTGCCGAAGATATCTCCGAGGTTCATCATGCCCATTTGGCTGCCAGGTTGGCCGGGAATATCGAACATGCCCCCCATCGGGTTGGAGGTGTCCGCCACTTCCAGCTCGATCTCCGTGTCGTCTAGCAAGCCGTCTTTGAGCTTTTTGCGAAACATCTCGCGCGTCGCCTCACGCGCGTCTGTGCCTGCAATGGCTTCGATTACACGGTCTTCTGCCGCGGCGTGGGCTTTGACTTTTACGTCTTCGCGCATGTGTTCACGGGTTTGGATGATGGCTGCATCGACCAGATCACGCACGATTTGTTCCACGTCACGGCCCACATAGCCCACTTCAGTGAATTTTGTGGCCTCAACTTTGATGAAGGGGGCACGGGCGAGCTTTGCCAAACGGCGGCTGATTTCGGTTTTACCAACGCCAGTGGGGCCGATCATCAGGATGTTCTTTGGGTAGACCTCATCGCGGATGTCATCGGACAGCTGTTTACGGCGCCAACGATTGCGCAATGCAACGGCGACTGCGCGTTTGGCGTCTTTCTGACCGATGATGAAACGGTCGAGTTCAGAAACGATTTCACGAGGAGTTAGATCAGTCATGTGAGGTCCAATCAGTGAGACGGTGGCAAGCGGTGCAGTGGCAGAATGCCAGAGAGCGGCAATAGAAGAGCTGCGCGAATGCGTGCCCAGAAGGCGCCAAGCACCACAAGGAAGATACCAAGGAAGAAAATTGTCATGGCCGCGCCTTCGCCCTCAAATACTGTCCCAGCGAGAGCGACGGTGTAGCCAATAGCCGCGATGAGGAAAGAGCGGCGGTCGATGATGATGGCGATGAAAGCAAAGAGCAACAACACTGCAAAGAGCGTTGTGTTTGCGCCAGCGCTGTCCCGTTCCAAAAGGCTAAGCGCGATCGTGTTCACAAGTGCCGGTGCTGCGATGACATGGAGCCAGAAACCCTGTGCCGCGCGCCGTGTGACGCGGTGTGGATCTGACATATCAAAGATCATGGCGACAGCAAAAACGCCTGCCCCCACAGCCAGCGTGATGTAGGCAAATGGTCCGCCTGCAGAAAGCAGGAACATATCAGAGAGGCTCGCGGGCGTGCCCGCTTGATTGGCTCCGACCATCATCGCCACCCCAAATACGCCAAGCGCGATCAGGGCCATGGCGAAAGGCACCCGGAACCGCAGCCAATATAGAAACATCACCACTGTGGTGAGTGCGAGCGGGAATGGCAGGCTGGAGAAATCTTCCTGTGCCACCATGAAGGGTTGCGCAAAATAGGCCGTGATGCCGGAACCGGCATTGATCGCCCAAAGACAAGAAAGCGCTATTGCTGGCGCCACCATGCGGCGACGGCGTATGAAATACTCTGATAAACCCCACAGAACGAGGGCTGAAACGCCTGCAGTGGTCACAAGTTTGCTTTTATAGTCGACGATTTCTACGGCCATCGAAAGACCGTTCACAGCAGCCCACCCACCTGCGAGGATCAGAAGGCCAATGACAATGAAAATCTCATTGAACCCTTTAAACAGCTCAAAAGGTTCATCACCGGGCGCAAGGTCTTCGCGCGCGCCACGTCGGCTGTCAGCCAAAGCCGCAAGAGAAGCTGCTTGAGACTCGTTTAACAGGCCAGAGCCGACGGCGGCGCGGAGATCATCTTTGGAAATCATGCGGGTTCAACGTCTCTTGTTACGCGAGCACTTTGGCAAACAACTCGTCTTTCATCATGTCGTCAAACCACTCAGGATAGCGGCGACCCGGCGCAGCAGCGGCATCAAGCGCGGCCATTTCATCTGCACTTAGGGCGATATTGGCTGCAGAGATCGCGGTTTCAAGTTGGCTAAGCTTTGATGCGCCGACAATCACGGTGTGATCGCGTCGTTTGTTCAAAATCCAAGCTTGTGCAATTTGAGCAGGAGATACGCTATGCGCATCGGCAGTGGAGTTCAGAGCGTCAATCGCTGTGGCTGCTTGATCCCTTGAAACTTGTAAGAAATCTCCTTCAGACAGGCGTCCATCACTGTCTTCCAGCTTATCGAGGTCATACTTCCCGCTCAAAAGCCCGCCTGCGAGCGGTGACCAAGCCATCAGGCCAATGCCCAGCTCCTCACCCATGCGCAGAACATCCATCTCGATGTCACGGCCCACGGCGTTGTAGAGATATTGCCCTGCAACAAACTGGCTCATTGAGTTGTCGCGCTGAAACTGCACCGCTTGCGCAACTTTCCACGCTGGCCAGTTGGACACACCGATATGACGGACTTTGCCTGCGTCTATGACGTTCTGAAGCGTTGAAAGGGTTTCTTCGATCGGTGTGGTGAAATCTGTCTTGTGTAAGACAAGCAGGTCGATCCAATCGGTATTTAGGCGTTTCAGGCAGCCATCCACCGACGAAAGGATATGGCCACGGGACAGTCCGGCATTGTTGATCCGGTCATTCTGGCGAAAGCCCAGTTTGGTACAAATCACCGCTTCGTTGCGTTTGCCCTTCAGCGTTTGGCCGAGGATGTCCTCCGCTTCCCCATTGGAGTACCCATCCGCAGCGTCAAAGAAGTTGATACCGCCATCAAGCGCCACATCCACCATGCGCTGGGCATCCTGAAGACCTACTTTGGCCACGCCGGGAATCCAGTCTGACCCATGTGTGAAGGTCATGGTGCCGAGCGCCAGACGGGACACCACCAGGCCGGAGTTTCCCATGCGGGTGTAGGTCATTTCAGTCATTTTTTGATGGTCTCCAAGGTGAGGTTGCCATTGGTGTAGACGCAAATGTCCCCGGCGATTGCCATGGCCTTGCGTGCCACCTCTTCGGCTGACAGATCCGTATCCATCAACGCGCGTCCAGCTGCGAGGGCGAAGTTTCCGCCAGAGCCAATCGCGGTGACATTATGCTCCGGCTCAAGCACATCCCCTGCCCCGGTGATGACAAATATATCGACGCCATCCGAAACGATCAGCATCGCCTCAAGTTTTTGGAGATATTTGTCAGTCCGCCAGTCCTTTGCCAGCTCTACAGAGGCGCGCGCCAGTTGGCCCGGTGTGGCTTCCAGCTTGGCTTCCAAGCGTTCCAGCAGGGTAAAAGCATCTGCGGTGGAGCCCGCAAAGCCAGCAACAATCTCATGCCCACCCGGGGACAAACGGCGCACCTTGCGGGCGGTGCCTTTGATCACTGTCTGGCCAAGTGAAACTTGCCCATCACCGGCAATCACAACTTCGCCACCCTTTTTCACACCGATGATCGTGGTGCCGTGCCAACCGGGAAATTGATCCTCTGACATGAAAATCTCCTTTTGTCTGGGCTCTTATATGAGCCTGACCGCCATAAGGCACAAGTGTCTGGGGTACGGATAACACCTCATTGGTGATATCCCAAAAGCAAAGGCGCCTCCGAGGAAGCGCCTTTTTAAGTTCTCGATGTGTTTTCAGATCACAGAGAGTCTTCGATCCAGCTTTGCAGCGCAGCTTTTGGAGCAGCACCCGCACGGTTGGAGATCACCTGGCCATCTTTGAAAATGAACAGCGCAGGAATGCCGCGTACACCCAGTGCAGCTGCGGCGTTCGGGTTGCTGTCTACATCAACCTTGGCAATTTTGACTTTTCCGTCGAACTCCGCGGAAAGCTCTTCGAGCGCCGGGCCGATTTGTTTACAAGGGGCGCACCATTCTGCCCAAAAGTCTACGACGACGGGCACGTCGGCATTTTTTACTTCTTCATCGAATGTTGCATCGGTCACAGCGACGGTTGCCATTGGAGGTCTCCTGAAAGGGGATATGGTAAGTCTTGGTTGATGGAACCTAGGTTTGTGATTGCGGGGCGTCAAGATATGCGGTGGCACGCAGCGCTTTTGTCACAAGATCGTGTGGCAGCTCTACAAGCTCAGCCTGTGCTGTCCAAAGGATTGCTGTGTGGATTTTCTTGCCAGGAAAGACCTGTTCTAGAGCATGCGTATAGGCGCCCATTTGTCTCAAAATACCTTCAGGGGTTTCTGTTGCTTTATTAGGAACCATCGCATTGGTTTTAAAATCGATGGCCCAAACACAAGTTTCCTGAATGATCAGACGGTCGATTATGCCATGCAGCCGGAGCGTGCCAAGATCGGCGGTAATTGGCACCTCTGCGAGCGCGTCGGGCGCAAAAATCCATTCTAGCGCAGCTGAAGTTAAGTTTGATTTTGCCTCTTTCAGCAATTGCGCAAAAACACCAGTTTCCATCTCCGCAAGGTCGTCCTGCAAAAGACTCTCCGCAACTTGGTCCCATTGAGGCTGCGGATATGTGGGAAGGTGTTCCAAGAGCAAGTGAAGCCATGTCCCCCGCTGCATGGCAACTTCCTGATCAAGCCCTTGATCACCTGCAAGCGCCTTGGCCCCACCAAGATCCGAAGGGCTAATTGTGGTAGGCTTTAAGTCGGGCACTTGTGCCACACTAAGTAGATAATCGGGGACCTTTGAATCTGGCTCTTCAACCTTCTCTGCCTCCTTAGAAACCGCTCCAGACCAGTCTCCATGAGAAAGCCTGAGCCCCGCTCCGCCTTGGAAATTGAATTGCGCGGCATTGGATGCGGTCATGGCGCTGCGCACAATATCATACCAACTGTTGCCGTCTTTGCCGAGATCACCAGCCGCCGCAACGATCAGCCATTTTTCAGCTCGTGTCATGGCCACGTAGAGCAGGCGTAAACGCTCTGCGGCTTGTGCCTCTGCCATGTCTGCACGCGCGTTTGAAAGTATGTCGGGCGCAGCGTCTGCTGACATATTCCAAAGCGCGGTTTGGTCCACAGGCACAATCGGCGCGTCGGTCTTGATCAGTCTTTTCCCAGTATCTGGCATGATCACGATGGGCGCTTCCAGCCCCTTGGAGCCATGTACCGTCATCACGCGGATCCGGTTGGACGCACTGTCCATCTGGCGTTTGATTTCCAGATCATCAGTTTCCATCCATTGAAGGAAGCCTGTGAGACTGGGGACAGAGGATTTTTCATAAGCCAGTGCCTGACTGAGCAACGCGTTGATACCGTCTTCCGCTTCCGCGCCCAATCGCGAAAGCAAGGCATGGCGCCCTTTGTGACGTGTGAGAACACGCTCGATGAGGTCATAGGGCCGCAAGAAATCAGTTTGCCCGCGCATGTCATCCAGCATTGCCATGGTTGCAGGAAATTCTGTTCCGCGGTCCCTCAAAGCTGTCCAAAGAAAAGAGCCCGGCGTCCGTCGATGGGCAAGATCGAACAACTCTTGTTCTGACCATCCAAATAGAGGGGAGCGCAACACTGTGGCCAGTGACAGGTCGTCCTCTGGCGTCGCTAGGAACGATAGTAACGCACCCAAGTCGCGCACGGCCATTTCGCCGCCAACCTTCAAGCGGTCTGCGCCAGCGATTGGAAGACCTTCCAGTTTGCAGGCGCGGATGATTTCATGAAACAGATCAGATCGGCGCTGCACAAGGATCAAGAAATCACCCGGCTGAATGGCGCGCTGCGTGAACTTGCCATCAGGTCCACGTGTGTCAGCTATGGAGTCCTGCGCAATCATCCGTTTGATTTGCGCGGCGACACGTTCAGCGAGGATCACGGTATGGTGCGTATCTCCGAGACGGTCGACGGGATCAAACCATTCATCTTTTTCCGCTTTGCCCACAGGCTCCACCACCGGCCAAAGATCGACACGCCCGGGCATGTCATCGTTGAACGCGATGTGGCGGTTGCCTTTGGGAAACCCAGCAGAGGTATGGTTTTCAAAACAGGTGTCCACAAGATTGAGAACCGCAGGTGAGGAGCGGAACGAATACTCAAGGCTCAGGTTTTGCAATTGGTTGCCGGTTGGCTGCAAACGTGCCGCAAATTCTTCCCGCATGCGGTCAAACTCTGCGGGATCTGCGCCTTGAAAACTGTAGATTGACTGTTTCTGATCGCCCACCACAAAGATGGTCCGGGTCACATCACTGCGCGCGCCGGTGCCCGACGTGAACTCCTGCGCCAGCCGCTCGATAACCTGCCATTGAACAGGGCTCGTATCTTGTGCCTCATCGACCAGAATATGATCGATGCCACCGTCAAGGCGATAGAGCACCCATTCTGCGACAGCGGGTTCGTTGAGCAGGTTACGCGCGCGCAAGATCAGGTCGTCAAAGTCCAGCCAGCCACGCTGCTGCTTTGCTTTGTCGTATCGTTCAAGAAATTTCGCTGAAAATGCGTGTAGCGCTGCGCTTCGCTCCATGGCGCGCAATGCAATACGCCGCGGACGCACATCTTCGATACGCAGCATCAGCGGTTCAAGTTGATACATCAGATCAACGTGCTTTGTACGCAATCCCTTGGTAGGAAAAGAGTCTAACTTGGCTGAAAAGGGCGATTTTGCCCCTTTTCCATTTAGGAGAACTGTTTCCAAAATCTCCAGTGCCGACAGGTTGGGGGCAGAAATGGCAGAGAGTTTGTCTGCCGCTCGATTGTCGTTGGTGCCACCAGTTCTCAAGACGCTGATAAGATTGGTCAAGAGCTCCTTTTCTCCGCCGAGAAACGCCTCACTCAAGAGCAGTGCTTGATCATAGCCATCAGGCAGACCAAGCATGGCGCCCACTTCGTTTGTGTCACTCGCGTGCCTCAGCCGATCCGCATGCCGTGTGATATCTGCTGTAAGATCCTCGAGAGCGGCGCCTGTAAAGTGAACCGCCAGATTGCGCAGCAATGGGGCATCTTCGCTTTCAGCCATTGCCTCGACAATATCCTCGCGCAGTAAGGCAGCGGCCCGGTCTTCCATTTCTGAGAAAAGAGGGGAAACCCCGGCTTCCAAGGGAAAACGGCGCAGGAGAGACGCACAAAACGAGTGGATCGTCTGAATTTTCAGGCCACCGGGCGTTTCAATAGCGCGGGCAAACAGTGTGCGCGCTTGCCGCAAATCATCTGCGTTGGATTTACCAACAACACCAAGCTCAGAAAGCTCCTCGGCAAGCTCTGCATCACTTTTCATGGCCCAACTGCCAAGACGTTTGAACAGCCGGTTTTGCATCTCGCTTGCGGCGGCTTTGGTGTAGGTCAGGCACAGAATGTGTTGCGGCAGTACGCCTTCGAGCAAAAGACGCGCCACACGGTCAGTCAGCACACGGGTTTTGCCGGACCCGGCATTGGCTGATAGCCATGTGCTTGCATCAGGTCGTGCCGCGGTGATCTGGCGCAAGGTTGCATCATTGGTAGGGGGTGCGGGGGCGTTCATGTCAGCACCTCAGGGGCGGGTTCGTCAGTTGCATCCCACTCGCCAAAGCGTGCAAGTTGGTCGTAGAGACCTTCGTCACGCTCTGATTGCATGGCGCGGCGAGAGGTGAAGCCTTTGCCATCCTTCAGATAGTGACTGATGAGGGTCGAAAACTCCTCCCACACCTTTTCTGTCGGCGTTTCTGCCAAAGGCGCTGGTTGATCTTTTGGCGAGGCACCAAGGCCGATGTAGATTGCGTCTGCAACCTGCGCAGGGTCTATGCCTTTAAACCCGTTTTGTTCAGCCATTGCCGCCTCCAGAAGCAACTGTTTGTCAAAATAGGTTTGCTCGTCTTTTGAAGGCGGCGCGCCTGTCTTGTAGTCGTACAGGATCAGATCGCCTGCCTTCGTGCGATCAATGCGATCCGCCTTTGCTGTCAGTGTAAAATCCAACTCTTCGACTTGAGCGCTTGTTTCTGCCTCAAAGGCGATCGGCGTCGCACGCGTTCTGCGGCGCTCTTCACCATGCACAATGTGATCAGAGACGCGCGCAAGTCGTGCAAGCCAAAGCGCACGTGCGGTGGCCCAAGGAACGTTTTGGGCCAAAACAGACTCTGATATCTCCATAATGCGTGCGCGTGTGACAGGAATATCTTGATCGGCGCTTTCTTTGACCAGTTTTTCCAACACCTCATGCACAACGATGCCGCGCAGCAACGCATCCGGTGTTCGCATCAGGGGATCAAGTGGGCGCAAGCGCAGCACATGTTTGGCGTAAATCGCATAGGGATCACGGATCAGGCGTTTGATTTCCGTCACTGAGAGTTTGCGCGGGCGTGCCGCGAGGGGTGGCGTTGGCGAAGGGCGGCTGGCCGGAGGCACCATCGGAACGGTTTCCAACGCTCGCACTCGGTTAAGCCAAACCTGCGCGCGTTCATACATGCCTTCCAGCGCCTTCTGCCCGTTCTGGTCTGGCAAACCGCCCAATAGATTTGTCAATCGATTGATCCAGCGCGATGGAACGGTTTCCGCTTCATCAGATCGTATAGCGCGTGTGAGCCAAACCTCTGGTGCTCCCACCGCCTGTTGAAAATCATGCGCCGCAAGGCCGATCCGTCGCTCTGGCAGAAGAAGACCCGCGTCATTGCGCATTTTTCGGTTGAGCCATGGATCTGGGCTTGGCGCCTCTGGCCAACTGCCTTCGTTGAGCCCTCCAAGGATCACGAGGTCTGCGCCCTGTACGCGCGCTTCCAACGTACCCCAAATCAAGATATGCGGGTGCCCTGCATCGCGATCACGTACCTCGCCGCGCGACAGAAGCGCACCAAAGAGATCGGCATAATCAGCAGGTGAAATTTCCCCAACCACTGGCGCATGCTCTCGAACATCTGCCAAAACACGGGTCGCAGCGCGGCCAGCGGCCTCTTGCCATAGCCCTCCGCTGCCCGTTTCTCCATCTGGGAGGGGGCCATGCGCGATCGCTTCTGCGAGAGAAATATGCGCATCAAACAGCGCTTCCATTGAGGTGTTTGAACGTAATTGGTTGCAAAAATTATGCGTCAACCAGCGCATCCAGCCGGACATGTCGTCCTTTTGTGTTTGAGCCCAGGCCGTCATTGCTTCGGCTTCGGGATAGGTCACTCCCTTTCGACGCAGCCAAAGCTCCAGGTTTCGGGTGTTCAGCAAGTGTCTGCCGCGCTCCACACCGCTATGGGTGAGCGGGTGTTTCAGAAGAGCAAGCAGTGCCTCTGAGGTCAGTTTCTGGTGAAACAGAGCCACAATATGGCGCAAGAAACGCCCCGGAGGAGACAGTTGCAAAGGTTGCCCGGCGCTGTCGTCCGGTACAATGTTCCAGCGATCAAGCGCAGCGGTGACTTGGCGCGTCAGCATCCGGTCCGGTGTGATCAAGGCACAGGTCTGGCCGTCTTCGGCGGCTTTGCGCATACGCGCCGCGATTGTGAGTGCTTCTTCTCGCTGCGTTGTGGCCTCGACCAACGTGATGTTTTCGGTGGCTGGCATCAGATCACCCAAAGTGGGCCCCTCACTGAGCCACTGATCCGTAACCGGGGCAGGGCGCAAAGCAAGAGAGATCAGCCGATTTCGCAGCTCAGAGGGGGCGGGGGTGCTGTCCCATGGTAAAACCGAACTTATTGGCAGATCTAGGGCATCCAGCAATGCGTGATAGCGGAACTGCGGGTGATCTTCGCTTTCCAGTGCTGTGCTCAGATGGCCCCATGTGTCCTGAGGCATTTCAAAATCAAAGCCGGGGAGGACTACTGCTCCTTGTGGCAGGCGTGCCACCGCCTGCATCAACAGCTGCATGGTACCACGAGAGCCCGTAGAGCCCGCCAAAATGATTGGGTGTTTGGGGGGCTCTGCATCCCAGCGGGCAATGATCTCCTCGATCGCGCGGCGTTGACGGGCCTCTGCACCGGGGGCGCTCTCCAAATCATCCAGAAAGTGCCGCGCAATGGAAAAGAAAGACTGCGCCCGCGCCCAATGACCAGATTGATCTGCGACATCCAGTGTTTCTATTGTCTCAACCGACACACCTTCGCCGGCCATTTCGTCAAAGAGGCTCGCCAGACTGTCCGCCAAATCATAGACTGACGCGCGTGCTGCCAGATCTGGTTGCTGTTCCAGCAAACGCGTGACCAGCTGTATCAATTCAAACCGCTGTCGAATGGGTGACGTGGCCTTGGGTAGGGAGGCGGACTCGGTGTTTGCGAACTCTCCAAGTAACTGGATACGTGGCATCAGCATCGCGGGACCGTCATGGAAAAGCGACTGAATGCGCCGTGCCATACGTGCAGTGTTTACGATGATTTGAGTGCGTGCAATCTCTTGTGGTGCCATGCCAACAAACCGCTGGTGCAGTCCGGAAACAAGTGCTTTGGGGAAATCGACACCAGGAGCGAGCGCGAAAATGCGCGGGGTCTCTGTCGTTTCAAACATGGGAGTTTTCCAACATTTCTTCCGCGAGCGTGATGCCCTCAGGGGTGCCAACATCGCACCAGGTACCAGGATAGATCAGCCCAAAGAGGCGCGCCTCTTTTTGGATTTGATCCCAGACTACGTTGAGCGAGAACGACTCTTCTTCGATAGTAGATAGCCTGTCTGTTTTTAAGATCTGTACGCCTGTGTAAACGGTACCAGGCCCCCGGCTCAGACGTCCCTCTTGATCAAGCTGAAAATCCCCGTCTCGTGTGTAGCCAACAGCATTTTTTTGCGGAACACACAGCAACAACGCGTCCATGATGTCAGGAAACCAAGCGGTTTTCAGCAGCTCAAACGGGTTTGGCCCTTGCCAAACGGCATCGGTATTGCTGGTGTAAACCGGGCCGTTTCCCAGCAGTGGTAGAGCCTGACGCAGCCCACCGCCGGTATCCAAGATGTCTGGCGCCTCAATGGAAACACGCACCCCAGATCCGCTGAGATGGTGTGTGATCTGTTCATGTTTGTAGTGCGCATTCACCACGCAAGTTTTTGGGGCGATGGCTTGGGCAAGCTCTAACGCATGATCCAATAGCGTTTTACCAGCAACCTTCAAAAGCGGTTTTGGACAGTCTTTGGTGAGAGCGCCCATTCGGGTGCCAAAACCAGCGGCGAACAGCATTACGGCTTGGGGGTCTTGGCGCATTGGTCTCTCAGGGATTGTAGGAAAACGGACGATGGTTCGGGCAGGGCGGGGCGCAAAATTTCAGCGACTTGCGACAATTCTGGATGCACCAAATTGCGCATCACATGCCCATAAACACGCGGGATGAAATCCACATAATGAGGTTTGCCAGCTTGTTTGCACAGGCGTGCAAAAACGCCGAGGATACGTAAGTTCCTTTGAAGACCAAGCAAGCTGTAGCTGACCTCAAACAGATCAGGATCGGCGCCGGTTCTCTCTAGGTAGTACTTTTTCGTCGCTTGGGCGACATCATCAGGAACATCTCGGCGCGCGTCCTGAAGCAGAGACACAAGATCATAGCAAGGATGACCCATAAGCGCGTCCTGAAAGTCCAACAAACCCACGCGTGCGGCACTTGTGCGGTTTGGAAGCCAGATCAAGTTCTCAGCATGGTAGTCGCGCAGGGCCAGAACGCTTGGTGCGGGCAAAAACTTCTCAAGCTTTGGCAGAAACGCCTCTGTAAAAGCAGACAACGCCTTTTCTGCCGGTTCAAATGACTCAGATCCATACCAGATAAAGGCGAGGTCGGTCATCTGCGCCAGCGTCTGGTTGTCCATCACGCTGAGTTTTGGTGGTGGCGTATGCTGATGGAGATCAAGCAACACATCTGTGGCAGCTTGATAGAGCATGGGCTCATCCGCGGAGCGTTCAGCAATTGCAGCGACAAACAACGCGTCTCCGAAGTCTTCCATCAGAATAAGCCCAAGCGCTTCTGAGCTGTGCCAAATCTCAGGTGCGGAGAGTTGGTTTTCTGTCAGGAATTGGGCGATGCGGAGAAATGGTCGGATATCTTCGCCAGTTTCCTGCGGTGCATCCATCAAGATCGCAGTATCACCATTGGCATGATGGAGACGCCGATATTGGCGACTTGAGGCATCCCCTGCGAGTGGAGCGTGCCGCGCTGCAGACCAGCGGGTGCTTGAGAGAAACTCTGCGATTTCTTCTTCGCGGGTGGTCATTGCGCGAGACTTTCTAACAAAGGTGCCCATTTTTGATCTTTGGCCGTGATCGTCAGGTGCCTCTGACCTTCGTCTTCACCGAGCGAGAATGAAAGAAACAGGGCGCTGTCAGGTTGTAGATCAGCGAGCCTGTCTGGCCATTCCACAAGACAGATTGCCTCCTCAAATGCATCTGTGAGGCCAAGCTCAACGACCTCATCAGGAGATGTCAGCCGATAAAGATCTGCATGCCAGATTTCGCTTTCGGCCGTTTCGTACACTTGAACCAAGGTAAACGTCGGCGAGGGCACGTCTTCCGCGACAGGCAAAAGCGATTGTATGAGGCTGCGTGCAAAATGTGTTTTCCCAGCTCCGATTGGGCCTTCGAGCAGTAATACGTCAGTGGGTTGCAAGGTGGCCCCAATGCGAATTGCCAGATCTTGGGTCGCATTTGCAGAACTTAGGTCGAGAGAAAGGTGGAAGCTGGTCATGGCGGCACAGTAAAAACCACGCTCCCCCGCTGCAACCCGGATCAGGTCGGGGCTCAGGTATTTTGGTCTATCCAGCTGTTTAGATCCTGTGGCGCCAAAACAGATGAAAACGGATCAAATGCGACCAGTGTCATGCCACCCGTGATGGGCGTTACAGACATACGCAAACCTTCTCCTGACGTTAAAGAAAGTGCAGTTTGCCAAGGTTCCCGCATCGCGTTGGACAGGATGCGGTCTTGTAAATTTGGCCAAATTTCGCTGGGCAAGCAGTCGCCCTGCCAGTGCAAGATAGCGTCTTTTAAAGCGTATTGTGCGAAGCTGCTGTCTGGATCTGTTTTCCAGAGTTTTCGGTAGGCATCATTGCAGAGCTGTACCTGGCCTGTGGAGGAGAACAACACAAGTGCCGTTTCAATTGTGTCCAGTACACTGTGACATTGAGAAAGCTCTGTCCTGAAGCGTCTCGTGACGGTGATTTCGGCGGTTATGTCCTCAAAAAGAAAGACCAATGCTCCATCGGGATGCGGTCTCCCGGTAACGCGGTATGTTACGCCGGTTGGCAGCGTCCAAGTCTCACTGTAGTGCCCCTCCAAGGCGGATAAAAGGATATCGTCAACCTGTTTTGCCCAGCTTCTGTGTGAGGAGACATCGGGCAGAACCTGCATCTCCCGTAGTTGATCGAAGAAAGACTTTGCGTCACATCGTTTCGACAAAAAGTCTGCGCTTAGTCCTGTGAGCTCCAAGAGCGCTGGGTTAAACAAGATAAGCAGCTGGTCTTTGTCAAAAATCACCAGACCCGTGGATAAATGCGCAAAGGTTTTTGAGAAGATCTGAACAAAACTGCGTTGCGCATCCAACGCTGAAACCACGGCGTCAGCCTCTGAAGCATAATACATCACATGTGCGCCAGTTTGGACTGCTGTGACGTCAAACCAGCGCGTGGTCTCCCCTTGTGCGTCTTTGACTTGCAGTCGCTTTGAAGGGTCCCCAGGACGAAGTGCGCCCACATCGAATACTGGATCTTGTTTCGCTTTATGACTGAGGGACGCAACGAGCTTTTTATAAGCGCTGTTACGCCATACGACGTGGCCGTTGGCACTCGATTTCCAAACCGGGTTTGGGGCTTGAAACATCGCTTGCATGATGGCTGTGCGACGCGCGGTATCGGGCGCAGAGTCTTGTTCCAGAGTGATCCGTGCTACGTCATCCCATTGATCGATCGTCAATACCGAACGATCCTCTGGATCTTCAGCATGAAGGACGATGACATCGCGAACCTGCGATGCGCCTTGGCTAGGTGGAAAGTCAGGAAAATGCGTGACCATTTTCGCATGCATCGTTGACCAGTCAAACACCTCTGCTGGGGTTTCTGCACATATTTGGAGTGCGGCGGGATTGGCGTCGATCAGCAGCCCTGCGCGAAACAGAAAGCGGGATTTATTGCTGGATTCCTCATCCTTTGTTGGCGCGAGCGCACTGAGCGCCAGACGGCGAGATGCAATCCAAACACCGCCCACCAGCAAAATACATCCCGCGAAAACAAACAGGAGATGAGTAGTGGTTACCAACATTGAAGTCTCCAGAGCAACGCTTCCGGGAGATGATTCTTCTTTAAGCTCGCTAGAAGTGTGCAACTATAGCGGGCTCCAATCAAGGTGTAACTCGTTAAGGGGCGGTGCGATGCAGCGGGTTCTCTCCGGTTCCGATCAGAGAGAGATTGTGGTTGGCATCGATTTTGGAGCGCGGCCAAATCACTTCCACAATCGCACCACCGCTTGTATTTTGAGTGCTGCGAAGCTCGGCATTCTTGGAGCCATTTGCAAAGCTGATCTCTGCACCGGATCGTTCAAGAAGCGTTTTAGCTATGAAAAGACCCAGTCCCATACCTTCATATCCGGGCCGCTTTTTGCGCTCTTTTTCCGGTTTTCGATGCCTCATAAATGGATCACCGATGCGCCCAATCAAATGCGGAGGGAAACCGGATCCGTCATCGAGAATACGCACGCTGATTGAAGCTTCATCCCAAGAAGTCTCAACCCAAACGGTGTCACTTGCGAAATCAACAGCGTTTTGAATCAGGTTTCTCAGACCATGAATGATTTCAGGCCTGCGCAAGATTTCAGGACTTTCTGTGATTTCAAAGTGGTCAAAGACAAGTGTTTTTCCGCGGTCCATGTGAGGTTCTGCCGCCTCTTCAATAACGGCGGACAAAGGTGCTTTTCGTAGGTGCAGATCGTCTTTGCCTGCCCGCCCCATGGAGCGCAGGATGTCTCTACAACGGTCGGCTTGCTCTCTGATGAGAGCGGCGTCTTCTCGTAGTTCAGGACGATCATCGAGTTCTTCCAATAATTCGGCGCTTGCGAGTTTGATGGTGGCCAGAGGGGTGCCCAACTCATGCGCTGCGGCGGCCACGACGCCGCCAAGGTCGGTGAGTTTTTGTTCGCGTGCCAAAGCCATTTGCGTTGCCGCCAGCGCTTCGCCCATCGAGGACATTTCTGAAACGACCTGTCGCGAATAGAAAGAAGAGAAGAAGATCGCGATGATAATCGCTGTCCAATGGCCAAACAAAAACACGTTGGAGATCTCTAGAACTGAGAGATTTTCTGTGCGTAGGGGCAGATGAAATTCGAGCAAAGCGGTCACAATAACAACCGCCAGAGATGCCAGCATCATCGCAGATCGGATCGACAAAACAGAGGCTGCAATGGTGACAGGCGCAACCACAAGAAACGAAAATGGGTTGTGCAAACCACCCGTTAGAAACAGCAGAAAACCAAGCTGCAAAACATCAAAGAGCAGCATGTACCTGTTCTCGGATTCAGTGAGCAATTTGTTCTCAGGAAACACAAATATTGCGATCAGATTGCCGATGACGGAAATGCCCACTGCGAGGTAGCAAAGGCCATATTCCAACACCAATCCGAACCCGAATTGTGCAATGAGGAGAGCTGTGATCTGCCCCAGGATTGCGATCCAGCGCAGGGTGATGAATGTGCGCAGTCGTATCCAGTTGCTGCGACGATTTGCGCTAAGCAGTTCGCCTGACAAATCCGTCATTTGGTGGCCTTTCCCCTTGAGTCTCTACAGACACTTGATAGGTCTGTGCGGAGTTTCCCGCAACATGACTAGGTGAGGTGTAAGATGGTTCGTGTGGTGGCAGCTGTGGCTGTTTTTGTCGCAATCATCGCTTTGGCGGCTATGTGGTTTGTTGGGCGCGGAGGGCAAGGTGGCGATCAGTTTGCGCAATGTCGGCAAACCCAAATTGCCGGTGGGACAAACACAATTGGTGGCCCGTTTGAGCTGGTTCATGAAGACGGTCAAACCGTCACCGATGCAGAGGTTCTTACCGCGCCATCGCTGATCTATTTCGGATACACTTACTGCCCGGATGTTTGTCCGCTGGATGCAACGCGAAATGCAGAAGCCACTGAAATTCTTGAGACAAACGGCGAGCTTGTGACCCCTGTTTTCATCACGATTGATCCTGAGCGTGACACGCCTGAAGTGTTGAAAGAGTTCACAGATTATCTGCATCCGCGCATGGTTGGCCTGTCCGGATCGCCAGAGCAGGTGAAGGCGGCAAGCCAAGCCTATCGCACCTATTATCGCAAACAGCAGCCTGAAGATGGCGATGATGAGTTTTATCTGGTCGATCACTCCACATTCACATATCTCACCCTGCCGGGGCATGGGTTTGTGGAATACTTCCGTCGCGATGTTTCGGCAGAAGATATGGCCCAACGCGTGGGTTGCTTCGTAAACAACATGTAACATGGGCCGTGGTTTGACCCCACTCGCCTGTGTCGATACAAGTTGGAAAACTGCATAGGAAACAGGCAAATGGCTGATAGCGCGCTGTCGGAGATCGGGCCGGACAAATCCCTCCTCCTTGTTGATGATGACGAACCGTTCCTGAAACGACTGGCAAAAGCCATGGAAAAACGGGGCTTTGAGGTGGAGACCGCTGGTTCTGTTGCTGCTGGCAAGGCTATTGCGACTGTGCGGCCACCTGCATATGCGGTTGTGGATCTGCGATTGGGGGATGGCAACGGGCTCGATGTGGTTGAGGTCATCCGTGAGAAGCGGGAAGACAGCCGGATTGTTGTGCTTACCGGGTATGGGGCGATCGCTACAGCGGTGGCTGCGGTGAAGATCGGGGCAACCGATTACCTGAGCAAGCCAGCGGATGCGCAGGACGTGACCAACGCTTTGCTGAGCACCGGAGATGAGCTGCCGCCGCCGCCCGAAAACCCCATGAGCGCGGATCGGGTGCGGTGGGAACACATCCAGCGGGTTTATGAACTCTGTGATCGGAATGTGAGCGAAACAGCACGTCGCTTGAACATGCACCGCCGGACGTTGCAGCGGATTTTGGCAAAGCGTTCGCCGCGTTAATTTTGCTCTGACTCGGCCAAAACGGCCTATCTGTATCGCGGCGGTATCCCGTCGGTATTGCGTCGGTGCGAATTTCGCCTGGCAATATTAACCTTTTGCGCAACAGCCAGGTTCACTGGATCCCGCGTAAAAAAGACGTTTCAGCTGCGGTCGGTGGCAAAGGACGCAAGTAAGTGATCAATCGCCGCGCGCACATGGCGCGGCATCAGGCGGCGGTCTGCATACACAATCCAATGTGAGCGGCTCTGATCCTCATATCCTTCGAGAATGGGGATGGCTTCGCCCGCGTCGATCAAGGGTTGCAGATTGCCAATCGGCGAGTAGGCAATCCCAAAGCCACGCCGAACCGCATCTTGCATGAGCGGAATATTGTTGGTGCGCAGCCGGCCCGAAATTTTGACGGGCAGGGGGCTGCCGTCTTTTGGGTTGTGAAACAGCCAGGTGTCATTATTGGCGACAAGGCAGGAATGCTGGCGCAGGTCCTGAGGTGTTTGCGGTGTTCCGTGCCGGGCCAGATAGGCGGGCGCGGCAACACAAGCGAGGCGGTGGTTTACCAGTTTCCGGGCTATCAGAGAGCTGCTGGACAGCACACCATAACGCAGGGCGAAGTCATAGCCGTCAGCGACCAAATCCACATTGCGATTGTTGAAGTCAATTTCGAGCGTGATGCGAGGATTTTCAGCGGCGAAATCAAGCAGTCTTGGCGCGACAACCTGTTCCGCGAATGGGCCAGCAGCTGACACGCGTATTAGACCCGAAACCGCCTCAATATTGCCTGCGATGCTTTGGTTGGCCTCTTGTAGACCAGCGATCACATGCGCGATTTGGGCATAGTATTCTGCACCCAGTTCGGTGAGCCGCACGGTGCGGGTTGTCCGCGCCAGAAGCTTGGTTTCAAGACGATCCTCCAGCGCCTGCACGCGACGGGAGATGTGTGATGTTGACACCTTGAGACGGCGCGCGGCTGTAGTGAAGCTGCCGGTCTGTGCCACCATGGCGAACTCTTCGATGCCGTCCCACAATGCCATTCTGCAGCCCCTTATTGTTGCAATTACGCAAAAATGTATTTCCAATTACCTCACTTGTGCCGTTGGGGCAATGATCCCTAGATGCGATCACAGAAGAGGCGGCACGGGTTGCCTCAGCTTATTGCAGGAACACCTGATGACCAAAAAGATCCTTGTTGTGCTGACCTCCCACGACCAGCTTGGGGAAACAGGCGAAAAAACCGGCTTCTGGCTCGAGGAGCTCGCGGCGCCCTACTATGCGTTTGTGGATGCGGGATTTGAGCTGACCCTGGCGTCGCCCATGGGCGGCCTGCCACCGCTTGATCCAAAGAGCAACGAGCCAGATTTTCAAACGGATGACACCCATCGGTTTGAAGCGGATGCGGCGGCCAATGTTGCGCTGAACAACACCGCCAAACTGGCAGATGTGGCTGCGGAAGATTTTGATGCGATCTTCTATCCTGGTGGCCATGGCCCGATGTGGGATCTGGTTGACGACGCGGACTCCATCAATCTGATCGAAGCGTTTTTTGCAGCGGACAAGCCTGTATCCAGTGTCTGTCACGGCCCAATTGTGCTGATCAATGCCAAAGACGCAGACGGATCCTATATCGTAAAAGACCGCAAAGTGACCGGCTTTTCCAACAGTGAGGAAGAGGCGGTTGGTCTCACCAATGTGGTTCCGAAACTGCTTGAAGATGCGCTGGTCGCGCGGGGCGGTATTTACTACAAAGGCGACGATTGGCTGTCCTATGTGCAAAAAGACGGCAATCTGATCACCGGGCAAAACCCGAATTCCTCTGTCGCCGTGGCGCAAGAGGTGATCAGGGCGCTGTCCTAAAGCTTGCCTTGACACTGTGTTTCACGTGAAACCGCGCGTCGGATCCATGATCCGGCGCGTAATTTATTTGAGATCATACCGCTTCTGCACCTTATCCACAGTGCTGCCATCCTCAAGCGCGACAGAGGGTTTGCGCGCGTAGGTTTCGAAGTTACGGCTTTGATAATAAGCGAGGCCGCCTGTGTTGTCAGCGCGGATCTCTGCGTTGATCCATTCATAGCCCATGTCACGGGCCGCCCGTTTGGTGGCTTCAAACAGCTTTGAGCCAATCCCAAGGCCGGTTTTGCCAGTTTTGACGAATGTGCCGATTTCACAGGCTTCCGGCGGAAGCGCGCCAAAGGGGCCGATCCATTGAAAGCCCAACAGTGTGCCATCTTCTGAGAAGGCCACATGCCAGACAGCATCATCAGGGTCGGCCATCAACCATGCGCCAAGAGACTCTTTGGTCATGCATTTGGTGATCGCCGTGGTCCCGCCTGCGGCGATGATCTCGTTGAGCAGTTCAGCGGTTTGGCGCAAATCGGCCTGTGTGCCGGGTTGGATGGAAATTTGCTTCATTATTTGGGCCTGAAATAGAGACTTAGTGGTTCAATATGTATTCTAGACTTGTGCCAGTAATGCGGCATGTCGTGCGGTGTAATCATTGCGCGCCTCAACCGGGGGACGCAAGTTTATTGAGAGCCCGTCGATGATTTTTGGGTCGGGGATGCCAAAGAGTTTGTTGGCTTCCGCAACCGAAAAGCCGGCGATCTGCGTGGCCTCCATCCAAGCGGAGATTTTATCGGCCTTCTTGATCTGTGCTTTCAGCCGTTTGGGGGTTTCCGCGGGCAGGCCAAAGCGGATGTGAATGGCGGCCATGAGGCGGTCATCGAGCTTTCCGTAATCAGGGCCGACGGCGGCTTTCACAGGTGAAATCATATCGCCGATCACGTACTCCGGTGCGTCGTGCAGCAATGCTGTGAGACGGGTTTTGGCGGTCGCTGATGTATACATGCGGCCATAGATTTCTTCGACCAGGAGGGAATGTTCGGCGACGGAATACGCAAAGTCGCCGCGCGTTTGCCCATTCCAGCGCGCCACAAAGGCGAGGCCGTGGGCGATGTCTTCTATCTCGATGTCCACGGGGGTCGGATCCAGAAGATCCAGACGGCGCCCCGAAAGCATACGCTGCCAAGCTCGTGCCATATGTTTGCGCTCCCAAGTGTTTGCAAAACTCCTACGCCAGCGGGCAGACGCTGGGCAAGCGCTGTTCAGCTGCCAAACAAAGCAGATGTCAGCCAGGCGGGCCACTGGTGGTCAGCAACATGTTTGTGACCACGATAAGCAACGCCAGAATAAGAACGGTGGGCACCAGTCGCGCGAAACGCAGGCGCCCTTTGGGGTGCGGAGTAAACATAATCAATTCCTAAAATAGGCTTTGTTTATAAATGCCTATGCGCTTGTGGAAAAGTCAGGGCTGCCTGACCTAAGTGCTGAAAAATTGCCTAAAAAACAGGCTCTGCCACAAAATCGCCACAATTGAGCCGCAGCGTGAAGATGTGTTGGGATCACGCGCTGCCGCAAAACAACGTGATCAGGCGTGTTTTGTATATGCGCAGTATGACGCCAACATGACTAGCGAGGGGGACACGTAACTATGACGTCCTCCCGCGTGTCCCTCTCTCCACCCCAGCGCCTGTTGCTGATGCAATGGGCCGCGCGTGAAAGGAGAGCGCTATGTTTAAGAGACTTGTTGGATCAGCCTTGTTGTTTGGTATGGCCGCGGCGGCCCCGCCCGCTTTTGCTCAGGGATGTGCCGATCGCGAAGAATTGGTTGCGCGGTTGGCATCGAAGTATTCCGAAGTCCGCACCGCCGGAGGGCTGCATGGCGCAGCCTCAAATGCACAACCGTCGGCACTTGTGGAGGTCTGGTCCTCTGAAAAAACCGGAACATTCACCGTGATTTTGACCAATGCGCAGGGGATTTCCTGTGTGGTCGCCGCTGGGACCGATTGGTTTCAGCAAAGCCCAATGCCAGAGCCGCCCGGCGTAAACGGGTAGCGGCGTTGTGAAACACCCATAGGGGTGCTATCTGGTCGCCAAGGAAACCCTGCATAGGAGCTGGGCGCCATGGCGACCGAATACACTGTAAAAGACATTTCGCTGGCCGATTTTGGCCGTAAAGAGCTGGACATCGCGGAAACCGAAATGCCGGGCCTGATGGCGCTGCGAGAGGAGTATGGCGACGCAAAGCCGTTGACCGGTGCCCGTATCGTGGGCTCGCTGCACATGACCATTCAGACCGCTGTTCTGATTGAAACGCTGGTGGCGCTGGGTGCGGATGTGCGCTGGGCAAGCTGCAACATCTTCTCCACTCAGGATCACGCCGCAGCGGCGATTGCCAAAGCGGGCATTCCGGTGTTTGCGATCAAGGGCCAGAGCCTTGAGGAGCACTGGGATTATCTCGACAAGTCATTCCTGTTTGAAGATGGCCCCAACATGATCCTCGACGATGGCGGCGACGCGACGCTCTACGTGCTGCTGGGCGCAAAGGCAGAAGCGGGCGAAGATCTCGGCGTGCCGACCTCTGAAGAGGAAGAGGTGATCCACAAGCAGATCGCCAAGCGTATGGCGGCAAGCCCCGGATGGTTCACCAAAACCCGTGACGCGATCCAAGGCGTGTCTGAAGAGACCACCACCGGTGTGCACCGACTTTATGATCTGGTGAAGCGCGGCGAGCTGCCTTTCCCGGCGATCAACGTGAACGACTCCGTCACCAAGTCGAAGTTTGACAACAAATACGGCTGTAAAGAGAGCCTCGTAGACGGCATCCGCCGCGCCACCGACACCATGATGGCCGGCAAAGTGGCGGTTGTCTGTGGCTATGGTGATGTGGGCAAAGGCTCCGCAGCATCGCTGCGCGGTGCAGGCGCCCGTGTAAAGGTCACCGAAGTCGATCCGATCTGCGCCCTGCAGGCGGCTATGGACGGCTTTGAAGTGACCACGCTGGAAGACGAAGCGGCCACCGCAGACATCTTCATCACCACCACCGGCAACAAAGACGTGATCCGCATCGAGCACATGCGCGAGATGAAGGACATGGCGATTGTTGGCAACATCGGCCACTTCGACAATGAAATTCAGGTGGCGAACCTGAAGAACCACAAGTGGACCAACATCAAAGAACAGGTGGACATGATCGAGATGCCCTCCGGCAACCGCCTGATCCTGCTCTCTGAAGGCCGCCTGCTGAACCTCGGCAATGCCACCGGCCACCCATCGTTTGTGATGTCTGCATCTTTCACCAACCAGGTGCTGGCCCAGATCGAGCTCTTCACCAAAGGCGACGCGTACAAAAACGAAGTGTACATCTTGCCCAAGCATCTGGACGAAAAAGTGGCTGCGCTGCACCTCGCGAAAGTGGGCGCCAAGCTCTCCAAGCTTAGCAAGGAACAGGCGGATTACATCGGTGTCGGCACCGAAGGTCCGTTCAAGCCAGAGCACTACCGTTATTAAGGTGGTTTAGAGCCTAAAAAACAAGCGGCGTGCCAGAGTTGGCGCGTCGCTTGAAATGCTTAAACCAGCGTTAGTTAGACCTTAACTAGCTCGGACTATTCAAGAGCCGAAGATTAGAATAACAACTCTCTGGCTACAGTCGTCAGTTAGAATAGTCTTCAAAATTGCGTGTTTTTACACTTTCATAGAATTTCAGCCAAAATCACTCCATTGATATCGTTGCTACTAAGGCAAGTGTTTTGAAAGTTAGCTTACTGAAGATATCGAGGTTAGATGGATTGAATCCAGGACACTCCTTTAGAAAAATTTGTTCCAGAGCGCTTAGACCACTGTTCTCTTTCTAAGGTTTGAGGGAAATGCAATGTACAATTCGTCAATGGAAATGGTTTCAATCCTGATGCCAGCATTTAATGCGAGCAACAGTATTTCCGGTAGTATCAAATCGGTTATCGCGCAAAGCTACTCTAATTGGGAGTTATTGATTGTTGACGATGGCTCTACTGATGGAACCTGTCGTATTGCGACTGGCATGGCTGAATTTGACAGTCGAATTCACGTGTTTAAGTTGTGGGAAAACCAAGGAGCTTCCTACGCCCGGAACTTCGGGCTAAACCATGCTAAAGGTCGCTATATAGCATTTTTAGATGCCGACGATTTTTGGCACCCAAATAAGCTCTCGCAACAAATCAATTATATGAAAGAAAAAGATGCAGCTCTCTGTTTTTCTGCGTATACTCGTATTGATGATCAGGATCGACGTCTTGAAAATGTGAGAGTGCCTAGCAGGATAAGCTATCACGACTTGCTCAAGAGGAACGTCATTGGTTGCCTCACCGTCGTATATGATACGACAACAATCGGGAAAGTTCCCATGCCGCCATTCAAGCGGCAGCAGGATTATGCATTGTGGTTAAGTATCATTCGGAGAGCAGGTTCCGCTTTTGGTCTTGATGAAGATCTAGCAATCTATCGTGTTGGTAAAAAAACACTCTCCACTAACAAGGTATTAGCTGCACAAGATATTTGGAGGATTTTTCGACAACAAGAGCGGCTTAACCTGCTACACGCGATTTACTATTTTCTCCACTATAGTTATTTCGGTTTGAGGTATAGGCTCCTTCAGCGTGCAACAGACGATGCACCGAAATTAGATACGTCATTTGGAGTGGATTTGCGCAGTCTTTTACGCAAGTAGTTAACAATTACTGTTGAACTTGGAGCATCTTTTGGCATGAGCGTTTTGCAAGCAGCTAACCTTTTTGGCTTAAGGTGATCATCCCCCTTTAACACGACTCTTTCAAAAACGCTCTTAAGCGTTTCAGTGTCGCTGGCTTCATAGAAAGCTCTCGCTAGTAGTTTTCCATTTGAATTTAGCTTGGCTGAATTTGGTTTTGTGAGCCTTATTAGTGGACGCTGTGTTGGCAAGTACTCTGCGAGAAAAGAGCCCGAGTCTGTGATAAGAGCATCTGAATCTTGGAACAAACTAAAATAATCACCAGTGGACATGGTTGTCGAGTTAAGCGCCTTTTCCCAACAGTTGATGAAGAAAAGATAGTTTTCTAAGACACCTCCTCCGATTCGATGCGCTTCAAACTCCAAGTTCGGGTGAGGTTTAAGTATAAAATCAATATCTGGATTGGTTTCGACCAAGTCGAGCATCGCGGAAGCTGACCAGTCAAGCGTAGACAGGTTAAGCGTGTTGGGTGACAATGTGTGATGAGGTGCAAAAATAACTCGTTTACGCTGAGATATTTCGCGTTGTCGTGGAGGCGATTTTTGAATTGGCGCCAAACCTAGACCAAAATAAGCATCTAGCTTTGGGTATCCAGCGACCAATAGATTTTCTGCTTGTTCGTACTTGCTTGTAACTATCTCCTTTTCTTGAACTTTGTCAGCTATGAAATGTGTCCAAAGAAATGGGTGAAAGTGCTTTAGTCCGAATTGCATTCTTTGGTTTTGAATCACCGGATATCCGTAATGAATATAGGCAGTTAAGCATCGGCCTTGCAGCCGTCTCGGCAAGTCCTGCATTCCCCAAGGTTGCTGAACGAAAACCAAGTCAGATGTAATTGACGACGGAGGTAACATTCGATCTCTTTGCGGATCATATAGGCAGCCGGCAACTTCGCCAATCTTTGAAAAAAACTTCAGCGCAGCAAAAAACTCTGACTGCCTTTTGTCTCGGTCAAGGCGAAGAGCAGTGTCTGAGAGCGTCAGGTAGAAAACGGGCCGAAAATCGTCATCTTCGAGCAAAATATCAAACAAATGCTGCAAGCTCCATTTAGATGGACTAGCAACCACGAACCCAATATCGACTGGGCTATCTTTCGCTATTATCTTTAGACGAACACTTTCTGACCTAGCTGCGTTGGCCCGAGAACTCCAAACGGTGTAAGCGCTTCGACGTGCGATTTCCAGAACACGCCAGATCGGTATTGGAAAGCCAGGACTCATAGCCGCAGTAGCAGTGACTTTATTGGGGCAGAAGGCGCAAGCAAATCTGTTGCGAAGCTTTTTGCAGCGGAGATAGACAAACCTGAATAAACCGCCAACTCGATAAATTTCTCGACTTGCTCATCGCAAGAAAGGCAAGTCTCAGGCTCTCCACGCGGAAGATCAACGCGTGCACTGAAACTCCGACCCGTTCGCATTTTTATGGTTACTTTCGCAGGCCGTTCATTTGGAACTCTCGCGCTCATTTCAGGATCTTCGCGCATAACGACTTTTTTTGCGAGTTTCTGAATCTTAGAATCGCTTAGCCTGTTTAGTGTAAATGCTTCCATTCCAGTTTGCCCAGTGACCAATGTCGACGAGACGCAAAAAGGAACGCTCATCTTAGCATCACTTATTCCGGTAACTTCGCTGTGATCATGCCTAAATATCGCCCATTTAAAGGTGTCAATCTCGATAGTTTCAATTTCTTCAATACAAATATCATGTTTTTGACCCAGCTCTAATATGGCCTCTACGGGCGCATGAGCATATCGACAGGACGCGTAAGGCTTAACATAGACAGTGTTTACGCAGTAAGGGGGGGTAACTGCTAGCATCGAAAAAGAATAATCAGACTTTCCAGACCAAAGTTCTGCAAGACCTTGATGACCAGAGAGCACATCCTCCGCACCACTAAACCCTGCTAATGCAATCAATGCCGCTGAAACACCAGCTTGTGAAGCTTGCCCACTGTTGAAGGGTTTCAAATCAGACGTGCCTCTGATTACTTGAAGTAGTCCTGACGCAGAGGTGGCACCCGCGGAGAGCGCAGCTCGCATTTGCTCTTTGTCGGCTCCAAGAGCGCTTGCAACGCCTAGAGCTGCACCAACGCAGCCAAATACGCCCGTGCCATGCCAACCCATATTTTTCGCGTGTGGTTGTAGAGTACAAGCGATACGTATCGCTGCTTCATAACCAACTAGTAAGCCCACCAAAAAACCCCTATCTGTCATCCGCGGATCTTGTATGACAGAAATTAGAGCTGGAACGATCACGGCACCTGCGTGAACAATTCCCTTCCTATGGCCATCATCCATTTCCGCCATATGCGAAGAAATACCGTTCACAAGTGCAGCTGCTAGAACATTGCTCTTTCGTGAAAAACCAATGACTGATGCTGGCCCATCTGAGCCGTAGGATTCCAGAAGCTTTTGAATTCGATCATCTCTCTCCCTTAAGATTTTGGCTCCAGCAAAAACACACCCTAGCGTGTCCAAGAGGCGAAGTCGTAGAGAGAGCTCTAAGCTCTGGTCAATTGGTTTCCTGGATAGTTCTTCAAGACCTGATAGCAATAATTCGGTCGGGTTCACGTTTGATGTACCCCAGCCCTGAAAATCTGAGCGTAAGTCTTTTCATCTTCAACCACCCCGTAGGCATCGGCCAAATGTAGAATTCGTTTTGCCCAGTTTCTATGAGGATTGATTTCATTCATTTTGTTAGACTTCACAGACTTTATCACACCTCCAGTTGTATTCAGAATCTGGCGAGCGTCTTCATACTCTTCGCGTGTCACTGCTTGCATTGCATTTACGTAAGTCAAATGAGACGGATGAATAACAGTTTTTCCAATAAAACCGTTTGCTTTGTCTAACATGACCTCGCGAAGAAGTCCGTCGATAGCATCGTTCAATATGGGATGTCTTGTTCTAAGCGCTTGATGCAGATGATCTGCCATAACTTGTTCCAAGTCGTCTTTTTTGTATGCTAAAAAGTATTCCCAGACAGGGCCCGAAACGACAAACCCTTCTTCCGATCGGCCAAAGAAGTTCAGAATGTCAGTGAGTGCGTCGCTTACTGGAAGGATATCGTAGATCGAAGACGAAATGCTTCGTCTAACACCAAAAAAGGAAGAGAAGTCGGTGCCGCCTACCCGAATATTCAGTATTAGTTGTCTGTAGTTTCTGCAGATTTTTAGAAGAGCGGCCAGTTCCTCTACCCTTGTTTCTTTAAATGCAATCGTTTTGCCCTCAAGAATGGGCATCCCATACAAAGTTGTATCAAATCGTGTATTTAGTTCAGACAGGTGTTCAAGATAGTCGCGAGCATTGTCCGAATAGAACTTAGGAAATACAAATCCCGTCAATACGTTAGTCAACTCCGGAGTTAGCCGTCCGCTAAATGATTTGAATTGTTCATACGATCTCGCCCTTAAAAAGATAAGAGGAATCTTATCATCTGAAATGTTTCCGGCGCTCAGTTCACTAGACAACTTATCAAGTTGCCCGATTACATTGTTCTCTCCGCGAGACAAATCTTCCTTTCGAAGCGCATCTTCGAAGTCCATGACTAAGGAGCAAATATGTTGGAAGGAGCCATCTAGTATGCGATCAACTACTGTCCTTGTAGAGGGCATATAGAGCGTCCCACCTAAACAATACCTCAGTTGGTCAATTGGACTGTGGCGGTTGAAAGGTTTGGGTTCAATGTGGAACAAGCCAGATTGTGCAAAGTCATTATGCCGCATTTTTTTCTTTCAATTTGTTAAAGACAGGCAAGCAGAAGTCGATTGTGTCTGCAATCGAGCTTGTACACTCTACTTTGGATTAGGCGCTGGTTATTCCGCAGCTACAGTAGTCGCTTGGTTAACGACCTTTTCTGCTGGAGACTTGATCACATCAACAATTCGCTTCAAATCTTCGTCGTCAAGGCCTGGATAAATAGGTAAACACAGAATGCGCTTTGCCATCTTTGTCGCAACTGGAAGATTCTCTTCTCTGGCTGAAGGAAGGTCCTTGAACATAGGAAATTCAGGAATCAGCGGGTAAAAATAGCGTCTTGACATAATGTCTTGTTCACGAAGCCTTTGATAGAGTTCATCGCGTGACACAGGATAATTGTCGTCAATCAGTATTGGAAAGTATGCGAAGTTTGATACGGTTTGGTTTGGTTTTCCAAGAACCTTAACTCCTCGAATACCGTTAAGCGCAGTCCTATATGCTGCATCAACCCTTCCCCGATCTTCAATTGCACCATCGATGTAGCCGAGTTGCGTAAGGCCCATCGCAGCGTTGATCTCGCTCATTTTCCCATTGATGCCCGCGATGCTAACGGTCAGCTCATCTTCTATTCCAAAATTTTTCAAACTGTCTATACGGCTTTTCATTTCTGGAGTTTTGCAGACTAATGCACCCCCTTCAAAAGTATTAAATACCTTTGTTGCGTGAAAACTCAGTGCCGAAATATCGCCGCGTGTTAGAACACTACCATGCAGGTCTTCGACGGCAAAAGCGTGTGCAGCGTCATAAATCACCTTGATTTTGTGTTTTTCAGCAATCGTCTCGATTGCTTTCATATCGCAAGGATTTCCATAGCAGTGAACTGGCATAATCGCCGAGGTTTTTGGTGTGATCGCAGCCTCGATGCAGCTTGGATCCAAGTTTAGAGTCTCAGGCTCAATGTCCACAAAAACAGGTGTATTTTTGTGCCACACAAGTGCGTTTGAAGTTGCAACAAAAGAAAATGGAGTTGTTATAACTTCGCCTGAGATCTCAAGGGCCTGAAGTGCAGTAATTAGCGCAATAGTTCCATTGTTGAACAAAGAAACATGTGGAACATTTAAATACTCGGCGAGTGCTGTTTCCAATGCTTGATGCTGAGGTCCACCATTTGTAAGGTGGCCGCTTTCCCAGATTTTTTCGACGCGCGAGATGAACTCTTCAAGAGGTGGCAGAAATGGCTTTGTCACATAGATCTTTTTTTTCATGTTCTGATCGTCTCTCAAGGCAATGCACACAAAGTGAACGACTTGGACCTTCTTTCGAATCGGCGCAACTAAATCTCCAACGGGGAATGGCGCACAGGGACACTAAATTAGGACAACACTTGATGCGAGATCCACTTCACTTTTCGTCTACCCGACCGGTTTCCAGTACGCAACATGGAACGTAAAATTCATTGAGCCTATCGGTTGAGGAGGCTAGTTCAAAGGAAGATTTCGTCACCTTCGGACGCAAGGTGTTTCACAACGGCTTTCGCCGTCATTGACTAGGATCAGGTCCCATTTTTTGCGGCAGGCTGCGTGATTCATGGTTCGAAAATTGAGTGGTGATATGTCTGATTTTTTCTGTTTGTCTCACGCGCAAATGGAGCGTCTTGAGCCTTACTTTCCGAAGTCCCATGGGAAGCCGCGTGTCGGAGATACAGCGTGTATTTTTGGGGTTTTATTTCTCAATCGCAATGGCTTACGTTGGCGCGATGAGCCGATGAAATACGGTCCTCAAAGGATACTATAGAGCCGATGGAAACGTTGGAGCGCGAAGAGTACCTTTTTTCCGGATGATGGCCGAGCTGGCCGCCGAGCATGTCGAAGATAATTCCGTGATCCTTGATGCACGTATCTCTAGGCACACTGAACAGCGACCAGAATGGCCGCGAGAAAGGGGGCATGGATGTCTGATTGAACATACAAAAGGCGGCATGAACACCAAGTATAAAGGTGGTCGCGAAATTTGTACTATTGTTTAAGGTGGATCGCATGACGAACGAGACGATCCATGAGCTACTCCCCAATGTTTGGACAGGTTTCTGCGAAGACTAAGCTACTCGCTGCTCCTGCTGATCGGTTTGGGTTTCGTCTTTTCTGAGCCAATAAACCACGGCTGGTGGTTTGCCGCCAAGGGCGGAATGAGGACGCTTTCGGTTGTAGAAGTCGATCCATTTGCCGACACCCGCTTTGGCTTCCGATCCGGTCTCCCAGGCATGCAGGTAGACGCATTCGTATTTCAGGCTCCGCCAGAGCCGCTCGACGAAGATGTTATCGAGGAAGCGCCCCTTGCCATCCATAGAGATCCGCACGCCGGTTCGGCGCAGCCGATCCGTCCAGGCAAAGGACGTAAACTGGCTGCCCTGATCCGTATTCATTATTTTCGGTGGGCCAAACCTGGCGATGGTCTCGTTCAACGCCTCGACGCAGAAGTCAGCTTCCAGCGTGTTTGATATCCGCCAGGCCAGCACCTTGCGGGTGCGCCAATCCATGATGGCGACCAGATACAGAAAGCCCCTGCGCATTGGCAGATACGTGATGTCGGCGCACCAGACCTGATTGGGGCGCTCCACCCGTAGGCCACGCAGCAGATAGGGATAGGTCTTGTGCCCTTTCGCCGCTTTACTGGTGTTTGGTTTCTGATAGATCGGCATCAAGCCCATCAGCCGCATCAAGCGTCGGATGCGCTTCTCGTTCACCAGATGACCTTCGTTTCGCAGTGCCAAGTCATTTGCCGGACGCCAAAGAACGGTGTTTCCAGAAACTGCTCGTCGATCTGCCGCATCAACATCAGATTCAGCGCCGTCTCGCCCTTGGGCGTATAGTAAAATGACGACCGCGAGATCGACACCAGCTTGCACTGCATGCCTATCGACAGGTCGGGATTACCGGTCTCAACCATCTTCCGCCTCACTTGCCGGTCCACGGCTTGAGCTTTCGTGACAAAAAATCGTTGGCCACTGCCAGCTCCCCGATCTTGGCGTGCAATTCTTTGACCTGCTCCTCGTCGATCTCTGGGGGCTTCTTTCCGCCACGCTGGAACACGCCGGACGCGCCCTCCAGAAGCGCACGTTTCCAGCTGTGGATCATCGTCGGGTGAACGCCAAACTGGCTCGCCAACTCCGCGACCGTCTGTTCACCCTTCAGCGCTTCAAGCGCCACCTTCGCCTTGAACTCCGGCGAATGGTTCTTCCGTTTCGACATCTCTGATCTCCTCTTCGTAGAAGATCAGCAGACAACAAATCGTAGCTTACGTCAGTGTCCGATTTTCGGGGGGTAGCTCATACGCGCATGTATCCCGGGTCGAAGACAACGAAAGAAGCCCGTCAAATAAGACAAGCGGCGCTACAAACGCCTAAGTCGCATCGAGATCATGTTCGGCAGGCACGAGGACTGAGGCTGTGTGGCGACCCGATACGACAGATGCTCAAAGGTCTTCTTGTCAGCCACCGTTCTAGCGAGAACGCAATCTACTGGCTTCGAAACTCAATGAGTCCAGGCCCTAGCTACAAGCTGATTTAGCCTTTTGTGATTTTATAGCAACAACTCAAGTTGACAACCTGAGGGTCGACTCCTATGCAGGCGAAGTACCATAAGGTATTCACTTAAGTAGTGCAGGAAAGTCCGATATGAAAAACAACGAAACGTTTCTATCGAAGTTAGGCCTGCCATCTCGTGATCTTTATGATTTACCCAGTTCTGAAAAGCGTTTCAGTGATGGCGCACAGTATCGTTTTGAGGTGCCTGGGATCCAGGGTCCTGCTGCAATGGAGGCTCTACTTGAGGCGACCTATAGGAATGGTATTGATATTCATCGTGTAACTCAAACAAAGGGTATTATGATGCTTCTCGATCGAGAGATCGAGGATATGGCGGCGATGGCGAGAGAGCGTAGCTTGGATCTGGTGCTTTCGATTGGACCGCGTGCAACATATGATACGTCAGCTTCAGTCCAGACCACTGAAGGCGCGCGCATGGGGTATCGGTTGCGTGGTCAAGATCAGATCAATCGAGCAGTGGAAGAGGTTCGTCGTGCTAGCGATTTAGGATGTTTTTCATTTCTGGTTTATGATGAGGGTAACTTATGGTTGCTTGATCAGATGCGCAAAGCAGGCGAGATTAGTGCTAAATGTCGTTTCAAGATGTCTGCGCATGCTGGGCACGGGAACCCATGCGCCGCCAAGCTACTTGAACAAATAGGTGCTGACTCCATCAACCCAGTGCGCGATATTCAGCTACAAATGCTCGCAGCTATGCGCCATGCAATCGATATTCCGATTGATATTCATACTGAAAACCCAGCTTCAACTGGTGGTTTTATTCGACACTATGAAGTTCCAGAGATGATACGTATTGCAGCTCCCATTTATTTGAAAACGGGTGGGTCTGTAGCCAAATCACACAGCTGGGATACAACTGTTTCCGATGCTAAGCAGCGTGCTAAACAGGTGCATTTGGTGAAACGTGTCATTGATCAATACTATCCAGATGCAGTAACTGTAGCACCTGTTTCTGAGAGCTAGTACAATGCCTGATTTCCCAATACGGGAGCTACAAAGATTCTCGATGGAGGCTCTCACCAAATGTGGTGTTCCGCTGGAAGATGCTGAAATTGTCACTGAATCCATTGTTTTTGCTCATACCACTGGCAAAGGTACTCACGGATTAGGGCGGCTTCCGATATACTTGCGAAAAATTCAATCTGGGTTAATGCGTCGAGATACTCCGCTGAAACCTGTTGTTTCCGCTTTAGCTTTGGAAGTTTTAGATGCTGATCATGGTTTTGGACAGGTAGCTGCCGTTCATGGCATGCAACGCGCAATTAGCATGTCTGAAACATATGGAGTTGGATTGGTTGGGATCAGGCATTCAAATAACTTTGGAACAGCTGCATTTATTGCCAGCGCTGCCGTGAAAGCGAATAAAATTGGTATTGTGATGAGCAACGCCGCACCAGCGATTTCTGCTCCAGGTAGCACGACACCAATTCTAGGAACAAACCCTCTAGCTTTCGGATTTCCAAGTGGTGACGATGGTAGCCCAATCGTTTTCGATATGGCTATAAGCAATGCAGCGAGAGGAAAAATTCGACTTGCCGCCGCGAATGGCGAGGAAATACCGGAGGGTTGGGCTGTCGATGAAAATGGAGTTCCGACAACAAGTGCTGAGGCCGCGTTAGCTGGCGCAATGCTTCCTATAGGTGGAGCAAAGGGATACGGATTAGCGCTTTCTGTAGATATACTAGCTGGACTATTGACTGGGTCAGCTTTTGGCGGTGGGGCCAAGAATTTAGACCACAAGACTGATAGATCTGATTGTGGTCACTTTTTGTTGGCGATTGACGTTTCAAAATTTATGGCTTTGCAGGATTATCAAGAACGAATTAGTCGACTATCAAAAGCAGTGAAGTCTTCTGGTAGTCCAGGCGTGGTAATACTGCCAGGTGAAAGATCTAGACGCTATATGGACGATCGCAACGAAACAGTGCCACTGACTCCTGCGGTAGTTGAGAAATTGGATACAGTGTCGGCAGAGCTTGGACTTCCTCCCCTAGAGAGCATTCGATGATTAACAATAACTTGGTTGCTATCGTACTTGGTGGCACAGCTCCACACGCAGTGCTCTTGGAAAATTTGAAGGCAAGAGGGTACTATACTGTACTAGTAGATTATTTTGAGAATCCGCCAGCAAAAAAATATGCTGATGAACATATTGTTGCGAGCACCCTTGATAAAGATGTAGTTCTCAACATTGCTCGTGAGAAAGAAGCAAGTTTGGTCATTGCTACCTGTGTGGACCAAGCTAACACGGTTGCTATATGTGTCTCACAGCAGCTAGGACTTCCGCGTCCGTATAGCTACGAAACAGCAACTACTATTGCCGACAAAACTCTTATGAAGGACAAGTTGGTTGCTCATGGCCTGCCTACTGCACGACACGTCTATGTTGATAAAGGAAGTGATTTTGAAGTAGATGGCTTGAACTATCCGCTTGTAGTAAAGCCTGCTGATACAAATGGGTCGGCAGGCGTGCGGAAAGTGAACAACGCTGCTGAACTCAAAATATATCTTGAGATGGCACTTGATTTGTCGCGAGTTGGTCGTGCGATCGTAGAGGAGTTTATCAGCGGTCCTGAGCTTTCGATTGACTGCTTTATAGAACAAGGTAGCGCAAAAATCGTTTTGGTGCGTCGTAAGTACCCAGTACCGCCGGACTGCGGCGTCGACCAAGTTATGCAATCTACTGGATCTATAGCCCCATATCACCTTTCGGAAAATCATATGGAACAGGCTGAGAAGGTATTGACTAAGCTTGCAAAAGTTTTCGAGTTAGATAACTGCCCCATGCTTGTTCAAGCGCTTCTCTCCGAGAATGGGATTAGCATTATCGAGTTTGCGGCGCGCTTGTCTGGTGGTACAGGATCAGCAACGACAAAGCTTATTTCCGGTTTTGACGCACTAGATGCATCGGTAGACAGTTTTTTACAGGTTCCAGTAACTGTCCAAGCTCATGAGCCAACGCTCTACTCAATGACAAATACGGTATACGCAAAGCCCGGCCGTTTCGGGTCTATTTCTGGATATCAAGAGTTGATCGCTGAAGGTGTGATCGAGAAGTTTCTACACTACAAAACAAAGGGCATGCTGATAGGTTCAGACATGTCTACACGCTCTCGAGTAGGTGCTTTCTTGATAACTGGAGGCGACATGAAGACAGTTGAATCCCGCCTAAGGTGTGCGATCAGGCGGCTTGAAGTTTATGATGAAACCGGGTGCAAGATCATGCGAAAAGATCTTTACGATAGATCAAACTAGCAAAGAGGGCTAAAAATGGCTGCAACTCTCTTGGACAGCGAATACTATCGCGACCAGTACTCCACACCGCAAATGCGCAATGTGTTTTCCGATGATGCAAGGTTCGCCTCTTGGATAGAAGCTGAAGTTGGTTTGGCCTGTGCACAAGAAGAAATAGGACTTATCCCCAGCGGGGTTGCGGATAAGTTGCGATCATTTGCCAAAATCGAAGATATAGATCTAGAAGCGATGAAGGAGGAATTTGACAAAGTCGGCTTTGCCATAATGCCTTTTGTTCATCAGCTTTCAAAGCTTTGCGATTCGGAAACCAAAAAGTACCTCCACTGGGGGTCAACGACCCAAGACATATTGGACACAGGCTTGTCTTTGCAAATGCGAGCGGGCTTGTTGCTTATCGAAGCTGATTTGGATCGGTGTATTGTTGCGCTGATAAACCTTGCCAAAGAACATCGGGAAACTCCTATGGCGGGGCGTAGTTTTATGCAGCACGCTGCGCCTATTACGTTTGGGTATAAAGTTGCGGTTTGGCTAGATGAGCTGATGAGGCACAAGGCGCGGTTGCCAAGTGTGCGTGCCAACGCTCTTTTGGTACAGTGCGGTGGAGCTGTTGGTACGTTGTCCACTATGGGACCAGACGCTTTGGCCGTTCGTCAAGCTATGGGACGTATCATGGGCCTAGGTGTTCCCGAAGTGTCATGGCACAACTCTCGAGACGGATGGACTGAGTGTATCGCATGGCTGGGCATGGTGTCAGCTTCACTTGGCAAAATTGCTACAGAAATCGCTACATGTATGCGTTCAGAAATCGGTGAATTGCGAGAGCCTTTTCAAGCTGGAAGAGGCGCATCTTCTGCGATGCCTCAAAAGCGGAATCCCATAGCATGTCCTCCTGTGATTGCGATCGCAGCAATGATGCGAGAAAAGGTTAGCAGTCAAATGTCCGCTATGATCCAAGAGCATGAGCGCGCAGTCGCGGGAATGCCCATTGAGTGGATAGTGATTCCTGAAGCCTTTTTGCTCATGTCAGGGTCCTTGATGCACCTTGCGCCAGTTCTTGAAGGGTTGGATGTCGATACTGAAGCTATGATGAAAAATCTGCAATCAAACGGCGGACTTATTATGTCCCAAGGTGTAATGATGGGGTTGGCTCCGTATCTTGGAAACATGGGAGCTCATGATGCGGTTACCGATGCTGCCCAAAAGTCTATAAACAACGGTTCTACTTTGCGCCAGGAACTCAGAAAGTTGCAAATTGTGAAAGATAAGCTCTCGAGTTCTGATCTGGATGAACTTCTTGACCCAAAAAACTATACGGGCGCAGCCGGCAAGATGGTCGATTTGGTTTTAAAAAAGGCAGAGACAAAAGGTTTTCCGGTATGAATAAGAAACGTTGGACCCAACGCCCAGAAGGATCAACCTGGGGGGACTGGGGAGAAAACGATCAGCTAGGTCGTATAAATCTTATCGGAAAAGAACAAATTCGCCAGGGGGCTGCGGAGATCAGAACCGGCGAGTCTTTTTGTTTGTCTCTCCCGCTGGATTATCCTGGCGGGAATGTACTGAGCGCGGTGCGACACCCGCCAGTGTTTCAACCTGTGATTCGTAATAACGCTCCATACTATAACTACCTTTGGCAAGAATTTGATGCTCGCCATCCTGACATAGCTTCGGATGATGCTGTGTTGTTGTACACTCAATACTCAACCCAATGGGATAGTCTTGCCCACAGGGGTTCGATGTTTGATGTCTACGGTGATGGAAACCAAGAGCCTGTCTATTATAACGGTTTTAGAGCGCACACCGACGTAATTCTGAACAAAAAGAACCACAGCACACAAGCAAAGAAACTTGGCATCGAACACATGGCCTGTCACGGTGTTCAAGGTCGAGGTGTTTTGGTGGATCTCCATAGCCATTTCGGTGATTTCCCACGTCATGAGGTTAACTATGATGACCTAATGCGCGTATTGGAATGTGATGACATTGAAATTCAAAGCGGTGATATTCTCTGCCTTTGGACAGGTTTAGATAAGCTGATAATGCAAGCACAGGGAGAGCCTGACGCCAGTTTAAAGAACGCTTGTGCCGTTATGGATGGCCACGATCCAAAGTTATTGAAATGGATTACCGATAGCGGGATAGCTGCAATTGTATCCGACAATTTGGCTATTGAAGCCGTAGGGAAAACCTTTGCTGATGATTACTGCGGCTCTACACTACCATTACATGAACACTGTTTGTTCAAGCTTGGGTTGCCTTTGGGAGAGCTGTGGTTCCTTGCAGACCTCGCGCAATTTCTAAGGGACAACAATCGTTCACGGTTCTTTTTGACTGCGCCCCCATTGCGGCTCACTGGTGCAGTAGGATCACCGTTAACACCCATAGCGACCGTCTAGTCAAAAATGTTTGAGTGCCAAGCGGCACTCAATTCCTGTTCCAGACAATACCAAACGCACCACTGTGAGTAACAATAGATGTTAAAAAGCGCGAAGCACTTGATAAGAGCGCTAAAACTCAGCTCTTTCCGATTTTTTCTTCGAGTGAACAGAAGGGTTTTCGGTAGCAGCTGGGAAAGAAGGACGCAGCATTTTCTCATTAAGGCGTGCGGTAGAAATTTAACAAAAATCAAGCGCTTAGCTGAGGCGTCCGAACGTGTAAACGATCCAATGTTGGCGATGAAAGCTTGGCAGAGATTCATTGCGCTATACACAGAAGCAGCTTCTAAAAAGGAAAGCCGGAGGTTGTTGCTTACGGCTGGTCGCAAACTCGCGATTTGCGAAATAAAACTGCGGTTGCTCTTGATAAAAGCCGGTGAGTTAAATCCAAATTCGCTTTGGCAAGAGAAATGTAGTTTGAAACTCTCCTTGGATGGTAAGACAAAGAAAGTACTTAATGCATCTGTATCGCAAACGCGTAAGGAATATTTGTTTGATTTTTGGAATTCACAATTCTCCTTCTGCTCTGATAACGGCCGTGAAGCCCTTCGCCGAGGATATGTTAGTGTCGCAGTCAAAGCCTTAGAACAAGAAAAGCTTGATGAGGCATGTGCATCAATTCAGCCACTACTATCGTTCTGGCCAGATGCTGGTTCAAGTATATCATTGCACGAAAAGCTGCTTCTCAATGGGCTTATACTTAGCCCAGATGGTGATCTTGCTGAATTGAAAGAATGGTGGACTGCCTTTGATTTGGTTAAAAGCGAAATCTCCGAAAACTCTCTGCAGCGTATAGTTGATCAGAGCGGAGCGGGCGCGTGCCGGTTGCTTGCAGTAGGGCGAGACGTAGAAGCTGATTGGCTCATCGAACGATTTGCGAGATTGCAGCCTGATCATCAGAGAATTCTGCGTGCTCAAGCTGAGCTTGCAGTTAGCAAAAAAGACTGGCGTGAGGCTGTTGATTATTGGCAGTTAGCGGCTGCTGTTTCGAACCCAATTACCACGAAGAGCCGCACACACGTTGCTAAAAATGCAAAAGAAATGGCACGACGATCTCAATATGCGAAAAATCAACTAAGGAATGCACGGATTGGTTTAGCGCAAGAGCTCCGAGACAATGGACGTCGCCGAGAGTCCGATGAACTTATAAACCGTGTTCTGGAAATGTTGCCTGACCATCGGATCATGAAGAATGACCCAAACTTGTTAAATTTGTTACGCACTTATGTACAAGATGCTTTGAACGAAGACGGCGCTCTTGAATCTCGGTCTTCTAGTGCTGGAACGCGACGCATCGCTATTTGTTTAGATGTATTTAAAATTTCAGAAATTCATACGCACTCACGTGTGGTCTATGCGGTCAGTCGAAATTTATTGGAGTTGGATCCGAACCTAGAGATTCATCTTATCATTACCAACGAGCGCCTTGCAGTCACAACACCTGCATTGAATTCATCATTTAACCCCGCCAATATAGAAAGAATGATGGATCGGGCAGTTAACGCTATGCCTGAATTTATTGGGAAGCGTTTTTTCCAACATGTGTTCCGTAATTCTGGTTTAGAAGGTGTTGTTTCAACATGTAAAAGTATCTTTGAAATCAATCCCGAAGTTATTCTTTACGGCGGAGGGCACCGAGGTTTATTTTCGAACGAAAGCCGAGTGATCCGACATTGTCTATTTGATTACTTTCCAACGGCGTTCTTCTATATTCAGGCTAACAATCAGGTAGACGAAAAAACAGATTTGATCATAGCACGTGGACCGCACGCGATCGAAGGAAACATTGGAAACGCGATTGTTCGAGTCCAACCTTATCCCACAATAGATAAATCCGCCCAACTTGATGAAGTACTGATAGACCCCATAAAGTTTGACAACAAGATAATCGTCTCCGCGATTGCAGGAGTTAGGATGGATGTACACATCCAGAAAATGGATCGCGACGAAATGAAAGAAATGTTTTCTATCCTTGATAGAGTGCCTGGTGCTGTCTGGCATATAATAGGCGCTTCTAAGCCAGATTTGATCGCAAAGACCAATCCTGAAATTTCTCAACGTATTTATAAAGGACAGATAGTCTTACATCCTCTCTTACCGTTTGAAGAGTTTACAGACTTGGTCAGCAATGCGTCTCTTTTTTTCCATATGCCTGGATTAACTGGAGGCTCAGGCGGTGCGTCTGTCGCGCGAAGAAGCGGGGTTCCTGTTGTTACCTTTGAGCACTCAGATGTGTCGGGACGCCAACCTCCTGAAACCGTTTTTTCGGATGAAGAATTATCGAAAGCTGTTGATTTATCTTTCAATCTACTAAGTGATCTAGCTTGTTGGGAAGAGACTGTTAATGCTCAGTTTGCGCACACACAATGGATACGGGACACTGCTACAAGTGGCTTTTATGATTGCATTTTTGAAACTGCTGAGCGGTATTTAAAGAGGTCTTCTGTGAGATCATCGCCCCAAAGCCCCATGCTTGCTGAAGGTCTTTAAACGATCTTCGCGGCGTTCTATAGGCACAGAATACTCTACTGATGGAACAAGCTCTTCTTAGAATATACCGGCGTTATGTGCCAAGATGGATAAAGCGGAACCTGTCTGAGGAAACCAAGGACTGGCTGCTAGGAACTATTTTTTATGTAAACAGCAAAACAGACACGGGTATGCTAGATACCCGTCGGAAAGCAATGTTTGCAATGCGCCGGAGGGATTGGCGTGAAGCGATTTTTCAATGGCAATTAATTGCTTCTTTCGACCTTACGAGAAGTGGGTCACCTGTTTCATTGCATTCAAAGAACGACAAAAACTCGAGACGAGTATTGTTTGCCAAAAAACAAATTAGAGTGGCGCGAGTAAAGTTTGCCAAAGAATTATTGCAGGAGAGAAGATTTCGAGAGTTTCGCGAACAGTGTGCGCGTGTCATGGAAATGATTCCTGATCAGAGGATACTAAAGAAAGATAGAGAGTTATTGAACCTTGTAAAAGACTATGCTCATACCTCGATAGAGGTTGGTGGTGATTTTTCGACGTTGGCTACAAGATCTTCTAATCCAAAAAGAATTGCGATTTGTTTGGATGTTCTAAAAGTCTCTGATGTACACACACATTCGAGAGTTATTTTTGCAATGGGTCGAAACTTATTGTCAGTAGATAAAAATATTGAAGTTCATGTTTTTATTACGAATGAGAGGTTTGTTGTAACAACCCCTGTAGTCGCTGAGTCCTTTCATCCACAGAAAAGGACTACTATTGAAAAGCTAGCTCAAAATATTCTTGAAGACCTCTACAATACGAGGTTCTTCATTCACTATATGATCAGCAGAGATCTGGAAGGTCTCGTTTCTACTTGCAATAAAATACTGGAAATTAAACCCGATGTCATTTTGTATGGCGGCGGGCATCGAGGCTTATTCTCTAATGAGAGCCGGCTGATTAGGCATTGCCTGTATGATTTTTTCCCAACTGTGTTCTTCTTTATTCAATCCAACAATCAGGTTGATAAAGAAATCGATATGATAATCGCGAGAGGACCACATAAGATAACGGGAGATTTCGGTAAATCTGTGGTACGAGTTCAGCCTTATCCAACCATACTCGGTAACGATAGCTCAGTGGATAAACACTTAGATAGGTCGGTATCCGAAAGTCAAACCATTGTATCCGCCATCAGCGGCGTAAGGCTCAATGTAAAGATGGCTGAAATGAGCGATGCAAATTTGAAGCGGATGTTTGGCATTCTAGATAGAGTACCGGGAACAGTGTGGTACTTTGTAGGTGCGGCTGACCCGGACGAACTGGTAAGGTCAAATCGTCTAATAGAAAAGCGTGTTCGCGCAGGTCAAATCCGAGTTCTTCCCGTTTTACCGTTTATTGAGTTTAGTGAGTTGGTTTGCAACTCCTCACTGTTTTTGCATCTCCCGGGATTTACTGGCGGATCTGGAGGGGCAAGTGTTGCGAGGCGAAGTGGAATTCCCATTTTGACTTTTAGTCATTCGGATGTTTCAGGCCGGCAACCTCAGCAAACGATTTTCGACGAACGCGACGTATCTGGTTGGGCTGAAATGGCGATTAGACTTCTTACTGACCAAGATTTTTGGAACCAAACGGTTACACTCCAAAGAGCTCATACCAATTGGATAAAGCAGACTTCCAGCAGAAATTTCTACAATTGTCTGGTTGAAGCCTGTGAGCTGGGTCGAAATCGTATAAATTGTACCAAAACAAAAATGGTAGAATTTTCGAGTAAGTTATAGACCCCATCGATGTTCGTAAGTCGAGCTGATTTTAGTTTTTACTGATATTTCTCTCCGCCCTAGTCTCAGAGACCCGTTGATTGCCTAAGTAATCCCCGAGACTTAGGGGTGTGTGAGGGGACTGACCTGCTCCCCTGAAATGTCCTGAAATTTTGGTTAGCCTGTTCTCCAACTGAGGAGACAGACGATGAAAAGAAGCCGTTTCAGCGAAGAACAGATCATTGGCATTTTGAAAGAGCACCAGG
>NZ_JAGHQX010000040.1 GCF_017744095.1 Shimia sp. R10_1 | reverse complement strand
AAGATCATCGTCGCGATCAACAAAGACGAAGAAGCCCCAATCTTCCAGGTGGCAGACTACGGCCTCGTCGCAGACCTCTTTGACGCCGTTCCAGCCCTCACCGAAAAACTCGGATAAGCTGGACAGCGCATCGCAGCAGCCGGGCTTCAGGCTCGGCTGCGCTTTTCATTTACGCGCCCAGCAACAACGGGCCTCGCCCCCCGTTAACCACCCACGCCAGGGAGATTTGAAGATGACCGAAATCGAACGCGAAGCCATGGAGTATGATGTTGTGATTGTTGGCGCGGGCCCTGCGGGTCTGTCAGCTGCGATCCGTCTGAAACAGCTTGATGCGGACCTCGACGTTGTGGTGTTGGAAAAAGGCTCTGAGGTTGGGGCGCATATTCTGTCTGGTGCGGTTCTGGACCCGTGCGGTCTGGATGCGCTGATTCCGGACTGGAAAGACAAAGGCGCGCCGCTCAATACCCCGGTGAAAGAAGACAACTTCTTCATGCTGGGCGAAGCCGGCGAAATCCGCATCCCAAACTTCCCGATGCCACCGCTGATGAACAACCACGGCAACTACATTGTCTCCATGGGCAATGTCTGTCGCTGGATGGCGGAACAGGCCGAAGAGCTGGGCGTGGAGATCTTCCCGGGCATGGCGTGTTCTGAGCTGGTCTATGGCG
>NZ_JAGHQX010000003.1 GCF_017744095.1 Shimia sp. R10_1 | reverse complement strand
ACCTGAAGGAAAACAGATCGAAGCACAAAAAAGCACGCGATCAACACCACCGCGGGATGGAGCAGCCAGGTAGCTCGTCAGGCTCATAACCTGAAGGTCGTAGGTTCAAATCCTACTCCCGCAACCAAAATCTGAAAATAGATACAACGACTTAAGGTGCTCTCCTCATTGGGTGATAGCGCTTGAGCCTTCGCCGTGGAAGCACTCTGGAAGCAATTGGAGCGGGAAACTGAGTGTGGCGATTGGGCAACGCGCGTGATCGCATCGGTCATGTTGTTGGCTGTGTGTACACTTCCAGATTGTTATTGACGTTTCAAACACTCAAAATTTTGCGCAACGCAGCAAGTGAGTGTACACAGTGACCAAAGATCAACCGACCATAGACCTTTCAAAACCCCAAATGTTTTGTCGTAGGTTTCTGGAACAGCTAACAGTTTGATTGTTCGCGCTGAGATAGCAGGTGACAAAAAGGTCTGCTTTTGCATCGACTACGCCGGACTAAAAGGCAGATAATGTTTAAAATTACCAAACGGCGTGCCCTCGCTTTCTTTATGCTTGGCCTAGGCTTTCTAATTGTTGGGGGTCTGTTGGTGACAAAAAACGAACCCTACTCGAAACCTGAAGTTATTGGAAATTGGTTTCTGTTTATCGGAGCGTTTTTTGCAGTTTTTCGAGGAATTCTGCCCTTCGTTGTTACGAGGCTACTAAAGTCTTTGGAAGGTCCTACAGGTTGGTACGGCAGCCAATCTAACTCGTTAGGAATGCTTGCTTTTAGAGAACTAATGGTAATTCAAGAAGAAGATTAATGGCAGAGCGTGGAATTTACGGCGAGTTCGCTTTTGTTGGGGTGGCGGCGGGTATTGATGATGAAAATGGATTTACCATTAGCGTCTACATGTCTGCATCATTGGGCGTTTCCGCTGACAGGTGGGGAAGCGCGAGCATCAGAGGCGGCTTGGAAGGCTGGACGAGTTATCTTTGAGTAGGAACCCCTTCTGGAACGTCCATTGGAGGAATCACCGCAGGGGTGCAAAAAAACCTGTCCAATGGGGACACGTTCACTACAACTGGAGTTGGAGCCACAGACCTTTTGGGTCTTGGAGTGTACACCGAAGGTTACACTTTGGACGTAACAATTCGAGATACAGAAATTGTCTATTCCAGTCCGATTGGCAAAGTGTCGTCTTCAAGAGCAGTAGGGCAAAATGGAACGATTTCGATTTCAGACGCAATGAATGCATTGGATGCGATAGCTGAGGATGCTTATAACGGATACCTGCCTAAAAACGCGCATAATGGCGATTATGTTTCCCCTCAATCTCCGGAAACACCGAACAACCCCAGCGAATCTCGAGACCCCGGCGATTCTGGCGACAAAGATCCATGGAACGGAAATGATAGCGGCAGTGGTTCTGGGAACAGCCTTGGCCACGAAACGGATCAGGGTTCGACTGGTACAACCACTGGCGATGATTGGTCTCCTTCTGGCGGTGAATGGCATGGCGGCAATGGGGATCAATCACATGGCACGCCGGATCCGAGCTTGCCCGACAACCCTGACTACTCTGGCGTTCAGCCCGTTGTTATTGACCTTGACTTCGACGGTGTCGAACTCGCCTTTGGCAATCCAATTTATTTTGACTGGGATGATGACGGTTACAAAGAGCAAGCGACTTGGGCTGCTGCGGATGACGGCTTCCTTGTCCTCGACCTGAATGCGGATGGCTCGCGTGGTGGAGGCGACGGCAAGATAGATCAGGCGCGCGAAATAGCTTTTTCGCTCTGGGGCAATACGTCTGATACCGATTTACAGGCACTGGGCCGCGCCTTTGATCTCAACCGCGATGGTGTGCTGAATGCCTCGGACGCGGTGTGGTCTGAGCTGCGCATTTGGCAGGATCTGGATCAGGATGCTGTGACGGATGACGGAGAGTTAAAGACGCTGGCTGACTGGGGCATCACCGAGATCAACCTGACCTATGACAACGGCGCAGCGTTTGATGACCGTGAGGACGATATCACGGTGTTTGGCAGTACGCTGGCAGGGCTGGCTTCCTACACCCGTGAGGGGGTCGTGGTTGAAGGCGGGGTTGGCGATCTGGAGCTGGCTTACACAGAACACGGCTGGAAGCGGGTGGAGACTGCCGATGGTTACAGTATCGAGTTTGAGACGGGTGAAGAGTACCGTTTTGTGGAATTGGAGGGCACCGCTTCAACTGATGTGGATCTCACGACCAACGCGATCTCTGGTGTTTCTGGGAATGCTGGAGACAACCGGCTTGATGCAACGGATTTCACACGTAATGTCCAAATTACAGGCGCAGATGGCAACGACACACTCCTTGGTGGCGCAAAAGACGACTTTTTGTCTGGAGGCGCGGGGGTGGACCGTCTCGCAGGACGTAGTGGTAACGATGTCTTGTTTGTGGACCGAGATGATCTGACTGACGGCTATGTCTCCGGAGGAGATGGTATCGATGCAGTTTATATCGAAGACACGTCTGGGGTGCGTTTAGATCTTACAACTCACACATTGGAAATCGCCGTAGGGGGCGAAGGGGATGACACGATCACGGTGAACGATACCGGCGCGGCAAACGGAGATTTTGATGCGCGTGTTTCAGGAGGCGGGGGAGACGACACGCTGGCGGGCCATGATGGTGACGACGAGCTGTCAGGTGATGAGGGCAATGATCTGCTCTATGGGCGCGGCGGCGATGATGTTGTGTTCGGCGGCGATGGTCATGATACGGTGAGCGGTTCCAACGGAGATGACTATATCTCTGGTGGCGCGGGCAATGATCGTATTTTTGCCGGATCGGACGATGACTTTGTGCAGGCAGGCGACGGAAACGACAGGCTCTTTGGAGAGGAAGGCGATGATCGCCTTTACGGAGGCGAGGGCAACGACAGCCTAGATGGTGGCAAGCATGATGATGTGGTGTATGGCGGCGCGGGCGATGACACTTTAACATTTTGGCGCGGTGATGATCTCTACAGTGGCGGCTCAGGGGACGATACTTTTGAACTGCGTAGGAGCGACCAATATGACGCGTCAAGCAGCCAACGCGGTTGGGCAGTGACAGCGTGGCGACCTCAGAAGATGTCTTGGCTTTGGGGAACAACGTGCTCAATGGTCTTGACGGCGATGACACACTCCTTGGTGGCACAGGAGACGATGTGCTGATTGGTGGCGACGGCAATGACCTGCTCATCGATCACTCAGGTTGGGATGTTTTTGACGGTGGCAGCGGTGAAGACACAGTCAGCTATGAAAGTCATGGATCTGGTGTAGATATCGATCTTGAGGCGGGAACCAGTTCTAGCGGCGATAGCTACCGCGACATCGAACATCTCATTGGCTCACATACTGCGGATAATTCACTGGCAGGAAATTCCGCCGCTAACATGCTCACTGGTGGTGATAATCGAGATACTCTTAGCGGTCGCGATGGCGATGACACGCTCATGGGAGGTTCAGGTGATGATCTGATGCATGGCGGCGACGGAAATGATCTGTTGATAGACCATTCCGGCGTTGACGTGTTTCACGGTGGAACGGGGCAGGACACGGTATCCTATGAGGGGCGTTCCAGTGGCGTGGTTGTCGAGCTTGCAGATGGCACAAACAACAGTGGGGATAGTCTCACAAGTATCGAAAGTGTGATTGGATCGGATCATGTGGACGGCGACGATCGGATCATCGGAGATACTCAAGACAATGTTTTGAGAGGATTGAGAGGTAACGACTCCCTTGTTGGCGGGGCCGGAAACGATTTGCTTGAGGGAGGAGCAGGGGACGATACCCTGCATGGTGGCTCAGGAAACGATACGGTGTCGTTTGCGGATCTCTCCGAACATGTATCAGTAAACCTCGATTCCAACGTCAATAACGTCGGAGATATCCTCTCAGGATTTGAGAATGCGATTGGGTCCAATATTGGCAACGACACTCTTTTGGGCACGCAAGTCAGCAATCGTTTGGAAGGCTTAGGAGGAGATGATCGACTTGAAGGGGAGGAAGGAGATGACACGCTTTTGGGCGATGGCGGCTCCGACACACTGATTGGTGGTTTGGGGGATGACGTGATTGCAGGAAATGCAGGTGCGGATTCTGTCCTGGGTGGTTCTGGAGACGACCGCATTTTTGCTGGCGATGGCGATGACACAGTGAGTTCAGGGTCGGGGAATGACTTTGTCGATGGCGGAAAGGGCAACGACAGCCTGAATGGCGGAAGTGGCACAGACACGCTGTCCTATTTCAGGAACAATGAAAGCGTCATTCTTGATCTGTCGACAAATACAAACAACAGCGGGGACACGATTGTCGGTTTTGAAAACGCTGATGGATCGGATGTTGGGGATGACTCGTTGTCCGGATCTGGGAGCAATAATCATCTTCGCGGGTTTGGCGGGGATGACACATTGTTTGGCGGTTCAGGCGACGACACTCTGGAAGGTGGCGAGGGCAATGACCTGCTGCATGATGTATCCGGGAGCGATAGATTTGTTGGTGGAAGTGGCTCCGATACCGTGAGCTACCAAGCTCACGGTTCTGGCGTCATTGTAGACCTTATGACCGGCCACAGCTCAAGCGGAGATTCCTATATCTCGATAGAAAACCTCATCGGGTCGAATGAATCCGCTGATGGCCTGACAGGGGATGATGGCAACAATGATCTGGAAGGTCTTGGTGGCGACGACACTCTTGTAGGCGAGGATGGGCACGATCTGTTGAGGGGCGGTGAAGGGCATGATGCACTCTTTGGAGGTGTCGGCAACGATGCCCTTGCCGGCAATGAGGGGAATGACACACTTGACGGTGGCGCTGGACAAGACCGCTTGTTTGGTGGTGACGGGAGCGACTCCATTGTGGCTGGCAGTGGGGACGATCTCGTAAACGGTGGGCTGGGTGTGGATACATTGCACGGTGGAAGCGGCAATGACACAGTTTCGTTTGCCGACTTTAATCAGGATGTTTCTGTCAACTTAGTAACTGGTAAAGATCACCTCGACAGTTTGATAACTGGTTTTGAAAACATCGAAGGGTCCGAGGTTGGTCATGACTATCTCGTCGGCAGCGGTGAAGTGAATGAACTGTGGGGCCATGGCGGCAACGATACTCTGCGTGGCCTTGCGGGGCGGGATACGATTAGAGGTGGCGAGGGCGACGACCAAATTGAAGGCGACAATCACGATGATGTTCTGTCTGGAAATGCAGGAGATGACGTGATCGATGGTGGCGAAGGGGACGATCGTCTCTTTGGTGGCGCAGGAGATGACACGCTCCTAGGCGGCGCAGGAGATGATGTGTTTGAAGGAGGATCAGGCCAAGACTCCTTTAGTGGAGGCAGTGGAATTGACACTGTAACTTATGCCAGTAGCGAAGCAGGTGTGTATGTGGATCTCACTGCACGGACATATGAAGTGAACCCTTTTGACTTGCTGATAGGTATAGGGCGTTCGGACCACAATGATGTGGCGTTTTCTTCAATCGAAGCCGTGACGGGGTCAGACATCGGATCGGATCGGTTAGAGGGCAATCAGTATGTGAACCGTCTAATCGGAGGTGGTGGACAGGACACCCTGAACGGTGGAGGTGGAGACGACACCCTTATCGGCGGAGCAGATGCTGATACGTTGATCGGGGGATCGGGGGATGATGTCTTTGTGTTTCACAACATTTCTGACAGCTCATTTGATGCAGATCGTGATGTGATTGCAGACTTTGTTTCTGGCGAAGATACGATAGACCTTCGAAACGTGATGGATGGGCTGACATTTGTTGGTGTCGGTGGTGGATCTCTCTACACTGACGGGATTGGTGAAGTCCGGATCAGTGCAGATTTTAAACGCCTCTATGTCAATGTTGATGGCGGCGGATCAGACTTTGCAATTGATTTTGAAACGGCCGCAGTCGGCTTCTCTGAGGACGATTTGTTGCTGTAGGCCATATTGGAGTGGCGCGATTGGCCTCTACATTCTCCAAATGCCATGTACGGAGAATGTTAAACGAGGGAAACAGAGAGCGTACTCTTTGTTTCCCAGTTCGCGCGATCTGAGTTAATTTGCTTAAGCGGTGGTGTAAGCGCTGGTGCTGCCAACGCGGCGGGCTTCGCCCCAAGCCAGCAGATCACGGCGGCGATAGCGCACAGAGCGGCCTGATTTGTAGAACTTGGGACCGTAACCAGTTACGCGCCATTTCTGGATTGTGCGCACGCTTTGGCACATAAAGTTAGCGGCTTGTTTTTCGTCAATGAAGCCGTCGAGATAGTCGCTTTCGACCATTGAGTCATTTTTTGGTTGTTTTGTATTGTTCAAGTGCATGACAGCGTTCCTAGTTTACTGTGATGCTCTCATTTTCTGATCTTTGTCAGTAATGTGGAACTGTTCAAATCAGTGCAAAAGTGTGCATCTTCACGCCTCGAAATTTTGAACTGGGCACAAAATCTGGCCTTTTACGCTGTTTTGGTGGGCGATTTTTAACTCAAAGCTGAACTAACGAAGCAATCTCTGCTCAGCGGCAAGTTTGCTAGGTTGAGTATTTGTACTTGCCCCTGAGCGGAAACAACGAGGTGTTAAATGTATTCGAAAGTACCGAACAGTCATGAAATAGAACACAAATTCACAGTGTGATTTTCCGGTACATTCAGTGCATTTTCGAGCATTCTTGCGTTCTCTTCAGCGGCGCGCCGTACCGGATCATCCGCCAAATGCGCATAGCGCATGGTTGTCTGAATTTGCGTATGGCCAAGCAAACGCCCGACCATCTGAATGGGCATACCAGACGACACCGCGTTGGAGGCGTAGGTATGGCGCAGGTCGTGAATGCGCACATCGCAGAGACCCGCGCGCTTGCGAATGCGCCGCCAAGGTTTCTGCATGTCTGTGGTATAGCCACCCGGTTGCTTTCCGATGATCACATATGGGTTGTCAGGACGCCGTGGCAGGGCGCTCAGGATGGCGCGTGCGGCTTGGGGTAGGGGAATGAGCCGCGCGCCTGTCTTGCTGTCTGGCAGCTCCATGCCGCGATCTGTGATGTAGCTCCACCGCAGGGTTTGAATTTCGCCCAATCGGCATCCAGTCAGGATTAGCAAGCGAAAGGCGGCGACCACATGGGATGTCTCTGTGCCATCGTCCTCCGCCTCTGTCAGCGCCGTGCCCAACCGTTGCAGTTCACCTTGACTCAGATAACGCTCACGCTTCTGTTCACGGTATTTAGGGACATGGCGGCAGGGGTTTGAGCCATCAGGACGCAGGCCCCAGATTTCCGCCAGATTGAACATCTTGGACAACACGCCAAGTGTGCGATTGGCCTGATAAGGCTTGTTACGGAATTTGTGGTGCAGCTCCGCAATGTCTTTGCGCTCCACATCCACAATTTTAAAGGACCCGATGGCAGGATTGATAAACAGGTCAATGGCGCGGCGATACTCGCCCTGTGTGCTGGGTTTGCAGCGCTCTTTGGCATGTTCCTCAAAGAACCGCTCACATAGCGCAGCCACGGTCGGCGCGCGGCGGTGCTGGGCGATCTCTTCCACCGGGTTCTCGCCTTTGGACAATTCGCCCATGATCTCTTTGGCGCGATTGCGAGCCTGTTCTGCGGTGATGTTGCATGCCGCCCAATCGACGCCCGCCGGGTGCGGCCCCCATTGCGATATTGCACCTGATAGGTCTTGGTGCCCGAAGGCATGATGCGCACCCCAAACCCTTTGATTTCGCTGTCCCATTCAAAGTAACTCTTGGGGCGCACTTCAAAGGCATCAACGCTGCGTTTGGTCAGTTTTGGCATCGTGTTTTCTCCGTCTCTGGCCCGCTTTTGGAAGCACTGTGGAAGCAGTTGGGCGCAAATCTTGGAATAAGGCGTAGAGCTGAGGCGCAATCGTCGTCAATTAAAAAACAATGGATTCAATAAGATAGGGTAGAGGGTCGCAAAAAGGCGCAAACCGTGCAACGACGCCTAACCTCTCTCATAACCTGAAGGTCGTAGGTTCAAATCCTACTCCCGCAACCAACGATACAGAACGGCCCGAAGCATAACCCTTCGAGGCCGATTTTGTTTGACCTAACGCAAGCAAACCCGCCAGCTCGCCAACAAGCTCAATGTCCATGGGGCCTTCCGCATTGGGGATTAGTCGGATCTCCTCCAGCAGAGAGCGGATGAGGGTGGTGGCTTCTGCCGTCAGGTCTGTCGGGAGAACGCAGTCGACATCTTGCGCGGCGTTTTGTCGAGCGATCACGTCCATATGTTCGTCTCGCTTCCGCCAAAGCTCGCGATCAGTGATTTGGTGCGCAAGATGAAGGGGCGTTCATCTTACAAGGTGCAACGCGAGTTTCCCGCGTTGCGTAGGCGCTATTGGGGGCGCGGGTATTTTTAAACCACCAACGGGGCCATTACGGAAGACATTGTAATTCAGTACCTGGAAAACCATATCGCTGATCCTACCGACGCCAGCCGGTAGTCGTTCAGTTGGCGTATTTGCTGCAAATGAGACTGGCTGAGCTGCCGCTAGGCGGAGGAGCTTGCGCCCATAGTGAAGAGGTCTCTCGTAAGAAATCTACAAATTGAATTCTGGCTCACAAGGTCGGGTATGTTTGCGACTGTTGTCTGGCGACTTTTCTCCTCGGTCATCGAGCAACTGGCGGCAGGCGTTTTGAAAGGCAGCTCCTGCCGGACTATCGTGATCTCCAAGGGCGTAGTCGCGTAGTGCCTTTCGATTCTGTGCGCGTGGATCTGTTGTAAAGCTGGTTGCCATCAGGTCTGGAAGATTGCTTGCATCCCGTGAGGTGAGGTAGCCGCCAGCGACGCTCGGGAATGAGGTAAGGTCTGTTTCTGAATAGGCATTGGGATTGGTGACAATATACGGTTTTCCCGTTGCCAAGAAATCTATCAATGTTGAGGATACATCGCTGATCAGCAGATCCGCGCGTTCATAAAGATCAAAAACATCTTCTTCAGTTGTCGCGATACGAAAGGTGGAGCCTTTCGACATCACGTTGGTTGATTTCAACAGCTGATCTTTCAAATCAGGCCAGTCAGGCGCCTTCAGGGATAAGGGGTGTGGCTTGAATATAACCTCAAGCGGCTCTGCACTGGTCAGAGTTTGTTCCACGATTTTTTGCGCCTGAGCGAGAGAGCAAAAATTGCTGTCATCAAACATGCCGGTCCATGTGGTCATGTAGACCACGGTTTTGCATGCTTTTGAAGTTGAGGCTGCGTTCTTGGTGCGGGGCAACTGTGGGCGGCCGACAATCGTGAACTTTTCGCGCGGGATAATCACGCCATGGCGTGCGTATCTATCGATGGCCATCTCTCCTGCGACGAACAAACGATCATAGATCGCAGACATCGGATTGTAGCTGGGTGGTTTGTCGCTGTCGCCATGCAGCAGCTGGACATGTGTGACGTTTGGGTTTGCGGCAACAACCGGCAGGTTTGTCATGCTGTTGTTGACGTAAAACAGCACTTCTACGGATGTTGGCAAGAACGCGGTTTTCTCTGGCAAGTCGGTAATGATGAGGACCTCATAGAGGTCGGACTTTGGAAAATGCTGGAGATGTTTGCGTTCTTTCAAGAGGATGACAAAGGGCTCCTTGAGAGACAGCAGTGGCTTGAGCCACATTGTCACCTGATAGGGCGTTGCAAGCCTTGGTTCAGAGAAATAGAGCGCTATGCGTGCCCTTTTTAGCTTGGGGTGCCGTAATGTCTGAAGGCTATGAACCGCTGCACTGCGTTTGATGTGTGCGCGTGTCAGCCGTGATAGACTGATCCGCAAGCCAAAGGGAAGGAGCGCGATGAAGAGCGGTGCCGCGCTGTCTGGCGTTGCCCACAAGCCGCTCAAAAGACAGAGAAGCGCTGTTGCAGTTAAGCCCTGTGCGGATAGGTGATTTCGAGAGACGGGAGTGCTTTGGGGAGTGAGTGAGGAAACGGTGCAGCTACGCTGCGCCTTGTGCAGGCTAAACCTGAGCCAGGTTTCTCCGACCAACACGCATGTAATTGCGCCCAGATATAAAGCCGCGCCCGTCATGCGGCCGTACGACCGATCCAAGGGCGCGGGGCGTAAAGATCAGGCACATTTGGATGTTTGGTGACGATGCGTGAAACTAAATCCAGTGTCGCGTTGGATTGCCAATTCCGCGCATGCGCTTCCGTTGGTGCAAGGATCTTTTGGTAGAGCGCGACGGTCTGTGGCAGAGCGGGGGCGCGCTCAAGCGGATTAAATGCCGTGATCAGAACATGTTCGAATTGTGTGTTGCGGGTAAAGTGGCTGTTCTTGGGATGGTCCTGAGCATAGAGCACTGTGCGAATCTGTGGCTGTACACAGTCGGCAAGTGCGCCGAGCTTTTCTGCGTGCCAGAGGTGCTGTGGCGAGAGTTTTTGCAAGTCTTCTAAAGCGCTGCGTTCGCGTACGATCAGCACATAAGGTTCGTGCGCTTCATTTAGGTGTTCACATAGAGCTTTGGTGGCGGAGATATCGGCTTTGGATGTGCCCGCATGATAGACAGCCACTTGGGCAGGCGAGGCTTGCAATTGTCTTGCCAGAAAGTCGCGGAGAAGCGGTGCCAGGTCAGCATGGGCACTGCGTTCTTGATGCAGTGTCAGTGCCGTCAAGGCAACTGCGGCGAGGCTGAGCGCGATAGGGAGTATCAGGAGCGCATGCGGCAACAAGGCGTCTGCTGCCGTTGCAAATATGGCGGTCAATGACAGCGCAGTCAGTGCGCAGCGGATGAGATATATGTGACGTTTTGCAATATCGGCAGTGCTCGCTGGTGACATGGTCGCCACGCGGCACGCGTTACTCTGGATGCGCGCGACTTTCGCATCACATATGCGAACAGCGGCGTAGCATAGGCAGATCGCAGAAAGCGTTGCCGCAGCGAACAGCCAAACCTGCAGCGTGACTTGGAATGATCCGCCGATAAAGAGCCAGGCGATCGCTAGGCAGGGGGGGATGAGCACTTCGGGGTATGTGTTGAGCAGTTTAACTTTGGTTGTCAGCAGCTTGCCATGTTGCGACACTGGCAAGAACGCAGGCAAATGCACCAACAGGGCCAAGAAAAGAACGGGTAGGTTTTCTGCCGAGCGCGCCGCCTCAGGCAGCCACAAAATGGCGCATAATGCCACGAGTGCCAGAACAGCTGGCAGGAAGAGTTTGAACATTGAGGCAAGCCTTCTGCCGGAAGCGCCTAGGGTCGCGCGAAGTTCAAAACAGTTTCGCCAAAATTGGTGTTTTTTTCTTTAAAATACTCGAAAGCCGCGGCGCGCTGATCAAACCGCGTTGGGATTGTCCAAATCAATGCGCAGCGCGCGAATACGGGCGCGTTGGCCAGCGATGATATGGTCTTGCATCGCAGTTTCTGCGGCTTCACCGTCCCGCCTTGTCAGCGCTTCTAAGATTGCTTGGTGTTCGAGGATCGCATTTTGATACCTTTCGGGGTCTGCGAGCGTTGTGCGCCCCAAAATCAACATGGCTTTCTGCAGATTAAACATAGACTTGGTCAAAAAACGATTTTTAGCTGCATTGAGAAGCGCAAGGTGAAACTGCCGATTTAGGCGGGACGCTTCGGTACCTTCACCAACCTGAGCCAACATTTCACTGATTGCGCTGAGTTCGGCAATTTCGACGTCTGACGCTGCGCGTGCTGCCATGCGCGCTGCAGTGCATTCGAGCACTACGCGCATTTCGTAAAGTTCCATGACCTCAGAATAGTCCAGGCGTCGTATCGTTGCACCCACACGTGGCAAATGCGTGACCAGCCCATCTGCCTCGAGCAGTCGAATGGCTTCGCGCACCGGCGTGCGGCTGATGTTGAAACGTTTGGCGAGCTCTGTCTCTCGGAGCCGATCCCCAGGGGAAAGATGGCCGTCCCGAATTTCATTGAGAAGCGCGCTGTATGCGGAGTTTCCATGCAGTCCTTCCAGTGGCATCGGTGTGTCCATTTCGCGCTCCGGCTTGCCTGACCTTGTCAAATTGCATCCAAATGTATACAGGTGGATTCGTCGCGTCAATCAGATTAGGAAGACCCATGCCCAATATGCGCTTGCGCGCTTTCACTTTCGTGGTGGCTGTGATCGGGACAGTGTTGTTTAGCCTATTGGGATTGCCTTTGCCGTTTCTGTTTGGGCCGATGTCGGCCTGTCTTGTCGCGGCCCTTTTGGGGGCACGTTTGACGGGATTTGGACAGGTGACAGCAGGCGCGCGTACCATCCTTGGTGTTGCGGTGGGCACATCCATCACGCCAGACGTAGTTGCAGAACTGCCCAGCATGGCGGGAAGCCTTGTCTTGGTGCCGATTTACATCGCTGTCATCGGATGTGTTGGCGTGCCGTTCTTCCGCAGTGTGTGCAAGTTTGATGGAGCCACGGCTTACTACGCGGCGATGCCTGGTGGATTGCAGGACATGATCCTGTTTGGGCAAGACGCCGGCGCCGATACGCGGGTTCTTTCGTTGCTCCACGCGACACGGGTGTTGGTGATCGTCACCTTGGCGCCGATTTTGTTGATCTCGTTCTATGATGTCAGCTTTTCCAACCCAATCGGGGAGCCGGCTGCAGACATCGAGCTGAAAGAACTCGTGTTGATGGCGGGGGCAGCCTGGTTTGGTTGGAAAGGCGGCGAACGGATCGGCCTCTTTGGCGCGAGCATTTTAGGGCCATTGATTGTTTCAGCTGTCTTGACGTTGAGCGGGTTTATCCATTCTCGACCTCCGGCCGAAGCAATTTTGGCGGCGCAATTCTTTATTGGTGTGGTGATTGGCGTGCATTATGTCGGTGTCACGCTTGGTGAGCTGAAGTCTGTGGTGCTCTCAGGGCTCGCATTCATGGTGGTGCTTGCGTTTGTGGCCGCTAGTTTTGCCGAATTGGTGACAGTATTGGGGTTGGCGCCATCTATGGAAGCCTTTTTGGCTTTTGCGCCCGGTGGTCAGGCAGAGATGACAATCCTAGCCATCGTGACTGGTGCGGATCTTGGATTTGTCATTGCGCATCATCTGACAAGAATAGTGGTGGTGATCGTGGGGGCACCGCTTGCCGCTCGCGTATTGCGCAAAATTTTTGGCGATTAACAAGTTATGCGATAACCATCTATGTGAATTGGAGAATTCTGCATTTAATTTAAGGTGTCTGATGAATACTGTGCGCCTGCGCAGCTAACGAGGTCGCAATGCCACAGATTTCCCAGCCAGCAATGGAATTCGACCCGCACGGGTCGGCCTTTGCAGCAGATCCCTATCCCAGCTATGCCGCTATGAGGGCGCTTCAGACCCCATTTTATTATGAAGAAATTGACACATGGATGCTGACGCGGATGTCAGATGTTGAGGCGGTCGCGCTCAACAAAACCATGTTGCGCAACAACGAAGCCTTCATTGGTGAAAAAGAGCGGCAACGCCAAAAACGGGCGATCAATTTTCATGACATGCCCTACCATGAGCGTTTTGTTCAGGTGAATCTCCTTGAAAGCGAGGGGGAAACCCACAGCCGCTTGCGCAAGGTGGTGTTTCGGGAGTTCACCCCCGCCATGATTTCGAAGCAGCGCGACGCCATTCAAAGCTTTGTTGACCGCCTTTTGAACGAGTTGAGTGATCAAGACGAAGTTGATTTTGTCGGGGAGTTTGCCGCGCATGTACCCGGGCACATCATTGGCCGCATGCTGGGCGTTCCGGATGAGGATTGCCCGTTGTTGCGCCACTGGTCAGAGGAAGTTGTCCGTTATTTTGACCCTGGTCGCGGAGACGCTGACAAACAGCGTGCGGAGCAGGCAACCAAGGAATTCTATGAGTATCTGCTCGCGCTTTTGGACACTCGGGAGAAAGCGCCGCAAGATGATCTTCTGTCACGTTTGGTCAGCCATCGTGATGAAGGGCGGCTTAGCCAAGACGAATTGATTTCGACCGCAATGCTAATCCTAATGGCGGGACATGGGTCGACGATCGATGTGCTTGGCAGCGGAATGCATGCCTTGCTGAAGTTCCCCGATCAGCATGATCGCCTGCGTGCAGACGGCTCACTTATGAAAACGGCGGTGCAAGAGATGTTCCGCTTTGAATCGCCTTTGCCATTTTTTCATCGGTTCGCCACGGAAGACTGCGAAGTGGGCGGCATGCGCTTCCCCGCAGGGACACGATTTGGCTTGCTTTATGGTGCCGCAAATCGTGATCCAGACCGTTTTGAACAGCCTGACACATTCGACGTCGCGCGCGCGCCGAACCGGCATATGGCATTTGGGGGCGGCGGGCATTTTTGTCTGGGAAATCACCTGGCACGCTTGGATATGGATGTGATTTTCTCGACCCTGAACGCACGATTTGCAACGATCGAATTGGCCGAGGCAGCGCCGGAATACAAACGCGGCCTCTCAGTGCGTGGGCCTGAGGCGCTGCGCGTCCATTGGCAGCGCCGCTAAGTTCAGACGGAAAGACAGAATCTGATGATCACAGTCACTTTTTTAGAAGCCAGTGGAAATCGTATCGAGGCACATGCGAATGCTGGCGATACGCTTATGCAAGCCGCAGTTGGTGCTGGCGTTGAAGGTATTGCTGCGGAATGCGGTGGGGCAGGGGCCTGTGGGACATGCCACTGCGTGCTGCCGCAAGACTGGTTTGATCGCATGCCAGCACCAAATAGCGACGAAACTGACATGCTTGACTTCGTAATCGATCCTCAACCAACCAGCCGACTGAGCTGTCAGGTGTCGATTGGCGAAAATATGGACGGGATGGAAGTTCAAGTACCGGACACCCAAATCTAAAGACACCTAATGACTACGACCACCGAAGACTACAAAATTTACTTTGCGTCAGAGCAAGGTAGCGACGCCGTTTGGCCCTACAGCGTGCCCGTGGGTGGCAGAACTTTGGCGCACCATAACAGTGACATGGTGCGCCGAAATTATAATGAGCACGTATTGATCTACACGCTTTCCGGGGAAGGCCATGTAGACATCGGCGATACGCGGTTTTTGGCAAAAGCTGAGACCCTTGCCTGGATAGATACAGCGCGGGCTTATGCGCATGGGGCAGGTGCGACCGCGCCTTGGCGCTATGTTTGGCTGTCAATCAGAGGTCAGGGAATCGATCGACTTTTTGACCGCTTGGGTTTCGCGTCCAATCCGATTGCACCGAAGCTTGCTTCGGTCGCGGGGTGCTTTGAAAACATTCTACATGAATTGTCGGCAGAAGCCGTTGGGGAAAGTGCTCAGATAAACGCGGAAGTGGCGCAGATTCTGGCTGCATTGTCTGCAAGTCGGCACGCTGCCATTGGGTCTGTCAAAGATGAACCTATGGCGGAACTGAAGTCTCATCTGCGTCGTGACCTGCAGAAGGCGTGGCGCATTCCGGATTTGGCACAGATAACCGGCTTGAGCCATTCTCAACTTTTCAGAAGGTTTCGTGATGAGGCGGGTGTAAGCCCAATTGTATGGCTGCGGCGCGAGCGGATGGCCGTTGCCGCCTATCTGTTGCGCAGTACTGACGAGCGGGTGGCCCAGATCGCGATACGGTGCGGCTACCCGGATCCGTTCCATTTCAGCCGGGACTTTAAGCTGGAAAAGGGGTGTGCGCCGCGCAACTACAGGTCTAAGTATCGGGCGTGAGCGACACGCTCGATGCTTAGACAAGAATGGTTTCACCCACCAGTGTGGCTCATGTGGCGCGACATTTGACCGTCCACTTTTTGACGTGAATAGTCAAAGTCATGGCCCTTGGGTTTCAGGGCGATGGCAGCACGGATCGCATTTTCCAGTGCTGCGTCACTTTCACTGCCGCGCAGTGGCGCGCGCAGGTCAGCCATATCTTCTTGGCCAAGGCACATGTAAAGCTGCCCTGTGCAGGTCAAACGTACACGGTTGCAGCTTTCGCAGAAATTATGCGTCATCGGCGTTATGAAGCCAATTTTCTGACCGGTCTCTTCCAATCGTACATAACGGGCCGGCCCCCCCGTGCGCTCGGCAAGATCGGTGAGCGTATAACGCTCAGCAAGGCGCGCGCGCAGGTCTTTGAGCGACCAGTATTGATCGAGGCGGTCTTCGTTTCCCAAGTCGCCCATGGGCATCACCTCAATCCAGGTCATATCCATGTCGCGAGAGGCACACCATTCCGCGAGGGTGAAGAGCTCGTCTTCGTTGAAGCCTTTGAGGGCAACCGCGTTGAGCTTGATCCGAAGTCCAGCCGCTTGAGCGGCGTCTATACCGCGCAAAACCTGCGGCAGACGGCCCCAACGTGTGATATCTGCGAATTTGCCTTCGTCAATGGTATCAAGCGACACATTCACACGGCGAATGCCACAAGCATAGAGCTCTTCCGCGAAGCGTTCGAGTTGCGATCCATTGGTTGTTAGTGTGAGCTCTTTCAGAGCGCCGCTGTCCAGATGACGCTTCATGCTTTTGAAGAACGTCATAATATCGCGGCGCACCAGTGGCTCACCACCAGTGATCCGCAATTTTTCCACCCCCAATCGCACGAACGTGGAACACATGCGGTCCAACTCTTCGAGGGTCAACAGTTCTTTCTTTGGCAGAAACGTCATGTTTTCTGCCATGCAGTAGACACAGCGAAAGTCGCAACGGTCGGTCACTGAAACGCGCAGGTAGTTCACAGCGCGGTGGAACGGATCAATCAATGGAGCTGTCATAGGAGAAAGTTAATCATGACACTGCGCCAGAGCAAGGGCGGCGAAAGTCGTAAAGGTAACTTTTCGCCGCATTTTTTTTGATGCCGAAAACTTTAGGCTAAGTACTTTGCGGCCTCTTTGACGGCAAAGGGCTGCATCCTGTCTCCGTGGAGTTCCAGAAAACTTCGAACGCGTGTTTCGTCGTGTTTGGAGAGATCGCGCAGCCACCACGCAACGGATTTTTGAATGAACCAGTCCTGATCTTCGACATAGCCCGCTGCCCATTGCAAAATACGGTCACGCGCGTCCAGCTCGGCTGGCTTTGGGTTGTTCTGTTTGGTCCAGGGAAGGGTGATCACCAACGCCGCGCGGCGGGTCCACATATGATCAGAGGTGGTCCAGCTTTCAACGGTATCGAGCCGGTCTGGATTTGCCGTAAGTCGACGTTGTCCTGCCATGCAAGCATGGTCTGCAATCGCCCAGCTGTCAAAGTCTGGCACCCACGAACAAATCAAATCCCATGCCGTCTCATCAGGTCGCAGGCGCGCTTGTGTAAGCAGTTTTGCAGCCACAATACGCGCCTCAAAGATGTCGGTTTCCCACAGGGCTTTGGCCAGCGATACGCGGGTTTCTACGTTAAACGTTTGCCGCCAAGCTTTGGCAAGGTCATTTAGTGCGGGATTTGAAATCCCCAACACTTCCCGCGTTTGCTTGTGGTAGGCGCGCATCCCATCTGCGCGTCCCGGTTCAATCAGCGCACGGAGGTCTCTGAGGGCGTCGTCCAGCGTCATTCTACGGTCACAGACTTGGCGAGATTTCTTGGCTGATCTACATCGGTGCCTTTGGCAACCGCCGTATGATAGGCTAGCAGTTGCGCAGGGACAGCATAAAGGATGGGGGACAATACAGGCGAAACCTGAGGCATCTGAAGGGTTTCCCAAGCGCCCTCAGCGGCGTCTTGCATGCCTTTGGAATCCGAAATCAACAGCACCTTGCCAGCGCGGGCCATAACCTCCTGCATGTTGGAGATCGATTTATCAAACAGCTCATCATGCGGAGCCAGCACCACAACAGGGACTTGTTTGTCAATCAGAGCGATTGGGCCATGTTTCAGCTCGCCAGAAGCGTAAGCTTCAGCATGAATATAACTGATTTCCTTCAGTTTCAGCGCCCCCTCCAGCGCCAGCGGGAACATGCGGCCGCGTCCCAAAAATAGAATATCGCGCGCTTCCGCCAGTTTGCCAGCCACAGCCGCAACCTGCGCTTCGCTACCAAGCGCTTGATTGATGAGGCCAGGTACGCCACGCAGCTCGGTGAGATGTGTTGACAGCTCCGCATCGGACAGTTTGCCTCGATCATGAGCGGCCTTCAGGGCCAGCATCAAAAGCACGGTTAATTGGCAGGTAAACGCTTTTGTGGAGGCCACGCCGATCTCTGCGCCTGCCAGAATTGGCAGGACCAGATTGCTTTCACGGGCGATGGAACTCTCTGGCACATTCACAACTGAGACGATCTGTTCCGCTTTCCCGCTCATGTAGCGCAGGGCGGCCAAGGTGTCTGCGGTTTCGCCCGACTGTGAAACAAACAACGCAACGGTGCCGCTGGTGACAGGAGGTTCGCGGTAACGGAATTCCGATGCCACATCAACTTCGACAGGCAAACCAGCGATTTGCTCAAACCAATATTTGGCGGTCACACAGGCATAGTATGCGGTGCCGCACGCAACCATGGTGAGACGGTCGACCTTGGTGAAATCCAAGCCCTGATCAGGCAAAGCCACCGATTTTCCGTCTTTTGAAAGGTAATGATCAATCGCCTGACCGAGCACAGTGGGCTGTTCAGCGATCTCTTTGGCCATAAAGTGTTTGTGCAAGCCTTTGTCGACCTGCGCTTGATCCACGTTGATGACTTTTTGTTCTCGTGTCACCTCTGTGCCGGCTTCATCGCGGATCACCAGAGAAGTTCGGCTCAATACCGCGCTGTCGCCTTCTTCCAGATATGTGATCTGATCGGTCAAAGGGGCCAGAGCGATTGCATCGGAGCCTACGTACATTTCACCATCGCCATGGCCGATTGCCAGCGGAGAGCCTTTGCGCGCTGCAACGATCAAGTCATCTTCACCAGAAAACAAAAACGCCAACGCAAATGCACCGTCTAGGCGAGAAAGCGTTTTGAGCGCGGCCTCAACAGGTTGCATCCCTGTATTCATGTACATTTGCGTCAGAAGAGCGACTGTCTCTGTGTCTGTTTCCGTGACAAAGGAAAACCCATCGTTCGCTAATTCTTCACGCAGCTCGCGGAAGTTTTCGATGATACCATTGTGCACAACAGCCACAGGCCCAGCTTGGTGCGGGTGCGCATTTACCACAGAGGGAGCACCATGGGTGGCCCAACGTGTATGGCCAATGCCAGACTTCCCGCGGAGAGGTTCGTGCACCAGCAAGTCGGAGAGATTCACGAGCTTTCCAACTGCGCGACGACGTTCCAGCGTGCCATCGTTTACGGTTGCAATGCCTGCGCTGTCGTAGCCGCGATATTCGAGCCGTTTAAGGGCTTCAACGAGAATAGGGGCCGCTTCGTGACTGCCGAGAACACCAACGATTCCACACATTACTTGCTCTCCAATGTCTGTTTTTGTTTCTTTTTCTTTAACAATTCGAACAATTTTCGGGCAACACCGGGTTTGTTGACTTGATCGGCACGTGCTAGCGCGAGAGCCGTGTCAGGAACATCCTTGGTGATGACAGATCCAGATCCGGTCATCGCCTCGTCACCAACAGCAACTGGCGCGACCAACATTGTGTTGGAGCCGATAAAGGCGCGATTTCCGATGGTGGTGTGATGTTTCATGACACCATCGTAGTTGCAGGTGATGGTGCCTGCGCCAATGTTGGTCGCGGAGCCCAAAGTGGCGTCACCGATATAGGACAGGTGGTTGACTTTGGTGCCTTCGCCAATTTCGGCGTTTTTGATTTCCACAAAGTTACCGATGTGGGTGTTTTCTGAGAGCTCCGCGCCGGGGCGCAGGCGAGCGTAGGGGCCGACGGCCGCGCCGCGAGAGACATGACATCCTTCAAGATGCGAAAAAGCGCGAATGCGCGTGCCGCTTTCTACGGTCACGTTGGGGCCGAAATAGACATTCGGCTCAATCACGGTGTCCCTGCCAATTACGGTGTCAAAAGACAGCATGACCGTCTCGGGTTGTTGCAATGTGACGCCAAGGTCGAGCAGCTCTGCGCGGGCACTTTTCTGAAAAATACCTTCAGCTTCAGCGAGCTGAGCGCGAGAGTTGATGCCCAGCGTCTCCGCCTCATCACAAGAAACAGCCGTGACATTCAGCCCTTTTTCACGTGCGAGGCCGACGATGTCAGTGAGGTAGTATTCACCTTGCGCATTGTCAGACGAAATTGCGCTGATCAGATCAAAGAGTGTTTTGCTTTCAACAAGCATCACCCCTGAATTGCAGAAAGTGACCGCGCGCTCATCTGTGGAGGCATCTGCAAACTCGACAATCCGCTCAAGCTGATCGCCATTCATAATCAAGCGGCCGTATTTTCCGGGATCTGCAGCGTCAAAACCAAGCACAACAACTGCGTTCCGCTCTTTGGCTGCGACCATGTTTTCGAGGGTTTCAGCGCGTACAAATGGTGTGTCTCCGAAGAGGACAATCACATCACCTTCAAAATCAGCGAGGGCCTCTTGGCACATATCCACAGCGTGCGCCGTGCCGTTTTGCTCTTCCTGCAGAACCACTTCGGCCTCAGGATCAAATTCAGAAACTTCTTTCGCAACCAGATCCGCTCCGTGGCCTGCAACAACCAACGTTTTTTCTGGAGACAGGGCCTGGCCAGCTTGCATGGCGTGGATCAACATCGGCGCGTTTGCAATCGGGTGAAGCACCTTGGGCAGATCCGAATTCATCCGTGTGCCTTTGCCCGCGGCCAGGATGATGAGGGCTATGCTCATTTGTTTTCTCTTTGAATTTCGATTGTGCCCGTTTTATCCGAGTGCTGGAAGGGTGCAAGGGTGACAAGCTTCAATTCAGGTTGCGCCTTGTAACAGCCATTGGCGATAACTCGCGCATCTGAAGAGGGCAAGTGTATGAAAACCGTCATTTTTGATCTGGATGGAACGCTGGCGGATACCAGCGGAGACTTGATTGCTGCGGCCAATTTTTGTTTCCGGGAGATGGGATACGGAGACGTGCTTTGGCCAGAAACCGACGCGGGAGTAGCCTTGCGGGGTGGCCGACGTATGCTCACTGAGGGGCTTAAGCGCGTGGGGGCGCTGGATGAGGCAACCATAACAGCATATTATCCGGTTTTGCTCGAAGCTTATGGCGGCGCTATTGCAGAACATACACTGCTTTATGATGGTGCAATGGAGGCGGTCGCGCAGCTGTCAGCGCAGGGGTATGGCGTGGGGATTTGTACGAACAAGCCAGAAGGACTGGCGCAGCAACTGTTGGAGGCTCTGGGCGTGCGAGACGCTTTTGGCGCGTTGGTTGGGGCGGACACTCTGCCGGTGCGAAAGCCTGATCCAGCGCCACTTGCCGAGACTGTGCGGCGTTTGGGCGGGCATCCCGCCAAGACCCTGCTGGTCGGGGACAGCGACACAGACCGCAACACTGCAAAAGCTGCTGGGGTGCCGAGCGTATTGGTGACATTTGGCCCGAGTGGGGAGGACATGGCGGCGCTTGAGCCAGAGGCGCTTTTGCATGACTTCGCGTCTCTGCCACAGGTGGTTGAGACGCTTCTGGCTGATCCGGTTGGGTGATTGCAGCCGCCTGTGAACTTGCGTAATGCTGATGTGACGCGACCTGTGTGGAGGCCATGATGAGCGAAGTGTTTAAGGGCAATTTCACCCAGCAAGAACCGATTTCAGAAGAGGCGATTGCCGCTGCAGTTGACGTGATGCGCACAGGTCGTTTGCATCGCTACAACCTATCTGAGGGTGAAGTAGGTGAGGCCTCTCTCTTAGAGCAAGAGTTTGCGCAGAGTGTAGGTGCCAAATTCTGCATTGCCGTTGCATCTGGCGGGTATGCGATGGGGTGCGCGTTGCGCGCCATGGGCGTTGGTGCTGGAGACAAAGTGCTGACGAATGCCTTTACTCTTGCACCAGTACCAGGCGCTATTGCCAGCGTCGGCGCTGTGCCAGTGTTTGTGGGCGTGACCGAGGGGTTGGTGATTGATCTGGATGATCTGGAAACCAAAGCGGACCAAGCTGATGTACTAATGCTGTCACACATGCGGGGCCATATCTGTGACATGGATGCGCTGATGGCGATTTGCGCCCAGCACAATATCCGCGTGATCGAGGATTGCGCACACACAATGGGCGGCAGCTGGCGTGGTGTCCCATCGGGGCGCTTTGGGCAGATGGCGTGTTATTCGACGCAGACCTACAAGCACATGAACTCGGGCGAAGGCGGCCTGCTGATCAGTGACGACGCTGAGCTGATGGCGCGGGCCACGATTTTGTCGGGCAGTTACATGCTTTATGGGCGCAATGGGGCCGTGCCCGAGGCGGAAGTCTTTGAACGCGTAAAGTATGACACACCCAATGTCTCGGGCCGTATGGATCATCTGCGTGCCGCGATATTGCGCCCGCAGTTGCGTAAACTTTCTGACAGCGTGGCGGCCTGGAATGCGCGCCACGATGTGATCTTGGATGGGCTGCGCGAAACGCCTGGGCTGACCGTTGTGGAACGGCCTGAAGGCGAAGGCTATGTGGGCAGCTCGATCCAGTTTTTGTTGTTGGATTGGTCGGTCGATAAAATCAACGCCGTGCTCAAGCGATGTTTGGCACGGGGCGTTGAGTTGAAGTGGTTTGGCGGCGCTGAGCCCGTGGCCTTCACATCCCGCTACGACAGTTGGCGCTATGCCCCGAGCGCACCAATGCCGAAATCTGACCGGATCCTGAAGGGGATTGTGGATATGCGCATCCCGCTGACGTTTTCGCTTGAGGATTGCGCACTGATTGCGCGGATCATCAAGGCAGAAGTTGGTGCAGTGTTTCAGTCGGGCTGATGGGTGCCGGGTGAGCGCAGGACGGAAGCCCTGCGCACTTTTGACCGATTTGGTGTCTGGAGCGAAGCGGCTTAAAGGATGTCCAGAACAGCTTCTGGTGGGCGTCCAATTGCCGCTTTGCCGTTTGTAAGCACAATTGGACGCTCGATCAGGATCGGGTTTTCTGCCATTGCGGCGCGCAATGTCGCGTCATCGTCAGACTTGTTGAGACCCAGCTCGGCGAAGCGCTTTTCTTTGGTGCGCATCATCTCGATGGCTTTGAGGCCCAAGAGCTTCTGAACTTCCGCGAGTTCATCTGCGCTGGGCGCGTCTTCGAGATAGCGCCGCACTGTGACGTCGCCCTGTTCTTCAACAAGGGCGAGTGTCTGGCGCGATTTGGAGCAGCGCGGGTTGTGCCAGATGGTGATCATAGCCAGTCCTTTCGTTTGCTTCCAACCGCGTCTGCGACATTGGCAAAGCCATCGCGTTGCAGCAGCGCGTCCAATTCCCGCACGATTGTTTCAGCAAGGGAGAACCCGCCGTAGACAAGCGCTGTATAGAGCTGCACGGCAGAGGCGCCGGCGCAGATCTTGGCGTAGGCTTGGTCCGCGGACCCTATGCCACCAACCCCGATCAAAGGCAGGGCACCCTCTGTCAGTTCTGACAGACGTGCGAGCACTTGGGTGGACTTTTCAAAGAGCGGCGCGCCAGACAGGCCCCCTGCCTCAGCCTTGTGCGGGCTGCTGAGCCCATCGCGAGAAAGTGTCGTGTTGGTTGCAATAATCGCATCAACGCCTGTTTCCTGCGCAACTTCGGCGATCTCGCCCAGTTCGACATCGCTGAGATCCGGGGCGATTTTGAGGAAGACTGGGATCTTCCGATCCAATGCGTCGCGGGTGTCCATCACGCCGCTCAAAAGCGCGGAGAGGGCGGCTTTGCCCTGCAAATCACGCAGCTTTTCTGTGTTGGGTGAGCTGACATTGACTGTTGCAAAATCGAGATGCGCGCCGCAATGCGCCAGTACGCGTGCGAAGTCTTCTGCACGGTTTTCGCTATCTTTATTGGCGCCAAGGTTGAGGCCGATGACAGCGTCTTTGGGGCGGTTGGCAAGGCGCGCGCCGATGGCTTCCATGCCATCGTTGTTAAAACCAAAGCGATTGATCGCTGCTTTGTCTTCGCTCAGTCGAAACAGCCGCGGTTTGGGATTGCCGGGCTGTGGCCGAGGTGTTGCGGCGCCGACTTCGACAAAACCAAATCCAGATTTGGCAAGGCCAGACAGTGCAGTGGCGTTTTTGTCAAACCCTGCGGCAAGTCCAACGGGGTTTGGAAGCGAAATTCCGGCAACTTCGGTGCGCAGGCGCGCTGAGGATATTTGCCCCGGCGCATTTGCCACACCCATTTGCAAAGCGCGGATAGCCAAACCGTGGGATGTTTCCGGGTCAATGCTGCGCAGGGCCTTCATGCCCAGTTTTTCAAGAATGTTGCCGTTGGTCATGATATGGTTCCCGCTGGAAACTGATGGGTGCCGTCCACGAGTGGCAAAGGCTGTGCCCAAGTCACATCAGACAGCCGGAATTCTCGATAGAGATGCGGGAATAAAGCGCCGCCGCGAGAGACTTCCCACTTCAGCTCATCTCCAAGGCTGTCAGCTTCAACAGCGATCAGGAATAGGTCGTCCTCTCCGGCGAAGTGTTTGGCGGCGGTTTCCGCAGCCTGTTCCGCTGTCGAGAAATGGACAAAGCCATCGGCAACATCCACGGGGGCGCCTGCCGTGTGGCCATCGGCGCGCAGAGTGGCCCATTCTTCGGCCCGAAAAATCTTGAAAATAAGCATGGCTTGCTCATGCAACGGGCGGGGCGTGAGGTCAAGCTATAGAGCTTTTGTTAAACCTTTGACATAGGTGTGCCTTAGGCGGCACGATATTGATTGAATGGTAAAAATGAGAAGGGATTCTCCATGATCGCGCGTTTGATGACAGGGGCCGCAGCGCTCGCCGTAACCGCTGGTATGGCAGCTGCCGACTACACTTTGCACATTGTTCACATCAACGATCTGCACAGCCGTATTGAGCCGATCAACAAGTATGACTCGACCTGCAAGGCTGAGGACAATGCAGAGGGCAAATGCTTTGGTGGCTATGCCCGTGTGGCGACCAAGATTGCCGAACTGCGCGAGGAGTTGGCTGGTCAGAACCTTGTGGTTCTGGACGCAGGCGATCAGTATCAAGGCTCTCTGATGTACACGACCTACAAAGGTGACGTGGAAATCGAGATGATGGAGAAGATCGGTTTTGACGCCATGGCCGTGGGCAACCACGAGTTTGATGATGGTCCCGAAGGGCTGCTTAAACTGGTTGAAGGCGTGTCTTTCCCGGTGATTTCCGGCAACCTTGATGTCTCTCAATCCGATGTGCTGGCTGGCAAAGTGACCAACCATGTGGTGCTGGACGTTGGCGGTGAAAAGGTTGCCATCATTTCCGCGCTGGCCACGGACACGGCTGAAACCTCAAGCCCCGGCGAAGCAGTGATCTTCCAGGACGAGATTGAAGCCCTGCAGGCAGATGTGGATGCGCTGACCGCGGAAGGCGTGACCAAGATCATCGCGCTGAACCACGTGGGCGTGAATAAAGATATGGAGATTGCAGGCGCGGTGTCTGGCGTGGATGCGGTGGTGGGTGGGCATTCTCACACCAAATTCTCCAACACCGAAGAAGGCGCGATGGCTTATCCAACCATGGTTGGCAACGTGCCGGTGGTACAGGCCTATGCTTATTCCAAATATGTTGGCCACCTGACCCTGACCTTTGACGACGCGGGCAATGTAACCGCTGCAACCGGTGACACCATTTTGCTCGACGCCTCTGTGGCGGAAGATCAGGACATCGTGGCGCGCGTGGCGGAGCTGGCTGGCCCAATCGAAGAGATGAAGTCACGTGTTGTCGCCTCGACCGATGCGGCGATTGATGGCGACCGTGGATCCTGCCGGGCAGGCGAGTGCGCCATGGGCAATCTGGTCGCAGGCGCGATGCTGGATCGTGTGAAAGATCAAGGCGTTGAAATTGCAATCCAAAACGGTGGCGGTCTGCGGGCGTCCATCGACGCGGGCGAAGTAACCATGGGTGAGGTGCTCACGGTGCTGCCATTCCAGAACACTCTGTCCACCTTCCAGGTGACCGGCGAAACCATTGTGGCCGCTTTGGAGAACGGTGTGAGCCAAATCGAAGATGGCGCAGGCCGCTTCCCGCAGGTGGCGGGTATGACCTTCAGCTTTGATGCCGCCGCAGACGCAGGCAGCCGCATCAGCGACGTGATGGTTGGCGGTGCGCCGATTGATCTCGACAAAGTGTATGGCGTTGTGTCCAACAACTATGTGCGCAACGGTGGCGATGGCTACAAAATGTTCCGCGACGCTGAAAACGCCTATGACTATGGCCCGGATTTGGCGGATGTGACCGCAGAGTATCTGGCCAAGAATGGCGCGGGGGCTGCGGCACTGGATGGTCGTATCAGCAAAAAGTAAGCGCCTGATTGCTTGACGTTTCTAACCCCCGCCGGGAAACTGGCGGGGGTTTTGCTTTGAGGTCGTTATGGATCATCCGCTGATCGATCTGATCAATCAGAAAATTCGCGAAGCGGAGGAGGCTGGCGAATTTGACAATCTGGCAGGGGCGGGAAAGCCTTTGCCGAAGGAAGAAGATCCAGAAAATGCTCTGATCAACCGGCTGGTGAAAGAAAGCGGTGGCGTGCCTGAGTTTGTGTCACTGTCCCGGGAACTGGCGAAGCTGCGGGAGGAGCTGCGCGATACGGGCGACCGCACCAAGCGGCGCGAGATCATGAAGGACATGTCCATGATGGAAGCGCGGATTGATGTGGCGCGAAAGGCCCATCGCTGATGTGTGGGCGCGTGGCGGTCACCTTGCCAAATGACGCCATGGCGCAGATGTTTGCGGCGTCCCCGGCCAATGATCTGCCCGAGGTGCCAAATTACAATGTCTGCCCGACCACTCAAATTCACGTGGTTTTGGCTGGCGTTGATGCGGGGCGCAAGCTGGTCTCCATGCGGTGGGGCTTTCTGCCCAGCTGGTACAAAGCCCCGAATGATGGCCCCTTACTGATCAACGCGCGGGCAGAAACCATCGCAGAAAAACCTGCCTTTCGAGCGGCTTGCCGAGAGCGGCGCTGTCTGATTCCGGTGACGGGGTTTTATGAATGGACAAAGGATTCCGATGGCACACGCTGGCCTTGGTACATTCATGGTTCAGAGACTTTGGCCCTCGCGGGCGTTTGGCAGGAGTGGGGCGTTGAACGTGAGCGCATCGCAACCTGTGCGGTTGTCACCACAGCTGCCAATGAATCTATGTCCCAGATCCATCATCGTATGCCGGTGGTCATTGATGAAGAGGATTGGGGGCTTTGGCTTGGCGAAAAGGGACACGGTGCCGCGACTTTGATGAAGTCTGCGGCTGAGGATCTCTTGTCCTTTCATCAGGTGGATCGGGCGGTGAATTCAAATCGCGCTTCTGGACCGGAGTTGATTGAACCGTTTTAGTGATATCTCCGAACCCCGTGTTGTTCACGCGCCATTTTCAAGAAAAGCGCAACAGTCCTTCAGCTCTGCGTAGCGTCCTTGTCCATTGGCCTCGTGGATGAGTTTGGTGATGATGCAGGCAAGACTAACGTTGGAGGGTTGTCATGACCAAAGCGCCGTATTTTGCTCCGCAAGGAGGGTTGCCGCCGCAGACACAGCTGCTGACGGATCGCGCAATGTTCACCGAGAGTTTTGCTGTCATCCCCAAAGGCACGTTGACAGATATCGTCACCTCCAATCTGCCGTTTTGGCGGGACACACGGGTGTGGGTCATTGCACGCCCGATGTCAGGATTCAGTGAGACATTTTCGCATTACATCGTGGACGTTGCACCCGGCGGCGGCAGCGACAAGCCTGAACTTGAGGCCGGCGCACAGGGCGTTGTGTTCGTGGTGGAAGGCGAGGTATCTTTGTCCATTGAGGGCACAGATCATACGTTGTCTGAAGGCGGTTATGCCTATCTTCCGGCCGGATGTGACTGGCGTTTGAGCAATCGGTCTGAGAAAAACGCCAAGTTCCACTGGATTCGCAAGCTTTATGAAGCGGTTGACGGGATCGATGCGCCAGAGGCCTTTGTCACCAGCGATGCGGACACCCCCATTCGGCATATGCCGGATACCGATGGCGCCTGGGGCACCACACGGTTTGTGGACCCCGACGACATGCGCCATGACATGCACGTCAATATCGTGACCTTTGAGCCTGGGGGGGTGATCCCATTTCTTGAGACACATGTGATGGAACATGGGCTCTATGTGCTTGAAGGCAAAGCCGTTTATAAGCTCAATCAGGATTGGGTGGAGGTCGAGGCCGGTGATTACATGTGGCTGCGCGCCTTCTGCCCGCAGGCGTGTTACGCGGGTGGCCCCGGCAAATTCCGTTATCTGCTGTACAAAGATGTCAACCGCCACATGAAGCTGCGTTAAGAGTGCGTATGGGGGGATGATGTCCGTGCGCCCCGCTGATAGCGTTAACGCGCACGGCCATGTCGCTTTTGTGCATTTTTAGGGGTGGCAATTGGGGGGCAAACTCGGTCAATTGGCGTTTCAAGGACTCGCAGGACCAAAGAATGACCGCAGATCGCACCCGCATTTTTATCAATGGGTTTGGCCGTATTGGCCGCACCCTGTTGCGTATTCTGTCAGATGGCCAGCATCGCGACATTGAAATTGTCGGGATCAACGATATCGAGCCGCTGGAAACCTGCGCTTATCTGTTTGAATACGATAGCGTTTACGGCGCTTATCGCGGCACGGTTGAGGTTCACGACAGCGCGTTGGTGGTTGATGGCCAACCTATCCCGTTTCACGCGCAAAGTGATCTGAGTACGCTCGATCTGAGCTCCGTTGATGTGGTGTTGGAATGTACTGGTATGGCAGGCACCCGCGCGATCGCCGAGCGGGGGCTGGCCGCTGGCGCGCAGGCCGTGTTGATCTCTGGTCCGTCAGATGAGGCGGACGTGACGGTTGTGCTCGGTGCCAACGATTCCGACCTGCAGGATCAGGTGATCGTTTCCAATGCCTCCTGCACCACCAATGCGCTGGCCCCTTTGATGCAGGTGCTGGATGTGGAATATGGGCTGATTTCTGGCCACATGACCACAGTGCATTGTTACACAGGAAGCCAGCCGACGGTGGATAAGCCTCGCGGTGATCTTGCGCGTAGCCGGGCGGCGGCTTTGTCTATGGTGCCAACGACCACTTCGGCACAGCGCATGATTGATCGCGTGCTACCGCATTTGAAGGGGCGGGTCGAAGCGCGGGCGATCCGTGTGCCGACCGCCAGCGTGTCCGCGATTGATCTGACAATACAGACAGAGCGGGCTGTGACAGCTGATGCTGTGAACGCTCTGCTGCGGCAAGAGGCTGAAAAGAATGGTATTTTAGGGTGGACGCGTACGCCGTTGGTCTCCACCGACCTGCGGGCGCGGCCAGAATCCCTGATTGTGAGTGAGCGAGAAACCAGTGTTTCCGTAGGCGGGCTGCTGCGCGTCTTTGGCTGGTACGATAACGAATGGGGCTTTTCCAACCGTATGCTGGAAATGGCCCGCTTGATGGGGCGGCGGTCAGCCGCGCGAGGGGACTTGGGAGACAAGAAATGACAAATACAAAAGACCATGATCGCGCCCGTGAGGCAGCGCTGAAGTATCACGAGTTTCCAAAGCCCGGTAAGCTGGAAATTCGCGCAACCAAACCCATGGCGACGGGGCGTGATCTGAGTCTGGCCTATAGTCCAGGTGTGGCAGAAGCTTGCCTTGAGATTGAAAAGACCCCTTCGGATGCAACGCGTTACACGTCCAAGGGCAATCTTGTTGCGGTGATTTCGAATGGTACGGCCGTCTTGGGCCTTGGCAATATTGGCGCACAGGCCAGTAAGCCGGTGATGGAAGGTAAGGCGGTTCTGTTCAAGAAATTCGCCGGGATCGACTGTTTTGACATTGAGGTAAACGAGCCGGATCCGGAGAAACTTGCCGATCTGGTGTGCCGTCTGGAGCCGACCTTTGGCGCGGTGAACCTTGAGGACATCAAGGCCCCAGATTGCTTCCTTGTTGAACGTCTTTGCAAAGAGCGGATGAACATTCCGGTGTTCCATGACGATCAGCATGGCACCGCGATCGTGGCTGCGGCTGCGGCTTATAACGCCTTGATTGTTGCCAAGAAAAACGTTGAAGACATCAAGGTTGTGGCGCTGGGCGCGGGGGCGGCGGGGATTGCCTGCCTCAAGATGCTGATGACCATGGGTGTGCAGCATGAGAACATCCTGATGCTGGACAGCAAAGGCGTGGTGCACAAACAGCGCAACGACCTGACGCCAGAGAAGGCCGAATTTGCGCAAGCCACTGAAAAGCGGACAACAATGGAAGCTATGGAAGGGGCGGATCTGTTCCTAGGCGTGTCCGGTCCGGGCTTGTTGACCAAAGAGATGGTTGAGCAGATGGCGGACAATCCGATCATCTTTGCGCTGGCCAACCCAACGCCTGAAATCATGCCGGAGGAAGCCCGTGCGGCGGCGCCTGGGGCGCTGATTGCCACGGGGCGGTCGGACTACCCGAACCAGGTCAACAACGTGCTCTGCTTCCCCTTCATCTTCCGGGGGGCGCTGGACGCTGGTGCGACGGAAATCAACGATGCGATGAAGCTCGCCTGTGTGGAAGCGATTGCCGGTCTCGCACGAGAAACCACCAGCGCGGAAGTGGGGGTTGCCTATCAAGGAGAGACCCTGACATTTGGCCCTAACTACCTGATTCCAAAGCCGTTTGATCCACGTCTCTTGCCGACGATTGCGGTGGCTGTGGCCCGTGCCGCGATTGAGTCTGGTGTGGCGACCAAGGATCTGGATCTGCATGCTTATGAAGACAAGCTGCAGGCACAGGTGTTCCGCTCCTCGATGATCATGCGCCCTGTTTATGAAGCGGCCAGCATGTCCCGCCGTCGCATCATCTTTGCAGAGGGCGAGGATGAGCGGGTGCTGCGCACAGCGCAGACCATGCTGGAAGAAACGGTGGACACGCCGATTCTGATCGGACGCCCCGAAGTTGTCGAGCATCGCCTTGAAAAGGCTGGATTAAAAATCAAACCTGGCGTGGATTTTGAGCTCATCAACCCAGAGCAGGATGAGCGCTATCGTGACTATTGGACGACCTACCACGCCAAGCTGCGTCGCCAAGGGGTGAGCCCGGACAGTGCGCGGGCGATCCTGCGCACGAACAGCACGGCGATTGCGGCGATTGCGGTGGACCGTGGGGATGCGGACAGCATGATCTGTGGCACCTTTGGGGAGTATCGCTGGCACCTGCGCTATGTGACAGAAGTGTTGAAAAACAAAGAGTTGAACCCAATCGGGTCTTTGTCTTTGATCCTTCTGGACAAGGGGCCTTTGTTCCTTGCGGACACCCACATTCACATCGAACCGACCGCCGATCAGGTTGCGCAAACGGTTGTGGCAGCAGCGCGGCACGTGCGGCGCTTTGGGGTGGATCCGAAGATTGCGCTGTGTTCGGGGAGCCAGTTTGGCAACCTTGACAGCCACTCTGGCCGGGTGATGCGCGGGGCGCTGGATGTGCTGGACCAAACCGAGCATGACTTTGAATATGAAGGAGAAATGCACACTGATGCGGCGCTGGATCCAGAGCTGCGGGAGCGTCTGTTCCCCGGTGGGCGGCTCAACGGCAAAGCCAATGTGCTGGTCTATTCCAACACCGATGCGGCGGGCGCGACCCGCAACATTCTGAAATCGGTGGCCGATGGTCTGGAAGTGGGGCCGATCCTGATGGGCATGGGCAACCGGGCGCATATTGTGACACCCTCCATCACGGTACGCGGCCTGCTGAACATCGCGGCGCTGGCCGGCACAGAGGTGTCGACCTACGGCTAAAAGCGAAAAATTTCGCCACACGCAACAGCCCTCGTTAACCATGGTTTTCGGGGGCTGTTTTGCGTCGGTATCCCGTCGGTATTGCGGAGGTGCGATTTTCGGGCCGCGCGAAAGGTGAAGGCAACGTGCGGTGCGGGGCGCAACGGCTGTACCTTATGGCCCGGAACAAGGGCGCAGCCTGCCGGGCCAGCGCACGACCGCCGCGAGGGCCTGCGCTTTTGGTTGGCGGATTGGCAGGTTGATGAAACTGAATGCCCTTGGCTGGCATAAAGGGACAGATTGGTGCGGTGGAAGCGCACACCTGCGGTCGTTCGCTGGCCTTGATCAGAGCGGCCAGAACACCAGAATGGCGGGGATGGACACGGCGACCACCAAGATCTCCAGAGGCAGCCCCATGCGCCAGTAGTCGCCAAAGCTGTAGCCGCCGGGGCCGAGGATCAGCGTGTTGTTCTTATGTCCGATTGGCGTGAGGAAGGCAGAGGAGGCCGCAACGGCCACCGCCATCAGGAACGGATCGGCGGAGACACCGAGCGCCTGCGCCATCTGGATGCCAACTGGCGCAGCGACGATGGTGGTGGCGGTGTTGTTGAGCACATCAGACAGCGTCATGGTCACGAGCATCAACACCGTCAGCACGGCCCAAGCGGGCAGACCGGCGGTGAGGCTGACAAGGCTGTTGGCGATCAGGGCCGTGCCGCCGGAGCTGTCGAGCGCGGCCCCAAGCGGGATCATGGATCCCAGAAGCACGACCACGGGCCATTCGACGTGATCATAAAGTTCCGAGATCGGCACGATCTTGGCGAGCACATAGGCGACCACCACCAGACCCAATGCGATGGGCAGGTAGATCAGCCCGAATGAGGCGGCGGCGACCGCGCCCACAAAAAGGCCGATGGCAAGCCACATCTTGCTGTTGGCTGTGACCACAAGCCCGCGGTCCGCCAGCGGCAGGCATCCGAGCCAGTCGGTGACATCCGGGCCGCGGTCCTTGTGGACGAGGATCAGGAGGATGTCGCCGGGTTGCACCACGGTTTTGCGGATCTGGCTGCGGATGCGACGGCCTTCGCGGGAGATGCCCATGAGCACCGCCCCCTGTCGCCACGCAAGGCCGAGCGCGGCAGCGGTTTTACCTGCGATGCGGGCGGTTTCGGGCACCACCACCTCTATGATGTCGAGACCTTCGCCAGCCGCGTTGAGCTGTTCTTCGCGTTTTTCGTCTGAGAAGTTCAGCGAGAGCGCGGCGCGGAATTCATCCAGCGCGTCTGGGCTTGCCTCCAGCACCAATGCGTCGCCTTCCCGCAGCACGTTGTTGCGCGCGGTGCCGTACATGCGCTTGCCGCCGCGCATGAGGCCGAGAATCTGTACATCGGCATCTTCGGCATTGGGCTCAAGCTCGGCCAGACGTTTGCCGATGAGCTTGCTGTCTGCGGGGATGGTGAGTTCGGCGATGTATTGGCCAAGGTCGGAGACCTTTTTGCCCGCGTCTTCGCGATCCGGGATCAGGCGCCAGCCTATGAGGGCGACAAACAGCAGGCCTGCGATGGCGGTGAGGCCGCCGACAGGGGCGAAATCAAACATCTTGAAGGGCGCGCCAAGAGCATCCTCGCGGATCGAGGCGATGATGATGTTGGGCGGTGTGCCGATGAGCGTGGCCATGCCGCCAAGGATGGTGGCAAAGGACAGGGGCATGAGCGATTTGGCTGGGCTGCGGCCCGCCTTGCGCGCGGTTTGGATGTCCACCGGCATCAGCAGGGCAAGGGCTGCGACATTGTTCATGAAGGCTGATAGCACCGCGCCGATGGCACCGATGATGGCAATGTGGCTGCCTAACTTGCGGGCGCTGTCAACCAGCGTGCGGGTGATGAGGAACACCGCGCCGGAGCGCACGAGCCCTGCTGAAACAATCAGCACCAGCGCCACAATCAGTGTGGCGGGGTGACCAAAGCCGGAAAAGGCCTCTTTGGTGGGGACCACGCCAAGGACGACACCGAGGAGCAGAGCGGTGAAGGCCACCAGATCATAGCGAAACCGCCCCCAGAGCAGCATGACAAACACGCCGCCAAAGAGGGCAAAGAGGATGATCTGATCGGTGGTCATGAAAAGCGCCTGTGGTCAATGTGATGCAGATATCTCAACCGCAGGGAGCTGAGAAACGCAAGCGGCTTGCGGATTTTGGCTGCTCTGACGTATAGAGGCCCCTGATACAGAACATCTGCCATAACAGACCCGGAGGCGAACCATGGCCGGCCATAGTAAATGGGCAAACATTCAGCACCGCAAAGGGCGTCAGGACGCCGCGCGCTCCAAGCTGTTTTCCAAACTTTCCAAAGAGATCACCGTTGCCGCAAAAATGGGCGACCCGGATCCTGAGAAAAACCCACGTCTGCGTCTGGCTGTGAAAGAAGCCAAGAGCCAGTCCGTGCCAAAGGATGTGATCGAACGCGCGATCAAGAAATCCGTTGCCGGTGACGGGGACGACTATGAAGAAATCCGCTATGAGGGCTATGGCCCCAATGGCGTGGCGGTGATTGTTGAAGCGATGACCGACAACCGCAATCGGACCGCCTCTACCGTGCGCTCGACCTTCTCCAAGAATGGCGGCAATCTGGGCGAAACCGGCTCTGTGGGCTTCATGTTTGACCGCAAGGGTGAGGTGACCTACCCGGCCTCTGTGGGTGATGCGGATGCAGTGTTTGAAGCGGCCATCGAGGCGGGCGCTGAGGATGTGGAAAGCTCTGAGGATGGCCACATCATCTGGTGTGAAGACACGGATCTGAACGAGGTGTCCAATGCGCTGGAAGCGGCGCTGGGCGAATCTGACAGCACCAAGCTTGTGTGGAAGCCCACCACCACCACCGAGATGGATCTGGAAGGCATGCAGAAGCTGATGAAGCTGATTGATGCGCTGGAAGATGACGATGACGTGCAGCGTGTGACGGCAAACTTTGAAGCCTCTGACGAGGTGATGGAGCAGCTGTAAGCGCTTGCGCAGCTGATGACTTAAAGAGGCCCGCGGCATATGCTGCGGGCCTCTTTGTGTGCGGGGGCATTAGGGGGCGGTGATGACGCCACAGGCGATGCGCCCGCCGGAGCCGCCGATGGGCTGTGTGAAGTGGTCATCCGGGTTGGCGTGAATGACCAAAGTGGAGCCGTCTTCATCCAGCACTTTGCCCGCGCCCTGATCGAGCATCAGCAAGTTGGTGTAGAGTTCCACCTCGGCGGTGCCATCCGCGCCAACGATCAGGTTGGGCAGATTGCCCGCGTGTGGGCCATCAGAGTGAAAGAAACCGTGGGGCAGGTCACCGGGCATGATGTGACCATGGGCGCCTTTGAAGGTGTCTAGCGGGGTGCAGTCGCCAACCGCATGGAAGTGCATGCCATGTTTGCCCGGCGGCAGGCCCTGCACGGACAGAGACAACAGAATGCCGCGCGGGCCCTGCATGAAGTTGGCGGTGCCGATCTGCGCGCCCGCGTTGTTGATGATCTTGGCTTCGGCAGTGGCAGTGATCTGTGGGGCGTTGCCTGCTGTGGCCATCATGGCGGATGCAAGCATGGTCGCGGTGGTGGTGACGGTTGCGAGCAAGGTGTTTTTGTCAAAGCGCATCATAAGTTCCTTCGCGTTGGTGTCTGCGTGACAGGGTCGGATGAGGTGGCGGTTTTTGCTGGCCTCATGACAACAACGCGCTGGTTGGCGATTTTATGCAGATCTATTTTTGGGCGGACTTTGTCGATATGAGCTGCTGGCCGGCGACGCGGCGCACAGCCTGTGTGAGTGGGGCGAGGGCGGAGGCGAGCAGGCGGCTGGATTGCCAGAACAGCGGCGTGTCATAGGTGGTGTCCGGCAGAAGAGGCACCAGAGCGCCGCTGTCCAGATGCGGGCGGATCAGCGGCTCTGGGTTCATGCCCCAGCCAAGGCCCAGCAGGCAGGCTTCGACAAAGCCGGTGGAAGAGGGCAGGCGGTGGCTGGGCGGTGTTGGGCTGATGCCGAGATTTTGCGCCATCCAGATGTGTTGCAGGCGGTCTTTGGCGTCAAATATCAGGGTGGGCGCGGTGCTGAGCGCGTCGGCAGTGACGCCGCTTGCGAAATGGCGCGCGATATAGGCGGGGCTGGCGGTGGCGACGTAGCGCATCGCCCCAAGCGGGGTGCTGTCACAGCCCGCAATCGGGGCCTCATGGGCGGTGACGGCGGCGCCCACTTCGCCCCGGCGCAGCCAGTCAGCAGAGAAATCCTGATCATCCACCACCAGATCAAACAGCAGATCGGGCACTTGGGCCGCAGCGGTGAGGAACCATGTGGAGAGGCTGTCGGCGGTCACGGCGATGCGCAGGCGGGCGCTGCGCGGGGAGAGCGCTTTCAGATCGCGGGCCAATGCGCCTTCGAGCAGGCCGACCTGATCGAGATGTGCCGCCAGTCGGCGGCCGGTTTCGGTGCCCCGGCAGGGGTTGCCGCGCAGAACCAGAGGCATGCCCACGCGCTCCTCCAGCGTTTTCAGGCGCTGGGAAATTGCCGATTGCGTGACGCCCAGATCGGCGGCGGCGGCTTCAAAACTGCCGCTGCGCAGGATTGCGGCGAGGGCGGCGAGATGGGCGTAATCCAGCTGCATTAGATTTCCTAATGATAAAGCAGATGTTTTAATTTGAGTAATTTTGCCATGCCCCCTAGTCAATGCACAAGGTGACGCGAGACATGGAGACGGACGACAGATGGGTGACGCAGGAATCATCGGCCCCGCAGTGGCGGGATTTGCGCTTGGGTTTTCGCTGATCATGGCGATTGGGGCGCAGAACGCTTTTGTGCTGCGGCAGGGGTTGCGCGGCGAATATGTGCTGCCGCTCGTGCTGACCTGTGCGCTGTCGGATGCGATCCTGATCACGCTTGGCGTGGCGGGGTTTGGGGTGCTGATTGCATCGAACCCTTGGGCGCTGGAATTGGTGCGCTATGCGGGGGCAGCCTTTCTGTTTGTCTATGGCGCGATGAATTTTCGCGCGGCGATGACAGGAGGAGAAGCGCTTGACGAGAAGGGGCGCACAGTTGGCAGCCTTGGGGCGGCGGTGACAACTTGCCTGTTGCTGACCTGGGCCAATCCGCATGTGTATCTGGACACGGTGGTGCTCTTGGGTGGGATTTCGGCGCAATACACACCGGCCTGGGCCTTTGGGCTGGGGGCTGTGGTCGCGAGTTTTACCTTTTTCTTCATGCTGGGCTTTGGCGCGCGCCTGTTGCGGCCTTTGTTCACCAATCCTCGTGCCTGGCAGGTGCTGGATGTGCTGGTCGGGCTGACCATGTGGGCGATTGCGGCCAAGCTGGTGTTTGGGATGTAAAGGGCTGCACAGAGACTGTGCGCGGGTCGCGGTTTGAAGGGCAGATGTTTGCGGCTAGGTTTGTGGCAGCTGTTGTCTGAGGAGACCCGCCATGAGTTGGAACCCGGCCCTTGAGCCTTCTTGCCCTGATGCTGCAACGCTGGACAGCATTGAAACCGTCATCATTCCCCGCGCGCGCGATCTGGGCGGGTTTTCGGTGCGTCGTGCCCTGCCTGCGCCAAGGCGACAAATGGTGGGGCCGTTTATTTTCTTTGATGAGATGGGGCCTGCGGAGTTTCTGACCGGGCAGGGTATTGATGTGCGTCCGCATCCCCATATCGGTTTGGGTACGGTGACCTATCTTTATCGCGGGGAGTTTGAGCACCGCGACAGTCTGGGCACCCATCAGATGATTTACCCCGGAGAGGTGAACTGGATGGTGGCGGGCAATGGCGTGACCCATTCAGAGCGCACCAGTGAGATGACGCGGCAATCGCCGAGTTCCCTGTTTGGCATTCAGACCTGGATTGCCCTGCCTGAGGATCGCGAAGATGATCCGGCGATGTTTGAGCACCACGGTAAGGAGGCGCTGCCGTTTCTTGAGGGCGAAGGCAAAGAGGTCCGGCTGATCCTTGGCGATGCCTGGGGCGCGCGGGCGCCGGTGACGATGCTGTCTGAGACCTTTTATGCCGATGTGGTGCTGCAACCCGCCGCCAAGCTGCCGATGCCAGACAATCACGAGGATCGCGGGCTTTATGTGGTTGAGGGGGCGGTGGAGATCGCGGGGGATGTGTTTGAGCCGGGGCAGATGATGGTGTTTCGCCCCGGAGATGCCATCACCGTGACCGCCGGGCCGCAAGGCGCGCGCCTGATGGCGCTGGGCGGGGCGACGATGAACGGGCCGCGCTACATCTCCTGGAATTTTGTCAGCTCCAGCAAAGAGAAGATTGCGGCCGCGAAGGCAGACTGGTCTGCCGGGGACTGGGCGCACGGGCGCTTTCAGCTGCCGCCGGGCGACACCGAGGAGTTTATCCCGTTGCCCTGATGTGCGCTGCTGTCTCTGCTGGGATTTCAAGCAGGGACAGGGCCTCGCCGCAGAGCTCGATGTTTTTCTGAGAGCCCTGCACGGCGGCTTGTGTGTTGTCCTTGATGCTGCGGATTTCTGAGACAATCTCGGAATAGAGTGGCAGTTGGCGGCGTGTTTCATCGCTGTCGGCGGTGATGTCTGCGACGAGACCATCGATGCTGTCCTGAATGGAGCGGGTCATGGAGCGGCAGGTTTCGCCGCGCTCAAGGCTTTGCTCGGCGGCGCGTGCCACTTTGCCGACCGTGGTGGACAGATCGATCTGCGCCTCTTGCAATTCTTCCATGCGGGCCAGAATGCGGGTGATGTCCGCCTCTGCCATATCGGCAAGTTCGCGCACTTCGCCGGCGATGATGGCAAAGCCGCTGCCCTGTGCCCCGGCGCGGGCTGCTTCGATGCCGGAATTCAGCGCCAGCAGACGGATGCGGTCGGCCAGACCGCGGATGGCCTCGGATGCGTTGCTGACCTCTGCAAGGGAGGTTTCGATCTTTTTCACGGGTGCGGCGACATGGGCGATTTGTTGGGTTGTGTCGCTTGTCAGGTCGAGAAAGCCGTCGACCTCTTGAGTGACCTCATTGACCGAGTGGCCGACTTCTGCGGCTTTTGCAGCGGAGCGGTTTGCGCCTTCACACAATGTGTCAAAGACGGTGCCGAGGTGTTCGGCCTGAGAGATCAGATTGGCGATGAAGGTCACGCGCTCGCGCGAGCTGCGGTTTACGTTGGTGGCATTGCTGCGAATGGTTTCAACCCGTGCACTGGCGTCTTGTAGCCCGTCTGGGTAGATCGGGCGCTCTTCGATCACGGTGCGGATTTCCGGCTCTGGTGGGGTGTCGGTGACCGGTTCGGCAGCTGGGGTGAGCTTTGGTTGCGCCAGATAGGTGGACAGGCTGCTGACACAGAAGGGGATCACCGCTGTAAGGCAGGCCGCAAAGGGATCAAAAGGCGCACCGTCAAAAAGAGCCGACCATTGGTTGATCAGCGTGAGAAGCGGGCCGACAATAGAGGCCGCAATCAGGCCCCGTTTCAGGGAAAGGCGCACCGCAGGGCGCAGGGGGAAAAGAGACCGCATAAAATAATCACCTGTAACTGCGGGTTTGTTTTAGGCTTTGTCCTCCCAATATTTGGTAAACAATGGGGTGAGTGGCCTGTGGTCGTCGCGCCGAAGGTGTGGGGGCGGGCTGCGTGGTGCAAGAGGCAGACTTGGCCGATGACAGAGTTTTGAAGCTTAACCTGTTTGCTATCTCGACTTTGTGAGCACGGCGTGTCTATGTGGCCGTATGACAGAGACAAGCGCACACGCGCCACTGAAAGGCGTGTTTTGGATGTTGGTCACGGGGCTGTGCTTTGTGGCGGTGACGGCCTTGGTGAAGCTGGTGGGCACGCGGCTGCCGGCCTCAGAAACCGCTTTTCTGCGCTATGCGCTGGGCGTGGTGTTTCTGATCCCGATGATCCGGCCCATTTTGGCGGCCAAGTTGAGCCGTCGTCAGATGGGGCTGTTCACGCTGAGAGGGGTTTTGCACACTGGCGCTGTGGTGGCGTGGTTCTTTGCCATGGCGCGGATCCCCGTTGCTGAGGTGACGGCGATGAACTACCTGTCGCCGGTCTATGTGACGCTGGGGGCTGCGCTGTTTCTGGGTGAAAAGCTGGCGTTTCGCCGGATTGGTGCCGTGATCGTGGCCCTGATTGGCGTGGCGATCATTCTGCGGCCCGGATTTCGCGAGTTGAGCCCCGGGCATTTTGCCATGCTGTTCACCGCGCTGGGCTTTGCCGGGGGCTACTTGATTGCCAAGAAGTTGAGCGAAGAGGTGAGCCCCACCGTGGTGGTCGGCATGTTGTCTGTCACGGTCACCATCGGGCTTGCGCCGCTGGCGTTGTCGGTCTGGGTGACGCCCACCTTTGAAGAGCTGGTGATCCTGTTTGTCGTGGCGTGTTTTGCCACGGCGGGCCACTACACCATGACGCTGGCGTTTAAGGCCGCGCCGGTGACGGTGACCCAGCCGGTGAGCTTTTTGCAGATGGTCTGGGCGGTGCTGCTGGGATGGCTGGCTTTTGGCGAGGAGCCGGATGTTTGGGTGCTGGTGGGGGCGCTGGTGATCATCGGGGCGATCAGCTTCATCACCTGGCGTGAGGCGGTGATCAAACGGCGTCAGATCACGCCTTTGGTGGGGCAGACAAAGATGTGAGCAGCCGCAGGCTGCGACATGGCGGTGTCGTCTTTGAGATTGCGTTTCCAGATCGGCCGCGCCTAGGGTCACGCAAACAGAGCCGCAGGAGGAGCCGCCCATGTCCCGTCCCAATATTTTGATTTTTATGGTGGATCAACTCAATGGGACGTTGTTTCCCGACGGGCCTGCGGAGTGGCTGCATGCGCCGAACCTGAAAAAGCTGGCGGCGCGCTCCACACGGTTTCAGAACGCCTATACCGCGAGCCCGCTGTGCGCGCCGGGGCGGGCGAGCTTTATGACGGGGCAACTCCCCAGCGACACGCGGGTTTACGACAATGCGGCGGAGTTTGCCTCCTCTATCCCCACCTACGCGCACCATCTGCGTCGGGCGGGGTATCAGACCTGTCTGTCAGGGAAGATGCATTTTGTCGGCCCCGATCAGCTGCACGGTTTTGAGGAGCGGCTGACCACAGACATCTATCCGCCGGATTTTGGCTGGACGCCGGATTATCGCAAGCCCGGTGAGCGGATTGAGTGGTGGTATCACAATATGGGCAGCGTCACCGGCGCGGGTGTCGCGGAAATTTCCAACCAGATGGAATATGATGACGAGGTGGCCTATCACGCCACGCGCAAGGTCTACGATCTGGCGCGGGGGCATGATGATCGGCCCTGGTGTCTGACGGTGAGCTTCACCCACCCGCATGATCCTTATGTAGCGCGCAAGAAATATTGGGATCTTTATGAGGATTGCGAACACCTGCTGCCGGAGGTGGGGCCGATCCCTTATGAAGAGCAGGACGCGCATTCCAAGCGGATCTTTGATGCCAATGACTGGCGCAGTTTTGACATCACTGAAGAAGATGTGCGCCGCTCCCGTCGGGCCTATTTTGCCAATATCAGCTATCTGGACGACAAGATTGGCGAGGTGATGGAGGCGCTGGAGGCGACCCGTCAGGAAGCCATCATTCTGTTTGTCAGCGATCATGGTGATATGCTTGGCGCGCGCGGGCTTTGGTTCAAGATGAGCTTTTATGAAGGCTCAAGCCGGGTGCCGATGATGGTGGCGGCGCCGCAGATGCAGCCGGGGCTGGTGGCCACGCCGGTGAGCAATATCGACGTCTGCCCGACGCTGTGTGATCTGGCGGGGGTGAGCATGGAGGAGGTCATGCCCTGGACCACGGGGGAGAGCCTTGTGCATCTGGGGCAAGGCGGCACGCGGGACACGCCGGTGGCGATGGAATATGCGGCGGAGGCCTCTTATGCGCCGATGGTGTCACTGCGCTATGGTAAGTGGAAATACAACCGCTGTGCGCTGGACCCGGATCAACTGTTTGATCTGGAGGCCGATCCGCATGAGCTGACCAATCTGGCCGAGGTGGCGGATCATCAGGGCACGGTGCAGACACTGCGTGCCAAATCGGAGGCGCGCTGGGATCTGGCGGCGTTTGATGCGGCGGTGCGGGAAAGTCAGGCGCGGCGTTGGGTGGTTTACGAGGCGCTGCGGGAAGGCGGCTATTATCCGTGGGATTATCAGCCGCTGCAGAAAGCCTCTGAGCGGTACATGCGCAACCACATGGATCTGAATGTGGTGGAAGAAAACCAGCGGTTCCCGCGCGGGGAATGAAGTTGTGAGCAAAGTGTTCGGGCTGTGCGGCGGACGCGCGGCCCCTGCTGTTTTATGTTCAAGCGTGGGAGCGCAACATCAGGTTGGTCACTTCACGCGCCTCTTTGCGGGCCTGAGCCGGATCCAGCGGTGTTTCTGTTTGGGCGGCTTCTAGCCAGACCCCATCCATATAGCATTGCAACGCTTCACGCATGGTTTCCCGTCGTGCATCTGGAACCAGCGCGCGCAATTCAGCACGGAAATGTGCCGTCACGCGGGCGCGGTTGATGCGATGCAGACGTTGCAGGGCGGGGGCATAGGGGGCGTTGGCCCAGAACTGCATCCACATGGAGCATTGCTCATTGGTGTAAAGCCGGTCAGAGAAGTTCGCGTCAATCACCGCCATGAGCCGATCATGGGGTGTTTTTGCGGTGGCGTAACGTTCCAGCATTGCATCTTTGAGCAGGGAGAGCAGGCGGCGCATCGTGGCCTCCATCAGCTTTTCCTTGGAGCCGAAATAATAGTTGATTGACGCCGCAGATGCCCCCGCTTCGGCAGCGATTTCCGCCATGGTGACAACGGCATAGCCACGTTTGTGCACCGCCGTCATGGTGGCGTTGATCAGCTCTTCGTGTCGAATGTCCCGGATGCGTGTTCTGCTCATTGCGCCACTTTAGCGTGCTGGCGCGCAGGTACAATGTTGTTGTTTCGATAAAAAAATGAAATGACCATTTAAAAATGAAAAAACCGATGCTAGGCTCGCCCACAACCGAGATTCCGCGCCATGCCGCAGAGAGTGTGTGCGCCACCAAAGGAGCCAGCCATGCAGCTGCAACCGACCGCGAGCCATTTCATCAACGGGACCTATGTGGAGGACACCGCAGGGGCGCAGATTGATATCGTCTACCCCGCAACAGGTGAGGTGATCGGCAAGGTGCATGCGGCGACACCGGCGATCATTGATCAGGCGCTGGAGAGCGCGAAAGCGGGGCAGAAGATCTGGGCGGCGATGACTGGGCGCGAACGTGGCCGCATCATGACTCGCGCAGCTGCGATGATCATGGAGCGCAATCACGAGCTTTCGGTGCTAGAAACCTATGACACCGGCAAGCCGTATCAGGAAACCATCGCGGTGGATGCCACCAGCGGTGCGGATGCGCTGGAATACTTTGGTGGGATGGCCGCAACCCTGACTGGCGAGCACATTCCGCTTGGAGAGGACTGGGTGTACACCGTGCGCGAACCGCTGGGCGTGTGTGTGGGCATTGGGGCGTGGAACTATCCAACGCAGATTGCCTGCTGGAAGGGCGCGCCTGCGCTGGCGTGCGGCAATGCGATGGTGTTCAAGCCGTCTGAAACCACGCCGATGTGTGCCTTGAAGGTTGCGGAAATCCTGCATGAGGCCGGAGTACCCGCGGGGGTTTATAACGTTATTCAGGGCATGGGCGAAGTGGGTAGCGCGCTGGTCAATGATCCGCGCGTGGACAAGGTGAGCCTGACCGGCTCTGTGCCCACCGGCAAGAAGGTCTACGCCGCTGCCGCCAGCCATATGAAGCATGTGACCATGGAGCTTGGCGGGAAATCTCCGTTGATCATTTTTGATGATGCGGATGTGGAGAACGCTGTGGGCGGGGCCATTCTGGGCAATTTCTACAGCTCTGGTCAGGTCTGCTCCAACGGGACGCGGGTGTTTGTGCAAAAGGGCATCAAGGAGAAGTTCCTGACCCGTCTGACGGAGCGTCTGGGCACGGCGGTGATCGGTGACCCGCTGGATGAGGCGACAAGCTTTGGTCCGATGGTGTCTGAACGTCAGATGAACATCGTGCTTGGCTACATGGCGAAAGGCCAAGAAGAAGGCGCGCGGCTGGTGTGCGGTGGCAAGCGGATGGACCGCGAGGGCTTCTTCCTTGAACCCACTGTGTTTGCCGATGTCACCGACGATATGACCATCGCGCGTGAAGAGATCTTTGGCCCTGTGATGTCGGTTCTGGATTTCGAGGACGAAGACGAGGTGATTGCGCGTGCCAATGACACTGAATTTGGCCTGTCAGCCGGTGTGTTCACCTCTGATCTGTCCCGTGGTCACCGCGTGATTGGGAAGCTGGAGGCGGGCAGCTGTTTCATCAACTCCTACAATGACGCCCCTGTGGAAGCGCCGTTTGGCGGGGTGAAAAACAGCGGCGTTGGCCGGGAGAACAGCAAAGAAGCGATCAATCACTACAGCCAGGTGAAATCGGTTTACGTGCGCATGGGCGACGTGGAAGCGCCTTACTAACCGCGGCCCTTGCTGGCGCGACCTCTGTCGGAGAAGAATGACTATGCAGGCAGATTATGTGATTGTTGGGGCCGGCTCTGCGGGCTGCGCCATGGCCTATCGTCTGAGTGAAGCCGGGAAATCAGTGTTGGTGATTGAGCATGGCGGGACCGATGCTGGCCCGTTCATTCAGATGCCTGCGGCGCTGAGCTATCCGATGAACATGCGCCTTTATGACTGGGGGTATAAATCCCAGCCAGAACCGCACCTCGGAGGGCGCGAACTGGTGTGTCCGCGGGGCAAGGTGATTGGGGGCTCCAGCTCCATCAATGGTATGGTCTATGTGCGTGGGCATGCGGGCGACTATGACCATTGGGCCGAAAGTGGCGCGGATGGATGGTCCTATGCGGATGTGCTGCCCTACTTCAAGCGCATGGAGACCTGGCATGAGAGTGGGCAGGGCGGGGACCCGGATTGGCGTGGAGTCAATGGGCCGCTGCACATCAGCCGCGGGCCACGCAACAACCCGCTGCATGCGGCCTTTGTAGAAGCGGGGCGTCAGGCGGGGTATCCGGTGACGGATGACTATAACGGTCAGCAGCAAGAGGGCTTTGGCCCGATGGATATGACTGTTTACAAAGGGCAGCGGTGGTCGGCCGCCAATGCCTACCTTAAGCCTGCGCTGAAGCGTGAAAACTGTGATCTGGTGCGTGGGCTTGCGCGCAAAGTTGTGATGGAGCATGGCCGCGCCGTGGGCGTGGAGATTGAGCGCGGCGGCAAGGTTGAGGTGATCCGCGCCAATATCGAGGTGATCCTTGCGGCCAGTTCTCTCAATTCGCCGAAGCTTTTGATGCTTTCGGGCATTGGCCCGGCTGCGCATCTGGCGGAGCATGGCATCGAGGTGATCGCGGATCGCGCCGGTGTGGGGCAGAACCTGCAGGACCACCTTGAGGTTTATTTGCAGATGGCCTGCAAACAGCCGATTACGCTGTTTAAGTACTGGAACTTGATTGGCAAGGGGTTGATCGGGGCGCAGTGGCTGTTCACCAAAAAGGGCCTTGGGGCGTCCAACCAATTTGAAACGGCCGGGTTTATCCGCTCGCGTGCGGGTATTTCCTATCCGGATATCCAGTATCATTTCCTGCCGATTGCGGTGCGCTATGACGGGCAGGCGGCAGCGGAAGGACATGGCTTTCAGGCGCATGTTGGGCCGATGCGTTCGCCATCGCGGGGGCATGTCACATTGTCCTCAGCGGACCCGAAGGATGCGCCGAACATCTTCTTCAACTACATGTCGACCGAGCAGGATTGGGAAGATTTCCGCGCCTGTATCCGCCTGACACGGGAGATCTTTGCGCAGGAGGCGATGCAGCCTTACGTGAAGCATGAGATCCAGCCTGGGGCAGCGTTGCAGAGCGATGATGAGATCGACAGCTTCATTCGGGAGCATGCGGAAAGCGCCTATCACCCCTGTGGTACATGCAAAATGGGCGCGGCCAATGACCCGATGGCCGTGGTGGACAGCGAGTGCCGCGTGATCGGCGTGGATGGGTTGCGGGTCGCGGACAGTTCCATCTTCCCGCGCATCACCAACGGCAACCTGAATGGGCCATCCATCATGACCGGAGAGAAGGCCTCTGATCACATTCTGGGGCGCCGGTTGGCCGCCTCGAATGCAGAGCCATGGTTCCACCCAGGGTGGCAAGAAGCGCAGCGCTAAAGCTTCATTTGTTTTGCGGATTTGATCGGGGTCAAAGTTGGCCCCGATTCTGGTTGTTAGAGTCATGTTGAACTTCGAAAAAAGGAGCGAACAGCATGTCTAACACCCCACATGAGCTGGCCGAAGAGTTTCCAGAATTTGCCGAGAAAATGAGTGCTTTGAAGGTCAGCGACAATCACTTTGCCAAGCTGGCGGCGGAGTACCACGAAATCAACCGTAAGGTGCACGTTGCAGAAACCAACGTGGCCCCGCGCGAAGAGTTGGCAGAAGTGGATCTGCGCAAGCGCCGTGGCGCTCTGAAAGATGAGATCTACGCCTATCTGAAAGCGAACTGAGTCTTTTGAACCAAGTCAATTGCGCTCCGCCAGAGGGGACTCTGGCGGAGCGCAGCCCGTGTTTCACGTCAAATTAAGGGCGCATCACATGAAACACGTTTGCAGCTGGGCGCGGATCAGAACGTGAAGCGCACACCCAGGTTCAGGGAGGTGTTGGACAGGTCGTCTGACACAGTGGCTGTGCCTGCCGGGGAAGTGCGGGTGCCGGTGACGTCAAAGCCGCGTGTGTAGCGCACATCGCCAAACAGCGAGACCTGATCATTGATTTCATAGGACGTGCCCGCGATCAGCTGGGCGGTGAAGACTTCGTCATCGCCACGAATGGTCACGCCATTGCCATAAGAAATGTTCTGGTCAAAGAACCCCACGCCAAGACCGCCGCCAAAGTAAGGTGTGAACTTGGAGCTGGTTTCCACATCCACAATCAGATTGCCCAACAGATAGGTGGCTGAAATATCGCCGCCTGGGTTGGCCTCGTTGCCTGCGCCATTGCCACTGAAGTCGACCGCGTTGACGTCATTTGAGCGGTAGGACAGCTCCACTTCGCCGCGCAAGGACAAGCCATTGCCAAAGCTCGTGATGTTGCGGCCAACGGAGACACCGTAGCTCAGATCTTCGTCCAGGTCGGTGAGCACGCTTTGTGTGTTGCCGCCGATGTTGCCGGAGTGCTCTGCGTCATCGGCATAGGAATATCCGAGAAATCCCTGGACGTACCAGTCTTGGGCAAAGGCGGGTGCCGCGAGGGTTGTGGTGGCGAGCAGGGTTGCGCCCAGGAGGGAACGGGTGAACATGTGAGAGGCCCTTTGTCTGTAAAATGGGGTGTTGTTTGTGTGGGGGCAAAGCACCACAGCGGCGGTGCGCTGTCATTTCACAAGGGCCAAAGAAAATGTGTGAGCGCGCCATTGAACAATTTTCAAACAAGGCGCGCAGCGATAGGAATTTATATTTTTCAGGGTGTTGCAGGCTTTGTGCCTGAGTGTGATTGGTCACAATGGGCCTTTAGGCGTCGCTGTGTTGCAATATCGATCACGGGTGCATGAGCGGATGTGTGGGGGGCGGGGCGTTTACCCCACATCATATGGCAACACATCGCGGCGGTTTTCGTCAATCGTCAGGCGGCGTTCGAGTGGGGGCACCGAGCGTTGGTGGCAATGGGTGCGCTCGCAGATGCGGCAGGAAATGCCGATGGGCTCAAAGGCGCGGGGGTTGTCCAGTTCCATATGATCGGCATAGACCAGCGCGTCGGCGTGGCGGATTTCGCAGCCCAATGCGATGGCGTAGCGGCGCACAGGCGCGCCGAAGTGGCCACCGGATTTAGAGACGTCGCGGGCCAAAGAGATGTAGCGCACGCCATCGGGCGTTTCGGCCAGCTGGCGCAGGAAGTGACCGGGCGTTTCAAAGGCGCGGTGGACGTTCCAGAGAGGACAAGCACCGCCGAAACGGGCAAATTGCAGGCGGGTGGCAGAGTGGCGTTTGGTGATGGTACCGGCCTGATCGACGCGGACAAAGAAGAATGGGATCCCCTTGTTGCCGGGGCGTTGTAGCGTGGATAGCCGGTGGGCGACCTGTTCGATGGAGGCGCCAAAACGGTTCGCGAGCAGTTCGAGATCGTGGCGTGTGTCGCGCGCGGCATCCAGAAAAGTGCTGTAGGGCATAAGCGCCGCACCGGCAAAATAGTTGGCGAGCCCGATCTTGGCGATGGCGCGGGCCGCGTCACTCTGGAAGCGGGCAAAGTCCAGCGTGGCTTCCAGCAGTTGACCGTTTTGCAGGAGGGCAACTTGCAACAAAAGCTGGAAGGTCTGTGTTTCTGGCTGGGCGTAGCGGGAAATTTGCAGTCTTTGGGTGTCTGCATCATAGGCGCGCAGGTGATCGACATCGGTGAAGGACACAGCGATGCCAGCCTCGCGCAGAGACGCCAGCGCTGCCGCGCGGACGCCGCCGTGCTCTATGGCTTGCTGAGCGAAGCGTTCTGCGGCGTGGTCCACTGCGTCGATGTAGTTGTCGCAATAGTGAAAGAAATCGCGCACTTCATCCCAAGGGCTCGATTGGGTTTGCACGTCCTGACGGCCCAGAGCCTCATCCAGAGAGGCGAGACGTTCGTGGGTCTGGCGGTAGGCGCGGTGCAACTCCAGAAAGGCGCGGGCGAGGGCGGGGGCGTTGGAGGCCGCAAGGCGCAAATCGGCCAGCGGCGCGGAGGTTTCTGCCAGCACCGGGTCGGCCAGCGCTTCGCGCATGTCAGAGACCAGGCGTTCGCTGTCACCGGTGCTGAGTTCGGTGACATCAAGGCCAAATTCCTGGGCCAGAGCGAGCACAACCGTGGTGGAGACCGGCCGGTTGTTGTTTTCCATCTGGTTCAGATAGGGCAGGGAAACGCCAAGTTTCTGCGCGAAGTCTTTCTGCGTGAGCGTCAGCCGCGTGCGAATTTCGCGCAGCTTTGCGCCTGCGTAGAGCTTTTGCGTTGGCACCGTGGTCCTCCCGTGATCCCTGGCTGCATAGCTGCAAAGATAGCTTTGCAAATCCTGCGATGCCAGTGGGATTTTGCCGCGGTGCGCGCCTGTGGCGGCTTTGCGCTTTTACAGGCGCAGGTGCTTCTCTCTGAGGATGACAAGCACGATGGCAACAACGGACAGGGTTGCGGTTGCGACCATCAGCCAAAGCAGGGGAAAGGCGCCGGTTTCAGGTGTAAGCAATGTGCCTGCGAGCGCTGACAGTGCCGCGCCGCCGCCGATCATAATGGCCCCGGTGAGGCCCGATGCGGTGCCTGCGAGCTGTGGGCGCACGGACAGGGCGCCGGCCGTGGCGTTTGGAATGGCGAGCCCATTGCCGATGCCGACAAAGGTCATGAAGCCAAAGAACACCTCAGCAGAGCCGTGACCGAGATAGAAGGTGGTGAGTGAGGCAGCCACACCGAGGCCGCAGATCAGACAGCCCGCCAGCACCATTGGATTGATGCCAATGCGTGCGGAGTAGCGGCCTGCCAGGAAATTGCCGATGAAATATCCCACAGCTGGAGCGCCGAAATAGATGCCCATTTGCGAAGAGGACATGCCAAAGAGTTCCGTGGCCACAAAAGGCGCGCCGCCCAGATAGGCAAAGAAAGCGCCTGAGGTGAAGCCATTTGCGAGGGAATACCCCCAGAAGCGGGGGCTGGTCAGCAGCTCTGGGTATTGGCGGACCTGCGCCCCAAGGGAGAGGCCGCTGGCTGTTTTGGTTTCGCCGAGGTCGCGAAACGTGAGCCAGAAAATGGCGAGCCCGATCGCAAACAGCATCCAGAAGCTGGCTTGCCAGCCAAAGGCGGCATCAAGCACGCCGCCAAGGGCAGGGCCCAGCATCGGGACCACAGTCATGCCCATGGTCACATAGCCAATCATGGAGGCGGCTTCCTCGGTGGACACCATATCACGTACCACCGCGCGCGAGAGCACCATGGCGACAACAACCGCGGCCTGCAGCATGCGGAAGGCTAGAAAGATCGCCGCGTTGGGGGCAAAGATGCATCCCAGCGTGGCCAGCAGGAAGATCGCCAGCCCCCACAGGATCACCGGGCGTCGCCCCAGCTTGTCGGAGATGGGGCCCACAACAATTTGCAGCACGCCATTGACCGCCAGATAGACCGCAATCGACAGCTGCATCACGGCATAATCTGTGCCGTAATACTCCGCCATCGAGGGCAGGCTGGGCAAGAAGATGTTCATACACAACGCTGACACCCCAGCAAGCAGGATGAGCGTCAGGATGTGGGGTGGTGTGCTGCGGTCTAAAAACGTGCCGCGTGAATGACTGTTCATGGCTAAGAGGTAGGTGGCGGGTGATTTAATGTCCACGAAGAAAATTCAGATGTGAACGATTTGCTGATTTGCAATTCGCACGCGCCGCATTCCTCATAATTTGCAAATTTGCCGAATAATGCTTTTGTGAGGCGGGTGGGCTTCTTATGGTACTTTAAAACCAGGGTGCGTGCGCTGGTGTTGGTGGGAGGTCGTGTGGGCCTGTGCCGGACAGTGCGCGATTGAGATCATGAGGGACGGCCATGAAAGATATTCTGCAGCAATTGGAAGAGCGCCGCGAGGTTGCGCGCCTTGGTGGCGGCCAGCGCCGGATCGACAGCCAACATGCCAAAGGCAAGCTGACGGCGCGGGAGCGGATCGAGCTGTTGTTGGATGAGGGCAGCTTTGAAGAGTTTGACATGTTCAAAACGCATCGCTGCGCCGAGTTTGGCATGGAGAAAGACAAGCCTGCTGGTGATGGTGTGATCACCGGTTGGGGCACAATCAATGGCCGTATGGTTTATGTCTTCTCGCAAGACTTCACGGTGTTTGGCGGCTCCCTGTCGGAAACCCACGCCCAGAAGATCTGCAAAATTCAGGACATGGCGGTGCAGAACGGTGCGCCGATCATTGGTCTGAACGATTCAGGTGGCGCGCGTATTCAGGAAGGTGTCGACTCGCTGGCGGGCTATGCCGAAGTGTTCCAGCGCAATATCATGGCCTCTGGTGTGGTGCCGCAGATCAGCGTGATCATGGGCCCCTGTGCCGGTGGCGCGGTTTATTCCCCTGCGATGACCGACTTCATCTTTATGGTCAAAGACACGTCTTATATGTTTGTGACCGGCCCGGATGTTGTGAAAACCGTGACCAATGAGGTTGTGACCGCCGAAGAGTTGGGTGGCGCAAGCACGCATACCAAGAAGTCTTCTGTTGCGGATGGTGCGTTTGAAAACGACGTGGAAGCGCTGGCCGAAGTGCGCCGTTTGGTGGACTTCCTGCCGCTCAACAACCGCGAAAAGCCGCCCGTTCGCCCGTTCTTTGATGAGCCGGGGCGCGTGGAGAAAAGCCTTGATACGCTGGTGCCGGAAAACCCCAACACGCCTTATGATATGAAAGAGCTCATTCATAAGGTGGCAGATGAGGGCGATTTCTACGAAATTCAGGAAGATTACGCCAAAAACATCATCACGGGCTTCATCCGTCTGGAGGGGCAGACCGTGGGGGTGGTTGCCAACCAGCCAACCGTTCTGGCGGGCTGCCTGGACATTGACAGCTCCCGTAAGGCGGCACGGTTTGTGCGCTTCTGTGACTGTTTTGAGATCCCGATCCTGACGCTGGTGGATGTGCCGGGCTTCCTGCCGGGGACCAGCCAGGAGTATGGCGGTGTGATCAAGCATGGCGCGAAGCTGCTGTTTGCCTATGGTGAAGCGACCGTGCCGAAAGTGACGGTGATCACCCGGAAGGCCTATGGCGGTGCTTATGACGTGATGGCCTCCAAACACCTGCGTGGGGACTTCAACTATGCCTGGCCCACAGCGGAGATCGCTGTGATGGGAGCAAAGGGCGCGACCGAGATTATTCACCGTGCGGATCTTGGCGATGCTGAGAAAATTGCGGCGCACACCAAGGACTATGAAGAGCGGTTTGCAACGCCATTTGTGGCGGCGGAGCGCGGCTTTATCGACGAGGTGATCATGCCCCAGAGCACACGCCGCCGGGTGAGCCGCGCGTTTGCGAGCCTTCGTAACAAGAAGCTCGAGAACCCTTGGAAAAAACACGACAACATTCCGCTTTGATCGTCTATGAGTGGTTTCATTGAAAAACCACACAAGGAAAAGATGAATATGAGAACGTTGATTTTTGCATCATGCGCGTTGTTTGCACTGCCGCTCGCGGCAGAGGCCCAAAGCTGCCGTGGCATTCAGGCGTTTGATTTGGGCGGAGGCACCAAAGGGTGCGTCGTTTCCATTCAGGAAAATCAAATCACGACGACGACCAGCCGCGATGACGGGGCGAGCACGCGGGTGCGTCGCAATGCGCAGCCTTTGGTTGGTGCGGTGATGTCTGGCCCTGTGCCTGCCAACAAGTCTGTTGTCAAAAAGCAGATGGTTGAGATGTGCAAACTCACTCAAGAGAAGGTGCGCGCTCAGTTTGCCGATCTGAAATACAACCGCGTGATTTTGGTGATGGACTGGCAGAAAGCCGGTGGCGAGGTGCAGGCTGGATTCTCGTCAGCCAAATGCCGGGGCTTTAAGTTCTTTGATGGCTGATGGGCGTTGCATATATCGCTTTGTATTGTCGGGCGCCTTTGACATGAGGGCGCCCGCATGAGCCGCCGTCGCTGGCATATCCTGCGTGAGGGTGACCGGGTGACGGTGGCGCGGCGCCTGCCTGTGCGGTGGGACGTGGCGGCGGAGACGACGTTGCCGGATGCCTGCCGTGTGCGCGTGGCGCAGCAGGTGCGGCAGGATATGTGGCGCGCGCTGCAGGATTTACGTGGTTTTGCGCCGGTCGTGCAGGTGACGCGTGTGGATGGCGGTCTGCATGTTGTTGCTGGCGGCGAAGTGGCTGGCGCGGTGGCGCGTCAGAAGCTTGAGGCAGACATTTCACAGGTGCTGAATTGCCCCAAGCGTCGCGTGCGTTGGATTCGTCATGCGCAACCTAAAAAGGTGCTGGCATGACAAATTCCTACCAATGTCAGGGGGCTGTGGAAAAAAAATCTGCATTGCGCATATTTTTTGGAGCTTTTGTTGAAAAACTATGTAAGCCTGCGACTCACATTGTTTTTGCCGCGTTAGGAGGGCCCCTTTTGGGTGCTGCGGCCACGGCTGGAGTTTTGGAGGAGGCTCCAGCTGTGCCCTCCGGCAACGACATATCCCTACAAGAAGTCCTGTTTGAAACCCGCGATGATGCAAGTCGCGTAGCACGGTTTCGCTATGTGATGCCCCTGTTGCGGCAGGGGATCGCCTTTACGGAGATTGAAGAGGACTTCTTTCACCTGTGCATTGGCGTCGCGGTGCCGTATCTGGCTGTTTCCGAAGAAAAAGTCGATCAGGTGATCATATCCATGGCAGACAGAGAAACAGAATTCGGCGTGATGACCCATCTCGCCCAACAGTATTTTGAAGCATTCAGCGTGCAGGATGGCACCTGTATCTGGGAGGGGTTTTGATGACACCACTAGATATTGTGAGCAGCTTCACACAGCCTGATGCGGTTGCGGCAAACACGCCACAGCGCCTTAAGGCAGGCTCCTATCCCTATCTTTTTGCGAAAGAATCCCCTATTCTCCGCGCATGCCACATCGCTGTGGCATTGAGGCAGGCAGGGCGCATCGTCCCTGTCCAAATTGAAAATGATAAGTGGAGAAACAGATGTCGAAGAGCATCAAGTCATTCCTCGCGATCGGCCTTGTGGCCCTCGTGGCGGCCTGTGGCCAAGACGAACCCATCGAAGAGTTCGTTGTGGTTGACCCAGAGCCCATCTCAACCGAGCCAACCTACACTGGCAAATACAAGTAAGGCCGCAGGTCTTTCTTTTGAAAAAAATGGCGAGCAGACCGCAGGGCCTGCTTGCGTCTCAACACAGGTGATGCGGACGCCGCGCCCTCAACAGAAGGGAGCGCAGGCATGATTAAGCATCGCGGCTTCCCCGGTCGTCTTCCGGGATCAGATTTTCAATTCACCATCCGTCGTGCGAACCCTCGTGGGGTGACTGCGATCACGAAACGGGAGCGTTTCAAGGACCGCAAGCCCGCAGATCGCCGTGCCGACAGCGCCTTTATGGCGGCGCTGTGGGAGCATTTTGGCGATCAGCCGTTTGAGCGGGGCAATCTCGATGCCGGTCGCCTGAGCTGGCTTTTTGGCCGTGAGGTGGTCGCGGCAGAAGATCCGTTTGATCCAGAGAGCTATGACGCGCTTTTGGTGATTGACGAGGTCGTGGCGCGTGCCTCTTTCCCGGACGCATTTGAAGACGATTTCTGATGCATCAGCCGGGCGCACATATCGCTTTGGCCTCTAAGATCATGGCCCCACCTGCCGCTTTCGGCGGGCAGGGCCACGTTTCTGCTTTAGAAGTTCAGCTGGACAGCCAGCTGGATGCGGTCAGAGTCAAATGTGCGCCCGCTGCCCGCGTCGTTGCGTTCGCCGATGAAATACTCGGCGCTGAACGTCAGATCGTCGGTGGCCTTGTAGAAGGCGTTGAGGTGGATGGTTTCCAGCTCGTCGAAGGCCAGCGTGCCGGTGGAACTGGCAAGGTCGTAATCCTCGCGGCCGTAGGCGATGCCCACGTTCCAGCGCGCGCCAATGTCCTGCCGGAATTCCAGCGTGTAGCCGGAGACATCATTGGCCTGACCGCCGACAGCGGCGTTGCCGCCCCCAATCAGCAGCGGGCCGAGGGCTTCGCCGTCGACATAGGTCGCCTGGAAGAGCCCCCCCTCCCAAGGGCGGACTGCGCCGGACAGGGTGAAGCCGCTCTGGTCGATGTCCTGCCCACCGCTGCGCACGCTGCCTGTCAGGCCCGCCACACGGGCACTGAAGAGGTCGGTGTCGTAAGACAGGGCCGAGGTGAAGGTCGGGTCGTCAGAGGCCGCGTTGTTTTCCTCGATCGAGGCGCTGAAGGTCAGCTGATCCCAGTTGTGGGTGTAGCGGATTTGCGGGACGCGGGCAAAAGAGATGCCAACGGGGCCGTTGAATTCCACGGTGGTGGGGTATTGGCTCAGCGGCATGAAGTTGGTCCAGTCCTGACCAATCAGCCAGTTGTCACCCAGTTGAACGCTGGCGTGGCGCAGGCGCAGCTCTGCGGTGCCGCCGGAGCCGAACAGATCCAGCTCCAGTTTGCCGGCGACATTGCCGATGCTGGTGTCGGTGTTGGTGCGGAAGCCAAGGCGGGACTGACGGGCAGTGGCCCCAAAGCTGCCGTCGGTGGCGTTGGTGGGCTCACCAATCGCGTTCACAAAGGCCGTATCTCCCTGACGGAAGTCTGTGTCGTAGTAAAAGTCGGCTTTCAGGTAGCCGTAGATGTCGATGCTGGTGCCGCCAACGTTGAAATCACCGCTGCCGGTGCTGGTCGGTTCGCTGCCGGATTCGAGTGCCTCAACACGGGCACGCAGCGCGTCAAGTTCGGCCTGTGTGCCTTGATCTTGGGCATGGGCGAGCGTGCCGGTGGTGCCGATGGTCAACGCCGCGACGGTGACAAGTCTGTGTCTGGGTTTGCGCATTTGGCTGGTCCTTTCAGTGACGTGCAACGCCCCATGGGTTTCACGGGTTTGCACATTCTCGAAATGACGTCGCTGAGAGCAGAGCGGCCAAAATTCTCAGTGACTTGTGACCGTTTTGTGAGATTGGACGCAAAGATTGGCATTTGCCGGGGTAAGACTTTGGTGAAACTGCCGACGATCTTGTTTGGAAAATGTGATCGCGCCCCTCTTGAAAATGCACTTGTGTACCATTTGGTTCCGAATTGTCGCGCGGTTGTGATGGCGAGTGATCGCCGATTGGCATCGGGGGCCCTGTTTTCTGTCGGCGGGAAGTTGCCTTGGGGTCAGCTGATTGGGCAGGATGCGGCCTATCGTTGTGCGTGGGCGCAAAATCCACTTTGGTTTCCGAGATTTGCAGGCATCATGCGTGCTGAGGAATGCGCCGATTTGGCGGGTTCCTGTAACAGTGTATTCCGTTACCCTTCCCCTTCCGGGTGGTTCTGTTGTGTCCCTTCAGAATCACCCGTTTTTTTCAAGGGCCTGCGCGTGGCAGGACTTGAGGAACGCGATGAGGATATTTTGGGGGCTGACGCGGATACGGACAGCAATCTTAGGGGCCTCGTCCCTTCGCAGGTATTGGACACTCAGACATGCGACTTTCTTCAGCCATTATCGGCTTGTGCGCGCTCACCGCGTTGGGCGCCTGTGGTGACACATTCAATGAACAAGCGCTCATTGGGGCAGGTGCAGGTACAGCGGTCTCGGCGGTTGTTGGCGCCAACCTTGCGGCGGGTGCCGTCGTCGGCAGCGCGGCCAATGTGGTCTATTGTAAAGAATTCTCCAACAGTTGCTGATCAGGCGGCGGGTGCAGCACTTACTGCACCTTGCCTGACGGTTCTGAGCTCTTCGGCTGAGCCACAGTTGATCCCAGAAACGAAGCCATCCCCTCGCTTGCGCGGGCGGGTGGCTTTTTTATTGCCAAACCAGACCGCGCTTGCGGCCTGACAAGACCAGAAGGACGAGACGATGTTCGATAAGATCCTGATTGCCAACCGGGGCGAGATTGCCTGTCGCGTGATCAAATCCGCCCGCAAGATGGGCATCAAGACGGTGGCGATTTATTCGGATGCTGACAAGCAGGCGCTGCACGTGCAGATGGCAGACGAGGCGGTGCATATTGGCCCACCTCCGGCAAACCAATCCTACATCGTGATCGACAAGGTCATGGAGGCCATCAAGAAGACCGGCGCACAGGCGGTGCATCCTGGCTATGGCTTCCTGTCTGAAAACGCAAAATTTGCCGAGGCGCTGGAAGCGGCTGGCGTGGCCTTCATCGGGCCCCCTAAAGGGGCGATTGAGGCGATGGGGGACAAGATCACCTCCAAAAAGATCGCGCAGGACGCCAATGTGTCCACCGTGCCGGGCTATATGGGCCTGATCGAGGATGCGGATGAGGCGGTGAAGATCTCTAAAGAGATCGGCTATCCGGTGATGATCAAAGCCTCCGCTGGTGGCGGCGGCAAAGGCATGCGGATCGCGTGGAACGATGAAGAAGCGCGCGAGGGTTTCCAATCTTCCAAGAACGAAGCGGCCAACAGCTTTGGCGATGACCGTATCTTCATCGAGAAGTTTGTGACCCAGCCGCGCCACATTGAAATTCAGGTGCTGTGTGACGCGCATGGCAACGGTGTGTATCTGGGCGAGCGCGAATGTTCGATCCAGCGTCGGAACCAGAAAGTTGTGGAGGAGGCGCCAAGCCCGTTCCTTGATGAAGCCACCCGCAAGGCGATGGGCGAGCAATCTGTCGCGCTGGCAAAAGCGGTGGGTTATGCCTCTGCCGGGACCGTGGAATTCATCGTGGATGGCGACAAAAACTTCTACTTCCTTGAGATGAACACCCGCCTGCAGGTGGAACACCCTGTGACCGAGCTGATCACCGGTGTGGACCTCGTGGAGCAGATGATCCGTGTCGCCAATGGTGAGCCGCTGAGCATCACCCAAGACGATGTGAAGCTGCAGGGCTGGGCGATTGAGAACCGTCTTTATGCGGAAGATCCCTATCGCAACTTCCTGCCGTCCATTGGCCGCTTGACCCGTTACCGCCCACCGGCGGAGACCAAAGCCTACACCCCTGGCACCCAGCCCGGTGATGCGGGCGATGAGGTCGTGCGCAATGACACTGGCGTCTATGAAGGCGGCGAGATCAGCATGTATTATGACCCGATGATCGCCAAGCTCTGCACATGGGCCCCGACCCGAGACGCGGCGATTGAGGCGATGCGTGTGGCGCTGGACAGCTTTGAGGTGGAAGGCATCGGCCACAACCTGCCGTTCCTGTCGGCGGTGATGGATCACCCGATCTTCATCAAGGGCGATATGACCACAGCCTTTATCGAAGAGCAGTATCCGGAAGGCTTTGACGGCGTAGAGCTGCCTGAGGCGCAGCTCAAGCGCGTGGCGGCGGCAGCGGCGGCGATGTACCGCGTGGCGGAGATCCGTCGCACCCGTGTGTCGGGCCGTATGGACAACCACGAGCGCCGTGTTGGCAAAAAGTGGGTTGTCACGCTGCAGGGCCATGAGTTTGCCGTGAAGGTGAAGGCCGACAAAGAAGGTTCTACCGTCAAGTTTGAGGATGGCAGCAAGCTGCGCGTGGCCTCTGACTGGACACCGGGTGACCAGCTGGCTGAGGTCGATGTGGATGGCCGCCTAGTGCTGAAGGTTGGCAAAATCTCCGGTGGGTTCCGTCTGCGCACCCGTGGTGCAGATATGAAAGTGCATGTGCGCACGCCGCGCCAAGCCGAGCTTGCAAAGCTGATGCCAGAGAAGCTGCCACCAGATACCTCCAAGATGCTGCTCTGCCCAATGCCGGGTCTGATCGTGAAGGTCGACGTGGAAGTCGGCGACGAAGTTCAGGAAGGTCAGGCGCTGTGCACGGTGGAAGCCATGAAGATGGAAAACATCCTGCGGGCCGAGAAGAAGGCCGTGGTCAGCAAGATCAACGCAGCCGCGGGCGACAGCCTCGCGGTGGATGATGTGATCATCGAGTTCGAATGATCTGATCCAAACAAAGGCTCGCCCGGCATGGTTGTCGGGCGCGCGCTCACCGCCGAAACCACAGGTGCCCGCCATGACCGGAGACGCATTGCAAATTGCAAAGACGACCCAAATTGGCCCGTTTGACACCGGGCGGTTGGCCTATGGGTGCTGGCGGTTTGCAGGGTCTACAGCGGCGGAGGCGGCGCAGAAGGTGCATGCGGCGCTGGAAATTGGCGCCAACCTCGTGGACACGGCAGCGATCTACGGATTTGGGGCTGAGGGCTTTGGCGCTGCAGAAGAGGTGCTGGGTGCTGTCTACCGCGCAGAAAAAGATCTGCGCGCGCGCACGGTGCTGGTGACCAAAGCGGGCATTCATCCGCCTGTGCCCTACGACAGCCGCGCGTCCAACCTGATTGCGAGCTGTGAAGGCTCGCTCGCGCGGCTTGGCGCCGACACCATCGACGTTTTTCTGATCCATCGTCCGGATCTTCTTGCCTCGTTTGAGGAGGTGGCAGATGCACTGACGCATCTGCGCCAGACGGGCAAAATCCGCGAAGCAGGGGTGAGCAATTTCACTCACACGCAGATCCGAGCGTTGCAAAGCAAGTTGGATTTTCCTCTGGTCGCGAGCCAGCCGGAGTTTTCGCCGCTGGCGATTGATCCGCTGGAAGATGGCACGCTGGATATTGCGCAGGAACTGAACCTTGCGGTGATGGCCTGGTCGCCGTTGGGCGGAGGCCGTTTGACAGCGGCGCATCAGCCGGAAGCGGGCACGCAGGAGGCCCGCGTGCTGACCGTGCTGGAAGGGATCGCCACGCGCGAATCCGTGGGCGTGGACCATGTGGCACTGGCCTGGGTTCTGGCGCATCCCAGCAATCTCATTGCGTTGATCGGCACCCAGAATGTGGCGCGGATCAAAGACAGTGCAAAGGTGTTTGACGTGCGCCTGAGCCGTCAGGACTGGTATGACGTGCTGATCGCCGCGCGCGGGAAAACGATGCCGTGAGACCGGCCAATGGGCATATCACGCCGCGCGCAGAGATGCGCGTTCAAGGCTGGCGGCGGTCGCGGATTTCCTGTTGGCGCAGCGGGTTTTTGTCGATGTTGGCGGATATTTCGCGCACCGACCAGGGCAGCGGTTTGCGGAAATACACGGTGCCGTCTTTGCCAATCATCGCCATCATGAAGCCACGTGGGCGCAGTTTTTGGCGCAGGGCGGATTGGGCCGCCGGATCGGTGTCGGTGAACACAACCACATCGCGTACGCGCAAATCGTCCGGTTGCGCCTCGATCAGCTCCATCTGCTGGGCGAAGCGTGGATCGCGTGGGGTGTCAGCAAAAACCACGATCAGCCGATTCACCCAGAGGAACGCGTCTGGATCTGCATCCAGGCCGGAGCGCACAAGTTGTGGTGTATTTTCAGCGTTTTCTGTGCCGGTTTCGGGTGTGGCTTCGGTGGCCTGTGCCGCAACGCCGGTGGCCGACAGAAAGGCAATTAGAACAAGGGCTAAGCGGTGTGTCATTCTCTCTCCTGCTGCGCCCAATATAAGCGTGTTGCCTGACATTACGATCCCAAACCGTAAATTGGGTCAAATTTTACAGTCGATTAGCATGATCTCCATAGGTGCATGTGCATGATGGCCGCCTCTGTATATCCGGCCGCCCCTGCGGGTTTGGCCTTTAGCAAGGTGCGCGCAGCCATGGACGTCATCCTACATGTCGGGGCCCATCTCTCTGGGGTTTCCACACTCGCAAGCTATCTCAATCGCAACCGGCGGTCACTTCAGGCCAATGGTTTGGCGGTCTGGACAACAGAGCACACCCGCAAGGGCCTGTTTGACGGGGTCACATTGCGCTCCGGTCTGCACGGCGTGGAACGGCGCCGTGCGCGCGGGGCCGGACGGGTGCGTTTGCGGGCGGCGATGCTTGAGCGTGATAAGGTCAAGGATCTGATGGTGCTTGAGCCGGATATGCTGGGCAGCCTCACAAACAATCTCACTTCGGAGCGTTTGTATCCGGCGGCGGGGGAGCGTGTGGCCCGATTTGTGCATGCCTTTGGCGGTCGCGTGAAGCGGGTGATCATCGGCATGCGCGCATTGGAGGACTATTGGGGCGGCGCTTTGGCCCATGGTTTGCGTCAGGGCCATGCCCTGCCAGATGCCGCCAAGCTGGAACGGCTGGTCACCCAACCCCGCAGCTGGCGCAAGGTGGTGATGGATCTGGCCTGCGCCGCGCCTGACGCAGAGATTCTGGTGATCCCATATGAGCGTCTGGGCGCCCGCCCGGAAGTGGTTTTGGGCTACGCGGTGAGCGGGCGGTTTGAGGCGCCGACAAACTTTCGCCTGAATGGTCTGGCGCAGGTGCCCAAATTGCCAGAGCTGCGCGAGATTTTGCAAGATCGCCGCGAAACGCCTGACGCCTTGCCGAACGGGATGGGCCGCTGGCACCCGTTTGACGCGTTCAAGGTGGACATACTGAGAGAAATTTACGTCGAAGATCTGGCCTGGCTGCGTGCCGGGGCGGATGGTCTGGCGTATCTGATTGAAGACAGCACACCGGAGAGGGCTGGCCTGGCCAGTCGCTTTGGTTAGCAACAAGAAGTTGAGGATGACATCGATGACGGACACCAAGAAATGGGCCGAACTGGCAGAGAAAGAGCTGCGCGGCAAACCTCTGGACGACCTGACCTGGGAGACGCTGGAAGGCATTCGGGTCAAACCCCTCTACACGGCTGAGGATACGGCGGATCTGCCTCATACCGGCACGATGCCGGGGTTTGCGCCCTTTACGCGTGGCGTGAAGGCGACGATGTATGCGGGCCGCCCCTGGACGATCCGTCAGTACGCGGGCTTCTCCACCGCAGAAGAATCCAACGCGTTTTACCGTCGCAATCTGGCCGCGGGTCAGCAGGGTGTTTCGGTGGCCTTCGATTTGGCGACACATCGTGGCTATGACAGTGACCATGAGCGTGTTGTGGGGGACGTGGGCAAAGCCGGTGTGGCGATTGACTCTGTTGAAGACATGAAGGTGCTGTTTGACGGCATTCCGCTGGATCAGGTGTCGGTCTCCATGACCATGAACGGCGCTGTCATTCCAATTCTGGCCAACTTCATTGTGGCGGGCGAAGAGCAGGGGCACGACAAAGCGCTGCTGTCGGGCACCATTCAGAACGATGTTCTGAAAGAGTTTATGGTGCGCAACACCTATATCTATCCGCCAGAGCCGAGCATGCGGATCATCTCTGACATCATCGAGTTCACCTCCAATGAGATGCCGAAGTTCAACAGCATTTCGATTTCCGGCTATCACATGCAGGAAGCGGGCGCGAACCTTGTGCAGGAGCTGGCCTATACCATTGCGGACGGCAAGGAGTACGTGCAGGCCGCGATTGATGCGGGCATGGATGTGGACAAGTTTGCCGGGCGTTTGAGCTTCTTCTTTGCGATTGGCATGAACTTCTTCATGGAGATTGCCAAGCTGCGGGCGGCGCGCACGCTGTGGTTCCGCGTGATGACCGAATTTGGCGCGAAATCCGAGCGCTCCAAAATGCTGCGCACCCACTGTCAGACATCGGGTGTGAGCCTGCAGGAGCAGGACCCCTACAACAACGTGATCCGCACCGCCTATGAGGCGATGTCTGCGGTATTGGGTGGCACGCAGTCTCTGCACACCAATGCGCTGGATGAGGCAATTGCCCTGCCCACAGACTTCTCTGCCCGGATTGCGCGCAACACGCAGCTGGTATTGCAAGAAGAGACTGGCGTGACCAATGTGGTCGATCCGCTGGCGGGCTCTTACTACATTGAGAGCCTTACTGAGGAGCTGATCGAGAAGGCCTGGGCGATCATTCAAGAAGTCGAGCAGATGGGCGGCATGACCAAGGCTGTGGCCAGCGGCATGCCCAAGCTGCGCATCGAGGAAACTGCAGCCAAGCGTCAGGCGATGATTGACCGGGGCGAAGAGGTGATCGTTGGGGTCAACAAGTACCGCAAGGAGCAGGAAGACCCGATCGACATTCTGGACGTGGACAATGTGGCTGTGCGGGAAAGCCAGATTGCGCGTCTGAAGAAGATGCGTGCGGAGCGTGATGAGGCGGTCTGTCAGGCGGCACTGGCGGAAATCACACGGCGTGCCAAAGAAGGTGGCAACCTGCTTGAGGCGGCTGTGGAAGCGGCGCGTGCGCGGGCATCAGTTGGGGAAATCAGCATGGCAATGGAGAAAGAGTTTGGTCGTCACCGTGCCGAGGTGAAAACCCTCGCGGGTGTCTATGGAGCGGCCTATGAAGGTGACGAAGGCTTTGCGGCCATTCAGAAATCCATCGAAGACTTCGCCGAAGAAGAGGGTCGTCGCCCACGTCTTCTGGTGGTGAAAATGGGGCAGGATGGGCACGACCGTGGCGCCAAAGTGATCGCCACGGCTTTTGCCGACATCGGTTTTGACGTGGATGTGGGTCCTCTGTTCCAGACCCCGGCAGAAGCGGCGCAGGATGCGGTGGACAATGACGTGCATGTGGTTGGCATTTCCTCGCAAGCGGCCGGGCACAAGACGCTTGCGCCACAGTTGATTGAAGCGCTGAAGGAAAAAGATGCGGAAGACATTATTGTGATCTGCGGCGGCGTTATTCCGCAGCAGGATTATGACTTCCTCAAGAAAGCGGGCGTGAAGGCGATCTTTGGTCCCGGCACCAACATCCCTGAGGCGGCGCAGAACATTTTGCAGCTGATCCGGGATGCACGTGACTGAGGGATCCTGTCTGTTGGGGGCCAGCCCCCAAACCCCCGGGATATTTTGAGCAAGAGGAAGGGGCGCGGTTTCGCGTCCCTTTTTCGTTGTGGTTGGCGAGGCTTTGGGTTTTTGTGGCGCAAAACGGAGAGGATGCGCAATGCAGTTGGATCATTTGGCCGTGGCGGCAGAAAACCTCGCAGAGGCTGTGGCACATGTGGAAGAGGCGCTGGGCGTGGCCATGGGGCCGGGCGGAGAGCATGCGCATTTTGGCACGCACAATCAGCTGATTGGCCTGGCAGATGGGCTGTACCTGGAAGCGATTGCCGCCAATCCGGCGGCGGATGCGCTGCCTTATCCACGCTGGTTTGATCTGGATCGGCTGTCTGGTGGGGCGCGGCTGGGGAACTGGATTTGCCGGAGCGATGATCTTGAGGCTGAGCTGGCGGGCCTAGATGCGGATGCAGGCAAACCGATTGCTTTGGCGCGTGGGGATCTGCGCTGGCGGATGGCGGTGCCGGACAGCGGCGTGCTGCCGTTTGACAACCGCTTTCCAGCGCTCATTCAGTGGGATGTGGCGGTGACGCCTGCGGAATTATTGCCAGCCTCCGGTGTGGCGCTCACTCGACTGGAGGTGGCGCATCCGGAGGCAGCGGCACTGGAAGCTGCGGTTGGGCTGTCTGATGCGCGGGTCGTGTTTGTGGAAGGGCCTTCGGAGCTGCGCGCGACCTTTGACACGCCCCACGGCACGCGCGTGCTGCGATGAGGTTGCGCACAGCAGAGATCTCGGACGCAGAGGCCATTGCGGCCATTTGGAACCGTGAGATCCGCGATGGGGTGAGCACCTTCACAACAGTAGAGAAAACTACGGAGGCTGTGCGCGCGGCGCTGGAGCAGGCGGTGTTTCTGGTTGCGGTGCGGAACGGGCAGGTGGTGGGCTTTGCCACCTATGGGCCGTTTCGCGCGGGACCTGGCTATCTGCGCACGGTGGAGCACACCGTTTATCTTGCCGAAGCAGCGCGCGGGCAGGGCATGGGGCGTGCCCTGCTTGCTGCGCTTGAACTTGCAGCGAAAGCCGCTGGGCATCACGTGATGGTGGCCGGTGTCGGCGGTGAAAACACGGGCGGGATCGACTTTCACAAACGCATGGGATTTGAAGAGGTTGGGCGGCTGCCAGAGGTGGGGCGGAAGTTTGACCGTTGGATGGATTTGGTGCTTTTGCAAAAAATGCTGTGATGCAGCACTGGCAATTGGCGCAGGAGAGGATAGGTTAGGGGCATGTCTATTTGGTCCCGCATCAGCCAAGCTTTGTCTTCCCTCAGTCAGGGGGAGTCTCTCTCGGCTGTGTTTGAACAGCTACGTGCGCCGCCGGAGCGCTCTGTTGCCTTTACAATCGCGGTGATTGCGCTGGGTGCGAAGATGGCCAAGGCGGATGGATTGGTGACGCGTGATGAGGTCACAGCGTTCCGTGAGGTGTTTCAGATCGCGCCACAGGATGAGGCGCAGGCGGCGAAGGTGTTCAATATGGCGCGCCAGGACGTGGCGGGCTTTGAGGAATATGCGCTGCGCATAAAAGGCATGTTTGGTGCGTCGCGCGGCCGGCCGGCGGATTTGATGGAAGGGCTGTTTCACATTGCGGTGGCGGATGGGGAGTATCATCCCAATGAGGATGTGTTTCTGAGCCGTGTCGCCGAGATTCTTGACATGGATGAGCGCTGTTTCAAAGCGATGCGGGCGCGTTATGTGCCGGATGCAGAGCCAGATCCCTATCACGTGCTGGGCGTGGATCCGGAGATGCCGATTGCCGAGATCCGCAAAACCTGGCGGCAGCTTGTGCGTGAGACACATCCTGACAGCATGATTGCCCGGGGCGTGCCGGAAGAGGCCGTGAAAATCGCAGAAAAACGTATGATTGATATCAACCGCGCCTGGGATCAGATTAACGAGGCCGCCTGATGCGGATTGCCACGTATAATGTGGAGTGGTTCGCCAGTCTGTTTGACGACAACAATCACCTGTTGCGCGATCAGCGGGGATCGGGGCGCAAAGGCGTCAGCCGGGCTGCGCAGATAGACGCATTGGGCCATGTGTTTCGCACCTTGAATGCGGATGCGGTGATGATTGTGGAAGCGCCTGATCAGGGGCGGCGGCGCGATGCGGTGGCTGCGCTTGAGAATTTTGCCGGCGCGTTCGATCTGCGCGCGCACAAAGCGATCATGGGGTTTGAGAACACCACACAACAGGAAATCGCGCTGCTGTATGATCCGGCGGCACTGACGCCGCGACATGATCCGCGTGGCGCTGTGAGTGGCCCGGAGGGCGCGGTTGGAGCGCCCCGGTTTGACGGGGCGATGCGGATTGATCTGGATGTGGACGCCCGCGAGGATCTGGTGCGGTTTTCAAAGCCACCGCTGGAGCTTGCCCTGACCACAGCGCGCGGGCGCTCCCTGCGTATGATTGGTGCACATCTGAAATCCAAAGCGCCGCATGGGGCGCGCTCAGATGCGGATGTGATGCGAATTTCGATTGCCAATCGCCGCAAGCAGCTGGCGCAGGCGATCTGGCTCAGGCGGCGGATTGAGGCAGAGTTGGCCGCAGGCGAAGACGTGATTTTGCTGGGTGATCTGAATGATGGGCCGGGGCTGGATGCGTTTGAAGATCTGTTTGGGCGCTCCTCCGTTGAGATCATCATGGGCGTTGGCGGTGGGGCGGCGATGTTTGACCCGCACGCGCAGGCGGCTTTGCGCCACCCACTGGCGGCGCAGGCGAGCACGGCCCGGTTTCATATTGAGCGCGAGGGGCGCTATTTGTCGGCGCTGCTCGACTATGTCATGATCTCCGAAGGGTTGCGCGCGGCGCAACCGGAGTGGCGGATTTGGCATCCGTTTGACGATCACGCCTGTTGGCGGGATGCGAAATTGCGCGAGGCTTTGTTGGTTGCGTCAGACCACTTTCCGGTGGTGCTGGATATTGATCTTTGAGTGGATGCGAAAGGAGCGGTCATGAAAAAGGTGATTTTGGCGGTGGGTTTTGCCGGGGCTTTGGGCCTGTCTGGAGGCGCGGCTCTGGCGGAAGATGAGGCCGAGGGACGCAGCCTGATGGAAGAGGGCGCGCTTTTGTTTTTCAAAGGGTTGCAGGAAGAGATGGCGCCAGCGCTTGAGGGGTTGCAGTCGTTCATGGATGAAGCGGGCCCAAGCATTCAGGCCTTCATGCTGGAGATGGGGCCGAAGCTTGGCGAGGTGTTTTCGCAAGTGAAAGACTGGAGCCAGTATCATGCGCCTGAGATGCTGCCCAATGGCGATATTATCCTGCGCAAAAAGACGCCTCAGGAGCTGGAGCTTGAGGGGGACGACAGCGTGGACGACAATGCAATAGAGCTTTAGAGCCATTTCGTTTGGCTTGAATCGCCAGTGCGTGGCCTCTCCCATTCGGTTGAACACGAAACGCGCGGCCGCGATAACACACAAACTACTTTAGTCGCGCATCTTGACGGTGGGTTGCGCGCCGAGCGCGTTGCAAAGTGTATTGAAGCGGGATTCTGCCACTTCGCCATAAAGTGCGCCGGTGCTGGTGGGCAGACGCAGGTGGAGTTCCGCCTTTTTGGGGAAATACTTTAGGCTGCCCATATTCTCGCTGTCATTCTGCCAGAGCATGGCGCCAAAACGCATGGCTTTGCCGATCACCTCGGCCTGATGACGCTCTTTGTCGCTGAGCAAACGGGCCAGTTCTGCAAAACGCGTGCCTTCCGCTTTGTTGCGGTAGCGGTGCAGCAGGGACAGGCCAAGGAACACACGCTCGCTGTGTTTGAGACCACCGAGATTGGCGCGTGTGGTGCTGTCAAACACGGTTTCGGCGCGGTAGTCTGGATGCGCGCGCCAGCTGACGTCATGCAGCAGGCAGGCGGCTTTGATCAGGCGGTGCTGTTCGGGCTTGGCTGCGTTGAACAAGGGCTGAATGAAGCGATAGAGCGCCTTGCCAAAGCCGGGGATGCGCGCATCTTTGGCTTCCATGAAGCGGCAGGCTTCGATCAGCGGATCGCGCTCGCGGATGCGTTCAGGCATCTGCTCATAGAGCACGCCTTCGCGGATGCCATAAGAGCTGATGGCGATGTCATGGGGTTTGAAGCGGCGCAGCACGCCTTTCAGCACTTCAATCGCCAGAGGCACCAGATCCATCCGAGAACTGGAAACGCCGCAGCGGGCGCGCAGGGCATCTGGGTCTTGTGACTGGATGAACTTCGCGGTTTCGCGCACCGAGGTGGCGGTCATTCGGTATTCATGCAGCACTTTCAGCGGGTAGTTCTGCCGCTCCATGTCGATGCGGGCGATGGCGCGCCAGCTGCCGCCCACCAAAAATAGGCGATTTCGCTGGTTGCCCATCTGGGCATAGAGCTGATCAAGCGTTTCATTGATGAAGGCACGGCGACCTTTTTTGCCGCCTTTGACATCGCGCAGTTTGAGCGGGCCAAGCGGCGAGGTCACGCGGCGGCCAACCTGACCGTCGTTGATTTCCGCAAGCTCCATGGAGGCGCCGCCAATGTCACAGATCAGTCCATAGGCGCCGGGCCAGCCGGTGAGCACGCCCTGTGCGGACAGTCGGGCCTCTTCTGCGCCATCTATCACATGAATCGGCACGCCGGTCTGCGCCAGCACTTCGGCGCAGAAATCGGGGCCATCGCTGGCTTCGCGCACAGCGGCAGTGGCGACGGCGGTGAGGCCGGAGACTTCCATGGTGCGCGCGATCTGGGCAAAGCGGGCAATCGCAGCCAATGCCCGTTCGCGCCCTTTGGGGTTCAGTAGGCCGGTTTCAGCGATGCCTGCGCCCAGAGCACACATGATTTTTTCATTGTAAAAATACGCGGGGCTGCGGGCTGCGCCATCAAACACCACCATGCGCACGGAGTTTGAGCCGACATCGACAACCCCAACACGAGACAGCGCACGGGCACCGGGATCCTCAAAAATAGGGCGTTCAAACAGGGTGTTGTCCTGTTTTGGGTCGTTAGGCATCGGTGTCTGGTCCCGCCGAAAAGAGTCGCGTGTTGCTACACATCACTGTGCGCCACGCGACACTTCTGGGTCAATCATGCGGTGAGGTCAATCATCCGTATGGGTTAGTTTGGGCACATCAGATGCGCCTGCGGAACCGCGGCCCGACAGGGAAGGGTTTTCCATAAAGAAGCGGTGACAATTGAAGGCAAATTCGCCCTCAGGTAGCGGCTGGCGTTCAAAGCTGCCATCGGGTTTCATGACCCAGCTTTGGGCCACATCCGCGAGATTGGCGGCCAACACCTGACTCATGATTTGCGCTTTCACCGTGGCGTTTTTGACCTCCACCAGTGTTTCCACGCGGCGTTTGAGGTTGCGGCCCATCCAGTCGGCGGAGGACATGAAAACCCGCGCTTTTTTGTTGGGCAGTTCCTGACCATTGGCAAAACACATGACGCGAGAGTGCTCCAGAAAACGGCCCACGACAGATTTCACGCGGATGTTGTCTGAAAGCCCTTCGATGCCGGGGCGCAGGCAACAGATGCCGCGCACCACAAGCGAGATTTTCACACCTGCTTGAGATGCCGCGTAGAGTGCATCAATCACTTCGGCTTCCACAAGGGAGTTCATCTTCGCCCAGATCGCGGCAGGTTTGCCGGCACGGGCGTTTTCTGCCTCTGTACCGATCATTTCCAGCAGGCGGGGCTTCAGGCTGATTGGGGAGATCGCCAGATTGTCGAGGGTTTCCGGCTCCACATAGCCGGACAGGTAGTTGAACACCTTGTTCGCATCCCGCCCCAGATCCGCATCGCAGGTGAAAAGGCTGACATCGGTGTATATTTTGGCCGTGATCGGGTGATAGTTTCCGGTGCCGTAGTGGGTGTAGGTGACCAGCTTTTCCCCTTCGCGGCGCACCACGGTTGAGATCTTGGCGTGGGTTTTGAGATCGAGAAAGCCGTAAACCACATGGGCGCCCGCGCGCTCCAGCCTGCGAGACTGACGGATGTTGGCGGCCTCATCAAACCGGGCTTTGAGCTCCACCAGCGCAGTGACGGATTTACCATCCTCTGCGGCTTCACACAGTGCGCTGACGATGGGCGAGTTTTTGGAGGTGCGGTAAAGCGTCTGTTTGATCGCGACCACATTGGGATCATGGGCCGCCTGCTGCAGGAAGCGTACCACCATATCAAAGGTTTCATAGGGGTGGTGCAGCAGCATATCTTTCTGGCGGATGGCTGCAAACATATCGCCGTCAAAGTCCTGCACACGTTCAGGCACGCGCGGGGTAAACGAGGGCCAAAGCAGATCCGGGCGTTCATCCAGCACCAGTTCCTTCAGGTCCGCAAGGCCAATCATGCCCGTGATATCAACCACTTCGTCGCCACGCACTTCAAGCTCATGCATGATGAGTTTTTTGAGTGCGGCGGGGGCGTCTGCGGTGATTTTGAGACGCACAACTTCGCCACGGCGGCGACGTTTCAGGGCAACTTCAAATTCGCGCACCAGATCCTCGGCCTCGTCTTCGACCTCAAGATCGCTGTCACGCAGCACGCGAAAGGCGCAGTGGCCTTTGACTTTGTAGCCCGGAAACACGCTGTCCAGATGCAGGATCAGCAGTTCCTCCAGAGGGAGCGCACGTACGGTATTGCCTTCGGAGGGCAGAAACACAAAGCGGTCAATCTGATGCGGGATTGGCAGGAGCGCCTGCAGGGGACGTTTGTTTTTCTTGCGCTCAAGTTGCAGGGCCAACACGAAGCCGGTGTTGGGAATAAAGGGGAAGGGGTGCGCCGGGTCGATGGCGAGCGGCGACAACACTGGAAAGACGCGGTTCATGAACACATCGGCGAGGAAGGCTTGATCCGCCTCCGACAGGGCCTCGCGGTTCAGAATGTGGATGTTCTCGCCTTCGAGTGCGCCGCGCAATTCGTTGAACATGCGCTGCTGTTCTTGCAGCAGATTGCGGGCGTCTTCGTTGATGAGGACAAGCTGTTCAGCTGGGGAATGCCCATCTTGGGCGGGGGTTGTGTTCCCCTCGCGCACCAGTTCACGCAGGCCCGCAACACGGACGGTGTAGAACTCGTCCAGATTGGTGGCAGAGATCGACAGGAAGCGCAGGCGTTCAAGGAGCGGCACGCGCGGGTTCTCGCTTTCCTCTAGCACACGCCAGTTGAAGCCGAGCCAGCTCAGCTCGCGATTGTAAAAGCGATCAGCCCCGGAAATGTCCAGATCCGGCATTGCAGTGGCGGCGGGGAAGTCGGATTTCAGAAAGTCAGCTTGGGTCATGCAGCCCTCATGCCATTGGCAGGTAACGAGAAGATGACTGTAGGGTGGATTTTGTGGAGGGTCCAGCGTGTGGGGCTGGCTCAGCTGTTCACGCGGAACAATTGTCTTGACGGATGTAAAGAATTTGGATCTCTCCGTTTTACAATGGTCGTGTGCCTTGTCAGGCGTCGAGGCAGAACTGTGGAGCCTTTTGAGGTAAATGCGTTTTGATTGAGGTTAGAACAGCGTGCCCAGAAGATTTTCAGGCCCTTGCGCACTTAGGGCTTGAGGCTTGGAAGCGCGGAATTGGTCCTTTGGTAGCGCCGTCAGTTGTGGCCAAAATGGAAAGAGCCAATCCGTTTTTGAGTTTCCTTGAAGATCAGAATTGCAACATCTTGGTCGCGGTTATAGCGGGCGTGCCTATTGGGTTTGCGGCATGTGAAGGCCGTGACAACCATATCAGCGATGTCTGGGTCTCTCCTGGCTTTGAGGGGCGCGGTTGCGCGACGGCATTGATTGGAGCACTTACCACCAGAATTTTCGACCGCGGGTATGAGGATGCAACGATTGAAGTAGCCGCTGATAATACGCGTGCGCATCGGTTGTATCTTCATTTGGGATTTGTCGAAGAGTGGCGTGGTATGCGTCGTGACCCTCTGTTAGGGGCAGAGCTTGTCAAAGTCCGGATGCGGACGCGTCTCTCTCCCTGAGGAGGCGGGTCTGGTCCGCTGTATGAGATGCTTACTTCGCGTGATCGCGATCGTATTCCATGCGGTGCTGGCGCACCTCGGGCATTTGCTCATGAGACCAGAACACAAGAGGTTTGAGCAGGTCGAGCAATGCGCGCCCTTGAGGGGTTAGTGCGTAGGACACAGCCACCGGAGGACCGGGATCAACCTCGCGGGTGATGTAGCCATCACGCTGTAGGCCACGCAGATTTTCTGTCAGCACGCTTTGGGTGATGTCACCAATACAGCGTTTGAGGCTGCCAAACCGCTTGGGTTCATCCTCCAGCGCCATGATGATGATCATGCGCCATTTGCCGGTCACATTGGAGAGCACTGAGCGAATTGAGCAGTTTGAGGCTTCTGCTTTGTTGGCAACACCGATTGGCAGCATGGTAGGCCTTGGTATCATTTCGAAACTGAATGGTAAAATATCTGAGCTTTGCGTTGAGCGCAATTAATCTTTGCAAACATGGTATTGTTTACCGTACCAGGTCAGTTCAAGGTGCGTAATTGAGATATGGTATGATTTTGATACCAGGGGTGAGGCACAACGAATCAAAGGATTAGATCATGTCTCCCAAAGAACTTGTTCTCGCACTTTTTACTGCCGCTTTTGCGGATCACGACCCAGAGGCTGCCCGTGCATTGGTCACGCCAAACTACATTCAACACAATCCGCAGGTGCCAACCGGGGCCGAGGGCTTGATGGCGCTTGTGCCGCTTGTGGCGCAGTCTGGCATGTCGGTCACAACCCATCGTGTTATCTCTGAAGGGGATTTGGTGGTCCTGCACAGCACCTTTGAAAATGCGGATGCTTTTGGCGCGCCAAGTCTTGCGGCTTTTGATGTTTTTCGCGTCGAGGATGGCAAAGTTGCGGAGCATTGGGACAATCTGCAACCCATTCCTGCGACCACCGCTTCGGGGCGGGGCATGACAGATGGCCCAACAGAAATTACGGATCTGGATAGCACGGAAGAGAACAAGGCGCTGGTGCTTGGCTTTGTGCGGGATGTATTGGGCGGCGCTGCGCCGGAAAAGGCACCGCTGTATTCAGAGGTCTACATGCAGCACAATCCGCAGCTTAAAGATGGGATTGATGGGCTGATCGCAGGCACCAAAGCCTGGGCCGATCAAGGGTATGTCATCACCAAGTTTGAGCCGCAGATCGTGGTTGCAGAGGGCAATTTCGTTTTTGTCGCCTCAGATGCAACGGTGAGCGATCAGCCATGGGCCTTCTTTGATCTGTGGCGGGTTGAAGATGGCAAGATTGTCGAGCACTGGGATGTTGTCTCGCCGACCCCGGCGCAAATGGTGCATGACAACGGCAAGTTCTAAGGCGGGAGTTTCTTGGCGGGCCAAGGCAAACTGGCCCGTCTTTGCCATTTGTCTTTTCTCAGCTTTGGGACGTTTCAATCCTGCTCAAGCACCCGCTTCGCCAGTACTTTGGTGATGGGGCGTTTTTCGCTCAATGACAGTTGATCCACGGCCTCGACCACGCGGGCGACCCCGGCGAAGGAGCGGTCCATGTGTTTGGCAATGTAGCTGAGCACATCAGGGGTGGGCATCAGCTGGCGGTCGCCGAACTGTTTCGCCATCACGGCCATCAAGAGCATGTCGTCAGGCTGATCGAGCGTGGCTACGGTGGTGCCCTGCATGCGGCTGAGCAGATCGGGCAGGGTGAGGCCCCACTGTAGCGGTGCGCCGACGCCTGAGAGCAACAACGTGTGACCTTCGGCCAGTGTCAGGTTGTGGAGATGAAACAGGGCCGTTTGGGCCGCTGGATCATCTGCAATCAGGTGCACGTCTTCTACTGCAATGGGTGCCTTCGCGAGCGTAGGCACGCTGTCTTTGGTGAGGCTAATGGCTGGCACGATTTGTGCGTCTGCCAGGGCAGCCCACACATGGGTGAGATGGGTTTTGCCGGAACCAACAGGCCCAGACAGCACCAGTTTTCCCCCGACCCAATTGGGCCAGAGGTCAACAAGACCCAGCGCCATAGCGTTGGCGGGGCTTACAAAGAAATCATCACGCCCAAGCGCTGCCCGGACGGGCAGATCAAAGTTCAGCTGTTCAGCCATTGGTTTTATTCAGCGTCCTGTGCGCTTTCGTTCGGTGAAGCGCTGTGCCCGTAGTACATTTTGGACGACATGTATTGGCCTGTGGCGAAACGTGCAAGCACACCGATGGCCGCCGCGACCGGAACGGCGATCAACATCCCCACAAATCCGAAGAGTGCGCCAAACACAGACAGGGCCAGCAGCAGCCAAACGGGGTGCAGCCCCACAGATTTGCCCACCAGTTTTGGTGTCAGGATATTGCCTTCGACCATTTGCCCAATGGCAAAGACAATGCCGACGAGCCCGACCTGAAGCCAATCCCCCCAGAACTGGAAGAGCGCAAGGCCGATGGCCAATGCGCCACCAATCAAAGCACCGAGGTACGGAATGAAGGTCACAAGACCGGCAATGAAGCCCACAACCAGACCAAATTGGAGGCCAACCACCATCAGGGCCACGGCATAATACGTGCCAAGGATCAGGCAGACCGTGCCCATGCCGCGAACAAAAGAGGCGAGGGTTTTGTCGATGTCGCTGGCCAAGCGGCGCACAATCGGGGCGTGATCGCGCGGCAGCAGCTTGTCCACCTCGGCGACCATTCGGTCCCAATCAAGCAGAAGATAGAAGGCGACCACCGGGGCGATCACCAAAAGTGTGATCACATTGAGCAGTGAGGCTGCCGAGCTGAGCGCGGTTTGCAGAAACTCGCCGCCGCGTTCCTTGAGCAGACCGCTGATCTGCTGCAGCGTCTGGTGCATGATTGAATCGGGTTGTTGCAGGCTCGGGAAATTGGAGGCAACAAAGGCACGCACCTGCGCTGAGAATTGCGGCAAGGTTTCCACCAATGCAATCGTTTGTTGAATGAGTGTTGGCACCACGGCCAGAACCATGACAGCGAAAACCAGAACGCCCAGCAAGGTGATCAGGGCTGTGGCGGCCACGCGGGAAAACCCGCTGCGCTCCAGTCGGTCGGCAACAGGATCCAGAAAATAGGCGATGGCCCCGCCCAGAACAAACGGCAACAACACATGTCCGAGTGCCCAAAACATCAGGGCAAACACAACTATGAAGATACCCCAGAACTGAAATTGTTTCTTGGCAGGAAGCGCCATGGACCGCGTGCTCCGTTAATATAGGTTTGCACCAGTCATCGCCGAAGCTGCCAAAGGTTGCAAGCTTAAGTCACAAACGCGCGGGCGTGGCCCGTTGAGGTCGGCGTCTTTGGCTAAGTGCATCCTGTTGCGCAGGACTGCAGCACCTCAAGCAAATCTACCCGTTTGAGGGGTTTGCCTAAGCAGTGATCAAACCCCGCGTCGAGATAGCTTTGCACCTGATCAGGAAACACATTTGCTGTCACGGCAACCAGTTTGGTGTCGCGCTTTGACAGGCTTGTGGAGCCATTGCAGCGCAGTGCGCGGGCGATCTGGTCTCCGCTGAAGTCGGGCATCTGAATGTCGATGAACAACATGTCAAAACGTGTGTCATGTGCCTGTTGCAGGGTCTGCGCACCGTTTGACGCTGTTTTGACCGTTGCGCCCATGTTTTCCAGCATTTTGCTGAGAACGAGGCGGTTGACACTGCTGTCATCCGCAACCAGCACGGTTTTGCCTTCGAAGGCGGTGTGTAGCACATCTGGGGAGATTTGGGCGCTTTGTTGCTGTGTTGCTTGCACCATTGGCAGCGTCACTTTGAACGTTGTGCCGACGCCCACCGCGCTTGAGACCGAAATGGTTCCCCCCATCAAATCAACAAGGTTTTTCACAATGGCAAGGCCAAGGCCGGTGCCGCCTTTGGTGCGCGCTACGGAGGCTGTGGCCTGCGTAAAGGGTTGAAACAGGCGGTTCAGATGCGCCTCTTCCATGCCGGCGCCAGTATCAGACACTTCGAGCGTGATGTCTGTGGGGGTGTTCACCAGTTTGATGCTGACAGCGCCCTGTTCGGTAAATTTGATCGCGTTGCTGACCAGATTGCCAAGGACTTGGCGATAGCGAAACTCATCGCCGAGCCGCAATGCTGTGCTGTCTTTAGCGGCGCAGTCGCATTTCAGAGCGATTGATTTTGCGTCCGCGCTGGCCCGGAACAAGGAAACCACCGACGCCGTTGCATCATGGGCGGAGAAGGGCAGAAGCTCCAGCGTCAGCTCACCTGCGTCAATTTTGCTGAGGTCTAGGGAGTCATTGAGGATGCGCAGCAAGCCCATTGAAGAGGTTTCAATGGATGTCAGCAGCTCAGAGCAGTCGCTGTTTTGCGGCAGCGTATCCGCATATTCGGTCATCAAATCAACGGAGCCGATGATCCCATTGAGAGGCGTGCGAATTTCATGCGCCATATGGGCGAGGAATGTTTCGCGCGCTTGCGCGGCGCGTTGTGCACTCGCTTCGGCCTCCTGCGCGTCAGCCACGGCAGACTTTAGGGCGATTTGTTCATCCACGCACAACGCGATCTGAGACAGGGTGCGCTGATCGTCCGGGCTCCAGGTCCGCGGTGTTTTATCGGCGGCGCAGAGGGCGCCAATGGGCGTGCCATCGGGCAGGTGAATCGGCATTCCGAGATAGGCAATCATCCCAAGATCGTCGATGGCGCCATTGTGCTTAAGCACGGGGTGTTCACGGGCATCACTGACCGCCAATGGAGCGTTGGTGGCCCGAACATATTGACAGAACGAATGGCTGAGTGGGGTTTGACGCGCCTCTGCCACCTCAGCAGACAGGCCAAAGTGGCTTTTGAAATACTGGCGATCTTCGCTGGGCTGCACGATGCTGACCAGCGCAACCGGTACATTGAGTACCCGGCTGGCCAGGGAGCTGAGATTGTCAAATGTCTGCTCTGACTCTGCATCTACAAGGCCAAGCGCCTGTAGCGTGCGATCATCAGCCGGCGACATATTAAAGGCCGGATTCACAGGTTTGTTCATCTTTAAAGCTCGTGCTTTCGCTAGTCATATGTGGGCGGTTGCCCCAGGGCCAAAAAATCAGAAAGGGCGTTGCGGATCATTCTGTGACCGCCGCTTTCGCCCACACCTCAGAAACGGCAATCTGCCTTAGATATCTAATGCGTTTCGAGTTAATCCAAGGTGAATTTTGATAACTAAAGCGTCATATTTGATGCAAATTGGAGGCATTGAGCAACGGTCCGCCGTTTGATGACTTGCTTCGGCCATTTTGCGCCTGTGTCACCTTTGATGTCCGTTTACCGGTGTTCTGGCTTGGCGCAGGGCTGCGCAGCTTGTGGCAGCTGTGAGGTGTTTCGGTGTTTGTGACAATTGCCAGCTGGGTGGAGCGGCGCGGCTTGCCTCAGGTCGCCGATTGGGCTAGCCCATGGCGAACGCTGACTTTGGCGGGCCTGTCATTCTGAACAGGCCGCCCTATTGGAGAAAACTGCAGATGCGCCTGTCCCGCTATTTCCTGCCTGTGTTGAAAGAAACGCCGTCTGAAGCCCAGATTGTGAGCCACCGCCTGATGTTGCGCGCTGGTATGATCAAGCAATCCAGCGCCGGGATTTATTCCTGGCTGCCGCTGGGCTTCAAAGTGCTGCGCAAGATTGAAAATATCGTGCATGAAGAGCAGGTGCGCGCGGGCCATATCCCGATGCAGATGCCAACGCTGCAGTCCGCCGATTTGTGGAAAGAGAGCGGGCGCTATGATGCATACGGCGAAGAGATGCTGCGCATCAAAGACCGCCACGACCGCGACATGCTCTATACGCCAACTGCAGAAGAACTGATCACAGATATCTTCCGCTCTAATGTGAGCTCTTACAAAGATCTGCCGCTGACCATGTATCAGATCCAGTGGAAATTCCGTGATGAAATTCGCCCGCGTTTCGGCGTGATGCGGGGCCGCGAATTCTACATGAAAGACGGCTATAACTTTGACCTGACCAAAGAAGACGCGCTGCACGCCTATAACCGTCATCTGGTGAGCTATCTGCGCACCTATGAGCGTATGGGGCTTCAGGCGATCCCGATGCGTGCGGATGGTGGCCCGATTGGCGGCGACTACACCCATGAATTCCTCGTGCTGGCAGAAACCGGTGAGTCTGAGGTCTTCTATGACAGCGCGGTGACCGATCTGACCTTTGGTGATCGTGAGATCGACTATGACAGCGTTGCGCAGTGTCAGGGCGTGCTGGAGGAGTTTACCTCCAAGTATGCCCGCACGGACGAGACTCATGATGAGGCGCTGTTCAACGAAATCCCGGAAGAGCGCCGCCGTGTGGCGCGCGGCATCGAAGTGGGGCAGATCTTCTACTTTGGCACCAAGTATTCTGATGCGCTGAACGCGCAGGTTCAGACCGCTGAGGGAGAGAAAGTCTCTGTACATATGGGCAGCCATGGCATTGGTGTGAGCCGCCTGCTGGGCGCGATCATTGAGGCGAGCCATGACGACAAAGGCATCATCTGGCCTGAAGGTGTAACCCCGTTCCATGCGGGCATCGTGAACCTCAAGCAGGGCGACGAAGAGGCCGATGCCGCCTGTGAAGCGCTTGAAAAGGCGTTGATCGCTGCAGGTCTTGAGCCGCTTTATGATGACCGGAAAGAGCGTGCGGGCGGCAAGTTTGCCACGATGGATCTGATCGGACTGCCTTGGCGCATCACTGTGGGGCCACGTGGCCTTAAAAATGGAGTGGTCGAGCTGACCAGCCGCCGCACTGGAGAGAGCGAAGAACTGTCGCCAGAAGCGGCGGTGGCCAAGCTGATTGAGATTTACGCGGACCACCGTGTGGTTGGGCTGTAAGCTTTGATAAAGTGTGCGCCTTCCGGCGCGCCCTGTGTTGAAAACCCCCGCCTTTGTGCGGGGGTTTTTATTTGCCTCCGGCGGGGATATTTGCCGCAAAAGGAAGCCGCGCTGCATGTGCCGTACCGTTGCAGGATGTTGCCTAAGGGCGTGCGGTGCTGGGTTGACCCTTTGCAGGGGGGCTCATAGGGTCGCGCTCAACCAGAACCTGGAGCAGACATGGCAGGCACAACAGCCCCTTTTTCCCGATTTGAGTGGATGATTGCGTGGCGCTATCTGCGTGCACGGCGCGCCGAAGGCGGCGTGAGCGTGATGACATGGATCAGCCTGATTGGCATCACGCTGGCGGTGTTTGCGCTGATCGCAACGCTTTCGGTGCGGGCAGGGTTTCGCGCGGAATTTGTCGATACAATTCTGGGGGCCAATGCCCACGTAACTATCTATCAACGTGGCGAAATCTCAGAGACAGGTCAGATAGATCGCACCATTCGTGATTTCGACGCGATGGCTGAGCGTATACAGGCGGTGCCTGGTGTGACGCGCGCCGCGCCGCTGGTGAAGGGCCAAGTCATGGCCAACAAGCGTAGCCGAAACGCGGGCGTTGAGGTCTTTGGCATGCGGGCTGAGGATCTCGCGGAATTGCCGCGGATTGCCGATCCCGCAACCAGCGAAGGCGACTTGGCGCGGTATGGTGAGGGGATTGCGATTGGTTCTGGCGTGGCGCGGGAGCTTGGGGTGTTGGTTGGCGACAAGATCAAGATTATCTCCCCCAACGGTGTCAAAACCGCCTTCGGTACGTCGCCGCGGGTGAGCAGCTATGAGGTGGTTTATATCTTTTCGGCTGGGCGCTATGACATTGATCGCACACGGGTCTATCTGCCGTTTGAAGAAGCGCAGCTGTTTTTTGAACGGGACGGCGTGGCCGATGAGATTGAGGTGATGGTCGCGGATCCGGAGGATGTGGACGCGATTGCGGTGCCGCTGTTGCAAGCTGGCGGAGACAGGGCACTGATCTGGACCTGGCAGCAAGCTTCAGGTGGGTTCCTTAACGCATTGGAAGTTGAGGACAATGTGATGTTTGTCATCCTGTCCGTTCTGGTGCTGATAGCCACGATGAACATTGTCTCTGGCCTTGTGATGCTGGTGAAAAACAAAGGGCGCGACATTGGCATTCTGCGCACCATGGGGTTGACGGAAGGCTCTGTTCTAAGGGTGTTTTTCATCTGTGGGGCTTTCACCGGGGTGATTGGCACGGCGATGGGCGTGGCGCTTGGATGCTTGTTCGCGATTTATATCGACCCAATTTTTTCTTTTGTGAACATACTCTTGGGTGGAGAAGCCTGGGATCCGTCGATCCGCAATATCTACCACCTGCCAGCGCGGTTGCAGGTGGAGGACGTGATAAGCGCGGTGAGCCTGTCACTGGGACTTTCGTTTATTGTCACGATTTTTCCGGCGCGGCGTGCGGCCCGGATGAACCCGGTGGAGGCGCTGCGCTATGAATGAAATTGTTCTAAGGCTGAATAGCGTAGAAAAGTTTTATAACAAGAGCTTGGCCAGCGAAATTCACGTGGTTCGCGGCGCGGATCTGAGCCTGACCGCAGGCGAGATGGTGGCTTTGGTGGCCCCCTCTGGCGCCGGTAAATCAACGCTGCTGCATATGGCAGGGCTGCTTGATGCGCCGGACGCGGGGACGGTGGAAATTGGTGGCCAGCAATTGTCCGGAAAGTCGGATCGACAGCGTACAAAGGCGCGGCGGCAGGACATTGGATTTGTTTATCAGTTTCACCATTTGTTGCCGGAATTCAGTGCCTTAGAGAATATTGCCCTGCCGCAGATGGCCAATGGCGTGGGCAAGGCAGAGGCTTTGGCGCAGGGGCGGGAGCTTCTGGAGATTGTCGGTGTGGCGCACCGGGCGGATCACCGGCCAGCCGAGCTCTCTGGTGGGGAGCAGCAACGGGTGGCGTTTTGTCGAGCTTTGGCCAATAAGCCACGGATTTTATTGGCAGATGAGCCGACGGGCAACCTTGATCCTAAAACCAGTGATCAGGTGTTTGACGCGCTGATGACCCTGGTGCGGGAGACCGGGCTGGCGGCTTTGGTTGCGACGCACAATATGGAGCTGGCGGCGCGGATGGACCGGGTGGTGCGGCTGGAAAACGGGCTGTTGGTGGACGGCTGAAGGCCGCTGTTGCCTAAGAGGTTAATGGGGCAGATTTGCCCTGTTTGAAACGTCGGTATTGCGTCGGTAACGCGGCTGTATTGCGTCGGTTCAATATCTTGGGGCAGGGGCGTTTGTGAACGCAAGGGGCGTTGCGTCGCATGCTGGCCTTAGCCCCAGAACAAGCCGAAGGCGCTGGGGCAGCGCCCGACCGTCCGCAGGGCGGGCGCTTAGGCGACGGGGCGCGGCAACTTGATGAAACCGGATGTGTTTGGTCGGCATAAACGGGCAGGTTGCCCGCTGAGTGCGCCCACCCCCGGTCGGGCTTTGCGCAGGCGCGCGGCTACACGCTCATTGCCAGCACGCGGCTGATTTGGGTGAGGCTGCGGCCGGATTGCTCCATCCAGATGTTGAAGACTTCCTGCACTTTCTTCATCGCGCCTTTGGAGGTGGGCTGTTTGTCCACCACGCCTTCGGCGATCAGGCGGGCGACCACATCGCGGGACAGGATGAAGCTGTCTTTGCCCAAGAAGCGCAGCGCATATTGACCGGTGTTGCCGCCGATGCGGGAGCCGCCCCTTTTCATAAATTCGAGCAGGCCGATATAGTCGGTCGCGGCCCAGCCGCCGAGCACCACGCCCGCGCCGCCCTCTGCGCGCAGGGATTGCAGGAAGTGGGCGTTTTCGATCACGGTGCGGATTTTGGGACCGTTGCGCACGATGTCTGTGTTGGACATCAGGCGGTCCATATCTTCGTCGTGCAGAAAGGCGCAGCGGTCCACATCAAAGCCATGGAAAGCGGCCTCAAAGCCCTCCCATTTGTTCTCGATGACCTGCCAGTTAAAGCCTGCTTGAAACACGCCTTTGGTGAATTGGGCAAGCCAGCGGTCTTCGGGGATTTGCGCAAGGTCCTCGGCGGATTTGGGTTTGGTCAGTTGGGCTTCAAGCGCAGCGGAGCCGCCTTTGCGGTCGGCGGCGATGGCGAAGATCTCGTCGAAGGGGCGCATGGGTTGGGTCCTTTGGGTGGCGTTGATCTTCAGAGCATTGTTGCGATTTTTTGGGCGCGCGCCAGAGATTTACCTGTGCAGTTTCTCAAGTGGTTTGATCAGAATTGCACGGGGTCAATTGCTGAGCTGCCGCGCCCGCCCGGTTGGGGGCGGTTCGGGCGCTGCCAAAGCGCAGCTTTGGCATAGGAATGGCTTTGCGGCGGGGATGGGTGGCGAAGAGTTCGACGAAGGGGCGCATGGAGTTTTCACAAGCGGAACTTTATAGCTTGCAGCGTTCACGTAGAGCGGCGTCTCTCTGGCCTATCATTGCCCCATAAACCATTTTATCCAAACATTCCGGATTGTAGTTTTCCCGCATGTACTTTGCATCCAGTATCACGATCTTCTTTCTTTGAACGTAAAAAGGGAGCACGTGCCGCCTAAGGTGTATACCAACGCCGCTTTTTTCAATGCTGTTGCCCGGTGCGCTGTCTGCGATATCGTCGGGGTCGAGGCCAAGCTGCTGTGCAAGTTCGAAAGTGTGAATGTCCGCGAAGCCTTCAAGCAGGATCACCCAGATATCGACATCGTGAAAATCGGTTGGTTCGTCGAAAGACAGATACCCATTGGGATCTGAGAGCGGTCTGGTGAACAATGGTGGGGTCGAAAAGAACCCTTGGTTTTGCCAGAAGACAAATTTTGAGGGGTTTATGCGTTTCTCGATGTTTGCGATTTTTGGAGAGGCAAGCGAGAGGCTATAGAAGGCAAACAGCAAAGCGAGAAAAAGGATGTATAGGCCTAAACCGTAGGCGATCCATTTTGCGGCTTTCTTCATGCAGCTGTCTTTCTTCGAATTTCTACCAGAAGCGTTGTCGCCTCAAAGTTGCGCTGAAATCAAGTGTGTTGAACCGTTGGCTATGTGAGTAGATTTTGTCGGGACATTAGCAGCATAAATGCTGCCGCGCACGAACCGAGGGGCAGGAAGCGAAGCGCCCGCCCCGTGGGGGCGGTTCGGGCGCTGCCAGATTTTTGATTTGGCTTAGGGGGGCATTCGAACGAGGCTGATCAATAACCTCTTACGTTGTGCTTTCGCCCCCCACCTTTACCTCGCTTTAACTCAAAAATCCTTAGGTGGCCTTGCAGCCCTCCGAACCCACCACTAAGACTCTCTTGGTAGGGTCCGACGGTCGGGCCGAAGCGATCAACAGGCAGGCGATATGAAAGACCCTTTTGAGACTTATATGAACACCCTTGTGCCCATGGTTGTGGAACAGACCAGCCGTGGTGAGCGCGCCTATGATATTTTCTCGCGCCTGTTAAAAGAGCGCATTATTTTCCTTAACGGTCCGGTGCATGACGGCATGTCGAGCCTGATCGTTGCGCAGCTGCTGCACCTTGAGGCGGAAAACCCCTCCAAAGAGATCAGCATGTACATCAACAGCCCCGGCGGCGTGGTGACTTCCGGTCTGTCGATCTATGACACCATGCAGTACATCAAGCCGAAGGTGAGCACGCTGGTGATTGGTCAGGCGGCCTCCATGGGCTCCTTGTTGCTGACCGCAGGTGAAGCGGGCATGCGTTTCTCTCTGCCGAACTCGCGCGTGATGGTGCACCAGCCATCTGGCGGCTATCAGGGCCAGGCGACGGACATCATGATCCACGCCGAAGAAACCCTGAAGCTGAAGAAACGCCTCAATGAAATTTACGTGAAGCACACCGGCCGCACCTATGAAGAGGTGGAGCAGGGGCTTGAGCGTGACAACTTCATGAGCCCGGAAGAGGCCAAAGAGTGGGGTTTGATCGACGAGATTGTCGAAAACCGCGCCAAAGGCGACGACGAAGAGAAATAAATCAGCTGCCCGGTGAGGCATGAACTTCACCGGGCACTTTCGCATTGTACCCGCTTTCTGCCTGCCCTAAGCTGGCTGGAGCGGTGGCCTCAGGAACTGAGGCCGTAGTTTTGGGCCTGAAAGGGAAGACATGTCGAACACATCCGGTGGTGACAGCAAGAATACTCTTTACTGCAGCTTTTGTGGCAAGAGTCAGCACGAGGTGCGCAAACTGATTGCGGGGCCAACCGTTTTCATTTGTGACGAATGTGTCGAACTTTGCATGGACATCATCCGCGAAGAGACAAAAGCCAGTGGGCTGAAGTCTTCTGAAGGGGTGCCAACGCCGCGCGAGATTTGCGACGTGCTGGACGATTATGTGATCGGTCAGGCGGTTGCCAAACGGGTGCTGTCTGTGGCGGTGCACAACCACTACAAACGCCTCAACCACGCTCAGAAGGGTGGCGATATTGAGCTGGCGAAATCCAACATCCTGCTGATCGGCCCGACCGGCTGCGGTAAGACGCTGTTGGCGCAGACGCTGGCGCGCATTCTGGATGTGCCGTTCACCATGGCGGATGCGACCACGCTGACCGAGGCTGGCTATGTCGGTGAAGATGTTGAGAACATCATCCTGAAGCTGTTGCAGGCGTCAGAATATAATGTGGAGCGCGCGCAGCGTGGCATCGTCTACATTGACGAGGTCGACAAGATCACGCGCAAATCCGAGAACCCGTCGATCACACGTGACGTGTCTGGCGAAGGTGTGCAGCAGGCGCTGCTGAAGCTGATGGAAGGTACTGTTGCCTCTGTGCCGCCACAGGGTGGCCGCAAGCATCCGCAGCAGGAGTTCCTGCAGGTGGACACCACCAACATTTTGTTCATCTGCGGCGGGGCCTTTGCTGGTCTGGACCGCATCATTGCGCAGCGTGGCAAAGGCTCTGCGATGGGTTTTGGCGCGGATGTGCGTGACAATGACGAGCGCGGCGTGGGTGAGATCTTCCAGGATCTGGAGCCGGAAGATCTGCTGAAATTTGGTCTGATCCCGGAATTTGTTGGCCGTCTGCCGGTTCTGGCGACGCTGGAAGATCTGGATGAAGACGCGCTGGTGATCATTCTGACACAGCCCAAGAACGCGCTGGTGAAACAGTATCAGCGTCTGTTTGAGCTGGAAGATGTGCAGCTGACTTTCACCGATGAGGCGCTGAAAGCAATTGCGCGCCGCGCGATTGAGCGCAAGACCGGTGCCCGTGGCCTGCGTTCCATCCTCGAAGAGATCCTGCTCGACACGATGTTTGAGCTGCCGGGTCAGGAGAGCGTGACCGAGGTTGTGGTGAACGAAGAAGCCGCAACCACCCAGGCCGCGCCGCTGATGATCCACGGCGAGAGCGAGAAAGAGCCAGCGACGGCGGGCTGAGCAATTCTGCAATAGGTTTTGAAAGGGCGCTCCGGTTGGGGCGCCTTTTTTGTTTTGGGTTGAGCGGTGATGGGATTGTGGACTTTCCAGACGCTGGGTTCGAAAGCTCGGTGACTGCACGCAGTCCAAAGCGGTCCTTGGCAAAGGTAATAGCGAAAGACTTCTGTGAGCCCATTTTACCGAATGCTGCGCCGCGCATGAAGGTCTGGTTACTATAGTGCTCTGTTCATCATGAATATGCCAAGTCCTCCAAACAAAGTGCCAAAGAGCGCTTCACTGGTCCTTTGAAATTGCTGATAAAGACCTCGTGCGCGGCCTGTGGAGAACAACCAGCCATATGTTCCATAGATTGCAAAGATGATGATTGCCGACCCTGTTGTGAACATCAAAAGAAGTGGCCAATCGGTGATCGCAGGCCCGACGAACGTAGAAAGTGATGCCCAAAGTAGAGCAACCTTGGGGTTAGACGATGTGACCGTCAAGCCATGTAAAAAGTCCTGCCACACCCCGCGCCCCTTGATGGGCGCGATCTGTCCGCCTTTTCCGGTTAGCGCAGCACGCCATCCTTTGAAACCAAGCCACAGGAGATATGCTCCACCGAATAGGCCCATGATGCGCAGAAGGGCCGGATAAGCCTCAAATAAAGTTCCAAGCCCTACGGCTGTTAGAAATGACCATAGAAACGCGCCACAGGCTAAGCCCGCCGCAACAATCAGTGCAGAGTTTCTGCCCGAACCAAGGCCACGCGATGCAACAGCAACGAGGTTTGGGCCGGGCGAAATCGCCGCCGTGGCGAGGGCGGCCCACGCTGTCAAAATAAGTGAAATCATGAGTGGGCCTTTTTGCTGTCTTTTGGGGCTTGCGCGCGATCAAACATGCCGTAATCGCGGATGACGCTCGCGATGCGCAGCCGATAGTCGTCGAATACGCCGCTTCTCCCTTTCGTCTGCGCCCTGCGATGCGCGCTCAAATTGCGCCAGCGTGCAATCGCGTCCTCGTCTTTGAAAAACGACAAGGAGAGTACCTTGCGCGGATCGGTAAGGCTCTGAAACCGTTCGACCGAGATGAACCCCTCGATCTCATTCAGCATCGGTCTCATCTCGGCGGCGATATCGAGATAATCGCCCTTGCGGCCCTCTGCTGGTTCGACCTCGAAAATCACCGCGATCATGCGCCACCTCCATGCGGGGCTGACGCGAGCTTGAGCCATGTCCGATCCTCGCGGAGCAGAAATTTCTCTTTCTGGGCAAACTCATAGTTCTCACGGCCCAACGGGTCCGCCGACAGTCGCGCCCGATAGGCTTCATAGTCCGCAAGGTTTTCCACATTATAGATGCCGTAAGCCAGCGTCGATGACCCTTCATGGGGCGCGTAATAGCCGATCAGGTCCGCGCCACAGCGCGGAATCGCCTGGCCCCAGTTGCGGGAATATTCTTCAAACAGGGCTTTCTTGGTCGGGTCGATCTGGTAGCGAATGATGCAGGTCAACATAGCGGAATCCTTTTAGTGTGTTTTCTCCGGTCTACCGAATTGCGATGATCGAATGCTTCGATTAGGCTCGAACTATGAAAGAAGGTCCTGATATTGCACATGTCGCGGCGCTGATCGGCGATCCCGCGCGTGCTAACATGCTGACTGCGCTCATGAGCGGGAAGGCCCTGACCGTGAGCGAATTGGCGGAGGAAGCGGGCGTTACTATCCAGACAGCAAGCTCCCACCTGTCCAAGCTCGATGACGGCGGTCTGTTGCGTCCTCGCAAACAGGGGCGGCACAAGTATTTTTCTCTCGCCAACGACGAAGTTGCGCATGTTCTGGAAGGCTTGATGGGTTTGGCCGCGGGATCAGGACATCTGCGCAAGCGTACCGGGCCGAAGGATGCTGAATTGCGACGGGCACGCGTCTGCTACAATCATCTTGCGGGTGATATGGGCACACAGATGTTCGACAGCCTGATAGCGCAGGGCCATCTGATCCTCGACGGCGAGGATCTAAATCTAACGCGTTCCGGCCAAGCCTTTGTGACAGAACTCGGAATTGATCTGACGGAATTACGTAAAAATAAATCACCGCTTTGCCGAGAATGTTTGGATTGGAGCGAGCGCAGGTCGCATCTGGCGGGTAGTCTTGGCCGCGCGTTCCTTAGCCGGTTTGAAGACCTGTCGTGGGCCAAACGCGATCAGAAAACGCGCGTGATTTCGTTCTCGACAAATGGAGCTAAAGAATTTGAGCGACTGTTTTCTGTTGGTTAAGCTTCTCTAAAACAGGAAACCTGACATTGGCGCACCCGCAGCGAAAGCTCACTTTGTCCGCGTTGTTACCGCCTGTATCTGACTTTGCAAAGCCCGTTTCCTGCGCATCGCCGTCGTTGGAGCGTAGTGCCGTATCGGTTAAATGGCGATCACTCCGGAGTCTTGCCCCTTTGCGCGCGGGGCGTGCATTCACCCCAGGAAATTTGGCGAATGAGGAAGCTTGGCCCACGCAAATGTGAGCGGGGGGCTGGTTGCCTTTGCGGGTGCGGCACCCAATATCGGGCGCGCTAACAAAGGACCACGAAAATGCCCAAAGCCGTACTCTATCGCATGGATCTGCCCAACTACACTTGTGGCTATGGCACCGCCGCGCGTGACCTGCTCAAGCGGGAGAAGTTTGAGATTGAAGAGCATATTCTGCGCACGCGGCGGGAGACGGATGCTTTCAAAGACAAGCATCACATTACGACAACGCCGTTGATTTTCATCGATGGCAAGAAAATTGGCGGCTACACCGAGCTGAAAAAGCACCTTCAGGGGCAAAAGCCGAAATCCAAAGGGTTCTGGAAACGCTAGGCACCTATGAGGCCTCATGTCACGCCTGTGGCGGGGGCCATTGACAGTTGCCTGCTGGCGGAGGATGTCTGGGCTGAATGACAATTCAGGAGCGCATCATGTCTGTCCGTCACATTTCCACCGGATCCCCTTTTGAAGAAAAAATCGGCTATTCCCGCGCGGTTGTGGCGGATGGCTGGGTCTTTGTTTCGGGCACGACGGGCTATGACTACGCCACCATGACCCTGCCTGAGGATGTGGTGGATCAGTGCCGCAATACGCTGGCCACCATTGGCAAGGCGCTTGAGGAGGCAGGCAGCAGCCTCGATGATGTGGTGCGGGTGACCTATATTCTGCCCGATGGCAGCGATTTTGAGAAATGCTGGCCGGTGACAAGTGAGGTCTTTGCCAAGGCCAAGCCGGCGGCGACGATGGTGATTGCCGACCTTATGGAAGCGGCGATGAAAATTGAGATCGAAGTCACCGCGCGCGTCTCTGCCTGACGCTGACAGAGAGCAAAAAAATGACCGCACATATCGCCACGGATCGCGCCGCCAACAGGCTTGGTAGCCTGTTTATGATCGCCGCAATGGCTGGGTTTGCCGTGGAGGATGCTTTCTTGAAGGCCGCCGCGCAGAGCTTGCCGATTGCGCAGGTGATGGTGCTGTTTGGTGCAGGTGGGGCCATGGTGTTTGCTCTGTGGTTGCGCGCCAAAGGGCAGCCGCTGGCCCCCAAAGAAGTGCTGTCGCGCCCAATGCAGGTGCGGGTGTTTTTTGAGGTGTTTGGGCGGCTGTTTTTCACGCTCTCGCTGGCGCTGACGCCGTTGTCGTCCACAACTGTGATTTTGCAGGCCACGCCACTTGTGGTGGTGGCCTTTGCCGCGCTGGTGCTGGGCGAGCAGGTGGGCTGGCGGCGCTGGCTGGCGATTGTGATCGGGCTGCTGGGTGTCGTGCTGGTGGTGCGCCCCGGCGGGGATAGTTTCACGCTGTTGTCGCTTTTGGCGGTGGGCGGCATGCTTGGGTTTGCCGGGCGTGATCTGGCCAGCCGGGCGGCGCCTGCGAGCCTGGGGACGGCTGTGCTGGGGCTCTATGGCTTTCTTGCGATTGTGCTTGCCGGTGCGCTCTATGGTCAGTTCTGGGAGCAACAGCCGTTTCACATGCCGCCGCCCATGGCGTTGCTGTCTGTGGTGGCCGCTGTGGCCTGTGGTGTGTTCGCTTATAGCGCTCTGATGCGGGCGATGCGAACAGGTGAAGTCTCTGCCGTCACGCCGTTTCGATACAGCCGCCTGTTGTTTGGCGTTGCGTTGGGTGTGGTTGTCTTTGGCGAGGGGCTCGATGCGATGATGATTGCCGGGAGCCTACTGATTGTGCTGTCTGGTCTGGTGATTATGTGGCGGGGCGCGCGCTGAGCTTCGCCTCGCTCACGGGTGGCTGTTTCTTGCACAGACAGCTGCGATTTTGCTGAGCTTCTGCCAACAAGATTGACAACTGCGTGGCTCTGTCCTTTGGTGAGGACAGGAAAAGATGCAACTCTTGCGAGAACAGGGGGCTCATATGGCGGGAAGCTCAGCGGAGGCTGATCCTGTGCAGAAGGTGATGCTTCGATCAGCCATTCCGATTTTGCGGGTGTTTGACACAGCCCGTGCACAAAAATTTTATATTGATTTTCTTGGATTTACCTTGGATTGGCAACACCAGCATGAGCCCGGGTTTCCTTTGTATATGCAGGTGTCGCGCGCGGGCTGTTTGCTCCACCTGAGCGAGCACTTTGGGGACGCAACGCCGGGGAGCGGCTGTTTCGTACCGATGGAGGGGGTCGCGGGTTACTGCGATGAATTGTTGGCGCGCAATCCTCAGAACGTGCGACCGGAGCTTGAGAAGATGCCCTGGGGCGTACAGTTTAAGCTGACGGATCCCTTTGGCAATAAGCTGACATTTTGTGAACAGGGGGCCGAATAGCGTTCGGCCGCCATGAATTGTTGGGGCGTGGCGTGCCTGACTGTGTTGTCAGGCTTGCGCAGACTGGACCTTTGAGGGCAAATGGTCCATATGAGACATGTACTTGCGGAGACTCCCATGGGCATTCTGAGCACAATCAACAACGTATTGACCTGGTGGAACGGCGCGACGCTGAACACCAAACTTTATACGATGCGCAAAGGCACAAAGGTTGGCGAGGATGCTGAGGGCAATGTCTATTACCGCAATGCCGATGATTCAAAGCGCTGGGTGATCTATAATGGTGAGGCTGAAGCCAGCCGCGTGAGTGCGGATTGGCATGGGTGGCTGCACCGGACCTTTGACGAGGTGCCCTCGGAAAAACCATTGGCGCACAAAGCGTGGGAAATCCCACATCAGGAAAATGTGACCGGCTCGGCTTTGGCCTATGCGCCGGCAGGATCGATCAGAGCCACGGGCAAAGCGCCTGTTGAACGCTCTGATTATGAGGCTTGGAGCCCGGAGTAAGACACCCATGTCGGCGGTACGTACTGAGACTTTTGTAGGCGCGGCTGTGGTCGCGGTGGCAGCAGGTTTTCTGCTGTATGGCGCGCAGTTTTCCAATGTGGGCGGCGATACGGGGGGCTATGGGCTGACCGCATCTTTCCGCTCAATTGAGGGCATCAGCGTGGGCACGGACGTGCGCCTGGCGGGTGTGAAAATTGGCACAGTGACCGATGTGGATCTGGATCCTGCAACATTCCGGGCGACCACCACGTTTAACGTGGCCAATGGCATTGAGCTGCCCGATGACAGCGCGGTTGTGATTTCCTCTGAAGGGCTGCTGGGCGGCAACTTTGTGGAAATTCTGCCCGGTGGGTCGCCGTTCAATTTTGAAGCCGGTGATGAGATCGAAGACACGCAGGGCTCTGTCAGCCTGATTTCGCTTCTGTTGAAGTTTGTCAGCGGCAGCGGAGAGAGCTGATATGCAAAAAGCGGTTAAGGCGCTTGGACTGAGCGTTTCACTGGGGGTGGGCGCGGCGACGGCCTTTGTCTCGACGCCTGTAATGGCGCAGGACATTGAGATCGAGATGCTTGAGATTGCGCCGCTGCGCTATGAGCCGCTTGAGATCCCCTTAGGCGATGTGACGAGCGAAACCGTTGTGGCGGCCACAGTTGGGGAAAGCGCCATGCTGCGGGGGCTTGATAAGCTGACCGGGCAGGTGGCGGACTTCGAGCTGCAGAATGGCTATAGCGTCAATTTTGGCACCCTGCGGGTGGATATGGCGCAGTGCCGCCATCCCACCGAGAACCCGACCGGCGAAGCGTATGCGTTTGTCTCCGTCTTTGAGGACAAAGGCGCAGGGGAGAACCTATTTCAGGGCTGGATGATTGCCAGCTCTCCGGCGCTGAGCGCGCTGGATCATCCACGTTATGATGTCTGGGTCTTGCGCTGTAAGGCGGCAGAGGCGAGCACCTCTGAGGCGGAAGGCAGCGAGTGAGCGGTGATGTCCGCGTCCTGACGCTGGGCCCATGTGAGCATTTTATGATAGTCGGCCCGTGGCACCTCGATGGCGCCCAGTGAGGCGAGATGCTCAGTGAGAAACTGGGTGTCAAACAGGGTGAAGCCACAACGGCGCAGGTGTTCGATCAGAAACGCCAGCGCGACTTTGGACGCATCGGTGGCGCGCGAAAACATGCTTTCGCCAAAGAACGCTGCGCCAAGGGTGACGCCATAGACGCCGCCTGCGAGGCGTGGGCCGTCCCAGATCTCCAGTGAATGGGCCTGTCCGCGCTGGTGCAGATCCATATAGAGCTGATGGATTTGCGCATTGATCCAAGTCTCATCGCGATCTGCACAGCCGTAGAGCACGCCCTCAAAATCAGCGTTCAGGGACACATCATAGCGGCCACGCCGGATGCGCCGCGCCAAGCTGCGGGAGACATTAAATCCATCAAGAGGAAAGATGCCGCGGCGGATGGGATCCACCCAGAAAATATCCGGGTCATCGCGGTTTTCGGACATGGGAAAGACCCCCATGCCATAGGCGCGCATCAAGAGGTCTGGCGTGACCTCAGACATGATGCGCGCCCATGTGCGCTCAGCCCTCTACCAAATTGGTTTCGAGCCATTTTTCCAGCCAGTGAATGTTATATTCGCCGGTGTGGATGTCTTTTTCCTGCAGAAGTGCATGGAACAGGGGCGTGGTGGTGTCGATCCCGTCGATGATCAGCTCCCCAAGGGCACGCTCCAGACGCGCGAGCGCCTCTGCACGGTCGCGGCCATGCACGATGAGCTTGCCGATCAGGCTGTCATAGTAAGGTGGGATCGAGTAGCCATCATAGAGTGCGCTGTCCATGCGCACGCCAAGGCCACCGGGCGCGTGGAAGGCTGTGATCTTACCGGGACGCGGTGCGAAATCCGGCAGTTTCTCAGCGTTGATACGCACTTCGATGGAGTGGCCGTTGATCTCCAGATCATCTTGACCGAAGGACATCGGCTGACCAGCGGCGACGCGGATTTGCTCGCGCACAAGGTCCACACCAAAGATGCTTTCGGTGACCGGGTGTTCCACCTGAAGACGGGTGTTCATTTCGATGAAATAGAACTCGCCGTTTTCATAGAGGAACTCGATGGTGCCCGCGCCAATGTAGTTGATTTTCGCAACCGCATCCGCACAGATTTTCCCGATCTTGGCGCGTTCTTCTGGGGTGATGGAGGGGCCGGGGGCCTCTTCAAACACCTTCTGGTGACGACGCTGCAGGGAGCAGTCACGTTCGCCCAGATGCACCGCATTGCCCTTGCCGTCGCCAAACACCTGAATTTCGATGTGGCGCGGGGTGGTGAGGTACTTTTCGATGTAGACTTCATCGTTGCCAAAAGCGGCTTTGCCCTCGGCCCGTGCGGTCATGAAGGCGCTTTCCATGTCAGCGGCGGTTTGCGCCACTTTCATGCCACGCCCGCCGCCACCGGCGGTGGCTTTGATGATGACCGGATAGCCCATCTCTTCGCCAAGCTTCTTGGCAGCAGCCAGATCTGGCACGCCCCCGTCAGAGCCCGGTACGCAAGGCACGCCGAGTTTGATCATCGTGTCTTTGGCGGTGATCTTGTCGCCCATGATGCGGATATGTTCCGCGGTCGGACCGATGAAAGTCAGGTCGTGATCTTCGACGATTTGCACGAAGTTCGCGTTTTCTGACAGGAAGCCATAGCCCGGGTGGATCGCCTGTGCGCCAGTGACTTCGCAGGCGGCGATGATGGAGGCCATGTTCAGATAGCTCTCTGTGCCCGGCGCAGGGCCGATACAGATCGCCTCATCCGCCATGCGCACGTGCATCGCATCCGCATCGGCGGTGGAATGCACCGCGACGGATTTGATGCCCATTTCGCGACACGCACGGATCACGCGCAGGGCGATCTCTCCGCGGTTGGCGATCAGGATTTTGTCAAACATTGGGGGATCCTTACTCGATGATCACCAGCGGCGCGCCGTATTCCACGGTATCGCCATCGCCCACCAGAATGCGCTTCACGGTGCCGGATTTTGGCGCCGGGATGTGGTTCATGGTTTTCATCGCTTCGACGATCAGCAGGGTGTCGCCTTCGCTGACGGACTGACCGACGCTGACGAAGGAGGCGGCGCCGGGCTCTGGTGCAAGATACACGGTGCCGACCATTGGCGAGGTCACAGCGCCCGGATGGCTGGCAGGATCGTCTTGTGCAGCGGCAGGTGCTGCAGCGGCTGGGGCTGCGGCTGGCGCAGCAGCGGGTGCGGCGGCCGGCGCGGCCACGGCGACCTGTGCCGGAGCGGCGACCACTTGGGTCTGGCGGCTGACGCGTACGTTCAGGCTGTCGTCTTCGCCATATTCGCGCATGACTTCCAGCTCGGTCAGGTCATTATCGCGCAGAAGCTCCGCCAGTGCAGAGATAAAGGCCACATCGGAGTCGTGATTTTTGTTGCTCATTTACGTTTTCTATCCTCTTCGCGCGGGGCGCGGTTGAGTCTTATTCTGGTTTCCCCTGCGGCGCTTATAGAGAAAAAGCACCCCCTAGGAAAGCTGAACTGGCCTGTCAGATGGGGGGAAATGGGGGTGATTTTAAGCCCCTGTAGGTCATTTTTGACTGAGAAAGCCCGTATTGCGCCTTAAAGCGGCATGCCTGCGAGTTTGGCCACAAGCTCTGCGAGCTTGCGTGCGCCGAATTTGCGCAGCAGCCGCGCGCGGTATTCTTCGACAGTGCGATAAGAGAGCGCGAGCTCTAGCCCGATCTCTTTTGACGTCATACCGCGACAGGTGAGAATGGCGACTTCACGTTCCCGCTGTGTCAGTTCAACCACCGGACGGTCCTCGGATAGATCGGCAAAGGACCAGACGCTTTTCTGAAACGGGTTGTCGGGGGAGGTGGACTGGCCCCGCACGCGGCACCAGAACAGGGTGCCGTCGGTGCGGCGCATGACACGTTCGTCGCTGTAGCGCCCCGTATCGGCGATGGCCGAATACACGCGCTCGCCGATGGTGCGAAAATCCTCTTGAGAGGCGTAAAAATCGGCGATGGAGCGGGCAGAGCAGTCTTCGGCAGTCAGGCCGAACATTTCTGCAAAGCGCAGGTTGGCCCGCGAAATGATGCGGTTTTGCAGAATGCAAAGCCCCACAGGGGCGTGATCAAAAGCCAGTGCGTGCAGTTCCATGGGGCGCAGTGATGGCACAGGCTCTGCAAAAGGGGAAGGGGGCGCATGGCCCCCTTCGGATTTGTTTAGCGATCGCGTGACTTCTGGAAAACCAGCGACAGGAGCCCCAGTATTGCAGAGGCGATGATGAGCAGCAGCGACACCGCGTTGAGCACCGGCGTAGAGCCTTGTTTGAGCTTGTCAAACATGGTGATCGTGAGCGGGGAGTCAGAGCCCACCAGAATGAGCGTGGTGTTGAAGTTCTCAAAGCTCATAAGCACCGATACAACCGCGCTCGCCACAATAGCGGGCAGTAGGAAGGGCAGGGTGATCTGGCGCACCGCGCCCCATTTGCTGGCCCCGAGGTTCAGTGCCGCTTCTTCCAGGCTTGCGTCAAACTTCTGAAGGCGGGCGGAGATCACCAGCGTCGCAAAGGTTGTGATGAAGGAGAACTGCCCCAAGATCACCAGCGGCAGGCCGGGGCGCAGCCCGTCAAACCAGAGGCCGGTCGCGTCTTCGAGCGTGTTGGCTATGGAGCTTGAGAACACGAGGATTGAAATGCCTAGGATCACGCCGGGGATGATCAGCGGCAATAGCATCAGCATGTACAGCAGGGCTTTGCCGCGGAAGTCATGGCGGACAAACAGGAAGGCGTTGCAGGTGCCAACTGTGACCGCGAGGGCTGAAACCCATGCGGCCACAAAGGCTGAGGTGCCGATGGAGCGCAGGATCGCGCGTTCATGAAAGACGCCGACAAAAGGTGCTTCGGTGCCAAAGAACCACGCCATTGTGAAGCCTTCCCACGGCAGCGCAGGGAACACACTGTTGTTGAAGGCAAAGGCACAGACAACCGCGAGCGGCAGCGCGAGGTAGACGAAAAACAGCCCGACATAGGCGCGGTAGGCCCATTTTGTGAACCATGGTTGGGAAATCGTAGGAATCATGACCGCCCCATCGTTTCAGAAAGTGACTGACCGGAGAGTTTCAGGCCGACAAACACCACAAGCGAGGACAGCGCCAGCAGCAGGAAGCCAAAGGCCGCGCCCAGTTCCCAGTTAAAGCGGGTGATGAACTGTGTGTAGATCATGCCTGTGAACCACAGGCTGTCCTTGCCGCCCAGCAGGATCGGGGTGAGATAGTTGCCAAGGGACAGCATGAACACGACAATACAGCCCGACACGATGCCGGGCATCGCATGGGGAATGACGATCTCGCGCATGATGGATGTGCTGTTCGCGCCAAGGTCATAGCCGGCCTCAATCAGACTGTCGTCCAGACTGTCGAGCGTGGTGACAAGCGGCACCACCATGAAGAGGATTGAGGTGTAGACAAGGCCGACCATGATGGCGGCGTCGTTATACAGCATCTCTACCCCGCCGCTGGCCAAGCCAAGCGATTGCAGCAGGTTGGAGAACACACCGGTTTCCCGCAGCAGGATCATCCAGCCGAAGGTGCGCACCAGCTCAGACACCCAGAACGGGATCATGCACATCAGAAACAGCGTGGTTTTGGTGCGCCCTTTGGTGAGTTTTGCGATGTAGTAGGCAATCGGAAAGCCCAGCACCAGCGTCAGCGCCGTGGCGAGAATGGACATGATGGCCGTGCGCGCAAAAGTGCGCCAATAAAGCGGTTCGCCAAAGAAGGCGGCATAGTTGCCCAGCCCGTATTCATATTCGCGGGGGCCGACTTTCTCGCTGATGGAGACGATGAAAAGCCCGATATGGGGCAGGATGATGAGCAGCACCAACCAGAGCAGGATTGGTGCCAGCAGCAGGTAGAACCCAAGCCGGGATGCGTCAGAGGTCATGGCTTACTGCTCCTGCGCTGCATAACAGCGGGCCTGTTCGGCGCTCCAGCGTGTGATCAGCCGGTCGCCTTTTTTCAGGTTCGCGAGCGCGCCGGTCTGGGGCAGGGCTGCGCTGATCAGGCCGCCAGCGGCGTCGCGCACGGTGACAGAGCTGTTGGCGCCATTAAAGAGCACGGTTTCCACCACACCTTCGGAGGCGTTGCTGCCGGGCTGTTGCGCGGTGCCGATCGGCAAAAGGTCAATCGCTTCGGGGCGCAGGAAGATTTGCGCTTTTTGACCAACAGCGAGGCCCGCGTTGGGGGCAGACACCTGCACTTCGCTGCCTGCATCGGTCACGAGCGAGAGCATGGCGCCGTTGGTTGCGGTGACTTTTGCGGACAGCTTGTTGGTATCGCCGACGAAGCCCGCAACAAAGGCGGTTTGAGGGGCGTGGTAAACCTCATGAGGCGTGCCCACCTGCTCAAAGCGGCCTTTGTTCATCACGGCGATGTTGTCGCTCATCACCAAGGCTTCGGATTGGTCGTGGGTGATGTAGACGAAGGTGGTGTCAAAGGCGGCCTGAAGCGCCTTGAGCTCCACCTTCATATGTTCACGCAGTTTGAGATCCAGCGCGCCGAGCGGTTCATCCAGCAGAAGCACATCGGGCTCAAGTACCATGCAACGGGCGATGGCCACGCGCTGGCGCTGACCGCCGGAGAGCTGATCCACACGGCGCTTGGCCACACCGGGCAGGCCGACGCGTTCCAGAGCTTCATCCACCCGTTTGCCAATCTCTTTTTTGCCCACACCGCGCTGGCGCAGGCCAAAGCCGACATTGTCGCCAATGTTCATGGTTGGGAACAGCGCGAGGTGCTGAAACACCATGGAGACGGGGCGTTTGTTGGGCGGCACGCCAATCATGGAGGTGCCTTTTATCCGCAGATCGCCGCTGGTTGGGGACTGAAAGCCTGCAATCATGCGCAGCAGCGTGGTCTTGCCGCAGCCGGAGGGGCCAAGGATGGAGAAAAACGATCCTTTGGGCACGTCAAAGCTGATGCCGTCGACGGCGCGGAAATCGGTGAAGTCTTTCACCAGATTGCTGCAGGAGAGATCGGGGGTGCTGTTGGTCACTGGGGGCCTCAAAATTGGTGAAAGGGCGCCCACGAGGGGCACCCTTTGCAATGGTTTAGAGTGGTTTATTTCGCTGCGTTCACGCGATCCAGAGTGGCACCTTCCAGTGCTTCCAGACCTGCTGGCACCGGTGGGTACCATTTGATGTTGTCAATCGCCGCCTGATCAAAGCTGCCCTGATAGCGTGCTTTCAGATCGGCATTCACACCGGCATCGCCATCTACAGCGGCGGTGAAGTTGCCTGCGGTGTTGGTGATCATGGAAGCGATGTCAGGGCGCATCACAAAGTTGATCCAGTCATAGGCGGCATCATCGGCGCGGCCACGTGCGGGCAGAACAAAGGTGTCGATCCAGCCAAGCGCACCGGCTTCTGGGGCGACAAAGGTGATGTCCGCATCATCGGCGTTCAGCTGCCATCCGCCGGTGTCCCACGCCATGGAGGCGATGACTTCGCCAGAGCGCAGCAGTTGTTTGATTTCATCACCGCCACCCCAATAGGTTTTGACGTTTGGCTTACAGTCGATCAGCTTTGCTTCGACCTGATCGAGGATCTCTTGATAGGCGTCTGCGTCATCGTAGGCTGCAAATGGGTCAAGGCCCATGGAGTAGGCAAAGCCGATCAGGGTTGGGCGCTTCAGACGGTAGGACACTTTGCCAGACACGGAGGCCTCGCACAGATCGGTGTAGTCGGTGACGTCACCCGCTTTGGCGGTGTTCACAACCAAGCCGCTCGTGCCCCAGACATGTGGCAGACCGTAGACTTCGCCGTCAAAGGTGGAGTTTTCCGCGGTTGCGGCGAGCATGGACGGGATGAACAGCTCTGATTTGATGCGGGACATGTCGATTGGCTTGTAGATGCCAAACTCTTCCTGCGCGCTGGTGATGCGGTCTTGGCTGGGCTGTGCCAGATCAAAGCCGCCGCCGTTGGTGGCGCGCAGTTTTGCAATCATCTCTTCGTTGTTGGAGGTGGTTACCTCAACAGTGTGGCCGGTTTCTGCCTCAAACTTCGCGATGACCTCTTCAGGCGCGTAGCCGCCCCACGTCAGCAGGCGCAGTGTGTCGGCGCCAGCAGCCATAGGCAGCGCATAAATGGCGGTTGCGGTGACAGCCGCGACGCCGAGCTTTTCAAAATTTGCAAACATCGTGTTTTTCCCTGTGTTGCTGGTGAGGCGTGCCCCAGTGCAAATCATCAAGCTGGATTGTTTCAGGCGCTGATCAGATTGCGCCCTGACGCTCCAGGCCGACGGTTCATCTGTACGCGGTGCACTCCCCTTCCTCTTCCCCAGGTGTGAGTGAATCGCCACCTGACCGGACAGCGCAGAGGGTGCCGCAGTCGCATCTATAATTCAACATTATTATTACTGTTACATATAGTATGTCATTATACTAAAAGATCTTGCGAGAGCGACCAAGGGACAGCATCTTCATGACCGCCATAGAGCCATTGCGCATTCGACAGCTTCAGGCCCTTGGCCTGTTGGGGGAAAGCGGTACGATCAGCCTGACCGCCAAGGCCATGAACATTTCACAACCTGCGGTGAGCCGCCTGCTGTCGGATCTGGCAAAGGAGCTTGGATACCCTTTGTTTGTGCGCTCTGGTCGCCGCATGGTTTTGACGCGTGAGGCACAGTATCTGCTGCCGGAAATCGAGCGTATTTTCAGCTCGATGGAGCAGATCAGGAACTTGCGTCACAACATTCAGGGTGGCACCAGCGGCCATTTGAAAATCGCGTGTCTGCCCGGGTTTTCAACCAGCCATCTGCCAACCGTGGTTGCAGATTTTCTGGACGCCCGCCCAAATGTAACGGTGACAATTGAGCCTGACCGCCCTGAGCGCATCCTGGATTGGGTGATTGGCGAGCAGTATGACTGTGGCATCACCGATACGTTTCGCCCACACCATGCGCTCAACAGCAAAACCATCCCGATCCGCTGTGTCTGTGTATTCCCTGAAGGGCACCGGCTTGAGGCGCTGGATGTGGTCACCCCCAGTGATTTGGCAGGGGAGCGGATTGCCCATGATCGCATTGGCAGTGAGTTTTATCTGCGCTTGCGCGAATCGTTGGAACGCGAAGATGTCGCCATGGACAGCTTCATTGAAACGCGTCAGTTCACCTGTGCTTGCGAATTGGCGGCCAAGGGCGTGTGCGTCTCTGTCTTGAGTGAGCTGGATGCGCACGAATATGTCGGGCGCGGGGTCTCTTATCGGCCTTATACCGGCAATTTGACACATCGGTTGTCGTTGATCTGGCCGAACCACAAATCGACTTCGGTTTTGACGTTGGAGTTTTTGGCTAATTTCGAAAAGAGCCTGCAACCCTTTGCCGTTTGACCGCAAGTCTAGAGGCTTTGTTAAGGTTTTGTTCTTACTCTGTTCATGTTGAGAGTGCTTGTTTTGTTTCGGTGTTGTTATGGTTTTACGTGTTTTTGCGCTGTTGTGCGCGCTGATAGGTGCCCTGTCTGGGCCGGCCTCAGCGGAGTCTGTTAAACTTTATCTGGATGCGGATCGCACCTCCAATTATGCCTCTGCGCGGGCCATCGAGGTGGGGATGCGCGCGGCATTTGATGAGGTCGGCCATGTGATTGACGGGCGGGCCGTTGAGTTTGTGGTGCTTGATCACCGCGCCAATGCGCGCCGTTCCCAACGCCATTTGCAACAGTTTTTGACCGACCCGGAGGCGATCGCCGTGGTGGGGGGGCTGCATTCGCCGCCCTATTTGCGCGCAAAAGACTATGTCAATGAAAATGGCATCCCGTTGGTTTTGCCCTGGTCTGCGGCCGCACCACTGACGCGATCAGAGACCGAGCGGAACAGCATTTTCCGGCTGTCACTGGATGACTCCAAAGCCGCAAAAATCATTGTGCCTCAAGCCGTAGAGACCGATCAGTGTCAAAATGTCAGCCTTGTACTGTGGCGGTCCGGGTGGGGGGAATCCAACGAAAAAACCATGGTAGCTGAAATGCAAAAGCTTGGATTTGAGGCATATACTGTGCGGTATTTTTCGGGAAATCTGAGCATGGCGGATGCGGTGTCTTTGGCGCGTGATTTGGATATGGCAGGCAGTGATTGTGCAATCTATGTCGGCAATTCGGCAGATGCTGCCACGATTTTCGCAGCGCTCAATGAGACACAGGTGGCGCTGCACATGTACAGCCACTGGGGCATCACAGGCGGCAATTTTGAGACGCAAGTCCCGACGCAGGTGCGCGATGAGCTGGCGCTGACCTTTATCCAGCCATGTTTTGATTTTGATACGGGCGACGCATTGACCTCGGAGCGGCTGGAAACTGTGGCGCGCACCTATCAGGAGGATTTTGATGCAGAAGGTTACTTGCGCGCCCCAGCGGGGTTCTTCCATGGTTTTGATCTGGGGCTTTTGCTGATTGAGGCGCTGAGGCAGGTTGATCCAAGCGTAGATATTGCCTCGCAGCGGGCAATGTTTGTGGCGGCGATGACTCAGATTGAGGGGCCCATCTCAGGGCTGTTGCGCAGCTATTCCTTGCCCTTTTCTCCCTATGCGCCAGACAATCCGGACGCCCATGAGGCGCTCGATGTTGGCGATTTCTGTATGGCGCGCTTTGATGCTGACGATCGGATTGTGACGGCCCGAGCCGACAGTTTCTGAGCCATGGGCCGTTCCTTTCGCTACACATTGGTGTTCAACATATTTGTTGTGCTGGGATCGCTGGCCTCGGGCGCATTCACCAGCGCGGTGGTGCGCCTGTCAGTCTCTGAACAGACGCTGACCTCCCAGCAAGAGTTTGCGCGGGCAGAAGGGGATGCGCTGGCAGAGCGGTTGAACACTCAAATGGATCAACTTGGCTTGAGCCTGTCGTTTCTGGCGGCACAACCGGCAATCGTGAACAGGGTTTTAGGCGATGCAACAGGCGATAGTTTCACGGAGGCGATCTTTCGCAGCTATTTTGAGGTGAAACCTCTGGATGGTGTTGTGGTTTTTGATTTCTTTCCCGAAGAAATTTATCGGCTGGATGACACAGGCGCGCTGACGACGCGCCTCACAGACCGGGCGGCTGCGTTGGCTGAGCGCGTGGTTTTGCAAGAGCGCAGGCTTTTTGATGTCGCCTATCTGAACAATCAGCCTGCGCTTTTGGTGGCGACGCCTGTGTTGGCCAATGGCGCGGTGGAAGGCGTGATTGTTGCTGTTGATGCAGCTTGGGCTTTGCCGGCACAGATTATGCCCCCAAAAGCAACAGAACTCAGGATCTTACCAACCTCGGGAGAGCAACCGGGGCAATGGCGGTTTGCCAGTGCTTTGCAAGACGTGGGCTTCTTTCTGCATGTGCAATGGGATGCGCAGGCTTTGGATCTGACGCGTCACGATTTGTTGCGCTCACTGACTTGGGCCATTTTTGGGATCTTGCTGCTGACGGCTCCTGCCATGTCATTTCTCGGTCATCGCTTGCTGGTGCGCCCGGTGCAGGCGCTGCAACACGCCAAGCGTGAGATGGAAATTCTGGAAGAAAAACAGCGCGAGTTATCAGAGGTTGCCATCCGTTCCAACGACGCGGTGGTGATCACCGACAAACATCGGCGGATCACTTGGGTGAATCCTGCCTTTGAACGTTTGACTGGGTACACATTGGCAGAGGTTTTTGGGCGCGCGCCTGGTGATTTTCTGCAAGGGCCAGAGTCTGACCCTGCGGCGATTGCCGATATGTCCCGTAATCTTGACCTTGGGAATCCGGTGTCTGTTGAATTGGTGAACTATGCCAAAGACGGACGGCCCTATTGGGTGGATATCGCCATCAATCCGGTGCTGGATGAACAGGGGCAGCTGCTGCGTATGATCGCGGTTGAAAGAGACACCACGCGCCAGAAAGAGCACGAAGCCAAGCTCAATCGCGCGGTGCATGCTGCGGAGGAGGCCAACAGAACCAAGAGCCGGTTCCTCGCGAATATGAGCCATGAGATCAGAACGCCGATGAATGGCATCATTGGCATGTCTGAAGTGCTTCTGTCAGAAGATTTAACCGCGGAGGCGCGCGAAACTGTGGATGTGATCCGCTCCTCTGGGCTGGCTCTGGTGGGGATCATCAATGACATTCTGGATTTTTCCAAACTTGAGGCCAATCAGTTTGAGACATCGACCGAACCCGTTTTCATAGACGATCTGGTTTATGAGGTCGTGGGGCTTGTAAAGCAGGGGTTGGAAAAGCCGGAGGTGGCTTTTGAGGTTGCGGTTGGCGCGGACATGCCACGCGTGATCTGGTCTGATGCGAAACGGCTGCGACAGATTTTGCTGAATGTTGTGGGGAACGCCAATAAATTCACGCTGCGCGGGCATGTACGTGTCACTCTTGCGCGCACGGACACGGAAACATCGGAGCGTTTCACCCTGCATGTGGCCGACAGCGGGGTCGGCATCGCCGCCGATAAAATTGACCGGGTTTTTGAAGCTTTCAAGCAAGTGGACAATTCTGCAACGCGTACATTCGATGGCAGCGGGCTTGGTTTGGCGATCACCAAGGGGCTGGTGGATGTGATGGACGGCGAAATTGGAGTGACGTCCACTTTAGGGGAAGGCACAACATTTTCGATAACCTTGCCGCTGAGCACGGCCCACTGCGCTCAGGCGCCTGTCCACAGTCTTTCCGGAAAACGATGCGCAGTGTTCGTAACTGAGAATGATGTCTCACACTTGAAAGCGGCGCAGTATTGGGCCGAACGCTTGGCCTATCTTGGCGCAGAGGTGGCCGTTTTCACGTCGCCGGACGCAGTGCCGCCACAGTCTGACCTCGATGCACTGCTTGTCTTTGGGGGAGCGTGCGCTGCGGTGGATAATGGGGACTGTCCGGTTTTTGACATCGGTTCGGTCGACGCAGGGAGCGGGCACCACCCTTGGCTCAATCCGCTGATGACCAATTCCACATTGGTGGACCGCCTGTGCCCTGAGCCTGAGGCAGACGTAAGTGCGGTTTCCGGGCCTTCTGGTCTGCCCGAACTTCGGCTGCTTGCGGCAGATGACAATCGGGTCAATCGCCTGGTTTTGGAAAAACTGTTTAAGAAAGAGCCTGTTGAGATTGTGTTCTGTGTGAATGGCAAGGAAGCGGTGGAGGCCTTTCAGAGGGATCGCGGGTTTTCTGCGGTGCTGATGGACATTTCGATGCCTGTGATGGGCGGTTTGGAAGCGACGCAACGGATTCGCGATTTCGAATTGCTGCATGGCTTGCCGGCCACGCCGATCATTGCGCTGACTGCCAATGCCAGTCGTGAAGATCGCGAAACCTATCTGGCGAGCAATATGGATGCGGTTCTGTCCAAACCCTTCAAAAAAGAAGACTTGCTAGATCTACTGTGGGAGTTTTCCAAGCACAGCGATGCCAGCACGCCTTTGCAGGACAGTGAAGGTGTGGCCAAATTTGGCAGCTGACAGACCGACATTGCGACAGGTTTGACGCACGCCGCATATATTGTGCACGCTGTGGACGCAAATGGCGTTGGTTAAGCGCTGCGCATGGGGCGCGTGCGGAGACGTTTGGTGCGCGGCGGCTGTGCCCATACCTGTGCGCATAGGCGCTCTAAGACCGCTGGGCCTAACGGACAGCAAGGTCCGTAAGCGTGAAAAAATTCAGACATAATTTGTTGCAGAGTGGAGGCAGTTTGTTTTTAGGCTGAAAGCGGCTGTTGTGTACACGCCGCAGAGGCACTCTGATCGGGGGGGCGTCAGGCACCTGTATGGGGTGCCTGAACAGTTTTGCATTTTGCTCAGTTGACCAAAGTGGCCTCGGTTGCGGCTCGGAACTCTTCCTCGGATACGCCCTCCGCCAGTTCCACCAATTTTAGGCCTCCTTCGACCACATCGAGCACGCCGAGATTGGTGATGATGCGGTCGACCACGCCTTTGCCGGTCAGCGGCAGAGTGCATTCTTTCAGCACTTTGGACTGGCCGTGTTTGTTGGCGTGATCCATCACAACCACCACGCGGCCGACACCGGCCACCAGATCCATCGCGCCGCCCATGCCTTTCACCAGCTTGCCGGGGATCATCCAGTTCGCCAAATCGCCGTTTTCCGCCACTTCCATCGCGCCGAGGATGGCCATGGCGATTTTACCGCCTCGGATCATCGCAAAGCTCTGCGCGCTGTCAAAATAGGCGGTTTGCGGCAGCTCGGTGATGGTCTGTTTGCCGGCGTTGATCAGATCGGCATCTTCCTCGCCCTCATAGGGGAAGGGGCCCATACCGAGCATGCCGTTTTCAGACTGCAGCGTGACTTCAACACCTTCGGGGATGTAGTTGGACACCAGCGTCGGGATGCCGATGCCGAGGTTCACATACCAGCCGTCCTGCAGTTCCTGTGCGGCGCGTGCCGCCATTTGATTGCGATCCCAAGCCATTTTATGCCTCCTCGCGCGGGCGCGTTGTGCGCTGTTCGATACGGTTTTCATGCGCGCCAGCAATGATGCGGTGCACGTAGATGCCGGGCAGGTGGATCGCGTCTGGATCCAGCGATCCGGTGGGCACGATTTCCTCAACCTCAGCGATGCAGATCTTGCCGCAGGTGGCGGCAGGCGCGTTGAAGTTGCGGGCGGTTTTGCGGAACACCAGGTTGCCGGTTTCATCGGCTTTCCAAGCCTTCACAATGGCCAGATCGGCAAAGATGCCCTCTTCCATGATGTAGTCTTCCATCGCGCCATCCGGGCCGGTGGGGAACTGTTTTTCAAACTTGCCCTCGGCAATCACGGTGCCGACGCCGGTTTTGGTGAAGAAACCCGGAATGCCCGCACCACCAGCGCGCATACGTTCCGCGAGCGTGCCTTGTGGGTTGAATTCCAGCTCCAGCTCGCCGGAGAGATATTGGCGCATGAATTCGGCGTTTTCGCCCACATAGGAGCTGATCATTTTCTTGACCTGCTTGGTCTGCAGCAGGATGCCGATGCCAAAATCATCAACGCCTGCGTTGTTGGAGGCAAAGGTCAGATCTTTGACGCCGCTGTCTTTGATGGCGTTGAGCAGCAGCTCCGGAATGCCGCAGAGGCCAAAGCCGCCTGAGGCGATGAACATGCCGTCAGACAGCACGCCCTCAAGCGCGTCTGCGGCATTGGCATATACCTTTTTCATAGGTCTCTCTCCCTAGGGTCGGAAATTGTGCAAAGTTGTGACGGCGCGTCACATGGGAGTCAACGACCGCTGGGGCAAAGGCGTATTACTACGGGGGCTGTTTGCGGGACGGGACGAGGGCCCAGCTCCTCGCGCTCTCCGGAGATTTTGCGGCAGAATGACGTTTGGATGGGGGGACATCAGCTGTTGGTAAATGGGCGGTGGCGGTGTTCACTGAGAAGGCCGCGCCACGAGGATATATGAGCCATGCCAAACATCCCCATTTGCACCGATTTTGTCTCGCTGTTGGCGATCAGGACCACGGCGGGCGGGGCAGAGGTCTTGTTATTGAAACGTAATTCCTACCCTGCGCACAGCTGGTGTCAGGTCGCGGGGCGGATTGAGGCGGGGGAAACCGCGTGGCAAGCGGCGCTCAGAGAGTTGTGTGAGGAAACCGGGCTGGTGCCACGCGCGCTTTATTCCGGCGACATTTGTGAGCAGTTCTATGAGCCCAAGCAGGATGCGTTGATGATTGCACCGGTGTTTGTGGCGGTGATTGACCCGGAGGCGCAGGTTGTTTTGAACCACGAGCACAGCGCCTGTTGCTGGGAAAGTTTTGATGCGGCGCGGGAAATGGTTTCTTTTGGGGGGCAGCGGCGGGTGTTGCAGGCTGTGGAGGAAGAGTTTGTGAAGCGGCCTCCGAGTGCGCACCTGCGGATAGAGGTCTAACACCCGGGCGTGCCCGACCCAAAACGGGTGACCGGCTTTGCGGGGCAGACCTCAAAAACAAAAGGCCCCGCGTGGGGGCCTTTCTTTTGACGGTGGCAGCTTATTCTGTGTCCGCCGCCTTTTTGGTTGTGGTTTTCTTGGCCGCTGTTTTCTTGGCGGGCGCTTTCTTTTTCGCAGCGGTTTTCTTGGGGGCCGCTTTCTTGCGCGTGGGCTTTTTCTTTGCAGCCTTTTCGGCGATCCATTGCACCGCTTGCTCCATGGTCACGTCGGCCACTTCCACCTCTTTGGGGATGGTGGCGTTGACTTTTTCCCATTTCACATAAGCGCCGTAGCGGCCGTCCATGATGTTGACCGCGCCGCCGTCATCGGGGTGTTCACCCAGCTCGCGCAGGGGTTTGGCGGCTGCGCCACCGCCGCGACGGCCCGGGTTGTTGCGCTTTTCAGTCAGCAGCTCGACCGCGTGGTTCATGCCGATTTCAAAGACATCGTTGGGGTCTTTGAGGTTGGCGTAGACCGGCTTTGCGTCATCGGGCAGCTGGTGCATCACGTAAGGGCCGAAACGGCCAAAGTTGGAGGTGATCATGCCGCCTTCGGGGTGCATGCCGATTTCGCGTGGCAGGGACAGGAGCGTCAGGGCCTTGGCGAGGTCCATATCGTCCTTGTTCCAGCCGCGGGGCAGGGAGGCACGTGGCGGCTTTTTGTTTTCAGGCGTGGGCTCACCACGTTGCACGTAGGGGCCAAAGCGACCGGCCTTGAGCCAGATTTCATCCCCTGCGTCTTCGCCGAGCACACGCTCATCACCGTCTGCGCCTTCGCCCGCAATCGGGCGGGTGTAGGTGCATTCGGGGTAGTTGCCGCAGCCGACAAAGCCGCCGGTGCGGGAACTTTTGAGGTGCAGCTGGCCGTTGCCGCATTTCGGGCAGACGCGCGGATCGGAGCCGTCTTCGCGGGGCGGATAGAGCTGTGGGGCCAGCGCGTCATCGAGCACGTCGAGCACCTCAGAGATGCGCAGCTCGCTGGTTTCGCCGATGGCGGCCGAAAAATCTTTCCAGAAGCGTGCGAGCACGTTTTTGTAGTCGCGGTTGCCTGCGGAGACGTCATCGAGCTCTTCTTCGAGGTTCGCGGTGAACTCATAGCCGACATAGGTGCGGAAGAAGTTCAGCAGGAAGATCGTGACGATGCGGCCCTTATCCTCTGGGAAGAGGCGGTTTTTGTCTTTGCGGACGTATTCGCGATCCTGAATGGTGGTGATCACGGAGGCGTAGGTGGAAGGGCGGCCGATGCCGAGCTCTTCCATCTTTTTCACCAGCGTCGCCTCGGTATAACGGGGCGGTGGCTGGGTGAAATGCTGCTCGGGCGTCACGGTGCGTTTGTCGGCCTTTTCGCCCTGCATGATCTGGGGCAGGCGCTTGTCATCATCATCGACAACCTGATCGTCGCGGCCTTCCTCATAGACACGCATGAAGCCGTCAAACAACACCACCTGACCGGTGGCGCGCAGCTCGACCTGTTGATCGTCAGAGGCGATATCGACCGTGGTGCGTTCCATACGGGCGCCAGCCATCTGGCAGGCCAGTGTGCGCTTCCAGATCAGATCGTAAAGCTTGCGCTGATCGGCGTCGGTGACTTTGAGGTCATCGGGTTTGCGCATCATATCCGTCGGGCGGATACATTCGTGCGCTTCTTGCGCGTTTTTGGCTTTGTTTTTGTAGATGCGCGGCTCGGCGGGCACGTAGTCATCGCCATAAAGCGTCTGGATTGCGTCACGCGCTGCGGCCACGGCCTCAGGTGCCATGTCGATGCCGTCGGTCCGCATATAGGTGATGTAGCCGGCCTCATAGAGGCGCTGGGCGGCGCTCATGCACTGGCGCGCGCCCATGGAGAATTTGCGGCTGGCCTCCTGCTGCAGCGTGGAGGTCATGAAGGGCGCAGATGGATTGCGGGAGGCGGGCTTGGCCTCCACGCGCGCCACAGAAAGATCGCGGGACTGGATCGCCTGCACGGCCAGTTCGGCGGCGGTGCTGTTTTCCAGCGCGTATTTGTCGAGCTTCTCGCCGCCCAGAACGGTGAGGCGAGCCTCAAACTCTTTGCCGCGCGGGGTGGCGAGCAGGGCTTTCACGGACCAGTATTCGCGGGCGTTGAAGGCCTCGATCTCCATCTCGCGCTCAACGATGAGGCGCAGGCACACAGATTGCACACGGCCTGCAGAGCGCGCGCCGGGCAGTTTGCGCCAGAGCACCGGAGACAGGTTGAACCCCACAAGATAGTCGAGCGCGCGGCGGGCGAGATAGGCATCCACCAGCGGCTGATCCACCTGACGTGGGTTCTGCATGGCCTCGGTCACGGCGGTTTTGGTGATCGCGTTGAACACCACGCGGGACACGGGCGTGTCTTTCTTGATGGCGCGGCGTTTGCGCAGGGCTTCCTCAAGGTGCCAGCTGATCGCCTCTCCTTCGCGATCGGGGTCGGTTGCGAGAATGAGCGCGTTGTCTTCTTTCAGCGCATCCGCAATCGCTTTGACATGTTTGCGGCTGTCGGTGCCGACTTCCCATGTCATGTCAAACTCGTTGTCAGTGTCGACCGATCCATCTTTGGCTGGGAGGTCGCGTACGTGGCCGTAGGACGCCAGAACTGTGTAGTCTGAGCCTAAGTATTTATTGATTGTTTTGGCTTTGGCTGGGGATTCTACGACGACTACTGGCATGAAATTTCCTCTCGACTCGGCGCGAGCCTTATGGCGGCGAAAAATGTGGGGCGAAAGGGGGGATTGTCAATCCATGGTGGTTTTTATCGTCATTTTTGGGTGAATGCGCTGCGCTTTTGTTGGGCGCGCGCGGGGCGAGGACGTTTGGCCGTCGGGTTGCTTGATTTGGCTTCGATGTCAGTTTTTGGAGAGCAAGCCGCCGGAAAGACGATTGATTTTGCCGCTGACCTCAAGGTCCAGCAGTGCTGGGGTTAAGACTTGTGGGGGCAGCGACAGATCCCGCACGAGTTGATCTTCGCTGAGCGGGGAGGGGCCGAGGCGCCCAAGGATTTCGGCATGCAGCGCGGCTGTGTCGCGCAGATTGCGTGCAGGTTTTGGTGCGGGATCGGCGGGGATAGTGGGTTGTTCTGTCTTCTGAGGGGTGTTGCGTGCGGGGCGCATGGGGGGCTGCATCGGTAGTGTGCTGAACACTTCGAGAACGTCATCTGCGCCGCGAATGAGTGTGGCACCGTCCCGGATGAGGATATTGGCCCCTGCGGCGCGGGCATCAAACGGGTGGCCAGGGACGGCAAGCACGTCGCGCCCCTGATCCAGTGCAATGCGCGCGGTCAGAAGGCTGCCGGATTTCGAGGCGGCCTCTACCACGATAACGGCGCGCACAAGGCCGGAAATGATGCGATTTCGAGCTGGAAAATGGCGCGCGCGTGGCTCCATAGCGGGGGGCTGCTCTGACACGCAGATGCCGTGCGTGCCAATCTCTGTCGCAAGGGAGAGGTTCTGGGCGGGGTAGGGGCGTGCAAGCCCACCCGCGTAAACTGCAATCGTGCCGGTGCTGAGGGCGGCCTGATGGGCGGCGGCGTCTATGCCGCGTGCAAGGCCGGATACGATGATGTAGCCCGCGTCCCCCAATTCTTTGGCAAGGCGGGTCGCCATGCGCAGACCAAGGGAGGAGGCGTTGCGCGCCCCAATCACGGCGACGGCAGGTTTTTGAAGCAGCTCGGTTTTGCCCTGAGCCCAAAGCATGGGCGGCGCATCTGGGATTTCTGCCAGCAGCGCGGGGTAATCCGGCTCCCCAAAAAAGATCGGCCGCGCTCCTGTGGCACGGCCGTCATTCAGTTCACGTTCTGCATCTTCGCGGGACTTGGCAGTGTAGCGTGCCACCCCCGCCGCTCGGGCAATACCGGGCAAGGCGTCAAGCGCAGCCTCCGCTGAGCCGTGTTCTGCTATCAATCTGTGGTAGGTGATGGCCCCGACGCGTCGGGATCGCAAGAGGCGAAGCCGCAGTAATCGCGCTTCCTCCGTGGTGGGTGGGATTTGGGGGTGAGTGGAAGAAATTCGATCTTCGGTCATCCGCAACTCCGCCTGCTTGCAAGGAATAATTATGGCGACAGTGGTTAACAGGGCGTAAACCAAGGAAAGAAAATCGCAGTTTCTGCTAAAATTTTTCCGAGTGATTGCCCTGTTAAGTTGTTTGGCGTGTCAGGTCGCTGAGCCACCCACGGTCAAACCTTCCATTAAAACAGTGGGTTGGCCAACGCCAACCGGCACCCATTGGCCGGCTTTGCCGCAATTGCCCATACCCGGATCCAGCGCCATATCGTTTCCGAGCCCTTTGATCTGCATCATTGCGGTGGCGCCATCGCCAATCAAAGTTGCACCTTTGACGGGTGCGCCGACTTTGCCGTTCTCTACGCGATAGGCCTCGGTGCAGGAGAATACGAACTTGCCATTGGTGATATCCACCTGACCGCCGCCAAAACCTACGGCGTAGATGCCATCCTTTAGCGAGGCCACCAGATCGGCGGGGTCAGAGCTGCCGCCCTCCATATAGGTGTTGGTCATCCGCGGCATGGGCGCATGCGCATAGCTTTCGCGACGCCCGTTGCCAGTTGGGGCTACCCCCATAAGGCGCGCATTTTGACGATCCTGCATATACCCCACCAGAATCCCATCTTCGATCAGCGTGGTTTTGCCCGATGGCGTGCCTTCGTCATCGACGGTGATGGAGCCACGGCGATCCGGGATGGTGCCGTCATCGATGACAGTCACGCCTTTGGCGGCGACCTGCTGGCCGATCATGCCTGCAAATTTCGAGCTGCCTTTGCGATTGAAGTCGCCTTCAAGGCCGTGGCCCACCGCCTCATGCAGCAGAATGCCGGGCCAACCCGGGCCAAGCACCACTTCCATCTGTCCGGCGGGTGCAGGGATGGCAGAGAGATTGACGCAAGCGACGCGCAGAGCTTCGCGGGTTTTGGCCTGCCAGTCCGCTGGATCTAGCAAGCCGTCCAAGCCGATACGCCCGCCGCCGCCCGCGGAGCCGCTTTCGCGTCGCCCGTTTTCTTCGACGATGACAGAGACGTTTACCCGCGTCATGGGGCGCACATCGGTGATCTGGCTGCCGTCTGGGCGCAGGATCACCACTTCCTGATGAGAGGCGGCCAAAGTTGCGGAGACCTGAACCACACGCGGATCAAGATCGCGGGCAAAGGTGTCGATCTCGCGCAGGGTTTCGATTTTTACAGGGAAATCGATTCCGCCAATGGGGTCGGCGTCTGTGTAAAGTTTGCGATTGGTGGGCAAGGGACCCGCAGCCAGTGTGCCGCCCCCTGCGCCAACGGCGAGACGAGCGGTTTCTACGGCGCGTTTGATGGCCGCTTCGCTGATCTCGGAGGCGTGCGCATAGCCTGAAACTTCGCCATTCACAGCCCGCAGGCCGAATCCTTCGGCAGCGTCATAACTGGCGGTTTTGAGGCGTCCATCGTCAAAAACCAATGCTTCGGAGCTGCGACGCTCCAAAAACAGCTCTCCGTCTTCAGCGCCATCGGTGGCTGCGCGCAAGAGTCGCAGGGCGGTGTGCTCATCGACTTTGTTTTCAAAGGGTTTGAAGTGGTTTTCGGCCATGACCTATGGTGCCTCTTTATTTGATCTAGATCAAAAAAGCGTCCGTTTGCCGCAAGCTTCGATCTTTATTTGAGACATAGAATATGGTTTCTGGTGCTAAAATAACAGCGGGGTTGTGCTCATGGAGCAGGCACTCCGAAAACAAACGGCAAAATAAAACGCAACCGATCAGGGTGAGACATGCGACGAATATCGACATTCCTGGGCCTAACGGCAGCTACTTCCGCCACCTCAGCACTTGCGCAGAGCGCTGAGACCATTGGCAAGCCCGTGCCCCAAGCCACAGGGTTTCAGCCCGCAGCGACAGAGCTCGCACGGCAAATTCACTCTTTGGATTGGTTGATCCTGGTGATCATCACATTGATCGTGATTTTTGTGACGGCTCTGATCGTGTATTGCATGGTGCGCTTCAGCCGCCGCAATAACCCGGAGCCCTCAGCTTTCACGCACAACACACCGCTTGAGATCGCCTGGACACTGGGGCCGATCCTTATCTTGCTGTTCATTGGTGCAAACAGCCTGCCGGTTCTGTTCAACCAGCAGGAAATCCCAGAAGGCGACGTGCATATCAAAGTCACAGGGTACCAGTGGTACTGGGGCTATGAATATACCGATCACGAGTTTGAGTTTGACAGCTTCTTGCTGGGCAAAGAGGCTCTCGCGGAGAATGGCTACAACGAAGATGAGTATCTGCTCGCAACCGACACCAAAGTGGTTGTGCCTGTCGGCAAGACCGTGGTGATGGATGTGACCGGTGCGGACGTGATCCACAGCTGGACCATCCCGTCGTTTGGTGTGAAGCAAGATGCAGTGCCTGGCCGTATCGCCCAGCTTTGGTTCAAAGCGGAACGCGAAGGCATTTTCTTTGGCCAGTGTTCTGAGCTTTGCGGCAAGGACCATGCCTATATGCCGATCACAGTGCAGGTTGTTTCTGAAGCTGAGTACAACGACTGGCTGAAAGGCGCGATCGAGGAATATGCGGGTGACATCACCACGCTTCCGGGTGTAAAGGTCGCCTCTGCAGACTGAGGCACGCCACCCCACGATATTGGGCGAGCACAGCACTCTCCCCATCAAAAATGACAAGGCGTGCAGGCACTGCCCGCCTTTTGAAGAACAGGACGATCCATGAGCGACGCAAGCCTCAACACGCAAGCCAGCACCGGTGACGCAGAATTTGGTGATTATTTCGCGCTACTTAAGCCGCGCGTGATGTCGCTGGTTGTGTTTACGGCCGCTGTTGGGTTGCTGGCCGCGCCCGGCTCTGTACATCCGTTTGTCGCCTTCTGTGCGATCCTGTTTATCGCGGTGGGCGGTGGCGCATCTGGCGCGCTGAACATGTGGTACGATTCGGACATTGACCGCGTGATGAAGCGTACCCAAAGTCGCCCCATCCCAGCCGGAAAGGTCACGGAAGGTGAGGCGCTTGCGTTTGGCGTTGCCTTGTCCGGGTTTTCCGTTGTGATGCTTGGCCTGGCGGCGAACTGGGTGGCGGCTGCACTTCTGGCGTTCACCATCTTTTTCTACGTTGTGATCTACACCATGTGGCTGAAGCGCTGGACGCCGCAGAACATCGTGATTGGCGGGGCGGCTGGGGCCTTCCCTCCCATGATCGGTTGGGCAGTGGTGACAGGCGGCATTTCGATTGAAAGCGTGCTGATGTTCACATTGACGTTTATGTGGACCCCGCCGCATTTCTGGGCGCTATGCCTGTTCATGAAATCTGATTACAAGGACGCAGGGGTGCCGATGCTGCACGTGACCCACGGGCGGCGTGCCACGCGCAATCATATTCTGGTCTACACATTGCTCTTGGCAGTGGTGGCGATTGGCATGGGGTTCACGGGCGTTGGTGGCGCGCTGTATCTGGCGACGGCGCTTCTGTTGAATGTGTTGTTTGTTGCGGGCGCAATTTCCATCTGGCGCCGTGACGAAGCGATGTCAGAGGCGGACGACTACGCGCGTGAGAAGAGCTTCTTTAAGCTTTCTCTGTTGTATCTTTTCCTACATTTCGGGGCGATCTTGGGCGAAGCTGCCTTGGCGCCCTATGGCTTGGGAGGCTGGTAGACCATGAGTTTTCGGGAGGAGCATGATCTACACAAGCGCCGATTTGGCCGTAATCTTGGCGTGGCGCTGGTGCTTGTGAGTTTCATTTTTATTGTGTTTGGCCTGACTGTCGTGAAGGTCACACGCGGCGACTATGAGCCTGAAAATGCCAGCATCCAGAGGACTGGGTGATGGCGATGGATCCCAAGACAAAAACGCTGGTTCAAACTGTTGGTGTTGTGACGTTGATGGGGGCTCTGGCATGGGCATCCGTGCCGTTTTATGACTGGTTTTGCAGGGTGACCGGCTTTGGCGGTGTGACCAGCACGGCCGAAACTGGCAGCGATGTGATATTGGATCGCACCATTAAAGTGCGCTTTGATGCCTCCACAGAGCGGGATATGCCGTGGGACTTCAAGCCGATGCAGCGCGAAATGGAAGTGCGCATTGGCGAAACTGGCCTTGCGTTTTATGAGGCCTACAATCCAACCAACCGCCCGGTTGCCGGCACCGCAAGCTATAATGTGGCGCCCTATGAAGGGGGCGGATTTTTCACAAAGATCGATTGCTTCTGCTTTGAAGAGCAGGTGCTGCAGCCCGGCGAACGGGTGATGATGCCTGTAAGCTTCTTTGTGGATCCTGAGATCGTGGACGACCGCGATGCCAAACATCTGAAGGTGATTACCTTGGGATACACATTTTATGAAACAGACTTGCCTGAAGAGCTCGCCGCATTGGCAGCTGAACCGTCTGATGGCTTGACGGTGACAGGCACGAATGACCAAAACTAACGAACTGGGCAAAACGACAAGAAAGCAAGCCGGCCAACGAGGGAATATCTAATATGGCGCACGCTAAAAATCACGACTATCACATTTTGGCCCCCTCCTGGTGGCCGTTTCTAGGCTCTGTTGGCGGCTTTTTTATGCTGTTTGGGGCTGTGCTCTGGATGCATGACAGTGGACCTTGGATGTTCCTGATTGGCCTCATCGCTGTGCTGTATGTCATGTTTGGTTGGTGGGCAGAAGTGGTGGCCGAAAGCAAGGTTGGCGACCACACACCGGTGGTTCAGATCGGGCTGCGGTATGGCTTCATTCTGTTCATCATGTCCGAAGTCATGTTCTTCTCTGCGTGGTTCTGGACCTTCTTTAAGCACGCAATGTACCCAATGGGTCCCGATAGCCCTGCAGTGGACGGTGTGTGGCCGCCCGCGGGCATTGAGACCTTTGATCCATGGCACCTGCCGCTGATCAACACGCTGATCCTGCTGTGCTCTGGCTGTGCGGCGACTTGGGCGCACCATGCGTTGGCGCATGAAGACAACCGTCAGGACATGAAGATGGGCTTGATCCTTGCCGTGGGGCTGGGCGTGATCTTCACCGTTTTCCAGGCGTATGAATACAGCCACGCCGCCTTTGGCTTTGCAGGCAACATCTATGGCGCGTCGTTCTTTATGGCGACTGGCTTCCACGGGGCGCATGTGATCATTGGCACCATCTTCCTGCTGGTGTGCTTGCTGCGCTTGAACGCGGGACATTTCACCAAGGAAAAGCACGTCGGATTTGAGGCGGCGGCCTGGTACTGGCACTTTGTGGATGTGGTTTGGCTGTTCCTGTTTGCAGCAATCTATGTCTGGGGGCAGTAATCGCTCCGATTTGACACACCACAAAAGGTTGATCCTTTGGTGTGGATAGGCTTAAAGCAAATCGCGGTGGGGCTTCCTGCCGCGATTTTGCTTTGAAAGGACCCTTCATTGCGTCGACTGTTCTGGCCGCTGTTCTTTGGCATTTTGGGCACGGTTGTGCTTGTGTCGCTGGGCGTCTGGCAGATGCAGCGACTGATGTGGAAAGAAGGGGTTCTTGCGGACATCGAAGCGCGGATCGCAAGCGCGCCGGTGGCCCTGCCGCGGACCATTGATCCAGAAGCTGATAGATACCTACCTGTACATCTGCGCGGCACGGTCACGGGTGATGAAATTCATCTGTTGGCGAGCACGCGGGATGTGGGCGCGGTTTACCGCGTCGTGAGCGCCTTTGAGACAGAGGATGGCCGCCGCATCATGGTTGATCGGGGGTGGATCAGAACCGCTGACAAAGAGGCAGCGCGGCCTGCATTTGCGACAGAGATCATAGGCAATCTGCATTGGCCTGAAGAGCGCGACAGCTATACACCGGCCAATGATAAGGGCGCAAATATCTGGTTTGCGCGCGATGTGGACGAGATGGCAGCGGCTTTGGATGCGGATCCCGTACTTGTGATTGTGCGCGAGATCAGCAACAACACGCCCAAAGTGACCCCATTGCCGGTGGACAATGCCGCCATTCCCAACAATCACCTTGAATATGTCATCACATGGTTCGGACTTGCGATTGTCTGGGTGGCGATGACGCTGTATTACCTGCGCCGGATGCGCAAAACCAAAAAGGCTGAAGAGACGTGAAATACATTTCGACCCGCGGAAATGCCCCGGAGCTGAGCTTTGAAGAGGCGATGCTGACTGGTCTCGCGCGTGATGGCGGGCTTTATGTGCCTGAGACCATCCCGACGCTGAGTGCGGCCGAGATCGCGGCGATGGCTGGGAAGTCTTACGAAGAGGTGGCGTTCACTGTGATGCGGCCCTTTGTGGGTGACGCTTTCACGGATGAAGAATTCAAGGGCATCATCGCGCGGGCCTATGCAAACTTCCGCCATGAGGCGCGCGCGCCTTTGGTACAGCTGGCGCCAAACCACTACCTGATGGAGCTGTTTCACGGCCCTACACTGGCGTTCAAAGATTTTGCGATGCAGCTGATTGGCCAGCTGTTCCAGTTTTCGCTGGCGCGCCGCAATGAACGTGTGACCATCGTCGGAGCGACCTCTGGCGATACCGGTTCTGCCGCGATTGAGGCCTTCCGGGGGCTCGACAATGTAGATGTTTTCATCCTGTTCCCGCATGGCCGTGTGTCTGACATTCAGCGGAAGCAGATGACCACGCCGGCAGACAGCAACGTGCACGCGCTGGCGCTGGATGGCGACTTTGACGATTGTCAGGCGCGCCTGAAAGATATGTTCAACGATTTTGAGTTCCGTGATGGTGTGAAACTCGCGGGCGTGAACTCGATCAACTGGGCGCGGGTGCTGGCACAGGTTGTATATTACTTCACCTCCGCCGTGAGCCTAGGCGCACCGCATCGCAAGGTGAGCTTCACCGTGCCAACCGGTAACTTCGGCGACATTTTCGCAGGCTATATCGCCAAGAAGATGGGCCTGCCGATTGATCGGCTTGTGATCGCAACCAACCAGAACGATATCTTGCATCGTACGATGGAGAGCGGCGCGTATACCAAAGAGGGTGTGACGCCGTCGATTAGCCCGTCTATGGATATTCAGGTGAGCTCCAACTTTGAGCGTGCGCTGTTTGATGCCTATGGCCGCGAAGGCGGGGCGGTGGCGCAGCTGATGGAAGAGCTGAAAGACGGCTCTTTTGCGATCAGTCAGGGCGCAATGGAGACGCTGAGAGAGCATTTTGACAGTGGCCGCGCCTCTGAGGAAGAGACCACCACGACGATAACAGACTCTTATCAATCCTGTGGTGAGGTGCTTTGTCCGCACTCTGCGGTTGGCGTGAAGGTTGCGAATGCCTATCTGGGCGAAACGCCCATGGTGACATTGGCCACAGCCCATCCGGCAAAATTCCCGGATGCTGTGGAGGCCGCAATGGGGACTCGGCCCACACTTCCGCCACATATGGTGGATATGATGGACAAAGAAGAGCGCGTGACCCGCGTTCCAAACGATCTTCAGGCGCTGGAAGCGCTGGTACAGGAACGGATTGCACAACGTTGACAGTTCAACTTCACACCCTTTCAAACGGGTTTCGCATCGCTACTGAACATATGCCGGGGCTGGAAAGCGCCTCGATCGGGATTTGGGTAAGTGCCGGTGGCCGTCACGAGCGTGCGCCGCAGAATGGCATTGCCCATTTTCTGGAGCATATGGCGTTCAAAGGCACCAAGCGGCGCAATGCGCTGGAGATTGCCGAGACGATTGAGGATGTGGGTGGCTATATCAATGCCTACACCAGTCGCGAGGTCACAGCCTATTACGCGCGCGTGCTGAAAAACGATGTGGCACTGGCGATGGACGTTGTCGGGGATATCGTGCTGAACCCGATCTTTGATCCCAATGAGATCGAGGTGGAGCGCGGCGTGATCCTGCAAGAGATCGGCCAAGCGCTGGACACACCAGATGATGTGATCTTTGATTGGCTGCAGGAACGGGCTTATCCCAACCAACCTATGGGCCGCACCATCTTGGGTGAGGGGGATCATGTGCGCAGCTTCAGCCGTGATGATCTGGCTGGGTTTGTGACCGAGCATTACCGGCCTGAGCGTATGATCCTGGGAGCTGCGGGTGGCGTGGATCATGATGAGATCGTGCGCATGGCGGAAGAGATGTTTGGCCATCTGGAGCGCGGCCCAGAAATTGAGATTGTGCCAGCACAGTTTGCTGGCGGTGAGTACCGCACGGAAAAGGCGCTGGAGCAGGCGCATTTTGCTATCGGGTTTGAAAGCCCTGACTATTGCAGCCCTGAAATTTACACGGCGCAGATCTATTCAACCGCTCTCGGAGGCGGCATGTCGAGCCGCCTGTTTCAGGAAGTGCGCGAAAAACGTGGCCTGTGTTACTCGATTTTTGCCCAAACTGGGGCCTATGCGGATACCGGGATGACCACGATTTATGCGGGCACGTCCGGTGCGCAGATCGCGGAACTTGCTGAGATCACCATCGATGAGCTGAAGCGCGCGGCGGATGATATGTCTGCGAAAGAGATTGCGCGGGCGCGTACGCAGATGAAGGCAGGCCTTCTGATGGGGCTTGAGAGCCCATCCAGCCGCGCAGAGCGTCTGGCGCGGATGCTGGCGATCTGGGGCAAGATTCCGAGCCTCTCAGAGACGGTGACTCGTATTGATGCTGTGAGCGATGCGGATGTGCGCGGTTTTGCCGAGCAGATCGCGTCGAAGGCGCGCACTGCTATGGCGCTCTATGGGCCGGTGTCTGGTGCACCTGCGCTGGAGGCATTGGAAGACAGGCGCGCTGCCTGATGTTGATGACGCGGCGCAAGGTGCGGATCGAGACGGATCGGCTGACCCTGCGTCCGCCGATTCATGCCGATTTTCGCGAATGGGCGATATTGCGCAGTGAAAGCGAAGAGTTTCTCACACCGTGGGAGCCGGTCTGGGCCAGCACCCATTTGAGCAGGAAGAGCTTTACCAACCGGGTGTATTGGGCGCAGCGATCGATCTCTGGCGACACAGCGGTGCCGTTGTTCATCTTCCGCCGTGAAGATGATCGGCTTTTGGGCGCGATCACGCTCGACAATATCCGGCGTGGGCCTGCACAGGCAGGGACGCTGGGCTATTGGGTGGGTGAACGTTTTGCACGCAACGGCTACATGAGCGAAGCAATCGAAGCCGTTGTGCATCATGCTTTTTCGCGTCTGGACCTCAGCCGAATTGAGGCGGCTTGCCTGCCGGAAAATGTCGCCAGTCGTGGCGTTTTGGAGAAGTCTGGCTTTAAGTACGAGGGCGTGGCGCAAAGTTATCTGCAGATCAACGGCCGTTGGCGGACCCATGTGCTTTATGCGGCGCTGCGACATGATCGCCGTGGACGCACGCTGGCGGGTCAGGTTTAGCCTTTTTTCCTCTTATTTTGGGTGCTTGCGCGGCGCACTTGAAGTGACGCTGCATGAAGCGCGCGCCAAACGGGCGTAAGTCTGCTATCCTCCGATTTCAGGTGATCTGATGGAGGAAGGCAGAATGCGATTTCTCATGGGGCTGTGCGTGGCTTTGGCACTTGGGAGCGGGGCAGTTGCAGCACAGGAACGACGGCCAAGTCATTGTATTGCCTTGGCAGAAGCGCCGGGCGTGACCTATCTGCACAAAGCGTCCTTTCGCGACCCGGTGGCGGAGCATTCGGTGCGTATCAGCTATATTCACCATGCCTCTTTTCTGATTCAGAGCGCGGATGGGATTGACGCGGTGACCGACTATACCGGTTTTCTGGGCACCACGGATTTTGTGCCGGATGTTGTGACCATGAACCATGCCCATGGCACCCACTGGACCGCCAGCCCAGATCCAGAAATCCCGCATGTTTTGCCGGGATGGGGCGACTATGGGTTGGGGATAGAGCACCACCTTGATCTGGGTGCGATGCTTGTGCGCAATGTATCGACAGACATTCGCAGCTATGGCGGGGTGGAAGAAAAGGGTAACTCCATCTTCATCTTTGAGGTGGCTGGGCTGTGTATCGGGCATTTGGGGCATCTGCACCATGAGCCCAATGCGGCGCAATATGCAGCAATTGGGCGGCTGGATGTGGTGATGGCCGCGGTGGACGGAGGCATGAGCCTTGATGTGGCAACCATGATGCGGGTTTTGCGTAATCTGAAAGCGCAGATTGTGATCCCGATGCATTGGTTTGAGAGCTGGACTCTGGAGGCCTTTCTGACAGGGATGTCAGATGAATATCTGATCGAGCGTGGGGCCGGCTCCTCGATGACGGTGAGCCTCAGAGATCTGCCCAAGCAACCGACGATCAAACTGCTCACGCCGCGCTTTCTGCAAGACCCCTAGACGCCGCGCAAAGCCTCCCGTAAGCCTTTGGTATGACGTTACAAGCTGCCACGCCCGCCTTCGCCGATCGCCTTGCTGAGACTTTGCCGTCAGACACGCTGCGCATTCCGGATGCGCGGTACTTGGAGGAGCCGCGTGGGCGGTTTTTTGGGGCAGGTGGCGTGTTGGCATTGCCCCGCAGCACCGAAGAGGTTGCGGCCATTGTGAAGGCTTGTGCCAAGGCCAAGGTGCCGGTGGTGCCCTATGGCGGCGGCACGGGGCTTGTTGGGGGGCAGATCAAAACAGAGGGGCCAGCGCCTGTTGTGCTTTCGCTTGAGCGGATGAACCGCATTCGGGCGGTTTATCCCCTGGAAAACGCTCTGGTGGCCGATGCAGGCGCAATACTGGCGGAGATACAGGCCGCGGCAGAGGCGGAGGATCGTTTGTTCCCGCTCTCGCTTGGCTCTGAGGGCTCTGCGCGGATTGGGGGCAACCTGTCGAGCAATGCAGGCGGGCTGAACGTGCTGCGCTATGGCAATACCCGCGATCTTTGCCTTGGGCTGGAGGCCGTGCTGCCAAATGGCGACATCTGGCATGGGCTGACACGGCTGCGTAAAGACAACACCGGCTATGATCTGCGCAATCTGCTGGTGGGCGCTGAGGGCACACTTGGGGTGATTACCGCCGCCGCGCTCAAACTATTTCCGCGTCCGCGTTCGGTGGGGACGGCTATCCTGCAGGTGACCGATCCTGAGGCGGCGCTGCGGCTGCTGGCACTGGTGCGCGATCAGGTCGGAGAGAGCGTGAGCGCGTTTGAGCTGCTCAGCGCGCAAGGTATGGCGTTTGTTGCCGACACGCTGCCCGATGTACGCCTGCCGTTTGATGTGCCACCGGCCTGGTCGGTGTTGATTGAGTTGGGGATGCAAAGCGGCGCGGATGCCGCTTTGGAAGCGTTGTTTGAAGCCGCGCTGGGCGCAGGGCTGGTGAGCGACGGGTTGATTGCGCAGAGTGAGACGCAGCGTGCGGACTTCTGGCGCCTGCGAGAGCATATTCCGATTGCCAACAAAAAGGTCGGCTCGGTTGCGAGCCATGACATTTCGCTGCCTTTGGGCGCTTTGCCTGCGTTTATTGCGGAGGCCGATGCCAAGGTTGCGCAGTTTGGGCCTCTGCGCATCAACTGCTTTGGGCATCTGGGTGACGGCAATCTGCACTATAATGTCTTCCCGCCCAAAGGTGGCGACCGGCATGATTATGACTATGTCCGCCATAGCGTGAGTGATGCGGTCTATGATCTTGTGTACAGCTACGGTGGCTCGTTCAGTGCCGAGCATGGGGTGGGGCGTTTGAAAGTTGAGGCTTTGCAGAAATACGGCGATCCGGCCCGCCTTGCTGCAATGCGCGCGATCAAAGCGGCGCTGGATCCGGCCGGGATCATGAACCCCGGCGCGGTGCTGTAGAATACACTGCGTGTAAAACTGCCCGTATTTGGACGGGAAGGGGTAGGATCAGAGACCTTCAAACTCGCAAAGCACGGAGACATCCATGCCCATGGCTTCGAGCTTTTCACGTCCGCCGAGTTCTGGCAGGTCGATGATGAAAGAGCAGCTGATGATTTCGCCGCCAAGGCGCTCGATCAGCTTGATGCCCGCCTCAGCGGTGCCGCCGGTGGCCAGCAGATCATCCACCACCAGAACCTTTTCACCAGGTTGGATGGCGTCATCGTGGATTTCCACAATCGCCTCGCCATATTCGAGTTTGTAGTCCTGGGAGATGGTGGTGCCTGGCAGCTTTCCCTTTTTGCGGATCGGCACAAACCCGACGCTCAGCTGGTGGGCAATCGCGCCGCCTAAGATAAAGCCGCGGGCCTCAAGCCCGACCACCTTGTCGATGCGCGTGCCGGCATAGGGGTGCAGCATCTGGTCAATCGCCATGCGAAAGCCGCGCGGGTCGGCAAACAGCGTGGTGACATCGCGGAACATGATGCCCTCATGCGGGAAATCCACGATGGTGCGAATGTAGTCTTTGACTTGGGCGGCTTTGGGCATGTGGTCCCTCAAACATGTGTGTTTTTTGACGGGTCACATGTGCCCAATGCGGCCAGGTTTCGCAAGAGGGTCTGCCCTCGGCAGCTATTGGCGTTTTGCCGCGCCTTTGTAGCGGCGAAGGCGGTACATCGCGTTGGTCAGCCAACGCGCGTGTGGCTTGTGCCAATCCAAGCGGTCGTTCACCAATAGGGTTTTGGCGGTGTAGAGATTCATGACATGTCCTTTCTTCAACTGCTTCTGCTTTTAGAATTTTCTGGACTATGTATATTTAACGTATATACGCACCTGAGAATATCAAGGTTTTCCTTACCAGGGGATTAAGGTGGCAAAGAGCGATTCAGGGGACACCCCAAAGGGGGCTTCGGACAAGAAGGCGAAGACCAAGACAAAGTCGAAAGCCAAGAAAGACAGTCAGCTGATCTTGCGACTGGACAAGGAAGAGCGCGATGCCTTTGTTGAGCTGTGCAAAGAGCTCGACACCAGCGCAGCACGCGAAATTCGCGGCTTTATTCGCAAGTTTCTGAAGAAAAACGGGAGCTAGGTTGCTTTCTTTAATGTCGCAGTCAACACGCCCATTCCCATGAGAGTGACCCCACCGAGACGTGTCAGATTGCGCATAACACCGGGACGGTCAATGCGTGCGCGCATCTTGTCAGCCAACAAGGCGTAAGCGAGCGCATTGAGCGCTGCCAGGCCCACAAATGTTGTTATGAGAAGAGCAAACTGCGGCAGCATTGGCGCTGTGGGCGTGATGAACTGCGGCACAAAGGCGATGAAGAAGCCGATGCTTTTGGGGTTCAAAGCGGTCACGGCCGCAGCATGGCCAAAGACACCCCGTGCGGGCAAATTGGCCCCTTTGGTGAGGTCACCCAGATCCGAGCTGCCCGCACTGCGCAGCATCTTGAAGCCGAGCCACAGCAGGTAGACAGCCCCCACCCATTTCAGCACCGTGAAGGCGGTTGCGGAGGCCAATACAATGGCGCCAAGCCCCAAAAGAGAGGCCGACATGGCGATGAAATCTCCGAACGCCACGCCTGCGGCTGTGGCAAGCGCGACCTGACGTCCTTGTGTCAGCGCATAGCTGAGAACCAGCAGGATGGTTGGGCCGGGGATCAGCAGAAGAGCGGTGGAGGCGGCGACGAAGGTAAGCCAGAGGTCAAAGGGCATTGGGGGTGTCCTGAGTGGTGGGCGTGGTGGGCACTGGTTACTTTGTCGACAGGGGCGTTTGCTTGCAAGTGGCCGTGTGAGCGTTGTCCAAAGTCACCACTTGGACGGGTCAGGATAGCCTGAGGCGACTAAATTCAAAAAATATGATATGATGGCCCTTGTTTTGTTGCGTATTTGTGAGGTTCGTTATGACAAAATTTCTTCTGGCAGCTGTTTTTGCCTTTACGCTCTACACCCCGGTTCATGCACAATCCTGCCCTGACACCCACTATCCCTGTGGATCTGGCAGTTGTTGTTCCAAATAGATGGTGAATCCGATGAAATTGGTGAAAACTGTGCTCGTGACAGCCGCGATGGTTGTCGCAGGGCTGTTCGCGTTCTCTTGGTTTACAACTGTCACTGAGGACGACATTTATGCATTTCATGAGTTGGAGTTTGATACCAACCCCATTCGCCTGACGCCAGGCAGCGTTGTTGCGGTGTCCCCGAATGGCAAAGTGACACGGATTTGCGATTTCGCGATTGACAGCATCCATCGCGGGCCAATCGAAAAATCTATATACTACAATCAGTTAAGGCAGGATTTCCCCAATTACGTCAAGTCGATTGCGCTGGTGAAGACGATGTTTGGTTCAGACGCGGATAAGACTCTGGCGCTGACTGGGGAAGAACCAGTGTCATATGAGGGGCGTGAGTTTGTTGGGCGGAATGCGGCCATCACCAACCTGAAGGACACTGCCAAGAATTTTGAGGATCCGACTTGTGAACACGACATGGCGTGGCACCTGTCTAAGGGCTTTAAGGCCTGTACCGTCGAAAAGGTGCTCAATCAGGTTGTTTTGCAGGAAAGCGGGACGATCAATGTTCAGACCGTGGCGGTGTCTTTTGCCGAGTATTCCAATTTCGTGACGCCGCAGAAATTTGACGAGTTTGGAATCGAATACACTGAAGAGGCTGCGGGGGCCAACGGGCAGAAGTGCGAAGGCAGTTCCCACCCGTGGACCACTGTTGTCAAACGGAAGCTGAATGTTATTCAGCGGGTGACGGTCTCTGTCACCGAAACCATTTCGGAAAGCTGACCCAGCTTACAAAACCCGCCCGGCCACTGCGTTGAGCTTTTCGACCATGGCCGGGTCGCGTTTGTCTGGCGCTGTCAAAATCGCGTATTCCAGCGCGCGGTCACAGCCGTATTCGCAAGGCGCGCGGTCCGCTCCCAAAAGCGCAGGCAGGCGGCGCACCATGTTGCGGCCTTTGTCAGCGTTGCCCATCAAGACTTTGATGATCTCTGAGATATCCACCTCGCCGTGGTCAGGATGCCAGCTGTCATAGTCCGTGACCATGGCGACGGAGGCGTAGCACAGCTCGGCTTCGCGCGCGAGCTTGGCTTCGGGCATATTGGTCATGCCGATCACATCCGCGCCCCAGCTTTCCCGGTACATTTTGCTTTCAGCGAGCGTGGAAAACTGCGGGCCTTCCATGGCGAGGTATGTGCCGCCTTTGTGCACATTGATGCCTGCGTCTTTGGCCGCGGTGAAACAGGCCTCAGAGAGGCGTGGGCAGGTGGGGTGCGCGACGCTCACATGGGCCACGAGACCGGGGCCGAAGAAGGATTTCTCACGTGCAAAGGTGCGATCAATAAACTGGTCGACGATGACAAAATCACCCGGTGCCATTTCTTCGCGGAAGGAGCCTGTCGCCGACACGGAAATCACATCGGTTGCCCCAAGACGTTTGAGCGCGTCAATGTTGGCGCGGTAGGGGACAGAGGATGGCGTGTGGACGTGGCCACGGCCGTGGCGGGGCAGGAACGCCATGCCGACTCCATCCAGTGTGCCGGTGAGAATTTCGTCCGACGGGGTGCCAAACGAGCTGTTCACTGTCTGCCATTTGGCGTTTTCCAGCCCATCGATGTCATAAATTCCAGAACCACCGATTACGGCAATCATCGTTTTGGTCATGGCGCACCTTCTTCTATTTTCAGCCAAATTTTGTGTCGTTGATAGTCATGGTCGGACTCCGGAGCTGAATCAAGCGGATCCGCCCGCGCGCCCATTAATCTGTTGTTATCGTCTGTTTCTTAGCCAGTGCCGCACGATGCGTGCCCACCTCAAGACCCATGGCATGGACTTTGACTTTAGCGAACACAATGTAGCGAACAAAAGGACGCATGATGAACACCAAGAGTACCCTTGCAGTGGCTTCAACACTGGCGATGCTGACAGCTGGTGTTGCCAGCCCGGCTTTGGCTGAAACCACACTGCGCGTATATGCTGACGAATATCACCCGGTTTACTATCTGAATGACGCCGAAGAAGTCGCAGGCCCTGCGGCGGACATCATCCGCGAGGCGGCGGCGCGTGCAGGTGTCACCGTGGAATTTGAATATCGCCCGCTCAAGCGTGCACTGGCTGAAGTGGAGAAGACAGCGAACGTTTGTTTCATTGGTCTTTGGCACACGGAAGAGCGCGAGGACCGCTTCGCCTGGGCCGGCAATATCTTCACCGATGGCTATGCTATTTTTGCCAAAGAGGGCAGCGGTATCAGCATTGCATCGGTCGAGGATAGCTTTGCTTACACCACGGGCGTGACAGCCGGGTGGGGCAGCACCGAAGCGTTGCGGGCCGCGGGACATCCCAAGCTGCAAGAGGTTACCGATGATCTGCTGAATGTGAAAAAGCTCGCACACGGGCGTGTGGATCTTTGGGTCAGCGGCACGTTGAGTGGGCCGCATGCGGCGTCGCTTGAAAACATTGCCGTGGAGCAGGTGCTAGCACTACAGGAAGTGCCGCTGGATTTCGCCTGCAACCTGGCGACCGATCCGGATGCGGTGTCTGGGATGGCGGCGGCCATTACTGACCTGCGCAACGAGGGCCGCACAGATGAGCTGTTGAGCCTGACCAACTGATCCAGAGCGGCGAGCATCTGGCGTCAGATGTTCGGAATCCTCTGCGGCCCCATCACAGGATGGGGCCGTTTTGCTTTGGCGCGCGCATTTATTGAGCGGCGTGCCCTGTGGTGGCGTGGGACTGCGCGTAACGGGCCGCTGTTCCGGGCCGATCTGGGCGTGGCTATTGTTTGCTTGCGTTAAACCGGCTAGGGAGGCTTCAAAGCGAACATTCCCAGACAAACGCAGGTAGCTATATGAGACGCGCGGCGTTGGCCATGCTGGCCAAGAATATTTCTCCTCCCAATCTTTCCATTATGCAGGATGAGGGGTTCACCCCGAGCCGGATCAAGACCGAAGTGCTTTCGGGCCTTACGGTGGCTCTGGCGCTGGTGCCTGAGGCGGTGGCCTTTGCCTTTGTGGCGGGGGTGCACCCGCTGGTGGGGCTTTATGCGGCTTTCCTCGTGGGGCTGATCACTGCAGTGATCGGTGGTCGACCTGGCATGATCTCTGGCGCAACCGGGGCGCTGGCGGTTGTGATGGTCGCGCTGGTGGCGGAGCATGGTGTTGAATACCTGTTTGCCACGGTGATCCTGATGGGGATCTTGCAGATTTTTGCGGGCGCGATGCATTGGGGCAAGTTCATTCGTCTTGTGCCGCATCCTGTGATGCTGGGCTTTGTGAATGGTCTGGCAATTGTGATCTTCCTTGCGCAGCTGACGCAGTTCAAAGATCCTGCCAACACGGAACAATGGCTCGCCGGGCCGCAGATGGCGATGATGCTGGGTCTTGTGGCCCTGACCATGGCGATTATCTGGGGGCTGCCTAAGCTTACGAAGGCTATTCCGGCACCATTGGCGGGCATTGGCATCACCGCCATCCTCGTGATTGCGCTGGGCATCAATGTGCCAACCGTGGGCGACATGGCCTCCATCAAAGGTGGTCTACCAAGCTTCCACATGCCGTTTGGCGAAGGTGAGGGGCTTTATCCTCCGGCGTTGCTCGCGCCATTCACCCTTGAAACACTTTACATCATCCTGCCTTACGCGGTGATCCTTGCAGCCATCGGCCTGATCGAGAGCCTGCTGACTCTGAACCTTGTGGGCGAAATGACCGGCAAGCGCGGTGGCGCGAGCCAAGAATGTATCGCGCAGGGCACAGCGAATGTTGTGACCGGCTTCTTTGGTGGCATGGGCGGTTGTGCGATGATTGGTCAGTCGATGATCAACGTGAAATCCGGTGGTCGCACACGGATCGCCGGCATCGCGGCGGCGCTGTTCCTGCTGGCCTTTATCGTGGTGGCAAGCCCGCTGATCGAACGTATTCCGCTGGCCGCACTGGTGGGTGTGATGTTCATGGTGGTGATCGGCACTTTTGCCTGGAACAGCTTCAAGATCATGCGCCGCGTGCCACGTATGGATGCCTTTGTGATCGTTCTGGTGACGGTTGTGACCGTGCTCGAAGACCTCGCCGTGGCGGTGGTTGTTGGGGTGATCGTGAGCGCGCTGGCCTACAGCTGGCAGAACGCGCGCCGTATCCATGCCCACACCCGCGAAAGCGAGTCTGATCCGGGTGCGAAGGTCTATGAGATCGAAGGGCCACTGTTCTTTGGTTCTGCGGATGGCTTTGCCGAGCTGTTTGAGATCGACAATGATCCGGCGCATGTGATCGTGGATTTTGCCCGCTCCCGCGTGGTGGATCAATCTGCATTGCAGGCGATTGAGGCAGTGGCCGCGAAGTATGAAGAGGCCGGCAAGCAGCTGGTGCTGCGTCACCTCAGCCGGGATTGTCATGAGCTGCTGAGCAAAGCGGGCCACCTGATGGTGGATAGCGATGATGACCCGGAATACGAGATCGCCGTGGATTACTCGGTGCGCACGGGGGTTCTGAGCGGCGGTCACTAAAGACCGTATCAAAGAAATGAGAAAGGGCTGGCCGATGGGCCAGCCCTTTTTGTTATGCAGCTTGTGGCGCGGTATCTGCCGTGTTGCCCAGCGGATCAGGGCCGTAGCGGTTGGCGCCTTGTGTTCCGGGGACAAAAAGAAGCGCAATGGCGAAGAGGATGCCAATGCCGGGGATGATGGTGATCAGAATGGCCCAGCCGGTCCAGCCGAAATCACGACAGCGCTGGCTGCCAACGGCCCAGCTTGCCACGAGGAACGGCAGGAGCAGCACCAGCAGAATAAGGCCAATCCCTGCGGTTGCAGCTGCGACGCCGGCGGCGACACCGCTGACAATCATCGAAAGGATCACCATGAACAATGTGAAAAGAAAGTAGCTTTTGCGGTTGCGGCGACCGGAAAAGGAAAAGATATCTTGAAAGACAGGTTTGGACATTTTTGCTCCTAATAGTTGAGTGATTTGCTCGCTAATACCTTTCTTTTAGAAGCGCCAGCCCAAAATGAGCCTGGGCGCGTCGCCACACTCAGGTGCGCGCCTGAGACACGCCAAAGGAGTCGTTATGACGTTTGTTGCCATCTTGATCGGTTTGCTGCCGTCGTTCCTATTGGTGGGTCTTGGCGCGATTTTGCGGCCACGGCTTTCATTGAATGCGTGGCAGGGGCTCGACAAACTTAATTTTGAAATTCTGTTCCCAGCGCTTTTGTTTGTGGCGGCAAGTCAGATGCCGCTTGAGCTGACCAAAGTGGTGTCGATCGCGCCGATTGTCTGGCTGCTGCTCGCGGTTGGGCTCGCAGCGGGCTATTTGGCGCGTCCGTTTGGCCCAGAGGTGTTTCGCGATTTTGCCGCGGGCTGGCAGACTTCCTGGCGGTTTAACACGGCGTTGGCGTTCATCGCTGTTGCGACAACAGAGAAGGCTGGCGCAGGTGAAATGGCAGTGGTGGTTGGCATGGGGGTGCCAATGGCCAACGCGCTGGCGGTGATCGTATTGAGCCGGGGTGAAAGCCTTGGGCTTTGGGGGACCGTGCGCAAAGTGGCCTTGAACCCCTTTCTGTTGGCGTCGTTGAGTGGCGTTGTGGTGGGGCTTTCTGGCCTGCGCATACCGGGGCCTGTATTGGCTCCGCTTGAGATGCTGTCAGCGGCGGCGATCCCGATTGCGCTGATTTCTGTGGGTGCGACGATGAACTGGGGGGCGCTGGCGCGGCTGGATCGGTTCAGCGGGTTGATTTGCACCACGAAACTGATTGTGATGCCCGCCAGTGCCATAGCGCTGGCCCTTGGGTTGGGGCTTGAAAGCGGTGTCGCGGCGGCGCTGGTGATCTGGGCGGCGTTGCCTACGGCAAGCGCGGCGCATGTGCTGGCAGCGGGTTTTGGCGCAGATCGAGAGTTGGCCGCAACGCTGGTGGCGCAGACAACCTTGCTGGGCGCGGCGAGCCTGACGTTGTGGATCACTTTGGTGGAGGTGGTGTTTTAGCCCGGTCCAGAGACGCGCCTGACCCTGGGTGGGGGCTAAAATCGGCCTCCCGTGGGGAAGGGGCGGTCGCGGCTCGGCGGTGCCGAGCACGACCTCAGAGACGTTCTAGCGCGTCGACATCCCCAGCCATGATCGCGGGGATGGCGGCTTCGATACGATCCTGTGACCAATCCCACCAAGCAACCTCCAGAAGACGGGCGAGGGTGGCCTCGTCAAACCGCTTGCGCACAACGGTGCTGGGATTGCCTGTCACGATCCCATAGGGCGGAACCGTGCCGCGCACCACCGCGCCTGCGCCGATGATCGCGCCATGACCGATTTGCGCGCCGGGCAGCACCATTGCGCCATAGCCGAGCCAGACGTCGTGGCCCACAATCGTGTCGCGTTTATCTGGCTGATAGCCTTCGGGCACGGTTTCGCCGAAAATCGGGAAGGGATAACAGCTCAGCCCATCCATGGCGTGATTGGCTGAGGCGGTGATGAAGCGCACCCCATGCGCGATCTGGCAGAATTTGCCGATCTGCAGCTTTTCCTGCGAGAAAGGAAAAAGATAAGGCGCGAGATGTGTCGCCCAGTCCTCCGGGGGCGCAAAGTCGGAGGCATAGGTGAAGTCTCCGACCGAGAAGTTTGGCTGTTCAATCACGGCGGAGAGCAGCACCGTGCCGGCGTGGCGTGATCCATCCGGGAGCACGATGGGGTGCGGCTGGGTTGGATCAGGCAGGGGCATGTGGATCTCCGTGTGTTGGGATCAGCTTTGACCTGGGCGGGCCAGCGTGAATGTGTTGTCGACCACCGAGTAGTCTTTGTAGCCAAGGCGGGCGAGGGGGCGGAAGGTGGTCACGTCAAAGATGCCATCCACAAGGCAGTCGTCGCGCAGATGCACGCCGGTGACTTCGCCGATCACCATGAAGTTGTTTTCCCCCAAGAGCGGCACGATCTGGGTCATGCGGCATTCCAGTGAGGCCGGTGCACCCACAAGGCGCGGGCAGGCTATGGTGTCGCATTCTGCGGCCTCAAGACCGGCTTTTTCAAACTCATCGACGTCCTTGCCATAGCCATCGGTGGAAATGTTCATTGCATCGCGCATGTCAGACGCGACGATGTTCACACAGAACACCTCGGTGGCGCGGATGTTAGCCAGACTGTCTTTGCCTTCAGCTTGGTCATCTTTCTTGCCAGTTGAGGCAAACATCACTTGCGGCGGGTTGTCTGCGAGGCCGTTGAAAAACGAATAAGGTGCGAGGTTGCGCACACCATTTGCATCTTGCGTTGAGACCCATGCAATCGGGCGCGGGGTGATGATCGCTTTGAACGGGTTGTGCGGGAGGCCGTGGCCGTCCTTTGGCTGATAGAACATGAGGTTTCCCTTATTGGTTTGCAGGAAGTCGTAGCGCCATGTTAGGGGCGAGGGAACCTAAAAAGACGTCATAATCGGGTGGAGAGCGGGCGGTGTTCACGCTGGCAGTGGAGACAGGTGAGGATTGGTGGGAAGTGGAGGCGCTGTATGACCTCTGCTTTGCGCCGGGGCGTGAGGCGCTGAGTTCCTACCGTTTGCGTGATGGTGTAGACCCTGTTGCGGGGCTGTCGCTTGTGGCGCGGGATGTGGATGGCATTCTTGCGGGCGCGATCCGGTACTGGCCGGTGAAGATTGGCGATGCGCAAGCTTTGCTCCTGGGGCCTGTGGCGGTGCACCCGACCCATCAGGGCGAAGGATTGGGTGGTTTGCTGATCGAAGACAGCCTGAGCCGCGCAGCCCCTTTAGGCTGGGAGCGGGTGATGCTGGTGGGGGATGCGCCTTACTACCGCCGGTTTGGTTTTGAGAAACTTGCAAATGTCGTCATGCCGCCGCCGACCAATCCGGAGCGCGTACTGGGGCGGGCGCTGGTGGACGGCGCGTGGGCAGATATTGCGGGCGATGTGGAAAGCGTTGCTGAGGGGACTGCGTGAATAGCAAGAAACTTGACTGTGCCGCAGGGTGAGGCGCTTGTACTTAAAGCTTAACCGCTGGGTGCGTCTGTTGTTTTGCGCGAAACGAGCCCCTGCCAGACTTTGGTCGCTATAAATACTAAGCTTGCGATGCAGAATGCGCAGAAAAGCAGGGCCAGCGAAAAGGCTGTCGCTCCGAATACTGCAAAATTAACGGCCGTATCAGTTGCCATCATTTGTTCCCAAAAGTAGCCAAATGGTGGTTCGCGAGGATCGTTGGCTGTGAAAATGCCGTCACCATCCACGTCGAAAGAATGGACACGCCAAATCGCATAGTTCTGACGCGCGTGTGCCAATATGAAGAACCCCAGAATCGAAAAGCAGAGAGTTTTGCACACTTGCCAAAATTGGCGTGTCCGATTTGGTCGCCAAAGTAATGTGTGGCATGCTCTGAACATCAAAAGCCAGGCCAAGCTGAGTGCAATCCAGACGCTGGCTTCATAGGCAAAGATTTCGAAGGTCATGATTTATTCTGTACTGATGGACATGTCAGGTTTTTGAGAGCTAGCGCTTTGCAACATCGTTGCCAATGCTCCTTTCATTTACTGAGCAGGTTGTTGCGATCTGCCGGGTCAATCTGTCTGCTAAGGTTGAACGGCGAAGGAGATTGCATAGTTAAACATCATGACCAACGTTGAGATTTTACCGGACGTACCGGCGCGTGAAATTGATTTAGACCACGAATTGGATGCCCTGGCGGCGCGTTATCAAGGCGCCAGCGGGCTTGGCATGAAAGTGCTGGGCGTACTGGGTATGCCGGTTGGCGGTTTGCTCAAGTCTTTGCCGCAAGAGGTGCAGACAGGGCTCGGGAGCGCGACAGAAATTGCGCTGACGCAGGCGGTGAAATGGGCCGATGGAAGCCGGGGGGTGATCAAGGATCAGCCCGACTGGATCAACGCCTCCATTACGGCGGCACTGGGTGCAGCGGGTGGCGCTGGCGGGGTGACATCTTCGTTGGCGGAGCTACCGATCACCGTGACCGTGTTGTTGCGCGCCATTCAGGGTGTTGCCGCGCAATATGGGTTTGACCCATCACAAGAAAGCGTGCGGTTTGATTGCGTCCGGGTGCTAGCTGCAAATGGACCGTTTGAAGAAGACCGTGGGGCGGATCTGGCGATGCTGGAGCAGCGTGCTGGGCTGGCGGTTGGTGGGGCGAAATGGATCAGCTCGGTGATTGTGCCGCGTCTGGCCCCAGTGCTTGGGCAAAAGCTGGCCGCGCAGGCAGTGCCGGTGATTGGTGCAGCGGCGGGTGCTGCGACCAACTACGCTTACACAAGCTACTATCAGGACATTACGCATGTGCATTTTGGCCTGCGCAAACTGGCTGTGGAGGCGGATGTGGCCCCGGATGATCTGATTGCCGCGATGCGCAGGCGTTTGGGCGCGGAGTAAGCCGCCGCCGCCACCTGATGCAAGGTGGCGAGGGCCTTTGCCTCAGTTGCCGTTGCGCAGATAGTCCATCACCGCAGGGCGCACGGATTGATCGCCCTGTTCGCGCGCCTGATAGATCACGCGGCGTACCTCACTCAGGTCGACACGGCGCAGCAGGCTTTTGACGGGGCCAATCGATGCCGGACGCATGGAAAGGTGACGCAGCCCCATGGCGGCCAGGCAAACGGCCTCGATTGGGCGGCCAGCATCCTCGCCACAGAAACTGAGCGGCGTGCCCGTGTCGATACAGCGGTTCACAATGCCTTCGAGGAAGGTCAGGAAGCTGACATTCAGCGTGTCATAGCGGCGGCGCACGCGTTCGTTTTCCCGGTCAGCAGCAAAGAAGAACTGCTTCAGGTCGTTGCCGCCAATGGAGAGGAAGTCAACTTCTTCGTAAAAGCGTTTTGGCGCAAAGCCGAGGCTGGGCGTTTCCAGCATCGCGCCCACTTCGAGTGTTTCGGGCAGCGGGTGGCCTAGAATACGCTCACGCTCTATCGCTTTGTCCACTTCGGCGCGGGCGGCGGTATACTCTTCATATTGTGCAATGAAGGGGAACATGATGGTCAGCGGCCGACCGTTGGCCCCGCGCAAAAGTGCCTGAAGCTGCATGCGCATCACGCCGGGTTTGTCGAGCGCCACGCGCACCGCACGCCAGCCAAGGGCCGGGTTTGGCTCATCCTGTGGCGCCATATAGGGCAGCACCTTGTCAGAGCCGATGTCGAGGGTGCGAAAGACCACGCGCTTGCCCTCGGCCGCATCCATCACCCGGCCATACAGGCGCGCAAGCTCGGTGCGTTTGGGCATCTGGTTGCGGATCAGGAACTGCAGCTCTGTGCGGAACAGCCCCACGCCTTCGGCTCCGGAGGACGGCAGGGAGGGCAGATCCGCCATAAGCCCCGCGTTCATATGCAGATGCACCACTTCGCCATCGAGGCTTTCGGCATCTTTGTCGCGGATCGAGGCGTAGCGTTCCTGTGCCTGTGTAACCATCGCAATCTTGTCGCGGAAGGCGGTGACAACAGTGTCGTCGGGGCGTAGATGGACGATGCCCTGATCGCCGTCCACCATGATATGGTCGCCGTTTAGCGCTTCGGTGGTGATTTTGTCCGCGTGAATGACCAGCGGGATCGCAAGTGCGCGCGCCACAATGGCGGCGTGGCTGCCAACAGAACCTTCTTCCAACACGATGCCTTTGAGTTTGCGGCCATATTCCAGCAGTTCCCCGGGGCCGATGTTGCGGGCAATCAAAATGGGATCGCTGGGCATTTCCGCCCCTGTTTCGCTGCCCTGACCGGTCAGAATCCGCAGCAGGCGGTTGGACAGGTCATCGAGATCGTGCAGGCGTTCGCGCAGATAGGCATCTGTGACCTGCTCCATGCGCGCGCGCGCGGCTGATTGTTCCATCTCCACAGCGGCTTCCGCAGAAAGCCCGCGAGAGATATCCTGCTCCATCCGGCGCATCCAGCCTTTGGAGTTGGCAAACATGCGGTAGGCTTCGAGCACGTCAAGCTGTTCTTTGTCGCCACGCGCAGCGGTGTCCAGCATCTTGTCAACGCCCACGCGAAGCTCATCAACCGCGTCATTGAGGCGTTTGAGCTCCACCTCTGGATCATCTGCAACGGGGTTTGTCACCACCACGCGTGGCTCATGTAGCCAGACGTGGCCTTCTGAGGCGCCTTCCTGCCCGCTGGTGCCGCGAAACATTTCTGATTGCTGGTGGCGCGCGCTCATGGCGGCGCCTTCGCCAACAAAGGCGCCCAGTTCCGTCATTTCCGCGAGCACCATGGCAACCACTTCCAAAGCGTAGATTTCATCTTGTGAAAACACACGCTTGTCTTTGGACTGCACCACAAGCACGCCGAGATTGTCGCCCAGGCGCTGTACCGGAACACCGCAGAAGCTGGAATAGATTTCCTCACCGGTTTCCGGCATGTAGCGGAACCCTTTGGCGTTGGGCGCATCATCTGTGTTCACGACACGAGAGGCGCGGGCCACGCGACCGACGAGGCCTTCGCCAATCCGCATCCGGGTCTGGTGCACCGCTTCGGCGTTCAGGCCTTCTGTCGCGCAAAGCTCCAGCGTTTCGTCATCGCGAAACAGATAGATAGAGCACACTTCGGTGCCCATAGACTTGGCAATCAGGCTGGTGATCTTGTCCAGACGTTCCTGACCTGCGCTGTCTTCGGCCAAAGCGTCTCTGAGCCGCCCAAGCAGTTTGCGGCTTTCCGTCTGGGTGTCTTGCGCCATAAACGATGTGGTCCTCGGTTGTCGCCTATGATGCGAATAGACCACAACCAACGCGAATGCCAAATGGTTTATAAGGGTTCCTCGGCGGCAAATTGCTGCTGCGGTGCAGCGTATCCCGAATTGATTTGGCGACAGGCATGCCTTGAAAGCGGCTTCATCTGCGTCAGAGGCAGGGCAAGCTGTGAAATCGTGCGGTGCGACGCGATGCTGCGGTGAAGCATGGGATGCGTGAGGCGCGCCGGGTACCCTGCAATTTGGCGGCGCGATTGGGATGCATTGCCTGAAAATTGGGCGTCGGTCAGATTTTAGGGCGCAGTGGTAAGGCAGAAAAGGGCCACGCCGATCATGGCGTGGCCCTTTGGGGTAATGTGTGCGGCGCTTGGCCGTTAGGCGTTTTCAAGCTCGAATGCATCATGCAGCGCTTGAACCGCGAGTTCCATGTATTTGCGTTCGATCAGCACCGAGATTTTGATCTCAGAGGTTGTGATAACCTTGATGTTGATGCCTTCATCTGACAGCACTTTGAAGGCTTTGGCCGCAACACCAGACTGGCTGCGCATGCCGATGCCAACCACAGAGACCTTTGCGACTTCTTCGTCGATCACCAGCTCTGCGAAGTTCAGGCCACCTGAGGTTTTCAGCTCGTCCAAGGCCGCTTCGGCGCGCTTCACCTGATCGGTGGGCAGCGAGTAGGTCATGTCGGTGCGGCCATCTTCAGAGATGTTTTGCACAATCATGTCCACATTCACGCCTGCATCAGACAGGCAGCCAAAGATGATGGACGCGATGCCGGGGCGGTCTGCCACGGACAGAAGGGTCATTTTGGCTTCGTCGCGCGAGTAGGCGACACCGGAGACGACGTTGGATTCCATGATTTCCTCCTCATCGCAGACCAGTGTGCCTGCCTCGTCGGATTGTTCTTCAAAAGAGCTGAGAACTCTCAGCCGGACTTGGTTGCGCATGGCAAGTTCTACGGAGCGGGTCTGAAGGACCTTGGCGCCGAGACTGGCCAGTTCGAGCATTTCTTCAAAGGCGATTTTGTCGAGTTTGCGCGCCTTCTGGCAGATGCGCGGATCGGTGGTATAGACCCCATCCACATCGGTGTAGATGTCACAGCGCTCTGCCTCAAAGGCGGCGGCAAAGGCCACGGCTGTGGTGTCGGAGCCGCCACGGCCTAGGGTGGTGATGCGGCCTTCTTCGGAGATGCCTTGGAAGCCTGCCACAACGGCAACCCGCATGCCTTCGCCAAATTTGGCGTTGATGTTGTCGGTTGGGATTTCCTCGATGCGCGCCTGGCTGTGCGCGGAGGTGGTTTTGAGCGGCACCTGCCAGCCCTGCCAGCTGCGCGCGGGCACATCCATTTCCTGCAAGGTCAGCGCCATGAGACCGGCTGTCACATTCTCACCAGAGCTTACGACAGCGTCGTATTCACGTGCGTCATAGAGTGGGGAGGTTTCGTCGACATAGCCCACAAGCTTGTTGGTTTCCCCGGACATGGCAGAGACGATGACAATGACATCATAGCCTTTGGCCACTTCCACGCCGACGCGTTTGGCGGCGCGGCGGATGCGGTCGAGGTTGGCGACTGAAGTGCCGCCGAATTTCATCACAAGTACGGGCATGGCGCGTCCTTAAATCGTAAGTCGGAGCGGGTTTACGCGGTTGGGGGGCAAGAGGCAAGCTTGATTGGCTTTGTCGGCCCTTGAGGTGGGAGTGAGAGGCGGGGGAGGCATGAGGGGCCAGCCCCTCCGGCGCAGCGGGCTGCGCCATTCACCCCGGGATATTTTGTGAATGAGAAGTTTGTGAGTGAGAAGACTGACGCGCTCAGTAGGCGTGGGCGCGGCCGTCCCAGGTTTCAAAGCAACCGGTCGTCTCAAGGGTCAAGGCATCAAACCGGTTGATCAGGCCCGCGGCACTTTCTTCAAGGGTGATGTCGGCCTGCGTGCCGCCCATGTCGGTCTGTACCCAGCCGGGGTGGTAGATGCCGACAGCAATGCCGATGTGGGTCAGGTCGGTTGCAAGATTGCGCCCGAGGTTCAGAGCGGCAGCTTTGGACGCGCGGTAAATGTAGGAGCCCCCCGGCGCACGGGTGTGAGACGCCATCTGCGAGGAGATGATCGCGATTTTTGGCGCCTCGGACAGCTGTAGGTTGGGCAGCAGGTTCTGCACGGTCAGGAAAACGCCGGTGACATTGGTGGCGAAGCTGTCATCCCACATGTCGGCGGGGTAGCCATCGGCCAGGTTTTGACCTTTGTCCAAGTAGACGCCGGCATTGCAGATCAGGAGATCGATGGGCTGGGTGTCCAGCGCCTGCGCCATCGCGGCCTGGCTTGCCGGGTCACGTACATCAAGCTGTAAAAAGTCGCCGCCAGCGCGGCTTGTACCGGTTACTTTGTGGCCTTGCACGCGCAGGTGATCGGCAAGTGTGGCCCCGATGCCGCGATTGGCGCCAGTGATGAGTGTGTGCATTTGAATGTCCTTTTCGCCCTAATTTGTTTTGCGCCCAATCGAAAAGGGAAGTGGTGCAACCGGCACGCCTTCTTCGATCAGGGCTTTGGCTTCTTCGGGCTTTGCTTCGCCGTAGATGGCGCGCTCAGGTGTGCTGCCTTCGTGCATGGCGCGTGCCTCTGAGGCGAAGTCTTTGCCCACATAATCGGAATTGGCTTCCACATGTTTGCGCAGGTCACGCAAGGCTTGTTCTGCTGGGGATGCTGGCGCGGACAGCGCACCGGGGGCGGGCTTGGCCTCTGCTCGCGGGGCTTCCTGTTCGGGGGCTTTGCTTGCCGCCTTTCTGGCTGGTCGAACGCGCGGAGCCATCATCGCCTTCTCAACCTGGGTATCACCACAGACTGCGCAAGCCACCATTCCGCTGGCCTTGAGCTTGTCAAAAGCTTCAGCCGATTGAAACCAGCTGTCAAAGCGGTGCCCTTCGGCACATTTCAAAGTGTAGTTGATCATCGCGAAGGTGTGTCTTGCTCAAGTGGTCGTCTGGGCGAACATATGGCGCAGGGTTGGGGGGATCAAGCGTCGCGCGCGGCTGTGTGGCTTGGCCAATGCGTTTGTTTGGGCGCTATGGAGCAAAGTCCCGCACAATTTCCGCCAGCTCTGGTATACGGATCTGTTTGGCCGCTTTTTGGGGGCTCATCCATTTGCGCTGGCGTTGCCCTGCTTCAGGGAAGTGTTTTGCGCATTTCTCCACTTGAAGCGCAAATACAAGGACGCGGATTTTCTGGCCATAAAGCGGGCCGCGGGTTTTACGGTACCGGTATTGGCCGAGGCAGTGCTTTTCAATTGTTCCGACGATGCCGGCTTCTTCCCATGCTTCTTGAGCGGCGGCTTTGTGGGGTTTGAGGGCTTCCATGGGCCAGCCTTTGGGGATGATCCATTGGCGGGTTCCGCGCGAGGTGATCAGCATAATTTGCACCTTCCCTTTACGGATGCGGTAAGGCAGCGCCGCGAGTTGGATGTTTTTCCCGCTCTTGCGTGTTTTGCGGATCATGGCCTCAACAGCTTTGGGTGGAAGTGCGCCCATGAGACAGCCTCTTATGCAGTATCGCTCGGCGAGAGCCTAATGCGGTGTGCTGGGGAGACAAGGGGCGTTTCTGGGAATTTATGGGCTGGGTCGAAATGGAGGGGTGGGAAACGGTGGGAACGGCTGGTGGTCTGCATGGGAAAGTGGTGCGAATCAGGGGGTGATGAGTGCGAGGAATTGTGGAAACGGTCCGAAAATGGCGCCATTTCTACGCTTGCGTGAAAACTTTTTGGGAATTTTTGGGAGTTTGGCCCATTTGAGCTAACTTCACTTCATATGGTGTTTGGGGGTGGGTGTCAGTGGATATCTGGTGGTTCTGTGGGTGGTGTGAGGCGTTTCTTGTGGATATCTTGGTTGCGATTTTTTTATATATAGACTCTGTGGGGCAAAATTTCTGTTGCCTTCCATGAATTCCCATGCGATCCCTATTTCCACGATGAGGACGGGAACAAACGAGGCGCAAAGACCTCAATCCCAAGTCAGGTTTCATACAGGCGCCCGCTTTCATCGAAAAAAAGAGATCCGGTGCGTGGGCGAGCAGAACATCCCCCCAGGTGGCACGCGCAACTGGACACCCCCGCAAGAGCGGGACGAGGGCGGCGGATTGATCAGTGGCAGCAGATCAATCCGCCGTTTCGCTTCCACCAGGCAGATGTCTTGGGGTGGTGGGGCAGGTAGAGGTTGAAAGGGCCATAGGCAGTGGCGCTCATGTTTCGCGGCGAAAGTCGTAACAAGGTGGATGGTAAGGGGCGGATGTCGATTCCGGCCAAGTTCCGCCGTGTGCTTGAAGCAGGCGACCCTGAGTGGAAAAGTGGTGCAAACCCCAACCTCGTGATCGTATACGGCGGCAAAACGCGCGACTATCTGGAATGTTTCACCGTTGAGGCCATGAATGATGTGGTGGGCCGCATCATGAAGATGCCTCGGGGCAGTAAAAAGCGTCTGGCGCTTTCCAATCTGTACCTGACGCAGTCCATCGACGCGTCCGTGGATGAAACCGGGCGTATCGTTTTGCCCAAAGAGCAGCGTGACAAGATTGGTCTGGTGGATATGGCCGTGTTTGCTGGTAAGGGCGACACTTTCGAAATCTGGACGCCAGATGGCTACGACGAGATCAACGCGCTGGAAGCAGATGAAGACTTTGATCCGGATGCTGATCCGTCGATCTATTTGGATGGAGATGAGGGGTTCTGATTATGGCGACTTCTGAAGATACCGCCGCAAAACGCCCTCACATTCCTGTCCTGCTTGCCCCCTTGTTGCGCGCAGTGGCACCGGTGTCCGGGCGGTGGCTGGATGGCACCTTTGGTGCAGGGGGCTACACCCGCGGCTTGATCGAGTCCGGGGCCAGCAAGGTTTATGGTGTGGATCGCGATCCATTGGCGTTTGAAATGGCGGCGCCCTGGGTCGGGGATTATGGTGATCAGATTGAGCTTGTCGCTGGTGTCTTTTCCAAGATGGATGAATATGCCGAGGATCTGGATGGGGTTGTGCTGGACCTCGGGGTGAGCTCCATGCAGCTGGATTTGGCAGAGCGCGGGTTTTCCTTTATGAAGGATGGTCCGCTCGATATGCGTATGAGCCAGGATGGGCCTTCAGCTGCGGATCTGGTGAATGAGGCCGGTGAGGTTGAGTTGGCCGATATCATTTACCAATATGGCGAAGAGCGGGCGAGCCGTCGCATTGCCAAAGCCATTGTGCGCGAGCGGGCGCTCGAGCCAATCACCACAACTCTGCGTCTTTCGGAGATCGTGGAAAGTTGCCTGCCGCGCGCCAAGCCGGGCCAAAGCCATCCAGCGACACGCAGCTTTCAGGCGCTGCGGATTGCCGTGAATGATGAATATGGCGAGCTGTTTCGCGGACTGATGGCGGCCGAGCGCGCGCTGAAGCCCGGCGGGCTTTTGGCGGTTGTGACATTCCATTCGGTTGAGGACCGCATGGTGAAACGGTTCTTGCAGTCCCGTGCGGGCAAAACCGGCAACGTCAACCGCTATGCGCCTGAAACAGAACAGGAAAAGCCAGCGTTTGAATTGATCACGCGAAAGGCCGTGGGGCCGGATCCAGAGGAGCTGGAACACAATCCGCGTGCGCGCTCTGCAAAGTTGCGGGTTGCGCGCCGCACCGATGCACCAGCGGGAGAAATCGCGGGCAAAATGATTGGTATGCCAACACTTGGGGGGCGCAAGTAAATGCGAACCGTGTTGTTTGTTTTGGCCGCTGGTATGGTGATTGCGCTGTCTGTCTGGGCCTATCAAGAGAATTACCGCACACAGGCGATGATCGGCGAAACCGAACGTTTGCAGCGCGAGATTGGTGTGGCGCGGGCGCGATTGGCGGTTTTGAAGGCTGAGTGGGCTTATCTCAATCGCCCCGACCGACTGCGAGACTTGGCAGAGATCAACTACAATGATTTGCAGCTGCTTCCGTTGCGTCCCAATCAATTTGGTCGGGTGGAACAGGTCGCGTACCCATCCACGGGGCTAGAGTTTGGGTTTGAGCTGGAAAATGCTGTTGAAGTTTCCGCTGAAGAGGTGACGCCATGACGCGCACCCCTTTGCGGCCTTTGGCATCTATCCTTCGGGCACGCGCAGTTGGGGAGAACCCCGACAGCATTGAGCGTGCCAATCTGCGTGCGCGCCATGAGGAAATGCGCAGCAAGGGACGTGCGCGTGCCGAGGGGCGGCTGCTTATTATGGCGGTGCTTTTTACCGGAGCCTTTATCACAGTTGGTACGCGCATGGGCATGGTCAGTGTCTCAGAGGCGTCTGAGCCGCGCACGAGCTATGCTGGCAGTCGGATTCAGGCGGAACGTGCGGATATTGTAGACCGCCATGGGCGCATCCTCGCAACCAACCTTGAGACCCATGCGCTTTATGCGCAGCCGCACCATATGATCGACAAGGTGCGCGCAGCCAAAGAGTTGGTGGCGATCTTTCCAGGCTTAGATGAAGAACGCCTGATAAAAGATTTCACAGGAAAGAGAAAGTTCCTCTGGATCAAGAAGAAAATCAGTCCAGAGCAACAGCAGGCCGTCCATGATATTGGTGAGCCTGGATTGCTGTTTGGGCGTCGCGAAATGCGGCTCTATCCCAATGGCCGACTGGCGGCGCATGTGTTGGGCGGTGCGAGTTTTGGCAAAGAGGATGTGCATGATGCCGAGCTGATCGGCGTGGCAGGCGTTGAGAAATATTTTGATGCAGAGCTGCGTGATCCGCTGAATGGCGACAAGGCGCTTACATTGTCAATCGATCTGACTGTGCAGGCTGCGGCGGAGCGGGTGCTCTGGGGCGGCATGAAGCTGATGAATGCCAAAGGCGCAAGTTCGGTTCTGATGGATGTTCAGACCGGCGAAGTGATCTCCATGGTCAGCCTGCCGGACTTTGATCCAAACAAGCGCCCACGCCCACCGGTTCAGGGGCAGGCCGCGGATAGCCCGCTGTTTAACCGTGCGGTACAGGGGCTTTATGAACTGGGCTCGACCTTCAAGATCTTCACAGCGGCGCAATCCATGGAACTTGGACTGGCCGCACCTGAGACGATGATTGACACCAAGGGGCCGTTGCGCTGGGGGAAATTCCGCATTCGCGATTTCCGCAATTACGGCGCGCAGCTGACGCTGACCAAAGTGATCGTGAAGTCGTCAAACATTGGTACAGCACGCATCGCGCAACTGATCGGCGCTGCGCGTCAGCAGGACTTCTTGCGCAACCTTGGCTTTTTTGAGCCAACCCCGGTCGAGGTAGTGGAGGCGCGTGGCGCGCAGCCGTTGCTGCCTAAGAACTGGTCTGAGCTGTCAACGATGACGATTTCTTATGGGCATGGCATGTCTGCAAGCCCACTGCATCTGGCCGCGGGATATGCGGCAATCGCCAATGGCGGCACAAAAGTCACGCCAACCTTGCTGAAGCAGGGCGATGTCGAGGTCGGGCCACGGGTGATGAGTGCTGAGAGCGCCGAAGCCGCCCGGACGATGCTGCGCAAAGTGGTGAGCGAAGGCACCGCTTCCTTTGGTGAGGTGCCGGGCTATGCCGTGGGGGGCAAAACGGGTACGGCCGACAAACCCAAAGAAAACGGGCGTGGCTACTATGAGGATAAGGTGATCGCGACATTTGCGGCGATGTTCCCAACTCATGATCCCAAATACGTGCTGATCCTCTCGCTGGATGAACCTGTGGAAACATCGGGTGATGAGCCGCGCCGCACAGCGGGCTGGACAGCGGTGCCGGTTGCAGCAGAGATGATTGCCCGCGTGGCGCCGCTTTTGGGGCTGCGACCCGAAGTTGAACCTGCGGAGTTGGCTGATATAACGCTGACATCAAATTAAGCCGAAGACAGGCGGGCAAAGATGGCAGCGGGCGCAAAACAACTTTCTGAATTGGGTCTGACGGCCATTGGGGGCGCAAATCCGGAAATCACCGGGCTTGCAGTGGACAGTCGTGATGTCAAAGAGGGGTTCCTCTTTGCTGCATTGCCTGGCACGCGGGTGCATGGTGGCACGTTCATTCAGTTTGCGCTGCGCATGGGTGCGTCTGCCATTCTGACGGATGCGGCGGGGGCGAAGATTGCCGAGCAGGAGCTGGCGGCGAGTGGTGCCGCTCTTGTGGTTGCAGAGGATCCACGTCAGGCATTGGCCTATACGGCGGCGCTGTTTTTCGGTGCGCAACCGGGCATTATGGCAGCGGTGACCGGCACAAATGGCAAAACTTCTGTGGCCACTTTCCTGCGGATGATCTGGCAGGAGATGGGGCTTGCAGCGGTGAACCTGGGAACGACAGGCGTGGAAGGCAATTTCACCGCGCCGCTGCATCACACCACACCTGAACCGATCACTTTGCACCGCACATTGGCGGCGGCTGCAGATGCTGGCATTGGCTTTGCAGCAATGGAGGCCTCTTCTCACGGATTGGCGCAATGCCGTCTGGATGGGGTGCAGCTGGCGGCGGCAGGATTTACAAACTTTACCCAAGATCATCTTGATTATCACGAAACCTTTGATGAGTACTTCAACGCCAAGGCTGGGCTTTTTGCGCGTGTGTTGCCGGAAGAGGGCACAGCGGTGATCAATGTGGATGATCCGCGCGGCATGGATATGGCGCTGATTGCAGCAGGTCGCGGACAGGGCGTGCTGACTGTGGGCAAGGGGGATGCTGATTTGGCGCTGACGGCGCAGCGTCTGGATGCCACAGGGCAGGATGTGCGCTTTACCTTCCGGGGCAAAAGCTATCAGACGCGGCTCAATCTGCTGGGTGGATTTCAGGCGGAAAATGTACTTTTGGCGGCTGGACTGGCTGTTGCTTGCGGTGCGGAACCTGAGCGCGTGTTTGAGGTATTGCATGAGCTGCAAGGGGTGCGCGGCCGGATGCAGCTGGCCGCAACGCGCGCCAATGGCGCCGCCGTTTATGTGGACTATTCCCACACGCCAGACAGTGTGGCCACCGCGCTCAAAGCGCTGCGCCCGCATGTTATGGGGCGCCTCATCATCGTGGTTGGGGCCGGTGGGGATCGCGACACAACGAAACGCCCGCTGATGGGGCAGGCCGCGGCAGAGTTTGCCGATGTGGTTTTTGTCACGGATGACAACCCACGCAGCGAAGATCCGGCCATCATCCGGGCAGCGGTGATGGAGGGGGCGCCAGAGGCCACCGAAGTGGGGGATCGCGCCGAAGCGATCCTGCGCGCGGTGGATGCGCTTGAGCCGGGGGATGCGTTGCTCATTGCAGGCAAAGGCCATGAGACCGGGCAAGAAATCGGCGATGACATTCTGCCATTTGATGATTGTGAGCAAGCCAGCGTGGCCGTAGCTGCATTGGATGGAGGTCTGGCATGACACTATGGACCTCAGAGGCCGCTGCTCATGCCACGGGCGGACGCAACACTGGCGATTGGGCCTGCAAAGGCGTGTCGATCGACACGCGCACCCTTGAGGAAGGCGATCTCTTTGTTGCGCTGACCGCGGCGCGCGATGGCCATGAGTTTGTGGCGCAAGCCTTGGCAAAAGGCGCGGCGGCCGCTCTGGTGAGCCGTGTGCCTGAAGGTCTGTCAGAGGATGCGCCTCTGTTGATTGTCGACGATGTCTTACAGGGACTTGAGGCGCTGGGCCGCGCAGGGCGCGCCCGCACAGCCGCGCGCGTTGTGGCGGTTACGGGATCGGTTGGCAAAACCTCCACCAAAGAGATGCTGCGTGCCATGCTGTCAGGGCAGGGGCGCACCCATGCGTCGGTGGCCAGTTACAACAATCATTGGGGTGTGCCGCTCACTCTGGCGCGCATGCCAGAAGACACCGAGTATGCGGTGATTGAAATCGGCATGAACCATCCCGGTGAAATTGCACCGCTGGCGAAAATGGCCCGCCCCCATGTGGCATTGGTCACAACCGTTGCCGCTGTGCATCTGGAAGCTTTTGAGAATGTCGCAGGCATCGCGCAGGAGAAAGCGGCGGTGTTTGACGGGTTGGAGCCGGATGGCATCGCCATCGTAAACGCGGATATCGACACCGCAGATGTGCTGCGCGCCCATGCGGCAGCCCTTGGGTTTGCCAAACAGGAGTTTGGCGAGAGCGCAACAGACTGGCGGCTGGGTGAGATCACGCTGCAGGGCAATGTGACCGTGGCGCGCGCAATGCAGGGTGACGCACCGGTGCTCTTTAAAGTGCAAAGCGCAGGGCGCCATTTTGCGATGAATGCGCTTGGCGCTTTGGCCTCTGTCGATGCGATGGGCGCAGACCTGGCGCTGGCGGTGGCCGATCTTGGCCGTTGGACCCCGTTTGTGGGGCGCGGCGCGCGCGAAACTCTGGTGCTTGATCCGGTGGAAACAGACCGCACTCTGGAGCTGATTGATGAGGCCTATAATGCCAATCCCACAAGCCTGGGGGCTGCGTTTGAAGTTTTGGCGGCGGCAAAACCAAAAGACGGTATTGGGCGCATCGGCAAAGGGCGTCGGATCGCCTTTGTTGGTGATATGAAAGAGCTGGGCGGTGAAGAAATCGCTATGCATGCGGCGCTGGCTGATCACCCAGCGATGGCCGATATCGATGTTGTGCATTGTATCGGGCCGCTGATGCAGCACCTGCATGGGGCTCTGCCAGAGGAGAAACGCGGGCTTTGGGCGGAAACGAGCGCAGAGCTGGCGACAGAGGTACGTCGGCTGGTTGATGCCGGTGATGTGGTCATGGCCAAGGGCAGCCTGTCCATGGCATTGGCCAAGGTGGTTGACGCCATCCGCAAACTGAGCCATCCCGCAGCGCAATCCAAAAACGAGGACCTGTAATGTTCTATTGGCTGACCGCGCTGTCGGATGGCGGTGATTTCTTCAACCTGTTCCGCTACATCACCTTCCGCGCTGGTGGTGCCTTCATGACGGCGCTGATCTTTGGCTTTCTGTTCGGGCGCCCGCTGATTGACGTGCTGCGCCGCAAGCAGGGCAAAGGCCAGCCAATCCGCGATGACGGACCCGAGGGGCATTTCGCCAAAGCCGGCACACCCACTATGGGGGGGCTGCTGATTGTGGGTGCTTTGGTCACCTCCACACTACTGTGGGCGCGCTGGGACAATGGCTTTGTCTGGCTCGTATTGTTTGTGACATTGGCCTATGGGCTGATCGGGTTTGCCGATGATTACGCAAAAGTCTCAAAGCAAAACACCAAAGGTGTGTCGAGCCGCGTCCGTCTTTTGTTGGGCTTTGTTATTGCTGCGATTGCAGGGGTTTGGGCAACGTTCTTGCAGCCGGATGTGTTGCAGTTCCAATTGGCGGTTCCAGTTTTCAAAGAAGTGCTCGTCAACCTCAGCTGGGCCTATGTGCCCTTTGCCATGTTCGTGATCGTGGGGGCTGCAAACGCGGTCAACCTGACGGATGGTCTTGATGGTCTGGCGATCATGCCTGTGATGATCGCGGCGGGTGCGCTGGGTGTTATCGCTTATGCGGTGGGTCGTGTTGACTTCACCGAGTATCTGGATGTGCATTACGTGCCCGGCACCGGTGAAATCCTGATCTTCGTGGCTGGTCTCATGGGCGGCGGTCTGGGTTTTCTGTGGTATAATGCGCCGCCTGCAGCGGTGTTTATGGGCGACACCGGCTCACTTGCGCTTGGTGGCGCATTGGGCGCGATTGCCGTGTCCACCAAACACGAGCTGGTGCTTGGCATCATTGGGGGCCTCTTTGTGGTGGAAGCGCTGAGCGTGATCATTCAGGTGCTCTACTTCAAGCGCACTGGCAAGCGGGTTTTCCTGATGGCGCCGATCCACCATCACTATGAGAAAAAGGGCTGGTCTGAGCCGCAGATCGTGATCCGGTTTTGGATTGTCGCCGTGATCCTCGCGATGATTGGTCTGGCCACGCTTAAGCTGCGCTGATCGGGTCAGATTGCCAATTTAACGAGAGGCGTGTCATGTTTGGCGCGCCTTTTTTTGTCATTCGCAAAATATGCCCGCCGCAGGCATTCGATGTCCGCATCTTGTACCTACCTTGCAGGCAGGGCAGTGTCGGTGCGGAACTTTTTGGGGGTGACAGATGATTCCAGTACAGGGCTTTGAGGGCGCGAAGGTCGCCGTTTTGGGCTTGGGGCGCTCAGGTCTGGCCACAGCGCGGGCGCTGCGTGCGGGCGGAGCAGAAGCGATCTGTTGGGACGACAACCCCAAAGCGCGCGAAACCGCAGAGGGCGAAGGTTTCCTCTGTGCCGATTTGCTCAAGCAGAACGCTTTTGACGGCATTGCCAGCCTGATTGTCAGCCCGGGAATTCCGCATCTCTACCCAACGCCCAATCCCGTAGTGGCTGCGGCTTTGGAGGCCGGTGTTGCTGTGGACAACGACATTGGTTTGTTTTTCCGCTCTTTCGCCGATGGCGGTTGGGAGATGTTTGACATCATGCCGAAGGTCGTTGCTGTGACCGGCTCCAACGGCAAATCCACCACCTCTGCGTTGATCCATCATGTGCTGAGCGAGGCTGGGCGGCGCACGCAGCTGGCAGGCAATATCGGCCGTGGCGTGCTTGATCTGGATCCGGCGGAAGATGGCGATGTGATTGTTTTGGAGCTGTCCAGCTATCAAACGGATCTTGCGCGGAGCCTGACGCCAGACATTGCCGTGTTCACAAACCTCAGCCCGGATCATTTGGATCGTCACGCGGGTATGGGCGGCTATTTTGCGGCCAAGCGACGTCTCTTTGCCGAAGGTGGTCCTGACCGCGCGATTGTGGGCGTCGATGAGATTGAGGGGCGTTACCTTGCAGGGCAGCTTTCCGAGGGCCCGGCGGATGACCGTGTGATGCGTATTTCAACCGAGCGTAAACTCACCGGCGCTGGTTGGAATGTTTTTGCGCGCAAAGGGTTCCTCAGCGAATATCGCAAGGGGCGACAGGCGGGCTCGATTGACCTGCGCGCCATCAGGGGCTTGCCGGGCGCACATAACCATCAGAATGCCTGCGCTGCCTATGCGGTCTGCCGCGCGTTAGGTCTTGCGCCACGTGTGATTGAGGCGGCTTTTGCCAGCTTTGGCGGGCTGCCGCATCGCAGCCAGATCATCGCTGAGGCCGCTGGTGTGACCTACGTTAATGACAGCAAGGCCACCAATGTGGATGCGGCGCAAAAGGCTTTGTCGGCGTTCAAAAAGATCCGCTGGATCTGTGGCGGGCTTGAAAAAGAGGGTGGCCTTGGCGATCTTGCTGCAAGTGCAAGCGAGGTGGTGAAAGCCTATGTCATTGGGCGAGAGGCTGCGAATTTTGCCATGCAACTCAAAGGGGTTGAAGCAGAAGTTTGCACCACGATGGCGCAGGCGGTTGCACGTGCTGTGGCAGAGGCGCAGGAAGGGGAAACTGTCCTGCTTGCGCCAGCGGCGGCGAGCTTTGATCAATATGACAGCTTTGAAAAGCGTGGCGACGATTTTGTAGCAGAGGTGCGTGCGGCAACAGGGGCCGCTTAGGCGCGTTTGGCGGCGATGGCTTGACCGGCGGCCCAACCAGAGCTCCAGGCCCATTGAAAGTTAAAGCCGCCCAGCCAGCCGGTCACATCCATGGCTTCGCCGATCACGTAAAGGCCGGGAACGTGTTTGGCTTCCATGGTTTTGGACGACAGCCCGTCTGTGTCGATCCCGCCAAGGGTGACCTCGGCAGTGCGATAGCCTTCGGTGCCTGATGGTGTAAGCTGCCAGTTTTGCAGCGTGTTGCAGAGCGTTTCTAATGTGCTGTCGGATTGGTCTGCAAGGTTGCCGGACAGATCCATGGTTTCGCTTAAGTGGTCCACCAGACGGGCAGGCAGAAGTGTTGCAAGCTCAGTTGTCAGATTGCGTCGCCCTTGCGCCTGTCGCCGTTCGCGGAGCGTCTCAAATGGGTTACTGTCAGGGAAGAGGTTGATGGCAATCGGCTGGCTTTCGCGCCAATAAGAGCTGATCTGCAGCATAGCCGGGCCAGACAGGCCACGGTGGGTGAACAGCGCGGCCTCCTCAAAACTGGCGCCACCCGCTGTCGCTCGCACAGTATGGGCCACGCCGGAGATGGCTTTGAAGCGCCCGTCTGAGAATGTGAAAGGCACAAGCCCTGCACGGGTGTCTGTGACCGGAAGGCCGAACTGACGCGCGATGTCATACGCCAGCCCTGTCGCTCCCATCTTGGGGATGCTTTTTCCGCCCGTGGCCAAAACGAGGTTCGCACAGCTCAGTTTTTGCCTTTGCCCGTTTTTTTCGACCTCTAGAGCGAAGTGCGATCCGTCGTGGGTGACATTTGCGATCTGTGTTTCAAGCCAGAGTTCGGCACCTGCTTGGGTGAGTTCCGCGCGCAGCATGGCGATGATGTCTTTGGCGCTGTTGTCACAAAACAGCTGGCCAAGGGTTTTCTCATGATAGGCGATGCCGTGGCGCGCCACCATGTCTATAAAATCCCACTGCGTGTAACGGCTGAGCGCGGACTTGCAGAAATGCGGGTTGCCTGAAAGGAAATTCTCAGGACCAGCATACATATTGGTGAAGTTGCAGCGCCCGCCGCCAGAAATGCGAATTTTTTCACCCGGAGCTTTGGCGTGGTCGAGCAGCAGCGTGCGCCCGCCCGTATGTGCGGCGCACATCATGCCGGCCGCGCCTGCGCCCAGAATAATGCTGTCCCAATGTGTCTGTGTGCTCATGGGCGCGAGGTGCCTGAGGATGTGGTTCAGGTCAAGGGGGCGAAGCTTATGCGTAAGATCGGCGGGTCGGGTGGAAATCACCGATCTCTATACTTTCCATAAAGCCTATTGGGTGTTACTCTTCGACTTAGACCCGGAAAACGGGCGTTTTGAGGCAGAGATCGGCGGATTTCGATGACAGAGATGGTTTATGGCGCGCTGCCCGTTCGGGCGCGTGAGCCCGTGCTCCCGAAGTGGTGGCAAACACTTGATAAATGGACAATGACGTCGATCGTCTTGTTGTTTGTCATTGGCCTGATGCTTGGCATGGCCGCAAGCCCACCTTTGGCTGCCAAAAACGGTTTCGCGCCGTTTCACTATGTGCAGAAACAGGCATTTTTTGGCGGTCTGGCGATGGTTGCCATGATCGTCACATCGATGATGTCGCCAACTCTGGTGCGTCGTTTGTCTGTTTTGGGCTTTGCCGTTGCAATGGTTGCACTGGCGCTCTTGCCGGTGTTTGGCACGGACTTCGGTAAAGGTGCCACGCGCTGGTATTCTTTGGGCTTTGCGTCTTTGCAGCCGTCTGAGTTTCTGAAGCCCGGTTTCGTGGTCGTGGCAGCCTGGCTTATGGCGGCCAATGAGGAAATCAATGGCCCTCCGGGGCGGCGCTGGTCGTTTCTGTTGATGGTGACCATTGTGCTGATGCTGGCGTTGCAGCCTGACTTCGGTCAGGCCTGTCTGATCCTATTTGGCTGGAGCGTGATGTATTTTGTCTCCGGCGCGCCCATGCTGCTGATCGGGGGGATTATTCTCTCCCTCATTCCGATTGCCAGATTTGCCTACACAAGTTCAGAGCACTTCGCGCGCCGCATCGATGGTTTTCTGGATCGCTCCGTCGACCCGACCACCCAGATTGGCTATGCAACTGAGGCAATCCGCGAAGGCGGTCTTTTTGGTGTCGGTGTGGGCGAGGGGCAGGTGAAATGGTCACTGCCTGATGCGCACACGGATTTCATCATCGCAGTTGCTGCCGAAGAATATGGGCTGATCCTTGTGTTTGCGATTCTTGCGCTTTACGCGACAATCGTGTTGCGCTCGTTTTTCCGCCTGATGCGGGAACGTGATCCGTTCATCCGGTTGGCTGGCACCGGGCTTGTGGCGATTTTCGGCGTACAAGCGCTCATCAATATGGGTGTTGCGGTGCGCCTTTTGCCTTCCAAAGGCATGACTTTGCCGTTTGTGAGCTATGGCGGCTCGTCCCTCATCGCCGGGGGGATTGCAGTTGGCATGATTTTGGCGTTTACCCGCAGCCGTCCTCAGGGTGAGATTGGGGATATTTTGCGGGGGCATGGTAGATGAACAAACAGCCACTTTTGGTGATAGCAGCAGGCGGCACGGGGGGGCATATGTTCCCCGCGCAGGCGCTGGCAGAGGTGATGCTGCGCAAAGGGTGGCGGGTGAAACTCTCCACCGATGCGCGTGGCGCGCGCTATACCGGTGGCTTTCCGCATACGGTGGAGATTGAACAAGTCAGCTCCGCCACTTTTGCGCGCGGTGGTGCGCTGGCCAAGCTGGCCGTGCCGTTTCGCATTCTGGGCGGTGTGTTGGGCGCGGCGATGAAAATGCGCAAGGATCGGCCCGATGTGGTGGTCGGCTTTGGCGGCTATCCGACCATTCCCGCGATGGGCGCCGCTTGGCTGCTGAAACTGCCACGCATGATTCATGAGCAAAACGGTGTGCTGGGGCGGGTCAATCAAGTCTTTGCCAAGCGCGTGAACGTGGTGGCCTGCGGCACATGGCCCACTGCTTTGCCGGACGGCATTGAGGGCACGCCTGTTGGCAACCCAGTGCGCAAGTCCGTGATGGATCGCGCGGGTGCTGGCTATATCGCGCCAGGCGATTATCCGATGTCGGTTCTGGTGATTGGCGGCAGTCAGGGTGCGCGTATCCTAAGTGATGTGGTGCCTGCGGCGATTGCGGCATTGCCTCCTGAGATTTTGGACAACCTGCGCGTGGCGCATCAGGCGCGCGATGAGGATTTTGACCGGGTGTCCGCCTTTTATGCTGAGGCTGGGATCTCTGCGGATGTGCAGCCATTCTTCAACGATGTGCCTGCGCGCATGAGCGAAGCGCAACTGGTGATCTCGCGCTCTGGCGCCAGTTCTGTCGCCGATATCTCCATTATTGGGCGCCCGTCGATCCTTGTGCCTTTTGCCGCAGCGGCGGGCGATCACCAGACGGCCAATGCGCGGGGGCTGGCAGAGGCGGGCGGGGCGATTGTTGTGCCTGAGAGCCTTCTGACGCCGGACTCGCTGACCGAACAAATCACAACCATTTTGAGCAACCCGCAGGGCGCAAGCCAGATGGCTCAGGCCGCGCTGTCGGCGGGCAAGCCGGACGCGACCGAGGCGCTTGTTGCGCTGGTCGAGCAGCTGGCGAACAAGGACCAATAAGATGAACGCAGCAACCAAACTTCCCGGCGACGTGGGCGCCATCCACTTTGTTGGCATCGGCGGCATTGGCATGTCCGGCATTGCCGAGGTGTTGATCAACCACGGCTATACGGTGCAGGGCTCTGACCTGAAATCCACGAAGATCACGCAGCGCCTGGCTGATATGGGCGCGACGGTGTTTGAAGGCCAGCGGGCGGAGAATTTGGAAAATGCCGAAGTTGTGGTGATTTCTTCGGCCATCAAACCCGGCAATCCCGAGCTAGATGAAGCACGCCTGAAAGGTCTGCCTGTGGTGCGACGTGCAGAGATGCTGGCCGAGCTGATGCGTCTGAAATCAAACATCGCCGTGGCCGGTACGCACGGTAAAACCACCACCACTACGATGGTGGCGGCGTTGCTGGATCACGGCAATTTTGATCCAACAGTGATCAATGGCGGCATTATTCACGCCTATGGCTCGAACGCGCGTGTGGGCGACGGCGAGTGGATGGTGGTTGAGGCCGATGAAAGCGACGGCACCTTCAATCGTTTGCCCGCGACCATTGCCATTGTGACCAACATCGACCCAGAGCATATGGAGCACTGGGGCACTGAAGAGGCGCTGCACAAAGGCTTTTATGACTTTGTCTCAAACATTCCATTTTATGGTCTGGCGGTGTGCTGCACCGATGATCCGGATGTGCAGACGCTTGTGGGCAAAATCACTGACCGCCGCGTCGTGACCTTCGGCTTTAATGCGCAGGCCGATGTGCGGGCGCTGAACCTGACCTACAAAGCGGGCGTTGCGCATTTTGACATCGCCTTGCAGGCCGAAGGCAAAGTGATCGAAGGCTGTACGCTGCCGATGCCCGGCGATCACAATGTGTCAAATGCATTGTCCGCGGTGGCGATTGCGCGTCATCTTGGAATGAAGCTTGATGAAATTCGCGCAGCGCTTGCAGCCTTTGGCGGCGTGAACCGCCGCTTCACCAAAGTGGGCGAAGTGCTGGGGGGCGTGCCGGTGATCGATGACTACGGCCATCACCCGGTGGAGATCGCCGCAGTGCTCAAGGCCGCGCGTCAGGCAATTGGTGACAGCGGTGGAAGGGTCATTGCCGTGCACCAGCCGCACCGCTACACGCGTTTGCATTCGCTGTTTGAGGATTTCTGCACCTGCTTCAATGAGGCGGATGTTGTCGGCATTGCTGATGTTTTCGCAGCTGGGGAAGCCCCGATTGAGGGGGCAAGTCGCGATGATCTTATCGCGGGATTGGTGGCTCATGGGCACCGTCACGCGATCGCTATTTCTGAGGAGTCGGATCTGGTTGCGCTGGTCAAGGAGACCGCGAAAACCGGAGACATCGTGGTCTGCCTCGGCGCGGGTTCGATCAGTGCGTGGGCCAATGGCCTGCCGGGCCACTTGGGCGCCTGATCTATCGTGCTTGCGTGATTGCTAGGGTTGAGTAGACTGCTGAAAACGCAAACGAAAGGGCGTGCGACGTGAGTTTTGTTTTGATACTCGCCTGTTTGTGGGTACTTGCCGCAACCGCTGTCGCAATGTTGCCGATGCGGTATCAGTTTGTGCCAGGTTTTGGTTTGCTGATAGCGGCCATTCTGTTGATCGGTGTGATCTTCTATGAGCATGGCTGGGTGTTTGGTGGGCTCGCGCTATTCGGGTTTGTATCCATGTTTCGTCGACCCTTGCTGTACTACGGGCGCAAAGCTCTTGGGCTGCATGTCGAGAGTGATGCCGCGGAGCAGCGGGAGTGAGCCTTTCGCTGATCAGCGCCTGTGTTTGGCTGATCGCGGCCAATCTGCGCGCAATGTTCCCTTCTAAGGATCACCACTGGCGCTTTGCCTATGTGATGATGGCGATTGGTGTGCCGATTGTGATTGGCCTTGCTGTGCAACATAACATCTGGTTTGCGCTTGTGTTTGTTGGCATGGGGGCGTGGATTATGCGCTGGCCGGTTATCTACCTCTGGCGTTGGGTTAAAAGGAAATTGGGATGATCGCTGATCTTGTGTTGGATCTGACGCTGGGCTTGAACGCGGTGATCTGGTTCGCGGTGATGCTGATGCCAATCTATGGGGTTGTTACGGGATTTCGACAAAATCGCGGCCTCTTGAAACGTGCAAGCTTGATCTTGATTTGTCTTGTCATTCTGTTTGTCTCACTTCTTGTAACACTTGGCACGGTTAAGGTTGTGTCAGACCCAGAGTCGCTCGCTGCGCTTTACAGCTATAGTGGTTGGCTTGCATTGGGGCTGCCCGGGGCGCTTGCTTTGGGGTGGGGATTGCATTTTGGGATTTATGCGCTGCGCGATCGGGCCTAGGCGGGAATTGACGCGTACACACAGAGGCGGGTCTTGTGGTGTGAGGGTGGCTTCGCTATCGGTGCGGTGACCATTAAGCCAAAGGACCCGTACCAATGACTGATCTGCCCACGCCGCGCGGCAAGCTGACACCAGGCAAAGATCTGTCAGGCTTGACCTGGCTGCGCGTTGGCGGTCCGGCGGACTATCTGTTTCAGCCCGCTGACGTTCAGGATCTTGCCGATTTCCTAAAAGCCTTGCCCAAAGATGTGGCGGTTTTTCCGATGGGCGTAGGCTCCAATCTGATTGTGCGCGATGGCGGTCTGCGTGCCGTGGTCATTCGCATGGGGCGTGGCTTCAATCATACAGAAATTGAAGGCAATCGTGTGCGGGCGGGTGCCGCGGCGCTCGATGCGCAAGTGGCCCGCAAAGCGGCGGCGGCTGGCGTGGATCTGACGTTTTTGCGCACTATTCCCGGTGCCATTGGCGGTGCTGTGCGGATGAATGCGGGATGCTATGGCAGCTACACTGCAGATGTGTTTGTCGAGGCCACGGCTGTCACGCGGGAGGGGGAGATCGTCGCCCTTACCGCAGAGGATCTGAAGTTCCAGTATCGCCAGACCGAATTGCCCGAAGGTTGGGTGATTGTGGAGGCGGTGTTGCAGGGGCCTTCTGGAGATCCAGAGGTGCTGGCAGCACGGATGGAAGATCAGCTGGCCAAACGGGATGCGACGCAACCAACCAAAGACCGCTCTGCTGGGAGCACCTTCCGCAACCCGGCCGGATTTTCATCAACGGGCAAGGCGGATGACGTGCATGATCTGAAAGCCTGGAAGGTGATTGATGATGCAGGGATGCGTGGTGCACGCATAGGTGGCGCGCAAATGAGCGAGATGCATTCCAATTTCATGATCAACACAGGTGACGCAACGGCCGCAGATTTGGAAAATCTGGGCGAAGAGGTGCGAAAAAGGGTTTTCCAAAACAGCGGAATAGAGCTACAGTGGGAAATCATGCGGGTCGGGGAGCCCTCCGCTGACTGACTTCTTATCAAACGCTTAATAACAGGCACAAAAAAGCGGTTCGAAGTTACCAAAACAAGGGCGCAAAGCCCGATAAAACAGGGCAAAGCCCGAACTGAGAGCAGGGCACAAAGCCCAATCCGAGCAGGCATCTCTTGCCTGAATAAAAATGCGGCTGAACAAGGCCGCGATAACGAGTCCGAAGGGCTCAAACCAGAACAGGGCCGAAAACGGCTCGGGACATTGAGGCACGTAGGGTATGTCAGAGCAGACAAACCCCAAAGTTGCAGTTGTGATGGGCGGACCCTCTGCAGAACGCGAGGTTTCGCTCTCCACAGGGCGTGAATGCGCTGCTGCACTGCGGGACGCAGGATATCAGACCGTAGAGCTCGACGCTGGGTCGGATCTTGTTGCGCGCCTGAAAGAGATTTCTCCCGATGTGATTTTCAATGCACTGCATGGCCGCTGGGGCGAAGATGGCTGTGTGCAGGGCATTTTTGAGTGGCTGCGCATTCCATATACGCATTCCGGTGTTCTTGCGTCCGCATTGGCCATGGACAAACAACGTGCCAAAGAAGCTTTCAAAGCTGCTGGGTTGCCCGTGGTTGAAAGTGTGATTGCTGACAAGGCTGATGTGTCCCTGCGCCATGTGATGGAGCCGCCCTATGTGGTGAAGCCCAATAACGAAGGCTCCTCTGTCGGGATTTACATCGTGAACGCGGGGGCAAACACGCCCCCTCAACTGGCAGAGACCATGCCGGATGAGGTGATGGTGGAGAGCTATGCGCCTGGCCGCGAATTGACGACCACCGTGATGGGGGATCGCGCCTTGGGGGTGACGGATATCATCACCGATGGCTGGTATGATTATGAGGCAAAATACGCCGAAGGTGGCTCGCTCCATGAAATCCCTGCGCAGGTGCCGCGAGAGATTTATGACGCCTGCATGGACTACGCTGTACGCGCACATAATGCTCTGGGCTGTCGCGGGGTGTCGCGCACCGATTTTCGCTGGGATGAAAGCCGTGGCCTGGAAGGGTTGATTTTGCTTGAGGTCAATACCCAACCGGGCATGACTCCGACCTCTCTGTCACCTGAACAAGCCGCTTTTCAAGGTCTGTCTTTTGCCGACTTTTGCAGTTGGATGGTGGAGGACGCATCATGCGATCGTTGAGGGCCGGCAAGCGACAAAAGGCGCGCCAAGATCTGGCGCCCAGCCGGTGGGCCTATCGCTTTGAGCGGCTGATGTTGACGCCGCTGTTCCGGTTTTGCCTGCGCACGGTTGTGCCCTGTGCTGTCGTTGCTGGGGCTGGAATGGTGTACTTCGCCGATGAAGGGCGTCGTGAAAACCTCAATCTCGCGATCAACGATTTGCGTCATCAGATTGCGACGCGCCCAGAATTCATGGTCAGCGCAATGGCAATTGAGGGAGCCTCTGATGGCACTTCAGAAGATATACGCGATATTCTTTCGCTGAGCTTTCCAACCAGCTCTTTTGATTTGGACCTGCCTTCGATAAAGGCGCAGATTTCGGAGCTGCCCGCTGTGGCAAGCGCATCGGTGCGCGTGCGCACTGGCGGTGTTTTGCAGCTTGATATCGCAGAGCGCACGCCTGTTGTGGTGTGGCGCACCCACAAAGGTCTGACACTGGTTGACCCAGACGGTCATGTGACCGGGCCAGCGGTGTCTCGCCATGCCCATGCGGCGATGCCGCTGATTGCGGGAGAGGGCGCAGATGCGCATGTGCGCGAGGCGTTGTCTCTGTTTTCGGCTGCGGGTCCGCTCTCGGATCGCCTGATCGGATTGGTGCGCGTGGGGGAGCGCCGTTGGGACGTGGTTCTGACCCGCGATCAGCGGATTTTGCTGCCCGAACACGGGGCCGTTGAGGCGCTTGATCGCGTTGTCGCGCTCAACGCCGCTCAGGAACTCTTGGAGCGTGATATTTCAGTGGTGGATATGCGGCTGGCGCGTCGTCCCACCATTCAATTGACAGAGAATGCCGTTGAAGACTGGTGGCGCACCAGTCAGATAACTTTGGGGACAACAGGACAATGACAGAGCTGTATCAAAGCCAACGCGCCATGCGCGCGATGCGCAAAGCGGCCATGCAACGCGGTGTGATTGCGGTTCTGGATGTCGGCACATCCAAAATTGCCTGCCTCGTGCTGCGCTTTGATGGCACTGATCGGCTGGCCAGTGTCGAGGGCATCGGCTCTATGGCTGGGCAAAGCGGCTTTCGTGTGATCGGGGCCAACACCATCATGTCGCGTGGCGTGAAGTTTGGCGAGATTGACGCCATGCAGGAGACCGAACGTGCCATTCGTACGGTGGTGCAGGCAGCACAAAAAATGGCGAAGATCCGCGTGGATCATGTGATCGCCTGTTTTTCCGGTGCAGAGCCGCGTTCCTATGGTCTGGATGGTCAGATTGAGCTGGCGGGGCAGGTTGTTGGCGAGCAGGATGTTGCGCGTGTTTTGGCAGCTTGTGATGTGCCCGATTATGGTGCGGATCGAGAGGTGCTGCACGCACAGCCTGTGAACTTCGCACTGGATCATCGCTCAGGTTTGAACGATCCGCGCGGCCAGGTGGGGCAAGTGCTTACGACGGATATGCACATGCTAACTGTCGACAAAGTGGCCGTTCAGAACCTCGTACATTGTATCAAGCGATGCGACTTGGAGCTCGCTGGGATTGCCTCTTCGGCTTATGTGTCTGGCATGTCAGCTTTGGTAGAAGATGAGCAAGAGCTGGGCGCGGCCTGTATCGATATGGGCGGTGGGGCGACCAGCCTGTCAATTTTCATGAAGAAACACATGATCTTCGCCGATACGGTGCGCATGGGCGGTGATCACGTTACCGGTGACATTTCCATGGGGCTGCAGGTGCCGATGGCGACCGCAGAGCGGATCAAGACGTTTTATGGCGGTGTTGTGGCCACGGGCATGGATGATCGCGACATGATCGAACTGTCCGGAGACACAGGGGATTGGGAGCACGACCGCCGCTCTGTCAGCCGGGCAGAGCTGATTGGCATTATGCGTCCACGTGTTGAGGAGATCCTCGAAGAGGTGCGTGCGCGCCTGGATATCGCTGGGTTTGAGCATTTGCCAAGCCAGAAAATTGTGCTCACGGGCGGGGGCAGTCAGATCCCCGGACTGGATGGATTGGCATCCAAAATACTCGGGCAACAAGTGCGCCTTGGGCGTCCGATGCGCGTGCATGGTTTGCCTCAGGCGGCAACCGGACCGGGATTTGCAGCGACCGTAGGGATGTGTCTGTTCGCAACCCATCCGCAAGACGAATGGTGGGACTTCGACTTGCCGGTGGATCGCTATGGTGTGCGCCCCTTTGACAAGGCGGTGCGTTGGTTTCGTGAAAATTGGTGAGGTTTTAACTGGGGATAAAGCAACGAAAGGGGCTTTTAGGGGGTGACCTTCCGCACCTGCGCCGTTAATGTTTTAGTAACCGCTAAAAATGCGGATCAAGCAGGCCGAGCAGGGTCTTTAACATAAAAATATAGCTGTATCGGGGCGCTAAGGGTGCTTCGATTGGCTCCGTAGTGTTGTGCTGCGTGTGGATTGCCCCGCAAAATGTCGCGGTTTCGGCAAGATACCGCTAGTTTCTGAATTTTTCCTCCACATTTTGTGGCAAAATGCGCTTTTTGGGATGACGATTCCGCAAAGCGTGTTTAATAATGTGTTGGAGTAGGCAGAAAATGGCCCGCTGTGGCGGGTAAACAACAGGCGGACAGTTTTATGGCTTTGAATCTGACGATGCCCGATGAGGGTGATCTGAAACCCCGCATCACCGTGTTCGGTGTAGGCGGCGCAGGCGGCAACGCCGTTAACAACATGATCGACAAGGCGCTGGAAGGCGTTGAGTTTGTGGTGGCGAACACCGATGCGCAGGCATTGCAGCAAAGCAAGTCTGACAGTCGTGTGCAGCTGGGCGTAAAGGTCACCGAAGGTCTGGGTGCTGGGGCGCGCGCAACCGTTGGTGCCGCAGCCGCTGAGGAAAGCATCGAGGAGATCGTGGATCACCTCGCAGGCGCACACATGTGTTTCATCACCGCAGGTATGGGCGGCGGTACCGGCACCGGTGCGGCACCAATTATCGCACAGGCCGCACGTGAGCTTGGTGTATTGACCGTTGGTGTTGTCACCAAGCCATTCCAGTTCGAAGGCGCAAAGCGTATGCGTCAGGCCGAAGAAGGCGTTGAGCAGCTGCAGAAGATGGTCGACACACTGATCATCATTCCCAACCAGAACCTGTTCCGTCTGGCCAACGAGAAAACCACCTTCACTGAAGCCTTCTCCATGGCAGATGATGTTCTGTATCAGGGCGTGAAAGGTGTGACCGATCTGATGGTGCGTCCGGGCCTGATCAACCTTGACTTCGCGGACGTGCGCGCCGTGATGGACGAGATGGGCAAAGCCATGATGGGCACCGGGGAAGCAAACGGCGAAGATCGCGCGATCCAGGCGGCAGAGAAGGCAATCGCCAACCCGCTGCTCGACGAGATCTCCCTGCGCGGTGCGAAAGGCGTTCTGATCAACATCACCGGCGGTCACGATCTGACCCTGTTTGAGCTGGACGAAGCTGCGAACCGCATTCGTGAAGAAGTGGATGCAGACGCAAACATCATCGTTGGCTCCACCATGGATGACTCCCTTGAGGGTGGTATGCGCGTATCTGTCGTCGCGACTGGTATTGACGCGGCTGAAGCAAACGCGGCCATGCCATTGCCGCGCCGCTCTATGAAGGCGCCGCTCCCACAGGCGGAGGCCGAAGCGGCACCCGCAGCGGCAGCGCCTGTGGAACAAGCGCCTGCACCGGCTGCTGAAGCGCCATCTGCTTATGCACCAGCGCCACAGCCAGCGGCCGCGGCTCCAGCTGAGCCATCCCTGTTCCCGCAGATGGACGCACAGCGCGCCGCTGCAGAAGAGCAGATGGAAGACATCTTTGAGGAGCCAGCACCAGCAACGCCAACATTCGATGCGGCGTCGGCAGGTGCTGATGTGCCAGCGCCTGCGTATCAGCCTGCTGCCACACAGCAGGTCCAATCCCAGATGTTTGAGGAAGAAGAGCCGCAAGATTTTGTTGCGCCTCAGCGTCCAGCGCCTGGCACTCCGACACCTCAGTTGATGCAGCGTTTGCAGGCTGCGGTTGAAAAGGCACCAGCTGCGCCAGCGCGTCCTGCACCGACTGCACCCGTCCAAGAGCCGCGCGCAGAAGAGCGCCCGCGCTTTGGCATCAACTCTCTCATCAACAAGATGACAGGCCATGCCGCAGAGCAGCCCGCCGCGCGTCCTGCGCAGGCAGCTCCCGTGGCGCGTCAGCAACCGGCAGTCCAGACACAAGCGCCTGCTGCGCAAATGGACGAAGATCAGGAACGGATTGAAATTCCAGCCTTCCTGCGCCGTCAAGCGAACTGAAAAACTATCTTAACACGTGAAGAGGCCGTCCTAACTGGGCGGCCTTTTTTTGTTTTTAGTCAGTGGGTTGTATGTTTCATGGCGATGTTTTGCCGAAGTGTTACAAACATGTTTCAGTCCGTTGCAAAGCTTTATTTGAGAAGACAGGTGCAACGCACTACCTCACTATTGCGGCCAATTGGGGTGCGCCGCGTAACCGTTGAGGATCACCGTGCAAGCCACATTGAAAACACCAGTCCATTTCGTTGGAACAGGCCTCCACTCCGGAGCAGAAGTGCACCTGACGGTGCGCCCGGCATCGGCAGACTATGGCATCTGGTTCAAGCGCACGGATATTTTGGTGGGCGACGCGATGATTCCTGCGCGGTGGGATGTGGTTGAGCAAACCGCACTCTGCACCCGAATCCTGAATGAAGCCGGTGTGACGGTTTCCACCATCGAACATTTGATGGCGGCGCTTGCAGGATGCGGCATCCACAATGCTCTGATCGAAATTGATGCTCCTGAAGTTCCGATCCTGGATGGCAGCGCGGCAGAGTTTGTGCGCGGTTTCCTGAGGGCAGGCATTGTGCAGCAGCGTGCTGCCGTTTGGGCGATCGAAGTTCTGAAGCCTGTTTCGGTCACACGTGGCGAAGCCGTGGCAGAACTTTTGCCAGCGCCAGAGATGCGCATCGATTTTCACATTGATTTTGTTGACGAAGCCATTGGTCAGCAAACCAAAGGCTTGACGCTGGCAAATGGCAGCTTTGTGCGCGAGCTTTGTGACAGCCGCACATTCTGTCGTCAGGCAGATGTCGAAGCAATGCAGGCCAATGGTCTCGCTTTGGGCGGGGACCCAACGGAAAACGCCGTTGTGTTTGATGGTGCCAAGGTCAGTGCGCAGGGTGGTTTGCGCCACGCTGATGAACCTGTGCGCCACAAAATGTTGGATGCTCTGGGCGATCTTTATCTCGCAGGAGCGCCGCTTTTGGCACAATATCGTGGGCATCGTGCGGGTCACGCTCTGACCAACGCACTGCTGCGCGAGCTGTTTGCCGATCCTACCGCTTGGCGCATGGTGGAATGCACTGCCGCACAAGCCGCACGTCTGCCAGGGGCAGGTGTGCATATGGGCGAGGTTCCAGCGGTCGCTTGAAAGTGATTGCAAGAATTGCACCCAAAGGCGTTTTGCCCCGGAAAATTCTATGCTAACAGCGTTCTGGAATGGTGGGTGTGTCCCGCGGGGAAGAGAAGGTTGAGCACTATGTCAGGCATCAGATCGCGGGCGCGTCTTCTGGGATCGGTTCTGGCGCTGGCCGTTGTAGTGGCTTGCGGCGACAATGATGCGAGTGATGCACGTCGTGGCTTGATCGATCTGGAGCAATTCACCCCAGAACAGATCTATGAACGTGGCGAGTTTGAACTGGCCCGGAATCGCGGGACGGATGCGGCTTTCTTCTTTTCTGAGATCGAGCGACTCTATCCTTATTCGGAGCTGTCACAACGTGCGCTGATCATGCAGGCGTTCTCTTATCACTCAGACAACAGCTATCCTGAGAGCCGCGCCGCTGCGCAGCGCTATATTGATTTCTATCCTGCGGATGAAGACGCGGCTTACGCACAGTATTTGCTGGCGTTGAGCTATTATGATCAGATTGACGAAGTTGGGCGGGATCAGGGGTTGACCTTTCAAGCCCTACAAGAGCTGCGCAAAGTGATCGAAATCTACCCAGACAGTGAATATGCCCGCTCTGCCGCGCTGAAATTTGATCTGGCGTTTGACCACCTTGCATCCAAAGAGATGGAGATTGGCCGGTACTATCTGCGCCGTGATCACTATGCCGCTGCGATCAAGCGATTCCGTGTGGTGGTTGAAGACTTCTCTACCACCACCCACACGCCAGAGGCCTTGCATCGCCTTGTTGAGGCGTATCTCTCATTGGGGCTGGTGCAGCAGGCCCAGACCGCCGGGGCTATCCTTGGCTACAACTTCCAGGCCACTCAGTGGTACGAAGACAGCTACAAGCTGTTGAAAGGCCAAGGGTTGGAGTTGGAAGCCGCTGATGATGGCTGGCTTGGTCAAGTCTATCGCCAGACCCTGAAGGGGCAATGGCTGTAACGGCGCGCAGGTTGCGCCCTGCCAACTGATCCAGATGCTGCGTTCTCTCGATATCCGCGACATGCTGATCATTGATCGGCTCGAACTGGCGTTTCAGCCGGGATTGAACGTGCTGACGGGGGAAACCGGGGCCGGTAAGTCCATTTTGCTCGACAGTCTGGGTTTTGTGCTTGGCTGGCGTGGTCGCGCGGAACTGGTGCGCGCTGGCGCCGAGCAGGGCGAGGTTGTCGCCGAATTTGATTTGCCAGAAAACCATGCCGCGCACGCCATTCTGGAAGAGGCGGGGCTGCCGGGCGGTGAAGAGTTGATTCTGCGGCGCGTCAACCGGACGGACGGACGCAAAACGGCTTGGGTCAATGACCGTCGGGTGTCCGGCGAAGTGCTGCGCCGTCTGTCTGAAACCTTGGTCGAATTGCATGGTCAGCATGATGACCGTGGATTGCTTAACCCCAAGGGGCACCGCGATCTTTTGGACATCTTTGCAGAGACGGACAAACGCCGTGCAAAGACCCGTTCGACCTGGGCGGCTGTGACCAAGGCAAGAAAAGCACTGAATGTGGCGGAGACCGCGCTGGCAGAGGCGAAAGCCGAAGAGGATTTTCTGCGGCACGCGGTTGCTGAAGCGGATAAGCTGGATCCACAGCCCGGCGAAGAGGCAGAACTCGACACCCGCCGCCGTATGATGCAGGGCGCAGAGAAGGTGCGAGAAGACGTCAGTCGTGCCCATGCTGCGCTTGGCAATGGCGGTGCGGAAAGCGCCATGGGCGATGCGCTGCGTTGGCTCGACGGAGCATTGGCGGAAACCGGCGATGCGCTTGAGGCGCCGGTGGCCGCACTGGAACGTGCCCTGAATGAGCTGAGTGATGCTGTCGATGGTGTAGAGCGCTGCCTTGAGGCGCTGGACTTTAATCCGCATGAGTTGGAGCAGATCGAAGAGCGCCTGTTTGCCATCCGAGCCTTGGCCCGGAAGCATGGGGTTGCGCCCGATGAGTTGGGCACATTTGCCCAGAACTTGCGTGACAGACTGGCTGCACTTGATGCAGGCGAAGGCAATATCGCTGGCCTGACCGCCGATCTGAAAGCGGCTGAGGCGGCCTATGACATTGCGGCTGATGCCCTGACCAAAGCGCGCCAGACAGCGGCCAAAGCGTTGGACAAGGCTGTAATGGGCGAACTGGCACCTCTGAAAATGGAACGTGCCGTGTTTGAAACCCGCGTCACCGCAGGGGATGCCGGGCCAGAAGGGCGTGATGCGGTGGAGTTTGTGGTTGCCACCAACCCCGGCGCCCCTGCTGGGCCATTGGCCAAGATTGCCTCGGGGGGTGAACTCAGTCGCTTCCTGCTGGCGCTTAAAGTCTGTCTGACCAGCGACATCAGCGGCATGACTTTGATCTTTGACGAGATCGACCGCGGTGTTGGCGGGGCGACTGCTGATGCTGTGGGGCGTCGTCTCAAAGCCTTGGCCGAAGGTGGTCAGGTGTTGGTGGTGACGCACTCACCCCAGGTGGCTGCGCTTGGGGCGCACCATTGGCGTGTCGAAAAGAGCGTTAAAAACAATCAGACGCTCAGTCGCGTGGTGCCTCTGAACGCTGATGAACAGATTGATGAGGTCGCGCGCATGATCTCTGGCGACACGATCACGGTTGAGGCACGTGCCGCTGCAAAGGCGCTTTTGGGCTGAACCGGTCAAAGCCGTGGCGTCGCCTGCACATTTATCCAAATTCGCGTGAGACTCACCGCATACCCCTTTGCTTTGGCTGCAATTCCCGCGTAGAGCATGGGAGACCTCTGTTGGTCTGACTCCCGGAGATTTTGCGGCCCGATGGCGAAATCGGTAGGCTCCTTTTTGGCGGAAAGCGCTCAAGACGCGGCAAACACCTGTCGTGGCGGATGGCGTGTGCTTCTGGAGAAGGGGCCAAGCCAATTTCAGTTCTGGATCATCGCGCTTTGCATTGGAATCGCCGCTGGGTTTGCCGCATTGTTTTTCCGCAAAGGCATCCATTGGCTGCAATCGACACTCTATGGCGCTGAGGATCTGACCAAGCTGCACAGCTTTGCCTATACCTTGCCGTGGTATTGGCTGCTGGTGATCCCGACGGTGGGCGGATTGGTTGTTGGCCTGATCCTGCATCATTTCACACCTGACGGGCGTGTGCGCTCTGTGGCGGATGCCATAGAAGGCGCCGCTTTGCACGAGGGCCGCGTGGAAAAACGGGCCGGTATTGCATCCGCTTTGGCCTCGCTGATCACCCTGTCTTCTGGCGGCTCCACAGGGCGTGAAGGCCCAGTGGTGCATATCGCGGGGGTGATTTCGAGCTGGGTCAGCGATCGTATCAACGCCAATGGCATCACCGGGCGTGACCTGCTGGGCTGCGCCGTGGCGGCGGCGGTTTCCGCATCATTCAACGCCCCCATCGCAGGGGCGCTTTTTGCGCTGGAGGTGGTGCTGCGCCACTTTGCGGTGCACGCCTTTGCCCCAATTGTCATCGCGGCAGTTTCTGGCACGGTTATCAACCGGCTTGAATTCGGGGACGTGACCGAGTTCACCCTCAACACCGGCACCGCGCTGCAATTCTATCAAGAGCTGCCAGCTTTCCTGATCCTTGGCGGTGTCTGTGGGCTTGTGGCTGTCGCGTTGATGTGGACGATATTCTGGGCCGAAGATATGGCCAATCATGTGCAGGACGAGTTGCGCATGCCGCGCTGGCTGCGGCCGGCGATTTCCGGCAGCCTGTTGGGCATTTTGGCGATTTGGTTTCCGCATATTATTGGCGTGGGATATGAAACCACTTCTGCCGCGCTCACTGGTCAGTTGCTGCTGCATGAGGCCGTGGTGTTTGCCGTCCTGAAAGTCATTGCGGTGTCCATCACTATGGCGGGGCGCATGGGCGGCGGCGTGTTTTCTCCGGCACTCATGCTTGGCGCGCTGACTGGGTTGGCATTTGGCATGATCGCCACTGCGATTTTCCCGGATGTGTCCGGCACCACCACACTATATGCCCTTGCAGGCATGGGCGCCGTGGCAGCCGCCGTGCTTGGTGCGCCGATCTCGACCACGTTGATTGTGTTTGAGCTGACAGGCGACTGGCAAACCGGTCTGGCGGTGATGGTGGCTGTGTCCATCTCCACCGCCTTTAGTTCGCGACTGGTGGATGGCTCGTTCTTTCTCACGCAGCTTGAGCGGCGCAATGTGCATATCGCCGCTGGCCCGCAGGCCTATTTGCTGGCGCTCTGTGGTGTGTCCAAGGTGATGCGGCTGACAGATGATCCCAAAGCTGCACCTGAGGCGCGGTGCTGGGAGATGGTGGCAGAGGGGTGTTATGTCAGCGGAAATGCAACGCTGGAAAGCCTCATGCCGATGTTTGAGGCCACAGGTGAGGCTTTCATTCCCGTGGTGACTGTTGTGGCAGAAGATGCCTCACCCGCGCTGCTGGGAGCGGTCTTTCACGTGGATGCCCTGCGGGCCTATAACAAAGCGCTGGCAGAAACCGCCGCTGAAGAGCATTCCTAGGCAGACTTACTCATAGAGTTCAACCGAGGTGGCTTTCAGCTGATAGGTCGCGCTCACATCATCAGACCCATCCACTAGAAACAATTCGCTCACGCTGGGTTCATTGCGCAGCTCTCCGGTGATCCAGATTGGCGTGTAGTACCCATCGGTTTCAAACCCTTCGGGATAGCTGACGCGCACAATCTGGTTGGCGGGCGGCGGCGGGACGTGAATGCAGGCCCCAATTGTGGGCACGAGCAGAAACTCTGTGGCGGTGTCACCGTTCATTTCCAGAGGCAACAGGTAGCCGGGAATGCGAATGGTCTTTCCAACAACCTCAGCATTGGGTGCGCTGGCTTCCGCTTCGAGCTGCGCCATGATCCGCAACCTTTCTGAGAGCAGAAAATCCACCTTCACGCCCTGATCATAAAGCACCCCGCGCAACGCTTTGGCATCGGCTGCGGCGTCTTTGTCGTTGTCTTCTTCTGCAATTGTGTCCAGACGCAACACGCGTGCCAGATTTTCCATTTGTTCGGTTGTGAGCGTTTCAAACGGGTTTTCAATCGGCGTGGTTGGCCCTGTGAGCTCTTCCCATCCGATTTCACGCGCTTCAGCGGAGTGTCCGGCACCCGCAAGCGAGGCTGCGATCAATGCCATTGCCGCCGTTGTCACAACAAGTTTCATATCGGTTGTCCTTGCTTTGATGCGCGCATTGCAGAGTTGCCCCTGCACTATGCAGTATCGTGTCAAGGCTGGCAAAAGTGAACGGCTGCGGCAAAACAAATCATCGCGAGCCGATTTTTGCAGGTGATCAGAGCGCCGTTTAAATTCGCTCTACAGCGACCTGCTCGGATGTATGAAAGGCGAGGTGGTCCTTGATGCGCTCCACGCCTTCAACCGGGGCATCGTATCCCCATGCAGCATCTTTGATGGTCGTGCTTTTTGTGACGATAGAATAATACCGTGCATCTCCCTTGTGAGGGCAGAACGTGGTCTTTGCACTGTCGTCCAGAAAGGCGGTCGCAATATCACCACGTGGGAAGTAAATGACCGGCTTGTAGCCATCTTCGCTCAGTTCAAGTGCCGCGCTGCTCTCGCCCAAAATGGCGCCGCCAGCCCGCACGACCCAATTGCCCTCTGCTTTGCGAATGGTGATGTTGCCGGTCATGTCTGCTACCCTCTTTGTGTTTTAGATGCCACTATCGTCGCTTTGTGACAGCACGGTGTCAGCCCAAACGACATGCCGCTGTTTCAAAGCGGCGCAGTCGCATCATCCAACCACAGTTTGACCTCTGGCGCGAGACGTGGCGATAGAAGCTGACGACACGTCGCATGATAGTCATTAAGCCAATCTCGTTCATCTGCGCTGAGCATCTCTGTCACAATCATATCGCGGGCGATTGGCGCATAGGTCAATGTGCGAAACTGAAGCATCTCCCGATGATCGTCCCCACCAGGCAGGGCGGGGGCCTCTTCAACCACAATCAGGTTCTCCAAGCGAATGCCAAAGGCGCCGGGGCGATAATAGCCGGGTTCATTGGAAAGGATCATGCCCACTTCAAGCGGCACATCACTCACCCGGCTCAACCTTTGTGGCCCTTCATGCACACACAGATACGCACCCACACCGTGCCCAAGGCCGTGATCAAAATCTTGCCCCGCCATCCAGAGTGGCAGGCGACCAATCGCTTCTATGTGGCTGCCTGCGACCCCTTTGGGGAACCGCATACGTGTCACCGCAATCATCCCTTGCAGGACACGCGTGAACGCCACCTTGGCCTCTTGATCGACCGCGCCAATTGGCAGGGTGCGTGTGATGTCGGTGGTGCCATCGGCATATTGCCCACCGCTGTCGAGCACCATTAGGTCACCGTCCTCTAGCTGGCGGTTGGTGTCTTCGGTCACGCGATAGTGCATGATCGCCCCGTGCGGACCGGTGCCTGCAATGGTTTCAAAACTGATGTCCAACAGCGCATTGGTTGCACGCCGGCTTTCTTCCAATTTGCGCACCACATCAATCTCGGTGAGCGTGGTTTTGTCTTGTGTGTCAAACCAGTTGAGAAAGCTGCTGACCGCCGCGCCGTCACGCAGGTGCGCTTCAACCATGCCTGAAATCTCTGCGGCATTCTTGCGCGCTTTCGGCATCACGCAGGGATCCTGTGCATAAGCAATCTTTGCATCGCTCTGGGCCACAGCCGCTTCTACAGCGATCGGGGCGCTGCCTTTGTCCAGCCGCACGGTACCGGTGGATTTTGTAAGGTATGCAATGAAATCTTCAGGTGCATGCACGCGTACGTCAGCCCCAAGATGATCCATCACGGCTGCAAGTTTCGGCGCGGCCATGAACAGATCCACGCTTGCATCTGCGTTCAGAATGGCAAAGCCATGCGCCAGAGGATTGCGTGGAATGTCAGCACCGCGGATGTTTAACAGCCAGGCAATGCTGTCGGGCAGGGTGATCACCGCCGCGTCATGACCCGCCTCTTTCAGAGACGCTGCCAGCCGCGCGCGCTTGTCGGTATGGCTTTCCCCTGCGATGGCCGTTGGGTGGGCTTTCACCGGGGCCATCGGCGCATCCGGTTGATCCTCCCAAATTCCATCAATCGGATTGGCCACTGGTACGAATTGAATGTTCGTGCCAACAACCGCCTTTTGCAGCGCTTCAAGTTGTCCAATTGTATAGAGCCAAGGGTCAAAGCCCACACGACCGGCCCCCAGATGCTCTACAATCCAAGGTCCAGGCAAAACTTCGGGCCAATCCACCGGTGTGTAGCAGTCTGCCACCTGTTCTTTCACTTGGGTGCGATACCGCCCGTCAACAAAAACGCCCGCAATCTCAGCCAGCACAACGCAGAACCCGGCGGAGCCTGTGAACCCTGTCAACCATGCCAGACGGTCGTCGCGTGGGGCAACATATTCACCCTGATGGGCATCCGCACGCGGGACCAGGAAGCCGTCAAGACCTTGTGCCAACAGCGCTTTTCGCAGAGTTTTCAGCCGATCTGGGCCTTGCTCTGGCCGCGCTGTCACGTTGAATTCTTGAAACATGTTTGAGCTCCATCGGCTGACTGTGGGATGCACATTGAATGCGTGTTCAGTGATACGCGATCTGGCCTCAATGACAAGTCCGTTGGCAGGCTTTGGGCGCGCGCCGCTTCAAACGGGCTGCGCCGCAAAAGCTTAGCAGGGTGCGTTTTGTCTACGCATTCGTTTCGCGCGTAGTCGCTTTGATTTGGTATACCGTGGCATTCACATAAGGCATTGAAAAATATGAATTTACAAAGTGATCTAGATGCGTAGGCTCTGGCCAACTGCGATCCGCGCCGGAGAGGATAATGCACTCAATCACTGACCACCCTTTGCGCTACCAGCTCGCCAACGAACTGCACGCGCGCCCTTTTCCAACGCTTGACGTGCCTTGTCGCGCGGTGTTCGTGGCATGGAGGATCCCGCGGGAGCAGATCGGGGCACGCGAACAAGCTGCGCGCGCACATCTGATAAACCTGCTTGACCGCTTCGGTGTGGCGCACCCACCGCCTGGGGCCACGCATTTCACCTGCCAGATCGGGCGCGACACCCTCAAATGGGAGCAGCACGCAGAATTTGTGGCCTATTCGGTTTTTCTGCCGCAGTTGAGCGCGCGCGCTTTTGATCCAGTGGATTTTGATGTTTTCCCGGAAGACTGGCTCGCCGCTGCGCCGGGGCAGCGTGTGACGTCGGTGGCGATCCGCGTAGAGCCGATGCCAAACGAGGATGAGATCAACACCAAGATTGATAGTTGGTTTCTACAGGAAGCAGTGGCGGTAAACTACGTACTGGATGGGTCTTGCGTGGTGGCAAGCGATTTTCGCATCGCCGCCAACGGGCATCAGTGCATGGCTGTTTTTGTCGCGCCAGAGACCGGCGTGCGCCGGGTTGGACGTGTCGTGCAGCGCCTCTGTGAGATCGAAACTTATAAATCCATGTCGATGCTGGGCTATTTTAGGGTGCGTGCGATTTCAGATGAATTGAGCGCGCTCGAAGATGGTGCCGGTCAGTTGATGGGAGAGCTGCGCACCCAAGAAGGGGATGCGGCTGAAACACTGCAGAGCCTGCTGGCGTTGTCGGGTGATTTGGAACATCTCATTGCTGAGACCTCTTTTCGCTTCGGGGCGACAGCGGCCTATGAAACCATTGTGTCCCAGCGCATTGAAGTGCTGCGTGAGGAGCGTTTCCAGGGGCGCCAGACATTTCAGGAATTCATGATGCGGCGCTATGATCCGGCAATGCGCACCGTGAAGCACAGCGAAACCCGGATGCAATCTCTTGCAGAGCGTGTCGGACGCGCGGCGCAATTGCTGCGCACAAAGGTCGAAGTCGCGCGCTTGGCGGAAAATCAGGCGCTACTCGCCAGTATGGACCGCCGCGCGGATATGGCGCTGCGCCTGCAGGAAACGGTCGAAGGTCTCTCGGTGGTTGCCATCAGTTACTACGGTGTGTCGCTTGCGGCCTATGCCACCTATCCTTTGGCCGCCCTGGTTGGGCTGAGCAAAGGCATGCTGACAGCGATCCTGACGCCGGTCGTTGTGGCCTTGGTGTGGTGGACAGTGCGCAAGATAAAGGCGCGCATGCATTAAACTGTCGTCGCAGAGCAAGGCAGAATTCAGGTGGCGCGGCGCCTCTGGCATGGGCTTTCTGTTGCGAATCAAAGGCTTCTTGCCGCGCTGCGGCGCAAAATCTATTGCCTTTGAGGGGTTGCGCTTTGGCAAAAACTGTCAGAAATAACGCTTCGACCATGCGAATTCTGTGGATTTGAGCGGTTTTCCACCAACTGACATCGGGTTTCCGTTTCCGTTGGCCCGCTTTCTTCCTATAGTCAGTTAGATGCACGCGGTAAGACCTGCACGCCCTCAGGGAGATAGACACCGATGATCCGTTCGGAATTGATTCAAAAAATTGCAGACGAAAATCCTCATTTGTTTCAGCGCGATGTAGAGCGCATAGTGAATACTATTTTTGATGAAATCACAGAGGCGATGAGCCGTGGGGACCGCGTAGAGTTACGCGGCTTCGGCGCATTTTCCGTGAAACAGCGCGATGCGCGCACTGGGCGCAACCCACGCACCGGTGAATCGGTAGATGTAGATGAAAAACACGTGCCGTTCTTTAAGACCGGCAAGTTGTTGCGGGATCGACTAAACGGAAAGTAAGCCATGCGCTACATTCGCTACGCCTTTCTTGGCGCGCTGGGCATCGCCCTCATTTCGGTTGCACTCGCAAACCGGGACCTTGTGACACTGACACTGCTGCCTCCGGCGCTGAGCGACTTGATTGGGCTTAACCACAGCATTCAGCTGCCTCTTTTCCTCGTGATTCTGGGCGCCATCGTCGTGGGGCTGCTGATCGGTTTTGTTTGGGAATGGATGCGTGAACACCGCATGCGCTCTGATAAAACCAAAGCAGAGCGTGAGCTGCATCAAACCAAACGCGAAGTGCGTCGTCTTAAAGGCCGTGAGGCTGAGAAAAAAGATGAAGTTCTCGCGCTTCTGGATGAAGCCAGCTGAGCTTTGCGTTTTGCTGCGCATCTAGGGTAGAGCACTTCTATGACCATTCGGGTAAAGATCTGCGGGCTGAAAGAGCCTGAACATGTGGTTGCGGCAGCGGAGGCTGGCGCGGCCTATGTGGGTTTCGTTTTCTTTGAAAAATCCCCGCGAAATGTGAGTCTTGAGCGCGCGCGCCTGCTAGCAAACTCTGCGCCTGACAGCCTTACCAAGGTCGCATTGACCGTGAACGCGGACGACACGTTTCTGGAAAACCTTCTGACCGCTGTGCCGTTAGATATGTTGCAATTGCACGGCAGTGAAAGCCCGGAGCGCGTGGCAGAGGTGCGCAGCCGTTTTGGCCTGCCGGTGGTGAAGGCGATTGGCATTGCCGATGCTGAAGATGTGGCCAAAATTGATACTTACGGCGCGGTTGCCGATCAACTTCTTGTTGATGCAAAGCCTCCAAAGAATGCTGATCTGCCCGGCGGAAACGGCCTGTCCTTTGATTGGCGTTTGGTAAACCGCGCAGATTGGCCGCGCCCTTGGATGCTCGCTGGTGGCTTGACCGTCGACAATGTGGCGGAGGCTATCCAGATGACGGGCGCGCAGCAACTGGATCTGTCTTCTGGGGTCGAAAGCGCGCCGGGCGTGAAAGATGTCGGTATGATTCAGGCCTTTATGAAAGCTGCGCTAAGCGCTGTTTAAAGCTCAAACAGTTGTTTTATCCATCTTTTGAACTTCACTAAGCGCCGCAAGTGACGGCGCTTTTTGTTGGCGCGCGCTTTGGCGCGAAAAATCTCTTGCTCTTTGGCATAAGTGGTAAGTGGCCGGGCAGGCAGCGGGGGCTCGGGAGGAAGCACATGGGCCATTGTTCAAGTCCTTGTTGGGAAAAGACTTGACGATCATGGCCCGTAAATCATTTCATTATTAGGTGGCTATTTTGAGAGTTTGATTTCAAAAATGGAACGATCTCCATCCTTGGATGATTTGGGGCTGTTTGTGGATGTGGCCGAAACCGGAGGGCTGGCGGGCGCGGCGCGGCGCTCAGGCGCGACGGTTCCCACGCTCAGCCGCAAGATGGCAAACCTTGAACGTCAATTGGGCCGCAAGCTGTTTGAGCGTGGGCCGCGCGGCTATGCATTGACCACCGAAGGGCGCGCGTTGCTGGATCAATTGGATGATCTGCGCGCCGTACGCGCGCGGTTGACGCGGGTCTTTGCCAATCCCGAAGCCGTCCGCGTCCGGTTGACTGCAGGCAGTCTGACCGCAGGCTATATTGCGCGACGGCTGGGAACGGTTTGGAGCAAAAGCGATCCATGGCGTTTGGAGTTTGTCGAAGGCTCCAAAATGCTCGACATCGCTAGGCGCGATGCGGACATTGGGGTGCGAAACCGGCGGCCCGATCAGCCGTGGCTGGCTGGACGCCGAACGCGTAAGGTCGAGTTTGCCGAATTTGCGGTTTGTGACACTGTCTCCGGCTACATCACGCTGCAACAGGGGCCAGAGCCCACCGCCTCGACTCGGTGGATACACACGCATCATGGCGAAGATGTTCTGACGACCGCGAGCTCCTCTTATACGTTGGTGAATTTGGCGCAGGCTGGCGTTGGGCGCATCGTCATGGCGACCAGCTTCGCGTCTGACATGCCTGGATTGCAGCAGGTGAGTCCAATCATCAATGATTTGACCAGCGAAGAATGGTTGGTGTGTCACCATGATGCGCGTCATGATCCGCCCATAAGGGCGGCTTTGGACGCCGTTGCTGAAATCTTGACCGCGCGTAAGTGAGCAACCTTTTGTCAGACGAGACCTTGCGGGCGCGCTTTGCGCTTGCTCTCCTTGTGTACGGCGTTTTAGGTACAGGCGACGCAAGGGAGAGACGCATATGTCCAACGATCTTTTCAACAGCTTTATGACTGGCCCTGACGAAAATGGCCGGTTTGGCGATTTTGGCGGGCGGTTTGTCAGTGAAACGCTGATGCCGCTGATCCTTGATCTGCAAGCAGAATATGAAAAGGCTAAGGATGATCCGACCTTCTGGGCGGAAATGGACGATCTGTGGAAACACTATGTGGGCCGCCCAAGCCCGCTGTATTTTGCCTCCCGCATCACCGAAGAGCTGGGCGGCGCCAAGATCTATTTGAAGCGTGACGAGCTGAACCACACCGGCGCGCACAAGGTGAACAATGTGCTTGGCCAGATCATTCTGGCACGCCGTATGGGAAAGACTCGCATCATCGCAGAAACCGGTGCAGGCCAGCACGGTGTGGCGACGGCAACCGTCTGCGCGAAATTTGGCCTGAAGTGTGTGGTCTACATGGGCGCGCATGATGTGCAGCGTCAGGCGCCAAACGTGTTCCGCATGCGCCTTTTGGGGGCCGAAGTGGTGCCTGTGACCTCGGGCCGCGGCACGCTGAAAGATGCGATGAACGATGCTCTGCGTGATTGGGTGACCAATGTACGCGACACATTCTACTGCATTGGTACCGTGGCTGGTCCGCACCCCTATCCGGCGATGGTGCGGGATTTCCAATCCATCATCGGCAAAGAGGTGCGCTGGCAACTTGCAGAGCAGGAAGGCGAAGGCCGCTTGCCGGATACTGTGATCGCTGCCATTGGCGGCGGCTCCAACGCCATGGGCCTGTTCTATCCATTCTTGGATGACAAAGAGGTCAACATCATCGGCGTTGAGGCCGGTGGCCGTGGCGTGGATGAGAAGATGGAGCATTGCGCCTCGTTGACCGGTGGCCGCCCTGGTGTGCTGCATGGCAACCGCACTTACCTGCTTCAGGACGACGATGGACAGATCCTTGAGGGCTATTCCATCTCCGCGGGTCTGGACTATCCAGGCATCGGGCCAGAGCACAGCTGGCTGCATGATACCGGCCGCGCGCAGTATGTTTCCATCACCGACAAAGAAGCGCTGGAGGCGTTCCAGTTCTCCTGCGCGATGGAAGGCATCATTCCTGCGCTTGAGCCAAGCCACGCGCTGGCCCATGTGATGAAAATCGCAGGCGATCTGCCCAAAGACCATATCATCGTCATGAACATGTGTGGCCGCGGCGATAAAGACGTTCAAACCGTGGCGCGCCATCTGGGCTTTGACATGTCTGACACCGAAGGCCGTACCGCCGACTAAGGCGTGTCAGACAAGCATTTGACAGAGAGCGCCTTTCATGGCGCTCTTTTCTTTTGCGCAGCCGCTATACGAAAGAACATTAACTTCACCTCACGCACATGCGGTGTCGCACGATCCTCTCCCTAAGCTAAACAGACAGATGGCCGCGCAGATTTCGCGCAAAAGCAGCCTCTGATGTTTCAGAAAAGGAGAGTGATATGGCGAATGATAGAGCGAAATCGGAGTTTGGAACGCTTGAGAACACGGGCCTTAATCGCGCCAAACGTCTTGCAGAGCGGGTGGTCAGTGCAATGCGTGCGCAAGGCTATCAGGATATCGAGTATATCCTCACAGATTGCCAGTTGACGGTGGTGGCAAGCGCCTCAGGAAAAATGCCCAAAACAGAGTATCTCTCGGTGCCGCACACACTCACACGTCCGCGCAGCATGCCATATCCGCACCGCTTTGTGCTTTAGATGTCGGCTGAGTGAGCGGCGCGCGAAACACATCACGCGCCGCCAATGCAACATGGGCTTTGTCGTTTGTTGCTTTGAACGGGGCACCTGCGGTTGCGGGCCCCACTTGCCTTTGGCTTATGCCTCGTGAAGGACGGTCTCAAACCCTTCGAATTGTGGCGGGCCCACAATCACACCTTCAGTCTTGCTTGCACCGGCGTTGCGATGTGCATCCCGAAACTGTTCGGATTTTGTCCACGCCTCAAAATCTGCGCGGCTGTCCCACAGCACGTGGCTGGAATAAAGCGTATACCCTTCGCCGGCTGGGCCTTTCAAAAGACGGAATTCGCGGAAGCCATCAAGTTCTTTCAGGCGGCTCTCGCGTGATTTCCAGACCTCTTCAAAGTCACTTTCGCGGCCCTCCGCGATCTTAAAGCGGTTCATGGCAATATAGCCCATAGCGGTGCCTTTCTCTTGCATTTTGTGTTGAGCACGGAGCGCTGGCTAACCAAGCAAGGCGGCTTGCGTCTGTGCAGGCACCTGACACAGATCGCACAACAGCGTCAATCGGTCAGGAGAGCGCATGCGCCTTCAGCACATGCAGCGGCACAATATCCAAAGCCCGCTGATGGGTGGCCTCCAAATTGGCCTTTGGGGCGCAGCCTTCATCATGCGCCTGCAGGAAACGCGCAGCGCAGAGGCACCACTGATCTCCGGGTTTGAGCCCTGCGAAGTTAAACTCAGGCCGGGGTGTGGACAGGTCATTGCCCACATATTTGGAGAATGCCAGAAACTCTGCGGTCATCACGGCGCAGACCGTATGGCTGCCCTGATCTTCTGCGCAGGTGTTGCAATGACCATCTCGGAAAAAACCGGTGACAGGATCCAAGGAACAGGAGGCCAGCTTTTGGCCCAACACGTTTACGGAGGCATCTTGTTTCATCATGAGGTGACCATGGCACGGGCTGTGTCAGTACGGCAATGGGAGAGTGGATCTTTGAAAAAATTGAACGTTCATTCAAGAAATGAATTGACCGTTGCAACCGGGTGCGCGAAGCATGGCGCCTATGAAACAGATTACCGAACCCGCCCGCCAAATTGATGTGATTCACGAAACCGATGTGCTTGTCGTGGGCTCGGGCCCTGGCGGTCTTTCGGCAGCACTGGCCGCTGCGCGTGCTGGTGTGGAGGTCACGCTGGTGGAGCGCTTCGGCTGTTTTGGCGGCAATATCACCGTTGTGGGTGTCGAAGGCATGCATTGGTATCGCCACGAGCAGACTGTCGAAAGCATGGGCATTCCCAAGGAATTTGAAGATGCCGCCAAAGACGCTGGCGCGGCTGTGCCCGAAAGCCAGTCGCTCAGCTATGAGATTGACAGCGAAGGCTTCAAATTTGTTGCGGATCAGATGGTGCAGAAAGCGGGCATCCACCCGATGCTGCACCGCGCCTTTGTGGCCCCGATCATGGAAGGCAATGAGATCAAAGGCATCATTACCGAATCCAAGGCGGGCCGTGAGGCGATCCTGGCAAAAGTGGTGATCGACGCCACCGGCGATGCGGATGTGGCGCACCGAGCGGGCGCGCCTTGTCATATGGCCCCGCGCGAAGATCTGATGGCGGCCTCGGTGATGTTCCACCTCGCAGGTGTCGACAAAAGCGCCTTTATGGAGGGCATCAAGGCAGACCCACAGACCTACGCCGATTGGGGTGGCGGCGGAGAGTGGAACATCGAAACTTCTGGCAAAGAGGATCAGATGTTTTCCCCCTTCCTCTACAAACCCTTTGCCCAGGCGATTGAGGCCGGGCTGATCCCGCCGCATCTGAACACCATCGCGGGCACCTGGGGGGCGATGCATGACACGGGCGAGCTGACCTATATGAACCTCATCCATCTCGATGGGATTGATGGTACTGATCCGGATAGCTTGACGCAGGGTGAAATCGAAGGACGTCGCCAGACAATGCTGGCCATTGAGGCGCTCAAACGCTTCCTGCCGGGCTGCGAAAACGCGCGCCTCAGAAACTTCGGCATGACTTTGGGCATCCGCGACACGCGCAAGGTGGACACAGTCTATGCCATGAGCGAGCTGGATGTGCGCGAACAGGGGCGTTTTGAAGACAGTATCGGGATCTTCCCGGAGTTCATCGACGGCTATGGCGTTTTGATCCTGCCCACCACAGGGCGCTATTTTGAGGTGCCTTACCGCAACCTGCTGCCGCAAGGCGTGAAAAACCTACTGATTTCTGGCCGCGCCACTGCGGGGCACAAGATTGCCCATGCGGCCACCCGCAATATGGCCTGTTGTGCGGTGATCGGGCAGGGGGCAGGCGTTGCTGCCGCACTCGCTGTGAAGCAAAACCGCGCGCTGGATGCACTCAATATCTCTGACATTCAGGCGGGATTGGAAGCACAGGGCGCGCGGGTCCATTAACGCGCGCTTCCTCTTGCCTTAAATATCCGCGGGGGTGCGGGGGCAGCCAGCCCCCGCCGTTTGCAAGCGCTCAGCGTGCGGTGTCCGCAATTTCCCGAAACAGCGCGATATTGCCATCGGTCACGCCGCTGTCCTTGAACTTCCTGTCCGCAGAGTTCACCGCGATCACCACGCCCTCAGTGCGGTTGATGTAGATGTATTGCCCATAAACGCCGATGCCAAAGAACTCCCCCTCACGAGGGTCTTTGGGCATCCACCACTGATAGCCATAGTGCAGCTTGCCGGGCTGGGTGTTGGCGCTGGGCACGGTGGCGGCGGCCAGCCAATCAGCTGGCACAATCTGTTCGTCGCCATATTGGCCCTCTTGCAGGATCATCTGGCCAAAGCGGGCATAGTCACGGGTGCGGATGTTGAGGCCGCCCAGCACAAAGGCCACGCCTTCGCCATCCGTGACATAGTAAGGGCTCTCCTCATACCCGAGTTTGCTGATGATTTTTTCACTCATGAGATCGGGGATAGAGCGGCCAGTGGCGCCGCGGATCACCATCCCGATGACATGGGTATCAATCGAGACATATTGAAACTGCGTGCCCGGCGCGACAAAGGTTTCGCTGAGACCGGCGGCAAAGCCGTCCAATGTACCGCCCAATGCAAGAACGCGGCCCATACGGTTGATATCAGAATGAAAATCCAGATAGTCCTCGTTGAAAGTCACCCCTGAAGACATCTGAAGCACGTTCTTGATGGTTGCGCCGTCATAGGCGGAGCCTTTGAGCAAAGGCGCGTATTTGGTGACCGGATCGTCAAGGCTCTCGATGTGGCCTTCCGCCAGCACAATGCCCATGAGCGAGGACAGATAAGATTTTGCCACCGACCAGCTGATCTTTAGGTCTTCGGGAGCGGTGTCCTGATGGTAGCTTTCATGCACAACCGCTCCGTCCTTGAGCACGACGACGCTGGTCACGGCACGCTCTTTGAGCCAGCTGTCAAAGCGGTCTGGCATTTGCATCGCAGTGCCGATTGGCAGGGGGCTGACCGCTGTGTCGCCCTGCGCGATGTCCGCAGTAAGAAAAAGCGTGTCCATATTGGAGAAGTTTGAAACGATCTTTTCTTCGCTAAACAATGAGTTCACCGCCAGAAGCCGGGTGATCTCTTCGCGTTTGAGAAAATAGACCGCCACGACCGCCAGCGCCAGCATGAGCAATATGCGGCCCAGCCACTTCCCGAATCTACGCATCTTCGTTCTCCCCCGAATGCCTCAAATTTAACGCAACTTGAGCATCTTGCGGGGCAGGGCTGCAATGCTGACGTTAGGTGAGCCTCTCTGGCGCGCGCCAGTCCACCCAGCGGCCGTGAAAGTCAGCACGGCCCAGATCAATAGTCACATCACCGGGCCACAGGCGTAATGTGAGCGCCGCACCGCGCGTTTCTGAATCTGCCTCGTAGGAGAGCCACGCCAACGGTTCCGCCTCAGTGGCCTGCGCCCCCGCAGCTTCCATAATTTTGGTGCCGCGCGCCTGACCTTCAACGGGAAAATACTGCCAAGCCACGGTGGAGTAGATCAGATGCAGCGCGCCGTCCTGAGGAGCGGTAACGCGCGCTTCCAGCCAATCAATTGCATCCCCGGCGTCCACCTCAGCATCTTGTAGTGCGATGGCCGCGCGGGTGCGGGTGATGCGCTCTGCTTGATCGGCCCAGAGATAGGCCTGCAGCCGCAGCGCGTGTTCCGGATCATGGCTATCGAGGGGATGCAGATCAACGCCACGCCGGTCCACGACAGTAAGCGCGCCTAGTGGAGGAAGCGCGCCTTGCCAGCCCGGCGTCAGCACTACGTCGCTTTTGGGGCCATAGCCATCACCTACGGCGAGGTGGAAGTGGTCAAACATCAGGTTCAGCCCGGCAGAGGCCCCAAGCTCAGAGAGCTTCATCGGCAGGCCAAAGCGCTCGTTCAGCAACTGTGCCGCAGCAATCAGAACGGCGCTGCGGCGCACCTCATTTGTTTGTGGCGCATTGGTGATCCAGTCGCACAGAAAAGCATCGTGGCGCTGCAAGGCCGCCAGGACTTCGTGGCCAAGCTCCGCATCGGTGGCAACGTTGGGCGGGTAGACCGCTGTCAAAGCTTGATCGACCTGCTTGAGAACCAAAGCGTGCAGCCCACTGGCGATCCGCAATGGCAGGCTGTGGCCCTTTGGCCCGATATCCCCTGTGTATGCGGCGCATCTTGAGGCCAGTTCGGTGTCTGCGGGCCAATGTGTAGAAAGCAGGCGCAACAGGCGCCCCATGAATGGGCTGTCTAACGCCTCGCAGTGGCCCGCCTGCTCTAAAAGTGCTGCACCCAGCGCACTCACGAAAACTTATCCATCAGTTTTTGTAAGGGGCTGCGACTGTCCTCTTCTGGAGCAGTGTTGGTCGCGGCCTTTGGTTTCGAGGCTGCTGCCTTGGCTGGGGCAGGGGCATTGTTTGCTTTCGGGCCTTTTGTGCCTGTAGACGGACGTGGCGGGTTCAGCCGCATGGCGACCGCGTTGGAAAATTTGGTAGTGTCGCCCTCTGCCAGATGGGCTGCACCATCAGAAATCCCGCGCAACATATCGTCGAGCCAATCCTGATCGGCTTTGCCAAAATCCTTGAGCACATAGCCACTCACCAGCTCTTTGCGCCCCGGATGGCCGATCCCCATGCGCACACGGCCATAGGTCTCGCCAATATGTTGATGGATGGAACGCAACCCATTGTGGCCCGCGTGTCCACCACTCATTTTGTATTTGAGCTTGCCTGGCGCAAGGTCCAGCTCATCATGGAAAACCACAACGTCCTGCGAGGTGAGCTTGTAAAATCGCATCGCCTCACCCACCGATTGGCCGGAGAGGTTCATGAAGGTTTCAGGCTTCAGAAGCAGCACCTTTTCACGGCCCAGTCGCCCTTCGGTCAGCGCGCCCTGAAACTTGCCTTTGAAGGGTGCAAAGCCGTGATCCGCCGCAATCTGATCCATCGCCATAAAGCCGATATTGTGGCGGTTCTGCGCATATTTGGACCCCGGATTGCCAAGGCCGACGAAGAGTTTCATGTGATCTGCTCGCTGTAATTTCTGCGATGCAGTATAATCACGCGGTGCAGCTGTGGCAAATCACTCCGCAGGTTCAGCGGAGCGGCCTTCACAGCGGGGCAGATGGTCTTCGTCATGGAGCTTCAACCGTCGTGATGCGGTAAAATCATGGCGCACATGGTCCCACCATGCGCCCACATAGCTCTGTTCCGCCTCAGCATGAAACACCTCCGGCGCCACCCGCCGCAGGGTGGGCAGGCGCGTCCATGCCACATTGGGGAAGGAGTGATGCTCGTTGTGATAGCCCGTGTTGAACAGCAGCCAGTTGATCGGCCCATAGGTGGAGCGCGTCGGGTTCACCTCGTCATCACCCGGATGCTCCGTCAGGGATTGCCCAAGGTTGGTCACGCCCAGCTTGCCGAGGAAAAAAGACAGCGACCAGAGGTGATAAAGCAACGCCCAGGGGCCGAGCAGAGCCAGCAGCACCAGATTGGACATCACGGATATGACGATAAAAGGCCGCATCTCCTGTGCGTCTGGGGACGTGCCTGTGAAACGCGGCTCCGGGTCGCGCACCGGTCGGCCAGAAGCCCAAGCATAAAGCGGCGGCAGAATCTTGTCTGCGATGAAGACGGATCCCAAAGGCAACGCATGCAGGATCAATGTCAGAACAGTCAGCGCATGTTGAAGCGCAGGGCTGGTTTTCCCAATCGCAAACCGCGCCTGCAGCGCGCAGAGGTCTTCATGTTCATAGTCGTTGTCATAGTCGCCAATAAAGGGATGGTGGCTGGTGACATGCTGATGCTGGTAGGTCAGCTGCTTGCCATAAGAGGTGAGGATGAATTCCAGTCCCAGATCAAAAGCCAGCTTTGGGCGATCAGCACGAAAAACCAGTTTGTGGCAGGTCTCATGGATCAGCGAGGCGGCAGAGTGGTACACCAGTTGCCCGATCAGAAAGGCGGTGAGTCCGATCATCCAGATCGGCTGGTCGGAGATCAGCCAGGCAATCCCCCAATGCACCATCAGCAGGACTGGCAATGCCAGCGCCGTCAGCGGTTGCGGTCCTGAAAGCTCTTTCAGTTCGGGATGCGCCGCCAGCGCGGCTTTGCGCATCTCATTGTGGCGGCGGGACTGCGGAGAGATCCCCTTGGGTCGCGTGGCGGTATCAGACATTGGATTATGGTGCTCAAATTCAGGTGGTGCCAGCCTACGCAACGATCATGGCGGGTCAATGTGCAAAAGCAGCGCGCCAATTGATAGCGCTCACAAGATAGGGCAGGGCGTAGGATGGTTGTGCGGATTTTCGCACAACTTCCGTCAGGCCCGTGCGGGATTTCGCACATTTTGTCGTGACTTGTGGTGCTTCGGTTGCCGGTTTTCGCCATAAGTATATGTTTTTTAATGTTAAAAATTTCAAGAGGGCGCAATTGCAAGAATTTCTTGAGCGCTTCCTTGCCTATGGTCACAGTCTTGGCATCCAGCGCTTTGGTCTGTGTACGGGCGCTGAAGGCACTAGAACGAATATCTGGGAGGAAAAGAGATATGAAATTCTTGACCACAGCAGCCACCGCTATGGCATTGACTGTAACCGGCGCAACCTTTGCCGCTGCGGCCTGTGACGAGGGCGAAATCGTCGTCAAATTCAGCCACGTGACCAACACCGACAAGCACCCCAAAGGGATTGCTGCGTCGCTTCTGGAAAAGCGCGTGAACGAAGAGATGGACGGCAAGATGTGCATGGAGGTCTTCCCGAACTCCACGCTGTACAATGACAACAAAGTGCTCGAAGCGATGCTTCAGGGCGACGTACAGCTCGCCGCGCCTTCGCTGTCCAAATTTGAAAAATTCACCAAACAGTTCCGTCTGTTTGACCTGCCCTTCATGTTCAAAGATCTGGCAGCAGTCGATGCGTTCCAAGCGTCTGACAAAGGTCAGGCCATGCTCGACAGCATGCAACGCCGTGGCCTGCAGGGTCTGGGCTACTGGCACAACGGCATGAAGCAGATGTCTGCCAACGTGCCTCTGGAAACACCAGCGGACGCCAACGGTCTGAAGTTCCGCGTGCAGTCCTCTGACGTGCTTGTGGCACAGATGGAAGCCATGGGTGGCTCCCCGCAGAAGATGGCCTTCTCCGAAGTATACGGCGCGCTGCAACAGGGCGTTGTGGACGGTCAGGAAAACACCTGGTCCAACATCTACGGCAAGAAGTTCTTTGAGGTGCAGGACGGCATCACAGAGACCAACCACGGTATCCTCGACTATCTGGTTGTGACCTCCGTGGACTGGCTCGACAGCCTGCCAGAAGATGTGCGCACCCAGTTCATCACCATCTTCCAGGAAGTGACCCACACTCGCAACAAAGAAGCGGAAGCGGTGAATCTGGCGGCGCGTCAATCCATCATCGACGCGGGCGGCACCATTCGTGAGCTGACCCCAGAACAGCGTCTGGCATGGGTCGAAGCGATGAAACCTGTCTGGGAAAAATTCACCGACGATGTTGGCCAAGACAACATCGACGCAGCGCAGGCGATCAACGCCGCGGGCTGATTTCAGGGCTGAAATCCTGATGAAATTTGAGCGGGCGGGCCGCCAATGGCCCGCCCGTTTTGCAACCAAAATCCACTCAAAACACAAGCGGGACGCAGGACAATGCAAACCAAGCATAGCTTTGTGGACCGGATCGAAGAGACGCTGATCGCGTTTCTTCTGGGCAGCATGACATTGATCACCTTTGCCAATGTGATTGCCCGGTTCGGTTTCAACTCAAACATTCTCTGGGCGCTGGAGGCGACAGTTTTTCTGTTTGCCTGGCTGGTGCTACTGGGCGCTTCTTACGCGGTTAAGAAACACAGCCATCTGGGCGTGGATGCCATCATCAATATGGTCAGCCCCGCCACCGCACGTGTGCTTGGCCTGATCGCAGCGGCGGCCTGCCTGGCGTTTTCGCTGCTGATGCTGAAAGGCGCCTATGACTATTGGGCCGTGTTTGCCGATCTGCCGCCCACCTCCGGGCGTTGGTTCCCGACCGGCTTTGACCTGAAGGCGCGCAGCCAGTCTTTCTATGAGGTGCAAGACGTGCCGATGATCGGCGCACTGACGTTTCTGGAAGATCTGATCAACTACGGCGACGCATATGAAAAGATGCCCAAAGTGGTGCCTTACATCGTTCTGCCAATCTCCATGCTTTTGCTGGTGTATCGCTTTGCGCAAGCATCGATGGCCATTTTCCGAGGCGAGACCGACCGTCTTGTGGCAAGCCACGAGGTAGAAGACGAAATTGAAGAAGTGCGCGCACTTCAAGGGGAGCACGACTGATGGCTGTTGTACTACTTTTTGCCATGGTGATTGGCCTCTTGCTGATCGGGGTGCCGATTGCGGTCTCCCTTGGTCTCAGCTCGATTCTGTTCCTGCTGATTTTTGGCGATGCCACGCTGGCCTCGGTTGCAGGCACGCTGTTTGAAGCCTTCGAGGGCCACTTCACGCTGCTCGCGATCCCGTTCTTCATTCTGGCAAGTTCCTTCATGACCACAGGTGGTGTGGCGCGCCGCATCATCCGCTTCTCGATTGCCTGCGTGGGTCATCTGCCCGGCGGTCTGGCGATTGCGGGTGTGTTTGCCTGCATGATGTTTGCTGCGCTCTCAGGCTCCTCACCAGCGACCGTTGTGGCCATCGGCTCCATCGTGATCGCGGGCATGCGTCAGGTCGGCTACTCCAAAGAATTCGCCGCCGGTGTGATCTGTAACGCAGGCACGCTCGGCATTCTGATCCCGCCCTCCATCGTGATGGTGGTTTATGCGGCAGCGGTGGAAGTCTCCGTGGGCCGTATGTTCCTTGCGGGTGTGATTCCGGGCCTGCTGGCGGGCCTCATGCTGATGGTGACCATCTACGTCATGGCCAAGGTGAAAAACCTGCCCAAAGGCGAATGGAACGGTTTTGGCGAGATCGTGCAGAGCGGCATGGAAGCGGGCTGGGGCCTGTTCCTGATCGTGATCATCCTCGGCGGCATCTACGGCGGTGTTTTCACCCCGACAGAGGCAGCAGCCGTGGCAGCGGTCTACGCGTTCTTCATCGCTTGCTTTGTCTACAAAGACATGGGGCCTTTGGCGGCAGAGAACAACGGCGGCCAGAAGGTCTCCCTGTTCAAGAAGCCACACGCGTTGATCACATCTTTCTTTCACGCAGACACCAAGCACACGCTGTTTGAGGCCGGCAAACTGACGGTTACCTTGCTGTTTGTGATCGCCAATGCGCTGATCCTGAAGCATGTTCTGACCGAACAGCAAGTGCCGCAGACCATTGCCAACGCCATGCTGTCAGCAGGCTTTGGCCCAGTCATGTTCCTGATCGTGGTCAATGTGATCCTGCTGATCGGTGGTCAGTTCATGGAGCCCTCAGGCCTTCTGGTGATCGTCGCTCCGCTGGTGTTCCCGATTGCGATTGAACTGGGCATTGATCCGATCCATCTGGGCATCATCATGGTGGTGAACATGGAAATCGGTATGATCACACCTCCGGTGGGTCTCAACCTCTTTGTGACTTCCGGTGTGGCCGGGATGCCGATGATGGGCGTGGTGCGGGCGGCCCTGCCGTTCCTGGCGGTGCTCTTCGTCTTCCTGATCATGATCACCTATATTCCCTGGATTTCCACCGTGCTGCCCAATGCGGTCATGGGGCCGGAGATCATCACCAACTAGGGGAAGTAAGCGGTGCGCTTCCGCGCGCTCTTATTCAGAAAAACGCAAGGCGACGCTCCGATCTCGGGGCGTCGTTTTTTGTTGTGGGTTAGGATTAGGCAGTTTTGCGGAGAAGCGGTTCAGGGGCAGGTCTGCCCTGAACGCGCCAATCCCAGTGTTAGGCTTGCGCGGCCCGCCTCAAGGCCAGGCCGCTGCGCGGGCGCTCACGCGCGCCTTGACCCGCGCCACCCAAGCGGTTTTAGGCCGCGTCAAGTGCGGTGATGATGGCACCAAAATCAGCCGCCTTGAGGCTGGCGCCGCCCACAAGCGCACCATCCACATTGGACACAGCAAAGATTTCTGCGGCATTGCCCGGTTTCACAGAGCCGCCATAGAGCAGGCGGATCGCATCGCCGACGTCAGAACCGAACCGGGCGCCGAGCTCCGCACGCATGAAATCATGCACTTCGCCAATCTGTTCCAGCGTTGGCACCTTGCCGGTGCCAATCGCCCAGATCGGTTCATAGGCGACCACCAGTGTTGCGCCGCTCACATCGTCAGGGATTGAGCCCGCCAATTGCGCGCCAATCACGTCCAGTGTCTGATTTGCCTCACGCTCTGCGAGGCTTTCGCCCACACAGACCACAGCGATCAGCCCGCCTGCCAGTGCTGCTATGGTCTTGGCGTTAACATCCACATCGGTTTCGCCGTGATCTTCGCGCCGCTCGGAGTGGCCAAGGATCACATGGCTTGCGCCTGCGTCTTTCAGCATCTCCGCAGAAACATCGCCGGTGTGGGCACCGCTTGTGTTGGCGTGACAATCCTGACCGCCAATGTCCAAGGCCCCCCCGGCAGAATCAGCTGCGCGTGAAATGAGTGTGGCAGGGGGGCAGATCAGCACGTCTGTCTGGTTGCGCGCGCCCGCGGCTGCCAGTGTTTCAAGCTCCGCCAAAGCTGTGGCGGTGCCGTTCATTTTCCAGTTTCCTGCTGCCAGTTTGCGACGCATTCCTGCCCCTCCGTTTATGACTTGATCTGTGCAATGTTAGCGCAAGTCATGAGAGTATGGGCAGGCTACGTCAAGCGCTCAGGTGAGTTTTGGCGCACCATTTGCCGCCACCTGCTCAGCCAGCTCGTCCATGTCTTTGAACTTGATGGATTCCCCGCAGCCACAAGCGTCTGCGACATTGGGGTTGTTGAATTGAAAGCCGCTTTCCAACAGGGAAACGCGATAATCAATCTCTGTTCCGAACAAGAACATCTGCGCCATAGGGGCGATCATCACGATCGCACCGTCCTGCTCGACCACTTCGTCGTGCGGGTTGGTGTCGGTCACGTAGTCCATGGTATACTCCATGCCAGCGCAACCGCCTTTTTTCACGCCAATGCGCAGACCGGCGTGGCCCTCTTTGGCCATCAGTTTAGAGATCTGCTTGGCCGCAGATTGGGTCATGGTGATCGCTTGTTTTCCCGGAATGCCAAACATCAGCTTTCCTTTCTAAGCTTTTGCAAAGTCACATAAAGCCCAGCTCGAGCCGCGCTTCATCGCTCATCATTTCCATACCCCATGGCGGGGACCATACCAGCGCCACTTCCACCGTGCGAATGCCACCGACACCTGCCACCGCTTCTTGGACCCAACCGGGCATCTCTCCGGCGACCGGGCAGCCTGGGGCTGTCAACGTCATGATCACGTTCACATCGTTGTCGTCGTTGATCAGGATCGTGTAGATCAGGCCAAGGTCGTAGATATTCACCGGGATCTCAGGATCATACACGCTGCGGCATGCCTCCACGATCTGGTCGTGAAGCGGATGATCCGTGCTGGAGGGTTCAATCAGAGGGGTGCCTTCGACAGGGTCAGGAGCTTGTGTCATGGATGTCTCAATCAGTTTCTGACAGAATATATAGGGATGGGGCGTTGCGGCGTCTAGCCTTTGCATACGGCACGTCCTGTGCGCCAGTTGTCCCACTCATACCTTCTCATCAAAGTCGAATGACTTCTGCGTGACTTGCGCCATTTATGGCAAGTTTTAGCCATTTTTGTGGAATTTTTTTTATGTCTTGGGTACGGTGCCGCGTGGTGAATGGTAATGGGAGTTAAATATGTGGTTTTTTTTGAAAGCCTTTTTTGCCAAGAAATTTTATTTCAAGTCTTGGAAAATCAAACAAAATAACGATGACGACAATTGCTACGAATGCGAAGATGGTTCTCCTGCGGAATTGAAAGCCGCTTTTATTGAGGCATCAAACGCATTTCTGGACGATGTGAATTGGTGCAATTTTTACTACAAAAAGCACCAGTTCCTGAAAGAGATTGAGCAGAAGTTCTGCGTCGGACCAGCATTCGAGGATGAAGCGACCAAAGAAGCATTTCTTCAGGAGGTCAAAGACTGTCTGTCGTCAAAATGGTACGTGCTGTGCAACAAAGACGAGTTGCGTGACATGTTGACAGAGAAATTCTGCGATATTGTCGACAACGGTGTCGATCCAACGCTTGATCCTTGCCCGATGGGCCCACCGCCCAACGGCACCGATGTGATCAGTGGGTTGATTACCAATGACGACATCGAAGTGGCTGAAGGCTTTGCTGCCACCATCGCGGGCAACGAAGGCAATGACACCATCGAAGGCGGGGACTACGCAGACTTCATTCTCGGAAACACCGATGAGGATCTGATCTTTGGTGGATGCGGCAACGACACCTTATTTGGTGGCACTGAAAGTGACCGCGTCTTTGGTGATGAGGGCAATGATTCCATAAACGGCGACATCGGGGACGATATTGTCGACGGCGGCATTGGGGATGACATCATTCAGGGTGGCACCGGCAGCGACGAGATGTTTGGCGACGAAGGGGCTGACGCCTTTGTCTTCACCGCCAGATCGCAAGCCGACGCTGCGCTCGATCAGATCATGGACTTTGAAGAGGGCATCGATACCATCAATTTCCGTGGCATCAGCTCTGGTCAGGTGAGCGTTGCACAAAATGGCGCTGACTGCCAAATTCTGATCGACGGCGCTTTGGAAATTATAGTGCTGCAATCCACAGCAGCCTCCGTTGACAGCGCTTTCGTTTTTGAGTGATTGACCGACCGGACCCAAAAATTCTGGACCAAAAAAGGGGCCCTCGGAACGGGGGCCCCTTTTTTATTATCTGCCTTGAAAGCGTTGATTAAGGGTCGTTGATGTCAGTATCAAAGGTTTTCACCTGACCTTTGGGCAGAGCGAACACACGCCTTAGGATCAACCATGCAGCCAGGCTGAGCGCAGCAAAAATCAACAGCAGCATCGGCACCGACAACAGCTTGAGCGGGCCGATCAAAGCAAGGCCGACCACTGCAGCAGCAATTGCAAATCCCAGAAAGACAAAGCCCGGCGCCAACACTTCCAAAATTGCGAGCACAAGCGCAGCTGCAAGCCAGATCCACCATGTCGTCATCAGGTCGGGCATGCTTTATCCTTTCAACAGCTTGAAAGCGTCGCCAAAGGCTTCAATCGCCGCCGCTGGCAAAACGATGGTCTGTTTGCCTTCTCCGTTGCCGAGCGCATTGAGCGATTCCACCTGTTTCAGGGCCACCTGATACTGCGCTGCCTCGATACCATTGTCCTTGATCGCCTGAGCGACAACGCCGGTGGCATAGGCTTCGGCTTCCGCTTCAATCCGGCGTGCTTTGGCGGATTGCTCTGCGGCGTAAAGCTCCGCATCCGCCTGCAGCTCAACAGCGCGCTTTTGCCCCTCAGCTTCTGTCACCTGCGCACGGCGCGCGCGTTCGGCGTTCAGCTGTTGCAGCATGGCATCCCGTGTGGCCTGGTCGAGGTTTACATCGAGGATTTCCGCGCGCGTGACCTCAATCCCCCAGTCATCCACCGCGGTCTCAACGCTGCTTTGGATAGAAGCAATCAGATTGGCACGGTTGGATTGCACTTCGTCCAGATCCATTTTGCCGATCTCGGCGCGCACAATACCGGCCACCGTTGTGGCAATGGCCCCGTCTACATCGCGGATCCGGTAAACCGTCTTTTCTGGTTCCAGAATGCGGTAAAACACCGAGGTATCGATCTGCACCAGCACGTTGTCTTTGGTGATGGCGTCTTGGGTTGCGTTGGGCAGCTGGCGTTCCAGAATGGAGATCTGGTGGCGAACCACGTCCAGAAATGGCACGATAAAGTTGATCCCTGGCCCAAGCACCGAATGCAGGCGGCCAAAGCGTTCGACCACGTGTTTTTCCGACTGCGGCACGATGCGCACGCCTTTCAGAACGACGATGATCAGGAAAATCGCGCCTAGTATCAGGACGATGTTTTGGGAAAGTAAGCTTAGTACCAGCTCTTCCATTGGGTCTATGTTCTCCAAAAAATGCTTGGGTTTCTATGGTTTAGAATATGGGAACTGCAGGGTGTTTTACAACCCAAACACAAGCGCGTAAGGAGGGGGAGAATGCGCGAAATGTTCCCCAATGAAGGTGTGTGATGACAGAGAAAGTCTCGTTCTCGCTTAAGGCTACAGATGGCAAAGCCCGCACAGGTGTGATCGACACGCCGCGTGGTGAAATCCGCACCCCTGCGTTTATGCCTGTGGGCACCGCCGCAACGGTGAAAGCCATGATGCCTGAAAGTGTGCGCGCCACTGGGGCGGATATTTTGCTGGGCAACACCTATCATTTGATGCTGCGCCCCACGGCAGAGCGGATTGACCGTCTCGGAGGTCTGCACAAATTCATGAACTGGGAGCGCCCCATTCTCACTGACAGTGGCGGTTTTCAGGTGATGAGCCTCGCCGGTCTGCGCAAGCTGACGGAGAAGGGGGTCACGTTCAAAAGCCACATCGATGGCTCCAAACACGCGCTGACCCCTGAGCGCTCGATGGAGATTCAGAAACTTTTGGGCAGTGACATTGTGATGTGTTTTGACGAATGCCCAGCTTTGCCGGCGGATCGGGACCGGATTGCTGAAAGTATGCGGCTGTCCATGCGCTGGGCGCAGCGCTCACGCGACGCATTTGGCGATCGGCCGGGCCATGCGCTGTTTGGAATCCAGCAGGGCGGGCTGGAGCAGGACTTCCGCGAAGAGAGTGCTGAAGCCCTTAAAGAGATCGGCTTTGACGGATATGCCGTTGGCGGTCTTGCAGTGGGCGAAGGGCAGGAGGCGATGTTTGGCTGTCTGGACTATGCCCCGGATATGTTGCCGGTGGACAAGCCGCGCTACCTGATGGGCGTGGGCAAACCGGACGACATCGTCGGCGCGGTGAAGCGCGGCATCGACATGATGGATTGCGTGCTGCCGTCCCGCTCTGGCCGCACGGGGCAGGTGTTTACCCGTCACGGCGTGGTGAACATCAAAAACGCGCGTCACGCCGATGATCCGCGCCCACTGGATGAAAACTGCAGCTGCCCTGCCTGCAGCAACTATTCCCGCGCCTACCTGCATCACGTGTTCCGTAGCAACGAGATGATCTCAGGCATGCTGCTGACATGGCACAATCTACATTATTTCCAAGACATCATGCAGGGCATGCGCGATGCCATTGCAGCAGGTACTTTTGCGGCTTGGGAAGCGGCTTTCCATGCCGGGCGCGCGCAAGGTGACATTGAGCCTTTGTAAGCCCAGAAAATGCAAACCGATTGAGCCCTCGCAACCTGCGGGGGCTTTTTGGTTGGGCTTGGCGCTGCTTTGGTAGGAATGTCTATAACTCCCCCCAAAAACCCCGCGAAAAAACGCCTGTAGGGCGCCTTTCCGCCTTGTTCCTCACCTTCTGTAAAGGCATTGTGTGCTCCAACGAACAAAAAGCTGTTGAAAGCAGGGGGCACGCCCCCCAAATCAATAAGCCGAGGAAACGGAAAGTGGCCGGGTGGCTGCCTCATGGAGGGGCCAGTGTCGCTTTGCTAGAACAAGGAATACTTATGCAAGATCCTCTCAACACATCCTACCCCGTTCTGCCGTTGCGCGACATCGTGGTTTTCCCACATATGATCGTGCCGCTGTTCGTGGGCCGGGACAAATCGGTTCGCGCGCTCGAAGAGGTGATGGCCGATAACAAGCAAATTCTGCTCTCCAGTCAGATTGACCCTGCAGAAGACGATCCCAACATCGACGGTATTTATCGCACAGGTGTGCTGGCCAATGTGCTGCAGCTACTGAAGCTCCCCGACGGCACCGTTAAGGTGTTGGTCGAAGGCCAGAGCCGCGTGACAATCACCGACTTCTTGGAAAACGAGGACTTCTTTGAAGCCACCGCTGAGCCACTTGAAGAGCTGCCCGGCGACGCCGCCACCATCGAAGCGCTGCTGCGCTCTGTTGGCGATGAGTTTGAGCGCTATGCCAAGGTTAAAAAGAACATCCCCGAAGAGGCGCTCAGCGCGGTTGAAGAAGCCGCTGAGCCCGCGCGTCTGGCTGATCTTGTGGCGGGGCACCTCGGCATTGAAGTGTCTGAAAAGCAGGAGCTTCTCGAAACCCTGTCTGTGAGCGAACGTCTGGAGAAGGTCTATGGCCTGATGCAGGGCGAGATGAGCGTTCTACAGGTCGAGAAAAAGATCAAAACTCGCGTCAAATCTCAGATGGAGAAGACCCAGCGCGAGTACTATCTGAATGAGCAGATGAAGGCCATTCAGAAGGAGCTGGGCGACGGCGAAGAGGGCGAAGGCGAAATTGCCGAGCTTGAAGAGAAGATCTCCAAAACCAAGCTCTCCAAAGAGGCCAAAGAAAAAGCCGACGCAGAACTCAAGAAGCTCAAGAACATGAGCCCGATGAGCGCCGAGGCCACCGTGGTGCGCAACTATCTGGATTGGATGCTCTCCATTCCATGGAACAAGCGTGGCCGCGTGAAGAAAGATCTCAAGGGCGCGCAAACCGTGCTGGACAAGGATCACTATGGTCTTGAGAAAGTGAAAGAGCGCATTGTCGAGTATCTCGCAGTGCAACAGCGCTCTTCTAAGCTCAAAGGCCCGATCCTCTGCCTTGTTGGCCCTCCAGGTGTGGGTAAAACCTCGCTGGGCAAATCCGTTGCGAAAGCGACGGGTCGCGAGTTCATCCGCATCAGCCTTGGCGGCGTGCGCGATGAAAGCGAGATCCGTGGCCACCGCCGGACTTACATCGGCTCCATGCCGGGCAAGATCATTCAGGCGCTGAAGAAAGCGAAAACCACCAACCCGCTGATCCTGCTCGATGAAATCGACAAGATGGGGCAGGATTTCCGTGGCGATCCGGCCTCTGCGATGCTCGAAGTGCTCGATCCAGAGCAGAACGGCACCTTTGTGGATCACTACCTTGAGGTGGAATACGATCTCTCTAACGTGATGTTCCTGACCACGGCGAACTCCTACAACATGCCGGGCCCGCTTCTGGACCGGATGGAGATTATTTCGCTGGCCGGTTACACCGAGGACGAAAAGCGTGAGATCGCGCGTCAGCACCTGATCGACAAACAGATCAAGAACCACGGCCTGAAAAAGGGCGAGTTCGAAGTCTCTGATGAGGCGCTGCAAGAGGTGATACGCACCTATACCCGCGAAGCGGGCGTGCGGAACCTTGAGCGTGAGCTGGCGAAACTGGCGCGGAAATCCGTTACCAAAATTGTCAAAGGCGAAGAGGAGACCGTTTCGGTCACCGCTGAAAACCTTGATGACTTCTTGGGTGTAAAGAAATACCGCTACGGTCTGGCCGAAGAAGAGCATCAGGTGGGCGTTGTCACCGGTCTGGCCTGGACCAGCGTCGGCGGGGATCTGCTGCACATCGAAGGTCTGAAACTGCCCGGTAAGGGCCGGATGAAAACCACCGGTAAGCTCGGCGATGTGATGAAAGAGTCCATCGATGCAGCAAGCTCTTATGTGCGGTCCATCAGCCCGCAGATTGGTGTGAAGCCAACGGTCTTTGACAAGATCGACATCCACGTGCACGTGCCAGATGGCGCCACGCCCAAGGATGGCCCCTCTGCGGGTCTCGCCATGGTCACTTCGATTGTGTCTGTGCTGACCGGCATCCCTGTGCGCAAAGATATCGCCATGACCGGCGAGGTCTCTCTGCGCGGCAACGCGATGCCGATTGGTGGCCTCAAAGAGAAGCTGCTGGCGGCGCTGCGTGGCGGCATCAAGACGGTGCTCATCCCACAGGAGAACGAGAAAGATCTGGCCGATATTCCTGACAACGTGAAAGACGGTCTGGAAATCATCGCAGTCAAACACGTCTCCGAAGTGCTGAAGCTCGCGCTAACGGAAGAGCCCGAAGCCATTGAGTGGGACGAAGCGGCAGAAGAAGCTGCCGCCGCAGCCCTCAAGAAAGAAGAGGCCGCAAGCGCCCGCGCGCATTAAGCGACCGCAATAGATATTTGAAGGCGCGTCAGGAAACTGGCGCGCCTTTTTGTTGGTCAACTACATTCAATTTTAGGAAAAAACCGAACGATTTTAACAGGGTGTCGGGGGGCTTTGGCCATCCTTCATTAATCATATTCCGGCATCTCAAAGGGGCATTTTACATCAGGAGCCAGAATGGAACCTCAAACACGACTCGGCCTTGCACGGCTGACGAAGATGGCCTTTGACGGAATCGATTTGATGCCGCTGCGGGCAGAGCTGCTCTCCAAGTCCGAGCAGAGCGAAGACACCGATGGCATTTTTATGGACCTTTCGGTGATTGACCAACTCCACGGCAATCAGGAAGAGGGCCTCAAGTGGCAGGCCAAGGCGCTTGAAGGCCACCGCATGTTCTCCATCAACCGCCGTGAAACCGCACAGCCTAAGCTTCTGGTGTTTGCTGAACCCAGCCATGTGGGCGGCAACACGCCCATCGAATTCTTGCTGGAAACCTCCGATTTTGAGATCATCACCTACTATCCAGATCTCACACCCGGCGCACAGAATGTGCTGCCAGAGCATGATGTTGCCTTCTGCGCAGTTCCGACTGATTCCGAGATTGCACAGCCGTTCTTTGAAACTGTGCGCGCTCTGACCGCGCAAAGCGGTGTTCCCACCTTCAATCTGCCTGATGGTGCTGTTGATCTGGATCGCGATGTGCTGGCGCAGATCTTCCCTTTTGTGCGTGGCTTGCGCTTCCCCAAAACCACACGGATCACGCGTGATGCACTGATTTCCGCGCTGGTTGCGGGCGGTGAAGAGGCGGCGCTGTCAGAGGTCGGAGGATACCCGTACATCATTCGCCCGGTTGGTTCTCACGCAGGGCTAGGCCTTGAGAAAGTCGACGACCGCGACGCTCTGGTGGATTATCTGTTGCGCCAGCCATCGCAGGATTTCTTTGTGTCTGAATATGTGGACTATGCGACCGCTACCGATGGTCAGTTCCGTAAGTACCGGATCGTTTTCGTGAACGGCAAAGCTTTCCCCTGCCACATGGCAATCGCCGATCAATGGGATGTGTGGTATCTCAACGCCCACATGGATCAGCATCCTGAAAAGCGTGCAGAAGAAGCCGCGTGGATGGAAGGTTTCGATGCCGATTTTGCACATCGCCACGCCCATGCGTTTGAGGCGCTGACCACCGGGATCGGGCTCAACTACTTTGGCATCGATTGCGCCGAAGACACCGACGGAAATCTGGTGGTGTTTGAGGCCGACAACGCTCTGATCGTGCACGACATGGATTCAGATGCGATTTTCCCGTACAAAAGCAAACACATGCATCGGATCTTCGAGAATTTCGAAGCCATGCTTGCCAAGACGTCCGACATGACTGGTGCAGGGGCAGGGGCCTCAGCACACTGACGAGACCGAAAGCTGAGACACACAGCGCGTCACATTTGTGGCGCGCTTTTTCATGTGCGATGTGCATGTTGCCTGAAGAGCGGCCACGCCGCGCAAAAAAATTGGGGGGCGCGAGGCCCCCCAGTTTCGCCATTCAGGCTCACTCTATGTACCGCTCGATGTTTTTTGCCTGCGGCCTGAATGTCGTCGGAACGAGCGCACCCGCTCCGGGTCTCTCCTCTGTCACCAGACAGCGACAGCGGGGTATTTCGTCGGGGGCAGTGGCCCCCTACCCAGGTCCCCCCGGGATCTCCTTATGCGCCCTGTTTAGGCGCGACGTTGGCTCGCGGCGTACAGCAGCTGTTCCGCGTAACCTGTGTCCGTATCTTGCTGCGACGCGGCGGCTTCGCCACCAAGCAGCTTCTGCTTTGCGCCTTTGCGCACCTCTTTGGCCCATGCGCGCCGAACGGAAATCCGCCCAACCACGGCAATTTCTTCCGTCATCGGTTTTTCAGCCGGGGTGATCTCTCGAACCTGGGCCGTTGCGTCTTCGGATCGAAGGCTTCTGCGCTTCGGTGTCGTCACGGTATTCTCCTTAGCTGCAGCCGCTTGTCGCGCCGCAGGTGTTGCATTTCATGCAGGTGCCGTTGCGCACCAATGTGTAGTTGCCACAGTCGCCGCAGGGGTCGCCCTCATAGCCCTGCATCTTGGCTTTGGATCTTGCGTCCATTGTCAGTGTCGCTACAGAGCCAGAGGCAGGCGCGCTGGATGCCACGTCAGACAGGCCAGCACCAGTGGTTTCCGGTATAAGGGCGTTCAACTTTTGGATAGGGTCCCCCAGGTCTGGCGAGACCCCGCCACCGCCATTCAAAACCACAAGTTCTTGCGGCAAACGTTTGCGCAGATACCCTGTCGAGGAAATCTGTTTGAGCACTTCAAGCGAGCGGTTCGCCGCGCTTTCGCTCAGTTCGGAAACATTGGAAACGCCTTCTTCCTCACCACGGCCCATGTCATCAAAGCTGGTGCCTTCTGGTTTGATATGCGCGAGGTCTGTGCGGTCAAGGTAGGACACAGCCAGCTCACGGAAGATATAATCCAGAATGGAGGTGGCGTTTTTGATGCTGTCATTGCCTTGCACCATGCCCGCAGGCTCAAATTTGGTGAAGGTAAAGGCATCCACAAACTCTTCCAGCGGCACGCCATATTGCAGGCCAACGGACACAGCGATGGCGAAGTTGTTCATCATCGCACGGAAGCCAGCACCTTCTTTGTGCATGTCGATGAAAATCTCACCCAACGCACCGTCCGCATATTCCCCGGTGCGCAGATAGACTTTATGGCCACCCACCACGGCTTTCTGCGTATAGCCCTTGCGGCGCTCAGGCATCTTTTCGCGGCCACGTGCCACTTCTTTGATGACGATTTTCTCGACAATCTTCTCCGCCAGAACCTGTGCCTTTGCAGGCAGAGAGCCTGTTTCCAGAACCTCTGCGGCATCATCATCGTCTTCCACCAGCGCTGCCGCCAGTGGTTGGGACAATTTAGAGCCGTCACGATATAGCGCATTGGCTTTGATGCCGAGCGACCAAGATAGCTCATAGGCCTTCTGACAGTCCTCAATGGTGGCGTCATTGGGCATGTTGATCGTCTTGGAGATCGCGCCGGAAATGAAGCTCTGCGCCGCCGCCATCATGGTGATGTGGCTGTCCACCGACAGGTAGCGCTTGCCCTTCTTGCCGCAGGGATTGGCACAGTCAAAGATCGCGTAATGCTCTTCCTTGAGGTGTGGCGCCCCTTCCAGCGTCATGGTGCCACACACGTGATCGTTGGCCGCCTCAACATCGGCTTTGCTAAAGCCGAGATGCGCCAGCAGCTCAAAGGACGGATCGTTCAATTTCTCCGAAGAGATACCCAGCACATTTGTGCAGAACTCTTCACCCAGGGTCCACTGGTTGAACACAAAGCGGATGTCAAAAGCAGAGCCCAGAGCCGCCTCGATCTTGTTGATCTCATTGGCGGTGAAACCATGCCCGATCAGCGTGGTATGGTTTATGCCCGGCGCATTGCCAATCGTGCCGTGCCCAACCGCATAAGACACGATCTCTTCGATCTGCGCCGAAGAATAGCCCAGCTTTTCCAGCGCCGCCGGCACAGAGCGGTTGATGATCTTGAAGTAACCACCACCCGCGAGCTTTTTGAACTTCACCAGCGCAAAGTCAGGCTCAATTCCGGTGGTGTCGCAATCCATCACCAGCCCAATGGTGCCGGTGGGGGCAATCACAGAGGTCTGCGCGTTGCGATAGCCGAATTTTTCCCCCAGCGTGATCGCCTCGTCCCAGCTCGATTGTGCCAGCGCGACCAGCACTTGGTCTGGGCAGTGCGCCACATCCAGCGCCACAGGTTTCACCGCAAGCCCTTCATAACCTTCGGTTTTGCCATAAGCCGCGCGGCGGTGATTGCGCATCACCCGCAGCATGTGTTGGCTGTTGCGCGCATAGCCGTCAAAGGCGCCCAGCTCACCTGCCATCTCCGCAGAGGTGGCATAGGCCACACCGGTCATCAGCGCCGTCAGCGCGCCGGTCAGCGCTCGGCCTTCGTCACTGTCATAGCTCAGGCCCATGTTCATCAACAGACCGCCGATATTGGCATAGCCAAGGCCCAGCGTGCGGAAATCATAGCTCAGCTGCGCAATTTCCTTGGAAGGGAACTGCGCCATGGTCACAGAGATTTCCAGCGTCACCGTCCACAGGCGGGTGGCATGCATATAGTCCTCTGCCTGAAACTTACCGTCCTTCAGGAAAGTTAGTAGATTCATGGAGGCCAGATTGCAGGCGGTGTCGTCCAGGAACATATATTCAGAGCAGGGGTTGGAGCCGCGAATCTCACCATCTTCTGGGCAGGTGTGCCAGGCGTTCACAGTGTCATGATACTGGATGCCGGGATCGGCACAGGCCCACGCGGCGTGGCCCACATCTTCCCACAGCTTGCGCGCTTTGATGGTTTTGGCAACGGCCCCGTCGGTGCGGCGGATCAGCTCCCAGTCCTCATCGTTCTCAACCGCCTTCAGGAAGGCGTCGGTCACACGGATCGAGTTGTTGGAGTTCTGACCAGCGACCGAGGCATAGGCCTCCGAATCCCAGTCGGTGTCATAGGTTGGGAACTCAATGCTGGCATAGCCCTGCTTGGCATAATCCAACACGCGCTTGATGTACGTCTCCGGGATCATAACGCTTTTCGCGTCACGGATCGCCGCCTTCAGACCTGCGTTGACCTTGCTGTCATAGGCATCAGCCTCCGCGCCATCCCAGGCTTGGATCGCCGCAAAGATCGCGTTGAGCTTCTGCTCATGCATCTTGGAGCCGGCCACGATAGAGGCAACCTTCTGCTCCTCTTTGACCTTCCAGTTGATGTATTCTTCAATATCCGGGTGATCCGCATCCACGATCACCATTTTGGCAGCACGCCGGGTGGTGCCACCAGATTTGATGGCTCCGGCCGCACGATCACCGATTTTCAGGAAACCCATCAGGCCCGACGACTTGCCGCCGCCAGAGAGGGATTCGCCATCTGCGCGCAGCGAAGAAAAGTTGGTGCCGGTGCCAGAGCCGTATTTGAACAGCCGCGCCTCGCGTACCCACAGATCCATAATGCCGCCGTCACCCACCAGATCGTCGGCCACGGACTGAATGAAACAAGCATGTGGTTGCGGATGCTCATAAGCCGATTTGGATTTGGTCAGCTTGCCGCTTTTGTGGTCCACGTAGTAATGGCCCTGGCTTGGCCCATCGATGCCGTAGGCCCAGTGAATACCAGTGTTGAACCACTGCGGAGAGTTTGGCGCGGCGCGCTGGGTGGCCAGCATATAGCGCATTTCATCGTAATAGGCGCGGGCGTCATCTTCTGAGGTGAAGTAGCCGCCTTTCCAGCCCCAATAGGTCCAGGTACCCGCCAGACGGTCAAACACTTGCTTGGCGCTGGTTTCGCCGCCAAGTTGCACGTCTTCATTGGCAGGCACAGAGCGCCACAGAAACTCAGGCACATCCTTCTCACGCACCTTGCGCAGCTTGGTAGGCACGCCGGCTTTGCGGAAATATTTCTGGGCAATCACATCAGAGGCAACTTGAGACCAGCTGGCCGGAACTTCGATGTTCTCAAGTCGGAACACGATGGTGCCGTCAGGGTTACGGATTTCCGATTCGGTGGTCACAAAGTCGAGGTCCGCATATGCGTCCTGTCCGGTCTTGGTGAAGCGCCGTTGAATCTTCATGCCTGCCTCGTTCCCAGTTCCCAAATATCCGCCGCACCCGTCCTGAGTGCGCGCTGCCTGTGCGCCATAAAAACAAACCCTTCAGCCCTCGCAGAGGGTGGCTTCAATCAGGCACAGAGAGAGTGTTCGCACCGCCACACTAAATGTGGTGCCGCTAAAGTTGCCGAAATTGGCATTGATCCCGTCTTGTCCCTGCTGCCATGAGCGCCACTATATCTAGTGTGTTTCTTTGGCTGCTCCCACAAACTGGCGTAAGATAAGGCGATCGGTCAACGACTTTATTTACAAAAAAGTAGGATTTTATCGGTTGACCAAATCGCTGCCACAGGCCGTTTTTACACGTCCTGCGATTCCTCCACAGAAGGTTAATAAGACCTTAACGCAAGGGGGGCTGCTCTAAGATCTTGATAATTCTGCACGAAATTGTGAGTGCGACGTGATCGTCTTGGTTTATGCGCTATATGTAGCGTTGGGCCGTGCAGGGCCGGGCATATTTTGCGTTTTGCTGCGTGCTGCGGCGAGAGGGGTAGTTCTTAACTTAACAAAACAATAAAAGCCACCCGGGGGCGGCTTTCTTGGTCAATAAAGCGGCGCTTTAACTTAGGCTGCCGAGTTGGTGTTGGCCGGTTTGCGCGCAGCTGTCCGCTTGGGGGCGGCTGCATTGGCATCAATGAAGTCGAGAACAAGAGGGCGGATATTGTTGCGCCAGCTTTTGCCCGCAAAGATGCCATAGTGCCCGGCGCCCGGCTCAACATGGCTTGCTTTCTTGCTGTCTGGCAGACCGGTGCACAAATCCAGTGCGGCGACACATTGCCCTGGCGCGGTGATATCGTCCTTCGCACCCTCAACAGTTTTGATGGCAACGGTGGTGATTTTGCCGATATCGACCGTACGTCCGTTCACGACAAACTGATTCTTGGCGATCTCGTTGTTTTTGAAGATTCGCTCCACAGTTGTGAGATAAAACTCTGCGGTCATATCCATCACCGCAAGATACTCATCATAGAACCGGTTGTGAGAATCGTGGTCAGACGCCTCACCGCGCGTCACGCGCAAGATCTGATCGGAAAAGGCTTTGGAGTGGCGCTCTGCGTTCATCGACATGAAGGATTGAAGCTGCAGGAGGCCCGGATACACCATGCGCCCAACGCCCGGATATTTGAAGCCAACCCGCTGGATCATGGTTTCCTTCAGCTGCTCCATGGTCACGCGATGGCCAAAGTCGGTCACCTCGGTCGCGGCGGCTTCCGTATCAATCGGGCCGCCAATCAAAGTCAGGGAGCGGGGCTGCGCCTCCGGATCTTCTTCCGCCAGATAGGCTGTCGCCGCCAGGGTCAGCGGCGCTGGTTGGCACACGGCCACCACATGGGTGTCCGCACCGAGGTGCTTCATAAAATCGACAAGATAAAGCGTGTAGTCTTCAACATCGAATTTCCCCTCGCTCACAGGGATATCGCGCGCGTTATGCCAATCCGTGATGTAGACTTCGCAATCCGCAATCAGGCTTTTAACGGTGGAGCGCAACAGGGTCGCATAGTGCCCCGACATCGGCGCAACCAACAGAACTTTACGTTTCATGGGTTTGCGGCCGGACACCTCAAAATGGATCAGATCCCCAAACGGGCGCTCGATCAGCGTGTTCACATTGACAAGATGGTCCTTGCCATCCTCACAGGTAAAATTGTGAATGCCCCAGTCCGGTTTCACCACCATCCTCTGAAAGGTGCGCTCCGTCACCTGACCCCAGGCCGCCATCCATTGCAGGGCCGGGTTCGGGATCATTGCCATCGTTGGATAAGACGCCATCGCCGAAGCCGTCGCCCCCAACCATTGGTTGGTGTTGCGCATGGTCTCCATAAAGTCATACGTGGCCATGTACCGCATGTGTGTGTTCCTTACCTTGGGGTATCCAGAAAAGTGTTTCCCCATTAGTATTACAGGGGCGGATATCATTATGCTGCGTAGCAGCAAGGTTAAGGCGAATGTATTAATATGACAACAAATGAGATCGAAACGGGCGAAAAATTGGATCGTCTGAATGCCAACCTCGCAAAAGTCGAGGCGTTGTCGCTAAAGCTCGCAGAGGTCATGGCGCGTCATAAGCCCCTGAGAAATGAGCTAAATGCACCTGAGCCTGAGGTCTTTGTGAATGCTGCCACTGCCTATTGGCAGGGCATGATGGAAAACCCCGGGAAAATCCTCGAAAACCAGCTCGATCTGTGGAGTAAGTCGGTCAAAAGCTTCGTGGATGCGCAGAATTTGATCTTAAAGGGCCAGTTTGCTGCACCGCAGGACGATACGCCAACCGACCGTCGATTCTCCCATCATTTTTGGCAGGATCATCCGTACTTCAACATGCTCAAACAGCAGTACATGCGCAACGCGGAGGCCATCAAAATTGCGGTCTCCGAGCTTGAGGGGTTGTCCGCCAAGGACAAACAGCGGATCGACTATTTCTCGCGCCAGATCATCGATATGATGTCGCCTACAAATTTTCTGGGCACCAACCCGGAAGCGTTGGAGCGTGCCGTTGAAACAGAGGGGCAGAGCCTCGTTGATGGTCTGGAAAACCTGATTGCGGATCTGGACGCCAACAATGGCGAACTTCTGGTAAAGCTCGCGGATGAAAGCGCCTTTGAGATTGGCGGCAACATCGCCACGGCGCCGGGCAAGGTGGTCTATCGCAACCGTCTTTTCGAACTTCTGCAGTTTTCCCCCACCACTGATACCGTTTACGAAGTGCCGCTGGTGATTTTTCCGCCGTGGATCAATAAATACTACATTCTCGATCTGAAAGAGCAAAACAGCCTGATCCGGTGGGCGGTGGCGCAGGGCTACACGGTCTTTGTGGTCAGTTGGGTCAACCCGGATCGCAGCTTGGCGGATGTGGGGCTGGATGACTACATCGAGGAAGGCTTTCTGGAGGCAATCGCACAGATTAAAGAGATCTCCGGGCAGCCACAGATCAATGCCGTTGGATACTGCATTGCGGGCACCACCCTGCATTTGACGCTCTCGCTTATGAAAAAACGCGGCGATGACTCACTGAAGTCTGCCACGTTCTTCACGACCCTGACGGACTTTGGCGAGCAGGGCGAATTCACCCCGTTTCTGCAAAACGATTTTATCGACGGTATTGATGAGGAGGTCGCAGAAGAGGGGATCCTGCGCTCTTTTATCATGCAGCGCACCTTCAGCTTCCTGCGCTCCAATGATCTGATCTACACGCCCGCCATCAAAAGCTATATGATGGGAGAGGCGCCTCCGGCCTTTGATCTGCTGTATTGGAACGGCGACGGCTCGGGCCTGCCGGGCAAAATGGCGCACCAATATTTGCGCGACCTGTGCCAATCTAACAAATTTGTGGGTGAGGGCCTCCAGATGTGCGGAGAAACCCTGAAGATTTCAGATGTGGATATTCCCACCTGCTCAGTCACATGTGAAACGGACCACATTGCGCGGTGGAAAGATTGTTATTGCGGCTATCAACAGACCAAAAGCCGCTCAAAGACCTTCATCGTTTCGCAGTCCGGTCATATCGCTGGCATCGTGAACCCGCCCAGCAAAAAGAAATATGGCCACTACACCAACACCAAGCTCAGCTTATCTGCCGATGAGTGGATGGAGCAGGCGACGTTTCATGAGGGGTCGTGGTGGCCGCGTTGGGATGCATGGTTGTCCAAAAAATCAGGCAAGCACATCGAAGCGCGCATGCCCGGTACAGCGTCGCATCCGGCTCTTGGCGACGCACCCGGTGACTACGTGCGCAAAAAAGCGCTGAAATAAAGGCGGTTTGGCAGGTTTTTGCTGCAATGCAGCAGAAAAAACTTGAAATGCTGCATTGCAGCATGCATATTGCTTCCAGAGACTAGACGCACAGCCCACATTCCCTGCTTTCTTACTCGGGCTGTTATTCAATTAAGGAACTGGAACAATGGCCAAAGCAGCACAGGATGTAACTGCAATGTTCAAAGACGTGATGGGCTCTTTCCCTGTCGACACCACAGCTTTTGAAGACGCGTTCAAAAATTCTGCAGCGCTCAATGAAAAGCTGACCGCAGTTGCGCTGGGCGCCGCTGAGAAATCTTCTGAGATTTCTTCCAAGTGGACCAAAGACACCCTGTCCAAACTGGGTGACATGTCTAAAGCCAAAGAAGAGCCAGCTGATTACGCCAAGGCGCTGACTGATTTTGCCTCCGCTCAGGCAGAAGTTGCAGCCGAGAACATGGCGGCTTTTGCCGAAGTGGCAAAAAAAGTTCAGATGGAAACCGTTGAGTTGTTGATGTCTGCGGGCAAGGACGCCACCGAAGAGGCGACTGCAGCTGTCAAAAAAGCCACCTCTGAGGTGACTGCCGCTGCGAAAAAAGCGGCAGCAAAATAAAAACTAAGCAAATTTCGCGCCCCTCCTCCTCCCCGAGGCGCGGTTTGCAAGGGCAGGCTTCAGGCCTGCCCTTTCTTTTTGTTTTGCACTCGCATAGGCTTTTTCTGCACTGCAAAGAAAAATGGGGAGATGGACGTGGGCGAGGACAAGAAACCACTGCTGATCAAACGGTACGCCAGCCGGCGGCTCTACAACACCGAGACCAGCGATTATGTGACATTGGAAGACATCGCCGGTTTCATCCGATCTGGGCGTGAGGTTCAGATTGTCGATCTCAAAAGCGGGGACGACCTGACGCGTCAGTACTTGCTGCAAATCATTGCGGAGCATGAAAGCCGCGGCGAAAACGTACTGCCTTTGAATGTGCTGAATGATTTGGTGCGGGCCTACACCACTCAGGCCACCTCGATGGTGCCGCAATTCTTGCAAACCTCCTTTGACATGCTGCGCGAGGGCCAGGAAAAAGTCATGGAAAGCATGGGGGGCGGCATGAAGATGCCGGGCCTGGAGGCGATGCAGGCGCAGCAAGAAGCCTTCATGAAGGCCATGACCGGCGGCATGGGATGGCCGAGCGGGCCAGCGCAGAGCGCAGATGACACGCGCGAAAGCGCCGAGGGCGAAGAACTCGATGACATCAAGAAACAGCTGGCGGAGCTTCAGGAAAAACTTTCCAAGCTCAAATAAGCGGATCAGCTCCGGTGCCGCAGTCACCGAATCTTTGTGCGCACAGCTTGGGTTGTGCGCATATATTGCGTCTGATTTGCGAATTTTCTGTTGTTTTTGTCATTGATTCGCTACGCTCAAGGCGTCGAGCAGACCAATGAGGAGCCAGTATGGCCAAAGCCACAACAGGAAAAACCAGCCGCAAACCGACCACTGCGCGGGCGAAAACAACCAAAACCAGAGCGCGCGCCACAACCACGCGCAAATCCAGTGCAAGCCTGAAGGACGCAAGCGTTTCTGACGCGGCAAAGACGGCCGAAACCACGTCCCCTACGCCATCCGACACCACAGAAGCGCTCCCAGTCTTGCGCAAGCGAGAGCTGATCGAGGCGGTTGTGATGCGCTCGGGTGTGAAAAAGCGCGATGTAAAGCCAGCTGTGGAGGCCGCACTCGCGATTCTCGGGGAAACGCTTGCCGCGGGGCAGGGGCTCAACCTGCCTGAACTTGGCAAACTCAAGATCCAGAACAGCAAGTCGGTTGATGATGTGCAGGTGGTAAACCTGCGTTTGCGCCGTAAGTTGGCAAGCACAGCGGCACACGATCAAGAAAGCGAAAAAGAGGGGCTTGCAGAGCCTGCTGAGTGAGGATAGAAGCCGCGCTACCGGGTGATTAGCTCAGTGGTAGAGCGCTTCGTTCACATCGAAGATGTCAGGAGTTCAAATCTCTTATCACCCACCATTTACCTCCGTTTCTTGCGCAAGAATCACTTGAAGTTCGTCGCGTAATTACCTGACTTATCACTAAAAATGGCGCTTCTTAAAGCGCCATTTTGTCTTTTTCCGCTGTGCGTGTCTCAGCGCGCCAAAATGCGCAAACGGCTTTCAAACTCACCGCGATCCACATAGCACCCATGCAGGTGTCGCCGCCCCGTATTGGGATCAAACGCAGAGCGCCCATGCAACACACGGCGGTTGTCAAACACAACCATTTCGCCCGCTTTCAGTTTCAGATCTAAGACGTATTTGGGATCACGCGTCATCGCCATAAACATCTGATAGGCACGGTAATAGCGCGCCATCTGCTCCGGGGCGATGTCCAGAAAATCCGCCAGATGCGCATTGAAGCAAATCTCAATCACGTCACCGTTGTCATCGCAGGTGATCACGCGTTTGCGGGCACGAATGTCGGTGGTTTCATCATGAAACCGGAAGGGGATTGAGATGTCACACAAGGCCGCAAACGCATCCGGATCCATAGTCTTCAGATCTTCGGCCACTGCATAGCCATCACAGAACAGCGATTCTCCACCCTCTGCCTCATTGGCGAGACAGTGCAAAAACTGAAAGCCCGGGGGCAGTTCCTGATTTGTCAGATCGGTGTGCAGCGGCAAGGCCACCGGCGTGTAGGCCAGGTTGTTGGGATTCGGTTTTGATTTCACCTCAAACGTCACCCCAAAATTGGTTTCGCGCAGAAAACCAATCCGTTTTGCCACATCCATTCCGGCCTCAGTGCTGTCCGCCAGCCCCTCAATGATGCTCAGGCCATACTGGCGTGTCGCAACCAGCCAATCCTGCAGCGCGGCATCTTCTTGCATGACAGGCCCCGCAAGGGCGCGTGGGATGCCCGCTGCGGACAGATTGCTGCGCCAGGAGATAAAGCCCGTGTCCGCGGCATCGGCCGCACGCTGGCCGGGGCGATGCGCACGCAGCCAGGCCAGATCATACAGGCTATCGCCTTGTTCATCTGCCCAGCTGACTTTGAGATGGGATTCAATCTGTTCGGCGGACTCCGCTTTGATGTCGAGCGCAATCGCCGTGAGATCGGTCAGGCGTTCCTGCGTTTGCGGGTGGAAGCCGGCCGGATCATTCTCGCGCAACCAGATAAAAGGGAAATCGCCAACGGTGTCTTGGTCCCAGGTGAGGCGCACAAGGGTATCTGCCAGTTCAATCTGAACCGGCGCACTTGGAGTCTGAACAGTCATAATGACCTCTTTTTACTGAGTTATGTAAGTATTGAGCTCAGGCAAAAGAGGGCGGAGGCCACCAGTCATATGCCTTTTTGTACGGATGGCCCGGTCTGCGGCCCAGAAGGGCTGGAAAATCGACAGGAGAGTACATGTGTGGCTTGAGTGGCTTCATTAGGGTCTCATCTCTCCCTGACTAAGCCCGCGATTTGGAAACGGTCAAACACAAATGCGACCTGACAAGCGACATGGCTCAGATTCTTTTTCTCTCTCACACCCCCATGCATGGATTTTTTGCAAAGCGGGTGGCGCACAGTCTGTTGTTCAGGTGAATCGCACCTAATTGCGCTTCAAACCGCAGGTTTCATAGATGAGGAGGTGTTGTGGTTTGGGGCGAGGCAGACACTGATTTGACCGGAATTTTTAGAGAAAATCATTTCGGGGCAAAAAAGTTCAAAAATGGGGTTGCATGCCCCCGCAGTATTCTCTAAATCCGCCCTCACCGGGTCGTTAGCTCAGTTGGTAGAGCGCTTCGTTTACACCGAAGATGTCGGGAGTTCGAGCCTCTCACGACCCACCATTCTTCCTTAGAATTGCTCGATTGCTCTACCGTAACTGAACTCAGTTTGAGTTAGGTGCTGCGTCTTTTCCGAGGGTTGAACTCGCAAAACAACCAAAAGGTTTGAAACTTACCGTCAGTGCGGGCGTGGTGCTCCGGTGGCTGTGTGCAAGGCCGCCATGCAAGTTCATAAAGCACAGCGGCCAAGCCATTTAACTCGCGTCTTTGAAGGCCTTGTATTCGCCACGCACTTGCACTGTTATCGTTACGGCTTGTTTGTCGCGATTGCGCCAGAACCAACCATGAGCACCATCAAACTCCGCAAGGATTGTGCCTTCTGATCCGGTTGAGCCGCGCCCTTTTTCGTACGTGACAGATTGACCGGAGCCGTGACCGTGCAAATCAAAGTTTACGCGGCCTCCATCTACAATCATGCGGAATTGTGCGGATTGGCCTTGGGTCATCTCCAGCTTCCATTCTGCGGAAGCGCCGGGCTCTAGAGTAAAGGTCACTTCGTCACGCCAGACCACCGCTTCCTGAGCGTAGGCGGTGCTTACAAAAATGCCGAGAATGTCGTTGAGAAGGTTCGACTGATCGTTGTCGCTGGCGTCGCGTTGTCGATCTTCTTCGGCTTCAGTGGCGAGCTGCGATTTGATCTCGCCCATCTCAGCGAGTCCCAGAAGCCGCCCCACGCGCGTCGGGTCTATCCCGTACTCTGCGGGAAGAACGACAGTGATAAGGATCACCAAAGCGGACGCTGCCGCGATGAATGTAGATGTCAAAAGTTGGGCAGTTGTGGGTAGTTCTTCGAGAGTTGGTTTGTTGGAATTGAACATATACTTGTCTCCTAGTCGCGTTTCAGGCGACGAAAAATCCGGTAATCTGGTAGCCCGCAAGGATGAAGCCAAGCATCATCATGACCACATTTGCGGTGTAGGCTTGTTGCAGGAAGGTTGGCGATCTGCGCCAGTAACCCATGACAATGAGGATCGCTGAGAGTGCCAAGACTTGGCCGATCTCTACGCCGACATTGAATGCTAGCAGGTTGGGCAGCAGCCCCTCGGAGGCGATGTCGTAGTCTAGGATTTTTGTGGCCAGCCCTGTGCCGTGGAACAGACCAAAGATCAGGGTTGCAGCCTTTGTGTTGGGCTGCACCCCAAACCAACGTTGGTAGGCACCAAGATTGTCGAGTGCTTTGTAGACCACGGACAATCCGATAATGGCATCAACGACATAGGCATTTACGCTCCAGCCGAACCAGACGCCCGCAAGCATGGTGGCGGAATGGCCGAAGGCGAAGATGCTGACATAAATGCCGACATCTTTCCTACGGTAGAGGAAGAAAACGACGCCGAGCAGGAACAGTATATGATCATATCCTGTGACCATGTGCTTTGCGCCCAGGTAGGTAAAGGGGATGAGATTTACGCCCCAGATTTCTTGAATGTAGCCCGCGTCGCCTTCGGTGACGTTATGGGCAGCGGCGGTAGATGCATACAGCATCAGCGCAGCACACAATGGTAGGGGGGCGGCCGCGCGGAAGGTGCGCAGGCAGCGCCCACCGGTTTTGGTGGATTGCATTGATATCTCCATGGATGTCCTGAAATTTGTGTCCAAAGACCCTTGTTGGGCCGGGTCAGGTCCGAGGAGGGCGCTCCAGGAGATAGAATGGCGTTGACCAAAGGATTCGCTGCGCTCTGTATCGCGCCGCTTCAGCTTTTAGCGTCCAGTTTTCAGCACGCTGGGGAAGTATGAGCGCCTGTGTGTGATCATGATCTGCGGCATCGTGGCTGTGGCCATGTAGGGCCCACATCGCATCGTCCTGAAAGTCATGTGAGTGACCGTGGCTCTCCATCATTTCAGCGTGATGTTGCAAGGCATCCATGATCTTGGGGAGGTGAGCTGAACTGGGGCTCGCGGCCCAAACCGCGATCGCAATACATACCACCGCCAAAAGCAAAGTGCTTGTGAGGCGTTTGAAAGGCAGTGCTCGTATTTTAGCGGTCGTGGGTTGCGTCATCTTTTGAGGCAGTATGTTGTCTTGCTCTATCCTCCGGGGGAGGTTAAGGATGCTTTATGTCAAAACCACATGTCCACGCAAGTCATCCTAAGATCGCCACTCGGCTGAAACGCGCTGAGGGGCATTTGCGATCTGTGATTTCCATGATTGAAGAAGGCCGCCCTTGCGTCGATGTTGCGCAACAATTGCAGGCCGTGGAGAGTGCGATCCGAAATGCAAAGCAAACTCTGATCCACGATCATATGGATCATTGCATAGACACTGAAAACACCGGCGATCGTGCGGAACTCAAAGCCATCGCTCGCTACCTGTGAGGCCAATATGTTTGAAGTGCTGACGGATAAAACCTATCGCCACCTGTTCTTGGCACAGCTTGTTGCGCTGTTGGGCACTGGGCTTGCGACCGTCGCAATGGGCTTGTTGGCCTTTGATCTCGCAGGTGAAAGTGCCGCGTTGGTGCTGGGCACAGTGTTCACCATCAAGATGGTGGCCTATGTCGGCATTGGCCCGATTGCCGGAGCGTTTGCGGATCGTGTGAATCGCCGGGCTCTGCTTGTGACGCTGGATGTGGTGCGGGGGAGTGCCGCGCTGTGTCTGCCTTTCGTGACAGAGGTCTGGCAGCTCTATGTGCTGATATTCCTTTTGCAGTCCGCATCCGCCGCCTTTACCCCGACATTTCAGGCCACCATTCCAGATGTGTTGCCTGACGAGGCGCGTTACACCCGGGCTTTGTCGCTGTCGCGGCTGGCCTATGATCTTGAAAACATCATCAGCCCTACGCTTGCGGCGCTTTTGCTCGTGGTTCTGAGCTATGACGCGCTGTTCCTTGGCACGGTGGTTGGGTTTGGTGCCTCTGCTCTGTTGCTTGTCTCTGTCGCGTTGCCAAGTCCCAAGGCCGTAGAAGCGCGCGGTGTGTATGATCGTACGACGCGGGGCATTCGCATTTATCTTGCCACGCCGCGTTTGCGTGGTCTGTTGGGGCTCAGCCTCGCAGCCTCAAGCGCAGGCGCGATGGTTCTGGTGAATTCTGTTGCGCTTGTGCGCGGCGATTTGGGCATGTCTGAGAGCGCGCTGGCGTGGACCGTCTTTGGCTTTGGCTTGGGCAGCATGATTGTCGCCTTCACTCTGCCGCGTCTTTTGGATCGCGTGTCGGATCGCTCCGTAATGTTGGCGGGCGGCCTGATCATGGTTGGTGCCCTTTTGGCCATCGCTTTGGTGGTCGTGGTGCGCGGATTGTCTTGGCCGCTGTTGTTTGGCACGTGGCTGTTGATCGGTTTGGGGTATTCTGCGGTGCTCACACCCTCAGGCAGGCTTCTGACCCGGTCATCACATCCCGAGGACCGCCCTGCGGTGTTTGCGGCGCAGTTCGCGCTGTCACATGCCTGTTGGCTGGTCGCGTATCCATTGTCGGGCTGGCTCATGACGGCATTCGGCGCGGTTGCAGCCTTTGTTGTTCTGGCGCTGGTTGCTGCGCTGGGGATCATTGCCGCGCTGCGGGCCTGGCCCTCAGATGAGCCTGAGACGGTCGAACACACGCATGAGAATCTGCCGCTGGATCATCCACACCTGCAGGGCCATCGCAGCCATGCCCATCCGCTGATCATCGATGACGCCCATCCCAAGTGGGCGCAGCGATTCTGATCGTGGAAATTTGGGGTCGGCTTTGGCGGGTCCACTTGTGCTTTCAGTACAAGCATTGTTGCAGCCCATTTTGAGGGCATCACCTGGGTGATCTATTTGACCTATGGCTAGAAGTGCCCGAGCAGGCGTGTTCCGACAAATCAACGGCACAAAAAAAGCGGCCCATGGGGCCGCTTCAATGGTCTCATACGCAAAGGCGTCTGGCTTAGCCAGCAACGATTGGGGCGCAGAGCAGGGCGCCGGTCTCGGTGCTTTGCAGCTCGTAGCCGCCTGGGCAGCTTGCGTCGCCCGCTTTGTCAAAGGTTGGCTGTACATTGATCGGTGCCGGCTCTTCTTGTTGACCACAAGCGGCGAGAGTCAGACCAGCGATGCAAAGGGCAGCGTAAATCGGTTTCATTCTGATTTTCCTTCAAAAGAATTTTGATTGAGTGAGTCCACCTAATCACAAAAACGTGTGCAGGCAAAGCTTACTCAGCGCTGTGCTTAGCCTAAAAATAACGGCTTGGCAGGGGCTTGTGAAATTTCTTCGATTTTCGTGCGGATATCCGCTTGACGCGCCTGAGCGCTCGGCATAAACCCCACCACACGCTGAGGGGCACACGCCAAACAGCGAGCAGCGAGCGGTTGTAGCTCAGTTGGTTAGAGTACCGGCCTGTCACGCCGGGGGTCGCGGGTTCGAGCCCCGTCAACCGCGCCACCGCTGCTAGTCCAGACCTTGGGCGCCTTCGGGCAAAGGGTCATGCCGAAAGGCGAAGATATATGCGCGGTTGTAGCTCAGTTGGTTAGAGTACCGGCCTGTCACGCCGGGGGTCGCGGGTTCGAGCCCCGTCAACCGCGCCACTTCTTCCTCCCCTCAAAAGTTGGTCGATTTGGTCTTTTCAAAGCGCGCATTATCTGCGCCTTTTTGTACCGCCTCTGCTTTGTCACAGAAAAAACGCGCCCGAAGGCGCGTTTCTGATTCTCATCATGATTCGATAGCCTTAGCGGGTCAGAGCCTCGAGGATTCGTGCCCAGGAACGCGTACCTTTGTGAAAGCTCTCCACATCATATTTCTCGTTGGGGGAGTGGATCTGGTCATCGTCGCGGCCAAAGCCGATCAGCATCGAATCCATATCCAGAATCTCTTTGAAATAGCCCGCAATCGGGATCGAGCCGCCACAGCCCACATAGGCGGCCGGGCGGGGCCATTCGTCGCTCAGCGCCGCACGCGCCTTTTCGAAGGCGGGGTCTTCGATCGACATTTGCGACGCACCAGAGCCCTTTTCGGTGCGGTACTCCACGGTGAAACCCTCCGGCAGGTTGCGTTCCAGATAGCTGCGGAACGCCGCGCGGATCTTGTCTGGATCCTGCTGCCCAACCAGTCGGAAAGAGACCTTGGCAGAGGCTTGCGAGGGCAGCACGGTTTTGAAACCATCACCCGTATAGCCGCCCCAGATGCCGTTCACATCACAGGTCGGGCGCGACCAGATCTGTTCCAGCGGTGTGCGGTCCTGTTCCCCTGCTGGCGCTTTCAGTCCCACATCGCCCAAATAGGTGGCATGATCAAAATTCAATCCCTGCCATTGGGCGCGAATGTCATCGGGCAACTCGGGCACGTCATCATAAAACCCTTCCAGGGTCACAGCGCCGGTGTCATCATGCAGCCCTGCGAGGATTTTGTTCAGCACCCGGATCGGGTTCATCGCAATGCCGCCATACATGCCCGAATGCAGATCGCGCGACGGCCCCGTGATGGTGAAATCTTCGCCCAGCAGCCCGCGCAGCATCGTGGTGATCGCGGGCACCGCGCTTTCAAACAGCCCGGTGTCACAGATCAAAGCAATGTCACAGCTAAGCTCCTCGGCATTCTCTTGCAGAAAGGGCACAAGGCTCGGCGACCCTGATTCTTCTTCGCCTTCAAACAGAAAAGTGATCTTGCAGGGCAGGGCGCCATGCTCGGCAATCCAGGCGCGGCATGCCTCTACAAATGTCATCAGCTGGCCCTTGTCATCAGAGGCCCCGCGGGCGCGAATGACTTGGCCAGCATCGGTGTCTTCCAGCGCGGGATCAAACGGGTCGCGATCCCACAGCTCCAGCGGGTCCACCGGCTGCACGTCGTAGTGACCATAAAATAGAATGTGTGGGCTGTCTTCGCTGGGGCCATCGACATGACCAACAACCATGGGGTGCCCCGTGGTTGGGCGTTTTTCTGCTTTGATGCCAAGGCCTTGCAGATCTTTGACCAGCCAATCCGCTGCCGCGTCCACATCCGCATTAAAGGCAGGATCGGTCGAGATGGATTTGATGCGCAGCAGATCAAACAAACGGTCAATCGCCGCAGGCATCTGCGCGTCGATGCGGGCGAGAACAGGATCAAGAGACATAGGAATTCCTTTTCGTTGCACCGCAAAGCGGTGAGATGCGCAAACCGTATCACTGCAATCTCAGCTGTCCAATGGCCCCCGTTTACGCTTTGATCGACATCAAGGTGCTACACTTTGTCAGTCTGCTACCCATTGCCCAAGCGGCTGTTGAGGTTTAGAACAGCTCTAATATTCAGTCATGACCCCAGCAGGTGGAGACATGGCCGGGGAGAAGGAAAGCCACTGTGGATTACACTGCAAAGCTAGATGACGCTCTGAATCGACTGCATGATGAAGGCCGCTATCGCACGTTCATTGATATCGAACGTCAGCAAGGACATTTTCCACACGCAACCTGGACCCGCCCAGATGGCACACAGCGCCCGATCACCGTCTGGTGTGGCAATGACTATCTCGGCATGGGCCAGCATCCTGTCGTGCTTGCAGCAATGCACGAGGCGGTGGATGCCACTGGTGCCGGTTCCGGCGGCACGCGCAACATTTCCGGCACCACAGTGTACCACAAACGCCTTGAGGCAGAGCTTGCGGATCTGCATGGCAAGGACGCTGCGCTGCTGTTCACCAGCGCCTACATCGCAAATGATGCAACTTTAAGCACTTTGCCAAAGTTGTTTCCGGGTCTGATCATCTACTCTGACGAGCTCAACCACGCCTCCATGATCGAGGGCGTGCGCCGCAATGGCGGGGCCAAACGCATCTTCAAGCACAATGATGTGGCGCATCTGCGCAGTCTGCTAGAAGCGGATGACCCCGCAGCGCCTAAGTTGATCGCCTTTGAATCTGTCTACTCTATGGATGGTGATTTTGGACCGATCGAAGAGATCTGCGATCTGGCAGATGAATTTGGCGCGCTGACCTACATTGATGAGGTGCACGCAGTCGGCATGTATGGCCCGCGCGGCGGCGGTGTGACAGAGCGTGACAACCTCGCGCATCGCATCGACATCATCAATGGCACCTTGGCCAAAGCCTATGGTGTGATGGGCGGCTATATCGCGGCATCCGAAAAAATGTGCGATGCGATAAGGTCTTATGCGCCGGGTTTCATCTTCACAACCTCCCTGCCGCCGGCGGTCGCCGCAGGTGCCGCTGCTTCTGTTGCGCATCTGAAAACCGATCAGGCTCTGCGGGAGCGTCACCAGACACAGGCCAAGATTCTCAAACTGCGCCTGAAAGGGCTGGGCTTGCCGATCATTGATCATGGCACCCACATCGTGCCCGTGATTGTTGGCAATCCGGTACACACCAAGGTGCTGTCTGATCACCTGCTCGAAGACTACGGGATCTATGTGCAGCCGATCAATTTCCCAACCGTGCCACGTGGCACAGAGCGTCTGCGTTTCACACCGTCGCCGGTCCATGGCCCCAAAGAGATCGACGCGCTTGTCCATGCTCTGGACGCACTTTGGAGCCACTGTGCGCTGAATCGCGCCGAACTCGCGGGTTAACCGATAGATAACGTTCTCAATGCTACCATATATGGTATAGTGATCCTTAATAAGGGGATCAGCTCGAATCAGGGGAAGAACGAGCTGACGTTGTTAAACGAGGCATGAGGGATGATCGGGCGCAAATCCAAGCGCGATACCGAAGAGGTATTAGAAGGCCCAATGGGCTACGATGACTTTGCTGTAAGTCTCGGTGATATGATGCGCGGCGAGCGGGCCACAATGGGCAAGTCGCTGCTGGATGTTCAAAGGGAACTCCGCATTCGCGCCAGCTATGTGGCAGCCATCGAAAATTGTGACCCCTCGGCTTTCGAAACCCCTGGATTCATTGCCGGATACGTGCGCTCTTATGCGCGCTACCTCGGCTTGGATCCCGAGCAGGCGTTTGATACCTTCTGTGCCGAAAGTGGCTTTAGCACGGCGCATGGCATGTCCGCCGAAGCGTCAGGCGCCCGCAAGGTGGAAAAGGTTCTGCCCTCCGCCTCAAGCGATCCATTCTCTTCTGCCAATGCACCGTTTACCCCTATTCAGGAATCACTGCTGTCGCGGATTGAGCCGCGCGCCATTGGCTCTTCTTTGGTCCTGTTGGCTCTGATTGCCGGGCTTGGCTATGGGGGCTGGTCGGTGCTCAATGAAATTCAGCGCGTCGCGCTTGCCCCTGTGGAGCAAACGCCTGTTGTGCTGAGTGATTTGGACCCTCTGGACAGTGTCGTACCCAACGCACCAACATCGGAGGCGTCTGACGCCCTTCAGACGGCCGAGGTGGGCGCAGGCGTGTTTGCCCCAGCAGAAGTGCTGGACCGTCTCTATCGTCCGCAGGCACTCGATGTCCCTGTGCTGGTCGCGCGTGATGCGCCGATTTCCCAACTCAACCCAGACAACGTTGGCGTCTTCACGCCAGAGATCCCTGCGGTGATTGCCGCGGTTGTCCCTGAAGAAGAGCGCCCGATTCCGATCGTTGTTGAGGATGCGCCGCCAGAAATCGTCGTGATGGCCGTGCGCCCGGCTTGGGTGCGTGTGCGCAGCGCAGATGGCTCTATACTGTTTGAAAAAATCCTGAACGCCGGGGAAGAATACGTGCTCCCCGCTACCGAAGAGGCGCCGATCCTGCGCGCGGGCATGAGTGGTTCGGTTTACTTCAAACTCAACGGTGAGTTCTACGGACCGGCAGGCGAGGGCACCAGTGTTGCCCGCGACCTGCCTCTCGCTATGGACACGCTCAAAGAAGACTTTTCAGTCGCCGATCTGAATGGCGATCCAGAGCTTGCACGCATTGTTGCGTTGGCCGAAGCAGCCACAGACGCCGTGCCAGAGGTGGCCGAGGCAGAGTGATCTCGGTCTTTCTCGACTTGTCTAAGCTCTGACCAGATACATGTCGCAAACCGACCAGAGCGCTGCCCATTCGGCGGCGCTTTTTTCTATGCCGGTCTCAACAATAAAAAGCAGCGCCGAGGCGCTGCTTTGGAGTTTAGAACAGTTTGCGCTTTGAACGAGCTCAGCGGTTCGCCGTTCGGATTATTTCATGAGAGGCGACGCCGGCGAGACCGCGCGATTTTCCGAGAGGAAGGGGCTGTTCGTGTGTGAATCAGCCGCGCTTGCCTTCCACAATCGCCCGCATCGCATCCAGCGGCAGATAGCCGCGCAGCATTTCATCTTGCAGCACAAAGGAGGGTGTGCCGGTGATCTGCATGTCCCGCGCCAGCAGGCGGGTTGTGACGATCTCTTGCGTCACCTCATCGCTGTTCATGTGCTCAAGCAACGGCGCGGCATCAAACCCAAGCCCTTTCGACAAACGTTTGAGGGAGCGTTCGGTCACATCCCCGCGCATTTTGATCAACGCGTCATGGGCCTGTTTGTAGGACTCATCCCCCAGCTTTTGTTTGACCGCGATGGCAAAACGAGAGCTCAGTTCAGAGGCTTCACCAAGGATCGGGTACTCTTTCACGATAAAGCGGATGTTGCCGTCACTCTTGATCAGTTCGGCAACCTCGTCATGGGCTTTGCGGCAATAGCCGCAGCGGTAGTCGATGAATTCAACCAGCGTTATGTCACCCTCTGGGTTGCCGCCCACCCAACTGTAGCCATCCTCAAACAGCCGCTCCGTGTTTGCCGCAACCAGCGCCAGATCATCTTGCTCTTTGTTTTGCGCCTCACGCTCCTGCAGGATCGCGACCGCTTCCATGATCACCTCTGGGTTCTCCAGCAGGTAGTTGCGGATTTCATCACGGAACGCACCGCGCTCCGCGTCTGACATGCTGTCGATGTCAAATGCCATTGCAGAGGTTGCGCTCAGGCCAAGGGCAAGGGCGGTGGGGGCGAATAGGCGTTTCATGCGGGAACTCTCCATCACTTTTTCTTATTGGCACGCTTGGCGGCAGACACGATGTCTTGCGCGCGGCGTGCCGCACTTGAGCCGCGGGGCAGGCGGGTCAGGGCGCGTTGGGCATGTATGTCGGCATCTTTGAGCCGGTTGGCAAGGGCATAGCGTTCCGCCGTCGCCAGAGAGGCCAGTCCGGGCTGACCATTCTGCGCATAGGCAGAGCCCAGATCCCGCAACAGCTTGCCATTGCGAAAATCACGGGAACGGGCGTTTTCCAGGTGTTTCAGAGCTTCTTTGGGGCGATTGACGGTCAAAAGCGCCCGGCCCAGCCCGCCAAGGATCAGCGGGTTGCGCGGCGCAAGCTGCGCGGCTTTGCGATAAGCGTTCACGGCATTTTGAAACTGGCGGCTCTCCAAGAGGATCTGCCCCTTGAGCTCATAATAAAACGCATCGTTGGGGCGCGCGGCAATCGCCTTGTTGATATGGGCAATCGCTTGCGACGTGTTCTGCTGGCGGTGATAGGCCACCGCAAGGCGCATCTGCCGCACATCCTCAGAGCGGCTGTCGCCCGCGCGCTGCAATGTCCATTTGGTCGGGCGCAAAAACGCCGTCAGCTTTGAACGCGCGCGGTCATACCAATACTCCATTTCCGGCTGCGGACGGCTTTTGCCGGTATAAGCCGCCACAAAGCGCTCCATGGCGCGCACGCGGTCCCGCGACAGCGGGTGGGAGCGCATATAAGGGTCCTGACGGGACACATTCAACAGATCCTGCCCCTCAAAGATTTTGTGCACATCCACAGCGCCGGCAGGATCGATGCCAGCGGAGGCCATGTAACGCACAGCGGACTGGTCGGCAGAGGCTTCTTCGGCCCGTGTATGGGCGAGAAATTGCCGAAGGGCTGCGCTTTGCGTGCCCAGTGCCACACCCGCTGCCACATCTCCGCGCCCAGAGGCGGCGGCAGCGGCCAGCGCCAGCGCCAGACCAAGGCCAGCGGTAGAGCGCGCCGAATCAAGATTGGCCTGCCGACGGGTCAGATGCCCATTGGCAATATGGGCCGCCTCATGGGCAATCACCGCCTGTAACATCTCAGGCGTGTCCATTTGCATTATCATGCCCGTGTGAATAAAAATATGTTGTGGATCAACCACAAAGGCATTGAGGCTTTTGTCGTTCACCAAGAGGATTTGCACGTTATTTCCAAGGCCCGCAGCACTCAGAATGGGCGCCGCCATCTTGCGCAGGGCGTGCTCTATGTCCGGGTCCCGGATCAGCGATGCAGCCTGCGCCAGCGGGGTTGTGATAATAAGCGTCAGCAGCGTCACGAGGGCGACGGCATGGGAACGCAAAGCGGTGATTGACGACGCCGTCATTTCGCGGTGAAACCTCATGAGCGACAATAGGGAACAAATTGATGCGGAACTCAAGACGTGGGGCAGTGGATCCCTTCATTGTGATGGATGTGATGGAGGCGGCGCGCCAGGCCGAAGAGGCAGGCCGCCACATCATTCATATGGAGGTGGGCCAACCCGGCACCGCCGCCCCCGCAGCTGCGCGAGATGCTTTGGCCAAACAGATGGATCAGGGGGCGCTTGGCTACACGGTGGCGCTCGGCATCCCAGAGCTGCGGGCGCGCATCGCACAGCTGTATGGCGATTGGTACAATGTGGATCTTGATCCCGGTCGCGTGATTGTCACGCCGGGCTCTTCTGGAGCCTTTTTGCTCGCCTTTTCTGCGCTGTTTGATGCGGGCGAACGTGTCGCCATCGGCGCGCCGGGTTACCCCAGCTATCGCCAGATCCTCAAAGCGCTGAGTCTTGAGCCGCTCGATATCCAGACCGCACCGCAAAACCGCCTGCAACCGGTGCCCGATGATCTGCGCGCCATGAATTTTGAGGGGCTGATGGTGGCCTCGCCTGCCAATCCCACCGGCACTATGCTGAATACCAGTGCCATGGGCGCGCTCATTGATCTCTGTCGCGAAAAAGACGCGGCCTTCATCAGCGATGAAATCTACCACGGCATCGAATATGAGGCCAAAGCCGTCACAGCGCTGGAACTTACCGATGACTGTTATGTCATCAATTCCTTCTCCAAGTACTTCAGCATGACCGGCTGGCGTGTCGGCTGGATGGTGGTGCCTGACGATCATGTGCGCAAGGTCGAGCGGCTGGCGCAAAACATGTTCATCTGTGCCCCGCACGCAAGCCAGGTCGCGGCGCTGGCGGCGATGGATTGCCATGATGAGCTGGAAGCCAATATGGCCGTCTACCGCGCCAATCGCACCATGATGATCGACGGTCTGCCCAAAGCGGGGTTTGCCAAATTTGCCCCACCGGATGGGGCCTTCTACGTCTATGTTGATGTCAGTGACTTCACCAATGACAGCCGCGCCTTTGCACAGGAAATTCTAGAGGACGTAGGCGTCGCGGTGACCCCGGGTCTTGATTTTGATCCAGTGCGCGGCCATCAGACCCTGCGCTTTTCCTATGCGCGCAGCACCGCTGACATCGCCGAAGGTCTGGAGCGTCTCGCGCGGTTCATGCGCGCGCGTGGCCATCTCTGAGGCCGGGCAAAACATGCGGCGCGGCGCCATCTACGAAAAAAATAGTAGATTGAGGGGCCGCGCCCTATCTTCCTGATTGCGGTAACACAATTGGCGTCCTAATGTGCGCGCCAACAACCGTCAGGGAGGCCGTCATGACACACATTCTCGCCATTGATCAGGGCACCACATCCAGCCGCGCGATCGTCTTTGACGGCGACATCCGCCCCGGTGCCAGCGCGCAGGTCGAATTCACCCAGCATTTCCCACAATCTGGCTGGGTGGAGCATGATCCTTCGGATATCTGGAACACTACCATCAGCACCTGCAAAGAGGCGCTCACGTCCGCAGGCATCAGCGCCGCAGATGTGGCCGCCATCGGCATCACCAACCAGCGCGAAACCACGCTCGTTTGGAACAAACACACGGGCGAGGCGGTCTATAACGCCATCGTCTGGCAGGACCGCCGCACGGCCGCCATTTGTGACGAACTGAAAGCCTCAGGCCACGCCGATCTGGTGCAGCGCTCCACTGGCCTGCTGCTCGATCCCTATTTCTCCGGCACCAAGATCAAATGGATCTTGGACACGGTCGAAGGCGCGCGCGCGGCTGCAGAGGCGGGCGATCTGCTCTTTGGCACGGTGGACAGCTACCTGATCTGGAAGCTCACCGGCGGCAAGGTCCATGCGACAGACGCCACCAACGCCGCCCGCACCCTGATCTATGACATCCACCAGGGGGTATGGAGCGCGGAGATTTGCGAGATCCTCGGCATCCCCATGTCCATGCTGCCAGAGGTCAAAGACTGCGCCGCTGATTTTGGGGAAACCGATGCCGAGATCTTTGGCGCGCCCATCCCGATCCGTGGCGTGGCAGGTGATCAACAGGCCGCCACCATCGGACAAGCCTGTTTTGAACCGGGCATGCTCAAATCGACCTATGGCACCGGCTGCTTTGCCCTGCTGAACACCGGCGACACACCGGTAACCTCGCAAAACCGCCTGCTCACCACCGTCGCCTATCAGCTTGATGGCAAGCCCACCTACGCGCTGGAAGGCGCGATCTTCATTGCTGGTGCGGTGGTGCAATGGCTGCGCGACGGCCTTGGCATCATCGAGGATGCCGCCGCCACCTCCGGTCTGGCTGAGGCGGCTGATCCGGGGCAGGAGCTCATCATGGTGCCCGCCTTCACCGGCCTTGGCGCGCCATATTGGAGCCCACAGGCCCGCGGCGCGGTCTTTGGTCTCACCCGTGGCTCCGGTCCGGCGGAATTTTCCCGCGCGGCGTTGGAAAGTGTTGGTTTTCAAACCCGCGACCTGCTCGAAGCGATGCAGGCGGATTTTGACTTCTCAGGCGACACGGTGCTGCGCGTCGATGGCGGCATGACCGCCTCTGACTGGACCATGCAGTTCCTCTCTGACGTGCTGGGTGCGCCGGTCGACCGTCCCGTGGTGGCCGAAAGCACCGCCAAAGGCGTGGCCTGGCTCGCGGGCATGCAGGTCGGCGTTTACCCCGATATGGCAGGCTTTGCCGCCACTTGGGAGAAAGAGCGCGAGTTCACCCCGGCCAAAGATCAGGATTGGCGCGACAGCCGTTACAAAGGCTGGAAGAAGGCGATTGACGCCACGCTGTCTATGACAGAGTAAGCATGGCGCGCGGCTTGCGCGCACCATCACGTCAGGAGGCCCCAAATGTCAGAAACCTGTGTGCTCTGCGGAGCCTCCGAAACGCTTGCGCCGATTGCGGTGGCGCCTGAAGACACCACCGTCTCCCTGTGCGCGACCTGCGCAGAGGGTGTCGCCAAAGGCCCCAAAGACGCGCCCCACTGGCAATGCCTGCATGATGCAATCTGGAGCGAGACCCCTGCGGTGCAGGTCACCGCATGGCGTCTGCTCAATGGCCTGACAGAGGCCCCATGGGCGCGCGACCTGCTAGACATAGCCTATCTCGCCCCAGAGGTTCAGGCTTGGGCAGAGGCCGGTCTTGCCGCAGAGGACACGGTCACCCACCGCGACAGCAACGGCACAGTCCTGGCCGCCGGAGACACGGTGGTGCTGATCAAAGACTTGCCAGTCAAAGGCGCAGGCTTCACCGCCAAACGCGGCACCGCCGTGCGCAATATTTCACTGGTGCCTGACAACGCCGAGCACATCGAAGGCCGCGTCGAAAGCCAGCGCATCGTGATCCTCACGAAATTTGTGAAAAAGAGCTGACGCGCGGCTCTAAATCTCCATCGGAATGGTCACCGGCCCGTCATTGATCAGCGAGACCTTCATATCCGCGCCAAACTGTCCGGTCTCAACCGGCACATAGGCCGCAAGTTCCTTGGCAAAGAGTTCATACAGCCGCTTGCCCTCCTCAGGCACGGCGGCTGTGGAAAACCCAGGCCGGTTGCCGCTGCGGGTGTCGGCCGACAGGGTGAACTGGCTCACCACCAACGCGCTGCCGCCAATATCCACCACCGATTTGTTCATCTTGCCGGCCTCATCCTGAAAAATCCGGCATTTCGCCACTTTGCCTGCGAGCTTGACCACCTGCGCCTCGGTGTCGCCGTCCATCGCACAGACCAGCACCATCACGCCTGCGCCACAGGCCCCGATGACTTCGCCATCCACACGTACCTGCGCCTCGCTCACCCGCTGTATCACTGCCCGCATCTTTTGCTCCTTTGTGGCCCTAGTGTTTCCCCGCGCAAAATGCGCCAGAGGGCAGGGCGCTGCAAGCCGCGCGTCTCATTCTCAAAATATCCCGGGTGAAGTCCCAACTTGCTTGGGACGAGGGCAGCGCCCTCCTTGGCGACGCCGAGGTTAGCGCTTCGGTCCCGCCATCACGATACAGGTGGTGGAGCCGGTGGCATACAGTTTGCCATCTTCAATGCCGCGGATCTCGCCATTGGCAATCCCGGTGGAGCGCCCGGCATGCTGCACCTTGCCCACCGCACGCACCTTCATGCCAACCGGTATCGAGCGCAGAATGTTGATCTTATATTCGAGCGTTGTGTAGATCTGCCCCATCGCCAGCGTGCTCTGCACCGCACAGGCCATGCAGCTGTCCAGCACCGTGCCATACCAGCCGCCATGCACCGTGCGGATCGGGTTCAGCACGCCAAACTCCGGCGTACCTTCAAAGGTCACACTGCCGTGTTCCGCATGTGTCGGAAGAAAGCCCATGGTTGCGCCAATCGGCGCACCGGGCAGTGTGCCATCTATGATCGCCTGCATGAACTCCAAGCCGCTCATCGACAGGATGGTGTCAAAATCCGCCAGCTCGTCCATGGATTGGGCATAGTGGTGTTTGGGCATGGGGCTCTCCTCTGTCCTTCATGGAGAGAGCCTCAAGCCCAATGCTCGCGCAAGAGGCCAAGCCGCCTGTTACGCAACGTTTTGCAGCTTCACGTCGGGCACGACCCCCAGCGCATGACACACATCCCGGGTCAGCTCCGGCCGGTTCAGCGTGTAAAAATGCAGCGCCTCCACACCTTCGTCCATCAGCTCAGAACACATCTCGGTACACACCGCCGTCGCCAGCAAATCCTCGCGGTCATCGCGCACCGCCTTCTCAAACGCATTGGCCAGCCATGCAGGCACCGATGTGCCACAACGCGCGGCAAATTTCTGCACGCCTTTCCAGTTTTCAATGGGCAGCACACCGGGCAGGATCGGCGCGTCAATACCGGCCTTCACACAGGCATCGCGGAACCGCAGAAATGTCTCGCTTTCGAAAAAGAACTGGGTGATCGCCTCATTGGCCCCCGCATCAATCTTGCGCTTAAGCCATTCCACATTGGCGGCCATATCGGCGGCCTCCGGGTGGCTCTCAGGATAGGCGCCCACACGGATGGTGAACTTGCCAGTCGCCGCCAGCGCTTCAATCAGCTCAATGGAGGAAGCAAACCCTTCCGGATGAGGCGCAAAGCCTGCGCTGCCTTTGGCGGGATCGCCCCGTAGTGCCACAATCTCGCGCACACCGGCGGTGGCGAACTCTTCGGCAATGCGCAGGGTCTCTGCCTTTGAGGTATCCACACAGGTCAGATGCGCCGCCACATTCAGACCAGAGGATTTGTGCAATGTCGCCACCGCCTCCCGCGTCAGATCCCGCGTGGTGCCACCGGCGCCATAGGTGACTGACACAAACCGCGGATCCAGCGGTGCCAGTGTTTGCACTGTGTCCCAAAGCCGAAAGGAGGCTTCCAACGACTGCGGCGGAAAGAATTCAAATGAAACTTGAGGCGTGGTCATAACGAGCGTCCTGTATCTTGTGGTTGTCCTCATGTCTCATGCGTGCCATCATTAAGCAAATTCATAATTCTCAAGAAAGTCATGAGCCCAACATGAAGATGCACATCGAGTTCCGCCACCTGCGCACTGTGCGTGCCATCCATGAATGTGGTGGCTTGGCCCGTGCGGCAGATCAGCTCAACATCACGCAATCGGCATTGTCCCATCAGATCAAAGGACTCGAAGAACAGGCCGGGGTCGAGTTGTTTGTGCGCCGTTCCAAACCGATGAAACTTTCCGCTGCGGGCCTGCGCCTGTTGCGTCTTGCCAATCAGGTCTTGCCAGAAGTCGAAAAGCTTGAGGCTGAGTTCAACGGCTTGCGCGATGGCAGCTCAGGCCGCTTGCATATCGCCATCGAATGCCACGCCTGTTTTGAGTGGCTGTTCCCGGTGCTGGAACAGTTCCGCAAGAACTGGCCTGACGTGGATGTGGACATCCGTCCGGGGCTTGCCTTTGATGCAATGCCCGCTTTGCAGAAAGAAGAGGTGGATCTGGTGGTGAGCTCAGATCCCGAAAACCTGCCCGGCGTGTCTTTCAGTCATCTCTTTGATTATGCGCCGGTTTTTGTGGCGTCGTCGCAGCATCCATTGGCGCAGAAACCTTTCGTTGAGGCGACGGACTTTCGTGGCGAGACTCTGATCACTTATCCTGTGGAGCGCACGCGACTTGATGTGTTCTCCCAGCTGCTCATCCCTGCCAAGGTCGAGCCCGCCGCCGTTCGCCAGGCAGAACTCACCGCCGTGATCCTGCTACTTGTGGCCTCCAATCGCGGCGTGTCGGTGCTGCCGGATTGGGTGGTGCGGGAGGTAAAATATTCCTCAGATTATGTCACGCGCCCGCTGACAGAACATGGCCTAACGCGCCAGTTGTTCGCGGCAACGCGAGATGAAGATCTGGCCAAGCCTTATATGCAGGATCTGATCCAGATGGCGGGCAAAGAGGCCCGCAGGCTTCAAGAAACTTAAATATATCTTGAGAATTCACGTTTAGTTTCTGCTTTCAGAATCCCTTGTGGTCATGCAAGGGAAACGATCACGTGTCACTTAACTTTGGGATGGGATCCAAAAGATCAGAGGATGACGGCTTCTCTTGTCGCTCCATTGGTCTCGGCTTGGGTCTCTGTTGTTAGAAATGCCGAGAACATTCAATGCCATTTCGCTTGGCCAGTTTGCAGAGATTGACCCGACTGAGGGAAACAGCGTTGCAGAAAACGCCTCCGAACTCGTTGGGCTGAATTTTGGTGGTCCGGGAAATCCTCTGGTGGATGATTTTGTCGAGATCTCTCCAACCGGTGGCGTGGGCTCTGTCTATGAAATGGACAACATGCAGGGCGATCGCTTTCGTGTTGATGGGGGAACGTCTCAAAAATTCGACGCGGCTGCGGTTTATAACGCCACGGTCACTTTTGCGAATGGCACCACAGGCACGTTTTCCGCCGTGCTCTTTCAGGATGTGAATGGCAACACCTACCTCGCCCCGGAGATCAACGACAATGCCGATCAGGCGTTGTTGGAAACCGGACCAATCCAATCGGTTTCGCTCGACAGCCTGTTGGCCAACAATGCGCTAGGCCTTGCCGCAGATCGACAGAGATGGGATTTTGTGACCTGTTTCGCCGCAGGTACAAATATCATCACCCAACATGGTGAGCGCGCGGTGGAGAGCCTCGTTGCAGGGGATATGGTTCTGACACTGGATCACGGGTTTCAACCTGTGCGCTGGATCGGTCAACGCACTGTGCAGGCCAAGGGCAATCTAGCACCCGTTCGGTTTGCACCGGGTGCGCTGGGCAATGAGGCCCCATTGTTGGTGTCCCCGCATCACCGGATGATGCTGAGAGGCTGGCGCGTGGAAATGCACTTTGGCGAAGCAGAGGCTCTGGTGCCAGCGATCAGCCTGGTGAACGGCAGCAGCATCCGCCAAATTGAGGGTGACGATGTCACCTATGTGCACCTGATGTTTGATTGCCATGAAATTGTATATGGCGGTGGCGTACCCAGCGAGAGCTTCATGCCCGGCGCAGAGGGGCTGAACTCGATGGAGCAGGCCGTACAAGAAGAGATTTTCACCATCTTCCCTGAATTGCGCGATAAGGGGCTCCAGTCTTATGGTCCCGAAGCCCGGCCAGTGTTGCGCGTGCAAGAAGGACGCATGCTGGTTGCCTAGGGCAAGGTGTGCAACGCGCGCAGCCTTAAGATGCGCGAGGGGGTGAAATTGCACCTCCGCAATACCGTTGGGATACCGACGCAATACCGATGCTAAAAACAGGCGGCTTTCAGCGTTAACCAAATGCCGCCTTGCGCAACAGCCACACTGTGCGCTGGTAAGTTTCAGATCAGCTTCACGATCTGTTTTCCCTTGTTGCCGCCGGTCAGCATCGCGCGGAAGGCGGCTGGGGCATTTTCCAGACCTTCGGCAATGTCTTCCTGATAGGCAATCTTGCCCGCCGCCAATTGTGGGCCAACCTCGCGGAGGAACTCACCGTATTTGTCAAAGTGGTTTGAGATGATAAAACCATTCACAGACAAATAGTTAACCAGGATTGTGCGCCAGATGCGAGGCCCGGTAAGCGCTTCCATCGCGGCATCAGCCCCAAGGCCACCTGCATTGTACCAGGCGATCATGCCGCACACAGGAATGCGCCCAAACTGGTTCATCATGGGCAGAACCGCGTCCAGAACCTTGCCGCCCACATTTTCAAAATAGATGTCAATGCCATCCGGGCAATGCGCTTTGAGGGCCTTTCGTAGATCACTGGCGGTGTCATAGGCACGGTGATCGACGCAGGCATCAAAGCCGTAAGTCTCTGTTGCTGTTTGACATTTTTCCGCACCACCCGCGATGCCGACCACCCGCAGCCCATGCAGTTTGGCGATTTGGCCCACCATAGATCCCACCGGTCCCGTGGCCGCCGCAACAACCAGTGTTTCACCCGCTTTTGGGCGTCCATGTTCCATCAGGCCAAACCAGCCTGTGAACCCGGGCATGCCCATCACGCCAAGCGCAGTGGTGATCGGTGCAAGATCTGGGTTAAGCTTTTGTATATCCTCACCTTTTGCCTTGCCATGACTTGCCCAGCCAAACATGCCAAAGGCAAAATCACCCACACTGAAGTTAGGGTGGTTTGACGCGATGACTTCGCCCACCGCACCACCTTCCATGGTGCCCCCAATCGGCACAGGCGCAGCATAGGATTTTGCGTCATCCATCCGCCCACGCATGTAGGGATCAAGCGACATATAGTGGCTGCGCACCAGCACTTCACCGTCGTCAATCTCGGGCAAATCCACTGTTTCTAAACGAAAATTTTCATCTTGTGGCGCGCCAGTCGGGCGGCTGGCCAGCACCATGCGTTGCATCTGTTCGGTCATCTGGGGTGTCCTCCAAAGCTCTGCGGTCAGCTTGCGCCCAGTGCCACGGTCTTGCAAGCCGTGGCCCCAAGCAGACAACTTTCGTGACGCGGCGTTTCAAAAGGGGCTGCTATGCATCCATTGGCCCTTGGCAAAAAGGGTTTGGACGCGTATACGCCCGCTCTGAGCCAAAAGGAGCCGTGCCATGCCGGGCAGCGCAAATCTGAACATCATGATGAAGGCCGCTCGCAAAGCGGGGCGGTCACTGGTCAAAGACTTCCGTGAGGTTGAAAACCTTCAGGTGTCGATGAAAGGGGCAGGGGACTTTGTCAGCCGCGCTGACATCGCTGCCGAAAATATCCTGAAAGAAGAATTGCTTGGCGCGCGTCCAACCTATGGCTGGCTGGCTGAAGAGGGCGGCGAGATTGAGGGCAAAGACCCGACCCGTCGCTGGATTGTTGACCCGCTGGACGGCACCACCAACTTCCTGCACGGCCTGCCACACTGGGCGGTGTCCATCGCTTTGGAACACAAGGGTGAGATCGTTGCGGGCGTGGTGTTTGATGCCGCCAAGGACGAAATGTTTTACGCCGAGCGCGGCGAAGGTGCATGGTTGAATGACAGCCTGCGCCTGCGTGTTTCTGGCCGTCACCGCATGATCGAGTCGATTTTTGCCACTGGCCTGCCATTTGGCGGCCGCGCCGATCTGCCTGAAACGCTTCAGGATTTGGCCCGTTTGCTGCCTGCCACAGCTGGCGTGCGTCGCTTCGGTGCTGCGTCTCTGGATCTCGCCTACGTGGCCGCTGGTCGCTATGAAGGCTACTGGGAGCGTGGCCTGCAGCCATGGGACGTCGCCGCAGGTTTGCTGATCGCGAAAGAGGCCGGTGCGCTTGTTGAGCCCGTGAACCCAGACGGCAACATGGTGGAAGACGGCGAGGCGATTGTGGCCAACGAACCGATCTTTTCTCAGTTCGCGAAAGTCATTCGCAAAGGCTGAACCGCGCAACGTACGCTGCCCTAACGCAGCTCATAGGCGATTGTGAAAGTATTGAACCTGGCCCGATTGGGTCAGGTTTTTTCGTTTTCGTCCGTTTCCAGCGCGAAACTCACGCCATCTACCCACTCAAAGGGGGCGTAGTCAGCAGGGTTCACACCTTCAAGCGCACCGATGTTGACGCCATAAACCTTGGGATTGCTGCGCCGACGATGGTGCGTGTAAATCCCACAATGGCGGCAAAAGTAATGTTGCGCGGTTTGCGTGCCCCATGTGTAGAGGTTGAGGCTCTCTTCGCCTTTGACAACGGTGAGATCTTCCACCGCCACATCCACGTTGGGCGCGGCACGACGGCGGCAAAAGGAACAATCACAAGAGCGCGCTTCGCTCAGATCTTGCGCCAGCGTAACGTGTATTTCGACTGCCCCGCAGTGGCAGCTCAGTTTGTGGCTCATCTGCGCCTCCTGACCCGTGGAACGGATGATTGGCTGAGGCGATAACGGGCCTCAGGATGTGGTGGGTGGCCATGCGTGCGTCTCCAGAAACCGCTTCCTCCAAGACGCAGCCAGACAGGTATCGCAAAAACCGCGCCAATCACAAAACCCCCGGCATGTGCCCAATGGGCGACGCCGCCAGTCTCCGGGTCGCTTAGAACGCCGTTGAACACCTGAAGGCCGAACCAGAAACATAGCATCACCCAGGCCGGAATGGTGATGATACGGAAAATGATGATGAGTATAAGCAGTATGTCTACGCGCGCTTTGGGGAAAAGCAGCAGGTAGCCGCCCATGACCCCGGCAATGGCCCCTGAGGCGCCAACCATCGGGATGATGCTGTCGGGGTCTGCAGCGATCTGCGCAAAGCCCGCACCGAGTCCTGATATAATGTAGAAAATCAGGAATCCCAGATGACCCATTTCATCTTCAAGATTGTCGCCAAAAATCCAAAGAAACAGCATATTGCCAAACAAGTGCATCCAGCCCCCATGCAAAAACATGGAGCTGAAGAGCCCGTGCAGGCGTTGCCCTTCCACGATCGCGGCAGGGATCAGCGCCCAGTCACTAAAAAACTGGGCGAGGCGGTAGTCGTCTCCCATAATGGGCTGATAACTCAGAAAAGTCCCGATGTTGAGGATGAGAAGCCCATAGACAACATAGGGTGTGCGGCCTGACGGATTGTGATCGCGTATTGGAAACATTCCGCCAAGCTGCTGTTATTTTGGGGGGAGGTCAACTGCCCCCGCTCAAAAGTGCCGCGTTACCGCCTGCTGCTGTGGTGTCTACACAAACATGCCGTTCTCCCAGAACCCGTGCCGCATCCGGTTGACCTGTGATCAAGGGAACGATCGGCCCATCGCGTTGTGCCAAAGCCTGCTCCATTGCGCGGCCAGTCTCTGTATCGCCCCACCAGAGCACCCCGGAAAAACCCGTAAGCGCAGTCAATGCCTCGGGTGCCAGTTGACCAGACGCTGCGACTGCACGCCCACCCAGGCGTGTGACCTTTTGAGCCTGCTCTTCCGCAGCCTGTGAGCTTGGCCCAAGGCACAGAACAGGGGCCTTTGCATACGTGGTCAAGCGATTGGATTCGCCCGTGGGGCCCGGCAGAGATGTCGTGACCGCTGAAGCTTGGGCCTGTTCTACGCTCGCTTGGTCCAGTTGCGCCTGAACATGATCGCTTGCCAGATGTGTTTCCCAAGCTTCTCCAGTTTGGCTGATTGGTTTTGCAAACCGCGACAGATAGTGGGGGCCACCCGCCTTGGGGCCAGTGCCTGACAGACCTTCACCGCCAAAGGGTTGGGAACCCACAATCGCGCCGATCTGGTTGCGGTTCACGTAAATATTGCCCGCTTTGATGCGATCAGAGACATGTTGAACGCGGTCGTCGATCCGCGTTTGCAGACCGAAAGTAAGGCCATACCCCGTTGCATTGATGGCATCGATGACCTGATCGAGCTCGTTGGCCTTAAAGGTGGCGACATGCAGAACTGGCCCGAAAATCTCGCGTGTCAGGTCGGAAATGCCCGTCACTTTGATCAAAGTCGGTGCAATGAACGTCCCGGTTTGAGGTGTGGCCAATTGATAGAGCACGCGGTTTTCGGATTGCGCCAATGCAATGTGATCCGCGATGGTTTTATGTGCTGCGGCGTCGATGACAGGGCCACTGTCTGTTGAAAGATTCCAAGGATCTCCGAGCGAAAGCTCTTTCATCGCACCTTTGAGCATTTCGAGCAAATTATCAGCAATGTCTTCCTGCACATAGAGGCAGCGCAAGGCAGAGCAACGCTGGCCTGCGGATTGGAAGGCGCTTTCGACAATCGCGGTCACAGCTTGCTCAGGCAGGGCCGTTGAATCCACTATCATGGCGTTCAAGCCGCCGGTTTCCGCGATCAAAGGGGCACCGGGGGTAAGGTGATCTGCCATGGTTTTGCGTATGCGCAATGCGGTTGCCGTCGAGCCTGTGAAAGCCACACCATTGATCCGCGAGTCTGAGGTCAGCGCTGCGCCTACCGTCGCGCCAGCACCCGGCAGCAGTTGCAGTGCACTGCGTGGAACTCCGGCCTCATGCAGCAGTTTGACCGCTTCAAAGGCGATCAGAGGGGTCTGATCGGCAGGTTTCGCCAGCACAGCATTGCCTGCAGCCAGCGCCGCAGCGATCTGACCTGTGAAGATTGCCAGTGGGAAGTTCCATGGAGAAATACAGGTAAAGAGACCTGCGGCAGGTGTGTCCGGCGCGTTGGCACCGTAGTAGCGCAGGAAGTCGACGGCTTCACGCAGCTCCGCAACCGCGTCCTTTGGTGTTTTGCCAGCCTCGCGCGCAAGCAATGCGAAAAGGAGGCCGAAGTTTTCTTCATAGAGGTTTGCAGCGCGGGCCAAGACCGCTCCGCGCTCTGCTGGGGCTGCGTTCCAGGCGTTTGCGTTGCTAATTGCGGTTTGTACGTCCTCAGCGCTTGCTGTGGCGACGGTGCCTGGGCTGTCCGTTGGAAGCGTCGGGTTCTCTACTTCGGTTGCCGCCTCTGGTGAGGTTGCGCCGTCAATCAGCGGGGTGGCGTGCCATGTGGCTTTGCGGAATGGGTCGCGCGCCGCATCAACGGCGTAAAGTGTCGGCAAGTCCGTGAGGTCGAATCCCTTGGAGTTCGTGCGTTCAGGTGCAAAGAGCGCAGGCCCCGAAACAAGGGTTTGTGCCGGTGTAAGTGCTGCGCTGAAGGGATCGCTGGCAACTTCCTCCGCAGGCACTTCCTCATCCACAATCTGGTTCACAAAGGAGCTGTTCGCACCGTTTTCCAACAGCCTGCGTACAAGATAAGCCAGCAGATCTCGGTGTGCACCAACCGGGGCATATATGCGGCAGCGCGTGCCTTCCCCCTTCAGCACCAAATCATGCAGGGCGTCACCCATTCCGTGCAAACGCTGGAATTCAAACGCGGTTTTGTCAGTCGCCATGTGAAGAATGGCAGCAACAGTATGTGCATTGTGGGTCGCAAACTGCGGATAGATGTAATCCGTCATCTCCAACAGTTTGCGTGCATTCGCAATATAGGAGACATCGGTTGCCGCTTTGTTGGTGAAGACCGGGAAGCTTTCGAGGCCCTCAACCTGCGCGCGCTTGATCTCTGTGTCCCAATACGCCCCCTTGACCAGGCGCACCATGATTTTGCGATCACATTGTTTTGCCAGTTCATAGAGGTAGTCGAGCGTGACACCCGCGCGCTTTCCATAGGCTTGGACAACAACCCCAAATCCATCCCAGCCAGCAAGAGCGGGCTCGGCTAAGACCGTACTGATGACATCCATGGACAGGGACAGACGGTCTGCCTCTTCCGCATCGATGTTCAGGCCCATGCCAGCGGATTTCGCAAGCAATGCAAGGGAGCGCAGTCGCGGAACCAACTCCTCCATCACGCGATCAGACTGGGCGACTTCATAGCGAGGATGTAGTGCCGAGAGTTTCACGGAGATGCCGGGGTTTTGTCGGATGTCATCATGGGTGCAGGCGGTCGCGATTGCTGAAATCGCTCTTGAATACGCCAGATGATACCGCATGGCGTCGGCATCGGTTTTGGCCGCCTCTCCGAGCATGTCATAAGAGTAGGTATACCCTTTGGATTCCATTTGTGCTGCGCGGTCCATTGCAGCGGTGATTGTCTCCCCCAAGACAAACTGGCGCCCCATTTCTTTCATCGCTCGACCAACAGCGGTGCGGATAACGGGTTCGCCCAGACGCTTAACCGCGCCACGCAAGGTGCCAACCAAGCCCTTGTTGCTGTCATCCATGACCTTGCCAGTCAGCAGCAGCGCCCAGGTTGACGCATTGACCAGGGGAGATGTGGATTGACCAAGGTGCTTGCCCCAGTCAGAGGGGGCGACCTTGTCTTCAATCAGTGCGTCAATGGTTTCGGCATCAGGAACGCGCAGCAGTGCTTCTGCAAGACACATAAGCGCCACGCCTTCGTCGGTTGAAAGACCATACTCGGCAAGGAACACTTCCATCAAACCCGGGCTGGTTTCGTTGCGGATCTTGGTAACGAGTTCGGCGCCACTGGCACAGATCGCGCTTCGGTCTGCTTCAGAAAGAGCGGCCTGTTTGACAAGGTCAGCAACCAGTGTGGCCTCGTTCCGATAGGTTGTTGTGTCGATCAAAATGCGCGTTTTGGTCATGGTGCCTCCTGTATTTGGGCTAGAATAGCGCAGTTGAAGCAGTCATAATCACCGAAGCTTTCCATTTGGATTGCCACATTGACTGCTTGAGAGGCAATTTTCTATGCAAGATGATCATGTTGATCTGGATCGATTTGATCGCGCGATTCTTGAGCTTCTGTCGAGAGATGGACGGATTTCCATCACGGATTTGGCGCGTGAGATCGGTCTGTCCAAAAGTCCAACTCAAGCAAGATTGCGGAGATTGGAACGGGAAGGGGTCATAACTGGTTATCGCGCTTTGCTTGATCCAATTCGCCTGGGTTTGGATCACGTCGCCTTTGTTGAGGTGAAACTGTCAGAGACACGAGAAAGAGCCCTGCAAGCGTTCAATGAGGCGGTGGCAGAAATACCTGAAATCGAGCAGGCGCATATGATTGCCAGTCATTTCGACTATCTTTTGAAAGTTCGCACGTCGAGCATGTCCGCCTATCGACGGGTGCTGGGGGAGAAAATTTCTGCGCTCCCGCATGTTGCCAGCACATCAACCTATGTTGCCATGCAGGCAGTCAAAGAAACCGGCCTCGCAGAGATGTGACTTGGCGATTTGGGGGCGACCGTGCCAGCCTTTCCGCATGTTGAGATATGTTGTTGCGCTTTGCCTGTGTGCTCCTGCGGTTGCAGAGGAGTGCCCGGCAGCCCCAGATCATTCAGATGCTCTGAACGCCTTGATTGAACGTGTTCAAAAGGCCCCGGATCAAGCATCTGCACAGGTGCTATCCGGGGAGATGTGGCAATTTTGGACTGATGCGCCCGATGAAACGGCGCAAGAAATTTTGAACAGGGGCATGCGCAAGCGGGAGTCGTGGGATCTGCTCGGTGCGCGGTCTGATTTTGACGCGTTGATTGCCTACTGCCCGCATTATGCTGAAGGCTATAATCAACGTGCCTTCGTGAATTTTTTGAGCCAGAATTTCGAAGCCGCTTTGCCAGATCTGAAGCGCGCGCTTGACCTGTCTCCGCGCCATGTCGCTGCGCAGTCAGGGCTCGCTTTGACCTTGATAGGTTTGGGGAGAGACGCCGAAGCCCAAGATGCGCTTGCCATTGCTTTGGAACTCAATCCTTGGCTTCCTGAACGGTCCTTGTATCGGGCGCCGGGGCTTTCGGACAAACCCGGTGAGGATCTGTAGCCGAATTGCATGTCAGAGATTTGCTTGCTGAGATGCTTGCTCGAAAACTTTGCAATTTGGGAGGAAATGCCTCTTCACACCAGCGAACAACACGCTATTGTCGCGCCGCTGACGCATTGTTCGTGTCATGTGCCCGCGTGGTGGAATGGTAGACACAGGAGACTTAAAATCTCTAGGCCGTATAGGCCGTGCCGGTTCGAGTCCGGCCGCGGGTACCACTTCAAATCATTGATGTACTTCAAATTTTGAGAGCCATGAGGCGTCTCATTGGTTCTTTGAAGGGCGATTTACGATCAGATCAGTCGATCCTTTTCTCTCGTCTCATGGCCAACGCAGCGACGAACAGACATAAGGCTGCGCCAGCCACAGCACTGATACACAGCATCATTATGGATGCTGTAATCACGGGCGGCACAATATCGATGGTGCGCCAGATCACATTTAGGATGGCTTCCATAGGTCGTCTCCTTTTTGTGTGGTCAGGCCCTATAGTGGCGGTCGGCCTGCGCTTTTGTCTATAGAAATGATCATTTGGGTGCGGGGGGCAGCGCTTTGTCTGATGAGCAGGCGTACGAGAAATTGCCGTCCTGCGGTTGAAAACAAACGGTCAAAAAAACAGGCCGCGCCAGTTTGTGCTCCGGTGCGGCCTGTTTGAGATTGTTAGAAATGGTTTAGCTTTCGCGTTTGCCTGCGAATTTTTCCTGCCACTCTTCGCGTTCTTCATCAGAGACTTTGCGGAAGGTGACATCTGGCACAGTAAAGGCGTGGCCCGGCGCGAGGGTTTCCAGCGCTGCGGATACGTCTTCGGGCCAGCTGGTGTCCTCAGTCCGCATAGCGGCCATCAGTTGCGCCGACGCATCTGGAATAAAGGGCGCAGAAACAACAGCGTAGAGGCGGATCAGGTTCAGAGCGAGGCGAATTTGGGCCGCGGCTTTCTCGGGATCTTCCTTGAAGGTGGACCAAGGTGCTGCAGTCTGCAGATACTCGTTGCCCGCAACCCAGATGGCGCGCAGTTCCTGAGCGGATTTGCGCACTTCCATGTCTGTCATGTGGCCTTCGTAGGCGCGCAGACGGGTTGTGAGTTCGTTAATCAATGCGGTCTCGGTTTCGCCGAATGCGCCTCCCGCGGGGATTTCTTCGCCGAACTTGGAGCGGCAGAATTTGGTGACGCGGCTCACAAAGTTGCCCAGCACGTCAGCAAGGTCTTTGTTCACCGACTGCTGGAAGTTTTCCCAAGTGAACTCGCTGTCAGAGCTTTCTGGAGCATGGCTCAGCAGCCACCAGCGCCAGTAGTCGGACGGCAGGATTTCAAGTGCCTGATCCATGAAAACACCACGGCCACGCGAGGTGGAGAACTGGCCACCGTCATAGTTCAAGTAGTTGAAAGACTTGATGTAATCCACGGCTTTCCACGGCTCTTCGGAACCGAGAATGGTGGCGGGGAAAGAGAGCGTGTGGAACGGTACGTTGTCCTTGCCCATGAACTGGGTGTATGTCACATCCTCAGCGCCTTTGTCAGTGCGCCACCAGCGTTCCCAGTCTTCGCCTTTTCCTGCATCGACCCACTCCTGGGCGCAGGCGATGTATTCGATGGGGGCGTCAAACCAGACGTAGAAGACTTTGCCTTCCATGCCGGGCCAATTTTCGCCGCCTTTCTTAACGGGCACGCCCCAGTCGAGATCGCGGGTGATGCCGCGGTCTTGGAGGCCGTCACCGTCGTTCAGCCACTTGTTGGCAATCGAGGTGGTCAGCACTGGCCAATCGGTCTTGCTGTCGATCCAAGCCTGCAGTTTGTCACGCATCTGGGACTGACACAGGAACAGGTGTTTGGTTTCGCGCTCTTCCAGATCGGTGGAGCCGGAGATGGTGGAATACGGGTTGATCAGATCGGTTGGGTCGAGCTGTTTTGTGCAGTTGTCACATTGATCGCCGCGTGCGCTTTCAAAGCCGCAGTTGGGGCAGGTTCCCTCGATGTAGCGGTCTGGCAGGAAGCGCCCGTCTGCGTTGGAATAGACCATCTTTTCAGTGACTTCGCGAATCAATCCCATATCGGCAAGGCGGCCTGCGAAGTGCTGGGTTAGGGCGTGGTTCTGCGGGCTTGAGGAGCGTCCGTAGTGGTCAAAACTCAGGCGGAACCCTTCGGCGATTTTGGATTGCACCTCATGCATTTCGGCGCAGTAATCCGCGACGTCTTTGCCTGCTTTGGCAGCGGCGAGTTCAGCCGGGGTGCCGTGTTCATCCGTGGCGCAAAGGAACAGAACTTCGTGGCCGCGCGCGCGCATGTAGCGGGCAAACAGATCGGCGGGCAGCTGGCTGCCGACGAGGTTGCCGAGGTGTTTGATGCCGTTGATATACGGCAAGGCCGAGGTGATCAGATGGCGCGCCATGTGGGTGTCCCTTAACTGTTTCGTTCCCCATTAGCCCAAAGCCTAAGGCAGTTCCACAGTGGAATTATACGCTGCATTGAGCAGCGGGGTGGGGGTGGAAATTAACCATGAGATTTCACGTCGGTATTGCGTCTGTATCGCGACGGTATTGCGTAGGTGCAGTGTCGGGCACCCCTTGGGTGTTAACCTTTCGGGTTTTTGTCCTGATTTGTGGCTTCACGTTGGCCCTTGGTGATGCGGCCAACTGTGAAAGAGGTGCGTGGCGCATAGACGTAACGGGTGCGCGATTGCATGGTTGGGCGCGCAAGCATCCGGGCAAGACCGAAGACAATCAGCAGCGCATGTCCGGCGGCAATCATGATGAACAGTGCCGCTGGGCCGAAACGCTCGATGAGGCCGGAGGCAAAGAGCGGGGTGCCAATTGCACCAACAGCGAAAAAGAACATAAGCGCCGCAGAGAGCTCGACCCGTTCTTCAGAGGTGGCAAAGTCGTTCGCGTGGGCGGCGGCAACGGAGTAGATCGGGAAAGATGTGAAGCCGAAGAAGCCCGCGTTCAGCATCACCATGGCAGTGCTGCCGCCGCCGAGTGTCACGGTTGTGGCGCAGCTGAGAACAGCGGCGGCGGAGAGCCAGATCAACACCCAGCGGCGATCAAATTTGTCTGCGAGCCAGCCCACGGGATATTGCGCGATGGCTCCGCCCAGAACAAAGGCGGCAAGGAACCACGCAATCTGGCTGACCTGCAGGCCCACTTCGGTGCCGTAGACCGGGCCGACCATGCGGAACGACGCAGAGCTGAGGGCGGCGACAATCACGCCAGCCACAGCAAGTGGGGAGCGTTGATAGGCGAGCTTGGGGCGCAGACGCGGGGCGTTGGGGGTTTTGGGTTGGGGCGAGGTTGTGAGCGTGATGGGCAGCAGCGCAAGACAACAGATCAGGGCAAGCAGATTGTAGGAGACATAAGAGGCCGGCTCCAGCACGCTGATCACCAGCTGCGCGGCGAGGGAGGCGACCATATCGACCACGCGGTAGGTGCCCATCGCGCGCCCGCGGGTTTCATTTGTGACTTTGGATTGCAGCCAAGCCTCGACCACGGTGAAACAGCCCGCGACGCAGAGGCCCGAGGCGATGCGCATCACCGCCCATGCGATGGGATCGACAATCACGAAGTGGCCCAGCAGGCCAATTGCCCCTAGGGCTGTGAAAGTGGCGAAGGCACGCGAATGCCCGACGCTGCCCATAAGGCGGGGGGACCACCAGCAGCCTATAAAAAAACCAAGGAAGTGAGCGGAGCCAAGCAGGCCGATCTGTTCGGTTGTGAAGCCAAGCGCAATGCCCGAGAGCGCATCAAGCGGCCCCACGCCGCCAGAGCTGAGTTGCAGCAGGATGACAGAGAGAAAGAGGGCCGAGAAGGTGATGATCATGCGCATGATCGCACCATGGCGGAGTGGGCTGGGAAATCTAGGGGAAAGTTGGGGGGGCGTGCACGCTTATCGAGCATGTCATTGGTTTTCATGTTTGGCCGTTTTGCAGCATTCACTCTACGTAATTTCTCCTTAAAGTCCAATGTACGGCCGTGAAACATAGACAACAAAGTCTGGCTCAAGTGGGAGCTCAATCATGTCGCAGATGATAAGATCACACGCCTCGACGAACTATTGCTTTGTCGTTAGCTTGTACGAGAAGGGGATCAACCTTCGCACCAGTCATTAGACTGGTTTCAATGGACCTGCGCGGCTCATTTATCAGAGTAGCCACCAAGAGTGACCCAGCTCAAGAACTAGAAAGATCGTGGAGCACTAATTTCAAAATAGGAGGTAGACATGAATCGATTTGTTACATGCATAATTGCAACGGTAATTTCCATATTTTGCAGTAAAGCTTATGCTTTAGATTGCACCCCTTTGGAGCCGACACCTCCTGAGGATCAGAGCATACAGATAACAGGTACGATAGATGCAGAAGTTTCTGGTATTCTTGGCAAATTGACTGGAGCGGGAGCTGATTTAGAGGGCGCTTACAGTGAAATTTCCAAAAATGTATTATCTGAGTTCCCCAATGCTGACAAACTGTTCATGTGGTCAAAGCTAGTATATTTACGATGCGAGTTCATAAAAAATTCTGGCGAAACAGATGAGGTTAAAGACAGGCAGCTAGAAAAGCTAGAAGACAGATTTTTCTCCGGACCGCCTGAAGAAGCAAGTTTACTACCTTGCGGGCCAAGGGATGGAAATTGCTTCAAAGACTGGATTACGCAAGCTCAAAAACTATTGAACGTAAGAAGCGAAGCGGACAAAAACTATTGCAATACCATCTCTGATGACCAAAAGAGATCATCTTGTATGTTCACAGCCGAGATATCAAACGGAAATAGACTAACGGCTTGCAATAGCAGTAGAGCCCTTATCAATGCACTATTTGATCCACAAGACTGCCTCAAAAATAGTATAATTGAGGGACCAGAGTGCGACCACCGAAAAAAGATACTTCAAACAAATGCTAAGAATGCTCTAAGGTCTTGTGATCCAAATTTGGCAGAGCGCTTTATTAAGGCTGGATTTGGCACATAAATGCATGAGAGGCGATCACGTTTGGTCCGTTCGTCGTTTGTGACACTTCCTATTTGCAGCTCCGAGAAATAGACAGTCCCTCGCTACAAAGTATCCGGTAAATTGAGTTCAAAGCTTTCAAAAACTCACCACAAAAATTGCTACTCCCGCCGTGCAGCACTGGTCTGCACCGTGTAGCCGATCTTCTGCAACTGCGGCCCCAATGGGCTGCTTTTGCGCCAGATGAGGCCGATTTTGCGGGCGGGTTCTCTGTCTTTGAACCTCGACACTGTGACCTCCGCAGTCGGCGTTTCAACCGGCACGGCCATTTCCGGGATCAGGGTGACGCCGAGACCCGCGCCGACCATTTGCACAAGCGTGGAGAGCGAAGAGCCGTCGAGCCCCTCATGCGGGCGGGCGGTGGGCATGCCGCAGAACGACAGGGCCTGATCGCGGAAGCAGTGGCCCTCTTCCAGAAGCAGGAGGCGCTCCCGCTCCAGATGTTCAGGGGCGGGGGCGGGTGCGTCTTCTTCGGACTTCGGACGGACCAGCACGAAGTTTTCTGACAAAAGCGGCATTTCCTCAAATGTCGGTTCTGAGACGGGAAGGGCAACGATGGCGGCGTCGATGCGGCCATGGCGGAGCTCCTCAATCAGGTTGGCCGTCATGGTTTCGCGCACATGCAGCTCCAGATCTGGGAAGTCCACGCGCAGCTGACGCAAGAAACGGGGCAGCAGATAGGGGGCGATGGTCGGGATCACGCCAAGCCGCAGCCGCCCGGCACCCCCCGATTGCGCGATACGCGCCATTTCGCCAATTTCCTCCACCCCGCGCAGGATGTCTCGGACGCGGCTGGCCATGTCTTCGCCAAAGGCGGTGAGGCGGATTTGGCGGGCGGTGCGTTCAAACAGAGGCACGCCTAGGCTCTCCTCTAACTCTTTGATCTGAACAGACAAGGCAGGTTGCGATATGGCGCAGGCTTCTGCGGCGCGGCCAAAGTGACGGTGTTGGGCGAGGGCTTCGAAATAGCGAAGCTGGCGGAGGGTGAAGTTTATCATAGGATTTGATTATCAAAGCGATTGGAAAATGCAACTTCTCCTAATTGATTTTCTGCGTTTAGAATAATTCCAGAGAATCGAAACACCCATCTACCCGACAGGAGGACGATATGGACGGAGACATGAAAGCAGGCGGATGCCCTGTGATGCACGGGGCTGTCAAAAACGAGGATCGCGGAAATCGCGACTGGTGGCCCAATCAGCTGAACCTGCGTATCTTGCATCAGAACTCTGCCAAGTCTGACCCAATGGGCGCGGATTTTGACTATGCAGAGGAATTTGCGAAGCTGGATTACAAGGCGCTGAAGGAAGATCTTTATGCGCTGATGACGGACAGTCAGGAGTGGTGGCCTGCGGACTACGGGCATTATGGCGGCTTGTTCATTCGCATGGCGTGGCACTCTGCCGGGACCTATCGGACGGCGGATGGCCGTGGTGGTGGGGGCACCGGGCAGCAACGGTTTGCGCCGCTGAACAGCTGGCCTGACAACGGCAACCTCGATAAGGCGCGGCGCCTGCTGTGGCCGATCAAGCAGAAATACGGCAACCAGATCAGCTGGGCGGATCTGTACATCCTTGCTGGCAATGCGGCGATTGAAAGCATGGGGGGCAAGACCTTTGGCTTCGCCGGTGGTCGCCCCGATGTCTGGGAACCGGAAGAGGATGTGTACTGGGGCGCAGAGACCGAGTGGCTCGCGGATTCCAAAGCCGAAAACTCCCGCTACTCTGGCGAGCGTGATCTGGAGAACCCACTCGCGGCTGTGCAGATGGGGCTGATCTATGTGAACCCGGAAGGCCCAGATGGGCAGCCTGATGTGCTCGCCTCCGGGCGTGACATTCGCGAAACCTTTGCGCGGATGGCAATGAATGATGAGGAAACCGTTGCGTTGGTGGCCGGTGGTCACACCTTTGGGAAAGCACATGGCGCAGGCAATCCGGAGCTGGTCGGCCCAGAGCCGGAAGCGGCCCCGATCGAGGCGATGGGGTTTGGCTGGATCAACCAGCACGGCACCGGCCATGGGGACGACACCACCACCTCTGGCATTGAGGGCGCGTGGACGGCGAATCCGACCAAATGGGACAATGGTTTCTTTGATCTGCTGTTTGGCTATGAGTGGAACCTGACCAAGAGCCCGGCGGGTGCGTGGATTTGGGAGCCGATTGATGTCAAAGAAGAAGACATGGCTCCTGCGGCACATGATCCGAGCAAGAAAGTGAAGACGATGATGACCACCGCCGACATGGCGATGCGTCTGGATCCGATCTATGGCCCGATCTCCAAACGGTTCCATGAGAACCCGGAAGAGTTCCAGGATGCCTTTGCCCGCGCCTGGTTCAAACTGACCCACCGCGATATGGGCCCTCGCGTGCGCTATCTGGGCGAAGAGGTGCCAAGCGAAGAGTTGATCTGGCAGGATCCGATCCCAGCCTCTGATACGGATCTGACTGAAGAGGACGTGGCCGCATTGAAAGCCGCTGTGATCGGCTCTGGCCTGTCGGTGAGCGATCTGGTGAAGACCGCCTGGGCCTCTGCCTCCACCTTCCGTGGCAGTGACATGCGTGGCGGAGCCAACGGTGCCCGTGTGCGTCTTGCGCCGCAGAAAGACTGGGATGCGAACGAGCCAGCCGAGCTGGATCGTGTGCTGAGCAAGCTGGAAGAGGTGAAAGCCGCCTTTGGCAAGCCTGTGAGCACAGCGGATTTGATCGTGATTGCAGGCGCTGCAGCGATCGAGAAAGCGGCGCTGGATGCGGGCCATGATGTGTCTGTCCCAGTGACGCTGGGCCGTGGGGATGCCACCCAAGAGCAGACCGACGTTGAAAGCGTGGGCATGCTTGAGCCGCAGGCCGATGGCTTCCGCAACTACCAGAAGGCGCAGTACACCGTTTCCCCAGAAGAGCTGTTGCTGGACAAGGCGCATCTGTTGACCCTGACCGCGCCGGAAATGACCGCGCTTGTGGGGGGGCTGCGTGTGCTTGGGGCCAATCACGGCGGCACGGCACATGGCGTGTTCACGGATCGTGTTGGACAGCTGACCAATGACTTCTTCGTCAATTTGCTCGACATGGGCACAGCGTGGTCAGACGCAGGTGACGGTGTCTATGAAGGCAAAGAGCGCGCCAGCGGCGATGTGAAATGGACCGCAACCCGTGTGGATCTGGTGTTTGGCTCCAACTCGCAACTGCGCGCGTTGGCGGAGGTCTATGGCCAGAGCGACGGAGAGGCCAAATTGGTCAAAGACTTCGTCGCCGCCTGGAGCAAGGTCATGGACGCGGATCGCTTTGATCTGAAATGATCTGAGAGGATCGAAAAAGAGAAAGGCGCGACGAAGGTCGCGCCTTTTTTGGTTGGTTCCCACCGACGCTTTAAGGCAGGCCTCGGGCAGTCTTTTCTTAGCGGGTGGTCTGGAGCAAATGCTGCAAGCAGCCCTGCAGGGCGGCGGCGTCGTCGGTGATGACGCTGAGTGGGATGGTTGCGGGGGCCACGATGCCGGGGGCTTCGGCTTGCAGAGTTTCGACAAACAGCGGCAGGGCGCGGCTGCCGAGCACGCCTCGGGCGGCGCTGCCGGCGAAGACGATGCCGTCGCGGGGCAGGTACTGGTGGATCAAGGCACGCGTGAGATAGGCCAATGCCTTGGTGAAGAGCTCAACCGTCGCGGTTGCGGCAGGGTCGTTTGCCTCATAAGCCGCTATGATGCTGCCACCGTCCAGCTTTGCGCCGCTGAGCAGGTGGTGCAGGCGTTCGAGGCCGGGGCCGCAGAAGATGTCTTCGACAGTTTGGAGTGGGGCGGCGTCTGCGCCGAGGGCGTCGTGCATCAGTTGGCCGATGCTGTGGGGCACTTCGGCATGGCCAAGCTCGGCCTCAATCACCAGCGTGTCGCCGTGGCGGGTCTGTTTGGTGAGGCTCACGTTGAAGCCGGTGCCAAGACCAGCCACCAGCGATTGGCCATTGGTCGGGGCGACTCGGGTGCCAAAGATATGTTCTGGCGTGATGCGGGGCAGGGCGTAGCCTAGCGCGGCGAGATCGTTGATCAGCTCTGCATGCGCGGCACCGGATTGAACGCCAAAGCCTGCGGCAGAGAGGGCCCAATCGCGGTTGGTCAGGCGGCCTTCACCGGCTTGCACGGGGCCTGCGATGGCGATGCAGATGCCATCGAGGTGGCCGGTTTTTTGCGCCGCGAGGTAATGGGCCAGCACGGCGTCAAAGCTGTCAAAATCGTCATTGCGGGCGCGCAGTATCGTTTCCTCATGCACGCCTTCCGGTCCAGCCAGAGCCAGACGGGTGTTGGTGCCTCCGATATCGCCGACAAGGTAGGTCATGCGCCCGCAACTTTCTTGGTTCATGGATTTTGGTTTATTTAGCGAATTTAATCAGCCCTGAACAGGCACGCCTTCGGGGCGTTTGCCCAGAATGATCATGCCCAGAAGATCGTCATCGGTGACATCTTTGACATCCACGGTGCCGACAAGCTGACCATTTTTCATCACCGACGCCCTGTCACAGAGCTCCATGACATCGTGGATGTCGTGGCTGATCAGGAAGATGCCGATGCCTTCGGCCTTGAGCTGCTGGATGAGCTCAGAAACCATCTGGGTTTCATGGGGGCCAAGGGCGGCGGTGGGTTCGTCCATGATCAGGATCTTGGCGTCAAAATAGACCGCGCGGGCGATGGCCACCGACTGGCGCTGCCCCCCTGACAGGGCAGAGACAGGCTCGGCGAACTTCTTGAAGTTCGGGTTGAGCTTGCCCATGATCTTGCGGGTTTCGGCCTCCATCGCGTCGTCGTCCACGGTGCCAAAAGCTGTGGTCAGTTCGCGCCCCAGAAAGAGGTTGGAGGCGGCATCGAGATTGTCGGCCAGCGCAAGGGTCTGGTAGATGGTTTCGATGTTGTATTTGCGCGCATCACGCGGGTTGTGGATCTCGGCTTTTTCACCGTTGATGTAGATCTCGCCGCCGTCCGCCTGATAAGCGCCCGACAGGATCTTGATCAGGGTGGATTTTCCTGCGCCGTTGTGGCCGAGCAGGCCAACAACTTCACCGGGTTTGAGATCGACTGAGACGTGATCCACCGCTTTGATCCCGCCAAAGGAGATGTGGATGTCACGCATTTCCACGAGAGGGGTTTGCTTGTCCATAGCAGAGCTCCTTATGCGCCGGTCCGGCGGCGGTAGACGATGTCGACATAGACGGCGAAGACCAGAACGATGCCCACAACGATGTTTTGCAGCGGGGCGTCAACGCCTACAGAGGCCATGCCCGATTGTAGCGATTGCATGATCAATGCGCCAATCACTGCACCGTAGATCGTGCCCGCGCCACCGGCCAGAGCGGTGCCGCCAATCACGGCGGCTGCGATCACGCGTAGCTCATCAAGGGTGCCGAGGCCCACGTCCACTGCGTTCAGGCGGGCTGAAGCGATGATGGAGGCGATGCCGGTCAGTGCGCCCATGAGCGCAAAGATCTTTACGGTCAGCAGGCGGGTGTTGATGCCGGACAACTCCGCCGCTTCGGGATTGCCACCGGTGGCGTAGATATAGCGGCCAAAGCGGGTTCTGGTGGCGACAATGGTCATCGCTATGGCGACGGCGAGTAGGATTACCACCGGAATGGCGACGCCGTGGTTCCAGACCATGCCATCCGTATACTCAATGCCCTGTGCCTTTGTGATGCGTTTCATGGCCCCTTTGGGAATAGGGTAGCTGTTCATGATCCAGACAAAGCACATGATGCCGGTCACGGCGATGGCCATCAGAATGCCCTCAGCCCAAGCAGGTTTTACCGTGAAGCCATGGCTCGCTTTGTTGCGGCGGCTCATGACCATCAGTGTCACAGCCGCGGCAGCTGCGATAAGGCCAAATATCAGGCTCATGGTTTCACCGAGCGTGCCCTCTGCGCCGCCGCCAAGAAGGCGGAACGTTGGATCAAGCGGCGCTTGCGTTTGGCCCTGTGTCACCCACCACATGGCGCCGCGATAGACCAGGAAGCCGCCCAGCGTGACGATGAAGGCTGGGACGGTCAGGTAGCCGATGATCCAGCCTTGGAATGCGCCGAGGATGGCCCCCATCAGAATGGCCGCAAAGACGGCGATGATCCAGATGGACCAGTGGCCAAGGCCAAACACTTCGGGCAGCCATTTGACTTGAAGGGCGGCCACGGTCATGCCGATGAAGCCGAGCATGGAGCCTACCGAGAGGTCGATGTGGCGCGTGACGATGACAAACACCATGCCTGTTGCCATGACGGCCACAGAGGCAGTTTGCACCGAGACGTTGAAAAAGTTGCGTGGTGACAGGAAACGGCCTTCGGTGAAGATGCCGAATACAACCCAGATGACCACAAGCGCGCCGATCATGCCAAGCAGGCGGGCGTCCAGCCCGAGCTTGTTGATCAAGTTTTTAGCGTGGTTTTGCATTTTGCGTTACCTCTTCGGTCGCAGCAGTCAGGTGCACAGATGGCCTGTGCGGACCATACCGCAGCAGCAAAGTTTATTGCGTTTTGGTGGGGGAGTGTTGGGGGCTCCTCCGGGGGACCGGAGGAGCAAGTCTTAAGCTTAGTTACATGCCGCGTTGGAAGAGCCCGCGCAGAGCACGTCTTTGGCAATCCAGCCCGCGTCCAGAACAACGTTGAGGTTGTCGGCGGTGACAGGCACTGGCGCGAGGAACATGGAGTTCAGTGTTGTGCCCGCAGGGGAGGTCCACTCAGAGGCGCCATCAACTGCTTCACCTTTGGCGAGGCTGACAGCGATTTCACCAGCGGCCGCCCCAAGCGCACGTGCGTCTTTCCATACGGAAACAGTTTGTGTGCCGATTGCTACGCGGTTGAGAGCGGCGTGGTCGCCGTCCTGGCCGGACACTGGGATGCCTTCCATGCCCTGAGCGGTCAGTGCGGCCACAACGCCACCGGCGGTGCCGTCGTTGGAGGCGACAACCGCGTCCACTTTGTTGTCTGCGGAGGTCAGGATCTGTTCCATGTTGCGCTGTGCATTGGCTGGCACCCAACCATCGGTGTAGGCTTCGCCGACGATTTTGATGTCGCCCGCGTCAATCGCAGCCTGCAGCACTTCCTGCTGGCCGCCACGCAGGAAGTCTGCGTTTGGATCGGTTGGGGAGCCCTTGATCATCACGTAGTTGCCTTTTGGCATGGCCTCCAGAACGGCACGCGCCTGCATGCGGCCCACTTCGACGTTGTCAAAGGTCAGGTAGAACGCACGTGCGTCTTCGATCAGACGGTCGTAAGCGATCACTGGAATGTCTTCGTCGGCGGCAGCTTGCACAGCTGGGCCTACGGCGGAAGCGTCTTGCGCGAGGATGATCAGTGCGTTCGCACCCTGCGCGATCAGGCTTTCAACATCAGAGAGCTGTTTGGCAGAGGAGCTTTGCGCATCAGCGGAAATGTATTTTGCGCCAGCCGCGTCCAGAGCGCCTTTGATTGCCGCTTCGTCTGTTTTCCAGCGTTCTTCCTGGAAGTTGGACCAGCTCACGCCGATCACCAGATCTTCGGCAAAGGCGGCTGTGCTCATAAAGGCGCCGGCGACAATTGCCGCCGCGGATGAAAATAGTTTCATGGTTTCCTCCCAATGGTTTTCCCCGGCGACGGACCAAAGTGAATCGATTTGGCCGGGTTGACCTATTGTTAGCGAAATAAATTTGTAAATCAAATTAAATCAGATAAACTTGCGAAGCGTCACCGAACATCGGCATGGTGATGTGCCAGTCAGCGCTGCATTGGTTATGAGAATGTCGCGCAGGGCACGCTTGAGGGAGGTTTGCAAATGTCTGTCAATCAAAGAGAAATTGGGCGACGGATCTTGCTGGGCGAGATTCGCAGGCACCAGCGTATTCCGCGCATCAACCTGAGCGAGATCACAGGCATAAGTCGTGCGACAGTCACGACAATCACCGCTGAGTTGTTACGCGAGGGGCTGATCGAAGAGGTTGCCAGCGAATCTGCTGACAAGGATGCACGGCGCGGTCGCCCGAAGGTGGATCTGAAAATTCGAGGGGCAGCGCGCCTTGTGGCAGGGGCGAAAATTTCAAACCGCACCATTTCTCTGGTGCTTCTGGATTTTGAGGGCAACCATCTGGCGGATCACGAAGCCGAACTGGCGCATGGGGTTTTCGCCGCTGAGGATCTTGCGCAAGAGCTTGCGGTTCTGGTGGAGGCGCTCGCCCAGAAAATCGGTCGAGCCCTCAAGGATGTTGCCGCTCTTGGGCTCGGCATTGCGGGGATTGTGGATGCCCCGCGCGGCTTTGTGCATTGGTCGCCCTCACTTGCCGCGCGCAATGTTGAATTTGGGACAGTGCTAGAGGCCGCGCTTGGGATCCCTGCGTTCTTGGACAACGACGCCAATTTGGTGGCTATGGCTGAAAAAAGCTTTGGTCTTGGGCAGGGGCACAGCGACTTCATCGTGGTTACGATTGAGAGTGGTGTTGGTATGGGCATCGTGATCAACGATGAGATTTATCGGGGCACACGTGGGTGTGGTGCGGAGTTTGGCCATACCAAAGTCCAGCTTGAAGGGGCGTTGTGTCGCTGTGGGCAGCGGGGCTGTCTGGAGGCGTATGTTGCTGACTATGCGTTGATGCGTGAGGCGATGATTGCCACCGGCGAAATGGCGGAGCGGCAGGTGGGGGATATTCTTTCAGCGGCCAAAGAGGGCGATGAGGTCTCTGCCTCGATCGTGGAGCGCGCTGGGCGCATGTTTGCCATGGGGCTGGCCAATCTGGTGAACATCTTTGACCCGGAATTGATCATTCTTGCGGGCGAACAGATGCAATCCAGTCATCTTTATGCGGAAGAGGTGATTGATGCGATGCGCAAGTTGATTGTGCAGATCGATAAAGCGCCGCCGGAAGTGGTGATTCACAAGTGGGGCAACTTGATGTGGGCGCGAGGGGCTGCGGCCTATGCACTTGAAAATGTTTCTGAAAGCGCTTTGCAGGGGATGACGGATCATGTGGCATAAACTGTTGAGCAGCGCAGCAATGGTGGCCGCAAGCGGGGCTGTCGCAGAGGTGCGCTTTGCGCCGGTAGAGGTCGCGTCCCACGTTTACGATGGCGGCTGGGAGTTCTTTGTCGGCGGCGGCGTGGCGGCATTTGACTGTGACGGGGACGGGTTGTCAGAGCTGGTCGCGGCTGGAGGTGCGAATCCACCGGTCTTGTTGCGCAATCAAAGTGCGCTCGGCGGTGCCGTTGTGTTGGAAGAGCAGACTCCGGCGGCATTACAGATCACTGGCACAACCGGGTTTTACGCGCTCGATATCGATGGCGACGGCTGGCAGGATCTGGTGGCGTTGCGTGTGGGGGAGAATAAGATCTTCAAAGGCGGGCCCGCGTGCAGCTTTGCCGCGATGGATCTGCCTGGCTTTGACGGGGGCGACGCCTGGACCACGGCGTTTTCCGCCACATGGGAAGGTGACAACGCGTTGCCGACCCTGGCTTTTGGCAATTACGTAGATCGGGAAGATCCAGCGGGGCCGTTTGAGGCCTGCGATGCCAATGATTTGTTTCGCCCAACAGACGAAGGGTACGCTCATCGTTCTTTGGAGCCAGGGTTTTGCCCGCTGTCGATCCTGTTCTCAGACTGGGGCCGCAAGGGGCGGGCTGATCTGCGCATGAGCAATGATCGCCACTATTATGTGCGCGGCGGTTCAGAGCAGCTTTGGGCCATGGAATCGGAGCCACGACTATATGGCGAGGCTGACGGCTGGGCGACACATATGTTGTGGGGCATGGGCATTGCGGAGCGTGATCTGGATTTTGATGGTGTGAATGAGGTGTTTCTCTCCTCAATGGGCGATCAGCGGTTGATGAAACGCGTCGATCCGGCGCTGCCGACCTTTGAAGATGTGCCCTATGAATTGGGCACCTCTGCGCATCGGCCCTATACCGGGGGGGATGGGCGGCCCTCGACGGGATGGCACATCAGCTTTGGCGATGTGACCAATGATGGTCTGGATGATGTGTTTATTGCCAAGGGCAATGTGCAGCAGATGCCCGGCGCGGCGATGGATGATCCCAACAACCTGTTGGTGCAATTGCCGGATGGCCGTTTTGACGAGCAGGGCGACGTGGCTGGGATCGCCACTTTGGCGCGTAGCCGTGGTGCGGCGCTGGTGGATCTGAATGGTGATGGATTGCTGGACTTGGCCGTGGTCAATCGGCGCGCACCGCTGGAAGTGTATCAGAACGTCAGTGAGGCGGCGGGTAGCTGGGTGTCTGTGAGTTTACAAAATGACGGGCCAAACCGGGATGCAGTGGGCGCGGTGATTGAAGTGCAAGCGGGCGCACGCACCTATACGCGTGAAATCACGGTTGGCGGCGGCCATGCCGGGGGCGTGGCTGGCGCGGCGCATTTTGGGTTGGGGGACGCTGAGACCGTTAAGGTGCGGGTGATCTGGCCGGATGCAACGGAAGGCGCATGGCATGAGGTGCCGACAAACGGACACTGGCAGATCAAGCGTGGTTCTGGTGTGGTCGCTTGGCCGAAGAGTTGAGTGATATCAGTTGTCTAGGGGGAGACCTGAAGGCACGGACCTTGGCACGCCAAGCCGCCCTTTGATGGCATCGTAATCTGTCAGGCTTTCCAGAAATGCGATGATCTGGCGGACCTCTGTGTTGGTGAGCGACACCGGGGGCAGATCGCTGGCCTGAGCGATCCGATTTACTTCAGGTTCATCGTTCATCAAATTGAAATCATTTAAAAAATCCCCATCAGATAGAGTGGCTGACGCGAGTGAATACGCTGACAGGGATCTCTCTGGCGTCAGGTGATGGCGCACAATGGCTTCAAGACTTGTGAAGGCACCGTTGTGTCCGTAGGGGGCGGTCTGGGTGATGTTGCGCAGTGATGGGGTGCGGAAGCGGTAGAAATCTTCGGCCGCGCCGGTCACGCGGCCGCGGCCAACATCGCGGTTGTGGCGTTCAAACCGTGCTGCTTTGCCGGGGCCGATTTGGGGCAGAGCAATGGCGTGGAAGTCGTGATCGGTTTGGAATTGGCCGGTGTGGCAAGTACTGCATTGCGCTTTGCCGTAGAACAGCTCCATGCCCTCGGAAGCATCGGCATTGAGTGGGGTGCCGTCACGCAAGTAGGCGTCAAAGGCGGAGGCATCCGCGCGCCACTCAAAGGCGATGAAGGCCGCCATTGCATTGGCTATGTGGTGAAATTTGATGGGCTCAGCGCCGATGACCTCGTCAAAGGCTATTCTGTAAGCTGGTATGGCTTCGACCCGTTTGGCCAAGATGTCCCACGCACCGCCGGGGCCGGTGAGCTGGCCGAGGCGAACGGCTTGGGACACATCGTTTTCGGAGTAATGCCCGGCCATTTCATCGCCTGAGAGCACGGGAAACATCGCCTGTGCTGCCAGGGCATTGTCAAAGCCCATTTCCATCTCTGCGCCGAGCGGGGTGCGGATGCCAGAGGGGCGTGATGGATCGTCCTCTAGGCGTCCATCATGGAAGAAGACGGTGAATTCAGTTGCGCCGAGGTTCCAGAGCGCAGGCGCGTTGCGGGGAATGCGCTGTTCAGGTGGATTTTCAGGATCGATTTTACGGTTCAGGCCAAGGCCAATTGCGCCATCGCCAAGGCCCAAAGACAGGCCATCAGATGTGCCCAGATCCGGGTGGTGGCAGGAAGCACAGGAGACGGATTTGTTGCCTGACAGGATGGGATCATAGAAGAGCAACTGGCCAAGTTTGACCTCTGCCATGTCCTGTTCCGGGAAAATCGCATCCGCCTTGGGCAGCGGTGAGGCAACTGCCAAAGCAGGCCAGAGAGCGACGGAGCAGAACAGGAGATGGCGCATGGCTACCCTTCCTTGAATTGTTGCCCTCACACTTTGGGTGAAGTGCTGGGGGCGCTATTTAAGCGTATGTAAAACAGTATCTTACACGAACCTATTCACGTAGTTTTCGAGAATTTCCTGACGGCCGGATTTTGGCGATGGGTTGATTTTCCCGCTCATGACATCTGCAAAGGTGCTGTCCAGATCCCCGGCCAGCATGGCTTTGGCCTCTGTGCTGTCCCAGCCTGCGTAGCGTTCGCTAAGGGCCTGATCCAAGCCGCCATCCTCGATCATCGCTGCGGCGGCTTTGAGGCCTCGGGCGCAGATGTCCATGCCGCCCACATGGGCTGCGATGAGATCCTCTGCGTCCAGTGACTGGCGGCGGAGCTTGGCGTCAAAGTTGGTGCCGCCAGTGGTGAAGCCGCCCGCTTTCAGAATGTGATAGTAGGACAGGGCCACTTCTGGCACGTTGTTTGGGAATTGGTCGGTGTCCCAGCCGGATTGATAGTCGTTGCGGTTCATGTCGATAGAGCCAAGCACGCCGAGGGCAGCAGCGGTGGCAATCTCATGGTCAAAGCTGTGACCGGCAAGGATGGCGTGGCCCTGCTCCAGGTTCAGTTTTACTTCGTTTTCGAGGCCGTATTTCTGCAGGAAACCATAGCAGGTGGCGGCGTCAAAATCATACTGGTGCTTAGACGGCTCCTGCGGTTTGGGTTCCACCAGAATGGCGCCTTCGAAGCCGATCTTGTGCTTGTAGTCCACCACCATGTTGAGGAAGCGGCCCATGTGATCAAGCTCGCGGCCCATGTCGGTGTTGAGTAGGGTTTCATAGCCTTCGCGGCCGCCCCAGAGCACGTAGTTTTCGCCGCCCAGACGTTTGGTGGCGTCCATGCAGGTTTTCACGGTGGCCGCCGAATAGGCAAACACCTCTGGATCCGGGTTGGTCGATGCGCCGGACATCCAGCGGCGGTGGCTGAACATATTGGCGGTGCCCCAGAGCAGTTTGATGGCGCGCGTACTCATCTTTTCTTCAAAGTAATCAATGATCTCTTCGAAATTCTTCAGGCTTTCGGCAAAGCTGTCACCTTCGGGGCGCACGTCTGCGTCGTGCCAGCAGAAGTAGGGCTGGCCGAGGATGTCAAACATTTCAAAGGCGGCATCGGCTTTGACTTTGGCCATATCCATGCGGGTTTGCGGATGCCAGGGGCGCTCAAAGGTCTGGCCGCCAAATGGGTCGCCGCCTTCCCATGCAAAGGAGTGCCAGTAGGCCACGGCAAAACGCAGATGGTCTTCCATACGTTTGCCCAGAACAACCTCATCAGGATTGTAGTGGTGAAAGGCCATTGGGTTGGTGCTGTCGGCGCCTTCAAACTGGATGGGGGCGATGTTTTTGAAAAAGTCGGTCATTGTGTCAGGGCCTTTATGCCGGGGTAAGTTTTGACGAAGGCGGCGTAGGCTGCCTCGTAGGCGTCGCGCAGCTCGGTGCGCGGGGCGATCGTTTTGGCGATCGCGGGTTTGGTCATGATGTCTTTGGGGGATGCATCTGTTGCGGCACAGATAGCGAGGCGCGCCGCACCAAGCGCGGCTCCAAACTCTCCTGCGGCCGGCAGAGAGATTGGCAGGTTCAACAAGGTCGCGATGAGCTCGACCCAATAGGGCGATTGCGCGCCGCCACCAATGGCAATCAGGCCATCGAGCTGCGCGCCGGTGGATTTGAGTGCCTCAAAATTGTCGCGCAGTGCGAAGGCCACGCCTTCGAGCACCGCTTGGGTGAGGGCTTCGGGGCCAGAATTAATGTCGATGTTGAGGAAGCCGCCGCGAATTTCGGCGTCATTGTGCGGTGTGCGTTCGCCGGACAGATAAGGCAAAAATCGGATTTGTCCGGGGCCTGTGATGCTGTCGCCCAAGGCTTTGGTGAGGTCAGCGGGGCTTTGATTTAGGTTGCGGGCGAGCCAGTTGAGGCTGTCGGTGGCGGCCAGGATCACACCCATCTGATACCAGCGCCCGGGAATGGCGTGGCAGAAGGTGTGGACAGCGCTTTCAGGCTTGGGCGCATAAGCGTCGCGTCCGGTGAGCAACACGCCAGAGGTGCCAAGAGAGACGAAGCCGTCGCCTTCGTTCAGCGCGCCAATGCCGCAAGCGGCGGCGGCGTTGTCTCCGGCACCTGCGGCGACAATCACGCCTTTGGGCAGGCCAAGCTCTGAGGCGATATCGTCGCGCACCGTGCCGATGGCTTCAGACCCTTCAAAGAGCTTTGGCATTTGATCGACGCGCATGCCGGAGGCGTCAAGCAAGGTGTCTGACCAGTCCCGCGCGCCAACGTCGAGCCAGCTGGTGCCTGCACTGTCAGACATGTCAGAGGCATAGATACCTGTAAGCCAGAAGTTCAGATAATCCTTGGGCAGCAAGACTTTGGCGGTCTTGGCGAAGGTCTCTGGCGCGTTTTCTGCCACCCATGCCACTTTCGGTGCGGTGAAGCCGGGGAAGACGATGTTGCCCGAGAGCGTCCGTACCTGTGCCGTGGTATCAAGCTGTGCGGCCTGAGAAACGGAGCGGGTGTCATTCCACATCATGCAGGGGCGCAGGGGGGTGCCGTTTTCATCCAGCAGGTTTGCGCCGTGCATGTGGCCAGAGACGCCTATGCCTTTGACCGCTGCAACTTCAGCAGGAAAGTCTGTGGCCAGTTGGGTGAAGACGTCTTTGGTGGCGCGGATCCAATCAGATTGGGTCTGTTCGCTCCAGCCTGCGTGGGGACGAGAGGTGTCATAATGGGCCTCGCGTGCTGCGATCACGGTTTGGCGCGCATCAATCAAAAGCGCACGTAAACCAGACGTGCCCAGATCCAATCCCACAAACATGGGTGTCCTCCCTAAGTCTCCTATACTTAATTTTTGCGTCAAATTAAATTGGAGATCAAATAGAAAGTGGCTTGGGCCCACAGAATTCTTTTGAGGAAGCTTGGCAAAATGTGCGAATTTCCTGCGCTTGTTGATCAATATCAATGCGTTGAGCGGAGGTGCGGGACAATTTTTGAGCCATGGCAGGGGGCCACAACGCGCCCTTGACCTTCCATTCACTGGAACCTTTATATCTTTTAGCGGCGCATATTGCCGACTCAGACAAAGACAGATCCATGCAGACATTGACCTTTTACCTTGACGGCCTGAGCTGTGCCGGATGCGTTTCGCGTGCTGAAAAGGCGCTGACGAAAGCGGAGGGCGTGGAAACCGCAGAGATCAACCTCGCGAATGAGAGTGCGCGGGTTGTGGTGCGGGATGGGGGCACAGAGGCCGTGTTGGGCGCACTGAAAGATGCTGGATACCCGGCGCGGGTGCGTTCGGTCACCTATGCGATGGCTGGAATGAGTTGTGCGGGCTGCGTGCGAAAGGCGGAAGCGGCGCTGGCCGGAGCGCCGGGCGTGGTGGCTGCAAACGTGAATTTTGCCACTGAAACTGCGACGGTACAGTATCTCGATGGTGCGGCAAGTCCGGGAGAGATTGCGGCGCGCAGCACCAAGGCTGGCTATCCAGCACGTGTGCAGGAGGACGACTCCCCAGAGAGTGACGCGAAGGTCGATGAAGCGGCCAAGCTGAAGCGCGATGTCTGTATCGCGGCCGCCTTGGCGTTGCCGGTGTTTGTGACAGAGATGGGGGGCCATCTGATCCCGGCGTTGCATCACTGGTTGATGGCCCATGTTGGGATGCAGACGCTTTATGTGATGCAGTTTGTCCTGACATCTGCCTTGCTGGCAGGACCTGGACGACAATTTTATGCAAAAGGGTTTCCGGCGCTGTTCAAAGGGGCGCCTGAGATGAATTCGCTCGTCGCCTTGGGCACAAGTGCGGCCTATCTGTTTTCCGTTGTCTCCACTTTTGCGCCGGGTTGGCTGCCAGTTGGCGCCGCGCATGTTTACTATGAAGCGGCGGCGGTGATTGTTGTGTTGATCCTGACAGGGCGGTGGATGGAAGCGCGTGCCAAAGGGCGTACCGGGGCGGCGATACGGCAATTGATCGGGCTACAGCCCCGTGTTGCCCGGGTTGAACGGAAAGGTGCGGTGCAGGAGGTTTCGATTGATGCCGTTGCGGTGGGCGATGTGGTCCACCTGCGCCCCGGAGAGCGGGTGGCCGTGGATGGACGTGTGATCGATGGGCAGTCCTATATCGATGAGAGCATGTTGACGGGGGAGCCTGTGCCCGTGGCCAAAGGTGCTGGAGAGGCTGTGATCGGCGGCACGATCAACGGGCAGGGTGCGCTGCGCTATGAGGCCGAGAAGGTTGGGCGCGAGACAATGCTCGCGCAGATCGTGGCCATGGTGCGCGATGCGCAGGGCGCAAAACTGCCCATTCAGGCGCGCGTGGACCGGGTGACGGCAGTGTTTGTGCCTGTGGTCATGGTCGTTGCGGCACTCACATTTTTGATCTGGATGCTGGTGGGGCCTGCTCCGGCCTTTGGCCCTGCGCTGGTGGCGGCTGTTGCGGTGCTGATCATTGCCTGCCCCTGTGCGATGGGGCTGGCGACGCCGACGTCGATCATGGTGGGCACAGGCCGCGCCGCGCAGCTTGGGGTGTTGTTTCGCAAAGGCGATGCCCTGCAGAGCCTGCGCGACTGCAAGGTGGTGGCCTTTGATAAGACCGGCACGCTGACGATGGGCCAACCTGAGCTGACCGATGTGGCGCTGGCGCAAGGTTTTGACGAGGCTGAGGTGCTAACACTGGTTGTAGGGGCAGAGGCCCGTTCAGAGCATCCACTGGCGCGGGCGCTTGTGCGTGGAGCAGAGGCGCGCGCGCTGGATGTGCCACATGTCGAGCATTTTGAAGCGCAGGTTGGCATGGGGATTTCGGCGGAAGTCTCTGGCCGTCGTGTGCTGGTGGGCGCGGCGCGCTTTATGGCACAGGAGGCGGTGTCTTTCGCGACGTTTGAGGCGCAGATGGATGCCCTTGCAGAAGCAGGAAAAACACCGATTTGTGTTGCGATCGACGGGCAAGCGGCTGCGGTTCTTGCGGTGTCTGATCCTGTGAAGCCGGGCTCAGAAGCGGCTGTTCGCGTGTTGCACGAGATGGGCCTTAAGGTGGCAATGATCAGCGGAGATGCGCGGGGCACAGCCGAAGCGCTGGCTGCTCGGTTGGGGATTGACCATGTGGCGGCTGAGGTGTTGCCGGATGGCAAAGTCGCAGCGCTCCAAGAGCTGCGCGCAGCTTTTGGCAACGTCGCCTTTGTGGGCGATGGGATCAACGATGCCCCAGCGCTGGCCAGCGCTGACGTTGGGCTGGCGATTGGTACGGGCACGGATGTGGCGATGGAAGCGGCCGATGTGGTGCTGATGTCTGGCGATCTTGCTGGGGTGATCAACGCCTTTGAGGTGAGCCACAGGGTGATCCGCAACATTGGCCAGAACCTGTTCTGGGCCTTCGGCTATAACGTGGCGCTGATCCCGGTGGCGGCGGGTGTGTTGGTGCCCTTTGGCGGACCGGCGCTGTCGCCGATGCTAGGGGCGGGGGCGATGGCGCTTTCGAGCGTGTTTGTGCTGTCAAATGCGCTGCGCTTGCGCCGTGTGACGCCGGTTTTGAGGGAGGCACGCGCATGAATATTGGTGAGGTGGCAAAACGATCCGGTCTGCCAGCGAAGACGATCCGCTATTACGAGGATATTGGCTTTGTGACACCCGCGCGGGGAGAGAATGGCTATCGCAGCTTTGCGGAGACGGACCTGCATAAACTGACATTCTTGGGCCGTGCGCGGGGACTTGGTTTTTCTATTGAAGACTGTCGGACGCTCCTGGCGCTATATGAGGATCAGGGGCGGGCCAGTGCCGATGTGAAGCGGGTTGCTGAGCGCAACCTTGCGGATATTGATGCAAAAATCGCGGATTTGCAGGCCATGCGAGCGACGCTTAGTCATTTGGTTGCGAGCTGCGCTGGCGATGCGCGGCCGGATTGCCCGATATTGGAAGATCTTGGAAAAGGGTGAGCGTTCGCTTGGCGGCTTGGCCGTAACATGCTGCGATTGCTTGAGAGTTTGACCAGATTGCGGTTTTCACCTCGCCGATTGCAAGGTAGTTTCCACCTATGGTTGCGATTCATTATGCTTTATTGTTGTCACTCTTCGCAGGGCTGGCAATTCCACTTGGCGGGCTTTTGGCCCGTTTCGAACACATTTCCAACACCGTTGTTGAGGCACGTTTTGTAAAAGCCGTCACGGCATTTGGCGGCGGCGCTTTGCTGTCGGCGATTGCGCTTGTGCTTGTGCCGGAGGGCGCAGAAGTTCTGCCGGTTGGGCTTGCCGTCGGGTTACTGCTGGGAGGCGGTGTCTGCTTTGCCTTGGTGGATGCTGCGCTGGCGCGTGCTGGGGGCAGCGGGGCGCTTGTTTTGGCAATGATGTTGGACTTTTTGCCAGAAGCTATGGCGCTGGGTGCGCTGTTGGTCACAGAAGCTGCGACAGCCAAACTGTTGGCTGCAATGATGTTTCTGCAGAACTTGCCAGAAGGTTTCGCCGCCTTTCGAGAGATTTGGACCCGGGGAAAACTCTCTGCAACTCAGGTCATGTTGGCGTTTTTGTTTCTGGCTGCGCTTGGGCCAATTTGCGCGGGCCTCGGCTTGCTATTGCTCTCCGATCAGCCAGAGACGCTTGGTGCGATCATGATGTTTGCCGCGGGAGGCATTCTGTACCTGATTTTTCAGGATGTCGCGCCAGAAGCGCATGAGACTGGGGCTTATGCACCAGCCTTAGGTGCCGTTGCCGGATTTGCGCTTGGCATGGCTGGCAACATGGTGATCGGCTGAACAAAAAGAGCCGCCCGAAGGCGGCTCTGCTCTCGCTTCTGGCTGAGGCTTAGGCGAGGTCTTTGTAAGACACTTCTTTCGTATCCACACCTTCTCCTACTTTGTCACGGCGCACCAGAAGACGGTTGAGCGCGTGGATGTAGGCTTTGGCGGAGGCCACCACAGTGTCGGTGTTGGCGGACTGACCCGTGGCGATCACGCCATCTTCTTCAAGACGTACGGAGACAGTGGCCTGCGCATCGGTGCCTTCGGTCACGGCGCTCACCTGATAGAGTTGCAGGCGGGCGGTATTTGGGTGGATTTCGCGGATCGCTTTGAATGTTGCATCGACCGGGCCGTCGCCTTCAGAGGTGGCGGTTACATCTTCGCCGTCGACTTCCATCTCCACGGTCGCCTCCGCCGGGCCACCTGTGCCGCAGACCACTTTCATGGACACGAGTTGCAGGCGGTCATCTTCGTCCTCACCGCTGCCTGCGCGCACAAGGGCGACGATGTCATCGTCAAACACCTCTTTCTTGCGGTCGGCCAGCTCTTTGAAACGCACAAAGATGTCTTTGAGCTGGTTGTCACCGACTTCAAAGCCGAGCTGTTCCAGCTTGTCACGCAGTGCGGCGCGGCCGGAGTGTTTGCCGAGTGGCAGGGAGGTGCCGGAGAGTCCCACATCCTCCGGGCGCATGATTTCAAAGGTCTCTTTGTTCTTCAGCATGCCATCCTGGTGGATGCCGCTTTCATGCGCGAAGGCGTTTTTGCCGACGATGGCCTTGTTGAACTGCACCGGGAAGCCGGACACGGTGGCCACGCGGCGGGAGATGTTCATCAGTTTAGTTGTGTCGATGCCGGTGGTCCAAGGCATGATGTCGTTGCGCACTTTGAGTGCCATCACAACTTCTTCGAGCGCCGTGTTGCCCGCGCGCTCGCCCAGACCGTTGATGGTGCATTCGATCTGGCGCGCGCCACCGGCCACGGCGGCCAGCGAGTTGGCTGTCGCCATGCCAAGGTCGTTGTGGCAGTGGGTGGCAAAGATCACATCATCTGCACCGGGCACGGTTTCGATCAGCTTTTTGATCAGATCCGCGCTTTCCATTGGGGCGGTGTAGCCCACGGTGTCTGGGATGTTGATTGTGGTTGCGCCAGCTTTGATCGCGATTTCGATCACGCGGCAGAGGTAATCCCACTCGGTGCGGGTGGCGTCCATTGGGGACCACTGCACGTTTTCACAGAGGTTGCGGGCGTGGCTGACCGTTTCGTGAATTTTGTCGGCCATCTCATCCATGGTGAGGTTGGGAATGGCGCGGTGCAGAGGGGAGGTGCCGATAAACGTATGGATGCGGTTTTTCTCTGCGTGTTTCACCGCCTCCCAGCAGCGATCGATGTCTGCGATATTGGCGCGGGCCAGACCGCAGATACGGGAGTTTTTGGCACGTGTGGCGATTTCGGACACAGCGGCAAAATCCCCCTCAGATGCGATCGGGAAACCAGCTTCGATGATGTCGACGCCCATGTCATCGAGCATTTCTGCGATTTCGAGCTTTTCGTCGTGGGTCATGGTCGCGCCCGGGCTTTGCTCGCCGTCGCGCAGGGTGGTGTCAAAAATAACAACGCGGTTGTCAGACATGGGTATTGTTCCTGTTTAGATATGCGGTTGGCAGACGGCGACTGGGGTGCTGTCTGCAAAATTGTGGTTGCCTGAGGCGATGCCGGCGTCGGACTGGCGCGTTTTTGAAAACGCGATCCGGTGTTTTGATGCTTTGACGTCGAGCATGGAGAGTTCCTAGAGACCTGTCAGTGTCGGGTTGCCTTGGGGCGGTTCAGACTTTCAGCGCGGACTGTTCTCCTCTGAGCACGCGCGCCGACAGGGTCACGCTCAGAGGCGGACTAGGAGTAGGTCGAGGCCACGCGCAAACGGCGCCGGAAGGCGTGCGGATGATGCGATATGGGCCAAACGTGTCATGACGCAGAGTTATACATGGGTGTTGGCAAATGAAAAGACCAAAAGTGGGTGCGTTTTGTGTGTTTGGTTTTGTGTGACGTGCATCGGGTTTTGCGGCTTTGCAGCAGTGCTGAGTCATGCCGATTGTTTTGATCTAAATGGAGCCAAGGCGCGTGGTGGCGCGTATGACTTTAAAAATAGGGAGGTGAATCATGCGCGCTTTGGTGATTGGGGACAGTGGCGGCATTGGGGCAGCGGTTGCAACTGCGCTGGGCGCGCGTGGGGTTGCAGTGACAGGGCTTTCGCGCAGCAGAGATGGGTTTGACATCACCGATCCTGTTTCAGTCGAAGCGACACTGGCGGCGCTCGAGGGGCCATTTGACCTCATCTTTGTGGCCAGCGGGGCATTGGTCGTGACGCAAGAAGGGCCGGAAAAATCTCTGCGAGAGGTTTCTGCGGAAGAGATGGCGGCGCAGTTTGCGGTGAACACGATTGGGCCAGCGCTGGTGTTGCGGCATGCCGCCAAGCTTTTGCCGCGCAAAGAGCGGGGTGTGTTTGCGGCACTTTCAGCGCGGGTTGGCTCCATTGGCGACAATCGGGCAGGGGGCTGGTATTCCTACCGCGCGTCCAAGGCCGCGCTCAATCAAGTGATCCATACTGGGGCGATTGAGCTGGCACGCAGCCACAACCAGTCGATCTGTGTGGCACTGCATCCGGGGACGGTGGAGACTGCTTTTACCGCAAACTATCCGGCCCACAAAAAGCACAGTGCCGAGAAGGCCGCCGAGAGGTTGCTTGGTGTTTTGGAGGAGCTGACACCTGCAGAAAGCGGCGGTTTCTATGATTATGCAGGTGTGCCGGTGCCTTGGTGATTTGCTGAGCAATGTGACCATAAAAAAGCCGCGCCAAGAGCGCGGCTTTCTGACAGGGCTTACAAAACAAATTAGCCGTCGTTTTCTGGCAGAGACCCGTTGTTCCAGTTGCCGCTGCGCTCTTCGCCGGAGGCGTAGCGCATGGTGCCTTCGCCCTGACGTTTGCCAGCTTTGAACGTGCCTTCGTAGATGTCGCCATTGGCGTAGGTGGCCACACCGATGCCGTTGATTTCGCCAGCCTGCCATTCACCGGCGTATTTGAAACCATCAGGCATGACGATCTCACCGCTGCCTTCGCGCTGGCCATTGGCAAATTCACCTGTGTAGACAGTGCCGTCGGCATAGGTGGCGGTGCCAGTGCCATGACGCTGACCATTGCGCCATTCGCCCTCATAGCGGTAGCCATCGGCATAGGTCATAACCCCGCGCCCATGGTTGCGTGCGCTTCGGAATTCGCCCTCATATACAAGGCCGTTGGCATAGGTGGCTTTGCCGGTGCCATCAATCACACCCGCGCGCCAATCGCCCTCGTAGGTTGAGCCATCCGTATAGGTGATTTTGCCCTGACCGTTGGCAAGGTCATCCTGAAACTGTCCGACATAGACGGATCCATCGGGGTAGGTGACTTGACCGTTGCCCGCTATGCGGCCCTCTTGCCAGGCGCCTGTGTAGATGTAGCCATCGGTGCCTTTGAACGTGCCCTGACCATGGCGCTGGTCGGATGCGAAATCGCCCTCATAGGTGTCGCCATTGGCGTAGGTCACAGTGCCTTTGCCCTGGCGCTGGCCACCCACGAGCTGGCCGACGTAGACGTCGCCATTGGGTTGGGTCAAAGTGCCATCGCCTTCGATCTGACCTGCAACCCATGTGCCCTGATAGATCAGCCCGCCGGGCATGGTGAGGCGGCCTTGGCCGGCGCGTTCGCCCGCCTTGATTTCACCATCGTAAATGGTGCCATCATTGTAGGTGATTTTGCCAAGTCCCTCTTTGATGCCATTGAGCCAGTCGCCTTCATAGCGGTAGCCCTCTGGGCTGATCATCACCCCTTTGCCGTGGTGATTGGCATTCTGGAATTCGCCTTCGTAGCGCACGCCATTGGCATAGCTTGCGACACCGGTGCCGGTGATTTTGCCATCTGCCCACTCGCCCTCGTAGGTGCCACCGTCGGTGAAGGTGATTTTGCCGATACCGTGTGGTTTGCCTTTTTCAAAGGCGCCTTCATAGACCGAGCCATTGGGGAACCGGGCGATGCCTTGCCCGCGAATTTCCCCTTCGCTCCACTCGCCTTCATATTCATAGCCATTGGGCAAGCGATAGCTGCCGGTGCCATGCTGTAAGCCCCCTTTGAAGGTGCCTTCGTAGACGCCTCCGTCATCGTATTGTTTGGTCAGAACCTGGCTGTCCTGTGCAAAGGCAGGTGCCCCGGCGAGCAGGATGGCTAAAGTAAGTGCCTGAGTTCCGCGCATAATTTTGGCCTCGAATTTCCCCATGGTGGCGCTCGTTTGTGCGAGACGCTTTAACCAGATTTTAGGACATGGGCGTCGGCGGGGCAAACTGTTTTGCGCATCAGAAACAGGCGAGGCGTGCAAATGCGCGGAGAAGGCCGATAAATTGCGGTGCTTTGCGCTTTTCCTTGGCGCTGTGTCTGCTACATCTCTGCCAAGAGCTGCGGTATAGGAGACCACCAATGACCGATACTTTCCGTTTGACGTTGGCACAGGCCAATCCGGTCATGGGGGATTTGTCCGGTAATGCGGACAAGGTGCGTGCGGTTTGGCAGGAGGCGAAAGCGGCGGGTGCCGATATGGTGGCTTTTCCTGAAATGTTCATTGTGGGCTATAACGCGCAGGATCTGATCCTGAAGCCTGCGTTACAGGCGTCGGCCTTGGCCGAGATCGAGCAGCTTGCCAAAGATTGTGCGGATGGGCCGGTTGTGGCTGTGGGTGGCCCGCTGAAAGAAGGTGAAGCGCTTTATAACGCCTATTTCATCCTACGTGGCGGCAAAATTGCCCATATTCAGCGCAAGCACAACCTGCCGAATTACACCGTGTTTGATGAAGAGCGTCTGTTCGACCATGGCCCTATGGGTGGGCCTTACAATGTGAACGGGGTCCGGGTGGGTTCGCCTGTGTGTGAGGACGCTTGGTTTGCCGATGTGCCGGAAACTCTGGAGGAGACCGGGGCGGAGTTTTTGGTGGTGCCCAATGGCTCACCTTACTACCGCGACAAGTTTGATCGCCGGATGAGCCATATGGTGGCGCGGGTGATCGAGACGGGGCTGCCGCTGGTCTATCTCAACATGGTTGGCGGGCAGGACGATCAGGTGTTTGATGGCGGCTCCTTTGTGTTGAACCCGGGTGGGCAGCTTGCGGTGCAGCTGCCGGTGTTTGACGAAGTTGTGGCGCATGTGGATTTTGAGCGTACAAGCGCGGGTTGGCGCTGCAAAGATGGCCCTAAAGCGGTGCTGCCTGCGGGCGAGGAGCAGGATTATCGCGTCTGTGTTGAGGCCCTGCGTGACTACATGGGCAAGAGTGGATTTTCCAAGGTTCTGCTGGGCTTGTCTGGTGGCATTGACAGTGCGCTTGTGGCGACGATTGCGGTGGATGCGCTGGGCGCGGAGAATGTGCGCTGTGTGATGCTGCCAAGTGAGTACACGTCGCAGGGTTCGCTGGATGACGCCAAAGACATCGCGGAACGGCTCGGCGTGCGCTATGACTATGTGCCTATTGTGGAAGGGCGGGACGCGATCACCAACACGCTGGCGCCGCTGTTTGAAGGGCTGGAGACCGGGCTTGCTGAAGAGAACATCCAGAGCCGCCTGCGCGGGCTGTTGTTGATGGCCATGTCCAACAAGTTTGGCGAGATGCTTTTGACCACGGGCAACAAGTCTGAGGTCGCGGTGGGTTATGCCACGATTTATGGCGATATGGCGGGCGGCTATAACCCGATCAAAGACATGTATAAAACGCGGGTGTTTGAAACCTCGCGCTGGCGCAACGACGTGCATCGAGACTGGATGATGGGGTCGGAAGGCGAGGTGATCCCGCCTGCAATCATCGACAAGCCGCCCTCAGCGGAGCTGCGCCCGGATCAGAAAGATGAGGACAGCCTGCCGCCGTATGATGTGCTGGATGCGATCCTTTATATGCTGGTGGATGAGGACAAATCCGTCGCGGAGTGTGTGGCCGCGGGCTATGATCGGGAGACGGTCAAGCGTGTGGAACATCTGGTTTACATCAGCGAGTACAAACGCTTTCAGTCCGCCCCCGGTGCGCGGTTGAGCCGGAAAGCCTTCTGGCTGGATCGGCGCTACCCGATTGTGAATCGCTTCCGCGATCCGAGCTGAGTGACATCCCCAAAGTAAAAGAACGACAAAGGCTTACACAATGATAGAGCGCATCCACACCGGCACCCGTATGTCAAAAATTGTGATCCACAATCAGGTTGCCTACCTGTGTGGTCAGGTTGGTGCAGGTGACACGGTGGCCGAACAAACCCGTGACTGCCTGTCGCGCGTGGACGCGCTTCTGGAAGAGGCGGGCTCTGATCGCGAACATATCCTGCAGGCGATTGTCTGGCTGTCTGATATGAGTGATTTTGCGGAAATGAACGCGGTTTGGGACGCTTGGGTGCCTGAAGGTCATGCCCCGGCGCGGGCCTGTGGCGAAGCCAAACTGGCGCGGGATGTGCTGAAGGTTGAGGTGATTGTGACGGCTGCGGTGAAAGACAGCTGACCGGCAAAGGTTGCTCAGAGGCAGTTGCCTCAATTCGCTCAGTTTCCGGCGCGCCTCACTCTAGAGGCGCGCCGTTTTGTTTTTGACTAGATCAGCCGCGTGCTTTGATGACTTGCAAGAGCGGCATCACGGCGGACATGTCCGGGCCGTGGCTTTGGCCGGTGAGGGCTTTGCGCAGCGGCATGAAGAGACCGCGGCCTTTGCGGCCGGTGGCCTCTTTCACGGCGGCTGTCCATGTGCCCCAAGTGCTGTCGTCAAATGGGCCTTCGGGCAACAATGTCATGGCTTCTTTGATGAAGTCCTGATCTTCCTCGTCAATCGCTGGTTCTGCGCCATTGGCAAAAAGATCCCACCACGGCGCAAGGTCTTTGCGGGTGGTGATGTTTTCACGGGTCACATTCCAGAACCGCTCAGCCAGATCGGCAGGCACGCCAGCGGCGGCGATGTCATCGGCCATCTCAGAAAGTGGCTTTTCGTGCAGCACTTTGCCGGTGAGCGGGTAGAGATCCTGTTCGTCAAATTTGGTGGGCGCTGCGCCAAATTTATTGACGTCAAAACCTTCTGCGATCTCTTCAATCGAGCTGCGCAGCTCCACCGGATCGGAGCTGCCAAGGCGTGCCATAAGGCTCAGAAGCGCCATCGGTTCCACACCGGCTTCGCGCAGATCGCGCAGAGCCAGAGTGCCAAGGCGCTTGGACAGCGCTTCGCCCTGTGGGCCGGTCAGCAGGGAGTGGTGGGCAAAGTTTGGCACACCGCCGCCAAGTGCTTCGATGATCTGGATCTGGGTCGCGGTGTTGGTCACGTGGTCGGAGCCACGCACAACGTCGGTGATGCCAAAGTCGATATCATCACAGACAGAGGCCAGCGTGTAGAGGAATTGACCATCGGCGCGGATCAGTACGGGATCAGACACGGAGGCTGCGTCAATAGAGCGGTCGCCCAGAATACCGTCTGTCCATTCGATGCGCGCATGATCAAGTTTAAAGCGCCAGTGGCCGGTGCCACGCTCTGCGCGAAGGGCGGCTTTGTCGTCGTCAGACAGGGCCAGTGCGGCGCGGTCATACACCGGCGGTTTGCCCATGTTGAGCTGTTTCTTGCGCTTCAGGTCGAGCTCGGTTGGTGTTTCAAAGCATTCATAGAACCGGCCCATGTCGCGCAGCTGCTGCGCGGCGTCCTCGTAACGCTCAAGGCGTGTGGACTGGCGCTCCATCCGATCCCAGGTCAGGCCAAGCCATTCCAGATCTTCTTGGATCGCATCCACATACTCCTGTTTGGAACGTTCTGGATCGGTGTCATCTATGCGCAGAATAAAGGTGCCGCCGGATTTGCGGGCGATCAGATAGTTCATCAGCGCGGTGCGCAGGTTGCCAACGTGGATATGGCCTGTCGGCGAAGGGGCAAAACGGGTGGTCGTCATGGGAATCTCCTGTTGCTGCCTCCCTTCCCACATGAAGGCCATTTTGTCCAGAAATCCGGCAGAGGATGCCCAAGAACGGCGGCTGAGCCCTGTTTGATTAAGCGTTTCGTAGGATTCTGGCGTCTTCTCGCGCCTCAAGGGACCGTGAATTGCAATCCAAATGCGGAAATCTATCGTAGCCCCAGCAATACTAAAAAGATCAGTAATTTCTTCAGGAGGATTGGACCATGACTAAAACTTCCAAAATGTCACGTCGGAGCGTGTTGGCTGGGGCGGCGGCTGCGCCTTTGGCGGCGGGCTTGTTGCCAAACTCAGCGTCTGCCAAGGCGGAGATGATGGGCGTGGGGGCGACACGCTTTAACCGAATGAAGCTGGGACAATTTGAAGTGACCACGCTTCTGGTTGGGACGCGTACTGTGGAAGGTCCGCAAAACATCTTTGGCATGAATGTCAGTGCAGATGAATTTGCCAAAGCCTCTGAAGCGGCCAATATTCCGACCAATGCAGCGCAGTTTTTCTTTACTCCTACGATTGTGAACACCGGCGAGGAGCTGGTTTTGTTTGATGCGGGATTGAGCCCGGAGGCGATCACGGCAGCGTTGGCAGCGGCAGGGTATACACCCGATCAGGTGGACAAGCTTGTCATCACGCACATGCATGGGGATCACATTGGTGGCGTTGCAGGTGAGAGTGGTGTCACCTTTGCCAATGCGCAGCACCTGACGGGGCGGGTGGAGTTTGACGCTTGGGCGAAAACTGATGGCAACAAAGCCTTTGAAGGCAAGGTGCGTCCCAATGCAGAGCGTTTTGACATGATTGAAGATGGTGCCTCAGTCGCAAGTGGCATCACTGCGGTCGGCACCTTTGGGCATACCCCAGGCCATATGGCCTACATGATTGAAAGCGACGGCAAACAACTGATGCTTTGCGCCGATTTCGCCAACCACTATGTCTGGTCGCTGTCTTATCCTGATTGGGAAGTGAAGTTTGACATGGACAAAGCTGCCGCCGCAGCGACGCGTCGTAAGGTGCTTGATATGCTGGCTGCAGATAAGGTGCCCTTTGTTGGCTATCACATGCCTTGGCCTGCGGTTGGCTATGTTGAAAGTCATGACGGTGGCTACAAATACGCGCCCGCCAGCTATCAACTGATGCTTTGACCCGAAGAAAAACCGGTTTGAAAAGGCGACCCACGGGTCGCCTTTTTCTTTGCTATTTAGGGGATGACCTTTGCACCAACGCTGTGCAGATGTGCGTCCACAAGAGCCGTTTCCGCCGCGCTGAGCTGTTGTGTGCGTGGATAGTTCGGTGCTGCGCGGTCATTTAGAATGGGCGCATCCCATCCCGATGTGGTGTCAAAAAAGCGAGAGACTCCAGCCTCGCCAAAATGGCGAAGGTATCCTTGGATGACCACATCCAGATAACTGAGCCAGATCGGGTGCCGGATGTCTGGCGCGAGACCCGTGTCTTTGGGGACCTGATAGACGGCAATGTCAACCGCAGCGGATTTGGCATGTGTGATCGACGAGGTTGCGCTGACACGGTCATAGGCAAACTCTCTCTCGTCAAGGGCTGCCCAGTCATTGTTTGGCACATGCGCAATGATGCCCTCGATTGAAGAATGAGGGTCCGGCATGGCGGTCAAAAAGGCGACGGGTCGCAGACGCGTATGGCGCCACGTGCGCCGCCAGCCCTTCAACGTTGCATGATGCAGATCTTCGTAAGTGTGCGTGCGCTCGTTTACGAGGCTGCCATAGCCAAAGAAATAAGAGGTGTTCATGGTGTGTAACGATCATGCTGTTTGATCTATGTCAATGTCGTGACGTAAACCAATTAGTAACCAGACGCTTGGGGATTTAGAGGGGCACGAATAATAGGACTTCAAGATGCGCATCACCAAACGAACCAATATTGCGATGTGTGTTTTGATGTACTGCGCAGCGAACCCAAATCGGCTTGTTACCAAGCATGAAATTGCTGCGGAGTGTAACGCTTCTGAAAATCATCTTGCGCAAGTGATCCACAAGCTTGCCTTGTTGGGGTTTCTTGAGACACAGCGTGGCCGCTCAGGCGGTGTGCGTCTTGCGCACAAGCAAGAAGATATCTGCATTGGTGAGATTTTTCGCGCGATAGAAGGTCCTTTTCCGGTTGAGGAGTGCTGTGCGGGCACGGAGGTTGGCTGTGATCGTGCCGCGACGGAGCGTTTGCAAGATATTTTGAGAGAGGCGGCAGAAGCCTTTTATACGCGTTTGGATCAGGTCACATTGGCGGCGTTGATGGATGCGACAGATATCAGCGCGCTTTCTCCTTCATAAAGAAGATCACTTAGGTTTGTGAATTTCGAGCCCCCGAAATAAGCCTTGCTTATGTCGTGATAAGAGATCTCGATATAGTGGCTTGTCACCTCTGCCTCTGCATACTACGGTGCACGCAAGTGAATCGGGAGAACTGGAGAAATCCGGTGCCGAAGGAGCAACCGCCCCGGAAACTCTCAGGCCAAAGGGACCGACTCATTTTTGAAACAACACTCTGGAGAGTGGCGTCTGGTGCGCCCGCCGAAGGGATAACGATCTCAGGCTGAAGGACAGAGGGGGCATCGCACGCGCAAGATCTATGCGCGGATATGGGATGCCGGATGTGACCATCAACATGGATACGCCCGGAAAGAGGAAGGGCGAAGCCTATGGGAGAGACGGTCGCAGACCTGAAGCGCACACCGCTATATGATCTGCACATTGATCTGGGTGCCAAAATGGTTGGGTTCGCGGGCTATGACATGCCTGTGCAATACCCAATGGGTGTGATGAAAGAGCACCTGCACACACGCGCACAAGCGGGCCTTTTTGATGTGAGCCATATGGGGCAGGTGGTGCTGAAAGCGGAAAGCTACGCTGCCGCTGCTGAGGCTTTTGAAACACTGGTGCCCGTTGACGTGCTGGGCCTTGGCGAAGGCCGCCAGCGGTATGGGTTTTTTACCAATGAAGCGGGTGGGATCGAAGACGATCTGATGTTTGCCAATCGCGGAGATCATCTGTTTGTGGTGGTGAATGCTGCCTGCAAAGAGGCTGACATCGCGCGGATGACGCAGGCGCTGGCGCCAGCGGTTTCGGTAACTGAAATCACGGATCGTGCCTTGGTTGCGCTACAGGGGCCTGCTGCTGAGGCGGCACTGTCCCGCCTTAACCCAACCGTGGCCGGGATGGCCTTTATGGATTTTGCCGAAGTCGAGCTTGATGGTGTGGCCTGTTGGGTCAGCCGTTCTGGCTACACTGGTGAAGATGGTTATGAAATTTCCATTCCGGCAGAGGCGGCTGATGCGCTGTGTCGTAAGCTTTTGGAGATGGAAGAGGTTGCCCCGATCGGATTGGGCGCGCGCGACAGTCTGCGTCTTGAGGGCGGGCTGTGCCTCTATGGCAATGACATTGATGCAGAAACCTCGCCTATCGAAGCAGCGCTGACCTGGGCAATCCAGAAAGTGCGGCGTGCAGATGGTGCACGGGCGGGCGGCTTCCCCGGCGCAGATCGGATATTTGGCGATCTGGCGGAGGGTGTGGCACGCAAGCGTGTTGGGCTGGCCCCGCAAGGGCGCGCACCGATGCGTGCCGGCACACCTCTTTTTGCGCAAGCAGAAGGCGGTGATCCAATTGGGGAAGTCACCTCTGGCGGCTTTGGTCCCACCCTGAATGGCCCGGTCGCAATGGGATATGTCGGCAGCGCACAGGCGGCGGCTGGCACAGAAATCTTTGGTGAAGTGCGTGGAAAGCGCATGCCGGTGACAGTGGCGAAGATGCCGTTGGTGCCCGCCAATTTCAAACGTTGAGCAACAGGAGAGCAAGCAATGAAATTCACAGAAGAGCACGAATGGCTGCGCGCAGAAGGCGACCTGATCGTGGTGGGGATCACAGAGCACGCCAGCGAGCAGCTGGGCGATGTTGTGTTTGTGGAACTGCCAGAGGCGGGCACGGAAGTCACCAAAGACGAAGAAGTCTGCGTGATTGAGTCCGTGAAGGCGGCCAGCGACATTCTGGCGCCTTTGGACGGGGAAATCGTTGAAGTGAATGAGCCGCTTGTGGATGAGCCGGGCAAGGTCAATGACGACCCTATGGAAGGCGCTTGGTTCTTCAAGATCAAACCGTCCGACCTGTCTCAGATGGACGACTACATGGACGAAGCCACCTACAAGGACTTCATTGGGTAACCGCATCCGGAGATGTGCCCTGCGGCCGTTTCCAGATTTGGCACAGGTTTCCTTTGTGCCGCGACCCAAGACAGCGACGTAAAAACCTTGATTGGCTCAGCGGTGACCGTTGAGCCAGCTGATGACTTTTATCTTCGCGCACCTGTTGCTGCGGATTGTTGAGGAGATGAAGATGACCTTCAAACCCACAGAGTACTTGCCCTACGATTTTGCCAATCGCCGCCACATTGGCCCGTCTCCGGAAGAGATGAACGAGATGCTGGAGGTGATTGGCGCAGACAGTCTGGAGGCGCTGATTGATGATACGATGCCAGAGAGCATCCGTCAGAAACAGCCGCTGGACTTTGGCCGCCCTATGTCGGAGCGGGAAGTGCTGCGTCATATGCGCGAAACAGCAGACAAGAACAAAGTGCTGACCAGCCTGATCGGGCAGGGTTATTACGGCACCGTCACGCCGCCAGCGATCCAGCGCAACATTCTGGAAAACCCTGCCTGGTACACAGCTTATACGCCTTATCAGCCCGAAATCTCGCAAGGTCGTCTTGAGGCGCTGCTGAACTATCAGACGATGGTGAGCGACCTCACGGGTCTTGAAGTGGCCAATGCCTCTTTGCTGGATGAATCCACGGCGTGTGCCGAAGCGATGACCATGGCGCAGCGGGTGTCGAAATCCAAAGCCAAGGCTTTCTTTGTCGATGAAAACTGCCATCCGCAGAATATCGCCGTGATGCAGACCCGCGCGGCACCGCTGGACATCGAACTCATCATTGGCAATCCGGATGATCTGGATGCTGAAAAGGTCTTTGGCGCTATTTTTCAGTATCCGGGCACGCATGGTCATGTGCGCGACTTCACCAAAGAGATTGATGCTTTGCATGCCACCAAAGCGATTGGTGTGGTTGTTGCGGATCCGCTGGCGCTGACGCTGCTGAAAGAGCCGGGCGCCATGGGCGCAGATATCGCCGTGGGCAGCACGCAGCGCTTTGGTGTGCCAATTGGCTACGGTGGTCCGCACGCCGCCTACATGAGCTGTAAGGACGCTTACAAACGTGCAATGCCGGGCCGGATCATTGGGGTGTCGATTGACAGCCATGGCAACCGGGCCTACCGCCTGTCGCTGCAAACCCGTGAACAGCACATTCGTCGTGAAAAGGCCAACTCCAACGTTTGCACAGCTCAGGCGCTGCTGGCGGTGATGGCGTCGATGTATGCGGTGTTCCATGGCCCAAAGGGGCTGAAGGCGATTGCCCAACGCGTGCATCGCAAGACCGTGCGTCTTGTAAAAGGGCTGGAAGCTGCAGGTTTCACTGTGGAGCAGGCCTCCTTTTTTGACACGGTGACCGTGGACGTTGGGCTTTTGCAGCGCGGTGTGTTGCAGCATGCGGTGCAGGAAGGCATCAACCTGCGCAAAGTGGGCAAGACCAAGGTTGGCATTTCGGTGGATGAAACCACGGATCCCCATACAATCGAAGCGGTTTGGCGTGCCTTTGGTATCGTGCAGGCGGATGAGGATTACACACCTGAGTATCGCTTGCCGGAAGCACAGTTGCGCACATCGGGCTATCTGGATCATCCGATTTTCCACATGAACCGTGCGGAAACCGAGATGATGCGCTACATGCGGCGTTTGGCGGATCGCGATCTGGCACTGGATCGTGCGATGATTCCTCTCGGCTCCTGTACGATGAAGCTGAATGCAGCGGTGGAAATGATGCCAGTGAGTTGGCCCGAATTTTCGCAAATGCACCCGTTTGTGCCCAAAGATCAGGCGCAGGGTTACACCCATATGATCGAAGATTTGAATGACCGTCTGTGCCAGATCACTGGGTATGACGCGATTTCCATGCAACCGAACTCTGGCGCGCAGGGCGAATACGCGGGTCTTTTGACCATTGCGGCCTATCACCGGTCCCGTGGGGAGGCGCACCGCAATGTCTGTCTGATCCCGATGAGCGCGCATGGGACCAACCCAGCCTCTGCCCAGATGGTTGGCTGGAAAGTGGTTCCGGTGAAGTCGGCGGAGAACGGCGATATTGACGTGGCAGACTTCCGCGAAAAGGCGGAGAAACACGCCGAAAACCTTGCGGGCTGCATGATCACTTACCCATCCACCCATGGTGTGTTTGAAGACACGGTGCATGAGGTCTGTGGCATCACCCATGAGTTTGGCGGGCAGGTCTATATCGACGGGGCCAACCTCAATGCGATGGTGGGTCTGTCCCGTCCGGGCGACATTGGTGGGGATGTGAGCCACCTGAACCTGCACAAGACCTTCTGCATTCCGCACGGTGGCGGCGGCCCCGGCATGGGCCCAATTGGCGTGAAAGCGCATCTGGCTCCACATCTGCCCGGCCACCCTGACACCGGTGGCGCAGAGGGGCCTGTCTCTGCTGCGCCGTTTGGGTCTCCGTCGATCCTGCCCATCAGCTGGGCTTATGTTTTGATGATGGCGGGTGAGGGGCTGACGCAGGCAACGCGTGTTGCGATCCTGAACGGCAACTACATCGCCAAGCGGCTCGAGGGCGCGTTTGACGTGCTCTACAAAGGTCCAACCGGCCGTGTGGCGCATGAATGTATCATCGACACCCGCCCGTTTGCGGACAGCGTTGGCATCACTGTGGATGATATTGCCAAACGTCTGATTGACGCAGGCTTCCATGCGCCAACCATGAGCTGGCCTGTGGCGGGCACGTTGATGATTGAGCCCACGGAATCTGAAAACAAAGCGGAGATTGATCGTTTCTGTGATGCGATGCTCGCCATTCGTGAAGAGATCCGTGACATCGAAGAAGGTCGTATGGATGCGGAGAACAACCCGCTGAAGAATGCGCCGCACACGATGGAAGATCTGGTGAAAGACTGGGATCGCCCCTACAGCCGTGAGCAGGGGTGCTTCCCGCCCGGTGCGTTCCGTGTGGACAAATACTGGCCGCCAGTGAACCGGGTGGACAACGCTTATGGAGACCGCAATCTGGTTTGCACCTGTCCGCCCATGGATGATTATGCAGAGGCTGCGGAGTAGGGGCGTTGCCCCCGCCCCCTCTTTAAGGGGGCTCCCCCAGGATATTTTAGGCAAGAGGAAAAGCCGGGTGTTGTGCCCGGCTTTTCTGCGTCAGTCGCGTGCCCGTAGGATGCGGGCAGGCCGTGTGGCCAGTGAGGGCCAGGCAAAGACCAGCCCGGCCAGCAGGTTGGCAATGATGCCCGCGGTGAGGATCGAGAGTGCGTTGGGCCAGATCACGATGAAGTCGCTTTCCATCACAAACCGCATCACGGCCCAGCCGCCGAGCAGACCTACGGCGAGAGCAACGGCACCTGCCGCGCCGCCAAGCAGTGCGGCGCGCCATGCGAAGCTTTTGAGGATCTGACTGCGAGTCGCCCCAAGGGTCTTGAGCACCGCCGCCTCATAGGTGCGTGCAGACTGACCTGCCGCCGCGGCCCCAAAGATAACCAGCAAACCTGTCAGCAAAATTGTGGAGGCTCCATAGGTGGTCGCGTTGGCCAGTTGGGCCACAAGGTCCGAGACTTGTTGCGCGGCATCGCGCACGTGGATCGCCGTGATATTGGGATAGGTTTCAGACACGTCTTTGAGCAATGTTGCTTCGCTCTCGGCATCCGCATAGACGGTGGCGATGAAGCTGTGCGGTGCGCCGGCAAGGGCGGCTTCGTTCATGATGATGACAAAGCCCATGCCCGCGTTGGAGAAATCCACTTCGCGGAAACTGGTCACCGTGCCGGTGATATCTCGACCGAGGATATTGATGGTCATACTGTCGCCGAGTGACAGACCCATTTCTTCGGCTTCTTCATCGGCAAAGCTTATCTGGGGCGTGCCTGCATGGGCGGGATCCCACCACGTGCCAGCGGTGAGTTTGGTGCCCGTTGGCATGTCGCTGGCATAGCTCACGCCACGGTCGCCGCGAATAACCCAGTGATCGCCCGCCACGTCTTTGGCTGGTTGGTCATTGATGCGGGTGATCACGCCGCGCAGCATAGGGGCATTTTCGACTTCGTGAATCGACGGGGTGTTGGCCCATTCGGTTTCCAGAAGCGGCATCTGATCGCGCTGAATGTCCACAAAGAAGAAAGACGGCGCCACATCGGGCAGATCACTGGCAATTGCGTTGCGCAGGTTGCCGTCCACTTGCCCAACGGTTGCCAGCACGCTGAGGCCAAGCCCAAGGGACAAGACAACGGGTGTTGTGGCCTCTGAGGCGCGGCCGACGGATTGCAGCGCCCAGCGGACTTGCGGGGATTGGCGCATGCGCAGGGAGAGGCGGTTGAGCAGGGCTCGTAGGCCTGCTGACGCTGCTGTCAGGGCAAGCATGGCAACGGCCACGCCGCCAGCGAACCAGATTGTGAGGCGTGTTGAGCCAGAAAGCCAGCTGGCCAGTGCGATCAGCAGGGCTATGAGGGCGGCAACGGTGAGGATGTAGCGGGCCGCAGGCCAGTGGCGGGTCTGCCCAAGCTGGTCGCGGAACAACGCGCTTGGGCGGACGTTTTCCACGCGTGCCAAAGGCCAGAGCGTGAAAATGGCCGCTGCAAGGGTACCGTAGAGCGCGGCTTCGATCAGCGGCAGCGGGTAGAGGGCAAAATTGGCCGGAAAAGGGAGAACCGCCGCAATCAGAGGGGCGAGCACGATGGGCAGCAGAGCACCAAGCAGCAGGCCAATGGTGATGCCGATGAGGGCCACAAAACCGATCTGCAAAAAGTAGCTGAGAAAGATCGTGCGGCGCTCTGCTCCAAGGCTGCGCAAGGTGGCGATGGTTTCGGTTTTTCGCGCAAGATAGGCGCGGATTGCCGTGGAGATCCCCACGCCGCCTACTGCGAGGCCCGCAAGGCCGACAAGGATCAAGAAAGCACCGAAACGCTCGACAAAACGCGTGATGCCCGGCGCGCCGTTGCGGCTGTCCCGCCAACGCAGGCCGGTGGTTTCAAAAGCCGCGCGGGCATCTGCTTCGAGCGCGGCGAGATCCACTTGGTCAGGCAGGTTTAGCCGGTAGTGTGACGTGAAAAGCGTGCCGGGCGCGAGCAGGCCGCTTTCTGATAGGGCGCTCGTGTAGACAAGCGCGCGGGGGGCGAAGGAGAAGCCATCACCCGTGTCCGGCTCACGCTCGAGGCGGGCCATATAGACAAAGCGCTGTGACCCCAGTTGGAAGGTGTCTCCGGGGGAGAGCGCGAGCCGATCGGCCAGTAGGCCATGCAATACAGCGCCGGGGAGGTTGTCTTGGCCCTTCAGCGCGTCCTCAAGCGAGATGTCTGGGGACAATGCGACCGCACCAACCAACGGATAGGCGGTGTCGACAGATTTGACTTGTGCCAAGGCGCGTTCGGTCCCGCCTTCGCGTGGTACGACCACCATGGAGCGGAAATCAATGATTTCAGAGGTGGCTGTGGTGTTGGCGGCCATCCAAGCGCGCTCTTCCTCGGTGGCGCGGCGGTAGGTGAAACTCATCTCCGCATCCCCGCCCAAGAGGGTCGCACCCTCTGTGCTGAGACCGGTCTGGATGGCGCTGCGGACAGAGCCGATGGCGGCAATGGTGGCGACGCCAAGGATCAGGCAAGCGAGGAACACGGTGAAGCCGCGCAGGCCGCCCCGGATTTCCCGACGTGCGATGCGCGTTGCGGCTGACAGGCTCATGCGCGGGCCTCTGTCGCGACGGAGGTCAGATGTGTTTCATTGTCCAGTTGTCCGTCACGCAAACGCACGACGCGCTCACAACGCGCGGCGAGGCTGTTTGAGTGCGTGACCATGATCAGTGTGGTGTCGCGTTTGGCATGCAGATCAAAGAGCAGATCCATAATGGTTTCACCGGTTGCCTGATCAAGGTTCCCGGTTGGCTCATCAGCAAGCAAGAGGCGTGGTGACGGTGCACAGGCGCGGGCGAGCGCCACGCGTTGCTGCTCACCTCCTGACATCTGGCTTGGATAGTGATCTCCACGGTGGGCAAGGCCAACGGCCTCAAGCTCCGCGCGGGCGCGTTCTTGCGCATCGCTCCGCCCTGCGAGTTCAAGAGGGGTGGCGACGTTTTCCAGTGCTGTCATCGTGGGGATCAAATGGAAGTTTTGGAACACCACGCCCATGTTTTCACGGCGGAAGCGTGCGAGCGCATCTTCATCCATGGCGGAGAGATCGCGTTCCAGCGCCATAATTTGACCGGATGTGGCGCGCTCGAGCCCGCCCATAAGCATGAGGAGCGAAGATTTCCCTGAGCCTGAGGGGCCAACAAGCGCCAGTGTTTCTCCTGCGGCCACATCAAGAGAGATACCGTGCAGAATTTCTATCCGTCCGGCATTGCTATCCAGCGCTAAAGTCGCATCTTTAAGGGAGAGTATGGATGACATGTCGGAGGCCGCCTGTTGAAAGTTTATTCTTCCCTATATGGGGCTGTGTCGCTGTCGGGCAAGGCATTGGCATTCAGCATTTTAGGCGTCTCAGCGGCAAACGCAGAGACGGTCGTGATTGCCGCATTGGGAGACAGCTTGACCCATGGGTACGGCGTGGCGCAGGGCGCAGGGTTTGTGCCGCAGCTTGAAGCCTGGCTGGTCGCGCAAGGTCATGATGTAAAACTGCAGAACGCAGGCGTGTCTGGTGACACCACGCAGGGTGGCTTGTCGCGCGTTGGGTGGACTTTGGGGCCGGACGTCGATGCGATGATTGTGTCACTGGGGGGCAATGATGCGCTGCGCGGGATCGATCCGGCAGTGAGTAAGGCCAATCTGGCAGGGATCGTCGAAGCTGGGCAGGCCGCAGACGTAGATGTGATGCTGATCGGGGTGCAAGCGCCAATGAATTTTGGCGCGGACTACAAGCAGGATTTTGACAATCTGTATGAGGCGTTGGCCGCAGACTACAATGTGACGCTTGCGCCTGACTTTTTCGCAGCGATCCGAGATTTGCCCGAGGATCAACTCCGCGCGCTTATGCAGCCAGATGGGATACATCCCAACGCGGAAGGGGTGGCGCAGATCGTGCCTGTCTTGGGGGCCTATGTTGTTGAGATGCTCGAGCAGATGCAGGAATAAGTCGTGCTTGCCTGAGCGATCATTGGCAAATGATTGTATATCGCGGCTGGTGCGCCTTGCGACGCACCGGCTCGCCAAGGGTTTCAGGCTGCGAGATCAATCCAAACTGGCACATGATCCGAGGGCTTGGAGCGGCCGCGCTCTTCTTTGTCGATTTGGCAATCCTGCAAGAGGTCCGCGCATTGCGGGCTGAGCAGGAAGTGGTCGATGCGAATGCCGTTGTTGCGGTTCCATGCACCCGCTTGATAATCCCAGAAGGAATACATGCCAGAGGCTGTATTGCATGCACGGAATGCTTCTGTCAGGCCGAGGTTTACAAGGCGACGGTAGGCAGCGCGGCTTTCGGGGCGTGCGAGGGCGTCTTCCTGCCAGTCCTCGGGTTTGGCGGCGTCTTCATCTTGTGGGATGATGTTGTAGTCGCCCGCCATGAGGAAAGGCTCTTCCGTCGCGAGGAGCTCTTCGGCACGGGATTGCAGACGCTCCATCCAAGCGAGTTTGTAGTCGTACTTAGGGCCCGGCGTTGGGTTGCCATTGGGCAGGTAGAGACCGCAGATGCGGATCGGCGTTTCGCCCATCACCGTCGCTTCGATGTAGCGCGCCTGTTCGTCGCTGTCGTCTCCGGGTAGGCCGCGGGTGACATCTTCGAGCGGGAGTTTGGACAGGATGGCAACCCCGTTGAAGCTCTTCTGACCATGGGTTTCGACCTGATAGCCGCGCTCTTCAAAGATCTCGCGCGGGAAGGCTTCATCGACGGATTTGATTTCCTGCAAGATCGCCACATCGGGCTGCGCCTCGTCCAGCCAGCGGGGCAGGGTTTCGATGCGCGCCTTGATGCCATTGATGTTGAATGTGGCGATTTTCATGGGCTGTCCTTTGTTCGCTATGGCGATCCGGATGTGTCGCGCTATCTACCCACGCTGAGTGGAGCACAGCAAGCGCGAAAATGGACATCGTCACATGCACATGTTATGAGTGATTTAGTTTTTGATAAATCATCTTATGGTGTTTTTCATTTTATGTTGATGTGATCTGTCTGGATTTTAGCTTTGGATCGTATAAGTTTACTTGGGGGCGCAGCGGTTTTTGCTTATTCGATTGCGATTACCGGCGCGGACTCACTCACCAAGCTCATCGCGCAAGAATATCCACCCGCACAGTTTTTTGCTTTGGCTGGATTTCTTGTCGCTGGTTTCAGTGTGGTGTCAGCTTGGTGCTGCTGCAAGCCTGGGGAGAGTGTCGCCCAAAAATTGTCTACGCGTCAGCCTAGGCTCATGGCTCTGCGAAGCGCGCTAGGTTTCGTGGCTTCCGTTTCGTTCTATTTCGGATTTCGTTTGTTGCCGTTAGCCGAGATGTTTTTGTTTATCGGTTTGATGCCGCTGCTGGTGGCACTGCTGTCCGGTCCATTGCTGAAAGAGCCTGTACAGCCTTTTGTTTGGATCGCGTTGGTTGTGGGAAGTCTTGGGGTGACCTGCCTGTTTTTTCAGCACAATACTATGCTGGGCGTCGGTCACGTTTCTGCGATTTTAGGATGTGGGCTGGGAGCGGTTTCTTTGGTGGTTGCGCGGCGCATGACCAGAGAAGATCGTGGCTGTCTCGCGCAGGTGTTTTGGCCCAACCTTGCAGTAGGCTGTGGCATGTTGGTCGTGCTGCCTTTTGGATTTTTGCCCATGCCAATTGGCGATATCATTTGGGTGTGTGCATATGGTGCTGCAGTTTTCTGCGCACGTGTTTTATGCGTTGCGGCGCTGACGCTGCTTCCAGTTTTCGTTGTTACACCACTTATGAACATTCAGTTTATATGGGCATTGATCATTGGCGCTGTGGTTTTTGGCGATCCGATCACAGGGCAAGTTTTGCTTGGCGGGGTCCTCATTGTCGCCAGTGGGCTTGTGCTGATGTGGGATATTACCCCTGAATACAGAGAGCGCTACCTGTCTGCACAGTAGAGTCCACTGCCACCCTATGGATTCCAGCCGCTTACATCGAGAAGCTGGTGCCGCAGCCGCAGGAGCTGGTGGCGTTGGGATTGTTGATCACAAATCGTGCGCCGATCAGCTCTTCGGAGAAATCAATCACCGCATCGGCCAGAAACGGCAGGGAGACGCTGTCTACCAGAACTTTTTCGCCGCTCCCTTCTAAAACAAGGTCGTCCTCCTTGGGGGTGTCCAGCTTGATTTCATACTGAAAACCAGAACATCCGCCGCCTTCAACAGCCACGCGCAGGGCCTGGCCCTGATCGGCGGCGCCAATCTCTGCGAGTCTTTCGAAGGCTCTTTCTGTCACTTTCGGCGGCAACTGCATGATTTTTTGTCCTATTCGCACGATTTGCCCGGTTCAAAGCGGGCGTAAAACCCAATATAGAAAAGCGAAGGACAGGCTACAAGGACCACGCACATGTATGCGCCCTATGCCTCAGATCCGGCACGTGCGCGGGGACGGCGCATTCCGGAGGAGGAGAGCAGCTTTCGGTCGTGTTTTCAACGGGACCGGGACAGGATCATTCACGCAAGCGCCTTCCGGCGGCTTAAGCACAAGACCCAAGTTTTTGTGGAGCACGAGGGCGACTATTTCCGCACGCGACTGACTCATTCTATTGAGGTGGCGCAGGTGGCGCGCACGATTGCCGGCGCATTGGGGCTCAATCAAGAGATCACCGAGGCCATTGCACTGGCGCATGATCTTGGTCACACGCCTTTTGGACATACGGGTGAAGATGCGCTTGATGCACTGATGCGGCCCTATGGCGGCTTTGACCACAATGCGCAGGCTGTGCGGATCGTAACTTCGCTTGAGCGCCATTATGCAGAATTCGATGGGTTGAACCTGACGTGGGAAACCCTTGAAGGCATTGCCAAGCACAATGGTCCCGTTGTGGGGGATCTGCCTTATGCGCTGGCGGACTACAACGCGCTGCATGATCTGGAGCTGCACACCCATGCAAGTGCCGAGGCGCAGGTCGCGGCGTTGGCGGATGATGTAGCCTACAACAATCATGATCTGCATGATGGCCTGCGCGCTGGGCTTTTCACCGAAGAAGAAATCTGCACTCTGCCGATTGTCGGGGATGCTTTTGCGGATGTGGATAAGACTTATCCGGGGCTGGAGGCCATCCGGCGGCGGCATGAGGCGCTGCGCCGCGTGTTTGGGGTGATGGTCAGTGATGTGATCGCGACCTCACGTGCGGCTTTGGAAGAGGTCGGTGCGCAGTCTGTGGAAGAGCTGCGTGCCTGCGGGCGGCCTGTGGTGCAGTTCTCCGCAGAACTGTGGGCTGATCTCAAAAAGATCCGCGCCTTTCTGTTCAGCCGGATGTATCGTGCGCCTTCGGTGGTGAAGATGCGCGAGGAGGTGACGGTTGTGGTCGAAGAGCTGTTCCCGCTGTATCTTAAGCAGCCAGAGCTGTTGCCCACCCGCTGGCATGAGGACTTGCGACGATGTGGGGATGAGACCGCTGTGGCGCGTATGGTTTCGGACTACATTTCCGGTATGACGGATCGCTACGCACTCCAGCAACATGCGCGCCTTATGGGCAAGTGACGTTGACGTGGCAGACTGTGGTGATAAACCACGCAGCAATCTGCCAAGACCAAAGACATGTATAGGACGGTCTGATGAACCTGTTTTCCGAAATCCGCGCGCTGGTGATTGACGCGCTGGAAGCGATGCAAGCCGAGGGCGCACTGCCCGAAGGGCTCGACTTTAAAAACGTAGCTGTAGAGCCGCCACGCGACGCGCTGCATGGTGATATGGCAACCAATGCTGCCATGGTTCTAGCCAAACCAGCCAAGATGAAGCCGCGCGACATTGCGGAAGTGCTGGCTGGCAAGTTGGCAGAGGATGCGCGTGTTGATGTGGCCGAGGTGGCTGGCCCCGGCTTTTTGAACCTGCGCCTTGCGCCTGTGCTCTGGCAGAATGTTGTTAAAGCCGCGCTTGAAGGTGGCACTGACTTTGGCCGCTCCACCATGGGCGCGGGCAAGAAGGTCAACGTAGAGTATGTCTCTGCGAACCCAACCGGCCCTCTGCACGTGGGACACACCCGGGGTGCAGTGTTTGGTGATGCGCTGGCGAGCCTTCTGGATTTTGTTGGCTATGACGTGACCCGCGAATACTACATCAACGATGGTGGCGCGCAGGTCGATGTGCTCGCACGGTCTGTGTACCTGCGCTACCAGGAAGCGCACGGGCAAGAGGTGGCGTTTGAGGATGGCACTTATCCCGGTGACTACCTGATCCCGGTTGGCGAAGCGCTGAAAGAGAAGGTGGGTGACGCCTACCTCAACAAAGGCGAAGACGTTTGGCTTACTGAAATTCGTGAGTATGCCACAGAAGCCATGATGGATTTGATCCGCGCTGATCTTAAGGCGCTGGGCGTGACCATGGACAAGTTTTACTCCGAAAAGTCGCTGTATGGCACAGGCCGGATCGAGAGCGCATTGGCGGAGCTTGAGGGCAAAGGCCTGATCTACGAAGGTGTGCTCGAGCCACCAAAAGGCAAAAAGCCTGAAGACTGGGAGCCGCGCGAGCAAACCCTGTTCCGTTCCACCGATCATGGCGATGATGTCGACCGCCCAGTGAAGAAATCTGACGGCAGCTGGACCTATTTTGCGCCTGATATCGCCTATCACTATGATAAGGTCACCCGTGGCTTTGACGCGCTGATTGATGTTTTTGGTGCGGACCATGGCGGCTATGTCAAACGCATGAAGGCGGCGGTTTCTGCGCTGTCTGACGGACAGGTGCCGCTCGATATTAAGCTTACCCAGCTTGTGAAGCTCTTCAAAAACGGCGAGCCCTTCAAGATGTCGAAGCGGGCGGGGACATTCATCACCCTGCGTGACGTTGTTGATCAGGTGGGGCCAGATGTGACCCGCTTTGTGATGCTGACCCGCAAGAACGATGCGCCGCTGGATTTTGACTTTGATAAGGTGCTGGAGCAATCCAAGGACAATCCGGTGTTCTATGTGCAATATGCGCATGCGCGGGTGTGCTCGGTTCTAAAGAATGCAGCCTCAGCAGGTATCACAGCAGACGATGCCACTTTGGCTGGCGCTGATCTGAGCAAACTCGGCCATGAGGCGGAGATTGGTGTGGCCAAGAAGATCGCCGAATGGCCACGTTTGGTTGAGATTGCGGGGCGCACAAATGAGCCGCACCGCATCGCATTCTACCTGTACGAATTGGCGGGTGAGCTGCATGCGCTCTACTACAAAGGCAATGAGGACACCTCTTTGCGCTTTGTTCAGGAGGGCGAAGTGGCCACAAGCCAAGCAAAAATTGCGCTCGCACGTGCCGTGGCCGTTGTTATTTCCGCCGGTCTTGGTATTCTTGGCGTAACTCCGGCGCAAGAGATGCGCTAAAGCTGCACGTTCGTCGGGGTTGAGGACAAGGCAAGACGACCCCGGCGACACCGTATCGGATACGAGACCGCACGCGGGCAGTGAGGCGAACATGGCAGAACTTCCAATGGGTGCGCATGGCGTGCCCAAGGGCGACTCCCCGAATGCGGCCCTTTTGGTCAACCGTGCTGGTATGCTGATGTCGGTGGCATTGGTGGTCGGTGCGGGCGTCTGGGGTTACCAGATTCTTTCGCGTGATGTGAGTGGTGTGCCGGTCGTGCGGGCCTTGGAAGGCCCTATGCGTGTGCAACCCGAAGACCCCGGTGGGCGGCAGGCTGGACATCAGGGGCTTATGGTCAATGAGGTTGCCGCTGACGGCGGGGCAGCTGCCCCTGCGGATCAGGTGATTGTCGCGCCGCCCCCCATCGCGTTGACAGAGCGTGATCGAGTTGCGCCGCCAGCCACATCAGTCACTGCGCCTGCGGCCGAGCAAAAACCAGCTCAGGTGCCTTCCCAAATCGAAACCGATAGTTTGACCCTCGCCGCAGCTGGCCCCATCGTGGCACCTGTTCCGCTGGATGTGAGCAAACCGCTTTCCGTCACAGAATTGGCAGAACAGCTTGCCGCAGGTGCGACTCCTTTGAGTGGCGCAGAGGTCACAGACATCAATCCTACGGAAGTGTCGCTGACAGTGACAGAGGCGGCTCCAGAGTCAGAAGTGGTGGAGACGCCTGAGATTCAAGGCGGCATCAAACGATCTTTGCGCCCAGTGTTGCGTCCCGCTGGTTTGTCAGCATCGCCTCGGCAGCAACAGATTGCAGCTATTGATGCTGCGGTTGGGAGTGTTCTGAAGTCTATTGACCCATCAGAAATTCCAGCCGGCACGCGGCTTGTGCAGCTTGGCGCTTATGAAACCGCAGAGATTGCCAGTGCGGAGTGGGCGCGGCTGCAAAGCCGGTTTGAACCATACCTCGGTGATAAGACCCGCGTGATTCAAAAAGCCAGCAGTGGCGGCAGAGTGTTTTACCGTCTGCGTGCAATGGGTTTTGACAACGTGAGTGACGCGCGGCGTCTGTGCTCTGCTCTGAAGGCTGAGAATGCAGATTGCATCCCGGTGACAACCCGTTGAGCCGGTTTGGAGCTGTCATTTCCGGCTGTGAGGGTCTGCGTGTAACTGCAGAAGAAAAGGCGCTTTTTCGGGACACGAAGCCCTTTGGTTTCATTCTGTTTGCCCGCAATATCGAGAGCGCTGATCAGGTGCGCGCGCTTTGTGATGATCTGCGAGATTGTGTGGCGCATGATGCGCCGATCACCATTGATCAGGAAGGCGGGCGTGTGCAACGCCTGCGTGCGCCTTTGGCGACAGAATGGCTGCCACCCTTGGATCAAGTTACACAGGCTGGCGTACATGCAGCACGTGCAATGTATGTGCGGTATCGCATGATTGCGCATGAGTTGCGCAGCCTTGGGATCGACAGTGACTGCGCTCCGATGTTGGATGTTGCACGTCCCGAGACACACAAGTTTCTGAAGAATCGCTGCTATAGTGATGACAGTCAGGCGGTGGCTGAGATTGGCCGCGCAGTGGCCAATGGGCTGATGGATGGCGGCGTGCTACCGATTGTGAAACACATGCCGGGCCATGGGCGCGCGTTTGTTGACAGCCATTTGGATTTGCCTCGGGTGACTGTTGACAGAACTGAGCTGGAGACGGATTTTGCGCCGTTCCGAGCGCTCAACGATCTGCCGATGGGGATGACGGCACATATTGTGTTTGATGCAATCCACGATGCGCCTGCGACAACCTCAGCCACAGTGATGCAGATGATCCGTGAGGACATCGGTTTTGGTGGTCTGATCATGACGGATGACATCGGAATGGAGGCGCTCAGCGGTACGGTTGCGGAGCGGTCTCGTGCGTCTTTGGCGGCTGGATGTGATGCTGTTTTGCACTGTAATGGCACATTTGCGGATCGTCAGGCCGTGGCCGCAGCCAGCGGAGAGATGACGGATGCGGCCCAAGCACGGGCTGAGGCGGTTTTGCAGGTGACCCGCACGCCACAACCGGTTGACATTGAAGCGCTTGCCGAGGAACTTAAAGCGTTCTGAGCGGGCAAGACGATGGCCGAAACTGACATTGATGATGCAGGTCCTGAAGACGCAGGAGAGATGACCGTTGCCGAACGCATGGCGGCGGAAGCTCTGATTGTGGATGTGGACGGGTTTGAGGGACCGCTCGACCTTTTGCTGACCTTGTCACGTACCCAGAAGGTAGATCTGCGCAAGATTTCGATTCTGGAGCTTGCACAGCAGTATCTGGATTTTGTGGAGCGGGCCAAGCGGTTGCGGCTGGAACTTGCAGCGGACTATCTGGTGATGGCAGCTTGGCTGGCCTTTCTAAAATCGCGGCTGTTGTTGCCCCCTGATCCGACAGAGGAAGGTCCGTCCGGCGAGGAATTGGCGGCGCATCTGGCGTTTCAGCTTGAGCGCCTTCAGGCGATGCGGGATGCCGCCGCCAAACTGATGGCGCGTGACCGACTGGGGCGTGATTTCTTTGCACGCGGAATCCCGGAGAGCGTCGAGCGGGTGCGCAAGGTGACGTTTACCGCCACGCTTTTGGATCTTATGCAGGGATACGCGCGGCTAAAGACCCGAGACGAGTTCCGACCATTTGTGATGGACCGAGAGTCCGTCTTTACAATGGAAGAGGCTTTGGAGCGGATGCGCGGGTTGATTGGCTTTGCCGGTGCGTGGACGGATATTTTGAGTTATTTGCCCACCGGTTGGGAAAATGACCCCAAGAAGCGACGTTCGGCCACTGCGGCGACCTTTGCGGCCTCTTTGGAATTGGCCAAAGAAGGAAAGGTGTTCATTCGGCAAAGCGACACCTTTGCGCCGATTGAGTTGCGCAGGAGAGATGGCCGGGATGAGTGAGACTGAAGAACATACCGCGGCGCAAAATGACGCGGCTGCGCAGGGTGAGAGCCTGTTTGAAGCGCCGCCAATTGCAGAACAGGAGCGTATGTGTGAGGCGATTTTGTTTGCCAGCGCAGAACCTGTGAGCGTGAAAGAAATGAATGACCGGATGCCGCATGGCTGTGATGCGGCAGAAGCGCTTGTGCATCTGCGCAAGCGCTATGAGGGGCGGGGTGTTCAAGTCGTGAAGGTTGGTGATGCCTGGGCGATGCGCACGGCGTCAGACCTGAGTTTTCTTATGCAAAAAGAGACAGTCGAAACGCGCAAGCTGTCACGTGCGGCGATCGAAACGCTGGCGATCATTGCTTATCACCAACCTGTCACCCGTGCTGAAATCGAAGAAATCAGAGGTGTGAGTGTCAGCCGTGGAACGGTGGACCAACTCCTTGAGATGGAATGGATCCGTTTTGGACGTCGCAAGATGACACCGGGACGTCCGGTGACCTTTGTGGTCACGCAGGCGTTCCTGGACCACTTCGGTCTCTCAAGCGCACGAGATTTGCCAGGGTTGAAAGAGCTGCGTGCCGCTGGGCTTTTGGAAAATCGCCCGCCGCCGGGCACCTTACCGTTGGGTGTGTCGGATAGTGATGACGAAGAGGAAGCCACGACAGGGCAGTCGGAGTTGTTTGAGGACTAACACAATTCCGCCAACTGGTTTTGAGGGTCTTAAATTCGGCTTATTTTTCGCCTATGTTGGGCGCGAGGCAGCAGGGAGCGTGTAACATGAACGCAAACCAACTTATCAATATGGTCGTGCGACAGGTTGTTCGACGGCTTGTGAACGGCGGCATCAACGCCGGGTTTAAAGCCATGTCCAATTCGCAGGGCAAGGCAAAGAACAATGCGTCTGCTGGTGGCAATGACGGGCAGGGGGCTCAGGTCAATCCTCAGGGTGCAAAACAAGCGAAACAAGCCATGCGCGCGATGCGCAAAATCAACAAATTCTGATCATCCGAGGGCAGCGACTGCGGCGGCCTATTTAGGCCGCTTTAAAGTGCTTGCTGAGTTTCAGACCTTGCCCTTGATAGTTGGAGGCAATCCCTGCGCCATAGAGTTGGCTGGGCACGTCTGCCATACGCTCGTATACCAAACGTCCAACAACCTGACCATGTTCGAGCACGAACGGGGCTTCATGACAGCGGACTTCCAGAACGCCGCGTGATCCTGTCCCTCCGGCCTCGGCATGGCCAAAGCCAGGGTCAAAGAACCCTGCGTAGTGTACGCGAAACTCTCCCACCATTGCCAAGAACGGCGCCATTTCCGCGGCATAAGCGGGCGGGATGTGCACGGCTTCGCGACTCACCAGAATGTAGAATGCGCCCGGATCAAGGATGATCTTCCCATCAGAGCTGTGCAGCTCTTCCCAATATTCCGCTGGGTCATAGTGACCGATGTTTTCAAGATCGATCACACCCGTGTGGGGCTTGGCGCGGTAACCCACCAAAGTGCCCTCTGCAGGCTTCAGGTCCACGGAAAAGCCAAGACCATCATCAATCACTGCTTCGCCATCGACCAGAGGGCTTCGGCCGTGCAACGTTCTTAGGTCGGCATCAGACAATAGGCTTTGGCCGGCGCGAAACCGAATCTGATTGAGCCGCATTCCTGGACGCACAAGAACCGAGAAACTGCGCGGGCAGATTTCTGCATAGAGCGGTCCGGCATAGCCAGCCGCAATGCGATCAAATTCGGTGCCACCGTCGGTGATTGTGCGTGTGAGCAGATCCAATCGGCCAGTCGAACTCTTGGCGTTGGCCACTGCTTGCACATTGCCTGGCAGTGCCAGTGTTTCCATGAGAGGCACGACATACACGCAGCCCTTTTCCAAGACCGCGCCTTCGGTGAGATCAATGCGATGCATCTCAAACTCGTTAAGCCGCTCCGCAACGGTGCGTTCTTGCCCCGCAAGGAAAGAAGCGCGCACGCGATAAGCAACATGGCCTAGACGCAAGTCGAGTGATGCGGGTTGGACCTGGCCTTCGACAACCGGTTCTGACACGCGAATTTCGCCGTTTGTCAGCATGGTTTCAATGGTTTGGCTGGGCAATACGCCGGTCATTGTGGTCCTCCCGGAAATACAAAACGCCCGGGCCTTGCGGCACACGGGCGTTTGTGAATGGTCGGGCTAGCAGGACTCGAACCTGCGACCTTCCGTCCCCCAGACGGACGCGCTACCAGGCTGCGCCATAGCCCGACGATGGGCTGTTCATAACGGAATTGAGGGCGGGAGCAAGTCAAAAATCGCACCTTTTCTCGCCCTCTCCCGATTAACTTGCCCGCGCCTGCAATGCTTCCAGTTTTGCAAGAAGTTCAGCTGCACGAGACTGGTTCTGCGGCGCGATATGCACGGTCTGAGTGAACACGCGCAAAAACGCATCTTTGCTGTCTTCTTCTTCAGACATCTTGGCAGGGCCAGGGACCGCTGTTTTGGCGGTGGGGGGCGATGCAGGTGCCGATGGTGTGGCGGTTTCTTCAGGCGCGGTTTGTGCAGGGGCGCCAGACACGCCGCTGCTTGGCTTCAAAACCTCCTGAGTGGGCGCTTCGGCACTTTGGCTCAGTGTCTGTTCTGAGTTTGGTGCAGCATTTTCAAACCCAGACTGTAGAGATGCAACGGATCCTCCAGACGAGCGCAATGCGTCAGCCGGATCATTGGGGTGGTCAGTCGGGGTTGTGGGTGCTTCTTCTTGAGAGACGGGGGCTCCAGTCAACAAGCTTGGAGCGGCGTCCTCTGACTTTTCAGTCAGCGTTGCAGCGGCAGGCAGGGCTTCTGCCTGTTCTGACGCTGGCTGCGCGTCCAGTGGTTCCTGCTCTTGTGGTTCCTGCTCTTGAAGTGCGTCAAACAGATCGCCCGTGGGCGCGTTGTCTTGCTGCCGTGCAACGTCCTCATGAACGGGCTCGCTGCTTTCTGAGACTGTGACTGCTTCGGTTTCGGGCGCCACATGAGGCTGCGCGTCTGAGCTCGAAACATTGCGGAAGAGTGGTGTACTGCCCTGACTATCCGCCGCAAAGTCTGCTTTTGCCGGTTCTTCAGTGGGTTGTTCATCGGCTGACGGAGAGAGGTCGTGTTGCGACTCGATCGGGGGCTGCTGCTCATCCTGTGGCGCATCATCCGCTTTCGACTCATCAGACGCAACTGCGGCTTCAGTTTGCGCAAAGCTTTCTGAGTCGTCTTCTGCATCTGGAGATGCATCTTCTGTCCCAGCAAGCGCCAGAGGTTGCTCCATTTCGCCCGAGGCCTCGGATACATCTGCCTGGGGCTCTGCCGACTCGCGTTGAACCGCGTCTTCGATATCTGCGCCTTTGGCGTCTGGCGCGTCTTGGTCCACCGGTTGGGAGAGCGACGAGACGTGCTTCACGCCCATCTCGCGCAGCAATTTTTGCGCATCTTTGATCGGCATGCCGTCTTCGTGCAGCAGTTTCTTGATGCCGCCGAGCAGCTCCATATCCTGCGGACGATAGTACCGGCGTCCACCAGCGCGTTTCACCGGCTTTACCTGAGAGAACTTGCTTTCCCAGAATCTAAGAACATGGGTCTGCACACCCAGCCAATCCGCCACTTCGCTGATTGTGCGAAAGGCCTCCCGGGATTTCGCCATGGGACGTTACTCTCTTATTTTTTGTTGCCCGCCGCGACGCGGTCTTTCATCAGGTGAGATGGTCGGAACGTGAGCACGCGGCGTGGGTTGATAGGCACTTCTTCGCCGGTTTTTGGGTTACGGCCAACACGCGCCGCTTTTTCACGTACGCTGAATGTGCCAAAAGACGAGATTTTGACTTGCTCGCCACGCACCAAGGCATCTGACATGTGCGCGAGCACACTCTCGACGAGTTGCGAGGAATCATTTCGGGAAAGGCCCACTTCACGAAATACGGCTTCGCTCAGGTCCATCCGGGTCAATGTCTTGCCAGTCATAAGTCCCCCCTTTTTCTAAATCTCTCAAAACCATAGAGGTATGGGATTTTATAAGTCAATGACTTGGGCTGTGCCAGCCCCGTTTAACTTTGATACGCAACAAAGGTTTACGCGGTATTTCTACCAGCGCAGTGCTACGGATCCCCAAGCCAAACCGCCACCGATTGCTTCCGTGACAATGAGGTCGCCTGACTTGATTTTGCCTTCGGCCACGCCGACCGATAGCGCCAGCGGTATCGAGGCCGCAGATGTGTTGCCGTGGTCCTGTACTGTCACAATCACGCGATCCATCGGGATGCCAAGTTTCTTGGCTGTGCCTTGAATGATGCGAATATTGGCCTGATGTGGCACAATCCATGCAACATCGTCGTGTCCTACGCCAATTTTATCGAGCGCGTTTTGGGCTGTAAAAGTCAGCTTTTCCACGGCCTGGCGGAAGAGTGCATTGCCCTGCATGCGCAGTTTGCCTGCCTCTCCAGACGTGGAGACACCGCCATCCACATAAAGCATATCCCGGTACTGACCGTCTGAGTTGAGATCTGCGCTGAGAATACCGCGGTCAGAGGCCTCACCAGTGCCGTCTTGGGCTTCAAGGATAAGTGCACCTGCGCCATCGCCAAACAGCACGCAAGTCGCGCGGTCAGTCCAATCCATGATCCGGCTGAAGGTTTCCGCGCCAATCACCATCACGCGTTTCGCCTGACCAGAAACGATCAGAGCATTGGCATTGGTGAGGGCAAAGACAAAACCAGCGCACACAGCCTGAACGTCAAATGCAAAGCCGCGCGTCATGCCGATTTTTTGCTGCACCATGGTGGCGACTGAAGGAAAGGTGAGATCAGGGGTCGATGTTGCCACTACAATGGCATCAAGATCGTTGGCTTCAAGCCCAGCACTCTTCAGTGCGGCTTTTGCCGCGAGGCTGCCCAAATCAGACGTTGTCTGATCGTCAGCTGCAAAATGGCGACGCTCAATGCCCGAGCGCGTGCGAATCCATTCATCTGACGTATCAAGGGTTTTTTCAAACTCAGCGTTTGGAACGACCCGTTCCGGTAAGTAGTGGCCTACACCCAGAACCACGGCGCGCGTTGTCATTTTTGTGCCTTGCTAAGTTATTTTTAGTCGCTTGAGTTCTCGGCATCTTGCGGCAGGGAAACAGCAGATGCAACCCGCGCAGCAAGCTTTTCGGAAAAGCCAGACTGCGCCAGCTTAAATGCGAGCTTCACCGCTGAAGACACCCCTGTTGCGTCAGATGAGCCATGAGACTTTACCACGGTGCCATTGAGGCCAAGAAATACGCCGCCGTTCACACGACGTGGATCGATGCGTTTGTTGAGGCGGTTTAGAGATGTATAGGCCATGAGCGCCGCGAGGCGCGACAGGGGCGAGTATTTAAATGCTTCGCGCAGCAAAGACCCGATCAGGCCTGCGGTGCCTTCGCCGGTTTTCAAGGCCACGTTGCCAGTGAATCCGTCGGTCACGATCACGTCTGCCTTATCTGCGGGCAGGTCGTTTCCTTCGACGAAACCGACAAATTCATAGTTCGCGATCTCGGCGTTTCTGGCGATAAGATCATGAGCCAATTTCAGCTCATTCCGGCCTTTGTGTTCTTCGGTGCCAACATTCAGCAGCCCGACACGAGGGCGCTGCAGTTCCATACCGTTGCGTGCATAGGAGGCGCCCATCAATGCGTACTGCAAAAGATCATGCTCATCTGCGCTGATGTCTGCGCCGGCGTCCAGCATGATATTGAAGCCTTGCGGGGCACGCGAGGGCCAGAGCACCGCAATTGCGGGACGGTCTACTCCGAGGATCTTGCGCAGGCGCACCACAGACAACATCATCAGCGCACCGGTGTTGCCGCAGCTCACCACGGCGTCTGCCTCGCCAGCGCGTACTGATTCGATTGCCGACCACATCGAAGTGCTCTTGCCGCGACGGATCACGTCGCGTGGCTTATCTTCCATCGCGACAGTGCCTGACACATCGCGAATCTCTACACGTCCTTCCAGGTTACGTTTGCGCGCAACCAGTGGGCTCAACTCCGCTTCGGGACCGTGAAGAATAAATGCAATGTCGGGATTTTTGTTCGCAGAAAGCGAAATGCCGGCAACTACTGCTGCCGGCCCGCGATCGCCACCCATGGCGTCGACAGAGATCACCGTGCGCCCGCTGAAGGGGTTTGCTGATGTAGTCAAACCGGCCATAGGGGCGCAGATCCTGTTGTTTATGCTGCGTCTTCGTCCAGATCGACGTCGTCAGCCATCGCGATGACTTCGCGATCTGCATAGTGGCCACAGGAAGGGCACACATGGTGTGGGCGCTTCAGCTCACCGCAATCTGGGCATTCGTTAGGATTCGCTGCAACCAGGGCGTCGTGTGCACGGCGGTTGTTGCGGCGCGATTTAGATACTTTGTTCTGCTGGACAGCCATGTCGCAACCTTTGATTTACTGGGGCAAGTTGCCCGATTTCCTGAGCGTTGTGAGCGTCTACGCAATATGCGCGGCTGAGTCCAACGCTAAATTCGAATGAGCGCGCGAAAATACTGCGATTTTCCCACAACGCAAGCCCTATTCGTCGTCTTTTGGTGTCAACTGATCGCGCAGGGCGGCCAGCCCGGCAAACGGACGCGCGTCTTCGTCTGTCATGGCCTTTTTGCCGGCTTCGGTAAAGACCGCTTCTTTCAGTGCAGCGCCTTCAGAGCGCGGAAATAGCGGAACGTTAAGCGCCAAAGCTTCCTGCATCACAGCAAATACATCTATCGTCGCCCCCAAAGGTTCCGCATCGTCGTCCTCAGGCATCTCGATTTCTTCCTCGTCAGCCGCAAGCTCCGGCATTTTTGCAAGGAAACGACGCTCTACCACTTCATCAATTCGTGAGGTGACCGGTTCCAAAGTGACAACGCATGGCTGAATGACGGTTGCGCCAAGATCTGCGATCAGCTCCCAATCGCTCTTGCCGAAGGCGTGCAACTCCCCTTTGAAGGAGAGCTTCTTTAATCCTGTTAGGTCGAGCTCTTTGGCAATGGCTTCAAGTGTTTGCGCGTCTGGACGCAGCTCAAAAACCGTTGGGCGGTTTTGCGGGAGATCTGCCACGCGAAACGCGGTGGGGGTGGGCACTGTGTGTGACATGGTTTCTGACTTTGGTCTGGAGTGGGCCAGCGCGCTTACTTTCTTGAACAGCGCGCATTCCTTCTATAAGCGAGATAAAAGGCAAGTCGGGCCAACACAAGAGGACAAACATGAAGACGCGCAAGACGATGATCAAAGTCACGGTCATGGGGGCGTTGGTGTTGGCGCTGGCCTCATGTGCGACCCGATACAGAAATCATGGCTATGTGCCTTCTGCAGAAGAGCTGGCGTCGATCACCCTGGGTGTCGATACACGAGACACCATTGCAGACACGTTCGGCCCACCGTCCGCATCTGGCGTGTTAAATGACAGCGGGTATCTTTATGTGCGCAGTCGAGTGAAACACTTCGGTCCACGGAGACCCGAGGTGGTTGATCGCCAAATCGTCGCGATTGGTTTTGATAACAACGGGATCGCGCGCAACATTGAGCAGTTTGCCCTAGAAGACGGTCAGGTGATTCCTCTGGCGCGCCGTATCACCGACAACAATATCGAGTCTGGCGGTCTGCTGCGTCAATTGGGGCGCAACCTTGGCAACTTCTCGCCGATTGGCGCACCGGCACCAGGCAGCGGCGATTTCTGATTCAGGCGAGCAGCGTGTGCCTATGTCGGGTGTCATTTTCTCGTCATTCCTGTTTTGCTAGGGTCGGGGTGTCGACGAATTGACCTTAGGCGATGCGATGCTGAACTATGGCCATTACTGTGTCCGGAATGCTGTTTCAGCCAAAGACCTTGAGGCCGCTCAGCGCTTGCGGAGTCTCGCGTTTTTGGGGCACGCGGATGGCCGGGATCGTGATGATTTTGATGCACGTTGTACGCACTATCTTATCGAAGAGATGACAAGCGGCCGTTTGGTCTGCGTCTTCAGAATGTTACCTCTGAACGAGGGCCGTGACATTGCCGATTGTTACGCCGCTCAGTTTTATGAGCTCAGCGCTCTTGAGGCGTATCCGGGCCGTATGGTTGAAATGGGCCGGTTCTGTATGCACCCGGACGTGCATGATCCTGATGTGCTGCGCGCCGCATGGGCGGCGATGACGCGCTTTGTCGATGAAAACAAAGTGGATCTGCTGTTTGGATGTGCCTCTTTCGCTGGTACCGACACACGCGCCTATCTTGATAGTTTCGCGATGCTGCGTGACCGGCACCTTGCCCCTAAATGCTGGTTGCCAAAAGTCAAAGCACCGAGCGTTTTTCGGTTTGCTTCTAAATTGGCCCGTCGTCCGAACCTAAGGGATGCTCAACGTCACATGCCCCCCATGCTGCGCAGCTACCTTATGATGGGGGGATGGGTCAGTGATCATGCGGTTGTTGATAAAAAAATGAATACATTGCACGTGTTTACAGGTGTTGAGATCCGTTCCATTCCCCCAGCCAGAAAGCGCTTGCTTCGTGCGCTGGCTGGATAAGTGCTTGTCTCTAGACCGAGAGGTTGACGGGATTAGATTTGCGGGCTAGGCGCTTTCGCTATGGCACGTATACCTCTTTTGCAGATGAACGATATCTCGCTGACCTTTGGTGGAGATCCGGTTTTTGATCAGTTGAGCCTTGTGGTGCAGCCCGGTGATCGGGTCGCCTTGGTGGGGCGTAATGGATCAGGCAAATCCACCCTCATGAAGGTGATGGCGGGATTGGTTGAAGCGGATCGCGGGGAGATCGTTGTGCCGCCGGGCATCAGCGTGGGATACATGGAGCAAGACCCTGACATGAAAGGGTTTGCGACGCTTGGCGACTTTGCCTCAGCCAGCCTTGAGACCGGTGAAATGTATAAGGTTGAGCGGGCTGGTGAAGGGCTTAAGTTTGATCCCGCGCGCGCGGTTGAGACCGCCTCTGGCGGGGAACGGCGGCGGGCGGCTTTGGCGCGGCTGATGGCGGAAGCGCCGGAGTTGATGTTGCTTGATGAGCCGACCAACCACCTTGATATTGAGGCGATTGCCTGGCTTGAAGCTGAGCTGAAAGCGACCCGTGCAGGCTATGTTTTGATCAGCCACGACCGTGCTTTCTTGCGTGCACTTACACGTGCAACCCTTTGGATTGACAGGGGAATGGTGCGTCGTCAGGAGAAGGGATTTGAGGCGTTTGAAGCCTGGCGGGACAAGGTCTGGGAAGAAGAAGACATCCAGCGCCACAAGATGGATCGCAAGATCAAAGCCGAGGCGCGTTGGGCGGTGGAAGGCATCAGTGCCCGGCGCAAACGCAATCAGGGCCGTGTGCGGGCGCTGAAGGATCTGCGGGCGGAGCGGGCTTCTATGATCTCGCGGCAGGGTTCTGCGGCGATGGAACTTTCTGCGGCTCCTAAATCTGGCAAAAAGGTTATTGATGCCAAAGGGTTGTCGAAGGGTTTTGAGGCAAAGGCTATTGTCTCGGATTTCTCTCTGACGGTGCAGCGGGGCGATCGGGTGGCCTTTGTCGGCCCCAATGGTGTGGGCAAAACGACCCTGATTAAGATGCTGATGGGAGAGCTGGAGCCGGACTCTGGAACGGTCACGCTGGGCACCAATCTGCTGCCTGCGGTGTTTGATCAGGCGCGTGCAAAACTTGACCCGGAAATGACCCTTTGGGACAGCCTGACAGGCGATCCGGAGATGCGGGTTTCGGGCAAGGCGGATCAGGTGATGGTGCGCGGCAACCCCAAGCATGTCGTTGGATACCTTAAAGAATTTCTGTTTGATGATCGCCAGGCCAGAGCGCCGGTGCGGTCTCTCTCCGGTGGCGAGAAGGCGCGGTTGCTGCTCGCAAAACTGATGGCCAAGGAGAGCAATCTTCTGGTCATGGACGAGCCGACAAACGACCTTGATGTGGAGACGCTGGACCTGCTGCAGGAGCTGCTGGATGACTATGACGGCACCGTGCTGTTGGTGAGCCACGACCGCGATTTTCTGGACCGTGTGGCGACCACCACCATCGCCATGGAAGGCAATGGTCGCGCGGTGACTTACGCCGGGGGGTGGTCCGATTACCGTGCACAGCGGCAAGAGGATATGCCCAAAAAGGCCGAAAAAACAAAATCTAAGGCGGAGAAGGTAAAGCAAGAAAAGGCACCCGCTGCGGGACTGAGCTTTACCGAAAAACACCGACTTGAGGCGCTGCCGGGGATCATGGAAAGACTGGAAGCCGAGATCGCAAAGCTTGAAGAATTCATGGCAGATCCGGAGCTTTTCACCAAAGAACCGGTGAAATTCCAGAAGGCGACAGAGGCGCTGGTGGAGCGCCAAACAGCGCTGGCTGAGGCCGAGGAAGAGTGGCTGACGCTAGAGGAAAAGGCCGAACGCAACACCTGAATCGCACGTCGGTATCGCGTCTGTATTGCGTCGGTATCGCGGAGGTCTGCATTTTTTGAATATGTTGCGTCGGGACGGTGGGGTAGGGAGTTGGTGAAGGTTGCCTCGATTTTATTCGAATGATAGCTCTGGCTGCGTACGAAATTTTGGGACTGTGCAGTTCTTCGAATTCAGGGACGCAATAGAATGCAGATCGACCGACTTATCCTGAAAAACTTTCGAGGGTTTGCGAATTTTGATCAACCGTTAAATTCTCGGTTGACTCTGATCGTGGGCAAGAACGGCACTGGTAAGACAAGCATACTTGATGCACTTTCCGTTGCTTTCGGTTCTTTCCTTCTGGGCATTCCCGTTGCGGATGCCCGTCACCTTCACAAGAGGGAAGCACACGAGTTTGAAAGGGATTTCGGTGGAAAGCCTGATTTTACAAAAGCGTTCCCTATACGGGTCGAGGCAGAGGGGCGGTTACCTGATCCTTTGACCGGTGATTATCACAAGCTGAGTTGGGCACGAGAACTTGGGAGCATCCGTGGCCGCACTACTACTAAGGAAGCCAGAGATTTATCATCAATCTCCGAAAAAGCTTATCAGTCTGTAGTTGCAGGAGATGATCCTGATTTGCCGCTACTGTCTTACTATGGCGCTAACCGACTCTGGGAGTTGTTTTATCTGAGAAAAAGAAAACACCGCCCTTCTCGTTTTGATGCTTACCGAAATAGTCACGAACCAAGTGTTTCTTCAGAAGACCTGTTGGACTGGTTGAGGAGAATGCGTTTGGGTGAGTTTGAAACGGGGGAGTCTTCTCCTTCGCTTGCGGCTTGGCGAGGGGCAGTCGAAGCTTGTTTTGAGGCGAATGTAAAAGTTGGATACTCTCCATCCCGCGAAAGACTTGAGGTCGAGTTCGTGGACGAGCGTCGAACTGTGGCATACGAAAATCTATCACATGGTCAACGGAATATCCTTTCTATGGTGGGGGATATTGCATTTAAGGCTATTATCTTGAACCCGCATCTTGGAGCCGAAGCGGTAAGATCCGCGCGTGGTATAATACTAATAGACGAGATCGATCTGCATCTACACCCAACGTGGCAGAAAAAGATTGTTCCGGCTCTGCTTGAGGCATTTCCCGAGATGCAATTTGTCGTATCAAGTCATTCGCCATTTGTTATCCAGTCGATATCGGAAGGCGTTATGCTGGACCTTGATGAGATGGAGTTTGATGATCGTGTCTATAGCATGCCGATTGTTGATATCATAACTGATGTTCAGGGGGTTGAAGAAAGAGATCGGTCGATGGGCTACGTAAACAAAAGAGAAAGCGCTGGCGCTTACCTTTCAAAAGTAGCTCGTTTAGCTGAGTGCCATGATCCAGATGAACGAGAAGCACTTGAAGAGGAACTTGATGCCATGGAGCGAGGGTTCCAAGATCCTGCGCTCGAAGCCATGATGAAAATGGAGCGCATAAGTAGTGTCAAGCAGGGGAAAGAATGAGGCCAATCGCGAAAGGGGCAGCACCTCATATCCAATATAGACCATACGCAAAAGCTCTAGATGACCTAGTCGCGAGGATTGGCCCCTACTGTAGTTACTGCGAACAACCAGTTCGTCACGCTCCAGAAATAGAGCATGTGCAGCCAAAGTCTAAGGTTCCTAGTTTACAGTTTTCTTGGAACAATTTTTTGCTTAGTTGCAAGAGTTGTAATAGTAACAAAGGCGCATCTGCTGTAGTTCTCAGTGAGACGGCTTTTCCTGATTTAGACAATACCTTTCTTGGCTTAGCGTATTGTTCTGGAGGTTTTGTTACGATCTCTCCAAATCTATCTCCAGAGCAAGTTACTTTGATGAATAACTTGGTTTCTCTGGTAAAACTGTTGCGACATCCAAGCGGTAAAGAGCGCCCTAGCGCCCGTGACAAACGCGCAGATCATCGCTCTGATACTTGGGACATTGCGCAAGTTCAATTGGGTCACTATGAGAGATTTCTTGGAAAGGCAGAGGTATTATCGCTTTTGGAAGAACAGATCGTGATAATCGCGTCTGAAAAGGGATTTTTCTCAGTTTGGATGACAGTATTTGCCGATCATCCACAGATGTGTAACCGGTTTATTAGTGAATTTAGTGGCACCGCAAGAAATTGTTTCGATGGTGATGGGAAACCTGTGCCACGATCAAATGGTAAGATCTGACTTTTAAGCAAGAAAGCCCCGACGCATCCGCCGGGGCTTTCTCTATTCTAACGCTTTCGCCTCAGATCAGGCCTTGAACAGACCCTCATAGGCGGGCTCCAGAGTCTCGGTCTCAAAGAGTGAGCTGACGGAGGTGCCTGCAGCGGTGTTCATGATCGCTTGGGCAAACATCGGGGCGGTTGGCACGATGCGGATGTTGCTGGCGCCTTTCACGGCCTCGGTTGGGGCGATGCTGTCGGTGATCACGAGGGACTTCATCACGGAGTTGGTGATGCGCTCAATCGCTGGGCCGGAGAGCACGCCGTGGGAGATGTAGCTGTGCACCTCGGTGGCGCCATGTTCCAGCAGCACTTCGGCGGCTTTGCAGAGCGTGCCTGCGGTGTCGCAGATGTCATCGACGATGATACATTTCTTGCCTTCGACGTTGCCGATCACGGTCATCTCGGCGACTTCGCCGGGCTTTTCGCGGCGCTTGTCGACGATGGCGAGCGGGGCGTTGATGCGCTTGGCGAGCTCACGCGCGCGGGCCACACCACCCACGTCAGGGGAGATCACCATGACGTCAGAGAGGGTGTCTTTGAACTGGGCTTTGATATCCAGCGCAAAGATCGGGGAGGCGTAGAGGTTGTCCACCGGGATGTCGAAGAAGCCCTGAATCTGTGCGGCGTGCAGATCCATGGTGAGGATGCGCTCGATGCCAGCCTCAACCATCATATTGGCGACCAGTTTTGCGGTGATCGGGGTGCGGGCCTTGGTGCGGCGGTCCTGACGGGCGTAGCCGAAATACGGGATCACAGCGGTGATGCGGCTGGCCGAGGAGCGGCGCAGGGCGTCGGCCATGATCAGCAGCTCCATCAGGTTGTCGTTGGCTGGATTGGACGTGGACTGGATGATGAACATGTCCTCGCCGCGCACGTTGTCGTAGACTTCAACGAAGATTTCCGCATCGTTGAAGCGCTCGACACGCGCATTGACCAGCTCTGTGGAGACACCACGGTGCATGGACATGCGCCGCGCGATGGCGGTGGCCAATGGCTTATTGGCATTGCCTGTGATCAGTTTGGGTTCAAGAATGGTGGCCATAGCGCGGAGGTCCCTAGGTGGCTTTGGTGACAGATTCGTGACATTGCACTCCGCTTAACATGGCCCTAACGTCTCGCAAAGCGATGCAGATGGATAGTGAGGCGCAAATGACCACAATCACGTATTATTTCTCGACAATTTCTCCCTATACCTATCTGGCGGGCACGCGACTTGAGGAAGTGGCGGCCAAACATGGGGCGGAGATTGTCTATAAGCCGCTCGATATCATGGGGCTGTTCAGCCGCACGGGGGGCACCGCGCCCAAGGATCGGCATGTGAGCCGTCAGGAGTATCGCGCGCAGGAGTTGGTGCGGCAGGCCAAGAAACTGGGCATGGCGTTCAATCTGAAACCGGCGCATTGGCCCACCAATATGGCACCGTCCTCTTATGCGTTCATTGCGGCGCAGAACGCCGGTGGGGGCGATCTGGGCGCTTTGGCGCATGGGTTCACCCGCGCGTGCTGGGCCGAAGAAAAAGACATCGCGCAGGATGATGTGATCCGCGACTGCCTGAGTGCGGCGGGATTTGATCCGGCGCTGGCCGACAGCGGGTTGCTGGTGGGCGCGGAAACCTATGCGCGCAATCTGGAGGAAGCGGTGGAAGCCGGGGCCTTTGGCGCGCCGTTTTACAACACCGACGATGGGGCGCGGTTCTGGGGGCAGGATCGGTTGGAAGATCTGGATCTGCATCTGGCGGGCAAGTTGTAAGCGATGGCACTGGACGACAAAACGCAGGCTGCTGGGCACGGCATTCACTGGCGTGTTCTGGGGGAGGGGCCGCGCCGAGCGCTGGCGCTGCATTGCAACCTTGGGCATTCGGGTGCGTTTCGCGGTATTGCGGCGGCGCTGAATGACCTGCTGACCCTTGAGGCACCGGATATGCCGGGGCATGGGCGTAGCGTGCCTTATCGCGCGGATGTGCCCACCGGGCAGTGGATGCTGGATGCCATTCTTGATCAGATCACCGAACCTGTGGATGTGATTGGCCACAGCTATGGCGGGCTCTTGGGGTTGCGGCTGGCGCTGTTGCGGCCTGATCTGGTGCGCTCGCTGTCGCTCTATGAGCCGGTGACCATGCTGGGGGCGCAGGAGAAGGCTCCTGAGGAGGTTGCGAAGAACCACGCGCATATGGAGCGGGTCTTTGCTCACTATGAAGCGGGAGATTCAGAGAGCTCGGTCCAGCTGTTTGTCGAAGAATGGGGAGATGGGCGCCCCTGGTCGGCTTTGCCTGCAGAGATGCGGGCGCAGTTTGTAGCATTGATGCCGTTTGTCATCGCCAGTCAGCAGGATGTTCTGCATGATCTGGGAGATATCATGCCGCGTTTGGGGCAGATTGAGGTGCCTGTTGTGGTGATGGATGGGGCGTTGTCGCCTGCCATCATGAAGCCGGCTTGTGATTACGTGGCTGCGCAGGTGCAGAACGGGCGGCGGGTGACCGTGGCCGGGGCTGGACATATGGGCGCGATTTCCCATGCAGCAGCGGTCGCTGCTGAGGTGCGCAAGACGGTAGAGGCCGCTGGCTGATACATTGGTCCGGTTCAAAAGAAACCCCCGCAGTGCCAGCGCGCTGCGGGTGTTTTTGTTTGGTGGGCGTGGCTCAGTGATCCAATGCGCCGATCTGTGCCAGAACTGCGATCCAGTCTTCGAGGTGATAGGTGTGGGTGACCATGCCCTCGTCGTTGAAATGGTGCACGTCGATTGCTTTGGCGGTGAAGGGTTTGCCGGTTGCCGCGTGGCCCATGAATTCGCCGGAATGGGTGCCGGAGAAGGTGGAGCGCGCCACGATCACATTGCCTTCTTCGATCAGCTCTTCGACTTTCCATTCAAAATCAGAGAAAGACGCGGCGACCAGAGGGATGAAGTCTTTCAGACCCTGACGGCCTGCGCCCTGACCTGGGTTGGCGTCATAGGTGACCCAATCTTCGATCAGCACTTTGTCCAGGGCGTCCAGATCGCCTTCGGAAAAGGCGGCGTAGAAGTTCATCAGGTTTTTCTTGTTGTCAGACATGTCGTCAGCTCCTGCAGTTGTGGAAAAGAGCGCCAGCGCGAGTGCGGCGATGAATGAGGACAGCAGTTTCATGAGGTGATTCCCGAGTTTGTTGCTTGCTGCACTTAGGTATCAATTGTATACCAACGCGCAAGAACGCACTTTTAGGAGCTTAGGTATGGTCAGAGTAACTGTGCTGGAGAAGAAGGATGCAGAGAATTGTCCGATCCGGGATGTTCTGGACCGGGTGGGCGACAAGTGGTCGATCCTGATTTTTTGTGTTCTGGAAGACGGAGACAAACGGTTTAACGAGATCAAGCGCTTGCTGGGTGACATCACGCAGCGGGTATTGACGAGCACATTGCGTAAATTGGAAGCAGAAGGGTATCTGACACGTGAAGTGTTCCCGACGTCGCCACCAAAAGTAAGCTATGGGCTGACTGAGCGGGGGCGGACTTTGCTGAAGCTGATGTTGCCGGTGATTGAATGGGCGAGCAGCGCGCATGCGGACATTAAGGCGGATCGCGCGCAGGCTTAGTCCTGAACAGGGAGGCGTTTGCTTCGAGCGGTTCAGGAAATCGCGTTCAGATACATGCGGCGGAAGACTTCGGCAGTTGGGGCCCAGTCGCCAGTCATGGCGGCGTTGCATGCAGCGCCATAGCCGTCATCTGGGCGTGGTCTCAGTCTGACAAAGGGCGGCAGACCATAGCGCATGGCAATGAAGCCGCTCCAGATCCGCGCGGTGCGCCCGTTGCCGTTTGCAAAGGGATGAATGCGCACCCATTCGGCATGCACCCAAGCGCAGAGCTCGATCACCGCGTTGAGCAGATCGGCGGTGGCGGGCGCGTCGCCCTGAGGAATGATCGCATCCAGAGCTGCGGTTGCGCTTTGGACGCGCTCTTCAAAACGGGCCAGCTCTTCGGCCACCAGAAAGGCTAGGGTGCCGCGATGGACACCAATGCCAACCTCACAATGTTCCAGCCCAGGTTCCCCTCGAAAGCGCCCGGTGATAGTGTCCGCTGTGACCGAAAGTTGCGACAGAACGTCAGCGGGAACGGTGAGGTCTTTCAGTGTTGTGGCATGCCATTCCTGCGCCATCCGCAGGGTTGGCCGTTCGCGCGCGAAAGCCGCGTCACGCGACGCACGATAGGCAGATTTGAGGTTTTGTGTCAGTTGGTCGCTGTCAGCGTCCCAATCAGGCACCGAGCAGCCCACGCACAAGCGATGTGGCCTCTTGCGGCTCTTCGGTCAGGATCTCTCCTTGGGCCGGATCTTCCTTGGTAGACAATTCCGCAGAAACCACAGCGTCGATCGCTTGCTCAAAATTCGGATCAGCGGCGCGGTATTGGCGCAGTTGTGCCAGCGAGGCTTCTAGCTCCGCTTCCAAGGCGTGAGATTCCTTTGCGACAAACTGATCCAGCGCCTGCACAATGAGCTTGTTGACGGTCATCTTGCGCAGCTCTGCCAGTTTGGCGAGATGAGACTTGAGAGTTGGATCAACACGCAAAGACATTTGAACAGACATGGGAGTGCTCCTATTAGAAGTGAATTCAAAATAGGGTTTTGATGTCATTTTGTCAATGTGGGGGTGATTTGATCCCTCTTCATAAGACATTCAAGAGCAGCGCCAAGGGGGGCGCATGAGCTATTTAGGAACATATAGACGTACAATTCGAAAAAGGTCAGCTTTTCAAGCGGTTTGGAACCATCTCAGCTTTGGTCCAGTGAATTTCACTTTGGACGTGCCCCGCCCTGACATATTTGCCCATGTTTGTTGGCATTTGGCTTTCTAGAAATGCGCTGGCTGTACGAACCACAAACCCTTCTTGTGTTTCCTGATCCAAATTTTGCGCAACCACTTCAAAAAGACCGTCGGAAAATGGACCGCGATAAAGCGTTTTAACAGGGTCGATACCCAAGTCCGAGAACCGGCTCAGCGTGTCGCTCCAGCTTTGGATTTCGTTGTCAATAATGAGCGCAAACCCCAGAAAGTAGGATGATAATTCCGTGTAGGCGATAGAGTGCTTCGCATACAGGTTCTCGCCAACGATGCGTTCGTTTGGTGCCAATTGGAATGAGATCCCTGCGGCAAAAGCTTGCAACCAATCGCGCGAAGGATGGTACTTGCTGTCAGGACTACGGGCATGAGTACCCCCGCTATGAATGGTGGTGTTTTCGCCATCCATCTTTTCGGTGATCACGAGATCTGAGACCTTCAGGCGCTCTAGCGACGACATGATTTTGTCATCACTGGTGGAGCCAGGCGAATTGGGTAGATGGTAGGTGCGGCCGTACTTTCTCATAAGTTGCAACATACCAAATCACATGATCTGATGCGACTGCCTTTATATCTCTGGTTCCTATCGTTTGATTTGATGCTCACTAAGCGCCAGACAGGATCAGATCGCGCACTTTTACGGCTTGCTCGAAGGAATCGAGTTCGTGTGTTTTGATCCACCAATTGGCGGCCTTCATCACAAGGTCCGGGTCGTCGTTTTTCTTTGTGATTTTCGCATTGCAGATGGTGACCGCCTATTGGCGCAGAGTGTCTCGTAAGTGCGGTTAACCCGCTGCCAGATCCAGGAATTTGTGGATCTGATCCTGTTCAATTGACCAGTCACACACCAGTCGTGCGGGGAGCAATTCAGTGTCATCCGCGCCGTCCAGCTCTGCGCCCCAGAGGTGGTAGCTGGCGCCTGCGGCGAAGAGGCGTTTGTGGGTGGCGCGGGGCAGGGAAGCAAAGATCATGTTGGCCTGCGGTGGGTGCATGAATTCCACACCGTCGATCTGGCGCAAACCACCGGCGAGATGCGCTGCACTGGCATTGGCTTTGGTGGCGGCGGTGATCCAGGCGTCATCTTTCAGATAACCGAGCATTTGGGCGGAGAGATAGCGGTGTTTGGAGAAGAGGTGCCCGCCGCGTTTGCGGCGCAGCTCAAATTCGCGGGCGTGTTTGGGATCAAAGAAGATCACGGCCTCCACACCCATACAGCCGTTTTTGGTGCCGCCAAAGCTGACCGCGTCGACGCCTGCTTTCCATGTCATTTCTGCGGGTGAACAGCCGAGAGCGACCATGGCGTTGGCAAAACGCGCGCCATCCAGATGGACAGGGCAGTCAAAGGATTTGGCCACATCACAGAGCGCTGTGAGTTCGGCCAATGTGTAAACAGTGCCGCGTTCGGTCACCTGGGTGATGGAGACCGGGCCGCGCTGAGGGCCATGCACGCCACGATTGCCTTCGCCCGCGATGGCGGTGCGCAGGCTGTCAGGGGTCATCTTGTCCTCACCTTTGGCGCTGGCCATGGTGAGTTTGGCGCCACCGGTGTAAAATTCGGGCGCGTTGCACTCATCCTCGTGGATATGCGCCACATGGGAGCAGAAGATGGTTTCCCAAGGATTTGAAAGGGTTGCCAGTGCGAGTGCGTTGGCTGTGGTGCCTGTAGCGACCAGATAGACAGCAGCCTCTGGTGCCTCAAATATCTCGCGCAGCTTTGCTGTGACCTCCGCCATTTCCGCATCTGCGCCGTAGCCCATGGCGTAGCCTTCGTTGGCAGCAGACAGCGCGGTGAGGACTTCGGGGAGGGCAGGGCCAGAGTTGTCAGAGGCAAAAAACATCAGAGCGGTTCCTCGATAATGTGGTCTTCCCACTGCTCGAGCGGGGTGTCAAATTCTGAAACGGTGCGGTGGCGCATGGAGACCCCAGCCTCATGCACGGAGCTTTGGCGGCCCGAAATCAGCGGGTGCCAGTCATAGAGCGGTTTGCCTTCCCAGAGCAGGCGATAGGCGCAGGTTTGCGGCAGCCAGTAGGCATGGTCGTCAATATTTTCTGGCGTCATGACGATGCATTCGGGCACAAACTGGTGGCGAATGTCGTATTGGCTGCAGAGCCCGGTGTCATCATCGAGCAGGCGGCAGGCAACGCAGGTGAGGGCGACTTCGCCAGTGTCTTCATCCTCAAGCTTGTTGAGGCAGCATTTTCCGCAGCCATCACAGAGCGCTTCCCACTCGGTTTTGTTGAGCTTGGTGAGCGGCTTTTTTTCCCAGAAACGTTTGGCGAGCCCGTGGCGTGCTATGGCGTCTTTGTTGCTCATAAGGCTGATAGGATCTCGCGGGCCTGATCGCAGTCTTTGCTCATTTGCGCAATCAGTGCCTCAAGACCGTCAAATTTCAACTCTGGACGCAGGTACTCTACCAGACCGACAGAGAGGGTGTGGCCATAGAGATCGCCTGAGAAATCAAACAGGAAGGTTTCGATGTTGGCTTTGTTTTCGCCAAACATCGGGCGGGTGCCAATGGAGGAGGCGCCAAAGTAGCTGCCTTGGTGTGGGCCATCGAGCACATCTACCAGTACCGCATAGACGCCGTATTTGGGCTGGTGCAGCCCGTCGATGGACATATTGGCTGTTGGATACCCGAGCTCTCGGCCGCGTTGTTCGCCGCCGATCACGGGCCCGTCGATGCGGTGCCAGTGGCCGAGCATGGCGGCTGCATCACGGGGGCGCCCGTCTGTGAGCGCAGCGCGGATGGACGTAGAGGAGACCTGACCGTCGCCGCCCTGCACAAGCGGTGCAATGGTAACGCCAAAGCCCATTTCCTTGCCAAAAGCGACCAGATCTTCCGCGGTGCCTTTGCGCCCCTGACCGAAGCAGAAATCTGCGCCAACCACCACGTGTTTGAGGCCCAGACCATCAGCGATCACGTCGCGGGCGAAAGCTTCCGGCGTGAGGCTGGACAGGGCCGCGTTAAACGGCAGCTCATAAAGACGGTCCACGCCCAGTTTTTCCAGTCGATGTGCGCGTGTTTCAGCGGAGGTCAGCCTGAAGGTAGGAGCGTGCGGTGCGAAGTATTCGCGGGGATGCGGCTCAAAGGTCATAATGCCGAGCGGTGCATCCGGCGCAGCTTTGCGTGCGAGGTCGATCACGGATTGATGGCCCAGGTGCACACCGTCAAAATTGCCGATCGCGACGCTGGCGCCGCGATGCTCTGAGGTGACGAATTGATAGTCGCGAATAATCTGCATGGCGCAGGGTTAGCTTTTGCGCGGGCGGGGTGCAAGAGAGGAGGTGCCATGGTTGCGGCACGTCAGCAAAAAGCACAGTTCCTATGTCGCGATGTCAGCCGCCTCTGGTCGCGATCAACAGTCCGTTTGGCATACGGGACAGTCAGTTCTGCCATCGCGTCTTCAATCGAGTTTGCGCGAAGGCGCAAGCACGGTGGCCTCTCCTGCCAGAACTTTTTTGCCATCTACTGTGCATTTGCAATCGAGCCGCACGCGGCGTTTGGACAAGTCGATATCTGTGACCGTGACCGTGGCCACCACTGTGTCATCTGGGCGCACAGGTGCGAGGAACTTCAAAGACTGGCCCATGTAGATGGTGCCATGACCGGGGAGCTGTTCACCAATCACCGCCGAAATGAGCCCTGCGGTCAGCATGCCGTGTGCGATGCGGCCACCAAACATGGTGTCTTTGGCGTAGTCCTCATCCAGATGGACGGGGTTGTGATCTGTGGAGACTGCGGCGAACATCTCGATGTCCTGATCGGATACGGTTTTGCGCACATAGCGCGACATGCCGATTTCCAGATCTTCGATAAAAATGGTGCCACGGGGCAGGTTGTCCAACATGAGGCCTCCACACAGGTTTTAGATTTTCGGCTGCGAAGTAATTTAATGGCAGCAAATCTTGATGATTTGGAACTTTATTACTTCGCAGCTGCAGAAAATCAAGGATTTTATCAGCGCAGTTTGCCGATTGCATACTGTGGACTGACTTGTTCGGCCTCAAGATACGCTTTTAGGGCATCAGGTTCTGGCTGATGGGTGGTTTGCGTTTCTTTTTCCGCCAAGCCGCCAGTGATGAAGAGCGAATCGATATTTTCACCCATGCCACCTGCGATGTCGGTGTGTGGACCATCTCCAATTGCCAGGATGTCGCTGTCTGCGATCGAGACTCCCAGCGCTGCGAGGCGGCGGCGGGCAAGATCGTAGATCGGCGGATGAGGCTTGCCAAAATAGAGGCTTTCGCCGCCCATGTCGGTGTAAAGTTTTGCCAGCGCGCCGGCGCACCATTCCCGGATTTCACCCCGATCCACCACGATGTCTGGGTTGGCGCAGAGCAGCTTCATGCCTTTTTGTTTTGCAAACAGGAAGTCGGGGCGATTGATCTCAACCTCTGCCATCGGATCAAAGGGCCCGCAGCAGACAATGCCCTCGGCCTCAGCCAGCGGCACGCGTTGGATGGTGACTGGGTTCTCAAGGATTTCAAGTGGTTGGAAGAAACCCTCGTCACGTGCGGGCTCTCCCATGAAATAGACCTTTTCGCCCACGGCACCCTGAAACATCGCAGAGCGCGCACTGTCGCCGGAGGTGGCAATTGTGTCATACGCATCCGCTGGTACGCCAAAATCGCCGAGCTGTTCCGCCACACCGGCGCGGGGTTTGGGGGAGTTGGTGACCAGTACCACAATGCCGCCTTTGGCGCGGTAGGCTTGCAGCGCGGCGACAGCCTCAGGATAGGCGGTGACGCCATTGTGGACACAGCCCCAGAGATCGACAAAGAGAGCTTTGTAGCGGTCGGAAATCTCTGCAAGGGAAGTGATGATTTGGGTCATTGTGCTGTCCTGATCGTCTGTTTGGCCAAGGTATGGCAAATGCACATGCAGAGGGCCAGCGATTCCGCGTTGCGGCGAGATCAGCGCAGGTTTGCCGGCAGACGGAGACTGGGGCGGAAGCCGCCGAGCAGCGCAGTGATGCTCGGCGCAGGGGTGAGCACGGTGACGCGGCCTTGTGGGCGTTTGATCGGGGCAGCGTACCCTTCTGGGGTAAAGGGCAACGCCATGTCACCAATCAGCAGGGCAGGTTGGTCGCAGAGCAGGACAAAGGTCGCGTCTGGGAGATTCTGGGCGTCCATCTGGGCACGGTTTTGCTCAAACTTGCGCGGGATGGCACGGGCCGCGTGCAGGTGTTTGTCAAACGCGGGCGCGGAGCCTGTGTGACCGGCGGCAGCGAGATAGGCTTTGTGATCGGCACGGCGGCATTCGGCACAGGGACGGTGACCTGCGGCGAGGGCGACCGCCTCGTCATGAAAGAACAGTTCTGTATAGCGGTTGGGGGCCATGAGGGTGCGGCGGCGGCCTTTGAAAGAGAGCACACAACAGACCCATGCTTTGTGCTGCCAGCGACGATGGGTGAGGGCACCGTGGCTGTGCGCGCTTGTGGCATGCAAGATGCCGCGGTTGCCCATGAGGCTGCCGCGCGCGGGATGGCGCAGAATGTCTCCGGTGGGTTGAACGCGGTTTTGGCGGGGGGATGTGGTGGTCATCGTACGCTCCTCTTTGATCTGAGCATAGCAGCGCCTGTGGCGAATGCGCCCCCCACGAAGTGTCTAGAAGCGATGGTTGCATCGAAATGGATGATGCATCTTTAAGCATGTATCTGTAATGTCTAGAGATATTGTATGGGTTTGGAAAACTAAGAAGATTTGAGAAATGAAGACTTTTTACACAACGACAGCCGCGTTGCGCGCAGTGACTTTTGCGGCCAGTTTGGTTCTTACTGGGGTGCCGGTTTCGGCGGCAGATGTGGGTAAGCCGATCTTGCGACTGACGCGTATTGAAAGCGAAGTGGGGGTAGGGCGTGCCTATGGTTTCAAACGGGTGCGGGACAATGTGCGTTATGGGCGTAAAGCGCAGCGGTTTGAGATCCGGCACGGGGATTGCGGTGGTAACAAATATTGGGACGATTGCACCAACGATCGCCAGAGAATTGAGCGCAAGGAAGACCCCAAGGACCGCATACAGCGGGTGGGATCAAAGGTCTGGTATGGTTGGTCGATGTATTTGGATCCAAATTACCCTGACCTTGGAAAAACCAATGCTGCGTTTGGTCAGGTGAAAATGCGCAACTGGCGTTCACCACTTTGGATGATCAAGTTGAAGAGCGGTCGGCTTAACTTGAACATACAATCGGCCGAAAACTGCTTTCTCGCCCCTTTGTCACAGTTGCGTGGGCGCTGGACGGATTTTGTGTTGTACGCCGACTATTCCCAACGCCCCACCGGGCCGAGCCTGATCCTGTATTTGAATGGTGAGAAGGTCTGCACCTACAACAAGCCTATGGTTACGCCAGCCATGGCTCAGGTTGAAAACGGGCAACTCAACGTCAAATACGGGATTTACAACAGTTATGTCAGCCGCTGGCTGGATCTTAACAAAACCAAGACGGTTGCGCCGCTTGCGCTGGATGATCGTTTTGATTTGTCAGATGGCACGCGTGGGAAATCCGGGAGCCCCGCAGCGGAGCCCTTTGCCTATGATTGGGGCGTGAAGCTGCCGACGCAGGTCGTGTATTACGATGAGATGCGCTATGGCACCCGGCGGGATCAGGTGGATGTGCGCATGATTGAAGCGCGTGGGGGCAAGCCGGCGGATTGACCCGCCCCAAAAGGCATTACTGCATTCTGAGGGCGCCGTCGATGCGGATGACTTCGCCGTTGAGGTAGCCGTTTTCCACGATGAAACCAGCAAGGCGGGCGTATTCAGACGGGTCGCCCAGACGTTTGGGGCAGGTGACATCGGCAGCGAGCTGATCCTGCACCTCTTGGGGCAGGCCCTGCAGCATGGGGGTGAGGAAGATGCCCGGCGCGATCGCCATGACGCGGATGCCGGAGCGGGCGAGATCGCGCGCCATTGGCAGAGACAGGCCAACAATGCCGCCTTTGGAGGCGGCGTATGCGGCCTGGCCGCGCTGGCCGTCCATGGCGGCAATGGAGGCGGTGTTGATGATCACGCCGCGCGCGCCATCGGCTTCTGCTTCGTTTTCCGCAATCACCTCAGCGGCCAGTCGGGCGACGTTAAAAGAGCCGACAAGGTTGATGTCGATGGTTTGTTGAAAGGTGCTGAGCGGGTGGGGGCCTTTTTTGCCAATGGTGGCGGCGGCCGGTGCGATGCCCGCGCAGTTTACCGCAGCGGTGATGGTGCCCATGGCCGCTTTGGCGGCTGCGATGGCGGCAGCCACGCTGGCTTCGTCCGTGACATCGGTTTTATGAAAGGATCCGCCAAGTTCGGCGGCGATTTCCTGACCGCGCGCTTCGTTGAGATCAAACAGGGCCACTTTGGCACCATTGGCGGCAAAATGGCGAGCGGTGGCCTCTCCAAGGCCGGAAGCGCCACCAGTGATTACGGCGCAGGTTTGATCGAGTTTCATGGGCGGGCTCCTCCAGACCGTAAATGAACGTGTGTTCAAATAAACTGCTTATGGCGGATGTGTCCAGTGTTAAGCAGGGCGCTGTGCAGCCTTTTGCGCAGCGGGCAAAATGTGCGCCCAACTAGAAAAGGCCCGCGCGGGTGGCGGGCCTTTCGGTTGGCAGTCAAAGATGGCTGGATCAGAACCGCATTGTGGCGGTCAGCGCAATGGTGCGGCCCGGCTCGTTCATTGGGATCGCGCGACCTGTCGTGTTGCCCGCAGAGTCATTTGCGCGTGCCACATAGGTTTCATCTAAGAGGTTGCGCAGATCCAGGCGGATGCGCAGGTTGTCCAGGGATGGCGGGACATATTCGGCATAGGCGTTCCAGACCGAATAGGAGTCCATGTTGGCTTTGCTATACTCTGGTGCGATTTCGGCTGTGCCGCCGATGGTCCAGCCATGTCCAGGTTGCCATGCGGATTCCAGCGCGACGATGCTGCCCAGTGGGCGGCCTAGGTAGTAAGCGGTGGAGCTGATGGTATCGCCGTTTTCTGTGACATCTGCGAAGGTGTAGTTCAGCCGTGCAAATCCGCTGTCCCAGAAGTATGCGAGCGAGCCGTCAAAACCCTGCGTTTCAACATCTGTGGTTGCGCCACGCGCGCCGCCGCGGGGCAAGACCGCCGCAAGATCATTAATCTCTGTGTAAAACAGCGCGCCGCTTGCAACCCATGGGCCATTGTCAAAGCGCAGTCCAAGACGGGCGCTGTTGCTGCGCGAGCTGTCAAAGCCATCATAGGTCCATGGGGTAAAGAAGTTGATGATCGTGGCTTCGCCCAGAGCATAGCCGCCAAAAGTTGAGGCCACACCCGCGTTTAAGGACCAGTTGTCAGACAGGATGTAGTCAATCGCGGCGTTGGCGCTGAGACCTGTTTCGGAAAATTCAGAGCCGTCTGCGCCTGTGAAGTCCTGATAGTCGATGCGGCCGCCGTAGGACACGGAGAGCCGGTCAGAGAGATCCTGACGGGCCTGAGCAAAGAGGCCAATGTTGCGGGTGTCTTCTTTGCCACCAAAGGCAAATGTGGGAACGCCGCTGTCTGTGCGGCCTTCGGCTTTCTCATCAAAGAAATCGATCCCGGCGTCTACGGTGCCATTTGACAGGGCAAAGGTGTTTTTGAAGGTGCCGCTGAAACTGGTGTTCTGACCCCAGCCGCTGCCGGCTTCGATTTCTTGCTCGTTGTAAGCAATTTGGAAGAACGGATCGAACCAGCCCTGCGGATCATCCTGCGTATACGTCAGGCTGTAGGAGGTACGGCGCGCCAATGCGTCGATGATCATGTTTGGGCCGCTGGTCAGACCGCTGAAGTCAGGACGGGTGAACACAAACGGGCCCGGACCCCGCTGCGCAGCACGTGCGCCGGTGTCGCGGGTTTCTGAGGCAGAGAACGCCACGCGGTGACCGGTTTCTGAGGTGTAGGAGAATTTGGCGAGATAGTCGCTGATGTCCGGTTCTGTGCCTTCAATGGTTGTGCCGGAGCCGTCTTTGTAATCGCTCCCGTTTTGCTGTGCGCCGTGAAGAACGTAGTCAAATCCACCAGACTGACCGTAAAGCGTCAGAGCCGAGCGCAGTCCAAACCCATTGTCGCCGCCGCCCAGAGTGACTTTGCCGCCAAAACTGTCGCCTGCCTCAAGCAAGTCGGCTGCGTCTTTGGTGGTGTAAGCAATGGAGCCGCCCAGGCCGCCGGGTCCTTCATCGGCAGGGGCCAGACCAGAGGAAATCTCCACAGCTTTCAGGAGGCCGGGGTCAATCAGCACATTGCCGGTATGGTGGAAGGCCGATTTGTTTTGCCGCGCACCGTCGATTGTCACGCTGAGCAGACTTTCTTCGATGCCGTTTACAAAGACCTTTTTGGCGATCGCTGCACCGCCGCTGACGCTGATTGCAGATTCGCCATCAAAAACATCGCTGATGGACGCAGGGTTGCGCCGTTCGATGTCCTCTTCGGATACCTCGTGGTTGCCCAACACTGACTGCGCATCATCGGATTCGATGCGAATGTCTTCAAGTTCAAACAATTCGCCTGTGTCTTGTGCCGAGGCTGCACCCGCCAGAAGCGGGGTGCACAGCGCCGTGGATGCCAAAAGACTCAGACGCACCAAAGGATGGGCCATGATTTGTCCCCTCATTTTATTGACTATTATTGTCAGGTAACTAGAGTGCTGAGTGAACTTTCGCCAGATGGCCATCTTTGTGGTCTGTTCACAAACCTTTGCGAACTGACCAGAATGTGCTGTCGAGCTCTATACCTCACAAAGGGTTTGCTTAGAGCTCGCATATGTCACACGCCTCACTTCAGTCTCTCAGATGCGCTTCGAACGATGAGCGCCTTGAATTGTTTCATCAAAAGGACAGCCCCAGCGACCGGATCTTTGACGGGTCGGTGACGGCTGTAGAGTTCCGCGAAGGATTTGGCCTGCATACGTTGAACGCGCGTGCGCGCCGGCCTTTTGAAATGTCCACCGTGCGCAAGCCTGGGGCGGTTCTCTTGTGTTTTCTGGAAGGAACAACTGAGGCGTGGCTGGATGGGCGCCCCATGAAGGTGGGACGGCGCAAGGGGGCCCCTGTGAAGTTTGCGTTTTCTTCGATTGATGAGCCCATGCGGTTTGAACGCCGTAGTAAGCCGGATGAATATGTACGCAAGATCAGCGTGATGCTGTCGCATGATTGGTTGGAGGCCTATGGGATTTCGGTGCCAGACAGCTCTGCCGAAGCACGATTGAGTGGTCAGGTCATAGAGTGGGCTGCGGACCATCAGGATCTGGCTCTGCTGGAAGACTTGGCCTCACATGTCAATTTCGCGGATCCATTCGCCAAGCTGGATGCAGAGGCGAGCGTGTTGAAGCTGCTGTCGTCCAGTTTCAAGAAAATGGGGGGGCATCAGAACGAAGCAGCGCTGACCTCTCGCGAACAGGCGCAATTGGCGCGGTTTACCGAGCTTGCGCTGCTGCCTGGGCCGATGCCGAGATTGACGGAACTGGCACGGGGAAGCGGCTTGAGCGCCTCGTCTCTGCGCAGATTGATCCAAAAAGAGCACGGCTGTGCGCCGTTGCATTTCGCCAAAAAACTCCGTCTGACGATAGCGCGCGACAAGATTTCAAATGGTCAGATGTCCGTGGCCGAGGCCGCCGAATTTTCTGGGTTCCGTTCTGCTGAGAACTTTGCGACCGCCTTTTCGCGCGCGTTTGGCGCGCCGCCTTCGCATTTTAGGCGCGCGACACACACTTTTTGAAGCGCCTTCATAAGAAAGGCCCGCAGGAAGTGCGGGCCTTTAACGTCTAGAAAATTACTGTTTCCTTAGCCGTCGAGCTGCACCAAGGCGTGGCGCTTTTTGCCGGCTGACAGTTTGATTGGAGCGGCCAACGCGGCTGCGTCGATCATCAACCCGGCGTCTGTCAGAGGGGCGTCATCAAGCTTCGCGCCGTTTTCTTTGATCAGGCGCTTGGCGTCTTTGCCGGATTTTGCGAGGCCGGATTTCACGATCAGCTGCACGATGGAGATGCCGTCGCCGAGGTCCTCGGAGGTGAGGGTCACGGTGGGAAGATCATCGCCAACGCCGCCCTTTTCGAAAACTTCGCGTGCGGTGGCTTCGGCTGTAGCGGCGGCCTCTGCGCCGTGGCACAGGGTGGTCACCGCATTGGCGAGAATAATTTTCGCCTCATTGATTTCGCTGCCCGTCAGCGCGCCGAGACGGTTGCACTCCTCCACCGGCATTTCGGTGTAGAGCTTGAGGAAGCGACCGACGTCAGCATCGGTGGTGTTGCGCCAGAACTGCCAGAACTCATAAGGGCTGCGCATATCCGCATTGAGCCAGATCGCGCCATCGGCGGTTTTGCCCATTTTCTTGCCATCAGAGGTGGTCAGCAGCGGCGAGGTGAGACCAAACAGGCCGCCCTCATCCACACGGCGGGTGAGGTCGATGCCGTTGACGATGTTGCCCCATTGATCGGAGCCGCCAAACTGCACCAGACAGCCGTAGCGGCGGTTGAGCTCCAGGAAGTCATAGGCCTGCAGGATCATGTAGTTGAATTCGAGGAAGGACAGGGATTGTTCCCGATCCAGGCGTGATTTCACGCTCTCAAAGGACAACATGCGGTTCACCGAGAAGTGGCGGCCGATGTCGCGCAGGAATTCGAGGTAGTTCAGATCGTCGAGCCATTCGGCATTGTTGAGCATCAGCGCATCTGTGTCTCCATCGCCGTAGTCGAGGTATTTGGCGAAGACTTTTTTGATGCCGGCGATGTTGTCGTCGATCTGGGCATTGTTGAGCAGCGGGCGCTCATCAGCGCGGAAGGACGGATCGCCCACCTTGGTGGTGCCCCCGCCCATCAGAGTGATTGGCTTGTGGCCGGTTTTCTGCAACCAGCGCAGCATCATGATCTGGATGAGCGAGCCGACGTGCAAGGATTTTGCCGTGGCATCAAAGCCGATATAGCCGGGAACCACGCCGGCACAGAGAGCTTTGTCAAAGCCTTCATAATCTGTGCAATCGGCCACAAAGCCGCGCTCAAGCATCACGGTGAGGAAATCCGATTTGGGCTGGTAGGTCATACGTCCACTCATCTGTTCAAGGTTTGCCCCCTCCTAGCACCTTGGGCGCGAAGTTGTAAGCGCTCTTTATAGGTGGCAGATGGGCTTTGGCGCAGCGATTTTGACTCAATGGTCAGGATTGTCCGACTGTAGCGCCCTTTTGATTTTCGGTATGAAAACACATTGATTTTGTTTTGTTGTTGGGATGCATGGTTCGAGATTTCGATCAATTGACCCATTTGGTTTATGAAGCGGCTTTGGACAACTCTTTGTGGCCGGAGCTTGTACTTGAGCTGACTGAAATTCTTCAGCCGGCATTGGATGAGGACGCGCTGATCGCGGATGCCGATGGGCCAAAGGCGCACAAGAGCGGTGCAACACTGCCCACAACAGATGCTTCTGCATTGGAGCATCTTTCGCAGCATGTGCGGCGGGCGTTTCAGATTTCAGAGCGCATTGTTGGTCTGCAAGAGCAACAAAGCAACCTGTCTTCGGTCTTGAACAGTTTCTCTTTCGGTATTGCACTGCTGGATGAAGAAGGGGGTGTTTTGCTCTCCAATCATGCAATGCAGGATGTGTTGCCGCTTACGCCACTGATGGCACAGGAACACTTGCTGCTCCCTATGGAAGGCGGGGCGCCGCAGGGGCTGGCACAGGCGTTGCGCTGTGTGCGCAAAACCGGCCAGGCCAGTGCCTTTCACACAGGTCGTGGGCAGGCAGCCAATGTGGTGTTGCTGCCCAGAGAGGACGCCGCCCGGATTGGGTTTCCACCGCATGCCGCCAATGTCATATTGGCTTCAGATGGGTGTAACGCGGCCGGGATTGCGTTTTTTGCCCAGTCTCACGGCTTGACCCGACGGGAGGCCGAGGTCCTGCGCCACATTGGCTTGCCCGGCGATCTGCGTGAGATTGCGGTGCAAATGGGCGTTTCTTACGAGACTGCACGGACCTATCTGAAGAGAATCTATGAGAAAACCAACACGGGCAGTCGCAGTGAGCTGGCGGCAGTCCTGGCAGGTTCCCCATTAAAAGTGGTGCGAGAGGCGATGCCTCAGGACAGGCGCGCATCACAGGTGCGCCGCAGCATCATTTTGGCAGATGGGCGCAAACTTGAGTACTTTCGTCTGGGAGCAGAAGACGCCAAACCTGTTTTGGTGTTTGACGCGCTGGCGGGGGTGACAATTGATGTGCTGGGATTTCCAGACCGCTGTCATGCCATATTGGAGCGGCTGAACGTGCAGGTGATTTGCCCCTGTCGCCCCGGCAGTTTCTTGTCTGATCCTGCGCCAATGGAAAGTCTGCGGGATTTTGCTGACGACGTGGCTGCGTTGTTGGATCAACTGGGATTGGCAAGAGTGGGGGCGATGTCTGTGTCCTATGGCAACGGCTCTGCCTTGGCGATTGCCCATGAGTTAAAAGGCCGCGTGACCAAACTTGTGATGTCTTCAGCGTGCTATCCGAACTATCGACATGAAAACTGGCGTGAGTTGGATCAGTTTTATCATATGTCGGCCATCTTGGGGCGGTACTGGCCATCCATGCTGCGTCAAATCATTCCTTTCCTTGTGCGTTCGATTTTGCAGAATGCGGATCGCTATTTCGACCGATATTGCAAACGCGCAAAAAGCGTTGATGACATTCGATTGTTGTCCCATCCAGTGATCCGCAAACGCACAGCGGACATGCTGGCTTTGCGCACGGCTGCGGGTATGCGGGGTATGGTGGAGGAAAACGTTCTGAATGTGCAGGGGTGGGATTTCGATGTGGCGACCATTGAGGTGCCCGTCGAGATTTTTCAGGGCCCGGATGACAATGTTGCACCCTTGAAAGGGGCGCAGGCGCTTTGCGCAGAGTTGCCTAATGCGCAGCTTACGGTATTGGCGGGCAGAGGGCATTATCATCATATTGAAAACTGGCCCTGGCTGATTGCCCGTGCGGCTGGTGCTGAGCTGGATGTCGGTGCGACTATTTACGAGATTCCAGACCTTTAGGCGGTTTGTCCCCAATTGGGGATAGGGGGGAAAGCTGGGGTCATTTAAGCACTGTATCAGTGAAGAAAGAGCACCATATTTTAGAAGGTGTGTTTTGTTGTGTTAGAGTTCATTTTTTATGTTTTACATGCTTTCCCTGTTTCGATCTTCACCGTCTTCGGCGCATTGGGATTTTTACTCTATTTGACCAATTATATTTTGATCTCATTCCACATGATCAGCAGTCAGAACATCAGGTTTTTGCCCTCATTATTTTTGAGGCGATGCTTGTGTTGTTTGGGCTTTGGCTCGGTTTCAATCTTGGGTCGTTTCCGTTTCAAGTGTTCTGGATCTGCGTTGGTTTTGCGGCCATTGGGGGCAGGATGAAGCTGAATTCAAACTATCAAAACGGAGGCAACTAATTCCCTCTGTCTGTGTCTTTCGGGATCCCCAACTTGCCCGAACCGACAGAGTGCCAGATGTTTTGTTTCCACGCCTTGGTGATTGGCCTGAGACAGGTGCCCGTGCTCTGCCTTTCATCAAGGCGTGTTTTTTTTGTTGTGGCGTGGTGGGGCGCTGATCCTTTATGAGTTGGCCAAACCGGCGCATAAGCCGGGCGCTGAGGTGAGCGGAAGGATCAGGCATGGCGAAAGGTCAGGGAGCTGACGCGGTTCAGGTGGCGCTGGGCGCCATGTCCGGCACGTCTTTGGATGGGGTTGATGCCGCTGTGGTGGAAACCGACGGCGTCACAATTCATAGCTTTGGACCCAGTGAGTATCGGGCCTATTCTGCAGATGAACAGGCTGTGTTGACCAAGGCGCTGGGCCATTGGGGCGGCGTTGAAGCGACGGCAGCTGCCAAGGTCATTGAGGCGGCACATGCAGAGGTTCTGGGCCGGTTTGAAGAGATTGATCTGATTGGCTTTCACGGTCAGACGCTTGCGCATGAGCCACGGGGCCGTGGCACGTGCCAGGTGGGCGACGGGCAGGCGCTGTCTGAGGCGCTGGGTGTGCCTGTGGTCTGGGATTTCCGCAGTGCTGACGTGGAGTTGGGGGGAGAAGGCGCACCGCTTGCGCCGTTTTTTCATTTTGCCTGTGCCAAGTGGTTTGGCGCCTGTGAGCCGGTGGCGTTTTTGAACCTGGGCGGTGTTGGCAACATCACATGGGTGGATCCGCGCAAAGAGGGGCCAGAGGCAGAGGGGGCTTTGCTAGCGTTTGACACCGGGCCGGCAAATGCGCCGCTGAATGATTTGCTGCGTGCACGGCGTGGATTGGCGTTTGACGAAGGCGGGAAGATTGCCGCGCAGGGCACCGTGGCCACGGGCGCGCTGGAGTTGTTTTTGCAAGAGGCCTACTTCTCGCGTATGCCGCCCAAGTCTCTGGACCGGAATGACTTTCCGGAAATGATGGATCTGGTGCGCGAGCTGTCTGATGCAGATGCGGCGGCCACGATGACAGCCATGTGTGCCGCCAGTGTCGTGCAGGGGATGGTACATTGTCCGGTGCCGCCAAGCCGCGTGTTGGTGACCGGAGGCGGGCGGCACAATCCGGTGCTGATGGAGATGCTGCGTGTGTCGCTGGACTGTCCGGTGGTGCCCGTGGAGGATGTGGGACTGGATGGCGACATGCTGGAGGCGCAGGCCTTTGCCTATCTGGCGGTGCGTGTGGCGCGCGGCCTTCCGACCTCTGCGCCAAGTACAACGGGTGTGATGGCGATGGTGGGCGGCGGCACGGTGAGTGTGCCGCAGGGGTGAGCCCGTCTACCGCCCGGACGTCAGGCCAGATTGGTATTCGCTATGAAAGGCCGCGTAGCCACCTGACGTGCTCTGCAGATGCACCTTTAGATCTTCATGCAGTGCTGGGAGTTGGTGGAAAGGCACGTTTGGGAAGGCGTGATGCTCTGCGTGATAGGGCATGTTCCAGGCCATAAAACGCACCAGACGATTGGTGTGAGTGGTACGGGAGTTTTCCAGCATATTTGCCACTGGCGGGCAGCGGCCGTGCTCTGCCAAAAGATAGGCGCGCAGGAAAGGCTGGCCAATCAGGCTGGGCATAATCCAGATCCAGAAAATGAGTGGCGAGACCAGTAGGCTGGCAAAGACAAGGAAGTAGAGCGCGAGTAGAATGCGGGCCTCGCTGCGCATGGCGGCGTGTTTGCGGGCTGGCAGATAGGGGGCGTCAAGCGTGCCAAAGGCGTTCTGAAGAAGCGTTTTTACCGCTGCTTGCCAGTAGCTTAGGCCGGAGAGATAAAGCAGATAACTGCGCCATGTGTCCGGGCGGGGGCCGCCCGCCAGCTCCGGGTCGCGCTGGGGATCATTGGTGAATTTGTGATGTGCCATGTGAAAGGCGCGAAACCATGTGAAAGGCAGTATCAGCGGCAGAGCGCAGGCGTGGCCCACCGCACGGTTGATCCAGCGGGTGGCAAACGGCGTGTCGTGGGTGCATTCGTGGCTGAGCGTGAAGAGAAACACCAAGAGCACGCCGAGCGGCAGGAGCATCAGCGGCCAGAGCGGGGCGCGCAGGCCGACCCAGAGGGCACAGAGGACAAGCGCGCCGAGATAGAGCGCGAGGTGACGCAGGCCTGCGGCGTCAGAGCGGGTTTGCAGCACGCTGCGGCGGTCCGGCGTAAGGCGCGCAAGGGCCTCCTTGTGGCTCAGCGGTACGCTCATCGCGGGATGTCAAAGCCGGGGGCCGCGAGCTCAAAGCCTTCGAATTGGAAAGCGGGGGAGACCGTGCAGCCGACAAGGGTCCAGTCGCCCGTGCTGCGTGCGGCCTGCCAGTGATGGGGTGGCACGATGTGCTGTGGCAGCTGGCCTGCAGCGAGATCCGGGCCGAGGGTCAGATCTTGCGCCGGGCCAGCGCCAGTTTCCGAGAGCGACAGGATCAGCGGCGCGCCCGCGTAATAGTGCCAGATTTCGGCGGCATCGACGCGGTGCCAATGTGAGACCTCACCTGCCTTCAGCAGGAAATAGATCGCTGTGCCAGCGGGGCGTGTGCCCTCTGGAGCGTCGGCGATCCATGTCTGGCGGTAGTGGCCGCCCTCTGGGTGCGGGGCGAGGTTGAGCTGGGCGATGATTTGATCGGCGGTCATTTGGGTAAGTCCAATTTCTTTTGGCTCCATAGGGCCATATGCAGCGCAAAGCGCAAGAAAAAAGGCGGCTCATGGAGCCGCCTTTCATCACCGATTTCGATGGCGGTGCGCAGTGAATGCGCACCCTACGGTTATTTCAAGATCGAACGGCCTGCGTATTCGGCGGTTTCGCCCAGCGCTTCTTCGATGCGGATCAACTGGTTGTATTTCGCCAGACGGTCAGAGCGGGACAGGGAGCCGGTTTTGATCTGGCCGCAGTTGGTGGCCACGGCGAGGTCGGCGATGGTGGCGTCTTCGGTTTCGCCAGAACGGTGGGACATCACGTTTGTGTAGCGCGCGCGGTGGGCCATATCGACAGCCTTCAGCGTTTCGGTCAGGGAGCCGATCTGGTTCACTTTCACCAGCATGGAGTTGGCCACGCCTTGCGCAATGCCGTCTGCCAGACGGGTTGGGTTGGTCACAAATAGATCGTCACCCACCAGCTGCACCTTGTCACCGATCATGTCGGTCAGCAGTTTCCAGCCTTCCCAGTCGTCTTCGTCCATACCGTCTTCGATGGAGATGATGGGGTAGTCGTTGCAGAGGTCTGCGAGGTATTGCGCGTTTTCTGCAGATGTCAGGGATTTGCCTTCGCCGACCATCTCGTATTTGCCGTCTTTGTAATACTCAGAAGAGGCGCAATCGAGGGCGAGGTAGATGTCTTCGCCCAGTTTGTAGCCGGCTTTTTCAACGGAGGTTTTGATGAAGTCCAGCGCGACGCGGGTGCTTTCCAGTGCTGGAGCAAAGCCGCCCTCGTCGCCGATGCCGGTGTTGTAGCCTGCTGCAGACAGTTCTTTTTTCAGGGTGTGGAACACTTCAGCGCCCATGCGGATGGCTTCGCGGATATTGGCCGCAGAGACAGGCATGATCATGAATTCCTGAATGTCGATCGGGTTGTCGGCGTGCTCGCCGCCGTTGATGATGTTCATCATTGGAACCGGCAGTACGCGCGCGGAGGTGCCGCCCACATAGCGGAAGAGGGGTTGTGCGGTGTGATCTGCGGCGGCTTTGGCGGCTGCGAGTGACACGCCGAGGATGGCGTTGGCGCCAAGGCGGCCCTTGTTTGGGGTGCCGTCGAGTTCGATCATTGCGGTGTCAATGGCGACCTGCTCAGTCACGTCCATGCCCACCAGAGCTTCGGCGATTTCACCGTTCACGGCGTTGACCGCCTCAAGCACGCCTTTGCCCATGTAGCGGGATTTGTCGCCATCACGCTTTTCAACTGCTTCATGTGCGCCGGTGGAAGCGCCTGATGGGACAGCGGCGCGGCCCATGGTGCCGTCTTCGAGGATCACGTCGACTTCGACGGTGGGGTTGCCGCGGCTGTCGAGAATTTCACGGGCGAAGATATCAATGATGGTGCTCATCTTGGGGGTCCCTGCACTGGTCAATTGTTGAGGCAGCTATAGCAGGGCAGGCCCAAAAGTAAACGGCATTTGGTAGCGCTAACGGTGGTTTTTCTTGAGGTTAGGGCTAACAGTTAGGCCGCGTTGCTTTTTGAGCGCTTTCCTAAAGGCGATCAAGCGCTTTGGGCTGTGCGGTGGGTTTGGGCGAGCCGCTGTTCGCGCAAGAAGGTGAAGAGACCCGACCCAATGATCAGGCTTGCCCCAAGCAGCGTGAGCATGTCGGGGCGCTCTGAAAACACCAGCATACCGATCAGGATGGAAAACAGCAGGCGAGAGTAGCGGAAGGGCGCAACAACGGATGCTTCGCCAATGCGCAGGGCGGTAACGACGCCCCAATAGCCCGCCGCGCCAAAAACAACGGCACCTGCAAACATTAAGAGATGCGAGTGGCTGAGAGCTTCATAAGTGCTGGTGTTTAGCATTTGCAGCAACATCCCAGCAGGGATCAGCGATGCAAAACTCTGGAAAGAAACCACGAAGGACGAGACAGAGGCATCAATTCTGCGGGTGATTAAATCGCGGACAGCAACGGCCAGCACAGCGCCCAGCACCAATAGGGCGTTGGGATCAAAGCCAGCAGTGCCGGGGCGGATGATCAGCATCACGCCGAAGAAACCAACAAGGATCGCAGTGAGGCGCCGCCAGCCGACGGCCTCGCCAAGGAAAAGTGCTGCGCCAAGTGTGATCACCAGCGGCAGGGTTTGGAACACCGCGGCCACAGTAGAGAGATCAACCCGCGCAAGGGCTGTGGCAAAGAGCACAGCGCCAAGGGCCTCGGACAGCGTGCGCAACATCATGATGGGCGACCAGGCCGCTGGTGCAAAAATCCGATCACGGCGCGCGATAGCGAGGATTGCAAAAACGCTGCCAGATCCGATCCCCAGCGACATCAAGATTTGGCCGACAGGCAGGCTGGCCGAAAGCGCCTTGATGAACATGTCCTCAAGCGTGAAGCCAAGCATGGCTGCAATGATGATGAGAATGCCGTGTACGTTGTGCATGGGGGAGCCTGTGCCGCGCGAGTGTCCTGGCAGCAGTGGCGTGTCGGCGAGTTGTCGGCAAGTCAGAACGCGACACAGGCCCATTCATTTTGATGATACGGCATATCACGCAATGGGCCTGTGGGAAGGGCAGCGCCTAGAGTGGACGGATTTTCAGGCCGGTAATGCGGTTGGCCTCGCGGCCTGTGACCTCAAAGCGGAAGCCATGGAAGGAGAACACCTGTCCGACCGTTGGGATCATCTGCGCCTCATGGATCACCAGACCAGCAACGGTGTTGGCCTCATCATCTGGCAGGTTCCAATCGGTTGCCCGGTTGAGATCACGGATGGTCATGGCCCCTTCAATTAGGAACTGACCATCTTCGGACTTGCTGATCTGATGGTCGCCATCTTCGTCAAATTCGTCGGTGATTTCGCCGACGATCTCCTCAAGGATGTCCTCAAGCGTGATCAGGCCCTGAAGCGAGCCGTATTCGTCCACGACAAGCGCGAAGTGCGCGTGGCGGCGCAAAAATTCGCGCATCTGATCGTCCAACGCAGTGGTTTCGGGTACGAAATAGGGCTCTTTGGCAACCTCATCCAAGACAATGTCAGTCATGCGTTCTGGTGACGTGTCTGCCTCGCGCACCCGGCGATACATTGCGCGGAACAGGTCTTTGGCGTGGACCACACCAATGATGTTTTCCGGCTCATCCTTGAACACAGGCAGGCGGGTGTGGTTGCTTTCCAGACACTGATTGAGAATGTCAGCGGGGCTGTCATCTGCGTTGATCATTTCGATGCCTGAGCGGTGGAGCATGATCTCTTCGACGGTGCGGTCAGATAGGTCGAGCGCACCGAGGATGCGGTCGCGGTCTTCTTTTTCCACGATTCCTTCGGAGTGGCCGAGCTGAATGGCGCCAGCGATTTCTTCGCGCACGGCGAGAATTTGGCTGTCCGGGTCCGTTTCCACGCCAAAAAGGCGCAGCACGGCGCGCACCAGCATGCGCACGGCAGATACCACCGGTGAGAATACGGTGACAATCAAGCTGATCGGGCCTGCCACGGTGGAGGCGGCGTCTTCGGGCCGGGTGATGGCGTAGGTTTTGGGCAGCACTTCGGCAAAGATCAGAACCAGCAGCGTCATGACCAAGGTGGCCATGGCCACGCCACCTTCGCCAAAAGCGCGTGTGAAAAGCGCGGTTGCGAGCGAGGTTGCGAGGATATTCACGAGGTTGTTGCCCAGAAGGACAGAGCCGATAAGGCGCTCGCTGTCCTCTGTCACCGCTAGGGCGCGTTGCGCACCGCGGCTGCCTTTGTCGGCCTGCGTACGCAGCTTGCCGCGCGAGGCGGCTGTGAGCGCGGTTTCAGAGCCCGAAAAGAAGCCTGAGAGCATGAGCAAAAATAAAATCACCCCAGCGGTGATCCAAAATGCGGTGTCGATAGACGTTGCGGGCTCCATAAGATCCTCATTTGACGTGTCAAATTTGTTATGGGTGCAGGGGGAAGTCGGATCAAGGGGGCGTAGGCTTGAAAGAGGTGGCATGATGCCTGCAAATCCGCGTTTCGTTGTCGGATTTGTGATTGGGGGACTGAGGCCCTATTGGATAGAGCTGGATCAAAGATCACTTAGGGGCGCAAAAGATGCAGGACTTGGGGAGGCTTGAAGGCCCGGTTTTGGTGTTTGGTGGGCCGTATTCGAATTTGCAGGCAACTCAGGCGGTTCTGCAAGAGGCCCGTGCGCAGGGTATCGCGGGGCACAATCTGATATGCACAGGAGATGTGGTTGCCTATTGCGGGCAGCCAGCAGAAACCGTGGCCGTTGTGCGGGAGAGCGGCGCAATTGTGGTTGCTGGGAACTGTGAGATTCAGTTGGCCAGTGGCGCAGTGGATTGCGGGTGTGGATTTGAGGAAGGTACCATTTGTGATCTGCTTTCCGCGGGGTGGTATGGCTATGCCGCTCAGCAAGTGGACGAAGCTGCGCGAGCCTGGATGGGGGGACTGCCCGACATCGTTTGTTTCGAATTGGCTGGCCAGCGAGTGGCGGTGATACATGGCGGCGTCACGGATGTGGCGCGGTTTTTGTGGGAGACGTCACCGGAGGCCGCATTTGCTGAAGAAATTGCGGCGCTCACAGACAAAGTTGGTGCCGTGGATGTGGTGTTGGCGGGGCATTGTGGTATCCCCTTTGAGCGCCAGATCGGCGCTGTGCGCTGGATCAATGCTGGCGTGATTGGCATGCCGCCACATGATGGCGGGCAGGCCACGCGATACGCCGTGTTTGATGGAAAAACGGTGACGTTTCATACGTTGTGTTATGATACGGCGCAGGCGTTTCAGAAGATGCAGAAAGCGGGGCTGACACAAGGCTACCATGACGGACTCGTGAGCGGTTATTGGCCTTCGGAGGACGTTTTGCCTGAGGACTTGCGGGTGCCACTCTCTGTGCGGCTTTCATCTTCGCGCGCCAGCGGGTGATGGGTTGTCACCAACTCATGCAAACGTTCATCCAGCACGTGGGTGTAAATTTCGGTGGTCGAGAGATCGGCGTGTCCCAGAAGCGTTTGGATCACACGCAGGTCTGCGCCATTGGCCAGCAGATGGGTGGCAAACGCATGGCGCAGAGTGTGGGGCGTAACCTTCACGGGTGGCACGCCTGCGGTGATCGCGAGATCTTTGATTAGCGTGTGAAACCAATTGCGAGTGATGTGACCCAGCGCACCACGGGACGGGAAGAGAAAGAGAGAGGCTGGCTTGCCTTTGGTCTGTTTGTCCTCTTCTGCACGGTCGCGCACGGAGAGCCACGCAGAGAGCGCCTCGCGCGCGGGTGGGGACAGCGGAACCATGCGTTCTTTATCGCCTTTGCCGCGCACCAGAAGCATCTGTGGATTGCCGCGGGCGGCCGCGACAGGGAGGCTTACGAGTTCTGTCACGCGCATGCCGGTGGCATAGAGCAATTCCATCAGGCAGGTGTTGCGCAGGCGATCCTGCGGATTGCGGCCTGTTTCACGGGCGGCTTTGAGTAGGGCATCGACCTCTGTGACTTCGAGCGTTTTGGGCAGGCGCTTGGATCTTCCTGGGCCGCGGATTTGAATGGCGGGGTTGCTGTCTCGCCAGCCTTCTTCAAAGGCAAACCGAAAGAGCTGTTTGAGTGCAGAGAGGCGGCGTGCGCGCGTGGATTGGGCCAATCCTTCTGCATCACAAAAGAGCAAATAGTCTTCGATCTGGGTCTGAGTTGCGGTTTCAAATGAGATGGAGCGACGCTTGGCCCATTCAACAAAGCTCGTGAGGTCGCGCAAATAGGCGGCGAGCGTGTTGGGGGAGGCGCCAAGCTCAGCGGCTTGCGCGTCCAGAAACGTTTCGATCCATAGGTTTTGTGTGCTGGGTGCCATCGCCTCAGCCTCGCGTGTCCAGCAATGCAATTTGGAGTGCAGCGCGGCGCGCGGTGTCTTCCAGGCCAACAGCGCGCAATGTGGCGAGCGCATCGGTCAGCGCGCCGAGATTGCCCGCAGCACCATCATCCATCAGTGACATGGCCGTGAGGATGCCTTCGCCCAATTGGCCGCGTGCAAGCATGGTTGAAATATCCTGAGGCACCCCGGCGCCGTGGAATGCATCAGAAATCGCGCGGTGGACAGGATCGGTGGTGACCCGGGGTGGTGCACCAAGCGCAAGACCTGCGAGAAAGTCGCGTGGGCCGCTGCGGGCGGCCTTCTCATAGTCCGAAGACAGGAGGGCGATGTCGCGCGCCAGACGTGCGGTCACACCCTGCAGGGGCAGCTTCAACAAGGCTGGCCCATAGATGCGTGCAAAGGGCACTTCGAGGTGGACCTGCTGCATCGCGGCCCATGCTGCAGGAAGAGTGTCTGCAACTTTGGCTGTGTCATTTGCTGCGATCGCGGCGTCCAAGGCCTGCAGGGCGGCCACGCGATCCCAGATCATACCTGAGGCAGCGGGTTTGCGCTCTGAGTAGATGCCAAGCAGACGGTTTTCATGCAGTGCAGAGGTGCGTGCCAGTCGTTCGGAGGCTTCAAGCTGGGCCTTCCATCCGGCGGTATCACGCAGATCGGCATGGGCATAGGCGCGGGGCAGGCCAGTGGTAGACTGGGTCTCGCCGATGGCTTCGTAGAGGCGGAACTTGAGTGGCGTGACAGGGCCCGCAGCCACAAGCAGTGGCTCTCCCTCAAAGAGATCCGGATCAAGAAAACGCAGCAGCAAAGCATCCATTTCCTCTGAGATTAGGCCAAGTGCCTTTGCCGTATCGAGGGTCAGCGCGGCGGCTCGCCAATCCCCGGAACGTGCGGTGCAGAAGATGCGGGCAGCGTAATCAGGTGCCAGATGCGGCGCTTGCATGAGCGCGTCGCAGGCGCGTTGCTCTTCTCCCATGAGAAGGGTGACATCAAACCAGCGCGCAAAGAGCGCGGGTGTGTCAGGACCTGCACGTTCCAGAAGCGCGCCAGCCTGTTCGAGTGCGCCCATTTCGATCAGTTTGTCGATGCGGGCAATCAACAGTTCATTGGCCACGCCTGCGTTGCGCGGTGCGTCCGCCTCCGCCAAGAGCAGCGTGTAGAGCAGCGCCTGCATGGCAGGGAGCACATCTGGGCGCTGCGCACGCACCAGTGTGCTGAGGTCTGTGGCCTGAGAGGCAGACCAGAGCGATGCGGGCAGGCCGGTTACTGAGGAAGGCAGCAGGCCCGCAGCGTCATGGCCGTTGTCGTCCAGCGAGGAAATCGCAATGTCGGGGGTGCTGAGGCCTTCGGAAACGGGGGGCTCTTCCGGCGGCAGGCCGATGTCGAGCGTGACAGTTGGTGTGGGGTTCAGCCACTCAATGGCAGACAGCGGGGATTCAGCTGAGGTGGCTGGGTCTGCATTCTGAGCAAAGCCCGGCGCAGCAGCGAGGCTGAACAGAACGGGCCATGTGCCCAGACCGCTAAGACGGCTCATTCTTCGCCTTGCAGCTCTACAGGAATGCGGATTTCAGTTTGTTTTGCGGAAAAATCAGCCCCAAAAATTGGGCCAACATAGGCATATACCACCAATGCGATTGCCGCCAAAACCAACAGAGCCACTAAGGCCCGAAAGACTTTGCCCATGAATCCCCTCAAATTCCTGCCCGTTTTTTTCAACTTATAACTGGCCTTTTGCACAAGATCACGTCATTCAATGCCAAAATCTTAATTTTGAGCAAGGCTTGGCCGATTGTGGGCGTTTCATGGGCTATGAACTGAAGAAAACCGTTGTGCTGGTGGGCATGATGGGCGCAGGAAAAACCGCTGTTGGACGCGCTTTGGCGGCCAAACTTGATGTTCCGTTTATCGATTCAGATGCCGAAATCGAGAAGGCGGCCAACATGAGCATTGCAGAGATTTTCAGCCGGGATGGCGAGGCGTTTTTCCGACAGAAAGAAAGTCAGGTGATCGGGCGACTTCTGGAAGAAGAACGTTGCATCCTGTCAACCGGGGGGGGGGCCTACCTGGCAGAGGCCAACCGGGCTGTGATTTCCGAGCGCGGCGTTGCGGTGTGGCTGAACGCGGATGTGGAGCTGTTGTGGTCGCGTGTGAAACACAAGGATACAAGACCCTTGTTGCGGACAGACAATCCACGAAAAACTCTTGAAGAGATTTATGCGGCGCGGGTGCCGCTTTATAGCCGCGCCGATCTGCCGGTGTTGGCAGAGGCGGGATTGAGCATTGACGAGATGGCGGAGCGGGTGGCAGAGGCGTTGATCCATCAACGCCCGGATGTACTGGAAGGGGCAAGCTGATGATGGAAACGGTACATGTGGGCCTTGAGGGGCGCGAATACGATATTCACATTGGTCCCGGACTGTTGGCGCAGGCGGGGGCATTGATCGGACCTATGCTGGCGCGCAAGCAAGTCTGTGTTGTCACAGATGAAAACGTGGCTGCGCTGCATCTGGACACCTTGCGGTCTGGGTTGGAAAGTGCCGGGGTCACCATGGAAGCGTTGGTGTTGCCTGCGGGCGAAAGCACCAAGGGCTGGGCGCATCTGGAGCAAACCGTGGAATGGCTGCTGGCGCAACGCGTAGAGCGGCGTGATCTGGTGGTTGCGCTCGGCGGCGGTGTGATTGGGGATCTGACCGGTTTTGCCGCAGCCATATTGCGCCGGGGCGTGGGGTTTGTTCAGATCCCAACCAGCCTTCTGGCGCAGGTGGACAGCTCTGTTGGTGGCAAAACCGGCATCAACAGCCCCTTGGGCAAGAACCTCGTTGGCGCATTTCATCAGCCAAAGATGGTGCTGGCGGATATTGATGTTTTGGCTGCATTGCCTGCGCGTGATTTCCTCGCAGGCTATGGTGAGGTGGTCAAATATGGTCTGCTGGGCGATGCCAAGTTTTTTGACTGGCTTGAAACCAATGGTCCGAAGCTGGCAGAGGGTGATGTGGCGGCGCGGATTGCGGCGGTGAAACGCTCTTGTGAGATGAAAGCCGAAATTGTGATGCGCGATGAGACTGAACAGGGGGATCGCGCGCTATTGAACCTTGGGCATACCTTCTGTCATGCGCTTGAAGCGGCAACGGGCTATGGTGATCGTCTGCTGCATGGCGAAGGTGTGGCTGTGGGCTGTGCGCTGGCGTTTGAGTTGAGCGCGCGGCTGGGCCTCTGTGCGCAGGAAGATCCAAGCCGGGTGCGACAGCATCTGCGTGACATGGGCATGAAAGTGGATCTGAAAGACATTGCAGGCGATTTACCGGATGCCGATGCGCTGCTTGACTTGATGGGGCAGGATAAAAAGGTCGTGGATGGCCAGTTGCGCTTTATCCTCGCGCGCGGGATTGGCGCGGCCTTTGTGACTGCGGATGTACCGCGAGACGTGGTGCGCGAGTTGCTCGCGCAAGAGCTGGCGGCGCGCTAAATCATTGGAGAGGGTGAGCCGATGTTTCGGCTCACCGTGTTGGGGCGTCAGACAAAGACAAAGTCGCTTTCATCCAGATGGCGTCCGTTGAGGGTAATGGAGCCTTCGTCACCTTCGATGGTCGCAATGTGCCCGCGGAAAGAGGTGTTTTCCATCACCTCAGCATAATCGGCGAATTCTGCAGCATCTAGCAGGATCGTGTCATGGCGCCCAAAGTCGCCGATTGTGTCATTTCCGCTGAGTTCGGAGAAGTCAAACGCATCTGCGCCCCAGTTTCCATATAGGCGATCATCGCCTTCTCCGCCGATCAGCGTGTCATGACCACTGCCGCCACGTAGGACATCGTTGCCTTCTCCGCCATCGAGCGTGTCGTTTCCACGCCCACCTTTGAGCAGGTCATTGCCGCCATCGCCATCTATACGGTCATTTCCCCAGCCGCCGAACATACGATCGTTTCCACTGCCACCGAACTGGATGTCATCGCCCAAGCGGCCATACATGCGGTCGTTGCCAGCACCGCCGATCTGAATGTCATCTCCTGTGAACCCGCCGCTCAGATAATCATCTGTTGCGCCACCGATCTGCACATCGTCGCCAAAGCCGCCGCGATCGTGAATCGGGGATACATCCGCGATATCAATTGGCAGAAGCACCGCGTCTATCACGTGGATCTCACCGTTAGAGGCTTCGATATCTGTGAGGCCTTCGACAAAGTTGGGGTTGGCGCGACCGGGATCTGAATCGTTGAGGCTGTTGCCATCAACCACAAACCGGCCGCCCTCTAGCGCGGTTTCCACCAGGCGCGCTTCTTTAATGTCTGCAAGGGACTGGCCGCCTGCCTGCACATGGTAAAGTAGCACATCTCGCACAAGATCAATGCCAACAGCGCCTACAATCGCGCCGGGCAAATCGGCGTCTGCAAGTCCGGTTGTGTCGACGCCCAATTCTTGGGCAAGGGCGCGGAAGGCATCATCTGTGGGGGCAAAGACCGTGAAGTCATTGTTTGGATCAGTGAAGAGATCCACAAGCCCTGTTGCCACAAGGGCGCCCACAAGGGCTTCAAAGGCTGGATTGCCACCAGCAATGTCAGCAATGGTTGGTTGAGCAGTCTCTTCCATCACGTCGATTGGCAGAAGGACGCGATCGATGACGTGAATGACACCGTTTGTGGCTTTGATATCCGTGAGCCCCTCGACAAACTCAGGATCCTCGACATCTGGGTCATTGTCGTTGAGTGTGTCACCCGCCACGCCAAAGCTCGCGGCGTTCAGCAGAGTGTCTACCGAGCCGCTGTCTTGCACCTCTTGCAGGGAGCTGCTGCCAGCTTTGACGTGGTAAAACAGGATGTCTTTGAGTGTCGAGACACCGACAGCCGTCACGATTTCGACAGCGATTTCGGTTTCTGTAAGCCCATTGGTATCAATGCCGAGCGTGTCACGTGCCAGAATTTCAAAAGCTTCGTCTGTTGGGGCAAAGACCGTGAAATTGCCCGGATCCAGAAATGTTTGTTTGAGCCCGGCAGCATCAAGAGCGGCGACAAGAATGTCAAAGTTCCCATTGGCGGATGCGATTTCGGCGATGGTCTGAGTTGGTGCTGGCGGCGGGGTCGGTGCGGGATCGTGAAGATTGAAACGCTCCAGCAGGCGTTTCAGTAAGGCATCAAAAAAAACTCATTGTTCTCTCCCAGTTTTGTTCAATGGGAGGGGTACGTGAGGATGAAATTCACGGATTTTCACGAAGCTGTGAGGTGTTTTCAGCTCGGCGGAGGCCCGCCGGTCAAAACTGGCGAAGCCTCATGACGAGAGGGAGGAGCGCTAAGTGTTGCGTTGCACCAGGTTGAGAATGACGCGCGTTGCGCTGGCCATATCCTGCGCTGAAATCCATTCAAGTGGGCCGTGGATTTCCATCATACCAGTGAAGATATTGGGGCAGGGCACACCTTTTTCGGTGAGCTGAGAGCCATCTGTTCCACCGCGAATGGGGACGGATTTGGGCTCCAGCCCTTCGGCACGAATGGCATCGCGTGCCAGCTCCACTGGCGTCATATCCTGTTCAAGCCAGTAGCGCATGTTGCGGTATTGTTTGGTGATGTCACAGGAAACAGTCGCGCCTGGAAACTCTGTTGCTGCCTTTTCGCAAATGGCCTTCAGCCTATCGGCTTGGGCTTCCAATTCGTCCATTTCAAAGGCGCGCAGGATGAAGCGCAGAGTGGTTTCGGAGCTGCCACCTTCTTGGGCGTAGATATGGGTGAAGCTTTCGCGGCCTGAGGTGGTTTCGGGTGTGGTGCCGGCTTCATCCAAGGCCGCCACGATCTGTGCAGCCACATGCAGAGCGTTGGTCATCTTGTCTTTGGCATATCCGGGGTGGGCGGAGGTGCCAGTGATTGTGACCACGGCGCCGTCTGCTGAGAACGTCTCATATTCCAGAGTGCCGCGCTGTGCACCATCGAGCGTATAGGCGAAATCCACGCCGAAATCGGCCGGCAGATCCGGATGCACACCGCGTCCGATTTCCTCATCCGGTGTAAAAGCCAGGCGCACCTTGCCGTGTTTGAGGCCCGGCGTTGTCAGAAGGTGCTCTGCCATGGTCATGATGATGGCGATGCCCGCCTTGTCGTCGGCTCCCAGAAGTGTGAGACCAGAGGCCGTGATGATGTCTTCACCTTCTTTGCCTTTGAGATAAGCGGAGGTGTCAGGAGAAAGGATCAGATCAGGATTGTCTGGATAGGTGATTGGTGTGCCATCCCATGCGTGGATCACGCGGGGTTTCACACCTGTGGCGTTGAACTGTGGGGCGGTGTCCACATGGGCACAGAAGCCGATTGTAGGCGCATCAGGATCCGTTGCTGGTACCGTGGCAAGCACCGCACCGTAGGAGGTGAGTGTGACATCGGAGGCACCTATGCGCTCCAGCTCCGCCACCAGATGACGGGAGACATCCAGCTGAATTTCGGTGCTTGGTGTGCTGGTGGCATGCTCGTCGCTTTGGCTGTCGATGGCACAATAGGCGACCAAACGAGCGGTGAGTGCGCTGTCGAAATTCGGATACTCTGGCACGATATGTCCTTGGTTTGATGTCTGTTGTGCAAAACATAAGACGCTTCAATCGCGCGTGGTAGGGCGTGGGGGGGAATTTGAGCAGATTTCACAAAATGACCCCGGCGCGGTGACGCGCCGAGGCCAGTGTGCTGGGGGAGGAACCAGCAGTTTGTCAGTCACCTAACGATATGGTTGGAAGGGCTGCGGCAGGTTGGACAAGCGGTGTAGACGTGCCCGATCCTGCGGAAACAGCTGTTTGCAGTAGGGCTGTGCGTTCTGTCTGGCCTGGTGCAAACACGGGTTCTGCCCCGTTTGTGAGCGCCTCAATTGCAATTGCATACCACGCCTGTGCCTGGCCCGGATTTGGGGCAAGGCCAAAGCCATGCTGCAGATGATGGGCGATCAGTTCGCCATAGGGTTTTTGACCAATGGCGGACATGATGAGCGCAGAGCCCAGAGCGACCTGCATGTCATCGCGGCGATAGGCGGAGAACAGGCAAATCTTGGCCGTATCCTGAAGCTGCTCAAGTGACATGTTGGAGTTCAGCACAAAGCTCTGCACCTCAGACAGCAGTTGGGCAGGCGCTGCTGTGGGCAGTTTGCCAACATAGGGTGCAAGAACGGGGCCAAAGGCATCACATTGCTGATCTACCTGCGCCTGTGTTGCACCCTGAACGGATTGCATGAGCTTTTCGCCATTGGCGACAGTGTAGGTGCGCGCCAGGCAGAACTGTTCGCTCAGCACAAAATCAGGATCGGTGATTTTGGAGACAGTCGTGAAGCCGCCGTTAGAACTGGTGAGCAGCCCGACCTTGCCACAATAGCCCGCAAGTGATTTTTCCGGAGCGGCAGGCTGAGTTGTTTCAAATAGAGTGAGGCTATTGAGCCCTTGCGCAGGCTGTTCTTGAGCCACGACAGGGGTAGTGACCGGAACGGTTGGTGCGGGTGCCACCGGCGCCACAGGGGCGGCGGCGACTTCCGTGGTGGCCGACTCGTTTAAGCGACACGTGGATTGGTGGCAGGAAAAGCTTGCCGGGGTGGCCACATGGCTGAGAAAGTCGTTGCGGGTGAAGCCACTGGGGCCAGATGCAAACACCATCACCGTACAGTCTTTGGCGCCACACCAATAGGCACTGCCGGAGACCGATGTATCGAGAATATAGTCGGTTTTGCCGTCTCCGTTCAGATCAGCGAGTTGGATGAAACCGGAGCGTTGCAAGAGCTGTTCGGCGCTCGGATCAGAGCTTTGCGCCACTTCGTCGATGGCGTTTGAGACCTCAACCGGCATGCCGCCGTAGATCGTGCCAGAGGGGCCGCCGTGCACTTCGGCGTACCATGTGGTGAGCAGGCTGCGTACCCCGTGTTGATGGGTTTGCATGGCCTTCACCACCTGTGGTCCGCCGACTTGCGCGCGGTTGTAGGACGAGACAAGAAAGTCCCGCTCATAGGGGGAGAGTCGCCCTGTTGCGGGAAAGCCGACGTAGCTTTGATAGCCCATAATGGCAGACCGAGAGCGGGAGCCAAGCACACCATCCGGGGTGCCTGCCGGGAAGCCAAAATAGTTTAGCGCATTCTGGGTTTCGCGGTTTTGAGCGCGTGTCGCAGAATAATAGGCGGCGTTGGATTGCCGTTTGACTTTCTGTTGTTTCTGCTTCTGTGCGCTGGAGACAATTGCCCCGCCCACGATGGCGCCTGCAATGGCGGCCCCGAGATCGCTGGCCATTGCTGGCGCTGCGGCCGACGTTGCGAGAAATGCAGCAGCGACTGAGGATTTAATAGAATAAGAAAACACGTCCATCTCCCTGATAAATTTTTGTAATTTTGCAGAGAGATCACACTTCATTCGGCGACGTTTGAGGGAGACTGCCTCGGGGCGCGCCACCCCTATTAACCATGAACTCTCTTACACAAATGAGTGCGTATTAAAGACCAGTTTCCCTTAGTTTTAAGGGGCTGGCAAGTCAGCATTTCCAGATGTGAGCGCCTGATACAGAAAAAAGGGCCGGCGTTATGCCGACCCTTCTGATCTGATTTCGCGCTGTTTTGCGTGGCTTAGAACGGGATTTCGTCGTCCATGTCACGGCTTGGGGCGCCGCCGCCCTGATTGCCGCCGCCAAAGCCACCACCGCCGCCTTGATCATAGCCACCGCCGTAACCGCCACCTTGATCGTAGCCGCCACCGCCACCACCACCAAATCCGCCGCCGCCTTCACCACCGGAGCGACCATCCAACATGGTCAGCGTAGAGCCAAAGCCTTGGAGCACAACCTCGGTGGAGTAGCGGTCTTGGCCGGACTGATCCTGCCATTTGCGGGTTTGCAGCTGCCCTTCAATGTAAACTTTGGAGCCTTTGCGCAGGTACTGCTCTGCCACACGGACGAGACCTTCATTGAAGATTGCAACCGAGTGCCATTCGGTGCGCTCACGGCGTTCACCAGTGTTGCGGTCTTTCCAGTTTTCGGAGGTGGCAATGCGCAGGTTGCAGACCTTGCCGCCGTTTTGGAATGAACGCACTTCTGGGTCGCGGCCCAGGTTGCCAATGAGGATTACTTTGTTCACCGATCCGGCCATACGCCTATCACTCCCACGGATTCTATCAGTCGATTTGGCTCACCATACACCACCGCAAGTGCTGAATGGGAAGCAGTTTCTTGTGGAAAAGCTGGGTTTGAGGGCCACTTTGGTGCGGAGATTTTCTTTATGACGGCGCTGTGTCTGGAAAAATTGTGACGATTTGATATGTAAAAACTGGAATCATGGTGGAGCGGGCGCTGATGCGCAGGGTCATGGCACGGTATTTGGGGACGCTTGCGGGCGCGACGGTTGTGGTTGGTCTGACGATCAGCACAGCGGGTGCGCAATCTGTTTCAAGCAAGTCTCAGGCCCGGTTGTTTAAAAATCAGACACGTGTGCTGGATGGGCGGGCGTCTGAGCAGTATCGCAATTCGGTGCGACTGAAGCCCCGGCCTGTTTATACGCCCTCAAAGTGGGGCGATGGCAGTTACAACGGCAAATATAAAGGGCCGTATCTTGCAATGGCGCGTGAGGCGGCATTATTGCATGGTATCCCGGTGGATCTGTTTCTGAAGCTTGTGCAGCAGGAAAGCAATTGGAACGCCACAGCAAAATCCCACAAAGGGGCGCTTGGGCTTGCGCAATTGATGCCGGGCACAGCGAAGGCGCTGCGTGTCGATCCTCTTGATCCACGACAGAATCTTGAGGGTGGCGCGCGGTATCTGAAGCAGCAGTATCTGAAGTTTGGCAGCTGGCGGTTGGCCTTGGCGGCCTATAATGCGGGGCCGCATGCTGTTGAGAAATATGGCGGGGTGCCACCTTACAAAGAGACCCGTAACTATGTGCGGATCATTCTGGGCGGCTGACCGTCAAAGCCCGTGCGCCTGTTTGCGCAGTTTGCTGGGCGCTGCACCGAAGTGCTGCTGGCAGAAACGTGTGAAATAGGCGGCACTGCCGAAACCCATCGCATCTGCGATGCGCTTGATTGGCATGTCACTTTCTATAAGCAGACTTCGGGTGCGGTGTTGCACCATTTGAGAAAGCATCTCTGCCGCTGTGATACCAGCTGATTGACGACACACTCGGGTCAAGTGGGTCGGGGTGATCCCCAGTTCCGCCGCATACCAGGCCATTGGCTGACCTGATGTGAACTGAAGCGCCAGCAGGGCGCAAAATGCTTTGGCTAGGCGCTCTTTGGCGGGCAGGCGGGATTGCGCAGTTTCATTTGCAATGGCGCGCTTGAGCGCGATGGACAAAAGGTTTGCATGGGCGGCCAGTGCTTCGGTCATAAAGGGGCGCTGATTTTGAGTTTCTCTGCGCATGGCGTCAAACATGGACGTAAATTCAGAATGTTCCATGCCATCTTTGAAGCGGACGAGGTGGCACCCAGTTGGCAATTGTACACGTCCATCGTTTGGGATTCGCGTCTCAAACCCTTGAACATGGGGGCCCAATTCGATGGCGAACACCGCACCAGCTGGTACGAAAATAGCGTTGTGCGCCCCAAAGCCGCAGCGGCGCCCATCAAGGAGCGCGCGCCCCTGACCCCGCGTTGTCCAGTAGAGCCGGTGGTGGTCGACCACATGCAATTGCTCCAGTCGCCAGCGTTCGGTCGTGTGTGCACTTACAAGGCTTTTGACGCTTGTGTCAGCCAAGGGCTGACTGCCGCTACGCAGGGGGGCAGGTTTCGCCCTTGGTCTGACCGCAGCAGGGGGCGCAATCGGCTCTGTGCCAAAGCCGGGTTGGGTCATGAAGGACGGTATGTTGATGGTCTTCTCTTTCACAATGGCGCGACTAAACAGCGGGATAGGGGATTCGGGCAAGTTTTTGGTTAATGGCTGGTCGTTCCGGCTGTGCGCCGCCGCTTTTGCTGCGTGTCTTTTGCCTTTGTGTTAGGCTGTTGTGTCGGGCCTGTAGTGGATCCAGTCTGCCATCTTTGAGCGAAACCATGTGCGTTGCCGTTTGGCAAACTGTCGGGTCGCGATGGTGGCGCGTGCGCGCGCCTCTTTGAGACTGATTTCACCACGAAGATGGGCAATGAGTTCGGGGGCGCCAATGGCTTTTGCCGAAAGCTGTGCTGGATCGTAAGTCGCGAGGTTCGCCTCTGCCTCTTCCAGAGCGCCCTCTTGCAGCATCATATCGAACCGACGGGTAATGCGGTTGTTGAGCCAGTCTTTGTCCACATCAAACACAATGGGCAAGGTGTCTGAGAGAGGAAGGAGAGGGGGCGGCGTGTTGTCCTGCCAATCCGCCAGCGGGCGTCCGGTGGCGGTGAGCACTTCCCAGGCGCGTTGCACACGCATCGGGTTTTGGATGTCGATGCGTGCGGCGGTTTCAGAATCAAGCTCAGCCAAGAGCGCCTCGAATCCTTCGTCGGCCACACGGGCGTTGGCCGCTTCGCGTAGTTCTGGCGGTGTTGCGGGAATGTCTGCCAATCCTTTGGTGAGCGCGGTGAAGTAAAGCCCTGTGCCGCCGACAATGATCGGACGTGGCCCTTTCGCGAGGTAAGGCGCGACATCACGCAGCCAATGGCCCACGGAATATTCGGCATCTCCGGGCATATGGCCATACAGATGATGCGGCACGCGCGCTTCGTCTTCCTGCGGAGGTCGAGCGGTCAGAATACGCCAATTATCAAATACTTGAATGGCATCTGCATTGAGGATCACGCCGCCATGAGTTTCGGCAATTTCAAGAGCGAGCGCGCTTTTGCCACTGGCGGTTGGGCCGGCAATGAGAACCGGTTGATCCGGCGCAATGGGGGGCAAGTTGGACATGGGATTGCCTGACAGTTGAGAGTTTGTTCGGGAAGGAGGCAACTCTCGCATTGAACCTGCGCCCGTTTTCCGACATTTTGCCCGCAATCCTAAAACGATGCGCAGATGGAGTGCAATATGACCGACGCCGCCGGGACCGCTGAGGTGACCTTTAACCGTGTGATGTTGAAGATTTCAGGGGAGGCGTTGATGGGAGATCAGGGCTTTGGCATGCATCCCCCCACAATTGAGCGCATCGCCAAGGAAGTGAAATCTGTTCACGACATGGGTGTTGAAATCTGCATGGTGATTGGTGGCGGCAACGTGTTCCGCGGCTTGTCTGGCGCAGCTCAGGGTATGGAACGCACCACGGCGGACTACATGGGTATGCTGGCCACAGTGATGAATGCGCTTGCAATGCAGAGTGCGCTTGAGAGCCTTGGCGTGTTCACCCGCGTGATCAGTGCAATCCGTATGGATGAGGTGGCAGAGCCCTACATCCGTCGTCGCGCTGTGCGCCACCTTGAGAAAAAGCGGGTGTGTATTTTTGCGGCCGGGACCGGCAACCCTTATTTTACCACAGATACGGCAGCGACGCTGCGCGCCAATGAGATGGCCTGTGAAGCAATCTTTATGGGCAAGAACGGTGTGGACGGGATTTACGACAAAGACCCGGCAGAGCATGATGATGCGGTGCGTTTTGATGCCATCAGCTATGATGATGTGTTGACCAAACGCCTTAAGGTTATGGATGCGAGTGCGATTGCACTGGCGCGGGACAACAATCTGCCCTTGATCGTGTTCCCATTGGATGAGCCGGGTGGGTTTCGTGGTATTCTGGCGGGGCGAGGCACCTATACCAAGGTCAGCTAAGCGCCACGCTTTTCGTGGATTTCAAAGCGCAGCTGGGGATGCCCTGCTGCGCTTTTTCTTTGATGCACAAGGGGCCCGCTGTGGGCCCCTTGTGCAGATTTATTCAGCGGCAACCGCCTGTTCTTCTGCAAGGTTGCGACCGTAAGCAAGGCGATAGGCCAGCGCTACGATTCCTGCGCCCCCGATGATGTTGCCAAGTAATACTGGCACGATGTTGTGCATCAGAGCTGCAAGACTGATGTCTGCCCCGGAGAGTGCGCCTGCTGGAATCAGGTACATATTGGCGATGGAGTGTTCCAGGCCGATGGCGACAAATGCCGAAACTGGCCAGATGATCGACAGGATCATTCCAAGTGTCGAGCGCGCGGAGACCGCGAGCCAGACTGCCAAGCATACCAGCGCGTTACACAGGATCCCACGGCAGAAAGCCTCCAGAGGTGTGAGCGAGCTCTTGGCTTCCGCAATGGCTGCCGCCCGTGCGCCATGGCTGCCATCAAGCAATCCTGCGCCCTGCACCAAGGCCAGTACAGCAACACATCCCAAAGCATTGCCAATCAGTACGACAGTCCAATTGCGCATCAATGCAACAGTGCTGATGTGCCGGTCCACATAGGCCATCACAATCATCGTATTGCCGGTGAACAGCTCTGCGCCGCCAATCACAACCAGGATGAGACCCAGCGAGAAGGCGATGCCACCCATAAGTTTTAGTGCGCCGTTGATGTCGACAAAGCCTGAGGTGGTTTGGGTGTAAAAGAGTGCCCCGAAAGAGATGAAGGCACCGCCGAGAATTGATAGGGTGATCAATGGCAGAAGGGGCATCTCTGCTTTGGTCACGCCGGATAGGCGGACAAGTCGGGTGATTTCAGCGGGTTTGTGCGCATCATAACCAGCGTTTGGTGTGGGAATCATTCTGCTCATTTGTCGTGTCCTGAGGATATGCGATGTTGATTCCTTACTAAAATAATCAGAATAAATCCCGTGCGGAAACGACGCTGGATCGTCGGTTTGCGTAAGGGGTAAATTTAGATGAGCTTTCGCTATTTTGTGGTCTCCAGAGATGAGACTGAGGACTTCACCGTCTGGCTCCAGTGCTATACAAGCTTTTGACAATAGCCTATGAGCGTTACCAGCAGAACATGAGAGACTGGAAGAGCAGCAATGTCTGACCAAGAATTTGAACTTGATACCGATGACCTGATGCGCCGTATGGACGGTGCTATGGGGGCTCTGAAAACCGAATTTGCATCGCTGCGCACCGGCCGGGCGTCGGCCACGATGCTGGAGCCGGTGATGGTGGATGCCTATGGCTCCAAGACACCGATCAATCAGGTTGGTACGGTGAACGTGCCTGAGCCACGGATGGTGACTGTCAACGTCTGGGACAAATCGCTGGTGAACGCGGTTGAAAAGGCGATTATGAATTCCGGCCTTGGGATCAACCCACAGACCAACGGCACCATTGTGATGCTGCCGATTCCGGAGTTGAACGAAGAGCGTCGCACAGAGTTGGCCCGTGTGGCAGCGCAATATGCGGAGCATGCACGCGTGGCTGTCCGTAACATCCGCCGCGACGGTATGGATCAGATCAAGAAGGCCAAGAACGACGGCCTGTCCGAAGATGATCAGAAGATCTGGGAAGGTGAAGTGCAGGAGTTGACCGACAGCTACATCAAGCAGGTCGACAGTGCGCTTGAAAACAAACAGTCCGAAATCATGCAGGTATAAGCTGATGAGTGAGGACCTCCCCGCACAAAAACTGAGAACGGGCCCTCGTCACGTGGCCATTATTATGGATGGCAATGGTCGGTGGGCTCAAGCGCGGGGGCGTCCTCGACTTTTTGGGCACCATGCCGGTGCCAAACGGGTGAAAGAGATTGTGCGCGCCTGCGCACCTTTGGGTGTTGAATATCTTACGATCTTTGGGTTTTCGACCGAGAACTGGAAGCGTACGCAGGCGGAAGTGACCGGGCTGATGAGCCTGTTTCGTCAGTATATTCGCAAGGAAGCGCGTTCTTTGAAAGCTGAGGGCGTGCGTGTGCGCTTTATTGGCGACCGTCCCGGGCTAGACACAAAGTTGCAGGCTTTGATGGACGAATTGGAAGAATTGACTGCTGAAAACACAGGCGTGAATCTGACGATTGCCTTGAACTACGGCGGTCGGGATGAAGTGGCGCGTGCCACACAGCGGCTTGCGCAGGATGTTGCGGACGGCACGCTGAAGCCTGAAGATGTGAACGAAGAGACATTGCCGAAATATTTGGACACTTGTGTTCTGCCTGATCCGGATCTGGTGGTGCGCACCAGTGGTGAGGCAAGGATCTCGAACTTTCTGCTCTGGCAGTCGGCCTATGCTGAATATGAGTTTATCGACACGCTGTGGCCGGATTTTTCCAAAGAGGAATTTCGGAAGTTGGTGGAAGCCTATTCCGCCCGTGATCGCCGATTTGGAGCTGTGAGCGCGTGAGCGGCACAGGGAAGGACAGCGGCATTTGGGGGGACTTGCCTGCGCGGATGGGATCGGCGTTGGTGATGTTGTCTGTGGGCGGTGTGGCCATCTGGCAGGGCGGTGTGCTCTTTCATGAACTGGTGGTCTTGATCTGCGCTGGCATGGTCTGGGAATTGACCCGCATGCTGAATGGCGGCGACGGGCGCAGCGCGCTCGTGATGGCCATCATCGCTGGGGCAGCGCTCCTGTCGACATATGTTTTGCCTGGTTTTGCGATTGCGCCGGTTTTGGCTGCTGTCGGCTTCGTGGGGGCTGGTCAGGCGGGTAAATATCGTTTGATTTATGGCGCTTATGCGGTCGGATTGATGTTTGCCTGCTACGGCTTGATCGTGCTCCGAGATGTGCGCGGTGCCTACTGGCTGTTATGGCTTGTCTCCGTTGTCGTAGCGACAGACGTGGCTGGCTATTTCGCAGGGCGTATCATCGGTGGCCCGAAGTTCTGGCCGAAGGTGAGCCCCAAAAAGACTTGGTCTGGGACGGCTGCAGGCTGGGTCGCGGCGGCGGCAGTTGGCATGGCATTTGGCGGTACGACATTGATTGTGCTTAGCGTGATGGCGGCGTTTGCGTCTCAAATGGGAGACGCCGCGGAAAGTGCGCTGAAGCGGATGGCCGGCATTAAAGATAGTTCAAATCTCATTCCCGGTCATGGCGGTTTGCTGGATCGGTTTGACGGAATGATGGGGGGCGCCTTGTTGGTGCTGCTGCTGGGCGCTGCGTTGGGTTTGCCAGCGATCTGAGGCGCAGTCGTTTGGCGTTTGCGCCCGGGACAACCTGCCCGGCACGCATCGTTTGCGCTTGAGGTGTTAATAGGACCTGTGCCTGCTTTCTCCCCACGCTTGCCTCAAGAATGTCGAATTATGCCTTGATACGAGGGCGAAAACTGACCATCTCGCTCGCAAGAGAGCGGATGAGTTTTCTGCAAAATAATGGCTCAAAGGCCGCCAGAAGCGCCAAAAAGAGGACGTGCATTTGGATATTTCAACGCTAATCCCGAGTTTCGGCAGTGGCGCATTGACGGTGCTGTGGTTTGTTGTGGCTTTGTCGATCATCGTGGCGATCCATGAGTATGGCCACTACATCGTGGGCCGATGGAGTGGCATTGGCGCGGATGTGTTCAGCATTGGCTTTGGGCCAGTGCTGTGGTCGCGCGTTGATAAACGCGGCACACAATGGCAGATCGCTGCAATCCCGCTGGGTGGCTATGTGAAGTTCAAAGGGGACGCCAATGCCGCAAGTGGCAAAGATGGCGAGGCCATGGCTGTCATGAATGATGAAGAGCGGCGGGCCAGCATGCACGGGGCACCGCTATGGGCGCGGGCAGCCACTGTTGCGGCCGGGCCGATCTTCAATTTCATTCTTTCACTGATCATTTTTGCCGCTGTCATGATGGTGAATGGGCAGGTTGGCAGTAGGTTGATTGTCGGCGAAATGCGGGACTTGCCAAATGCACCGTACAGCTTGCAGCCCGGCGATTTGGTGCGCGAGGTAAATGGCGTTACGCTGCCCTCATTTGATGAGCCTGAGGCATTTGCGGAATTTTGGCGTGATATGGAGAAGCAGGACCCGCTGCCGTATCTCGTCAGCCGCGATGGAGAAGAGGTCGAAGTTACTGGGCCGTATCTTTATCCCCCAATGGTGTTGTCGCTTGCGCCACGTTCTGCGGCTTACAACGCAGGTCTGGAAGTGGGGGATGTATTTACCGAGATTGACGGCGCGCCTGTCGTTGCGTTTTCAGAGTTGAAAGAGGCTGTGGAAACCGGGGAAGGGCAGACGTTGCTTTTGACGGTTGCGCGAGATGGAGAGGAGCAGGAGTTTGCGCTGACTCCGCGCCGCGTGGATGAACCACAAGACGATGGTGGCTTCGTTACAAATTGGCGGATTGGCATCGGTGGCGGTTTCGCTTTTGAGCCCGCTACCGAGGCGCTGCCATTTGGCGAGGCGGTTGCGGCTGGGGCATCTCAGACTGTGCGGATCATGGAGGGGTCGCTGAGTGGGCTCTATCATATGATTACGGGAGCGATCAGCAGCTGTAACCTGTCTGGACCCGTTGGGATTGCGCAGACCTCGGCTGCGATGGCGAGCCAAGGCACACAAAGCTTCATCTGGTTCATTGCGGTCTTGTCGACGGCAATTGGTCTTCTCAACCTGTTCCCGATTCCCATGCTGGATGGCGGACATCTTGTTTTTTACGCTTACGAAGCTGTCACTGGCCGTCCGCCCGCGGATGGCGTGTTGCGGGTTTTGATGACCGCGGGCATGATGATCGTTCTGGGCATGATGCTGTTTGGACTGACCAACGATTTGTTCTGCCCATAAGCGGAAAAGCCTGTTCAATGCAGGTTTGCCGTTAACCTTTAAGGCGCGCAGATTTTTTGCGCGCCCTAATTCTGCCCCAATCAAAAGTTATTATTGTCTTTACAGATCAATACGGATCTAAGATTTGGGGCTAGATAAATGCAAACAATCACAAATGGATATCGCGCAATTGGTCTTTTGATTGATATCAATTGGGACCGTTTTGTGTATCCGTCTGCTGTTGTGGCTGGGCTAATTATTGGGGCCTATATCAGCAGTTTGATCCACTAACAGGGTAAATCACTTCTCCCGTTTGCTGCGCGCGCGGCGCGATTTCTGCGCGGAGTTACGCTATATCCAGTAGCTGTTCGTGCGGCACCTGCCATCTTTGGTGTGTTGGCAACAAGAAACAGTGGCAAGATTCCTGCTATTGCTGTTTTGACAACGTCGGGTAATCCCGGTACTCACATCGTGTACAGGGATACTTCGGAGTTTGGGAATGACCAAACAAACATGTGCTTTGGTAACAACCAAAGACCGTGACGAGGCGCAGAGCAGGCGTTTTGTGACAGGAATTTATAGCGCAGCCTTTGCTGCGGCGCTCGCGGCTATGGTCGCGATGCCGAGCGTTGGCCATGCACAGAACTATAACTTTGGCTCAATTCGCGTGGACGGAAACCAGCGGATCGAATCCTCTGCGATCACCAACTATGCCGGCCTGCAGACAGGGCAGCCTGTGACAGGTGGCCAGTTGAATGCCGCCTACCAGCGCGTTTTGGAAAGCGGACTGTTTGAGACTGTTGAGCTTGTCCCCAGTGGTAACACGCTGACCATCAAGGTCACGGAATATCCGACGATCAACCGCATCAGCTTTGAAGGCAACCAGCGCCTGAAAGACGATGCGCTTGAGGGCCTGGTTGAATCTGAGCCGCGCCGGGTACTGAACCCCACTGTGGCTGAGCGTGACGCTGCACGCATCACACAAGCCTATGCAGAGTCCGGCCGTTTGGCCGCGCGCGTCACACCGCGTATCATTCGCCGCAGCGACAACCGCGCTGATCTGGTGTTTGAGGTCTTTGAGGGCGGGATCGTAGAGATTGAGCGTATCGGGTTTGTGGGCAACCAGAACTTTGGAGACAGTCGCCTACGCCGGGTTTTGAATACAAAACAAGCCGGCCTGCTGCGGGCGTTCTTTCAGCAAGATACCTTCGTCAACGACCGTATCGAATTTGACAAACAAGTGCTGCGCGACTTCTACCTGTCCCGAGGATATGTCGATTTCCGCACGCTGAGTGTGAACGCTGAGCTCTCCCGTGAGCGAGACAGCTACTTTGTGACCTTCAATGTCGAAGAAGGGCAGCAGTTCAAATTTGGTCAGATTTCTGCCTCTTCCGATATCGAAGGTTTGGACGCGCAGGCCTATTTGGAAACTCTGCGTCTGAAACCTGGCGTGGTATACACGCCGAGCTTGGTTGAGAGCTCGATCGCGCGCATGGAGCGTTTCGCGCTGAAAGAGGGCGAAGATTTCATTCGTGTCGATCCGCGCATCACACGCAATGACCGTGATCTGACACTCGATGTGGATTTTGTCATCACACGCGGACCAAAGATTTTTGTTGAGCGGATCGATATTGAGGGCAACACAACAACCCTCGACAAAGTGATCCGCCAGCAGTTCCGTATTGTGGAAGGCGACCCCTTCAATCCGCGCGAAATTCGAGAGAGTGCCGAACGCATTCGGGCGCTTGGCTTCTTTGCAAATGCTGAGGTCAATGCACGTGAAGGCAGCAGCCCCAGTCAGGTGATTGTGGATGTTGATGTAGAAGAACAGCCCACAGGCTCGCTTTCTCTTGGTGGTACATACTCAACCAATGACGGGATTGGCCTTGCGGTCCGCTTTAGTGAGGCGAACTTCCTTGGGCGTGGACAGAACTTGAACCTGTCGTTCTCGACCTCGTCTGACATTGTAGACTATGGCTTGTCCTTCCAGGAACCTGCGTTTCTTGGGCGGGATTTGAGTGCTGGGTTTAATTTGTCGTATCGCGAGTTTGAGCCAAGTGATGCGCGTTTCAGCAACACCGTTGGTGACTTTACGCCATCGATGGGCTTCCAGCTTGGCGAGTACTCTCGTATGCAGCTGCGGTACTCGTTGATCAATTCGGATATGAGCATCGAGCAAGGCACTGATCTGAATGACACGATCATCAACCAGGAAGCTGCACGCGGTGACATCTGGAAGAGTTCGGTTGGTTATACCTACCGCTATGACACGCGTCGCTCGGGCCTTGATCCGACACGCGGTTTCTTGCTGGAATTCGGTCAGGAGTTTGGCGGCATAGGTGGGGATTACACTTATGTTGAGACGACGGGTCGCGCCGTGGCCGAAGCGTTGGTGTTGAATGAAGAAGTCACGTTGCGGGCAACCTTGCAGGGGGGCGCGCTTTACTCGCCAGACAATGACAGCCGCATTGACGACCGCTTCATCGTGACAGCCCGCAATATTCGCGGTTTTGAGCCTTATGGTATTGGTCCACGTGAACAGGGCACCAGCGGTGGCACGACGTTTGATGATGCTTTGGGCGGCAACTTTTATGCCGTCGCACGCTTTGAGGCGGAGTTCCCGCTTGGCCTGCCAGAGGAACTCGGGATTACGGGTGGTCTGTTTTATGATGTAGGCTCTTTGTGGGGGCTGGATCAGACGTCTCCCAATGTGGTCGGTGAAGATTTCTCGCTGCGCCATGTGATCGGTGCCTCCATTTTCTGGAACACGCCAATTGGGCCGCTGCGCTTTAACTTTACAAAAGCGCTGCAGAAAGAAGAGTTCGACCGAGAGCAGAACTTTGACTTCACCATCAGTGCGCAGTTTTAAGTGCTGATGCGCGGCCTGCTTGCAGGGGTTGCGATCGGGGTGGCGGGGCTCTTGGAAGCGCCCGCCACTTTTGCACAGGAGGTCGCATCGCCGGAGAGCGTCGTGCCTATCGCGGCGGTCCTGACGGTGGACAGTGAGGTGATGTATGCGCAATCCCTATTTGGGTTGCGGGTCAGCCAAGAACTCGCTGCAGAAGAAGCGGTGCTTCTGGCAGAGAACCGACGCATTCAAGCTGAACTCACCGAAGAAGAGCGGGAATTGACTGCTCAGCGCGAGGGTATGGATCCGAAAGCATTTCGCGCCATTGCCGATGCTTTTGACGCTCGTGTGGTACAGATCCGCATCGAGCAAGAGCAGAAATCGCGCAATATTGAGGTGCGCCGAAAGCGTGAAGAGGAAGAGTTTATTCGCGCGGCCAGCCCAATTTTAACCGATCTCATGCGTGAAGCAGAAGCGAGTGTAATAATGGAGCGGCGCGACACGCTGCTGGCTGATCCCTCAATTGATATTACGACCATAGCGATTCAACGTCTCAATCAGAGACTTGGCGATGGCCGCGTGCAAGGCGACAATTCGCAGGATGCCGGTCAGGACAACTGATCGCTTTTCGTGCATTTTGGCCGCGATAACGCATCGCTTCCTCGGGGCGCATGCTTGCCCCTCGCGCCGGGGATTGCTAGGGCTACAACACCAAACAAGACGCAGCAGGAGCGCAAAATGTCTCAAGAGCTTAAGAGTGCCGATATTGATCTGATCCAACGGATCATTCCTCATCGCTACCCGTTTCTGCTGGTGGACAAAGTTGTTGACATTGATGGGTACGCTTCTGCAACCGGCATCAAGAACGTCACCATGAATGAGCCGCATTTTCAGGGACATTTTCCGTCCAAGCCAATCATGCCGGGCGTGACGATTGTGGAAGCAATGGCACAAACCTCTGCTGTGATGGTGGGCGTGGCGCTTGATATGGCTGACAAAGATCTGTTGGTATATTTCATGGGCATCGACAAATGTAAGTTCCGCCGGATGGTGGTGCCCGGCGATGTGCTTGAAATGCGTGTGACCACGACACGGGGCAAGCCTGGTGGCAAGGTCTGGAAGTTTGCTGGCACAGCCACAGTTGACGGTGAAGTGGCGTGTGAAGTTGAATTCACTGCCATGATGGACCTGCCCAAGGAGTAAGTCTCATGGGAGTTTCGGACTCTGCTCAAATTCACGCCTCAGCCGTCATTGAAGCGGGCGCCAGCATCGCGGAGGGCTGCGTTGTTGGCCCGTTTTGCGTTGTGGGGCCACAGGTTGTTCTGCACAAGAATGTTGTGCTCAAAAGCCATGTGGTTGTGACTGGCAACACTGAGATTGGCGCGGAGACAGAGATCTTCAGCTTTTCGGTGATTGGTGAAGTGCCACAAGATCTGAAGTTTGATGGCGAAGCCAGCAAGCTTGTCATCGGTGAGCGCAACCGCATTCGTGAACATGTCACGATGAACACCGGCACAGAAGGCGGTGGCGGTGTGACCCTTGTCGGCAACGACGGGTTGTTTATGGCTGGCTGCCACATTGCGCATGATGCCCAAATCGGTGATCGCGTGATTGTGGTGAATTCAGCGGCTGTGGCCGGGCATTGTATCATTGAGGACGATGTCATTATCGGCGGGCTTTGCGGCATTCATCAGTGGGTACGGATCGGCCGTGGCGCGATCATTGGTGCAGTGTCCATGGTGACCAACGATGTCATTCCATATGGATTGGTGCAGGGGCCACGCGGCGAGCTGGATGGGCTTAACCTTGTAGGCTTGAAGCGGCGCGGCGTTGCGCGCGCGGATATCACCGCGCTGCGGGCTGCGTTTCAGATGCTGGCACAGGGGGAAGGCGCTTTCCTTGAGCGTGCCAAGCGTTTGGGTGAGGATTCCGACAGCGACTATGTGCAGGAAATCGTGGCTTTTGTTCTGGGGGAGACCGACCGGTCCTTCCTGACACCGCGCTAAGCCGTCTTTTCGATTGAGGCTGATATGAGCAAACTGGCGATTCTTTGTGGTGGTGGCAATCTGCCGCCAGCATTGGCAGAGGCGCATCCAGACGCCCATTGCGTGGTGTTTGACGGCGTTGCTCACGCCATGCGTGGCAACGTGCATCAGCATCGGTTCGAAGAAATGGGGGCGCTGTTTGCAGCATTGCATGAAGCAGGTGTCACGAAGTTGGTGATGGCTGGGGCCCTGGGACGTCCTGCGCTGGATCCAACCCGCTTTGATGCCGGTATGATGGCCATTGCGCCGCGCCTATTGCCTGCGCTTCAAGGGGGTGATGATGCCATTTTGCGGCTGATCATTGCGGTCTTCGAAGAGCAGGGATTTGAGGTTGTGGGCGCGCATAGCCTGTTGCCGGGTATCTGTGCTGAGGAGGGGCTGATTGCCGGCCCTGCACCCTCAGATGCCGCGCTATCAGATGCAACACGCGCGGTCTCAATTCTGGATACGCTGTCGCCACTTGACGTCGGGCAGGGCGTGGTTGTCGCGGCTGGCCTGTGCTTGGGCATTGAAACCCTGCAAGGCACCGATGCTTTGCTGCGCTTTGTGGGTGAAACACCGCAGTCGCTGCGGCGTGGAAAAGGCGTTTTTGTGAAAGCGCCCAAGCGGGGGCAGGATCTGCGTGTGGATATGCCAGCTATTGGCCCTGCGACGGTAGACGCCGCGGCAGCAGCTGGTGTTGAGGGCATTGTCGTTGACGCGGGCAAGGTGATGATCATTGACCGTGAAGAAACCCTTGCTGCGCTAGCCCGCAGCGGGCTTTTCCTGATGGGGCGCGTGCTCTGATGAAGGTATTTCTGGTCGCTGGAGAACTGTCGGGCGACCGGTTGGGCGGGGCCTTGATGGAGGGGTTACGCCAGTTGATGCCGGATGTTCAATTCGCCGGGGTGGGTGGCCCATTGATGGGCGCGCAGGGGCTTGAGAGCCTGTTTCCCATGGATGAGCTGAGCGTGATGGGTATCGCAGAGGTGCTGCCGAAGTATCGCCATCTCGTGAAACGGATGCATCAAACCGCAGCGGCAGTTGTTGATTGGCAGCCCGATGTGCTGATCACCATAGACAGCCCTGATTTTTGCCTGCGTGTGGCGCGTGAGGTGAAAGCCAAAAGCGTGATCCGTTGTGTGCATTATGTCGCTCCCTCGGTTTGGGCCTGGCGTCCCAAAAGAGCGCAGAAAATGGCCCGTTCAGTCGATCATGTGCTTGCACTGCTTCCGTTTGAGCCGCCTTACATGGAGGCGGCAGGGCTGCGCTGCGATTTTGTTGGGCATCCGGTTGTGACAGAGCCTGTGGCCAGCACAGAAGAGGTCGCGGCGTTTCGGGCGCAGCATGACATCGGAGATGCGCCGCTGTTGGTTGCTTTGCCGGGGTCGCGGCGGGGCGAAGTTGCGCGGCTGACGCCTGCCTTTGGTGAAGTGGTGGGGCTACTGAAAGCAGAAAAGCCGGATCTGCAGGTGGTGGTGCCAGCGGCGGCGCCGGTGGCAGAGGCTGTGAAAGAAGCGGTCGCGGCATGGCCACATGCCCCGATTGTGCTTGATCCCAACCAGCTGGGGCAGGCGGACGGACTTGCTCAGAAGCGCGCGGCCTTTGCAGCGGCTGATGTGGCTTTGGCCGCTTCTGGCACGGTGTCACTGGAACTGGCCGCCAGCGCGACGCCTATGGTTGTGGCCTACGACATGAGTTGGCTGAGCTGGCAGATCATGAGCCGCATGGCGTTGATAGATACAGTGACGTTGGTCAATCTGGTGTCTGAGACCCGCACCGTTGAGGAATTTTTGGGCCCTGCGTTTCTGCCCAAAGACATCGCGCCTGCGATCTTACGTGTTTTGGAAAATCCCGACGCCCAGAATGCGGCCATGAGCCTGACCATGGAGCGTCTGGGAAAAGGGCAAGAGGCACCGGGGCTGCGCGCCGCGCGGGCGGTTCTGGAAGGCCTGAAGGGATGATCGAGATTGCCACTTTAGCGGTCTCTTCTGCGGTTGCTCATGTGGCGACCAATCTGGACAATCTGATTATTCTGATTGGTTTGATTGCGACGGTTGGCCGGCGTCCTGCAATTTCCGGCTATCTTCTGGCGCAAGTCGCGGTTTTGGCAGCGGCTTTTTTTGTGGCGGAGCGTGTGGACACAGAGTTGCCGATACCTGTGGGATACCTCGGCGTAATTCCAATTGTGTTAGGCCTGTGGTCGCTGTGGCGAGGGGGAGATGACTCCTCAACAGAGACACAATCGCCAACAGTAAAACCGCAGGTGTTTGCATTGACCCTGCTGTTTTTGAGCCTGTCGTTTGACACATTTGCAGTGTTTGCGCCGCTTTTAGCGGATTCGCGCGCCGCCTTTTCCGCACCTGTACTCTTGGGGGCGGCTGTGTCAGCGATGGCGCTCGCTTTGGCTGGCGCCCTGATCGGGCAATTTGCACCTAGTCGCGTGGCGCAGGTGGCCCGATTGGAGCGGTTTGCGCCTTACGTTATGATCGCAATCGGGCTCTACGTTGTGCTGAACACCGCGACCGACGCGGTTTAGTAGCCACGCCAGATCCAGCCACCGCCAAAGATACGTGAGCTGTCGGTGTCATAGAACACACAGGCCTGACCGGGAGACACACCTTCTTCTGGGGTGAGCAATTCTACCTCAGCTGTGGTCGGACCGGTGGGACGAATAATCGCTTCGCGTGGCGGACGGGTCGAGCGCACTTTGACCGCCAGATGCCATTCAGCACGTGACTCAAACGGTTCATCCCCTAGCCAGTTGATTTCACGCACAGGCACGATGCGGGTTGAGAGCATATGCTTGGGCCCAACAACCACCTGCTTCTTGTCTACGTCCAGCTTCACCACATAGAGCGGCTCGCTCAGTCCGCCGATGCCAAGCCCTCGGCGCTGGCCAATGGTGTAGTGAATCACACCGTTGTGCGTGCCCCGCACCTTGCCTTCGTGATCCACAATCTCTCCAGCATCTGCGGCACCTGGACGTAGTTTTTCAATCACGCTGGCATAGTCGCCATTTGGCACGAAGCAGATATCCTGACTGTCAGGCTTGTCTGCCACCGACAGCCCATATTCAGCAGCTAGGGCCCGTGTTGCGTCTTTGTTGGGCAAATGACCCAGCGGGAACCGAAGGTAGTCCAGCTGCTCTGGAGTGGTCGAAAACAGGAAGTAGCTTTGATCGCGGCGGGCATCAGCCGCGGAGTGTAGCTCCGGCCCGTTGTCTCCGACTTTGCGCTGAATGTAGTGGCCCGTGGCCATGCAATCCGCATCGAGATCCTTTGCGGTTTCCAGAAGATCCTTGAACTTCACACGTTCATTGCACCGAATGCAGGGCACGGGGGTGGCGCCGCTCAGGTAGCTGTCTGCGAACTCATCAATCACCGCGTCCTGGAAAATGTTCTCATAATCCAAGACATAGTGCGGGAAGCCTTTTTCCTCTGCCACGCGGCGGGCATCGTGAATATCGATTCCCGCACAACACGCGCCTTTTTTGGCCAAAGCGGCGCCATGGTCGTATAGTTGCAAGGTCACACCCACAACATCATAGCCTTCGTCAGCCAACTGTGCGGCCACAACGGAGCTGTCGACACCGCCAGACATGGCCACGACCACACGGGTCTCAGAAGGGGGCTTCGCAAAGCCCAAGGAATTAAGGGGGGTGTCGCTGTCAAGCGCCATGGTGAGTCTCTCTTATCAGAAGTCGTCGAGAATATAGGAAAATCTTAGATACTCTCAAGGGGCGCTTTAGGGCGTCGTTAAGTCCCTTCGTCGAAAATTTTCCTCATTCGAGGAGACGGACGAAATGTTTTTGAAAAAAGTTGAAGGGCCAAGGTGCGTTACCCTGTCAGATGGGCAGGTGATGACCCGCGCGGATTTGCCGTCTGCCAACACCAAGCGGTGGGTGGCATCACGCAAGGCTGCGGTTGTGCGCGGTGTGGCCTATGGATTGATCACCAAACGCGAAGCGCTTGAAACATATAAAATAAGCGATGACGAATTCAACGAATGGGTGACCGCTGTGTCAACCCATGGTCAAGAGGCTTTGAAAGCAACTGCGATACAAAGATTTCGGCACAACTGATTTTGAATCTTAACCTTTCTAAACTGGTAACGGGTCGTTAACCTTTAATCATTAAGGTTAATGTTAACGCTGAAACCCTCCCAGTTGTAAGGAAGTCAAAATGAGAGTGCTGCTGGTCGAAGACGATCCTACTACATCCAAAAGCATCGAAATGATGCTGACACATGCCAATTTGAATGTTTATGCCACCGATCTCGGTGAAGAAGGCATCGATTTGGCGAAGTTGTATGACTACGATTTGATTCTGTTGGATCTCGGTCTGCCGGACATGCCCGGTCACGAAGTGCTGCGCCAGCTGCGCACGTCGCGCATTGATACGCCGATCCTTATCCTTTCTGGTGCCGATGACACCGAGAGCAAGCTGAAAGGCTTTGGCTATGGTGCGGATGACTACCTGACCAAACCGTTCCATCGCGAAGAACTGGTCGCGCGCATTCACGCGATTATCCGTCGTTCGAAAGGTCACAGTCAGTCTGTGATCAAAACTGGCCGTATCTCTGTGAACCTTGATGCCAAAACCGTTGAAGTCGAAGGCAAAACCGTTCACCTGACCGGCAAAGAATATCAAATGCTGGAGCTGTTGAGCCTGCGCAAGGGCACAACCCTGACCAAAGAGATGTTCCTGAACCACCTCTATGGTGGCATGGATGAGCCAGAGCTCAAAATCATCGACGTGTTTATCTGTAAGCTGCGCAAAAAACTGAGCGAAGCAACAGATGGCGATAACTATATCGAAACAGTCTGGGGCCGTGGATACGTGTTGCGCGATCCTGAGCCGGTATCGGCAACTGACGATCCGGTGGCGATGCGCGCCTGATAAGCGCCGGGATCTGCTGGACGTCACCGCGTCTCAGCCCTATCACTTGGGAGGGTATGATAGGGAGACGCACGTGGCCAAAGAGATCGCCATTGCAGAATTGACTATGGAGCAGGCGCGCGAGGAACTCGGGCGCCTTTCCGCGTTGCTGGGTCAAGCGAATCGCGACTACCACGGCGCGGACGCGCCGACGCTTTCAGATGCGGACTATGACCGTCTGAAACGTCGCAACCAAGAGATTGAGGCGCGATTCCCTGATCTGAAGCGCGCAGACAGCCCAACCGAACAGGTCGGGGCAGCGCCAGCTGAGGGATTTGGTAAAATCGCTCATGCGGTACCAATGCTCAGCCTTGGCAATGCGTTTGAAGATCAGGATGTAGAGGATTTTGTCGACCGTATCCGCAAATATCTGGGGCAGGGCACGGGTGCGCTTGCTTTCACTGCGGAACCCAAAATTGATGGCCTGAGCCTGTCATTACGTTACGAAAATGGCAAATTGGTCCACGCTGCGACACGTGGGGACGGTACTACCGGCGAAAATGTTACCGAAAACGCCAAAACCATCGCCGATATCCCACATAACATCGCGGATGCGCCGGAGGTTCTAGAGGTGCGCGGCGAAGTCTACATGAGCCACGCGGACTTTGCGGCCCTGAATGCCCGCATAGCGGCGGAAAACGAAACACGCGCCGAGGCTGGAAAACGTGCGTTGACCGTGTTTGCGAACCCGCGCAATGCGGCTGCGGGCAGTTTGCGCCAGCTGGATCCATCCGTCACACGCGCGCGCCCGTTGAAGTTCTTTGCCTACGCCTGGGGAGAGCTTTCTGAGCCGCTGGCAGACACCCAGATGGAGGCCATTAAACGGCTTCAGTCCTTTGGGTTTGTGATCAATGATCTGACCGCACTTTGCGCCAATGCCGATCAGATGATCGCGCAGTATCGCAAGATCGAAGAGGGCCGTGCGGGTCTCGGTTATGACATCGATGGCGTGGTTTACAAAGTGGACGAATTGGCCTTGCAGGCGCGTCTTGGCTTCCGCTCAACCACACCGCGTTGGGCCGTGGCGCATAAATTCCCAGCCGAACTGGCCTGGACCTGGCTTGAGGCGATCGACATTCAGGTGGGGCGCACCGGTGCTTTGAGCCCCGTGGCGCGGCTGGCGCCCGTGACCGTGGGTGGCGTGGTGGTTTCTAACGCGACGCTGCACAACGAAGACTACATCGTTGGACGGGACAGCAAAGGGGCTGAGATCCGTGGCGGTAAGGACATCCGTGAAGGTGACTGGGTGCAGGTTTACCGCGCGGGGGATGTGATCCCAAAAGTTGCGGATGTGGACCTGAGCAAGCGCAAAGGGGATGCTGCGCCTTATGCCTTCCCGAAAAGCTGTCCGGTGTGTGGCTCGCTCGCGGTGCGTGAGGAAGGCGATGCGGTGCGCTATTGCACTGGTGGGATGATTTGTGCCGCGCAAGCTATTGAAAAATTGCGTCATTTTGTGGCTCGCAAAGCCTTTGATATCGAAGGTCTGGGCGCGAAGCAGATCGAGATGTTCTTTGACGATCCGGATCTGCCGATCCGTGAACCGGCTCAGATTTTCACGTTGGAACGCCGGGATGCGGGCAATCTGAATAAGCTGAAAAACCGCAAAGGCTGGGGCGACCAGAGCGCTGCCAATCTGTTTGCGGCCATCAACGATAAGCGCAAGATCGCCTTTGCGCGGGCGCTGTTCAGCCTTGGCATTCGCCATGTTGGCGAGAGCGCAGCCAAAGATCTCGCACTGCATTTCATGACCTGGGAAAAGCTCGTGCATGCCGCTGAAGCGTCTCGGCCTGCGGCGCTGGCGCATCGTGCGGCGGATCAGGCGGAAGAGGCTGAACGGATCGCGGCGCAGCGCGAGGGGCGTCGGGCACGCGTCAAGGAAAGCCGGGATGCGGTGATCGCAGAATGCAAAGTGCCCGCTGGCGCGAAGGCGGTCTGGGCTGATCTGACCGGGATTGATGGCATTGGTGCTGCTGTGGGGCTATCTCTCACGGATGCTTTTGCCAACGCCGAAGAACGCGCCGCGATTGATCGTTTGATGGCGGAGCTTGAGATTGTGCCGCCTGAAGCACCGTCGCAGGAAAGCCCTGTGGCGGGTAAAACCGTAGTTTTCACCGGCTCGCTTGAGAAAATGACTCGTGCAGAAGCCAAAGCGCGCGCCGAAAGCTTGGGTGCGAAAGTGTCTGGCTCTGTCTCCAAGAAAACCGATCTTTTGGTTGCCGGACCAGGGGCGGGTAGCAAGGCTGCCAAGGCGCAGGAATTGGGAATTGAAACCATCGACGAGGATGGTTGGCTAGCGATGATTGAGGGCCTATGAGCGGACGGCCCGAAAGCCTGTTTCCGCTTTTTGCGGATGTGACAAAACTGGACGGTGTTGGGCCAAAAACGGCGCAGCATCTGGAACAGATTGATGTCACCAAGCCACGGGATCTGTTGTTTCAGTTGCCCTATGCCGGGATTGATCGCGCACAGAGGCTTTCTGTGACTGAGGCGGAGCTGCCGGGGGTGGTCACTGTGCAGGTCTTGGTGGGGGCGCACCGACCGCCGCGCACCAAAGGCGGGGCTTATCGCATCACGGTACAGGACGCGATGACCTCGTTTCAGATCGTGTTCTTTCATGCGCGCACGGATTATCTGCAGAAAATTTTGCCTGAGGGCGCGCGCCGCGTGGTGTCTGGCAAGGTTGAACTGTTTGATGGCGTCGCGCAGATGGTGCACCCAGAGTATGTGGTCGCGCCCAACGAGGTTGACGAAATCCCGGCGTTTGAGCCTGTTTATCCGCTGACCCATGGCGTGTCGCAGAAAACCATGGTGAAAGCGGTGCGATCTGCGCTGTCCAAAGCGCCGGATTTTGCGGAGTGGATTGATCCGTCACAGAAAGATCAGGCGAAATGGCCTTCCTGGTCTGAAGCCATGGATCTGGTGCATCATCCCAAAGAGATGGCGCAGGTCGCGCCCAATCATCCAGCTAGAGAGCGGCTGGCTTATGATGAATTTCTGGCGCATCAGATTACGCTGGCCTTGGCGCGCAGTCAGTTGCAGCGGGCCAAAGGGGTGATTTCACAGCAAACAACAGTGTTGCAGGCGAAGGTGCGCGCGGCGCTGCCCTATAAGCCAACGGGCGCGCAGGATCGGGCGATTGCGGCGATTGCACGCGACATGGCCGACGCGAGCCGTATGAACCGCTTGCTACAAGGCGATGTGGGAGCAGGCAAAACGCTGGTGGCCTTCATGGCGCTGCTGATCGCGGTAGAGGCTGGTGGGCAGGGCGTAATGATGGCCCCAACAGAGATTTTGGCCCGCCAGCATATGGCCGGCTTGAAGCCACTGGCGGAGAGCGCCGGCGTCGTGCTGGAAGTGCTGACCGGACGGGACAAAGGCAAAGAGCGCAAGGCCAAGCTTGAGGCGCTGGCATGTGGGGATATTCACATTCTGGTGGGCACCCATGCGGTGTTCCAGCAAGATGTGCATTTTCAGGACTTGCGGCTGGCCATCATTGACGAACAGCACCGCTTCGGCGTGCGTCAGCGTTTGGAGCTGGGCAAAAAGGGCGCTGGCGCGGATGTGTTGGTGATGACCGCTACCCCCATCCCGCGCAGTCTGGCTCTGGCACAATATGGCGACATGGACGTGTCCATTTTGGATGAGAAACCACCGGGGCGGCAGCCAATCACCACTGCGCTGGTATCTACCGCCCGCATGGATGAGGTGGTGGGGCACCTGCAAAAGGCCGTGTCTGAGGGCAAGCAGGCCTATTGGGTCTGTCCACTCGTCGAAGAGAGCGAACGGGTGGATTACACCGCAGCGGATGTGCGTTTCAAAGCGCTGCGGGCAGCGCTTGGAGAGGGCGTTGTTGGGCTGGTACATGGGCAAATGCCGCCTGAAGAGAAAGACGCGGCCATGGCGGCGTTTCAGGCTGGTGAAACGCAGGTGCTTGTCGCAACCACGGTGATTGAGGTTGGCGTGGATGTGCCCAATGCCACGATCATGGTGATAGAGCGTGCTGAGGCCTTTGGTCTGGCGCAGCTGCATCAGCTGCGTGGGCGGGTCGGGCGCGGCTCTCAGGCCTCGACCTGTCTGCTGATGTATCAGGCCCCACTGACTGAAAGCGGGGAGAAACGCCTGAAGGTGCTGCGCGAGAGCGAGGACGGCTTTGTCATTGCGGAAACTGATCTGCAAATGCGTGGCGCGGGGGATCTGATTGGCACGGCCCAATCCGGTTTGCCGCGGTTCCGCATTGCAGATGTGGAGAGTCAGGCGAGCCTGATGGCGGTTGCGCAAAGTGATGCCCGCAAGCTGTTGCACGATGACCCGACGCTGGAAACAGAACGTGGGCAGGCAGCGCGTGTTCTTCTTTGGCTCATGGAACAGGATCAGGCAATCCGTTTGATTTCAGTGGGTTAATCGGAAAATTCCACAAATGTTCTCTTTTGTTCTCAAAAAGTTCTTTACTCGAATCGTGGTGTGTGAGAACAAATAGGCAACAAAGTTGAGGGAGAAGGAGAGATCCAATGATGCAGCAAATCAAATCGGTGGTGCGCAACTCAGGTGACACGCTGTTGCAGGATGCTGTTGGTGGGGTCGCTCTGGTGATCATGCTGGTGCTTGCGCTGCATGTGCCCGGCTTTGTGTGAACTGTTCGATTTTTGTCTTTCTGTGCCACTGAGACGGGATGCGTCTCATCTTATTGCCTGCGGGCTTCACGCTGAGCCATCTACGCATCTGTCCCCCTTTGATGCGTTTTGACTGAAACTGCCTGTTCCAAGTCCTCTTGGGGATCTGCCTCCCCCATGTAGATGGCTCAGGTCCCACGTGAACACGTTTGGCCTCGCCGCCGCCTTCTTTGGAAGTGCGGCGGTTTTTTCCGTTGTGCGATGCAATTTAGGCTCTGGCCAGAGGCGTGATGCAGCCGCGCGTGAGGGCGTTAAGGGCCTTAAGCGCAGTTCACCTGTTCTGCGGCTTCAAAGGCTTCGGCAGTGGCTTCAAGCGCGAGCAGGATAGAGGCATGCCTGTTTTTGTAGTCTCGGGCAGGACGTAAGACTTCGAGACCGTCAAAGGGGGCGGCCGGTGTGGGTCCATCCTGCTTTAGCATCTCTTTGAGCGCATCGCGCGCGCCTTCAATTTCAACACGACTTCTGCCAATCACATTGGCCCCGACCACCGAAGCGGCAGCCTGACCAAGGGCGCAAGCTTTCACGTCCTGACCAAAGGCACTTATCACACCGTCAGTGACCGTGACATCGACGGTGACAGTGGAGCCACACAGTGGGGAGCGTTTTTTGACGGTGGCGTCTGGCTCCGGCAGGCGATCCGTGTGCGGAATGGAGGCTGCCAATTGCAGGATCTGGCCAGAGTAAAGCTTGATCAGGTCGGTTTCGCCGGACATCGCTGTTTCCTTTGCTGCGTCATTCCTAGATAGAGAGGAAAACACGGTATGCAAAGGGGACGAAGGTATGGAATTTGACCCAAATTCGCTGACCTACAACGAAGCTGGTCTGATCCCGGCAATTGCGCAGGATAGCGAGACTGGCGAAGTGCTGATGATGGCCTGGATGAATGTGGAAGCGGTCCAGAAAACGCTTGAGACCAAGCGGGTAACCTATTGGAGTCGCTCGCGTCAGTCATTTTGGATCAAAGGCGAAACTTCGGGCCATACGCAGGAGCTTGTCGATTTCCGCTATGACTGCGATCAAGACTGTATCTTGGTGTTGATCAAGCAAGTTGGCGCAGCGTGTCACACCAATCGCCGTACATGCTTTTACACGGCGGTGCGCGATGGTCAGAATGTGGAGCTGATGGCGCCGATGGCCGACTAAAGACCGACCATCGCGCGGATGTCTGCCGGGCTGGCGCCATCTGCGCGGTATTTGGCGATGGCGCGGGCGTCATCCCGTTTGGCAAGGCGCTTGCCTGTGGCGTCGCGGATCAGATCGTGGTGGTGATAGCTCGGTGTCGGCAGCTTGAGCAACGCCTGAAGAAGTGCGTGGATTGCCGTGGCCTCAAAAAGGTCAGCGCCGCGGATGATGTGGGTGACATCGGTTGCCGCGTCATCAAGGACCACCGAGAGGTGGTAGGAAGCGGCCATATTGCGGCGCGCAAGCACCACATCCCCCACGTGGGTGATCAGCCTTTGCGCAACCAGCTGATGCGTGCCTGTGTGCAGCGGACCTTGTTCTTCATAAGCGACAGGAAGGGCCAATGCGCAGGCCTTTTCCATATCAAGCCGCGTGCAAGTAGCGTCTTGCGGGGCGTGATGGGCGTGGCGGCAAGTGCCCGGATAGATCCGCCCATCCGGGCCGAACTCCGGCACACCTTCCTGTGGTGCGTTGGCGGCGGCTTCAATGTCACGCCGCGTGCAGATGCATTCGTAAGTCAGCCCCATGTCGCGCAATTGGCTCAGCGCCAGATCGTAGTCGGAAAAATGCTCAGACTGTTTGCGCACGGGTCCATCCCAAGTGATCCCAAGCCAGTGCAGATCTTCATAGATTTGCTCTTCCCACGCTGGACGGGCGCGGGACTGGTCCAGATCATCAATGCGTAGCAGAAATTTCCCACCTGCGGCGCGCGCTGTGTCATGCGCAAGCAGCGCAGAATAGGCATGGCCCAGATGTAGAGGGCCGGTGGGGGATGGCGCAAAGCGCGTGATGAATGTCACGTTGAGGAACCGCTTTTTTGGTTTTGCGCCACCCTAGGATGATGAGATTTAGGCGTCTACCGTTGCCTGCGCATCGAGCCAAGCCTGCCAGTCGGCTTTGGCGCGGTCGGTATAGGCTTTGTAGCGGTCTTTGCGGCCGCGGCGGCCCCCTTTGAGGCCATCCACCGGCTGGAACAGGCCGAAGTTCACGTTCATCGGCTGGAAGGTTTTTGCCTCCGCGCCGCCGGTGATGTGATGCACAAGCGCACCCATTGCGGTGTTCAGCGGTGCGGTTGGGAGCGGTGCGCCGAGGATTTCAGCGGCGGCAAGGCGGCCCGCGAGCAGACCCATAGCTGCGCTTTCCACATAGCCCTCAACCCCCGTGACCTGTCCGGCAAAACGAATGTTGGGGCGCGATTTCAGGCGCATCTGATCGTCCAGAAGGGTGGGCGAGTTGATGAAAGTGTTGCGGTGAATGCCACCAAGGCGTGCAAAGGAGGCGTTCTCCAGGCCGGGGATCATTTTGAACACATCGGTCTGCGCGCCGTATTTCATCTTGGTTTGGAAGCCGACGATATTATAGAGCGTTCCCAAAGCGTTATCACGGCGAAGTTGAACCACCGCATAGGGCTTATCATCCGGCTTGTGGATGTTGGTCAGCCCTACCGGTTTCATAGGGCCAAAGCGCAGGGTCTCGCGACCACGCTCGGCCATCACCTCGATCGGCAGGCAGCCGTCAAAGTAGCCAGCAGTTTCGCCTTCGTGGAATTCGGTTTTGTCTGCCGCCAGCAGCGCGTCGATGAAGGCCTCATATTGATCCTTCGTCATCGGGCAGTTGAGGTAAGCTTTGCGCTCTTCTTCGGTCTCGCCTTTGTCATAGCGTGATTGAAGCCAGGCCACATCCATGTCGATGCTCTCGGCATAGACAATCGGGGCGATGGCATCAAAGAACGCCAGACGGTCCGCGCCGGTTTCAGCCTGAATGGCCGCGCCAAGCGACGTGGAAGTCAGCGGACCGGTGGCGATGATCCAGTGGCCATCGCTGGGCAGTTCGGTGATTTCGCCGTATTCAACCGTGACATTGGGGTGCGCCATCAGCGCCTCTGTCACAGACACGGCAAATGGATCACGGTCCACCGCCAGTGCGCCACCGGCAGGCAGGCGGTGCTCATCCGCCTTGGACATGATCAAGCCGTTGGCCGCGCGCATTTCCCAATGCAGGAGCCCCACAGCGTTTTGCTCATCATCGTCAGAGCGGAAGGAGTTGGAGCAGACCATCTCCGCCAGATGCCCGGTGCGATGGGCAAAGGTTTCCACCTTTGGGCGCATTTCGTGGATCACCACCTGAACGCCCATGTTCGCCGCTTGCCACGCAGCTTCTGCACCGGCCATGCCGCCGCCAATGATATGCAATGTCTGTGTCATGGGGGCGGACATAGGCGACGGCGCGCTCTTTGGGAAGGGGTAAGGGGTGCTCTATTGCTCCCATTTGGGTGTTTCTTTGTTGAGGAATGCGTTGATCCCCGCTTCGGTTTCCTGCCAAAGCATGTTTTGCACCATCACATCGCCAGTATAGTCGTAGGCCTCAGCGAGTGGCATCTGAAGCTGCTCATAGAAAGCCTGTTTGCCAATTTTCACAGCGACACCAAGTTTGGTAGCGACGGTTTGGGCAAGCTCTTCAGTGGCAGACGCCAATTGGTCCGGTGGCACAACACGATTGACCAGCCCGAGGGTTTCAGCGCGTGTGGCGTCTATAAACTGGCCAGTGGTGAGCATTTCAAAGGCTTGTTTGCGCGGAATATTGCGGCTGAGCGCTACCATGGGGGTGGAGCAAAACAGGCCGATGTTGACGCCGTTGACGCCAAAGCGTGTGCCTTCGGCCGCCACCGCCATATCGCAGCTTGCCACAAGCTGGCAGCCTGCGGCGGTGGCAATGCCGTGAACTTGGGCGATGACTGGTTGAGGCAGGCGTTGGATGGTCTGCATCATTGTGGCGCAGCGGGTGAAGAGGTCTTTGAAATAGGCTTTGCCGCCATCATGTGATTGTCGCCCGGCGGTCATTTGCTTTAGATCGTGACCGGCGCAAAAGGCTTTGCCGCTGCCGGCAAGAACAACCGCACGGATGCTGCGGTCTTCTGCCAGCACCTCAAACTGATCCTGCAATGCGGCGAGCATTTCATCAGACAGAGCGTTGAGTCGGCTTGGTGCATTCATCCTTAAATGCGCCACCGCGTTTGTGTCGTGACGTTCCAGAATTGTCATCTTGCCCTCCCTGACGTTTGCGGCAACGGTAACGCCAGAGGGCAGGGAGGAAAAGCATGCAAGCTGTGATGAATGCAGAAGAAATGACGGAGTTTTTGAAAGAAGTGTTCCCGCAGGTCGGTGATCTCTTTCATGTTGAGCATTTGGATGGGGTGCATACCGTGATGCGGATGCGCATCACAGAAGAGAATTTGCGCCCGGGTGGCACGGTGTCTGGTCCGTCGATGTTCACGCTAGCAGATGTGGCAGCCTATGTGGCGACCATGGCGCGGATCGGGCGCGAGGCGTTGACCGTGACCACAAGTTGTTCGCTCGATTTTATGCGCAAACCTGCCGCTGGCAAGGATCTGCTTGCGAAAGCCGAATTGTTGAAACTGGGAAAAACGATGTCGGTGACACATGTCCTTTTGTTCTCAGAGGGCGAGGACGAACCGGTCGCACGCGCCAATATGACCTACGCCATACCTCCAAAGAAAATGACAACATAAAAAAAGGCCGGGATAAACCCGGCCCAGGGGGGAAGAGGCAACTGACAGAAGTCAGATTTGCCACATCTTTTTCTCAACTTCCGCGCAGGCGTCACTAAGCGACAAGCCGATGTCTTTGAGCTGCGCTTCGTCGAGTTTGGAGAGGGCACGACGGGTGCGTGCGCGCTGATCCCATGCGGTGACCACAGCAGCGAAAGACAGCGCGAGGCGTGCGGCAACAGGAAGTTGCGCATTGGCGGCGTGGCTGGTCAGGCTTTCGAGGTGTGTTGTGGTCATTGTCATGGTCATCTCCAATATTGTATTGATACAATCCTTAAATTTGTTACACTGCCTGTCTAGCTTTCGGGTGATACAATGGCGAGGAAAACATTGTGACTGGTACAATATGGCCGCCTAATTTTGAGAATTGTACCGATCCGAAGTATCTCGTCTTGATACAATCTCTTCGTTGTGCCGTTCATGGCGGTCAATTGCCTGTCGGGGAAAAGCTTCCCACGGTGCGGGATCTCGCTTGGGATCTGGGCATCACGCCGGGCACCGTTGCGCGCGCCTACAAGCTTGCTGTGGAAGAGGGGCTGTTGGAAACCACCGTGGGGCGCGGCACCTTTGTGGCTGAGGGGCGCAATGTACCGGTCACGGGCCCGGATCCTTTGGTGACGGACAGTCAGAGCGGCGATATTGATCTGCGGGCTGTACGCGTGCCGGATGTCGGGCAGGACGGGGCCATTCGCGCGGCTATGGCGCAGACCCTGAAAGATGGATCGCGCTATTTGCTCTGCCCTGATTCAACAACAGATAAGGTCGCGCGCGCAGCTGTCGTGCAGTGGATCGGACAGGACATCGCAGGCCGTATTTCAGCGGATGACGTGGTGCTGACCCTTGGCGCGCAGAGCGCTTCCATGATTGCCTTGCAAACCTGCTTGCATGGGGCGTCCCCCGTAGTGCTGACCGAAGAGATCACCTTTCCGGGCGTACGCCATGCCTGTCGCCTGCTGCGCGCCGAGGTGATTGGCATTGGCCTCGACCAACACGGCATTCGCCCAGATCGGCTGGAGGAGGCATTGCGGCGGCATGGGGGGCAGGTATTGATGACCTCTGCCCAAGCGCACAGCCCAACCGCCATTCACACGCCGCTGCAGCGTCGCCAAGAGATCGCGGCGTTGGCGCGTCGGTACAATGTCCAGATTGTTGAGGACGATTGTTATGCAATTTCCCCAACCGATGTGCCGTCTTATCGTGTCCTTTGCCCAGATCGCACTTGGTATCTTGGCTCGCTGACCAAAGCGGTCTCTTCTGCCTTGCGCTTCGGCTTCCTTGTGCCGCCGGAAGGGCGAGCGCAGCAGGCGCGGCATGTGGCGCAATCCAATTTCTATGGCGTGCCGCAACCGATGTTGGACATCTGCGCAGAGCTGATCCTGAACGGGCAGGCGGAGGGCATCAAGTGGCGCGTCCTTGCTGCGATTGATGAGCGTGTGCGTGTGGCTGTGAACATTTTGGGCAGCTGGAACATTCGCTGGCGACCGGATGTGCCGTTTATTTGGCTGCGTTTGCCCCAAGGCTGGCGCGGGTCCACGTTTGTGCGGGCGTGTGATGCAGAAGGCATCCGGATCAAATCTGCGGATGAATACGCCTTGCCGGATGGGCATGCGCCAAACGCCGTTCGAATTGCCCTTGCACCGGAATTGCCGGTCAGCGAATTGCAGGCCGCATTGGAAACGGTCTCGCGATTGCTGTCAAAACCGCCTCTTTTGAACGAAAATTGATGGGGTAAAATAATACCTATTTTTTAAGTTATTGTTTTTGTGTGTTTATTTCGGTTTTCCACCGCTTGACGTGACGCGCGGCTGCTTTATAACCCGCCCATCAATTACTGGAGAGACCGGCATGCCGGGATTCCCGGGCAACCTGTCAACCAATTTGGAAGACCTAATATGAAAACCTTCTCTGCTACTCCGGCAGACATCGAGAAGAAATGGATCATCATCGACGCCGAAGGCGTGGTGCTGGGCCGTCTTGCTTCGATCGTCGCCATGCGCCTGCGCGGCAAGCACAAGGCGTCCTTCACCCCGCACATGGACATGGGTGACAATGTCATCGTGATCAACGCGGACAAAATCCAGCTGACCGGTAAGAAGCGTTCTGACAAGAACTACTACTGGCACACTGGCCACCCAGGCGGCATCAAATCCCGCACTGCAGGTCAGATCCTGGAAGGCGAGCACCCAGAGCGCCTGGTGACCAAAGCCGTTCAGCGCATGCTGCCTGGCAACCGCCTGTCCCGCAAGCAGATGACCAACCTGCGTGTATACGCCGGTGCTGAGCATCCGCATGAAGCACAGGCCCCTGAAGTGCTGGACGTGAAGTCCATGAACAGCAAGAACACCCGGAGCTAATCAATGGCTGATCAAATCAACTCGCTTGAAGAGCTGAACGCCGTAGCCGGTGAAGAAGCTGTTGTAGAAGTTGCGGCTCCTCGTGAGCCAGTGCGCGACGAACTGGGCCGCTCCTATGCGACCGGTAAACGTAAAGACGCTGTTGCCCGCGTTTGGATCAAGCCAGGTTCTGGCAAGGTCATCGTGAACGGCAAAGACCAGGACAAGTACTTTGCGCGTCCGGTTCTTCAGCTGATCCTGCGCCAGCCTTTCCAGGTTGCCGGCGTAGAAGGTGAATTCGACGTCTATGCCACCGTGAAAGGTGGCGGTCTGACCGGTCAGGCCGGTGCGGTGAAGCACGGTATTTCTAAAGCTCTGCAGCTTTATGAACCCTCCCTGCGCGCACCTCTGAAAGCCGCTGGCTTCCTGACCCGCGACAGCCGCGTTGTGGAACGTAAGAAATACGGTAAGCGCAAAGCGCGTCGTTCGTTCCAGTTCTCCAAGCGTTAATCGCTGGACAACATACCAAAAGAAAGGGCCCGCAGATTTGCGGGCCCTTTTGCGTTTGGTGCATCTCAATGAAAGTCGCCGGCAGTGGCCTGTCTTAAAAGCAAAAGGGGCGCCATCGACGCCCCTTCTGATTGCTCGTTGAGCTTAGGCTTGTGCGAGACCTTCCGCGTCAACTTGCTCCCAGATTTGATCCCAAACCTTCTGCATGCGGCTCTTATGTTTAACGGATTTGGCCGCCTCATAATTGTCGAGTATGCCGTCGCCTTGCACGATAATCAGACCCACCATGCCCATGGCCGTGTGTGGAGTGCATTTATACCCGTAAAAACCGGGCACGGTCAGTGTGACTTCAAAATCCTTGCTGATTTTGCTTTTCCACTCTTCGGCCCCGTCAGGGAGCATGCCGGCGACGGATTGAGTGTTGTGCCCCTTGTCAACCGATACAAAGCGCACTGTGTCGCCGGGCTGAACCACTTGAATGAGTGGCTTAAAGATCATGCGGCGCTTTTTGTCGTCTGGATCTTTGTTGAGCATTTGAATGTCTACGGTGGATTGCGCAATAGAAGGGCGCGCGACCAAGAGCGCAGCGCCCGCAAGCATCAACTGGCGGCGATTGGTTTGAATAGTCATCTCAGCTTTCTCGTGTAACTGGCCGGCGCCGAAAGGCGAGAGGCCTGTTTCTTGGCGCTAGGAGCGTTTTCGCTCTCCTATGGCTGATAATGACCTATGGGCAGCCGAAAGGAGGATCAATCTGAAACGGGTCGCGACGTTGGGGCAGATTGTCCCATCGGTTCCGCGACTCAGGAGGGATGCTCAGCGTGCGGGGTGCCAAAGCCGGGCCGTTTACTTTGCGTTGCGCCTGATTGCTCGGCGTATCAGCTTGTGACGACGGAGAACACTGACTCGATCATTCCCGTCATTGCAGCTGTGTGAGCTGTTGCGGATAGTCGTCTGGAAACTGCCAGGCTGCCTCTCCTTTGAGGCGCTCAAGGCCACGTGCAGCGGGTGGTTTACCTGTCAATAAGGTTAGAAAAATATCGCTGCTTGCCCATGGGGAGGAGCGAAAATACCAATGTCCATTGCCAAGAGCGGCGCCCTCTGCGTTGGTGACATTGATGAGAGATAATTTGTCGATTGCGGCGAGTTTGGCGACATTGTCACGTGTCTCTTCAGTGACTTCTGAAAACTGGCCCAAACGGTTTTCACCAAAAAGCAGACGGGACATGGCCAAGGCGCTGTCACTGGCTGACATGTAAATCGACAGTTGATCGACACTGTTCAGCAGCCCATCAGCAATCGCTTCGGTAAAGTAATGGCGATCCAGATCACTGCCAATCAGTATGACTTGCCCAAGCCTAGCCCGACTTTCTCCGGTTTTGGACATGAGCGCGATTTGATAAACGGTTTCAAAGGTCAGCCGGGATCCCGCGCTGTAGCCAATCAGGTGGACACGCTGCACATCGGTTTCTGAGGAGAGGTATTCGATCAGGCCGCGCAGGTTGCGGCGTGTGGCTTGAGCTGTTTCCAGATCTCGTAAGTAGGCAAACCGATTTGGGGTGGCGGGCCAGTTGTAGCTTATAAAAGCGCCGCGATACCCTAAGAAATGCTGTAGTTCTTTTGAGGCCAGCGTCGGATAGGCAAAATCCACATTGTAGCCGTGAATGTAGATATAGGCGTCGCGGCTGCCAGAGCGGACCAGTTGCTGGTTGATTTCTCGACGAAATGTCGCGCTGTTTTGTGCCAGGACGTCAGCGGACGCCGGATTGGCGAGCGGATTTGGCGTGTTGACTTTAAGGGGGCCGATTTCATCGACACTTCGAACCGAAAGAGTGCGGTCAAGGTCGCGCTCAGCACTGGTGGTGAGCGTGCGCAGCTCTTGAAGCGTTTGCACTGGTGGGTCCATCGCCACAACAGCAGTGCCCACTCTCAGCGGGCCGCCGCGCCGGTTGGCATAAAATTCGGCCCTGTCTTCGGGGGTAGCAGGTGCGCGGTCGGTTGCGTAAAAGAGTGTGGACTGTTGTTCCAGTTCCTGCCCGCTGCGGTCACCGATAGGTTCAAATGCCCCCGAAGTGTATGCCACAGGAGATGGCATCAGTTTGATTTCATTATATAGTTTTTCACCGCAAGCAGTGAGCAGAGTGGCTACTGAAGCTGTGATGAAAACAAATCTGATCATGAATCCGGTGTGATTAATCCAAGTCCCCGCAGGTAAACACCGATACCGCTTTCCAGCAAATCCTCTGGGGCAAAGGGGCTTTGAGTACCGGGCGAGTTTCGTGCATAGAGTTCAACAACACCGTGGCTCATGGCCCAGACATGGGCGGAGAACATGCTGGCAGGCGGGCGTTTTTCCGGGGGGATGTGCTTGGAAAGCTCGGCGGCAGCTTGCTCCATCACACCACGTGCGCGTGCAGCAACGGCAGCCAATTCCGGCGTGCGGTTCACGGAGATGCCGCTCTCAAACATGGCGATGTAATGGCCGGGATATTTGCGCGCAAAGGCGAGGTAGGCCCGGCCGGTTGCCTCAAAAGAGGCCAGTGCAGACGGCTGCCCTTTGTCAAAGGCGTATTGCATAAGATCGGCGAAGATCTCATAGCCTTGGCGTGCTGCCTCCGCGATCAGGTCTTCGCGTCCTTCAAAATGTCGGTAAACCGCTGCAGGCGTCACGCCAGCGGTCTTGGCAGCCTCAGACAGGGTGAAGCCGGTGGGGCCCTTTGCCTCAATCAAGCTCAAGGCTGCCTCAACCAGTGCCTGACGCAGGTTGCCGTGATGGTATCCGCGTTTAGGCATCCCAGATATCCGGTCCACCGCAGACAGAAGTGTCAATCTCACCAATGGCTTGCGGATCTTTTCTGTCATACGGCAGCGCGTGAAGAACCGTGCGGATGGCGCTCAGACGCGCACGGCGCTTGTCATCAGAGCGGATCACCGTCCAGGGGGCGTGGGCGCTGTGACAGCTGGTGAGCGTTTCTGCGATTGCGGTTGTGTAAGCATCCCACCGTTTGAGGCCTTCCACATCTATCCAGCTGAGTTTCCATTGCTTTAGCGGATCTCGTTCCCGGTCGAGAAATCGGCGCAGTTGCTCGGCACGCCCGACGTTGAGCCAGAACTTGAAAAGATAGACACCATCATCCACCAGCGCCTGTTCAAAGCCGGGGGCCTGGTTGAAGAACCGCGCGCGATCGACATCGTCCGCAAAGCCGAAAACCTTCTCCACCACACCGCGATTGTACCAGCTGCGATCAAAGAAGGCGATCTCGCCGCCGGAGGGCAAGTGGTTGATATAACGCTGAAAATACCACTGAGATTGTTCGGCCTCTGTGGGTTTGGAAAGCGCCACGACACGTGCGCCACGTGGGTTCAGGTTTTCGCGGAAGCGTTTGATTGTGCCGCCTTTTCCAGCGGCATCCCGTCCCTCAAAGACCATCGCGACGCGCGCTCCACTTTCACGCACCCAATGCTGCATTTTGACAAGCTCGATCTGCAAAGCCTCAAGGTCGGCTTCGTAGATCTTGCGACTCAGGCGTTCGGAATGCGGGTAGCTTTCGCTCAGGATGTCATTCTTGTCTGCCGCTTCGATGGCCTCACGTATTGGCTTTGGCGCCTCGTCTTTGAAATACGCGCTGATGGCACCGTCAAATGGCAAGTCCATGAAACATCTCCGTTTTCCCTAATATGGGACGCCTTGTGCGGGAGTGCAATCTCCCGCGCTGATGGAGGTTAGAGGTGCCTGCGCTTAGCCGCGCAGGTCGGTGATCTCTTGACCGATACGGGTCATGTCAAATGGTGTGGTGTGATAAAGCTCTGAAATCCAGTTGCCATAGAGAAGATGCGCGTGGCTGCGCCAGCGGTTCTGCGGCGGGTTGGCCGGATTGTCGTCCGGGTAGTAGTTTGTCGGCACATTGATTGGCGTGCCTTCCGCAACGTCGCGGTCATACTCTTGCTTCAACGTGTCACTATCATATTCGAAGTGGTTGAAAATAAAGAGATCTCGGCTTTCAGGAGCTTCCACGAGGCAAGGGCCGACATCGGCGCTGTAGAGCAGGGTGTTCAGCTCTGGACGGGCGTCGATTTCATCCTTACGGATTTCTGTCCAGCGGCTGACCGGGATCACGCAATCATCTGAAAAGCCGCGCAAGAATGGCGACGCATGCGCCAGATTCTGGTGACGGAAACAGCCAAAGGCTTTGTGATCCAGAGCATGTTTTTTGACGCCGTGGAAATAGTTGATCATCGCCATGCCACCCCAGCAGACGCCAAAGGTGGAGTGCACATGGGTGCGGGTCCAGTCAAAGACCTCGCAGAGTTCCTCCCAATAGGTGACCTCTTCAAACGGCAGATGCTCAATCGGTGCGCCGGTGATGATCAGCCCGTCGAACTTTTCTCCGCTCGCCTTAACCTCCTGAAAGGGCCGGTAAAATTCGGCCATGTGAGAGGCGGCTGTGTTGCGGGTTTTGTGCTCGCTCATGCGGATGAGCGAGAGTTCGATCTGCAGCGGATTGGCCCCAATCAGGCGGGCGAATTGGTTTTCGGTCTGTATTTTCTTGGGCATCAGGTTCAGAAGCCCGATGCGCATTGGGCGAATGTCCTGACGGGCTGCCTGATCTTCGGCCATGACCATGACGCCTTCGTGCTTGAGCACGTCAAAGGCGGGGAGGTCGGCTGGGATCTTGATAGGCATGTCAGTCTCGCAAGTCTAAAAATTACAGGAACGCCGATTCTTAAGCGGCGCGGGCTTGGTCCTCAAGGGCTGCGGCGATCACATCATTGAAATCATCCGCTGTGGCAACGGTTGCAACGCTTTCAGGCGTGACAGTGATGCCCCATTTTGCCATGGCCGCATAGCGGGGCTGGCGGTGGGCAAGCGCACGCGCATAAGTCCAGCGCACAAAGGCGTCAGGATCAACGCTGCTTTCTGTCTGGCCAGTTTCGCCGAGATAATCACTCCAGGCAGAAAGGAGGAATTCCGGCTGGTAATACATAGGCTTAGGGTCGCGATCAAAGCGCTTTACCAGTGCTTCGGAATGGGCTTCTGTGCCTTTGAGCCAGACCATCAAAGTGTTCTCGGACAGCGCCGTCAGGACCGGATCATTGACATCTTCGGGATCAACCACTTCGCAGATCGAACCGCCTGTGTCGCAGACAAAGTGGTCATAGCCATAGAGGTCATGCGCACGGTCGATAAACAGTTTTGTATCCATCAATGCGGCAATCTCTGCGGTGCGATGTTGCTCTTGCCGCGCCATGTAGTCGGCAAACGGCAAGCCGCCCTGATCGGGGTTGCCGGGTTTACCGAGATAGGTGGAGAGCGGCGCGAGATTGTTGAAGGTGATGTTGGAGCCGATGTAGATCGAATCCGTCATCAACAGCTCGCGTAGAAAAGGAACTTTCATCGCTTCACGCTTGGCGTTGTCAGCAATGTGTTCGCCCATGTAGCGGGTGCCGATGCGGTAGTCGACTGAGTAGTGGAACCAGTCGCCGTTGCCACGCAGGGCGTTGGAAATATGTGTTTTTCCCAAACCAGACATGCCAAAGAGCAGCACTTTTTTCTGTGCCGCGTCACGCCAGTCTTGCGCTGATTTGTAGATCATGGCCGGGTCCCTTTTGTCTTGCGTCCACGGTGGTACTGCGCGGGGGCGGGGCGGTCAAATGCAATCGCGCAACGGGGGGCGTTAACCGGGAACACACGTGTCGGTATTGCGTCTGTATCGCGACGGTATTGCGTAGGTGCAAATTTCGCCCCGCGCAAACCCTTACCGGATCGGGCGTTGCGCGGTTTGAGCGCCTCAAAACAAAAAAGGGCACGACCTGCGCCATGCCCTTTGTTCAAATTTTATGTGCCACTCAGACCAGTCGAGAGTTGTCTTTGGCGGCGCGCACGAAATCGCGGAAAAGGGGGTGGGGGTCAAACGGCTTGGATTTCAGCTCCGGGTGGAACTGAACGCCGATGAACCATGGGTGATCTTCCCATTCCACGATTTCTGGCAGACGGCCGTCTGGGCTCATGCCGGAGAAACGCAGACCGCACTCTTCGAGCTGTTCGCGGTATTTGATGTCGACCTCATAGCGGTGACGGTGGCGTTCTTCGATGGCTTGCGTGCCATAGACCTCGGCCACTTTGGAGCCTTCGGTGAGGGCCGCGTCATAGGCGCCAAGGCGCATGGTGCCGCCTTTGTCGTCTGTCGCTTTGCGCGTGACTTTGGCGTTGCCCTGTACCCACTCCTTGAGGTGATAAACCACCGGCTCAAAGCGTTTGCCGCCAGCCTCGTGATCAAATTCCTCAGAGCCAGCTGCGTCGATGCCGGCCTTGTTGCGGGCCGCTTCGATCACGGCCATCTGCATGCCAAGGCAGATGCCGAGGTAGGGGATCTTGTGCTCGCGGGCAAATTGCGCCGCTTTGATTTTGCCTTCGGTGCCGCGCTCGCCAAAACCGCCGGGTACCAGAATGGCGTCATAGCCTTCCAGATGTGGCGCGGCGTCGCCTTTGTCAAAGACCTCGGCGTCAACCCAGCTGACCTTCACTTTCACACGGTTGGCCATGCCGCCGTGGGTGAGCGCTTCTTTGATCGACTTATAGGCGTCTTCGAGCTGGGTGTATTTGCCAACGATGGCCACATTCACCTGACCGTCGGTGTTGTGCAGACGGTCGTTCACGTCTTCCCAGACAGAGAGATCAGGACGTGGGGCAGGAGCGATGCCGAAAGCATCCAGAACCGCCTGATCCAGACCTTCACGATGGTAGGCCAGCGGGGCCTCATAGATGGATTTCAGATCATAGGCGGGCACAACGGCCTCTTTGCGCACGTTACAGAACAGGGCAATCTTGCCGCGCTCTTTTTCCGGGATCGGCTGCTCTGAGCGGCAGACCAGAATGTCGGGTGCGATGCCGATGGATTGCAGCTCTTTTACGGAGTGCTGGGTGGGCTTGGTCTTCAGCTCGCCAGAGGCTGCCAGATAAGGCAGCAGCGTAAGATGCATAAAGATCGCATCGCCACGAGGCTTGTCGTGGGCAAACTGACGGATGGCTTCAAAGAAGGGCAGACCTTCGATGTCGCCCACGGTGCCGCCGATTTCACAGAGCATGAAGTCAACTTCGTCGTCGCCCACATGCAGGAAGTCTTTGATCTCGTTGGTGACGTGGGGCACCACCTGAATGGTTTTGCCCAGATAGTCGCCGCGGCGCTCTTTCTCCAGAACGTTGGAGTAGATCCGGCCAGAGGAGACGGAATCGGTCATGCGGGCTGGCACGCCGGTGAAGCGCTCATAGTGGCCGAGGTCCAGATCGGTTTCCGCACCATCGTCGGTCACAAAGACCTCACCGTGTTCAAACGGGGACATGGTGCCCGGATCGACGTTCAGATAGGGGTCGAGCTTGCGCAGGCGGACTGTGTAGCCACGCGCCTGCAGCAGCGCGCCCAGTGCGGCTGATGCCAGGCCTTTGCCCAGCGATGAAACAACCCCACCCGTAATGAAAATGTAGCGAGCCATGCCTCTGGCGTCTCCCGTGATTGTCGATGTAGCAGCGCCCAAGCCGAGGCGATTCACACCGCCAAATGACCCAGCATCACGGGACTTAAGTCATATAGGATTCGCAGCAAGAAAGCAACCGGACCGCAAGATGCTGTTGCGGTCGGCCGTAGTGCCTCAAGCTATGGTGGTGCCCCGAGGGGCAAAAATAGAAGTGGCCCCCAAATGAGGGCCACATACACCGGCCATACTGGCCAGAAATTAGTCGGCGCGCGGCACCAGTGGGGCGTTGTCACCCTCAGATGGTGGCAGCAGCGAGTCGCCTGCGCCAGGCAGCACCGGTGCGGTTTCTTCGGCCGCAGGAGCCTGTGTGCCAAGGCGATCAAACACGGAGCTCGACGCGGAATTGTTGGCTGCGATCACAGTGAGCGCGATCGACGTACAGATGAATGCGCCCGCCAGGATCCAGGTGACGCGAGTCAGCGCAGTTGCTGCTGCGCGGCCGGAAACGGCACCGCCGCCGCCGCCCATGCCAAGGCCACCGCCCTCGGAACGCTGCATCAGAACGACGCCAATCAGCGCCAGAGCAAGAAGAAGGTGGATGATGAGGACAACGTTTTCCATTGGGACCTGTAAAGCGAGCGTTCGGATTTGTTAGCGGGGTATGTAGGCAAGTTTGGCGCGGGGGGCAAGGTGGTTTCGCGTGGCTCTTGTGCGATCCCTTTGTTGAGGCGCGGTTTCAAGGCAAAATAGCACCCTATCCATGACGTGACTGGACAGGTTAAGGCGCGGATGGCAGGCTCCGGCCTATGCCACATGATCACGCTGACCACCCGCATTCACATTTGCCGTCTGACCCTGCTTTGCGGGTGAAGGCGCTGGAAACTCTGTTGACGGACAAAGGCTTGGTAGATCCAGCCGCTTTGGATGAGATCATTGATCTTTATCAGAACAAGATTGGCCCGCAGAACGGTGCACAAGTTGTGGCCAAGATGTGGGCGGACCCGGATTTTCATGCGCAGATGATGGCTGATCCGATGCCGACGTTGCGTGATATGGGGCTCTATGGGCGTCAGGGCGAGCATATGGTGTTTGTTGAGAACACGGATGAGACCCACAATATGGTCGTGTGTACGCTCTGCAGCTGCTATCCGTGGCCGCTGCTTGGCATTCCGCCCGGGTGGTACAAATCCGATGCGTACCGGGCGCGGGCGGTGCGCGAGCCGCGCAACGTGCTGGCCGAGTTTGGCGTAAGTTTGCCGGAGGGGCAGAAAGTGCGGGTTTGGGACAGCACGGCAGAGGTGCGCTATCTGGTGGTGCCGCAGCGGCCCGCCGGCACCGAGGGCTTGAGCGAAGATGAACTGGCAGCTCTGATCACGCGGGACAGTATGATTGGCACCGCATTGGCAAAGGCGCCAGAAGCATGAGCCGGGTACATGACATGGGGGGGCGTCTGGGCACGGGGCCTGTGGACCCAACGGATGGCTATGAGTTTGCGGAGGCCAAGGATTGGCACAAACGGGCGCTCGCATTGAATGTGGCCTGCGGCTTTCTGGGGCAGTGGAACATTGATGCCTCCCGCCATGCACGCGAGCTGCTGAGCCCTCAGGACTACACGCGGTATTCTTATTATGAGAAATGGATGGGCGGGCTTGCCGATCTGATGGTGGCGCGCGGTGTGCTGACGGAAGCAGAGCTGGCGAGCGGTCAGGCGGATGGCGTGTCGCCTGTGGCGGAGCGTGCGGCGAAGCCCGGCGCGGTTACCGGCGCGCTGATGAATGGCAGCCCCTATACACGTGACGCTGCTGCGCCGCAGTTTGCGGTGGGCGCAAAGGTGCAGACACGGCGGCCTGCGCGCAATGTGATGGTGCAGGGCGGACACACACGCCTGCCAACCTATGCCAGCGGGGCCAAAGGCGAGGTGGTCTTGCAGCATGGCGCACATGTGTTTCCTGACAGCAACGCGCATTTTCAGGGAGAGGCGGCGGAGCCGCTTTATGCGGTGCGATTTTCGGCGCAAGAGCTGTGGGGCGAAGAGGCCGATCCGCGCGATGAGGTCGTGCTGGATTTGTGGGAAAGCTATCTGGAGCCCGCAGAATGACATGGTGTGGCGGCAGGCCGGAGCCTGCGTTTGAAGCGCCTTGGCATGCACAGCTTTTTGCGATCACCGTTGCGCTGAATGAGGCGGGGCATTTTGACTGGCCGGATTGGGCGGAGCGCTTTGGGGCCACGTTAAAAGCACACGGGTTGGTCAAAGAATTGGATGGCGGGGAAGACTACTTCAATGCCTGGCTGGAGACGCTGGAAGGGTTCTTGCAGGATCTGGGCGTGGCAGAAGCCGCGGTTTTGCGAGAGCTGAAAGAGGGCTGGACACGGGCCTATCTGAACACGCCCCATGGCGCACCGGTACATCTGGCGGCGGGGGAGGTCGCTCGCTGAGGCCAGATGCGCGTTCTGTCAGAGAAATTGCGGCAGTTGTACGCTTTGGCGCAGTTTGCGGTTTCGCACCTCAATCAACATCGCTACAAGGGCGCGGGTTTGAACTCTCTGCAAAGGACCGGATATGGCCAATGTTGTTGTTGTAGGCGCTCAGTGGGGCGATGAGGGAAAAGGCAAGATCGTTGACTGGCTCAGCGAACGTGCCGATGTCATCGCACGTTTCCAAGGGGGACATAACGCTGGCCACACTCTGGTGATCGACGGGAAAGTCTACAAGCTGCACGCGCTGCCATCTGGCGTTGTGCGCGGTGGTAAGCTGTCGGTGATTGGCAACGGTGTGGTGCTGGACCCGTGGCATCTGATCACTGAGATCGGCCAAGTGCGCCAGCAGGGCGTGGAAATTTCGCCAGAAACGCTGATGATCGCGGAAAACACCCCGCTGATCATGCCATTCCACGGCGAGCTGGACCGGGCCCGCGAAGAGGCGGCCTCCAAAGGCACAAAAATTGGCACCACCGGGCGTGGCATTGGCCCAGCTTATGAAGACAAAGTGGGCCGCCGTGCGATCCGTGTGGCTGATCTGGCGGACGAAGCGACGCTGGAAGCCCGCGTGGACCGTGCGTTGCAGCACCATGATCCGTTGCGCAAAGGTCTGGGCGTGGAGCCGATTGACCGGGATGCGCTGATTGCACAGCTCAAAGACATCGCCAAAGATATTCTGCCTTATGCGGCGCCTGTCTGGAAAGTGCTGAACGAGAAGCGCAAAGCGGGCAAGCGTATCCTGTTTGAAGGGGCGCAGGGCGCGCTTTTGGACATTGATTTCGGCACTTATCCGTTTGTGACCTCCTCCAATGTGATCGCGGGCCAAGCGGCCACCGGCGTGGGCATTGGTCCGGGCTCCATCGACTATGTGCTGGGCATTGTGAAAGCCTACACCACCCGCGTGGGCGAAGGCCCGTTCCCAACCGAGCTTTTGAAAGAAGACGGCACACCGGATGCGGATGGTGAGCGCCTTGGCACCCGTGGCCATGAATTTGGCACCACCACCGGCCGTCAGCGTCGTTGTGGCTGGTTTGATGCGGCTCTGGTGCGCCAGACCTGTGCGACTTCTGGCATCAAAGGCATCTGCCTGACCAAGCTGGACGTGCTGGACGGCTTTGAAACGCTGAAAATCTGCGTCGGCTATGAGCTGGATGGTGAAACGTTGGACTATCTGCCCACGGCGGCAGATCAGCAGGCGCGCTGTAAGCCGATCTATGAAGAGATCGACGGTTGGAGCGAGAGCACCGAAGGCGCGCGCAGCTGGAACGATCTGCCCGCCAATGCGATCAAATACGTGAAGCGCGTGGAAGAGCTGATTGAGTGCCCGGTGGCACTTTTGTCCACCAGCCCAGAGCGTGAAGACACCATTCTGGTGACCGATCCGTTTGCGGACTGAACACGTAAACCAAAATGAGTTTGGCGTAAAAAGGAGAGGATGACATGGCCCTAAGCTACAAGGCACGACGTTGCATGGCGCTTCTGGTTTTGGTGGTGGGGCTGCCCGTCTATATCCTCGTGGCCTCTGTTCTGGCCACAACGATTTCGCCAAACTCTTTCCTTGGCACTTTGGCGCTTTATGTCGGGTTGGGGCTTGTTTGGGTGTTTCCGTTCAAATCGGTGTTCAAAGGCATCGGTCAGGCGGACCCGGATGCGGAAAAGCCCCGGTTTGACGACGACCCGCGGTAAGCAGTTTGCGACAGGATATTAGAGTGGCGGCGGCACGATGGTGTCGCCGTTTTTCGTTGTGCAGTTTAGGGTTGTGCAGCTTGGGGTTGTGTATCTGGTGCTGGTCTGCGAGGCTGGGTATGGACAAGACAGAGACTGGCCATGGCGCAGCTTCCCGAACGAGCCCCGTATTCCTATCGTGATGATCCTGCAATTGCGGATTTTGACGACAGTGGACCTGTGGCTGTGATGGATGGCGACTGTGCGCTGTGCAGCTTTGGCGCGCGGATGATTGCGCGGTTCGACCGTGCGGCGCGGTTTCGTATCTGTCCGGGCCAGACCGAACTTGGGACCGCTTTGCTTGCCCATTTTGACCTGAAACCAGAGGATCCGGAAAGCTGGTTGCTGATCATTGACGGCCGCGCCTACAGTTCATTGGATGCGATGATCCGGGCAGGGGCGGAAGTCGGCGGCATTGGGCATGTGCTGCGCCCGCTCCGGATTTTGCCGCGCCCGGTGCAGGACTGGATCTATCGCCGGATCGCGCGCAACCGCTATGCGCTGTTTGGCCGAACAGACATGTGTGCCCTGCCGGATCAGCGGCTTAAAGCGAGGCTTTTGTTGAAGTGACGTCCCTTCATTTTGAGCGTGCATTTGGCCATATGTGGTCATCATTACCCATAGAGATCAAAGAATTACATCGCGTTACTGATGTGTCTCACTTCAACGGTGAGGCGAAGATTTCGCGGGGGCGCAGTTTGCCTGCGCGGCTGACGGCGTGGTTTTTTGGGTTTCCAAAAGCGGCGGAGGCCTGTCCAGTCACGGTGACCAAAACGCGGGAAGCGGAGGGGGAGCTTTGGGTGCGGGTCTTTGGTGCGCAGCGGTTTCAGTCCCGTTGCGCCCCCGCGCCAGAACCTGGGCGGTTCCGGGAACGCTTTGGCGCATTTTTGTTTGAGGTCGACCTAGAGGTGGTTGATGGTGAGGTGTCCATGCCGCTGCGCCGGGGCTGGGTTTGCGGTGTTCCCTTGCCGCGTTGGACGTTGCCCAAGAGTGAAACGCGCGAGTTCGTGGCCGAAGGGCGCTTTCATTTTGACGTGTCGTTGCGCATGCCATTTGGGGACGCGCTGATTGTGCGCTACCAAGGGTATCTGGAGCCAGTCTCCCAAACGCAATAAAAAACCCGGCCAAGGGCCGGGTCTCTGTCGTGATCTGAGAAGGTCTTAGCCTGCTTCGCGGTCGCGTGGTTGAAAGTTGATCGCCTGCGTCGCGGTGAAGCGGCCACCGGCGAGTTTTTCGATCTTTTTCTCACGCAGAAGCTGGCCAAAGCTGCGCAGCCCTTCTTCGCGGGTGAACTGTGGAATGTTTACCTCGCGCGCCATACGCATGAGCATTGGGCGGGTGAAACGCTGCATGCCTTCCACATAAGTCAAATAGGCCGCTGCGGCCTCTACGCTTTCGGGGAGCTGTGTGGCACCAACGGATTTGGCATAGTCCGTAAACCCACTCAGCGTGGCGTTGCCAGAGCTGACGGGCGCGGCCGCCCGTGCCGCTTCGTCGCGGTCAAACTGGTCTGCGGAGATACGACGTGGGCGCACCGGAATGCGGCGCGGGGCGCGTTTGGTTGGGGCGGCTTCTGTGCCCGAGCTATCTGCAGATGCGGGAGCACCATCCACCCGCTGTGCGGCCACCAGCTTGAGCGGAGAGGCCGCAGGCTGGGTCGCGTCTGCCATGTCTGATGCGGGACTTACGGCGCTTGCCAGATCGCTGCGATAGGCAGAGGTATCATCGGCGTCGCTGGCGGCAGATTTGTTGCGTTTTTCTGCGCGGGTGGCAGCCACAGCTGCGCGCAGATGGGCGATCGCGCTGCGGCGGCCTTTGCCCGCAGGCTCCTGCATTTCGCTGTCAGCTTTGGCCATAAGGCGGCTCAGATCTGCTTCGGTCTGCACGGCGCGTTCGGGGGCGGGGGCCGCCGCTTGCGTGGGCGCTTCGGTGGGATCTTCGGCAAAAAGGTTTTCAGCGTCCTCCGCCAGATCCGCGTCATCCGCGCTCTCTGTGGGTTCTGCGTCGGCCTGTTTCAGTTCTGCTTCGACCTGCGCAAGCTCAGACAGGAGCTCAGCCTCATCTTCTGGCGTCAGGCTGGAGGCTGGCGCATCTTGTGGATCCGCGTCGTCCTCCACGGGTTCTGCTTCCAGCAAACCGGCGGCCACGGCTTCTTCGAAATCCGCTTTCTTCATGCGCACGACGCGGGCGCGCAGTGGCGCAGTGTCTTCTGTGGTTGCCGTGCTTTCGGCAGCGTCGGCGGTGTATTCTTCGCCGTCTGCAAGCAAGTCCGCCTCTGAGGCGATCATATTTGCGACCGCTTCTTCGGTTTGAGCGGTGTCACCCGCTTCAGCGTCAGCTGTTGGGGAGATCTCTTCCTCTGAGGGTGCGGCGACATCTGCTTCGTCAAAGATGTTGCGCTCTGACGCCTGATCTTCGGCTTCAGCTGGGTCCGCCGCGGTGACTTCCTCCATCTCTGCCGGGGCCTCGGCGGAGCGAGAAACGACAGCGCGGATGCGCTCAAGCTTGGCTGCGATAGAATTCTCTTCGTAGGCCGTGCTGTCCTCTTCTTCTTCCGCATCCCAATCTGAGAGTTCGGTGGCGGGTTCGGCAAAGGGGTCGCTGCTGTCTTCAACCACGTTTTCCAGAACCAACGGCGCATCGTCGCTCGCGGTATCTGTGGCGGGTGTGTCTGCGGTCTCTTCTGCCTGCTCTTCAGAATGGTCCTGAAGCTCTTCGGCGCTGTCTTCCGCTTCTGCTGTGTCCTGATCTTCGGCAGAGACGGTGAGGGCTTCTTCTTCAGGCGCCTCTTCTACGGTGTCTTCTGCTGTGGTGTCTTCTGCTGTCTCTGCGATCTCTTCGGCAACGGCCTCTTCAACTGCGGTGTCTGACAGTTCTTCCTCAGCGTGCTCGTCGGCGGAGACAACAGCGGCGATTGCACCCAGATCAATCGGGGTGTCGTCGGACACGTTTTCGATGGCGTCTTCGATGTAGAGGTCATCTTCTGCGGGCGCGGTGTCCAGCGTGTCGTTGGCGATGGCAGAAAGCACGCTGTCGGTCACACTTGGGGTGATTGCGGCGGGAGCCACATCTTCGGCCAGGGTTTGCTGCGCGGTCGCTTGAGTAGATGCGTCTGCCTGTGGGGCGGTGGTCAGTGGCGGCTGCGGCGCAGGGGCTGATGCAACCTCTGGTGTTGTTGGGGCTGCCGCTGGCGCATCGTTTTGGGCCACAGGTGGTGCGACAGGCGCAGCAGCTGGAGCAGCAGCGGACGCTGGCGTGGCAACGGTGGGCTGCGGCGCATTGGTGCTCAGGACAATGGTGCCCTGATCCATGCGTGCGCTCACACGGCGTGCAATTTCCTTTTCCGCAATACGGGCCAGCATTTCTGCATCCGGAGTGGGGGGCTCGGCACCAAAATACCGATCATCCGCCGCCAGATCGCGGAAGTACTCAGCGATGGCTTTCATTGTGTCAAACGACTCCTCAAACCCTTCCAGGGTGCAGGAGAACGTCCCGTATGAAACCGTGAGTACTTTGTTATTCGTAACCATCTTTGCGGGTCCTTTGCACTACTCAGCAACCAAACTATCACTCAAGGAACGTCGAAACGTGAACGAATCTGTGAAACTTAGAGTATGATTTTGGGGCGAAAATGTGTCCGACTACGTGGGGATAGGGGAGACGACCACAATATGTGCCAAATTGTCCAAAAATTAGAGCCATTAACTTTGGCGGGTGCAGGGGTTCTGGCATCAGAAGACCTGTCTGCGGCTTTGGAGATTGGGCCAACACTGATCGCAGCGGATGGTGGCGCGGCGCATTGCATCGCCGCCGGGCATCTGCCGGACCTTGTGATCGGTGACATGGATTCGCTTGCTGAAAACATAAGAGAATCGATATCGCCAGAACGGTTAATTTTTGTTGCAGAACAAGACAGCACCGATTTTGACAAAGCTTTGCGACACATTTTGGCACCAGTTGTGCTGGCGGTGGGCTTTACCGGGGCGCGCGTGGATCACGAGCTGGCCTGTTACAATGCGCTGGCGCGCCATGCGGATCGCCGCTGTGTTATCATTGGCGAAAGCGATGTGGTCTGCCTGCTGCCGCCCAAACTGGCCTTACCAGTCCCAGCGGGCACGCGCGTGTCGCTGTTTCCCATGGGTGTGGTGCAGGGGCGCTCTGAAGGGCTGAAATGGCCGATTGATGACATCACCTTTGCGCCGGATGGCATGGTGGGCACCTCCAATGAGGCCACGGGGCCTGTGCAACTTGAGGTGGACGCGCCAGGCATGTTGTTGATCCTGCCCAAGGCGCATCTGGGGCTGTTGATCAGCCAGCTTCTGGCGACGCCCGCAGGATGGCCCGCTCTCTGAAAATCACATAAAGCCCGGCGCCCATGGTGATGCAGATGCCCAAAGAGGCCAGCGCATTGGGCCAGTCGCCAAAGATCAGCCAGCCGACCAGCGCGGCAAAGGGAATTTCGACATATTGGATGGAGGCGAGCGTCGTGGAGGGGGCATAGCGCAGCGACCACGACATAAAGAGATGGCCGACGGTGCCAAGCAGACCGATCAGCAACAGCAACCACCAAATGTGGCCTGTAGGGCGGACAAAAGAGAGCTCCGCGATGCCGAGCTGATGGCCGATCAGCAAGACTGGTAGCAGGATCACGGTGGCAATCACCCCATTGCTGGCCTGTAGCACGATGGGGTCGACCTCTTTGACGATCTGGCGCGTGACCAGCATGAACAGCGCAAACACCACCGCGACCCCCAGCGGCAGCAGCGCAGGCGCGCCAACCTCGGCAAAGCTGGGCTGGATCACCAGAAGCGTGCCGATAAAGCCAATAACGCAGGCCATAAGGCGGCGCAGGCCCACTTCTTCACCCAGTACATATTTGCCCAGCAGAAGCATGATGAAGGGCATGACAAAGGCAATCGCCACCGCATCCGCCAGCGGCAGATAGCGCAAAGCAGTGAACATGAAGCCGATGCCCGCAATGTGCAAAAGCGTGCGCCAGACCACCAAGCCAAACAGGCGGCGCGGTATGTGCCAGGGACGGCGGGTGGCCGCCACGAGGGCCAGCAGGATCGCCCCCTGCATGGAAAACCGCATCAGAATGAGCATGCCCAGCGGCAGAACCGTAGAGAGAAGCTTTGCGGTGGCGTCCCCAAGCGGGGCGAGCACACAGAATCCAAGCATCAACAGGATGCCGAGGAGGGGGCGATCAGCATGAGACATTGGGGCAGGTTAGGGGCGAGTGAACGGTTGTTCAACTGGTTTGGATGGGAGTTTTTAGGGGCGAAAGGCAGACGTAGAAGAGGCCTTAGTGGCAAAACTTCGGATAGAAAGGCCGATGCGCGGAGAAAACTTCTGTTTCAATGCTCGTTGAAACAGATTGAGAAAGCAATGCAGAGCTAACTTAGCGGGAGCTGTGAACCATACGATAACCAAAAATAAAAATTCCGAAGCCGCATACCACCATTGGCACCAGCGGATCTACAGTCTCAGCAAGAATCTTCGGGACGACAAAAAACAGCCCCATTGAAGCGACGCAGAGAATGAAGTTGGCAAAGGGAGATGAAAGAGTTTTCCGCATCGATGGTGTTCTCTCTGTTTAGCACTGTTTTTTGCGTTTCAGCGCGGTGTGCTGCAATTTCCCTCCGAAAAAAAACGGGCTGACGCGAGGGCCAGCCCGACAGGGAGTGACCCGCGCGATGAGGTGCACGCGCGGGATCGGGAAGGTCTATCGGTTCATGCGGTTTTCGATGAGGTCGTCGACCACGCCGGGGTCTGCCAGCGTGGAGGTGTCTCCCAGCGCGCCGTAGTCGTTTTCGGCGATCTTGCGCAGGATGCGGCGCATGATTTTGCCGGAGCGGGTTTTGGGCAGGCCGGGCGCCCACTGGATCAGATCAGGCGAGGCAATCGGGCCGATTTCCGTGCGCACCCAGTTGCGCAGCTCGGTGCGCAATTCATCTGATGGCGCGCGGTCGTTCATCAGGGTGACGTAGCAGTAGATGCCCTGGCCCTTGATGTCATGGGGGTAGCCGACCACAGCGGCCTCAGCCACGGCGGCATGGGCCACCAGCGCGCTTTCGACCTCGGCGGTGCCCATGCGGTGGCCGGAGACATTGATCACATCATCCACGCGGCCGGTGATCCAATAGTCGCCATCCGCGTCGCGGCGGCAGCCGTCACCGGCAAAGTAATAGCCTTTGTAATCGGCGAAATAGGTCTTCTCAAAACGCGCGTGATCGCCCCAGACGGTGCGCATTTGTGAGGGCCAGCTGTCGGCAATGGCCAGCACGCCTTCCACGCCATTGCCTTCGATTTCCTCGCCAGACTGCGGATCGAGCACCACCGGCTTCACGCCAAAGAACGGCTTCATCGCAGCACCCGGTTTGGTGGCGTGCGCGCCGGGCAGGGGGGTCATCATGTGGCCGCCGGTCTCGGTCTGCCACCAGGTGTCCACAATCGGGCAATTGCCTTTGCCAACCACGTCATTGTACCAGGTCCAGGCTTCCGGGTTGATCGGCTCCCCCACGGTGCCAAGGATTCGCAGGGAGGAGAGATCACATTTCTCCACATATTCATTGCCTTGCCCCATCAGCGCGCGCAGCGCGGTGGGCGCGGTGTAGAACTGGTTCACCCGGTGCTTTTCGCAGACCTGCCAGAAACGGGAGGCATCTGGATAAGTTGGCACGCCTTCAAACATCAGCGTGGTCGCGCCATTGGCCAGCGGGCCATAAACGATATAGCTGTGGCCGGTGACCCAGCCCACATCCGCCGTGCACCAGAAGATGTCGCCGTCTTTGTAGTCAAAGGTGTATTCATGGGTCATCGACGCGTAGACCAGATAGCCGCCGGTGCTGTGTACCACGCCCTTGGGCTGGCCGGTGGAGCCGGATGTGTAAAGAATGAACAGCGGGTCTTCGGCGCTCATCTCCGCAGGTTTGCAGTAGTCGCCCACCTCCAGCGCCATTTCGTTGTAGTCGTAATCGCGCCCGTCAATCCATGTGGTCTGCTCGCCGGTGCGCTTGACCACCAGACATTTCACAGTGTCTTTGGTGTGCAGGAGCGCCGCATCGGTGTTGGATTTGAGCGCGGTCTTGCGGCCGCCACGTGGGGCGTAATCGGCGGTGATCACCACTTTGGCGTCACAGCCGTTGATGCGCGCCGCCAGCGCGTCTGGGCTGAAACCTGCAAACACAATCGAGTGGATCGCGCCGATGCGGGCACAGGCCAGCATGGCATAGGCGGCCTCGGGGATCATCGGCAGATAGATCACCACGCGGTCGCCTTTGCGCACGCCCATGCTTTCCAGCACATTGGCCATGCGGCAGACGCGGCGGTGCAGATCGGCATAGGTGATCGACTGGGCCGGCTCTTTGGGATCATCCGGTTCAAAGATGATCGCCGCCTGATTGCCGCGGGTTTCCAGATGGCGGTCAATACAGTTGGCGGCCACGTTGAGCGTGCCATCCTCAAACCATTTGATGTCGATGTTGCCCGGCGCAAAAGAGGTGTTTTTCACCTTGGTGTAGGGCTTGATCCAGTCAATCCGCTGCCCGTGCTCCCGCCAGAACCCCTCAGGGTCAGACATCGACGCCGCATACATCGCGTCATACTTCTCTGCGGTGATCGTGGCGTTTGCCGCCATCTCTTCCGATGGCGCGTAGGTTTTGTCAGACATGGTTTCCCCCCGAAAAGTCAAATTTGAGGCGAGGTTAGGGGGATGGGCCGCGAGGTCAAGCCCAGCTGTGTGTCCTCCCCCTAACTTGTTGAATCAAATCGCGAGGTATTCGGCGCGCAGCTCTTCGTTGCCAAGCACCTCGGCGGCGGCACCATCAAACACCACGGAGCCTGTATCCAGGATCACAGCGCGGTCGGCGAGCTCGAGTGCGCGCACGGCGTTTTGTTCCACGATGATGGTCGTGATGCCCTGTTCCTTGATGATGCGCAGGGTTTTTTCGATTTCATCCACGATCACCGGGGCGAGGCCCTCATAAGGCTCATCCAGAAGGAGGACCTTGAGGTCGCGGGCCAGGGCGCGGGCGATGGCGAGCATTTGCTGTTCACCACCAGACAGCGTGACGCCTTCCTGCTTGCGGCGCTCACCCAGACGCGGGAAGAGCTCATAAAGACGCTCAATCGACCAGCCGATGGGCGGCGCGATTTGGGCGAGCTGGATGTTTTCTTCCACGGTCAGGCCGGGGATGATGGAGCGATCTTCTGGCACCAGACCGATGCCTGCGCCGGCGGCCTCATAGGATTTCATTAGGTGCAGCGGCTGGTGATCCAGCCAGATCTCGCCGTGTGTGACCTGAGGGTCGTTCATGCGAGCGATGGACCGCAGGGTCGAGGTTTTGCCTGCGCCGTTGCGGCCCAGCAGGGCGAGGATTTCACCCTCATGCACATTGAAGCTGATGTTTTGGACGATGTAGCTCTCGCCGTAGTAGCTCTCCATGTTCCAGACGGAGAGATAGGCGGGGGCGGTTTCGGCCAGATTGTGGCCTTTGGAGAAATCGGGTTTGACGTTCATGTTTTCTGTCCCCCTTAAGCGGTTTCACCAAGATACGCTTCGCGCACCTTCGGATGGCCTTTGATGTTTTCCGGATCGTCCTCCACCAGCGGTGTGCCCTGAGCCAGAACGGTGATGCGCTGCGCCAGTGAGAACACCACATGCATGTCGTGTTCGATGATGGCGATTGTGATGTCGCGCTCGTCCGAGATCTGTTTCAACAGGTCGATGGTGTTGTTTGTATCCGCGCGTGCCATGCCGGCGGTGGGTTCATCCAGCAGCAACAGGCGCGGCTCTTGTGCCAGACACATGCCGATCTCAAGGCGGCGTTTGTCCCCGCGCGACATGGAGGCTGCGTGCATGTGACGCTTGTCGGCCATGTTCATGTCATCAAGCATGCTTTCCGCACGCTCAACCACATCTTTTTCGCTGAACATATTGGCAATGGCTTGCAGTGAAAACGCCCCGTCCCGTTTGGCAAAGCAGGGGATCATCATGTTTTCCATTACGGTGAGTTCGCCAAAGATTTCTGGCGTCTGGAACACGCGGGAGATGCCCATCTGATTGATCTCATGCGGCGTGCGGCCCAGAACGGACTGGCCGTCAAACATGACAGAGCCCGTATCTGGAATGAGCTTGCCCACGAGGCAGTTCAGCAGGGTGGATTTCCCGGCCCCGTTGGGGCCGATAATCGCATGCACGCTGTTTTCCTTAACGGAAAGGTTCACATCAGACAGCGCCTGAAGGCCACCAAACCGCTTTCCTACGTCTTTGACTTCGAGAATTCCCATCTGTCCGTCTCCTTATTCTGCGGGTTCTGTGGAGGCCTTGGGGCCATCTTCATCGGAGGTTTTTTTGCGGCTCAGGGCGCGGGCGATGCGTTGACCACCCTCAACCAGACCACCGGGCAGATAGATCACGACCAGCATGAAGATGATGCCAAGTGTCAGGTGCCAGCCTTTGCCGATGAAGGGGTAGATGATCGTGATCACGAAGTCCTCAAGACCATCGGGCAGGAAGGCAAACCATTGATGCAAAACGTCCTTGTTGATCTTGGACAGGATGTTTTCCATGTATTTGATGGCACCTGCGCCCAGAACCGGGCCGATCAGCGTACCCACACCGCCGAGGATGGTCATCAGAACCACTTCGCCAGAGGCTGTCCAGAACATGCGCTCCGGGCCGACCTGTGTGTCCATCGCCACCAGAAGGCCGCCTGCGAGGCCAGCATACATGCCAGAGATCACAAAGGCTGCCAATGTGTGTGGGCGCGGGTTCAGACCGGTGTAGGACATACGGGTCTGATTGGATTTGATGGCGCGCAGCATCATGCCGAAAGGCGAGCGGAAGATGCGGATGGCGAGGTAAAAGCTGGCCAGCATGGCGATGGCAGCAATGTAGTAGCCCGCATTGAAGGTGAAGAGCCAGTCGCCCACATTGAGCTCAAAGCTTGCGCGCATGTCCATGCCAAACAGGTTGGCACGGCCAATCTCGCCCTCTTCCAGATTGGAGAGCAGGGGGCGGTCTGTGGATTTGATCTGCAGGCCGGTTTCGCCGCCGGTGATCGGTGTCAGCACCGAATAAGCCAGCGCATAAGACATCTGTGCAAAGGCGAGCGTCAGGATCGAGAAGTAGATGCCGGAGCGGCGCAGGGTGATGAACCCCACAGCAACAGCAAAGATGCCTGATACGATGATGCCCATGAAAATGGCTGGGATCACATTGAGCGACACCAGTTTCATCATCCAGATCGCGCCATAAGAGCCCACACCCAGGAAGGCGGCGTGACCAAAACTGAGGTAGCCGGTCAGGCCAAAGAGGATGTTAAAGCCGATGGCAAAGATGCCGAAGATGACAAAGCGCTGCATCAGATCTGGGTAGCCCGCATTGAACTGCGCCATGGCGGAGCTTTCCGGGAAGGGGTTGAGGATGAAGGGTGCCAGCAATGTCAGCCCGGCAACCACCAGCAGGAGCTGGAAATCTTTCTTTTCGAGACCGAGCATTGGTTATTCCTCCATGACGCCCTTGCGGCCCATAAGGCCCCGTGGACGGGTCAGCAAAATGATGATGGCAACGAGGTAGATGATGATCTGGTTGAGACCCGGAAGGATCGCCAGAACCTCGCGCATGGAGGCAAAGCTCTCAAGAATACCCAGCAGGAAGCCTGCGAGCACAGCGCCGGGCAGGCTGCCCATGCCGCCGACAACCACAACCACGAAGCTCAGGACCAGAAAGTCCATGCCCATGTGGTAGTTGGGCGAGTTGATGGGGGTGTACATGACCCCGGCAAGCCCCGCGACCGCAGCGGCCAGACCAAACATGATGGTGAAGCGACGGTCGATGTTGATGCCCAGCAGGCCCACGGTTTCACGATCGGCCATGCCGGCGCGGACAACCATGCCAAAAGTGGTGAATTGCAGGAAGGCAAACACGGCACCGATGATGAGCGCGGCAAAGACAAAGTAGATGATGCGCCAGTAGGGGTAGATGATCAGGTTGGGATCAAACCCAAGCGCTGCACCAAAATCAAACGACCCGGTAAAGGCCTGTGGGGCCGGGGTCGGGATTGGGTTTGCGCCGTAGAAATACTTGATCACTTCCTGCAACACGATCGCCAGACCAAAGGTCACGAGGATCTGATCCGCATGAGGGCGGGTGTAGAAGTGTTTGATCAGGCCGCGCTCCATAATGAAGCCGACCGCCATCATCACCGGAATGGCAAAGAGGATCGACAGCGGGACAGCCCAGTCAATGATGGCATCACCTGTCGCAACGCCGAAAATATCATGTACGTAAGGCACTTCGACCTTGGCCGGGTTGCCCAGAAAGTCGGTTTTTGTTTCGTCGATGATGGTGTGAGAGAGTGTCAGAATGCGGCTGAGGGTGACAGCGCAGAAGGCGCCGATCATGAACAACGCCCCATGCGCGAAGTTCACCACCCCAAGGGTGCCAAAGATCAAGGTCAGGCCGAGAGCGATCAGCGCATAGGCTGAGCCCTTATCAAGGCCATTCAGAATTTGAAGGATGATTGCTTCCATCGGTCCGTCCCTATGTTGTCCGGAGAGGCCGGTTAGGCGTGAAGGGGGCGGGCATGTGGCTGCCCGCCCGAAACGCGCTTATGCGCCGTTGTTGCAGGTGCCCAGAGAGGCTTCTGCGCCACCCATCTGTGGGTGATCAGGCTGGTACATGACCTGCTCAACCGGGGTGACTTCAACGATTTCCAGAAGGTCGAACTCGGAGCTTGGGTTCTCTTTACCCTTCACAACCAGCACGTCTTTGAAGCACTGGTGATCGGCGCCGCGATAGAGCGTCTTGCCGTTGCCCAGACCATCAAACTCATAGTCTTCCAGAGCCTCAGCCACCGCACATGGGGCAAAGGAGCCGGCACGCTCACAGGCATCTGCATAAAGCAGGGTCTGCACATAGGTGGTGTGCGCCGCCTGAGAGGGTGGGAAGCCGTATTTGGTGCCGAAGGATTTCACGAAGGCTTTTGAACCCTCATCGGTCAGCGACCAGTGCCAGTTGGTGGAGCCAAAGATGCCTTTCACGTTGGCACCTGCACCCTTCGCCATCAGGCGAGAGTAAAGCGGAACGATGATCTGGAAGTCTTTGCCGTTCACCTGTTTGTCACGCAGACCAAACTGAACCGCGTTGGTCAGCGAGTTCACCATGTTGCCGCCGTAGTGGTTCAGAACCAATGTGTCGGCACCAGACTGCAGAACCGGCGCAATATAGGAGGAGAAGTCGGTCTGTGTGAGCGGGGTCTTCACCGCGGCAACGGTTTCCCAGCCCATGGCCTCTGTGGAGGCTTTCACCGCCTCTTCTGTGGTGTAGCCCCAGTTGTAGTCGGCTGTCAGGTGATAGGCCTTGCGGTCTTTGCCGTAGGCGCCTGCCAGAACGGGCGCCAGCGCGGCACCGGACATGTAGGAGTTAAAGAAGTGGCGGAAGCCATTGGCTTTGCGGTCTTTACCCGTGGTGTCGTTGGAGTGGGTCAGACCCGCCATAAAGATCACGCCAGCTTCTTGGCAGAGCGCTTGCACAGCCACAGCCACACCGGAGGACGAGCCGCCTGTGATCATGATGGCGCCGTCTTTTTCGATCATCGACTTGGCAGAGGCGCGCGCCGCATCAGATTTGGTTTGGGTGTCGCCGGTGACGAACTCAACCTTTTTGCCGAGGATGCCGTTGCCTTGCAGCGCCTTGGAGCTGAAGGTGTTCATCATGCCGCCGTCGCCGCCGCCATTGAGGTGCTCAACCGCCAGCTGATAGGCGCGCAGCTCGTCTGCGCCTTCATCCGCATAGGGACCTGTCTGTGGCACGTTGAAGCCCAAAGTCACGGTGCTGCCGGTTGGCTCGTTGGTGTAGGCGTGCGCGGATTGCGCCGTGAAGATGGTTGGCAGCGCCAGACCTGCGCCGGTGACAGCGCTCGTTTTAAGCAAGCCACGACGTGTAAAGTTGCTTTTGGACATATAATCCTCCCGTTTTGTAAAGTGCGACAGGGGCTCCTCTTCCCCGGACGTCGCGTGCACAGTTGTGCAGATTTATTATCGGAGGCGCGCCGAAAATTTCGCAACAACTGCTTTTCTTGAAACAATTTTTTTGTAAAGTAATTCGCACTGCTTCGCAGCAATTTGTAAATTACTTATTCTGCGACGCAGAAGGTCGTTGTTTTTGAAGCGAAACGTTGGGAGGACGTGATGCCACAAAGCGGACTGGCTGGGAGCCGTATACGAGAGCGGCGTCTGGTTGCAAAGGTGCGTCAGGCTGATCTGGCCGAACGCGTGGGAATTTCTGCGAGCTATCTCAACCTGATCGAGCACAATCGGCGCCGGATCGGGGGCAAGCTGCTCAATGATATTGCCAAGGCGCTGGGCGTGGAGGCTTCGCTGCTCAGCGAAGGGGCTGAGGCGACATTGCTGGCCAACCTGCGAGAGGCGGCGGCGGATGCGCAGGCGGTTGCGCCTGAAGTGGCGCGCAGCGATGAGTTTGCCGGCCGATTTCCGGGATTTGCGGCGCTGATCGCAGAGCAGCACAGGCGCCTGCGCAGTTTGGAGCACACCGCGGCGACTTTGACTGACCGGCTGACGCATGACCCGCATTTGGCGACCTCAGTACATGAAATGCTGAGCATGGTGACCGCGATCCGATCCACCGCTGGCATTCTTGCGGACACAAAGGAGCTTGAGCCAGAATGGCGCAATCGCTTTCACCGCAACCTGAATGAAGACAGTCAACGGCTGGCCGAAGGGGCGGAACAGTTGGTGGCCTATCTGGATGATGCCGGGGATGCGCGCGCCGGCATGACGCTGCCGCTGGAGGAAGTGGAGGCAATGTTGCAGGCGCATGCTTTTCAGTTTGATGCGCTGGGCGAGGCCTCGCTTGAGGCATTGCAAACTTTTGTGGCCAACCAGCCGCATCTGACAACTGAGGCGGCGCGGGATATGGCGCTGACCGTGGTGCGCCAGTTGCGCGCGGATGCACGGGCGTTGCCAATCGAGATGATGGCGCGCGTGCTGCAGGACGGGCCAGTTGCGCCGGAACGGATCGCTGGGGACACCGGCGCGCCGCTCAGCGCGGTGTTGCGGCGCCTTGCTGCGGTGTCGGACAGCCTGTTGGCGCAGCCATTTGGACTGGTGATGTGTGATGCGGCGGGCACGTTGATGTTGCGCAAGCCTGTGGAGGGGTTTGCTGTTCCGCGGTTTTCCGGCGCTTGTCCGAAATGGCCCTTGTTTCAGGCCCTGTCGCGCCCGATGCAGCCTTTGCGCCAGCGTCTGACGATGACGGGGCGAGAAGCGCGGGACTATGACTGCTATGCCGTGTCCGAGCCGATTGGGCAGATGCAGGTCAATCTCGCGCCGCTGTATCATTCCTATATGTTGATCATTCCGATAGATGTTGCAGATGACTCCGGCGCCCCGGTGGGATCAAGCTGCCGTGTTTGCCCGCTGGATCAATGTGATGGCCGTCGCGAACCCTCACTTCTGGCGGCGCGCGCATGATCGAAGAATTCCTCTTGGCTTTTGCCAAGGCGCCGCTAAAAATGGACCACCGTTTGTGGACTTTCGGGGAGGGGAGGCTACATGGGCAAAAATGTACTAGTCATCGAAGATGAGCCCAACATCATCGAAGCAATCAGCTTTATTCTGTCGCGTGACGGCTGGTCTGTCGCGACTCATTCCAATGGTCATGATGCTGTTGGTGTGGTGACAGAGGCGTTGCCCGATGTTGTGATTCTCGATGTGATGCTGCCAGGCAAGAGCGGCTATGACATTCTGCGCGAATTGCGCGACGCAGAGGAAACACGCAAGATACCGGTGTTGATGCTGACCGCGAAAGGCCAGGTGAAAGACCGAGAAATGGCGGAGCGCGCAGGGGCAAGCCGGTTTATGACCAAGCCATTTTCCAATGCTGAGGTGTTGGACGCGGTGCGCGAGTTGGTGGTCAGCTGAGCGATGACAGGGTGACAAGGTGGGGCGCAGGGTGTGATGAGTGGCATGGGTGATGAGTGATCGACCCAATATTCCGTTTCTGGAGCGCCAGAGCTATCGGCGGCGGCGGCTGATTGACACCATTCGTATGGTGCCGGTTGTCGGCGCCGTGCTGTGGTCTGTGCCATTGCTGTGGCCGACGCCGGAAGAGGGCGCAGGCAGCGTCGCCACTTCAGATGCGATCATCTATATCTTTCTGGTGTGGCTGGGGCTGGTGGTGTTTGGCGGCTGGTTTGCCTTCATGATGAAGCGCAGCGATGCGCAGGAGGAAGGCAGGGGCCGCTGATGGGGGCGCTCAATATCCTTGTGGGCGTCTGCCTGATCTATGTTGCCTTTCTGTTTCTGGTGGCATTCGCGGCGGAGCGCGCGGCGATCAATGGCAAAGGCGGATGGCTGCGCAGCCCTCTGATCTACACGTTGTCGCTGTCTATTTATTGCACCGCCTGGACGTTTTATGGCGCGGTTGGCTATGCGGCACGCTCAGGACTTGAGTATCTGACCATTTATATCGGGCCGTCGCTGGTGATGATTGGCTGGTGGTGGCTGTTGCGAAAACTGGTGCGCATCGGGCGCACGCAGCGCATCACATCCATTGCGGATTTGATCTCTTCACGTTACGGAAAATCTAATTCTCTTGCTGTGGGCGTAACAATTTTGGCGGTTATTGGAACAACACCGTATATCGCGTTGCAACTGCAATCAGTCACTGTGAGTTTTGGCGTTTTTTCAGATGCTTATGGGGCGGAGCTCACCGAAGAAACGCACGGAAATAACGCGCTTTTGGTGGCCTTTGGCTTGGCGCTTTTTACCATTATATTTGGCACGCGCAATCTGGACGCAAATGAGCGCCACCACGGGGTGGTCATGGCAATTGCGGTGGAGGCGATTGTCAAACTGTTCGCTCTTTTGGCAGTGGGGGCCTTTGTTGTCTGGGGGGTCGCTGGTGGCATGAGCGACATTTTTGCTCGAATTGACGCAAGCGAAATCGGCACCTGGCAAATGCGTGGCGATCGCTGGGCCACGCTGATTTTTCTCTCTGCTGCTGCGTTTCTGTGTCTGCCGCGCATGTTTCAGGTCATGGTCGTTGAGAACGAAGATGAGGATCATCTGCGCACTGCGAGCTGGGCGTTTCCATTTTACCTGATGGTGATGAGCCTGTTTGTGGTGCCGATTGCGGTGGTCGGGCTGGACATGATGCCACCGGGCACCAACCCTGATTTCTTTGTGCTGACGTTACCTCTGGCCACCGGCAATGATGGGCTGGCGATGCTGTCGTTCCTTGGTGGGTTTTCCAGCGCGACCTCCATGGTGATTGTGGCGGCGCTGGCGCTGTCGACCATGGTGTCCAACCATATTGTGATGCCGATCTGGTTGAGCACGCAAAGTGGCGGGGCAACGGTATCTGGCGATGTGCGCCACGTGGTTTTGCTGTCGCGCCGGATCTCCATCGCGGCGGTGGTGTTTCTGGGCTATCTCTATTTCCGCCTGTCTGGTGGGGGGGCAGCGCTGGCCTCGATTGGTTTGATTTCCTTTGCCGGGGTGGCGCAATTTCTGCCGGTTTTGATTGGCGGGATCTTCTGGCGAGGCGCGACACGCACAGGGGCGTTTGTGGGGCTGAGCGTTGGCTTTCTGATCTGGGCCTACACGCTGTTGCTGCCCAGTTTCGGGACCGGCACTTTGATTGGCGAGGCGGTTTTGAGCGAGGGGCCGTTTGGTCTTGGATGGCTGCGCCCGGAAGCGTTTTTTGGCATTACGGGGATGGACCCGCTGGTGCATGCGATTTTCTGGTCGATGCTGCTCAACACGTTGAGCTTTTTCATTGCCTCGCTGGTTGGGTTTCCTTCGCCGCTGGAGCGGTTGCAGGGGGCGCAATTTGTCAATGTGTTTGAGCACAGCCGCACGCCGCAAAGCTGGAGCGGGAGCCTTGCGCAGAGCGAGGATCTGATGGTGATGGCGCAGCGCATTATTGGCGCGCGTGAAGCGCAGCGCCTGTTTGAGCGTGAGGCACGTCGTCAAGGGGTGAGCGGGCTGGTGCCAGAGCCGTCGCCTGATTTCCTGCAGGTGCTGGAGCGCGAGCTGGCGGGATCGGTCGGGGCAGCAACGGCGCATGCGATGATTGGACAAATCGTGGGCGGCGCGTCCGTCTCGGTAGAAGATCTGATGGCTGTGGCGGATGAAACCGCGCAGATGATGGAGTATTCCTCCCGGCTTGAGGCGAAATCTGAGGAGCAGGCACGCACCGCACGACAGTTGCGGCAGGCCAATGAGAAGCTCACGCAGATTTCTGAGCAGAAGGATGCCTTCCTCAGCCAAGTCAGCCATGAGTTGCGCACGCCGATGACCTCGATCCGCGCCTTTTCAGAGATTTTGCGCGACAGTGATCGCCTGAGTGCCAAGGAAAAAGTGCGCTATAGTTCGATCATTCACGATGAGGCCATCCGTTTGACGCGCCTGCTGGACGATCTGCTGGATCTGAGTGTGCTTGAAAATGGGCAGGTGAGCCTGAACGAGCAGAGCGGCATACTGGGAGATGTGCTGGATCATTCCCTGTCCAGCGCATTGACGGGCAATCAGGATGTGGAACTTAGGGTGATGCGCGACCGGTTGTCAGAGCAGATGACCCTCACCACGGATCTTGATCGGCTGAGTCAGGTTTTCATCAATCTCATTGGAAACGCACAGAAATATTGCGATGCTGAAAAGCCCGAGTTGCAGATTTCCGCGCGCCATGAGCAAGGCCATTTGATTGTGGATTTCATCGACAATGGCAGCGGGATTTCCAAGTCCGATCAGGCTTTGATCTTTGAAAAATTTGCCCGCACCGGGGTGCAAAAGGTCAGCGGCGCGGGGCTCGGGTTGGCGATTTGCCGAGAGATCATGACCCGCCTTGGGGGCTCGATTGACTATCTGCCGGGGCAGGGTGGCGCCGCGTTTCGGGTGATCTTGCCGCTGTCGGCGGCGCTGGCGGCGCAATAAGCAGATTTTGAATGATTTTTGGCTGGGTTTTAGCGGCTTTGTAGAGGGGCTGTTAACCTTATTGGGGCAAATCTGCCGTGGAACGGATCCACAATTATGGCAGTGACGAACATGGCCGAGAGCAAAGGCAGCTCCATACTTCGACGCAAGGCAACAGACGGCAGCACCGAGCAGAAAGCGCGTGCGATGTCGCCCACCAAGGCGATGCGCCTTGGGATGGCCAAAGCGGCTGAGCAGGGGCTTGATCTGGCGCTTGATGTGACCAAGGTGAGCCATAGCACTTTGCCCCACCGCGCCTTGCAGGAAATTCTGGACGAAGAGAGCCTGCTGGCAATCCTTGAGGGTCAGAATGGCGAACCCGGTGCTCTGGCGATGGACATGCAGGTGCTGGCAGGTCTAGTTGAGTTTCAGACACTTGGGCAGGTGATCCCACGGCCTGTTGTGGATCGTGTGCCGACGCGTGTGGATGCGGCGCTGATCACCCCGTTGATGGAAGATGCGCTGATGCGTTTTGTGCGCAATCTCGGCGAGGAAGGTGTGCCGCCCAAGTGGCTGCAGCACTACAAGTTTGGCGCCATGGCCGCGGACCGGCGCACGCTGTCTTTGGGGATGACCGCACAAGACTATCATATGTTTGTCATGGACATCACGTTGGAACATGGCAAGAAATCGGGCACCATGGCCTGGATTTTCCCAGACATTGAAGTGCTGGTCGAAAACGAAGGCGAAGACACTGAAACCAGCGCCGAGAAGTTCCAGAAGAGCATCAAACAAGCCACCACAACGCTGAATGCGGTGATTGGTAAGGTCACCATGCCGATTGCGCAGATCCAATCCCTTAAAGTGGGCGAAATGTTGGTGCTGCCGGAAGACCCGATCAAATCCGCCAAGCTTGAAGCGTTGGACGGCGAAGTGATTGCGGACGCGCGCATTGGTCAGCTGGAAGGCATGCGGGCAGTGTGTGTGCCGGGGCTCGCAGCCGCGGTCGCAGGTGCAACGGGTTTGGCGGCGACCCCGGATATGGGCGGCATGGATATGCCTGATATGGGAGGCATGCCCGATATGGGTGGTGGCCTGCCAGACGTGGCGGGGGCCTTGCCAGACGTGGCGGGGGCCTTGCCAGATATGAGTGGCGGCCTGCCTGATATGGGTGGAGATCTGCCCGCGATGGGCGGCATGCCGGACCTTGATGGCGGCGGCTTGCCTGATCTTGGTAGGGATCTGCCTGATCTTGGCGGTGGCTTGCCCGATCTGGATGGAGGCGGTTTGCCCGACCTCGGCGGGGATATGCCTGACTCTGGTGGAGACCTTCCTGCGCTTGAACCGATGGGCGATCTTGGCATCGGTCTGGATGACGGCGGTGAAGACTTCAGCGATCTGGATGATCTGGATGATCTGATCCAGCTTGGGGCCGACGATATTGGTGACCCGATGGCGCTGGCCGATATGGATCTGACCGGAAGCTGATGACAGGCCCAATAAAAAAGCCCCGCAGTGTCGAGGCTTTTGTTTTATGTCAGGGGCTTATGTGTCGCTTTTCATGCTGTCGAGGTGGGGCTTTAGGCCGCTTATATCATAGCCGCCCTGCGCCGCTGCGTTGACAATTTCGTCGGAGTCCATGTCGCCTGCGTGTGCCAAGGCCCAGCAGATTGTAGACCGAGTGCCGGATCGGCAATAGGCCAGTACCTTGCCCTCACACGCTGCGAGGCTGTCGCGTTGCAGGGCCTGACGGTCTGCTGTCATGGTTTCCATGGTCAGCGGGTTCACCACATATTTCAGTCCTGCCGCTTCCGCCGCAATGCGCATGGTTTCGCTGTGCTGATCGGGGCCCACTTCGCCATCTGGTCGATTGTTGATGACAAGCCCAAATCCAGCCTCGGCCAGGGCGGTGAAATCGTCTGCGTCAATCTGTGGCGCAGCGAAGAAGCGGTCGGTGATCTGACGAATATCCATGCAGATTGCTTACTCGGCAGGAACCGCTCTGTCTAGCTGTGTGCGCACGGCTGGAGCGATTGCCATGCCTGCCAGCATGGCCGCAAAAAACGCCCAATGTGGCCATCCGCCGTAGCTGAGCGATGCAATGGCGGGTCCTGGGCACAAACCGGCCAGTCCCCAGCCCACACCAAAGAGAAGCGATCCGAGCACAAGGTTGCGCCCAATTTTTGGCTCTGCGGGTTTGGGGAAGCTTGCGCCGACAAGCGGCTTGCGCCCGTCTGCGATTCGCCAGGCGATGGCCATCGGAACGATCGCGCCCCCCATCACGAAGGCCAGCGTTGGATCCCATGTGCCAAACACATCAAGCCAACCTTGAACTTTGGCTGTGTCTGTCATGCCAGACAGAAAGAGCCCTGTGCCAAACAGGCCACCTGCGAGGAATGCAAAAAAGAGACGGGGCATCAGATCACTCCCAAAAGATGACGGAAGAGGGCGACGGTTAAGCCGCCTGCGAGGATGTAAAACACCGTGGCGACGATGCCGCGCAACGACAGGCGCGATATGCCACAGACCCCGTGGCCTGAGGTGCAGCCATTTGCCATGCGCGTGCCAATGCCCACGCAGAGGCCGGCGGCGATCAAAATCGGCAGGTTGGTGGTCGCATGGGTGTCGACCGCGTCCGTTGCTGGCAGCAGCAGAAGTGGCAGGGCAAAAACACCCAACAAAAAGGCGACGCGTTCGCCCCAGTTGCTGCGGCCGGAGCCGTCAATCAGGCCGCCCAAAATACCGCTCGCCCCCATGATACGGCCATTGGCGAGCAGGAAAACCGCGCCACCCGTGCCAATGAGAAAGCCACCAGTCAGCCCCCAGAGCCAATCGGAGGGGAGAGTCTCAAACATGTGAAATCCTTTATTAACAGCAGCTTGAAAGTTAAAGCTTGTTTATGGGAACCTTAAGGAACACCGCGCCGTCATCATCCGGTTCGGGCATATTGCCAGCGCGCATGTTCACTTGCAGGGACGGAATGATGAGTTTCGGCATCGACAGGGTGGCATCACGAGCATCACGCATGGCAACAAAGCTTTCCTGATCTGCCTCGGCACCAACATGAATGTTCTTGGCCTTTTGTTCACCGACTGTGGTTTCCCAGGCAAATTCATCCCGCCCCGGTGCTTTGTAGTCGTGGCCCACAAAGATGCGGGTTTCGTCTGGCAGGGACAGAATTTTCTGAATGGAGGAGAACAGCTCTGCTGAGGAGCCGCCGGGGAAGTCGCAGCGGGCGGTGCCAAAGTCGGGCATGAACAGCGTGTCGCCCACAAAAGCCGCATCGCCAATCACATAGGTCATGCAGGCCGGCGTGTGGCCTGGCGTGTGCAGCACATCGCAGCGCATTTGACCCACCATGAAACTGTCGCCGTCAGAAAACAGCTGATCAAATTGCGAGCCGTCGCGCTGAAACTCGGTGCCTTCGTTGAAGATCTTGCCAAAGGTATCCTGCACCAGCGTGATGTTTTTGCCGATGCCGATTTTTCCGCCAAGCTTTTCCTGCAGGTAGGGGGCGGCAGACAGGTGATCGGCGTGGACATGGCTTTCCAGGATCCATTCCACTTTCAGGCCATTTGCGGTGACATGGGCAATGATGGCGTCGGCAGATTTCGTGTCCGTGCGACCGGCGGCGTGGTCAAAATCCAGTACGCTATCAATGATTGCACAGGCTGTGCCTTGCGCATCTTTTGCCACAAAGGAAATCGTATTTGTGGCCTCATCAAAAAAGGCTGTGACGTCTGGCTTCATCAAAATTCCTCCATAGGCTGCACATATAATAAAATCTGCATATGTTTCAAGGGGTGGTTTGCCCGTTGCTGTGCGTTCATGCCCGTGTGGCCGCGAACTCAGGCTTGCGCAGGAGAGGCAGGCCGCTAAACTCTGAAAACACAAAGACTTGCACAATAGAGTTGTCAGGGTTGAGGCATGACGCAGTTGTTAGACTACCGTATCGAGGGAGGGGTTGCGATCCTTTCTCTGCAAAAGCCGCCCGCAGAGCTGCGCGGCGCGCCCGTGCGTCTCGCCGTGCAGGAAGCGCTCCTGCGTGCCTTGGACGATCAAATGGTTGGCGCGATTGCCTTGATTGGGGCGGCAGGTGATTTTGCAGGGGGGAGCGACTATGCCGAAATTGGCGCCCCCAAGAACCCGCTGCGGCTTGCTGATCTGTGCAACGCAGTGGAGGCTGCGTCTAAGCCCGTGGTGATTGGTTTGTCCGGCGCTGTTGTGGGAGGGGGGCTGGAGTTTGCACTGGCCTGTCATTATCGCGTGGCGGACAGGGGCACACAATTTGCCATGCCAGAGGTTGCGCTGGGGGTGATTCCCGGTGCTGGTGCGACGCAACGCGCGCCCCGTCTCATGGGCGCGGATGCGGCGCTGAAACTCTTGCTGGCAGGGGCTGTTTTGTCCCCCGATGCGCCAGAAATGACGGCCGTGGTGGATGATATCGCTGATGGCGAGGTGGACGAGGCGGCAGTGCTGTTTGCATTGACCTGTATCGCGACGTTCAAACCGGCCCGACCGACGCGGGATGTGACCAAGGGGATCAGCGATTTTGCCGGGCATCAGGCCACGATTGATGCCTGGCGTAAGCGGTTGCCCGCACAGGGGCAGGATGCTGCGCATGCGATTGTGGAATGTGTGCGTGTGGCGCCACTCCTGCCAATTGATGTGGGGCTGGACTTTGAGAGAGATCGTTTTGAGGAATTGTTGAACGGGCCGCAGCGAAAAGCGTTGCAGCATGTGGCGTTGGCGGAGCGGAAAGATGTGCGGCTGTCGGCTGCGGCAGGGGTGCCTGCGCGGGCCGTGCGCAGGCTCGGTGTGATCGTGGGGCGTGACCGTCTGGGGGCCGAACTTGCGCTGGCTGGGTTGCGCGCAGGGTTTGAGGTGATGTTGGTCGCCCAGCTGCCGGTGGCACTTGAGCTGGCCTACAAGCGGATAGACGCAGTGCTGAACCGCCAGCTGGAGCGCGGCCAGATTTCGCCTGATCAGTCAGACAAGATGCGCGCGGCGCTGTCGATTCGTAAGGATCTGGTGGCGCTGCGTGCCGTTGAAATGGTGATTGATGCGGTGGGGCTTGGCCGCGAGGTATCCCGCCAACTGGTAACGCAGCTGGATGGCATTGTGGAGGACGGCACCCTGATTGTCGTTCATGATCCAGAGGCGCCGCTTGAGATTTTGGCGCAAGCCACGGAAAGCCCGGAAGATCTGTTGGGGCTTTATGTGCCCAATCTGTATCTGCGCACGTCAGGGGCAGAGGTCGCTGTGGGGACGCACACCTCCACGGTTGCGATCGCCACCTGTTTTGATGTTCTGACCAGAATGGGGCTCTTCCCCGTGCAAGCTGCGGCACAAGTGGGCTTGATCGGCCAGACGGTCATGGGAGCCTGTGTGGCGGCCGGGGAAGATCTGTTGCGTATGGGGGGCGACCCCTACGAGATTGACCGCATTCTACAGCGCTGGGGCATAGCGCGTGGGCCGTTTCAGGTGGCGGATGCGTTGGGGTTGAACGCCCCAGGATTGCGGGCGGCTGGGGCCAGCCTGTCGGCCACATTGTATGACAGCGGGCGCGAAGGGCGCGATATGCGGAAGGGATGGTATCTCTATTCCGCAGAACACCCGCTGGGGGCGGAGGATGCGCACACGCAGGACCTTTTGACAGCGGCCTTGGCGGAGGACAGCCGCCCCATGCCCAAGACCGGACGCAAGGAAGCAGATGTGATACGCACCTGTCTGGCGGCCATGGCCAATGCCGGTGCGCAGCTGTTGCGCCGCGGGGTCGTGAAAGCCCCAGCTGAGATCGACGTTGCTATGATCCACGGGTTTGGCTTCCCGCGTTGGCGGGGCGGGCCAATGATGGCAAGCGACCAGATGGGATTGATCCCATTGCGCACGCAGTTGCGGGTTTTGGCCGAAGGGGGGCAGGCGCAGTGGCAGCCTGAGCCTATATTTGATGAGTTGATAAGAGAGGCGCGCGGATTTGACAGTTTGAATGCGCCGACAGGTGGTTAAGAGAAAGAAATCCCAACCATCACCACCATAAGGCCGATGACGGACAGAAACAGCGCCCCCATGTTGAGCGGCACAACTTTCTGAACGGCTGCGCGCAGCTCTTCGTCAGAGAGGCCAGCGCGTTTGGCCTTGGCGACTTTCACGATGGAGAGCATGAGGCCCAGCAGACCAATCAGCGACAAGAGGGCGCCGCCCCAGATCATCCATTGCATGTGGTGTTCCTTCAATTGCGAGGCCGGGCCGTTGGGGCCGCGTCAGCCGTGAAAAGCGCCTAGCGGATTGTGGGGCAGGGATCAAGCATGGGCGCGCCTGGTGCGACAAACCGGGGCAGAGGCCCCACGTTGCGAGAGAATTGGCCGATGCGCGCGGAGTGCCTCTTGCATGGCAGCGCGCTTTACGGTCTATACGGGCCTTATTAATTGGCGTCTGAGCAGGCGTCGTGGGTGTTGCGGGATGTCCCGAACACGCGCATCAGGCAAGACAAGAGGTCACTTATGAGCGAAGGCACATCGTCAGACTCCCAATACAGCGTCACCGGTCAGGAGCTGAAGCAATTCATCGAGCGCGTGGAGCGTTTGGAAGAAGAAAAGAAAGAAGTGTCTGAGCAGATCAAAGAGGTCTTTGCTGAGATGAAAGGCCGTGGATTTGATGTGAAGGCGATCCGCACAATACTGCGCGAGCGCAAGCAGGATCCAAACGACATTGCCGAGCAAGAGGCAGTGATCGACATGTACAAAGCGGCGCTTGGCATGGGATAACCTGCGCAGTCGCAGAGTTCACACGGATTGGAACGGCTCCTTTGGGGGCCGTTTTGTTTTTTGAGGTGTCAGGGTTTTGAAATGTCAGGGGTGAAGCAAGGTCACACCGGGAATGCGCCCGATGTGAAAGACGTCTTCGTCGTAAGCATCTGACATGTCTTCAACCATGTCTGACGTCCAGCCGGGCAGGTCGAGCTCTTCTTCGATTTCGTCTTCAATGGCAAATTTATCAAGGAAGGCTGCATATATCCGGCGTTTCTGAATTTCCGTTACTCCAGGATTGTCCGCCATGAATTTGGTCAGGCGTGTGAAACCTTCCTCGCTCATGATATCGTGCAGCAGATCCATTCCGCCTGACATCGGCGTGTTGGGATCAAGACCGGCCATTTCGCGCAGCACTTCTTCCCAGATCAGCGGCGTGTCTTCATTGCACCACACGGTGATCGGCATATGCGGGACCGCTTCACGCATGCGCAAAATCAGCTCCGACCAGCGCAGCAGCATCGGATCACAATTGTCGGTGATCTCCTCAACGCTGTGGCGCGGTGCGGCGCGCACCAGTGCCGGCACAAAGGTCGCCGGGTTGCGAATAGAGAGAAAGATCTCGACCTCTTCTCCGTAAAACAGCTTCGACAAGCCGCACATGCGATCAGTTGCATTTGGAAAGAAGGTGTTGTTGCGAATAACGCGTCGGGGCACGCCGAAGAAATTGTCGTTTGACATCACAAGGCGCTCGGGAGTGGACGTCCCGATCATGCCAGAGAGCAGGGCCCCCTTGTGGTCTGTGGCCAGAACTTCGTTTGCCATATTGGAAAGTGTGTCGCGCAACTGGCGCCGATAGCTGCTTGGCCGCGGCAATGCGATGCCATGGCGTGCAAGCAACGCCTCGTCCTGAGAAAGGCTGCGAAGCAGTTTTCCCTCATCGGTGTAGTGTGCGCCTGCGTGTAGGACAATCTGCATGTTCTTTTCGTTTTTGGATTGTGCTTGCGCTAAGTATAGCTTCGATTCTGGACAGTGAAACCAGATTCAGGCAACAGAAAGGCCTTACAAAGGAAAACACCGTGAAAACTACCGCTTCCTCGACCCAGGCTGGCGCCGAATTGACTGCTTCTGACGCTGGCGGAGCCTTGCGGCGCTTGCCATGGCTGGATGCCTGGTCTGTTGGGGCGCTGATCATTGCTGCCCTTGTGCTGGCACCTATTCTGGCTGTGGTCTGGATTGCTTTTCACCCGGTGGAAAACATCTGGCCACATATGATGTCGACCACATTGCCGCGCTATATGCGCAATACCTTGATTCTGATGGTGTCTGTCGGGACGCTGGCGGCAACGATGGGGGCCACGACGGCCTGGCTTGTCTCTCGCTATCGGTTTTTGGGCGCGCGCTGGATCGAATGGGCGCTGTTGCTGCCGCTCGCGATCCCGGCCTATGTCGGCGCTTATGCACTGGTCGATTTCCTTGAATATGCCGGGCCTGTGCAAACCGGCCTGCGCACGCTGTTTGGCTGGCAGACCAGCCGGGATTATTGGTTCCCTGAAATCAGGTCGATGGGGGCTGCGGTTCTGGTGCTGTCGGCGGCGCTGTTTCCTTATGTGTACATCTTGGCGCGCGCCGCGTTTCGCGAGCAATCCGGGGCAGGCGAAGAAGTCGCACGTTCATTGGGGGCAGGTGCCTTTGCCCGGTTCTGGCGGATCGGCCTGCCGCTGGCGCGCCCAGCGATCGCAGCAGGCACGGCCATTGTGATGATGGAAACGGTGAATGATTTTGGCACGGTGGATTATTTTGCGGTGCAGACCCTGACCACAGGCATTTTTAGCGTCTGGCTGGAAAGCAACAACGCAGGCGGTGCTGCGCAGCTTTCCAGTGTGGTGCTGATGCTGGTGATTGTCTTGGTCACGATGGAAAAGGTGAGCCGCCGGAAAGTGCAGTTCTTTAATCTGAGCACCCGTCAGCGTGCGCCAGAGCGCACGCATCTGCGTGGTTTGCCCAGTGCCCTGGCCTTTGCCTTTTGTTTGTTGCCCTTTGCGCTGGGCTTTGTGCTGCCGTTTTCGGTGATTGCCCATCAAGCGATTGGCAATCTGGACCGCTGGCAGGATCCTGCGCTGTTGACGGCGCTGCTCAATACGCTGCGCGTGGGTGGAATCGCAGCTGCGCTGACAGTAACTGCAGGGGTCTTTATGGTATATGGTGTGCGCCTGTCTGGCCGCAGCCTGCCGCGTCTTTTGCTGCCCATCACGACGATTGGTTACGCCGCACCGGGGGCGGTGCTGGGGGTTGGCATTCTGCTGCCTCTGGCTGCGATGGATCACACACTTGCAGATTTCATCGAGGCGTTGACCGGCAGCCCGACCGGGCTTGTGCTGACGGGCACGTCGTTTGCCCTGATTCTGGCCTATTGTGTGCGATTCTTTGCGATTGCGCAGGGGGCCGCAGATGGGGCGATGGGGCGAGTCGCGCCAAGTCTGCCCCTCGCGGCACGCTCATTGGGCCGCAGTCGGGCGCAAGTGCTTTGGGAAATTTATCTGCCATTGGTGCGTGCCTCGATCGGTTCTGCGCTGCTTTTGGTGTTTGTCGATTGCGTGAAAGAGCTGCCCGCGACCATGCTGTTGCGGCCATTTAACTTTGATACATTGGCCACACGGGTGCATGAACAAGCCAGTTTGGAGAACCTCGGCGACGCCAGCCCGGGCGCAATTTTGATCGTCTTGGTCGGACTTGTCGCGGTTGGATTGCTTGCGCGTGCAAATAGATAAAAAAACCTCTTGCAGCCCCCGCGCCAAACCCTTAGACGAAGCTCCAGTGCCCCTATAGCTCAGCTGGTAGAGCAACTGATTTGTAATCAGTAGGTCCGCGGTTCGAGTCCGTGTGGGGGCACCATCACCTTCAGGAAAATCGTTCGTACCCCCCTTTAAACAAGGGCTTATTCCATCTTTTGCCGTGTTGTGCAGCACACTTTGGCACACACACGGAGCACACAAGATGGCTTTGACGATGAAGATTCGGCACGTGGACACGCTGGCAAATGGCGTGCTGCGGTTTCGCCGTAGGTTCCCCAAAGAAGTCGCTGAGAATCTCGGTCAGGGGTTCCTTCAGGTTCACATTCGGAATCGTGAAGGCATCGCCTTTCAGAGCGAGTATCAGGCGATTATGGCGGAGTTTGATCGGATAGTCTCAGACACGCGTGGAAAGCTAGGCGAGCGTGACCCAAGGCCTCTGATGACTCGCTGGCATGAAGCCTTAATGACGGCCAATGATCTCGTTCGCGCGCCTGTAGCGGCTTCACGTGAGGAAGATACTGCCTCCTTGGTCGATGGAGCAAAGATCTTCCCTCAACAGCCGCTCAATGTCCCATCAGTTGCCGATAACGCGCCCTCTTTGAGTGAAGCCGTTGAGAAGTACCGTACAGTGAAACGCATGAGTAAGAATGACAGTATCCGGCTTGATCGCACTGCGTCTCGTCTCGCCGAAGCCATTGGAGATTTGGGCAAGATCAAACTTACGGAGCTTCGACGTGAACATGGGCAACGCTTCCTTGACCACCTTCTTTCTCGCAAGACCAAAGCAGGCAAGCCAATGGCTGTTGGGAGCGTAGAGAAGGAGATCACAATCGCCCGCGCTATGGTCAACCGTGCGGCGCTTGAAATGGACGTCGAAGGTTTTCGAAATCCGTTTGAGAAACTGGAACTTCCGAAACATCAAGTCGCGGCTGTTGATGCCAAGTTGCCTTTGAGTGACGACCACGTGGCTTTCGTTAAGGGGAGCCTTCAGGAGGCCGATAGCGAAGATTTGCGGCGAGCGTGGACCATCCTTGCAGGGACCGGAGCAAGACTTGGCGAGATTGCAGGGCTTACTCTGGCTGACATTGATCTGGTTGCACATACGCCGTGCATTCATATCCGACCCAACAGCGTTAGGGGGCTTAAAACGACCTCTTCGGTGCGCTCTGTACCTTTGGTCGGTGAAGCACTCGGTGCCGCTCAAGGGCTGGTAAGTCTTTCTGATGGGAAGAAGACCACTGCGGTTTTCCCACGATATGCGAAGGAGAGGGGAGCCGACAAAATGAGCGCCGCGTTGATGAAGCATTTGAGGAAGACGACGAAGGACAAAAGGTTCTCAGTTCATGGCCTTCGCCACGCGCTTCAAGACAGGCTAAGGCTCGCAGGGGCACCCTCAGAGGTCTATCGGGGTATCTTAGGGCACAGTCAAACGGGTATCGCAGAGAGCACCTACGGCAGCGCTCAGGCGCGGATGAAGGTGGCCGCAGAGTGGATGGTCAAGGCTGGTGTTTGAGTACAATCCCCAAGAAGTACCTCGGGGACTACCGCACAAATGACCGTCAGACACCTTATGGTCTACGTCACAGGGTTGCCGCCAAGCTGAGATCAGCGGGGGCTGAGCAGATCGTCATTGACCGTGTGTTGGGCCACGCAATCGAAGACGTTGGCGCTGCGACTTATGGTGGTGTTGAGGATAGGCTTGAGGTGGACCGTAAGTGGCTGAAGAAGGCACTATTTCCTCTCGACACTGAGTTGCGCGGCTGACTTTGCCTCGCTGCAATAGCGGGTTTGTCTCCGCGGTTCGCTACAATAGGTTGAAATTCTGTAGTTCCTCTGTTTTTTGTTCCGTCTAGTAGTCAAAACATGAGCTCCTGTGTTTGGAGCTTTTAGAAGAAAGGACGGCGAATCTCATGACTTTGATCACCGAAGTGGAAAAGGCGCGCCAAGAAGTCGTTACCGATGGTTATGAGATGTCGCTGGGAGAAGTGATAAACCTTTATAAGGACGAAGAGCTAAAAATTGACCCAGCCTTTCAACGACTATTTCGCTGGGATGATCAGAGAAAGACTCGATTTATAGAGTCACTTTTGCTAGGCATCCCTGTTCCTCCTATCTTTGTTTATCAGGATGCAGATGGAGTGTGGGAGCTTATCGACGGCTTACAACGCATCTCAACTGTTTTGCAGCTTACGGGCGATTTGACCGGCGCACGCGCCACCGAATTGGGGCCATTGATTCTGAACGGTACACGGTTTTTGCCTAGTCTAAATGGGAAGCGTTGGAAACCTTCAAGTCCAGACACTGATGACGGGTTGGGGAGCAAACTTCAAATCGAGATCAAGAGATCACGGCTACGCGTCGAAATTTTGAAGGCGGAAAGCGCTGGAACAGCAAAATATGAACTCTTTCAGCGTTTGAATACAGGTGGTGCAAGCTTGTCCGAACAAGAGGTTCGCAACAGTATTGCCGTCTCAATTAACCCCGGATTTTATGAGTGGCTCATCCAGCTTTCTAAACATCCCTCTTTTGTCACAACCACACGCCAGACCGATTCTGCGCTGGAAAAAGAGGCTGGAACTGAATTGGTATTGAGGCTTGTTGCCTTCCGTCATGTACCATACGAAAGCGGGTTGGACGTACATGAATACTTAGATACTGCGTTATTTAAATTGGCTTCGTCTAAGACGCTGAATATGAAACAAGAGGGTAAGGCGTTCGAGAAGACATTCGACTATCTCGATGATGCTCTGGGTGCCGACGCGTTTCGTAAATGGAATGGCAAGAAATTCACCAGAAGTTTCCTGATGTCCCTGTTTGAGGTTGTAGCAACCGGTGTCTCCAGGAATTTGGATGATTTAGAAGCGATGGAATCTGAGGACCGAAATTTGTTTTTGCAGGAAAAAACAAAAGAGCTTTGGAACAATGAGACATTCAATAACAATTCTGGTGCAGGCGTCCGCGGTACGACACGTCTGTCAAATCTGTTGCCAATCGCAGCCACACTCATGAAGCCGTGAGGAACACTTATGGCGAGTGTTCGGACGCTTGACGAGATGCAGTCTGCGCTAGACCACGATATGGCTTGGCGCATTAAGGAAATAGCCGTTTTCAAAGGAGGTGCAGGAGAGAACGGGTCAAAGCGAAAACCCTTTATTCGCGCCGGTGTCGCTTTACTATATGCGCATTGGGAGGGCTTTGTAAAAAAATCTTCTGAAATCTATCTGGAGTACGTCGAAAGTAGATCGCTCAAATATAAAGAATTGAAAACCTGTTTTGTGGTCTTCGGCATGAAAGGGAAGCTTGATACCTTAGTCGAAAGCCGTAAATCATCGGCGAATGTCGAGGCTATGGACTTTGTTTTCTCGCATCTCGATGAAACGGCCAAACTCCCAATTCATGCTGCGATCAACACAGGGTCAAATCTAACTTCCAAAGTTTTTTCCAATATTGCTACCTCGTTGGACATCGACACAGCATTTTATGAGACGAAGTATAATCTGATTGATTCGAGTTTGGTCGCGCGACGCAACAAGATTGCACATGGCGAGTTCTTGGACATTGAAGGGCGGGAGTTCAATGCGCTTGTCGAGGAAATAACGGGACTAATGCGACAGTACAAAACTGACATCGAAAATGCTGCATCCCAAACATTGTACATGAGATCTGAATAGTGTCGTTGCGTTTTGGAGTCTGGGCTAGTTAAGAGAACTTCAACTTTCGTGGCTTCGATCTCCATAGCGTCGAAATTGAAGGGGAGCCGTGGTTTGCAGCAGCGGACGCTTATGCTGCCCTAAATCTCAAGAACGTAACCAAGGCCGACTCTAGATTAACTTCAAGTGAAGCTAGCCGCAAAAAGCTCTCAACAGCCAAGCGTGCACGACCGAATAATGTGGTCAACGAGAAGGCCCTGCTAGTTAAGAAAGAGGTTAGCGCGTCAGGTGCGCTAAGTTCACTCTAACCTTCAAACTTCGGAAGTTAGAGCACGGAATCTGTCTAGCGTGGCACGATCACGTCCAAACAAACTGATCTCAAAGCGAGGCTTGTAAGAATGTATCCTGCGCGCCCAACGAAAGAACCCGAAAGCCAAAGAGTTCCAAGATTGGGTCTTCAGTACGGTCCTGCCTTCCATCCGCAAGGACGGTGGCTACGTTGAGAACGAAGAGAAAGTTGCGACAGGCAAGATCGTTAAGTCCGCGCGGGTCATCCCAACCAAGGGGGAGATCATAAACTCCGCCGTGAACGTATATGACCGGGCCAAAGCTAATTGGATTAACTTAGGGCCGAACCTCGGGCACGCTGTGAACTGGTCTATGAGTCGAGCCTATACAAATTCGTATTGGTCACCTCAGGCGAAAAGAGTGAAGACTACCAAAGATTTTTTTTGTGTTTGCGCCAGATAGGGTGTCTGGCGGCGTGACAACAACTTCAGACCCTTAGATACGGTTTGCGTCACTACATGTCACCAGCCCCAAACATTCATCTTTTTCGTTCAAAATTAGATGCTTGACCGATGAATTTAAGCTTTCTACGTGCCCTTGACGACAACCACAAGGGGCACCCATGAACCACACCGCAGCAGCCTTCGAGACAACTCAAGACTTCCCTCAATGCGCCCCTAACGTGGCTCTTACGGAGACCGCGCGGCTTGCCGTGTCGGTCAACTCCAAGCACCGCGAAGTGCAGCGCCTAGGGCGCACCGCTAAGGAAATCGCTGCGGAGATCGGTGAAGAACTGATCAAGGTGAAAGCCGAACTAAAGCATGGCGAGTTTATCCCATGGATTGCGGAACACTGCATGTTCACGCGAAAGCGGGGGCATGAGTACATGAAGGTAGCCGAGGCGAAATGTAACTCGCGAGTGACATTTGACCGCTGCGACAGCATCCGCGAGGTTCTGGCGCTAGGGAAGACCCCCAAGGAACCACCCCAACAAACCCGTCCAGCCACCCTTGACGACCTCCGTAAGGTGGAGCGTTTGCGTGCCCTGAGGGATGACCCTGCGGCCTCTGAGGGTGAGCGGGAGAACGCTAAGGCGAAGCTTGAAGAGATCGAGAAAGTGGAACCTGAGAGTTCTCTTTTCGCTCATATCGGGGCCAGTGAGTTGAACTCATGTGGCTTGTGTCACGAACACACAGAAGGCAAACGACCATGACTACAGTACATGCTGAATACGGCGTTGTCACAGACCCTAAGTCACGGGAGTTTGTTCGATGGGTCCAGTACGAAGATGAAGCGATGCCTTTCTTCTCCGTGCGAGACTGCTTTCAATACATGGGAATAAAGCGCCTCGATATTCCCAAAGGGCCAAGCATCAAAGCGAGAGTCCGAGGAGCGGAGATGTGCAGGTTCTGGCGGGACAACTACGCGCATAGTGGCACCGAGGCCTATTTGGGCATCCAAGCCAACGATGTTCGGTTCCTAACGGATGTGCTGCGTCCAGAGCAGGCATTGAGTGTTGTGGGAGGAGTCGAGCGGCTTTGTTACTTCCTACTCAGGAACGGCCCGCTCTTGCTCATGGATACCACTTTTGTTTCACCGCAAAAATTTGACAGCCAGAGATATAGAGAGAGGTTTGCGCGTTCCCCCCGTAGCCCCCATCGTTGCTGTCATTGTATGCAGCCTTTGCCTTCACGGCCCTCTCGGCACTCCCCACAACATAGATAGCAACGACCCGAGGGAGACCTGAATGTGTGCTGTTTGTGTGTGCCGTTTGTGCCTTTGTGTTGTCCTGCCCGCCGACGAAAGACCCAAAGCCCCTTGTTTGATTGGCCTCACGGTCTCTTCGATTGGTTCCCTTGTACGGCACCGAACCGAGCTACGCGAATACGATAGACCAATGCGATACAGCGCTAACGGCTGCACTACCCACAGCATAGATGTAATAGAAACGAACAGCGAGGATATCTACCACGTCACCCGTAATTTGACCTCCAAACGACCGCTTGCGCGCATCTAAGTGTGGCTTGACGGGGAACATTTGATTTAGCGCTCAAAGCGCGAGATGCGAACCAATCGGAGGAGCGGAGACCCTCGGCAGATACTACGTGAAATTCGACGCATCTATGCAGAGGGGTGGATCTATAGATACCGTCGCAATTAGCAGATCGGAGTGAACATTACTCCTTGGCGAATGAGCCTCAAGCATAAGATGCTTGCCTGTCACACCGTATTGTCGGTCACGAAGAAGAGGAGCGGGCGAAATTCGAAGGCTTTGGCCACCGCGATCTGAAATCCGCCCTCCGCATATGTAATATACACCCTAGGGTGCTTCGGCTTCGCCTGCGCAAGCAATAGAACATCCACTATGCTAGATTTTAGGTCCTCCGAGCTTCGCCGTTAGACCCTTGGAATGACTGCTAACGAGCGACCCCAATTTCTGCTTCGCAGTCATGACCAAACAGATGAGTTGACCTTGGAGAGCATTCTAAGTGCTCACAATCTCCTCGGGTCTCCAAGGACGGAGCCACATGTGAACGCTGACTTCATATGGGTATCTGATTGAGACCCTGTGTAGGCCAGTACAGCATCAGGCGGCTTTCACATGAACCTTAGTTGAGTGGTCTGTCTGGCGACGAAAACCGACCTCACACTCACGTCACCACCACAATCACTGAAAGGAATTCGCCATACTCGACGCAGTCGATCCAATAATCATGTCTGAAATAGAAAGTTCACAGTGCCCCGGATGCGGTGCCTCATTCACGCCCAAGAGGTCCAATCAAGCTTATTGCTCAAGACTATGCCAACGCAAAGCCTCAAGAAATTCAGCTCGGGGAAACCGTAGTGCTGAAAACAAGCAACGCTCTTGGAAGCACTATGAGCGTGCGGCACGGCTCACGGAGATGATCTACTCAGTACCACCTCATGAGCGTCTTGGAATGATGCAGCACATCCTCTCCTTCATTCCCCATGATGCGGGCCTCAGAAACATCCTGACGGACCCTGAGCTTCACATGAAGCCCCCAAAAGCAGACAGCCGCAAGAACGTTACGAAGGCCGCAGACGCATACACGAAGAAGTTCTTTGGCCTCTCGATCAGGCGATACATCAACGCCGTTCGAACGGGACAGAAACCACAATGTGTCGAGCTAGAGAGCTAAGACACTGCCTCAAACACAAGAGAAAGATACGATATGACAAATGTCGAAATTACCATTCACACAGACGGTTGCTGCTCTGGCAATCCCGGTAAAGGGGGCTTCGCTGCCGTGGTCCGCCGCTACGAAGACGACACCGAGGTCAAGAAGCGGGTCGTGTGTGGCGACTCGCCTGATACCACTAACAACCGAATGGAGTTAGCCGCTGCTATCGCTGGATTACGTCAGATAAAGCGCGATGAAAAATCCAAAATAACGGTCTTTTCAGATAGCCAATATGTGGTCCTTGGAATGAACGAAAGGTTGGCCAACTGGCAGGCTAATGGCTGGCTGACTTCAAACAGACAACCGGTAAAGAACCGTCGGCAATGGGAGGAACTTCTTTCCGTCTCCGAGGGCTTACCGGTCCAATGGCGATGGGTTCGTGGTCACAATGGCGACTTCCGTAATGAGGAAGCCGATAAGTTGGCGAGGCAGGCGGCTGCCAGATAGAAATTTTGCTAGAAAGGCCCCAACACTTATCGTCGTGCTGGCGGCTACCTAGTATGTGACACTCGCTGAGTTTCCGGTTGTCTTCCAGCTATAGTGTGCTGGTGTAAGGAGAAAAATGGATACATTTTTTGAACATTCAGCCTTCACTAACCGCAGCACTTGACCACGAGTAGCGAAGCACACTAAACCTATCTTGCACAGCATACATAGTGGTCTTCTGCCGAAGGCAACCTATAGGTAACCGGTTGTTTTTCCTGATGGTTGTCCAGTAAGGGGGCGTTCGATTGTCCGTGTGGGGGCACCACTTAATCTTCCAATTGCGTCCGATCTAGTCTGATAGTAGCCTGTATTTGCAGGTTTTTTATATTGGTCTTGTTCCATGTTGTCCTGCCACGTCCAGCCAAGTCTGCCTCAATCGGGGGTATCTCTGGGGGTACGTGCCGTGTAGCAATTTGGAAGATACCCCATGACTGTTTTGAGCGATGCGAAGATTCGGGCACTCAAGCCTAAAGCCAAACCCTTCAAGCGCGCGGACTTCGATGGGCTGTATCTTTTGGTGAATCCGAGCGGCAGCAAGCTATGGCGCTTCAAGTATCGGCTTCACGGTAAAGAAAAACTGCTCGCGCTGGGCAAATATCCAGATGTGATTTTGGCGCAAGCGCGTATGCGTCGGGATGAAGCGAGAAGTTTTGTGGCGAGCGGTGTCGATCCGTCAGCGCAGCGCAAAGAGCAGCAAATCAATGAAGCTGCCGTGCAAAAAGATACCTTTGCGCTGTTGGCGGGCGAACTATTGGATAAGAAGCGCAAGGAGGGGCGTGCTGAAGCGACACTTGTGAAGACGGAATGGTTCCACAGGTTGCTCAACGCCGACATAGGGCACATGCCCATTAGCCGGATCACGGCACAAGACATCCTTGTGCCGCTGCGCAAAGTCTAGAAGAAAGGCAATCACGAGAGCGCCAAACGTATGCGCTCCGCAGCTGGGGCCGTTTTTCGCTATGCCATTGCGCTGGGCAAAGTTGATAATGATCCAACCTTTGGGCTCAAGGATGCTCTGATTCAGCATAAGGTCACGCATAGGGCCGCGATCACCGATCCTATAGAAGTCGGTGCTCTGATGCGTGCTATTGATGACTTCTCCGGGCAAAGGGCGACAAGGTTTGCTTTGCAGCTCCTCTCGATCACCGCCGTACGCCCCGGCGAGTTGCGGCTTGCCAGTTGGGACGAGTTCGATGAAGCAGGGGCTACTTGGACCATTCCGTCGGAACGCACCAAGATGCGTCGAGAGCATGTTGTTCCGCTGCCGCACCAGGCGCTGGGCATTTTGGCCCAGCTCAGGGAGCTGACAGGTTGGGGAAAGCTTGTGTTTCCCTCTATACGTTCGGCGCAACGGTCGATGAGTGACAATACACTCAATGCAGCTTTGCGTCGGATGGGGTATGGTAAAGAAGAAATGACCGCGCATGGGTTTAGGGCTGTTTTTTCAACGTTGGCGAATGAATCCGGGCTTTGGCATCCTGATGCCATCGAACGCGCCTTGGCGCATGTCGAGAAAAATGAAATTCGCCGAGCCTATGCACGAGGCCAGCATTGGGAGGAGCGCGTCAAGCTTGCCGAGTGGTGGGCCGACAAACTTGATGACCTAAGACAGGACTAAAGCCTAAATGAAAGACGCGGCCTCTATTTCCGCCGAACCAACAGAAACGTTGATGCAAGCTTGGATCTATCAGGCTTCATGGACCACGAGAGACGCGCTCCTCTTGGCGGAGGGCAATCACCGGATGCCGCAGATGCTGAGGAGCACATCGCACCGATCGCCGCGCTGCTAGAAAGGACAACAAGCGACGGAATACGATCAGCGGCACCAATAGATTGGCTCTGGTGGGGTGAGAAAAACGGTGTGCCCTTCCACAGCGATTGGTGGCTGGCAATCACGCCGCAAGGGCCCATCGGATTTGATGGTCAGCACTTTGCCCTGCTGCGCGAAGAGATGCTGTCAGATGCCTATCTTCAGCGCGAACGGCACTTGATCACCAAATGGGCGCGTAGGCCTTATTGGACACCCCGTGAAGCGATAGATCTATCCTTGAACTTTGATCCTTTCACCACCGATAGCTGGCGCGGGCAAGAGCCCGAATTTGGCAATACAATTCGGGAACGGGATGACCGATTTCGGATGCTGGGGCGTGCGGTTGAAGTAGGCGACATTTCTGAGAAGGCTGCTCCAAAGGACTATGTGCTCTGGCTGGACAAATGCGGCTACATCATCTCAGAGGCATGGCGTCGAGCTGTCGGGTTTGAGAGGAAGGTCTTTGGGGGCATGGAGCAGGATCAATTGTCCTCCCTTCAGGAAGAGAATGCGCGGCTAAGGCGAGATTTGGAAGAACGAGCGACACAGGCGACAGCGCAAGGCGACGTACAACGACGGCTTGCAGCGCTTGGCGACGAAAATGAAAATCTACAGCGACAGGTCGAAGCGCTGTCTGTTGTCTCAACCGATGATAAAAATGAAGAAGCCAATCAGATTAAGAAACTGCAACGCCGCATAAGGCAACTCACAGAAGGTCCCGCAAACCCGAGCGAAAAGAGTGCTTTAACGAGAAAAGTGATTTGCTTGGAGAAAATCCTGATAGGAGCGGTATGCGATGCCTATAACTTTGACCTGCGTGCCACGCGATCGGATACTGCGAAACAAATCGCGGCCAAAACAGTCGAACTTAACTGTGATGTAGCTGAATCTACGATTCTAAATTACATTAGGGAGAGCGCGAATACTCACGTCGATCCTGATGTATGGGGCCAAATGTACCCAAGAAAATATGGACCTGTCACGTTTTTGTGCCGCCCCAAGAGCTCTTTTAGGCCACTTTTCTCTCGAAAGCGACGGGGCTTTTCCAACCCAATGCTGAGTGCCGTCGGCGCGGATTGTAGAAACCGTTGATGTATT